>NZ_JAUFPU010000002.1 GCF_030409555.1 Chitinimonas viridis
ACCCGTCAACACCTCCTCCGCAAAATTCCGCTACTTTCCGCACCAACACGCCTAAGTCGCTGATCTGTAATATCTCCGCAACACCCTCTTTTTATCGCTTCCCAGCCAAAACCCGCGCCAACTCGCGTGCGGCGGAACATCACGCCCTGCAAAAAAACCGAGAAAACCTCAAAAACCAGGCAAAACGCCCCGCAAGCGGGGCGTTCGAGGGTGTGGTGGTCGAAATTTGCTATATAAGTTTAGTGCCCGTCCTTTCATTCTGCCGCAGCAGCCATTGCGCATGCTTGAGTCGATACTCCTGCAGCTCCTCGCTATAGAAATCGAAGATGCAAGGATCGCAACCACTGCCGCAACAGGCTTCCGGCTCCGGTGCGATAGGGGGCAATGGCTCAGGATCGTCATCCTGGCGTGGTGGTGAGGTCTCAGTCATGTAACTTCTGCACTCCTTCAATCAGCCTGCCGGTACGCATCTGCTAGAATCGCCGACATGACCTATCAAGTTCTCGCCCGCAAATGGCGACCCAAATCCTTTGCCACGCTGGTCGGCCAGGAGCATGTGGTAAAGGCCCTGAGCAATGCACTGGAAAACCAGCGCCTGCATCACGCCTACCTGCTCACCGGCACCCGCGGGGTGGGCAAGACCACCATTGCCCGCATACTGGCCAAATCGCTTAACTGCGAAACCGGCATTACCGCCACGCCCTGTGGCAGTTGTGACGCCTGTCGGCAAATCGATGCTGGACGCTTTGTTGATCTGCTGGAGATCGATGCTGCGTCCAACACCGGCATAGATAATATCCGCGAAGTACTGGACAACGCCCAGTATGCCCCCACCCAGGGACGCTTCAAGGTCTACATCATCGACGAAGTGCACATGCTATCCAAGAGTGCCTTCAATGCCATGCTGAAGACACTGGAGGAACCACCAGGACACGTCAAGTTCATCCTGGCCACCACCGATCCGCAGAAGGTGCCTGTTACCGTTCTGTCCCGTTGTTTGCAGTTCTCGCTACGACAAATGCTGCCGCAACAGGTCAGCAGCCACCTGCAGCATGTATTGGAAGCGGAGCCCATAAGCTATGAGCCCGGCGCACTGACCCTGCTGGGCCATGCTGCCGCCGGTTCCATGCGCGATGCCCTGTCGCTGCTGGATCAAGCCATCGCCTATGGTGGTGGCAAGGTCGAGGAAGCCGGCGTACGCGCCATGCTGGGTGCTGTGGACCAATCCTATCTACACGAGTTGCTACAACATCTGGCAGCGCAGGATGGCCCCGGCCTGATGGCCGCAACCGAGCAACTGGCCACCCGTGGCGTGGGCAGTGATGCCGCGCTGCAGGAGCTCGCTTCACTGTTGCATCAGCTCGCTGTACTGCTGGCCGTGCCGGCCGCCATCCCAGCCGATCATCCTCAGCATGCTGCCCTCCACGCCTTGAGCAGCTTGTTCACCCCCGAGGACATCCAGCTTTACTACCAGATCGCCCTGCAAGGCCGACGCGACCTAGGCCTCGCCCCCGATGAATTCGCCGGGCTGAGCATGACACTGCTGCGTATGCTGGCCTTTGCGCCCAGCAACAAAACCGTTGCCGCCCGGCCTGCAAAGCCGCAAGTAGCAGATACGCCGCAGGCAAGTGTCATGTCCACGCAAGTCGCTCCGGCCATACAGCAGAAACAGGCAACGGCACCCACGCCGGCAAACCCGTCAGCCAAGGTCGAAGCGCAGGTAGTCCCCGAGCCCGCCACACCCAAGCCCATTGCTCCGGCAACCGACACGACGCCTTGGCAGGATGCCCCACCGGCAGACGAGCCGCCGCCACCCGCCCCCTTTCCTGATGAAGCGGTGGCTGCCCAGCCTCCCCAGGCCGCTACAGCCCCCATCAGCTTCGACGGCGACTGGGCCAGCTTGGTAACGCGCCTGACCTTGGGCGGCAAAGCCGGCATGCTGGCACATCACGCCCAACTGGCAGAGTACGATGGCCTGCGCTTCAAGCTGATCGTGCCGGATGAGCACAAGGTGGTTGCCGGTCCCGATTATCGCGAACGGCTGGAGCACACCTTAAGTCAATACTTCGGCCAGCCAGCCCATGTCAGCATCAGCGTAGGCGGTGGCAGTGAAGCGACTCCTGCAGCCATGCAGCAGCGCGAAAAGCAGGCCCGGCTGGCTGAGGCAACCAGCGCCATCAATAGCGATCCTTTCGTGCAGACAATGATTGCCGATTTCGGCGCCATCGTTCTACCCGATTCCATACAGCCGCGCTCAGATCCCCTCTAAGCGCGCCCTTTCACCCATACGTATCAAGGAGTAGCCAATGTTCAACAAAGGCGGCCTGGGCAATCTGATGAAGCAAGCCCAGCAAATGCAGGACAATATGAAAAAGGCCCAGGAAGAGCTGGCCAACGTCGAAGTCGAAGGCCAGTCTGGCGCCGGCATGGTCAAGATCGTGATGAACTGCCACCACTTGGTTCGTCGCATCAGCATCGACCAGAGTGTGGTCGATGATGACAAGGAAATGCTGGAGGACCTGATCGCAGCGGCCTTCAACGACGCCCTGCGCAAGGCCGAGCAAACCTCGCAGGAAAAGATGGCAGGCTTTACCGCAGGCCTGAATCTGCCACCAGGCATGAAGCTGCCCTTCTAAGCATGAAGCAAGGACGCTATCAGCTGGCGTTCCGCACCTACCTACCGGCCAGTGCCAGCACGGTGCTGGCTGGTGTGCTCACGCCAGCAGGCGTCAATGCCGAACTGCACCCCTGGCTGAGCATGCGCTTCCCTGCACCGTTGCCAGCGCAGTTGCAGGAGTTGCCGCTGCACACCCGTCTGGGTCGATGCTGGCTACTGATGTTCGGCTTGATCCCGGTGGATTACGACGACCTCAGTTTCAATGCTATCCATCACGATGGCTTTGAGGAAAACTCGGTGCTGTTCAGTCAGCGGCTATGGGCGCATACCCGCCTTGTTACACCCCTGCCCCAGGGCTGCGAGTTATCCGACGAATTGCGCTTTACCCCTCGCCTGCCCGGTACGGGTTGGCTGAGCCTTCTGATCATCCGTCAGTTGTTCAATTGGCGCCATCGACAGCTACGCAGGCTATACCGCCAATGAAAACCCCCTCTTCCCTCAACCAGCTTATTGATGCCCTGCGGGTCCTGCCAGGCGTTGGTCCGAAATCTGCTCAGCGCATGGCCTACCACTTGTTGCAGCGCAATCAGGCCGGTGCAGCCGAGCTCGCCCATGCGCTGGCCGATGCCCTGACCAAGCTCAAACACTGCCAGCACTGCAATACCTTTACCGAACTCGACATCTGCGAACTCTGCAGCGACCCTGTGCGAAACGAAGCCCAGCTATGTGTCGTCGAGATGCCGGCCGATCTGTTGCGCATGGAACAGACTCAGGTTTTCCAGGGTCGGTACTTTGTCCTGATGGGGCGGCTTTCGCCGCTGGATGGCGTAGGGCCTGGTGATATCCATTTCGAAAAGCTGCTGGCCCGCGCCCAGGATGGCAAGGTGGAGGAAGTCATCCTCTCCACCAACTTTACCGTCGAAGGCGAAGCTACCGCCCACTACCTGTCCGAGTTCCTGCGCGCTCAGGGCCTGCGGGTTAGCCGCATCGCGCGCGGTCTGCCCTCGGGGGGGGAGCTGGAGCATGTTGATAGCAGCACCTTGGCACAGGCATTGCTGGAAAGACGCACGCTCTGATCAGTACATGCGCCATCACTTATCCACTGGTCATAGATGTTGAGTCAACGCGGCGCAACACGGGCGCCGCACCCAAAACCATCACAAGCCATTGATATATATGGACGATTTTACGGAAAATTCGATAACCGGTGCTTTTTTCATGCAAGTTCGGCTTGACAGCGCATATCGGGTGTTTTTACCCACAAAGTTATCCACAGCACCATCTGTTGAACGCAGCACCGCGAAACGAGTAAACTCGGCATCAATTTTTCCACTGACCGCCGCCGCCGAGCGACTTCAATGACCGCCTCCGTCAAGCCGGCCCCCCAACGCAGTATTGCGCCCTTCGAGATCAAGAGCGCCGCGCTCAACCTGATCGCCTTTGCCCCCAAAACCGCCAATCTGGCCGAGCTTGATGCTGCGCTGGAGAAAAAGCTTGCGGGGCGCAGCGATTTTTTTGGGGGCGACGCCGCTATCCTGGATCTGACCGACTGGCCCAGCACAGCCACAGCGCTGGATCTGTCCGGTTTGGTCGCCCTGCTCCGCCGGGCCGGTTTGCAGCCTATCGCCGTCCGTGGGGGCGCTGCTGCCATCCTGAGCGAAGCCAGCAACGCTGGCTTGGTGGTCATGCCCGATACTGCCGCGCGCGATCTGCCGGCTGAACCGCGTGACCCCCCCGCCGCTGCGCCTGCACAGCAATCGCTGATCATAGACAAGCCTGTCCGCAGCGGGCAGCAAGTCTATGCCCGTGGCGGCGACCTGATCGTACTGGCGCTGGTCAGCCATGGTGCCGAGGTCATCGCTGATGGCAATGTCCATGTCTATGCCCCCCTGCGTGGCCGCGCACTGGCCGGCGCACGGGGCAATAGCGAGGCCCGCATCTTCACCCATTGCATGGAAGCCGAGTTGCTCTCGGTAGCTGGCGTGTATCGCTCCTTGGACGAGCCACTGCCACAAAGTATCAAGGGTCGTGCCGCGCAAGTCAGGCTCGACGGCAACAAACTGGTCATCGAAGCCTTGAAGCTGGACTGAAAACCTTACTCAAATTCACGGGAAACCTAACGTGGCAAAAATCATCGTCGTCACCTCCGGCAAGGGGGGAGTAGGTAAAACCACTACCAGTGCGAGCTTCGCCTCCGGCCTGGCGCTACGCGGCAAGAAAGTCGCCGTCATCGACTTTGACGTCGGCCTGCGCAACCTCGACCTCATCATGGGTTGCGAGCGTCGCGTGGTCTATGACTTCATCAATGTCATCCAAGGCGAAGCCTCGCTCAAGCAGGCACTGATCAAGGACAAGCACTGCGACAACCTGTTCGTACTGCCCGCATCCCAAACGCGTGACAAGGAAGCTCTTACCCGCGAAGGCGTAGAAAAAGTGCTGAAGGAGATGGCTGCAGACGGCTTTGACTACATCATCTGCGACTCGCCTGCCGGTATCGAGACAGGTGCCTTGCTGGCCCTCTACTTTGCTGACGAAGCCCTGGTCGTCACCAACCCCGAAGTGTCCTCGGTACGTGATTCCGATCGCATCCTGGGCATACTCGATGCGAAGTCGCGCAAGGCAGAGGAAGGCCAGACACTCAAGGCACACCTGCTGATCACCCGCTACGCCCCCAAGCGTGTGGATGCCGGCGAAATGTTGTCGCTGGACGACATACAGCACCTGCTGCGCATTCCCCTGATCGGCGTCATCCCCGAATCCGAGTCGGTGTTGCAAGCATCCAACAGTGGTACCCCTGCCGTACACCTTGAGGGTTCCGAGGTCGCCGAGGCCTATAAAGATGTTGTGGCCCGCTTTCTGGGTGAGGATAAGCCCCTGCGCTTTATCGAAGCGCCCAAGCAAGGCTGGCTCAAGCGCCTGTTCGGAGGTTAATCCATGTCTTTCCTCGATTACCTGCTCGGTACCAAGAAGAAATCGGCCTCTGTGGCCCGCGAGCGGCTGCAGATCATCCTGGCGCACGAGCGCGCCGGGCGGGGTGGTCCAGACTACCTGCCAGCCTTGCAGCAAGAGCTGATCGCCGTCATTTCCAAGTATGTTTCGGTTGGCCAGGATGACATCAAGGTATCCTTGGAGCGTCAGGATGATTACGACGTTCTGGAGGTCAACATCGTCTTGCCGGAAGGTGCAAAACGCTGATCATGGTAAAGCCGGGTTCCAACCCGGCTTTTTGCTGCCATAATCGCCGCCAAGCCCGCCAACAGAGCTGGGCCTCATGATCCACCGCCATGACCGACAAGATAGAAGACAACCTACCGCCAGAGCGGCCCATACAACTCGACAAGTTCCTGAGCCAGCGCGATACCGAGCGCTGGTGCAAGCGCCTGTCCGCCGATTATCCTGCAGCCGATTACTGGCTATGCCACGAAGCCCGCATACTGCAAGGCTTCCAGCGTGACCAACGGCATGCTGCCCGCTTTGTGGCTGTCGATCTGGACCGGCAAGCCCTGATCAGCGAGGCAAGCGGCCACCCGCTTACCCATTGGCTGGCCACCCCGGTGGGAGAGCTGGAACACCCCTTCCAGCGCTCCAGTGACCTGGTGCGACTGGTACTGGCCAGCCTGCGTGCCCTCTCCCACCTGAGCCGTGCCGGCCTTGTCCACGGGGGCTTGCGGCCGGACCTGATCGTCCTGCACCAGAACGACAAGCAGGAGATCGACTACGACAGCCTGACGCTGATCGACTTCGGTGTAGCCCGCAGCGCCCAGCATCGCATTGAAAAACCCCTGTTCATCGATCTCGCCAGCCCGGACGCCACCTACCTTGCCCCCGCCATGCGCGATGCCATCCTGCGTGACTGGCAGACCTACGCCAAGCTGGTGGGCGAAAGCGGCAAGTCCAGCTGGTACGAGCTATCGGAGTCGGCACGGCACCAGTACGCCAGCGTGCTGATACCGGACCTCGCCATCAACACCCTGGACTGGCGTGTCGACCTGTACGCACTGGGCCATTGGTTCAAGCAGATCTCGCTGCACCGAATCGACTACTACAAGGATGCACATCAGGAAACGTTGCCGGCGTTGATCAAGAAGATGCAAAAGCCGGTATTGCAAGGTGGCTTCACCAGCCTGGATGCCTGTATCAAGGCCTTCGAGGCGCTGGAGGTCGACAAGCGCGCTCTGGCCATTGCCGAAGCACCGCAAACAGCCGGTGTGTTCACCATGCAGCCCACGCCCGTGCTGCACCCCAGCGCGGCCCAGCGCCCGGTGGCCGTACCGTTGCAGGATGATGAATTCTCCCCCAGCCCCATAGGTATGACGCGCCGTGACAGCCGGCCTGAGGCCCCCAGCGGTCGCGGTAAGCTGCTGGGTATCGGTGTCGGCCTGATCATCGTGGCCGCCTTGGGTGCCGCCCTGCTCAGTTCCAAAGAACAGCACGCCAGCCCCAATGAACCTGCACCCGCGCCAGCCGACACAGCACAAACTGCCAGCGTCGAGGTGGCCCCGCCCGTGCTGACCGACAATAGCGCCAACCCGCCCCAGCTGGCTGATACCACGGCACTGGCAGGGCTAGCCTTGCCAGAACTGCAGCGGGCTGCTGAAGCAGGCGACCCGGCTGCGCAGACACAGCTGGGCCTGCGCTATCGCAAAGGCCAGGGAGTGACCGCAGACAATATCAAAGCGGTAGAGTGGTATCGCAAGGCTGCTGAGCAACAACATGCCGATGCACAGGCCTACTTGGGTTTTATGTACATGACCGGACGCGGTGTCCGGAAGGATGACCTGGAGGCAGTACGCTATTCGCGCCTGGCAGCCGAGCAAGGCAACGCCACGGGCCAATACAACCTCGCCCTGATGCACCTGGCTGGTCGCGGCGTACCGCTGGACAAGGTCGCCGCCTACCGCCTGTTAAAGCAAGCTGCCCAGCAGGATGACGCAGCCAGGGCAAGACTGGCCGATGTCCGGCAGCAGTTGAGCGCTGCACAACTGGCCGACGCCGACACCAACCCATGAGGTAGTACAAGGCGCTTAGCGGTACGGCAGCTGCCAGTGGCTTGCCGTACCTACGCACTTTGGTGCACCAGCCCGATCCAGCACCTTAGGCTGGCTGGGCGTGCCTGGGAGGCGATGTCGGGGCATGCCTCCCGGCACTGCTCAATGCGACATCAGCACCGGCACCGTCATGGCCTCCAGCATGGTACGGCTTGCCCCACCCATCACCATTTCGCGCAAGCGAGAGTGACCATAGAGTCCCATCACCAGCAGATCGACCTGCCTGTCGGCAGCCACGGTTAGCAAGACCTCACCGATATCGCGGCTGAACGCCGTGTCCTTCACCACCTCGACCTCCACGCCGTGGCGGGCCAGGTATAAACCCACGTCTGCACCCGGCAATTGGCCGTGTACGCCGGGATCCATGCTGGCATTGACGATCAGCACAGTCACCTTCTTGGCTCGGCGCAACAAGGGCAAGGCGTCGGTCAGGGCTCGGGTTGCCTCCCGGCTGCCATTCCAGGCCACCATGGCATGCTGATCCAGAGTAGGGAAACTGCCCGCATGCGGCACCGCCAGTACGGGGCGGCCGCAAGCCATCGCTACATCCTGCAGCAGCGTTGCTGGCAAACCGTCCGCAGGCGAGGCTGGATCGTGCTGCCCCATCACCACCAGATCCTGATATCGAGCATGCAGGCAGATGGCTTCAGCCGGCACGCCGATCTGCTGATGCCAGCTCGACTGATTGGGATGCTGCTGGGTCAGACGCTCGAACAACTCCCGCGCCTGTATCGCCGCGCGCTCGATGTCTTCATGTATGGCGTAGTAGACCGAACCGGCGCCGCCGCCGGGTTCCATCACATTGATATAGGGCGATGGCGCCACAAACAGCCCTGTCAGATGGGCCTCGTGAGCCTGCGCCAGATGCAGGGCAAAGCGTATGCGGGCGGCGGCGTGTGGGCCGCTGTCCACCTGGACCAGGATATTGCGATAGCTCATGTTGTGTTCCTCCTGTGGCATTCGAGATAAAAACCTTGCTCAAGTTCGTTTTTATGCCTGTTTTGACCTCCTGCATTTGATTGGGATCAAGTGCGCCCTCAGAAAACTTAGTTTCCCCTAGGCTTTGTTGCACAATGCAGCTGAAAGTTGAGTTTCCCCAAACCCCAGACGGATTTATGCCGCCCCCACCGTTTGCGGCTTGCCCAGTTGGGTGAAGCGGTTGAGCAAGGCAGCACGGACTTGCAGCTCCGCTAACTGGTCCTCGAAGGTGCGTGCCTTCACACGCTCCCCCAGCAACTTGAAGCAGCGCATCTTGGCTTCGACCAAACTCCGACGGTGGTAACCGCCCCAACGTTTCCAGATCGCCGGACCCAGCCGACGCATCGCGCGCAATGCTTCGTTGCGCACTGCGGCGCCAGCTTGATTTACCTTGCAAGGCCGGCCGTTCGTCCGCACCGGGATGATCGCTTCAGCGCCGCGTTCGGTAATCGCACGGTGGCAGCGCTTGGTGTCGTACGCGCCATCGGTCACCACGCTGGTGATGGCTTGGTCGGCCGGGATCGGCGCCAGCAGATCAGGCAGCACCGGTGTGTCGCCGACGCTGTTCCCCGTCACTTCAATCGCGCAGATTTCCAGCATCTCCGCGTCGATGCCCCGCACCTTACTCTCACATAGTCACCAAGTACTTGATCTGGCGACGGTTTTAGTAGGCGGCAGGATTTTACGGGTCGGGCTGTTCTAGGGGTGTTCGTAGAACGCATCTAGAACAGCCTGAAACAGGCCACGAACAGAGATAGAACGGGCATAGAACAGTGTAGGTAGCAGAAAGCCGGTACGGCGTAAACCGGTACCAGCTTTGTGCACTATGCCATGCAGCCCAATGGGCTACTCGCTACGGGCTGCCGCGCAAAGTACAAGACTTGACCCCGCGCCTTGTGGTCTCCACGCGCTCCAGCGCATTCAACGTCAGCACCTTCAGCTCGCTGTGATCCAGGCTCTGTAGCACCATCCCCGGCTTGAGCTGGGCCGATTCCACCCAGCCCTGACCCTTCACCCAGTAGGGATGGTTGTCCGTCACTTCCATCCGGTCCAGCTGGCCGGTCGCGCTTTGCGTCACCAGGGCGTACAGCGACTTGCCCGGCGTGAGGATCAGCTGGGTAATCGGCCTGAGCTGGGTCTCACCCGTTGCTTCATCGCGGGCATAGACGAGCTGGCCCACTTGCAGTTGCTCGATCGCGACCGGGCCGTTCTCTATATAACGCGATACGGCCCCATCAGCATTTGAACGGGCGTACGCCACTCGAAGCCTGGCAAGGGATAGATACCCACCAGCAGATACCCAAGGGGGCGTATCTGTTCCAGGCATGGGATGGCTTGCTGGCAGGCGTCTATTTGCGCAGATAGAGCACCACAGCCGTTGGAAGCAGCACAGGCAACGGAAGGCGGCCCGGGAACGAGCGCGTCCAGCTCTGCCGATTTGCACAAAATTTAAGCAATCCGGCAGCTATGGCGCGGCTGGCACTGACAAGCTGTCGGTTTGGTGGCCTGAAAAGCCCGCTCACTATGGGTACCCTAGCTGTTGCGGACGAGCGGACGGGGCACCGCTGAGGCGAAGCTGCGGGCTGTGCGCACCTTGGGACAACGAGCGCCACGACAGGTCAAAGGGCGCAATTCCCCGTACGCCTCGCACGATCACCGCTATCCACGACGACAGCCACTGGATTGCACTGTCGCCATGGTTGAGCCCAGGTTGATTCATCCACGGCAGCAGACGCTGAAATCAATCTAACCGAACAATATTGAGACTTGACCCCACGATCCAAAATCGGTGAAGTACCTTCACCTCATCCTACTTTCAACCCTTGATTTGTCAGTTGTGCTGGCGCCTTGAAGCCGCCGTTGAGTTGTGCAAAAAAGCTTTGGTGTTATACAGTCTTACACGCCAATGATAGAGATGTACTGGCACCGCACAATCTTACTCTTCAGCCAGCAAATCAATTCATCAATAAAAATCAATATCTTCGATCTGAGATTACTAAAATTCTCGATGAAATATTTTTCAACATCATCAAAAATAAATCCGAGCCCCTTCACCTCTTCAGGAGCTGAGGATCGTTCAAGACTTCCGTGTAGTTCACTGAGGAGTGTAATTATATCACCCCACACTTCTACGGGAATCTCGGTGTCTCCCCAGTGACCGTATTTCGCATACCCAGGCCAAGCGACTACCACACAAGGCTCTAAAAATCCGAATGCATCCTCATCTAAGAAAATGCTCTCCTTACGCGACTCGGGTTCACTTAATGGCCCTGGAACCAATTCCATCACCAAACCACTGATTACTTGCTCTTTCGCTTTCAAGCGGAAATCAATATTCATAGACTCTTCCTCCTCCCCAAAGGCAAATGCTAATACAAAACAATGGGGTCAGGTCTTTCATTTTGCACTCCTAGATACAATCCTACTTACCGATGCGTAATGCAATCCAAAATACTCAGCCACCTCTTGCAAAGTATAACCACCACTCCGGTAGGCCTCGACTATCGCCGTATTCCTGTCCGGATACAGGCTTGCATACCAGCCCAAGGGCTTGGCCACGGGCCGGCGCTGGGCGCGGGGAATCTCTCGCAGACTGGCTGCTGCAGACGCCTGCTGGCTCAGACGAATCTGCATCTGATCAAGGAATGCATCACTACCCAAGAATACCTGGCCCCGTAACTCTCCCCACGGTGAGCTGCGGCCAACTCCTTGTGCAACGAAGTGACAATAACGCTCGCGGGCTTGGTTAATTTCCTCACCGAAACACGCCAACAAGGGCTTGACAGCAAGCCAGTCAGGCGCGGTTTCCCCACTAGCTGTTGCGGACGAGCGGACGGGGCACCCTACATTACTGGGGACTTCATTGTTGTGGCCTTCTGCCGCACCCTCTCCATTGTTTGTACCAACTAAGATTTTTCGGGATGTTGTGCTAACACTTGCTCAATCGCTTCCAGCCAATCGCTCCATATCGCAGCATCCGCAGGCTTACCGTCCCCCCAAATCGTCATACTACTTAGCAGGTCGCCAATCTCATCCGCGTGTGTCAACTCGTAGTACTTTTCCAAAAAACTGACCATTGCCATGTAGGCCAGCTCAGCGTCAAGAGTTTTCATGTCCGTCCTCTAGATTTCATTTCCACCCAGGCGCACTTGTAGCCGATAGAATTTATTGTTTGGATCGAGGTTGACCGACAATCCTTGCGGCTTGCCATTTTTACCCAACGGATGAATCAGATCGCCGGCGGCTGGCGTGACGTCCACCCCCTTCCGCGCCCCCAAGCTGATCAACGGGTCCACACTCATAAAGCGCGCGATCAGTGGTTCGTAGGTTTCTGTTGGAATTGACGGCGAGCTTTATGGTACTGGAAGTTTTGCTGATGCCGTCGTGGTCACGGGCAATGGCGGAGCTGCCACCCGTGGTGGGGGTCAGGAGGATATCGGCGGGCGCTGTGAGGTTGTTACCCGTGCGGGTTTCCCCTGCAGCAGGAAGCAAACTACGCCAACTGCCATCTATGCTTGATGCACATCAAGACCCGCGCCATTCGGTGTCACATACTGGATGTGATCTGACATGGGCGGACTAGAGGAGGGAAACATGAGCATGCAGCTGCAATTTCTCGGCGGTACCGGCACGGTTACCGGCTCCAAATACCTGTTGGAAGCCGAGGGGATGCGCCTGCTGGTGGACTGCGGCCTGTTTCAGGGCTGGAAGCAACTGCGGCTGCGCAACTGGACCCAGCTACCGGTCGACCCGGCCAGCATCGATGCCGTCATCCTGACCCATGCCCACCTCGATCACAGCGGCTACCTGCCACTATTGGTACGCGAAGGCTATCGCGGTCCGGTGTACTGCACTTCGGCCACGCGGGAGCTGTGCGAGGTGCTCTTGCCCGATAGCGGTAGACTGCAGGAGGAAGAAGCCGGCTATGCCAACCGCCACCATTCATCCCGGCATGATCCTGCGCTGCCGCTCTATGATGAGTCGGACGCCCAGCGCTGCCTCAAGCAACTCCAGCACTGCCCCTATGGCAAGGATATTGCGCTCAACCCCAAGCTGAAACTGCATTTCCGGCCGGCCGGGCATATCCTGGGTGCCGCGACCGTCGAACTGACATCAAGCACCGGTCGCATCGTGTTCTCGGGAGATCTGGGTCGACCCGCCGATCTGGTGATGAAGCCCCCTGCCACCGTCGGCCAGGCGGACTGGCTGCTGGTGGAATCCACCTATGGCAACCGCAGCCACGAGCAGGAAGACCCTCGCGTGCAACTGGGGGAAATCATCCGCCGCACCGTCGCCCAGGCTGGCGTGGTATTGATCCCTACCTTTGCTGTGGGCCGCGCCCAGAACCTGATGTACCTGCTGCACCTGCTGCGCGAATCGGGCGAGATACCCCAGGTGCCGGTATTTCTGAACAGCCCGATGGCGGTCGATGCGACCGAGATATTCCTACGCCACCAGGGCGAACACCGGCTCACGCAGGCGCAATGCGCTGCCATGTGCCGCAACGTCACCGTGGTCTCCTCCCCGGAAGAATCCAAGGCACTTAACCGGCGTCATGGCCCCATGATCATCCTGGCGGCCAGCGGTATGGCGACCGGTGGCCGGGTGCTGCACCATATCAAGGCCTTCGCGCCCGATGCACGTAACACCATCGTGTTTTCCGGTTTCCAGGCTGGCGGAACACGCGGCGCCGCCATATTGGGCGGCGCCAGCCATGTCCGCATCTTTGGCGAGGACATCCCCATCCGAGCCCGCGTCGAAAACGTGCCCAATTTCTCGGCTCATGCCGATGCCGATGAAATATTGGGCTGGCTGCGAGGCTTTCTGACGCCCCCCAAGCAAACCTTTGTCGTCCATGGTGAGCCAGATGCAGCCGATGCCCTGCGCAAGCGCATCGCGACTGAGCTGAACTGGAACGTCTGCGTTCCCGACTACCTGCAAAGCATCAAGCTCGAAGCATGATCAACCCGCTACCCCTACTCCGCTTTCGGCCACTGGGTATCGACACTGCCCACGAATACGTGGTCTACATGAATGCCGGCTGTCACATCTGCCGCTCCGAAGGCTTTGCTGCGCAGGCCAGGCTGGTGGTCAGCGCCAATGGTCGCAGCATCATCGTCACGCTCAATACCGTCAAAGGCAACCTGCTGGGTATAGACGAAGCCTCGCTGAGCCTATCGGCCCAACGTGCACTCAATCTGCACGAGCACGATAATCTTGCCTTCTCCCATGTACCTGTACTGCAGTCCGAGAGCTATCTGCGTGCCAAGATTTACGGCCAGCGGCTGAGCCCCGCCGAGCTCAGCGCCATCATCAACGATACCGTTGCGGGCCGTTTATCCGATCTGCACCTAGCAGCCTTCGTGTCTGCTTGCGCGGGGGAAAGGCTGGATATCGATGAGACCGTTGCCCTTACCCGCGCCATGGTCGCTGCCGGCGCCACCCTGGATTGGGACAGCCACCCCATCGTCGACAAGCACTGCGTTGGCGGCCTGCCAGGCAACCGTACCACCCCCATCGTGGTCGCCATCGTCTCGGCCTGCGGCCTGACCATGCCCAAGACATCGTCGCGCGCCATCACCTCGCCCGCCGGTACGGCCGATACCATGGAGGTACTGGCGCCCGTCAATCTGGACCTTGCCGGCATACGCCGGGTGGTAGGCAATACCGGAGGCTGTGTCGTCTGGGGCGGTGCCATGCAATTAAGCCCTGCCGACGATATCCTGATACAGGTGGAAAGACCGCTGGACCTCGACAGCGACGGCCAATTGGTGGCCTCCATCCTCTCCAAGAAGCTCGCCGCCGGATCGGATCAGGTGCTGATCGATATCCCGGTCGGCCCGACCGCCAAGGTCAGGACGCTGGAGACCGCCACCCGGCTGCAGGCGCGACTACTTGCGGTAGGCACGCAGCTGGGTATCCATGTGCAGGTGATGATCACCGACGGCCGGCAGCCCATAGGCCGTGGTATCGGCCCGGCGCTGGAAGCGCGCGATGTGCTGCAGGTGCTGCAGAATGCCCCCCAGGCTCCTGCTGATTTGCGCGAGCGTGCCCTGCTGCTGGCCGCCAGGCTGCTGGAAATGGGTGCCGCCGCCCCGCCGGGGCAAGGCATGGCGCTGGCCATGGCCACCCTTGATAACGGCAATGCCTGGCGGCAGTTCCAGGCCATCTGCGAGGCCCAAGGCGGTATGCGGCAAGTACCCCAGGCACCACTGACCCAGCCGGTGCTGGCCGTGCAAGCCGGACAGGTGCAAGACATAGACAGCCGTACCCTGGCCCGCATTGCCAAGCTGGCGGGTGCACCCCAATCGAAAGCCGCAGGGCTGGATCTGCATGTCAGGCTGGGCGATGCCGTCATTACCGGCCAGCCACTGTTCACCATCCATGCCGAAGCCCCAGGCGAACTACGCTATGCCCAGGCCTACGCCGCCGAACAAACCAGCGTCATCACCCTGGACACCGACCATGGCCAAGACTGATCAAACTGACATCGTCCTGCTGACCCTGCCTGGCAATGAAGCCCAAGCCGAGGCACTGGCCACGCGGTTGAACTGCAACGCGGCCCCCGTTCTACTGCATACTTTCCCCGACGGCGAAACGCTGGTCACCGTGCCAGAGGGCTTGCAGAACCGTTGCGTGATACTGGTATGCACGCTGGACCACCCCGACAGCAAGCTGGCCCCGCTGCTGTTCGCCGCCGATGCCGCTCGCGAACTGGGCGCCCGCAAGGTGGGCCTGGTTGCACCTTATCTGGCTTACATGCGGCAGGACATCCGCTTTGCCCCCGGCCAGGCCGTCAGTTCGCGTACCTTTGCCGCAGTGCTGTCGCGGCATATCGATTTTCTGGCCACGGTCGACCCCCATCTGCATCGTAACCACGCCCTCGACCCATTGTTCAAGCTGCCCTGTGCCGCCGTAGCAGCTGCGCCCGCCATCGCAGACTGGATTGCCCAGGCAGTCCCCAAGCCCTTGCTGATCGGCCCCGATAGCGAGAGTGAACAGTGGATCGCAGCAGTCGCCAAGCGGCTGGGAGCGCCTTATCTGGTACTGGAGAAAACCCGCCGAGGCGATCGAGATGTCAGCGTCTCGGAGATCGATGCCGGCGCCTGGGCACAGCACACGCCCGTCCTGCTGGACGATATCCTCTCCACCGCCCGCACCATGATTGCGGCGGTGCAGCGCTTGCGCGAAGCCGGCCTGGCCGCCCCCATCTGCATCGCCGTCCACCCCATACTCAGCGGCGATGCCCTACCCTCACTCATGGCGGCAGGCGCCGCCAGTATAGTCAGCTGCAACACCATCGCCCACAGTAGCAACGCCATCGACGTCATGCCGCTGATTGCAGGTGCCCTCCGGTCCCTATGCCAGCTACCCAACTAGCGCCGCGCGATAAACAATGCTGCGAGTCTGGCTAAGACTACGTCGGAGGCGGGTTGTGTGCGATCAAGCCGTCATGCTTCCGGTGTACCGGTATCCAGTCCACCACGCAGTAGTTCCGCCCTAGCACTGCGCGCAAGCATCTGATACTTGAGCCTGAACGCATCCAGGTGCGACTCCTCCAGTTCCTCCAAGTCCAGCAGTGCATTGTGCGCACCATGGGTCGCCCGTATGAGCTCGTCGAGCTTGATCTGTATGGCTTCTGTATCGCGACTCTGAGTGTTCTGGATCAGGAATACCATTAGAAAGGTGATGATGGTTGTACCGGTATTGATCACCAGTTGCCAGGTGTCACTGAAGGCAAACAAAGGCCCAGTGAGTATCCATGCCGCAATGATAGCCACCGCAAACACAAACACTCTGGGACGGCCACAGAAACGCGAAGCTTCTTTGGCAAATTTTGAGTACCAAGCAGCATCACGCATCGCCTTCTCCTTTTAGTCATATTTCGAGCACCCCTACGGCGCTGTCTGCCTACCTGCCACGGGAAATTTCGCTACGGCTAGCCCATGATCCAGCCGTGGCACCCGAAAAGTGCCGTAACGAATAGTCAGACTGGCAAGCATCAAAATGGTGCGTGGATAGCATCGCCCCCACGCAAACCTGGCAAAGCAAGTATCATATGCAATTGATTCCATTAAACAAATAAGCCAACAAAATACCGGCACAAGCCTTGCTTTATATTCTTCCCAACCTGGAAGAAAGCCCATGAACAAAGCATTGCGGCTGGTACTGGTAGACGATACGGAGCGCGAGCTGGGTGCGCTGCGCGACGCATTGCTGGCTGCGGGCTTTGAGGTCATCGCCGAAGTCGACAGCGCCTTTGCCCTGGCCGATGTGGTGGCCAGACTGGAGCCCGATGCAGTCATCGTCGATACCGACTCTCCCAGCCGCGATGTGCTGGAACATATCGCCGTCATGCACCAGGATGCCCCCCGGCCTATCGTCATGTTCACCGACGATGGTTCGGAAGCTCGCATCAAGGAGGCCATACGCGCAGGCGTGACTGCCTATGTGGTGGACGGGCTGTCACCCGCCCGACTGAAACCGGTGCTGGACGTGGCCATTGCCCGCTTCGATGAAGAACGCAAACTGCGTAATGAGCTGGCCGATACCCGGCAGCAACTGCTGGATCGCAAGATCATAGACCGCGCCAAGGGCTTGCTGATGAAGCGCCGCAATATCGATGAGGATGCTGCCTATCAATTGCTGCGCAAGACCGCCATGACCCGTGGGCAAAAGCTGGCCGAGGTTGCCAGGCAGTTGGTGGAAGCGACCGAATTGCTGGGTTAGCCTGTCAGCCACGCAGCGGCGCCAGGCTGTCGCGGTGGCCGCCTAGGGCGCGTACAGTATCTTCACGCTTGCATCGGCCTCGGCCCGGTCCAGATACCCCACCATATGGGGATTCGCCGCCAACAGGCGCTTGAGCTCGGCGGTGCTGGCAACCTGCTGCGGTGCCACGCCCTTGCCGGTGAAGTTCAGCCGCGCCCAATGGCTTTTCAGTTGTGCTTCGCTCTTGTTCAGCACCTTATCCAGAAAGTCCTGCCGCACCGGCCCGGCCCCCAGCATCAATGGCACGATGACGCCACCGCCGGGGAGCTCCTTCAGGCGCAGGTAATAGATATCCTGCACCTGTTGCCGGCTAAACGACACGGCCGGGCTCTTGCTGCCTGCCACCAGCACCGGTTCTGCCTGGGCCGGCAGCACCCCTATGGCGCATAAGATGAGGGGACCGAGATGACGATGCATGCGGGTCATGGTCGGCTCTCGCTCAGAAGATGAAGTCGAGGTTGGCGGTATAGGTATTCACCTTGCCATCGAACTGGGATTGCGGCCCCATGCGAAACTCGACCTTGTTACTACTGCCCCAGAAACGGTTTTTGACCTTGTAATGATCCCACTGCAGCTTGAGCGCCATATTGCTGCTCAGCTCCCAGCGCAGCCCCAACGCGAGTTGGTCGCGGTGGTACTGACCAGTCACATTGGTGGCATTGGCTGCAGCCAGCGCACTCAGCAGCGCCATTTGGCCCGTTGTCGCCTGCGGCGGCGTGGTCAGCCTCAGGTCAACCGGCTCGGCAATCGGCTTGAGACTGCCCAACACAATGTAAGGGGTGAAATCGCCTATGCGCCTGGCCCCCAGCAGATACCAGCCACCCGATCCGCTCAGGATCGCGGAGTCGGACTTGCGGCTTACCCATTCCCCTTGCACCACATAGGTATCATCGTCCCAGCTGAAACCCAGGCTGACCATCTTGTTGACCACATCCGTCAACTTGAAGCGCTCGCGATAAACCTGGTTGCAATTGCTGCAAAGGCCCATTTGCTGGGCGTCACGCACCAGGCCCAAAAACTGGTCCACGCTATTGCCGGCAAAAGGCTTCAGCCCGCCCTTGGGCCGGGAATAGCCCAAGCGCAGCAACAAGGGGCCGGATGTCCACTTGGCGGAGAGCCCCATCTGCTTCGGTACTTCAATCTCGCCCAGCGAGACATCCACCCGGGTTTTGCCGTAATAGCCCTCGATACCCAGCACGCCCTCACCAAAGTGGCGCTCCCACTGCCCGGTTACGCCATCGTTGAAGGTGATGGAGTTATTGGAATAGACCTGTCCCGGTGGCTGCGCACTGATCTGTGCGTAGTAGAGGTCGTTGTAGTCCGACATCAGGAAAACCGGCGCCAATGCCCGTCCCAGCTTGATATTGATCTCGCTGCTGGGCTCCCAGCCCAGGTAGGCCCACTGCACTCTGGGCCGGTGGCTGCTGTTGACCTCCTTCTTCGAGATCAACTGAAAGCCCGCGTTGAATGGTCCAGCCGGCCTTAGCTTGAGTTGCACAGCAAGCAGGCTGTCGGCATCGAAGCGAGTCTCATTGCGCGCCCCCGTGCTGGTGCGTATGTCAGAGCGCACGGTCGCATTGGGGTCGTCGGCATGGTAGACGCCCACGGTGCCAAAGCCATCAAGCTTCACCCAGTTGGGCAAGGCCTCCGCCCTAACCTGCATTGCCATCGCGTTGCATAGCGCAAGCGCTACCAGACCCCAGCGTCCCATCATGCCCTCTCTGCCCTGCGCCCCAGAGACTGGAGGCGAGATGTATGCGTCATCCCTCGACGCCATCTATGTGGGATAGGTAAGGAGCGTCGGATAGGCAAGCCACATATTGCAAAGGCTGGGGCTTTTGAGGCGGAATGTTGCTGACCATACCGGGCAAGACAAGGAGCGGCGGGCGACCCAACTGCTTGCGACACGGTGCAAGATCAGGGAGCCTACAATAGCACCCGCACACCTTCGCCGCGCATGGCGAGTGAGCGCACCTCGGCCAGCTTGGCCAGTTGCATGACCAGGCTGAACACTGAGCGGCTGCTTTCCAGTTCGATGCATACATCCATATAGCCACGGCCCTTGGGCATTTCGGCGGCCACACGGCGCACCGAGTAACCACGGTGGCGTACCACGCGCAACACGCGCTCCAGTGCATCGCTATTGTTGTCCAGGTTCAACGTCAGTTGCTGTGCCATCTCGATTACTCCTGCAGGGACTGGGGATAGGGTCTGAAATGACGAAGCCCCCGATCTTTCGATTCGGGGGCTTCGTCTGGATTCTTTGTCGTTCGGGTTCTGGCTCAGCTTCCCGATCGCGCAAACACCAACGCGCCCCACGATGTAATCATCATGGTGCGTTTCATGGTAGTGGTCAGCGCGTTAAGCACAGGGAACATGGGCTGTTGCAATGCAAAATGGATTCGACACCCCCACTCTAACTGCAGCCGCAAGCAGTGGCAAGCATCTTGTTTCGCCAACTAGGGAGCTGCCTCAACCGGATTGGTGCACCGCGCCAAGCTGCCTGCTGCGTCATGGTGCATGGTGCAATCTGCGACAGCGTGCCTTTA
Organism: Chitinimonas viridis; assembly: GCF_030409555.1. GTDB lineage: Bacteria > Pseudomonadota > Gammaproteobacteria > Burkholderiales > Chitinimonadaceae > Chitinimonas > Chitinimonas viridis. The sequence goes on from NZ_JAUFPU010000002.1 coordinate 19,962, forward strand.
TGCCCGCCAGCCGAGTGGCAGCACTTTGGTAGCAAGCCACAGCACCATAATTTACTGTTTTATATCAATCACATAAACACCAATAATCGGGCGGAAACTGGCAGCAGATACCCGCTGGCACGCTTGCTGCATAGTGATAGGCGTTACCCGGTTCAATGTCGAACCGGATCACTCCAGATTCGTTGGGGAGTCTGACTGGGAGCCCAAGCTTGCATGCAAGCGGATAGCTCCGGGCCGCGCAGCCTTGCTGCCGGCCCAAGGACAACGGCGTCCTTTGACCGGTTTTACCGGTCGAGGTACGCCGTTTTTTTTGCGCCCGCGTTTTGACCAAGGAAGCAGCATGGACCAACCCGCAAACAACAGCACACCGTCCGCCAGCCGCCGCGATTTCATGAAGACACTCAGCCTCGCCGGTGCCGGCTCCATACTCTCTGTCGTGCCGCCCCAGGTGCGCGCCGCAGCCAATAGCCAGACCGGCAAACCGGAGAAGACCGAAGTCAGGATAGGCTTCATACCGCTCACCGACTGCGCCTCGGTGGTCATGGCCGCCGTGCTGGGCTTCGACAAGAAATATGGCATCAAGATCGTACCCAGCAAGGAAGCCAGCTGGGCCGGCGTACGCGACAAGCTGGTGAACGGCGAACTGGACGCCGCCCATGTGCTGTACGGCCTGATCTATGGCGTACAACTGGGTATAGGCGGCCCCAAGAAGGACATGAATGTCCTGATGACGCTGAACAACAATGGCCAGGCCATAACCTTGTCCAACCAGCTAAAGGACAAGGGTGTGAAGGACGGCGCGAGCCTGGCGCGTCTGGTCAAGGCCGAACCCCGTGAATACACCTTTGCCCAGACCTTCCCCACGGGCACCCACGCCATGTGGCTGTACTACTGGTTGGCCAGCCAGGGCATAGACCCGCTCAAGGACGTCAAGACCATTGTGGTGCCACCGCCGCAGATGGTGGCCAATATGCGGGTAGGCAATATGGATGGTTTCTGCGTGGGCGAGCCCTGGAACAACCGGGCCCTAGCCGACGGCATAGGCTACACCGCCACCACCACCCAGGACATCTGGACCGACCACCCCGAGAAGGTGCTGGGTACCACTGCCGACTTCGTCGCCCAGTACCCCAATACTGCGCGGGCACTGGTCATGGCCGTACTCGATGCCTCGCGCTGGATAGACACCATGGCCAACCGCCAGCGGGTTGCCGAAACCATTGCCGACAAGAGCTATGTGAACTGCCCGGTCGACATCATCGACCAGCGGCTGGAAGGCAAGTACGACAACGGCCTGGGGCGCAAGTGGCAGGACCCGAACTACATGAAGTTCTTCAACGACGGCAAGGTCAACTTCCCCTACCTGTCGGACGGCATGTGGTTCCTGACCCAGCATCGCCGCTGGGGCCTGCTCAAGACCGACCCCGACTACCTGGCCGTAGCCAAGTCAGTCAACCGCATCGATGTGTATAGCGATGCCGCCCGGGCGCTGGGCATCGCCGTCCCCAAGGAAGCCCTGCGCAGCACCAAGCTGATGGACGGCACCGTTTGGGACGGCAAGCACCCGGCTGCCTACGCCGCCAGTTTCAAGATTCGCGCCTGAGGAGCCCATCATGTCTACCCACGCACTGAGCACACCCCTTGCCGAAGACCCACCCAGGCGCAAACCACGCCGGCCAGCCGCACCACGGCTGCAAACCCTGGACGGCCTCCCCCCTGGTCCCGGACGTTTCAATCGCAGCCTGCACTGGCTGGCCTTTCATGGCCTGCCGCCCCTCCTGGGGCTGGCGCTGTTCATGCTGGGATGGCAACTGCTGTCGCTGCACAACACCAGCCTGCCTGGCCCTGCCACCACCTGGGCTGCCGCAGTAGAGTTGTTTGCCGACCCTTTCTACGACAACGGCCCCAACGATCAAGGCATAGGCTGGAACATCCTGCATTCGCTGGCCCGCGTCGGCATCGGCTTCGGCCTGGCCGCACTGGTGGGGATACCCGCCGGTTTCATCATTGGCCGTTTTGCCTTTATCGGCCGCATGGCGGCACCCATTATCAGCCTGCTCAGGCCGGTCTCACCACTGGCCTGGCTACCCATAGGCCTGCTGGTGTTCAAGGCCGCCGGGCCGGCCTCCATCTGGGTCATCTTCATCTCCAGCATCTGGCCCATGGTGCTAAATACCGCAGCAGGCGTAGCGCAGGTGCCGCAGGACTACCTCAACGTCGCCCGCGTACTCAAGTTGCCTGAAGCTAAGGTATTCACCCGCATCCTCTTTCCAGCCGTGCTGCCGCACATGATTACCGGCATACGCTTGGCCATAGGTGTGGCCTGGCTGGTCATCGTCGCTGCAGAAATGCTGACAGGCGGCGTCGGCCTGGGCTTTTGGGTATGGGATGAATGGAACAACCTCAATGTCGCACACATCCTGATCGCCATCTTTGTGGTCGGCATTGTCGGCTTGCTGCTGGAGCAGGCCCTGGTGCTGCTGGCACGGCGTTTCGAGTATTAGGACAACAAGAAGCAGGCATGGAGCAAGACTGGGCGGGAGCGCTGGCCGCGTCACCGGGACGGCCGGTTAGCGCTCCCCAACCCTATGAGCCTGTTTGGGGCAGCTAAACAAACCCACTGCTGGCGGCCCTTAAGACCCTTTACCCAGAATCAGGAGCCACACATGGACAAATTCGTACAACTGCAAGACGTCGGCATGGCCTTCGATACCCGGCAGGGGCGCTTTGTGGCCCTGCGCAATGTCAATCTTGATATACGCGAGGGGGAGTTCCTGGCACTGATAGGCCATTCCGGCTGTGGCAAATCCACCGTGCTCAATCTGATCGCAGGCCTGCTGCGGCCCTCGGCCGGCGTATTGCTCTGCCATAACCGCGAAATCGCCGGCCCAGGCCCCGATCGCGGCGTGGTGTTCCAGAACCATTCGCTGCTGCCCTGGCTAAGCTGCTACGGCAACGTCTACCTGGCAGTGGAGCGGGTATTTGGTGCCAAGGAGAACCGCAGCATGCTCAAGCAGCGCACGCACGACGCATTGGCCATGGTCGGGCTCAGCCACGCTAGTCACAAACGCCCGCACGAGATATCTGGCGGCATGAAGCAGCGTGTAGGCATCGCCCGGGCACTGGCCATGCAGCCCAAGGTACTGCTGCTGGACGAGCCCTTCGGCGCCCTCGACGCCCTCACCCGCGCCCACCTGCAGGACGAACTGTTGCGCATCGTCGCACAGACCCGCACCACCACCGTGATGGTGACGCATGATGTGGACGAAGCTGTCTTGCTGTCCGACCGTATCGTGATGATGACCAACGGCCCCGCCGCCACCGTGGGCGAAATACTCGCCATAGGCCTGCCCCGCCCGCGCGAACGCCTGGCATTGGCCAGCGACCCGGCCTATCACGCTGCCCGCAATGTCGTGATGGATTTCCTGTACCGGCGCGAGATACGGCAGGCTGCCTAGCTGCCAGCATCGCAGGGCAGGCCATGGGCCATAGCAATGACTGGTATGGCCTCTCTCCGCGCACCTGCATAGTGCACACCCCTTGCCGCACCGCACAATTTTCATGCGCGGCTCCATCCACACCATATCAAGCCCAACACAAGCCATTGATTAATATAAAAACAAGGCAATGGCACGGCATTTGCTGATAGCGACCAGCCTGTAATAAGCAGCACCCATCGTTGCAACGGCGCAGCGGTGGACGGAGCCCTAAAAAGCGCCAGAGGCAGACAACGGTTCAAGGTCGAACCTACAGATTTCGGACAAAGGCGTCCCCGCACCCTATCGGTCATGCAAGACCGATAGGGCAGCGAGGACGCCTTTTTTGCGTTCTAGGCCCGCGCAGCGTGCGGGCACAGGGGAGTAGCAAATGGACAAAGGTTTCTGGAAAGCGGGCCATACGCCCACGCTGGTGTCGGCCTTCCTGTATTTCGATCTCAGCTTCATGGTTTGGGTGCTGCTGGGACCATTGGCTGTTTATATCGCCCGCGATTTGGGGCTCAGCCCCGCGCAGAAGGGCCTGATGGTGGCCACGCCACTGCTGGCCGGCGCCTTGCTGCGGTTGCTGATGGGCGTGCTGGTCGATCACCTCAAGCCTCGCCTGGCCGGCGCCGTGGGCCAAGTGATCGTGATGGCTGCCCTGCTGGTGGCCTGGCTGGCCGGCGTGCACAGCTTTTCCCAAGTGATGGTGCTGGGGGTGTTCCTGGGCGTGGCTGGCGCTTCCTTCGCAGTGGCGCTACCGCTGGCATCGCGCTGGTATCCACCGCACTACCAGGGTACGGCTATGGGCATAGCCGGCGCCGGTAACTCGGGTACGGCCATTGCCGCCCTGTTTGCCCCTAGCCTGGCCAAGGCCTTTGGCTGGAATGCCGTGTTCGGGCTGGTGCTGATTCCCCTGCTGCTGGTATTCGTGCTGTATCTCGCCATGGCCAAGGACAGCCCCAACTGCCCACCCGCCAAGAAGCTGTCCGAATACCTGGGCGTACTGCGCGACCGTGATGCCTGGTGGTTCATGTTTTTCTATTGCGTCACTTTCGGCGGCTTCTCTGGTCTGGCCTCCTCGCTCACCGTCTACTTCAACGACCAATACGGGTTGGAGCCGGTGCAGGCGGGGTTTTATACCGCCATGTGCGTGTTCGCCGGCTCGCTGATGCGCCCCATAGGCGGTACGGTCGCTGACAAGGTGGGCGGTATCCGTTCGCTGCTGGTGATGTATACCCTGGCTGCAGCCTGCCTCTATCTGGTCTCTCTCGATCTGCCACATGCCTGGATGGCATTGATGGCGCTGGTGGCCGGCATGCTGTGGCTGGGCATGGGCAACGGTGCCGTGTTCCAGTTGGTGCCGCAGCGCTTTCGCAAGGAGATAGGCGTGATGACCGGCCTGGTGGGCATGGCCGGCGGCATAGGCGGCTTTCTGCTGGCAACCGGCCTGGGGTACTCCAAGCAGTTGACCGGCAGCTATTCGCTGGGCCTGAGCCTGTTTGCCGCACTAGCCCTGTTTGCCTGGGTAGGCTTGCTGTCTGTCAAGCAGCGCTGGCGCACCACCTGGGGTGCCGCCCATATCGCTGGCGCCAAGGTCTGACCCCATGCACGCCTTGCTTGATCTCGCCATCGGCACCGCCAGCCTGGCCGGCAAAAAACCGCGCAACGAGGATGCCCTTGCAGCGGTGGAACCGCCAGCCGACATGGTTGCTACCAAGGGCTGGCTGCTGGCGATAGCCGACGGCATCAGCCACTCGGCCGATGGCAAGCTGGCCGCACAGGCCACCGTGCGTGGCCTGGCGGCCGACTACTACGCCACGCCCGACACCTGGGAACCCGCCCATGCCATGGACCGTATCATCACCGCACAAAATCTGTGGCTGAACGGTCAGGCCCAGCGCGACAAGCTGAGCCAGCCGCTGGCCACCACCCTGACGGCACTGGTGCTGCGGGGTCGCCGCTACACCCTGGCCCATGTCGGTGATTGCCGTGCCTACCGCTTGAATGCTGATGGCTTTGTGCAACTGAGTGCAGACCATACCTGGCAGCAGCCTGGCTACCACCATGTGCTCAAGCGTGCCGTGGGCCTGGATCAGCATGTGATGGTGGATTTTTGCGAGGGAGAACTGCAGGCCGGCGACCTGTTTGCCCTGGTGTGCGACGGCGTTTGGGAAGCCTTGGGCGATGTGGCCCTGCACCGTTTGCTGGAACTGCACGATGAGCCCCAACGTGCCGCCGACGCGCTGCTGGCTGCCGCCCTGGCAGCGGGCAGCCAGGACAATGTCACGGCCGTGGTGGTGCGGGTACAGGCCCTGCCGCAAGGCCAGTTGCTGGACGAACTGGCCCAGGCCGCCACGCTGCCTATCCCGCCACGCCTGCGGCCGGACCAGTTCATCGCCGGCTTCCAGATAGAGCAATTGCTGGCCGAGAGCCGCGCCAGCCTGGTGTACCGCGCCCGCGATGAGCGCGGGCAAAGGGTGGTCATCAAGACCCTGACCGAGCTGGCTGGCAAGGACACCGAACTGGCCCAGGGCCTGCTGACCGAGGGCTGGTTGCTCAAGCGTGCCGCCAGCCAACACCTGCCCGAAGTCGTCGACACCGCCGACAGCCCCTGGCTGATCCTGGCCATGCGCTGGTATCCCGGCGAGACCCTGGCTCAACGGCTGGCCCGCAACGAGCCCCTCAGCCCACAGGATGCCGTGCGGCTGGGCTTGGCCCTGAGCCGTGCCTTGGGGGCACTGCACCGGCTGGATATCGTCCATCGCGATATCAAGCCAGACAACCTGCACCTGGATCATGAAGGCCGCTTGCGCCTGCTGGACCTGGGCGTGGCGCAGTGCCCCGGCATCACCCCGGCCGACAGTGCCACGCCAGGCACGCCCAGCTATATCGCACCCGAGCAATACACCGGTCACGCTGCCAGCCCGGTCAGCGACCTGTATGCGGCGGGCGTCACCTTGTACTACGCCCTCACGCGCCGCTACCCCTATGGCGAGATCGAGCCATTCCAGACACCGGGCTTTGGTGACCCTGTTCCGCCCAGCCGCTACCGGCCTGATCTGCCGCTATGGCTGGAGAGCGTGCTGCTCAAGCTGGTGGCGCGCGAACCGGCACACCGCTTCGAGACGACAGAAGAGCTGCGGCTGGCACTGGAACTGGGCGAAGCCCGCCCCTTGCGCGTGGCACGGCGCAGCCCGCTGGCCAGCCGCTCACCCGGCCGGCTCTGGATGGCGCTGGCGCTGTGCTCGCTGGGCTTCAATCTGCTGCTGTTGTTTGTCCTGCTGGTCGGCACGCCCGACTCCGCCACCGGCATGCGCCAGCAGGCCGCCGGTGCAGCTGCCACCCCTACCCCCCCATCCCCTATGGCAACACCACGGAGCTAAACCATGCAAAAGCTAAAACTCGTCATGATCGGCAATGGCATGGCCGGTGTACGGACCCTGGAAGAGCTGCTGGCACTCACCCCCAGCCGTTACGACATCACGGTCTTTGGCGAAGAGCCGCACCCCAACTACAACCGCATCCTGCTCTCGCCCGTGCTGGCCGGCGAGCAGACCGTGCAGGACATCATACTCAACCCGCTGGAATGGTATGCCGAGCAAGGCATTACCCTGCATCTGGGCAAGAAGGTCGTGAAGATAGACCGCAAGAAGCGGGTAGTCTATGCCGCCGACGGCACCGAGGCGGAGTACGACCGGCTACTGATGGCCACTGGCTCCAAGCCCTTTATCCTGCCCGTGCCCGGCAAGGATCTGCCTGGTGTGATCAGCTACCGTGACATCCACGACACCGAGCAGATGCTGGCGGCTGCCCGGCAATACCGCCACGCCGTCGTGATAGGCGGTGGCCTGCTGGGGCTGGAGGCGGCCAATGGCCTGATGCTGCAAGGTATGAGTGTCACCGTGGTGCATCTGGGCGAATGGCTGCTGGAGCGCCAGCTCGACAAGGTGGCCGGGCAGTTGCTGCAGCAATCGCTGGAGCAGCGTGGCTTGCGCTTTGCGCTGCAGGCCCAGACAGCGGCATTGCTGGCTGGCGAATCGGGCCGGGTAAGCGCCGTGCAGCTCAAGGATGGCACCGAGTTGGCAGCCGATCTGGTTGTCATGGCCGTAGGCATACGCCCCAATACCGAACTGGCCGAATCCTGCGGCCTGTACTGCAACCGGGGCATCGTGGTGAACGACACCCTGCAGACTTTCGACCCACGCATCTACGCCGTCGGTGAATGCGTCAACCACCGTGGCATCGCCTATGGCCTGGTGGCGCCGCTATACGAGCAGGCCCGCGTCTGCGCCAACCATCTGGCGGGCTGGGGTTATGGCCGCTATGTGGGCTCGGTGCTGTCGACCAAGCTCAAAGTCACCGGCATCGACCTGTTCTCGGCCGGCGATTTCATGGGTGGCGACGGGCACGAGGAAATCACGCTGTCCGACCCGGTAGGCGGCGTCTACAAGAAGCTGGTGCTCAAGGGTGACAAGCTGGTAGGCGCCTGCCTGTATGGCGACACTGCCGATGGTGCCTGGTACTTCCGGCTACTGAAGGATGAACAGCCCATAGGCGAGATACGCGACCACCTGATGTGGGGCGAGAACAATCTCGGCGACACCGGCCACGCTGGCGAGAACAAGGCGGCCGCCATGGCCGACGAAGCCGAGGTATGTGGCTGCAATGGGGTCAGGAAGATCACCATCGTCAAAGCCATACGCGAGAAAGGCCTCACTACCCTGGACGAGGTCAAGAAGCACACCAAGGCCAGTGGCTCGTGCGGATCCTGCGCTGGCCTGTGCGAGCAGATATTGATGAACGTGCTGGGCTCCAGCTTCGATGCCACGCCCAAGACCAAGACAGTCTGCGGCTGTACCGACCGCAACCACCAGGAAGTGCGCGATGCCATCCGCGAGCACCATCTGGTCAGTATTCCGCAGACCATGCAGTTCCTGGAGTGGCGTACACCCAACGGCTGCGCCACCTGCCGGCCAGCGCTCAATTACTACCTGATCGCCACCTGGCCCGGCGAAGCCCGCGACGATCCGCAAAGCCGTTTCATCAACGAACGGGCGCACGCCAATATCCAGAAGGACGGCACTTATTCGGTCGTGCCCCGGATGTGGGGTGGGGTCACCAACGCCAGCGAGCTGCGCCGCATTGCCGACGTGACCGACAAGTACCGCATCCCGCTGGTCAAGGTTACCGGCGGCCAGCGCATCGATCTGCTGGGCGTGAAGAAGGAGGACCTGGTCAATGTCTGGCGCGACCTGGACATGCCCTCGGGCCACGCCTATGGCAAGAGCCTACGCACGGTCAAGACCTGCGTGGGCAGCGAGTTCTGCCGCTTCGGCACGCAGGATTCCACCCAGATGGGCATAGACCTGGAGCACGACCTGTTCGGCATGTGGAGCCCGCACAAGGTCAAGCTGGCCGTCAGTGGCTGCCCCCGCAATTGTGCTGAATCCGGCATCAAGGATGTTGGCGTGATAGGTGTGGATTCGGGTTGGGAGCTGTATGTGGGCGGCAACGGCGGCATCAAGACCGAGGTCGCCCAATTCTTCGCCAAGGTGGCCAGCCATGCCGAGGTGCTGGAATACAGCGGCGCCTTCCTGCAACTGTACCGCGAGGAGGCCTTCTATCTGGAGCGCACGGTGCACTACCTGCACCGCGTGGGCCTGGAGCACACCAAGCAGCGCGTGGTGGCAGATGCCGACAACCGCAAGGCCTTGTATGCCCGGCTCAAGTACGCCCTGAGCTTTGAGCAGGACCCCTGGGCAGAGCGCATCCAGGGCGAGCAGAAGCACGAGTTCGAAGCCTTGCCGGCCTGAACCCCACCTGGTTTTCCGTGCCCTTACGGGCCGCCGCACCACGGAAAACACAGCCAACCCTACAAGGAACCATCTCATGTCCCACTGGAAAAAAGTCTGCCTGCTGACCGAAATCCCGCCACTGGGCGCCCGCGTGATCCAGCACCCGCAGGGCGATATCGCGGTATTCCGGAACGCCGATGACGAAGTCTTTGCCCTGGAAGACCGTTGCCCGCACAAGGGCGGGCCATTGTCGCAGGGCATTGTCTACGGCAAGACCGTGGCCTGCCCGCTGCATGGCTGGCAGATAGGCCTCGAGTGCGGCACTGCGGCAGCACCTGACGAGGGCTGCGCCCGCCGCTATGCAGTCAGGCTGGAAGGCAACGCCGTGCTGCTGAACACCGAGGCCGCAGCATGAGCACAGGGCTGCGGCTGACGCCTGCCTCGCCCAGCCTGCCCGAGGCGCGCCGCTTGATCAGGGCGCTGGACGACTACCTGGCCAGCCTCTACCCCGGCCAGTCCAACCATCTGCTGGATGTGGCCGCGCTGGAGCAGCCGGGCGTGAGCTTCTACCTGGGCTGGTTGGGCGACAAGGCCGTGGCCTGCGGCGCCATCGTGGCCCATGCCGGCTATGTCGAACTCAAGCGCATGTATGTCGACCCGCAGCACCGTGGCCAGGGCATAGCCCGCGCCCTGCTGGCAGCGCTGGAAGCAACGGCCCGCGAGACCGGCAAGGTGCTGGCGCGGCTGGAGACCGGCATCCATCAGGCCGAGGCCATCGCTCTGTATCGCGCCTGCGGCTTTGCCGAGCGCACACCCTTTGGCAGCTATGCCGCCGACCCACTCAGCCTGTTCATGGAAAAACCCCTGGAGTAAGGCCATGGTCCAGCCCCATATCGTCAAATCCACCTGCTGCTACTGCGGTACCGGTTGCGGCGTACTGATACACACTGACGGCCAGCAGGTACTGCGGGTGGAAGGCGACCCCGCGCACCCGGCCAATCTGGGCCGGCTTTGCACCAAGGGCGCTACCCTGCACCTGACCGATATGCGCACGGGCCGGGCACACTATCCCGAGTTGCGGCAGCAGCGTAACGCCAGCAGGCAAAGGGTGACCTGGGATGCGGCGCTGGACCACGCAGCTCAGCGCTTTGCCGCCATCATTGCCGAGCACGGCCCCGATGCCGTGGCGTTCTATATCTCCGGCCAGTTGCTGACCGAGGACTACTACGTCTTCAATAAGCTGGCCAAGGGCCTGATCGGTACCAACAATATCGACACCAATTCACGCCTGTGCATGTCCAGCACCGTAGCCGGCTACAAGGCTACTCTGGGGGCCGACGCCCCGCCCTGCAGCTACGAAGACCTGGCGCTGGCCGACTGCCTGTTCATCGCCGGCGCCAACCCCGCCTATGCCCACCCCGTGCTGTTCCGCCGCATCGAGGACGCCAAGACTGCCCGGCCTGACATGAAGATCATCGTGGCCGACCCCAGGCGTACCGACAGCGCCGAACTGGCCGATCTGCACCTGCCCATCCTCCCTGGCACCGATGTCGCGCTGTTCCACGCCATGCTCAATGTGCTGGTCTGGGAGGGCTGGATAGACGAAGCCTATATCGCCGCCCACACCGAAGGCTTTGCCGAACTCAAGCGCCGTATCCGCGAATACACCCCGCGCTTCGCTGCCGATATCTGCGGTATCAAGCCTGAGCAGATCCTGCAGGCCGCCGAATGGTTTGGCCGTTCACCCAGGGCCTTGTCGCTCTGGTGCATGGGGCTCAATCAGTCGGCGCGGGGCACCGACAAGAATGCCGCCCTGATCCACCTGCACCTGGCCACCGGCAAGTTGGGCAAGCCCGGCTGTGGCCCCTTCAGCCTGACCGGCCAGCCCAATGCCATGGGCGGGCGTGAAGTAGGCGGCATGGCCAATCTGCTCAGCGGCCATCGCGATCTGGCCAACCCGGCACACCGCGCCGAAGTCGCCGCGCTGTGGCAGGTGTCCGAGGTACCCAGCCAACCCGGCAAAACGGCAGTCGAAATGTTTGAGGCCCTGGAAGCGGGCCAGATCAAAGCCGTATGGATAGCCTGCACCAATCCGGCGCACTCCCTGCCCGACACCGCCCAGGTAGCCCGCGCCCTGCAGCAGGCCGAGTTCGTGGTGGTGCAGGAGGCCTATGCCCATACCGACACCACGGCCTATGCCGATCTGCTGCTGCCGGCCTCGAGCTGGGCCGAGAAAACCGGCACGGTCACCAACTCAGAGCGCCGCATCACCCGGCTGCACGCTGCCGTACCGGCGCCGGGCGAAGCCAGGCATGACTGGCAGATGGCGGTGGACTTTGCCCGCCGGCTGGAAGCCCTGCTGCCCCCCCGCGCAGCGGTACCGCTCTTCCCCTATGCCACGCCAGAGGCCGTGTTTGACGAGCACAAGCGCAGCACGGCAGGCCGCGATCTCGACATCAGCGGCCTGAGCTATGCCCTGCTCGATAGCCAAGGCCCGCAGCAATGGCCCTATCCCACCGGTGCGCGTACTGGCCAGGCCCGGCTCTATGCCGATGGGCGCTTCCCCACCACCAGCGGGCGGGCGCGCTTTGTGGCGGTGGATTACCACCCTGTGGCCGAAAAGACCGATGCCCGCTACCCCTTGCACCTGAACACTGGCCGGCTGCGCGACCAGTGGCACGGCATGAGCCGCACCGGTACGGTCGCCCAGCTGTACAACCAGGTGGAAGAGCCCCTGTTGACGGCCCACCCTGACGACCTGACACAGGCCAAGCTGGCCAGCGGTGATCTGGCCCGTGTACGCAGCCGGCGGGGAGAACTGCTGATACGGGTGGAAGCCAGCACCCGCCAGCGTCGTGGCGAGGTCTTCCTGCCCATGCACTGGTCCGGACGCTTTATGGCCGGCCAGGGCAGCAACGCCCTTACCCTGCCCAAGCTGGACCCGCAATCGCGCCAGCCCGAGCTGAAACACGCCGCCATCAAGCTGGAACGGGCAGAACTGCCTTGGCAGATGGTCGCCATGAAGCAAAGCCCCGATGCAGTGCAGCTGATGCACCGCGCGGCCGACCTGTTGGCGGGCTTCGACTACGGTAGCGTGGGCCTGTTCGGCCACGACCAGCCGGCCGTGATACTGAAACTGGCCCACCGCAACGCCCCCTCCGCCGAGTTTATCGCCCGGCTTGATGCCGTATTCGGCTTTGACGACCCCATGGCCACACTCAGCTACCGCGACCCCCGCCGTGGCGTGGAAAAGCACGCCGAGATCCGCCTAGGCAGGTTGACTGGCATACGGCTCACCGGCGAGACCGCCGCACGCGACTGGCTCAAGCAGCTGATCGCCGCTGGCGCCGACGCCGCAAGCCTGCGGCCCTGGCTGCTGGCCCCGCTGGCCGCCCCACCGCAGGGCCAGCACAGCCGCGGCAAGGTCATTTGCAACTGCCTCAATGTATCGGCCGATGAGATCGGCGCCGCACTGAACCAAGGCTGCGATCTGAAAGGACTGCAAGCCAAGCTGGCCTGCGGCACCCGTTGCGGCTCCTGCCTGCCCGAACTCAAGCGCATGGTCGCCAGCACGGCGACGGCGGCAACCGTTTGACCCTTTCCAGGAGTGACACCATGCAAGGCAAGGTCTACCTGATCGGCGCCGGCCCCGGCGATCCCGAACTGCTTACCCTCAAGGCCGCCCGCGTACTGGGTGAATGCGACGTGCTGCTGGTCGATGACCTGGTCAACCGGGCGGTGCTGGCCCATGCCCGTCCCGATGCCAGGCTGATTGAAGTCGGCAAGCGGGGGGGCTGCGTCTCGACGCCGCAGGCCTTCATCACCCGGCTGATGCTGCGCCATGCCCGCCAGGGCAGGATAGTGGGCAGGCTCAAGGGCGGTGACCCCTTCATCTTCGGCCGGGGTGGCGAAGAGATTGAAGCCCTGCGCCAGGCTGGCGTGACCCACGAGGTCATCAACGGCATCACCGCCGGGCTGGCTGCTGCCACGGCTGCCGGCATCCCGCTCACCCACCGCGATTGCTGCCGTGGCGTCACCATGCTGACCGGCCACACGCAGGAGGGTGGCGAACCCGATTGGGCCGGCTACGCCAGGCTGGATACCACCTTGGTGATCTATATGGGCATGCGCCACCTCGACAGCATGGTGCAGGGCCTGCTGCAGGCCGGCAGGGCTGGCCATACCCCTGCCGCCGTCATCGCCCACGCCACCCTGCCGCAGGAGCAGCGCCTCAGTACAACGCTGGCACGGCTGGCTGACGATGCCCACCGCCATGGCATGGACAGCCCGGCCATCGTGGTGATCGGCGAGGTAGCCGGCCTGGCCTTGCCGCAAACTGTTGTAAGCATGCTGGCGGCCTGATTTGTACTTCCGGGCACGGTCATTGCGATCTATGATCGTGCAGTGCACCAAAATATAAATAGCAGCTGATTTCTGCACCATAACCTACCCCGTCGGCCTCGCCGACGCACCACCCTAGTGCAACAGAGGCTTCATCATGACCATATCGGTACCCTGGCAGCCCGAACTCGATGCACTTATCCTCTGCGCCAGCGCACAGCGCCCTCATGGTGACAAAGGCCTGAAACTGCATGGCGGCAAACCACTGGTGGTGCACGCCCGCGAGCGGCTGGCACGGCAGAGCTGCCCGGCCGATACCCTCTATGCCAGCACCAACGGCCAGCACGAGGTCTACCAGGGCCTGGGCTTCGAGCCGCTGGCCGACAACTACGAGGGCTGGCCCGGCCCCCTCGCCGCCCTTGAGGCGGCGCTGGCAGCCAGCGATGCCGATTGCTTGCTGGTCATCCCCTGCGACCTGCCCGAGCTGCCGGCCGATGCTGCCGCCAAGCTATGGCGCCCCCTGGCCCTCAGCGATGCCCCCTATGCCTATGCCGTCTGCGATGGCGCCGAGCCCTCGGGCGTGTGCCTGCTGACCCATCGCGTTCTGCCTCAGCTGCGCCGCCGGCTGGATGGCCCAAGGGTGGAACTGGTGGAATGGCTGCGCGAACCCGGCGGTGTCGCCGTCGCCTTTGCCGATGGCGCCGCTTTCTGCCCGGTGGCTGCCTGATCAACGCGGTCGGCCAGCAAGCAGATGGGGGCTAGCCTGCTCGCCGTCTGGTTGAGTCGTATCAGCCTTTGGATGGGCGGCGTGCGCCTGGCCCTTCAGCCGACCAGACTGCGAACGACACGGCAAAATGATTGTTCATCGACACCAAGGCAGGGCTCGCACAACAGCGCCAAGCAGGCCTACACTAACGTCATAGAAGGCACTCTTGCCCGACCAAGCCAGCATGAACCCATCGGACACTCCTACCGCCACGGCACACAAGGTACTGATCGACAGCTACGGCCGCCGCATCGATTACCTGCGCCTGAGCGTGACCGACCGCTGCGACCTGCGTTGCAACTACTGCCTGCCCAAGGGCTTCAAGGGCTTTGAAGAGCCGGATCACTGGCTGACCTTTGACGAAATCGAGCGGGTGGTGGGCGCCTTCACCCGCCTCGGCGTGCGGCGGGTCAGGCTTACTGGCGGCGAGCCCTTGCTGCGGCGTGATCTCCCCATCCTGGCAGGCAAGCTGAGCGCCTTGCCCGGCCTTCAGGACCTCTCGCTCTCCACCAATGCCACCCAGATGGCCAGGCATGCACTGGCGCTCAAGGCAGCGGGCATCACCCGCCTCAATGTCAGCCTCGACAGCCTGCAGGGCGAGCGACTGGCCAGCATTGCCGGCCGCGATGTTCTGGCCGACGTATTGGCCGGGCTGGACGCTGCCGCCGCTGCCGGCTTCGCCCCGGTCAAGATCAATATGGTGGTACAGGCCGGCGTCAATGACGACGAAATCGACGCCATCGTCGCCTACTGCATGGAACGCGGCTTTATCTTGCGCCTGATCGAACTGATGCCGGTGGGCGATACTGGCCGTACCGCCCAGTATCTCGATCTGCAAGCCGTGGTGGTCAACCAGGCCCAACGGCTGGGCCTGACTGCCAGCGCCACCGAGCTGGGCGGCGGCCCCGCACGCTACTGGCGCAGCCAGGATGGCCGCTTCACACTGGGTGCCATCACCCCCATATCCCAGCACTTCTGCGCCAGTTGCAACCGCGTGCGGCTGAGTGTGGACGGCACGCTCTACCTCTGCCTGGGCCAGGATGACAAACTGGCCCTGCGCCCTTTGCTGCGCACCGGCATAGACGACGCCGGGCTGGAGGCCGCCATCCTGGGGGCGATTGGCCGCAAGCCCGAACGCCACGAGTTCCGCGAGCAGCCGGACAAGATCATCCGCTTTATGTCCGCCACCGGTGGCTGAAACAAAAGCCGCAGCAGCAAGAAATCCACCCCAAAACCACCGGCCCAAAGCAGCCCTTTTGGGAACAAGCACTTAGCGCTGCACCGCACCAAACTGGGCAAAAATGCATCCAAAACGCTTGACATGGTTACAACACCCCCTATAATTGCGGCCTTCGCAACACACAACGCGAAAAACAAAGCGGGAGTAGCTCAGTTGGTAGAGCGCAACCTTGCCAAGGTTGAGGTCGAGAGTTCGAGACTCTTCTCCCGCTCCAAACTGTTTAAGCGTGTGTGGTAGGTGCAAAGCGGGAGTAGCTCAGTTGGTAGAGCGCAACCTTGCCAAGGTTGAGGTCGAGAGTTCGAGACTCTTCTCCCGCTCCAGTGCACTTATGCTTGCGATACAATGCGGGAGTAGCTCAGTTGGTAGAGCGCAACCTTGCCAAGGTTGAGGTCGAGAGTTCGAGACTCTTCTCCCGCTCCAGATACCGCAAGAAGGGAAAGCAGCGACTTTCCCTTTTTCGTCTGCAAGTCACGGCGGGTTAGCAAAGTGGTTATGCAGCGGATTGCAAATCCGTCTACATCGGTTCGATTCCGGTACCCGCCTCCAAAAATTATCAAAGACAAAGCCCGCTATAGCGGGCTTTTTCCTTTGTCCGTGCCTGGCCAATACATCGGTGACAGCGATCCTTTGCTCCGCAATTCTGCGGCTTGCTCCGCAAAGCTACTGTGTTGGGTCCGATAGATCGCCCTTGCGGTCCCGTACATAGTGGTCGGCCATGCCAAGGTTTGCATGACCAAGCTGCCACTTGTTGTTGCCACTACCTTTCCAGCCTTATCAAACCGCACTCGGAATGCAGTATGGGTCAGCAGCCTGCCCTGTTTCACTGACCAAGCGCTTGAGTGCATCGACCGCGTAGCCTTTCCTACACTGCAGAATGCGCGCCTAGTAGCGCCAGTGGCAGAGAAACAGGTAGGCGACGGTAATCTGCATGGTCACCACCAGCGCACCACTGGCAATCATGCCGGTGAGCCCGGCCAGTAGACTGGACGCCAGCGGTAGCATCACGCCGGCATGGCCCAGTTGCTCGATCAGGAAGATGCCGCCCAGCAGCAGGAAAAAGATCATCGACCACTTGATGATATAAGCAGGCAGGTACACCCTGTGCTCGCGGTTATAGCGATAGGCTGCCGCTTGCTCCAGCAGGTTGCCCTTGCTGACATCCTTGAACATCCAGAAAGGCCAGAAGTAGAGATAGAGCAAGGCGCTCAGCGAAATGCTCTCTTCTGCATCGCAAGTGGTAGTGGCCATGGCCGTGTCCTCAGAAGGGGCGAGGTGTTTTCTATCAACATGGCTCACGCCGGCACCGTTTGCATGGCCGTTCGGCGGAAAGCTGCAAACTGGCAAACGAGCGCTGATATTGCTGCGCCAGCTTGGCATAATGATGGGCTGTGCCTTTACTGGATGACCCATGCCTGCCCTGACCGAACTGTCGCTACTGGAAACCCGCGTGCTGGGTGTGCTGCTGGAAAAACAGCGCACCGTACCCGATACCTACCCGCTTTCGCTGAATGCGCTCACCGCAGGATGCAACCAGAAGACCAGCCGCGATCCGGTGCTGGACGCCAGCGAGGCCGATGTGGCCGAAGCCATCGTCAATCTCAAGCGGCAGAGCCTGGTGATGGAAAGCAGCGGCGGCCGCGTCACCCGCTACGCGCACAACTTCGAGCGGGGGATAGGCGTGCCCACCCAGGCGGCCGCCCTGCTGACGATACTGATGCTGCGGGGACCGCAAACCGCTGGCGAGCTGCGCATCAATTGCGAACGCCTGCACAAGTTTGCCGATATCGGCACGGTAGAGGCCTTCCTGCAGGAGCTGGCCGAACGTGCCGAAGGCCCCTTGGTCACCGAGCTGCCACGCCAGCCGGGTGCCCGCGAGAATCGCTGGGCCCACCTGCTATCGGGCCAGCCCAGTGCAGAGCAGTTGGCGGCCCCCGTCGCCAGCGGCAATACTGCAGGCAGCAACGGATTGGAAGCCCGCGTCAGCCGGCTGGAAGACGAAGTCGCCCAGTTGCGTACGGCGCTTGCGCAACTGCAGGCGGCGCTAGGCAACTGATTAGACCTATTTTTGTATAGTACAATAAGAGTCACTAGCAAAACCCAGCGTGGCTGGTTATGACTAGGCGTGTGAGCGATGGCGCGCGCAGCAGACAATACGTAGGTGCCACAAGCTCGCACAACAACGCCAGCAGGGTTTTGTTAGCGGCTCTCATACAGCACAACAAACAAGAGCAGACTCGCCTAGTGCCGCCCAAGTACAGCAGGCAAACCAAGAGGAAAAACGCGTGAGCAAAGACGCCCCCAAGACTCCGGTCATCACCGAATACACCCCAGTATCCAGCCGCATACGCGAGCGTCTGCGCAATGCGCAGCAGCGTTTTCACGCCAATGACAATATCGCCGCCTATATCGAGCCCGGCGAACTGGAAGCCCTGCTGGATGAAGTAGCAGGCAAGATGAAGGGGGTGCTGGAGAGCCTGGTGATCGACACCGAGAGCGACCACAACACCCAGGACACTGCCCGCCGGGTCGCCAAGATGTACCTGAACGAGGTCTTCAAGGGGCGCTACGTGGTGCAGCCGCCGGTGACCGAATTCCCCAATGTGGAGCACCTGAACGAGCTGATGATCGTTGGCCCGATCACCGTACGCAGCGCCTGCTCCCACCACTTCTGCCCCATCATCGGCAAGCTGTGGATAGGTGTGATGCCCAACCAGCATTCCAACCTGATCGGCCTGTCCAAGTACGCCCGGCTGGCGGAGTGGATCATGACCCGGCCGCAGATACAGGAAGAAGCAGTCACCCAGGTGGCCGACCTGCTACAGGACAAGATGAATCCGGATGGCCTGGCCATCGTGATGGAAGCCGACCACTTCTGCATGACCTGGCGCGGCGTGAAGGACATGGATTCCAAGATGATCAACAGCGTGATGCGTGGCTCCTTCCTGAAGGACCCCAACCTGCGCCGCGAATTCCTGGCCCTGCTCAATAACAAGCGTCCCTGAGGTAACCACCATGCTCGTCCGCCTGCTCTACGCCAGCCGCGCTTCCCAACCGCTTACGCCAGAGATGACCGAATCCATACTGGCCAAATCACGCGCCCACAATAACGACAGCGGCGTGACCGGCATACTCTGCTTTAGCGGTGACATCTTCATGCAGGTGCTGGAGGGAGGCCGCCAGCCCGTCTCCGATCTCTACAACGCCATCATCAGGGACAAGCGGCATCATGATGTGGTCCTGCTGGATTTCGAAGAAATCACCGAACGCCGTTTTTCGGGCTGGACCATGGGCCAGGTCAACCTCGCCAAGGTCAATCCCTGCACCCTGCTCAAGTATTCCGAGAAACCCTGCCTGGACCCCTTCAGCGTCAGCGGGAAGGTCTCGCTGGCCTTGCTGGAAGAGCTGATTGCCACGGCCGCCATCGTCGGGCGCTGAGCGAAGCGTAAATCAGGCACTGCCGGCCAGCAGTGCCTACTCTTCCAGCAGGGCGCGCCGGAGCTGCTCGGGGATGTCATAGAGCACCAGCGTATCGGTCTTCTTGTCGTAGATCACGGCGCCCGAGCGCAGGCTGCTGCGGTCGAATTCTATCTTCCACTTGGGCGCATTGGCCTTGAAGCGCACCAGGGGCTTGATGGCCCGGCGATCCGGCACAAAACCACTGGCCAGCTCCAGCGCCTCTCCCCCCAGGGTGTCGCGCAAACGTTCGGGTGCGTCTGGCCAAACCTGCTGCGCGATCACATCCAGGCTGACTGGCTCACTCTGCTCACCCAGCTCATCCAGGTAACCGTGGGCCCGCTCCATCAACTGGTCGCGTACCGTAGGCTCAAGCTTCTGCGCATCGGCAAACTGGTTCAGGCCCAGTACCAGCTTCTGGGTCTCCTTCAAGGCGATCACCACATCGTTGCAGCCCAGAAACAGCTTGAAGTACTGGGCTACGTCGCCACGGCCTTTCAGAAAGCTGATATAGCGCTCCGCCCCGCGTAGCCAGGCCGTCATGTCCACCCGCCCTGCCACCCGTACGTTGGCCAGGTCCAGATGGATATTGTCGACAATCTCCAGCCCATCGGTAATGGCCGAGCCTACCGCCTCAGTGATCAGCACCACCAGCAGGCAGTCCGAGATGCTGTTGTTGATGCGGGCAATCAGGACATATCCCCCGCTTGCCAGCTGTTCCTGGTCTGCCCGCACCTGCAGGTGCTGCATCATCAGGTGCGAAAGGCCGACAAAGTCGAGACTGTGCTCCACCACATGCTGTCGCACGAAACGCGCCATGGGGAAGTTGTCTTCATCATCCTCAAAACGCCCATAGCCCTTGCCCGGTCGCTCGGCATAGTGCTGGCAGAGGTGATCAACCAGGCGCTGCACCGATTCCGTCACCGGCACGGTCGCGTGGCGCAAGGCCACACTGGCGGGGCCGTGGGGATCCTTGTTGAGCTTGTGGACGATCAGGTCGGTGATGGTGTGCTGGAGGAGGGTCATGCAGGCGGCTCAGGTCTGTAGCGAGCCGCATTTTCGCATGCGCCGGCCTGGGCCGGCAGCACGATGCGCGTAAAGGGGGCTATTCGCTCACATCATAGAAAGTATCGCCCTCATCACCCTTGTCGAAAGCCGCACCTGCCGGCGAAGCCAGCAAGGGAATGATGGTCTCGTCGTAGTTGGCGATCACATTGACGTCGAGCAGGCTGAAATTCTTGGGATTATCGATATAGGCATCGCTCTCGTTGCCCGCAAAAAAACGCCAGCCGCTGTCGTGCTCATCCTCTGGCTCATCACGATACATATAGCCAACCGGGTAACCCTCTACCGTAATCATGTCCGTCACCATGGCCAGGCCATAGCCCACTGCGAGGTCACGGATTTGGCTCTTGTCCAGCTTGTAGTGCTTCATGGCATTGGCCTTTCCTGTTATGTCCAGGCTCAGGATACGCAAGCGGCGCGACCGCGTCATGCTCCCCACTGGCAATCGCGCTAAAGTTTTCCAGCCAGTTTCCGATAAGTCACTCAGCAGGCAGCACTTTATCGCTGCACAGCATGGGCCGGCACAACCGGTAATCGACAGACAAAGGAGCGCGACGTGTTGGTGGTGCGCAAATTAGGCGAAGGCAGCAATATGCAGGAGCAGGTGCAAAGCCACTATGGCCGCAGCATCGCCGCCAGCGAACTGCCGCCCGCCACTGCCGCAGACCATCCTTCACGCCAACCAGCCCTTCAGGCCGCCACCAACCCAGGTTGGCAGGCCGCCCTGGCAGATGCCATGGCCCGCACCGGCGCCCTGGCCGAAGTGCAAGCCGCCCTGCGCGAGCAGGAACGCCTGCTGGCTGAGCGCGAACGCCAGCTGGCCCAGCGCGAACAAGCCATGCAGCCACGCCAGGCCCAGGCCGACGAACTATTCGGCTGGCGCACCATGCTCTACGGTACGGGACGCTGATCGACGCTAGCCCAACAGCAAAAAGGCCAGTCCACCAGACTGGCCTTTTTGCTGACTAACCATCACGATTACCTCAGCGTCGCGCATTCCAGATCGCAAACATCACTACCGCCACCACCGGCAACCACAACGGCGAGAACGCCAGCAGCACCGCCCCCAGCGCAACGGCCACGGCCAGCACCGCCACTACGGTCGCGCCTGCCACCACCACCAGGGCAGCCACAATGGCAAAAGCCACAGCCAGGGCACCAACGATGACACCGAGCACCCCCAGCGAGACGGCAGCCACGCCCCCCAGGGGCTCTCCGTTGATATCCATGCTGAACTGGGTATTGCCACTCGCCCCCAAGGCCAATATGGCGGCGCTCAATACCACACACAGCAGTGCCAGCAACATCACCAGGCGCATCTTGCCGCGCTTCTTGGCGGGTGGCACGCTGGCCGCATCGGCATCGTTATCAAACTGCATGGTTGCTGCGCTCATCTTGTTCTCCTGATCTTGTCCCCAGACTGGCCTTGCTGGCCGGTCTCCATGCCCCAGAGATTAGGCCTGGCCTGCAGCCTTAACGAGCGGGTCACGACACGGCGCAGAATTCGCAGGATGAAATACCGCCAGACCGGACAGGCGTAGGGGCCAATGCCACCCAGACAGGCTGCAGCAAGGTCGTCTAGCCCCGCAAGTGCACAGATCAACCAGCACAACGCAATCGCTAGCGGTGGTGGGGTATAGACTAGTCACGCCCCCATGCACCAGGAACTAACCTACCTCTGCCCGTCAACCATGCCTGTTGGCGCCCCCGGTCCCACGCTCCAGTGGTGCCAGCGTTGAGTATGCTAAGCGGAACAAGGCCATACCTGCGATAATCCGGCCCGTCATCAAATTGTCACCAAATAGTCATGTTCGATTTCTTTACAGGGCTGGATTTCTGGGTAGCCGCCAGCCTGGTACTCGCCTTCGCCTTCGTGATGGCCTTTGAGTTCATCAATGGCTTCCACGACACCGCCAACGCGGTCGCCACCGTCATCTATACCAAGGCCATGCCGCCCAAGCAGGCGGTGGTCATGTCCGGCATATTCAACTTCCTTGGCGTGCTGCTGGGCGGTGTGGGCGTGGCCTATGCCATCGTGCACCTGCTGCCGGTAGACCTGCTGATCAATGTGAACACCGGCCAGGGCCTTGCCATGGTGTTCTCGCTGCTTAGCGCCGCCATCATCTGGAACCTGGGTACCTGGTACTTCGGCATCCCGGCATCCAGCTCGCACACGCTGATCGGTTCCTTGCTGGGTGTTGGCATGGCCAATGCCCTGATCTCGGGCATTCCGTTGGCCGAGGGCATCAACTGGAAGAAGGCCATAGATATCGCCGTCTCCCTAGTGCTTTCACCGACCGCCGGCTTTCTCCTGGCAGCACTCCTGCTGCTGGGCTTCCTGAAATTCCTGCCTCGATCCAAGATGCACAAGACGCCCGACACCCGCAAGATGGTGGACGGTAAGAAGCATCCTCCGTTCTGGAGCCGCCTCACTCTGGTGCTGTCGGCCATGGGCGTCAGTTTTGTACACGGCTCTAACGATGGCCAGAAAGGCATCGGCCTGATGATGCTGGTGCTGATCGGCATCGTCCCGGCGCACTTCTCGCTGGATGTGGGCAGTACCAAGTATGAGATAGAACGTACCCGCGAAGCCGCCGTCTACCTGCAGAAGTTCTACCAGGCCAATGAAACCAGACTGACCCAACGCATCAGCGCCGGCCAGGTCAATGGCAGCGAAATGCCCGCCAAGTTCAAGTGCGAACCCGCCGCAACCCAGCAGACCATAGGCAGCCTGCTGACCATTATCGGCACGGTGCGCAGCTATGACGAGCTGGCCCCCGAGACCCGCTCGCAGGTTCGCCGCTACCTGTTGTGCCTGGACGATACCGCCAAGAAGATCTCCAAGCTGCCCGGCCTCAGTAGTGACGAAAAGAACGATCTGGCCAAGCTGCGCAAGGATCTGACCACTACCACTGAGTACGCCCCTGTCTGGGTTATCGTGGCCGTCGCCCTGGCCCTGGGCATAGGCACCATGGTGGGCTGGAAGCGCGTGGTGGAAACCGTAGGTGAGAAGATAGGTCGCCAGGGTATGACCTATGCCCAGGGTATGAGCGCCCAGATCATCGCCGTGATCGCCATCGGCATGGCCAATGTATTCAGCCTGCCCGTCTCTACCACCCATGTGCTGTCATCCGGGGTGGCGGGCACCATGGTAGCGAACCGCTCCGGCCTGCAAGGCGGTACGGTGCGCAACATACTGATCGCCTGGGTGCTGACGCTGCCTGTGTCCATCTGCCTGTCGGCCGGGTTGTTCTGGCTGGCGACCACGCTGTTCGTCAAGTAATACGCATTGCCGTGCAATGAAGAGCCCACCGTGCGCGGTGGGCTTTTTCTTGGCCTCCAGCTCTCTGTGCCCAGCCAGGTAAACCCGCCGCAGTTGCTCAGTCGCACTCAACCGTACCCGAGCTACCCTGTCGTAGCGCAGGTTAGCTGAATCCATTGGGCGTCAGTGTTGGCGATCTAGCCGCCACGAGTATGTCGCTCTTTATTAGCCTGTTGCTTACGCGACGAAGGGGGTAGCCCTGCCCGCTCCGGATTCGCACAGCGAGGCCTGCAGGTGTTTGCTCGTAGCACTTGGTCGGCTATCCTTGGCTGGGTCGCGCCCGTGCGCCCAACTTGATTCCATCCACACGAGTACAACCATGCCACAGGTTATCAACAGACCCCGCCAAGAAGACCAATCGACTCCGGCTACCGATAGCACGGCGACCAGTAACGGCAGCGATCCGGCCAGCCCGGCGCCCGCAGCCGTGCAGCAACTGGATATGCTGATCGGTGCCATGGCAGGGTTTGCGCCGGTGTCCATGGGCAGTCTTGCCGCCTCCGGCACCGAGCTAGCGAGCGCGCCGATACTGATGGCGGTCCCGCAGCCCTAAAGCAAGAATGGGCCGCACATCGCAGCCCGTTGAAGAATAGACATACCCTGCAACGCAGCAAGAAGCAGCGTACTGGGTAAATTTGAACCGCCCCTGTTAGACCGGGGTTGCACGAACCTGTGTTCCTCGCTCCGGGGGGATGAACCAGTTCATGCGCCATGCTTGAGTTTATTGCTCCGTTGGCACATGGCGCCGCCATCGATCTTTCGAAAGGGAGTTGGGCAGCAAGCCCACGATGGCGGCGCCAATTCGGGCATCGCTTCCCTTGCAAGCAGTTGCAAGGAGAAAACAAGCCCTAGCCATGAGATAGGACTGTGCTTGGGGCTAGAAGTGCCGCTGAAGTTATCTGTACAAGTACCACACTAGACCGGGCTCGCCACTACGCCGGCTGTCCTGCTGGCTAGCCCCTGGTCATTACCCCGCCCTGCGTGCCACGTATTCACCCTCATAGCGGGCAACCAGCACGCCATTGCAGTGCAGCGTCACACCAACTGCCAAGCGTGCCAGCCCCTTGCGGGCGTACATGCGCTGGAAGCGCTCCAGTTCGTTGGTGTCGGGCAGTTGCGCCTCGGCAGAAAAGTCTGCGGTGATGGGCAGCAGGTAGTGTGTTTCGCCCCGCTGCACCATGATATCAACCTGCTCGGTCACGCCTGCCCTATCCAACTGCCGTTGGGTCTCAACCCAGCCTGCCAGGGTAGCGAGCGCGGCCACGCTGCCGCCAAAGCCGGTGCCCTTGTCGTTGACATTGGGCGCCAGCGGTGCACGCAGTTGCTGGCGGCCATCAGCGAGCGGGGTGACGCTCACCTGCATGGCGGTGGCCAGGGGGATGGAGCTGTGCAGCAGGGCGTGCCAATCTCGAATCATGGGGTGCGGGCCAAGTCATTAACCACACGCAGTCTACCCGCTGCCAGCCACCAGAAAAACCAAGGGCGCCATTTCGGCGCCCCGGTTGGGTACAACGGACTTACTTCTGCACGGCGTAGCGCGGTGGCAACAGCAGCGCCGGCAGTTCGCGCACCACATTGGGCCCGCGATGGAAGTGGGTATGGCCTACGCCACCCACTCTGCCACCCAGGGCAGCAGGGGCTTCGCGGTTGCGGCCTTCCACCAGCGGCGTTTCTATCTGCATGATATCGCTGCGGCGGCCACCTTCACGCGGCGTACGCGGCTCGCGCTCGGCCCTGGGCTCGCGGCTTTCACGGTATTCCCGCTGTGGCCGCTCACGCGTTTCGCTGGTGGAGAACTGGCCGGGCACGGGGGTAACTTCCATGGCCTTGTTGGTCAGCTTGCGTATCAGTACGGCCGACTTTTCCTCGTCCGGCCCGACCAGCGAGATAGCGATGCCGCTGGCGCCCGCACGGCCGGTACGGCCAATACGATGCACATAGTCTTCCGGGTTGGTCGGCATCTCAAAGTTCACCACAAAGGGCAGCTCCGAGATATCCAGGCCACGAGCGGCCACATCGGTCGCCACCAGTACGCGCAGGGTGCCTTCCTTGAAGGCGGCCATGGTTTCCAGCCGCGATTGCTGTGTGCGATCGCCGTGGATGGCTTCGCAATTGAAGCCATCGCGCTTCAGCTCGCGGGCCAGGCGCTCGGCCATCAGCTTGGTGCGGGTAAAGACGATCACCTGCCCCATATCGTGATGGCGTATCAGGTGGGCCAGCACCCGGCGCTTTTTCTCGGGTTCGACCGCATGCAGATGCTGCTCCACCGATTCATTGGCGGCATTGCGACGTGCCACCTCAATGAACTCGGGCTGGCGCATGAAGTCTTCCGACAGCTTCTTGATCTCGGGCGCAAACGTGGCCGAGAACAGCAGTGTCTGCCGGCGCGCCGGCAGCAGGCTCAGTATGCGGCGGATATCCAGGATAAAGCCCATGTCCAGCATGCGGTCGGCTTCGTCCAGCACCAGCATCTCAACCTGAGACAGATCGATGGACTTGCCCTGCACATGGTCCAGCAGGCGGCCAGGCGTGGCCACGACAATCTCGGAACCACGGCGCAGCGATTCGGTCTGTGGCTTCATGTCCACGCCACCAAACACGGCGGTGGCACGCAGCGGCAGATACTTGGCATAGGTGGTGACGCTCTCGAACACCTGGTCGCACAGCTCGCGGGTGGGCGTGAGTATCAGAGCGCGTACCGGATGCCGGGCCGGCGATGCGCTGGTATTGGCGTAGGGCTGCAGTTTGTGCAGCAGGGGCAGCGTAAAGGCGGCCGTCTTGCCGGTACCCGTCTGGGCGCCCGCCATGACGTCGCGGCCACTCAGCACCACAGGAATGGCACGGGCCTGCACCGGCGTCGGGTCGGTATAGCCGGAATCGAGTACGGCGCGAAGAATCTCGGCATGTAAGCCGAGGGTGTCGAAAGACATTGCGGATAAATCTCCAATGACAAAAGCGGGTGGCCGAATGCTTCGGACGCCCGTGAGGGCTGAACTATACGCCTGTCATGGCCGCAATGAAACCGCTAAGCCACGCATTTCAAAGGAAAATCCGACCTGGGTAGCCGGTTTGCCGCGATCTGTCGCCTGGGCTCGCGTAGAATGCTGCTTTTACGCTACTGCAAAGCCCCACCATGTACGACGCCGCACGCGCCCATCTGCACACCGTTAGAGACCTGCTGCGCTTTGCCGTATCGCGCTTTCAGGAGGCCGAGCTGTTCTTTGGTCACGGCAATGCCACGGCCTGGGATGAGGCGGCCTACCTGACCCTGCATACCCTGCACCTGCCCCTGCACCAGCTCGATCCCTATCTGGATGCACGCCTGTTGCCGACGGAGATAGACGCCGTACTGCAGCAGATCGAGGCACGCGTCACCACCCGCAAACCGGCAGCCTACCTCACCCAGGAGGCCTGGCTGGGCGACTACCGCTTCTATGTGGATGAGCGCGTCATCGTGCCACGTTCCTTTATAGCGGAATTGCTGCCCCATGCGCTGGAACCGTGGATCGAATATCCCGAGCTGGTCCACCGTGCCCTGGATCTCTGCACCGGCTCGGGCTGCCTGGCCATCCTGCTGGCCGAGCACTACCCCGACGCCGAGGTGGATGGCGTGGACCTGTCCACCGAGGCACTGGAAGTGGCCGCCATCAACGTCGAACAGTATGGCCTGGAAGACCGCGTGCGCCTGCTGGAATCCGACCTGTTCACCGCGGTCGAGGGTGAGACATACGACTTGATCGTCTCCAACCCGCCCTATGTCGATGCCCCATCGGTCGCGGCCTTGCCCGATGAATACCTGCACGAGCCCGAGTTGGCGCTGGGCAGTGGCGAAGATGGCCTGGATGCCACCCGCGCCATCATCGAAAACGCCAGCCGCCTGCTCAATCCGCATGGCGTGCTGGTGGTGGAGATGGGCCACAATCGCGAAGCGCTGGAGCCGCAGTACCCGGCACTGGCGTTCCACTGGTTGGCCACCAGCAGCGGCGATGGTTTTGTCTTTCTGCTGACGCGCGAGCAACTGGTCGAAGCCGGGTTCTGATTCTGGCCCCAGCAGCGCCCTGGCCGTTGGCGCGCGGGCAGCACCAGCCAGCCGGTACGGCTACAGGCCAAAGAACCGCCGTATCCGGTCCAGCACTTCGGCCTGATGCGGCACCACCGGCACAGTAGCAAGGTCGCGGGCATGCAGCTGGTTCTCCGCCAGGCGCTCCGCCAGTATCCGTGACAAGGCATCGGCCAGCGCTGGCCGCGCAGTCAGTATGGCCTCAAAGCCAGCGCGGTCCAGCCGATAGCATTCCACATAGGTCGCCGCCACCACCGTAGCCGTACGCGGTGCCCCCGTCATCAGGCCCATTTCGCCAAAGAACCCGCCCGCTTTGAGGTGGCCCAGCAAATCCGCACCCGGTGCCTGGTAGTTGCGCCAGACATCCACCTCGCCCAGGGTCAGGATATACAGCCAGTGCGCAACGGCCCCCTGCCGGCTGATCACATCACCACTCTCGAACGGCGCAAACCGCAGTTGCTCTGCCAGGTGCCTGCGTTCCTCGTCGGTAAAGTCATTGAACAGCGAAACACACTCCAGCGCCCGCAAGCGCCGGCTGATATCGGTCTCCTGCCGCTGCGCCGCCGTCTTGTCGTTGTCCTTGGTCATCAGCACGTTGTGGCTGGGGCTGGCCAACGGTATGCCGTGGCGCACCAGGGCAGTGATCAGATGCGCCCGGACTTGCGAATCGGTCGGGTCATCCTGGGCAAAATCGGTCATCCAGTAACGCATGGCATAGCGCGCTATGCCGTCCCTGGCCTCCATCAGCACCGCGCTGGGCGGCGGCTCGGTCGATACGCCAGCGATATGCGCGTCCTGCACGGCCTGCTGCATCAGGGCAATCACCATGCTGGGCGGATGGTCCCAGGCGATATCCAGCCACACCCAGCGGCGCCACTCCAGGCCATGGCCATTGAAGCGCTTGCCTATCACCTGGAAGCTGTTCTTCATCAGCCAGGCATTGGGTATCACCACCGTCTCGCCATTGCGGGTTTCGATCAGGGTGGAGCGCCACCCTACCTGCAACACCTTGCCAGAGTAGTCATGCAGCTTCACCCACTGCCCCAGTTGCAGCGAGTCATCCAGCTGCAGGGCGATGCCTGACAGGATATTGCCCAGGGTATCCTGCATGGCAAAGGCCACCACCGCCGTGATCACCGCCGAGGTCGTTACCAGTTGCGACAGGTCCAGCCCTGCATAGCGCAGCCGCACCAACCCCCAGGCCAGGTAGCCCAGCATCACCAGCACGTCTTCCAGTATCCGCGGCGGTTCTACGCCCAGCGCCCTCAGCAGCAGGCGGAACAAGGCCAGGCCAAACAGGCGGATGATGATCAGCCCCAGCAGGATGGTAAATATCTCGCGCAGCACTGCCCCACCCTGCGGAAAACCCATGCCGGCCAGGCCGCTGCTGAACCACAGGCCCATCGCCCCCAGCATCAGGTAGAGCAGCGTCAATCCCACATTGCGCCGCTCGTCCGGCCGAAAGCGGTACAGCGCCAGGAGCAGACCCGAGCAGATAACGAAGAGGTAAGGCCATTCCTGGCGGGCGAGGTGTTCGAGCGTAAGCATGTTTGCGACAAGCAGGTGTTCTGTACTCAGGATAGGCCATGCAATGGCCCGGCGAGTGCGGCGTAATTTGCTAGGATGAAATGACACCCGCCAAACAGATGCCATGCCAGCCCCCCAATTCTTTCTCGGACGTCAGCCCATAGTCGGCCGCCAGCGTGAACTGGTGGCCTATGAGTTGCTGTTCCGCACCAGCCACGAAAACAGCGCCAGCGTAGAGGATGACGTCGTCGCCAGCGCCGCTGTGATGCAACATGCGTTTTCAGGCCTGGGCCTGCAATCGGTGCTGGAAGACAAGCTGGGCTTTATCA
This sequence comes from Chitinimonas viridis, assembly GCF_030409555.1. Taxonomy (GTDB): domain Bacteria; phylum Pseudomonadota; class Gammaproteobacteria; order Burkholderiales; family Chitinimonadaceae; genus Chitinimonas; species Chitinimonas viridis. The sequence goes on from NZ_JAUFPU010000002.1 coordinate 49,339, forward strand.
ACTTGTCCGCCCCCCTGCTGTGCAGCGATGTCATCGAGATACTGCCACGTGAACGGGTGGTACTGGAGATACTGGAGACTGTGGAGCTGACCCCCGCCGTCATCGAGCGCTGCCGTGCCCTCAAGGCCGCCGGCTACCGGCTGGCGCTGGACGATGTGATACGGTTTGACGAAGCCCAGAAGGCCATCCTGCCGCTAGTCGAAGTAGTGAAACTGGACGTGCTGGCCATGCAGGCGCGCGAGACCGAGCAACTGGTTCGTGCGCTCAAACCTTATGGCGTCAAACTGCTGGCCGAGAAAGTGGATTCCACCCTGCAACGCGATTTCTGCCACGAGCTGGGCTGCGATCTGTTCCAGGGCTACTATTTTGCCCGCCCCACCATACTCAGCGGCAAGCCGGTGCAGCCCTCGGCCATGCTGCTGCTCAAGCTGCTGAGCCAGGTGGCCGCCGATGCCGATACGCAGGATCTGGAAGACACCCTCAAGCATGCGCCCGACCTGACCGTACACCTGTTGCGCCTGGTCAACTCGGTGGCATTTGGTCTGCCCCGCAAGATATCCAGCGTGCGCACCGCGCTGACCCTGCTGGGTCGTGCGCAATTGCACCGCTGGGTGCAGATCATGGTGTTCGCCCAGCAATCCTCCACCCACACTGCGGCAGACCCGCTGGTGCAAACCGCCGCCGTGCGCGGCCACCTGATGGAACGCCTGACCCAGACCCTGCGGCCCGGCGACGAGCTGCTGGCCGACCGCGCCTTCATGGTAGGCATGCTGAGCCTGATCGATGCCCTGTTCGGCAAGCCCATGGAAGACGTGCTCAAGCCGCTCAACCTGGAAGACACCGTACACGAGGCCTTGCTCAACCGCGGCGGCTGGATAGGTTATCTACTGCGTCTGGTCGAGGGCATAGAACTGGCCGACCGCAATGTGACCCTCACCCTGCTGGGCGGGCTGGAAAACCTGAGCCTGGATACCCTCAATCGCCTGCAGATTGAAGCCATGAGCTGGGCCGGCCGCCTGGGCCGCGACGAAGAAGCCTGACTCACCCCCTCCTCAGGCCATGTACCATGAAAAACGCGAGGTCCATGCCTCGCGTTTTTCGTACTGTTGTGAGGCCAAGTGCTTACTTGGCGCCCACCGTCTCCAGCACCGTCCACTTGCCGCCCACAACCTTGTAGAGGGTGATGCCACCGTCTTTCAGATCGCCCTTGTCGTCAAAGGCAATGGCGGCAGCCGTCACACCGGCATAGCTTTCCTTGGCCAGCACCGGCAGGTAGACCTTGGGGTCCACCGAATTGGCCTTCTTCATGGCGTTGATCAGCTGACGGGTGGAGTCGTAGCCATAGGGCGTATAGATTTCCATCTCCTGGTACTTGGCCTTGTAGCGGGTCTCAAAGTCCTTGCCGCCGGGCATCTGCTCCATCGGCAGCCCCGCCAGCGAGGCAATGCTGCCTTCCGCGTCCTTGCCTGCCAGTTGCACAAAGTTGTCGGTACGGGTCATCTCGCCCGACACCAGTGGCGCCTTCAGGCCCAGGCGCTTGAGCTGTATGGCCATGGGGCCGGACTGCGCATCAGCGCCGCCGTAGAAGATGATGTCCGGATTGCTGCCCTTGATGGCGGTCAGGATGCTGGCAAAGTCGGTGGCCTTGTCATTGGTGAATTCGCGCTTCACGATCTCGCCACCCGCTGCCTTGGCGGCCTTCTCGAACTCATCGGCCAGGCCCTGGCCATAAGCGGTACGGTCGTCAATGATGGCGATCTTCTTGGCGCCCAGCTTCTCCACCGCGTACTTGCCCACCACACCGCCCTGCTGGGTATCGTTGGTCAGCGAACGGAAGGTGGTCTTGAAGCCTTGCTGGGTATAGGCGGGTGCCGTTGCCATGGCAATCTGTGGAATACCGGCATCGGAATACACCTTGGAGGCCGGGATGGAGGTACCCGAGTTGAAGTGGCCAATCACCCCAGCCACACCACTGTCCACCAGCTTCTGTGCCACCTGCGCACCGGCCTTGGGGTCAGCCTGGTCGTCTTCTGCCAGCAATTCGAACTTCACCTTCTTGCCGCCGATTTCGGGGTTGAGGGCGTTCTCGTCGTCTATGCCCATCTGCACACCGTTCTGGTAACCCTTGCCATAATGGGCCTGGGGTCCAGTCAAGGGGGCGGCAAAGCCGATCTTGACGACTTGTACTTCAGCACCAGCAGGCGCGCCTGCCTCGGCGGCGGGGGCGTCTTCCTTCTTGCCACAGGCACTCAGTGCCATTGCAACAGCAGCGGAAAGGGCAAATACACGGGTCTTGTTCACAGTCATCCTCGTTATGCTTGTGCAGTCCGCCAGGCTGCGTGGGTAGTAGCGGCTGGTGTCGCGTGCCGGATCGCGGCAGTAACGGCCAGGATTGTATGCCTGTGCGGCAACGCTACATCTCGGGGATATCCCTAGCAGCCGGGATATTTTCCTCGTCAAGACAACACCTTAGATCTTGTCATGAACTCAAATCGCTGAAAAACACCCATGCAATTGCTCGGTATCGATTTCACCAGCCGCCCCACCAGGCGCAAGCCCATTACCGTCGCCCTGGGCCAACGTGAGGGCACCGTGCTGAGGCTGACCGCCATCCAGCGCCTGCCCGACTTCGCCGCATTTGAAGCCCTGCTGGCCCAAGCTGGCCCGTGGCTGGCCGCTTGCGATTTCCCCTTCGGCCTGCCAAGGGCGCTGGTGGTCAATCAGGGCTGGCCCACTGATTGGCCCAGTCTAATGAACCACCTTGCCACGCTCGATAGAGCCCGCTTGCGCGAGATCTGCAAAGCCTATTGCGACGCCCGCCCGGCCGGTAGCAAGTTTGCCCACCGGGCAACCGATCTGCAGGCACGCTCCAGTCCGTCGATGAAATGGGTCAATCCCCCGGTGCTCTACATGTTGCATGAAGGCGCCGTGCGCCTGCGGCAATCCGGCATCACCGTCGCCGGTCTGCACATGGGCGACCCGGCACGCATCGCCGTGGAGGGCTACCCCGCCCTCGCCGCCCGCACCGTCATAGGCAACGCCAGCTACAAGAGCGACAGCAAGCAAAAGCAGACCGCCGAGCGCCGTGCTCGCCGGCTGGATATCGTGCAAGCCTTACAGCAAGGCCACCCCAGCCTGGGGCTGCGCCTGGCCAGCGCAGACCCTGGCCTGCTGAGCGCCCTGGTGGAAGACCCCACCGCCGATCTGCTCGACGCCGTGCTATGCCTGATGCAGGCAGGCTGGGCCAGCCAACGTGCGCACTACGGCCTACCTGCGGATATGGATGTATTGGAGGGGTGGATCGTCAGCGCAGCGCCGGACTAATCCGCTTCGCGGCCAAACCTAGGACCATTGTTCACCACCATCCACAGCAGGACTCCGCTCAAACCCAGCAGCACCCCCTGCCTGAGCCATCGCCGCTGGCGCAATAGCGTCCAGGCCGATAGCGCCAAGGGCGCCACGCTGCGCACGCCACCGCCAGGCTGGGCGGCAAGCTGCCGCACCCGCCCACCAACCCAGCCCACCAGCGTGACCATGGCAAGCTGCTGCCACGGTCCGGCAGCATAGCTCGCCACGACACCAGCCTTGGCATCGATGATGGCGCTGCGGTAGTTTGCGCCATCACGTAGCAGGCGAGCTTTGCGCTCCGCCACATTCATCACCGCGATAGCGGGATACGACATGCCCAACTCCTTGTGCAACGCTGTGCTACAGCAGGGTTTCTCTATCCGCTCTCAGCTCTACCATGGTTGCCGGCAGCGACAGTTTTCCCTGGCGCAACATATTGCGGGCATACAGTAGCAATGCAACCGTCAGGCAGCCAAACACGGACGCCATGACGGCCAGTATCACCCAGCTCAACTGGGCCCAGGTCAGGTACACGATCAGCATCGTACTGTAAGCGATGGCAAACCAGCCCGACATCAGCGCAAGCGCACACACCATAGTCAGCTTGAATAGCTGATTGCGTGCCTCAGACAGCTCCAATGCGGCCAGTTCCAGGCGGGTAAGCAGCAGGCCCAGGCTGTTGCGGGCCAGGCCAGCCAGGCCGGCTAGCAAGCCCGCCACCGGCCTGGTTGTTGTGGGCGTATCCACGAGATCGCTCACCAGGATGGCTTATCGCCGGCCCAGGAACACACCTACCAGCAAGCCTGCGCCGGCTGCCATGCCGATGGCACGCCATGGGTTTTCCTTCACATAGTGATCGGTCGACGCAATGATCTTCTTGCCACCGGCCTGCACTTCCTGGGCTTTGGTCAAGGCGCTATCAAGCAGGCGCATACCGCGAGTGCGCGCCTCTTCTGCCTTTTCGCCAGTCAGGGCGGCAGCAGACTGAAACAACGCCTGTGCGTCCGTTACCAAGGTCTTCAGGTCGTGGTCTACCGCATTCGAGCGAACTTCATTCATGATTGACTCCTAGGGTGGTTGGGTAATACAAGTACAAGCTCAGCGTTGGCTGACCTTGCCGTTTTCATCTGACAGGACTATCTCTACCCGCCGGTTGAGTTGCCGGTTTTCCGGCGTATCGTTGCCAGCCACGGGGTGGGATTCACCATAGCCACGCACGATCACCCGGTTACTACTGACGCCCATCTCCTGCAGTGCGCCCCATACGGCTGCGGCCCGTCGTTCGGATAAAGCCTGGTTGTGCATGGCTGTACCGGTGCTATCGGCAAAACCTTCCACCAACACCGAGCGCGAGGGGTTTTGTTGCAATACCAAGGCTACTTTCTGCGCAGTACGCATACCCTCCGCGTTCAGCCGTGCCAGATCGGTGCCAAACAACATGTCGCCAAAGGTAATCACCATGCCGCGCTCGGTCTTCTTGGCGGCCAGTTCCGCCAATTGGGCCTCCAGCTGAGCATTGCGCGACTGGGCTGCCAAAGCCTGGCCCTGTGCGGCACTGGTGGCATCCTGTGCCTGTTGTGCCGCCGCTCTGGCTTGGGCTGCGCTCAGATTGGCCTGGTCAGCTTCGATGGTGCGTTGATCCAACCGCATCTGGTCGCGCTGTTTGCCGGCATTGGTCACATCGGCCTCAGCCGCTTTCTGCTTGGCCACTTCCTGCGTCAGGGCAATCTTTTGCTTGGCCATATAGGCCTGCAGGTTGATAGCCTCTGTGCTGTCGTTGCGGCTGGCCGCATCATTGGCCAGCCCAAGGGCATCACGCGCCTGCGTCAGTTCCAGGCTGGCATAGCGCGCCACATCCGGGTTGCTCTGCGCTGCTAGAAAATCGCTGCGCGTCTGTTCCAGCAAGCTGGTGGTGGTCGGCATGCTGCTACAAGCGCCGATGAGTAAAGTCACCCCCAGCAAGGCAGGGCTCAGGTGGAATGCTTTCATGATCTTGTCCTTATAAAATTGCAGCAGCCCCATGTGGCGTTGCAGCGGTCGCAGTAGTAGGTAAACAGAAGTTACGCATGGCCTACTTGGCGCTACGCTCCAACTCTTCACGCAGAACCCGGATATCGTCTTGCAAGGCATCTGCCGCCAGTTGGGCCTTGGCCGAATTGGCCTTGCTTTGCGCCAGCTTGGCGTCTGATTGCGCCTGGGTGGCCAACTCGCTGGCCCGCTTGTAGTCCTTGGCTGCCATGGCCTTATGCGCCAGGGCCATCTTTTCCCGCGCCAGGCTCATTTCAACCGGGGCAAACTGGGCGCCCCCTGCACCGGCCGCGTTGTCCACTGCAGCACTGGAAACCGCCACATCCGCCGTTGCAGGTGTCTTGAGGCTGCCGCAGCCGGCGGCAAAGGCCACTGCCACACCGCACAGTGCTGCCTGCCATAGTCTCGATTGGTTTTTCATTTTTCTGTCCCCGGTAGTGAGCCGAGGGTGAAATTGCCCTCGATGCGGCAAGTTATAGGCGTGTACCGCCATCCAATCGGTGCGCTGTCGCACATACGAAGCACGGATTACCGCCGGCCTTGCTTGCCTCCAGCCTGCCGTGCCTCGCCCCCATTTAACGGCGCCTATGTACTCCACCGTACCGACTATCCATAGGGCGTGCGCCTAGCCTTGGTTTGTCTCTGGGGCGTATGCCAGTCAGGCGTCAGTACCAGCCATCCAGATAGGGTGATGCAGTTACTGATGCAGGCATGCCGATACCGCCCAGCACAGACTCACACGCAAGGAGCAGGACATGAACTGGGACATCGTTGAAAGTAATTGGAAGCACTACCAAGGCAAGGTCAAAGCCCATTGGAGCAAGCTGACCGACAAGCAACTGGCGCTGATCGCAGGCCAGCGGGTCGAGCTGGTAGGCAAGATTCAAGAGGCTTACGGTATTACCAAGGACGAAGCCGAGCAGGAAATACGGCGGTTTGAGCTTCGTAACAAGGTGGGGGGGCCTACGCTCCCGCTATAGCGCAGTGGGCAGTACCTGGCCGTAAGGGTGTTGCCCTGCAGGAGATCATCATGTTGCTGTTCGCCTGGATCGTGCTCGGTCTGATCACTGGCATCAGCGCCAGCATGATCGTCAATCGCTCAGGCCAGGGCATATGGCTGGACAGCCTGCTCGGTGCCGCCGGTGCACTGTTCTGCGGTTGGGTCTTTACCAGGCTGGGGATGCTGGACCTGACCGGTTTCACTTTTCACAGTGTCCTCGTTGCCATCATCGGCGCCGTATTGCTGATCGTGCTGTACCACAGCCTGGTTTGCGACACGGACTGACATGCGTTCCCTGTTCAGGCAGGAAGCACCCGCTTTCTGCTGCTTTGCAACATCTCTGGAGGAAGCATCATGAAGACGATCAAGCACTACCTATCCCTGTTGTTCCTGGGTGCCGTACTGGTATCAGCGCTGGGATGCGCGTCAACCAGCAAGCAGGAAAGCACCGGCGAGTACATAGATGACAGCCTGATCACCACCAAGGTAAAGGCCGCCATACTGGATTCGCCCACCCTGAAGGTGGCCGAGATCAACGTCGAGACCTTCAAAGGCGTGGTTCAGTTGAGTGGATTTGTCAGCTCACAAGCCGCCATCAGCAAGGCGGTCGAGGTAGCCCGCAACGTCAAGGGCGTGAAGTCGGTCAAGGATGATATGCGCGTCAAGTAAGGTAAGCGCGTCAGGTATGTACAACGCCATCAGGCAGCGCTGCTACTTGATGGCGTTGGCACAATTGTTTGCCATCAAGCGGGTGTATTCATGCTTGACCACCCGGTAGCACTCGCACACCCTTGCCTCCAGGCCCGGTCGATCAAGTACCAGTATGTGGCCGCGGCTGTACTGTATTAGCCCGTCCGCCTGCAAATGGCCGGCCGCCTCGGTCACCCCTTCCCGCCTGACGCCCAGCATGTTGGCGATCAATTCCTGGGTCATGACCAGTTCATTGCTTGTCAGGCGGTCCAGGCTCAGAAGCAGCCACCGGCACAACTGTTGGTCTATGCAGTGGTGCCGATTGCAGACTGCCGTCTGCGCCATCTGGGTGATCAAGGCCTGAGTGTAACGCAGCAGGATATGCTGCAGCGGGCCACCACGCTCGAACTCCTGCTTGAGCAACCACACCGGCAATCGGAACGCATAGCCGGCGCTCTGTACCAAGGCGCGGTTGGTACTGGTCTCTCCCCCCATGAACAAGGCAATGCCCACCATGCCGTCGTTTCCCACCACGGCAATCTCGGCCGAGGCACCATCCTCCATCACGTACAGCAAGGAGACAATGACGCTGACTGGGAAGTAGACATGCTTCTGAGTGCCGCCCGACTCGCATAACACCTGGCCCAGTATCAATCTGACAGGCTCCAGGTGCGGCAGTAGCCGCTCCATGATGGGTGCAGGCAGTGCAGCCAACAGTTTGTTCTGTCTCGCATCCATACTGATGCTTCCTCCTGTTATCCCGGCTTGCAACCTGTCCGGCGGCAGCTGCCACCATCGCAGATGGTGCTGCGCTATGTACGCCATCACACTGACGCACACGCAAGCTTGAGGTATTTGTATTGTTAGTAGGACATTTTACGCTGCAGCGCAGCATGGCAGAAATCTATCGGCCAGCCGGACTTTAATTACATGGCGCAGCAGCGTACCTGGCCCCCGTGACCCAACCCAGCAGGAGGAAAACCATGGAAACGCTCGAAGATGCCAACTTGCGCCTGCGCAAGCGACTGATCCGATTGGCCGGCATGCTGCGCATTGCCCGGTACGGCGCGGACCACGATGTGCTGACCGGCCTGCCCAACCGGCGTTTGCTATACGACAGACTGCGGCAGGCCATGGCGATCTCCGCACGTCAGCACCGGCAATTGGCCGTCCTGATGCTGGACCTGGATGGTTTCAAGGCCATCAACGACACACTGGGCCATGCCCAGGGCGATTTGTTGCTACAACAGGTTGCCTATAGGCTGAACAGTTGCCTGCGTGTCAGCGATACGGCGGCCCGCCTGGGTGGGGATGAGTTCGTCATCATGCTGCCGGAAATCAACGGGGCCCTGTCGGTACTCACCATCATCGAGAAAATCCAGCAAAGCCTGTCGGCACCGTACCTGTTGGCCACCAAGCAACTGCTCATAGGCGCCAGCATCGGGGTCGCACTCTACAATGGCGAGCAGCAGCAACCCCGGCAGTTGATAGAGCTGGCAGATCGCGACATGTACCGGATCAAGATCAGCAAGCAGGGCCTGCCGGTATCAGTGAGGGAAAGCATAACCGCCCTGCATGCCGAGATCTGATCTCCGCATTTTGGGGTGGGTTACATCCAGAGCGGAGCAACGAAATATCATGGATACCACCTTATATCCGGCACAGGCGATCATGGGGGGCGCAGTGCCTCCCGCCGTGATCGCCACCATCCACCGTATCAGCCACACTAGCCGTGCGGACGACCAGATGGCGTCTGTTAGTGCCTTGATCCTGAACACGACCACCCAACGTACCCAACTTCTGCAGAATCTGATACATCGCCTGATGACTGCGCCACATCGCCTGCCGACAACCCATGTCGACCGCGTTGCATTAGCGCCCGTCCGCCACCGGGCGTCATACCAAATGGCCGATCTGCGCAGCGCTTCGCAAGCAAGCGCAGCGCATCAGCAGAACGGGCGCTATGCAGCCAGCGGCCTGCACAAACAGGCGGCCAGCAAGCATGAAGCCGCTGCGCAGCTCCACCGCGAAGCCGCGGCCTTGCACGAGGCAGCACAGCCAATCGAGGCGCGTGCCGCGGCGGATCGCGCCCTCAGCAGCAGCGCGCAGGCCCACCTGACGTCGGCAGCAGCAGAGTAGAGCCTCCCGTTCGGGTAATCCACGTCCTCTCAGCGTCTGTGACTAGCCTGCAACTCATCGCGCGCAGCAGGCAGCAATGGGGCACGGCAAGTCTGCACCATCCGAAACAACAGCATTGTTAGGCCAGGGTGCCAAATAAAGGCAGGGGGTTCTTCCCCCTGCCTTTTGCAACTGTTCCCGCTTACTTATGCGGCAAGCTGATTGCCCGTATACGTAGCAAGCGTTTAAGTAACTTGCGATAACTGTTGAAACGCTGACTGAGCCAATACCGATAGTGGCTTGTAACTGTAGGAAAATCTGCAGGCCGTCCTGGCTCTCTTGGCGACTCGTCCGAAGCGGGCATAGCCTGCGCATGGTAGCGGTACGGCCTGGCCTCCAGCACGGGCGAACCGTCCGTGGTCATATTGGCATTGGCCAGCTTGTCGGCCACGATGGTGCTAAGGGTGTGCTTGGATTGCATGATATGGCCTTGTGCCAGGGCACGGGTTAAGCGGCGCCTAGCCACTGGGGGTAGTATCAAGCAGCGCCTGTCCATAGCGTGTACCTGCCCTGTCACCCAGTCTGTGCGCTGGCAGACAAGGCCCATACGTGGCATATCCATCTGGTAGCCCCCCCAAAAAAACAGGGCGGGGCCACGCACCGCGCGGACCCGCCCCAAGGGCACAGGGAACTATCAGTTACGTGGTTCGCCTCGGCGATTGACTGTCACAGTGCTACCTGGCGCATACGCCATCTGCACTCGATGCTCCACCCCACGGAAGTCATAGGTCACATCCCAATACTCCGGTCGGGTATGCCTATGGCTGGTGGTGCAGCGCTGTACGTCCTGGGTGTAGGTTTGCTGTCCATTGCGGTCGCGGCCGATATTGGCACCGACCACTGCCCCGGCAGCCGCGCCACCAGCAGTCGCCAGATCACGGCCTCGACCGCCGCCGACCTGGTGCCCCAGCACGCCGCCTATCAAGGCCCCCATGATGGCGCCAGGCACATTGGTATCACGCCGGTTCTCGCTCACCTGCTCCCGCTCTACCCAGCACCGTTGCTCCGCCGAGCCCAGAATGGCGCGCACCGAGGTCACATGGGCTTGATACAGGCGTTCATTGTTACGCCGCCGATTGTCGTAAACCGGCAAAGGGTCGGGCGCATAGCGATCATCGTCAAAACGAGCGTTGCCGGCCACGATACGCACCGAAGACACACGGTCGTTCAAGCCCATGGCGGCCAGCGAAGCATATCGGCCAGGACGTAGTACCGTGCAATTACCCCGATAACGTGAATCGACACAGGCCTCCCAGCGGTCGCTCAGCACCACCACCGATGAGGCGCGGTCGTTAAAGCCATACTGCTGGAAATTGCTGACTTGCCTGCCTGTCGTAAAGGAGCGGCCCTCAAAGCCCTCTCGCTCATAGAATGTCACCTGCGCCGCTGCCTGGGTCGCGATAGCCGCAACAGCCAGCGCCAGCGCTGTTCTCCAATAGGTATGCATTGATGCCTCCTGCAATGGGTTGTGCATGCCAAAGGCCTGACTCACGCCTTGCTCGTACCGGATCTCACGAGATACATGCCACAGGCCGGTCAGCCCAATATGGCGTAGTCCCACATTGGCATCTGTACGGCGTCGTACATTGGCGAAGATTTGATTGCGTGACTCAATGCATCTGCGCCGCGTAGTCGCGCAGATCCTTGGCATAGCAGCTGCAGGCCTCTGCCTCTAGCCCTAGGCGATCCAGCACCGTCAATTCGCCACGCCGGTAGCTGATCAAACCGCTGGCCTGCATGGCGCTGGCCGCCTGGGTAATGCTGACCCGGCGCACCCCCAGCATGTAGGCGAGAAACTCCTGGGTCATGTGGAAGTGATCGGCATGGGCGCGATCCTGGCTCATCAGCAGCCACCGGGCCAGCCGAGGCCCTATCATGTGCACATGCAGGCAGGCCGCCGAGGAAGCCATCTGGGCCAGTAGCACATAGATGTAGCGATGCATGGCCCGGCGCAATGCACTGCTGCGGCCCAACTCATGGGTAAACGCCTCTGCCTTGATGCGCAAGGCACTACCGGGCCCCTGCACCACGGCATGCAGCGGCACCTTGGCCACATTCAGCGCCAGTTGTACTCCCACCATACCCTCCGACCCCACCATACCCACCTCCAGGGCGGGTTTGCCATCTATCATCGCCACCAGCGAAATAAAACTGTCGGTGGGGAAGTAAGCAAAGCGGGTTGGTTTGCCGGGCTCGCACAATACCTCGGACATCAAAAGCTGCACCGGCTCGCATAGGCCCAGCAGGTGCGCCCTGTCCTTGCGCGGCAGCGTGGCAATCAGGTGGTTCTCGGTGGTAGACAAGCCGTTCTCCCTTGTGAGGCCTGTCTGCAAATGGCAGATAGGCTGCAGGCCTAAAGGCGGTTGTCCGCCATCTACCTGTCGGGGTCGTTCAGCCGGTTGGCCTACCACGCAATGCCGTGACTAACTGTGCTTGACTGCTGTCTTCTGTTTGGCCTGGCGGGTAGGCATCGGGGAAGCACCCCAACTTGAGTCTGGGTCAGATCTGGCCTTGCCGTCTGTCTGCCAGCGGACAGAGCACCGTAGGGGTGCCGATCAAACAAACGACGATCAAACCGCCAGCTTCATGGGCAACAAGCGGTCATACTCGCGCTTGACCACCGCGTAGCATTCGCAGCTGCGCTTCTCCAGGCCAGGCCTGTCTACCACGGTGATATGCCCTCTGGCGTAGTGGATCAAGCCGCTCTTCTGCAGGTTCAGCGCCGCCTCGGTCACGCCTTCGCGGCGTACACCCAGCATATTGGCGATCAACTCCTGCGTCATGACCAACTCATTGGCGGGCAGCCGATCCAGGCTCAACAACAGCCAGCGGCATAGCTGCTGATCCAGCGAATGATGACGATTGCAGGCGGCGGTTTGCGCCATCTGGGTAATCAGCGCCTGGGTATAGCGCAGTAACAGGTGCAGCACCGGGCCGGAACGGTTGAACTCATCCTTGATCGATTTCGCACGCAGCCGATAGCCCACCCCGGCACTTTGCACCACGGCACGGCTGGGTGTGGTCTCGCCCCCCATGAACAACGACACCCCCACCAAACCTTCGTAACCCACGACGGCAATTTCGGCCGAGGCACCGTTCTCCATCACATACAGGAGCGAGACAATGGAAGAGAGAGGAAAATAGACATGGCTCATCTGGCTGCCAGATTCATACAGCACCTGGCCCAGCGGCATATCGACACGCTCCAGCATGGGCAACCAGCGCAACCATTCGGCATCGGGCAGGGCCGCGAGCAGATGGTTGGTCCTGGGGTTTAGCAACAAGTCCACATGGTGCTCCATCGTATACAGGCAAAGCGGGGCGCCGCCCATGTCACGGCGGCAACTGATTTCGAGTATACGCAGCCGACCACCATTGTTATGTTCGATACCGCACAGATGCTTATGCGGTGGATGCATAGGCTGGGTAGCATGAACGCATCCATCCACATCCTGCGGCACCCGAACGGCCACGCCGTTTCGACCGAGCTGGGCCATCAAGCGATAGGCCCGGGTTTCCTGCGGTACGCCAGCGGCGAGGGGGTGCACGAATTGGTGTTCCAGCCGGGCGGGACCGGCAATGGCGCAGACCCGGACGAGCACGCCCTGCGGCTCTACGACCCAACGCTGATCGATGTGGGTAGCAACCGCATGCGCTGGCAGGGTTATGAGCAGAAGCTGAGGGCAGAAGAAGACATGCCAGCCATGCAGGAATGGCTCTGCGAATTGACCGCCCCGCAGGAAGAGTAAGGCGGGCTGCGGAGCCATACGCATTCTGACGCGCAGGCGCCGCAAGCCGGCACCCGGTTCCGGGTGCATAAGATGTGGCGATTAACGCAAGAACTACGGCTTACCGCCCCTCCCCCGATGGTCTGCCAGCCAGCGCTGAATCTCCTGTTGCTGCAGTTTGCGCAGGCCCTCAGGCATGGTCAGATGCGATACATCCCAACCTTCCAGCGCGATCACCCGGTCCAGGCATGCCTGCAACCGTGCATGCGCTTCGGCCGTGGCTTCAGCAATCAGGTGATGTGTCTCGCGCAAGGGTGCGTCATCCCGACTCAGACAGGTTTGCTCATAGCCATGCACCTCACGCAATGCCAGCATCAACCGGGCTACCTGAGCCGGGCACGCGCATTGGTAGATCATGGCCTGGTCAATGATGTGCTCGAGTTGCTGATCCTGATACTTTTCCTGCAAGTTCATGGTGGCATCCCCTCCATGGCTAGTTATAGACAAACGAGCGCTGCCTTCGTGGTGTAGCTGACACCCTCAGCCACTAGTGTATGGGTGCAGCCGGCATGACAGGCATCCACACCATGGCGTATGCCCGCCCCGAGTGGACAAGCCGTCTGCCAGTCAAGGCAAGGCACCACCCATCTCAACCGGAGACCGACAAGCAAGCACGCTTGCCTGCCTGTGCTTGCCTCGATACCGGCCATCTCCGCACTATGTTCGATGCCGTACCGAAAAACCCCGCTAGCCGGATTAGTGTGTCCGTTGGAACTCAGCGTCGGCATGGTCAGGTGCAACCCTCGATTCGACCTTAGCTGCCTGACTTCCTGTTCCCCCAACCCGCCACAGGAGCATAGCGATGAGCCAGCTACAAGCGTTTTCCAATTCACCGGTCAAAGCCTCAAGCATGATCGGTACCAATGTGGTCAACCCGCACGACGACAATCTGGGCGATATCAAGGAAGTCGTCATCGACCCCAACACCGGCAAGGTGGCCTACGCCGTGGTGGCCTTTGGCGGTTTTCTCAGCATGGGCGAGAAGCTGTTCGCCGTGCCCTACAGCGCCTTCAAATACAACATCAGCAAGAACGAGTATGTACTCGACGTGGAGAAGGAAAAGCTGAAGGCCGCACCCGGATTCAGCGCCGACCACTGGCCTTCCATGGCAGATGAGAAGTGGAACCGTGATGTGTACAAGTTCTATGAGCGTCGCCCCTACTGGGAGTAAGGCCTCAAGCCGTCGCCCGGATGCCTCGCCCCCCTGCGCGGCATCCGGCTCCATGCGCACGCTGCAGGCTTTGCCAAATGGCGATAAGGAAAAACATGGCGCTATTTAGCCTGGAACATAGCAAGCTGGCCTACAGAGCCGATTTTGCCCTGTATGGCATGGCGGTCCTGGCTTTGGCGGGCTACCTGCTCCTCGCCAGCCCTTTGGCCGAGCATTGGACCATGCTGATTTACGCCCTGGTAGGCCTGGCCAGCTGGAGCGCCATGGAGTATGGCCTGCACCGTTTTGTGCTACACGGATTGCAGCCGTTTCGTCGCTGGCACGCGGCGCATCATCAGCGCCCCGCTGCGCTTATCTGCATCCCCACGGTCATCAGCGCCTTGCTGATCGGCGGAGTGGTTTTTCTCCCCGCCTTGGTATTGATAGGCCACTGGCACGCCAGTGCCCTCACGCTGGGGATTTTGGCTGGTTACCAGGGCTATGCCATTACCCACCATGCCATCCACCACTGGCATACCGACAGCGCCTGGCTGAAGCGCCGCAAGCGTTGGCATGCCTTGCATCATTACGCCGCAAAGCCTGCCTGCTATGGCGTAACCAGCAATGCATGGGATTGCCTCTTGGGCACCCGCCAACAAGTACAGCGTCAGCGTTTGAACGATGATCCCCCTCGCTAAAAACCAGCGTAGCGGCACCTGCCATGATGTGGCGCTGCCCTGCTGCCAAACCATGATGATGCGATCCAAACCGGGGACACGGGCTGGCTCGCCAAAGGGGGCGACGTTTTGGCTGCTCGGCCAGAGTGCAGCATCGGTGGGACTGAGCGAGCGGGCGTCGTCCCAGGCGGAGAAGCATGAGGCGCACGTTGCAGTGTGCTTGGCGCCCCCAGCCTGACTTGTATCCCGACCCAGGGCACGACTACCCCTCGCTATGCGCGATATCGAACGGACACCGGAGGTTTGGACGATTAGGGTAGCGGTGTTCATTCCATTGCTGCGGCAGCCCGGTGCCCACGCACCACGTTGGCTGCAACGTGCAACCAAGCAGGTAGTGGCGGGTCACGTTACCAGGCAGCCTGCGTAGGGATAGAAGGAGAACCTGATGTTCAGAAAACTGCTCTGGTTTACCGCGATAGCGGCCTCCGTCGCTACCGCCTTGCCCCTGGCATCGGCTACGCAGGTCGGCATATCCATCAATATTGCACCGCCGGCTCCGCGCCATGCGACCGAGCCGAGATTTCGCCACGGCCATGTATGGGCGCCGGGACACTGGCGCTGGAATGGTCGTCACCATATCTGGATTGAAGGCCGCTGGTTACGCGAGCGGCCAGGCTACAGCTACAACCAGCCACAGTGGTTCAGGCGTGATGGCCGGTGGCAGTTCGACGGTGGGCACTGGTCACGGCGTGACACAAGACGGGATGGCCACACTGATCGACACGATCGGCATGACGGTCGCCGACCTCGACCCTGACTGAACGAGGAGGCCTGTCAGTACCTCTATCGACAATGTGCTGATTTGCGCCCGAAAACCAGGCCCGGGCAGGCAGGACATGGGCTTGATCAAACTGCGAGCAAGGAGAAATGATATGTCTCAATACAATCAGGGCGGCAATGCCGGCGCAGATACTGCAGAGCAAGCAGAGGAACGTCGTGATGCAGACCGGCGTATGTCACCAGCGCAGGACGAAGGCGACTGGCAATGGCAGAATCAATTGCTGAACGGCAATGAGCGGCGGAATGACCACAGGCGCCAGGTCGACAACACACAGACGGATTGAGCGCCTGTTAGGAATTCAGGTCATTGCTCGGTAAGAATGGGTTGAGCAGGCCCCAGGGCAATCCTGGCGCCATACCTTAGCGCTCTGCCGGATTGATGGCGGCACTGCTTACTACAACCCCCTCGCCATAATGGGTTGCGTTCACCAAAGGGCACGCATGAAGCCGATTGAGCGTGCCCCGCCGCTAACTGGCCACTACGTCGGCTTCAGATACCGAGGCCATAGGCAGCAATCTGTCCTGCTCGCGCTTGACCACGGCGTAGCACTCGCAACTGCGTTGCTCCAGCCCTTTACGGTCCAGCACCTGGATATGGCCACGGGTATAGCGTATCAAGCCAGCCTTCTGCAGCTTGAAGGCCGATTCGGTAATCCCTTCACGCCGCACGCCCAGCATGCTGGCGATCATTTCCTGCGTCATGGTCACTTCATTGCTCTCCAGCCTATCCAGGTTGACTAACAGCCAGCGGCACAATTGCTGGTCCACCGAATGGTGCCGGTTACAGGCAGCGGTCAGGCAGAGCTGGGTAATCAGGCTTTGGGTGTAGCGCAGCAATAATTGGGCAACGAATTGAGACCGAAAGAACTCCTCCTGCATGGCACATGCCTTGATCCGAAACCCTTTACCCGCGCTTTGCACCACCGCGCTATAGGGTGTGGTGCCGCTGCCTATCATCAGCGGCAGGCCTATCAGGCCATCGTTGCCGATGACGGCGACCTCGGTCGAGGCGCCATTTTCCATCACGCACAGCAAGGAGATGATGGCCGTAGTCGGAAAGTACACATGGTGCATATGGCCGCCGGCGCCGCGCAGTATCTGCCCGGCCAGCAATTCGACAGGCTCCAGCAGCTGGCGCCAGCGTTGTCCGTCTGTATCGGGTAGCGAAGCAAACAAGCGATTCTTTTGGGGATGAAGGTCATGCACAGTACGGGCTCCGGAAATGGGGCGGACCAGCCGCCAACGTGCCTTGCAAGGCATCTGGCCAAATTGTATCCAGCCACCACAACCCACTATGTTCGATAGCGAACATACCATCGCAAGCCCCAATTGCCGGCTTGCTAGTCACCCTGCCGCGCCAGTCTGGCCTGGCTTCAAGCAAGGGCTGCTACAGAGTGGGTACACATGCAGTTGGCATGACACTAACTTGCCCGACCACCCCCATGCTCGATTGCTTGGATGGCCTATCCATAAGGACATAGGGGAGTGAGGGTATCGGGCGACGAGACGTGAGATGGGGTGGACAACGATTTAATCCACAACTTGGCCGCTGGACTGAGGTACCGGAAAGACGCACATCGCACTTCCCTGACAACTAACACTACTACTAGGCTACGCCAAGGCAGAATCGTTGTGTCCAAGCCCTTACGACACGGCAGGAAGGCTTGTGAAGATGGCCGCTAACTCCCGCTAACGCAGGATAGCGGCCTGGATGACAGACCGGCACAGACTAAAACTACCCGCACATGTTTGGCAGCAGCGGAGCAGCACACCCTACCTGATTTGCATAAGCGCGCTACCGTACGGAATCCAGGCCAGGGACTCACTACTGTTCCAGCTAAACCTGACCGCCATCGAAGGTGAGTTACAGGATTCACTCAGGAGGCCATCATGACCAAGCCCAACGCGCCCAGCACCACCAGACTTGCTACCCATACCAGCATACGCGGCGCAAACGCAGGCTACACCCGCTTGTGCCTGGTTTCCGTTGCCGCCGCCGACGCGGCCAAGGCGCTGATTACCCGGGCCGCCCGCCACAGTGGCTTTCAGGACAACTACCGACGCTGCAGTGCGATCCCAAGGGGTGCATTGCTACAGCGCTATCTGGTCGCCAGGGGCAGGCGTACGCAACGCTATTACCAGGCCATAGAAACCTATCTGGGTACCTATAGACAAGACTTCACACAGCCCTTGTGCGCAGCCGATCTGATATCGCGCAGGAGAGTGGCCCTACAACCCTTTACCAGCAAACAGCAGGCCAAATGACGCGTTGGCCTGAATACCTGCTCTGGCTAGGGTAAAGCGCATCATTACCGCTCACTGGCTGGCGGGATGCGCAAGAAAGAATCGCACCATTTCTTGGCTGGCGTCAGGGCCGCGCGGGTCGGTATAGCTGCCCGCGCCACTCCCACCAGACCAAGCATGCCCTGCGCCATGCACCAGCCAATGCTCGGCAACGCTAGTGCCAGCTTCATCATGATGTGTAGTGACGGTAAAGCGATGGCCGCCTTTTACCTGGCCCCGCCATTCGCTGGTGCGCCCCTTGATGGCGGCACTACCCGCCTGGCCGGCACCGCCCGGTTTTGCTTGCTTGATGGCATGAATGCCATTGGCGGGGTGGACAGTGGTATCCCTATCGCCATGAAAGACGATCATGGGCAGCGTGCTGTGCGCAGGACGCCTGACGCTGGCAGACCCCGTTGATCCAGGGCCGCGTTGCATGGCAGCCAATGCCGATGGCAGATCGGTGGCCATCCCATAAGGTATGCCCGAATGCACGCCCACCGCTGCATACAGATCGGGATAGGTTGCCCCCATCACCATGGCCATGGCGCCTCCCGCCGAGAGCCCTGCCACATAGACGCGGCGGGTATCGACGGGGTAGCGCTGTATGACTTCGCGCGTCATGCCGGCGATGATGGCAGGTTCACCCTGATCGCGCTGCTGATCGGCATGCTTGAACCAGTTCCAACAGCGGGTGTGGTTGGCCTGCGATGACTGTGCCGGATACAGCACGATGCAGGGCATGGACTCGGCAATGGCATTCATCCTTGTGCCCGCAGCAAAATCATCGGGAGATTGGGTGCAGCCATGCAGCATGACTATCATGGGCAGCATCTGCTGGTGGTGACCACTGGGTATATAGAGCTTGTAGCTGCGGGTACCCGCCATGCAACTGAAACTACCATCGATAAAGCGCAGATCGTCATGCCCCGGCGTGGTGGTAGATGATGCCGACTCGCTGACTGGCCCCGCCGTGCGCTGTGCGGCACGCGGTTTAGGGGGGTCAACGCGCTCAAAGCAGCCCTCAATGACCCGAGCCTGTTCAAACGGCGGCACCACGCCAGCAGGTGTGGTCAGCCCCCCACCCAGTGTCTGCTGTATCAAGGCTGTTGCATCCATCAAGCGACCCATAGCCGTCAAACGACTTACTTCCGGGAATAGGCCTTGCACGCGTTTACTCATTTCTTGCCCCTTCAGGCAGCCGCTGCAGCAAAGGCTGGGGCAGCTGTAATCAATGTATCCGTTCAGCCAAGGCCGCTCTGATAGCCGGACTGGCCTGCAAAACCCCCAATACGTAAATCGACTCTATGGTGGCGAGGGCGAGCTCCACCGAGACATCGTCATCAATGCTCGCCAGCCCTACTACCTGGATCTGAAGCTGCTCACCGCGTGCCCTCACGGCCTCCAACGCCTGTCGGGTGAAATGCTGTAAACCCAGGGTCAGGGTATGGCGGGCCACGGCCTGCTTAACAACTTCACCATGGCTGCTCAATAGGTTGCGTACCGCCGTACGCATGAAGTCGGTGCGGTTGGAGTAAAACCCCTCCTGCACCAACAGGTCTATCTGCCCCAGGTCAACCACGCCCAGATTGATGGTGATCTTCTCTGTTTCACCAGCCTTAAGCCGCATGTCCTTCATAAAACCATCCCCACACCATCCATATGGATGGTTAATGTAGGCCTTTGGCTGGGGGTGTCAAGCACAACAGTGGCAAGATGGTCGGAAAAATCAGCCTGGCGACCTTGACACTGCATCGGTCGAGCCCGTTTGCAGGCAAATAGGAGGAAGATGCATTGCCTAGCGGCTTATACGACTGACACCGCAAGCAGGGACAGCGCCACAACGATAAGCAACAAGGCGGCCAGCCGAATGCCCAAAGGCAAGGCGAATCCGCCAAACAAAGGGGGAACCAGATTGCCGGCTATGTCACGGTGGCTGTGGGGCAGCCTGAAGTGTTTATCCATGGTGTAACTCCTCGTCGCATTCAACACACGCGCCAGCGCGTGTTGGAAAGTTAAATGCGGTCAATACACCATGGCAGAGGGGCGCCCCCTGGTCTGTACGCTCCCCAACCTAGCCTGCGTCAGGCTGACCAAGCGCCCTATCCAGCTGACGCGCAAGCGCTACACCACCACCGCCTTCATCTCCCTACGCCAATGTCGGTGCAGTGCCACGGCGGCGATGAAATCTGCCGCCACCGTGCTGGTCGCTGCATGCCTCCCCAGGATGATTCCTGCCGAGGAGTCGGCCACCCCTTCCTGTGCGCTCCTTGCATAGGCAGCATCGACCAGCTCACAGCCCTCGCACGTGGCCGCAATGGTCTTACAGTGCCTGTAGGCCTCATCGATGAACTGCAAGGCGGCACCCTCGCGCTTGAGCGTGGCAACGCTGCCCGCTCCGCCAGGCACATAGATGGCATCGAACAGAACGGAGCTGGTCGTCAGCAAGCTATGATCGACCTGTATTTCTGTCCCACCCACACCTGTCAGCACCCCGCCTCTCGGGGCGACGACCCGGCCATGTGCACCAGCGGCGAAGAGTGCATTGAACATGGCAAGCAGGGCCACCTCATCCACCCCGTCGGCAGCCAGTATGGCGACCTTGCGGCTTCTGATGCCTTCGACCGCCTTGTTGGCCATGCTCAAGGCAGCAGAGCTACCCACATGCAGACTGATGGGCCTGGGTTCGTAGGCTTCGGTTCGGGCATCGGCCGGCACCGCATGATTTAGCGGGGGCGCCACGGACTCGGGTACGGCAATACCCAGCCCAGTGGCCACGCGGGCCGCCAGTGTGCCATCGACGTGCGCCAGCATACCCAGCATGCGTTCGCGTACAGCCGCTGTCTGGAGCTTGCCCAGTTCGAATTGGAAAGCACTCACGATATGCGCCTGCTCCCAATCAGACTGGCTGTGGAAGAACATCGCAGCCTGGCTGAAATGATCGAAGAATTTCTGGCCTTTTCCACGGGTCTTGTAGGCCTGGGTGGTTTCGCCATAACTGACAAAACCACCCATCTTGATTCCGGCCTGCATAGGGCAGCCGCCACCCAGCGTATTGGGCGAATAGGCCACGCCACCTTTATCGATGGCTTGGCGCATATGCCCATCGCGCTGGTTGTTATGCATGTCCGCCACGGTGCGATTAATGGGTATCTCGTGGAAATTGGGCCCCCCAAGTCGACTCAGCTGGGTATCGGTATAAGAAAACAAACGCCCCTGCAGCAGGGGGTCATCGGTAAAGTCTATGCCAGGCACCAGGTGGCCTGGGTGAAAAGCCACCTGCTCGGTCTCGGCAAAGTAATTGTCCGGATTGCGATTCAACACCATCTTGCCGATGCGCAGTACAGGGACCAGTTCTTCCGGAATCAGCTTGGTGGGGTCGAGCAGATCAAAGTCGAACTTATGCTCATCTTCATCCTCGACTATCTGCACACCCAGCTCCCACTCCGGGAAGTCACCGATCTCTATGGCCTCCCATAGATCACGCCGCTGAAAATCCGGGTCTTGCCCGGATATCAGCATGGCTTCGTTCCAGGCAACCGTATGCACGCCCAGGAGTGGCTTCCAATGAAACTTCACAAACCGCGACTTGCCCTGCGCATTGATAAAACGAAAGGTATGAACACCAAAGCCCTCCATCATGCGCAGGCTGCGAGGCATGGCGCGATCCGACATCACCCACATGATCATGTGCAGGGATTCAGGCATCAGCGAAATAAAGTCCCAGAACGTATCGTGCGCCGAGGCGGCCTGTGGAATCTCGTTATGCGGCTCCGGCTTGACGGCATGGATCAGGTCGGGGAATTTGATTGCGTCCTGGATAAAAAACACCGGCATGTTATTGCCGACCAGGTCGTATATGCCTTCGTTGGTATAGAACTTCACCGCAAAGCCGCGGACATCCCTGGCCATATCAGATGAGCCACGTGAACCGGCAACGGTAGAGAAACGGGCAAACACCGGCGTCTTCTCCGCCGGATTCTGCAGGAAACCTGCCTGTGTCAATTCGGCCTGCGATGCGTAAACCTGGAAGTAACCATGGGCTCCCGCACCACGGGCGTGGACGGCACGCTCAGGGATACGCTCATGATCGAAGTGTGTGATCTTCTCCCGCAGGATGAAATCCTCCAGCAGGCTAGGACCACGCTCGCCGGCCTTGAGCGAATTCTGGTCGTCGTTGATGCGCAGCCCCTGATCAGTGGTGAGGTACTGACCGGCGCTTTGCTGGCCAAACAACTCCAGATCATCTCGCTTGGCATCACCATCAGTCTGTTTACCCTTTTCCATCCCGTACTCCTCGCGCTGATGGCGGTGATCAGGCTAGCGACATCAGGTTGGGCCATAAAGCAATTATCAAAAACGCCATGAAGGAAGCGCTCGCCGCCCTTTAAGAACGGATCGAGCGCGCCTCAGCCACAGCAGCTATCACACTGATTGTTTCTGCCTCAAGCCCGGTCGCTCGCGCCTTTGGCCTCTTGCTTGCCAACGCTAGGAGCCGGGTGATGCGAACCATGCACGGGTGAACGTTCAATGGGATGACTCGCACGGTCGGTCGTGTCGGCCCGGCTGAGTTCGTACTCATCGGTCGGCGCCGACAAATCACCTCGATATGCCTCGAGATAAGCATTGATAGCACTGTAGTAGCGCTGCGTACTGCGCTCGAACATGGCCTGGTAGCGCTGTATGGCTTCCCCCCCCGCCTTGGCATACGCCGCGAAGAAGCTCAGCGGCAAATCTGCACTCACAATGGGTAGCAAGGGCATGGTCAGGCCCTCAGGTTTGCGTGCAGCACTTTTGGACTCAGCCTTGGACTCAGCCTTGGACTCAGCCTTGGAGCCATCCCTATGTTCGACCTTGGTTGTGGCATGGTGATCGCGGGTAGCGGGGGCATGCCCCGACTCGGCTTCACGTCGTGGAGACATCAAAGCGCTCTGCTGGCTACTGATTTTCGGGGCAGGTCCTGCAGTCTTGTTGCTGCCGTTGCTTGTGCTCTGTACGCTGGGCTTGTTCATTGTTACCTCCATTGTGAATCCCGCGACCCCGGAATGGGCGGGTGTAGTAAGGGGCATTGGAACAATAATGATTCCGCGCCCCCCGGTCAGTGCGCTAGCGCGCATATGCTTTCTGTATGACTGGCGCGGCCTACCTGTCCCAGCCATGCACGGCCAATTACTGCAGAGCGGCCTATTGGCTCGGCCGCTCGAGTTCGATGCGCTCGATCACGACACGACGATTGCCTTCCAGGCAGTGGATCAGCTCGGTACGTCCCTGCTGACGGCAATCCACCACGGGCTGACTCTCGCCGCGCCCCACGGCCAGCAGCCGATCAGCGGCTACTGCTCTATTGACCAGATAGGCCTTGACTGCCTCGGCTCGCCGTTGCGACAAGGCTTGGTTGTAAAACGCCGTACCCAGGCGATCGGTGTGTCCGGTAATGACGATTTCGCCTATCTGCTGGTTATGGCTTAAGGCATTGGCAATCTCATCCAGCTTGGGCTGCAACACCCCCAGCTCGGCACTGTCAAACTCAAACAGTTCGGTGGATGACAAGCTGTAGCGCTCGAACTGGGGCGTCGGTGCTTCGGGCGCAGTGGCAAACGCCACACGGGCCGGCATCATCACGGGTTCGGGCGGTGCCACCATACGAGCAACGGGTGCGGGCGTGCGGGGTTTGTCAAAGGCGTAGGTCAGGCCCAATGACAGTACGGTGGTACTGGCACGGTCAAAGCTGAAATCATTGCCACCGAGATAACTACGTGCGCGGCGCACATCGGCCTGCATACCCCATTGGTTATCAAAGCCATATTGAAACCCCAGGCCAGCATTGATATAGGGCGAGGTGCGCTGCGCTTCTGCCCCATGCATGCCAGCTTTGTCGTATTCGGCACCCAGCCCCAGCAGCAGGAAGGGCCGAAAGTCCTCGCGTGACATGACATAGAGCGCATCGATACCCACGGTGACCTGCCGGTAGCGTTGGCCGCCATCATGGACTCTGGCGGCTGCAGGCCCGAACTGGATATCCCAGTCTGGCGATACCGGTTTTCCCAGACGCAAAGCACCGCCCGTGCCACGGTGCCCGGTACCAAAGCGGCTATCCGGGTCCATGCTGATGACGCTGGGTGCGACATACCAAGAGGCGTTGTAGTAGTTGTAGCTGCCCGGCGCCGAGCCGTAACGGCTGTCTTGGGCCAAGGCCATGCTGGCGGCGGAGCAGCCCAGCAAGGAAACGGCTAACGCAATGCTTTTGATGTGGTTCATGTTGACCTCGTGTCGTAGTGATGGCTGACCTTGACTGAGTAAGAAAGCCACCAAGGTCATGAGATACGGCTGCCAGCAGGGTGCGCGGCAGGAAAGTGCTGGTCTGTACGCTCGCGCACATCGCCATGGCAAGAAGAGGCATCCAATATGGGGACAAGCTGCAGAACATCGCGGGCCAAGCCGCATCCGGCGGCCTGGGTAGGGGCGGGAGGAAGTCATGCCGATAGACTTGGTACGGCCAGTGGAACGCACTGCCACAACAGAAAAGGTGCGCGCGGTCTACGACTGGGGTGACAGTCTGCGTAACCGCGTATGGAACATGGAAACCCAGCGCAAGGTGACTTCTGCCCGCTTGCTGGACAGGTTGTTCGGTCAGGCGGACATAGCGTCAGCGCCTTCATCCCCCCCAGCACGGGCAGGCCATACCGCCCCTACGCCGGGCGTGGAGAACGGGCTACTGGGTGGGCTGCTGGACACAGAGGCCTAACGCAGGCCACCCAACCATCGTCGTTGCGTATTAGGACAAGAGATCTCGCATATCTTCTGCGTGCTGCTCTTCCACCGCCATGATGCCGACCAGCATATGGCGCGTCGTCGGATCGGCGTCGCCCAGGGTTTCTATCATCTGGCGATACGATTCAATCGCCACCCGCTCGGCGATCAGATTGGCCTTGATCATGTCCTCTATGCTGGCCGAATCATCATATTCCGCATGGCTGCGCGCCATCAGCGTGGCGGGATTGAAGTCGGGCTCCCCATTCAGTTGCACGATACGCTCCGCCAGCAGGTCGGCATGACCTTGCTCCTCCTGCGCATGTTGCAGGAATTCGGCCTTGATAGGCCCATTCTGCAGTCCGTTCGCCGTGTAGTAATGGCGCTTGTAGCGCAAGATACAGACCAGCTCGGTCGCCAGCGCTCCATTCAGCATGGCGACAACAGCCTCCCGGTCTGCCTGGTAGCCTACCGTTACTGCCCCATCGTAGAACTGCCTGGCGGCAGCCCTGATAGCCTCCACATCGATACCCGGAGGTAAAGCTGATTGCACTTCATCCATGATTGTTCTCGCTCGCCATCACTTGCAATGAGTGAAAGTGCGCACCCCAGTGTCACAATGCGCACGCCATCTGGCAGATAGGAAGGCCTGCCTCACTGTCAGATAACGACGTTATAAGCACTATTACCATCCCAATCAGTTCGCTACCGAACAGAAAACCCCGTTAGCGGATCATCGCTAGCGGGGTTTCGTCAGGGGTGCTGCTAGAAAGTGAGAGCCTTGGAGTTCACCTGTCTTACGCCACGGACGTTTTTGGCCAGCTCTATGGCCAGCGCACGCTCGGCACCACTGGCCAGTTTGCCGCTGAGCGTGACGTTGCCGCCCTTGGTACTGACCTTGATATCGGACCCCGTCACATTGCTGGAGTAAAGCAAAGTCGATTTCACCTTGGTGGTGATCCAGCTATCTGCCACATCCCGACCTGCTCCGGCCATGGCAGACTGTGTGGCATCGACCATGCCAGGCTTGCCGGGTGTCACCGCCAGCTGATTGTTGACCGAGACCACGCCGCGGGTATTCATGGCAAGTCGTCCTGCCAACTCCTTGGCGGCGGCACTGTCGGTCGTACCCTTCAAGGTGACCTTGCCCCGCGTGCTATCGACTTCGGTCGCCACCCCGCTGGTGTGCTTGCTCCAGGCCAGCTTGGATTTGATGGTGGTCGAAATGGTGGCATCATCGATACGGTCCCCATAACTGCGGTCGGCGGGCGAGGCAGGGGCGACATACTCGCTCAGCACCACGATCTGGTTATCCACTTCCTTGATACCGGTGACACCCAGGGCGATCTCCTGCGCCAGATCCTTGTTGACATCGTCTGCCACCTTGCCGGTCAGGGTCGCCTTGCCAGCCTGCACCGCCACCTTGAGATCATGGGCGCGCAAATAGGGGCTCAGCGCATAGGTAGTCCATATCTGGGTTTCCTGGCGGGCGTCGATCACGTTCTGCGCAACGGTATCTGCCGAAACGATGCCACCTGTCGCCAACAGGACGCACGACAGGAGCAGGTTCTTGGGTTTGAGCTTGTACATGATGCTTCTCCATTTTATGGGCATAGAGCCAGGAGAGCGCAGTCAAAGGCTGCCTCCTGCGGGCGATAGGGAATCCGTGGAAAAATCCCAAGCTCTGTCTATCGATGCTTGTTTCGCCGATGCATGCACGGATGCTTGCAGACTCCCTGGATGATGGCTGCCCCAGCCCGATCTGACCGGGCAAGGGCAGCCGGCATGCTCAGCAATTGCACTTGTCGATAAAGGTCTTCACCTGCTTGTCAGCCTCGCCGCGGGGTATGGCATATCGCTCTTGCACTAGTGCGGAGAGCTTTTGTTCCTGGCCGCCGGACTTCAGCAACTCGTCCTCGGTCAACTTGCCCCAGGCAGTGTGGGCCTGACCTACAAATTGCTGCCACTTCCCCTTGAACTTGTCGCTACCCGTTTCGGCAGCTTGTAGTGGCTGGCCTACCGGGTCACCGTCCTCGTCGTCCTTGTTCAAGGGAGGTGGCGTATTGGAAAAAACCTTGGTGGCAGGCTGCGCATCTTTGGTCAGCGGCGCATCAGGCGCATCCGCCTGCTTTTCGGTTTCCCGATCACTGTTCTTTTCGCGCAAGGTCTGTGGGGGCTGATTGATCAAGGGCTCATTCTTGTTGGATGCGCCCGTATGGGGCGGAAGGGCGCCCTTGCTGGAGCCATTGCCGGTATTCGGTAGGGTGGGTTTTTGCATGATGTAGCCTCTGATGAGTGTCCCGCGCCCTGCGATATTGCGGGTGTCGGGATAGTGAAAGCACTCAAACATTGGGCCTATTGCAGGGGAATGTATGTACGCTAGCGATCTTAAAGCCCATTCCGCAGTGAATGGCCGTTTTCCAGCTCAGCCCTGCGGGTGAGCAGCCTTGCCAGCGAAAGACCTTGAACAGGCTCTATGTCAGATTGCAATTCGCCCAGCCGCCTGCCCGTAAAGGTATTTGTGCTAGTTAGCGGCAGCGGCATCAATCAGGCAATGAGGACTGATTCAACTCCGCCAACCGCCGTTGCCGCCAGTTGACATAGCGTTGCATCAGGGGCTGTGCAGTCAAGCCATGCACCACAATGGATGTCGCTACCGTCCAGAGGGTCAGTGACACCAGGATATCGGCAGGCACGCCCTCCACGCCCCGGCTCAAGACCAGCAGCAAATAGAACATGGAGCCTATGCCACGTATGCCAAACCAGCCGATCATGGCGCGCTGCGGCTGTGTCAGTCGTTCGCCGGTTGTGACAACCCACACCGAGAGTGGCCGCAACACCAGCAGAAGCAAGGGAACAAACCACCAGACAGCCGGCAGCGGGTGGGCATAAGCCAGCATGGCGCCAACCGTCAGCACAAGAGCCAGCTCCGCCAACTTCTCCAGCTGTCCGTTGAAGCCACGTACCGAGTCGCGCATGGTGGCACTGGCATGGTGTGAATGCGTCGCGAGTTCATCATAGGAGCGCCCCTCCGGGTCGTCGGTAGGCTTGAGAGGGTGGGTGTAGGGCTGAGGCTGCTCCTGCACCCGCTGCAAGGCCAGTCCTGCGCCAAACACCGCCAGGAAGCCTGACGCCAGGCTGAGTTGGGCGATGCCATAGGCCAGGCATACCAGGCCCAGACCCAGAAAAACATCCAGCCCCACCGCCTCACCATGACGGCTACGGAGGTAAACCACCAGACGTCCGGTTGCCATACCCAGCACGCCACCAATCAGCATACCACCCAAGGTCGCCCACAATAGATCCACCCCCCACCACCGTAGCCAGCCAGGACCCAGCTCATGCAGGCCCAGCAAGCCCAGGCCCAACATGACAAACGGAAAGGCGGCACCGTCATTGAGCCCACCCTCGCCTGCCAAGCTGAAACCCAGCCGATCCGGATGAGTGCCGGGATCGGACTGGACGTCAGAGGCCAGTACCGGGTCAGTCGGCGCCAGAATGGCGCCCAGCAGTACGGCTGCACCCAGCGGCAGATCCAGCAACCAGACACCCAACAAGGTGATCATGGCCACCATGGCTGCCATGGAAATGAATGCCAGTCGTAGCGGCAAGCGCCATCGGCTGTCTCGCAGTGGCACGCCCAATTGCAGGCCCACGGCAAACAGCGATATCAGCAGGGCAACCTCTGTAATGCGCTCCAGCAAGGCGGCATGCACAAAAGGATCGGGCCGCAGCACGTTCATACCAGCCGGCCCCAGTAAATAGCCCAGGGCCAGATAGATCATGGCGCTGCTAAGCGGCAGACGCCCCAACAGGGTACTGGTCAGCACCATGGTGACCAACAGCCCCCCGATCAGCAGCGTCCATTCAGCAAAGCCCATGATGTTGCTTACCTTCGTAGCAAACCGCGACCAAGGGCACTTCCAGAAACGGCTGTTCCAAGCGCGCAGCGCCGTATTGTGACGCACGCGGGGGCTTCTGGAGGCTCCCTACAAGGCCCACGTGTTTGGACACACCATGGGTCATGGATAGTCGTCTTGTGCTGCCTGTCACGACAAGGCGACCTAACCATTTATACGTTCGTTTCGATAGGCCTACCGTATGCTGCCGAACCAAGGCGCATATCTCGATACCTGCTGCTTATGTACTCTAGCGCACCGACCTTGCCCTGCTTTAGCACTAGCCTGAACAAGCTATCTGCCCTCTGGCCCTGCCGCCACCCACCGGTGGTGGCACGCCAGGTGCCGAATCGGCAATGTCGCCGAACGCCAGGCAGAAGCTGCATGCAGAGGAGCAAGGACATGAACTGGGATATTGTTGAAGGCAACTGGAAGCAGTTCAAAGGCAAGGTCAAGGCGCAGTGGGGCAAGCTCACCGACGATCACCTGGACGTCATTGCTGGCAAGCGCACCGAGTTGGCAGGCAAGATCCAGGAGACCTACGGCGTCAGCAAGGACGATGCCGAACGGCAGATCAAGGGTTTTGAAGACAAGAACAAGGACTACACCCCACCTATGCAATAGCGATAACGGTCGCGGCGTATCGGCTGGGTCTGCCGCCTTGGAGCGTACCGTCGGACCCAGCCACCAACTTTGTGGGAGTTCATCATGTCCTTCTTCGCATGGCTATTGCTGGGCCTGATTGCCGGCTTGACGGCCAGCAAGATACTCAACCGTTCAGGTCAAGGCCTGGTGTTAGACATCGTATTGGGCATGCTGGGCGCCATTATCGGCGGATCGCTGTTCACGGCGTTTGGTCTGAGCGGCATTACTGGCCTCAATCTCTACAGCATTCTGGTAGCCGTAGTGGGTGCAAGCCTGCTACTGATGATTTACCACGGCATTGCCCGCGCTAGCCAATAGCGCCACAAGCAAAGCACAACAGACGGTGTGGTGCGACCTTGCCGTGCTTATGTACTGTCCGCTGCAGACCTAGCCAGCATCGCTACGGGGGGATTTGCCCGTAGCGCCAAGCCTGAGGGCTGGCAGGCGGATTGAATGGGGCACGCCTCTCATTGGGCAGATGCCCCATGCAGACAGGAGTCCCATGTCCAAGAAGACGTTCTACCCTCCCATACCCGCCACCAATTCGCTACATGCGCTGATGATTACCCCGGTGGGCAGCCTGGAACAATATCGCATACAGAAAATGCACAGGCGTGAGCAGCGGAAAAAACTGCAGGATCTATCTGACAGGCTCAACCAGGAACAAGACCCTTTGCTGGATAAGAGCCTGTTCAAAGTCTTTTCGCCTCGCGCCGGCCCGCTGGGCTGATCTGGAAAATAGCCAGGCACAAGGCGTGGTGCGCAGGCAATAACAAGTTATTGCCAAGCGCCACAACGCAGTGAATGGCCGTTTTCCAGCTCAGCCCTACGGGTTCGCAGCCTTGCCGGCGAATGGCAGCTTTACAAGCCGCTGACGGTACCCGTACCGCTGCGCGGCTTGCGCCTTGCCCTTCATCCGGCAAGGTTGCGAGCCCAGCGGTCCGCGACGCGGCGAAAAGACTTTGAACAGGCTCTAGGGGCCCACGGTAGTCGTACTGCATGTCAGGGCTTGATATCAAATAGCCAGACCTCCAAGGCCTCGGCCACCTGCTGTGGTTGACACAAGGTGGAGAGATGGCCACAGGTCTCGATCACCACCAGCTTGGCGCCAGCAATGCCGGCAACCAGCTCTTCATGCACTTCAAGCGGGGTGATGACATCGTCCTTGCCGCACAGCACCAAGGTAGGACAACGAATCGCACCGAGCGTAGGCCGGCTATCTGGCCGGCCCAGGATGGCGGTCTGCTGCCGAATGAATACCTGCTTGCCCAGATCGGTAGCCATATCGTTGACCGTGCCCACCAGGGCGGCATCGTGCAATTGGCTGGGGTGCAAAAGCCTCGGCAACAAGGTCGCCAATACGGCAGGGAAATCCTTCTCAGCCAACTCCATCAAGCCCAGCCGGTTTTCTGTGGCCTGCGCACTATCAGGCCTCGCACTGGTATCAAGCAAAGCCAGAGCCAGTACACGCTCTGGTGCTTGCCGCATGATCTCCAGGGCCACATAGCCCCCCATGGACAAACCCGCCAGCGCAAAGCGCTCGGCAGGGGCTTGCGCAAGTACGGTGGTAGCTAGCGCAGCGATGGAATCGGCACCAGTGAGATCGGCTATCGCCACATGAGCCATATTGCCCAGCACGGCAGTTTGATGCTGCCACAGCCTGGCGTCGTTGAGCAGCCCTGGTAGCAATAGCAGGTGGGGGCTATCGGCAGCAGTCATTGGTGTGCCTCCCGGCGTGTTGGGCAAGCTGGCCTATCCATGTCCAGCAACAAGCCCTATCTGGCTTGCGAGGACGGGGGTGTGGCTTGTGGCTGCAATCTATAAACGGCCCGTAAGCACCAGGACCAGCAGGATGATAACTACCAGCGCCAAACCACCACTGGGCCCATAACCCCAACCCCTGCTATGAGGCCAACTAGGTATCGCCCCAAACAGCATCAAGATCACGATAATCAGTAATATTGTGCCTATGCTCATGATCTTCTCCTTGAAGTCTTGAACAGTCAGCATCAACTTGGCGAGCCACACCGTCTGTGCGGTACAGCACAATGCTGTGTTTAGGCGCAATGGCGGGCTAACGACTAAGTGCGGCAGCGCACTGACGGCGCGATCCCGTGCGACCATTGTGTGCCTGATATCGCCATCCTGACGCTCGCAACCCGCGAGAGGCGGAGTGGGCGGGGGAGCGCAGCATGAACAAGTCCAAATCGCAGATAGGCAATAGCAGCTATGCGCAATCTGGCAATACCCCCAGAAGCACCAGCCATGCCCAGACCGTAGCGGCATTGACCAAGCCTAAACTGATGGCTGACGCGCAAATGCAGTGGCGCCAGCAGGTGGCGGCTGCCAAACAGGTATGGCCCCGCTTGAGCGAGGCACAGCTACTGGACTCGGAGGGCAGCGAAAGCCGGTTAACTGGGCTTTTGCGGCAGCACTATGCCATGACACCCGAAGTCGCCAGCCTGCAGGTACAGCGGTTTCTCGCCCGCCAGCGGAACAGCTAGGCAGGCGCCCGCAATTAACCCAGGCCTTGCAGCGGTAGCCCATCTGCCAGGGCTTGCTTGGCGCGGTAGACCTCACCTACCAGCAAGATAGCCGGCCCGGCCAGTTCCCAGCCAGCTGCCTGTGGCAGTTCGGCCAGGCTCATGGCCCATTCGCGGGCATTGGGCAGGGAGGCATTTTCCACAATCAAGAGTGGGGTGTCGGGCCGCATGCCGCCAGCCAGCAAGGCGGCAGCTATCTCGGCCGCCTGCTTCACCCCCATATACAGCACCGTGGTATCCGCTGCCATCACCGGCCTGACCCAATCGCTGCCCGCCTCGCCCTCGCCTACCCGCGCAGTGGCAAACAGCACATTACGGGCCTGGCCACGGCTGGTCAGCGAGACGCCTGCATCGGCCGACGCCGCCAGGGCAGCGGTAATGCCCGGTACGACCTCGCAAGCGATGCCCGCTTGCGCCAGCGCCTGCAGCTCTTCCTGGGCGCGGCCAAACAGCATGGGGTCGCCGCCCTTGAGCCGCACCACGCGCTGGTACTTGTGGGCGGCATCCAGCAGCATCTTGTTGATGAAACGCTGGGCGGTGGAGGTCTTGTTGCAACGTTTTCCCACCGGTATCAGCACGGCCTGCGGGCAGTAGTCCAGCATCTCCGGCTGCACCAGGGCGTCATACAGCACGGCATCGGCCTGCTGCAGCAAGCGCATGCCCCGCACGGTGATCAGGTCAGCCGCGCCCGGCCCGGCGCCGATCAGATGGACCTTGCCCGCCATGGTTCAGCCTCCCCGGCGCCGGAACAGGGGCAAGGGCTGGTCGGCCGCGCCCTGATAGAACTCGCTGAAGTCATCGAGCCCCTTGGCAGCTTCTTCCACATCCTTGTCGGCACGTATCTCGAAGGCATCGAAGCCGCAGCGCCTGAGATACAGCAGGGTATCCTTGAACACATCGCCCACCGCCCGCAGCTCACCGGCAAAGCCATAACGCTCGCGCAGCAAACGGCCTATGGAGAAGCCACGGCCATCGGTAAAGGCAGGGAAGTCCACGGCAATGATGCTGAGCCGGGCTGCGTCCTGCCCCAGTGCCTCGGGTTCGTCATCCGGCCCAAACCAGATGCCCACATCGGCACGCCCCAGCAACTCGTCACGCCGCTCCAGCCATTCCTTCAAAGGCAGCAGGGTATGCGCCGGGATGGTGTCGTCACAGCCCTCGGCCACGCGCAGCCAGTGGTTGGCGACGATCTCGCGCTGGCCGTTGCTGCGATCGAGCTTGATGATGTGCGGGTGCTTACCCATGGGCACGCTCCTTCTGGTAGATGCGGGACTTGAAGGGTTCCATGCCCACCCGGTCAAACACGTCAAGGAAGCGCTCATCGCCTTGGCGGTGCTCCACAAAGACCTCGATGATCTGCCTGACCACACCCGGTACATCGTCCTGGGCGAAGCTGGGACCAATCACCTTGCCCAGGCTGGCATCGTGACCCTGACGGCCTCCCAGCGACACCTGGTACCACTCCGAGCCGCTCTTATCCACGCCCAGGATGCCGATATGGCCCACATGGTGGTGTCCGCAGGAATTCATGCAGCCCGAGATATTCAGATCGATTTCGCCCAGGTCGAACAGGTAATCCTGGTCGGCAAATACCTGCTGTATGCCCTCTGCGATGGGTATGGACTTGGCATTGGCCAGATCGCAGAAATCGCCACCGGGGCAGCAGACGATATCGGTGATCAAGCCGATATTGGGGGTGGCGAAGCCCAGTTGCTTGGCGGCTTCCCACACGGCCGGCAGGTCGGCCTGCTGCACATCGGCCAGTATCAGGTTCTGCTCGTGGCTTACCCGTATCTCGCCAAACGAATAGCGGTCTGCCAGCTCTGCCACGCCATCCAGCTGCGCATCGGTCGCATCGCCCGGCGCCACACCGGTGGCCTTGAGCGATAGCGTCACCGCCGCATAGCCAGGCTGCTTGTGTTTGAATACATTCCGCTCCACCCAACGGGCAAAGGCCTTGTTCTCGCTACGCAGGCGGGCAAAGCCTTCGTCCTCGGCCGGCAGTGCCTGGTAGGCCGGCGTGGTGAAAAAGGCAGCCACCCGGTCTATCTCGGCCTGGGTCAGGGTCATGGGGCCATCCTTCAGATGGCTCCACTCGGCTTCCACCTTGGCGGCAAATGCCTCGGGCGTCATGGCCTTGACCAGTATCTTGATACGGGCCTTGTACTTGTTGTCGCGGCGGCCATAGCGGTTGTAGACCCGCAGCACGGCATCCAGATAGCTCAACAGATGCAGGCTGGGCAGGAACTCCCGTATCACGGCGCCCACCATGGGGGTGCGGCCCAGGCCACCGCCCACAATCACCTTGAAACCGACCTCACCCGCTGCGTTGCGCACCACATGCACACCTATGTCGTGCACCCAGGTCGCCGCCCTGTCCTCAACCGAGCCACATACTGCAATCTTGAACTTGCGCGGCAGGTGGGCGAACTCGGGATGGAAAGTGGACCACTGTCTTATCAGCTCGCACCATGGGCGCGGATCGATGATCTCGTCGTGCGCCACGCCGGCAAACTGGTCTGTCGTGGTATTGCGTACACAATTGCCCGAGGTCTGCACGGCATGCATCTGTACCTTGGCGAGGTCAGCCAGGATATCGGGCACGTCTTCCAGCTTGGGCCAGTTGTACTGGATATTCTGCCGGGTGGTGAAATGGCCGTAGCCGCGATCGTACTTACGGGCGATCTCTGCCAGCGCGCGCACCTGGTCGCTGCGCAGATGACCATAGGGCACGGCCACCCGCAGCATGGGCGCATGGCGCTGTATATAGAGCCCGTTCTGAAGGCGCAGGGGACGGAACTCCTCGCCTGTCAGCTCGCCGGCCAGGAAGCGTCGGGTCTGATCGCGAAACTGATCAACACGCTGGTCAACAATCTGCTGATCGTAGTCGTCGTAGATATACATGTCGGGAAGCCACCTATGCGGAGCATTGCAGAATAACAGGACAGCCTTATGCGAATAACGAACGTTTACATCTATTCATATCGCACGACCTGCATATAAATAAGGGCCGGTTTCCGTCACCCCGCTGCGGCAAGGGTTTCCCCCACTCGCCTAGCGATGGAAATACTGTGCAAGAACAGAAAGCCCGGTCGGGTTTATAATCGAGCGTTTACGTTATTTCCCCTGGCATGGCGGCAGTGATCCTGCCGCCATGCCGCAGCCTGAGACCACCATGGCCAAACTCGACGCAACGACTCCCCAGCCCATCCAACTGAAGGATTACACCCCGCCCAGCTTCCTGATCGACAAGGTCGACCTGACCTTTGATCTGGAAGAGGACCATACCCGTGTAACCTCGCGCCTGGTGCTGCACCGTAACCCGGCCCACCCCGATGCCCGCGCTGCACTCCAGCTCGATGGCCGCGAGCTGGAGCTGGAATCGGTCAAGCTCGATGGTGAGCTGCTGGACAGCAACCGCTATGAGCTGGATGCCGAATCGCTGTCGATTGCCGCCATGCCGGACAATGCCATCCTCGAGATCGTGACCGTCATTCACCCCGAGACCAATACCAGCCTCAATGGCCTGTATCGCTCGGGCGCCAATTTCTATAGCCAATGCGAGGCCGAGGGCTTCCGCAAGATCACCTACTACCTGGATCGCCCCGATGTGATGGCGCGCTTCAGCACCACCATCGTGGCCGACAAGCAGAAGTGGCCGGTGCTGTTGTCCAACGGCAACAAGGTGGGCGAAGGCACGCTGGACCGCAATCGCCACTGGGTGAAGTGGGTAGACCCGTTCAAGAAACCGGCCTATCTGTTCGCCCTGGTCGCCGGCAAGCTGTCGCTGCTGGCAGATCGCTACACCACCACCTCGGGCCGCGAAGTGGCGCTGGAAATCTGGGTTGAGCCTGCCGACCTCGACAAGTGCGCGCACGCCATGAGTTCGGTCAAGAAATCCATGCAGTGGGACGAGCAGCGCTATGGCCTGGAATACGATCTCGACACCTATATGATCGTCGCCGTCGGCGACTTCAATATGGGCGCCATGGAGAACAAGGGCCTCAACATCTTCAATACCAAGTATGTGCTGGCCCGCGCCGACACCGCCACCGATGTGGATTTCGATGGCATTGAAGCCGTGATTGCCCATGAGTACTTCCACAACTGGACCGGTAACCGCGTCACCTGCCGCGACTGGTTCCAGCTGTCGCTGAAGGAAGGCCTCACCGTCTTCCGCGACCAGGAGTTTTCGGCCGACATGGGTAGCGCCGAAGTCTGCCGCATTGATGCCGTGCGTACCCTGCGCACCCATCAGTTTGCCGAGGATGCCGGCCCCATGGCCCACCCCATCCGGCCCGAGAGCTATATCGAGATCAATAATTTCTACACCGTGACGGTGTACGAAAAAGGCGCCGAAGTGGTGCGCATGTACCAGACCCTGCTGGGCCGCGATGGCTTCCGCAAAGGCATGGACCTCTACTTCAAGCGCCATGACGGCCAGGCCGTCACCTGCGACGACTTCCGCGCCGCCATGGCCGATGCCAACGACTACGACCTGGGCCAGTTTGCCCGCTGGTACTCGCAGGCTGGCACCCCGGTATTACGTGTGCGTGGCCAATACGACGCTGCCGCGCAAACCTATACCCTGGAAGTCAGCCAGAGCTGCCCGGCCACGCCAGGTCAGGCCGAAAAGCAGCCCTTCCACATCCCGCTGACACTCGGCCTGGTCGGCCCCGATGGCGCCGACCTGCCCTTGCAACTGGCCGGCGAAGCCGAGGCCGTTGCCGGTAGCCGCGTGCTGTCGGTCAAGGAGGCCAGCCAGACCTTCCATTTCATCAATGTCGCGGTGGAACCCGTACCGTCCTTGCTGCGCAACTTCTCGGCCCCGGTGAAGCTGGACTTCCCCTACAGCCGGCCGCAACTGGTGCACCTGCTGGCCCACGACAGCGATGCCTTCTGCCGTTGGGAAGCCGGCCAGACCCTGATGTTGCAAGACCTGCAAGGTTTGATCGATGCGGCCCGCAGCGGTGGTGAACTGGCGCTGAAGGACGATTTCGTGGCCGCCATGCGCCGCGTGCTGGCCGACGAAAGCCTGGACCCGGCCCTGGTCGCCCTGATGCTGACCCTGCCCGCCGAAACCTATCTGGCCGACCAGCAGGACGAGATCGACCCCGACGCCATCCGCGCTGGCCGCGAAGCCATGAAGCTGGGCCTGGCCCGTGCGCTACGCAGCGAGTTCAAGGCGGCCTACACCCGCATGCTCGATAGCGGCACCTACCAGTACGAAGCCACCGCAGTGGCCCGCCGCTCGCTCAAGAACATCGCCCTGGCGTATCTGTCCGAGCTGGATGAAAGCGGCCTGATGGAACTGGCCGAACGCCAGTTTGCCGAGGCCAACAACATGACCGATGCCCAGGCTGCCCTCGCCTGCCTGGTGAACTGGCCTGAAGGCGATGCCGCCCTGGCCAGCTTTGCCAGCAAGTGGGCTGATGAAGCACTGGTGATGGACAAGTGGTTCACCCTGCAAGCCAGCAGTCGTCGGCTGGGCGTGGTGGCCAAGATCAAGGCGCTGATGCAGCACCCGGCATTTGCCCTGACCAACCCCAACAAGGTACGTTCTTTGATCGGCACCTTTGTGCACAACAATCTGGCGGGTTTCCACGCCATCGATGGCAGCGGTTATGAATTTGCCGCCGACACCCTGCTGGCAGTGGACAAGCTCAACCCGCAGGTTGCAGCTCGACTGGCAGGCAGCTTCAACCGCTGGAAGAAGCTCGAGCCGGTGCGCCGCGCCCATATGCGTGCCGCACTCGAGCGGGTGGCTGCCCATGCCGGGCTGTCACGCGATGTGTATGAGATTGTTTCGAAGAACCTGCTGTAAGGCATGATGAATGGGGGGTGCAATCAAGCGCCCCCCATTTGTTGGCAGGGTGCCGGCCGCCTGCCCGACGAATAAATATGCCAGCAAGGTCAGCCCGCGCTTGCCCTGCAAGCCTGCTGTGGTCTAGTGTTCAAGCGATTCCCCTTATAAAGGGCGGCTTAGCGCCGCCAACAGGAAGGCAGCATGCAAACCCCGATATTGCTGGTTGAAGACAACCCGGATGACGAAGCGCTGACCATACGGGCCTTCGGCAAGAACGGCATACAGAATCCCATCGTGGTGGCGCGCGACGGCCAAGAGGCCATCGACTATCTGTATGGGCAGGGCAGCCATACCGGTCGCGATGTCAGTGAACTACCGGTGCTGATACTGCTGGATATCAAGCTCCCCAAGCTCAACGGCATCGAGGTCCTGCGCCAAATTCGCAGCAATGAATCCACCCGCCTGATCCCGGTGGTGGTGCTGACCACCTCCAAGGAAGAAGACGACCTAGTCAAGAGCTACAGCTTGGGGGCCAACAGCTATATCCGCAAGCCGGTCGATTTCATGCAGTTCATGGAAGTCGTCAAACAGGTAGGCATCTACTGGTTGATGCTGAACGAGCCGGTGCAGGGGTAAACGCTGTTGATCCACATGGACGAACCCAACCTGTTGGATAAAACCCTTTCGGTGCTGGTCGTCGATGATTCGGAAGACGACGCACTGCTGAATGTGCTCGCCCTGCGCCGCCAGGGATTTACCGTCAACTACCAACGGGTGGACACGCCGGAAGATATGCGTGCCGCCCTGGACAGGGGTAATTGGGATCTAGTCCTGTCCGATTACTCCATGCCGCAGTTCTCTGCCCAGGAAGCCCTCAAGGTCTTCCGTGAGCATGGCCAGATCATCCCCTTTATCGTCGTCACCGGCACCATAGGCGAGGAATCCGCCGTGGCCATGATGAAGGCCGGTGTCAACGACTTCATCCTCAAGACCCACCTGAAGCGGCTGGCCAGCGTAGTGGAGCGTGAACTGCGCGAGACCGGCAACCGCCGCGCCAAGCGCCAGGCCGAACTGGCCCTGCGCGAGAGCCAGGAGCGCTATGAACTGGCCATACGCGGCGCCAACGATGGCCTGTGGGACTGGAATATCCGCGAGGACAGCATCTATTTCTCGCCACGTTGGAAAGCCATGCTGGGCTATGACGAAGCCGAGCTGCTGGATCCGGTGCCCGAGACCTGGCTGGCGCTGACCCACCCGGACGAAAGCGAAGGCCTGCGCCTGCAGTTGATACAGCATCTGAAGGGTGAAACACCGCACTTCGAGGCCGAGCATCGCATGCGCCACAAAGATGGCAGCTGGCGCTGGATGCTGACCCGTGGCATGGCCATGATAGACCCCGATACCGGGCTGGCATTTCGCATGGCCGGTTCGCTGACCGACATCACGGAGCGCAAGCGGGCCGAAGAGCAGATGCTGTACGACGCCCTGCACGACAGCCTCACCGGCCTGGCCAACCGGGCCATGTTTACCGATTTCCTGGGCTTTTCGCTGGGCCACGCCACGCGCGACCCAGATTATCTCTGCGCCGTGCTCTGCCTTAACCTGGAGCGCTTCCGTTATATCAATGACAGCTTTGGCCATGCCACCGGCGACCGCATCCTGCGCGTCACCGCCGAGCGCCTGGGCCAGGTGCAACGGCCAGGCGACGTTGTGGCACGCTTTGGTGGCGATGAATTCGCCATCCTGCTCGATGCCATCGAGGATCCCTCCGAGGCGCTCCGCTTTACCGAGGCCATGCTGACCGAGCTGGCCAAGCCCATAGACCTGGAAGGCCACGAGGTCTAT
This sequence comes from Chitinimonas viridis, assembly GCF_030409555.1. Lineage (GTDB taxonomy): Bacteria > Pseudomonadota > Gammaproteobacteria > Burkholderiales > Chitinimonadaceae > Chitinimonas > Chitinimonas viridis. Next base: position 88,809 of record NZ_JAUFPU010000002.1, read on the forward strand.
CCCGGCGCCCGTGTGGGCATCGCCCTCTCGTCGGGTGGTTACTCGCACCCCGAGGAGATGATACGGGACGCAGATACGGCCATGCACCGCGCCAAACAGCGCGGTCGTGGCAAGCTGGAGGTGTTTGACCGTGCCATGCAGGGCACCATGCTGCGCGCCCTCAAGATGGAACAGGAAATGCGCCGTGCCCTGGCCGCGCAGGAGTTCCTGCCCTACTTCCAACCCATCGTCGATCTCAACACCGGCAGTATTGCGGCGTTTGAGGCCTTGGTGCGCTGGCGCCAGCCTGATGGCCGGCTGGTCAGCCCGGCCGAGTTCATTCCCCTGTCGGAGGAAATCGGTCTGATCAACGAAATCGGCCGGCAGATGCTTGAAACCTCGGCCCTGCAGGTGGCCGAATGGCAGCAGGCCTTCCCCGACCTGATGCTGCGGGTCAGCGTCAACCTGTCGGTCAAGCAGTTCAATCAGCCCAATCTGGTTGAGCAGATCGATTTCGCCATCAGCAATGCAGGGATAGAGGCTGGCAGGCTGGAGCTGGAGATTACCGAGAGCATACTGATGGATAATACCGATGCCACCATAGGCATGCTGGAAGCCATCCGTGCGCGCGGCATACAGATACTGATGGATGACTTCGGTACCGGCTATTCCTCACTGTCCTATCTGCACCGCTTCCCTTCCAATGTACTGAAGATAGATGGCTCCTTTGTACGCCAGATCACCGGTGACCACTTCAGCCGCGAAATCGTACGCGCCATTGTGCTGCTGGCCCGTAACCTGGGCATGGCGGTGATAGCCGAAGGCGTGGAGACTGCCGAGCAACTGGCTGCCCTGCGAGAGATGGCTTGTGATTTCGCCCAGGGTTATTACTTTGCCAAACCCCTGCCGGCCGCCGATGCCACGGCCCTGATTGCCCAGCGCAGGCAATGGTAGTCGACAGTACCAAGACAAACAGCCCTGCATTGCAGGGCTGTTTGCTTTGTGTTGCGTACTTTGGGCTCATCGCTCAATAGGCAATACGGTACTGGCGATAGATGAAACCCAGCAGCCAGGCCGGCCCCACCAGCAGGAACTTGATGTCCTCGAAGAACGAGGGCTTCTTGCCCTCTACCTTGTGGCCGATGAACTGGCCTATCCAGGCCAGCACGAAGATGGTGAGACTGACTTCCAGCACATAGGGCAGGCGTGACAGCAACAACAGCATGCTGCCCGCCACCAGCAGCATACCCAGGGCAATGGCGGGCGACAGGCGCAGGTAGTAGGTCAGCGCCAGCAGGCTGAAACCTATGGCCAGCCACGGCGTTACCGCCCACAGCAGGCCCAGCAGGCTGAAAGTGATCAGCGGCACACACACCCAGTGCACGCGCTTGTTGAAGGGGTGCTGATGGCTCTCGCCATAACGGTCGAACAACTGGTCTATGGCGCTCATGGGCTGCCTCCTCTTGGTATGAAGACACAATGTAGCGCGCCAGCCCATGGCCGGGCTTGAACGATTCCGCTACGCCGCCACGATGGCAACACGGCTGAGGGTGGAGGGCACCACCCCGAAAGTGGCATGGAATACCCGGCTCATGTGGGCCAGGTCGGCAAAGCCTGCCGCATGGGCGGCCGTGGTGAGGTTGCCGCCTCGGCCCAGCTGCGCCACAGCGGCCAGCAGCCGCATCCACAAGACGTAGCGGCGAAAAGGCAGGCCGGTATGCTGGCTGAACAGGTGGCTGAAGCGGCTTTGCGACAGTTGCAATGTGTCGGCCAGGTACTCGGCCGTGAGCTCGCCCTCCTCCGCCAGCAGGGCCAGCGCCTGGGCAATCCGGCTGTCCAGCACGGGTGCCCGGTCAAACCCAGGCAGCCAGGCATCCTGCCACTGCGCCACCAGGGGCTCACAGGCACTCAGCGCAAGTGGTGTACGCCAGGCAGCCCGCAAGGCCGCCAGTAGGTCGGCAGGCAGCGCGGCGGGTATCTCGTCCCGGCGCCAATCTGCCAGCGAACGCTGTCCGGGGTCGATGAACAGGTGTGCCATCAAGGCGCCATTGGCCGCCAGCCTATGCGGCTGCCCCGGCAGGAACAGTGCCGCCGTGGCCATGCGTGTGCTGCTGTCCTGCAAGGTAAGGCGGAAGGCGCCTTCCAGTGCCAGGCTCAGTTGCAGCGCATGGTGGGCATGCGGCGTGGAGTCGCTGTCCACCCCCAGCACCAGCGCCCTGCCCCGCCATAGATACATGCGTCCCGGTTCCATGGCGGCAGTATAGGCAGGGCGCGTCAGACCTGTCCCAGGAACCAGTTCACGATATAGAAGTGGTCTTCATACAGTTGCTCTTCCATCCGATTGAACTCGAACAGCGGCATCCACTTGGCCCTGTCGCTCTCGTCGTCGCCCCTGACCTTGGGCAGCCCCTCCGAGGTTGGCGCCAGTTCGATCAGGAAGGCATGAGTAATGGTGCGTCCCCGCAGGGAGCGCTGGGGATGGTCAAATACCCTGCTGGCGCGGATGGAGCCCGCCAATACCGGGGCTGGCACCTTGAGCCGGGTTTCTTCCTTGAGCTCCCGTATCACGGCATCCTTGATCCGTTCATCCGGTGTCACAAAGCCGCCAGGCAGCGCCCACAGGCCCTTGCCCGGCGCAGACCGGCGACGCACCAGCAGCACATGCCCGGAATGGATGACCACCGCATCCACCGTCACGAAGGTAGGTGGATAGGGCGCCGTTGCCCAGCTCTGCCGATAGCGTTTAACGAACAGGTACTCGCCCTGCAGGTTGGCAAAGGTCTCGCCCGCGCGGAAGGCATTGAGCCAGTTGAATACCGGTGCTGGCAGCAGTGCCGCACAGCCCGGCCAGTCGTCACCCCGGTCTGGATCGAAAAAAGCATGGCGTATGCGCGAGGCATGCACATCGGGCAACTCGGGCGCCTCCACCCGTTGCCACTGCGGGAACAGATCCAGATACTCGGCATTGCCCTTCTTGGCCCCCCGTGGCGGCCCGACGATGCCGATGCGGAACTGCGCCTGCCGGCTACCCACGTCGGAGTTGTCCACAGCGATCACCCGGTCAACCAGGTTCTGCACCTCAGTCAGCCATTGCTGGTCGTTATACATGCGGTCCGAGATACCGACGACGAACACCCTGGCCTGCACCTCGTCCGACAAGGACATGCGTATCAACTGCTCGCGGTCATCGACCGTCCACGGATGATTGGGTGTACGCGCCTGCCGGGCCGAGCCACACAGCACGATCACCTTGTCTGCCAGCTGCAGGGCGTGCTGCAGGGTCCACAGATGGCCATTGTGGAAAGGCTGGAAGCGGCCGATGAAGATCAGGTAGTCGAATTCACGCATGGTATGTACGCCGTTTGTCCTGCCATGACAGCGTTGGGCCACCGCTTGCACATCGTAGGCTTCGGCCATGAGCCAAGCGGCATGCGGGCTGGGCGCAACGCAACAAAAAGGGCAGTTCACACTGCCCTCGATCTTACTCTTTGCCTATTATCAGGCAGGCATTACCTCTGGCGCCGGTTTGGCTTGCCGCATCTGCGCCTCGCTGAACGCCAGCATGCGTTCTATCGGCAAGCGGGCGGCATCCATCTGCTCGTGGCTCAGGTAATCGATGCGGGTGCCTTCGCCAGCCTGCGCGCGCTGTACCCGCTCGACGTTGTTCAGCTTCATATAAGGGCACTGATTGCACTGGCAGCCGGCATAGATGGGCGCCTGCACAATCTTGAGGTCTGGCCGGGCCAGGCCCATGTTGTAGAGTATGCCATCCTCGGTTGCCACAAACAGAGTGGCGTCGGGTTCGCGGTCGAACTGTTTCACCCAGTTCAGCATGCCACTGGTGGAGCCCACATAGTCGGCGCGCTTGAGTACCGGCAGCGGGCTTTCCGGGTGGGCAATCAGGTAGCGTGGGCCAGCCACCGCGGCCATGCCTTCATTCAGTGCGGTTTCGTTGAACTTGTCGTGCACCTCGCACACCGCACTCCAGAGCGGCATGTCGTAGCCGTACTGGTAGTTCAGGTAGGCGCCCATATTGCGGTCGGGCGAGAAGATCACCTTCTGGCCCTGGGCATACAGGTGGGCAATGATGTCGTCCACATTGCGGCTGGTGACGATCCAGTCGCTCAAGGCCTTATGTTCGGCCGAGCTGTTGATATAGGACACATGCACATGGTCGGCATGCTTGTCGCGCCAGGCCTTGAGGCGCTTGACGTCGGTCTGCGTCACCAGGGAACAGGTGGAACCGGCGTCAGGCAGTATGACCTCGGCCTGAGGATTCAGTATCTTGGCGGTCTCTGCCATGAAGCGCACGCCGGCAAAGACGATCACGTCGGCATTGGCATCACGGGCATAGAGCGAGAGTTCGAGAGAGTCGCCGACCTTGTCGGCCATCTGCTGGATTTCCGGCGCAGTGTAATAGTGCGCCAGCGTTACGACACGCTTGGACATGGCAGTTCCTTCCATGTTGATACACCGCCTCTCCGGCGGCAGACTGGGCCCGGTGAACCGGGCGGTTCTTGCAGGCTGCACGCAGAATCCCCGCGCCTTGCTACAGCAGCACAAACGCACCATAACAAAATCAAGGGCTTTGTGCCACCACCCTCCCCTTGCATGCCGCCTTGGTGTAGGGTTAGGTCGCACCTATGACTCTGAGCCGTTGCCATGTCCCTGATGACCTTTGACGAAGCCCTGGCCCGCCTGCTGGCGTCAGCCCAGGCCGATACCCGGCAGCAATTCCTGCCGCTGAGCGAATGCGATGGCCGGGTGCTGGCGCAAGATGTGATCGCCCCCTTGGCAGTACCCGGTTTCGACAACAGCGCCATGGATGGCTATGCCCTCCATATCGCCGACTTTGCACAGATACCCGCGAGCCTGCCGGTGGTGCAACGCATCGCCGCTGGCGCAACCGGCCAGCCGCTAGCGGCCAATAGCGCCGCCCGCATCTTTACCGGCGCGCCTGTGCCGCCGGGCTGCAACGCCGTGGTACCGCAAGAGGAGGTCAACGCTGGCGACGCCGTGATCAGCCTGGAGACGCCCCCCCTCCCTGGCCAGCACATACGCCGGCTGGGAGAGGACATCGCTGCTGGCAGCACGGTATTGCAGGCAGGCCAAAGACTGGCCCCCCAACATATCGCGCTGGCCGCCTCTCTGGGCATAGCCGAACTGGCGGTACATCCGGCCTTGCGGGTGGGGCTGCTGTGTACCGGCGACGAACTGACCCAGCCCGGCCAGCCGCTGCCGGCAGGTGGCATCTACAACTCCAACCAGTTTGCCATCGGCGGCTTGCTGGGCCGGCTGGGATGCCAGGTCAACGACTACGGCAAGGTGGCCGATAGCCATGACGCCACCCTGGCCGCCTTGCGCCATGCGGCACGGGAGAACGACGTGGTCATCACCTGCGGCGGGGTCTCGGTCGGCGAGGAAGACCACGTCAAGGCAGCGGTATCCGAGCTGGGGCAGCTGGATCTTTGGCGTATTGCCATCAAGCCCGGCAAGCCGCTGGCGTTTGGCAAGGTAGGACAGGCCGACTTCATCGGCCTGCCCGGCAACCCAGTCAGCGCCTTCCTGACCTTTTTACTGCTGGCCCGTCCTTTCCTGCTGCGCCGTATGGGTTGCCCGTCACAACCGGCTGCCGCCCTCCAGGTCAGCGCCGGCTTTGACTGGCCACGCGCCGACAAGCGCCGGGAGTTTCTGCGCGCCAGGCTGGAAGTAGACAGCATCGGTGGATTGAGCGCCACCCTCTACCCCAGCCAGGGCTCCGCCGTCATGAGCAGCCTGGCCTGGGCCGGCGGCCTGATAGACCTGCCCGCCGGCCATACCGTGAAGAAAGGCGATACCGTACGGTATCTGCCACTGGATCAATTGATTGGATAGCCCCTATGCAAGTGACACTGCTTTACTTCGCCCGCCTGCGTGAGCGGTTTGGCATGGCAGAAGAACAACTGAGCCTGCCCGAAGGCATACAAACCGTGGCGGGCCTGATTGCCCACCTGGCGGCCCGTGGCGACGTCTGGGCAGAGGAACTGGCTGGCGAGCGCGTCTATCGCGTCGCCTTGGATCAGGAAATGGCCGATTTCAGCGCCCAGTTGCACCACGGTGCCGAGGTCGCGGTATTCCCTCCCGTCACAGGAGGCTAGCGCGATGGAAACACTGCCTCAAGCTACGATTCCATCGGCGCGCTTTCATGTTGCGGTACAGGCCGAGGACTTCGACCTGCAGGCCGAGATGCGTACCCTGTCTGCCGGCGACCGCGGTATTGGCGCCATCACCAGTTTTGTGGGCCTGGTACGTGATCTGAACCTGGCCGATGATGTCGTGGCGATGGAACTGGAACACTACCCAGGCATGACCGAAAAAGCCCTGATACGGATCGCAGAAGAAGCCGCCGTGCGCTGGCCACTGCATGGGGTAAGCATCATCCACCGGGTCGGCAAGCTATACCCTGGCGACGCCATCGTGCTGGTGCTGGTCGCCAGCGCCCATCGCCATGCCGCCTTCGAAGCCAATGCCTTCATTATGGACTTCCTCAAGACCCGAGCCCCTTTCTGGAAGAAGGAATGGACACCCGAAGGACCGCGCTGGGTGGATGCCCGCGAAACCGACTACAGTGCAGCCGCCCGCTGGCACAAGGTCGTCAGCGAGCAATATGGCAATGACGAACACGACTGAACCTTTTGAAGCCGTGATACTGGCCGGCGGCCAGGGCAGCCGCATGGGCGGCCTGGACAAGGGCCTGGTGCCCTGGCAGGGCACACCCCTGTACCAGCATGCACTGAGCCGCTTGGCGCATCAATCCGTCCGCCCCCAGCGGGTCAGCCTAAGCGTCAATCGCAACCTCGCCGACTATGCTGCCAGCGGCCTGCCACTGCTGGGCGACAGCCGCCCTGGCCACGCCGGCCCCTTGGCCGGTATAGAGACTGCCTTGTTACACAGCCAGAGCGACTGGCTATTGTGCCTGCCATGCGATATGCCCCTGCTACCCACTGAGCTGGCCGCCCGCCTGCTGAGTGCGGTAAACGGCACTACCCTAGCGGCCTACGCCACGACAGCAGAGGGTCCGCAGCCGGTGTGCTGCCTGCTGCATCGATCCCTGTGCAGCGCCCTGTCGCGCTATCTCGATAGCGGCCAGGGCCGGGTACTGGGCTGGCTGAACACCCTGCCTGCCGCTGCTGTCGGCTTTGACGACAGCGCCAGCTTTGCCAATTTCAATACCTTGGCGGCAGTCGCCGCAGACGAGCATAAGACATGAGCAATGATTTGACCCATTTCGACGCCCAGGGCCAGGCCCACATGGTGGACGTGGCCAACAAGGCGGAGACCCACCGGGTCGCCATCGCCGAGGGTCGTATCAGCATGCAGCCCAGCACCTTCGAGCGATTGCAGAGGGGCCTGGCCAGCAAGGGCGATGTACTGGGTGTGGCGCGGCTAGCCGGCATCATGGCGGCCAAGCAGACTGGCACCCTGATCCCGCTATGCCACCCCATCCCCTTGACCCATGTGGCGGTGGAGTTTGAGCTGGATGCCACCCACCATGCAGTCCGTTGCCGCGCCACGACAGAGACGGTGGGGCGCACCGGGGTGGAGATGGAAGCCATGACGGCGGTCAGCGTGGCGCTGCTGACCATCTACGACATGCTCAAGGCAGTGGACAAGGGCATGGTCATCGACACCGTACGGCTACTGGAAAAGCGTGGTGGCAAGTCGGGGCACTGGCGGGCTGGCGAGCAGGGTAACCACTAACGCCACGCGTACCAGCACCCGCTTGCAAGACGCTTCCCCCTGTATCGGTAACGATCTGATGGAGGGGAGCGTGACGCACAAGCATGGGCCGGCAATGGCATGGTAGTTTTCACCTTCCCTCTGTAGGATAGGCACCTGTTCATCCCCTTGTGATAGCGCCGCGCCATGGGATTACCCCTGATCTACCGCCTGTTTGCCTGCCTAGGCTCGCTCCTGTTGATCGGTACTGCCATGGCAAACTCGGTGGAACCGGCACGGCTCACCATATTGATCGCAGAGCGGATGACAGCCGCCGGCCAACCCAAGCCGGTCGATGACAGGCGTGCGGAGGCCATACGGCTGCTGGGGGATGAAGCCCGGCTGCAGTTTGATATCAAGGCCTATCCATGGCGCCGCGCGCAGCGTATGGCAGAACTGGGCCAGGGCCTACTATGGGGCGTCTCACGTACCACTAGGCGGGAAGCTGCCTTGCTGCTATCCCGTCCCATCTGGGATACGCATGTCTGGATGGTGGTGCGCTCCGGCGAAGCCTTCAGCTATCACGGATTAGCAGACCTGCGTGGCAAGACGCTCTCCATCATGCGTGGCGCCCAGTATGGTGGCGAGTTTGAGGAACAGCGCGGCAAGCTGTTCAAGGTGGAGGAGGAAGCTCCCTCCCTGGAAAGCAGGCTGATCATGCTGGGGCTGAAGCGGGTGGATGTCGTGCTGCTGGCCGTTACCCGCCAGGATCCGCACGATATGGAACAGCATCTGAACCTGCGCTATGGTCACCTGGGCCGTTGGCAGATCATCAACCGCCCCATGGTGAAAGACCCCATCCATATCGGCGTAGCCCGCAATGCCCCTATCAGCCACTACCTCAGCCGTATCAACACGGCGCTGGACAAGCTGCATCAGCGAGGTACCTTGGCGGCCCTGATGGCCAAGCCGCCAGGCAAGACCCTCACCCCGGCTTGCCCCGCCCCCTTGGGGCGTTGCCCGATATCGCCAGCCTGACCCTGGCACGGCGGCACCGCCAGCTCCGGGCCTGACTGGCTCAACCCATGCTGGGCCGTTGCGGCCGCAGATGTTGGGTACCTTGCTTGAGCCAGCCCGCCAGGGCATCGCCAGGCACCGGCTTGGAGACATAAAAACCCTGCGCCACGTCGCAGCCCAACAGCCTTATCAACTGCCAGTCTGAAGGGTTTTCCACGCCTTCCGCCACCGTAGTCAGGTGTAGCTTCTTGCCCATTTCTATCGTGCTTTGCAGCATGACATGCAGATGGGGTTTTTCGGAGGCGCCATGTACCAGGGAACGATCTATCTTCAGCTCGGTAAAGGGAATACGCGAGAGCTGCTGCATGGATGAGAAACCCGTGCCAAAGTCATCTATGCCCAGGCCGAAGCCCTTGAGCCGCAAGCGCGCCAAGGTACCCAAGGACAAGGCTAGATCCGACATCACGGCGGTTTCGGTAATCTCCAGCAGCAGGTATTTGGGTTCTATGCCGATGCGGCTGGTCACGGCCGCAATACGATCAGCCAGGTCTGGCGTAGACAGCGACTTGGCCGACAGATTGACCGCCACGCTGATGGTCAAGCCCCTGGCATGCCAGTCGCGCAACTGCTTGAGCGCCGTCTCCAGCACCCAATCGGTCAATTCATCAATGATGCCGGCTTCCTCGGCCAAGGGAATGAAATTGGCCGGTGGCACCAGTCCCAGCTCGGGATGCTGCCAGCGCACCAGCGCCTCCACCCCCCGCATCACGCCCGAATGGGTCGTCACCTTGGGCTGGTGGTGCAGCACCAGCTCGCGATTGATGATGGCCCGGCGGATATCGTTGGGGGTAAAACTGTATTGGGCTTCGCGCTGTTTGTCCGACACCTCGCCGGGGCGGAATCTGGCGATCAGATTGGCCAGGCCATCATAGGACAGTGGCTTCTGCGCAATACCCAGCACGATCAGTCCGTGCTCCTGGGCCATGGTTTCCACCGTGGACAAGATGGTGGTCTCGCGGCTAGACACCACGATCAAGGCATTGACCAGGTGCTGCTCGGCAATATGGCGTATCAATTCCACGCCATCCATATCCGGCATTTCCAGGTCGGTAATCATGATGTCGGGCTTGTCGTTCACCGCCAGCACCTCCAGCGCGTGCCGTCCGTTCTCTGCCTCCAGCGTTTTCTTGATCCCCAGATTGGCCAACAGGTCGAGCGCGTGCAGACGCTGCACCGCGCTGTCCTCCACCACCATGACGCTGAGTTCTGCGTTGACTGACATCGGCTTTGCCCTTGAGTCCCGCCAGTTAATATTAACAAGCTGTAATATAGGGCGACTTGATCGCACCGTCTAACAGAATACTAGCCCAAGCTATCGGGAAAGCTGCCGCTGCGCGCCCCTTTCAATCAAGCCGGGAATATCCCCCAGGCTGGCCACATTGTCGGCAGCGCCCAGACGTATGGCCTCCTTGGGCATGCCAAACACGATACAACTTGCTTCATCCTGGGCTATCGTGGCGGCGCCGCTGTCGCGCATTTCCTTCAGTCCCTTGGCGCCATCGTCGCCCATGCCCGTCATGATCACGCCCAACGCATTGCGGCCGGCGCACTTGGCCACCGAGCGGAACAATACATCCACCGAGGGCCGGTGCCGGCTCACCAAGGGGCCATCTATCACCTCAACGTAATAGTGGCCCGCCGCCCGCTTCACCAGCAGGTGCTTGCCGCCCGGTGCAATCAAGGCCCGGCCGCGCAAGAGCTTGTCATTATTCTGCGCCTCCTTGACCTCGATCCGGCACAGGGTATTGAGCCGCGCCGCAAAGGTCGCCGTGAATTTCTCGGGCATGTGCTGCACGATGGCCAGGGCCGGGCAATCTGCGCTCAACATGGGCAGTATCTGTTCCAAGGCCTGCACCCCGCCGGTCGATATGCCCACCGCCACTATGCGTTCGGTCTGCCCCACCACGGGCATGCCATTGGGTGCGTCCAATATCGCATCGGCGGTCAGCTTGGGAGACTGTATCTTCTCCGTCACGAAGGACATGGGCGTCGCCGGCTGCTTGGCAGGCGGCGCGGCAGATGGCGTGGCGGGCATGCTGCGCAGCAGTTTCAGGCGGCCTGTAGCGGCATAGGCCGCCCGTATGGCCGAAATCAGGTCAGACGAACTGTCCTGCAGAAAATCCCGCACGCCGATGGAAGGCTTGGTGATGATGCCCAATGCCCCGCTGGACAAGGCCTCCAGCGTAATGGCCGCACCTTTCTCAGTCAGGCTGGAACAGATGACGACCGGTGTGGGCCGCTCCACCATCAGTTTTTTCAGGAAGGTGATGCCGTCCATACGGGGCATCTCGATATCCAGTACGATGACATCGGGCCACTGCAGCTTCATGCGTTCCTGGGCAAAGATAGGGTCGGCAGCCGCACCGATGACCTTGATATCGGTCTCGCGGCCCAGCTCCTCGCTCACCACCTGGCGCACCACGGCCGAGTCATCGACGATCAGCACGTTGATGGGCATCGCATCCCCCCTGTCTGTCCCCAAGCCCCCGCGCCTGCCGGGGTACGCTATGGCTTAGTCTTGCCGGCGGGTTCATCCTGCGGCCGGTAGCGCAACCACACATCGCCAGTGGCGACATCAAACACGATGTGCCTATGGCCATTGCCTGCCAGGTGCTCCCGGCTCAACCGGAAGCCATTGCCCGCCAGCCACTGCTTGCCAAATTCAATATTGCGCTCGCCCACAGCCGGCATGCGGCCGGTATCGGTTATCAGCATCTGACCACCGCCAAACATCTTCACCACATAGTCTGCGGGCAAGGTCCCTGCCGAATGAATATAGCGCATGGCCAGTTGGAAAGCCTCCTCGGCATAGCGTCCATCCAGCGGGCCTTCGCCACGTGGATGCCCCTGTGGCCGCTGCGGCAAGAGGTAATGGCACATGCCACCCACCTGCCGGCTGGGATGCCACCAGGTGATGGCGATGCAAGAGCCCAGCAGGGTGCGTATGCGGGTATCACGGTCGCCGAAATACACCTCGCCCGGCTGCAGAAAGATATCAATCTGAAAGCTCATATGCGCTTCCGATAGATGGTGGGGAGTATCGGCTCGAGATCGCTGGGTATGCCTATCAACGATTCGGAGTGGCCGACCACCAGCCAGCCCCCAGGTTTGAGGGTGGCAGCAACGGCATTCACCACCCGACGCTTGGTTTCGGCATCGAAATAGATAATGACGTTGCGCAGGAAGACCGCGTCGTACCGACCCAATTCCGGCAAGGGGGCAATCAGGTTGACCGGCATGAAGCGCACCTTCTGTCGCAGCCCCTTGTCTATCAGCAGGCTACCCATATAGTCGCCGGTGCCCCGCAGGCAGAAGCGCTTGAGGTATTCAGGCGGAATATGATGCGCCCGCTCCATCGGGTAGAGCCCGCGCCGCGCCATCGACAGCACCCTGCTGGAAATATCGGAACCGATGACCTCCCATGCCACCCCAGGCTCCAATCGATCGGCCAGCACCATGGCGAGGCTATAGCTCTCCTCTCCGCTGGCGCAGGCTGCGCTCCAGATGCGCACCGGCTGCCGCCCCAGTTGCGGCAGCAAGACATCGCGCAAGGCATCGAAATGCTTGGGCTCGCGAAAAAAATAGGTTTCGTTGGTGGTAATCAGATCGATGGCAAGCTGGCGCTCCTCGGCATCGCCACCGTCGCCTATCAGGCGGAAATATTCACCGTAGTTGGCAATGCTGCGATCGCGTAGCCGCTTGGCCAGGCGGCCAGACAACATGGCTTTCTTGATGGGTGCCAGATGTATGCCGGTCAGCCGCTCCACCAGCACCTGGTAAAGCAGAAATTCGGCATCCGCCATCTGCACCAGGCCAAAATCATGCGGGGAAAGTGCCTCCACCGGTGCGGGGCTCACATGCTCAGCTTTCAGGATGCAGGCTTTCACTGGTACCGGCCAATTCGGCCATTTCGTCGATGGACAGCACATGCTCAAGCGCCAGCACGATGACAAATCGGCCGCTGATCTTGCCCATGCCACGGATAAACTCAGCCCGCAGCTGGGCGCCAAAGGCCGGCGCCGGCTCGATAGCTTCGGGCGGCAGATCCAGCACTTCGTCCACGGCATCCACAATCACGCCTAGGTCGTGCCAGTCGTCACCGTACTGCACTTCCACGATCACGATGCAGCTGCGCTTGCCTATGGTGGTGGCGGGCCGGCCAAACCGCACAGCCAGGTCGATGACCGGTACCACCGCGCCGCGCAGGTTGATCACACCGCGCAGAAAACGCGGCATCAGCGGCACTTCCGTCAGGCCACCATACTCAATGATTTCCTTGATATGCAATATCTCCAGCGCATAGGTCTCAGTGCCCAGCCTGAAGGTCAGGTACTGCGGCTGCTCCACCGGCTCGACCATGGGTACGCTGGCACGTCGGTGAGGAGTAAGGGCCTGGCTCATAGTGTCACCACCGGGATCAGAAGCGGACGAACTGCGTTTCGTCCACCGGTTGAGAAGGATGTGTCAGGCTGGCTGGCAGCGGTGCCCGCGGCGACACCGGCTTGGCCGCGTCTGGCGCCATAGGCGCCTGCAGTTGCACGGGCTTTGTACTACCAGGCAGCTTCATGGGTGCCGGCGTGGGCGCAATCCTGGTAGGTTCGGCCGCAGCCAACTGGTGTTCACCCGCCTGGCAGAAGCGCTCCAGCAGATCATTCAGTCGCCGCGCATGGGCATGCAGCTCCTCGGCCGAAGCCGAAAGCTCCTCGGCCGCTGCCGCATTGGTCTGGGTACTGAGGCCCAGTTGCACCACGGTCTGGCTGACCTGGCGGATGCTGTCGGTCTGCTCGCGGCCAGAGGCATGTATCTCGCCAACCAGTTCAGCCGTACGCCGAATTTCAGGCAACACGCCATTGAGCAGGCTACCGGCGCGTGCCGCCAATTGATCCGATTCACCGGCCAGCGTCCCTATCTCTCTGGCCGCAGTCTGGCTGCGCTCGGCCAACTTGCGCACTTCCTGCGCCACCACGGCAAAGCCTTTGCCGTGCTGGCCGGCGCGTGCCGCCTCGATGGCTGCGTTCAAGGCCAGCAAATTGGTCTGGTAGGCGATATCGTCCACCACGCCTATCTTGCTGGCGATCTGCCGCATGGCTTCAACCGACGCCGCCACCGCCTGCCCCCCTTCGCTGGCCACACCGGCCGCACGGCCAGCCAGTTGATCGGTCTCTGCCGCATGCCGGGTGCTCTGGCTGACCGCCAGGTTGATATGCTCCACCGCTACACTGGTGTGCTCGATGGCACTGGCCTGCTCGCTGGCGGTCTGCGACAAGGCGCTGGACGACGCCTCTATCTGCGAGGCGATACGCAGATTCGACTGCGCCGCATCGCATAACTCCTGAATCATCTCGTGCAGACGCTGGTGCATGGCGGCCAAGGCGGCCATCAGGCTGCGATCATCACCCGGCCTCAGTACGATGGCCAGGCTGAAATCGCCCGCCGCCACCCGGCGCGCCAGCCGGGTAGCCTGCTCAGGCTCCCCACCCAGCAAATGGGTGAAATAGCGGGCAACGCCATAGCCCAACACACCCGCCAATAGCAGGCCACCCACGCTAAGGCACAGCACAGCCACACTCCAGTTGGCCAAGGTCTTGGCTTCATCCGCCATGCTTTTGTCCAGCAGTGCGGTCTGGTCATTGGCGGCCTGCTCCAGCGCGGTCTCCAGGGGGCCGAAATCCTGCGCAATCTGTTGCAGCAGAACCGCATTCGCCTCGGCCTGCTGCTCGGCCTGCACCAGTTGCAGCAGGCCGGGAATACGCTGCAGGTAGCGCGGGTAGTGTTCGGCAATCCGCTGGCGTAAGCCGGTCTCCATGCCGCTATCGGCCTCCTGCAGGAAGCCCACAAGCGCGGCATCCAGATCGCGCTGCTTTTCCTTCAGGCTGGCCAGCAAAGCCTCGCGCTGGCCAGATTCAGCATAGATGATCTCAGCCAGCGTGCGGCGATGCTGCAGTAGTCGCACATGCGCCCGCTCCAAGGTATGGGCAGCTTCGGCATGAACCCGGTGCAGGCCTTCCAGCCGTTGCTGGCCCTGGTGCAAGGCCTGAACCGCCACCGCCCCGACCACGGATAGCACAGCAGCCATCAGCCCAAAGGCCAGCAGCAGCTTCTTGAACATCGATAGGCGGCCCAGCCAGTTCATGGTCGATCTTCCTCGCGCAATGCCGGGTGACGAGCTTCGCGGGCGGCAATCAACGCCACCTTGCGCCGTTCATTCTTGGCAGCCCGGTTGATCAGGTCAGGCACATCCAGTATCAGCGCCACCGCCCCGCTACCCAGGATGGTGGATCCCGCCAGGCCGCGTACGCCCCGGAACAACTGGCCCAGCGGCTTGATCACCGCCTGCAGCTCGCCTTCCAGATTGTCCACCACCAAGCCAGCACGCTGGCTGCCATACTGCACCACCACCACCGACTGCCGGGCCGGAGCAGGTGCATCCACCTCGAACAACTCGCGCAAGGGCAGGTAGGGCAACACCTCGCCACGCAAATTGAGGTAATGCTGCCGACTGTTGCCCGTATCGGTAGGCAGGTCCAGGCATTCCAGCACCATATCCAGCGGAATCACGAAACTTACCTGGCCCACACCCACGCGGAAGCCATCGATGATGGCCAGGGTCAGCGGTACGCGCAGCCTGACCACCGTCCCCTCTCCCGCCACCGAATCTATCTCGATATTGCCCTTCAGGGCTTCGATATTGCGCTTCACCACATCCATGCCTACACCCCGGCCCGACAGGTTGGTGACGGTCTCTGCCGTGGAAAAGCCCGGCTCGAACACCAGTTGCAATACCTGCTGGTCATTCAAGACTTCGTCTGCCTGTATCAAGCCTCGCTCCACGGCACGGTTGCGTATCCGCTGCCTGTCCATGCCGCCGCCATCGTCGCCAACCTCGATCACCACGCTGCCGGACTCATGGTAGGCATTGAGCCAGACCGTGCCATAGTCGGCCTTGCCACGGATGCGGCGGGCATCCGAACCCTCTATGCCGTGGTCTATGGCATTGCGCACCAGATGCACAAGCGGGTCAGCCAGCTTGTCCACCATGGATTTGTCGAGTTCGGTCTCCTCGCCTGCCAATTCCAGCTGGATATCCTTGCCCAGTTCGCGCGATGCATCGCGTACCACCCTGGGAAAGCGGCTGAATATCTCCCCCACGGGCACCATGCGCAGCGACAGGGCTTCGTCACGTATGCGCTCCACCAGCTCGCCCAGCGAGGCGATGGTCTCGATCAACGCGCTATCGGCACTGCGGCTGGCCGACAGCTGTGCCGCCGCGCCCGAGATCACCAGTTCCCCCACCAGGTCTATCAAGGCATCGAGCCGGGTCGCATCCACCCTGACGACCCGGTGTTCGCGGGTTTTCTGGGCAGCATGCTCACGTTGTTTGTCCAGCGCGGCGGCCACCGCCTGCGGTGGCGCCAGGCGTTCTTCCACCAGCAGGGTGCCCAGGGGTCGGTGTTCACCGGCACCGGCATTCTCACGCTGTATGCCCAGTACCTCGTCCAGCTCCATCGGCGTCAGCGCGCCACCCCGCACCAGTATCTCGCCCAGGCGCGACATGCCCTCAGGCATATCCTTGATCAGCCGTATGTACTCCGCGATATGGGCATGCGGCGGCAAGATGCGCACTTTGCTGTCATCGCGGATGAATTCGAACACATTCTCAATGGTGAGCTTGTCTACATTGGGCGCCGCCTGAAACTCGATCTCGAAACCCAGATAACAGCTCTCCGGGTCCATGTCCTCAGGGTTGGGCAAGCCGTCATACAAGGTGGTGAGGTAGGCAATCCGCCCCAGTGATGCCAGATAGCGGATAAAGGAAATCGGGTCCATGCCATTGCGCAGCACATCGACGCCAAAACGCAGCGAGATATGCCAGTGGTCGCTGGACACCACATGGTCGCCGCCGCTCTCGACCTCCACCCTGGGCCCGGCATGCTCCTGCTGTACCACCATGGCAGCCGCCGCCGGCGCGGGCACTGCCTGCGCCGTGTCATCCAGGTAAGACTTGAGTTGCGCGCCCAAGGCACTGGATTCCGGTGCTGCCACACCACAGCGCACGGCATCCACCATGCCGCCGATATGGTCACGGCAGGTGAACAGCAGCTCAATCAGCGGGGTCGTGATGGCAAGCTCGCCCTCCCTGGCCTTGTCCAGCACGCTCTCGCACAGATGGGTAAAGGCAACGATCTCGTTCAGGCCAAACAGCCCGGCGGACCCCTTGATGGTGTGGGCAGCCCTGAACATGGCATTGAGATGCTCGCCCCGCTCCGGGCCGGCGGCATTCTCCACCGCCAGCAGCGCCGCTTCCATGGCCGCCAGGAGCTCGTAGGATTCCTCGTAGAAAACCAGCTTGGCGGCTTCGAGGTTCATCAGCCCGCTCCGCCTGCCAATACCACTGGGTCGCCAAACACGCCGGCCATATTGTAGAGATCGACCACCGCCAGCACCGCCTTGCTATGGCCATGGAAGAACAGCGGCTTCTCCTGCCTGGCCGCCTCACGCTTGAGCATCAGCAGCAGCTGTATGCCGGCGGTGTCCAGCTCGGCCACACCGGCCAGATCCACCTCCACTTCGCGCGCCAGGTTGAGTTCATCCATCAGCCTGCGCTTGGCCTCGCCCGCCTCGTAGATGGTCAGCGATCCATCAATGCGGAGTATGCAGCGCTCATGGTGATAGATGGAGGAGATCGCCATGGTGACATGGTCTTTCAGGGCAGTATCAGCTTGGATACGGCACGCAGCATCTGCTCGGGCTGAAAGGGCTTGACCACCCAGGCCTTGGCGCCCGCCATCTGCCCCTCTATCTTCTTGTCCTCTTGCGCCTCGGTGGTCAGCATGATGATGGGCGTGAAGCGATAGTCTGGCAGCTGCTTGACGGCCCGCACAAAGGCGATGCCGTCCATATTGGGCATGTTCACGTCGGAGATGATCAGATGTACCCGGCGACCATCGAGGCGCGCCAAGCCTTCCTTACCGTCTGCGGCCTCGATCACCTCGTAGCCCGCCTGCAGCAAAGCCAGATGCACCACCTGCCGGAGGCTGGTGGAATCATCCACTATCAGTACAGTCTTCTTGCTGTCAGCGGCGGCCATGTAAGCAAACGTGGGATGGAGACTCAACCCATTGTAGTGCAGCGTTTGGCCTCCCTGCCAAGCTGCATTTCAAGCCAGGCGCCGCTTTTGCGCAAACCGCAGCATCAGGGTGGCGTAGCCGGCGGCTGGCCGGCCGGTGGGGCCGGCACCATCGCAGGCGTCTCGGGCCGGGCAGCCTCGCGCAAACGCTCCTGCAGGTTGCGCCAGCGCTCCAGCCGCTCGCGCCGCATCTCCAGCCGCTGTCGCAACAATGCGGCCTCGGCCGGCGTCAGGTCACCCCGCTCCAGCGCCTCCCGTATGCGGGCCTGGCGATGCTGAAAGCGCTCATGCTCGCGCTCCATCCTGGGCTGGGCGTGATCACGCTCCGGCCTGGCGGGTGCAGGCGCATCCGGCCCAGCCCATGCCAAAGGCAGGGCCAGCAACAGGATGGCGAGATGGGCAGTGCGCGACATGATGGTATATAGCAACAGGATGAAGTCGATAACTTGAGAATACGCCGCCTCAAACCCGGCGACGGAACCCAATTGTAAACGGGCTTGACCAGCATGCCTGCCGGTAAAGCTTTTTTACATCTGCCTGCGCTGGCATGACGTGCAATCGCTACACTGCGCTCATTACTCCAGACCCTGCCGCCATGACCGCCTCCGCACCCAAGAAAATCCTGCTGATAGACGACGACCCGCGCCTGCGGGAACTGGTGCAACGCTATCTCAACGAACAGGGTTTCTCGGTGGATGCCTTCGAGGATGCCAGCCGGCTGGAAGCGCGGCTGCAGCGCAACCGACCGCAATTGGTGCTACTGGACCTCATGATGCCGGGCGAGGATGGCCTGTCGGTCTGCCGGCGGCTGCGGGCCATGGGTGACAATATCCCCATCATCATGCTGACTGCGCGGGGGGACGATATCGACCGCATTATCGGCCTCGAGATGGGGGCAGACGACTACTTGCCCAAACCCTTCAATCCGCGTGAGCTGCTGGCCCGCATCAATGCCGTATTGCGGCGGCAAAAGGAGCCATCGGCACTGGCCGCGCCGCTGACCGAGGGCGAGCATTTCGACTTTGGCCCATTCCGCCTGGAGATCGCCAACCGCCGCCTGCTGCGCGAGGGTGTACCGCTGCCGCTGACCAATGCCGAGTTTGCCCTGCTGCGGGTGTTTGCCGGCCATCCGCGCGCCCCGCTATCGCGCGAACGGCTAATGGAGCTGGCCCGCGGCCGCGAACACGAGGCCTTTGACCGCAGCATCGATGTGCAGGTATCTCGGCTGCGCAAGCTGATTGAAGACAATTCGGGCGAGCCGCGCTACCTCCAAACGGTGTGGGGCTTTGGCTATGTCTTCGTGCCGGATGGCAGCGAACGCTGATGCGCTGGTCCCGGGTACTGCCGCAGACCATCTTCTGGCGCCTGACCTGGCTGACCGCCGGCGCACTGATCATCAGCGTCAGCTTTGTCATTGCCCTGTTCGCCTACCAGCGCCAGCAAATGGTGGCGGCAGCCATCACCGAACAGGTCAGCGAGGTGCTGGCAGACCTGGAAGACCAACTGGATGGTATGACGCCTGTCGAGCAGGCCGAGTGGCTGGCGGCCACCCGCCGCCCCTATACCCCCTACCTGATTGCCATCGACAACCCGGAAGTACGCAAAGCCGGCCCCCTGCTGTCGGCGCAGAGTCGCGAGGTTGCCGCCACCTTGCGGCGCAAGCTGGCGGGCGTCAGCGAAATACGTGAGGTGCGCCGGCCCAAGCGCCAGCTCTGGGTCAAGGTAGACATGCTGGGCCAGCCGCGCTGGCTGGTAGTGCCACTGGGCCGCTTCAAGATGGATGCCAGCTGGACCCTGGCTGCCAGCGCCGCCATGTTTGCCCTGGTGGCCCTCACCGTAGCGGCCCTGTTTGCCTGGCGCATCAATCGCCCGCTGCGTGAACTGCGGCAGGCGGCAGCCCAACTGGGACGGGGCGAGCAGCCTGCGCCCCTGCCGGAAACCGGCCCGCTGGAAGTCAAGGAACTGTCGGCCAGCTTCAATCGCATGCTGTCGGACCTGGACGCCAACGAGCGTGAGCGCGGCGTGATGCTGGCCGGGATATCGCATGATCTGCGCACCCCATTGGCCAGGCTGAAGCTGGGTGTGGAGATGATGCGCGACGACAGCCTGCAGGGCGGCATGCAGGAAGACATCGAAGATATCGAACGTATCCTCGGTCAGTTCATCGATTTTGCCCGTGGCAGCGGCAGCGAATCGCCCGTGGTCAGCGACCCTGCCGACCTGGCGCGCAACCTGGTGGCCCGCTATCACCGCAGTGGCTGCGCCATAGAGCTGGATCTGGCCGACGAGCTCCCCCTGCTGGCACTGCGCCCGCTGGCGTTGAGCCGTGCCTTGAGCAATCTGATCGACAATGCCTGTCGCTACGGCAGTCCCCCCCTCAGCCTTTGCGTGGCCTATCACGATGCCCAGCTCTGCTTCAGCGTGCGCGACCATGGTCCTGGCATCCCCCCTCAGCAGCTGGAAATGGCCCTAAAGCCATTCCAGCGCCTGGACTGCGCTCGCCGTGCAGACGGCGGCAGCGGCCTGGGCCTGGCCATAGTCGAGCGCATTGCGCGCCAGCACGGCGGACAGCTCAAGCTGAGCAATCATCCCGACGGCGGCCTGCTGGCCGAGCTGAGCCTGCCTGCTTGCCAACAGCAGACCTGAGCGCCTGTTCCAATGAGCACCGCTAACAAAACCCTGCCAACGTTGTTATCTACAGCCCATCCCGGTTTGCGCTATATTCCCCGCACCCCAAACCCTGCGGGAGCCCTCCGTGAAGCTATTGAAGCGTTTCGTCTTTGTCGTGGCGGGGCTGGTCGCCTTGCTGCTGGTGATCGGCTTGCTATTGCCCAGCCATTTCGCCATCTCTCGCAGCCTGGTCATCAATGCACCGGCCGAACGCATCTTTCCCCACCTAGACAAGCCTCGAGCCTGGAAGAACTGGTCGGTCTGGAATCGGCGTGACCCGGCCATGCAGATTGATTACGCCGGGCCTGAACAGGGCGTGGATGCCGCCTGGCGCTGGCAAAGCGCAACCGAAGGCAATGGCAACATGACCTTTACCGCCGTAGATACCAACAAGCAGCTGACCTATCGGCTCAGTTTTCCTGACTTTGGCATGAGTTCCACCGGCGTATTGAGGCTGGAGCCTGCCGGAACAGGCACCAAAGTCACCTGGACCAATGAGGGCGATATGGGCAATAACCCGGTCAATCGCTACTTCGGTCTGTTCATGGATCAGATGGTGGGCCCAGACTTCGAAGCCGGCCTCAGCAATCTCAAGGAAATCGTCGAGAAGCAGGGGTAAGCCCCCTGCCCTATCGGCGTAGCTCGCCGCGCCTGTACCCCGGCGCAGGCGTGCTGATGCCAAGGGCGAGGCCAGCGGCCTACGCCCTCCATACCCATAGGAGACAGTAGTAATGCAGATCAAGGACAGTGTATTTCTGGTAACCGGCGGCGCGTCGGGACTGGGCGCCGCAGTGGTACGCATGGCAGTGGCAGGTGGCGGGCGTGCCGTCATCGTCGACCGCAATGAGGCTGCCGGCCTGGCGCTGGCCGAGGAACTGGGTGCCAACGCCCTGTTTGCCCGTGCCGATGTGGCCGACGAAGCCAGTTGCAGGGCCGCCGTCGCGCTGGCTGGCGAGCGCTTCGGCAAGCTGGATGTGCTGGTGAACTGTGCCGGCATCGTGCATGGCGAGAAGGTCGTCGGCAAGGAAGCCGCCCATGCCCTGGATAGCTTCAAGCGCGTGATAGACGTCAACCTGGTCGGCAGTTTCAACCTGTTGCGCCTGGCGGCAGAGGCCATGAGCAAGCAGCCGGCGCACAGCAGTGCCGAGCGCGGCGTCATTATCAATACCGCATCGGTTGCCGCCTTTGACGGCCAGATCGGCCAGTGCGCATACACCGCCTCCAAGGCCGGCATTGTGGGCCTAACCCTACCCGCCGCGCGCGAACTGGCCCGCTACGGCATACGCGTCATGACCATTGCACCCGGCATTTTCAAGACCCCCATGATGGCCAGCCTGCCACAGGAAGTGCAGGACAGCCTGGGCGCTGGCGTGCCCTTCCCCTCGCGCATGGGCGAACCGGATGAATACGCCCAGTTGGTGGCCGCCATCGTGAGCAATCCCATGCTCAATGGCGAGGTGATACGGCTGGATGGCGCCCTGCGCATGCAGCCCAAGTAAGAGCCGCTACGCTGGATTTTGTTAGCCGCTCTAAGTAAACACCCAAGCAAAACGCCCCTAGCGGGGCGTTTTGCTTGTCCTGCCGGCTTGATCAGGCCGAGAAAGACGAGCCGCAGCCACAGGTGGACGAAGCATTCGGGTTCTTGATGGTGAACTGCGAACCTTCGATGCTTTCCACATAGTCGATTTCGGCACCGACCAGATACTGGTAGCTCATCGGATCAATCAACAGGGTCACGCCATTCTTGGTGTAGGCCGAGTCGTCCTCATTGGCGATCTCGTCAAAAGTGAAGCCGTACTGGAAGCCCGAGCAACCGCCGCCTGTTACAAACACGCGCAGCTTCAGGTCGGGGTTGCCTTCTTCGGCAATCAGGTCGGCCACCTTGGCGGCAGCGTTGTCGGTAAAGACAAAGGGGGTGGCAATCTCTGCGGGTGCATTCATGATGGTACTCCAGACGATTCAATTATTTAGCCGCGATTATCCGCGCTTCTGGCCCGCTTGTTAACCCTTGCTGCATCATGGTCTTAACTGCGTTGCCGTCATGCTGGCACCCCAACCGCCAAGGCGCCGCCAGAAACGCCATCTCCTATCCATACCCGACACCGGCATATAAGCCGCATCGCCCATCAAGTATAGGCACCGGCAGGCAACAGCTGCCCACCTTGGTGGTACGGACAGTGACATTTCCGGGAGCACGGGCAAGCGTGCTCTCATCACACCCCATTAGATGGGGTCAATCCAGCACAGTTTCAACTGGCGAGGACAGCATGGCCACCGGCTGGTCCTTGCCTGCCAGATGTATCAACTGACCGGACACCACCGCCCCCGGGTGCATTTCCAACGTCTGGTAGTAGACATCGCCCACCACCCGGCACTTGGACTGCAGCTCAAGATAGTGGGCGGCATAGATAGGCCCCTCTACCGTGCCGTTGAGCACCAGATGCCCTACCCGCACCGTACCCTTGACCCTGGCCTTCTCGCTCACCACCAGGGTGCTTTGCTTGTCGTTGGCCGCAGCGGTCACATCGCCGTGCACTTCGCCATCTACCCGCAAGCCACCGGAGAATGTCATATTGCCGTCGATACGGGTCTCCAGGCCTATCAGGCTGTCGATACGGTTGGTGGCTTTCTGCTTGTTGTTACCGAACACGGCTCTATCCTTTCACATCATAGCTGCGAGAGAGTTTGACGCGGCTGTCACCCACCGCGTACACACGCATTTCCACCTGCTTGAGCTTGGCATCGACCCCGAGGTCGGTTTCCTTCTCCAGCCGGGTATAGCGCGAAACATTCAATGGTATACGGCGCTCAGGCCAGGTCATGGTAACGCGCCGGCCGGCGCGCTCCACCACCAGTTGAAAATCCACCTCACCCTTGAAGGGCTCCTGGCTGGATTGGCCCTGTACCAAGATGGCCCGCAGGCGGTACTGTCCCGGTGTCAGCGCCTCTACCCTGAGCTGATCTATGGCCAGCGCCGGGGCGCGGTCTGTCTTGGTCAAAAGCGATTCGTAGAAAGCGATCTGCTCACGCAGCCCGCTATTGTCATTCTGCAACTGGCCCAACTGGCGCGACAAGGTCTCGCGCGTCGCCATTTCCAACCGCAGTTGCTGCTCCAGCGTCATCAGCTTTTGCCGATTGGCCTGCAGCTCGGCCTGCAAGCGGCCGCTTTGCTGCGACGCGCCTTGCACCGCCAGCAAGGCACTGGGGTCGCGGCGCCCCTCCTGCTCGCCATAGCGATACACAGCAATTCCCATGCCCGCCAACATGCAGACCAGCACAATAGCCAGGCCGAACTGGGCATACCAGGGTAAATGCCGCTTGACGGCCAATTTGGCGGTAGCCAGATGGTTACCGCGACGTTTCCAGCGCCCTATCATGCTACGGCCTAGGGTAGCAAGGGGACGACATCAAGCCCCTGACCTTCGGGCAAACCGAACATCAGGTTCATATTCTGTACTGCCTGGCCGGCAGCTCCCTTGACCAGGTTATCGATCACAGACAACACGACGACCGTATCGCCGCCCTGGGGACGATAGACCGCCATGCGGCAGGTGTTGGCGCCACGCACCGAGCGGGTTTCCGGCGTACTGCCGGCCGGCATCACATCGACAAAACGCTCGCCGGCATAGCGCTGCTGGTACAGCGCCTGCACATCGATATCGCGGGTCAGGCGTGCATATAGGGTGGCATGTATGCCCCGTATCATGGGCGTCAGATGGGGTACGAAAGTCAGGCCCACCGGGCCGCCTGCGGCACGCGCCAAGCCCTGTTTGATTTCAGGCAGATGGCGATGGCCACCTACGCCATAGGCCTTGAAGTTATCGCCGGCCTCGCACATCAGCGTGTGCACCTCGGCCTTGCGGCCTGCGCCGGAAACACCCGACTTGCTGTCGGCAATCAGGCTGGTCACATCCACCGCGCCCGCTTCGATCAGGGGCAGGAACCCCAGTTGCACCGCCGTGGGATAGCAACCCGGATTGGCCACCAGGCGCGCCTGGCGTATCTGCTCGCGGTTGATCTCGGGCAAGCCATAAACGGCTTCACCCACCAAGGCTGGCGACGCATGGCTCATGCCATACCATTTTTCCCACTCGGCCACGTCCTTGATGCGGAAATCCGCTGCCAGGTCGATGACCTTGACGCCAGCGGCCAGCAAGGCCTCTGCCTCCCCCATGGCGATGCCGTTGGGCGTCGCGAAGAAGACCACATCGCACTGGTCCAGGCTGGCATCGGCAGGTGTGGAGAAAGCGATATCTACATGGCCGCGCAGGCTGGGATACATCTCAGCCACCGGCATGCCGGCTTCCTTGCGCGACGTGATCGCCTGCAATTGCACACCGTCATGACGGGCCAACAGCCGCATCAACTCTACACCGGTGTAGCCTGTCCCACCCACTATGCCCACTTTGATCATGCTTGTATCCAATGCCACTTAGAAACCAGGGAAGCGCGATCATACAACGATTCCGCAATATGCCGGATAGATACGATAGCCAAAGAAAAAGCCGCCAGTGAACCTGGCGGCTTTTTCCCGGCTTGCGCCGGCGTACTCGAACGAATCTTCGCGTCGAATCGCGTACAGCTTAGCGCTTCGAGAACTGCTTGGCGCGGCGGGCCTTACGCAGACCGACCTTCTTACGTTCAACTTCACGTGCATCACGGGTCACCAGACCAGCCTTCGACAGCGTGGGCTTCAGCGCAGCGTCGAATTCGATCAGGGCGCGGGTGATGCCATGGCGCAGGGCGCCGGCTTGGCCGGTTTCGCCACCACCAACAACGTTCACCAGGATGTCGAAAGCTTCCAGGTTCTCGGTCAGCACCAGCGGCTGACGAACGACCATGCGGCCGGTCTCGCGCGAGAAATACTGATCCAGCGGCTTGCCGTTGACGACGATCTTGCCGGTGCCCTTGGCCAGGAACACGCGAGCAACCGAGCTCTTGCGACGGCCAGTGCCGTAGTAATACTTACCAACCATTTTGTCAGTCCTTGTATCTGATTAAGTTAGATCTCGAGGACTTTAGGCTGTTGCGCAACGTGCGGGTGCTCTGCGCTAGCGTAGACCTTGAGCTTCTTGATCATGGCGTAGCCGAGCGGACCCTTGGGCAGCATGCCCTTCACGGCCTTCTCGAGCACGCGCTCGGGGAAACGTTCCTGCATTTCGGTGAAGGAACGCTCGTAAATGCCGCCCGGGTAGCCCGAGTGACGGAAATAGGTTTTCTGCTGTGCCTTGTCGCCGGTCACGCGCAGTTTGCCAGCGTTGACGACGACAATGAAGTCACCGGTATCAACGTGGGGGGTATAGATAGCTTTGTGCTTGCCACGCAGGCGGTGAGCGATTTCAGCGGCGAGACGACCGAGTACTTTGTCGGTGGCGTCGACCACGAACCAGTCACGCTGTACCTCATGCGGCTTGGCGGAGAAGGTTTTCATACGGCTCTTCCAGATTCGTTCGATTTACGGAAAGTCGCGCATTCTATGTGATAAAACAAAGCGCTGTCAAACCGAACACAGATGATAGTTGGGGCCTGCGCCACACATTGCAGCCACGCCCGGCGAAACGCGGCTGATAGCTTGATATACAGGCTCTTGCCGCCATCTACTGCCATTCCCACCCGGTGCCTGCCCAAGCCGTATATGTTACCAGCAGGGGCAAAAAAAAGCGCAAGCCAGTTGGGCTTGCGCGCTAATTCCACCAAAGAAGGAGGATGGAGGAGACAACATCAAAGCACACACATTGCGTGTACAGCCTCAATGCAGATCGAATACTACGCGAAGCTTACTTTTTATGCAAGTCGTTTTTTGTGCGGTGCGCCATAAATCAAGCAATTAGAAATAAAGTTACAAAGAAAAATTAGAGGAAATGCACTAATTCCGCACTTTTGCTACGCTTCTGTAACTCCAGAGACCGCAACACCCCTGGTCCGCTTGCGCATCGCGTCAAAAAAGACCCCCAACTACCGCTAACAAGGAACAGTCCATGCAAGCCCGCATCAAGTGGATAGAGAACGTCAGCTTTCTGGCGCAAAGCGAATCAGGCCATTCCGTACTGATGGATGGCGCCCCTGCCGCTGGCGGCAAGAACCTGGGCTTTCGGCCCATGGAGATGTTGCTGATGGGCACGGGCGGCTGCACGGCCTTCGATGTGATCACCATCCTGAAAAAAAGCCGGGCCGACGTAGTGGATTGCGAGGTGGAACTGCAGGCAGAGCGGGCAGACACCGAACCCAAGGTCTTCACTCGCATCCATATGCACTTCATCGTCAAGGGCCGCGCCCTCAAGGCAGACCAGGTCAAGCGCGCCATCGACCTGTCAGCCGAGAAGTATTGCTCTGCCTCCATCATGCTGGGCAAGACCGCCGAGATCACCCACGACTTCGAGATAGTCGAAGTCTAAAGCCCACCCTGGGTGGGCGCCTCCTCGGTCCGCTTGGGCAGCACCAGCAGCAAGCGGGCCGGCGACCGGTACAGGGCATGCCAGGCCAGTACCAGACCCATGGCGGCGATCACGTAGATAGCACCTCGCAAACCCAGCGCGGTAGCCAGCATCCCGCCTGCCAATGCTCCCAGGGGCGCGGGCGCCACCGTGACAAAGCGCATGGTGGCAATCATGCGCCCCAGCAGGGCATCTGGTGTCACGGCGGCACGGGCAGCCAGATAGTTGATGGAAAACAAGGTCGCACCGCAGGCAAACAGCGCCTGGCACAGACTGAACCACAGCATGGCCGGCCCCCAGCCTTGCACAATCAGCGCGAAACCCAGCCAGGCCAGGGCGGTGGCGGCAAAGCCCATGCCTACCGTCGGGCCTATGCCAAAGCGCCTGCCCAGTCTGTCCGCCATCAAGGCGGCCGCCAAACTCCCCAGGCCACCCAGCATATAGCTGACGCCCATATCACCGGCATCCAGCCCCAGATTGCGGGTGGCAAACAGCACCAGCACGGCACCCAGCATATGGTTTAGCAACTGCCACAAGGTTGTCTGTATGGCAAAGGCGCGCAGCACCGGCGTGTGCCGGACCAGATCGATACCCGCCTTGATCTCCTGCCACACCGACGTATTGCCTGCCGACACCGGCGCCTGTTCAGGCGTTTTGACCGTCCGCAGTACCAAGGCAGAGATGACGAAACTGCCGGCCGTAAACAGGATGGCGAACGGTGCCGTCAGCCACTGTATCAGCAGACCCGCCAGGCCCGGTGCGGTCAGCTGCGCGGTGGATGATGTCGCGGTGAACTTGCTGTGAGCCTCCACCAACCTGTCCTTGCCAACCAGCATGGCGACATAGCTCTGGTGGGCCGACCCACCAATCACCTCGGCCGTCATGCAGAGAAAGCCCACCACCCACAGCACCGGCATGGAGAGCCAGCCACCCCAGGCAGCCAGCGGCACGATCAGCAAGGCCAGCGCGCACAGGGCATCGCGCCCCAGCATCAGCGGCATCCGGCGCACCCGGTCTATCAGCACCCCGCCGTGCAGGCTGAACAAGGCAAAGGGCAGCACCTCGATGGCCATCAACACCCCCATT
The DNA here is from genome assembly GCF_030409555.1 of Chitinimonas viridis. Taxonomy (GTDB): domain Bacteria; phylum Pseudomonadota; class Gammaproteobacteria; order Burkholderiales; family Chitinimonadaceae; genus Chitinimonas; species Chitinimonas viridis. The sequence goes on from NZ_JAUFPU010000002.1 coordinate 116,880, forward strand.
TCCATGGGTGTGGCATGCAACAGCACGGCGGCGGTCAGCGGCAAAGCCAGCCGGGATATATAGGAACCGAAGTCCGAGATACCTTGAGCCAGCCATAGCCGCACAAAATCGCGATGCCGCCATAGTCCGTCAAAACGAATGGGGAATATCATAAAAATCTTATTCTTATAGCCAAGATAGCTCAGGGCAAGGCCTATGCCCGCTTGGCATGTCTATTTATTCAGCCGGGATTGAGACCGGGTCGGCAGCGGAGACAGGCGGGGGATCAGACCCGATAGGACAAGCTGGTCATCACCCGAGACATGGCTCGCATGGCCGCCTTGGCCGGTGGTGGTAGCTCGGCCGCGCCAAGCGCCACCGCCATCTCGGCGTGCGCCGTCTCGTCGGCATGCATCTGGCTGACTATGGCACGGCTGCGCTCATCGGCCTGGGGCAGGCTGCCCAGGTGGCTGGCCAGATGCTCACCCACCTGGCGTTCCGTTTCAGCCAGAAAACCCAGGTTCCAGCGATCGCCCACCAGTCCGGCCGCCACCCCCATGGCCAAGGAGCCGGCATACCACAGCGGGTTCAGCACGCTCTGGCGCCCACCCAACTCTGCGATGCGCTGCTCGGTCCAGGCCAGGTGCTCCACTTCCTCGTGGGCGGCCTGGCGCAATGCCTCACGGGCCTTGGGATCGCGCGCAGTCAGTGCCTGGCCCTGGTAGAGCGCCTGCGCACAGACCTCGCCGCAATGATTGACGCGCATCAGGCCTGCGGCATGACGCTTGTCCTCGGCGCTCAGCTGGGCTTCGGCAATCTTTGCATCAGGATGCGGACGCAGACTGGCCGCCGGTGCGAACACGGTGCGCAGGGCGCGATCGAATTCGGTAATCAGCTTGTCCATGGTCTACTCCCGCTAATGGCTTAAGGCCGGCAATTCTAGGGCCTGGCATGATTTATTTCATCATTGTCGTGATCCTCGAGCACCTCCCTGCCAGCACCTGCATCGGTATAACCGGCCTTGCCTGGTAGCGACGGATAGCGCAGCCCGCCACCTGCTGAGAGCAGCTGGCTGGGTGTGCTACCATTCCGGACTACACATCGCAGCGCGCTGGGTTTGTCCGGCCGCTGCCATCAACTCACCCTTCTTCCGAGATACCGTATCCATGAAGAAACTACTGCTCGCATTCGCGCTTGTATTGGCTGCTCCCGCCGCCTTGGCGGCCAACCCGCTGGTGCGCTTCACCACCAACCAGGGTGATATCGATGTAGAGCTGTTCCAGGATAAAGCCCCCAAGTCGGTGGCCAACTTCCTGGCCTACGTCAAGAAAGGCCATTACAACGGCACGATCTTCCATCGCGTGATTCCTGGCTTCGTGGTCCAGGGCGGCGGATTTACCCCGGACATGCGGGAAAAACCCACCAGCAAGCCTATCGAAAATGAAGCCAAGAACGGCCTCTCCAATGCCATCGGCACGCTGGCCATGGCACGTACCATGGACCCGCACTCGGCCAGCGCCCAGTTCTATGTCAACGTCGGCGAGAATGTCCAGCTCGACTACCGCGAAGAATCCCCTCGCGGATGGGGCTATGCCGTGTTCGGCAAGGTGATCGCCGGCATGGATGTCGTCGAAAAGATTGCTGCCGAGCCGACCAGCATGACCAACGGCATGCGCGACGTGCCGGTCAAACCCATCATCGTCAAGTCTGCCAAGCAGATACCCGATACCCGTATCGCCAAACCGGCTCCGGCAGTGCCCCCGGCACTCACGCCCGCCGCCGACCCGGCCAAGCAGTAAACACTCCTGAAAGGACACCGCCATGCGCGTCAATCTGCACACCAACCACGGCCTCATTGGCATCGAACTCGATGAAGCCAAGGCCCCCAAGACCGTTGCCAACTTCGTCGAGTACGTGAAGTCCGGCCACTATGACGGCACCATCTTCCACCGCGTCATCAATGACTTCATGATACAGGGCGGCGGTTTCGAGGCTGGCCTGAAGCAAAAGCCCACGCGCGAGCAAATCGAGAACGAGGCCGCCAATGGCCTGAAGAACGACAAGTACACCGTGGCCATGGCCCGTACCCCCGATCCGCACTCGGCCAGTGCCCAGTTCTTCATTAACGTCAGCAATAACAACTTCCTCAACTACACCTCGCCCACCGCGCAAGGCTTCGGCTACTGCGTGTTCGGCAAAGTAGTGGAAGGCGCCGATGTCGTTGACGCCATCAAGGCGGTCAAGACCGGCAACAAGAGCATGTACCAGGATGTACCCGTCGAAGACGTGGTCATCGAAAAGGCCGAGCTGGCCTGATACGGCCGGCACTTTCTGCCAGAATACGGCGCGGACGCTTCCGCGCCGTTTTACGTTGCCCGCCCGAATGAATCCTCTACCCTTGCTGTTTGCCTCTGATCTGCACCTGTCCGATAGCGATCCGGCTACCGAAGCCGCCTTCATGGCCTTTCTGGCAGGTCCGGCGCGACAGGCGCAAGCGCTTTACCTGCTGGGGGATATCTTCGAGTACTGGGCCGGCGATGACGACGACGACCCCCTCAACCAGCGCATCGCCGCCGCCCTGCATGCGGTGAGCCAGGCTGGGGTGGCCGTCCATCTCATGCATGGCAACCGTGATTTCCTGCTGGGCGAGCAATACGCCAAGGCGGCCGGTGCGACCTTGCTGGCCGACCCCACACTGATTACGGCATTTGGCCGGCCTTGGTTGCTCAGCCACGGCGATGCCCTGTGCACCGATGACCTGCCCTACCAGCAGTTCCGCGCCCTGGTTCGTCAATCTGCCTGGCAAGCCGCCTTCCTGGCCCGCACGCTGGCCGAACGCAAGGCTGAGATCAGCCGCATACGGGCAGCCAGCCAGTTGGCCAAGCAGCAAAAGGCCAGCGACATCATGGATGTGAACGACTTTGCCGTTGCGGCCCTGCTGGCCAAATACCCTGGCGCCCATCTGCTGCATGGCCATACCCACCGTCCCGCCCGGCACCAGCATGAGGTGCAGCACGGTCTTAGGCAACGCTGGGTGTTGCCAGATTGGTACGCTGGCAAAGGGGGCTATCTGCGGCTCGATATGACCGGCCCAACCCTGGTCGGCATCAATCAGGACGCGACCTGGGCCTGATTGCCAGCACTACGCTACTGCACACTCCACTTACTTAGCCGATTGACTTCCTGCTCAGGCGGCATAGACTCAGCACATTATTGCAGCGCAACATCTGTCCACAAGACTGAATTATCAGGATTTATCTCCCTATGAACGCGCCAACCGCTGCCTGGGCCCTACCCCGCCTGGAGCAACAATTCGAGTTCCTTAACGAAGGTGCCGACATTGCCAATCGCAATTTCGAACGCCTGCTGAGTACCCAGTTCGACGGTTGCCGGGACTGGATGCGTGCCATCAACGCCTCGCAAGAACCCGCACGGCAACTGGAGCAGCACCTGGATCAAAGCCTGCACCTGAGCTGCGCCCTGTTTGTGGCACAGGTCTCGGCCCTGACCGACGCCATGCAGTTGGTGGAACGCAACTGGGCCGAGCAACAGCGCGCCCTGTTGGTCAGCCTGGGTACACAACCCGAAGCCGTCAATGCCCCACTGAAGAAGGCGGTCTGCGTCAGCAGCTGCGCTTTCGACTCCATGTCCAAGGCCACCCGCCAGGTAGCCAACTTTGCCAGCAACCGCTTTGCCGCCGCCGCAGTCAGCGCCTTCCAGCAAGCGCGAGACAAGATGGCAGAGTCCAGCTAAGCGCTACCCTCTGCGCAAACCGATCAAGCCACGGCATGCCGTGGCTTTTTCATGGCCGGAAGCCACCAAAAAACAGTTAAGGCCTTGATTACACAGAACGGTGCGGGTATTCCCTATTGGTAGCCAGGCCTGTAGCGCTCTTAAATGAGAGCACTACGACAGTCAGGCTCCCCATGTCCGAGGCATTCCTCAGCGCATTGCGTCATACCCTCCCCGCCGAAGCGCTGGTCCTGGATGTTGAACGCCTGCGCGCATTCGAATGCGATGCCCTGTCGGCCTACCGCGCCTTGCCGATGGCTGTTGCTCTGCCTGGCAGCGAAGAAGATGTCATTGCCGTACTGCAACTGGCTCACGCCCACCGCATACCGGTAGTCGCCCGTGGTGCCGGCACGGGCTTGTCAGGCGGCGCCACGCCGACGGCTGGCTGCCTGCTACTGGGCATGTCGCGCATGCGCCGTCTGCTTTACCTGGATCCCCTGGCCCGCTATGCGCGGGTACAGCCCGGCGTACGCAACCAGGCCATCTCCGAAGCGGCCGGCCACTATGGCCTGTATTACGCACCAGACCCCTCCAGCCAGATTGCCTGCACCATCGGTGGCAATGTGGCGGAGAACGCTGGCGGCATTCATTGCCTCAAGTACGGCCTGACCGTGCACAACCTGCTGGGGCTGCGCGCCGTCACCATGGAGGGCGAATTGCTGGAGCTGGGAGGCACCCTGGATTGCAACGGCTACGACCTGCTCGCCTTGCTGACCGGCAGCGAGGGACTATTGGCGGTGGTGACCGAGGTGACAGTCCGCCTACTACCCAAGCCGCAACTGGCCCGCGTCATTCTGGCCAGCTTCGCCGAGGTGGGCCATGCAGCCGATGCCGTGGCCCAGCTGGTTGGCAGCGGCGCCACGCCCGCCGCGCTGGAAATGATGGATGGCGCCACGGTAAGGGCAGTGGAAGACTTTCTCCAGGCCGGCTACCCCACCGATGTCGCCGCCCTCCTGCTGTGCGAGGCCGATGGCACGCCAGAGGAAGTAGAGGCGGATATCGTCCAGATGAGCCGTGTCCTGCGCGCAGCGGGTGCCTGCGAGCTACGGGTCTCAGACTCGGAGGCGGAACGGCAACAGCTCTGGGCAGGCCGCAAGGCCGCCTTTCCGGCGGCCGCCAAACTGGCGCCCGATTATTACTGCATGGATGGCAGCATTCCCCGCGCCGCAGTCGGGCGGGTACTGGCGGGTATCGCAAGCTTGAGCGCGCAATATGGGTTGGCCTGCATCAATGTCTTCCATGCCGGCGATGGCAATCTCCACCCCTTGATCCTGTTCGATGCCAACCGAGCCGGGGAGTTGGCCAGGGCCGAGCAGTTCGGCACCGATATTGCCGCTCTGTGTGTCAGCGAAGGTGGCGCCATCACAGGCGAGCACGGTGTCGGCATAGAAAAGCTGGACGGCATGTGCGCCCAGTTCAACGCTGCCGAACTGGGTCAATTCAGCGCCATCAAGGCTGCCTTCGATCCCCTGGGCCTGCTCAATCCCGGCAAGCTGATCCCCACGCTGCATCGCTGTGCCGAGTATGGCCGCATGCATGTGCACCGGGGCCAGCTTCCCCACCCCGAACTCCCCCGCTTCTGATGCTTACCGATCTGCAGGCGCAACTGCGCCAAGCCCACGCCATGTCCGTACCCGTGCGCATTGTCGGTGCCGGTAGCAAACAGGGCTGGCATGCCCCCCAGCAAGGCGAGGCCCTCCATGTGGGCAGCCATGCAGGCATCATCGACTACGCACCGGCAGAGCGGGTCATCAGCGCTCGTGCCGGTACACGGCTGGCCGAAATACAGGCGGTACTGGCAAGCCAGGGACAGATGCTGGCCGCCGAACCGCCGGATTTCGGTGGCCATGCCACCCTGGGCGGCGCACTGGCCACCGGCTGGAGCGGCCCGCGCCGGCCTTGGGCCGGTGCCATGCGCGACCAGCTACTGGGGGTGGAGATACTCAATGGTCAGGGTGAGTTGCTGCGCTTTGGTGGTCGAGTCATGAAAAACGTCGCCGGCTTTGACCTGGCCCGTTTGATGGTAGGCGCCAACGGTACACTAGGACTCATCACCGAGGCCCATCTCAAGGTACTCCCCCTGCCTGAAGTCGAAACCGTGCGGGTATTCGAGCTGCCGCAAGCCGACGCCATCGCGTTGGCCAATCGGCTCTGTGCGGCGCCCTGGCCGCTGTCCGGAGCGGCCTGGCAAGGCGGCCTGCTGCGGATACGGCTATCCGGCAATGCCGCCGCCGTGGCGACGGCACAGCAGCAACTGGGGGGCGAGCCTGACGTCGAACGCCATTGGTTTGCCCGGCTGCAGGCCATGCAGCTGGATAGCTTTGCACCGCCCAGTGCCGAGCAGGGTCTTTGGCGCTTGTCCTTACCGCAGACCTGCCCACCGCTGCTGGCGGACTACCCCCAGCTGATCGACTGGGCTGGCGGCCGCCGCTGGCTCAGCGCCCCCTTGGCCGCCGCCCAGGCCATCAGCACCAGCGCCCGCGGTGCCGGGGGGCACGCGCTGCTACAACGCAGCCAGGCTGGCTGGCCAACGGCGCCACGCAATCCCACCTTGCTGGCGCTGGAGGCTCGCATCCGCCGCGCGCTCGACCCCCGGCAGATATTGAATCGCAGGCAGGGGGATTGATGCAGACCCAGCTCACCGCACACTACATCAGCACCACCGAGGGGCAGGAAGCCGATGCCATCCTGCGACGCTGCGTGCATTGCGGCTTTTGCCTGGCCACCTGCCCGACCTACCAACTGAGCGGCAACGAGCTGGACAGCCCACGCGGCCGCATCTACCTGATCAAGCAACTGCTGGAGGGGCAGCCTGCCAGCCGCAGCACGCAGCAACATCTGGATCGCTGCCTAAGCTGCCGCGCCTGTGAAACCACCTGTCCATCGGGGGTGGCGTACCACCGGCTGGCCGACATAGGCCGGCATGCCCTGGAGGCACAGCTGGGGCGGCCCCTGCTGGAGGGCTTCAAGCGCAGCCTGCTCAAGCGGGTGTTGCGCAACCGCCCCTTGTTTGGCGGTCTGGTCATGCTGGGGCGCCTGAGCCGACCGCTGCTGCCCAAGCGCCTGGCCAGCATTCCAAGGCTGGGCGACACCCGCCGTCCCCCCCCCCGAGCCGGCAGGCCACGCTGGCTTATGCTGGAGGGATGCGTGCAACCCGCCCTGGCACCCGCCATCAATGCCGCTGCGGCGCGGGTATTGGCAGCCTGCGGTATCGACCTGCAGGCACTATCGGGCTGCTGTGGGGCGCTGGCCTGGCATCTGAATGATGCCGCCGACGGCCTGGCCGACATGCGGCGTATGGTGGCCCAGGCAGACCATGCTCTGGCCCAGGGCGCGGCGGGCGTCGTCTATACCGCCAGTGGCTGTGGCGCCAGTGTCGTGGAGTATGGTCAGTTGCTGGCGGGCGACATGGCGCACGCCGCAGCCGCAGCGCGGGTTTCGGCCAGCGCGCTGGATATCTCCGACCTGGTGTTACAGCATCTCGACCAGTTGCTGCCGCAACTCCAGCCCCCCGCCGACCCTAGGTTGGTGTTCCACGCTCCTTGCAGCCTGCAGCACGGTCTGCATAAGAAAACATCGGCGGAGGCCATGCTGGTGCGGCTGGGCTATGTGCTGCTACCGATAGCCGATGCCAACCTGTGTTGCGGCTCTGCCGGCAGCTATTCGATATTGCAGGCAGATATCGCCAGCCAGTTGCGCAGCGACAAGCTGGCCAAACTACAAGCCGGCCAGCCCAGCCAGATAGCCACAGCCAATATCGGCTGCCAGACACACCTGCAAGCCGGTACCCGCACCCCCATACGGCACTGGATAGAGCTGATCGCCGAGCGGCTGAGCTGATACCCCGGGGCTGACCGTTTGGAGGCCGCGGCTTGCCGCGCCCCCACCCCACCTATACAGTAAAAGCAACCTGATTCGACTTGCTGGCAAGGGCGCCAGCCGCCCGCCATGCTCATCCTCTCCCAACTCAGCCTCGAACGCGATGGCCGCCAAGTGCTGGAAAAAGTCAGTGCCACGGCCCCACTCGGCCAGCTGACTGCGCTGCTAGGCCCCAATGGGGCGGGTAAATCCAGCCTGCTGGCAGTGGCGGCTGGCGAACTGACCCCGACAGCCGGGAGCTGCGAGTTCGATGGACTGCCGCTGTTCCGCACCCACGCCAGCACCCTGTCGCGCCGTCGCGCCCTGCTGCCCCAGTCAAGTACGCTGGAGTTCGATTTCAGTGTCCGCGAAGTGGCCAGGCTGGGCAGTACGCCCTTCCCCGACATTCCTGTCGCCGAACTGGAAGGACTGATAGACAGCGTGCTGCGGCTTACCGATGCAGATGCCCTGGCAGAACGCCGCTATGTGCACCTGTCGGGCGGAGAGCGGCAACGGGTACAGCTAGCACGCGTCCTGGTACAAGCCTGTGCTGCCGCCGCCCAAGGCCCTGCCTTGCTGCTGCTGGACGAGCCTACCGCCAGCCTGGATCCTCGCCACCAGCACACGCTGCTGGCCGGCCTGCATGAACTGGCGCGCAAGCTGCCCCTGGCAGTGGTTGCCAGCCTGCATGATGTCAACCTGGCACTGCATTATGCAGACCAGGCTTGGCTGCTACAGGAAGGCCGTCTGATCACTGCCGGGCCGCCATCGCAAGCGCTTACGCCAGAGCGGCTCACCCTGGTCTTCCAGCTACCTGCCCAAGCCATGGCGGGGCGTATCTGGTTCGGCCTGCCGCCGGGGTAATCGGCCATGCCAAGGCCAATCACCCCACTGCTGGCTACGTCGTTTTTTCGCGACGTACCTGCGCATAGTCATGGGTGGAAAACCACAAATACGGCAGAAATTCGAAACAGGATTGCGCAGCGCAGCATAAGCAGTAAAAATCGTCTCGACCTCATCGGCCCCGATCATCTCGTCACGGCCGCCATCATGGTCCACGCCTGCGGCGCGGTGCGATCCACCAACACCGCTGGCGTTACGACTCCCCGGCGTTGCAATGAAGCATGACCCGGCCGCCTACAGGCCTTCAACCCATTCGACTGGTTTCAAACCATGAAGCTGATTGCCTCGCTCACCAGCCCTTTTGCTCGCAAGGTACGCATCGTCCTGCAGGAAAAACGCATCGAGTGCCCGCTGACGGTGGATATCCCCTGGGATGCCAACACCCAGGTGCCCAACGTCAACCCGCTGGGCAAGGTGCCTGTGCTGGTGTTGGATGACGGCTCCAGCCTGTACGACTCTCGGGTCATCGTGGACTACCTGGACCATGTGTCGCCGGTGTCGCGACTGATACCCAGCGATTATCGCCAAGCCATTCAGGTCAAGCGCTGGGAGGCACTGGCTGATGGCATCTGCGATGCCGCCGCCGCCATCTTCCTGGAGCGCAAACGGCCTGCCCGGCAGCAGAGTGAGGACTGGATCAATCGCCAGCAGCTCAAGATGGCGCGCGGCCTGGCCGCCCTGTCGGAAGACCTGGGGGAACGGCCCTGGTGCAACGGCGAGAGCTACACGCTGGCGGATATTGCCGTAGGTGTCTGCCTGGGCTACCTGGACCTGCGCTTTGCCGACATCACCTGGCGCGAATCCTATGCCAACTTGGCCCGGCTGGCCGACAAGCTGGCCCAGCGGCCGGCTTTTGCCGACACGGTTCCGCCGGCCTGATGAATGCTTGAAACTGCCATACCCATGACGGGCGTCAAGGCTTAGAATCTGCCTTGCACCCAACAGGGCCGTATCCAGCCGGATACGGCCTTGCGCTTTTCCTGGCGATGCGTCATAAGCGCGTCGTGATTGAATGACAAGCTACGGCCATGGCCGTACCGGAGTACTCCCCGATGAAATTCCGCTTTCCCGTCGTCATCATCGACGAAGACTTCCGCGCCGAGAACTCCAGCGGCTTCGGCATCCGTGCATTGGCCAGCGCCATCGAAGCCGAAGGTTTCGAGGTCATGGGCGCCACCAGCTATGGCGACCTGACCGGCTTTGCCCAGCAGCAAAGCCGCGCCTCCTGCTTTATCCTGTCCATAGACGATGAGGAGTTCATCGGCGGCGAAGTCGGTGAGGAAACCGCCGCCATCAAGAACCTGCGCGCCTTCGTGGAAGAGATACGCTTCAAGAATGCCGATATCCCCATCTTTCTGTATGGCGAAACCCGTACCAGCCGGCATATCCCCAACGACGTCCTGCGGGAACTGCATGGCTTCATCCATATGTTCGAGGACACGCCGGAGTTTGTGGCACGTAGCATCGTGCGCGAGGCCAAGACCTACCTAGACTCGCTGGCCCCGCCATTCTTCCGCGCGCTGCTGCATTACGCCCAGGATGGCTCCTACAGCTGGCATTGTCCCGGTCACTCCGGCGGCGTGGCCTTCCTCAAGAGCCCGGTAGGCCAGATGTTCCACCAGTTCTTCGGTGAAAACATGCTGCGCGCCGATGTCTGCAACTCGGTCGATGAGTTGGGCCAGCTGCTCGACCATACCGGCCCGGTAGCCGCCAGCGAGCGCAATGCCGCCCGTATCTTCGGCTCTGATCATCTGTTCTTTGTCACCAACGGCACCTCCACCTCCAACAAGATGGTCTGGCACGCCACGGTGGCACCGGGCGACATCGTGGTGGTGGATCGCAACTGCCACAAGTCCATCCTGCACTCCATCATGATGTGCGGCGCCATTCCGGTATTCCTGATGCCGACCCGCAATCACTTCGGCATCATCGGCCCCATCCCGCTGTCCGAATTCCAGCCCGAGACCATACAGAAGAAGATCGAGGCCAACCCGTTTGCCCGCGAGGCGCTGGCCAAGCGTCCGGACAACAAGCCGCGCATCCTGACCATCACCCAATCCACCTATGATGGTGTGCTCTACAACGTAGAAATGATCAAGGATGTGCTGGGCGAAACCATAGACACCCTACACTTCGACGAGGCCTGGCTACCCCACGCCGCCTTCCACGAGTTCTACCGCAATATGCACGCCATCGGCCGCGATCGCCCCCGCTCCAAGGACGCCATGGTGTTTGCCACCCAGTCCACCCACAAGTTACTGGCAGGTCTGAGCCAGGCCTCGCAAATCCTGGTGCAGGAGTCCGAGACCCGCCAACTGGACAGGCATCGCTTCAATGAAGCCTATCTGATGCATACCTCCACCTCGCCGCAGTATTCCATCATCGCCAGCTGCGACGTAGCAGCCGCCATGATGGAAGCACCCGGCGGCACCGCCCTGGTCGAGGAATCCATCGCCGAGGCACTGGATTTCCGCCGCGCCATGCGCAAGGTCGATGCCGAGTACGGCGAGAGCTGGTGGTTCAAGGTCTGGGGGCCGGAATACCTGGCAGACGAAGGCGTAGGCACCCGCGAGGACTGGGTATTGAAGGCTGACGAGCGCTGGCACGGCTTTGGCGCCCTGGCTGATGGCTTCAACATGCTGGATCCGATCAAGGCCACCATTATTACCCCCGGCCTGGATGTAGGCGGCGACTTTGCCGATAGCGGCATCCCCGCGGCCATCGTCACCAAGTACCTGTCCGAGCATGGAGTGATCGTGGAGAAGACCGGCCTTTACAGCTTCTTCATCATGTTTACGATCGGCATCACCAAGGGCCGCTGGAATACCCTGGTCACCGCATTACAGCAGTTCAAGGATGATTACGACAAGAACCAGCCGCTCTGGCGTGCGCTGCCCGAATTTGTGGGCAAACACCCACGCTACGAGCGTGTGGGCCTGCGCGACCTGTGCCAGCAGATCCATGAGGTATACCGCGATAACGATGTGGCACGCCTCACCACCGAGATGTACCTGAGCGATATGGTGCCGGCGCTCAAGCCTTCCAAGGCCTTCAGCAAGATGGCCCATCGCGAGATCGAGCGCGTATCGCTGGATGCGCTGGAAGGCCGTATCACTGCCATCCTGCTGACACCCTACCCACCGGGCATTCCCTTGCTGATCCCCGGCGAGCGCTTCAACAAGACCATCGTTGACTACCTGCGTTTCGCCCGCGCCTTCAACGAGCGCTTCCCTGGCTTCGAGACCGACATCCATGGCCTGATCAAGGACGAGGTCAGCGGCGAGTACTATGTGGACTGCGTCATCGACGAGTAAGCCCGGCGCGAGGTAAGCGTAGGCATCAAGCAATTGCCAAACCAAACGCCGCATCCCGGGATGCGGCGTTTTTCATGCCGCACCAGGCAGGATGGTCATGGCGCTTTCGGCTGGGTCGCCTGCGACGAATCCGGCAGGAACAAGGGGCCCTTGTAGCCGCAGGCAGTCAGCAAACAGGTGGCAGCAATCAGGCAGGACAAGAGGAGGCGCATGGCAGCACGGGTAGGGGGTAAAATAGCCATACTAACAACGCAAACCGGGCAAGCCAATGAACGAGAGTGAATTTCTCAACGCCAGCGACCAGATATTCGATCGGATAGAAAACGGCCTGGACGATGGCGAGTTCGATGTGGATCTCAACCGCAATGGCAATGTGCTGGAGATCGAATTCGATGATGGCGCCAAGATTGTGGTCAACCGTCACGCGGCCAATCAGGAAATCTGGCTGGCGGCCCGCTCCGGTGGCTTTCATTACCGCTATCAGGACGGCCACTGGCGCAGCACCCGCGATGAGGGCGAGCTGTTCACCCAATTGGCCGACATGGTACTGGCCCATGCCGCGCGCAGGCCACATTTCTAGGTGCTGGACTGGTTAGATCCCTTGCCGGCCAGCTACGGCCTGGCCGGTATCTTTATATCAGCCCTGCTGTCTGCCACCTTGCTGCCCGGCAATTCCGAACTGGCGCTACTGCTCTGGCTGCAAGCCAGGCCCGACACCGCCTGGAGCGCCCTGGCCGTGGCATCGCTGGGCAATACCCTGGGGAGCCTGACCAGCTTCTGGCTTGGCCTGCGACTGTCCCACAAGGGTAGTGATGCATTGACCGCCAAATTGTCGCCTCGCGCCCTGTGCTGGCTGCAGCGCCATGGCAGCACTTCCCTGTTGTTGGCCTGGCTACCCTTAATAGGCGACGCACTCTGCCTGGCAGCGGGCTGGCTGCGCCTTCCCCCGATGCGCAGCGCTCTTTACATTCTGCTGGGCAAGACACTGCGTTATCTGCTGATCGTTCTACCCTTCATATAAAACCCAGCCAAATGCGTTGTTCACGATACCCATATTGCTTAATAAATATAAGCCCACGGGCCAGCCAAGCAGGCTGATGAGAGCGCAAAACTGTTCATTTTTTAGGCAACTTCTTTAACCGCGAGTGCCACAGCCTTATGTTGGGCGCAAATCCCGCAGACAGGATTTCCCCAATAGCCGGGTTTTGTGTTGCATTGCCGCAACCTAGGAATAATTCACAACATCACCAACAAACCCATATAAATCAATACATTAAATGTTGTGCATCATCAAACAGCGATAAACCCATTCTGCCAGCCTTGATAGCACCGCATTGCTTACACAAGTGCGTGCCGCCTATCATTCGCCCGTAATGTATTCGCTTCGCAAGTAGCGAGCATCTTTTGCAACACCGTTTTTCCAACCTTGATAAGGAAGACGCAATGAACAAGAAATTCATCGCTCTGGCCGTTGCCGCTGCTGTGGCCGCCCCTGCAGCCCTGGCTGCCGACAACGAAGTGGTTTTGTATGGTCAAGTCAACCTGGGCCTGAACATCACCACCGCTGGTACCGACCAACTGAAGGTCTCCAACATTTCCTCGCGCATCGGCTTCAAGGGTCAAGAAGACCTGGGCGGCGGCATGAAGGCCTTCTTCAAAGTCGAAACCGGCATTGGCCCGGACAGCGCCCCCGCCAGCAGCTTCGGTTCGCGCGAAGCCTGGGTTGGCCTGAAGGGTGACTTCGGCAGCGTGGGTCTGGGTCGCGGCAAGACCCCCTACACCCTGGCTACCGAAGAACTGGACCCCTTCTACTTCAACGAGTCGCTGGGCCTGACCAACACTTCGATGAGCAACTACCGCGCCAGCAACTCGATCCGTTACGACGGCGAGTTCGGCCCGATCAGCGTTGCCGTGAACAACAGCTTCGGTGAAGACAAGACCGCTGGCAAGAACGCCTCGAACGAAGTCAGCGCCTCGCTGAAGTACTCCGGCCAAGGTTTTGCTGTGTTTGGCGCTCTGAACAACAACAAGCCCAGCGGCGTGAAGGCCAACAAGGCCTACATGGTTGGCGCTTCGGCCAACATCGGCGATCTGAACCTGGGCGGTGCCGTGCAACACACCGACGACGCTGCTGGCAAGAACGATGATGTTCTGCTGCTGGTCGGCTACGCCATGGGCAATGCTTCGGTCCAACTGGGCGGCATCATTTATGACGAAGATCGCAACACCAAGGATCAAGTGACCGCTGGCTTCTACTACAGCCTGTCCAAGCGCACCACCATCCTGACCGAGTACACCAACAACTACGTTGGTACCAAGAACGACAACAGCTTCATCGTCGGCTTGGCCCACTCGTTCTAAGCACTCACGTGCTGGCATGAGCAAACAGGCAGCCTAGGCTGCCTGTTTTCATTTCCACCATCGTCACCCACCGCGCTTGACGCCAGAACGCTGCCTCGCCTAGGGTAAGCACTTCAACACCGAGGGATCACCATGCTCAAGGAATTCAAGGAATTTGCCATGCGTGGCAATGTCGTCGATTTGGCCGTTGGCGTCATTATCGGCGGCGCCTTTGGCAAAATCGTCGATTCACTGGTCAAAGACGTGATCATGCCCCCCATAGGCTATGTGCTGGGCAATGTCGATTTTTCCAACCTGTTTATCCTGCTGAAAGAGGGCACCAAGGCCGCCGGCCCCTATGAGTCGCTCAAGGCCGCACAGGATGCCGGTGCAGTGACCGTCAATCTGGGCGTCTTCTTCAACGCTGTCATCAGCTTCACTATCGTCGCCTTTGCTGTCTTCCTGCTGATACGCACCCTCAACAAACTCAAGCGCGAAGAGGTGCCCGCGCCTGCAGAGGCCAGCAGCAAGGAATGCAGCTACTGCTACAGCGCCATTCCACTCAAGGCAACGCGCTGCCCCTGCTGCACCTCGCAACTGGGTTGATGCTGGATGGCAAGGCAGTTGATCGTGCTGGGCGGCGGTGGTTTTTCCATGGAGCCATCCCCACTACTGGATCAGTACTTCCTGGCGGCCACCGGAAAGGCACAGCCGCGTATCTGCTTTCTGCCCACGGCCAGCGGCGATGCCGACAGCTACCAACTGAAGTTCTATCGCGCCCATGCTGGCTACCCCTGCGTCGCCAGCCACCTATCCCTGTTCCAGCCCCACACGGCAGACCTGCAGAGCTTTCTGCTTGCGCAGGACGCCATCTTCGTAGGTGGCGGCAATACGCTATCCATGCTGGCCCTATGGCGCACCTGGGGAGTCGATATCCTGCTGCGGCGCGCCTATGAGCAAGGCACGGTCATAGGCGGGATCAGCGCCGGCATGATCTGCTGGTTCCAGCAGGGGCTGACAGATTCTATCCCCGGCCCGCTGACTGCACTGCAAGGCCTGGGCTGGTTACCGGGTGGCGCCTGTCCGCATTACGATGGCGAGGCCTTGCGTCGTCCCACCCTGCAGGACAAGGTAGCCAGCGGCAGCATGCCCGACAGCTGGGCAGCCGATGACGGTGCCGCGCTGCACTTCATTGACGAGCAATTTCACACGGCCGTGTCATCACGCCCCCTGGCACAAGCATGGCGCCTGCAGCGGAAAGCCGATGGCAGCCTGCAAGAGATCGCCCTGCCCACTCGCTACCTGGGGGGCATGCAGGCCTAGAATAGGGCGTGCAGAAAACAGAAAAGCCAGCATTTAGCTGGCTTTTTGCTGTATCTGTTGGCGCGCCCGCCTGGGATCGAACCAGGGACCTTCAGCTTCGGAAACTGACACTCTATCCAACTGAGCTACGGACGCACGCTGAGAGGCCGGCAAGAATAGCGGTTTTGGCGTTCAGCGTCCAGCCGGCAGAAGTGGGTACAGCGTATTTTTTCCCGCACTGATCTCCGCCAGAGCGCGGCAATGCTGTGGCATGCCGCCGACGGTGCAGCGCCAGGATTGGTGAGCGGCCACAATCCCCGCTATAATCGCGGGGTTTTTCCCGTACTGGTTTAATACAGCGCATAAAAAAGGATGGCAGCATGAGCGAAGCGCACGCCGGAGAAAATTTCTCGGCAAAGTCCCTGATCATCATTGTCCTGCTGTCGATTGTCGGCCTGGTCTTGTTCCTGGTCCTGATCGCCAAGCTGGCCAACAGTGGCATGCAGGTTGATGCTGGCGGTCCGACCATGACCAACGAAGCGGTGATCGCACGCATACAGCCTGTCGGTGTTGCCAAGCTGGACGAATCCGGCCCACCCGGCAGCCGTAACGGCAAAGCGGTATATGAAAATGTGTGCCTGTCCTGCCACGGTGCAGGTTTGGCTGGTGCCCCCAAGTTTGCCGATACCGCCGCCTGGGCGCCACGTATCGCCCAAGGTTTTGCCAAGCTGGTCGAGCATGCCAACAAGGGCCTGGGCGCCATGCCTGCCAAGGGCGGTGCGGCCGACCTGACCGATGATGAAGTAGCGCGCGCTGTTGCCTATATGGGCAATGCCGTTGGCGGCAAGTTCACTGAGCCCGCGATTGCTGGCGCAGGCGCCGTGGCCGCGGGCGGTAAGGTAGACCCTGCCACCAAGGGCAAGGAAATCTATAGCAGCGTCTGCATGGCCTGCCATGATGCGGGTGTTGCCGGCGCGCCCAAGATCGGCGACAAGGCCGCCTGGGCGCCCCGCTTGAAGGACGGCAGCGAAGCCGCCATCAAGATTGCGACTGCGGGCAAGGGCGCCATGCCCGCCAAGGGTGGCTATAGTGGTTCCGATGAGGAATTCCACGCGGCAGCCGAGTACCTGATCAACGCGTCCAAGTAAGCAAGGACGTTGTGCATAGAGCGGCGCACCTGCGGGTGCGCCGCTTTGCATTTGCCGACCCGATGCATAACCGACTGTCGGCCAGGAATTTACTTAAAGAAACAGGCTCTAATGTCTGTCATGGGGGCAGTGATACAATCCGCCCCCGACTGCCCTATCCGAGACCCTACCATGGCACTGATGATTACCGATGAATGCATCAACTGCGATGTATGCGAGCCGGAATGCCCCAACCATGCCATTTCGCAAGGGGTGGAGATCTATGAGATCAACCCTGACCTGTGCACGGAATGCGTGGGACACTTCGACGAGCCGCAGTGCCAGCAAGTCTGCCCGGTAGACTGCATCCCGTTGGACCCAGACCGCAAGGAAAGCCAGGAAGCGCTGCAGCAGAAGTACCTGCTGATCACCCAGGCCTGATTGCCGCCAGGGTAGCGCCAGGGGCCATGCAGCCCCACCGGATGCCGTGCTTGATACAGCCCCCTAGGGGCTGTAATGCATTGATGGCCCAAGGTTTGCTTCCTGTATAGGAAAATACAGGAGGAAATCATGGTCAGTCCTATAGCAGCCCCCCCTGCCAACCAACCGCCTGCCAACCGACCACCAGTCGCCCCGCCAGCGCAGCACCAAGGCTTTGCCGGCGAGCTGGCCGGCCAACTTGCCACCCAGGCCAGCAGGCTGGGCAGTCTCAGCCTGCCAGACCCCGCCCAAGCCGCAGCCGACCTGACTGCCACCCTGCCCGCCAAGCTGCGCCAGTACGGTATACGGGTGCCGCCCGACCTACGGATGGAAGGCGGCGCCAAAGGCATAGTGCTGCGCGATGACCATCGCGCTGCAGCCTTCCACGCCATGCTGGAGGCCGAGCACCAACTGGCCAATCAGATCAGCCTGGTACTGTCGGGCGCGGAAGTCACCCGTGCCGGAGCCTTTGCCGCCGCAGCCCAGCATTTCACGGACAACGCCAAGGATCCGCGCCATGCCAAGGCCGTTGTCGAGCGCTACCGCCGCGATCACCCAGCCCCGCCCCTGTCGGTCAGCTACAACGGTTTCAAGGTCGAGACCGCCGAGCAGGGGCCGGAAGGCTGGCGCCCCGTCAAGACCGAAGCCGAGTTTGCCTGGGAACTGGCCGAGGCCGCCCAGCGCTATGCCAAGGATGAAGAAGCCTTGTTCAATAGCCTGATGGCGGCGGTCTCCAGCAAAGCCGGTACTTCCGCCACCGCCACCGACGACCAAGCCAGCGAAGACACGACAGACGCCGATGACAATAGTCTGGTGCCCATTGAATCCCGCAGCGCGGCAGCACCATGACCTTGCGGCAATTATGTGAGCTGACGTAATGCAGCCGCCCTATATCCACCCTGTTGCCAACTCGCCCGGCGCGGACAAGCACCAGCCCTACCCCCTGCTCAGTCGAGAACCCGCACCTGGATTTGAGGCCTGGCTGGGCCAGGCCATGGCCGCCCATCCAGCCGTGCCGGACCCAGCCTTGCAGCATGGCCCCGCCGACTATGGGCTGTGGGGTGTGTCACCCGACAGTGACGGACGTCTGGACCTGGAAGAGGTCGCTGCCAATCTGCGTGCCACCCTGCCCGCACTGGCCGGCAACCTCGGCAAGGTTTGCCGCACTAGCGGCATCGGTCTACCGCCCCCGCTCCGCCTGCTGGCCGGCATTGCCACCCAGCCCAGCCTGCCTTTTGATCGGCGTGAGGCCGCCATACAGCAATTATTCGATGACTGGCCCGCCCTGGCGCACCAGTACCGCCGTCTGGCCGCGGGCTTTGGCTTTATCCGCTGCAGCGATGCCCTGCGGGCCTATCAGCGCGTCATTGGGCGGCTGGGGCCAGGCCGCCTGGCACATGGCCTGGCACCCCAGGGCGATGCCCACGCTACGCCGCAGCTGGCCCTGGTTTTCGATGGCAACCGCATCTGGCCGGAAGAAGCGCAGGGCGAACGCTGGCGCCCCCTGGCCGGGCTGGAGCAGCTGACACGTGAACTACTTGAGGGAGCCAGCCCAGCCACCGTGCGGGAACCCCAGCGCCCGCTAAACCAGGTACTGGACCCCGCCGATGCGCTGCTCCGGGCCGCCCGCCAACGCAGCTGACTGTAAGAGCCTGTTCAAAGTCTTTTCGCCATGTCGCTGATCTGGAAAATGGCCAGGCACAAGGCGTGGTGCGCAGGCAATAACAAGTTATTGCCAAGCGCCACAACGCAGTGAATGGCCGTTTTCCAGCTCAGCCCTTCGGGTTCGCAGCCTTGCCGGCGAACGGCACGGCGAAAAGGCTATGAACAGGCTCTAAGCGCCTGGCATGAACGCAAGGGATGGCCGGTCGGCGATGGACAGAGCAGCAGCCGGACGTCAGCGCAGCCTGGATTCCTAGACTATCCCCTGCCCGCGCGCTGGATGAGCCTCAATCGTTCAACGAATTAAGTTCATGACCAGCGCTAAGTCAGCGCGGCCTTGCCATGGGTTTGCTAGAATTGCGCCACTTTCTGCATAGCACCCAACTGGATTCCTCATGGCCCAATATGTAATGTCCATGCTCCGCGTGAGCAAGGTCGTACCGCCCAAGCGGCAAATCATCAAGGACATCTCCCTCAGCTTCTTCCCTGGCGCCAAGATAGGCCTGCTGGGCCTGAATGGCTCGGGCAAGTCCACCGTGCTCAAGATCATGGCGGGCGCGGACAAGGAATTCGAGGGCGAAGTACAACACCTGCCTGGCATCAAGATCGGCTACCTGGCCCAGGAACCGCTGCTGGACGCGACCAAGACCGTGCGCGAAGAGGTGGAATCCGGCATGGGCGAGATCTTCGAGGCCAAGCAAAGGCTGGAGGCCGTCTATGCCGCCTATGCCGAGCCGGATGCCGACTTCGACAAGCTGGCCGAAGAGCAGGCCCGTTGCGAGGCCATACTTTCGACAGCCGGCCAGGATCTCGAAACCCAGATGGAGATCGCCGCCGACGCCCTGCGCCTGCCGCCCTGGGATGCCAATATCGACAAGCTGTCCGGTGGCGAAAAACGCCGCGTGGCGCTGTGCAAGCTGCTGATGTCCAAGCCCGACATGCTGCTGCTGGATGAACCGACCAACCACCTTGATGCCGAGTCGGTGGATTGGCTGGAGCAGTTCCTGGTGCGCTTCCCCGGCACCGTAGTGGCCGTTAC
The DNA here is from genome assembly GCF_030409555.1 of Chitinimonas viridis. Classification (GTDB taxonomy): domain Bacteria; phylum Pseudomonadota; class Gammaproteobacteria; order Burkholderiales; family Chitinimonadaceae; genus Chitinimonas; species Chitinimonas viridis. The sequence continues at coordinate 136,676 of NZ_JAUFPU010000002.1, forward strand.
CCATGATCGCTATTTCCTCGACAATGCTGCCGAGTGGATACTGGAATTGGACCGTGGCCACGGCATTCCCTGGAAAGGCAACTACTCCAGCTGGCTGGAGCAGAAAGAAGCGCGCCTCAAGCAGGAAGAGTCGCAGGAATCGGCCCGCCAGAAGGCCCTGAACAAGGAACTGGAATGGGTACGGCAGAATCCCAAGGCGCGCCAAGCCAAGTCCAAGGCCCGTATCGCCCGCTTTGAAGAGCTGAACTCGCAGGAATACCAGAAGCGCAACGAAACCCAGGAAATCTTCATCCCCATCGCCGAACGCCTGGGCAATGAAGTGATCGAGTTCGAGAACGTCAGCAAGGCCTTCGGTGATCGCCTGCTGATCGATGACCTGAGCTTCAAGGTGCCGCCTGGTGCCATCGTCGGCATCATCGGCCCCAACGGTGCCGGTAAATCCACTCTGTTCCGCATGCTGGCAGGGCAGGAACAGCCCGATAGCGGTAGCGTGAAGATCGGCCCTACCGTCAAGATGGCCTATGTGGACCAGAGCCGTGGCGCCCTGGGCAACGACAAGACCGTGTTCGATGAAGTGGCTGAAGGCCGCGACATCCTGCAGGTCGGCAAGTACGAAACCCCTAGCCGCGCCTATCTGGGCCGCTTCAACTTCAAGGGTGGCGATCAGCAGAAGATTGTCGGCAACCTGTCCGGCGGCGAACGCGGCCGCCTGCACCTGGCCAAGACACTCATCGCTGGCGGCAATGTCCTGCTGCTCGATGAACCGTCCAACGATCTCGACGTGGAAACCCTGCGCGCACTGGAAGACGCCCTGCTGGAATTCGCCGGCTCGGTCATGGTGATCTCGCACGACCGCTGGTTCCTGGATCGTATTGCCACCCATATCCTGGCTTGCGAAGGCGATTCCAAGTGGACCTTCTTCGACGGCAACTACCAGGAATACGAAGCCGACAAGAAACGCAGGCTGGGTGAGGAAGGCGCCAAGCCCAAGCGCATACGCTACAAGCCCATCAGCCGCTGATCGGCCGTACCACGTGAACAGACCAACACCCCGCCACAAGCGGGGTGTTGGTTTTTCAGTGCACGACGCCAGCCAAGGCAGCCACGCGGCTCAAACAGTAGCCGGCTGTGGCTTGTCCTCAGTCAGGCTGCGAATGCTACGGTAACTATGGTGACGCCCATCATAGGGATCCACGAATCGAATCTCCCGCGCCAGCAGCTTGAGCGGCTGGCTGAAATCATCTCCCTTGCCCTCGGTCAGCACTGGATACCACGGGTCATGCAGTATGGGTATGCCCAGGGCCGCCATATGCGCCCGCAACTGGTGCTTCTTGCCGGTATGGGGTTCAAGCCGGTAGTGGCCCAGTTCCCCCAGGCGCCCAATCAGGCTGATGCGGGTTTCGCTATTGGCGTCGCCCTCCACCTCGCGCATGGCAAAGAAGCCCTCGCCCTCCTCCAGCCTGCTGCGATGCACCCTGGGCAGTGCCAGATCAGGGCGGAATGGCGCGATGGCCTCGTAGACCTTTTCCACCTGCCGGGCCTCGAATAACTTCTGATAGGCGCCACGGCTGGGAGGGTGCAGGCAGAACAGCATCACCCCGGCGGTTTCCCGGTCTAGCCTATGTACCGGAGTCAGCTCGGGGAGGTCCAGCTTGTCGCGCAATCGGGTCAGCAGGGTTTCGCGCAGATGGCGGCCAGCCGGGATGGCCGATAGGAAATGTGGCTTGTCCACCACCAGCAGGCGCGCGTCGCGATGCAGGATCACCTCCTCGAAGGGGACAGGTGTCTCCGCAGGTACTTCGCGGTAATACCAGATACGGCTACCGGGCCGGTAGGCGCTACTGCATGCCAGTGCCTTGCCCGCCTCATCCACCAGCTCCCCCCGCTCCAGGCGCCCACGCAGCACGGTTTCCGCCACATGCGGAAAACGCTGCACCAGAAAGCTGAGCAAGTCCGGCCACTGCCCGGCAGGCAGCCAGAGATAGCTGGGGGCCACTCCATCGCGTAAGGGTAAAGGCGCTTTCAAGTATTGCTTCCTCGCTGAAGAAGGCGGCAGTCTAACCGGCAAACCCAAATGCGCAAGTAGCCCGCCGCACGCCCAGGGCAGGTAAAATGCCCAGCCAAATCAGATTCATGCATTCCAGCAAGAGGACTTACCATGCCGATACTCGGCCTAGGGCTGCACTTCATCGTCGCCCTGTACTTCGGCATCCATGCCGTACGCAACCGTCAGAACATGTACTGGCTGATGATACTGTTCATGTTCCCGCTACTGGGCAGCATTGTTTACTTCTTCGCCATCTACCTGCCGGAACTGCGCTACAGCCGTGGTGGCCGGGTTGCCAAAAAAGTCATCAAGCAGCTGGTCGACCCCAACCGCGAGCTGCGCGAGGCCCGCCAGGCATTCGACCTGACACCTACACTGGACAAGCGCCTGCGGCTGGCAGCCGCCCTGATGGAGACGGGTGCCGTAGCCGAGGCACTGCAGCACTATCAGGAGGCCGCCCAAGGCCCCTTTGCCCGTGATCCTGCCGTACTGGCAGGCCTGGCCCGCGCCCAGTTCGACAATGCGCTATATGCGCCGGCGGCCGCCAGCCTGCAAACCCTGTTCGAGGCCCAGCCCGACAGCCGCCGCCAACCTGCCCCAGCCTTGCTGCATGCGCGTACGCTGGCCGCACTAGGCCAGGAATCGGCTCGCGATGCCTTTGAAGCAGCCCTAGTCGTGGCTAGCGACCCGGAACCCAAGTGCCGCTACGCAGACTGGCTGAGCGGCCATGACCATCCCGCCGACCAAGCGCGTGCCAGCCATCTCTATCAGGAAATCGTACAAGACAGCCGGCACTGGCACAGCCATGCCAAGTCGCTGAACAAGCAATGGCTGCAGCAGGCACAGGCCGCACTCAACCAAGGCAAGAGCTCATGACACAAGCCAACAACCCCGGCCACGGCATCACTCTGGAAGCCATGCTGAACGCGCTGGTCGCACACTATGGCTGGGAGGAGCTGGGACGCAGGATTGCCATACGCTGCTTTCTGGTCGATCCCAATATCAAGTCCAGCCTGACCTTTTTGCGCCGCACCCCGTGGGCGCGAGAGAAGGTCGAGACGCTGTATGCAAAGTACGCCCGCAGCCAGCCCAAGCCCACGGCCTAGCGTCAGCTAGCCAAAAAAATGGGGAGCGTTCAGCTCCCCATTTTTTATGGCTTACTATCCTCTGATCAGCTGTTCTGCTGTATACCCGCCACTACCCAGCCCTGACGGCCATCGTTGTTGCGGCTGAGGTGCCAGGTTTCATCGAAGCGCTCGGCAGCGCCATCCTGGCTCTCACGAATCAGACCATAAAAACGCACGCTGGCGATATCGCGGCGGCCTTCCTGGGCGTAATCGATCACATCGGCATTCACTTCCACCACATCGGTGTGGTTGGCGGCACCCTTGCGCTCGCTGATCTGCAGCTTGATCTCGGCGAACATCTCCGGCGAGGTGAACTCGCGGATATCGTCCAGATCGGCTGCATCATAAGCGGCCTGCAGGCGGACGAAGTTCAGCTTGGCCACACGGACAAAGGCTTCGCGATCAAAGTCGGCCGGCATACTGCTGCTGGGTGTCACGCTGGCGTATTGCTGCTGGCCCTGGAAAGCCATAGGCGCCGGGATGGGCGCTGCAGCGCCGGCTGCGCCAGCAAACTGCGCAGGGGTGGCCGTAGCTGGACGCATGCGTCGCATCAGGAAGCGGATGACAAAGAAGGCCACTGCAGCCAGCAACAGAATCATGGCGAAGTTGGCCATGCCTTCACCCATGCCCAGGTGGGAGAACAGTGCCGCCAGACCCAGGCCTGCTGCCAGGCCGGCAATCGGGCCCATCCAGTTGCGCTTGGGGGTGGTCGGCGCAGCTTGCTGTCCCTGACCTTGGCGCTGGGGTGTTGCGTCCTTCTGTGGCGCCGTATTGCGCTGCATGCCGGACGAACGGCCGCCGCCAAAGCGCTTGGCCTCGGCTTCCGGTACCAGCACGGTAAAGCTCACAAAGAATGCGAACAGGGCTACCAATAGTGACTTCATTTCGCTGCAAACTCCTCGACTAGATTGAGTGACCACGCCCAGCGTGGCGAGAAGGAATGATACCCGTCCTCATACCAAGATGGTGGCGCAATGCCGATTGGACAAGTCAGACCGTATCCTGAACCGATAAGTTCAGCCCCGACTTAATTCTCCTGCGACGGTGCAGTGTTGATCACGACCGGTCTTGGCGCCGACTGCCCTTGTGCCTGCAACGATACGGCCAGGTTGTCTGTCCGCAAGGCCAGTGGCCCACCCAACCACAAGGTGTGGTCCACATGGTCAGCCAGTTCAGCATCGGTGTTGGGGTGCACCAGCACCGGCAACCCCAAGCGGTTCAGCATCAACCAGGGCACCAGGCTGCCGAACAAGGCCTGTTCGAAGCCGATTTCATACTGGGCGCAGGGATGCGGCCCCACGGCCTGCTCAAACAAACACCCCATATCCACCGCGAAACGCTGCGCCACCCGTTCACGCAGCAGCAAGGCCTGCTCACGCGTGGCGGCGTCGTAATACACATGGGCGTGGTAGTGGAATATCGTTGTCAGTACCTGCACAGGCGCAGGCTTGAGGGTGGTGGACATGTGCGTATCACGATAACAAGGCTGCCCGATTGTCGCACGACAGTGCGGGTCGAAATCAGGCAAACTGCCAGCTTCGCACCCTGGCCCGCCACCCATGCCCTTGACGCCCGACGAACGCAAGCTGCTGCAACAGCAATGTCGCCACCACATCAACGGATTCCATAGCCCCAGCCCGGCCGAGCAGTTCCGCGCGCTGGCAGACTGGTGCGAGGCCCACCAGGTAGAGCACGACAACTACGGCAGCGGTGAACTGATCGAGCACTTCGAGCAGAAGATTGCCGGCCTGCTGGGCAAGCCCGCGGCCGTCTTCATGCCCAGCGGCGTGATGGCACAGTTGATCGCCGCCCAGATATGGGCAGAACAGGCCGGCCTGCCGCGTATCGGCCTGCACCCGACCAGCCACCTGGCCCTGCACGAGGAACAAGCCCATGCCGCCTTGCTAAGGCTGCATGCCGTACCGGTAGGCGACCGCCTGCGCCCCATGACCGCAGCCGACTTGGCTGACGTAAAGCAAGCCCTGGCCTGTCTGCTGGTAGAGCTACCCATACGCGAGGCCGGTGGCCAGCTACCGGCCTGGGATGAGTTGATGGCACTGCAGGCCCTGGCCCGGCAGCGGCAGTTGCCGCTGCATATGGATGGCGCCCGCCTGTGGGAAAGCCGTGCCTACTATGGCAAAAGCTATGCCGATATCGCAGCCGGCTTCGATTCGGTCTATGTCTCTACCTATAAAGGCTTGGGTGGCATAGCCGGTGCCGTACTGGCCGGTGATGCAGGTTTCGTGGCGCAGGCCAGGCTATGGCAGCGTCGCCTGGGCGGCACCCTGGTGCACCAGAGCCCCATGATAGCCTCGGCCGCCATGCAGTTGGATGCCAGGCTGGCCCTGATGGATGCCCTCTACCAACGGACATGCTCGTTGGCACAGGGGCTGGCAGGCTTGCCTGGCCTGCGGGTGAACCCTGCCACGCCGCATACCAATATGCTGCATCTGTACTTTGATGCCGAACCCGAAGTCCTGCAGGACAGGCGCGATGCCATCGCCAAGGACAGCGGTATCTGGCTGGTCAACCGCATGCGTCCCACCGACGTGCCAGGCTGGAGCTATACCGAGCTGTATGTGGGCGATCGCCTGCTGGAGATCGACAACGCGACACTGATTCCCCTGTTTGCCCAACTCGCGCAAGGCTGAACCATGCAGCAAACCACCCTGATTGCAGGTGCCACCGGCCTGATAGGCCGCCATCTGGCAAAGTTGCTGGCGCACGACCCGACCTATGGCCAGGTGCATGCCCTGGTGCGCCGCCCCACTGGGCTCACCGAGGGCAAGCTGGTCGAAATGCTGGTGGACTATGAACAATTGGATGCCATCACGCTGCCCCGGATCGACACCGTGTTTTGCGCCCTGGGCACCACCATCAAGACCGCCGGTACGCAAGCTGCCTTCCGCCGGGTTGACCTGGACTACGTCCTGGCCATAGCCCGCCTGGCGCGCGAGCGGGGCGCACAGCATTGCTTGGTGGTCAGTTCACTGGGAGCCAATGCCGGCTCACGGGTCTTCTACAACCGGGTTAAAGGGGAGATGGAAGCCGGCTTGCAAGCCCTGGGCTACCCCAGGCTCAGCCTGTTCCGTCCTTCGGTGCTGATAGGCGAGCGGCCCGAGTTCCGCCTGGGCGAGAAGATTGCCGCCAGCCTGGGCGGCTTGCTGCCATCCCGCCTCAAGCCCATAGCCGGTGCGGATGTCGCCTTGGCCATGCATGCCTGTGCCAAGCAGCTTGGCACGGGCGTACGCATCATCGAATCGGCCGAGATACGGCAATTGGCGCGGCAGCAACCGGGCTAGGCTGCCGCCATTTTCTCGACCAGCTTGGCGCTGGTAAGCCGTAGGCGATGGCTAACCAAGGCCGTCAGGCGCATCAGCAGCAAGGACCCCAGCTTGGGGTGTTCATCCAGCAGGTCCAGCAGGGATCGGCGGCTCAACACTGCGATCAAGGTATTGGTGGCGGCCACGCAGCTGGCAAACCGGGGCTCGCCGTCTATCAAGGACATCTCCCCTATCAGCCGTCCCGGCATCACCATGGCAATCTGATGCTGGCTGCCGTCCTCGTGCGACTTCACTACGCTCACGGCCCCCGACAGTATCAGCAGGGCAAAGTCGCTGCGCTCCCCTTCCTTCAGCAATCGCTTGCCGGCCGAGACCCGGTATATCTGCATGTAGTCCGCCAGTATTTCGATGGCGGCGACATCAAAAATCTTCAGCAGGGTGGATTGCCCGAACTCATTGCGCAGTTCGGCCAGATACTCGTTGCCGGCCCCCGCCAACTCGTAGTCATTGGCTGGGACGGTGGGCGATACGCGGTTCACCATGGCGTTGGTCTCCTTGAGGCAACACAGGCTCTTACAGGCGGCAGCCATGCGGCTTGTAGTCAGGCCGCAGATTCACTATAGCCATTGAAGGTCCCATCACGTCGAATGCCCCCACCCAGCCCCGTACCTGTGTTGTGGCGGCAACAACGGATGCGGCCATTCCGGAACCTTGGCCGCACGGCAACAACCATGCGCCGAGAATCCTCACCTGCCCTAACGTTCGCGCCGGCCCGAGGCTATGCCATGACCCCTGAACTCGCCCAAAAATACATGCACGACCTGCTGCGGGCCATGCTGACCAAGAACGCCTCCGACCTGTTCATCTCGGACGACTTTCCGCCCGCCATGAAGATCAACGGCAAGATGACCCCAGTCGGCGGCCAGAAGCTCACCGGTGTGCATAGCCGCGCCCTGGCCTACGCCATCATGAATGAGGCGCAGCGCAGCGAGTTCGAGCGCGAGCAGGAATGCAACTTCGCCATTGCGCCGCCCGATATCGGCCGCTTCCGGGTCAATGTGTTTGTGCAGCAGGAACAGGTGGGCATGGTGCTACGGACCATCACCACCAAGATACCGAACTTCGACGAGATGGGGCTGCCCCCCATACTCAAGGACGTGATGATGTCCAAGCGTGGCCTGATACTGCTGATAGGCGGTACCGGCTCGGGCAAGTCCACCACCCTTGCCGCCATGATCGACTACCGCAATGAAAATAGTTTCGGCCACATCATCACCATCGAGGATCCAGTCGAGTATGTGCACAAGGCCAAGAACTCCCTGATTACCCACCGCGAGGTGGGGCGCGATACCAAGGGCTGGTTCGCTGCGCTCAAGAACACCTTGCGCCAGGCGCCTGATGTCATCCTGATCGGTGAGATACGCGACCGCGAAACCATGGAATACGCCATGGCCTTTGCCGAAACCGGCCACCTGGCCATGGGCACGCTGCATGCCAACTCCTCCAATCAGGCCATAGAGCGCATCATCAACTTCTTCCCGGAGGAGAGGCACCCGCAGCTGTATATGGATCTGTCGCTGAACATGAAGGGCTTTGTCTCGCAGCGGCTGATTCCCACCCGCGATGGCAAGGGTCGGGTGGCGGCCATCGAGATCATGCTCAACACCCCCCTGGTGGCCGACCTGATCTTCAAGGGCGACGTAGGCGGTATCAAGGCCGTCATGGCCAAGTCCAAGGAATTGGGGATGCAGACCTTCGACCAGGCCCTTTTCGACCTGTATGAGAACGGCAAGATCACCATGGAGGAAGCGTTGCGCAACGCCGATTCCGTCAACGAGCTACGGCTCAAGATCAAGCTGGAGAGCAAGGCCAACGACGGTGGCAAGGTCACCGATGGGCTGGATCACCTGAGCCTGGTGGCAGAGCAAGCGCCAGAGGACGACGATGGGCTGGCTGTCGTTTGAGTACCTTGTGGGGCTAACACGCGGTACAGGTTCACTACCCTTGGTACAGGCCCCCGGGAAACCCGGGTGCTTACCTTATGGGCAAGCTCAAGCAGCGGCACTCCCTTGATTGAGCCCCACCCCTACCCCCGCCCGCCGGCGGGGAACCTCGCTACGCTCGAGGGCGCCTGCGATGAACTCACAAGCGCTACAGGGTCGCTACCCTTGGTACAGCCCCCCGGGGAAACCTGGGTGCTTACCGTATGAGGCAGCTCAAGCAGTGGCACCCCCTTGATTGAGCCCCACCCCTACCCCCGCCCGCCGGCGGGGAACCTCGCTACGCTCGAGGGCGCCTGCGATGAACTCACAAGCGCTACAGGGTCACTACCCTTGGTACAGGCTCCCGGGAAACCCGGGTGCTTACCGTATGAGGCAGCTCAAGCAGTGGCACCCCCTTGATTGAGCCCCACCCCTACCCCCGCTCGCAGGCCATCGCCCATTGAGCCCACTCATGCCCCCAAGTTGTGACTTGCAACCCACGAATCAGCCCTAGGCACGGCGTAGCGTTTATTCCTGGCGGAAACATAGGTAGGATTGCATCACACCATTCTGCATAAGGACGCCCATGAAGCGCCGCCTCACCCTGATCGCTGCCCTGTTGATCGCTGGCAGCAGTGCCTACGCCGCCACACCGCCCGCCAACGCCGATCACAAGCTGCCTCCCGGCATCGCCTGGCAGCAGGGTGATGTCACCGCCGCCTTTGCCCAGGCGCGTGCTACCGGCAAGCCGCTGTTTCTGTACTGGGGTGCGGTATGGTGCCCGCCTTGCAATCAGGTCAAGGCCACCATCTTCAACCAGCAGGCCTTTATCGATCGCACCCGTCAGTTCATCCCGGTCTACCTTGATGGCGACCAACCCGGGGCGCAAAAGCTGGGTGCGCAGTACAAGGTTCGCGGCTACCCCACCATGATACTGTTCAAGCCTGACGGCACCGAGATCACCCGTCTGCCAGGCGAGGTGGACTTCGAGCGGTATCTGAATACGCTGGAGATGGCCCTGGGCAATGCACGGCCGGTCAAGCAGACCCTGGCCGCCGCACTCAAGGGAAGCAAGCTGGGCAGTGATGACTGGAAGCTGCTGGCCGATTACTCCTGGGATACTGACCAGGCGCAGCTGATCGCAGAAGACAAATTGCCCGCCACCTTGCTCAAGCTGGCGCAATCCGTCCCTGCCAGTGAAGGCCCCACTGCCGCCCGCCTGCAGCTCAAGGCCCTGGCGGCAGCAGCCAACGCCGAGAAGGCCCCACCTATCGACAAGGCTGCCGCGTTGCTGGCGCTGAACAAGGTATTGGCCGACCCCAAGCAGTCACGCGCCAACTTTGATGTGCTGGTGAACTACGCAGGCGAGATCATTGAGCTGCTCACGGCAAGCGGCACGCCCGAGCAAGCCACACTCCTGGCCAGCTGGAACAAATCGCTGCAAAGCCTGGCCGGCGATGCCAGCCTGTCGGCCAATGACAAGCTGGGCGCCGTGACGGCCCAGGTTGCGCTGGCCCGCCTGCTCAGCCCCAAGGGTAACCTGCCCGAGCCACTGCTGAGCGAGGTGAAGAAGCGCGTAGCCCAGGCCGATGCCGGCACCACCAATGGCTATGAGCGCCAGGCGGTCATCAACACGGCGGCCTATACCCTGAGCAGCGCCGGTCTGCTGGATGACTCGGACAAGCTACTGAACGCCGAACTCAAGCGTTCGCACTCACCCTATTACTTCATGCTAAGCCTGGCCAGCAATGCCAAGAAGCGTGGAGACAAGGCCACGGCGGTGGATTGGTATGAAAAGGCCTACAACGCCTCAGAAGGCCCGGCTACCCGTCTGCAATGGGGTGTCAGCTACGTCAGCGGCCTGGTCGAACTGGCTCCCCAGGACGAAGTGCGGATAGAAAAAGCCGCCACCAGCATCCTGACCGAGGTAGCCGGCACCAAGAACGCTTTCTATGAGCGCAACCGTCGCTCACTGGAGAAGCTGGTCGGTAAGATCCATGCCTGGAACAAGGACCAAGCCCACCAGGCCAGTGTCAAACGGGTATTGACACAGCTGGAAGGGATCTGCGGCAAACTGCCGGGCAAGGATCCGCAAAAAGCTGTCTGCCATGGCCTGCTCAAGCCTGCCAAGGCTTGATAGGCTGCCTGGTTTGCCGGCTGTACGGACAGCAGGCAAACCGGCCCCTCCTCAGGTGCTCCCCCTATTTGGCCGCCCATTGCCAGGGCGGCCTTTCCAGTTCATGCAGGCCACACACCTGGGTTTCCCCAAGTGACTTCTCCAGGGCAATGGACTGGCAGCCGGCCTGGCGCTCCAAGGTGGCGATCAGGCGGCTGGCATGCGTGACCACGATGATCTGCGAGTGCTTGGCCGCCTTGGCGATCAGGCGTCCGAGCGCGGGCAGCAGGTCGGGATGCAGGCTGGATTCAGGCTCGTTGAGCACCAGCAGCGCTGACGGTCTGGGCGTCAACAGCGCCGCCACCCACAGCAGATAACGCAGGGTGCCATCCGATAGCTCGGCCATGCGCAGGGGCCGCAGCAGGCCATGCTGCTGCATGCTTAGCTCGAATCGGCTGTCGTGATTGCCCACCGAGATGGTCGCGCCGGGAAAAGCATCATCCACCGCTTGCGCCAGCCCCTCGGCATCTCCTATCTCCAATATGGTCTGCATGGCCGCTGCCAGATCACGACCATCGTCACTCAGGACCGGGGTATGCGTCCCTATCTGCGGAATCCGCGCCGGTGCATCGGCATCGGTACGAAAATGGTCATAGAAGCGCCAGCCCCGCACCTGTTCCCGCAATTGCAGCATTTCAGGCGCATGGCGTGGGTCGGCCAGCTGCATCAGCATGCTGTCGAAGCTGGAGAGCTGGGTGCTGATGACCTGCCAGTTGCCGGATTCATCCTTGGACCGGACCAAGGCCCCCTGCCTGTCCACCCACTGCGACGCCCGCCGCAGAAACGGCCCGGTCCATATCTGCTCGCTCTTGATTTCAGGGTCCAGCCTGAAGGCGGTATCGCGCGGTATGGGCAGGCCTAGCTCTATCAGGTAGCCCAGGTTCTCTCCGGCAAAGCCCAACCGCAGCCGGATGGGATCCTTGCGTACTGTCCCCTCTACGGCCTGATCCCCCTGCCGCATGGCACGGGTAATGGTCTCCGGCCCAGCCCACAAGGTCGATTGCAAGCCCCCCTCCCGCGCCAGTGCCGGTATCACACGCCCCTGTGCCGTTTCGGCCAACAGGCGCAGGGCACGATAGATGCTGGATTTGCCGCTGCCATTGGCGCCGGTGATCACATTCAACGGCCCTAGCGGCAACACCAGGTTGCGCAGGGAGCGATAGTTGGAGATGGCTAGCGTAGTCAGCATGCGATGCGATAGGCAGGAGGAGGAAGGGATGGTAGTGGATCGCAGCAACCCTCGCCTAGTTCCATGGCGCAGCCGCAATGCTCAACGCCGCATGCCTACCCTAAGCCCATTTAGTGCCAGCATCACCGGCAAGGTGCACAACAATGCCCAGACCGGGTGGTCATCCCGCCAGAGCAGCCAGGCCAGCAGCAACCATAGCGGTGCCGTCGCCAGCAAACCCAGCACCAGGGGCCACGATACCTGCCCCGGCGGCAGCACCCAGGCCGGCCCCTTGTGCAGCATGGCACGCAACAATACAGCCCCCGGTAGGCCAAACATGGCGGACCCCAGCAAGGTCAGGCCGAACTCCAGCCAGCGTATATCGGCTACGACAACAGATTCAGTGGGCCGCGCAGGGTTGACCAGCACGGTGATGGGGCTGCCCGCCGGCCCCAGGCGCGCAGCAATGCGCTCGCGAAACCCGTCGTCCAGATTGTCGCTGACCAGGCTGAAGCTGATACGGCTGCCACCATAGTCCCGCCCCTGCCAGCGATAGCGGTAGCTGCCTTCCAGCCGATATAGATCTGCCCTGCCGGTTCTACCCTCGGCCTTGATGTAGTCGAGCGCCTGCAAGACCCCCGGTACGGGTTGCCAGTGCTGGGCCCGTAGATGCTGGACGATGGGATAGAACGACACCCCCAATGCAGCCAGCCCCAACAAGACAAAGCAGCAGGACATCAGGATGCCGGGCGCCATTCCGCGCCAGAAACGCTGCCACCAGGAACGCTTGAGGGTTTGTGCCATATGCCAGCCTAGCCAACCTGTCTAGCTGAAGCATAGTGGGTGAAAGGCGATACAGCCGGATAGGTCGCATGGTGCCAACAACCGCAGGCAATGCTGGCGGTACCGAGGGCGGAGTGCGCGCAATCAGGGATGAGCCTGCTGCTTAAGGCTGCCCTGGCGCCTGCTCCAACCCGCCCACTCACGAATGAATTGAGTTGATATAAGGCGCTCAACCTTTCCAGGTAAAGGGAAACTTGAACTGCTGCCAGAAGCCGTTGGGTACGTAATCTCCGAGCACACCATACTCGCTGGGCCAGGGCCGGTCGCTCTTGACCGCCGTGCCGAACAGGTAGTCGATAAAGGCAAAATGCGCTGCATAGTTGCGATCCAGCGCTTCCTGATCCTGGCTGTGGTGCCAGTGATGGAAGTTGGGCGTGACGATCAGATAACGCAGCGGCCCCAGCCGCACACTGACATTGGCGTGGTTGAACACCGCCTGGAAGCCCACGATGACGATATAGGCGTCGATGACCTCCTTGCTGAAGCCCAGCACAAAGATGGGGCCCAGCACCAGCGTGCGGGTGATCAGCAGCTCCAGTATGTGCTGGCGCGATCCCGCCAGCCAGTCCATGCTCTTGACGCTGTGGTGTACCGCATGCAGGCGCCAGAGCCAGGGGACTTCATGGTAGGCGCGGTGGGTCCAGTACTGCATCAGATCGGCCACCAGCACGATCAGGAACAGCTCGACCACGAAGGGCAGATCCTTGACGGCATCCTGTACCGTGCTGAAGGTAGCCCAGCCAAACAGCTTGTGTACCAGCAGGTTGGTGGCCAGCAGCACAAAGCCCACCACCATGTGGTTGACGATGAAATGGTGAAAATCCGTCTGCCACTCAGGCCGGAACACCGGCTGGTCGCGCCGCAGCGGGAACAGCTTCTCGATAAAGATGAAGATCAGGCTGGAGCCCAGCAGATCGAGAATGAACCAGTCCAGACCGATATAGGGCGTGTGGTCGGCAAAGTCCCTGACCGGTACCTTGTGACCACCCAGCAAGGCGGTAAGCACCACAAAGCCAAAGGCCCAGGCAGAGAGCCAGCGCACCCGGCCCAACACGATGTTGGCCAGCGATATCCCGCCTGCTACCACCATGGCCCAGAACATGATCTGCCGTATGGTGCCCACATCGTAGTTCTGGCGTAGTTCGGGGGTGGTGAGGTAGGCAGGGAAGTGGAAGGCCAGCACGCCCAGGAAACACAGTATGCCCAGGCACAGGGCCACGACACCGGATACTAGGCCACGGCCCTTTTGTAGCTGCCCGTGGGATTCAGCCAACTGGTTGATATGTTTTAGCATGGCCGCGACTATGCCAAAACCGGCTACGTCTGGAAACGGTAGCAATGACGATCACCGGGCAAACCCGGTGATTGCTCCGCCCCGGCTCTGTCGTTCCCGCAGGCGGCAGACCACGCAGGCTGGGTACCGGAGGGTGCCCAGCCAGCTATTTGTCAGTACGATCCCAGGTAGTCTGGCTTACCGATCTCTACGCCGTTATGGCGCAGGATGGCGTAGGTGGTGGTGACGTGAAAATAGAAATTGGGCAGCACGAAGTTCAGCAGATAGGCCTGCCCGGCAAACTGAGCCTCGCGGCCACGTAGTTTGAGGGTAACCAGCTTTTCTTCGGTGCCATCGATCTGCGCTGCACTGACGCTTTGCAAAAAGGCCACGGTCTTGGCTATCCGCGCCTGTAGTTCGTCGATGGTGGTCTCGGTGTCTTCGAACACCGGAATATCAATGCCGGCCAGACGCGCCGCACAGCCCTTGGCGCCATCGGTGGCGATCTGTATCTGTCTCGCCAGCGGGAACATATCGGGTGCCAGGCGGCTGTTGACCAGGACACTGGGGTCGAACTGCTTTGCTTCTGCGTGCTTGGCCCCCTTGTCCAGTATCGCTGACAGATTGCCCAGCATGCGGATAAAGACGGGGATAGACGCTTGGTACATGGACAGGCTCACGGCAAGGCTCCGGTGGGTGGGTAAGAGTCAGCTAGCCAGTAAGTGGCGCCGGATGCTCAAACATCAAGCCCACCGTTCAAACAGGCCATAGCGGCGGTTCTTCCATCTGCGCTACCTGTTCGCGCAACTCCAGCATGCGCTGGCTCCAGTAGTGCGCCGTGCCAAACCAGGGAAAGGCCGCAGGAAAGGCCGGGTCGTCCCAGCGGCGGGCCAGCCAGGCACTGTAGTGCAGCAGGCGCAAGGTACGCAGTGCCTCGATCAGATGCAGCTCGCGCTGGTTGAAGTCACAAAAGTCTTCATAACCCGCCAGTACGTCGGCCAGTTGCCTGACTTGATCCTGTCGCTCGCCCGACAGCAACATCCAGAGATCCTGTATGGCCGGGCCCATGCGGGCGTCGTCAAAGTCCACAAAATGCGGGCCGGCGTCGGTCCACAGGATATTGCCGGCGTGGCAATCGCCATGCAGGCGCAGGCTTGCCACTGCCCCAGCCCTATCGTAACAGCGGCGCACGCCATCCAGCGCCTGGCGGGTCAGCGCCTGGTAATCCTCGCGCAAGTCTTGCGGAATGAAATCGCTGGCCAGCAACCAGGCCACGGATTCATCACCAAAGCTGGCGATATCCACTGTCGGCCGGCTTGTAAAAGGCCGGGTCGCGCCCATGGCATGGATACGCCCCATGAACCGGCCTATCCACTCGAGCACGGCCGCATCATCCAGCTCTGGCGTACGGCCACCACGACGGGGAAACACGGCAAAGCGAAAACCCGCATGATGGTGCAGGGTCTGGCCATTGATCTGCATGGGCGCTACTACCGGAATCTCCTCGGCTGCCAGCGCTGCCACGAAGTCATGTTCTTCGATGATCTGGGCGTCGGTCCAGCGGGCTGGCCGGTAGAACTTCACCACCAGCGGCGGCGCATCGTCCATGCCCAGTTGGTAGACACGGTTCTCATAGCTATTGAGCGCCAGCAGGCTGCCACTGGCAGGCAGGCCCAGATTCTCCACCGCCGTCAGCAGGCAATCGGGAGTCAGGGTTTCGTAAGGAGGGGGTAGCGACATACCGCCATTGTACGCAGGCTCGCCGCCGACGCTGGCATATCGTAGGATGCGCCTGCATTTATCTTTAGCTAGCAGCCAACGTGTCCACTTTGCGTCTCTATACCGCCCTGCTGTCCAGCCTCTTGCTGGCCGCCTGCGCCAGCACCCTCGATCCCCAGCAAGCGCCGGCCCCCGTCGTGACGGCACAGCCGGCTGTCAGCAACGAGCCAGCCATTGCCCAGGCTCCGCCTATGCCGCCACCGCCGCCGGCAAGGCCCGATGTGGTGGCACCCACCGCGCCGGCCGCCACGGCACCAGCCTGGAGCAACCCCAAGCAGGGCCGCGCCCTGCTGAACCGGCTGATGCCGGACAAGATCAAGGACAGGGCCGGCTGGAGCAACGATATCTTTGCCGCCTTCGAAGCCCTGCGCATACCCTATACCGCCGAGTATTTCTGCTCCGCCACCTCGGTCATTGAGCAGGAATCCAGCTGGGAGGCCGACCCGGTGGTGCCCGGGCTGGGCAAGATGGTGTGGAAGCAGATAGAACTGAAGGCCGACGAAAAAGGCATCCCCATGCCCTTGGTGACCGCCGCACTCAAGGTCAAGTCCAGCAACGGCCAGAGTTTTCGCAGTCGCATAGACAAACTCCGCACCGAGCGCGAGATGAATCTGCTGTATGAGGAAATGTCGGCCGAAGCCGAGAGTTTCGGCGTCTCGCTCAGCAGCCAGAATCCGGTACGCACCGGCGGCCCCATGCAGGTCAGCATCGACTTTGCCACCAGCCACGCCCGCGCCTGGCCTTATCCTTACCCGGTCAGGGAAAGTATGCGCCGTGAAGTATTTACCCGCCGTGGCGGCATCTACTTCGGCATTGCCAACCTGCTGCACTACCAGGCGCCTTACGATACCTTGTTCTTCCGTTTCGCCGACTATAACGCCGGCCGCTATTCCAGCCGCAATGCGGCTTTCCAGGCAGCCGTCGCCAAGCTCAGCAAGCGTAAGATAGACCTGGACGGCGACCTGCTGCGCTACAGTGCTGGCCGCCCCAGCAAACAGCCCAGCAGCACGCTGGAAGCCATCCGCCCCCTGGCCGGCAAGCTCAAACTCAGCCCAGCCGAGATAGAGCGCGACCTGCTGCTGGAAAAAACCAGCAACTTCGGCCAGAGCCCCCTTTACCAGCGCTTGTTTGCCCTGGCGGACAATGCCGCCAGCAAACCCCTGCCCCGTGCCATCTCACCACAGATACGGCTATCGAGCCCCAAGATCACCCGCAAGCTGACCACCGAGTGGTTTGCCAAGCGTGTGGATTGGCGATACCAGCGCTGTTTGGCCAAGGTCGCTAGCTGAAGAGCGGCACAGTGCTTGGGCTGCATTCCCCCTGGCAGCTCAAGCTGGTGCGGACTATTGCCCTAAGTGTCTCGCCGATAGGCCTGTTCCCGGCAGCGGCCCGCTAGTCAGCCTGCTTGCGCCACAACTGGATATTGCGTGCCAGCAATTCCTCCATCACCTTGTCCTGTGCCAGCTTGTGCATGGCGCGCGCAATGCGCCCGCGCATCTCGCCGGTATTGCAGACCGACTTGTGCGACAGGGTCAGGAACAGATCTTCATTGGTGATGGGCACAGTCGCCGCCTTGAGCCCGCGCACCCCAAGCTTGGCGGCATAGGCAAGGCCGGGGGCTTCCTCGTAGATGACGTAATCGGCCCGCCCCAGCCCCAGCATCTTGAGTGCGCTCTCCACGCTGGCTACCTTGTAGATATCCAGGTGCTTCTTGGCATAGGTATCGAAGGCTTCGCCAAAGCTGTTGTTGATGACGGTAATACCCTTGAGCCTGCTCAGGTCCGACCACTTGCGGTACTTGATACCCTTGGTGTCCTGGGTCCAGATCACGGTGCGGGTGGTGGCGATGGGCGGCTGAAAGTAGTCCATGTACTCCAGCCTGGGCAGGGTAAAGAAGGCGCCGGCGATCATGTCCACCTTGCCATGACGGGTTTCCTCCTGCACACGGCCCCAGGGGCCGGCATATTTGACGCTCACCGGCACGCCAATTTCCTTGCTCAGCAGCTGCATCATTTCGGCATTGGCGCCTATCAGGCGGCTCTCGTCAGCCGGGTCGCGCCACAGATAGGGTGGGTATTCGGGGTTGCCCGAGATCAGCAACTGCTTGCAAGGTTCATCCGCAGCAAGGGCTGGCATGGCCGCCAGCAACAGGCCTGCGAGCAGGCACAGACTGTGCACCGTTGCCCTGGTGTCAACGCGTGGCAGGTAACGACCGGTCATAACAATGCAACCTCGGCATGCTGGGGCAGTTGCCTTGCAGTTTAGAGCCTGTTCATGATTTTTTCGCCCCAGCGTCGCATACGCCAGCCCGGGCCATCGACATGGCTTGCCGTCGGGGTGGCGTGGTAGTGTAATTGCCCAGGCGGGCATGCTTGCCCCCTGCACATACTTTTCTACAGGACATCCCATGACCGCAGCCCTGCTGATCGCCAAAGCCGGCCCCACGCCCATTGAGATACTGCCCGCCCTGGCCAACCGCCATGGCCTGATTACCGGCGCCACCGGGACCGGCAAGACGGTGACCCTGCAGCGCATGGCAGAGGGTTTCTCGCGGGCAGGTGTGCCGGTATTCATGGCCGATGTGAAGGGCGATCTGGCCGGTATTGCCGCCGCCGGCAGCGACAACCCCAAGCTGTCAGCCCGGCTGGCGCAGCTGGAAATGCAGCTGGACTACGCCGCCTGCCCTGCCATGTTGTGGGATGTCTATGGCGAGGCCGGCCACCCGGTGCGCGCCACCATCTCGGACATGGGGCCGTTGCTGCTGGGCCGCCTGCTCAACCTCAACGAGGTGCAAGCCGGTGTGCTGCAGCTGATTTTCAAGATTGCCGACGACAACAGCCTGCTGCTGATAGATCTGAAAGACCTGCGCGCCATGGTGCAGTACGTGGGTGAGAACGCCAAACAATTCACCACCGAATACGGCAATATCTCGGCCGCCAGCGTGGGGGCCATCCAGCGCGGCTTGCTGACACTGGAGACCCAGGGCGGCGACAAGTTCTTTGGTGAGCCCATGCTCGATATCGCCGACCTGATGCAGACCGATGGCCAGGGTCATGGTGTCGTCAACATCCTGGCTGCCGATAAGCTCACCAATGCGCCCAAGCTGTATTCCACCTTCCTGCTGTGGCTGCTGTCCGAACTGTTCGAGCAGTTACCCGAGGCCGGCGATCTCGATAAACCCAAGCTGGTGTTCTTTTTCGACGAGGCTCACCTGCTATTCAGCGATGCACCGCCCGCCCTGGTCGAGAAGGTAGAACAGGTGGTCAGGTTGATACGCTCCAAGGGGGTGGGCGTGTACTTTGTCACCCAGAACCCGCTGGACATACCCGAGACCGTGCTGGGTCAGCTGGGCAACCGGGTGCAGCATGCCTTGCGTGCTTTTACCCCGCGCGACCAGAAGGCCGTCAAGGTGGCCGCAGAAACCCTGCGTGCCAACCCGGCCTTCAATGCCGAAGCGGCCATCATGGAACTGGGTGTAGGCGAGGCGCTGGTGTCGTTCCTGGACGCCAAGGGCAGCCCCAGTGTGGTCGAGCGCGCCTTCGTGGTGCCGCCGGCCTGCCGGCTCGGCCCACTGAGCCCGGCAGAGCGCCAGGCCCTGATCGCCAACTCGTTACTGGCTGGCCATTATGAAGCTGCTGAGGACAGGGAATCGGCCTACGAGAAGCTACGCGGCAGCAAGGATGGCGCCGCGCCGGCCAAGCCGGGGTCGCCCAGCCAGGCTGCACCTGCCGAAACAGAGGGCGGTGGCCTGCTTGATGGATTAGGCGCTTTCCTGTTTGGCCGTACCGGCCCGCGTGGCGGCCAGCATGATGGAGTAGTACAGAGCGCGGCCAAGAGCATGGCACGCACCATGGCGAACGAGGTCGGCAGGCAGATACTGCGTGGTGTGCTGGGCTCCATCGTCGGTGGGCGCAAGCGTTAAACCTTGCCTTGCCCGCGACCGGTGCTTGCCTGCGCCCCCGCGGCCACTCTGTGTATAACAACCCAGCCCACAACGTAGATCTCAAGCAATCTCAATCAATACAAGGCGATATCCCTATCGCCTTGTTTCATTTGTCATAATCAGTTCAGCTTGCATTCAGCCAGCCATGGTCACAATGCCCCCATCAGCCAAAGTGATGGAGCAATGCGGGATGAACAAATCCATGCTCACCGGGATAGTCATCGGCGGCACCGCTGCGCTGTCACTGGGCGCCGCCGCCGGCTACCAGGCAATCAAGGGACCGGATTACGCTGACGTCGTCCAGGTCGCTGCAGTACACGAGACCGTCAAGGTGCCCGTGCAGGTTTGCCAGCAGGTGCAGGTCAGTCGCCAGGCCAAGGTCAAGGATGAACACCGGATTGCCGGCACCGTCATCGGCGGTGTGCTGGGTGGCGCGCTAGGTAGCCAGGTAGGCGGAGGCAATGGCAAGAAAGCCGCCACCGTGATCGGCGTGCTGGGCGGTGGCTACGCCGGTAATCGCATACAGAAGAACATGCAGGAAAAAGACCACGTCAGCCATAGCGAGCAACGCTGCAAGACCGTGCTGCGTACCGAAGACAAGCTGCGCGGCTACGACGTGCAATACCGCCTGGACGACAAACTGGCGGTGATCCGGATGGCGCAGCCGCCCACCAGCAACCGTATCCCGGTAGAGGATGGCCAACTGATGCTCAGCGCCGTCACGGCCCCGCCTGTCACCGCAGCCGTTGTACGCAACTGATACACCGATTGATTTCTCTGTAACTCCCTGCTCGGGGCGCCTTGTGCGCCCCTTTTTTTGCGTGTGGAGCGCCGGGGTTAACTTGGCGCCCACCCGGCCCTCACCGCCCAGCCCTGACTGAAGTCCGTAGCAGACTCTCAGTATGCGCGCTCGCGTTCCACCAGGCCGGGCACCGTCTCACCACGCAACAGTGCGCGCAACTTGCCGGCCACCTGGCGGGCCGATGGGCCAGGCAGCGTGGCGGCCGCAATATGCGGCGTCAGCACGATAGCCGGGTGGTGCCAGAACGGGTGTTCCTTGCCGGGTGGCTCCTGGCCCAATACATCAAGCTGTGCCCCTCGCAGATGGCCTGCATCCAGCAAGGCCAGCAGTGCCGATTCTTCCAGCTGCTCGCCGCGCCCGGCATTGATCAGGGCAGCGCCCTTGGGTAAGCCGGCCAGGCGCTCATGGTTGAGCAGACCATGGGTTTCGGGGGTGTTGGGCAGCAGGTTGACCAGCACATCGGTTGCGGCCAGCAGGGTGGGCAGGGTGTCCCAGCCATGCAGGCAGCGCACACCTGCCAGCTCGCGCGGGCTGCGGCTCCAACCGGCCACCGCATAGCCCAGCAAGGCCAGGGTACGGGCGACTGCACCACCGATCTCGCCCAGGCCCAGCACCGTCACACGCAGGTCGGCTGCGGCCCTGCCCGGTAGCGGCTGCCATTGTGCGTCCGCCTGCTGGCGGGCATAACGATCCAGGTCGCGCTGGTAGCGCAACACCCCGGCCAGCACGTATTCGCACATCTGCTGCGCCATGCCGGCATCGGTCAACCGCACCAGCGCCACCCCAGGGGCCAGGTCGCTGCGCTGCAGAAAGCGGTCTATGCCCGCCCCCAGGGCGAACACGGCGCGCAAGTTGGCAAAGCGACCAAACAGGCCTTCGGGTGGTCGCCAGGTGGCAAGGTACTGTACGCGGGCCGGGTCGACCTCGGCAGGCGCCGCAACAACATCGAAATCCGGTAGCTCGGCCGCAAACAAGGCTTGCCAGCGTTCGCCGTTATTCGGGGTATGCAGATAAAACAAGGGGTTTGCAGCAGTCATATAGGTATCCAGTTCAATCAGTCAGTGGCACCCAGGCCTCGCCGCGCATCAATACGCGGGCGCTGCGGGTCAGGCGGGAGGCCACCACCTGTTCACCGTCCAGCACGGTGACTATCTGGTTCGCCCCACTGGGGTGACCAAAGCACAAGGGGCGAGATATCAAGGGCTGGCCCAGCAAGTCACTGACCAGCGTGCCGGGCAAGGCCGCTGCCGCTGCCAGCGCTATGGTGCCGGTGCCGGTGAAGCCGTGGTGCAGCTTGCCCATGGAAACAATACGGGCCAGCAGATCCAGCTGGCTGGCCTCAAACACCCTGCCATCGGCGGCGGTAAACCCGGCCGGCGGGGCGATCCAGCACAGCTTGGGATTGCTGGGTCGTTCACGGCTGGCCTGGGCGGGCGTTGCCGCCAGCCCCATGGCCACGGCAGCCTGGGCGCGCAGCGACTCCAGCTGCGCCAGCAGGCTGGCATCGGTGTTGACGTCCTGCGGCTGCTCCAGGCCGGTCAGCCCCAAATCGGCAGCCCGCAGTATCACCAGGGGGTTGCCAGCGTCGATGAGCGTGGCGTCGATCTCGCGCTGCGGGTTCAATCTCAGCTTGTCGATACGACGGCCGGTGGGAAACAAAGCGCCCGATGCCCCGCCGGCCGGGTCCAGAAACACCAACTGCTGCGGCGCCCCGGTAAAGGCAACGCCATCCATGCCGAAATCCCCCTCCTGGCATGGCAGGCCATCTCGCATTGCCACCTCGGCCACGATCACCTTGCCGGTGTTTACCTGCCAGATACGTACCGTGGCCACACCATCATGCGGCCCCGCCACCAGCCCCTCCAACAAGGCAAACGGCGCGACAGCGGCCGACAGGTTGCCGCAACTACCCGACCAGTCTATCTCCCCGCTATCCACTGCGATGTGGCCGAACAGATAGTCCACATCACAACCTGGCTGGCGAGAGGTACTGATCAGCGCCACCTTGCTGGTGGACGATATCCCGGTTCCCAGGCCATCGATCTGCCGGCCATAGGGGTCGGGGCTACCTATCAACCGGCTGAGCAGGCGGTCGCGCAGTGTGATATCGGCAGGCAAGGCATCCGCACGAATGAACACCCCCTTGGAGGTGCCGCCCCGCATCAGCGTGGCGGGTAGGCGATGGAGTGGCATGGTGGTTCCCGCAAGGATCAACGGTGCTCGACGATGTTGCCACCATCGAGGATATAGCCGGCACGACCTTCGACATACTCGACAAAGACATTGCCGGGCGCCAGCGACAATGCGCGCTCCAAGCATGCAGCGGTCAGCCGCATGGCGGCCTCCCTGGTCTCGGCAGGCCGGCCCTCGAAGGCCAGCAGCCGCACCAGCGGAGAATGGCTATCCACCGGCTGCGACTGCGCCACCTGCCCACCGACCGCATAATGGCCCGGCTGCAGCACATGCCAGCAGGACCAGACATGCTGTGGCTCGCATTGAAACACGGCGGCCAGTTCCTGGTTCAGCTCGGCCAGGATGCCGGGGATATCGGCCTCGACCGGCAGACTGCTGATGGTCAGCACGGGCATGCTGTCAGTCCTTCTCAAAGAACAGCCGCGTTGCCAGCCAGCAGAACACGCTGTACACCACAGCGCCGACTATGGCCATGGCAAAGCTGCTAACGGCGAAACTCTTCAGCACCTCGGCCACCAGCCAGAAGCAAAAACCGTTGATCACCAGGGTGAACAAGCCCAGGGTCAGAAAGTTGACCGGCAGCGTCAGCAAAAGCAGTACCGGCCGTATCAGCAGGTTGACCAACCCCAGTACCAGCGCAATCCAGAGTGCCGACAGAAAGCTGTCTACCTTGATGCCAGGCAGCAGATACGCTACCAGCAACAGACTAAGCGCATTGATTACCCAAACCGCCAGCAGCTTCATCGTCTACTCCTCCCTCTCCCATACGTTTTTATTCAGGCGGCGCCGCTCGCCGTCAAGCTGCCTCGGCCGATTTTCGCAGTTCGGCTATGGCGGCAATACGCGCCTGTCGTACCACCTCTGGTATCTGCGCCTTGTCCTCGGTGGCTGCCGCCAAAGCGCCTGCATCCACAGCGGCGGCGGCATCGCGGCAAGCCAGCAGGTAGGCATGCTGGGGGTAGGCTGCCGTCTCGAAGGTGGGTCGGCCACGGGCATCTGCCACGCAAGCATCCAGCATACGGGCAAAGCGCTCCGGTTTGCGTAGGGCATCGCAACGGGCCAGCAGTTCCATCACGGTGGCGGGGCGCAGTTCCTGGGCCTTGTGCACCAGGCCATGCTCGCGGCACACCATCAAAGCCAGATCCCGGCAATCATTGGGTGCGCGCAGGCGTTCCGACAGCTGCTCCACCAGGGCCACTCCCCGCTCCTCATGCCCGATATGGCGGGGCCATTCCGCCTCGGGCGTCGTGCCCTTGCCCAGGTCGTGGCAAAGGGCGGCATAGCGGGTATCCAGCGGCCAGCCCTGGCTGGCAGCGTAGTCCAGCACCCGCATGGCATGGTCGCCGGTATCGATCTCTGGGTGCCACTGGGCAGGCTGGGGTACGCCAAACAAGGCGTCCAGTGCTGGCATCAGCCTCGCCAATGCACCGCACTCACGCAACACCATCAGCATCCGCGATGGCTGCGCCTCCATCAGGCCCTTGGCCATCTCGGCCCACACCCGCTCAGGCACCAGATGATCCACTTCGCCCATGGTAACCATCTCGCGGCACAGCTTCATGGTCTCGGGTGCCACTTCAAAACCGAAGCGCGCCGCAAAGCGGGCCAGCCGCAGTATCCGTACCGGGTCCTCCACAAAAGCCGGCCCCACATGCCTAAGCAGCCTGCGGGCCAGGTCATCCTGGCCGCCATAGGGGTCCACCAGCTCGCCATCCTCGTCCTCGGCCATGGCGTTGATGGTCAGGTCGCGCCGGGCCAGGTCATCCTCCAGCGTCACATCGGCTGCGGCATACACGGTAAAGCCCTTGTAGCCGTGGCCGGACTTGCGTTCAGTGCGGGCCAACGCGTACTCGGCATGGCTCGTGGGATGCAGAAACACCGGGAAATCCTTGCCCACCGGCTTGTAGCCCTGCGCCAGCATCTCGTCAGGGGTGGCGCCTACGACCACGTAATCGCGATCCTTGACCGGTAAACCCAGCATCTGGTCGCGCACTGCGCCACCCACGGTATATATCTTCATGGTGCTTCTCATTCAGGCAAGTGCTGCACCCAGGCAGCAGTAAAGCATTGATACAACTGGCATATCCATCTACAGCGCAGCCATGGTAAACAACACGCAAGCGCATTCCTCCCCAAGCGCGCCAACTGGCTTGCAAGCTTATTGTATCCCTGCCCGGTCGCTGGCCTAAAATCACGCACCAGGCAGGCGCCCGCCCGATCATCAAGTGGCCGCCACTTACCCCTACAGGAGTCCTCCATGCGCATTGCCCACGATATTACCCAACTGATAGGCCACACCCCGCTGGTGCAGCTCAACCGTGTCACCCAAGGCCTGGGGGCACGTGTGGTCGCCAAACTGGAGTTCTTCAATCCCTCGCACAGTGTGAAGGACCGTATCGCCGTCAGCATGGTCAACACCGCCGAGGCCAGCGGCGCACTCAAGCCGGGCGCCACGCTGGTGGAGCCTACATCGGGCAACACCGGCATAGGCCTGGCCATGGTGTGCGCTGCCCGGGGCTACCGCTGTGTGCTGACCATGCCCGAAACCATGTCCAAGGAGCGGCGTGCCCTGCTGCGTGGCTATGGTGCCGAGCTGGTGCTGACGCCGGGGCCGGAAGGCATGACCGGTGCTGTCAACAAGGCCAGGGAACTGGCCGAAAGCAATGGCTGGTATATGCCACAGCAGTTCGAGAACCCTGCCAACCCCAAGATCCATCGCGAAACCACGGCTGAGGAAATCTGGAACGATACGGATGGCCAGGTCGATATCCTGGTATCAGGCGTGGGCACCGGCGGCACCATTACTGGCGTGGCCGAGGTCATCAAGGGCCGCAAGCCCGGTTTCAAGGCCATTGCAGTGGAACCCGATGCCAGCCCGGTACTGAGCGGCGGCGCCAAGGGGCCCCACCCCATACAGGGCATAGGCGCAGGGTTTGTACCGGCCGTACTCAATACCAGCAGCTACGACGAAGTCATCCGCGTGGCCAACGAGCATGCCTTTGCCACCGCGCGGCGCATGGCCACTGAAGAAGGCCTGCTGGTCGGCATCAGCTCCGGCGCCGCCGTCTGGGCCGCCCTGCAGGTGGCCGCCAGGCCAGAGCATGCCGGCAAGCTGATTGTGGTGATCATCCCGTCCTTTGGCGAACGTTATCTGTCGACCGCCCTGTTCCAGGGACTGACCGACTGATGGAAAGTCGTGGCGGCAAGGGAGGTCCATGCCGCCACCCCAGTAACTTATCCACAGGCTGAAAACCGCATCAATGTAGCCACAAACAGCTTTGTTGCTTGCGCCAGTTAAGTGTCATATTCACACTTCAATGCGCCTCCAATGATGACGACATAAGGCTAAGATACGTGCCTCATCTAATAAGGAGGATGCCGTATGCAGTTCAACAAGATAACCGCAGTACTTTGCCTGGCCACCAGTCTGACTGCGGCTGCCGACATCGCCATCGACAGTACCGGCGCCGCAGTGCAGTTTGCGGGCAAGGACAGCCTGCAGGTCAACAATCTCCACGTACCCGGCTACGGTAATTACAGCCTGCGTTTCAAGTGGGACCCGGTCAGCCTGAGCTTTGTCTATGACCCAGCCACCCTGACCCTGGCCTCGCAAAGTCGTTGCAGCAAGCAGGTCTACCAGCTTTCCGACACTTTCTCCGAGCATATCCAGGCTTCTACCCGGATGGTGGACGGCGTGGAATATGGTGGCCTCAGCGATGTTGCCACCAAGTCACTGTCCGACTGGACTGTCACCAATGTCTGGACCAACTTCACCGTGGTGTGGGCCAAGACCGCACTGCAGGCCGACAACCCCTATCTGAAGGGACAGACCGTAGCCAATTTCGACCCTAACAAGGGCTATGGCTTTGTCAGCACCTATGGTGACTATGGTTTCAAGCACCACGATCTGGTTGAAGTAGGCGGCAATCTGGATACCGAAGACTTTCTGCTGGTCAAGCAGGTCAACGGCAGCAACACCGCCATCTTCAACAAAGGTGCACGCCGCACGGGCAGCTTTGGCTGCGCTTCCAACACCGGCACCTACTACGAGCACAGCACGTCCAAGGCATCGGTGGTGATGGCGGGCGATACCGCCGCCCTTACCAGCGGCTACAACACCCTCAAGACCTCCTGGTCCATCAGCACCGGCGTGGGCAGCGTAGGTGCCTCATCGGATAGCCGTACCAAGTCCACCCACGACTACGGTGGCCTGGAAAAAGGCGACAAGCTGCTGGTGCGTGACATCGGCAATGGCTTCAGCATGGTGGCCGTCGACGAAAGTGGCAAGGTACTGGGCAGCCATCTGGTCATGACCATGTATTGACGGTTGCAGGCTTGCTGCACCCCCCAAAACAAAAGGCCCTCACGGGCCTTTTGTTTTGCTATGGCGCATGCCGTAACAGGCGGCTCCGCGAAAGACGATCCAGGAACCAGGTCAATCCCAGCGCTGCCACGGTCAGCCCCACCACCAGCGATATCCAGAATCCTTGCGCTGCCATCGGCTCCTGACGCCACGGCAGCCAGTCTGGCGCCAAGCCCAGTATGCAGCCCAGCGGCAATGAGAACCCCCAGAAGGCCGCCATGTGGATGACCATGGGCGGGCGGGTCACCTTGTAGCCCCGGATGGCTGAACTGGTCGATACCTGGGTGGCATCGGACAGCTGGAACAGCGCGGCAAAGATCAGCAAATGGGCCGCCGTCGCCGCCACGGCGGCATCGCTGGTGTAGGCAGCCGCAATCTGGTGGTTGAACAGGGCAATAAAGGTGGCTGAAACCATGGCAAAAGCCAGCGACACCCCTACCCCCACCCAGGCCCTGAAGCGCGCCGCGGCCGGATCGCCTTCGCCCAGGGCGTGGCCTATGCGGGTGATCAAGGCCACGCTCAGACTCAGCGGCACCATGAACACCAGCGATGAAAAGTTCAGGGCAATCTGGTGCGCCGCCACCTCAGCAGCGCCGAACTCGGCCACCAGCAGGGCGATAAGGCCAAAGGCGCTGGACTCGGCGAAATAGGTCACACCTATGGGCAGGCCTATCTGCAACAGTTTGCGTATCTCCGGCCCGTGCGGCGCCTCGTAGCGGGTAAACGGCCAAGTCTGCCGATAGACCGGCGACCGTTTCATCCACCACAGCAGCGCAAGCAGGTTAAACCAGACGCAAACCAGCGTGGCCCAGGCACACCCCACACCGCCCAATCTGGGCAGGCCAAACTTGCCGTAGATCAGCAACCAGTTGAGCAGGATATTGATGCCCAGTGCCAACAGGGCAATCACCATCATGGGCTTGGTCTCGTTGAGGCTGGCACTGTAGCCATACAGCACGCGGTAGCAGGCGAAGGCAGGCAGGGCAAAGCTGGTCACCTGCACAAAGGCCTTGGCCATGTCGCGCACGGCGGGGTCCAGCTGCATCACATCGAAAATCAAGGCCGAGGCCTGGGCTGCCAGCAAGGCCACCACGCCCACACCCAAGGCTTTCCACAGCGCCTGCCGCACCACATGCGGTATCAGGTGATGCTCTTCCGCCCCCACGTGGTGGGCCACGGTAGGATTGACCGACATCATGACCCCCATCAGGGTCACGATGATGATGGACCAGACCGAGGCACCCAGCGACACTGCCGCCAGATCCTCGGCACTGGCATGGCCAGCCATGGCCACATCGGCCACGGCCATGCCAACAGTAGCCAACTGGCCTATCAGCATGGGCCAGGCCAATTGCCAGAGCGCGGCGGCTTCAGTCTTGATGGCTGGCGTAGTAAGGCGTTTCAAGGGCATGGGGCAAACCGGATCTGCAAACACGGTCTTCCATTCTAGCCCGCCTTGGCTCAAGCGCCCCGTGACGGTGCAAAGGCAGAAGGACTTAGCTGTAGTGGCCCTGCCCGGCAATACTGGCTTCCAGGGCCAGCTCCCGGCCAAAGCGCTCGCTCAGTGCCAGGGTCTCGTTCAGGGTCAGGTCCAGTATCAGCAGGCTGCCATCCGGCAGACGCTCTATTTGAGCCTCAAAATACAGTGCTACCTCACGCGCCTTGGCCAGCAAGGTCTGCTGGCCCTTGTCTGCGCTCAGGCGTAGCCAGTTGCGGCCAGCATGGCGGCGTGCCAGTTGTTGCGACACGGTGCGGGCATCAATGGTGGCGTCGTGCAAGACGGCGCGGTCATTACCGTAGGTGCTGTAAGCGGACGCGGAGGTATCGAGACAATCAAACATGGTGGGCTCCAGAAGCGTGTTACGACAGCGTGCCCGGCCACCGGGCGTCGCTTTAGCGGGTTAGGTTCGACGGCTTACCGTCACGCGCCCCGCAAGTTGTCGATTAAATCGGCGCGTTTACTGCTGTCTAGGCTGCACAGTGCCAGGCACACGCCTGGTCTGGAAAACAAAAAACCCGCTGCCTGAGGCTAGCGGGTTGGAGCGCATGCGGTACTGGACCGCCTTGACGCTGACCACGCTTTAGCCGCATTTATCAAGCGCCCGCAAGCTGAGGGTCAAATCGGCGCCAAGGTCTGCAATGTATTACAACTACGCCCGCAACGTCAACGGGTGTTTACCGCCAGCGCCGCCATGGTCTGCAGCAAGCGCCGGCGGTCAGGCGGTGTGAGAGGTTACTCGGGCGCGCGGCTATCCAGCATCAGCGTGACTGGGCCGTCATTGACTAGGCTGACCTGCATGTCGGCGCCAAACACGCCTGTGGGGACGGGTTTCCCCAATGCCAGGGACAGGGCTGCGACAAAGCGGTCGAACAGCGGCTGCGATACCGGCCCCGGCGCAGCGCGGCTCCAGGAGGGGCGGTTGCCTTTCTTGACGCTGGCAAACAGGGTGAACTGGCTGACAGCCAGCACCTCCCCACCGACATCGAGCAGGGAACAGTTCATCACCCCCTGCTCGTCGCCAAACACCCGCAGCTTGCAGAGCTTCTGTACCAGCCAGCCGATGTCAGCCTCGCCATCATCGGCCTCGGCCCCCACCAGTAACAGGAGACCGGGGCCGATGCGGCCGACGGTCTGGCCGTCGACCGCCACGGCGGCTTCGCTGACGCGCTGCAGCACTACCCTCAAGCTTGAGGCTCCCGGTTGTCGTTCAGGCGCAGGAAGCCCTTGACCAGACGGTAGACCATCCACAGCCAGGTACCAGCACCCACGATGATGGCCAGCGGAATACCGATCAGGGTGACAAACAGCAGGCTGGCGAGGATACAGCCTGCCAGCGAGTACCAGAATATCTCGATCTGCCAGCGGAAGTGCTCGGCCAGCCAGGTTCCCCTGGCTTCGTCACGCTTGACGTAGGCAATGATGACGCCGATCAGGCCAGTAGGTATGGCGGTCATCAAGGAGACGGCCAGCAGGATATAGACTGCCAGCACCAGATTCTTCATTGAACGTTCGGCCTCGTCGGGCAATAGGACTTGTGACATGGTGTTTGCTCCCCTTTGTTGATCAAGCAGGCTCCAGCTTATCAAAGCTGGCCGGCGCTGCAGTGCTTCCGCGACAGTCAGCGCCAGCAATGGCCTGGGTTACCGCCAGACGGGAATGAAATGCAGGCCCCACCGGCTGCGAACCGCCTGGTCAGCATTCCACGACGTTGACCGGCACTTCAACGATGTCGATGGCGAGGCCGCCTCGTGCGGTTTCCTTGTACTTCACATGCATGTCGCGCCCGGTATCGCGCATGGTGCGTATCACCCGATCCAGCGAGATATAGTGCGTGCCGTCGCCGCGCAAGGCCATGCGCGCCGCATTGATGGCCTTGATCGACGCCATGGCATTGCGTTCGATACAGGGCACTTGCACCAAGCCACCCACCGGGTCGCAGGTCAGGCCCAGATTGTGTTCCATGCCGATCTCGGCAGCGTTCTCCACCTGTGCTGGCGTACCGCCCAGCACTTCGCACAGGGCGCCTGCCGCCATGGAGCAGGCCGAGCCCACCTCGCCCTGGCAGCCGACCTCGGCACCGGAGATGGAGGCATTGGTCTTGAACAGGATGCCGATGGCGCCTGCGGTGAGCAGGAAGCGGACTATGCCGTCTTCGTTGGCACCCGGCACGAAATTCACGTAATAGTGCAACACGGCCGGCACGATGCCCGCCGCCCCATTGGTAGGCGCCGTCACAACCCGGCCACCACCGGCGTTTTCCTCGTTGACAGCCAGGGCGTAGAGGTTGACCCAGTCCAGCACTGTCAGCGGATCACGAAGTGCCGCCTCGGGCTTGCCGGCCAGTTGCCGGTACATATCATAGGCGCGGCGCTTCACCTTCATGCCACCGGGCAGGATGCCTTCGGTACGGCAGCCACGCTCTACACAGGCATGCATGACCTGCCAGATATCCAGCAGCTTGGTCCTGACTTCGGCCTCGCTGCGCCAGGCCAGTTCGTTCTCCAGCATCAACTGGCTGATAGGCTTGCCATGGCGCTCGGCCAGCGCCAGCAGCTGCGCGCCGGTGGTAAAGGGATGTGTCAGCACCTCGGCCGTCGGCGGGGTGAAACCGCCTTCCACCGCGTGCTCATCCACCACAAAGCCGCCCCCCACCGAGTAATACGCACGCCGCTCCAACTCGCTGCCCTCGGCGTCGTAGGCACTGAAGATCATGCCGTTGGGGTGGTATGGCAGGGTCTTGCGCTTGTGCAGTACCAGATGCAGCGGCTCGTCGAACTCAATCTCCTGGCTACCCAGCAACTTGAGCCGCTTGCTGGCGCGTATGGCTGCCACCATGGCGGGTACCTGATCGGTATCCACCAGCTGCGGCTCCTCACCCAGCAGGCCCAGTATCACTGCGGTATCCGAGCCGTGGCCCTTGCCGGTAGCCCCGAGCGAGCCATATAGCTCAGCCCGTATACTGGCCACCTTGGACAGCAGGCCTTCGCGCTCCACCCGCTGCATGAACTGCCTCGCTGCACGCATGGGGCCTACGGTGTGAGAGCTGGACGGCCCGATGCCGACCTTGAACAGATCAAAAACGCTGATAGCCATGCTGATGTCTCCACGCCGCGCTTGGCGGTCATTTTCTGGTAGTGCCACCGGGGTGCCGGTGCCTGGGTCGCGCGTAGTCTAATCGTGGCAGACTACAGATGCACGCTGCTTTGCCGCAGCCCACCATCGGCCCGGGCCGGCCAGCCCGGCAGCGCCGGTTTTGCCCCGCGCCTCTCGCCCTGGCGAGGCCGTCTCCACCGCGCCAGAAAAACAATAAGCCATTGATTTAAATAATCAATAAATGCCAGATGGCGAGCAACGACACAGACCGTGGACACAGGATACGTCCCTATTAGGACTTACCCTAGGTAGATATCAAACCGCACACTATCGCCCTCCAGGCTATAGCTGGGCTTGGCGCCTGCCAGCAGCGGCGCATGGCGCGGCCGCTTCACCACTACCCGGCCGGTTGCCAGTGCTCTTGCCGGCAGCAGCAAGGCATCGGCATCTGCATCAGCCCCCACTACCTGCTGAAAGGTCTGCATCTCTTTCTTGGACAGCGCCGATTTGGTTTTGGTCTCCGGGAACATCGGGTCCAGATAGATCACCTCGGGCCGGTCGGCCGACCAGGCCTGCATCAACTCGCTGGCCATGCCGTGGTGCAGGCGCATGCGGCTGGCAATGGCGGCCACCTCATCGCTGTCCTGTGCCCGCAGCAAGCCATCGGCCAGCAAACTGGCCGCCACCGGCGAGCGCTCCAGCATGTCTACCTGGCAGCCCAACGAGGCCAGCACAAAGGCATCCCGACCCAGGCCAGCCGTGGCATCCAGCACATGCGGGGTGCTACCGCCCTTCAGGCCGCAAGCCTTGGCCACGCCCTGACCCCGTCCACCGCCATGCTTGCGCCGCCAATCTGCCGCTCCACCCACAAAATCCACAAAGACCGGGCCCGGTGCGCCCTTACCCAGGCTGCACAAGGCCAGCCTGTGGGCATCCAGCACCAGGGCGTGGCCTTGCTCTGGCAAGGCATCAAGCAGCACAAAACCGTAGTGCGCCGCCAACTGCTGGGCATGGTCATGGCGCTCGGAACTGGAACAAAACAATGGGGGCAGCATAGGATAGGGTCTGGGCCGATACCGGCCGTACAAGGAGAGCCATGCGGCTGGTCATTATCGCATTCGTGGCGGGTGTCGTCTGGCTGCAGTTTCAGGCAGCCTTGCCGCCGCTATGGCCGGGCCTGCTGCTAGCCGCCGTGGCTGCGGCCTGGGCCTGGCGTCAGCCGCGCTGGCGAATAGGCCTATGCCTGCTGGCTGCCTTGGGGCTGGGTGCCAGCTACGCCACCTGGCGGGCCGATATCAGGCTGGCGCAGCAACTGCCAAGCAGCCTGGAACTCAAGCCGTTGCAGATCGAGGGCGTGGTGGCCGGCCTGCCCCAGCCCAGCCAGTACGGCCCGCGCCTGCGCTTTGCGGTGGAGCAGGCACCGCCCGGGGTGCCGGCCTTGTTGCTGCTGAACGACTACGCCCGCCCCGCCCAAGACTGGCATGCAGGCGAACGCTGGCGCCTGACCGTGCGGCTCAAGCGCCCCCATGGCAGCCTGAACCCCGGCAGCTTCGACTACCAGGCCTGGCTGCTGGGTGAAGGCATAGGTGCCACCGGCAGCATCGCCAAGCGCAGCCGTAGCCTGCTGGATGCCCATGACCAAGGCCCCGGCTCGCTGCTGCACCGCAGCCGCGCCTGGCTGGCGCAGCGCATACAGCAGCAGTTGCCAGAGCAGCCCTTTGCCGGCGTGATTGTCGCCCTGGTCATCGGCGAGCAGTCCGGCATCAGCCAGGATCAATGGCGCCTGTTCAGGCAGACCGGCATTACCCATCTGGTCAGCATCTCCGGCCTGCATGTCACCCTGGTCGCCGGCCTGCTCGGTGCCGCCGTCGGCTGGCTGTGGCGACGCTCCGCCCGTCTCACCTTGCAACTGCCCGCCCGCAAGGCCGCCCTGATCGCCGCCGTGGCGGGGGCATTGGCCTATAGCGTGTTGGCCGGTTTTTCGGTGCCGACCCAACGTACGCTCTACATGCTGGTAGTGGCGGCCATCGCCCTGGCCAGCCATCGTGCGCTGTCCATCTCCACCATCTGGACCCTGGCACTGGGCACCACGGTGCTGCTCGACCCCTGGGCGGTGCTGTCTGCAGGTTTCTGGCTGTCTTATCTGACCGTGGGGGCCATGCTCTGGGCACTGTCTGGCCGACACGGCCATTCGCAGGGCTGGCGCCAGCGATTGCTGCAATGGGGGACAGTGCAATGGGCCGCCACGCTGGGCTCGTTGCCACTGCTACTCCTGCTGTTCCAGCAATTGCCACTGGCCTCGCCTCTGGCCAACGCCATCGCGATACCCCTGATCAGCAGCGTCGTTACCCCGCTGGCCCTGCTGGGTGCGCTGGACCCTACAGGCCTGTTGCTGCAACTGGCCCACTGGCTGCTGACCCAAACCCTCTGGCTGATCTCGCCGCTTGCAGAAAGCCGCCTGCAATGGACCCAGGCAGCCCCGGCAGGCTGGCTGATACTGCCCGCCGCCCTGGCCACGGCCCTGCTGCTGTTGCCACGGGGCGCACCGGGCAAACCGGCCTGCTGCGCCTTGCTCCTGCCCCTGCTGCTGCCCTTGCACCAAGCAATGCCGCAAGGCCACTTCCGCGCCACCGTCTATGACGTGGGCCAGGGCTTGGCCGTGCTGGTAGAGACTCCCCGGCATGCGCTGCTGTTCGATACCGGCCCCGAGGGCGGAGGTGGCCGTACCGTGCCATCGGCCCTGCGCGCCAGCGGCATCAAGACGCTGGACGCCTTGGTATTGAGCCATAACGATGGCGACCACACCGGCGGTGCCGCACTGGTGCTGCAGGAGGTCGGTGTCAACCGCATCGTCGGCACTGCACTGGCCGCCAACAAGCTGCCCGCAGGCCGCCCCATTCCGCCTCACCTACCCTGCCGGGCTGGCCAGCAGTGGGTATGGGATGGCATACGGTTCGCCATGCTGCACCCACAAACGGCTGGCAGCATGGTAGGCGGCGATAACGCCAGCAGCTGTGTACTCAGGATCAGCGGGCCGGGTGGCAGCCTGTTGCTGCCCGGAGATATCGGTATGAAGGAAGAAGCCCTGCTGGTCGGGCAGGCGCAGGACCTGACCGCCGACGTGCTGGTGATACCGCACCACGGCTCGGACACCGCCTCCAGCCCTGCCTTTATCGATGCCGTATCACCCCGCCTGGCCATCGCCACGGCAGGCTATCGCAACCATTTCCGCCATCCCAGACCCGCCGTGGTGGCACGCTATCAAGCCGCAGGTGCCAAGGTACTGCGCAGCGATGTGGATGGTGCGGTACGGCTGGACTTTGCACCGAACGGGTTAGCGGTGAGCCGCTGGCGGGAGATCAAGCGGCGGTACTGGCACAGGCCTGGATGAGGCCCGCCTTCAATTCGCCGACGTCACCGTCTTCAAACTTAGCCAAAGCTTCAACGAGGCATTCAGCGTATTATCAAAGAGAGTAAGTTGATAAGTGCCGGGGGTCATAGCAACTACTCTCGAATCAGTCGTACAACTTGCGAATACAATTTTTCGACCAGATTCTTAGCTTGTTCTCCACAGTGAAGTTCGCGATGGCAGTTCGGGCATACGGCGACAGCATTGCTGGTAGTATCCGTTCCCTGCTCTGCAAGCTTTCGAACGTGATGGACTTCGAGATAAGGAAGACCATCTGAGCCAGCAAATGGAGCTTGTTGATCACAGCACTCGCAAATGCCATTAGCTTGTTTAAGCACCCAAGCCTTCACAGATGGGTCGCGTTGATATTGTGTTACTGTGGACGTTGTTGTTTTGGGATCGCGACTTCCTAGCGGCTGGGGCAGTTGCTTCCTTTTAACGTCTTCGCGAACGGCAATTTCGAAAGCTACTATGGGTATTATTTGCTTGCCCTCTACCTCGGCAATCAGTTCCTCGATCTGCGCCGCAACGTTGGCACCAACATTTTTGGCAGGCTTCAGACCTGACAACCAGTCGCGTCCCATGAGAGATAGAACATATGAAATGTTCTGCATCCGGTACTCGAATGACTTTACTGTCCTGCCGAACTTTCCTGCGAGTTCTTCGTAGTACTTCTTCTTGATGAATTGGGTTCCGGCTCGCTCTAGTTGTTGCATATCCAAGTAGGCAGCAACAGATGCAAGCAACTCATCGCGGCTCCAGCTGTTGTCGGTAGTATCGTCACTTTGGGCTTCATTACCCGCCAAGTACGGGGTCCAATCGAAGTCTTTAGCGTTCTGGATTTCAGTCAACCACCAGTTGGCATCGTCCTGATCCTTGCCAAATAGCTTGTAGTAGCCAGGTCCAGGCGTAAGTTTGTCCTTATCGATAATTAAGCCAGTGATGCCGGGTTTGCCGGCTTTAGCAGTCCATGCAGCGAGAGAGTTCAGCCCTTGTTTCTGAAGGCTTACGCCAAAGGTATCTCCCAGCTGAGGAAGCTTTAGTGTTTCGTGGACTTGCTTGTAGCCGACAAACGTTCTGGGGTCATTGGGTTTGACTTTAGGCAGCATTTGAACCAGCAGTGCAAGAAGTCGGTGGCCCTGTTCGTCCAAAATAGCGGCCTGTGGTGTCGATTGAGCCATGCATCCTCCCTATTTGTTTATGCCGCTGTAGTGTTGTAGCGACTTTTCCACGTTTAGGAATCTTCACATCCGCGTTGCTATATCGCAATGCAACTCGGCTTGCCAATCCACAATTCAAGGCACACCCCACTCCTGCCAAAAGCAGGGAAATCCCAGCCCACGCCCAGCCCTAGTCAGTTAGAAGCTCAGTTAAGCACTACCCGCTGACACCACGCCCCACTCAAAGCCCGCCCGCCACCTGTTCCGGCGGTGCCAGCAGGATGGTGGCAATCACCACATTGCCGGCGCCCTGGTAGGCCAGCGATTCAAAGCTCATGGCGCGGGCCATGGAGATGCCTCGGCCATTGGGATCGAATGCGCGGGCGGGGTCGAAGTCGAGGAAGCGATTCCAGTCAAAGCCATCGCCTTCGTCTTCGATCTCCACAAGCAATCTGCCGTCCTGCCGGCGGGCTACAATCTTCACCCGTTTGTTCACATGCTCGGGCTGCTGTTGCAGGGCCTCTATTTCCTCGCGCCAGCGGCCAGACTGCATCATGGCTTTCTTCTCGGCATAGCCCACGCCCAGATTGCCATGCTCGATGGCATTGACGATCAGCTCGGTCAGGCCCAGCACGGTACGCTCTGGCGCTGGCGTCAGCTTGCCCAGCAAGGCTGCGACCCGTTGTGCTTCATCCAGGGTGCCCAGCTGGAAGCGGGCCTCGCAGAGCATGGCTAGGCCATCGAGTGGCTGGGCAGCGGCCTGCTTGACCGAACGGCGGGCGCGATGCTGTGCTACCGCAGCAGCCACAATCGCCAGCAGCATGTCGCGCTCGAAAGGTTTGGTCAGGTAATAGTAGGCGCCCGCCTCCATGCCCTCGCGCACGGCCTCGGGCGAGCCAACTGCCGTCTGCATCACCACCGGCAGGCCCGATAGCTGCGGGTGGGCCTGCATGCGCTTGAGCACCTCCATGCCATTGAGGCCGGGCATCATGCGGTCCAGCAGCACGGCATCGAAGCTGTCGCCGGCACGGGTCAGCCAGTTCCATGCTTCTTCGCCATCCGATGCCAACTCGACGGCATAGCCGGCTTCGGTCAGGTGTTCGGCCAGGATTTCCAGATTGAAGGGCTCGTCATCGACGAGCAGCAGGGTAGGCTGGGGTTTGTTGCTACCGGTCATGGATTTCCTCCTGGTCCGCTGCGTACAGCGGAATAGTCTACTTCCCATTGTAGTGCGGGATTTGCAATCAACAGGCTCACCACAAAACGCGCGCCACCATCAGGCCGGTTCTCAGCCCGTATGCCGCCACCGTGGGCTTCGATGATCTCGCGCGAGATGGCCAGGCCCAGGCCGGTGCCGCCAGCGCCGGTCTTGGTCTTGGAGCTCTGGATGAACTTGTCGAAGATGGTGGCCAGCTCGTCCGGCGGCACGCCCACGCCCTCGTCATCCACGGCTAGCTGTATGCAGCCGCCTTCCTGCCAGGCGCTGAGGGTGACATTCCCGCCCTCGGGGCTGAACTTGACGGCATTGGACACCAGATTGCGCAGCACCTGTATCAGCCGCAGGGAATCCCCCTTCACCCGTGGCAGATCGTCCACCAGGGTGATATGGATGCGCAGGCCGCGATCGCGCGCCAGGGGAATGAATTCGCTGGCCACCTCGCGCACGATGGGCGGCAGCTCCAACGGCTGCATGTCGTAGGTCATCTTGCCGGCCTCCAGCTTGGAGAGGTCGAGCAGGTCATTCAATATCTGCAGCAGACGCTGGCCGCTTTGGCGTATGCGACCAAAGTAGTGGGCCAGCTTGTCTGGCGCCACATCGGTAGCACGCCGCTCGCCCAACTCGGCAAAACTCAATACGGCGTGCATGGGTGTGCGCAGCTCATGCGACATATTGGCCAGGAATTCCGATTTGGCCATATTCGCCGCCTCGGCCAGATCCTTGGCCACCCGCATGGCCTCTTCGCCGGCCCGCCGTTCGCCGATGTCCTGGTAGATCCAGATGGAGCCCGCCAGCGGGTCTGCCGGGTCGATGGCCTTACCGAATGCCTCGCACAGCACCAGCCGGCCATCTGCCGCCCGGTAGCGGACTTCCAGGGTGACCACGCTGCCCCCCACCATGGGCAGGTAGGCCTCGTTTGATAGCCGCTCGAACGCCCCTTCATCTGCAAACAGCATGCGGATGGATTGGCCTATCAGGGCAGAGCGGGTATAGCCGAACAGCAGCTCGAAGGCGGCGTTGACCTCCAGTATGTTGCGCTGGCCGAGGAATACCGTGGGCAGCGGGCTGGCGGTGAACAGGGTATTGAGCTCAGCGGTACGCTCGCGCACCAGGTCGGCCAGGTGGTCGCGGTGGCGTATCAGCTCAGCCTCGATCTGCTTGCGGTCGCTGATATCACGCAGCATGACCAGCCACTCGCCCTCGCTGGCGGGGGTGACACGCGCTTCAAACTGGCGGTCGCCGTCGCCCAGGGGCAGGCTGTATTCGAAACTGCGCACCCGGGCGGGCCAACCGTCGGTCAGGGCAAAATCCAGCTTGATGGCAAACTCGCCTGGCAGCCTGCGGTAATGTTGGCCCACCACCTCGCGCGACAAACCGAATTCACCGCTGCCGGCACGGCCCCGGCAATCCACCACCACGCCGGTGTTGTTGAGCTGCAGCATCAGGTCGGGAATGGCCTCCAGAATCGCCACATTGCGGATTTCAGCCCGCAGCATGGCCTCTTCAGCCGCCTTGCGTTCACTGATATCGAGCAGCGAGCCCGCCAGCCCTGGGCGATTGTCGAACAGGATGGGCTTGGCCGTGATGAGGGCATAGAAACGACTGCCGTCGGGGCGCTGCATCAGTACCTCGGTCGGCTTGCCGCCCGAGCGCTCGGGCGAGATCGCCACCGCCAGCGCCTCGCGCCAGGCACTGGCAATCAGGTCGTACAAGCTGCGGCGCTCGATCAGATCGACCGGGTTGTGGCCAAAATAGGCGGCAAAGGCCGGGTTTACATAACGCAGCTGGTCGTCCTGCAGCACATAGATGCCGATATGGGCGGCGTCGAGAATGGCCCGGTGCTTGTATTCGCTCTCGAACAACATGCGCTCGGCCCGGCGCCGGTCGCTGACATCACGGATCACCCCGACAAAATAATGGCTGTCGCCCAGGGTGAACTGGCTGAGTGACAGCTCGACCGGGAAGGCGGCACCATCCTTTTTCTGCCCCAGCAACTCGCGGCTGCCCAGCAGCCGCTCCTGGTCCAGCCGCAAGGTCGGCAATTCGTCGCCCCGGCTGCGTTGCACCGAGGGCAGCAACATGCCGATATTGAGCCCTAGCACGGCATCCATCTCATAGCCGAACAGCCGCTCCGCCGCCCGGTTGAAGCGCTCGATGCGGCCCTGGTCGTCGATCAGGACAATGGCCTCGCTGGTGGTGTCCAGTATGGTCTGCAAGCGCAGGCCATCACGCCGTGCCTCGCTGGCTGCAGTGCGGGCACGGTTGAGTTCCTGCTGCAGGCTGCGGTTCTCCAGCTCCAGCGGGCTCAGCTCGGTTTCATCCGGGTTGACCTTGCGCATCGCCAGCGCCGCCGCTAGCAAGGACAGCAGCCCCCCCAGCAGCAGCAAGGGCTCGCGGCCCTGCGTGCGGGCTTCTGCCAGGGCTGATTCCACCAGCCTGGCCTCCAGCCGCCACTGCCGCCCGCCCAGGCTGACATCGCGGCTGGCCAGCAGACGCAATGGCAGCGCGGCGTTGTTGAGTTCGGCCGGGTAAAGCGGTTCGGCCCGGGTGGGGTCGGTCACATCGAACCAGACATCCTGGATGGCCTTGCTCTGCGGCAGGCTCAAGGCCACGTCAGCCGGGGTAATGGCCAGCCCCAAGAGGCGCGGGGGTTGCTCCTCGCCC
The DNA here is from genome assembly GCF_030409555.1 of Chitinimonas viridis. GTDB lineage: Bacteria > Pseudomonadota > Gammaproteobacteria > Burkholderiales > Chitinimonadaceae > Chitinimonas > Chitinimonas viridis. Next base: position 176,702 of record NZ_JAUFPU010000002.1, read on the forward strand.
TGCCAGCCCAGCAGCAGGGCGGCCACTCGCCCTCCTGCCGCGCGGTAAGGCGCAGACAGTCGCACCTCATGCACTGGCAGGCGCGACAAGGTGGGCGCCAGTTGCCGGTCTGCCGCCAGATCCAGCCCTATGCTGAACTGCGACGGCACCGACAGGGCGCCATAGACGATGGGCAGGTAGTCACGCCGCGCGGGTGAGCGCACCTGCTGCCCCAAGGCATTGCGGAAACGCAGGGAAAAATCCGGGTAGAGCCGGCGCCAGCGCGCCTCGAAGCCCGCCCTGGCTTCGCCGCCTACCGGCTCGGCGGCCAGCAGGGTATCCACCCCCGGCGTGCGCTGCAGCGCCGAAGCCAGCAGGGTGAACTGCTCGGGTGAGGGATCGGGATTGAGTTTGAACAGGGCACGCATGCCCTCGATGCCTTCTTGCGCACGCCGCATGCCGTACTCGGCATTGGACACCCGCTCTATCGCCTCGCCCTGAAAATGGCTGAAGGCAAGGCTCTCCATATGGCGGGCGCGCCAAGCGTCCAGGCCCGCCGTCAAGACGAATCCCAGTAGCAGGCTAGCGACCGCCAGGGCGGCACGACGCCGCATCAGGGCTGCGCTGCAGTACGGCTAGGCCGACTGCAGTTCCTGGAACAATGCCAGGAATTCCTGGCTGAGTTTGTGACGCGCATCAAGATGTATCATAGGCAAGCCTCGATCATGCGATTCGCGGATCTTCACCGAGCTGGACAGTTTGCTGTCCAGCACCGGCAGGCCTTCTTCCTTCAATTCGTTGACCAGCCGCTGTGGCAGGCTGGCCCTGGGTTGGAACTGGTTGACCACGATGCCTTCTACGATCAGCGCCGGATTATGGTCCGCCCGTATCTCGCCGACATTGTTCATCAGGGTATAGAGTGCCTGGCGCGAGAAGTCATCACAATCAAACGGTATCAGGCAACCTTCTGCCGCGATCAAGGCGGACTGCGTAAAGAAGTTATAGGCCGGCGGCGTATCGAGGATGATCTCATCGTATTCCTTCGCCAGCTCATTGAGGGTGTCGCGCAGCTTGTAGATCTTGTGGCGTGATTCCAGCTTGGACTGCAGCTCACCGATTTCCGGGTGGGAGGGTATCAGGAACAGGTTCTCGAACGGGGTGGCGTGGACAAAGGCGCTGGCTGGCTTGGAAAACAGGCTGAAGTTCAGCGTCTGCTCAAAATACTCGGCCAGGGTGGGGCTGATTTCCTTGGCGGCATCGCCAAGCAGGTAGCGGCTGGAGTTGCACTGCGGGTCGATATCGATCAGCAGCGTCTTGCGTCCCTGGTGTGCCGCAATGGCCGCCAGATTGACTGCGATCGTGGACTTACCGACGCCACCTTTCTGGTTGAAAATGACCCGCTTCATGGCCTGCTCCGAAGTAATTGATTCCGCTGGATTCTATCAGCCTGCTGCAGCGCAGCAGTGAAGGACCTGCCTATCATTGTGGCAGTCAGGCAGACGGGTGTGGCTTTTTGGTCGCCGAAGCTATGCACACCGGGTAGGCAGCCGCGACAGCGCCTCGCAAAAGTAGGCACGGTCACTCGCGGGCAGGCCGTCCAGCTCCCGCTGCAATTGCTGCACCGAAGCCTGTGCCGCCGCCACGGCGCCGCCATGTAGGGCATACCAGGCATGCTCCAGGCGCAAGCCACAGCGTTGCAGCAGGCTGTAGCGTGCGCGGTTTTCCTGCTGTGCCGCCAGCAGCGACTCGGCCAGCGCCAGCCAACTGACAGGCAGCAGCGCCTGCGCATCCAGCCAGGGTAGCTGGCCGGCCTGCGCCAGGATGGTTTCCGGCACCAGGGGTTGATAGCTGCGAAAAGCCGCCAGCGATGGCGACTCGGTACGGGGGCAATGGCCTCGGGCGATACGCATCAGGTAGATGGCATTCCAGGCCGACAAGGCGCCACTGCCCGCACAGCGGCATAGCCATTCGCTCAGCAGCAGCCAGCGCATGGCGGCTGGGCTGGCCGTCTGTGGTTCGCCGCAGAGACCTTCCTCGGCAAACAGCCAGATGGCCATGCCAGTATTGGCCGCCACCTGCTGCGCCGCATCGAATGAGCCAAACTCGAAGGCCGCTTCCAGGGCGCGGGCAAAATGGTCGAGTGCCTGTTGCGCCATCTGCTTGCGCAGGACTAGATCAGGCCCCTGCCCAGCCAGCGCCCTGGCTCGGGCAATCAGGGCGGCCAGGTTGTACCACTCAAAGCGGATGCGGGGGTGGTGGCGGACGACCGAGGCCCTGGGCTCTACCTGACGCATCTCGCGCAGTATGGCCTCGGCCTGCTCGGCCTCGCGCTGGCCCCAGGCCACCCAGGCCGACAGGATATGCTCCATGGCATCCAGGTAACCACTCTCCCCTGCGCCATCGTTCTTGAGCGTGCGGCGCAACTGGGCCAGCAATTGCCTGGCCGCCCCCAGGTCGTCCAGCCTACGCCAGGCACTGGCTTCGCCCAGCGCAGCCAAGGCCTGCTGCAGGCCATTGCCTGCCAGCCCCGATGCTGCCTTGAACCCTGCCAGCGCACCTCGTTCCTGCCGGCCGCCACTGGCATCCAGCACCGCCAGTAAACGGCCCTGGCGTAAATCCTGCTGCGCAGCGGCCAGGGTCAGCCAGAACTCCACCCCCTGCTCCGCCGACCTGGCGGACGGGGCAACAGGGCGCGATTGCCCCAGGAAATCGGCCACCTCGCCCGGCGTGGCCTGCCGGCCTTCCACCATCAGGCACAGCCTCTCCGCCTCGGCCTGCGGCAACCAGAAAGGCCCCTGGCTGCGGCCATCGGGATTAAGAAAACGCGGATCGCGGCTACTGTCATCACCCCAGCCTGCCCGTATGCCCCAGCGGGCAAAGTCGCGGTAGGCGCGGCTCACCAGCATGCGCAGGCTGCGCGCAGCGGGAAACTGCTGGCGTAGCTCCGCCAACCGTACCAGCCCGCCGGGTTCGCCCCCCTGCCGAGCCTGGCAGAGCCGGGCCAGCAGCCAGAGCGACTGGTGGGCTGCACGCTGCCCGCCTACAGTCTGGGGTACGGCAAGTTCTACAGTCAGGGCAATCGACATGGTGTTCCGGTTATCCAGCAAGGCCCGCCATTGTGCGGCCTGCCGACCAGCCGACCAAGTTTGCGTTACAGACGTTACAGCCGTGGCCGCGGTGACGCCCGATGCGCTCAATTTGCCCTTGGCGCTCTCTTAGCATGGCTCTACCCATCCACCACCAAGAGGTACACCATGCTTTACCCACTACGCTTACTGACCCTGATGAGCTGCTTGCTGCTGAGCCAGGCGCCGCGTGCGGCCGGTGTCGTCGAAACGGATGCCCTGCAGCGGCACTTCGACGCTGCCGGCCTCAAGGGCACTTTTGTGCTGTACGACGCCAGCGCCGACCAGATGACGGTGTACAACCCCAAACGCGCCACCACGGCCTATACGCCGGCCTCCACCTTCAAGATATTCAACAGCCTGGCTGCCTTCGACAGCGGCGCGGTGCGCGATGCCGAAGAGATCCTGCCCTATGGCGGCAAGCCCCAGTGGCTGCCGGCCTGGGAGCGTGACATGGATCTGCGCGATGCCATGCGTCTATCCAACGTGCCTATCTACCAGGAGGTCGCCCGCCGCATCGGTCAGCAGCGCCTGCAGGCCTATGTCAAAGCTGTGGGTTACGGCAACGGCGATATCGGCCCGGTGGTCGATCGATTCTGGCTGGATGGCCCACTGGCCATCACCGCCGAGCAGCAGGCCCGCTTTACTGCCCGACTGGGGCTGGGGCAACTGCCCTTCTCAGCCAAGGCCATGAGCATGACCCGCGATATCATGCAGCTGGAGAAGACCGCCGATTACACGCTCTATGGCAAGACTGGCTGGGCGACCAACAGCAAACCGGCCATAGGCTGGTGGGTGGGCTATCTGCAGCGAGGCGACAAGGTATACGGCTATGCGCTGAATATCGACATGCCCACGCTGGAAGACGCGCCCAAGCGCATGCCGCTGGGCAAGGCCTGCCTGAAGGCACTGGGCCTGCTGCCGTAACTTCGTTTTACCACCAGCGGACAGCCGCCATCGCAGCCCTGCCGCCACCTGCGTGCCAGGCCAGTGCACAAGCTCGGCCTGGTACGCAGCTCAGCGCCGCTACGGCAATTCATGGCCCAGCATCTCCCAGGACTGGTCGGCTTCCAGCTGTGCCAGCAGGAAATCCAGCAAGGCACGGACGGCGGGCGAGAGGCCGCGCTGGCTGGCGTAGACCGCCTGCAGGCTGACCACGGGGAAGCGCCAGGCCGGCAAGACCTCGACCAGCCGGCCCGCCTGCAAATCTGCCCGCACCAAGGGCTCGGGCATCATGGAGACACCCAGCCCATCTATCAAGGCACGGTGCCGCAGGCCGAAGTGCTCGCTGGCCAAGCGCGGCGGCAAGATGATCTCGGTAGGCACGCCACCCGGCCCCCGCATACGCCAATGGATGCGGCGATCCGCCTCGATGGCGCCCAGCGCCGGTAGCTGGAGCAGGTCGTCCGGCTGCCGTAGCGGTGCATAGCCGGCCAGCAGTTGTGGGCTGGCCACCAGGCAGGTGCCGTACTGCGCCAGCCGCAAGGTGGGCCATTGCAGGTCTTCGTCGTAGCTGGGCCGCACCCGCAGTGCCACGTCCACGCCCTCTTCGATCAGGTCTACCCGCCGGCTGGTCAAGACCGTCTCCAGCGCCACCTTGGGATAGGCGTGCAGAAACGCGGCAAACACCCGGCCCAGGCCGGAATCCACCAGCACGCTGGGGCTACTGATACGCACCAGGCCGCTGGGTTCCTGCTTGAGGCTGGCGGCCACCCTGGCTGCCGCGTCGGCCTCGCGCAGCAGGGCCTGGCTGTGCACCAGCACTTGCTGGCCCGCATCGGTCAGGGTCAGCTTGCGGGTGCTGCGCTGTATCAGCCGCACGCCCAGCCCAGCCTCCAACTCGGCCACCCGGCGCGACAAGCGCGACTTGGGTATGCCCAACAGCCGGGCCGCTGCCGAGAAACCACCCGCCTCGATCACCTGGGCAAAATAGCGATAGTCATTGAGATCTGCTGTTTGCATGGCCTGGCCCACTTGCTTCATCAATAGAACAATACTTCCCAATATTGCCGTCTAGTTCGACTAGTGGTGCAAATATAGGATACGCCCTATCGAGCGCAACGCTGCGCACATCCAGATAAGGACGCGAAACATGAAAGCCATCGTGGTAACCCGTTACGGCAAGACTGAAGAGGTCGTGGAACTGCGCGACATGCCCGCACCCGTCGTGGGCCCACGCGACGTGCTGATCGAAGTGCACGCAGCCAGCGTCAACCCCATCGATTTCAAGATGCAGCAGGGCGAGCTGAAGGCGGTACGCAAGCTGCAATTCCCCTACATCATGGGCTTTGATGTATCGGGCGTGGTCAAGGCCGTTGGTAGCGAGGTCTATGGCTTCCAGCCTGGTGAAGCGGTGTATTCGCGGGTGGATGGCGAACGCTTTGGCACCTTTGCCGAGCTGGTGGCGGTGGATGAGCAGTTCGTGGCCCACAAGCCTGCACGCCTCAGCCACGCCGAGGCCGCCTCACTGCCCCTGGTGGCCCTGACCAGTTGGCAAGCCTTCGGCCGCGCCAGCCTGAAGGCCGGCCAGCGGGTGTTGGTGCATGCGGGTGCTGGCGGCATAGGCACCATCGCTATCCAGATCGCCCGTGCCCTGGGGGCCAAGGTAGCCACCACCACCAGCGCCAGGAATGTCGAACTGGTCCGCTCGCTGGGCGCCGACACCGTGGTGGATTACCAGCAACAGCAGTTCGATACCGTACTCAGCAACTACGACATGGTGCTGGAGACCCTGGGGGGCGACAACCAGCGCCGCTCCTTCTCGGTACTCAAGCCCGGCGGCATGCTGGTCAGCATTCTGGGGGTGCCCACGGCAGCCTGGGCACGCAAGCAGAAGCTGCCATTCTTCATGCCTTGGCTGTTTGGCTGGCTCAATCGCGGCAACGACAAGCTGGCGCGTCAGCACAAGGTGCAGTGGGACATGCTGCTGATGCAGCCTGACGGCCAGCAGCTGCGCGGCATCAGCGATCTGGTGGAAGCCGGCCTGGTGGCACCCGTCATAGATCGTGTCTTCCCCCTGGCCCAGGCCAAGCAGGCCCTGCTGCACAGCCAGAGCGGCCGTGCACGCGGCAAGATCGTGATCGAGGTCAAACCGGCTGCGGCATAAGCCCTGTACCTTTGTTGTCAGGGGGAGGAAAAGCGCGGCAAGCGCCCGTCCAAGGCAGTAGCACTGGGCCAGGTGGGCGGCTTCAAGCGTCTGTGTGCAGTCCATACCATGAGAAGTACATGTAGCAGTAGAGAGAGAAGCTGGTCTTAGAGAGTGGGGTGAGTGGCAAGGTTATCGGCGCTACTCACACCCCACCATACCCAAGCAGTAACCCGATAGGCGTGCCGGGTGGGTGCCCCTCGCCCATGCCATGCCGCGCACCCCGCAACAGGGTGCTTGAAACCACAGCCGCCGCCCCCATCTGCTGACTCATCAGTCCCAAAACCCTGTTATCAACAAGGTGAATTTCTTATGAGCAAGCAAACCCTCGGTTTCCAGGCAGAAACCAAGCAACTCCTGCAATTGATGATCCACTCCTTGTACTCCAACAAGGAAATCTTCCTGCGCGAACTGGTTTCCAACGCCAGCGACGCCTGCGACAAGCTCAAGTTTGAAGCGCTCAACAACGACGCGCTGTATGAGAACGACGGCAGCCTGCACATCGATGTGGCATTCGACCGCGATGCCCGCACCATCACCCTCAGCGACAACGGCATAGGTATGACTCGCGAGGAGGTGGTGAACAATATCGGTACCATCGCCCGTTCCGGCACCAAGGCCTTTTTCGAGCAACTGAGCGGCGATGCCAAGAAGGACGCCAACCTGATCGGCCAGTTCGGCGTGGGTTTCTACTCGGCCTTTATCGTGGCCGACCGCGTCAGCCTGACCACCCGCCGGGCCGGCGAGACCGCCGCCACCCGCTGGGAAAGCGAAGGCGCCGGCGAATACACCCTGGAAGACGTGGAAAAAGCCGGCCGTGGCACCGAAATCGTGCTGCACCTGAAGGACGGCGAAGACGAATTCCTGGATGACTGGCGCCTCAAATCCATCATCAAGCGCTATTCCGACCATATCACCCTGCCCATACGCATGAAGAAGGGCAACAGCTACGGCGAGAACGGCGAAGTCATCGTCTCGGACGAGCTGGAAACCATCAACAAGGCCTCGGCCCTGTGGGCACGCAGCAAGAACGACATCAGCGAGGAGGAATACAAGGCCTTCTACAAGCATGTCTCGCACGATTGGGAAGAACCGCTGGCCTGGAGCCACGCCAAGGTGGAAGGCCGGCAGGAATACACCGAGCTGCTCTACCTGCCCAAGCGAGCCCCGTTCGACCTGTATGACCGCGAGCGCCGCCATGGCGTGAAGCTGTTCGTGCGCCGCGTATTCATCATGGAAGACGCCGAGAAGCTGCTGCCGCAGTACCTGCGCTTTGTGCGTGGCGTAATCGACTCCAATGACCTGCCCCTCAACGTCAGCCGCGAAATCCTGCAGCACAGCAAGGATATCGACACCATCAAGGCAGGCTGCGTCAAGAAGGTACTGGGCCTGATGGAGGACATCGCCGAGAACCGCGCCGACGACTATGCCGCCTTCTGGAAAGAATTCGGCCGCGTACTGAAGGAAGGCGTGGGCGAGGACATGGGCAACCGCGAGCGGATTGCCAGCCTGTGCCGCTTTGCCACCACGGCCAGCGACAGCGAAGAGCAGTCTGTATCGCTGAAGGATTACCTGGCCCGGATGAAGGAAGGCCAGGACAAGATCTATTACGTTACTGCCGACTCCTTTGCCGCTGCCAAGAACAGCCCGCACCTGGAAATCTTCCGTAAGAAGGGTATCGAGGTCCTGCTGTTGTCCGACCGCGTGGACGAATGGTTTGTCTCCTCGCTGACCGAATTCGACGGTAAGTCGCTGGCCTCGGTGGCCAAGGGCGGGCTGGATCTGGGCGCGCTGGAAGACGAAGCCGAGAAGCAGGCTCAGGAGACCAAGGCCGCCGACTTCAAGGAACTGACCGACAAGGTCAAGGAAGTGCTGGGCGACAGCGTGCAGGAAGTGCGGGTAACCCACCGCCTGACCGACAGCCCGGCTTGCCTGGTGGCAGAAGAGCATGGCATGAGCGGCAATATGGAGCGCCTGCTCAAGTCAGCCGGCCAGAACATCGGCGGCAGCAAGCCCATTCTGGAAATCAACCCCGACCATGTGCTGGTGGCCAAGCTCAAGAGCGAGCTGGGTGGCGAGCGCTTTGGCGATTGGTCCCATATCCTGTTCGACCAGGCCCTGCTGGCCGAAGGCGGCCAGTTGGAAGACCCTGCAGGCTTCGTCAAGCGCCTGAACGGCCTGATGTTGGCCATGTCGGCCTGATCCATTCCCGCTCCAGATAAAGCGCCCGCCCACGCGGGCGCTTTTTTTTGCGCCGCTTACGGCCTACTTGCCCTTGCTGGCCAGCTCTATCCGCGCCGCGTATTCCTTGTAGGCCGCCGTCGCCGCATTACCAGCATCTATGGCCGCATTGGCCCTCTCCAGCTCCAGCTTTCGCTGCGCCTCAGCCGCCGCCACGATGGCATTCTGGCTCTGGATAAACGCATTCACACAGTCACCATAAGCCTGATAGAGCTTGTTGAAGGCCTCGATCTTGGCCGGCCTGGCCTTGGCGCCGGGGAACTCCGGCTGCACGCAGTCGAGCTTGGCCGATGCTGCCGGCGTGGCAGCACTGCTGGTGGGTTCGGCGGCAAAGGCACTGCTGCACAGCAGGCCGGCAATCAGGATGGCATAGCGCATAGTGAGTATCCGTAGTGGCGGGACAGAAAGAACCAATAAGATACCACTTCAAATCCACATCAAGCACTAGTGATCGGGGTGAAATGGTTTGTGATGTTGTTTATGTGCCAAAAGGGCGGCTTATCGCGGGCTACATCGCCAGGGGTGTCTGTGTGCTGACTGACATAGCAAAACTCCTTGCCGGCGGGTGTGGAATTCCATGGCGACTACTGGTCAACATGGCCACCCGTGCTGCTAACTCGCACCCAGCTCGCGGTTCACTTATGCGTAGTCTACTATTCAGTTTGATCGATGATAATTAAATGTCTAATCAGAGTGGATGCGCTTAGTCTCTACTGGGACAACCAGCTTGCCTTCAACGATAGGAATAGAAACAAATGACAGCGCCTCCCCACCCACCATTTTCATCCAGGACTACAGGACCACACAGCCAAATTGATAACAAATTTCCTAATTCGGCACGCATTGGCCTAATTCACCTTTTAATTTATCTTGTGGATTCTGGATACATTCCCAACTGGGTTGTGATTGCGCGCGAAATACACCGCATCAGTAGGCTGCCACCTGTTGAATATAATTTGAATTCGGCGACCAGCCTCAAAGCAGCACAAAACGATGCCATAAAAGCTCTTGATAATCTTTCATGGGAAAAATGCTATGATTTCTGCGAACGCCTGTATACACACTTACCCAGTGAAGTTGCATATCACGACAACAATGATAACCACATAATTCACACTTCACGTGGCGAAATTCAAGCATACATAGCCGAAGAAATTCAGCGCTTATTCCTTGAAGAACGCTTGGCATATGAGTTTAACGAAGGCACAGTCCGGCGTCGCGGAAGAAAGCACACCACAGATCTTGTAACAAGGACATAAGTAGTTTTAGGCGAACCTGAGCTACTAAGGGCACGAAGACACTATGAAAAAGCGTTACAATTCTTTAGAGATCCGACCAACCCAGATTATGAGAATTCCGTCAAAGAAGCAGTATGTGCAGTTGAAGCAGCTGGAAAAGCGCTCTTTCCCACATCTAAAGCATCAACACTTGGCGACCTAACAAAGTGGCTACGAAACCCCAACAATGGAGCTGTACCCAAAGCCATATGTCAAACCTTTGAAGGCATTTACGCCTTTAGAAGTGGTGGCGAAGGAGTTGGTCACGGCGGCACCCAAGGAGGAAAAGTTACACTCGAGGTTACCGAGTATGTATTAGCATTAAGCGCATCACAAATTATTTACTTAGTTGACATTGCAAACTCCAGGGATATAGATATTCCATTTTGACCAAAATCATCCCTACGATTTGATCTTTCAGTCAATATTAACACCAAAAACCTCACAGCTCCCCTCGCGCATTTTTTCCATACACACCCACAACCACGCACTAAGCTGTAATCACACCCAAGACAGGAACCCATGATGAGCGATACCGCCAAGGCCCTGGCCACGCAGTTGGCCAATATCGAGCAACGCAGCGGCAAGCGTCTGGATGAGCTGGTGGCGCTGGTGCGGCAGAGCAGCCTGAAAAAGCATGGCGAGCTGCGCGATATGCTGCAGCGTGAGCTGGGCCTGGGGTATGGCGATGCCAATACCCTGGTGCACCATGCGCTGCAGTCTGATGGCGGGAGCGCTGCGGCGGCCCAGGGCTTGTCGGGGGATGAAGTGCTCGATGGCCTCTACAGCGGTCCGAAAGCCGCGCTACGGCCCATACACGACAAGCTCATGGCGGCCTTGGCCAGTTTTGGCGAGTTTGAGACTGCGCCCAAGAAGACCTGTGTCAGCCTGCGGCGCAAGAAACAGTTTGCCATGGTGGGGCCGGCGACCAAGACCTGTGTCGAGGTCGGCATCAACCACAAGAGCCTGAGCCCGACCGAGCGCCTGCAGGCGCTGCCGGCGGGTGGCATGTGCCAGTACAAGGTCAGGCTGAGCCAGCCGGAGGAAGTGGATGAGGCGCTGCTGGGTTGGTTGCGGCAGGCCTACGACAGTGCGAGCTGAAGGGCGCTGCCAGCAGCCTCAACGCGTTGCGGCATCGCTTGCCAGGCAGGGTTTTATCGTTGCATATCAAATACATGCTGCATCGTGGCATGTACCCGCACCTTGTCTTGCCTGGAAACCGAGGTTTCCGGCAAGGCACTGAGCCGCGTCAACGCCTTGTCACATTAGCGGGGCATGCTGGGTCGAGATCAACTACCTGGCCTGACCGTGAGCGAGCCCGCCAGCCACCACTACCGCAGCATCTGGATATCCGACGTGCATTTGGGCACGGCCGGTTGCCAGGCATCCTATCTGCTGGATTTTCTCAAGCAGAACGATTCGGACTATCTGTATCTGGTCGGTGACATCATAGACGGCTGGGCGCTCAAACGTTCCTGGTACTGGAACCAGGAGCACAACGATGTCATCCAGAAGATTCTGCGCAAGGCCCGCAAGGGCACCCAGGTGGTCTATATCGCCGGCAATCATGACGAGGTGGTGCGGCAGTTCATCGGCCTGGCATTTGGCGGTATCGATATCCAGGATGAGGTCATCCATACCACCGCCGATGGCCGCCGTCTGCTGGTGCTGCATGGCGATCTGTTCGACGGGGTAATCCAGTGCGCGCGCTGGCTGGCCATCGTGGGGGATCATGCCTATACCGTCACGCTCAAGCTCAACCGCTGGTTCAACCATGTGCGGGCCAAGCTGGGGCTGGGATACTGGTCGCTATCGCAGTTCCTCAAGCACAAGGTGAAGAAGGCGGTGAACTTTGTCAGCCAGTTCGAGCAGGCCGTGGCGCGCGAGGCCAAGGCACGGGGGCTGGATGGCGTGATCTGCGGCCATATCCACAAGGCCGAAATGCGCGAAATCGACGGCATACTCTATTGCAACGATGGCGATTGGGTAGAGAGCCTGACCGCCCTGGTAGAGACCTATGAGGGGGAGCTGAAGATCGTGACCTGGCAGCAGCTGGGCGCCCAGCCCGCTCAGGCCAGGCCAACCAGGGAGGCGGTGGGCGTGGCGGACACGCCTGCCTGATCGCTGGGCACGGTGCGGCTCAACAACGCGTCATCCCACCAGCTTGCCAGCCAAGCTGCCAGGCAGGCGGGGTCGGGCAGTGCCGGGGTGCCACCCCAGGCGTCGGCCAGTTCGGCAATACTGCAGCCTTGCTGCTGCAGCGCCACCAGAAACGCCGCCTCTGCCTCGGCTATCGAGCGGAAATGCGGCTGCAGACCCTTGCGCCAGACCAGTATCTGGCGAGGTTGGGGCCAGCGTTCGGCCTCCGGTACGTCCTCGTCGGCGTCTATGGCCTGCCAGATGGCCAAGGCATTGCTGCGTACCGGTAGCAGGCTGACCGTAGGGTGCACGATGGCAGGCTGGCCCAGGCAGGCTTCAGCATCATCGCCCGCCATGGACTGCCTGTCCCAACTGGCCTGGTCGGCCGCGTCGAACACCGTGCGCAGGGCCCATTCCAGCCGTGCCAGATCAGCCAGCTCAGAGTTGTCGGGATAGGCCTGCGCCAGCACATCGGCCAGGCCTGCACCATAGCGCCCCAGGTTACGCTGCCGGGGTGGTTGGGCCGCTATATAGCGCGCCGCCAGTTGCTGGAACAGCTCGCTGCCCAGATAGGCTTCGGTCTTGCCGTAACTATCCGCCAGTACCTCCAGCAGGCGTGCCCGGTAGGCGTGGTGGTAGATTGCCATCCCCGTCTCGCCCGCCAGGATACCGTCAGGCACGATGCAGTCCGGTATGCCTTGTACGGCATCGTCCAGCACCTGCGCAGCCACCTGCTGCTGGCTCTGCAACAAATCGGCATGGTGGGTAGCCTGGGCTTGCCACGCATGCAAGGCGGGCACCACGGCACTGCCACTGCTGCAGTGCTCGGCGGCAATGGCGCGGGCCTGGTCCAGCTCCTGCAGCAAGTCGGCCAGGGGTGGGATATTGTCGTCGCGCTCTATCATGGTGGCCACCTGGCCAAAGCGCTGGCAAGCCTGCGCATAGAGCTGCCAGACCGGGGCGGCGACGGGATGATCGTGGGTATCGATGATGTGCTCATCCACCCGCGAATGGCCGGCCAGATGGATCTGCCGCACCCTGTCCACGGGGATGCCCTGCAGATAGGCCTGGGCCGAAAAACCGTGATTGACGCTGCTGACATAGACATTGTTCACATCAAGCAGCAGCTCGCAATCGGCCTCGACCAGCACATGGTGGAGGAACTCCCATTCCTGTACCTGCGAGGCCCGGTAGCCTACATAGCTGGAGACATTCTCCAGCACCAGACGGCGTCCCAGCATGTCCTGGGCCTGCCGTATTTGCGCCACCAGCAGGCGGGCGCACTCTTCGGTATAGGGCAGTGGGTAGAGATCGTGCAGCACATGGGGGGCAAAGCCGGTCCAGCACAGGTGATCCGACACCCACATGGGTTCCAGCCAGTCTGCCAGCTGCTTGATGCGGGCCAGATAGGCCTTGTCCAGCCCCTGCGCACTGCCTATGGCCATGGCAACGCCGTGCATGGCCATGGGGTAGTCACGCCTGATGCGCTCCAGCATCACCAGCGGCTTGCCGCCCTCGACCAGAAAGTTGTCGCTGATGATCTCCAGCCAGTCGACCCGCTGGGGAGACTCCAGGAAATCCCGGTAATGCGGTGTGCGCAAACCCAGGCCAAAACCGGCTGGGGCGTGGGGTGGTTTGAACATGGCGGCAGAAGCTCGGTGTAGAGGAGGATCGCTACGGCAACCGCCAGGCAGCCGCAGCGCAGGCAATGCGCGCTATCGGTGCGCTGCACCCGGGCCATGCCACCGTCTGGCGGCCTGGGGCCGGGTGCCTGGCATGGCCGATTACAGGTCGCCTATGGTGCCGCCCTTGCTGAGGCATTCCTTGGCGGTCACGGCCTTGAAGCCATGGCCCTTGCAGGCATTCTGGCCTTTGCAACCATGCTCGGCGGTCTTGCAGTCGCTATTGCCCTTGCAGTCATGCACGTTGTAGCAGTGCACCTTGTCGTTGGCGGCAACTGCCTTGCCGGACGAGCCCTTGGGGGCATCGGCGGCCATGGCGCCAGCGGCCAGTGCCAAGGCGCCGGCGGCGAGGGCGAAGGAAGTGGCCGATTTGAGGGTACGTGCGTTCATGCTGTGCTCCTGAGTAAAAGGTGGGGAGGTATCGTCGGTGCGGCATCGGGTTTGGCCGGCAACGCTGGCTATCCGGTGTTGCCGGCAGAGCCCGAACGCATCCGCCGTGCACCTTGGTCTGGCCGCCCACGCTTTTCTTACACAGGCTTTCAATAAAATCGGTGCTGCTATTTGCAGTCGCCCAAACGCTTGGCGCTGAACTCGGTGCTCATGCGCATCCGCCCCTGCGGCCCCATGCTGTCCACGGTGGTCTTTCCACTGTAGCTGTCCGTGCCAAAGGTCATGCTGCCGCTGATCTCGCTGGGCTGGGCGCCGGTGCATTTCATGCGGTAGACCATGGTGTTGCCCGTCATGCTGTTGCTCAGCATGGTGCAGGCCGGCGCCTTGCCATCGGGGCTCTTGGGCATGGCCGGGCGGGTCATGTTCTGGGCGTCTTCGGGCTTCATGCATTGCTTGACGGTCGTCGGCGGGATATTGACCTTCATGCCTTCCATATTCATCTTGCTGGTAATGGACCACATGCCCGGCCGGATGGCGGGGTTGGCCCAGACGGCTGCGGTGAAGAGGATCAGGCAGGTATGACGGGCGAGACGCGACATGACATGCTCCTTGCAAGATGACCAGCTCGATGGTGGCGGGATCCCACCAGTGTAGACCCCTCTTGTGTTTGGCAACTACGGCTGCATCTGATCGGTACTACGACTACTGATACCACCATGTTCAACTTCCTCAGCCGCAAATCCGAGCATGACCCGCTGGCCAACCCAGCCTGGCCGGAGCTGGGCCGGCAGATGCCTTTGCTGCAAGGCCTGAGTACAGAGGAGTGGCAAAGGTTGGAAGACCGCATGCGGCACTTCCTGAGCCACAAGGCCATCAGTGGGGCGCATGGCTTTGCGCTGAGCCAGAACCGTTTGCTGACCATCGCGGCGCAGGCCAGCCTGCCCATCATCAATCTGGACGATACGGCCTATCAGGGCTGGCACGACGTGGTGATCTACCCCGGTGCCTTTGTCAGCCGCGAGGCCTGGCGCGATGAGCAGGGCCTGATGCATGAGGGGGCGCAGAATGTGTCGGGCATGGCGCGTAGCGATGGCCCTATCCTGCTGTCCTGGCCCGATAGCCGCCAGGGGCCAGCACTGGATGGCCGCAATGTGGTGATACACGAGTGTGCCCACAAGCTCGACATGCTCAATGGCCGCGCCGATGGTTTTCCGCCCTTGCATGCCGGCATGGTGCAGGCCGATTGGAGCCGTGCCTTCGAGCGGGGCTATCAGGATTTTCGCCGCAGGGTAGACTACGGCGAGCCGGTACGTATCGACCCCTATGGCGCAACCAATCCGGCCGAGTTCTTTGCCGTGCTATCCGAATACTTCTTTGAGTTGCCGCACCTGCTGCATGCCGAGTACCCGGCCATCTACGAGCAATTGCGCCAGTTCTACCGACAGGACCCTGGCATGCGCCTGCCGGTACTGGGCCTGGATGAGAACGACTGGTAGGCGAACCGGCCAAGGGCGCCTGGGCGTAGTTTGATCAATCTGGGGCCTTGGCCTGGCTGCTGCCTTGCTTCATGGCTTCGCGCTGCTCGGCATAATCCAGCCGGTGCTGGCGTCTGAGCTGGGCCTCGCTATAGCGCCGACGGGCTTCGGCACTATCCAGTGCCAGCGGTGGCACTGCAACGGGCTTACCGTCGTCGTCTACCGCCACCATGGTAAAGAAACAGCTGTTGGTATGGCGTACGCTGCCCTGGCGCACATGCTCGGCCACCACCTTGATGCCGATTTCCATGGAGCTGCGGCCGGTGTAGTTGACGCTGGCCAGAAAGGTGACCAACTCGCCCACATGGATGGGCTGGGCAAAGGTGACCTGATCCACCGACAGCGTCACCACATAGCTGCCGGCATAGCGGCTGGCGCAAGCATAGGCCACCTGATCAAGCAGTTTGAGTATGGCGCCACCATGGACGTTGCCCGAGAAATTGGCCATGTCCGGTGTCATCAGCACCGTCATGCTCAATTCATTGGGGCGCATGGCGTCGCTCATCCGTGATTGACCGCCGCCCCCAGGTGCCCCAGGAACCGGTCGACCCCGTTGCGCAAGCCATCCAGTGAGGAGACACCCAGCAAGAACGCCAGATAGCCTTCAATGCGTTTGGTTTCGAGCAGAAACTGTATGTGCAGGAACAGTACCTGGCATTCCGGCTCGGCCCCCCGCTGCAGCAGCACATCCACCCCCTTGCCGCTGCACAGGCTGGGGAGCGAGTAATCGAAATCCTCGGCCATGATATCGGCCAGGGCCGAGAGGCAGGCGGTCAACAGTACATTGCCTACCTCGGCCAGGGCATCGCTGGTCAGCGCTTCGACATCCACCGGCTGCTTCAGCGAATTGAGCATCAGGCGGACCACTTCTTCGCCATCGTCGTCGGCAAACATCAACAGGGCATCGCCATCAAAGCTGCCGGCAAAATGCTGGGCCACGGCATCCACATGGCGCCACTGCGCCCAACCTATGCGGTCATTCAATTCATCTAGCCGGCAAAACCGCATGGCCGGCACCGACAGGCTGACCTCTTCGCCCACCAATCCACTCATGGCAGCCGCAGCTCGCCCTACGCTGATATTGAAAATCTCGCATAGCGCATCATGCTGCAGCGGGCTGAGGTAGTTGTTCATTCGCCCTCCACCAACTCCAGCAGGCGGGTAATGGTGGCTTCGGTCACTGGCTTCTGCAGAAAGTGCATGCCCAGGGTCTCGGCCCGCTGCCGCACACTGCTCTGCACATTGGCCGTCAGCACCACCACGTGGATACCCGGCCGTATCTGCAGGATACGCTCACCGGCAGCCAGGCCAGACATGCCAGGCATATTCACATCCAGCGTCACCAGCTCTATAGGCTCGCGCTCGGCCACCGCGATGGCCTCGTCGCCATTGGCTGCTTCAAAGAATACCCAGCCAGGGCGCATCTCCTCCAGATAGGCGCGCGCCAGCATGCGCGACACGCGGCTATCGTCGACAATCAGTACCGGCTTGCTCATGGGCAGACACTTTCTGATAGGGCAACAATTGCGATATTTGCATCATAGTGCATACACCATAGCAAGCCAGCAAGACCGGCCGGAACCATTTAATACTGCCAATTGTCGGCAAACACACTAAACCTGAATAACGGGAATTACGGATCGCACACCACCATGCGTCGCCTTGCCGTGTTATTGATCTTCTGGCTTACCCTGGCATCAGCCCAGGCGCGTGAGCAATTCACCGTCTGCTTCGATGACTGGGCGCCCTATGCTGCCTATACCCCGGAGCGGGGCCACTACGGCATCACGGTGGCGTTGATGCGGGAGATATTCAACGACATGGGCCTGGGCCTTAAGCTGCAATCGGCCACCCAGAGCCGCTGTGTGGCCGCTGCCCATGCCGGCCGCATCGACATCATGCTGTTTGGCGACAAGGAAGCCCTGCCTGCCCACTGGCTGGCCACTAATATTCCCACCGAGTTCTGGCTGGTAGGCGCCTGGGTGCCGCAGCAATCACCCCTGCAGCGCTATGAGCAGTTGGCACAGTTCAACGGCCTGCGGGTCGCCATGGTGACCGACTATATCTACCCGGCGCCCATACATGGCTACCATGGCTGGCGCAGTGTCATGGTGGGTGACGCCATAGACGGGGTACGCCAGCTGGCTGCGCGCCGGGTAGATGTCATGTTCGACGACCTGATCTGGATGCGCCAGATTGCCAAGAGCAAGAAGCTTAAGATACGGATGTTGCCGCCGCTGATTGCCGCACAGCCGCAGCAGCATTTCTACAAACCCCATCTGGCACCCTTGTTCGAGCGCTATGAGCAGGAGGTACAGGCCCGCATCAAGCGCGGCGAGCTGGATGCAAGCTATCGTGCAGAACTAGGCATCAGCTACGACGCGCTACGCCGGGGTGACTATGCTGGCGCACTACAATAGAATGATTCTCATCTAGCCCCGTACCCCTATTTGGGTCGGGCTTCTCGCGTACGCTTTCAGGACAATCCCGCATGAGCCAGCATCGCACCGAAACCGATTCCATGGGCGCCGTTGACGTCGCCGCCGACCGCTACTGGGGGGCGCAGACCCAGCGTTCCATCCATAACTTTCCTATCGGTGTGGACCGCTTTCGCTGGCAGCGGCCAGTCATCCGCGCGCTGGGCTTGCTCAAGCGTGCCGCCGCCGAAGCCAATGCCGAACTGGGTGAACTGGCGGCCGAGCCGGCCCGGCTGATCGTGGCGGCAGCCGACGAGGTCATCGCGGGCAAACTGGATGACCACTTCCCCCTGGTGGTATTCCAGACGGGCTCCGGCACCCAATCGAACATGAATGCCAACGAGGTGATCGCCAACCGTGCCATCGAGCTGGCCGGTGGCACGCTGGGCAGCAAGCAGCCCGTGCACCCCAACGACCATGTCAATCGCGGCCAGTCGTCCAACGATACCTTCCCTACAGCCATGCATATTGCGGTGGTTGAAGAGCTGGCCCGCCGCCTGTTTCCCGCCGTAGGCCAGTTGCGCGATGTGCTTGCCGACAAGGCGGCCCAGCACGCCGGCCTAGTCAAGACCGGCCGCACCCACTTGCAGGATGCCACGCCCATTACCCTGGGGCAGGAGATCGGCGCCTGGGTGGCACAGCTGGATTTTGGCCTCGCCACCGTACAAAGCGCCCTGCCGGGCTTATACGACCTGGCCATCGGCGGCACCGCCGTTGGCACGGGCCTGAATGCCCATCCGCAATTCGGCGATCGCACCGCCGCGCACATCGCCAAGCTGACCGGCCACCCTTTCCGCGCTGCTGCCGACAAGTTCTTTGCCTTGTCCGCCCACGACGCCTTGGTCAATACCTCGGCCGCTTTGCGTACCCTGGCCGGCGGCCTGATGAAGATGGCCAACGATGTGCGCTGGCTGGCCAGCGGCCCGCGCTGTGGCATAGGCGAGCTGACCATACCCGAGAACGAACCGGGTTCGTCCATCATGCCCGGCAAGGTCAACCCCACCCAGTGTGAAGCCATGACCATGGTGTGCGTACAGGTGTACGGCAACGATGCCGCCGTGGCCTTTGCCGGCAGCCAGGGCAATTTCCAGCTCAACGTCTACAAGCCCGTCATGGTGCATAACGTGCTGGAGAGCATCACCCTGCTCAGCGACGCCTGCGATGCCTTCCGCGAGCATTGCGCCATGGGCATCGCCCCGGCGCTGGCGCGCATCAATGAAAACCTCGACAAGAACCTGATGCTGGTCACCGCCCTCAACCGCCATATCGGCTACGACCGCGCCGCCGAGATCGCCAAGAAGGCCCACAAGGAGGGCACCACCCTCAAGGCCGCCGCCCTGGCCCTGGCTTACCTGACCGAGCAGCAGTACGCCGAATGGATGGTGCCGCTGGAGATGACACGCCCCAGCACGAACTGAGCGCCTGTGGTGGACTCCAGCCATCACTGGGTGACGATGAGCTAAGCTGGGCCTGTACTCGGTAGTTTATGACTACCCCGGTATCATGCCCGGCATGCCTACCCTAGACAGCCTACGCCACCAGGCCCAGTTGGCCTTTATCGCCAGCGGCCAGGATTTTGAACTCGGCCATCCCGGCCTCTGCCCACGCAACCCGACACAGCTGGCAGCACTGGTGCCCGGCGATGACGGGGTGCTCGCAACGCTATCGTCTGGCCTTACCGCCTGGGTGCATCACCTAGAGCAGGGTGGTGTGGGCTATGCCATCAAGAAAGCCCGTTCGCAATGCCTGGTGCAGAATCTGGACGGCCAGACTTCGTTCCTGAATGAGCTGCAGCGGCGGCGTGACATTGCCGAAATCCAGGCCCGCCACGGCGGCTTTGCCGGCATGGTACCGACGCTGTATGGCTCGCTGGCCCATGGCATCATCGTTTCGCCGTGGATAGAGGGCGGCACGGTGCAGCAGTGGGACGAACGCAAGCTGCTGCAGTTGTTCGACAGCGGTGCCGAGCTGGTACGCCATGGCCTGTTTGAATGGGACTACTGCCCGGGCAATCTGCTGGATGATGGCCGGCAGCTTTGGCTGTTCGACTTTGGCTATATGTACCGGTTTGATCCCTTGCGCCAGTTTAACTCTGCCGGCATGGGCAACGATGTGCCCCAGCACCATCTGGCCGAGCGCTTCGAGACCCGCAACTACTTTGCCTGGTTGCTGCAACTGGAACAGGCCCAGGGGCAGGATGCCACCCTGGCGGCCTTCCGGCTGGAGAAGGAAATTGCGCTGGAATGCTATCTGCGGCTGCGTGCAGACTTGAACGCAGCAGGGGCCACGCTGGATGTGCGCGACTGGTTGGATGGCATCATCAAGCACTGGCGCCAGGCGCTCAAGGGCGAGCTGGAGGCGCTGTACTGGCAGGAAGGCTGGCGTTCGCACCGGCTGGACCTGGATGACGATCTGCGCGGCCAGACCTGCACCCCCCGTACCCTGGCCCGATGCGACTGGCTGTTGGATGCTGTCGCCCAGCACCATGACACCCTGCGTGCCTGCGGTGCGCTGGCTGACGAAACAGTCTCATCGGATCGCCGCACGCTGCTGGCGCACTACCGGCAATTGCGCGAGCAGGCCGAAGGATTCCAGGTCACCACCTAACCCCTGGCCGCAAAACAAAACAGCCCGTGAGGGAACTCACGGGCTGCTCAGTGGGCTGGCGGCAAACATCGTGTTCTGCCGCCCGGCCCCGGTGGGGAAACTATCGCTAGTGGCTCAAGCATGGCGAGCCGCCTTGGCGGTCTGCGCCACTTGCTGCTGCGCGGCATCCTGCTGGGTTGCAGGCTGGCGCAGATCGGACACGATGGCGACACTGAACAAAGCCAGCAGACCCAGAATCAGGCAGGACTGGAAAAGGTCGTTCAATGGGTTGCGTTGCATGGTTTGGCTCCTGGTGGGTTTATCTGGCAGGCCCCTGCCCGCCTTGCATGGTTGGCATAGTGGCTGAGTGCTTGGCAAGTCGCGACCGGCTTGCGACCAAGTGCAGGTAGACGGGCGCGAATGACGTACAGTGCCGACGAAATGTCAGGCGCCCCCCGGGAAATCCGCCATCAGCAACGCTCAATGACGAAGTCATAGCCAAGCCAGGCAAATCAAATACTTAGAGCACCCCAGTGGGCGTACCAACCGGTGAAGAACAAGCTTGCCAGCCTCTACATAGACAGGGATGATGCGCGGCTCGTTTGTTTATTCACCTCCTCGCTCCGCCATGTCCGACCACGTTCAACTCTCACTCAGCGGCCTGTTGCTGCCGGGCTATCAACACGCTACCGCCGTCGCCGCCCTGGCGCAGCTGCTCAAGGTCAGTGAGGAAAAAGCCCAGGCCATGCTGGCAGGCCAGCCCACGGTAATCAAAAAGGCCCTGCCCATTGCTGCCCTACCGCGCTATCAGCAGGTACTGGGAGAGATAGGCGTGGAAGTGCTGCACGCCCCAGTGGTACAGGCACCTGCCACGGCGCCGCTGAGCCTGGCGCCTGTCGCTCCCTTGGCACCCGAGCCATCACATGCGCCGGCAGCATCGCCCGTTGCGGCAGCGCCGGTGCCTGAGGTGGAAACCATCACCTGTCCCTCCTGCCAGTTTGTGCAGCCCAAGCGTACGCTCTGCCGTGAGTGCGGCGCCGACATGCCACGGATGATGGCTGCAGCGCGCGAGCCCAAACCCACGGCGCGCGATAACGCCGACGGCAATCCTTATCGGCGGCAGCCAGGCCGAACGGAGGAGCAGCAGGAAGAAACGCATACCCCGGCTTTCTTCTCTTTCAGCTTTGAAGGCCGCCTCAACCGCCTGCGCTATATCGCCTACAGCACGGCCTTCCTGTTTCCCCTGGTGCTCGCCGCCATCCTCGGCGCCGTGGCATTGGGCTGGGTTGCCATTGCTGCAATGGTCGTCCTGATGCTGGTGTTCAGCCTGCGCTACATGGCATTGCGGCTGCACGATATCGGCCTCAGCGGCAAATGGCTGCTGCTGTTCCCGCTCAGCGGCATGATGCTGATCACCGGCTCGCCCAAGGCAGCCATGGTGGTGTATGCCATCATCGTCCTCGGCTCGCTGGCCTTATGGGTTGTCCCCGGCAATGCCGATACCAATGACTACGGCGCCCCCAATGAACCGAATGGCCCCTGGGTGATCGCAGGTGCCGCAGTAGCCATCCTGCTGACGATTTCCTCCGGTGTTAGCAGCTATACCAGCAGCCCGTTCAAGACAGGTGTGACGCCTGCCACAACAGAAGAGAGTGCGGACGAAGTGACGACCGATTCCACGGACAGCCAGGAAGAGCTGGCACGCAAGATGGTGGATGCCGCAGCAGAGCAGAACAATCTCGAACTGAGCGAGGCAGACCGCGAGGCAGCCGTACAGGAAGTGCTCACGCGCATGCGCAATGCCGAAGAAGAAGCAGAAGAATAGGCACCTCGCCCTGCTTCATTAGCGCTTCCTTCATCAGGCCACAATATTTGCCCGCCACACTGTCACCATTCGCAATCTGCAAGGTGATCTGGCATGCGCACTCCTCTACTGCTGGCCGGCGTGATACTGGCCCTGATGCACCTGCAGCCCATGGCTGCAGGCAATCCCATCCATATATTGCAGGTAACCGACCTATCCGGCCCCAATGGCGACACCGGCCGTGATTTTGTCACCGGCGCCCAGGTCTACCTGGACCAACTGAATGCCAAAGGCGGTATCGCTGGGCGCGAAGTCAGGCTGGTGGTGGAAGACGACAAGGGCGAACAGGCCAATACCGTGGCGCTCAGCCGCAAGGGCGTGGCCCAGTATGCGCCTGCCGCCCTGTTTGGTTATTTCGGTGCCGACAACGTCAAGGCCGTGCTGGCCGACCGCAGCATTGCCAGCCAGGGCATACCCATGGTTGCCCCCTATGTGGGCATCAATCTGCCCTCCGCCAACCCGGTCTATTACCTGCGTGCCAGTTCAGCCGACGAGCTGGCCAAGATCAGCCGAATTGCCACCAGCTCGGGCCTGAACCGGATTGCCCTGGTGACCGGCGACGATGCCCTGGGCCGAGCTGCCGGCGTGGAAATCATCCAGCAGTTGCAAGGCAGCAAGACCCAGCTGGTGGGGCGGGTCAGGCTGGCCAGCAACAGCCTGGAGGTAGACGGCGCGGCCGATACGCTGGCGAGCATCAATCCGCAGGCCATCATCCTGGCCGCGCCCACCATTGCCTCGGCGGCCTTTGTGCAGGCCTACCAGCAGCGCCGCCCAGGTACCGCTTTCTACGCCCTGAGCTGGATCAATCCGCAGACCTTGCAGGAGTTCCTGGGGCCAGAGGCGGCTCGCTGGGTAGCCATCAGCGCCCTGGTGCCCTCACCCTACAATCCGACCTCGGCCGTGGCACGCGAGTTTGTCGGCACTCTCAAGAAATACCGCGATGAGCCACCCAGCTACGCCTCCATGGAAGGCTATATGGCGGCACGCATGCTGGTGGATGCCTTGCGCAAGGGCGGTGGCGATGCCAGCCCGTTCAAGCTGCACCAGAGCCTGGCCAGCTACCGTAGCGATATGGGGGGAGTGCGATTACAACTGGACAGCACCCGTCGACGGGCACTGAGCCTGGTGGATCTGGCGGTATTTACCAGCGGCGGGCGGCTGGTCAACTAACGTTCCGGGCTGCGATTCCTGGCGAGGTCCCTCAGTCCCACGTCAATGTTTCTGCCTCATTGCGGCCGCGCGCCAGCCAGGGTGGCGGCTCGCCACGGGCGGCCCAGTAGGCCGTCAGTCTTTGCCATACGGCCTCCTTCTGGGCATCCGTCATGGCCACCCATTGCGCCACCTCGATAAAGCTGCGGCCGCAACCCATGCAGGTTTCGTCCCCCAGGGCGGTAGAACAACGTGCCACACAGGGCGAATCGGGACGAGCGGACATCAGTGGACCTGGGTAGTAAGCATGGCAGCCGCATTCTACCCCAGGCCCTCTCCGGCCTGCAGCCCTAAACAGTTTTCCGATCAGTACTTTAGTTCCAGAGTGGCCGACCAATAGGTCGCGTTTCGCTCCACGCTGTGCTGCTCGCTCCGGCCCGCCTCGGTCTGCCGTGACTCCGTCTGCCGGTCGTCACCGGCACCCAGTTGGTTGGCGGTCAGCCGCAGTTGCGCCTGTGGGCTGAAGCGCCACGCCGCATACATATCCAGCGAGCGCTCACGACCCTTGCGGCGCCGGGTACCGGCCTCCAATTGCACCACCTGGCCGGGCGACCAGTTGTAGCTACCCCCCAGCGTCAAGGGCAGCGACGCCAGCCGGTAATCCATCCCCAGCTTCAGGCGTTCGGTTTCCTGATCCTCCAGTCTATTGTCAGGCCCCGGCAGGTCCTGTACCTGCGACCAGTAGCGGCTATAGGCCAGTTGCAGGTCCAGGGGTATGGCCTGTTCCATCAGCTCGGCCAGCGTAAACTTGGCCTCCAGCTCCACGCCTGTCAGGCTGGCCCGGCCAAGGTTGTAGGGGCGGCGCACCCAGCGCTCCCCTTCCCTGCCTGTACGTTGCCGTACCATATCCTGTATTTGCTGATGGTTCAGGGCCGCGCTCAGCATGCCGTTCTTACTCAGATAGTGCTCGTAGGCCGCATTGAACTTCCAGGCCAGTGAGGGCTTAAGTGCCGCATTGCCCGCCAGGTCTGGCGTCAGCTCGGTATTGTCGTCCACCCGCCGTGGCTTGGTCAGCAGGTTGCCCAGGTCTGGCACGGCATAGCTGCGCGATACGCCAAAGCGTAACTGGTCCTGCTTGCTATGCGGTAATCGCCAGACGGTCTGCAGGCTGGGGCTCAGCACTCGACTACGGCGGTCCAGGCTGGCTTGGGCATCGCGGCTGCGGCTGACCAATTGCTCCCAACGCAGGCCGGCATAGATGGACCATTGTTCGTTCACCGACCACTCATCCTGCCCATAGGCAGCCAACAGCCAGGTCGAGGCCGTCAACTCACGCCCCAGCCCGGCGTCCAAGTCCACCCCGTCCGCCATTCGGGTCTTGTGCTCGCGCCGTTGCTTCCACTCGGTCTCGTAACCCAGTTCCAGCTTGTGCTCAGCCTCGCTCAAGGGCAGCGACCATTTGCCGCTGTGCGCCAGCCTGAGGTCACGGTTGTGCTGCCTCTCGTGTACCAGCAGCGGTGTGCCAGGCGACAGCACACCACTGAACACCCGCCGGTTGTCCTCATGGCTACTGCCTTGTCCGGCCATCCAGCGCAGCGACAGCTTGCCACCATCCAGCAACGGCATCTGCCGTATCAAGGTGCCCTGCGCCCGCCCCCATCGCCAGTCCACACTGCCCAGCGAGCCATCGTAGTCAGGCGCGGTACCTGCCAGCAAAGACCGGCGCTGCACCTCACCTTGGCCTGTATCCACATTGTGGGACAGCAGCATCTGCAAGCTCAGGCTATCGCCTTCGCCGTAGCGCCAGTTAAATCGCGGCATCAGATTGAACAACACGCCGCGCGCGCTATAGCGATCAAGCGTCAGCTCATCCTGCTGCTGCAGCCCGGCAGCATCGTAGCGTTGCATCTGCTGCCAAGTATCGTGTTCAGTCTGGTCGTAATGGCGCAGCAGGGCACCCACGGTGTAGCCCAGCCGGTCCAACTGGTCCGAGCGCTGCAGATTGAGCTGGGGCTGGGCATACTGATCCTGCCCGCTGTAGCGGCCCCGCAAGCTCAGTTCTGTCGTCTGCTTGCGGCTACCTTCGCGCAGCACGATATTGAGTATGCCGCCCATGGCCTGGGCGCTGTATTCAGCCGTGGGCGCGCGCAGTATCTCGATGCGCTCGATCTGCGAAGGCGTCAGCGTATCCAGCGAAAATCCACGGGCTATCGGCTCGCCATTAATCAGTATCTGGGTATAGGCGCTACCCATGCCCTGCATGCGTACCTGCAGGCTACGGCCCGAGCCCGAGACGCTCAGTCCTGGCAAGCGCTTGAGCACCTCGCCCAGCCCGCTATCGCCATAGCGGCTGATCTCCTCCCGGCCCACCACGATCTTGCCTGCCGTGGACTGACGACGCAGATCGGTTTCCCCCGCCTTTTTGCCATTCACGACCAAGGTCTCGCTAGGCGGTTGCGCTGGCGGCACAAGCGCTCCCTCGCCGATATCGGCTGCAGCGGCCGACCAGGCCAGGGTGCATGGCACCAGCAGGCGCGACAGTTGCTGGCGACGGGACATGCGACGGTGTTGCTTCATGTTTTTCTTCGTGCAGTGCAGGGGCGCGCACTATGCCATAACCACCATGGTGGTTTGTAGGCAAACTCACCATGACGGCGCAGTGCTTGCAGGCATCGACACGATAGCGCCTGAAAGTTCATATCAGGCTCTTCACCTAAGGATGCCTTACAATAGAGGGTGTTGCCGCCGGCCTCGTGTCCGGCGGCTTTGCATTACGCTGAACCGGCAGGCCAGACCCTGCCGTGAACTTGCCTTCCCGACTGGAAACACCATGCTGCGCCTGAACGAACTCCGCCTGCCACTAGACCATGCTCCCGAAGCCTTGCCGGCAGCCATTGCCCAACGGCTCAAGATCAAGCCTGCCGAGCTGTTGGCATTCGAGGTGTTCAAGCGCAGCTACGACGCCCGCCGTGGTCATCCATTGACCCTGATCTACACCCTGGATATCACGGTCGCCAACGAGACCGCCCTACTCAAGCGCATGGCCGGCGATAACAAGATCGGCCCCTCGCCCGACACCAGTTACCATTTCGTGGGCCAGGCGCCTGCCAATCTCCAGCACCGGCCGGTGGTAGTGGGTTTTGGCCCCTGCGGCATCTTTGCCGCGCTGCTGCTGGCGCAAATGGGCTTCAACCCCATCGTGCTGGAGCGTGGCAAGGAGGTGCGCCAGCGTACCAAGGACACCTGGGGGCTGTGGCGCAAGAATGTGCTCAATCCGGAATCCAACGTGCAGTTCGGCGAAGGCGGCGCCGGTACCTTCTCCGACGGTAAGCTCTACAGCCAGATCAAGGATCCGCGCCATCTGGGCCGCAAGGTACTGGCCGAATTCGTCAAGGCAGGCGCACCCGACGAGATTCTTTACGTCAGCAAGCCGCACATCGGTACCTTCCGCCTGGTCGGCATGGTCGAAAGAATGCGCGAGACCATCACGGCCTTGGGGGGCGAGGTCCGCTTCGAGCAAAAAGTAACCGATATCCTGATCGAAGACGGTGCCGTACGTGGACTGGTACTGGAAAGCGGCGAACAGCTGCGTACCGACCATGTCGTCATGGCACTGGGCCATAGTGCCCGCGATACCTTCCAGGCCCTGCATGATCGTGGCGTGTTCATGGAAGCCAAGCCGTTCTCGGTCGGCTTCCGCATCGAACACCCACAATCGCTGATCGACCAGGCCCGCTTCGGCAAGCATGCCGGCCACCCCCTGCTGGGCGCAGCCGACTACAAGCTGGTACACCATGCCAGCAACGGCCGGTCGGTCTACAGCTTCTGCATGTGCCCTGGCGGCACGGTGGTAGCGGCGACCTCAGAACCCAACCGTGTGGTCACCAATGGCATGAGCCAGTATTCACGCAATGAGCGCAATGCCAACGCAGGCATCGTGGTCGGCATCACCCCTGACGACTACCCCGGTGGGGTCATGGCAGGCGTGGCGTTCCAGCGCGAGCTGGAATCCCGCGCCTTCGTGCTGGGCGGCGGCAACTACGAAGCGCCAGGCCAACTGGTGGGCGACTTTATCGCCAACCGCGCCTCTACCCAACTGGGCAGCGTGGAACCCTCGTACAAGCCTGGGGTCAAGCTGGGCAATCTCGATACCGCCCTGCCCGCCTACGCCATCGAGGCCGTACGCGAAGCACTGCCGGCCTTCGGCAAGCAGATCAAGGGCTTCGACATGCACGACGCCGTCCTTACCGGAGTCGAGACCCGTACCTCTTCCCCCCTGCGTATTACCCGAGGCGAGGACTGCCAGAGCCTCAACGTCCGTGGCCTGTTCCCGGCCGGCGAGGGCGCAGGCTACGCCGGCGGGATACTCTCGGCCGGCGTGGATGGCATCAAGGTGGCAGAAGCGTTGGCCTTGAGCGTGCTGAAGGGCTAGCCATGTCCATACTGGGCGCCGTTGAAGAGGCATGGGGATGGACCGGCATTCGACCAATGGAGCTGGTCGGTGAGAATGCTTTCGGTAATTTGATGCTGCGCGATGACGATGGCTGCTACTGGCGACTTTGCCCTGAGGATGCCTACTGTGAAATTGTCGCGGCAAATGCCACAGAACTCGAGAAGCTATCACTGGACCAGGATTTCTTGCATGACTGGTACATGCAAGCCCTCGTGAATGAAGCAAGGTCATTGCTGGGTGAGCTAAACAATGGCCATAAATACTGCCTGAAGATTCCCGGCGTCTTGGGCGGCCTTTACGATCGGACCAATCTCGGCACAGTGCCCCTTTTGGAGCTGATACGCTGCTCTGGCCTACTCGCCTATCAGATCAAAGACCTACCGGACGGATCCACCGTCAATCTCACGATTACAGACTGAGTAAGTACCCCCTCTTGCCGCGCACACCCATGGGTGGTGATCGCCAGGGGGTCAGCTCGAGATTTACACGCAACACCATGGCACGGGAGTATCCGTCCCATTTTTGGGATGACGGCGATCCCACATATGGGACTTTGATAGTCAGGCCACCTTCCAAGAAACGAACAAATTCCATAATAATCAATAGATTAACAATCTGGCACCCTATCTGCTCTTCCATTCTGGTCACCCCGATCATTTGGAAGCACCATGGATGTTCCTCGCCCTAGCCGTAAACCCCGCCTCTGGCAACGCCGATCTGTCTGGACAGCTCTTGCCGCCATACTGCTGACCGGCATTGTGGTCGCGGGCCTGCGATCCAACCCCGGCAGCCTGAAAGTAGACAAGCTCGGTGTCAGCACCAGCGTGGTGGAGCGCGGTCCATTGCAGGTGACCGTGCATGGCAGCGGCATGCTGCGGGCCAGTGATGTGCACCTGATCTCAGCCCAGAGTGATGCCCGGGTCGAACGGGTGGCCGTGCAGGCGGGTGCACAGGTACAGGCGGGCACCCTGCTGGTGCAGCTGGTCAACCCCGCCCTCAACCAACTGGCTGAAGAAACCCGCTGGAGCTTGCAGGAGGCAGAAGCCGAGCTGAACGCCCTGCGCACCCAGTTGGATGGCGAGCAACTGAACCAGCAAGCCACCATCGCCAAGGCCGAGTACGCAGCGGAAAGCGCCCGGCTGCAATTGACGGCAGAGGCCAGCCTGGTCAAGGAAGGCATAGTCTCGCGCCTGAGTTTTCAGCGCAGCGAGCTGAATCTCAAGCAGTTGAATGAAACCCTCACGCTGGAGCGTGACCGGCTGCAGAAAGGCCGCGCCAACCTGCGGGCCCAGTTGGCGGCCCGCGAAGCCGTGGTGTCACGCCTACGCAAGACCTTGCAGCGCGCCGAAGACCAGGTAGCCGCCATGAGCGTACGTGCACCCGTGGCCGGGACCGTGCAGGCCCTGGAGCTACAGCCGGGTCAGGCGGTGGCGGTGGGAACGGCGCTGGCCAAGCTGGCCAAGGCGGGTGATCTCTATGCCGAACTGCAAGTACAGGAATCCCAGGCCCGTGATCTTGCCCCTGGCCAGACCGCAAAGATAGACATACGCAACGCGCTGATCCCCGCCGAAGTGCTGCGGGTGGCGCCCAGCGTCAGCAATGGCACCGTGCGGGTAGATGTAAAGCTCCGCGGTGACCTGCCCAAGGGCACCCGGCCCGACCTGAGCGTGGATGGCAGCATTGAAGTGGCCCGTATCGACAATGTGCTGCAGGTGGCCCGCCCGGTCTTCAGCCAGCCAGATAGCCCTGCCAGTGTCTACCGCATAGGCGCCGATGGCGTAGCCGAACGCCTGGACGTGCAGTTCGGCACCGCCGCCATCAATCGCATCGTCGTCAAGGCTGGCCTGGTGGCCGGTGATCGTATCGTGGTGTCTGACACCAGCAGCTGGCGCACCCATCAACGGGTAAGCCTGCGGTGAGCAGGCACCAGGGCAACCCTGGCGACAACGCCAGGGTTGCCTGCGCCAACAGACTCTGGCCCACCCACCTCGAAGCAAGGAGCCTGCGACCAACCCTGACCATTACACCAACTCTCACGGCTTCGCGTACTCTTCAGCCGATAACGGCTGCCACATCCCGTATTGCCCAGGAACCCACCATGTCAGACACCGTCATCAGCCTGCAAGGCATCAGTAAATCGTTCTTGACCGATGAAATCGAGACCCGCGCACTGGACGAAGTGCACCTGCAGATACAAAAGGGCGAGTTTGTCTCCATCAGCGGCCCCTCAGGCTGCGGCAAGTCCACCCTGCTGGGCATACTGGGCCTGCTGGATAACGCCAGCAGCGGACGCTATACACTGGCCGGGCAGGCTGTCGAAACGCTGGACAACCGCGCCCGTGCCCGCCTGCGCAATCGCGAGATCGGCTTCATTTTCCAGGCTTTCAACCTGATCTCTGATCTCAGCGTGGAAGAAAACGTGGCCCTGCCACTGCAGTACCGCGATGACCTGAGCAAGCAGCTGTGCAGGCAACGCGTCAAGGAGGCGCTGGAACGGGTAGACATGGCGCATCGTGCCCGGCACTACCCTGCCCAGCTCTCGGGCGGTCAGCAACAGCGGGTTGCCGTGGCACGCGCCCTGGTGGGGCAGCCTGCCTTGATACTGGCCGATGAGCCGACTGGCAACCTGGATTCCCGCAATGCCGAGCTGGTGATGAGCCTGCTCAACCAGATACATGCCGATGGCGCCACCCTGTGCATGGTGACCCACGATCCGCGTTCGGCGGCACTGGCCAAGCGTACGGTTGCGCTCTTTGATGGCCGCGTGGTGGAGGACCATCTCAACACCACGGGCCAGGCACAAGGCCGCGAACTGGCCTGGGGAGCGCAATAACATGTGGACCGACCTCCGCTATGCCTTGCGGCTATTGCTGAAAGCCCCGGGCTTTTCGCTGCTCACCCTGCTTACCCTGGCTGCAGGCCTGGCCTTTGCCATCTACATGGCAGCCGCCATACACGCCATTGCGCTCACCCGGCTGCCCTGGCCCTCATTCGACAGGCTGGTGGTGATCAAGGAGACCTACGACGGGCGGGAGAACGGCAGCGAGATACGCTACAGCGACTTTGTGGAATACAGCAAAGCGCAAACCCGGTTTGAGCACCTTTACCCCACCCAGCGCAATCGGGTCGCCATAGGGGGTAAGCGCTACCCTGAAAACTTCGTGGCCGCGCGCCTGACTGCCGGCAGTTGGGCACTGCATGGTGTGCAGCCACTGCTGGGGCGTAAGCTGGAAGCCGGCGACGAATTGTCGGGAGCCGCACCTGTCATGGTGATCGGCGCCGACCTATGGCAGCAGCACTTTGCCAAGGATCCTGCCATTATTGGCAGCCAGATCAAGGTTGACGGGGTGACGACCACCATCGTCGGCGTCATGCCTGCCGGCTTTCGCTTTCCCATCTCCGAGCAGCTCTGGCTACCCTTTGCCGCCCCCAAACACTTCGCACCTGGCGATGACAACCGTGTCACGATTCTGGCGCGGCTCAAGCCGGCGGTAGATATCACCGAGGCCGGTGCCGATATATCGGTGATCGCCCAGCGCCTGGCCGCCAGCTGGCCCAAGACCAACAAGGTGATAGGTGCCATGGTGGTGCCCTTTGTGCAGTCACCGACACAAGGTGTCAGCACGATGTACCTGACCCTGGGTGGCGCGGCAGGCTTGCTGCTCCTGCTGGTCTGGATCAATGCCGGCAACCTGCTGCTGGCCCGCGCCAGCGAGCGACAGCAGGAGACCGCCATACGTTCGGCGCTGGGCGCACCCCGCCATCGCCTGTTGCGTCATATGCTGGCCGAAGGCCTGCTGCTCTCGGTAGGCGCCTGCCTGGTCGGCCTGTTTTTTGCAGCCTGGGCGTTGGCTGCCACCAATCAGGTGCTGCTGGCCATGCCTAGCGCACCAGAGGCGCCCTTCTGGCTGCAATTCGGCCTATCCCTGCCCATCGTGCTGGTTGCCATGGGCTTGACGCTGGTCTCCACGCTGGTCATCGGCCTGTTACCCGCCTGGCGCAATGCTCGCACTGATCTGATGATGGTGCTGCGCGATGGTACCCGCCATGGCCAAGGCCGGGCTGCCGGCCGTTTAAGCGGTAGTCTGGTGGTGATACAGATTGCGGTCAGCAGCATGCTGCTGGTGGCCGCCTGTGTCCTGACCTACGCCATGTACCAGACCCTGCATGCCGACTACGGCTGTCGGGTCAAGGACGTGGCCACTGCCCGCCTGGGTGATCGCAACGGTATATCCGGCTACCGCGACAAAGTGGCTCGTGAGCAGTTGTTCCAACGCCTGGATACCGCCCTGCGTAGCCTGCCCGGCCAGCCTCATTTCGCCCTGACCAATGCGCTGCCCGGTGATGGAAGGACAGAAGGCACACTTATCCAGCCTGAAGGCCACGCCATTACCGACGACCGCTATCCCAATGCTGGGCTCTACAGTGTCAACAGCACTTACTTTGCTGCGCTGGAAATACCGATACTGAGCGGCCGGGCATTGAACGATCAGGATCGTGCCGATACTCTCAAGGTCGCGGTGGTCGATACCGCCTTTGCCAACCGGCATTGGCCTGGCGTGTCACCGCTGGGCAAGCGTTTCAGGATCAATGCTGCAGAGCCAGATGGCGAGTGGATCACCGTGGTAGGCGTCAGCCGCCCAGTGGTGCAAGGCAGCCCCAGCGGCGGTGACGACAGCGTACAGACCAATGTCTACCGCCCCCTGCGCCAGTCTGTGCCCGATACCCTGCGCATTGCCCTGGTAGGCGGTGGCGACATGGCATCGACACTGGCACTGCTGCGCCAGGCCATCAGCCGCGCCGATGCCAATCTGGCGCCGACCGAGTTGTTCAGCTTCGAGCAATTGCATGAGGACAATACGGGTGGCCTGGATCTGATGGGGGCCTGGTTCGTAGCACTGGGCCTGATCAGCCTGCTGCTGGCAGTGAGCGGCATCTACGGCATTACTGCCCGTGCCGTGACCTTGCGTACCCACGAGGTCGGTGTGCGCCGCGCCATCGGCGCCACCGATGGCGCCATCGTCTGGCTGCTGCTGCGGCGAGGGGTAAGGCAGCTGCTGATTGGCCTGCCACTGGGCATGCTGCTGGGCTGGGGCGTCACCACGGCCATGGCGGAACTGCTCTACCAGGTTGGCCTTGCAGTACCATTGGCCATGCTGCTGGTCAGCCTGCTGATCTCCGCCGTCATCCTGCTGGCGACGCTGATTCCGGCACGCCGGGCCATCGCCCTGATCCCCAGCGCAGCCTTACGCTACGAATAGGCAAGGAACAGGCGCAGTGTGGCATTTCTTTGTATGCTGCGAGTCGCGCCTGCAGGCGAGCATGAGCGGAAGCGCCAGCGTCCGCTCATGCTCGGTGCCTACAGGTGGAGTACGCCTGATCCCAGCCCGTATTGCTGCAACCGCCAGTACGACTGCAACACTCAAGCGCCCCGCACCAAGATGAAGACGGGTTTCTGTCAGCACTGATGAACACCACCGCGCCTGCCCCCCTGCCACTGCTAGTCTGTGATGACGACGTCGCCGTGCGTGCCGCCCTCCGCCTATTCTGCAAGAGCGAGGGTTGGCATTGCGACCTGGTGGCATCGCCCGAGGAGGCCCTGGCTGCCATCGCCCAGCAAGACTACGCCCTGCTGCTGGCCGACCTGAACTACAGCCGTGACACGACCTCGGGACGCGAAGGTCTGGATCTGATTGCCCAGGTGCGATCCAGCCAGCCCGATTTACCCATTGTGGCCATGACGGCCTGGAGCACGGTCAGCATTGCCGTAGAGGCCATGCAACTGGGTGCCAGCGACTTTATCGAGAAACCCTGGGACAACACCCGCCTGGCCTGCATCGTGCGCAATCTGACCCAACTGCGGCAGAGCCACCGGCGTGGCGCCAGGCTGGCCGCCGAGAACACCCTGCTGAAGGCAGAGGCCCAGGATCGCCCCTGGATATGCCAGTCGCCCGCCATGCAAGCCGTCATGGCGCAGTTGGCGTCGGTCGCCTCGACCGACGTCAACATTCTGCTGACGGGAGAGAACGGTACCGGCAAGAGCCAATTGGCCGCCTGGATACACCGCCACTCCCGTCGTGCTGATGCCAGCCTGATCACCGTCAACATGGGGGCGATTGCCGACAGCCTGTTCGAGAGCGAGATGTTCGGGCACCAGAAAGGCGCCTTTACCGATGCACGGGAAGCACGGATAGGGCGCTTTGAACTGGCAGATCAAGGCACGCTGTTTCTCGACGAAGTCGGCAATATCCCATTGAGCCAGCAAGCCAAACTGTTGCGGGTGCTAGAG
Source organism: Chitinimonas viridis (assembly GCF_030409555.1). GTDB lineage: Bacteria > Pseudomonadota > Gammaproteobacteria > Burkholderiales > Chitinimonadaceae > Chitinimonas > Chitinimonas viridis. The sequence continues at coordinate 211,033 of NZ_JAUFPU010000002.1, forward strand.
ACCGGCCAATTCGAGCGGCTGGGCTCCAGTCGAGCGCAACTCAGCAATGTACGGCTGATTTCAGCGACCAATGCGCCCTTGGCCGAACGTGTCGCCGAAGGCAGCTTCCGGCAGGACCTGCTGTACCGGCTCAACAGCGTGGCGATACATCTGCCGCCGCTGCGTGAGCGGCAAGAGGACCTGCTCGCCCTGGCGCAACATGAACTGAGTCGCCAGGCCCTGCGCTATCAAAAGCCCGGCCGGCCCTTGTCGGCCTCTGCCATCCAGGCCCTGCAAGCCTACGCCTGGCCTGGCAATGTCCGTGAACTGGCCCATACCATGGAGCGTGCCACCCTGTTGTGCCGTGGCAGCGTCATTGAAACGGCAGACCTGGCCTTGCCCCATCAGGCTGCGCCTGGGCAACGCCCCGCCGATTCCGCAGGGCTCGACACCCTGTCGCTGGAGGACGCCGAGAAGCTGCTGATACACATTGCCCTGAGCCGCCATAACGGTAGTGCCAGTGCCGCTGCGATGGCCTTGGGCCTGAGCCGGTCAGCCTTCTACCGTCGGCTGCAGAAATATGGTTTGTAAGCCGTGAGGCTTGGGCGCCTTACTCAAGATCAAGCCTGGCTGTTGGCCATGCTGGCGGCCAGCCTGCCGGTGTGGCTGATACAGGCCGTGCTGGTATGGCAACTGCCCTGGCTGGTCTACCCCCGGATACTGCTGCTGGTACTGACTGGCCTGCTGCCTCTGGGCTGTGCCATAGGCCTGTATCGTCGCACCCTCAGCCAGCGGCGCACCATCAGCAATCTGGTCGCTGCCATACGTGTGGGCGATTACTCCTTGCGCATGCGCCAACAGCAGGGCGATGCGCTAGGTGAGCTGGCTGGCGAGATCAATCAGCTCGCAAGCAGCCTGCACAGGCAGCGGCTGCAGTCAGAAGAAGCCTTGAGGCTGGTTGATAGGGTGGTGGATGGTATCGAGGTCGCCATTATTGCCTTCGATGGCGAGAGCCGGCTCAAACTCGCCAATCCGGCAGCCTGCAGGCTGCTGGGCCGCAACCAGGCCACCTTGCAGGGGCAAACAACCGCGCAACTGGGCCTGGCCGACTTGCTGGCCCGCGATCCTCAGGGGGTCGTCGAATGGGTGTTCCCCGGCGGGGCTGGTCTATGGCAGCTGCGGTGCCAAGGCTATCGCGTCGAGGGCAAGCAGCACACCCTGCTGTTCGTGACTGATCTCAAGCAAGTCTTGCGCAGCGAGGAGCTGAAGGCGTGGCGGCAGCTGATACGGGTGCTGAGTCACGAGGTCAACAATTCGCTAGGCCCTATCGCCAGTATCAGCGCCACGTTGGGCACGCTGTTACACGGCCCGCAGGGGCCGCAGGCCCATCTCGACGATTTGCAGCAAGGCCTGGAGATCATTGCAGAACGCAGCAAACGCCTGGGTGAGTTTGTCCGGCGCTACGCCGCGCTGGCTCGATTGCCCGAGCCACACAAGCAGGTATTCGACCTGCAGCACCTGTTGCAGCGCCTGCCCAGCCTGCTACCCGGGGGCCGCATCACGCTGGATGGCCCCACGGCTCCCCTGCCCTTTTTTGGCGACCCCGCGCAGATCGAACAATTGCTGATCAATCTGCTCAAGAACAGTGTGGAAGCCGGCAACGGCAATGTCACCCTGCGCTGGCAGGCACAACCATTGCAGCTGAGTGTGCTGGACCAGGGCTGCGGCATTGCCAACCCGCACAATCTGTTCATCCCCTTCTATACCACCAAGCCAACAGGTTCAGGCATAGGCCTGGTGCTATGCCGACAGATCAGTGAGTCCCATCATGGCATCCTGACCCTGCAGAACCGTGAGGATGGTCCCGGTTGCATCGCCACCGTTCGCTTTGCCCACATGGCACATGCAATGCAGACGCAGAAGCCCGCTGCAGGCTAGCGCCGTTCACTTCAGCGGCGGCAGGGCCGCATTGAGCCTGTCCATCACGCTGTCCGGCACCTGCTTGCTGCAAAAAAAGTAGCGCAGCTCGCCCGGCGGCATATCGCCGAAGCGGCGTACGGCCACTACGCCCCGTTGTTCGTCATGCTCCGCCAGCAGCGTGCGCGCTTCCTCCTCTGCGGCGAATGTCAGGTCGGCCATATTCATTGCCACCATACGGACAATGCCACTACCTGTGTCCGGCGTGTTGATGCGCTGCGCCTGCATCTGTGCCAAGGCCGCATCCAGCGTGGGGCCATAGGAATAGCCCTCCTTCAGTACCACCCGTATGTCACGCCGGCCCAATAGCGGCAGTAGCTTGCTGCCATTGCCCATACGATGATCGCCCGCCCGTACCATGGCCACAAAGCTGCCGTCGCGGTAGATGGGCAGGCTGTACCTGCCCAGCCGCTCACGCTCCGGTGTCTTGAAACGCCCGATGGCGCAGGCCCGCTCCCGGTTCTGTTCTATCAGCGCCATATGGCGCTTGAAGGGTGCTTCCACCAGGCTGGCAGGGACAGCAGCAGCCTGCATCGCCGCATAGGCCGGGCCGCCCACCAAGCCGCCCAGGCCCTGGCCCTCGACATAGGTCAGCGGCGGACGGGTCTCATAATAGAAGATCACCGTCTCTGCAGGGGTGGCCAGCGTCGCCATCAATAGCGGTATCAGCACCATGCTCTCCATCAACCACGGCTCGATTCCGACCCGTCATCTCATTCTGGTATGAATCTCGCCGTTGTGCTGCGTCCGGACAGCGGATTTTCGGTGCTATTTACATGCGCGACGGGTCAGGTTTGCTTATCATCGGCCCAAACAACTCAGGACAACGTCATGAATAGCACTCACTACCTGCTACCGCTCTTGCTTGGACTTGCCGCCTGCGGTGGCGGTGGAGGCAGCGATGGTGGCGGCGGAACCACCACGCCCGGTGCCAGCCAGCCCAGCATCCAGTCTTTCGGCGCCACGCCGGCCAATATCACCGCGGGCCAATCCAGCACGCTTAGCTGGCAATCAAGCCATGCCACCAGCCTCAGCATCTCGCCTGGCGTGGGCTTGGTCAGTGGCAACAGTGTTGCTGTTGCACCTGTTACCACCACCACTTACACGCTCACGGCAAGCAATGCCGCCGGCACCATCACGGCCAGCACCACCGTCACCGTGGGTAGCGGCAACAGCAATGGCAGCTATGGCAGCATGGCGGCGGCCAGCCTGGGCATAGGTGCTGCCTTGAACGGCAGCCTACCCTTCCCGGCCAGCAATGCCTGGAACCAGGATATCTCGGCAGCACCGGTAGACTCCAACTCCACCAATATCCTTACCACCATAGGGCTGACCCGTGGCCTGCATCCGGACTTCGGTGCCGGCCTGTACGAAGGCGCGCCCATAGGCATACCTTATGTGGTGGTCGCCGGCACCCAGGCCAAGGTCAATATCCGCTTCACCGCTTATGGCGACGAAAGCGACCCTGGCCCGTATCCGGTGCCGGGCAATGCACCTATCGAGGGCAAACGGCCCGATGGCGGAGCATTCGATGGCGACAGACATGTGCTGGTCGTAGATAAGGACAACAACCGCCTGTATGAGTTGTATCGCGCTTTCCCCCAAAGCGATGGCAGCTGGAACGCCGATGCCGGCGCTGTCTTCCACCTGGATTCCAACATCGTGCGCCCCGGCGGCAAGCCCGGCTGGACCAGTGCCGATGCAGCAGGCCTGCCCATCTTTCCTGGCTTGGTGAGGTACGATGAAGCCGCCAGCGGCACGATACGCCATGCGCTGCGCTTCACTGTGAGCCAGTCGCGACGGGCCTATGTGCCCCCTGCCACCCACTGGGCCGCCAGCAGCACCGACCCCAATCGTGCACCCATGGGCATGCGGGTCAGGCTCAAGGCCAGCTATGCGATACCCGCCAGCTTCAGCACCGAGAGCCGGGCCATACTGCAAGCCATGAAGACTTACGGCATGATCGTGGCCGACAACGGCAGCAACTGGTATGTCAGCGGCGCGCCTGATGACCGCTGGAACAATGACAAACTGGTGCGCGAGCTAGGTAGCGTGAAGGGCGCTGACTTCGAGGTCATCCGCATGGATGGGCTGGTCACCCCCTGACACGCGTAGCAACCGTCACAGCTTCGACCGACGGTTGCACCCTGCTGGCCCATGATGTCGTGGGCCAGCAGCAAGGGCCTAGCGGCCCAATCTGCCCTTGACCGGCACCTGGCTCAGAATCAGCCGGCTGTATGTCTCCTGTACGCCGGCACGTTCACGCAGCGCCTCTATCAGCCGTACCAGATCCTGCTGGTCTGCACAGGCAGCGCGCACCATATAGTCAAACGCTCCGGTCAGCAGCGTCGCCTCAACGATACCCGGTATGGTCTGTATCACGGCCTCGAAGTTGGCTGCCGAGGTATCGGGCCGCATTTTGATATCGATCAGGGCCTCCAGCGGCAGACCCAGCGCCCCCATGTCCACCCGTGCATGAAAACCCTGCAAGATGCCCTGTGCCTGCATCCGCCTCACGCGCTCCGCCACCGCATTGGCGCTCAGGTGTACCTGCTCGGCCAGCTCGCGGAAGGTCAGCCGAGCGTCGCGTCGCAGCAGATCAACAATATCTCTGTCCAACTTATCCATTGCAGATTTTTCCACTGTTCAATCTTCAAAACACCACAGAAATACTCACCAATCTCCGTGCGCACCTCGATAAGATTGGCGGTCTCAGCAGCAATCCTACAATAGAAGATAGAGAACCCAGATGACTTCCATGCAACGCTCACAACGCACCCTGTTTGCCGGCCTGCTGGCCACCGGCCTGCTCAGCGCCGACCTGCAAGCCGCACAGCCCGACATGACCATAGACGCCAAGGTACGCCAGGAAGTCATCAGCAATACCATCAAGTACCTGGGTGACAACTATGTCTTCCCCGACATGGCCAACAAGCTGGTGCAAGACCTCAAGGCACGGCAACAGCGTGGCGAATACGACAAGCTCACCAGCGCCACCGAGTTTGCCAAGCAGCTGACCGCCGACATGCAGGCCCTGAGCCGCGACAAGCACCTGAATGCCCGCTATCGGCACGAACCCATTGCCGACGACCGCACCACGGCCAGTGAGTCGGCCGAGGAATTGGCACGCTATGCCCGCCAGGCTCGGGCCCTTAACTATGGTTTCAGCAAGATTGAGCGGCTGCCGGGCAATGTAGGGTATCTGAAGCTGGACGGCTTTGAAGACCCCTCGGTCGGAGGCGCCACTGCCACCGCAGCCATGAACCTGCTGGCCAACAGCGAGGCGCTGATTGTAGACCTGCGCGAGAACGGCGGCGGCAGCCCGGAGATGGTGCAATGGATCACCTCCTACCTGTTTGGCACCACCCCGGTACACCTGAATGACCTCTATTACCGGCCACAGAATGAAACCACCCAGTACTGGACCCATGCCCATGTGCCGGGTGCCCGCATGGCTGACACCCCCGTCTATGTGCTGACCGCCAAGCGTACTTTCTCGGCAGCCGAGGAGTTCAGCTACAACCTGAAGAACCTCAAGCGCGCCACCCTCGTCGGCGAAACCACTGGCGGCGGCGCCCATCCCGGCGACCGTTATCGGGCACACGCGCACTTCAGCGTGTTTGTTCCCACCGGCCGCGCCATCAACCCCATCAGCAAGACCAACTGGGAAGGCACGGGTGTAGTACCGGACGTGGCCGTGCCTGCGGCGGAGGCCCTGGCCACCGCACACAAGCTGGCCCTGGAAAAGCTGGCCAAGGACGGACGCGACGAACCAGCCCGCAAGATGGCAGCCATGGCCCTGAGCAAGCCGGCCAATTAAGGTATCTCGCGGCACCATGCAAAACGGCACCTCCAGGGGTGCCGTTTTGCATGCCAGTGACTGCCGGGTTCAAACAGGCTGCATGGCCGGCCGGCTGGGGAAGGCGTGGCGGAACAGGCGCACCAGCACGGTGAAGAACTGCCCGGCAAAGCTGCCGGTGTTGTAATGCTGACCATAGCGCTGGCAGATTTCGCGTACTTCCACCGCCATGCTGGCATAGCGGCGCGCGGGGATATCCGGAAACAGATGGTGCTCGATCTGATGGCTGAGATTGCCGGTCAGGAAGTGCAGCCAACGGCTGCCCGAGAGATTCGAGGAACCGCGTAGCTGCCGCACATACCAGCCACCACGGGTCTCGTCCTTGAGTACGGATAGCGGAAAGACTTCGGCGTCCTCGGTGAAATGGCCGCAGAAGATCACGGTGAAGGTCCACAGATTACGCAGCAGATTGGCCACCGCATTGCCGGCCAGCACCGCCAGCCAGTGCGGCCCGGCGATCAGCGGGAAGAACACATAGTCCTTGATGAACTTGCGCCATAGCTTGCGCAGCACCGGTGGCGCCTTGACCTTGAGTTCGGACAGTTTGGCGCGGCCCCGCAGATAGCGGTCCAGCTTGAGGTCGAAGACCGCGATGGCGTACTCGAAGAACACCGCCTGCAGCAATGCCCACAGGGGCTGCAGCAGGTAGAAGGGCCGCCAGCGTTGTTCGGCAAAGATGCGCACCGTGCCGTAGCCGATGTCGTGATCCTTGCCCAGCACATTGGTGTAGGTGTGGTGTTGGTAGTTGTGCGTGCGTCGCCAGGCATCGCTGGTGCAGCTATGGTCCCACTCAAAGTGCTTGCCCGAAAATTCCGGGTCGTTCATGAAGTCATACTGGCCATGCATCACATTGTGGCCCAGCTCCATATTGTCCACGATCTTGGAGAAGGCCAGCAGCAGCACACCCAGGCACCAGGTGGGCGGGAAAAAACCAGCAAACAGCATCAGCCGGCCAGCCAGCTCGGTAATGCGTACGCTGGCACGGACACGGCGGATATACCGTGCATCGGCCTCGCCCAGCTCGGCCAGGTGGCGGTTGCGCAGGGCATCCAGCTCGGCCCCGAAGGCCGCCAGCTGGTCTGGGTTCAAGCTCAGACTTTTACTCATGGTGGCCTCGTTTACAGATCCAGCACGACATTGCCCACGGGTGCCGTGATGCACAGCCGTATGGTTTCGTCAGGCTTGGTGGAAATCTCGCCAGTACGCAGGTCGCGCACGGCGCCTTCGCGCTTCTGGCAGGTACAGGTATTACAGATACCCATGCGGCAACCGCTGGCAGGCTTGAGGCCATGCGCCTCGGCTTGCTCAAGCAAGGTGCCGCCGGTACGGCCAGCCAGCTGCCGGCGTGCCCTGGCAAAGGTCAGCGTCACCGGCTTATCGTCTTCCAGGTGCCAGGTAGGCGGCGTAAACGACTCACAGGCCAGACCTTGCCAACCGCGCTGCTGCCATACCGCCTGCACTGCCTCGGTAAAACCATGGCTGCCACAGGCGAACACCGCGCTGCCCTCGGCCTTGGGTACCAGGGCATCGAGCTGGGCGGCGCTGAAGCGTCCAGCCTGCTCCCCCGCCTGGGCTTGCTCCCCGGTGAGGCAGACATGCAGATGCAGGCCTGGGTAGGCCCGCAACTCGTCCAGATAAGCCATTTGGTTACGTTGGCGGCCGTAATAGAGCAGATTCAGCTCGCCCTGATAGCCACGGGCCTTGAGCTCGCGCAGCATGGCCAGGATGGGGGTAATGCCGCTGCCGGCAGCCAGGAACAGCAAACGGGGCGGCAAGGTATCGGGCAGCACGAAGTCACCTTCGGCCTGGCCTATCTCCAGATAGCCGATGGAGTCGGCCTCCTCGTGCAGCAGGCTGGAGACCAGGCCTTCCTTCAGGCGCTTGATGGCGATCTCGATACGGCCATTGGCTGCCCGCATGGGGCTGTAGCGGCGGGTATGCCGCACGCCGTCTTTCTCCAGCGTCACGGCCACATGTTGGCCCGCGCGAAAACCACGCCAGTTACGGCTGGGCGATAGTGTCAGCACCACGGTGGCCTCGCCCTCCAGCCGGCGGGCCTTGAGCCGGGCGAATACCCGGCGCAATTGCAGTTGGGGGTGCAGCAGGCGGCCGTAGTAATCAAATACGTCCTCGCGCAGAAAGGCGGCCAGCGGACGTGTCAGCGGCAGGGCGAGGTTGACGAGCGCAGCGGGGATAAGCGGCATGTCTGAGATTGAGAAGTGAACAAGTGTTTACCAAGATGCCAGTCAAATGCAACTCAGTCAACAGTTGTTCACTAAATATTCTACAGGCTGCCCCAAGGTAGCCGCCTTCTGCTACATTGCAGCGCAATTGCATGATTACCTTGGGTATATGACTTTGTTGATACGCGCAGAAAAGAAACAGCAGACCCGCCAGGCCCTGCTGGACGCCGCACTGACCCTGATGGCCGATGGCCAGGGTTTCAGCGCCGTCAGTCTGCGTGAAGTCACCCGTCAGGTGGGTATCGTGCCGGCGGCCTTCTATCGCCACTTTCCCGACATGGACGCGCTGGGCCTCGCCCTGGTCGAACAGGTGAGTTCCACCTTCCGCGAGGCCATACGGCTGGTTCGCCGCAATGAGCTGGAACAATATGGTGCCATTCATGCTTCGGTACGCATATTTGCCGAGTACGTGGTGGCCTACCGCCAGCACTTCCTGTTTCTGGCGCGGGAGCAATACGGCGGCTCAGCCGCCGTGCGGCAGGCCATCAACGCCATGCAGCGTGATTTCATTACCGATCTGGAGGCGGATCTGGCGCTCAGCCCACGGCTCAGTCATCTGGGCCCGGAAGACTACGAAGTCCTGGCCAGCCTGGTGGTGAAAACGGTATTCACCACCCTGCCCGAGCTGATCAACCCGCATGAGTCCCACCAGCCCGACAGCCGCAGCCCGGCTCATCAATTGGAAGACAAACTGCGCTTTATCCTGATCGGCGCCAAGCACTGGCGTGGCATCAAGGCACGCACGGACGGCGACTGACCCCGTCAGGATCGAAGCAAGGACAATACCGCACGCGGCTGGGCATTGGCCTGCGCCTGCATGGCAATGCCGGCCTGGGCACGGATATTGGCAGCGGCCAGATCCGCCGATGTTTTGGCATAGTCGGTATCGCCAATGCGGCTTTTCGCCGCCGACAGGTTTTCGCTGCTGTTACGCAGGGCATCAATGCTGGCGCCAAAGCGGCTGCTCACGGCGCCCAGGGTGGCGCGCTGGCTGCTTAAGGTGCCGATATCGGCGTCGATGCGGCCCAAGGCCTGCTGTGCCTTGGCCGGGCTGGACAAATCAACCCGTCCTGCGGCACTGGCCACCACGCCGGATGACAGATCGCCCAGTGCCAGATTGATCTCATTGCCCGCATTGGGCCCCGCCTGAAAGCGCAAGGTATTACCCTGGAACAGGGCCTGGCCATTGAAGTTGGCGCTGGAGAGGGTATCGGCACTGGCCTGGCTTAGCGCATCCGCCTCACTTTGCAGGGCCGCCCTGTCTTGCGCGTTCAGGGTGCCATTGCCGGCCTGCACCGCCAGTTCGCGGATACGTTGGCTATTGTCGCCCACGCTGCTCAAAGCGCCCTCGGCCGTTTGCGCCAGCGATATCCCATCGCTCAGATTGCGCGCGGCCTGGTTGCTACCGGTAATCTGCGCGGCAAAGCGCTCGACGATGGCGCTGGCCGCGGCATCGACCGCTGCGCTGGTCAACCGCTTGCCCGACGACAACTGCCCCAAGGCCAGTCCCTGGGCATCACGGCTGGGCTGTAGATTGCGCTGCGCATTGAGCGCAGGCAGGTTGCTGGCTATACCCTTGATCATGGCTCGCTCCCCCGCTGAATATCTCGCTTGGAACGAGCTTAGGCCAGCCAGTTGCAGGCTGTGGCAACTAGCCGACTAGCGGGCAGGCACCCTGAACGGCCGCCATGGCCGACAGGCTACCCACCCACAGGCTGAGCCTGCCCTTTACTCCAGGCCCTTGGCCAGCGCCGCTACCGATTGCGCATCCGGCAGATGCGCCAGGGAGCTGAGGAAGGCCACGCGTACCTCGGCAGTCCGCTCTTGCACCACGGCCTCGGGCAAACCCAACTGGGCCGCGATAGCGGCGATCGCGACCTTCTCTTCTGCGCTGTAGTGGCCATCGGCAAAGGCGCAGGCCAGGCACAGGTCCAATACCAGCTGCTTGTGCCCGGCCGAGGCAAACAGCCCAGCAGCGAAGGCTTCGGTGGTATTGGCATCGAACACCCCCAGGGCGGGTTCAGCCTGCTGCCAGAAGCCGCTGATCAGGCTTGATTCCGCCGGGTGCAGGCCATGCGAGCGGGCCACCTGCAACATGGCCAGACAGCTGGATTTGACCTGTTCGGCAGAAAACGCGGGCAAGGTTTGATCGATAAACATGAAGTCTCCTCAATGAATGATGTGCTGCAGTTGTAGCAACTGCGCTTGCATGGCTTCGGTGCTCAGGTCTTGCAGATGGGCGGGCAACCAGGATCGGCGCGAGCATTCCAGCGCCGCCAGCAACTCCATGTAACGAACCATATTCCTGTCCTGCGGCGGCATGAAGTCGGCCACCGCCTGCTCGAACTGTTCGGCACTGATGCTGCTGCCCTGGTCGCTGACGCTGGCCGCAGCCAGCAGCACCACGGCCTCAAGATCAGCATTGGAATACCCGGCCAGCGGCGTACAGGCTTGCAGGCGCTGTGCATCGGTAGCCACCCAGGCCATACCGTGCCGCGCCAGCAGTGCGCCTACAATTTCGACCCGCTCGGCATCGGTCTGGGCGTAGAAAAACGGTAATTTGACGTCCAGCCGGCCTGGCCGCTTGATATCGATATCGAGCTTGTCCGGCCGGTTGGTCATCATGATGAACAGCACCCGCCCACGGTTTTCGGGTTCGGACATAAACGTCTTCAAGCGGGCAATCACGCGAGAGCTGGTGCCGCCATCGCTGTCTTCGCTACGTGAACCAAAGCTGCGATCGCCCTCGTCTATCACCAGCGCAACCGGCCCCATGACCTTGACCATGGCCAGTACCCGCTCAAGGTTGGACTCGGTGGCACCTACCCATTGTGAGCGGAAATTCTTCAGCATGACGCCGTTGAGACCCGCCTCTTTCAGGAAGGCCTTGATCACAAAGGTCTTGCCCGACCCCATGGGGCCGACTGCCAGCAGCCCCATGGGCGCCCGGCGTATGTCACCTTCTCGCAGCGCCTTGGCCACGCGTGCCAGTTCGGTCTTGATGGCACCATTGCCACCAACCACTTCCAGGCCATGCCGGGGCTCGATGAACTCGATCAGGCCCGAGCATTCCTTTTCCAGGATTTCCCGCTTGCGGCGGCGGATGACCGCCATCACCTCGTCTTCACCCTCCTCGTGTTCCTCAGGGGTGGCCGGTGCAATCAGGGCGCGGATGGCCTGCCTGCTCATGCCTGCGGTCACCCGGGCGAACTCCTGGGCACGGCTTGCTGCATCAGGACTATCACCGAGCAGCCCGGCGATATAGCTGCGCCGCGCCGCTTCATCCAAGCCATCGGCACGGCCGTGGTCGCTGACGATGCTGGATATCTGCACCAGGCGCAGACCGGCCGTCTGCTCCGCAATGCGGGTGCGCTGCTCGGCCGACAAGGCCGGGGCGAATTGGGCGATGGCCTCGGTGCGGGCAGCCTCGTCCGGCAAACCCAGGTCGATGGCGATAATGCGTGGGTTGCTCAGCAGCGCGGGCGCCAGCGAGGTCAGTGTCTCGGCCACCAGGATGATGATGGCGTCGGACCTGCCCAGCGCCTCGTCCAGAGACCAGCGATGGAGGGTAGTGACGGCAGCCCGCTCTTCAAAGGACAGATGGTGTGTCTCGGCAGCCGGGAACAGGGTCTCGGCATAGGGCACCACCACAGCCGTATTGTGGTGGGTACGCATATGGCTCTCCAGGTACTGGAGGGCACCACCCAGGCCTTTCTCCTGCAGGCCATCGAGCGAGGGCAAGGCCCGCTGGCTGCGCACTATCCTCACCCCCTGGGCCAGGCTCAGTTCCAGCAGGCTGTCCTTTTTGGCCAGCATGCTGTCCAGCACACGGGGCAGCGCAGCGTAGTCCTTGCCCAGCGGGTAGCTGTCGAACACATTGCCATGCAGGACAAAGACATTGGCCTCGCCCGCCAGATAGCGCTCACGCAGGATGTCGGCCCAGGCCGGCATTTTGATCGGTTCCGCGCTCATGATCCGGCTCCCGCCTTAGAGGGTTTTGCTACCGGCAGCCTTGGCGGCCTGGGCTTCCTTCAGCTTTTCCAGCGTGGCGCGGGCCGAGATGGCGCCGCTGGAGACGCGCAGCTGTGCCAGCTTGTTGTCCAGGTCCGAATCGGCCAGTTCGGCGCCGAGCTTGGCGCGGGCCGCCGTGTTGTTGATGTGCTCGCGGACATTATCCAGCGCCCGTACATCCGCCTCCACCGACAGCCCCTCCAGCTGATCCTGAATCTGGATGCGGGCCTGCGCACTCTGCAGCTTGGCCAGCATGGAATCCCGCTCGTCCTTCAACTTGGCGATCTCGGCCTTCATGCTGTTGAGAGAGGACTTGGCTTCCTCGGCATCGCGGCGCGACTGCTCGAACTCCACCGACAGCGACGCTATCGACGCCTCCAGCGCCTCCTTCTTCTGTATCAGCACCACGGCCAGGTCATCCTGCCCGGTGGCAACCGCTGCCTCCAGGTCAGCCGCCACCCGCTTCAGTTCCTCGCCTTGCTTGTTGAGGCGGGAATCGATGTCTTCGCGCCGACGCAGGACGGCAGCGGTGACATCCTTGAGCTTGGCGTACTTGGACACCATGGCATCGATGCGATTCTGGTAGGCGATCTCCGGGTGCTCCTTTTCCACATCCTGTATCCACAAAGACATGAAACCCTTGAACAGATTGCCTACCCGCGAGAAGAAGCTGATGTCGGACATGATTTTCCTTCCTGATTGTTCAATGTAAGGCGCTATGGCTAACGAGCCGAGCGGACGCTTGCGGCGTCGCCCGTGCGTTTCGTGGTTGGGCTGGGTATGGCGCCCGAAATATCCTCGGCAATCTCCGATTCAATGTCCTGCCGCAGACGCAGGCTGGCGATGGCACCGCTAAGGCGTGCGCCATCGTTCTGTGTGCTCTCGCCCATGACGATCTGATAAATCTCGGCCAGTTGGTCGGGCAAGGCGACGATGGCAGCCTCGATTGCCGTGCGCTTGCTGAGCATGCGCTGATGCCGGGCAATCAAAGCCTCATACTCGTCCCGCGCCCGTTCAAGCTGGCGGATATCGCTACCGGCCCTGGGGTCGTCGATCTGGTTGACGATGTGGTCCAGCTTGCGATGTATATCCTTGAGATCTATCGCGCTGGTGCGCTCATCCATCACCATCAGCGACAGATGCAGGCCCAGGTATTCGCTGGGCACATCCGCAATGCGTTCCAGATCCTCCAGCCTGAGCGTGCCTGGCTTCTTGCCCGCCAGTTCCAGCAGGCTGGCCACCTGCTGCGCAATGGCCCGGTGGCCCTCCTCATACTTGCGGAACTGATTGGGGCTGGAACAACGCCTGCGTATCTCACCCATCACCCGCTGCGTATGCTCCACCCTATGCTGCTTGCCACGCCGGGTATCGGCCCAATGCCTGAACGTGGTCATGTCGGGCACGAACAGACAGGCCACGAACTCCAGCGCCAGCGTGCCCAGCAAGGGGAATGCCGCCCCCAGTAAGCCATAGGGAAACGACAGGAAGACAGCCGTGGCCACCCCGCCCAGCAGCAAACTGACATTGCCTGGGCTTTGCAGAAAATCCGATAAGTAGCTTGGCTTGTTATCACTCATCGCAGCGCATCAGCCCTTGGGGATGACCAGCTTTTGGCCGACCTGGATCAAGTCGGGATTGGGCAGGTTGTTGCGGACCTCGATCTCGGCATAACGTGCCTTGTTACCCAGCAGGCGGGTAGCGATGATGGACAGGGTATCGCCCGGCTTGACCACATAGACCGTCTCGTTGCCATTGGCGCCAGCGACACGACCCAGATTGTTGCTGATGAAATACTTGCGCAGCAGATCCAGATACTCGGGCGACTGCTTGACCTTGCTGATGGCGGTATTGAGGTTCTGCAGCAGCTCGGCATCGCCCTTGCGGACACCAATCTTGTAACGCACATCCGATTGCGGCAGTTTGGCAACCGCAAATACTAGGTCGGTGCCGGCAATTTCAGCCACGCCGAAGGGGTAGTCATAAATCAGGGCATCCACCTGGCCCGATTGGATGGCACGCTTGATCCAATCGCGCTCGCCATTGGTGCTGGCATCGCTCAGCTCGACAATCTGCGCACCACGGAAATTCTGCTGGGCATAGGCCCTGGCATCCGGGTCGCCCTGCAGCACCCCTACCTTTTTACCGGCCAGGTCGCTGACGCCGCGTACCGACGAATTCGCCGCTGTGATCAGCGAATAGCCGAAGTCGCTGACATAAGGCACCGTGTAGACCACCCCAGGCTGGTCACCGTCGGCAAAGGTCAGGCCATCGATGGCGATGTCCACCACCGGGTTGCCGCGGCTGTCGTTCTTGGTAAGTTGCTCCGGCACTGCAGGATAGGTGTCGACGATATGGTCGGTATCCAGCACGATCTTGGGATGCTGCTTGGTGAATTCCGATTGGGCAAACAGCAGCTTCATGAAATCCACATTGAAGCCCTTGGGCGCACCGTTCTCCAGCGCAAAAAAGGGCTTGGCGGGCGACTGCACGCTGACGCGGACCACGCCTTTCTCGATAATGCTGCGATAGGAATTGAACCCCGACTGTTGTGCAGCAGGGCTGGCAACCGGTGCGGGCGTGGCATCCGCCCCGGGTGCAGCCGCCACGGGTGCCGATGCTGGCGTGCTGGCAGGTGCCGCAGCCGCATCCACGGCTTCGGCAGGTGCCGCTGCCTTGTTCTTGTAAAGGTTCCAGCCCACGGATCCCAGGCCAGCCAACACGATCAGCGACAACAGGCCTTTTGACAGGGGGGTCAGTTTCATATTCACATTCCTTGGATAAGGGATATCAAAGCGGGTTGGCGGCTTGGCCAAGATGACGGGCAATGCCATCAAGCCGCTCTATTTCAGACTGTATGCGTGACTGCTCGCGCTGGCTGGTATTCACTGCCGCCAGCGTACTGGCCTCCAGCGCCGCCAGGGCACTGGCATTCTCTGCGGCGGCCAGTTGGGCGGCCTCCTGCAACTGGGCCATCTGCTCGGCAATCGAAGCACGCAGCCCTTCATAGTCTTTGGCCAGCGCAGCTTTCTGCACCTGCTCCTGCTCGCGCACCACAGCCACCGTCTCATTCAGCTTGGTCAAGTGGGCTTTCAGGGCTTGGACTTTACGGGTTGCGTCTTCCAGCACATCCTCAATCGCCCAGGAATCATCGGCCGCATCCAGCGCGGCAACGGCCGCCCGCTGGTTCACCGGGTCCATGGCGCGCAAGCCATCCAGTACTTTCAACAGGCGCTCTGCCGGAAAGGTAGTACCAGGCACACCAAATACCGCGTAGATGGATTCCAGCGGCGTGTTCTCGGCAATATGGTTGCTCACGCCTTCCACCGTCGCCTGCGGTATTGCCGGCGGCTTGGTTGCAGGGGGCTCAGGCACCGCCCGGCTAGTGCCCATCAGTTCAAAATCAAGCGGGGCAGCCATGGGGGCGGCATCCGGCTCCACAGGATCCGGCTCGACCAATTTCGCTTTGATCAGAAAGCTCTTGAGTGACACGCTTTTCTCCAGAAAAGTTGGGCGGCTCGGGCATTAGTCAATCGCTGGCGCATGCATGCTGGGCCTTGCCTATATGCAACAAAAAATCTTAGCACAGCCCCCACCCCACACAAGGCGCCCCTACGCAGGCAGGCTTGGGGGCCAAGCACAGTGCAAGGTGGCGCGGATACAGCACTGCCTGCACCATCAGCTTGATATCTAAGGCCTATCCAGCATGGGCCGCCGATTCTGGCCCGCCGACGGCCAGCAGAACCCGCCTAGAAATAGTCGCGCAAACGGTAATATGACATACCCACGGCCTGAAATAGCGCGCCCAATTTCTCTCCACCGGGAAAAGGTGGGTTGCGCAAGGCAGTAAACAGCTTGAGATGGGTGTCGTCGCCCCGTATCGCCTCCGCCAGCACCCGGCCTGCCACGCAGGTCGGCACAATGCCGTGACCAGAGAAGCCCTGCGCCCAGTAGACATCACCGTCGCAGCCAAAGTCCGGCGTACGCGGCATGGTGATGTCGATATGCCCCCCCCAGGCGTGGGTTACCTTGGCCGACTGCAGTTGCGGAAACACCTTGAGCATGTCGGCGCGCATGCCCGCCGCCAGATTGCGCGGGGTCTTGCCGGTATAGGTGCATTTGCCGCCAAACAGCAGGCGATGGTCTGCCGTCATGCGGAAATAATCGAGGATAAACTGGTTATCCGACACGGCATGGCCCGATGGCAGCAATTGCTTAGCCACCGCCTCGCCCAGCGGCTCGGTGGCGATGATATAGGTGCCGACTGGCAGCACCCTACTCTGCAGGCGGCTATCCAGCTTATCGATATAGGCATTGCAGGCCAGCACCAGCTTACCGGCTCGGATGCGGCCATGGCGGGTCTGCACGGTGACGCCATTGCTGCTACGGGCGTAGCCGGTGGCCTGGCTGTCTTCATGGATACGCACCCCGGCGGCTTCAGCCGCCCTGGCCAGGCCCAGCACATACTTGAGCGGGTGCAGGTGCCCCCCCTTGCTGTCGAGCAAGGCGGCCTGGTAGCGATCCGAGCCTATATGTTGCGGCAGTTCCGCCTTGGGTATGAAGCGCAGCCCCTCATAACCCCACTTGCTGGCCGCTTCTTCCTGCCAACCCGTCAGCAGGCCCACGCGCCGCTGCTGCACCGATGTCCACAAATGCCCCTCGGCCAGGTCGCAGTCGATATCGTGCCGTGCAATACGGCCGCGTATCTCGCCCGCCGCCTCCTGTATCAGCCGCCATACCTCGCGGGCGCCTGCCAGGCCCAATGCAGCCTCGAACGGCGGCATATCGCAGCTAAAACCCAGAATAATCTGCCCGCCATTACGGCCGGATGCTCCCCAGCCCACCCGGCTGGCTTCTATCACCACCACTTTGAGGCCAGCCTCGGCCAGATTGAGGGCGGTATAGAGGCCGGTATAGCCGGCGCCGACTATGACCACGTCGGCATCCACCTCGCCCTCCAACCGGGGCCGCCGCACCTGCTGCTCCTGGCTGCTGACGCTGTAATAGCTATCCAGATAATCTGTACCCTGCTGAAACATGCCGCGTGTCTCCTGCTTATCATTTTGATGGCGGCGGCCATTATGGCGAAGCAGCGTTGCGCTGTCGCCACCGCCGCGTAGCAGTGCCCTGCCACGCTACAACAATTCAGGCCGCTGCTCTAAACTGCCGCGTCCAGCAAACCGAGTACGATAGCCATGCGCCGCAGCTTTGATCCCCACCGCGAACCCCAAGCCGATTTCAATCTGGTGCGCCAGCAACTGCAGCACGGCTATCAAGGCCCCTTTCTGTTGATGGACAGCGACGTATTGCGCGAGAAAGTCCGCCGCTTCAAGGCCGCGCTGCCCCGCGTAACGCCGCACTACGCCGTCAAGTGCAATCCCACCCAGGCGGTGCTGGCGGTATTGCACGAGGAAGGTGCAGGCTTTGAGATCGCCTCCCCGGCCGAACTGGATGCCTGCCTGGCCCTGGGTGTGCCCGCAGAGACGCTGTACTTCAGCAACCCCATGCGCGCGCGCGAAGCCATCGCCCTGGCAGCAAAGGCCGGCGTGCAATGGTATGTGGTGGATTCGGTCAGCGAGCTGCGCAAGGTGCATGGCATCAAGCCCGACGCCAGCTTCTACCTGCGCCTGCACACCAGCAACGAAGGCTCGGTCTCGCCCTTGTCAGAAAAATTCGGCGTGTTCGAAGAGGAGATCGAGGCCATCCTGGACGAAGCCGTCAAGCTCGGCGCCGACCTGGCCGGCGCCACCTTCCACGCCGGCTCGCAATGCCTCAATCCGGACAACTGGCGCATCGGCATAGAAGCCGCCGTCGCACTGTTCGACACCATGCGCACCCGGGGCCTCAAGCCCCGCCTGCTCAACCTGGGCGGCGGCTTCCCGGTAGAGCACCGGGCCGCCATCCCATCGATACGGCAGATTGCCGAGATCATCAACGCCGCCCTCGCCGCCGTACCCGACGATATCCGCATCATGGCCGAGCCCGGCCGCTTCCTGGTATCCGACGCCGGCTGGCTGGTAACCCGCGTCATCGGCCAGACCGTACGCAAAGGCCAACCCTGGGCCTATCTGGACACCGGCGTATTCAACGGCCTACTGGAAACCACCACCGGCATCGAATACGACATGCGCAGCGACCGCCAGGGCGATATCGTACCCTGGGTAGTTGCCGGCCCCACCTGCGATTCCATGGACATCTGTACCCGCAGCCAGCCCCTGCCGGCCGACCTGACCGAGGGCGACTTCGTCTATGTGCGCAATGCCGGCGCCTATAGCAACGCCTGCGGCTCTACCTTCAACGGTTTTGCCTTGCCCGAAGTGATTGTGGTGTAGCGGACTTGCGGTGGTAGGAAAGTCGCCGACTCAGATGACGAAGCGGCATTGCTGACTACGATTCACCTACTGTCACCAGCAGGGATTCAGCGGACCGTCTCGTTTGCGCAAGAGCAGCGTGCAGCGGAATTGGAGCAATAAGAGGGTATGGGTTACTGGTAGCCGAGCGTAACCAGGACGAGTGCGCACTCAATCAATAGGAGTCCAATATATTTCGCCTGGAAGTTCCACCGATCCCTGGGCGGCTCTGCGTTGCAGAGCAACGGCCGTGCTATGCTCAAGCACTGCCGTGACCTTCGGTTAGCTCGACGGTGGCTCTACCCGACACTTCGCTTCCCCAAGGAGGCTATGCCTTGACAGCCCGACCAATGAAGGATAGAAAGAGAACGATAGTTCTCTTTTTCGCGACTTGCTTTTAGGCGTCTAGGTCTGATCGTCGATATTGGCGAGGACGGTCTATTGTGGATACGTTAACGGCGTTCGGCGCAAAGAATTAATAACTAAGCCCGACATATGCAATCATTTAAATTTATCGATCTTTTCGCAGGCCTAGGCGGCTTCCACCTTGCCCTGTCTCGTCTTGGTGGTCAGTGTGTTTTTGCGGCTGAGTGGAAACCTCATCTACGTAAGCTCTATTTAGAGAACTTCGGACTTCTGCCCGAGGGCGACATCACCAAGGTCGATCCCGAGAGCGTACCTGCGCATGATGTTCTGACCGCTGGCTTTCCATGTCAACCGTTCTCCAAGGCAGGCGAACAACTTGGCTTTGAGTGTACGGAACAAGGCGATCTCTTCTTCAATGTTGCTACTATCTTGGCGGCGAAGCAGCCAACGTTTTTTGTTTTGGAGAACGTTCCGAATCTGCTAAAGCATGATGAAGGGCGCACATGGGCTGAGATCCAAAAAATTCTTGGCAAAGGTGAGAATGGGCTTGGCTACAATATCCGGGTCAATCAGTTCTCGCCTCACAATTTTGGCATCCCACAGATACGCGAGCGGGTCTACATTGTTGGTTCGTTGCACTCGCTAGACTCGTTCGAATGGCCAGCGACCAGTGATGACCCGACTAGCATTGATAGCGTTCTCGACGACCATCCGGAAGAAGCAAAGCGCTTATCTGCTCAGGTTAACGAGTGTTTAGAGGTTTGGGATGAATTCCTGAGAGCGAGCCCTCCCGAAGTCGAACTTCCCTCTTTCCCGCTTTGGTCTATGGAGTGGGGAGCTACGTACCCATACGAGGATACGACACCTTACGCTTTGAAAACGCTTCTGGGGCTAGATGGACTCAAGGGCTTCAAAGGTAGCCACGGCGCGATGATTGGGCGTATGCGCAACCTTGAGGATCGTTGGGCCGCGCTTCCCAGTCACGCACGTACAGAGCAGTTCCACTTTCCAAAGTGGAAGAAGGACTTCATTCGACAGAACCGCCAGTTCTACGAAGACAATAAAGCTTGGATTAACCCTTGGCTTCCGAAGATTTTGAAGTTCCCCTCTAGCTTGCAAAAGTTCGAATGGAATATCAAAGGTGGTAGGCGCAACATTTGGGAATATGTAATCCAGTTCCGTGCGTCCGGTGTTCGCGTCAAGCGTCGCACGACCGCTCCCAGCCTTATTGCAATGACTGATACGCAAGTACCAATCATTGGTTGGCAGAAGCGCTACATGACCCCTCGGGAATGTGCGCGACTTCAAAGTCTAGATGCATTGAAAGGCCTACCTGCTAGCGCGACACAGGCGTTTGCTGCTCTTGGGAATGCAGTGAACTCCAATGTTGTGGAAATGGTTGCTAGAGCGCTGCTTGCAACTTTCCCCATCCATCAAACAGTCTGCAAAGAGGCGCAGGCGCAAGAACTGGAGACTGCATGCCTGTAGAGTCGGTGGAGGAGCTAAAGGGACTGATCGAAATACGTCCAGAAGTAACAATGCTGTCTGTGCTTAGGCACCTGAACTATAAGGCGTGGTTTGCACTAGCCGAGTTCATTGATAACTCTCTTCAGAGCTATCTTGCAAATCGAGAAACTCTAGAATCTTTGCACGGTACGGATTTCCGCCTTGTTGTCGATGTGCGCTTAGACACTAATGCGCCGGGCCAAATCGTTGTAACCGACAATGCGGCGGGAATTTCAGAGGCGGACTTCCCAAGAGCATTTCGAGCGGCACACGTCCCTACGGATCGAAGCGGCCTGTCCGAATTTGGCATGGGGATGAAAAGCGCCGCATGCTGGTTTGCTGAGAACTGGAGCGTACGAACAAAGGCTCTGGGCGAGCAGTTAGAGCGCACGATCAATTTTGACATAAGGCACATTGTCGACAATAAGATTGAAAGTTTGGACACCACCGCTCGCGACATTGACAATCTGTCCGCCCACTACACTGTCGTTACTTTGCGCGGACTACACCATGTTCCTCAGGGGCGTACGCTTGGCAAGATAAAGGAACATCTTGCCAGTATCTATAGGGTGTTCCTACGCGACGGACGCATGACGCTGAAATTCAATGGAGAGTGTCTAGTCTACGAGACACCAGCAATTTTGCATGCTGTACAGTATACATCACCTGGTGTAGCTGCTTTAGGTGAGAATGCTCACTCGGTTCTATGGAGAAAGAACATCTCCTTGGATTTTGGCGAGGGGCAGCATGTCACAGGTTTTGCGGCGCTACGTGAAATTGGCTCTACCCCGTTTGCAGGTTTTGCGCTCTTTCGCCGTGATAGATTAATCGAGGGCAGTTATGACGAAACCTACCGCCCCAGTCATATCTTTAAGCAAACCAATAGTTACCCATACCAGCGACTCTTTGGCGAACTACATGTGGAAGGATTTGAGGTAAGTCATACGAAAGATGGATTCCGCTGGGAACAATATGAAGACGTTTTTCTTGACTGCTTGAAGGAAAAACTTGAACTGGAGCCATTGGATCTCCTAGCTCAAGCCGAAAACTACCGAGCCCTCCCGTCGAAAAAGAATATTGAAGTAAAAGCTGAGGCCGCTACCTTTGTCGTCGCTCAGTATCTTGAAAAACACATAGCACCACTGCTATTGGAAGCGCAGAGCAACCCAGCCCTCGATGTACCGCCGATACCGGATTCGATGCCAAGGGGGCCGTTGCAGGCTTCGGAGAGGGCTATTGAAATAGATGATGGGACTTGGCAATGGATAATTACTCTCCGGACTTCGGTGGATCCGGCCCGTGAAGATTGGGTATCGCTTGCCAAGCAACAATCAGAATGCGGCGATGAAGATCTGGTGAGGCGTATATGCGTAGACCTTGCGCTTGCACATCCGTTCTCATCCGAATTCCTAGGGGCAAGCAATGAAAATATCGAGCTCATGCTTCGGGTGGCTGCGGCTGTCGCAATAGCGCTAGTGTTAGCGGAAGACATCACTGGTGAAGCACCCGACTCGGTTCTCTATCATCTCAACTACCTCATGCGTGGAGCATTGAGTCAAGTGGCGCTAACCAAATGACAACTTCGATCAAAATCTTGAAGACCGTTAAGCCACCGCTTCGTTGGGTGCCAGAGCAAGGTGAGTTCACCATCGAGTTTCTCAAGAGCAAGTCGAAAGATGCAAATGGACCGAGCTATGCGGCCTTGACCGAGGGAGCAGACTCCATATTGCATGAAGCGCAGCGTATCTTGGGACGGTGCCTTCCTCCGGGAAATATAGAAGAAGACCCTGAAACAGGGTTGGTTGTAGGGTACGTCCAGAGCGGGAAAACGCTCTCATTCGAGACAGTGATCGCCCTGGCCCGCGACAATGGGTACGGCATGATCATAGTCTTGGCGGGCACGAAGAATAATTTACGGGATCAGTCTGAAG
Organism: Chitinimonas viridis; assembly: GCF_030409555.1. Taxonomy (GTDB): domain Bacteria; phylum Pseudomonadota; class Gammaproteobacteria; order Burkholderiales; family Chitinimonadaceae; genus Chitinimonas; species Chitinimonas viridis. Next base: position 233,252 of record NZ_JAUFPU010000002.1, read on the forward strand.
AGCGACTAAAGAAAGATTTGGGAATCGATGACGGTGGTGATCACTGGTACCACCTGTCGAATCCGACTACTTCTGCCAAGAACCAGATTGAAACGCGCCTCCAGGCTTGGCAGAAGAAGTCCACCAAGAAGGCGCTGCTTATCACCGTGCTCAAGCACGGTGGGCGCATAGAGGATTTAGCTAAAGTTTTGGCCAAATTGGACTTGTCATGCGTTCCCAGCCTCATCATTGACGATGAAAGCGATCAGGCAAGCTTAAATACCAAGGCCGCCCGTATAAAGGCAGGCTTGGCTGCAATCAACGAAGTGAGCACTACCTACAAGTCCATATTGACCTTGCGCGCAGTTTTGCCGCATCACTCGTATTTACAATACACGGCGACCCCGCAAGCAAACTTGCTCCTTGTCCAAACTGACTTTCTCAACCCAAATTTTGCTGAACTAGTAACCCCTGGGGAATCCTACACTGGAGGGACAGCGTTCTTCATAGACAACGCAGACCTGATTGTTGAGATTCCGACCAAGCAAGTCCCCAGCAAGACCAATAATGTTGTAAGCCCCCCCAAATCACTCTTGCAGGCGCTGCGCTACTTCTTGCTGGCTGCGGCACATCACTCACTAACAAGAGAAAAGGGCATCAAGGCGAAGGACCGGAACAGGTCAATGATGGTACATCCAGCGATGGCCACATCGTCGCACAAGACTTATAAGTCTTGGGTGGATAAAGCACTTAAGACATTGCGGCGCACTGTGGAAGACCTGCACGCATCAGATCCGGCTGTTGCCGGAGCAAAATTTGAGGTCGAGTACGAGTCGCTAGCCAAGAGTTTTCCAGACATACGTCCACTGCGAGAGTTGATTGCTGAATTGCTCGATGAAGTCTTCGATGAACTAAACGTCGTCGAAGTAAATGGAACAAAGGATGCGGAGAAGAAGGTTAATTGGAGGGCTACTCGCTATTGGATTCTTGTCGGCGGCGCGAAACTGGATCGTGGGTATACCGTTGAGGGGTTGTGCATTACATATATGCCGAGGCCGCTTGGCTCCGCCCCTGCGGCGGATACCTTGCAGCAACGTGCCCGCTTCTTTGGTTATAAGAAGCCATATCTTGGCCTATGTCGAGTGTTTGTCCAAGGTACGGTGAAGGCCGCTTTCACCGAGTACATAGAGCATGAAGAGTTTGTACGTGAAGCACTAGCCAATCACCGAGGACTTCCGCTGGCAAAATGGCGGCGCGACTTTATTTTGACCGAAATGCTTAAGCCTACCCGAGGCAACGTCATCGGCCTTGGCATTCGTAGAATCCCCGTCAATGGCTGGTTAGTTCCGAAGGTGATGCAGCGTGATGACAATGCGGCGGCTGCAAATCGTACATTGTTAATCGATGTCGTTACGAAGTGGAGGCGTGACTTCGGGCCTGACGAAAATGCTGCGACAGTTCTGAGCGGAGTCAAAGATTCACCACACAATGTGATCGTCGATATCCCCCTACGAAACGTGCTTGATGACTTTCTGCTCAATGTCCAGGTCCGAGATCCAAGTGACGCCGAGCAACACACGGCTATGCTAATCGGGTTAGCAGCGATGCTTAGGGAGGACGAGTCGCTGAAGGTGGATGTGTTCCTCATGAACAGGCTAGATACCGGGTATCGAACTCGCGAAGCCGGGCATGGGTTGCCTGCGGAGCATCGCTTTGCGCCAATAAATCAATACTTCAGCCAGAGTGCAGGCATGCTGAATGATCGTGATCACTGCTTTAGTGACAGGATTACACTACAGCTTCGCAAATTCGATTTAGGCACGCATCAACGGGACAAGAGTAAAGCCGACATCAAAGATGTGACGTGGTTTGCGCTAAATGTCCCAGCCAAACTTCGAAAGGCGCTTCTAGTGGAAGAAAGGGGCTGACGTGGAGGTGTTCGCCAACTTCACGAGACTGCCATTGGCAAAATCCGCCGTCGACTTTTCGGCTATTCCCTTGCCATCCCGGCAACGAGATTTCCTTGCAAAGTCGGTAGATGGTAGCCCAGTCTTCTTACTCCATGATTCCAGTTCTGCCAGTTACGTGCCGGCAGTTGAGTTAAAGAGCGTATCGGCACGATTCCATTGCACTTGCCAAGTAACAACCACAAACGATGCGGTTGAGGGCCAGTTCGCCGTAGTGTCCTGCCGCGCAGACGTGCCCGAGCTTTATGAACTGTTCATCAGGTGCTTTGGCGCTGCCATAGAGCAACTGCCAGACGTCGCCTCTACCACCGATATCCACGCCAGTGTTATACGACTAATTGACTTGTTCCGCTCTCTTAGTCGCCCCGGCAATCGTGAACTCGCTGGGTTGTGGGGCGAGTTGTTTGTAATCTCTATGTGCAAGGACCCAGCCAAAGCAGTACGTGCTTGGCACGCTGATCCGTACGAGCGCTTCGATTTCTCATTGCCTGGCTCTTGGCTGGAGGTTAAGTCAACTCTCGGAGAAGAGCGTCAGCATGAATTTGGGCTTGAACAGTTGCAGCTGCCGACAACAGGGCAGGCATACGTGGCGTCGTTGCTACTTCAACCTCTTACCGGAGGAGTGAGCGTAGTCGATCTTGCGACAAGCATTACATCGATGCTCGTTAGTCAGCCGAAGCTTAGGGAAAAAGTCTGGGAGAACGTCGCTTCTGCTCTGGGTATCGAGTTTTCGGAGAGGCTTGATAGAAGATTTGACCCGCAATGTGCAGAGAGAGGCTTGCGAGTGTTCTCTGCTTTAGACATACCTGCTCCCGATGCACCCGCTGACCCTAGGGTTACGAGAGTAAGGTTTCGTACAGACCTTAGCACTGTTCATTCTTCCGTTGCGGGATCAGCAATTGATGCATTGAACGATTTTTTCGCTTGAGGTTGAGGAACCGCCCTGACTCAACTCTCAACGCCGCGTAAGACCTCGCCTTAGACCACTGGCGAGGCCACTTTGGTACCCGTTTGGTCAATTTCCACAAACAATAGTTTTTCAATTACCTGCTCGGCAATGATAAACAAAGCCCGCCCCATTGCTTGGTGCCAGCCCCCGCCTACGCCCGCATACGCTTCGTCTTGAAGGTGCCCCAGCCATTCTCCAGCAGGCCGATCAGGAAGGACTTGAAACCCGACTCTGTCGGCTTGGGATTGCGGCCCTTGCCCATGCGGCGTAACTGGCGGGTGTACCAGGTGATTTCCATCAGCGCCATACGATCCACTGCCTTGATCCCCGTACGGATGGGGCGTACGTGATGGTAGGTGGCGTGGCCTGCCAGTAGCCGGTTCGGTGCGTCGGGCTCAATGGCGAGCAGCCGTGCCAGCCCGACCAGGTCGATGGCGCCAGAGTTGATGGCAGCGGCCATGCCCTCTGCCGTGCGAAACCCGCCGGTCAACATCAGGGGTGTATCGACAGCGGCACGGGCTTTTTCGGCAAATTCAAGAAAATAGGCCTCGCGCTGGCGCGTGCTTTCCTTGGCGCGTATGCCCGTCATGGCCGGTGCCTCGTAGGTGCCACCCGATATCTCTATCATATCGATACCAGCGGCGGCCAAGGCCTTGAAGGTGTCTATCGATTCCGCTTCGCCGAAGCCCCCTTTCTGGAAGTCGGCCGAGTTCAGCTTGATGCCCACCGGGAACTGCCTACCCACTGCATCGCGGATCGAGGCCAGCACGCGTAACACGAAACGGCGACGGTTTTCCGGGCTACCGCCCCATTGGTCCTCACGCACATTGTGATGCGGCGAGAGAAACTGGCCCACCAGATAGCCATGGGCACCGTGAATCTGGATTCCGGTGAACCCGGCCTCCTTGGCCAGCCGTGCTGCCGTGCCAAAGCGCTGGATGATGTCCTCGATCTCGGCGTTCTCCAGCGCTCGCGGTGTTGCGAAAAAGCGCTGCAGGGCCGGCACAAAAGGGACGGCCGAAGGTGCTACGGTTTCACGATTGAGCCCCTGCGGGGCCTGCTTGCCTGGATGGTTGAGCTGCATCCACAGCTGATTGCCCTGGCGCGTGCCCGCACTGGCCCAGCGCCTTAGGCTTTCCCTATCCCTGTCGTCTTCAAGCACGATATTGCCAGGCTCGCCCAAGGCGCGCCGATCCACCATCACATTGCCGGTAATCAATAGGCCGGCGCCCCCTTCGGACCACCGCGCATACAGCTGCTCAAGCGCATGCGTCACACGATTGTCGGCCGTACCCAAGGCTTCACTCATGGCAGCCTTGGCAAGCCGATTGGGCAGGATCAGGCCGCTGGGCAGGGTGAGGGGTTGGCCTAGTATCTCGTGCGCGGGGCGGCTGGCGGCAGTTTGCATGGCATACCCCTGGGAGGTAGGTTGACTGGCTTATATGTCGTGCGTGGAGGGTTAGCAGGGGCCGCTTATCAACACGGCGGCGTTTTCCGGCTACTGACCCAGCACGTTATGAAGCAACCATCAAAGCATAGCAAACGCGCAGGGCACCCTCACACAGAAGAAAAGCCGCCAATGGCGGCTTCTCTTACTAACCAGGCTTAAAGCGCAGACCTGTCAGACTGTATCGCTTTTATCGTCGCTCTGAGCGAAGGTGCCTGCATTACAAACCTGCGTCATGCGCCTGCTGATCTGCATGGTAGGAGCTACGCACCAGCGCGCCGACGGCAGCGTGCTTGAAGCCCATGCGGTAGGCCTCGGCCTCGAAGGCCTTGAACTGGTCGGGGGTGACATAGCGCAGCACCGGCAGGTGGGAGTTCGACGGTGCCAGGTACTGGCCTATGGTGATCATGTCGATATCGTGGGCGCGCATGTCGCGCATCACTTCCAGCACCTCTTCATCGGTCTCGCCCAGGCCCACCATGATGCCGCTCTTGGTCGCCACATTCGGGTTGAGCGCTTTGTAGTCCTTCAGCAGCTTGAGCGAATGCAGGTAGTCGGAGCCTGGCCGTGCCTGCTTGTAGAGGCGCGGCGCGGTTTCCAGATTGTGGTTCATCACGTCTGGCGCTGTCTTGGTCAGGATATCGATGGCGATATCGAGCCGGCCACGGAAATCCGGCACCAGCACTTCGATCTGGGTGCCGGGCGACAATTCGCGGGTCAGGCTGATGCAATCGGCAAAATGCTGGGCACCGCCGTCGCGCAGATCGTCCCGGTCCACCGAGGTAATCACCACATACTTGAGCCGCAGTGCGGCGATGGTCTCCGCCAGGTGGCGCGGTTCGTTGGTATCCAGCGGATTGGGGCGGCCGTGGCCCACATCGCAGAAGGGGCAACGGCGGGTACAGATGTCGCCCATGATCATGAAGGTGGCCGTACCCTTGCCGAAGCACTCGCCGATATTGGGGCAGCTGGCTTCTTCGCACACCGAGTGCAGCTTCTGCTCGCGCAGGATGTTCTTGATCTCGTAGAAACGGCTGCCGCTGGGCGCCTTGACGCGTATCCAGTCCGGCTTTTCCAGCGGTTTGTCCAGCGGCACGATCTTGATGGGTATGCGGGCAGTCTTGGCCTCGCCCTTGAGCTTGACGCCTTGCTCGGCGCGGGCGGGCGGGGTAGTAACGACGGGCGAGGACATGCTTGGGGGTTCTTTCTTTGTTATGGGTACGACCGCAGGCCACCCTGGATCGCAACGCGACATGGCGCACAGGATGTATCGCTTCGCCCCCCAGCCATGCAAGGCCGATACGATAGATGTGCGCTGCGCCTTGCGTAGACCAAGCAGCTTGCAGCTGCACCCTTATATAAGCAGCTCAGCTAGCGGCCGGCTTGGCGCTCAGGGCGTAGTCTGCTGGCGAGGCAGTACCTTCCTGCCCCAGCAAGGCGTTGATTTTAGCGGCCAATTGCGGTGCAAGCGAGGCCGGCGTTTCCCGAATGCCAAAATCGGCCAGCTGTATCACCCGCAAACCGGCGTAGCCACAGGGATTGATCTGGCTGAACGGCGACAGGTCCATGTCCACATTCAGGGCCAGGCCGTGATAGCACTTGCCATCGCGTATGCGCAAGCCCAGCGAGGCGATCTTGGCTTCGTCCACATAGACGCCGGGGGCATCTTCCTTGCCATAGGCGCGTATGCCATGGTCAGCCAGCAGATCGATGATGCTTTGCTCGATACGGCGCACCATCTCGCGCACACCCAGCTTGCGGCGACCCAGATCCATCAGCAGATAGCCTATCAACTGGCCGGGGCCGTGGTAGGTCACCTGGCCGCCACGGTCTATCGGCACGATGGGGATATTGCTTCTTTGCAGCACGTGTTCCGGCTTGCCGGCCTGGCCTTGCGTAAACACCGGTGGGTGTTCCAGCAGCCAGAGCTCATCGGAGGTGTTGCCATTGCGGTGGCTGGTCATGGTCTGCATGGCACGCCAGGTCGGGATGTATTCCTGCACCCCCAGCCAGCGGCTTGCTACGGTCGATCCGGCCAGCATGATCTCGTCCTGCAGCAGCATCAATGGCAGCTGCCTGCCTTCGGGCTGGGATGGCAGCATGCCTATGGTGCGGGCGCCAAAGCGGTGATAGAAGGCTTCAGCCTTGGGTTCGGCGGCAATCAGCAAGGGCTCGCTGCGGCCCAGGTGCTGCCTGGCGGCCGCCAGCAGTTGGCGCCCCAGGCCTTGCCCCATGGTGCCCGGCAATACCCAGCAATGGATCAGCTCGGCCAGGCCGTCTACCCGTTCCACCATGGCAAAACCGACCGTGTCGCTGCCGCGTTCGGCCACCACGGCCCAATTGGCGGCCAGTTCCGGCTCGGTGACGGTCAACCCGTCATGCCAAAGCGCCAGCCATTCTGCCGGGTAGCCCCAGTGGGCCTTGGCTGCATGGGCAATGGCGCTAAGTGCCGCGGCCTCTCCCGGCCGCGCCGGGCGTAAGCTGAAGCCTGCACTCATAGCACGTATTTCACCATGGGGTGTCCAGTCACGGCGCGATAGATTTCATCCAGCTGTGCCTGCGAGATGGCCGTCACCGTGACAGTCAGCGACACATAATTGCCGCCTGAACTGATACGCAGCTCGATATCCTCGGCCACGATATCCGGCGCATGCACCCGTACCAGCTCGAATATGGTCTGCGAAAATTCATCATGCCGCGCACCCATCACCTTGATGGGGAAACGCGTTGGAAACTCGAGCAGGGGTTTATCCTGTTCACTCATCGTCTATTCCTTTCCTGCCCGCATCACGGTGCGTTTGAAATCCTGGTAGTACTGGTCCAACTGCCTGGCCATGGGGCCGACACAGCCATCGCCCACTGCCTGGCCATCGAGTTCCACGATGGCCAGCACCTCCCGGGTGGAGCTGGTCATCCACAGCTCATCGGCATTGCGCACCTCTGCCTCGGTCACCGGGCGTACCTCCATGGGTACACCATGCTGGCGCGCAAGCTCTATTACCAGGTCGTAGGTAATGCCCGGCAGTATCAAATGGTTCTTGGGTGGGCAGGCGATCACGCCCTGCTTCACCACAAATACATTGCTTGCCGCACCCTCGGTCAACATGCCATCGCGGAACATCAGGCACTCGGCACAGCCCTGCTGTTTGGCCGCCTCGCGCAGCAGCACCGTGGGCAGCAGGTTGAGCGATTTGATATCGCAACGCAGCCAGCGGAAATCGGCATGACTGATGGCGCGCACACCCTTTGCCTTGGCCTCGGGCGATGGCGTGACCAGCGGGCTGGGGTTGATCAGCACAGTGGGGGCCACGCCAGCAGGGAAGGGAAAATCCCGCTCGCCGGCATTGCCGCGTGTCACATGCAGGTAAACGGACTGATCATCGTAGGCCTGCAGTCGTATCACCTCGCGCACCAGCTCTGCCCATTGCAGCGGTGTGTGCGGGTTGGGCAGCGAGATAGCTGCCAGGCTGGCGTCCAGCCGGGCCAGATGCTCATCCAGCCGGAACGGATTGCGCGAGTAGACAGGGATCACCTCGTACACCCCGTCGCCAAACAGGCAGCCGCGATCAAGCGCCGAGATCATGGCATCTTCAGCACGGCAAAACCGGCCATTCAGATAAAGCATTGCTAGCCCTTAGAGAGACTTGGAAAACGCCTGCTGCTGCTTGATAGCGGTATAGCCCAAACTCAGGTAGAAACAGTGTGCCTCGGGCCGCTCCATACCAGAGCGCAGGGTGATCCGGCCCACAGCCTGGGTGCGAGCCCAGTCCTCCAGACCCGCCATCAACGCCCGCCCCAACCCCTGGCCACGGCAGGCGACGTCCACCACCAGGCCACCCACTTCCACCGCCGGCTCCGCCTCCAGCACCACCCGCACATAGCCATGTACCCAGCCCAGTATCTGCCCCTGGGCATCGGCTACTACCAGCACCCTGTGGTCTGGTCTGGCCAGCATGAACTGCAAATTGTGGCCAAGCAGCTGATTTTCAATGGGATAGCCCAATTGCGCCGATAGGCGGGTCAAGCCCGCCTGATCGGCCAAAACCACCGGGCGCAGCGACCACCCCGGCTTAGCTACCTTGGCGTCTGTCCCTGCTTTCACCACCTATCCATGACTCCGGTCCAGCACAGGCGCTCAGTTGAACCACAGCTTGACGCTATCGACACTACGACCGAAGAAACCAGCCTCTGGCACGGCAGTCAGTACCTTAAGCGGCAGCTCGGCCAAGGGCTGGCCATCCACGCTCAGCTTGATGCTGCCCACCACCTGGCCGGCGACTACCGGCGCGGTCAAATGCGGCTTGAGCAGTACCTGTTTCTGCAGGCGGGCCGAGGCCCCCTTGGCCACCGCCACATACTGATCGGTATCAAAACCGACCGGCACCGTATTGCTGGCCCCCTTGTACACCTTGACCTGGCTCACTGGCTGACGGGCCGCGAACAGCTTGGGCACGTCGAAGAACTGCATGCCATAGCCCAGCAGGCGGGCGCTTTCATTGGCACGGGTAACGTCAGAATCCGTACCCAGCACCACACTGAGCACCCGACGCTGTCCGTCGCGCTTGCTTGCCACCAGGCAGTAGCCTGCGCTGTCGGTGTGGCCGGTCTTCATGCCATCGACTTGTGGATCGCGGTACAGCAACAGGTTGCGATTGGGCTGGGAGATATTGTTGTAACGGAAATCCCGCATCGAGTAGATGGGATAGTGCTGCGGAAAATCGCGGATGATGGCGGCCGCCAGGATGCCCAGGTCGCGCGCTGTGGTGTAGTGCTGCGGATCAGGCAGGCCGGTGGAGTTCATGAAGTGGGTGTGCTTCATGCCCAGCCGGGCTGCCTGCTGGTTCATCATGCCGGCAAAGGTTTCCTCGGTGCCGGCGATGGCTTCGGCCAGCGTCACGCAGGCATCGTTGCCGCTCTGCACGATCATGCCCTTGATCATGTCGCTGACCGATGCAGGCTTCTTGGGGTCAAGAAACATGCGCGACCCTTCGGTGCGCCAGCCTTTTTCCGATACCGTAAATTGCTGATCCATCTTGATGCGGCCATCCTTCAACGCCTGGAAGGTCAGGTAGGCCGTCATCAACTTGGTCAGGGAGGCCGGTTCAATACGGCGGTCGGCATCCTTGGCAGCCAGGGTGGTACCGCTATTGAAGTCCAGCAGCAAATAGGCAGTTGCCGACAGATCAGGGGCGGGCGGCACGGGCAGTGCAGCAGCACCAGCCTGGACGGACAAGGCGACGGCCAGGGCAATCAGAGTATTTTTCATGCGGGATATAAGGCGGAGTGATGCGAGAACGCAGGATTATAAAGCAATCGCCCGCGCTAACCGGTGCGGTCGATTCCGAAATCGCAGTTAGATTGCCGATACCGTTGCGACTCGCACAGCGCGGCGATGTTCCCCAGCCACAGCGTTATTCCGGCTGTATCACCCTGCGGACCTGGCGGGACGTTGTGCCAGCTGCACCGATGGCTGGATCAGGCCCCTGCCACGAACCGTACTTCTATCCGCCCGGCCTGGCTATCCAGCCACAGCAGCCAATCGCGGCGTCCCTGCACGCAGAGCGGTAGCACCACCTGGGCTGCGGCCACCCCACCCGGCTCATCCTTGAGCGGTAGCGCTATCGGGCCCATATCCATCCCTACCATGCCAAAGCGGGCGGTGATCGGCCCGGCCAGGCCGCGCACCTCCAGCTGAAACGGCTTGAGGGCAGAGGGGAGCTGCAACGCTCGGACCTCCACCACCTGGGTACCATAAGGAATGCGGCAGGGCTGAGTCAGATCAGCGCAACTGGCCGTCAGCACCGAAGGAGGTGCCACGGGCCGCAGGCGATTGGCCAGCAGTAGCAGTGCCGTCAGGCTGGCCACCGTCATCAATAGCCAGCCGGCGTGCTTCATGACAGCCCTTGCCAGGCAGCCCGCAGCAGGGCAACGCCTTGGGCGCCTGCAGCCTGTGCCGCGGCGAGATCGGCCTGCTTGAGACCACCAATGCCATACACAGGGAAGGGCCAGCCCTGCCCCGCCAGCGCGGCAAAGCCATCCCAGCCCAGCGTAGCGCTGCCTGGGTGGCTCTGCGTAGGCTGTATCGCCCCCAGCACGGCGTAGTCCAGGCCCAACTCCGCCGCCCTGGCCAGCTCTGTTGCGTTATGTACCGACGCACCACACCAGCCCTCAGGCCGTTCGGTGGTTTCCATCAGCACCCGCGCAGGCAGATGCACGCCGGCCGCGCCCAGATCGTGCGCCCGTTGCGGTTGGCCATGCACCAGCAGGCGAGCCCCATAGGGCTGCAACCGTGCCTGCACCTCGGCCGCGAGGCCTGCGTAGGCCGCGGCTGGCAGTTGCGGCTCGCGCAGTACCAGCCAGCGCAGGCCTTGCGCCAGCGCCAGGTCCAGCTGCCTCAGCCAGGCCGCCTCGCCCAGTTCCGCCACATTGGAAAACGGTAACACCGCCGGCAACTGCAAGCCACGCAGGATGGGGGTGTTGGCGGGCAACACCGGGTCCACCGTCAAGGCTCCCGGCACCTGCCAAGCAAATGCCTGCCCTTCATGCGGGTGGGGCTCACCCTGCCAATCGGTCACCTTGAAGAAATTGAGCCTGACATGGGCATGGGGATAGGTGAAGGTCTGCACCAGCCAGGGCTGCGCCATCGAAACGGTCACGCCCATTTCCTCGTGCAACTCGCGCACCAGCGCCTGCAGCGGCGTCTCGCCCGCCTCCAGCTTGCCCCCTGGGAACTCCCACCAGCCGGCATAGGGCTTGCCCTCCGGGCGCGAGCCCAGCAGGAACTGGCCATCAGGCCGTATCAGTATGCCGGCGGCAACATGGGTGGTCTTGGTTTCGGTCATCTTTGCCCTGATAATAGGTAATGGACGGCTACGGCCTAGCTGATGCGCCCTGCCCGATCACGGGCAAACTGCCAGGCCACCCTGCCCGAGCGTGAACCACGGCCCAGCGCCCAATTGAGCGCAGCACGCTCCAGGGGTTCGTTCCACTCATGCCGGCCAAACTCCGCCAGCCAATGGCGCGCAGCAGCCAGATATTCCTCTTGGCTGAAGGGATAGAAACTCAGCCACAGACCAAAGCGCTCGGACAGGCTGATTTTTTCCTCTACTGCGTCGGCCGGGTGCACCTCACCATCCACATGGCGGCTACGGCTGTTCTCGTCAAAATACTCTGGCAACAGATGGCGGCGATTCGAGGTGGCATAGATCAGGATATTGCTGCTGGTTGCCGCAATACTGCCGTCCAGTACCGACTTCAGCGCCTTGTAACCGCCCTCGCCCTCCTCAAAGCTCAGGTCGTCGCAAAACACGATAAAGCGCTCCGGGCGATGCGCCAGCTTGGCGACGATATCGGCCAGGTCGCACAGATCGTCCTTGTCCACTTCCACCAGACGCAGGCCCTGGTCGGCAAACTCATGCAACAGGGCTTTGACCAGCGAGGATTTGCCGGTGCCGCGTGCGCCGGTCAGCAGTACATTGTTGGCCAGCCGCCCCTGCACGAACTGGCGGGTATTGCGGACGATCTCGGCCTTTTGCGGTTCGATGTTCTGCAGATCAGCCAGCCGCAGCCGATGCGGTTGGTGCACGGCTTCCAGCCAGCCCACCGTGGTGCCCAAGGCAGCCTGCTTGCGCCAGCGAAAAGCCGTGGCAGACCAATCCGGCGCGGCGTCCGCTGGCGGCAGTATGGCTTCCAGCCGGGCCAACAGCTGCTCAAGATTCATCATCGCCTCCACGGCGGCTCAGGTAGATCAATCCAGCCCCCAGCAGTGCCAGCACCGTACCACTGCCCGCCAGCAGCACCACGGCCGGGTTGCGTTGCCACAAAGAGGGTATGGCCGCACTGTAGCCGGGCTCGCGGCAGACGGCGCGGGCATAGTCATAAGCGCCGCCACCGTCCAGGCAGACATCCACCATAGCCCACTCCACCCCCTGCCGCAGCAAGGCGCCCGTCAGCAGCATCAAGCCCAGCCCGGTAATGATCTGTGGCGCGAGGCTGCGCTGGCTCACGAGCGGTAGTCCGCGTTGATCTTGACGTAGTCGTAGCTGAAATCACAGGTCCAGACCGTGGCCGCCACCGGGCCACGGTTCAGCACCACGCGTATCAGTATCTCGGCCTTGTTCATCACGCGCTGGCCGTCTTCCTCGCGATACGCCGGGTTGCGACCGCCCTGGGTGGCGACCAGCACGTCGTCCAAGTAGAGATCCAGCTTGTCCACATCCAGGTCGTCGATGCCGGCATAGCCTATGGCAGCCAGGATGCGGCCCAGATTGGGGTCCGAAGCAAAAAAGGCCGTCTTGACCAGTGGCGAGCGGCCTATGGCATAGCCCACAGCCTTACATTCGCTCTCGTCACGGCCACCCTCCACTTGCACGGTCATGAACTTGGTGGCGCCTTCACCATCGCGGACAATGGCCTGTGCCAGGGTCTGCGCCACGGCCGTCACGGCATCACGCAGCACCGCGTATTCAGCGCTGTCGGCATCGCTGATCTCGGCGCCGGTCTGGCCGGTAGCAATCAGCATGAAGCTGTCGTTGGTCGAGGTGTCGCCATCAATGGTGATGCAGTTGAAGCTGCGGTCGGCCGCATGCTTGACCAGGGCCTGCAGCAGCGGCTGGGCCAGCTTGGCATCCAGCGCCACATAGCCGAGCATGGTCGCCATATTGGGGTGGATCATACCGGCGCCCTTGGCGATGCCGGTGATGGTAATGGTCTGCCCTGCCACCTGTACTTGCCGGCTGGCTGCCTTGCTCACGACATCGGTGGTCATGATGGCCTCGGCGGCATCGGCCCAGTTGGCGGGCGACAGATTGGCCACTGCGCCTGGCAACGCTGCCACGATCTTCTCGAAGGGCAGAGGCTCCAGTATCACCCCGGTAGAGAACGGCAGTATCTGGCTGCGCTCGGCACCCAGCTCCGCTGCCAGTGCATCGCACACCTTGAGCGCCCGCTCGCGCCCATCCAACCCGGTACCGGCATTGGCGTTGCCGGTGTTGACCACCAGCGCACGCGGCGTAGCCTGGGCCAGATGCTCGCGGCACAGTTGGACCGGCGCGGCGCAAAAGCGATTGCGGGTAAACACCCCGGCCACTTTTGCGCCCTCTGCCAGCAGCATCACCAGCACATCCTTGCGGCCGGGTTTCTTGATACCGGCGCTGCCTATGCCCAGGGTAATGCCGGGAACGGCGTGCAGGCTGGCGGGGTCGGGGGCGTTGAGGTTGACGGGCATGGTGGTTCCTGTTTCGTAGCGAAGGCAAGGCAGCCTGGTGGCCGCACAGATAGAGTGCGAGATTGTACCGTTGCCAGCCCGCGAAAACAGCGCATCCTGCATTGCTGCCTCCACATGGCCGCACAAACTGGACTAGCCTGTAATGAGATCTCCACAGCGTAGCTTCTGCCATGCTAGTGAACCCCATCAAGCACGCGGCCATCGAGCCCCACCATCCTCCGCTCGGCATGGGCATGAGCCTCTTCTTCTTTGTGAGCGTACTGTGCCTGCTGATAGCCCTTGGCCTGTTCCTGATTTCTTCCAGTGCGCGCAAGCTTGGCCCAATAGCGCTGGACTCTGAACAGCGGGTCTGGATAGCCATAGATGACCACCTGGTCATCACCCAACTCCAGGGCCAGGTAGTGGGAGAAGTGGATACAAGCGAACAGATCAGCACCGCCTACAAGGTGGTGGTGGCATGGAAGCAGGGTGGTGTACTACTGGATGCGGCAGACAACGGCCATGTCTACCGATTGGATCGGCAAGGACAAATCGTCGGCACGCTACCGACGTACTTCATGGGCACGGTGCTGCTGGCCTATGCAGCCAGCAGTGATACTACCTATGTGCTGGAGCAAGACGCCGGGGTGCTGCGCGCTTATCAGGGCGATACCCTGGTTGCCGAGCGCAAAGGTTATCAGGATATCAGCAGCATGAGCCTCAGCCCGGATGGCAGGCTGTGGTTGCTGGACAGACACAACGCACGCTTGCTCGCACACGATAGCCACTTACAGCCGGTGAAGGCTGTGCTACTACCCGCCGCATTCGATGCCGTACCGCCAAACCAGGCACAGGCAGGGCCAGATGGAAGCTGGTGGATAACGGGTGACATACGCAACTGGCAGCGAGGTCGTATGCTGCGCATGGATAGGCAAGGCCAAGCCCTGGCTGCACCCGCGTTACCCTGGTGGTCCATGCCGGCCGGGCTCGCCATGTTGCCCGATGGCAGTTGGCTGGTCACCGAGGCACGCCGCAGCAGGGTGCTGCAGCTGGATCCACAAGGACAAGTACAGGGCCAGTTTGGCGATAGCGCACTACAGGAAGACCTGAGCCGCCACCGTTGGCGCCACCTGAAGAATCCATTCCTTCAGCTATGCCTGGCCATGATGGTCGGTCTGATGATCTATGGTGGCTATATAATCTGGCGAGATAGGCGCCCTGGTCCCGCGTCGTCTCCGCTATTTGCCACGCCAGCCAACCGCGATAACGTAGGCAAACTGGCCAGCCTCGCCCTGTGGGCGGTCATTGTCATGCAGATGTTCAAAATAGGCGTGCCGCTGTTCTCGGCAGATTTCGCCGCGCAACTTTGCCAGGGTACTACCGACTGCCAGGAACTCATGCTGCTCGAGCTGGGCAGCCGATTTGTTGTCATGCTGCCGATCTTTATGTTCCCGCCTCACCGTATCCCAGGATACGACTTCCAGACCGATATGCCTGTGCTGCATAGCTTGCTGGATAGGGCCAACACCCACGGCCCCGCCCTACGTCAGGCAGTGGAAGCGGCCGGCGGCTGCTACTTTGGCTACTGTGTGAAGAATGCCCTGCTCTTGGTCTGCCACGATGCCCTGTTGGTCGTCCGCCTACGCTCGCCGGACTACAGCCTGGAAAGCTTGCAGACCCTTCGTTACGAGGACCTGAGCGAATTTGAAGCGGTAGGGGTATCTTTCATACTGGATGCCGGATCAACCCGCATCCGCTTCAAACACGGCGCTGCGCGGCGGGAATTCGAGACCCCGAGCCCCAAACACCAGCGCACATTCCTGGCCTGGCTTCAGAACATGCACCCCGCGACGCGAGATAGCTGGCTGGCAGAGCAGCACCAGACGCTCGTACGGCGCACGCGCCGAGCGCACTGGTTCATGCTATTGCTGTGCGGCAGCGGCTTGGCCACCTTGCTTGCCCTTGGTGCCACGGCTTACAACGCTCCCCTCACCTTGCTGCTTGCCCTGCTGCTGGCATTACTGTCCGTGCGCGGCGTACGGAGGCCACCACCTGCGCCGGCCCCCATGCCGCTTGCGCCATAGCAGCCCAGCCTCCAGCTTGCGCTGAGCAAATTTCCGCTACCAGGACAATACTGGTGCATGGGGTAATAACATCAGGGGCGCTTTCTTAGCGCTTTGTATAGCCAGATATACCAAGGCCTATCATGAGCCAGCAACAAGACACGCCCTTTCTGCCTTTGAGCCCCAAAAGCGTCCAAATGCTGGCCAAGCTGCTGCAGTTGAACCATGGTCTATCCGCCATGCTGCTGGCTTTTCTTGGTATCACAGCTGTTGGTGTCGCGCTTATCGCCTTGAGCTTATCGTTGGTGCTGTCGAGTGACGGTTACGAGTTGTCCACCTTGGCGGTAGATAGTGAGAACCGCGTCTGGATAGATGGCGGCGACAGACTCATCGTGACGCGTACTGATGGCAGCGTAGTCACGACAATAGCCTCTCCCAACGCGCCTAGGGCTCCCTTCAGCAGCTTGGCGGCCTGGAAAAACGGCGGTGTACTGGTAGCCAGCCTGAACGACAAACGCATCTACCAACTGGATCGCGATGGAAAAATAGTCGGACAGCTGGACTTGGTGTTCCAAGGTACGGTCACGCTGGCCTATGCAGCGCAGCACGACAGAACCTTTGTGATGGAAAAGCGCACTGGCAAGCTACGTGCATTTCAGGGCACACGACAGATAGCCGAGCGCGCTGACTATCCAGGCGCCTACGGGATAGATATTGCCACTGATGGCCTGGTTTGGTTAGCCGACACCGAGGGCAAACGCCTGGTCGCCCATAGCCTGGATCTGGAGGTTCAGGATACGCTGGCTTTGCCCACCCATCTGGGCATGAGCAAACCCGTCACCTTGCTCAGCAGGGGCAAGGATGGCTGGTGGTTAACCCTGAAATCAGACAGCTTGAGTGTAGGCAGTCTGCGTACGCTGGATAGCCAGAGCCGTCTGACTGCACACCCCGCTTCCCCCTGGTGGAGCAATCCATTCGGTATCGCCAGCCTCAGGGATGGCTCCCTGCTGGCAGTGGATCCCCGTACAACGCGCATCCTGCACTACAGTGCAAGCGGGGAGCGCCTGGACGATTTTGGTGGTGCAGAACTCAAGGCACATTTTGACCGGCACCGCTGGCGCATGCTGCACAGCAACAAACAGATTGGTCTGTGGCTGGTCCTCGGATTGATAGGCACGATTCTCAGTGCAACGGTTTACGCAATATACACACACCTCCGTCTATATCGCCGGATATATGCAGTGCCTAGGCATGCACTCTTTGATACCTCCTTACACTCACCACACAAGCGGTGGCGGCTGACGATATACGGTGTTGCCGCGCTCGCGTTTGCGTTCGGGCTGTTTGGAATACCGACCTATGTGCTGGGCAGCAGCCATACCCAACAACAACTTTGCGGTGCCATCAGCGTCTGCGGCAACTACACACTGTGGATGGTGCTCTGGCCGCTTGTGCTGGGCATGTGGTTACAGGTCGACGCCGTCCCCCACTTTCTGATTGCCCCTTTGCAACTGGGAAAAACACTGCCGCAGCCCATAGCCAAAACGCTGCTCAACTTGGCAAACGTGGATCATGCCACCCTGCCTCAAGCCATCAATGCAGCACACGGCTGCTATCTGGTTTTGATCGCAGACAAGGCCATCGTCCTGCTCTGTCATGACGCTTTGCTACTGGTGCAGGTTCGCCAGAGCGATTTCTCGCTGCTGTCGCTGCACCGGTTCAACTATGCCGATATGCAGACTATCCAGACACTACGCTTGCCAGGCGCAGACTCGCTCCTGCGCCCATGCATGGCGGTCAGATTCAGCGATCAGAATGGCAGCTACGATCTCGGTTTCCTCCATGCTCCTGTGCAGGTTTTTTGCGCAGACTGGTTGACCGGTATGAAGACGGATACCCGTAAGAGCTGGCTTCAGCAGCAGGCACACCGATTACGCAAGCAGCGACTGCTTGCTGTAGGCATTACCGCCGCCATTGCAGTGATCGGGCTGTTAGCGTTCATCGTGCTGGGTATCAACCCGCAATCCCAGCCCATTGCCTATCTGCTGGCCGTCTCTGGCATAGCCCACGCTTGGTATGGCTACCGGCATGCCCATGCCCCACTCAAGCCATACCCCTTGGCCGCGGGCAACACCTCCAGCTAACGCTTGCAGCCCCGCTCCCTGCATCCAAACCCACCTGACGGGGGTATCATGCGCGCAACTTTGCCACCCTCCCATTGAGGTAGCCCCATGTTCACACCCGACATCTATCGCGCCCGTCGCGCGGCACTGGCCCAACAGGTCGGTTCTGGTCTTATCCTGCTGATAGGCAATGCCGACAGCCCCATGAACTACACCGACAACATCTACCACTTTCGCCAGGATTCCAGCTTCCTGTATTTCTTCGGGCTGGACCTGCCGGGGCTGGCTGCCGTGATAGACGTGGAGGCCGACAGCGCCACCCTGTTTGGCGACGATGGCGGCCTGGACAGCATAGTCTGGACCGGCCCGCTGCCCAGCTTGGCCGAGCAGGCCCAGGCGGTGGCGGTCAGCCAGACGCTGGCGCTGTCCAAGCTCGACGGCGTAGTGAGCCGCGCCCGCGATGGTGGCCGCAAGGTGCACTATCTGCCGCCTTACCGCGCCGAGCACCGCGTCTGGCTGGCGGAACTGCTGCAGCTCTATGTCGCAGCAGTGGACGATGCGGCTTCCGAATCGCTGACCCGTGCGGTCATCGCGCTGCGCTCGGTCAAGTCGGCCGAGGAAATCGCCGAGATGGAGAACGCCCTGGAAGTCGCCTACCGCATGCATATGCTGGCTATGCGCTCATCCCGCCCCGGAGTAAAGGAGCAAGAGGTGGTCGGCTTGATGACCGGCCTGGCGCAGAGCCAGGGCCGTGCGCTAGCCTACCCCGTCATTTTCAGCCGTGACGGCCATATCCTGCACAACCACGGCCATGGCTACACCCTCAAGGCCGGTGACCTGGTGGTCAACGATGCCGGCGCCGAGAGCCCGCTGCACTACGCCAGCGACATCACCCGCACCATTCCGGTGGCAGGCCGTTTCAACGACCGGCAGAAGCTGGTCTACCAGGCAGTGCTGGATGCACAGCTGGCGGCCATTAATGCCATGAAACCCGGCGTACCCTACCGCGAGGTACACGATCTGGCCGCCCGGGTGTTGGTCAGCGGCCTGGCCCCCACCGGGCTGTTCAAGGGCGATGCGGCCGAGGTAGTTGCCAGCGGTGCTTACGCCCTGGTGTTCCCGCACGGGCTGGGCCACCACATCGGCCTGGATGTACACGATATGGAAGCGCTCAACGAGAACTGGGTGGGCTACGGCGAAGGGGTGGAGCGCGCCAGCGAGTTCGGCCGCAAATCGCTGCGCTTGGGCCGTCCCTTGCGTGAAGGCTGGGTCGTGACCGTGGAGCCAGGCGCTTACTTCATTCCCGCGCTGATCGAGCGCTGGGCAGCCGAGCAGCGCCATGCCGGTTTGATAGACTACGATGTGGCGCGCCAGTACGCCGACTTCGGTGGCATACGCATCGAGGATGACGTGCTGATCACAGCCGATGGTGCCCGCGTGCTGGGCAAACCCATACCCAAGACCATTGCCGAGATTGAAGCGCTGGCGAGTGCCTAACTTGAATCAGACCAACCAGCATCTGCCTTAATTACGGCGGACAAGTGGCCTAACCATCCCTTGTCCACCGTATCTATCGGAACATGCAAAGTGCCTGACATCAACCACCTAGCGTACCTTTGGGAATCCGGAGACTGGGCATTGGCGCAAGGCATACATAGCGAAGCACATGTCATTGTCAGCTTTGCTGAAACCGGCGTATCAGTCAAAGAGTTGGTCGCTTTACGTGGCTTACTTCCTCAAGTCAGCACCATGGCCCCCGCAGCCGTCAGAGCCTTGGCACAAGAGGAAAGGGAACTCGATCTCGGCCGCTACGGCAATCTTGAGGCCCAGCGCCTTCATGACAAAGCGAAAAAACTGGGTTTGAACGCACATCTCAAGGATGCCTCGTATGTCGTCTACCAACCTATCCATCGCATCAATGGTGTCTCGCATCAGCCCTCTGACGATGATGCCGTGAATCAAGCCGTCATTACTGAAATGCTGCGCCGCAACCTCCCCATCCACAGTAGGTATGAAATGGACTAAGAGCGGCTAACAAAACCCAGCGTAGCGGTTCTGGCTAGGCGTGCGAGCGATGGCGCGCGCAGCAGACAGTAAGTGGGTACGGCAAGCTCGCACAACAACGCCACAGGGGTTTGTTAGCGGCTCTAAGCGCTACGCTTGAGTCAAGCGCCTCTTCCGGTTTATCCTGCGCACTGGTCGGCAGTTCACCCAGGCGTCGCCGGTTCATGCGAACCACGCTAAACCTGCCAGGCAAAACCACTCCATGCGCCTCTCGGCGCAGCTTGGCTCGAAACCCGAGTGCCAGGCCACAACGGCGACCATGGCATGCAGCTTGGACTGCAGGCACGACGACAAGGAATCGACCATGTCTCGTCCCGTTTTTCCGTTTCACGCTGACGATATCTCCTCCCTGGCACGCTCGCTGGTCAAGCAATGGGCAGATGTCAGCACACCCCCCGGCCATCTGCAGATGCTTAATATGCTGGCGCGCGCTGCCGGCTATCAGAACTTCCAGCATTTCCGCGAAAGTGCCGAGGCGGTAGTCTCCCCGCCGGACGCCGCCGCGCCGGACGCCTCTGCTCCTCCCCTCACCGGCCCCAGGTTGGTAGCGGGCAAGATGGTGGCGCCGGCCAATACCCAGCGGCTATTGCGCCATTTCGATGAGCAAGGGCGCCTGCTGCGCTGGCCGGGCAAGTTCTCGGAACAATTGCCCGTACTCTGGACTGTTTGGGCCCGCCTGCCGGCCCGACAGGATATGACTGAGCGCGAAGTGAATGACTATATCAGACAGGGCGAGGCGTTTGGTGACCATGTGCTGCTGCGGCGCGAACTGGTGAACTACCGCCTGCTGGAGCGCACGCCCGATGGCGCCCGATACCGCCGGCTGGAACAGGCACCGCCGGCCGATGTACGCGAGCTGATGCAGCTCTGCCGCCAGCGAGCCGCTGCATGAGCCCGCTGGTACTCTGCAGCCCCAGACCCCACCACCCTACCGTGCCCACCATCACCCTGACCCCACTGCAAGCAGCCGCGTTGCCGGCATTGCAGCAACTGCGCGATGACTTGCTGGCACCCCATGCCCAACCAGGCTTGGCTGAGGAGCTGACCGACGTGGCACGCGGCCATGGCCAGCATGCCTGCCTGGCTTGGTGCCGTGGCCAGGCGGTGGGTTGTGCTGGCTGGGTGCTGCAGGGGGTGGAGCAGGATGGTTGCGGCTATGGTGCGCCGCTACTGGCGGCAGACCAGGAGGTAGCCAGCTTGCTGATTGCCCGGGTCATCGCGGTGGCGAGCGAGGCTGGCGCCAAACGCCTGCGCATCGGTAGCTTTGCCGCCGAATCGGCCAAGCAGGCCGCGCTGCTGGCTGCCGGCTTCGTGCCGGTGTTCGAGTTTGTCCACTGGGCGCTCCCCCTGCCTATAGCCGGCACCAACGCGCTACCAGCAGGGCTGCGTAGCCTGCCTTACGCCGAGATCGACTGGCTTGCCCTGCGTGCATGCTATGCCCAGTGCTTCCAGCAGGTACCCAACGCCCCCGTGCCAGACGTGGACGCCATGCAGGAGGAGTGGTCGGCTGCCGATTGGACAGTCAGCCGCGTGCTGGTCGATGAGCAGGGCCACTACCAGGCGTTCTTGCTGGTCAGCGGCGAAGAGGTCGATGCTGTCGGGGTCATGCCGGCACTGCAAGGCCGAGGCTTGGCTGCGGCGCTGTATGCCCAGGCAGGCGAGGCGCTGCTGCGACGGGGAGTCAGCCATCTGCATGCCATGGTGGCCAGCAGCAACGGCGCCTCCATGGCACTGCATGAGCGGCTGGGCGGGTATGAGCACCTGCCCAGGCGCACGGTGTATCAGCTATCCCTCTGCTAGTACCAGGCCAGCCGCCACGGCGGCTGGCATTCAAGGCGCTTTGGGTGGTGCGGGCGGAGCCGGCACCTTGGGTTGCTTGGCCATGACATCACGCACCTTGTAGTCGGCCGGCGGCTTGAACAGGTCGCTGGCGGGTTCGCTGCGCTTGAGCTTGGTCAGCTTGTAGCTGGTTTCGCCACTGCGGGGGTCACGGGTCTGGGTTGCCAGCACCACCTTCAGCTCAGGTGCGTACCAGCGCTCCGTCACGATCTGGATAGGTTTTTCATTGCCGATCCGGCCAGCCGGTATGGTACGGACTAGCTGGCTGCCCTCCACCTTCACCCCCTCCATCTCCTTGCTACCCAGGGATTTGCGGGCTGCGCCGGATTCAGGTTCGCTGCCCTGCTCCAGGCGCGTCTCCTTGCCATCCTGACCTCGTAACACCACCACATTGCGCTCTACCCTCACCTCCCGGCCTGCCTGGCCAGTGCCCTCCATCCCAGCCTCATGGTGGCGCACTTCGACACGCGCATTGGGCATCACGGGGAAAGGCAGCTTGGTGGCCGCCTTGCGCGCTGGGCTCAGCAGCCAGTGCGCGCCACCAACGGGGTCGAATATGAAAGCGCTGCGGACCGTGCCATCGTCGTTCAGCGTATCTTGCCGGCTGCGCCCCTCGCCATCGCGATACAGGCGGGTTACCGACCGCTTAACGATGCGATTGCCATCCAGCAGGGTCTGTACTTTTTCGCTGATGGCCTCGGCGCTGTAGGGCGCGCCCTTGACGTTGGCGGCGGAGCCGAACTCGCTACCGGCAAAGGCCAGCGTGTTGCCATCGGCAAGCGGCATACCGGGCATGTGCAGGTTGATCATCTCCGGCGTGGGCGGCAACGGAGGGAGCGGCGGCAAAGGTGGCGCGCCTACGCCATCCCCACCTACCCGGGTAATGATGATGCGTTTCTCCACCGTGCTCTTGCCGCCGTCTGTGGGTGCTGGATCGCCGGCCAGCACGATGCGTTCTTCCACCACCTCGTCGGCCAGGGCCAGGGGGGCCAGCAGGCAGAGCAGCAGCCCCAGCGGCAGATGTTGGGTTGTCATGGCATTCCTTTCAGATCAGTTGGTATTTACCGCGTACAAAGCGCAAGGCCAGCGGTGCGCCATCGTCGCCGACCAGCAGGTCGGCCTCGATGGCCTCGTCGGCCAATTCCGGGTTGACTGGCAAGCCATAGGCCGCCAGCGAGGCCCGGGGCATGGACACTCTCACCATGCGGGCATGCTGGGCTGCCTCGATACGGGCAGGGTCGCCCAGGGGGAAAAAAGCCGTGGTCAGCTCTGTGCTGGCTGTGGGCACCAAGGTACCGGCAGGGGCAGCCTGCAAGGCCTGTGTCTCGTTCCACAGCATGGGGCGCAGCCACATCAAGGCTGCCAGGGCGGCCACACAGCCCCCGCCCAGCGACAGATATAGCCCCTTATCCTGCCGTAGCCACTGCATGAGCCGCTGCCACCGGCTGACGGGGGCATGCTGCTGGCGGAAGGCAGCCAGCAGACCTGCCTCCAGGCCGGCAGGCGGCACTGCCGTGGCCAGCGCCTGGCGCAGCGGCGCATAGGCTGCATGCAGGGTTTTCTCATCGGGTGTCATAAGGTGGTCTCCAGGCGCAAGGGCGCGTGTTCGGCCAGCAGTTCAGCCAGCCGGGCGCGGGCGCGGTTGAGTCGCGAACGCACGGTGCCGATAGGGCAGCCGATCACGTTGGCAGCATCGAGATAGGGCAGTTCCTGCAGATCGCACAGCACCAGGGCTTCGCGGTAGGCAAACGGCAGGGCCAAAATGGCTTGGTGCAGGCTGTTGAGTGTCTCGCCCGCCAGCAGGGTCGCCAGCGGGGTGGGGTCGTGGCTGCCGTCAGGCGCCGAGTCATCCTCGTCCGGCGCCGCGACGGCCAGGTCATCGCGCCCCCGTCGCACCAGATTGCGCACCACGCCGAGCAAGAAGGCAGACAGCGCACCACGCGCCGGATCAAACCGGGCGGGCTCGCGTATCAGCAGCAGGAAGGTTTCCTGGGTGGCATCGGCAGCCAGGCCACTAGCGCCGCACAGCATCAGCGCAAAGCGGTAGACCACATCCTTGTGGCGACGATAGACCTGGGTAAAGGCCGCCTCGTCGCCCGCCATCAGGCGGTTGTGCAGCTCGGCATCGGTAGGCTGGGCTAGGACGGACACATTGGGCTCGGGTTATGGGTGCCCGACACGGCACCCTCTACCCGTATTCAGCGCTGGCGGCAAAAAAGTTCCAGCTTGGTGCCGCCAAAATTTCCAGCGTAGCGGTTCTGGCCAAGCGTGCGGGCGATGGCGCGTGCAGCAGACAGTACATGGCTACGGCAAGCTCCCACAAGCACGCCAGATAGGTTGGTTAGCGGCGCTTAGTCGCTACCGTCCGCCGACGGCGGTGGTGCGGCGGCTGTTTCCGCGGCGTCATCGGCTACCTTCACGCTGCCCATCTGTGCCCGTAGCCGCAAGGTCAGTTGGTCGTCGGCTGGCACCATGAAGGCCAGGCAGGTCTCGGCCTGCTGCCTGAAGGCCGGCTCCTTGTAGCTCAGGTAGTTCTTTGCGGCGGCATTGGCCGCTGCCGCCAGCAGCCGGTTGTTGCGGGTACGCTGGCCCTCTTGGATCAACAGCTCGGCCGCCGCGCGCGTATCATTCTCCACCATCATCTTGGCCGCCTGATTGGTGGTCTGGGCTATCACCTCGCCCGCCCTTGTGATCACTTCCACCAGCTTGGGGTGCTTGACCAGGGGCTGCACCAGCAGCTGGTCGGCATGGCGGCCGCTGTCAAACCGCAAGGCGATGGGCTCTATCCAGGCTATCAGCGTGCTGGCGATATCCTCGGCATACAGTTGTGCCAATAAGGCCAGGTAATCCAGCGCAAAGGCAAAGTCAAAATCCGGGGCATCCCAGTAGGTCGCCAGCTTGCGCATGACATCGACGGCCGCCAGCGGCTCGCGCCGGGCAATCGATTCCGCCGCCTGCGCCAGCTCGGCATACCACTCCCCCCGACGGCCCTCCACCCCCAGCTCCTCGGCCTTGCACTTGGCCAGCAGCTGTTTGACCAGGCTGGCGCCATCGGGCAACCCGCCAGCGTTGAACTGCAGCAAGGCCAGGTGGAAGATGCTGCGGTAGTCCAGGTCTACTGCCTTGCCATTCAAGCGCACCGCACGGCCCAGGTGCTCGGCCGCCTTGGTCGAGTCGCCCAGGCTCCAGGCTATCTGCCCCGCACGCTGCAGGCGCTTGAGGTTGTTGGGCGTGATCTTGAGCGCCTGCTCGGTGATATCCAGCGCATCATCGTAGCGCTCTTCCGACAGGTACAGCTCGGCCAACTGGTTGTATACCGGCAGGTAGCGGAAATGCAGGTTGACGATATCGATCATGGCCGCCTCGGCCGTTGCCTTGTCGCCCATGCGCAAGGCCACCCTAGCCAAGCCGAGCTTGGCCCAGGCCGGATTGCGGGTGGCCAGGATACGCTTGTACATAGTGGCGGCTTCTTCCAGCCGCCCCAGGCGGAACAGGATATTGGCGGCCAGCCGGACGATATCGCCCAGGTAAGGCGTTTTCACCGCCATCATCTGCTGTGCGCTCTTGAGCGCCTTGTTGTAATGCTTGTCGTTCAGCGCCTCATAGATTTCCATCAGCGCCTGGCGGCGATTGAAAGCCTTCTCTATGCGCTCCGACAACTCCCCGGCCTGTACCGGCTTGAGCATGTAGTCGTCGGGGGTTTCCTCCGCCACATTCACTACCCTGGCGTAGCTGGCTTCGGCGGTGACCATGAAGAACAAAGTCGAGAGCGGCAGTATCTTTTTCTCGCGCAGCTCTTCCAGCAGATCCTGGCCTGTCTCTTCCGACTCGAAATGGAATTCGCACAGCACCAGATCGTATTTGCCATCCAGCAATCGGCGGCGCGCTTCGCTGATGGTCGAGGCGGTATCAATGCGGCCCACGTCGCAACCCTGCAAGATGGCGCGCAAGGACAGCCTAACGGTGGATGATGGGTCCGCCACCAGGGCGGAAAGGGAACGCTGATGCATGGTGTTTGCCTGGCTTCAAAGGGCCGCATCAGGGCCAGTGCGTGCCGGCCCAGGGCACGCAGGCCGGATTATCAGATGACGGGTTCAGGTGCGACCAGCAAGCCATCCTCGTCGGCATACAACCAGTGGCCAGGGACAAAACTGATACCTGCGAAGTGTAGTACCAAGTCGCGGCTACCCTCGCCTTTCTTCACGCTCTTGCGCGGGTGGCTAGCCAGCGCAAGGATGCCGACATCGTGGCCATGGAGTTCGGCCGTATCACGTACACAGCCCCATACCACAATGCCGGACCAGCCATTCTGCACCGCCAGCTCACCCAGTTGCCCACCTACCAGAGCGCAGCGCAGGCTGCCGCCACCATCCACCACCAGCACCCGGCCATGACCCTGGGTTTCCAGTGCAGCACGCACCAGGCTGTTGTCCTCGAATACCTTGAGCGTGGCAATCTGCCCGGCAAACCGTCCGCGCTGGCCAAAATGGCGGAAGATGGGGTCGGCCACCTGCACCCGTTCGCCCTGATGATCACTGATATCGGTGGTATGGAAGGTCATGCCGCAGGCTCCATGCAAATAGTAAGGGGTAGCTGGAGCCTAGCAAAACGGGGAGCACATGGCTCCCCGTTTTTTGTCTCTCGTGCTGGGCAGGCGACAGAAGTGTCGATTTCCCGCCATCGCCCCGCAATGCTTCAGTCCAACATGTTCTAGCGCAGGCCCAGCACATCCTGCATATCGTACAACCCAGCCGGCTGCTGCTTCAGCCAGCGCGCAGCGCGTACGGCGCCTTGCGCAAAGGTGGCGCGGGAGCTGGCCTTGTGGCTGATTTCCACCCGCTCGCCATCGGCCATGAACATCACCGTATGGTCGCCCACCACATCGCCGCCCCGCACGGTGGCAAAGCCGATGGTGGACGGATCACGTGCGCCGGTCACGCCTTCCCGGCCATAGACCGCGCAGGTCTTGAGGTCGCGCCCCAGGGCATCGGCTACTACCTCACCCATGCGCAGTGCCGTGCCGGAAGGGGCGTCCACCTTGTGGCGGTGGTGCGCCTCGACGATCTCGATATCGTAGCCTTCGGCCAGCACCTTGGCGGCCATTTCCAGCAGCTTGAAGGTCAGGTTGACCCCCACGCTCATATTGGGGGCAAACACGATGCCTATGTCTTGGCTGGCATCCTTCAGCGCCGCCTTGCCAGCTTCGTCGAAGCCGGTAGTGCCAACAACCAGGTTCACCCCCAGCTCACGGCAGATGGCCAGGTGAGCCAGCGTGCCTTCGGGGCGGGTGAAGTCAATCAATACATCTGCCTCACGCAGCGCGGTGGCCACATTGCTGCGGATAGCCACACCGGTAAGCTGGCCCAGATTGTGCCCGGCATCCTGGCCCAGGCTGGCTGACTCGGCCCGATCCAGCGCCACTGTCAACCGGCAGTCACCAGCCGCCAGCACGGTTTCGATCAATACCCGGCCCATGCGGCCCGAGGTACCCGCGATGGCAACGCGCAAGGGGCCGCTCATTTTGCCACCGGCGCAGCAGCCTCCGGCGCCGCCGTGGCGCGCGGATCCTTGGGGGCTTTGTCGGCCACGCTGGCACGGGCCGGCAAGGTGTCGCCACCCATGCCGATCACCCGGTCGCCATCGAACAGCACATGGTAGCGCTTGTTCTGTTCCACTTTGCCGCCCTTGCTATCGTAATAGAGGTAATCCCAGCGATTGGGGTGGAAGGCATCGACCAGCAGCGGCGTACCCAGGGCAAAGCGCACCTGCGCGCGCGTCATGCCCAGCTTGAGCTTGGCCACCTGATCTGCGGTGATGGCGTTGCCTTGCGGCACGTCCAGCTTGTAGGGAGTCAGGTAGCTGCAGGCGGTGAGCGAGGCTAGCAAGGTGGCGATCAGCAATGTACGCATGGATGGAATACTGGAATCGATAGTAGACGGAGGAGACTGCGTTCAGCCCAAGAAGTGCCGTATCATAGCCTAATCATTCATCCTGGACGTGATCATGAGCAAAGCAAGTGACCTCAAGGATGCCGGCCTGAAAGCTACCGGCCCGCGTCTGAAAATCCTCAATCTGTTTGAAACCAGCGAGCAGCGCCATTTGAGCGCCGAAGACGTCTACCGTCTGCTGCTGGATGAACAGGACGACGTAGGCTTGGCCACCGTCTATCGTGTACTGACCCAGTTCGAGCAGGCAGGCCTGCTGGTACGCCATCACTTCGAGTCCGGCAAGGCCGTGTTCGAACTGAACCAGGGCGGGCACCATGACCATCTGGTCTGCGTCAAATGTGGCAAGGTCGAGGAGTTCTACGATGCTGAAATCGAAAAGCGCCAGGACGCCATCGCTGAGCAGCATCACTTCCTGATACAGGATCATGCCATGTACCTGTACGGTGTATGCGCCGAATGCCAGACCCGTCTGGCTGGCAAACTGAAGGCGCGATGATTCCCTGGTTGGGCCGCGCGCTGGCGTTTCCGCCATTGGAAAGCGCGCTGACCGAACCCAACGGGCTGCTGGCCGCCGGCGGCGATCTCAGCCCTGATCGCCTTTTGCTCGCCTATCATCAGGGCATATTTCCCTGGTTTGCACCTGGTGAGCCCATACTCTGGTGGAGTCCCGATCCGCGCATGGTACTGGTGCCCAGCGAGCTGCACATCCCTCGCTCATTGGCCAAGACCCTGCGCCACAAGCCCTACGAAATCCGCTTCGATACTGCCTTTCGAACCGTGATCAGCCATTGCGCCGGTAGTGCCCGGCCCGGCCAGGACGGCACCTGGATCGTGCCCGAAGTGATTGACGCCTACTGCCGCCTGCATACGCTGGGCTGGGCACATTCGGCTGAGTGTTGGATGGACGGTGAACTGGTGGGCGGGCTCTATGGTGTGGCCATAGGAAAAATGTTCTACGGTGAATCCATGTACACCCAGCGTCCCGATGCCTCCAAACTGGCCTTTGTGCACCTGGTGCAGTGGTTGCAGCAACAGGGTTATGGCCTGATCGATTGCCAGATGCGGACCGATCATCTGGCTCGCTTTGGTGGGCGCGAGATCGGCCGGGTGGATTTTCTGGCCGAACTGCGCAGGCTGGCGGCCCTGCCGGCAAAAGCCGGTGCATGGCATTATCGCCATCAGTCACCCAGCGAAGGGCGCCTGCCATGAGCCATCCCAGCGACAGCAAACTGATACGCCTGCAGTTCTACGCCACCGCTCCCTACCCTTGCAGCTATCTGGATGAGCGGATGGCACGCTCGCAGGTGGCCATACCGGCGGAGCTGATTGATACCCATATCTACAGCCAACTGGTGCGCAACGGTTTTCGGCGCAGCGGCCTGTTCACCTATCGCCCCTGGTGCGACCAGTGTCGTGCCTGCGTACCGGTACGTCTGCGCAGCAACGAGTTCGTTGCCGACCGCACGCAACGCCGGATCCTTCGGCGCCATGGCGATCTCAGCGTTACCATGCTGCCGCTGGAATACCACGACGAGCACTACGCCCTCTACCATCGCTACCAGCTCAGCCGCCACAGCGGCGGGGGCATGGACGAGGACAATCGGGAGCAGTACGAAAACTTCATACTGAAGAGCCAGGTGGACAGTTTCCTGGCCGAGTTTCGCCTGGACGGCCAGTTGAAGATGGTCAGCCTGATAGATAAGCTCAATGATGGCCTCAGCTCGGTCTACACCTTTTTTGAGCCGGACGACCCACAGGCCAGCTACGGCACCTATAACGTGCTGTGGCAGGTCGGCCTGGCACAGGAACTAGCTTTGCCCTATGTCTATCTCGGCTACTGGATAGAAGAATGCCGCAAAATGACCTACAAGACCCGCTTCAAGCCCATTGAAGGCTTGCTTGATGGCGCCTGGCGCCTGCTGACGGATGCGCCGCCTCATCCCGACGCCAGCCCCCTGGACGAATGAATCACCCCCTGGATGCGGACGCCCGCCCCTGCCATGCACGCCCGGTCACCCCGCTGTTCCGCCTGATGCGCCTCCCCCCACAGCATGCCCGCCCCTTGCACCTTGCACTGGCAGATAGTGCGTCCGGCACGCCGCGACAATGGTGGCACCTGGAAATCGCCGCCACCCTGCCTGTAGCCACGGCCCCACGCTGGGTGCGCCTGCTGGCATGGCTGCTGGCCCGTGGCCAAGGTCGCCGCCTGCTGCCTTGGCTGGCTGCCATCGGCATGAGCGGCCTTGCGCCCTACCGACTGCCCTACCGCCCCCCCCTGGCCAAGCGGGCGGAGGACGCGGCCCTGCTGGCACTTTGCCTGCTATGCACGCTATGGGGGCTGGGCAGTCTCAATGCCAGCCGCGAGCTGTTGCTGATCATGCTGGCACTACTGGGTGCCAGCGCCTTTGCCTGGCAAAGCTGGCGCGAGGCCAGCCGGCTACGCGCCGCCATACAGGCCCAGCATGCCGAAGTAGTCGCAGTACTCACGCCCAGCGAGGCGACCCTGGGCCTGGCCGGCTTGCTGATTGCCGCCGGCCAGGATTACCCGGCCGCCCAGGCCAACTGCCAGCGCCTGGTCAGCCAGCCCGACAGCATACGTGACGAGGAGCTGCTGCAACTGGGGCTGGCCTCGCCCGCCCAAGGCTATATAGGCCGGGCCGCGCGGCTGACGGCAGCTGCCTGGCTGCTTGGTGTATCGGCCGTAGCCTGGCCCTGTTGGCTGACCCAGGCCAGCTGGCAACTGGCGCCAGCCACCTTGGGTGCATTGCTGGTGCATTACGTGGCCGGCAGCAGCCGGCCCGGCTGGCTAAGGCGTGGCGTCCACACCCTCATCGCCGGCTTACTGTGCGCCGCCATGGCCCGCCTGTACACCCTGCTGTAGGAAAACCAGCCAACCCGACCACGTACTGCCGGGGGCGCCCACCCGCACCAAAAGCCAACAAAGCGTGCAGCGTCAACTGGCAAGGTTGATAACAATTCCCATTACCGTTAGCATTATGGTTTCGTATAACGCCATCCCCTCCAAGAGGAAGCTCGTCATGTCGCTGTTCCGCCCCTGTCTGATCGCCGCCGCCCTGGCCACCAGCTTGTTTGCCCAGGCAGCCGAGCCTGTTACGTCCGCTTCCGTGGCCAACCACTACGCCACTCTGGTGCACGCAGGTTACGAAGACAGCCTGGCCGGCGCCAAGCAGTTGCAAGCCAGCATCGACGCCTTTCTGGCCGCCCCTTCTGAGGAAGGCCTGAACAAAGCTCGGCAGAGCTGGTTGGCCGCCCGCGAATGGTATGGCCAGACCGAGGCCTTCCGCTTCTATGGCGGCCCCATCGATGGCGACAATGGCCCCGAAGGCCAGATCAACGCCTGGCCCATGGACGAGGCCTATGTCGACTATGTCAAGGGCAAGCCCAAGGCAGGCGTGGTCAACAACGCCAAGGCCAAGCTGAGCCGCGAGGCACTGATAGGCCTTAATGAGAAGGGCGGCGAAGAGAACATCAGCACCGGCTGGCATGCCATCGAGTTCCTGCTGTGGGGCCAGGATCTGTCCAAGGACGGCCCAGGCGCGCGTCCTTTTACCGACTTTGTGGACGGCAAGGCCCCCAATGCTGATCGCCGCCGTGCTTACCTGAAGATCGTCAGCGACCTGCTGGTTGACGACCTGGCCAGCATCAGCCGCGAATGGGCACCCAATGCTGCCAACTTCCGCGCCAAGTTCGTGGCCGACCCGGCTGCTATCCAAAAGATGCTGACCGGTATCGGCACCCTCTCGCACGGCGAGCTGGCTGGCGAGCGCATGGAAGTGGCATTGGCCTCCAAGGCACAGGAAGACGAGCACAGCTGCTTTGCCGACAATACCCACCGCGATGTGGTGACCAATGCCCAAGGCATTCAGAACGTCTGGGAAGGCAGCTACAAGCGTGCCGATGGCACTGTGCTGGCTGGCCCCTCGCTGCGCGCACTGGTCGCTGCCAAGGATGCCAAGCTGGCTGACAAGACCAGCGCCGACATTGCCGCTTCGGTCAAGCTCGCAGGCGAGATCAAGGCACCGTTCGATCAGGAGATCGTCGGCAAGAACACCGCCCCCGGTCGGCAGCGCGTTCGCGCAGTGATCGACGCGCTGCGCAAGCAGGCCAAGGGCATCGTCAGTGCCGCCAAGAGCCTGGGCATCAAGAACCTCAATACCAACGTATAATTCCCGTCCCCCTTACCCTGGGGGGTCGCCCACCCTGGGGGCATGACCGCACGGCGGCCATGCCCTCTTTGTCGTTTTCCGGCCCGATATGAAACTGCTGCTTCCCCTGATACTGACCGGCACTGTGCTCGCCACCGGTGTGGCCCTGGTTCCGCCCTATAGCCCGGACGAGGCTCTGCCTGGCGGTAAGACCACCACCATCGATGCCGGCCAGAATGCCTTCTCCCTGCCCGCTGCCAATCTCAATGACCAGCAGCGGACAACCTTTGTCATCGGCAACTCCTTCTTCAAAAAGAACTGGGTAGAGGCGCCCGCGTCCACGACGGCACGTGACGGCCTGGGCCCCCATTTCATTGCCCGCTCCTGCGGTGCCTGCCATGCGCTGGACGGCCGCGGCGCCCCGCCCAGCTTCGAGAACGGCTTGCAGACCGAACAGCCGCTGGCCCTGCTGATACGCCTGTCCATACCCGGCACAGACGCGCATGGCGGCCCCGTGGGCGAACCGATCTACGGCGGCCAGTTCAACAACGATGCCATCCCCGATGTCAAACCCGAGGGCCAGGTACAGATCCGCTACCAGGAGATCAGCGGCCAGTTTGCCGATGGTGAACGCTATAGCCTGATCAAGCCTAGCTATCAGCTGACCGAGCTGGCTTATGGCGCCATGCACCCCCAGACCATGCTGTCCCCCCGCATTGCACCGCAGATGATAGGCCTGGGCTTGCTGGAGGCCATCAAGGAGAGCGATATCCTGGCCAATGCCCAGCGACAGGCCGCCATGGGTGGCGATATCAAGGGCAGACCCAACCGGGTCTGGGACGCTTATGCCGGCAAGATGGTGATAGGCCGGTACGGCTGGAAGGCCAATACCGGCAGCGTGGCACACCAGAGCGCAGGCGCCTTTCTGGGCGACATCGGCATCACCTCACGCCGCTTCCCCCATGAGGAATGCACCAAGGCACAGACCGACTGCCGCAAGGCCCCCAGCGGCGGCAAGCTGGAGATCGCTGATCACCTGATGGAGTCTGTCATCTTCTACAGCCGTACCCTGGCCGTGCCGGCTGCCCGCCATCAGGACGACCCCAAGGTACGCCGTGGCCGTGAAGTCTTCCACCAGGCCCAATGCGCTAGCTGCCATGTACCCAGCTACACTACCGGCAGTTTCAAGGCGGTGCCGCAGCTGGGCCAGCAAACCATCTATCCCTATACCGACCTGTTGCTGCACGATATGGGCGAGGGGCTGGCCGATGGCCGACCTGACTTTGCCGCCGGCGGCCGCGACTGGAAAACACCACCGCTATGGGGCCTGGGACTGGTACCTACGGTCAACAAGCACAGCCGCTACCTGCACGATGGCCGCGCCCGCAACCTGATGGAGGCGGTGCTGTGGCATGGTGGCGAAGCCGAAGGCAGCAAGCAGCACGTACTCAAGCTCAGCCGCGCCGATCGCGAGAACTTAACCCACTTCCTGCAGTCACTGTAGCTTTTCAAGGGCGGCGCGTACCCCGGGCCTGCCCTGCCAATACCTTGCTTCATCCTTACCAGGAATACCGCGCATGTTGCTACGCCCTGCCCTGATTGCCCTCGCCTGCGGCTCACTGCTCAACGTCCATGCCGAGGGGCTGGATGCCACTGCCGTGGTGAAGGGGTGGCAAAGCCAGCAGTTGGGCCGGGTACAGACGCTGCGAGCCAGCAGCCTGGTGCTGAAAGACAGCGTGGACGCACTGTGCAAGCGCCTGGGCAATAGCGAGATACGGGCCGCCCGCCAGGCCTGGCTGCAAACCTATGTGGCCTGGCGTGCCGTGGAGGCGCTGCCCATGGGGCCGGCCCTGAGCCGCCGTACCGCCTGGCAGATAGACGCCTGGCCAGTAAAGCCGCAGAAGGTGGAAGAAGCCGTGCGACTGGTGGAACGCGATGCCCCCATCGCCGATAGTGTGGGCGCTAATGCACAGGGCCTGCCTGCGTTGGAATACCTGCTGTGGGGTGATGACCGGGCCAGCGCGCAGCTGGGCCGCCTGCATTTCCGCCAACGCTGCCAGTACGCCCAGGCACTGGCGGCCGATGTCGCAACCGAGGCCCAGTCCTTGCAGCAGGACTGGCAAGGCTATAGCAGTACTGCGCTGGATGCCGACGCAGGCCGCCAGGCCTTTGAGGAGGCCGTCAACCTGATCGCCGGCAGCGTGGAAGCACTGCGTGACAAGAAGGTTGGCCGCCTGGGCAGCCCCAAGCTGACCCAGAAACCCACCCGGCAGATTTTCGATGCCTGGCGCAGTCACGGCACCCATGCCGGCATGGCAGCCACGCTCAATGCGCTGGAACAGCTGTTCCTTGATAATCGCCAGGCACCCAGCTTTGTCGACCGTCTGGCAGTAGAAAAACCCCTGCTGGCCCAGCACCTGCGCGAAGAATTTGCCATCGCCCGCGAACACCTGGCCAAGCTGCCTGCCGACATGGCCGCCAGCGCAGCCGCCAAGCCTGCCAGTGCCCAGCCCTTTCTCGATAGCATCAAGAAGCTGCAAGGCATCATCGAATTGCAGGTGGCTGACGCGGTAGGCGTGACTATAGGCTTCAAGGACAGCGACGGTGACTAGCCGTGACGTCCGCCGCTTGCACCCACTGCGCGGCGCACCTGCAAGCCATGCTTGAGCCCTATCGCGACAATCCCGGCTTGCCAGCGCTTGCCATGCTCCCAAGGCAACCAACATGCGCCTAAGCCGCCGCCAGCTACTCGGCGCTGGCCTGACGCTTGCCACCCTGCCCCTGCTGGCGGCCGGCCGGCAACGCCAGCCCGTCGTACTGTCCGCCGGCTGGGACGGCGATGAGCAATGGTGCGCCGGTACCCTGGAGCATGCCAGTGCCCCATTGCCAGCACGCGGCCATGTACTGGTGCCCGACCCGCAGCGCTATGGCGAAGCCATCGTGGTGGCCCGCCGGCCTGGCTACTACCTGGCACGGATAGACTGGCGCCGTGGCAAGCTGCTCAAGCAGTTTGCACTGGAAGATGAACGCAACCTGGTGGGCCATGCCGTCTTCAGCCAGGACGGGCGGTATCTGATCACCGCCGAGACCGACGAGAACACCGGCGCCGGCCGCTTGGCGATCCGGGATGCCCGCAGCTTCAAACGCCTGGAAGACCGCCCCAGCCATGGTGTCGGCCCGCATGAAATCCTCTGGCTGAACCCACATACCCTGGTGGTAGCCAACGGCGGCATACTCACCCTGCCCGAGACGGGACGCTACAAGCGTAATATCGACCGCATGGATCCCTCACTGGTGCTGATAGACAGCCGCGATGGCGGACTGCTGCAAGAGTACCGGCTACCCGACAGCAAGCTCTCGATCCGCCACCTGGCCGTAACGGCCGATGGCGCGGTGGGCACTGCGCTGCAGAACGAGAGCAGCAATACGTCCCCCATGCTGGCCATCCTGCGCGATGGCCAGTTTGCCTATGCCAGCACGCCGCCCGAACTGGCTCAGGCCATGCGCGGCTACGCCGCCAGCCTGGCTGCCCTGGGCAATCGCTTCCTCATGCCTTGCCCCACGGGCAACCTGCTGACCGAATGGAGCAGCGAAGGCCAGGCCACGGCCCAGCTGAGCCTGCCCAGGGTGTTCGGCGCGGCCGCCCTGCCTGACCGCTGGCTGGCAAGTGGCGAGCAGGGCGAGCTCTGGCAGCTTGTTCCGGGCAAACTGACGGTACAGGCCAGCCAGCGCTACCCCCACCACTGGGACAACCATCTGACGGTGGTGTAGCGCGGCGCTGGCTAGACATCCAGCGCCTGTCCCTGAAACAGCACCCGCTTGAATGGCCAGTGGCTGGCCAACCAGGATCGCAGCACCGTCTCCATATGCCCCTCCAGGCCACTAGCCAGCTCGCTCTGGCGGCCCCAGAACCAGACCTCGGCCTCTATGCCAGACGCCCCACCATACGGCGGATCCACATACACGCAGCCCAGCAAGCGGCTGTCGTCCAGACTCATCACCGCATAGTCGAATGAGGACCGCAGCACGAACTCATGCTGGTGCCAGCCCAGGTGCACCAGGTTCTGCTCCAGCGTCCAGTCATCACTGGGCCAGCCCCAGATATCGCCAAAGCGGGCGCGCAGATGTTCACGGCTGCTCATTACCGCATCGAAATCCTTCACCACATCGTTGATGTTGATGCTGCGCATCTTCCAGCGCTCGGTGACCAGCGTTGCCGGCACCACAAACTCACGTGGCAGAAAAGCCATACCTGTTTCCTTGTCTTGCCCCCCTGCAGCCTCTCTGCAGAGGTGGGAAGACAAAGCCTAGGCCGCAAGTCGGCCAGCATCACTTATTATCAAGACATTGAAGAGATCATTAGAAAAACTGATGAACCTCGATAGACAGCAGCTGGAAGCGTTTGCCTGCATACTTGTCGGATGACACAGTTAGTGAAATCCGTGCCAAGTTACTGAAAAGTCTGTGACACAGTTGTTGAAAAAGCCCGCACCTCCAAGCCACGCTGTTCACTAAACGACAGCGAAGCTGTTTGATCAGGCAACAACTTTGTTGTTTTTTTGCGCCACCAGGACGATCGCTCCTTCAGTAGCCGGCAAGCCATCCCAATTATGCCGATGCTGAGCTGATTGGGGCGAGCCGCCTTGAACTGGCGATTCACCCGATCCTGCGGGCAGGGTGTCTTGGTTTCCGGCACCGTAGTGCGGACCACCTTGCCACGGGTCACACGGGTCACACGGGTCACACCGCTCAACCGTGCAGCGCGCCACCACCCCACCTTCGCGCTTCAGCTGTCGCCACACCTTGTAGCCCCATAATGCGTAGGTTGCCGCTGGAGTCTTCATCTTCAGTGCCTGGTGCAGCCTTCTATGGTTTTAAAACTGTATCCAGTCCGCGATCACCCGGCTGGCATGCAGCAAGGTCTCGAACCGGTAGCGATGCACACACTGTTCCTTCAGCGTCCGGATCCCCCTCTCCACCAGCGTTCTGCTGCGGGCAATGTGGGGTGATGAACTCCTGTCGCAAACCATTAGCTACGCATCAGGGTGGTAAGCGCAGACAAACTCAGTCTGATCCTCACAACAGTATTGAAAATAATCCTTTGAGCTGTGATTGATCAACCTGCACGAGTCGCGCGTGCGATTTGATTACTTTGATCAAGCTGCGCTGAATGTCAGATTTTCCTATTACGCTCAAAGTCCTTGTAATGTCGAGGTTTTGGAGGACTTGCCTCTACTGGCGTGCGTTCGGTCACCTTCCGAAGCGGGTTATGCCCGCTTTTCTATTGGCTTGCGCTCAGCGGCCATTGGGGGGAAAAATCTCGAAATCCAGGTGAACTACTCGGCCTGATTTCTAGCCACTGACCATGTTGTAGGTTCAACACCATGTCACCGTTTGCCGACCATCTCTTCCAGCTCCGTCGCAGCCGCGGTTTGCGCCAGAAGGACTTAGCTAACCTGTTGGGGATCGGCACATCCTATCTTTGCGCGTTGGAAACGGGTCGCAAAGAGCCACCGTCTGAGCAGCAGCTCGCGCGCATGGCCAAAGCGATGGCATTGGATCAGAGCGAATATGCGGCATTCGTGGAGGTTGCGAACCTGTCTCGGAGGAATCTGGAGATTCCGATAGACGCCAGCGTGGATGAGTACCAAATAGCCCACGCCCTGATTCGTCGAATGGGTGAACTGACCTGCGAGCAGGTTGCAGCTATCAGCATGATTCTGAAGATCGACGCAAAGCGGCTGCCAGTGCAGCTATACCGAGAGACGGCCTAATTACTGAGGAGCACAACATGTAGAAAAACAAACGGGACAAACCTGGAAGGCCTGCCCCGTTCGCGCAGTAGCCGAAGCCACTACTTGGTCGCGCTTGTAGTATCGCTCCCTCTCCTGCCGAACGGCAAGCCCTTCCTTTCCTCACAATTTCCGTGACTTAACGTTGCCCGTGTGTTGGCGCCCTTCCTGGTGCAGCATGGGCAGGGAGAGCTATATGCCTGAGATTCATTTTTGGCAGGGTTTGTGGCGCGGTTCTGCACCCGATGGTGGTGCAGCGCACCGAGCACGCGAGGTAGTTCGGTATACCGGCGGTATCGTCCGCGGCAAATTCCCCAGCCGCAAAAACCGCCGCATGGTGCATCACGAGGGATTGCTCGAACTTGATGCGATTTACCTTTTCGAGACCTCGCCACTGATTGTTTCCTATCGGGAGCAACCCATCACTATTCGCTACCTGGACTGCGGACAGCAGCGGCGATATACGCCGGATTTCGAGTTGACCCTGGTCAATGGCCGGACGGTTATGGTGGAGATCAAGCCGCAGCACAGTCTGAACCGGCCCGACATCGCTGCCAAGCTGGCAGCGGTCTCCCGCCACTTCGACGAGATGGGTACACCGTTCACGGTTCTGGACGATCGCATCCTGCGATTACAGCCACGGCTCGCCTCACTCAAAATCATCTGGCATGGCCTGCCGAGGCATGTTCCTACGGCCGCTTCCTATCGTAACGCCCTGCGTCAGGCAATGGGAGACCAGCCCCTGGCCTTTGCCGAACTACAGCGCCGCTTGAAAAACCTCGGCACCGACATATTCGGTGCGTTGGTTTACGGGTTGTTGCACTTCAATCTGTCCCTGCATTTGCAATCTGACACCCCGCTATTCCCTATTCAGGAGAACGAACATGAATGGTTTCGCATTGCGCCGCAACATGGATTTTGAATGGCATGGTGGCAGGTTTCGTATCCAACAGTTGAACGAGCACGGACAAGCGCTTCTGCTCCGCGAACAGGATGGTGTGATGCAATTGGTGGCGTCCGAGGAACTACTATCCGCCTATTCAGCTGGAACCTTGCGTCAAGGGGAGCTACCTGCCAGAGCCAAGCGATTTGACGTCGCGATCTTTGGCCGGCCGTTATCGGATCTGAAGCCATCGGTGCAGCGTGAAGTTAAACGCCGACTGCACTATCTACAAAGGCTGGAGGATTACGGCGCACCGAACTTCACGGCGGCTTACCTAGAACCCATTATTTCTGTGATCGCAGCCGAGCTTGATGACTCAACTCCACCTAGTCCCACCAGTATCTATCGCTGGTGGTTGCGCCTTAGCTCGACCCACGACCCGCGTAGCCTGATTCCTCGATTTGATCGACGCGGTGGGAAGCACACCAGGCAATCCGATGAAGTATTGAGTTTGCTTAAGACTGCCATTGAAGATGCATACATGCAAAGCCCGGCGGCGACTGGAGCGGACATCTATGTGCGCTGGAAGGGCAAGATCCGACAGTGCAACAGGCTGCGTTCCGAATTCGATCAACTGCCGACCCCCAGTCCGCGCACGTGCTATCGCCTGCTGGCCGAGGTTGAAATATATGACCGCATCTGCCTGAAGGAGGGGGAGGTGGCAGCTAATCGGCGGCTCAATATTGTCATGAAAGGAGCCGTCACTACTAACATCTTGGAACGGGTGGAGGTTGATCACACACCTCTCGATATGTTCACCATCGACGACAAAACATCGCTTCCCCTGGGCCGTCCTATCCTGACGGTAGTGCTGGATCACTATAGCCGGCACCCATTAGGGTACTACCTAAATTTTGGTGGTACATCGGCGCATGCAGTGCTGTCTGCCCTGCGTCACGCGATATTACCCAAGCGCCCACCGGCGATCACGGTGCCAGGCTTGAGGATAGAGCATGCGTGGTCTTGCTACGGAGTGATGGACAGCATGGTGCTCGACAACGGCCTGGAATTTCACGGCAATGATCTGGAGTCAGTTGCGTTTGATCTTGGTATTCGATTGCAATACTGTCCAAAGCGAACCCCTCGATTCAAGGGTGCCATTGAGCGCTTTTTGAAGACGCTGAACTACAGTTTTTCCCACCAGATGCCGGGCACCAGCTTCGCTCGATTGGCTGATCGAAATGACTACGACCCCCAAAAACACGCGCTATTGACCCTCTCCGAGCTCGTCCAGGTTTTGGAGAAATGGCTGATCGACATTTATGCCCAGACCCTGCATCGTGGATTGGGGACTACGCCCTGGGCAAAATGGCATGAAGGCCTGTCCCGGCGCATTCTGACCCTGCCACCCGATCTTCAGTTGCTACAGCGCCGAATCGGGCAGGTAGCACAACGATCGTTGCGCAGACCTGGTATTGAACTGAATGGATTGCATTACAACGGACCCGCTCTGCAGCCGATACTCAATCGCTACGGGGAAAAAGTAAGGCTCAAGGTCGCGTTCGATGCCGCCGATCTCGGATCGATCCAAGTTTGGGCGCCTGATGAGTCCGACCCTGTCGAAGTTCATGCTGTTGATCCCGCCTACGCCAATGGGCTCACGCTGCTGCAGCATCGACTCATCCGCAAACTGGTATTGGAAAATGGCCGTGCGTCCCAGGATCTCGAGGCATTGCATGAGGCCAAGATACAGTTGGCAGACAGCATCGCCGCGCTGATGAGTAGTCGAAGACAGCGTGATCGCCGACGGGCCGCTGCCATCCACGGCAAGACCAGTAATAGTCCAAAACGTGAGATAAAGGTCAACGAGTCCGCGCCCAGCACACCATCACCCCGCCCCTCGCCCCAAAGCAACCGACCAATTCCGACCGCGTATCCTCGGCTTGAAGAGGGGCAGCCATGAGTAGCATGGACCACATGAGTCGCCTTCGCGCCTTTCGTGGGATCGCTGCATCGCCGCTGTTGTTCCCTGCACTCCAAATCACGTTTTCGCGGATCAATTCGGTATTGGAGGCATACCGACGCATTGGGCTGGTGCAAAATCTGGTGATCGCCGGTGAGACCGGTGTCGGCAAAAGTACCCTCGCGGCTGCACTGTTACGAGCACACCCGCTACAGCGCACTCAGGAGTGTGATGTCAGGCCAATAGTCTACGCATCGGTACCGCCTTCCGGCACCATAGGTGCAATCGCGTCGGCGATCCTCGAAGGGCTGGGGGACCCCAGCCCCTTCAATGGTACGACCGCCGGCAAGGCCTACCGCATCAAAGTTCTGATGCGTGGTTGCAGAGTGCAGATGCTATTGCTAGATGAGGCACAGCATTTGTATGACCGGGGCAAATACCAGTCTAGGTTTCTCGCCGGCGATTGGGTAAAAGCGCTGGCTGATGCCCTGGGTATACCGGTGGTTCTGTTCGGACTACCCCGATTGGCTGAACTGCTGGGAGTCAACGATCAGCTGCGGCGTCGTTTCACCGAGGTCATGCAGATGGGGCCCCCTCCTAGTGATGGCGTTGAAGGTTGGGAGGCCTGCTTCCGCCTGTTCAGTGGGTTTGCTGAGGCCGCTGGTGTTGATCTGGATTTCGCTGGCGGAGCATGGAGTGAGTGGGCTGAGCGTCTGTGGTACGCCTCTATGGGGCGGGTAGGCTACCTGCATGAGCTGATGCTGGGGGTGCTGGTTACACGTCAGGAACCTGGCAGCCTGGTGATAACACTTGATGACTTAGCGAAGGCCTTCCTTAGCCGAGTCTGGTCAGCTTCGCCGGCGCGCCTAAACCCATTTTCCGCTGAATTTGATTTCCGCAAGCTGGATCGTCCTGGTGAGCCATTTGGTCCGGAAGTCGGCAAAGGAGGCAGTCATCGGAGGGAGGCCGCATGAGACTGCATCGTCTGCCTGTACGGCCGGCTTGGCATCAGGGCGAGAGCTTTGCGGGGTATGTGTTGCGATTGCATGAGGTGAATGCCCAGCCTGTTTCTGGAGATGTCGTCAGCGCACTACGGACGATCTACGCTGCAACAGATACTCTGGTGGTAAGGGCACTGGCAGACCAACTATTAAGCACCATGGGTGTCGAAGGTTACCAGTCAGCGCTGGCGTGCTGGCTGGTGTTTCGCACCGATCCGGTATCGGGGCAACTGATCGACCTCCGTTACAAACCGGACTTGGCGTGTCCAAGGTGCATCAATGACTTTGGATTCAGGCCAGCCTTATGGGATCTGAGAGGGTTCGACCGCTGCCCTCAGCATGTACTCTGGCTCGCGTCGCGGCAGAATGTCGGCAGGAACGTCAATCGACTGGCATGTAGCATATGGTCGCGTGCGAGAAACCAGATGGCCGAGGTGCTGGCGGCATCGGCAGCAATGTGGCTGCCAGAAGGTTACCCTGTAGCTCGTCGTACAACCATTCCCATAGAGGGTGGTCCGGCCGCTGTCTATGCCCTGATCGCAGCCCTGGCCTTCCTGCATCAAGAGGTTCGTCATCGACGCCAGCGGATCAAGCCTGTTGCAGGTATCGCGGACGCCATTGCGGTGGCCGAGGAACATTACCCGGAAGTAGTCGGCTGGCTGAGTGCTGAGTCTGGAAGCCTGGTCACGTTGCTGTGCCAGGAGGCGGAGATGACACATACCTCCGGATCGTCAAACCGTTGGGGCTGGTCACCATTCCTGCTTCGGGTACACCAAGTGGCGGGCTGGCTCTTGCAAAACAAGGTACTGACCGCAGCGCACGAGATGTTGCAGCAGCTTCGACAAATTGCAGCCGAGCATTGTCTGCAGGTAGATCGTTTTACTGACGGCCATGGTCACGCGGCTTTGCCGGTACTGGATAACCTGGCAATTGTCGCTCCACCCGGTTGCTTCCGAAGACATGAGGATATCGTGGGTTATTTGCAGCTGTTTGCCCGATCGCATGGCATTCCGGCGCTCGGTTACGGCCAGACAGGCATCGTTGTTCGTCGGCAGGATGTCGCTCCCTTGGCAGACCAAGCATCTGCTTTCGGCCGGGGGACTACGGAATTCTATACGGCAGATCGACCGCTATGGACGCTGAACTAGATAAGGGCGGGGCAGTTTCGGAGGGAGTTGCAGCAACGGCATCCTTTGCAATCCCGATTCGGCCACGCCCGGCTACTGGCGAAGCCCTGGCTGGGTACGTTGCCAGGGCCATGCTTGCCAATGGCTATGTACCACCCCTGCCCTTGGGGCGTTGGTTTCCGAGGTATCGCTCCATCCGAGAGTCCTTGGCATTGCTTGGACTTGATATCACGATGACTGACTCACCAATGAGTTGGCTCCCGACGCGTCAACGATTCATCGCGGCACAGGACATGGCACCCGCCGATCTGAACGGTCTAAGGCTACGTTGGTGTCCATACTGCTTAGCGGTGGATGGTATCCACCGTGCTGCGTGGGGGATCAAGTTGTTTGCTGTCTGTCCGACCCATCGCGTCATGCTGGTGGACTGTTGTCCGGACTGCGGTCGGCCGGTTCAATTCGTTTGGATTGGGGTCGGTCGATGTCCCTGTGGGGGGCGCCTTGCAGATGCCTTAGCGACTAGGGCGGATGACGCGCTAGTGTGGTTGGGATACTTTCTGGAAAATGCGTTATCCAACCAACGTAACGAGACGCCAGCGTGCTTTGCTATAATGAATACGGTCGATTGGTTGCGCCTAATCCGT
This sequence comes from Chitinimonas viridis, assembly GCF_030409555.1. Lineage (GTDB taxonomy): Bacteria > Pseudomonadota > Gammaproteobacteria > Burkholderiales > Chitinimonadaceae > Chitinimonas > Chitinimonas viridis. The sequence goes on from NZ_JAUFPU010000002.1 coordinate 276,412, forward strand.
TACCTCGGGTCTTTTGCCGCCGACAACCGGCCCAAACGGCCTGGGCAGTTGGCCAACGCGCATGACATGGCAGTCGCGGGGCCGATCTTCAAGAGGTGTGCTGCTGTGCTAGAGGATTGGCCTCGGGGCTTGCATAAGCTGCTTCACATCTTGCGAGAACGCCCTGATGAGACCAGTTTGCCGCGAGGCTTCAGGCAAATATATTGGGCGCTTTACCAGAACTTGGCGGGTCAGCAGTTTAATTTCCTGCGGCTGGCGCTTGAAGAGTTCCTGAGTGAGCATTGATAAGAACGGCTGGGACGGAGAAATAGGTAGCTAAGCCATATCCATTCAATAGGCTTTGTTGCACATCGCAGCTGAAGGTTGAGTCTCCCCAAACCCCGGACGGATTTATGCCACACGCACCGTCTGCGGCGTGCCCAGTTGGGTAAAACGGTTCAACAGTGCGGCGCGAATCTGCAACTCCGCCACTTGCCTCTCGAAGGTGCGCGCCTTCACCCGCTCACCCAGTAACTTGAAGCACCACATCTTGGCTTCGACCAAACTCCGACGGTGGTAACCGCTCCAGCGTTTCCAGATCGCCGGCCCCAGCCGACGCATCGCGCGCAATGCTTCGTTGCGCACTGCGGCGCCAGCTTGATTTACCTTCCAAGCCCGGCCGTTCTTGCGCACAGGGATGATCGCCTCGGCGCCCCGTTCGGCAATCGCGCGATGGCACTCCTTGGTGTCGTAAGCGCCATCGGTACACACGCTGGCGATGTCCTCTTCAGCCGGAATCTGCCCCAGCAAGTCTGGCAGCACCGGTGCGTCGCCGATGCCGTTCCCCGTGACTTCAATGGCGCGGATTTCCAGGGTTTCAGCGTCTATGCCCAGATGTACCTTGCGCCATTGCCTGCGGTATTCCGCGCCATATTTCTTGCGTTTCCACTCGCCTTCGCCGAGGAACTGAATACCGGTGCTGTCGATCAGCAAATGCAGCCCAGCTGTGCTGCGCCGGGCCGGAATCTGTACCGTCAGCCTCTTCTGGCGCCGGCTGAGCGTGCTGTAGTCCGGCTCTTGCCAATTCAGCCCAGCCAGCTTGATCAGGCTTTCGACCAAGCCGATGGCCTGCCGCAATGCCAGGCCGAACAGCACCTTGATTGACAGGCAGAACTGGATGGCGGCATTAGAAAAAGTGGGCTGGCGACCGGGTTTTCCACAGGCCGGCGCATACCACTGCATGGCTGGATCGAGCCAGATCAACAGTGATCCCCGAGCCTTGAGGGCGGCGTTGTAGTTGCGCCAGTTGGTGGTTCTATACTTGGCAGGAGAGGGCTTGGACATGGCCGTAGTTTATCGACTGGGCTCAGGTGCGTGGAGTTGTGCAACAAAGCCCATCTCAGTCACCGGTCTTCAGTCGTAGCTGTTGCGGCAGTGGGTACTTGAGCAGCGGTGAGAAGTCCACTTTCCAAAAATCGACTTCGTAAAGGTCACCTTGGTTATCAAGACTCACCGTAATACTAACGACTATTCCATCTGAATCAATGTATTCTGCTTCGACAACTGTACTTCCAAACAAGCGAGGCATACTCGATTCATGCACAAACCGTATGCTCCCCATACCGCCATCAGCTATATCTTCGACAACATTCGTCTTAATGGCCTCTAATGGCATATGAAGCATAGCGGCCAACAGCACCAGCTCTTCAGAGCGCAATAATCTAGCGTGGTGGCGTGATGCGTCCAACATTGATCGTCCCATCAGAAAATTTATAAGCAGCATAGTCAACTTGTGTTCCATTGACATTGACCCGTCCGTTGTACAGCCCTTCTTTCAAAGAGTTACCAACCTTGGATAAATCACCCTTAATTGCATCTTGTACGGCGCTACGGTCAAGGCCAGCTTTTTCAATGTGCAGGAAGGTGTGATACTCCTGGTTCGCATCCTTACCAAATCGTACCGTTTCCTTACTCTTGCCATCATCGTCATCAGGATCACCATCCGGCCCACCCGGCGGCAAGCTTGCACTGTTTGTCCCAGTACCGCTCAAGCTATTTTATCATCCTCCTGCGCAGCCTCATTGGCCATAGCAAGCTTTAACTTATGCCAGCCCTGAGGCGTTGTTTCACCCGTCTCCGGATCAAACGCGCACATGTCGCCTAGCGGACAATCACTGAACGAACCCGGCTGCATAGAGGTAACAAGGATCAGCGCGCCCACCTGGTTGGAGATGAACAACCGCCACACCGCACTACGCGCCACATTCAGCAGATTCCCCGCCGCCTTCGAGGCGATGGGTCGAGCACGTGCTCCCATGGCGGCCACCGAATTGCCATAGTATACGATGGTAGCCGTAATAGGCAGCTGCACAGCTCCCGCCTCAAACCCCGTCGGATCCGTCAAATTCGTCGGATTAGGCAAGCTGAATTAGCTTAGGGTTGCCGATCTGGTGGGATTGCAGCAAGCCATGGCCGAGTTTACGTTCTGGTATAACGCGATACGGCCCCATCAGCATTTGAACGGACGTACGCCACTCGAAGCCTGGCAAGGGATAGATCCCTACCAGCAGATACCCAATGGGACATATCTGTTCCAGGCTTGGGATGGCTTGCTGGCAGGCGTCTATTTGCGCAGGTAGAGCACCACAGCCGTTGGAAGCAGCACAGGCAACGGAAAGCTGTCCGGGAACGAACGCGTCCAGCCCTGCCGAATTGCACAAAATTTAAGCAATCCGGCAGCTATCGCACGGCTGGCGCTGACAAGCTGTCGGTCTGGTGGCCTGAAAAGTGACGGGCTTTTAGCGAAAAGCTCCCTTGCTATGGTTGCCCTAGCTGTTGCGGACGAGCGGACGGGGCACCAAAGCATCCCAGATTTCAGAATTGCCGACTTCAGCTTGAGTTTGCTCAATTCGATAGAATGGGCCAAATAGATACCATTTACCCAAGGCGCTTAAGCAAAACCTCAGCATCTTGGCCCATTTTTTTCGCTAGCCTAGATATCAACTCCCTTACTTCAGCCGTAGCCACTTTGGACTCCTCTACGTAAATCGCAACCGCGGTTCGAAGAGCTAGGCCATACTCTCCTACATCTACGTATTCACGAACCTCATCGCATTCCGACGCAGACAGCATGGGCTGCATGGCAGTTAATAAATGTGCGAAATCCAATTCAATAGAATCATAGTCCAAGGTGCTATTCCTCACTTCTTTGGGTTCTGATAAACACCAGGACCCTTCATAGGGTAACCAGTTATGATGCGACCTGTTTTGTTATCAACAATGACCTGGATTTTCACAGCATCCCTAGTGCCTTGAATAACAGTCGTATCATCTCGCCCTGGCTTAGCTACCGAGTTCGGATCTGTTGCCACATCTGAAATTTCGCCCGTGATCTTTTCTCCTGACCAAGTTGGCGGAAACTCACTCTTACCCGGCTTGCCAGTACCAGAAAGATGCCCACCACCTTCTGCATCCCCATGCAATACATGCTCCTCAGCTTCTGGATCCAGCAAGCTAGGCTTATCACCACTGCTTGTCCCACTTGTACCGCTCGAACTATTCTCATCAGCCTTATTGGCCATAGCAAGCTTTAACTTATGCCAGCCCTGAGGTGTCGTTTCACCCGTCTCAGGATCAAACGCGCACATGTCACCTGGCGGACAATCACTGAATGCTGCCGGTTGCAGCGAGGTCACTAGGATCAGCGCGCCCACCTGGTTGGAGATGAACAACCGCCCCACCGCACTACGCGCCACATTCAGCAGATTCCCCGCCGCCTTCGAGGCGATGGGTCGAGCACGTGCTCCCATGGCGGCCACCGAGTTGCCATAGTATACGATGGTAGCCGTAATAGGCAGCTGCACAGCTCCCGCCTCAAACCCCGTCGGATCCGTCATATTCGTCGGATTGTTCCACACATACGTATAGCGGTTGTAGCTCTGGCTATGCTCCGGATCCTGGATCAACGGGTCCGCCGACAGGAAGCGCGCCACCAGCGGGTCGTAGATACGCCCGTTCATGTGCACCAAGTCCAGCTCGTCCAGCATCTCGTGGCCGGTAAAGCCCCGGTCGATGACCTTGCCGTCGCC
>NZ_JAUFPU010000020.1 GCF_030409555.1 Chitinimonas viridis
TCCCCTTTGAACAGGGTGGTGGTGATGGCGGCATGACCTCGGACCGCGAACACCTCGAACACTGGAACTACACCAAGTCCGTCCAGCCGGTGGACTATGTCCTCACCGACTACGATTTCCAGAAACCCCGCGCCGACCTCACCGTCCGCTCCCGCGTTGCCCGCGAGCATGGCGAAGCCCGCCATGAGGTGTTCGACTACCCCGGCGAATACGACAACCCGGCTGTCGGCGAGCACTATGTGCGGGTCCAGCTCGATGCCATGCAGGCCCGCCAGGAAACCGTCCGCGGCCAGGGCAATGTCCGGGGCCTGCCGGTAGGCGCCTTGTTTACCCTCAGCGATCACCCGCGCGGCGACCAGAACCGCGAATACCTGGTCACCAGCGCCCACCTCAGCTGGTCGGAAGCCTCCTACGAATCGGGTGCTGGCGACTGGGTCTGTTTGTGCCAGATCGAAGCCCTGCCCAGCAGCCTGCCCTTCCGCCCCACCCGCTACACCCCGCGCCCCTTTGTGCAAGGCCCGCAGACCGCCGTGGTGGTCGGCCCGCAGGGTGAGGAGATCTACAGCGACCAGTACGGCCGGGTCAAAGTGCAGTTCCACTGGGATAGACGCGGCCAGCGCAACCAGCACAGCTCCTGCTGGGTCCGTGCTTCGCAGCCCTGGGCCGGGCAAAACTTCGGCGCCATGGCGGTGCCGCGCATTGGCCAGGAGGTGGTGATCAGCTTTCTGGAAGGGGATCCTGACCAGCCGCTGATTACCGGCCGGGTCTACAACGCCGGCCAGATGCCGCCGTGGGAGCTACCGGCCAACCAGACCCAGACCGGCATGCTGAGCCGCTCCACCCCGGGTGGCAGCTACGACAACGCCAACGCCATCCGCTTCGAGGACAAGAAGGGGGCGGAAGAGCTGTGGCTGCATGCCGAGAAGGACCAGCGCATCGAGGTGGAGAACGACGAAAGCCACTGGGTGGGCCACGACCGCAAGAAGACGGTGGACAACGACGAGACGGTGCTGGTGAAGCATGACCGTACTGAGACGGTGGACAACAACGAGACCATCACGGTGCACAACGACCGCACCGAGCGGGTGGACCACAACGAGAAGATCTCGATTGGCGACAACCGCACGGAGGATGTGGGCAAGAACGAGACCATCAGCATCGGTGAAAACCG
>NZ_JAUFPU010000021.1 GCF_030409555.1 Chitinimonas viridis
CACCAAATCGTTGCCAAGGCTTACCTGGGCATGACCACCACGACTGCAGTGGGTACCTCGAGTACGCCAGGACCGGTCATCACGGTGGTCTCGCGAGGCGGCGCGCTGGAGCTCTCGGACAATATCGCCGCAGGTGTGGGCGACGCAGTGGCAGGGCTGGTGGCCTTGCCGGATGCGGGCAGCTTGCCGGGTGAGCTGGGGGTGAGCAATGGGGCGGCGACGTATAGCCTGCCGATTGCGGTGCCGCCTGGGACGGCGGGGATGGTGCCGAGTATCAGCCTGAACTACAGCAGCCAGTCGGGCAACGGTGTGGCCGGCTTGGGCTGGGGTCTGGGTGGTTTCTCGGCGATTGAGCGCTGCGGTAAGACTCTGGCACAGGATGGCATCGCAGGTGCTGTGCGCTTTGATCTGGAAGACCGCCTCTGCCTGGATGGCCAGCGTCTGATCCTGGTTAATCTGCCAGCCAATGATGCTAACTACTGGGCAGACAATGCTGAGTACCGCACGGAGATGGAGAGCTTCAGCCGCATTACCGCCCAGACTGCAAATGGTAAGCGCAGCTTCAAGGTGCAAACCAAGAGCGGTCAGGTGCTTTACTACGGCGATAGCGTAGATAGCTATGTCGAAGGTCAGGGCAGGGTGGATGGCCGAGCCCACCAGTGGGCGATACGCCGCAATGAAGACATCAGCGGCAACCGCGTGGATTATCGTTACAGCGAGAATGCCCTCACCGGTGAGCACCTGCCCATAGAGGTGCGCTGGGGTAACGGTACGCACGCCTATAACAAAGTGGCATTCGAATACGAAGGCCGTGAGGATGCTGATGTCGCCTACTTGGCTGGCAGCCACACCGACCGGCGCCAACGGCTGAAGCGCGTTCACACCTGGGCCGATACCGCACTCGATGGGAGCGGTGGTACACCTGCACTAAGTTATGTACTGGACTATCGGATCAGCGCATCCAGCGGCCGCAGCCTGCTACAGCAAGTGAGCCTGATCGGTAGTGATGGTACGCGCCTTCCACCGACGACTTTCGAGTGGGGCGGACAAGACCTGGTCAGTGCGAGCTATGTCAGCAAAGGCACTTGGTCAGGCGGCCCGACTTTGCCCTTGCGCAAGAACGGTGCCACGACCGAGGCTGGGATGCCGGTTGATACTGATCATCTGGTGAATGGAGACTTCAATGGCGATGGCAAGATGGACTTGCTGACGCCTGCTGGCATCTATCTGTCTACCGGTACCGACTTCAGGCATCTGCCGTATCAATGGGGTGCCTTCCCGCTGAACATGCGAATGATTGATGGCATCCCCGGCAGGCCAGTCATAGGCAACTTCGATGGGTCGCATCGTAAATCGATGCTTGATATACGCCAGGCACCGAGCCTAGAGTATTTTGGCAAGCTATGTCGCATCGCGGCTGATGACACCGCCGTGGTGTGTGATGCTGAGTTCCCCTTGGGCCGGACGCCTGCCATGAGTATGGCGTTTGCTGTGGATACGGACGGTGACGGCCGAGATGAACTGTTGCTGGCGCATACCCAGCACAAGACAGGTGAACAGAGGAGTGACCGTTGCCAGGTAACGGCAGCGGGACTGAGCTGCCAGCCCTATGCGAACGTGCGCGATGTGGCCAAGCCGACGGCCATGGATGTCGAGTGGTGGCTGAAGCTCTCTGAAGGCCAGCAGCAAAGTGGCTTGCAGTACACCGGTACCGCACCGCACCCCATGGTGACCCTAGGCAAGGCAGCAGGGGATATCGATGGTGATGGTATCGCGGACTACTATTTTGAGAACGGTACTGCCTGTCTGACCAAATCGACCGGCTTTAACTGCGCGTTCATGAGCTACATGCCGGGTGGCGAGGATATTGCCAATGAAGTACCGGGTGCCCGGAGTCCGCAGCTGCAGCAAGATGCGGTGTCCGACTGGAATGCCGATGGCTATATCGACTTCCTCTCGTATGTCAAAGACGCCTCGGGCAATTACACCTATTCCATTTGCTATGGTACCGGTCAAACTGGCAAGCTGGATTGTCGTACCAGCGGTATCCATCTGCCAGCACGCCATGTCGTTGACTTGAATGGCGCTAAGCAGCCACGTGCTTTCGTGATGCAAAGTCGAAATGGCGTTGGCCAGGAGTTGACCCCAAGCAGCTGTTCGATCATGGATGGCTTGGCCAAGTGTGTCGACGTCAATGCACCCGCTGGCTGGAGTGGCCCGGCAGAACCTGCACCGGGAAGCAGCAAGCATAATTACGTCGTCTATGGCGACTTTACTGGCACGGGCCGCCAGGATATTGCGACCTATCGCGGTGATGTCACGCCCCATTGGGAGATCTACAGCGCCAATGCCGAACCTGGCATTGACCGCATCGTTCGGGTTGTTCAAGGTAGCGGCAAGCAAGAGGAAGTCAGCTACGCACTGCCAAGTGATCAGGCTACGTACCAGCAGCAGGCCAGCGATGTTGCCGGCCTGCCTGTCAGCAACGACTATCCTAAACGCCTGCAGGCAGGTACTGAGCAGTTGGTCAGCCGTTCGCGCAGCAGTCTGGGGCGCGGAACCTGGCAGGAGCATAGCTACCGCTATGCCGGTGCTGCGTACGACCTGTTGGGTCGCGGCGGCCTGGGCATGGCCCGTGTCGAAGTCACCAACCTGCACAGCCAGATCACAAGCACCCAATGGTTCAGCCAGGTGTGGCCCACGACAGGTATGGTCACGGCCGATCAAACGGTCACCAACAACGGCACCGTGCTGTCAAAGGATAGCCTGCTGCCTGCCAGCCAAGCACTTGCGCAGGCGAATGGCAGCAGCACGATCTTTGCCTATGTAAAGCAAAGCACCCAGACCCGCCGCGATCTGGATGGCAGTCCCCTGGGTACCACCTTTACCGACAACCAATACACGGACGGCTGGGGCAACCTCACCCAATCGGATGTCAAGGTCAGCCACGGCGGGATCGACTACTACACACAGACCCGCAACACCTATCGCAACATCAACACCACCGCCGTGTGGCGCGCTGGCCTGCTGAGCACCAGCAGCGTCAGCAAGGCCGATACGTCCCGTACGGTCAATCAGACCGCCATTACCCGCAACGTAGCCTATAGCTACGACGCCCTGGGCCGACTTGACACGGAAACGGTTGAACCCGGTGATCCTGCCTATCAGATCATCACCACCCACAACCGCCGCAGCAACCCCTACGGCCTGGTCGAACTCAAGCAACAAAGCTGGCGCAACCCCGCCACCGGTCTGAACGAAACCCGCACCGTC
>NZ_JAUFPU010000022.1 GCF_030409555.1 Chitinimonas viridis
AGACGGAAGATGGCGGGTTCGCCGATTTCCGATTGGTCGCCTTCCAGGGCCTTCAGTGCCGAACCCTTGATGATGGGCAGGTCGTCACCAGGGAAGTCGTACTTGCTCAGGAGTTCACGGACTTCCATTTCGACCAGCTCGAGCAGCTCGGCGTCGTCAACCATGTCGGCCTTGTTCATGAACACGATGATGTAAGGCACGCCAACCTGACGGGCCAGCAGGATGTGCTCGCGGGTCTGCGGCATGGGGCCGTCAGCCGAGGACACCACCAGGATAGCGCCGTCCATCTGGGCTGCACCGGTGATCATGTTCTTGACGTAGTCGGCGTGGCCGGGGCAGTCAACGTGAGCGTAGTGGCGGTTTTCGGTTTCGTACTCGACGTGCGCGGTGTTGATGGTGATACCGCGGGCCTTTTCTTCAGGCGCGCTGTCGATCTGGTCGTAGCCCTTGGCTTCGCCGCCGAACTTCTTCGACAGGATCGTGGTGATCGCGGCGGTCAGCGTGGTCTTGCCGTGGTCAACGTGACCGATGGTGCCAACGTTTACGTGCGGCTTAGTCCGCTCGAA
>NZ_JAUFPU010000023.1 GCF_030409555.1 Chitinimonas viridis
ATGCCTACGCTTATCGGTTGTATCTTGTTAAAGAGCGTTTGCTTCTTCAGACCCACTCCGCTAAACTCATTCGTTTCGCTTCGTTTTTGTCTGCGTCAGCAGCAAGGAGGCGAACTATACGTCCCACAGATAATCGCGTCAACACCTATTCGCAAAATTCTTATCGGCAGCGCGAATATCCCATACCAGGCCAGGCTGCCAGAAGGCCCGTTCAGCCTGATCTGACGGCCCTAAAGGCCATGCTCAGGGGCAGGTATTCGCCACGCCGGCAATTACCAACGCCGATCAGCAAATCGTACAACCAGGAAATCCAGCAGCGCCCGTATGGCTGGGGATAGCTGCCGGCGCGATGGATATAAGCCATAGATAGTCATCTGCGGCGGCTGCCAGGCTGGCAACACGGCCACCAGCTCACCACCAGCCAGCAAACGGTTGGCCAGATAGGTGGGCTGTAGCGCGATACCTCCCCCTGCCAGCGCTGCCTGCAACAGCACCGTTGCCTCATTGGCCGTAAAGCGCGGGGTGACGCTGACCTCCTGCCACACCCCACCCTGGCTGAAGCGCCAGGTGCTGCGGCCAAAATTGGCATAGCCCAGGCAACGATGCTGGCTCAGCTCCACCGGGTGCTGCGGATAACCGTGAGCCGCAAGATAGGCTGGCGCTGCCACCAGCACGGAATCGCAAGGCGCCAATGGCCGGGCAATCAGCGCAGGGTCCGGGTCGGCACTGATGCGTACTGCCAGGTCGATGCGCGACTCGACCAGGTTCACGGCCCTATCCCCCACATCAAGGTCTATCTTCAATAACGGATGGATGGTCAGAAAGTCACTGATGGCCGCCGCCAGGTGGCCGTAGGCAAACGACATGCTGCAGGTCAACCTCAACTGCCCTCGCAGCAACCCGTCGGGCGGAGATATCTCCGCCTCCACCTCCTCGACCAACGCCAGCATCTGCTGGCTGCGCCGCAGGCATTGCTCGCCGGCATCTGTCAGCGTCACACGCCGGGTAGTGCGCTGCAACAGGCGGGCGCCCAGCCATTGCTCCATCTCAGCCACATAGCGGGTCACCATGGCGCGCGACATATCCAGGCGCTCGGCACTGGCGGTAAAGCTGCCGGTCTGGGCCACATCGGTAAACACACGCATCGCCAACAATCTATCCATATCACTTGCTCGATATACGCAACAAATATGAACAGATTAGCCGATTTATCCGAACGAATTAAGCCACTAAAGTGCACCTCACTGAAAACGACGCGGGATTAGGCCCGTTGTCGTCACCACCAAGGAGTTACACCATGCTGCGCCCCACCCTGCTTGCAACCGCCCTGTTCAGCTTGGCCGCCACCACCCAGGCGGCCCAGCCCCTGCAGCTCAAACTCTACAATGCCGATGCGGGCAGCTTTCACGCCACTTCGGTGTTGATCACCGGCAGCAGCGAAGCCATGGTCATCGACGCCGGCTTCACCCGGGCAGATGCCTATCGCATTGCCGCCCACGTCCTCGATAGCGGCAAGACGCTCAAGACCATATTGATCAGCAATGCCGACCCTGACTATTACTTCGGCGCGGCAACGCTCAAGAACCTGTTCCCCCAGGCAGACATTGTCGCCAGCCCCGCCGTGGCGGAGAAGATCAAGGCCAAGCAGCCCGCCAAGCTGGCTTATTGGGGCCCCAAGATGGGCGCCAACGCTCCCATGCAGTCCGTACTGCCGCGGCCTCTCTCCAGCAATACCCTGCTGCTGGATGGCGCCACCATCGAGTTGCGTGGCACCCATGGCGCCTTGGCGCATCGTCCCTATGTCTGGATTCCCTCCTTGCGCACCATCGCGGGTAATGTCGCCGTCTTCAGCAAGCTGCACGTCTGGACCGCCGATACGCAGCGAGAGATTGAGCGCAAGGCCTGGCTGAGCCAACTGGAGGAGATGCAGGCACTGCAGCCGGCCATGGTGATCCCCGGCCATATGGCGACAGGCGGCGTACTTGACGCCAGCGCCATCCAATACACCCGTGACTACCTGCTGCGCTTTGACGCTGCCAGCCAGCAAGCCAAGACCAGTGACGAACTGATAGCCGCCATGCAACACGCCTACCCCGAGGCCGGCCTGGGCATTGCTCTTGATATTGGCGCCAAGGTGCGTATGGGAGACATGAAGTGGTAAGCCCCACCCTGCACTATTACTACGACCCCTTGTGTGGCTGGTGCTACGGCGCCGCCCCCTTGATTGCCATCGCAGCAAGCCTGCCCGGCGTCGCCCTGCACCTGCATGCCGGCGGTATGCTGGCGGGCGATCAACGCCGCCCCATCAGCCCGGCCTGGCGAGACTATGTATTGCCACACGATCAACGTATCGCCGAACTCAGTGGCCAGCCCTTTGGCACTGGCTATCGCGACGGACTGCTGCGCGATAGCACGGCCATGCTGGATTCGGCACCGCCCATCAGTGCCATCCTGGCGGCCGAGTCAGCCGCCGGCATGGGCCTGGCCATGCTGCACCGCATGCAGCAAGCCCACTATGTTTCGGGCCAACAGATTGCCAACCCTGCGGTCCTGCATCAACTGGCCGATGATCTGGGGCTCGATGCCCAAGCCTACGCCAAGGCCTACGAAAAGCTGCAAGGCGCAGAAACCGCCAGCCATATCGCCAGCAGCCGGGCGCAGATGGCACAGTTGGGGGCGCGTGGCTTCCCTACCCTGGTTCTGTTCGATGGTACACAGCAGGAAATCCTGCCACTGGACAGCTACCTGGGCAAACCTGCAGCGTGGCAAGCATGGTTGCGCGACAGGCTGGCAAAGGCGGCCAACGCGTCCCAGCCACCACAGCAACTGGCCTGCGACACCGCCAGCTGCACCGTGTGACACGCAGGCTGTCGGGCGACAGGGCGACACGGCAATACCCCAGGCAGTGGCGAGGCTACCTACTTACCGCGCCTGGGGCCTTTGGATAACATGGCGGGTCAGCACCCGCCATCCAGGAATACCATGCGTCTTGTTCACTGTACCGAAGCCCGCCACGCTGAGGCCATACTGGCCATCTTCAATGACGCTATCGTCAATTCCACCGCATTGTATGACTACCACCCCAGGCCGGCCGCCAGCATGATGGGCTGGTTCGAGACCAAGCGGGCCAATGGCTTTCCCGTCATCGGCTTCGAGGACGATCAAGGCACCCTGCTGGGCTTTGCCAGCTATGGCACCTTCCGCGCCTGGCCGGCCTTCAAGTATTCGGTCGAGCACTCCGTCTATGTCCACAAAGACCAGCGCGGCGCCGGCCTGGGCCGCAAACTGCTGGAGGCACTGATAGTCGAAGCACAGGCGCGCGGAGTACATACCCTGGTGGGTGGCATCGATGCCGACAATGCTGGCAGTATCGCCCTGCATCTGCAGCTGGGCTTCAGCCACGCCGGTACCATCCGGCAGGCAGGCTTCAAGTTTGGCCGCTGGCTGGATCTGGCGTTCTACCAGTTGCTACTGCCTACACCCCAGCAACCGGTGGATGGCTGAACACCACCCAGCAAACATATATATAGGCGCCCCAGTGGTCGGCATGCCCACATCGCGACCTGCCTCATCCAACTAGGCCGGGCAATGGGCTGGCCGGCCCGCAAGCATTACTCCTTGTGCGCCTCGAAGCGGCGCCTGGTTTCGTCTTCGTCACGCTGGCCAAAGGCATAGTTAGCCTCCAGCCACATCACATTGACTACGCCAAAGGCCAGTGCCAGCCCCAAACCCAGTATCCAGGCGAAATACCACATTGCTTGTCCTCTCTTAATAAGCGGTATGACTGTCACGCCGGATGGCCTCTACCGTCACCGGCCCGCGCAGTACCCGGTAGACCCAACTGGTATAGAGCAGCACGATGGGCAGCAGGATGGCAGTCACCAGCAGCATGGCCCACAGGGTTTTATGGCTGGAGCTGGCATCCCACAGGGTAAGGCTGCTCTGGACATCCATGCTCGAAGGCAGCACAAACGGAAACAGCGACAAGCCCGCTGTCAGCAGAATGGCGACTATCGCCGCAGCGCTGGCCAGGAATGCCGCCCAGCGCCAGCCACGCCAGGCCGACAAACTGGCCAGCAAGGCTGCCACCACGCCGCTGACAGGCAGCAGCCATAACCAATCCCAGCGACCATAGTTGAGCAGCCAGCCGCCCGCTACGCGGGTGACTGTCTTCTCAAATGGCGTCAGTGCCTTGGCCACTGCGCCCTGGCTTTGCAGGCTTAAACCCGCCATGCCCGCCAGCCACACACCACCCAGGATGAACAGCAGCGCCAGCAGGCAGCCCAACACCATGGCAGCCCGCTGCGCACGCAAGCCGACCGCAGCCTCGGTGCGCAACAGCAACAAGGTAGCGCCATGCAATGCCAGCAGGCAGGCCGATACCAAGCCGCAATACAGGCCAAACGGGTTCAGCTGGTCCAGCAGGCCACCGCCATAACTGACCCGCATGGTGTCATCGAAACGAAAGGGCAGGCCGACAAACAGATTGCCAATCGCGATCCCGAACACCAGCGCCGGCACCAGACCGCCAACAAATAGCCCCCAGTCCCAGAAGCTGCGCCAATGCGGGTGGGCCAACTTGCTGCGGTAGTCGAAACCCACCGGGCGCAGGAACAGGGCACATAGCGCCAGCACCAAGGCGTAGTAGAACACCGAGAAGCCCGCCGCATACACCAGCGGCCAGGCCGCAAAGATGGCACCACCGGCCAGCACCAGCCAGACCTGGTTTCCTTCCCAGGTTGGCCCCACCACATTGATGGCCACCCGGCGTTCTTCATCGGTACGGCCCACATAGGGCAGCAGCATGGCCACCCCCATGTCAAAGCCATCCATCAAGGCAAAGCCGATCAGCAGGGTTGCCAGCAGCCCCCACCAGATCAATTTCAGTGTGTCGTAATCCAGCATGTGGCGCTCCTTCTAAGCAGTAGTGGCTTCGCCGTGATAGCGGCCCGTACCGAGGCTGGCCGGCCCCAGCCGTATGTATTTGAGCATCAGATACATCTCCACCACGAACAGGCCCAGGTAGATGGCTCCTATACCCAGCAGACTGGTCCACACCTGGCTGGCCTCAATGCTGGAGACCGACAGATGGGTAGGCAGGATGCCCGAGATGGTCCATGGCTGCCGGCCATACTCCGCCACAAACCAGCCCAGCTCTGCCGCTACCCAAGGCAAGGGGATGGCGACCACACACAGGCGCAGCAACCAGCGCCGGGGCGCCAGCTGCTTGCGGGCCAGATACCAGAAGCTGGCGCCAAAGATGAACAGGAACAGAAAACCCAGCCCCACCATGCCACGGAAGGCCCAGAACAGCGGTGCCACCTGCGGAATGGTGTCGCTCACCGCCTGGGCAATCTGCGCTTCGGTCGCATCCACCACCCTGGGCGTGTATTTCTTCAGCAGCAGGCCAAACCCCAGGTCGGCCTTGTGCTGCTCGAACTGCAACAGCACAGCATCGGACCTATCGCCCGCCTTCAGCTTCACCAGTGCCTCATAGGCCTTCATGCCACGGCGTATGCGCAGATCATGGTTGCGCTTCAGATCCTTGATGCCTATTACCGGCTCGTCGACCGAGCGGGTAGCAATCAGGCCCAGTGCGTAGGGCACCTTCACCGCATAGTCGGTACGCTCCTCGGCCTGGTTGGGCAGGCCAAACAGGGTCAGCCCTGCTGGTGCCGGATGGGTTTCCCACTCCGCCTCGATCGCTGCCAGCTTCACCTTTTGCACCTCGCCCGTGGTGTAACCCGATTCGTCGCCCAGCACGATGACCGACAGGCTGGCGGCCAGGCCAAAGCCCGCCGCAATGGCAAACGAGCGTATGGCAAAGCCGGTATCACGGGCGCGCAGCAGATAGAACGCCGATATGCCCAGCACGAACATGGCACCCGTGACATAGCCTGCGGCCACCGTGTGCACGAACTTGGCCTGCGCCACCGGGTTGAAGAACACTTCCGACAGACTCACCAGCTCCATGCGCATGGTGTGGTAGTTGAATTCTGCGCCCACCGGGTTCTGCATCCAGCCATTGGCGATCAAGATCCACAATGCCGAGAGATTGGTGCCCAGCGCCAGCAAGGTGGTCACCATCAGGTGCTTGACCGGGCTCAGGCGGTTCCAGCCAAAGAAAAACAAGCCGATGAAGGTGGACTCCAGAAAGAAAGCCATCATGCCTTCTATCGCCAAGGGCACGCCGAAGATATCGCCCACATAGTGGGAGTAATAGGCCCAGTTGGTTCCGAACTGGAACTCCAGCGTCAGCCCGGTGGCCACCCCCATGGCGAAGTTGATGCCGAACAGCTTGCCCCAGAAACGGGTCATGTCTTGATACACCTGCCGGCCGGTCATGACATAGGCCGCCTCGCAGATCACCAGTATCCAGGAGAGTCCCAGAGTCAATGGCACAAACAGGAAGTGGAACATGGCCGTCAACGCAAACTGCAGGCGTGACAGGGTGACCACGTCATCGGGTGAGATCATGGGAAGCTCCGCGAGTCGGGGATACAGGGGGTACAGGCTTGGCCGCCGTGCCGAGCAGTTGCTGCTCCACCTGCGGCTGGGGTACGGTCATGTGGCGGGCCAGTGGTTCGCTGAACCAGAGGTGCTTGGCGGTAAAGAAGAGGGTGAGCTTGACCGCCACGATCACGCTCAACTCCAGCCACAAGCGCGGCCGGCGCGTGGTAAGGGCAGGTCTGGTGCCAGGGTCGGGGTCAGTCATGGCGGTCAAGCCTCGCCGCCATCACGGCCACCGAACTTGAGCTTGTCGGCGAACTCCAGCACCTTCTGTACCTTCGCACCCAGTTGCATCAGCCGTATCACCGTCTCGGGCGAGAGCCGCTGAACTTCGTCCAGCCAGCCCGTGGTCAGCTCGATCAGCCCGTGCATCTCGCGCATGCGATCCTGGGCAATCTGGTCCGCCTCGCTATCGGGGCGTTCCAGCAACGCTTCGCGCAGCATGCTGAGGGTAGGTTCTATCTCGCGGCGACGGCGCTCCTCCATCAACACCCGGAAGATGTCCCAGACATCCTTGGGCGGCTCAAAGAAGTCGCGCCGGTCACCAGGCAGGTGTACCAGCTTGACCAGACGCCAGGCCTGCAGCTCCTTGATGCCTATGCCGACATTGGAGCGGGAAAACGCCAGCGTCTCGCCTATTTCGTCGGCGCATAGTGGCTTGCCACTGATGTAGAGCAAGGCATAAATCTGCCCCACAGTGCGATTGACACCCCAGCGGGAGCCCATTTCACCAAAGTGCAGCACAAAGCGTTCAGCCAGCGGAGTCAGGTTCATGTTCAAATTCCAGTATTTTCTGGAAATTTAAACATTCCTGCCAATTATGGCAAGTACAGATGTAAAAAAGCCGGCAATCAGCCGGCCTACTGTTTACTGCGAAGACTGTTCACCGTAACGGTTACTTCTGCAGACGCAGGCAGTACTTATCGTAGTCTGCCTCTATCTTGGCCTGCTTGGCCGCCATCTTCTCCAGATCCCAGGGCTTGGCGCCCATTTTTTTGCGCTTCTCTATCAACACCAACTCGTTGACGTACTTCTCGCAACGGGCTTTCTCCTTCCCCGGCAGATGCTCGTAGAAGATGGGGGAGTACTTGTCCGGCAATGTTGGACCTGCTGCCTGCGCGGGCACCAACAGCAGCAAGGGTAAGATCAAACGGGCAAGCATAGACGGCTCTCTTCAAGACACAATGAGTTGATACGGTGATTAAGTTGCGCAGCCAAGCTGAAATCCTGCCATAGGCGCTGACCACAACGCCCCACCGGCACCACGCCAGCCAGACTATTGCTCAGCAACACGGCCTCTGCGCTTAGCATGACATCCGCATCGAAAGACCGCAACACGGTTGGCAAGCCCAACTCGGTCGCAAGCCGCAACACCATCTCGCGCATTACACCGGCCACACCACAATCCGTCAGCGGGTGTGTCAGCAAGCAACCATCCTGCAGCAGATAGAGATTACTCATCACCCCCTCTACCAGCTCGCCACGCGCATTACGCATCAGGCCTTCAAATATCGCCGGGTCGCTCCACTCCCGCCTGGCCATCACCTGATCCAGCCGGTTGAGATGCTTGACCCCGGCCAATCCGGGCTGTATCGGCAACAACCAGTCGCACAGCCTGATGGCTGCGCCATCGCGGTAAAGCGCGTCAGGATAGGCAGGCAAGGGGCCGACCAATACCAGCCTAGTAAGCGGTGCATCCGGTGCACAGGCATAGCCCCTGGCGGCCACCCCACGCGTCACCATCAACTTGATGCTGGCGTCCCAGGGCGCCAGTCTTGCCAGATCGGCCAACCATAGGGCTTCATCCGGGCACGCCATGCCCAACCGATCACAATCGGCCTGCAGCCTCGCATACTGCCTGGGCCAGGCCAGCACCCGTCCGGCCTGGCAGCGCAGGGTACGGAACACCCCGTCGCCATAGGCCAGTCCACGATCCCGCGGAGAGATTACGGCATCGATCTCGCCATTGATCAAGGCGGTTTGCTCGGTCACGCCTCACCCTTTCCCTCACCTAGCTGATGCGACCACCGCACTAATGCTGCACCCCCAGGGCGCGCAGCAAGCCCCTGGCCTTGGCGCGCGTCTCATTCAATTCCCGCTCGGGATCACTGTCGGCCACGATGCCAGCACCAGCGCGGAAGTACAAGGCATCGCCATCCTGCATAAAGGTACGGATCAGGATATTCAGGTCCAGCGAGCCATCTTGATTGATATAGCCCAGGCTGCCGGTATAGGCGCGACGCGGCCTGTCCTCCAGCTCCCTGATGATCTGCATGCAGCGCACCTTGGGGCAGCCGGTAATCGTGCCGCCGGGGAACAAGGCCCGCAATACCCCCGCCACATGCTGCCCTGCGCTCAGGGTACAGCTGACGGTAGACTCGATATGGTGGACATAGGTATAGCTGGTCACCTCCATCAAGGCATCAACCTTTACCGTACCCGGCACGGCAATACGCCCAAGATCGTTGCGCTCAAGGTCAATCAACATGATGTGCTCAGCCCGCTCCTTGGTCGAAGCCAGCAACCGGGCCTTCTGCGCAGCGTCCTCTTGCGGATCGGCGGAACGCGGATGCGTGCCCGCGATGGGGCGCGTCTCCACCCGGCCCTGCCTGTCTATCCTCACCAAACGCTCGGGCGATGAACTGACGATAGCCTGGCCGCCCCCCAGATCCACATAGGCCGAGAAGGGCGCAGGATTGGCACGGCGCAACTGGGCGAACAGATCCAGCGGCCCGGCGCCATCGGCCAGCCTGGCATCCCAGCCGCGCGACAGATTGACCTGGAAAACATCGCCCTCGCGGATATAGTCCTTGCAGCGCAAGGTCCCCGCCAGGAACGCCGCCGGCTCGTCCTCACCCAGTTGCTGCAAGGCAATAGCCTGCGGCGCAAAGACCGGCACGGCAGCCAGCAATGCCTGCAGACTGGCCAGTTGCGCCTCGGTCTCCGCTACCAGCACCGCCCCAACCTGGCCTCGTCTTACCAATATGGCAGCCGGCACCCTGGCCAGCAGCCCCAATGGGAAGTCCCTGTCCTGTCGCGCCGGCACCGTGGGTTCCAGTGTCTCCAGCCACTCATAGCCCAGATAGGTGAACCAGCCACCACTAAAGGGCAGCTCCCCCGCCGCCATCTGGGGCGCCACGGCGATACGGGCAAGGTCGTCGTACAGCGCCTGCCCCTCGTGCCCGGCATAGACACGCACCGACATAGGCAGGGCGAACAGGATGTCCCAGCCGGCGTCGCCAGCAGACTGCAACAGATAGGGGAAGGCAGCCGGATGGGCCGCAGCCAGCGCCAGCAGATCAGGCGTGGTGTCTAGCGATAAGGTTGGCATCGCGCAGCAAATCAATGAAAACGCCGCGCAGTCTCCCGCGCGGCATTCTGTTTGGCAAGCCGCTTGGCGAGTATTCCGCCAGGAGGCCTGCCGCCACAGGGCAGTACGCTACGCCGTGCTAGCGCGCAACGCCTCTCGCGCCCTGGCTAGACCCGCTTGAACACCAGCGTGCCATTGGTTCCGCCAAACCCGAAGGAGTTGGAGATCGCCACCCGGATAGTCATGTCACGGGCCGTATTGGCCACGTAATCCAGATCACAGCCACCCTCGATATCCTGCTCGAACAGGTTGATGGTGGGCGGGCTCTTCTGGTGGTGCAACGCCAGGATGGAATACACCGCCTCCACCCCGCCCGCGCCACCCAGCAAGTGACCCGTCATGGACTTGGTAGAGTTGATGGCCAGCTTGCGCGCATGGTCACCAAAAGCAATCTTGAGTGCATTGGTCTCGTTGGCATCACCCAGCGGCGTAGAGGTACCGTGGGCGTTGACGTAGTCGACCTCGTCAGGATTGACGCCGGCATCCCGCAACGCATTCTGCACGCCACGGGCCGGGCCCTCGGCATTCGGCGCGGTGATGTGGTGGGCGTCCGAGCTCATCCCAAAACCGGCCAGCTCCGCATAGATGGTGGCGCCGCGCTTGACCGCGTGCTCGTACTCCTCCAGTACCAACACCCCTGCCCCCTCGCCCATGACAAAGCCGTCACGACCCTTGTCCCAGGGGCGCGAAGCCGTGGTCGGATCGTCATTGCGGGTAGACAGTGCCTTCATGGAGGCAAAACCGCCTATGCCCAAGCGGGCGATGGCACATTCGGCCCCGCCGGCTACCATGATGTCGGCGTCGCCATACTGGATCATGCGGCCAGCATCCCCTATGCAGTGTGCGCCAGTGGTACACGCCGACACGATGCCGTAGGAAGGGCCTTGATAGCCCTTGATGATGCTGACGTGGCCCGCGATCAGGTTGATCAGCGAACCAGGAATAAAGAAAGGACCGATCTTGCGGGGACCGCCCTGCATCAGGTCCACGCCGGTTTCCTCGATCAGGGGCAGACCGCCGATACCCGAGCCGATATTGACGCCGACACGGGTCTTGTCCAGACCAGCAATATCGTCCAGGCCGGCATCCTTGATGGCATCCAGCGCAGCGGCAATGCCGTAATGGATAAAGGTATCCATGCGGCGCGCCTCTTTGGGCGAAATGTATTGGGTGACATCGAAGCCACGCACTTCCCCGGCGATCTGGCAGGCCATATCGCTGGCATCAAAACGGGTGATGGTGCCGATACCGCTCTTGCCGGCCAGCAAATTGGCCCATCCTGAAGCGACATCATTGCCTACAGGAGAAACATGGCCCAGGCCAGTAACGACAACTCTGCGTTTGGACATTGGAACTTCCTATCGAGAACAGCTGCGCATCACTCTACATGACTCGCATGACAATACACCACGGTCAAACAAGCGACCGATCAAATTGAACAGCAAATGTGACAAGACCCCGCCGCGAGCAAACGCGTCGGGGTCTTGCACACCCTGCAGCCAAGCCGGTCAAGGTCTGGCTCACAGCTGGATTACTTGCCCTGATGGCTCTTGACGTAATCGATGGCTTGCTGAACGTTGGTGATCTTTTCGGCTTCTTCGTCCGGAATTTCGCACTCGAATTCTTCTTCCAGCGCCATCACGAGTTCAACGGTGTCGAGCGAGTCGGCACCGAGGTCTTCAACGAAGGACGAGTCGATCTTGATATCGGCTTCGTTGACGCCCAGCTGTTCGGCGACGATCTTCTTCACGCGTTGTTCGATATTTTCCATTCTTGAACCCAAACCTTTCGTGTTGGATGGTCAAAAGCGCCCGCATTCTATCAAAAAACGGCGACGCCAAAAAACGGAGTGAAAACTCCAATTAATTCATGTACATACCGCCGTTTACATGCAGGGTAGTACCCGTTACGTAAGCGGCTCGGTCCGATGCAAGGAAGCCCACGGCATCGGCAATCTCCTGCGGCTGCCCCAAACGCTCCAGCGGAATCTGCGCCAGCAGCTTCTGCTTGTAGTCATCCGCCAGGCTGGCTGTCATATCCGTATCGATAAAACCGGGGGCCACGCAGTTGACCGTGATATTGCGGCTGCCTACCTCACGTGCAAGCGACCGCGTAAAACCCATCATGCCCGCCTTGGCGGCGGCGTAGTTGGTCTGGCCGGCAGAGCCGGATGCACCCACTACCGAAGCAATGCTGATGATGCGCCCCCAGCGAGCCTTCATCATGCCACGCAATACGGCCTTGGAGAGCCGATATACGGAACGCAGATTGGTATCCATGACGGCATCCCAGTCCTCTTCCTTCATCCGCATCAGCAATTGGTCACGGGTAATACCCGCGTTGTTCACCAGCACGGCAATGGTGCCATGGGTTTTCTCGACCTGTTCCAGCGCGGCATCCAGGGCGGCACTGTCGTTCACGTCGAGCGCCAGACCCTGGCCCGGATAGCCGGCAGCAGCCAGATAGTCCGATATGGCCTGCGCACCCGTGTCGCTGGTTGCCGTGCCTATCACGATGGCACCCTCTTTGCCCAGGGTCTCGGCGATAGCCCGGCCTATGCCGCGGGATGCACCGGTAACCAGTGCTACTTTGCCTGTTAGGGACATGCGTCGTCTTCCTCGCTCACTTGCTCAATCGTCAATTGTTCGTCAGGCGCCAGATCATCGAGGCCAGCCAAAGACCGACACCCGCCACCTGCATGATCAAGGCCTTGCCGCTGGGCCTGGCATCATCACCGCTCATGTACTGCCCCAGCTTGCCGGCCGCATACAGGAAGAAACCCGCACCGGCAGCCAGTGACCAGGCCACACCATTGACCAGGCCGTCATGCACGCGCGTCACCCCCAGCAGCAGTGCCAGGGGGATAAACACCCTGTCTATCCAGCGCATGCGGCGGAATGCCTCCACCACCCGGTTCACAGGGCCGCCTTCAGCTTGTCGAAACTGGCCGGCTCGGTCAGTGCCATGCCGCTCAGTTCGCCGTTGATACGCTTGGTCATACCTGCCAGCACCTTGCCTGGGCCGCATTCAGCCACCACGGTCACACCGTACTGGGCCAGCAGTTGCACGGTCTCTACCCAGCGCACCGGGCTATAGAGCTGGCGCGCCAAGGCCCCTTTGATCTCATGGTCATGTGACCAGGCAGTGACATCTGCGTTATGAATCACCGGGATGGCGGGCGCGCGCAGCATGATGCCCGCCATGGCCGATTCCAGTTGCACGGCCGCCGGCTTCATCAGCGCGCAATGCGAAGGCACCGATACCGGCAGCGGCAAGGCCCGCTTGGCGCCGCGCGCCGTACAGGCCTCACAGGCCCGGTCCACGGCGGCCTTACTGCCCGCAATCACCACCTGACCAGGGGTATTGAAGTTTACCGCCTCGACGACCTCGCCTTGCGCCGCCTCGGCACAGGCGGCACGGATGGCGTCGTCGTCCAGGCCCAGAATGGCAGCCATGCCACCCTGCCCAGCCGGCACCGCGGCCTGCATGGCCTCTGCCCGCAGGCGTACCAGGCGCACCGCATCCTTGAAATCCAGCGCATCGGCCGCCACCAGGGCCGAGTACTCACCCAGGCTGTGGCCGGCGAGATAGTCCGGCTTGCGCCCACCAGCCGCCAGCCAGGCTCGGTATACCGCCACGCCTGCCGCCAGCATTGCCGGCTGGGTATTGACGGTCGCGTTGAGCGCCTCGTCCGGGCCGCCCGCTATCATGGCCGCCAGGTCAAAACCGAGCGCCTCGCTCGCTTCTGCCAGCGTCTGCCGCACCACATCGCTATCAGCGAAGGCATTCAACATGCCTATGGCTTGCGAACCCTGGCCAGGAAAAACAAATGCAAGTTTCATCTATCGCGCTTCCCTATCCCCGCGCTGCGCGGGCTGCCGCCATATCGGCCAGCACCCTCGCATAGGCAGGGCGTTGCTTCATGTGTTCGAGATAAGTCGCCACCGGCAGCCCGGCAAACCAGTCGCGACCGTAGACATTGTCGGTAATCCGACTGATCAAGGGGAAATGGACGGCAGCGGCACAGTCCGCCAGGGTAAACATCTCGCCCGCCAGATAGGGTGAAAAGCGGGCCACCCGGCCAAACGCCTGCACCCCTCGGTCCAACTGGCGCGCCACCTCATCCTTGACACCATCGGCCACTGGCGCGCCAAACAAGGCGTGCGGCAGCAAACGACGGGCCACCAGCTCCACATCCTGCTCCAGTATCTGTATCAGCTCACGCACCTTGGCACGTGCCAGCAAGTCCTTGGGCAGCAAGGCCACATCAGGATAGCGTTCTTCCAGATACTCCAATGCAGCCTGGCTCTCGCAAAAGCGAGTACCATCCACCTCAAAGTAAGGCACCTTGCCTGTGGGGCAGCGCGCCAAAAAATCTGCCTCTTGCGAGGGGCCTGTCGCGATCTCCTCGAAGGCGATACCCTTCTCCAGCAGGGTCAGCTTGACCTTGTTGGAGTAGTTCGAGAATGCTGAACCATAGAGCCTGAACACGTTATCACCCTTGTTTTTCGACGACGTTTCCAGAAAATAAGCGCAGATACTACCCTTCAAGCGGTCAAACCGCTAGCAAGCAGGCGCTTGTTTGATGCGCCGCCGCCCGCCGCCTACCAGCGCAGCAGGGCCGATCCCCAGGCAAATCCGCCACCAATCCCCTCCAGCAGCAGCAGCTCACCCGGCTTGAAACGACCAGCTCGGGCCGCCTCATCCAGGGCCAGCGGGATGGACGCCGCCGAGGTATTGCCGTGCCTATCCAGGGTGACCACCACCTTGTCCATGCTCAGCCCCAAGTGCTTGGCGGTGGATTCGATAATGCGCAGATTGGCCTGATGCGGCACCAGCCAGCTCAGCTCGGACTGCGGCAAGCCCGCCGCAGCCAGCGTTTCGGTAGCCAGCTCGGCCAGCGCCTTGACCGCAAACTTGAATACCGCCGGGCCGTCCATATGCAGGAAGGGCTTGCCGCTGACATCGCCGTGCATGATGCTTGCCGGGGTAGTCAGGATGTCACGGTAGCGGCCGTCCGCCTTGAGCTTGGTGACCAGAATGCCCGGCTGGTCCGTGGCTTTCAGCACCACCGCACCAGCACCATCGCCAAACAGCACACAGGTACTGCGATCATCCCAATCCAGTATGCGAGAGAACACTTCCGCCCCTACCACCAGCGCCGTCTTGGCCATGCCACCACGAACAAACTGGTCTGCCGTCGCCAGGGCATAGACAAAACCGGCACAAACGGCTTGCACATCGAAGGCCGGAAAACCATGCACACCCAACTTGTCCTGCAATATGCAAGCGGTGCTGGGGAACACGACATCAGGGGTGGTGGTGGCGACGATGATCAGGTCGATATCGGCCGCGGTAACGCCCGCCGCCTCCATCGCCGCCAGGCTGGCCTTGAGCGCCAGATCACTGGTCAGCTCGTCTGCAGCGGCGATACGACGCTCACGGATGCCCGTACGCGTCACTATCCATTCGTCACTGGTATCAACCTGCTGGGCCAACTCGGCGTTGGCCAGTACGCGCGCGGGCAAATAGCTGCCCGTGCCGGCAATGCGGGAATACTGCACTTCGGTCTCTCCATCCGCCGCCTCGTGGGCAGCGGTACGCTGGGGTAATGCCCGCACGAGACATAGTCGCACGGGTCAGAAAATACCGGGGCCTGCCCACAACCCCCTCTTTGTTCGCACAGCAACGCTGCCTGTGCAGGCTATCGGCCCGGCTATCCAGCCCAGGCCACCCTAAGTACGCTTGATCGCACCCCTGCCCTACCCGAGCACACAGTGCGCCAAGCAAGCAGTGCCATATCCAGCTTCGCTAAGCTCGCTCGGCCGCCGCCTTGCTGGCCACCACATGGTCTGCCATGGTTTCGGTAATCTTGTGCAGCACGCCGGAGCGTGCTTCTTCCAAGGCCTGCTCCAGCGCATAGTAGAAACCCAGCCTGTCTGCACCGCCGTGACTCTTCACCACAATACCGCGCAGGCCCAACAGGCTGGCGCCATTGAAGCGCCTGGTATCCATGCGGTGGCGAAAACTCAGCAACACCGGCATGGCCACCAAGGCAATCAGCTTGCGCCACCAACTGCGGGAGAACTCGTCCTTCAGTATCTCGGTCAGCATCTTGGCCAGCCCTTCCGAGGCCTTTAAAGCCACATTGCCGGTAAAGCCGTCGCAGACCACCACATCCACCGTACCCTTGTAGATGTCATTGCCTTCCACATTGCCACGGAAGTTGAGACTGGACGCCTTCAGCAACTCGGCCGCCTCCTTGACCACCTCGTTACCCTTGATGTCCTCCGAGCCAATATTGAGCAGGCCGACCGTGGGTCTGTCCTGGTGATTGAGCGCACTGCTGAGCGCCGCCCCCATCACGCCGAACTGATACAGCTGCTCGGGCGTACAGTCGACATTAGCCCCCAGATCCAGCACGCAGCTGGTGCCGTGCATGGTGGGCAGCATCTTGGCGATGGCAGGGCGATCTATGCCTGCCAGGGTCTTGAGTACAAAACGGGCCGTGGCCATCAGCGCACCGGTGTTGCCTGCCGACACGCAGGCATGCGCCTCGCCGGACTTCACTAGGTTGATGGACACCCGCATGGACGAGTCTTTCTTGTTCTTGAGGGCCAACTGGGGCGGCTCGTCCATGGCTACGACTTCGCTGGCGTGATGGATGCGCAGACGCGGGCCAACCGTGGCGTGACGCGCCTTCAGCTCGGCCTCAATGGCATCCTGCAAACCCACCAGGACCACATTGACGTCGGGATGTGCCTTGAGAAACTTGAGTGCGGCGGGCACGGTGACATGCACACCGTGGTCGCCGCCCATTGCATCGATAGAGACTGTGATTTCCATGGGCGGGAGATTACGGGCTAGCGCGATGTTCGCCAAGCGCTAGCTTGAAACAGTACAAACAAAAAGGCGCGCTTCGTAGGAAGCGCGCCTTGGTATTGCTTGCCGAAGCAAAGGACAATTACTCGCCCTTGGCCTTGACCACGCGACGACCACGGTAGAAGCCGTTGGGGCTGATGTGGTGACGCAGGTGAGCCTCGCCAGTGCTGGGCTCAACAGCCAGCGCAGGAGCGGTCAGGAAATCGTGGGCGCGATGCATGCCGCGCTTGGAAGGGGATTTTTTGTTCTGTTGAACGGCCATGGTTCTAACTCCTGGATCAAACTCGAAAATGACAAAAACTTAGTGTTCGCCGCGCTGCAACTTGCCTTTAAGATCCGCCAGCACGGCAAACGGGTTCGGCTTTTGCGGCACTACGTCCGCATCTGGCGCCACACCCACCTCGGCAACACACGCATCGTGTGCCGGAGCATAGGGTAGCGACAGCAAAATCTCGTCCTCAATCAGGTTTAGCAGGCTGAACTCTTGCTCAAACAGCAAACCTTCCATGTCCTCATCTTCCGCTTCCGCCTCATCCAGCTTGGCCTCGTCGGCAAACAGGGTGAAGCGTGTCGCTACGTCTATCTCGAACGGCAAGGACTTGAGGCAGCGCTGGCATTTCAACTCAAGCTGGCCGCCTACACGCAAGTCCAGCGTCAGGCGCTTGTACTTGTCTGCGTTGCCGGCCAGGGCAAATTGTATGGCACTACCGCCCAGCACGTCGGCCGCCACACGGGGCAGATCGGCCAAGGCCAATTCCCCCTGCAGGGTGCGTTCACGTCTGGCAAATTCGCCGTTGTCGAAGGTGAGGTCGGACATAAACGGTGGATGATATACTCCAAGTCCTTCAAACGTCAAAAAAATCTAGCCTTTGCCGTGCGGTGCAGGCACAGTCCACCCGCCCCTTCCTGGCCCCAGCAAATCTGCCGGCCAGACAAGGCTCAGGCAGGCCGCCGCAGGGCGCAAGATCAAGTCAACCCGCTGGAACCGCCTCCATCATGAGCACACCAACACTCGTACTCGGCTCCACCTCGCGCTATAGGCGCGAGCTGCTCAGCCGCCTGGGCCTGCCATTCGAAGTCGCCGCACCGGATTGCGACGAAACCCCCCTTGCCGGTGAGACTGCCGCCGAAACAGCGACCCGCCTGGCCAGAATCAAGGCGCAATCGCTGACCGGCCGCTATCCCAATGCCCTTATCATCGGTTCGGATCAGGTTGCGCTGCTGCATGGCGAACAGCTGGGCAAGCCCGGCAATTTTGAACGCGCCTTCGTGCAGCTGAGTGCCATGCGCGGCCAGACCCTGGTGTTCCATACCGCCCTGGCCCTGCACAATAGCGCCAGCGGCCGCACCCAGGAGATCGTCGTCCCCTGGCAAGTCAGCATGCGCGATTATAGTGATGCCGAGATCACCCGCTATCTGGAGCGCGAACAGCCCTATGACTGCGCCGGCAGCGCAAAGACTGAAGGCCTGGGCGTCGCCATGATAGACCGCATGGAAGGCAGCGACCCTGCTGCCATCATCGGCCTGCCGCTGATAGCGTTGTGCCACATGCTGCGCGAGGAAGGCTATCCACTGCTATGAAGGGCACACTCTATCTGGTACCGGCACCACTGGGAGAAGGCACGCTGGAGGCCATCCTGCCGCAGGACGTGCGGACCCTGGCCAATCGCATAGACCACTGGGTGGTGGAAAACGCCAAGACGGCACGCCGCTTCCTCAAGCTGTACGGCCCCGAGCGCGTCATAGCCGAGCTGAAGATGATGGAGCTGAATGAGCACAGCAAGGAGAGCGAGCTGGCTGCCCTGCTTGCCCCGCTGGAAGCCGGCCATGACGTGGGTGTCATCTCGGAAGCCGGCTGCCCCGGCGTGGCAGACCCAGGCGCCAACCTGGTCAGGCTAGCACATAGGCGCGGTATACGGGTTGTGCCGCTGGTGGGGCCATCCTCCATACTGCTGGCCCTGATGGCAGCAGGCGCCAGCGGCCAGCGCTTCCGCTTCCATGGCTACCTACCGGTTGAGACCGGCCCCAGGCAGGAGCGACTACGCGAGCTGGAGCGAGATTCAAGCAGGTTCGACGAAGCCCAGCTGTTTATTGAAACGCCCTACCGCAACGACGCCATGGTGGATGCCATACTGCAAGCATGCAAACCGGCCACGCAACTGACCGTGGCACGCGACTTGAGCTGCAATGATGAACTCATCGTGTCGCAAACACTCAGCAGCTGGAAGTCACAGGTCAGGCCAGACCTGAAGAAAAGACCGGCCATGTTCGTACTTTATGCTGGTCGCTAGGTGAATGCCGCAGACAAAACCCTGCTGGCATGGCTGCGCAAGCCTACCGTGGCGACATGCACGCCTGCGCCCACGTACCTAGCCAGAACCGCCACGCGGTTTGTTGTCAGCCGCGCTGTAAATAAAGGATAGCCATGCCACTCCTGATCCTGACCCTGCTGATGCTGACCTGTGTGGTCTACCTAGCACTCTGCTACAACCGCCTGGTCGCTGCCCGACACGTCATCGCAGCCCTGCGCGCCGAGCTGGATAGCATGACCCTGCGCAGAGAGAGCGACCCCACAACCTTTGATGGCAACACCTGGGCGGATAGGCTCAATACTCACGATGCCGCCGTCCGCCTCTACAACCTCGACATAGCCCAGTTTCCCGCCGTGCTGGTGGCCAAGCTCTGCCGTTTTGAGCCTGCTGCCACCTACGACTAAGCTGCGCCCGCACCACTGCAAAGACTCACCATGACCATGAAAATCGCCGTCGCCCAATTCAACGCCACCGTGGGCGATCTCGCCGGCAATACCGACCAGATCCTGCGCCTGATCAGCGAGGCCCGCGCAGCCCGTGCCGATGTCTTGCTGGTACCCGAACTGGCCATCGCCGGCTACCCGCCCGAGGATCTGCTGCTGCGGCCCAGCTTTTACCAGGCCTGCAACGAGCAGTTGGACAGACTGCTGGATGCCGCCGATGACGTCACGCTGATCGTGGGCCACCCGGTCATGCTGGGGCAGGAGCGCTTCAATGGTGTCACGGTGATGCGCGACGGCAACTTCCTGGCCCGTGGCCAGAAGATGGTACTGCCCAATAACGAAGTGTTCGATGAATGCCGCTACTTCACGCCCGGCGCCCTGCCCTGCGTTTATGAGCAAAGCTGCCACGACGGCAGCGTGGTCATGGTGGGTGTACCCATCTGCGAAGATATCTGGCATGTGGAGCCGGCCTCGGAAGCCGCCGACATGGGGGCACAGATTCTGCTGGTGCCCAATGCCTCGCCTTACCACGTGGGCAAGGACGATGTACGCCAGCAGATTGTGCGCCAGCGCATAGAGGAAACCGGCCTGCCCATCGTCTATTGCAACTGGGTGGGTGGCCAGGATGAACTGGTATTCGACGGCGCCAGCTTCGCCATGAACCGGGCCGGCGAACTGGTGGCGCAGCTACCGCGCTTTGAATCGGCCACTGCCATGCTGAGCTTCAGCGACGGCGATATCGAACCCGGCGACATCGCCCCGACAGGCAGCGAAGCGGCCACGGTCTATCAGGCGCTGGTCGTCGCCACCCGCGATTACATCGTCAAGAACGGCTTCCCCGGCGCCATCATCGGCCTCTCGGGCGGCATCGACTCCGCCCTGACCCTGGCCATCGCCGTGGATGCGCTAGGTGCCGACAAGGTGCGGGCGGTGATGATGCCCTCCCGCTACACCGCCCAGATCAGCCTGGACGACTCCCGCGAAATGATACGGCGACTGGGCGTGCAGTATGACGAGATCAGCATAGAGCCCATGTATGAAGCCTTCAGCACCGCCCTGGCGCCGCAGTTCGCCGGCTTGGCGCCAGATACGACCGAGGAAAACCTGCAGAGCCGCATACGCGGCGTGCTGCTGATGGCGCTATCGAACAAGACCGGCAGGCTGGTCCTAACGACCGGTAACAAGTCGGAGATGACCACCGGTTACGCCACCCTCTACGGCGATATGGCCGGCGGTTATGCTGTGCTCAAGGATATCGCCAAGACGCTGGTCTATCGCCTCAGCCAGTACCGCAACAGCGTGTCCGACATCATCCCCGACCGCATCATTACCCGCCCCCCTTCGGCCGAGCTGCGCGACAACCAGGTAGACCAGGACAGCCTGCCGCCCTATGACATCCTGGATGCCATCATGGCGCTCTATGTGGAAGAAAACCTGTCCATGGCCGACATCATCGCCCGAGGCTACAGCGAGGCCGATGTATTGCGCGTGGTGAAACTACTCAAGATCAACGAGTATAAGCGCCGCCAGGCCGCCATCGGCGCCCGCATAACACCCCGCGGGTTTGGGCGTGACTGGCGTTATCCGGTGACGAATCGGTTCTTGCGCTGACCCGCACGCCTACGGCAAGCACCGGCGGACAAATAAAAAACACCCCGAACGATGTTCGGGGTGTTTTTATCGCTAAGTTACCGCGCGTACAAGCAACTACAGCTTAACTTCGCTTAGAAGAACTTATAGCTGGCGTTCAAGTAAACGAAACGGGCTCGCGGATCGTACAGGCTGATGTCATAACCATATTGGAACTGGTTGCTGACGGGCACGAAGATCGGTGGATCGCGATCAAACAGGTTCTTCACACCCAGGCCCAGCTTCAGACCCTTGATGCCGCTATAGGCAAGGTTCAGGTCGTAGATAGCTTGGCTAGGCACGAAGACTTTGTCACCGTTCAGATCGTTACCAGCCTCGTAGCGCTTGTAGAAATTCTGAGCGATGCCAGCAGCCCAAGGGCCAGTCGACCAGTTAGCTGCCAGAACATGCTTCCAGCGCAGCACCACGCCGCCCTGATCAGCATCCAGCACAGGATTGCCGTCCGGCTCAACAATGGTACCAACCTTGTGCGACAGGAAACCGCCAGGGCTGGTCTGGTCGAACTTGGACATATAAGTACCGTTCAACGCCACTTCGATACGGCCGAAGCTGAAGTTGTCACGGTAGGCCAGGTCCAGGTCAACGCCGCTAACCTTGGCGCTACCGACGTTTGCCAGCGTCTGAACGATGCTCTGTACGTCGCCGTTGGCATCCAGCGTCACCTTGCCAGCGTAGGCAGAATCACCCTTCAGGAAGCCAGCAACGGTTTCCTGTGCCGACGGTGTCGACAGGATATCTTCCACCTTCACGTTCCACAGATCCACACCGATGGTGAACTTGGAGTTCGGCGAGAACTGGAAACCGACCGACGACTGGTCTGATTCTTCAGGACGCAGGTTGGGATTACCGCCAGTCAGCGAATTGACCTGCACATCCTCGTAGACCTTGCCGTCCTTGGGGTTCTTGTAGGTGAACTGCTCGGAGGTACCCAACGACTGAGGCCGCCACAGGTCGGTCAGGGTAGGTGCACGGAAGCCCGTACCGGCCGAAGCACGGACCATGAAGGCGCGTGTCGGATTCCAGCGCAGAGATGCCTTGTAATTGTTGGCGGAACCCACGTCGTTGTATCGGTCATTACGGATCGACAGGTTGGCTTCCAAGTTGGAGAGCACTGGCACAACCACTTCACCGAAGAATGCGCGCACATTACGGTCGCGGTTCACCGGTGGCACACTGCCGCCTAGGCCAGCAATATCACCAGTCTCAAGCGCCGCGCTGGGGCGAGTGATGTACTCTTCCTTACGATGCTGGAAGCCAGCCGCGTACTGCACCGGACGATCGCCCAGATCGAACAGGTCACCCGAGATCTTGCCGTCGAACACATCGCTGGTAGATTCGGCGCTCAGGCTTGGGCCCACGTAGGCAGCACCCTTCAGTGCCGACAGCACGCTGGCATTGCCTATACCATCCGGCGCCCAGGGGTTCCAAGAGTTGGTGTCATTGATGATCTTGGCGTACGCCACTTGCGAGAAGTAGCCATCGGTAACGCGCGAATTGGTCTCGCTCTTGTTAACCGAGTAAGCAACTTCAAAGTCCTGGCTGGCAAAGTTGCCGCGCAGACCCGCCACCAGGCGCGACTGCTCAGACTTATCTTCGCCCTTACGGCCACCGAAGCCCAGGGTACGGGAGGTCACAGCCAGCGTCTGACCAACCAAAGCACCGGCACCAATGGAATTCAGGTAGTCCGCAGCGATGTGGTAGTTGGGGTTGCTCGGTTTCATCAGCAGCGCAGCATCCACGCCCTGAGCCGCAAACAGCGAGTCGGTTACCAGGAAGCTGTTACGCACTGGGTTGGCCTGGAAGCTCTGCTTCACCACGCTTTCCGACCACAGCGCATCGCCGAAGAAGCTCAAGTTCTCGCCCAGCTTCGCCGAGAAGTTGGCAGCAAAGTTGGTCAGCTCACGATCCGGCACCAGGCCGACATCAGGCGCGCTGTCATAGGCGCAGTATGGTCCGCCCTTGCTGGTGGTACCTGCATTGAACATCTGAATGGAGGCGCACTTGCCACCGACAGCAGCAGGGTTACCGTAACCCGAAGCTGGCGAGGTTCCCCACAGGGTAGGATGGCGATCACCATTCACCCATACACCTTCGATATTCCCTTGGCCTGTGGCACCGTTGGTGAAGTAGGGCAGGACGTTACCGCTCTTGGCAAACTCACGGTCCTTGGCCTTCAGTACATCTTCTTTTTCGTAGGAGCCTGCAACAGTGATGTTGAAGCCATGATCGTCCAGGCTACCGAAACCTGCCACGATCGAGTACTTCTCGCTGTCGCCGCCGCCATCACGCGTTGCCTGGCCAGCCTGAGCACCGAGCTCAACACCCTTGAAGTTCTTCGACAGGATGAAGTTGACCACACCGGCGATGGCATCCGAGCCATAAACGCCCGATGCGCCATCCTTCAACACTTCCACGCGCTCAATGGCGGAAAGCGGAATGGAGTTCACGTTAACAGTGGCACCGCCACCGCCAGCAAAGGCAGCAACGCGACGACCGTTAACCAGCACCAGGGTGCGATCACTATCAAGACCACGCAGAGAGATCGAGGACAAACCGTAAGTCGAGGAACCTGCGCCCGTCGAGTTGGTCGTACCGCCGGCAGAGGAGATGGCGGAAATCGACGCCAGCAATTGCTCAGTGCTGGTGGCGCCACTACGAGAAATTTCTTCCTTGGTCATCACCTGAACAGGCAGGCTACCTTGGTTGGCACGACGCTTGATGCTCGAGCCGGTGATTTCGATCTTCTCGGTACTCGAGGCTTCTTCTGCGGCATGGGCAAAGCCGACCGAAGTGGCAATACCAATCATCCCGATCGCATAAGCGAGCTGCTTGATCCTCATTAGAGTGATCTCCCGAATCAATAGTGGTCAGTTAGTGTGATCCCGACTGCCTGACCGCTCTTGTCGGCCTGGCTGCCAGCATCCTGATGTGCTGGTACGCACTATTCCGTCGAGCCGCGAACACAGGGTAGCAGCCCGGGAATTGGGGATGATCGTCTTACAAGTTGTCGTGCGGGGCAATTCTTCTATACGTATTTGCAACAACACTGCTCAGAATGTTGGGCTGCTACGACAGTATCAGGGAAAACCGACACAGACGGCCGGTTCCCGATTGGCTGGCGACCGCCTACGCGGTAGGCGTGCTCGCCAAGGCCAGCAACGGCTGCAGGCTCTCCAGCAGCCGTGGCAATTGTGGCTGCACCAGCGCCTCCTTGCCTTGCGCTATCAGGGCCAGCGCCTCTGCCACTGTCATGTCCGATGGCTGGGTCGAGCCTTCTGCCACGGGCTGAACCACACCTGCCCGCTTGCGAGCCAGCCGGAGCTGGGCCAGCCCCAGCATGCCGTCAAAGTCGGCCAGGCCGTCCTGCACCGAGTTGGCCAGAGCGATACTGGCAGTGATGCGCAGTGATTGGCCACGGAAATTGACCTTGGCTGCCGCAATCGTCTCCTTGAGGCGTTCGGCGTAAATGGTCGCACCGCTGAAATTGGCGTACAGCATCACGGCAAAGCAAGGGCCGTCCAGGCGTGCCAATGTCTCTTCCTTGCGCAGCTTGCCCGCCACCAGCTTGGCTACCAGATTGATCAACTGGCCTGCCGCCGCCTCGCCCAGCTCCCCTGTCACCTCGTCAAACTTATCCAGCTCAAACAGCACCAGCGTGGTTTCGCCATGGTAGCGGGCCGCATGCGCCATGGCCTTGTCGCCCTCGACATGCAGCATGTGCTCGGTCGCCAGCCCGGTCTGGGCGTCGGTGGTAGCAGTACGTGCCTGCGACTCCTCCGTGGCCCGCAGCTCGCGCGCGGTGCGGGCCAGCTTGGCCGCGGCCGATACCCGCGCCAGCATTTCGGCGCGATCGGTCGATTTGGTCACGAAGTCATTAGCGCCACGCTCCAGGGCCTGCTGCTTGACCTCCAGATCTTCCTCTCCCGAGATGACGATGACCGGCGTATTCTTGATGCGGGCATCCTGGGATTTACGCACCCGCCCCAGCAGCCCGAAGCCATCGAGCTTGGGCATGCTGAGATCGGTCATCATCACCAGTATCTCGGGGTCTGCCTCAAGGCGCGACCAGCCCGCCTCGCCATCAGCCTCTTCGACGATGTCGAACTGTGTGGAAAGATGCTTCTTGACCGTTGCACGAACGATACGGGAGTCGTCCACCACCAGGATGCGTGGCATGTTGGAAGTGATGTCAGTTTGGCTCATGGCGCAGGTAAGGGCTGGTCTGGATGCCCCATTCTATATCACCAGTCTACTCAGCCTGTCGATCAACTCACATTGCGATGCCGCAGGGGTTTTGATAAAACGAGGTATGGTCACCGCTGGTACTGCTTCATCTTCCCGATGCTTGTGCCAGCAGTTCAGCATAGCGCCCAAGCCCCGCTATGTGATTGCCCGATGCAGCGCGGTCGGGCTGCCATATACACCCAGCACTAGGACCAGGGCCGCGCAGCAAGTCGGTGAACAGACTCCGAGTCCATCATGCCTTTGCGCCATCACGTCCACTTGTCCGTCTACCCCCTAGGCAGCAGCGAGCCCTCCCGCGTGTTGTCGGCCATACGAGAAGCCTGGCTTAGCCCGGCCTGGGTCAACCGCCGCCAAGCTCGCGGTGCTTGGCTATTGGAGATCGCCATGGAGGCTGAGCTGCCTGAGGGCGAAGACCAGGCGGCCTTTACCCAACACATCTCCATCGCCATCTGGCGGCAACTAGGCCGCTACGTCAAAGTCGCCGTCGAGGCCACGGCCGAGGAATCGGACACCCCCAGCCATTGCGAGCTGGGGCGAGGTGACTATCTCAAGTTGATGCGTACCTCTTAGAGCCTGTTCAAGGTCTTTTCGCTACGTCGCTGATCTGGAAAATGGCCAGGCACAAGGCGTGGTGCGCGGGCAATAACAAGTTATTGCCAAGCGCCACAACGCAGTGAATGGTCGTTTTCCAGCTCAGCCCTACGGGTTCGCAGCCTTGCCGGCGAACGGCTGCG
This sequence comes from Chitinimonas viridis, assembly GCF_030409555.1. Classification (GTDB taxonomy): domain Bacteria; phylum Pseudomonadota; class Gammaproteobacteria; order Burkholderiales; family Chitinimonadaceae; genus Chitinimonas; species Chitinimonas viridis. Next base: position 26,147 of record NZ_JAUFPU010000023.1, read on the forward strand.
TTGCAAGCCGCTTACGGTACCCGTACCGCTGCGCGTCTTGCGCCTTGCCCTTCATCCGGCAAAGCTGCGAACGACGTGGCGAAAAGGCCTTGGACAGGCTCTTAGAGCCTGTTATGAACCCCGGTTGCCGTGGTGCGACCACTGCCGAGCGGGCGCCAGAGAGGCCTTGGGGTTCAAAACCACTCATGAATCTTCGCTGTGAGTGGATGCATAAACCCACGCCAACACCGCTGCCGCAACCGTCGCGAACACATGTTTCAAGGTATGCCCGCTGACCACAACCAGGCCCTCAAGGATGGCATGGTCAGCCAGTTCACAGCCTTTGGCGATCACATAGCAAGCAATGGCGAGAGCAAATCCCAGCCGCTCCTTGCGGCCAGTGCCGCTACCGGCCTGCAGCAGGGGTATCAATACCAGCGGCAGCAATTGCAGCAACAGGTAGGGGCGTAAATCGCCCAGGCCTTGCAGGTCGGTCCAGCGCCACCAGGCAACGCTGAACACTGCAGCGACCACCAAGCCACCCATCACGGCCCATTCCCTGAGCTGCTCGTGGCAACGGCAGAATACTGCCCCCAGCAGACCGGCACATGCCAGCGCAATCGGCAGCCTGTCCCATACCAGGCGGGCATTGTCGGGCGACAGGTGGTACCAGGCCGAGCCCGCTGCCGTCAGCATCAGGCTGAGGAAAAACAGGCCGTAACCCAGATCACCACGCCGCAGTCCGGTTTCGCGGCTCAGCATATGGCCTATGCCGCCAAGCCCAACCACCAGAAAGCCGAGGTTGGACAACACATCGGCCGCATGGGGCAGGCTCAACCAGGCACGGGTATCGGCAAATTGGTGATAGGTGGCCGCCTGTTCTATGGGGCCATGCCAGCCCATGGCCAGCAGGGCAGACAGCACTACGGCCAGACATAGATCGCGGGAAAGTACGAGGGTCATCAAGGCTTGCTCCGGGTTAAGTGACCCGCACTTTGCCCAAACAGCATCGCCAAATAAACCTTGCCATTAAGATCATCAGAAAATAGGCTTTAAGGTATCGAAAATCGATACTCAAAGGCAGAACATGTCACAAACCCAGCAACTGGTCAGTGCACTCAAGCGCGCCCTCAAGGCCAGGGGGCTCACCTATGCCCAGGTCGCCCCGCATCTGGGGCTGAGTGAGGCCAGTGTCAAACGTCAGTTTTCGCACTGCAGCCTGAGCCTGCAGACGCTTGATGCCATTTGCCAACTGGCAGGCCTGGAGTTGGGCGACCTGGTGCGCGAGATGGAGGCCGCTCAACCCCAGTTGCAGCACCTGAGCGAGGCGCAGGAAGCGGATCTGGTTGCCAGCCCCAAGTTGTTGCTGGTGGCCGTCTGCACACTCAATCATTGGCCCCTGACGCAAATCGTCCAGCAATACCAGCTGACGCCGGCAGAGGGTGTCGCCGCCTTGTTGCAGCTCGATAAACTGGGGCTGATACAGCTCCTGCCCGAAAACCGGGTGAAGCTGCGGGTAGCACGGGATTTTGCCTGGCTGCCCAACGGCCCCATACATCGCTTTTTCCGTGCGCGGATACAGGACGATTTCCTGGATGCACCCTTCCATGCCTCTGGTGAGCTACTGCGTTTTCAGCACGCCATGCTCTCCCCTGCTGCCGCCGTCAAACTGCAGCAACGGCTGTTGCGACTGCTGCAGGAGTTCGACGAGCTGCACGCAGACTGTCTTGATCAGGGCCACCTTCCCACGCAAGGCACCAGCCTGTTGCTGGCGCTGCGCAGCTGGGAGCCGTCGGCCTTCCTGGCACTGCGTCGTGCCGACACCGATAGCCGCTAGGACGGCGACGACAAAAACAAAAAACCCGCTCCTGGGAGCGGGTTCTTGGACATTCGATGCTGGCCAGCGATTCGTTTGTCTATGTCTTGCGACTATCGTTTCTGACGAAACGATTAGGCCATTGCCTTGATGGCAGCAGCCAGACGGCTCTTGTGACGAGCAGCCTTGTTCTTGTGGTATGCACCCTTGTCGGCCAGGCGGTCGATGTTGCTGACCGAAGCTTTGAAGGTTTCAGCGGCGGCGGCCTTGTCGCCAGCCTCGATGGCCTTCAGCACCTTCTTGACGGCAGTGCGGAATTCCGAACGCTGGGATTGGTTGTGAAGGCGCGCCTTGGCGGCCTGACGGGCACGCTTGCGGGCTTGTGCGCTATTTGCCATTAAATCAACTCCTTAAACCGGTAAAAGGACTATCGCGAAACCGCGCATTATGCCCACTCTGCACCACGATGGCAATCATCGCGTACACTGCCATCGTTTTGTCAATGACTTGGCCCTATGAATCTGCTCAAAGCCCTTGCCCGCACCAGCAGCATGACCATGCTGTCACGCATCCTGGGGCTGGCCCGCGAAGTGATGAATACCCACCAGTTTGGCGCCAATCACGCCATGGATGCCTTCGTGGTGGCCTTCAAGCTGCCCAATATGTTCCGCCGCATCTTTGCCGAGGGAGCCTTCTCGCAGGCCTTCGTCCCCATCCTGGCCGAATACAAGGCGCAGCGTGGTGAGGATGCCACCCGCGAGTTCATCGCCGATATCGCCGGCCTGCTCACCCTCGTACTGTTGGTGTTCACCGTACTGGGCGTGATTGCCGCACCTGCCATCGTCTGGCTGTCGGCCTCGGGCTTCAGCAAGGATAGCAGCCAGTTCGACCTGGCCGTCCAGCTTACCCGCATCACCTTCCCCTATATCCTCCTGATTTCGCTGTCCTCGTTGGTCGGCAGCATCCTGAATACCTGGAACCGATTCAGCATCCCGGCCTTCACGCCCACCTTGCTCAATCTCTCCATGATCGCCTTCGGCATTCTGCTCTCTCCGCACCTGGAGGAGCCGATCTTCGCCCTGGCCATCGCCGTTGCGGTAGGCGGTGTGGCCCAACTGGCCTTCCAGCTCCCGTTTCTGGCCCGCATAGGCATGCTCAGCCGGCCCAAGCTCAACCTGGGCGATGTCGGCGTTACCCGAGTGCTCAAGCAGATGGTGCCCGCCTTGTTCGGCGTCTCCATCGCCCAGATCAGCCTGCTGCTCAATACCCAGTTTGCCTCCTGGCTCCAGGCCGGCAGCATGTCCTGGCTCAACTACGCAGACAGGTTGATGGAACTCCCCGCCGGTGTGCTCGGCGTTGCCCTGGGCACCATCCTGCTGCCCAGCTTGGCGCGACTCAAGACCCAGGGGCAGGACGATGACTACTCCGCCATGCTCGACTGGGGTTTGCGCCTGTGCTGGCTACTGGCCCTGCCCGCCACCGTGGCCCTAGCCGTGATCGCCGAGCCCCTGATCGCCACCCTGTTCGAGCACGGCAAGTTCGACGCCCACGACACTGCCATGACCCAGCACGCCCTCAGCGCCTACGCTGTCGGCCTGATGGCGCTGATCTCCATCAAAGTGCTGGCGCCGGCCTTCTATGCCCAGCAGGATGTCAAAACCCCGATGAAGATAGGCATCGTCACCCTGATCGTCACCCAGTTGCTCAACCTGGCCTTCTATCGCCCCCTGGGCCATGCCGGCCTGGCCCTCTCCATCAGCCTGGCCGCCTGCCTCAATGCCGGCCTGCTCTATGCCGGCCTGCGCCGTCGCAATATCTATACTCCCGCCGCCGGCTGGTTCGCCTTCCTCCGCAAGCTGGGCCTGGCCGTCAGCTTAATGGCCGCCTTGCTCTGGTGGCTACAGACAGCGCTGGGCAGCTGGCATGGTGGCTCCAACGCCCTCCAGGCCGGCAAGCTGGCCCTGCTGGTCGGCGTCGGCGCCCTCGTCTACTTTGCCACCTTGGCTGCACTGGGCTTCCGCCCCCGGGATTTTTCCCGCAAGGCGGTTTGATATCCCCCAGGCTGCTTGCAGCAGCCGATACCGTAGAGGCGGGCGCTCCCTAGCGTACCCGCTGGAGTCATCAGCCCATGCCTACACCCGTCACCATCCGCCCCGCCACCCCTGCCGACATACCCACCATCGCCACCCTGGCGGATATCATCTGGCGCCAGCACTACCCGGCCATCATCAGCATGGCGCAGATAGATTACATGCTGGCCCAGCGCTACAACCCCACCGCCCTGCTGCACCAGATCAGCGGCCCCGATCAGTGGCTTGATCTGGCCCTGGCTGGCGAACAGGTCATTGGCTTCACGCAGTATTACTGCAACGCGCCTGGCGAAATGAAACTGGACAAGCTCTACCTGCTACCCGATCTGCACGGCCAGGGCCTGGGCAGCCAGTTGCTGCGGCACGTAGTGGCGCAAGCCCAGGCACGGCAATGCACCACCTTGGTCCTAGCGGTCAACAAGCACAACGCAAAAGCCATCGCGGCCTACACCCGCAACGGCTTTACCGTACGCGACAGCGTTACCGTGGATATCGGCCACGGCTACCTTATGGACGACTTTATCATGGTGAAAAATATCGGATAAATGGCGTCGATTCCCCTGGCGCCGGGCTGGCAATTTTCTAGACTGAGAATTCCAAGCCAGCCCCCTGGGAGACCTCGCCATGAAGAAACTACTCGCGCTATTCGGCCTTGCACTCGTCCTGCTTGCGCCCACGGCCCAGGCAACCAACCTGCCGTCACAATGCACAGTCATCGACAGCAGCAGCGACTTCTTTGCCCAGGTCTCCGGCGGGCACCTGTCCATGACCGGGCAGATCTGTATCAGCTTCGTCACCACCCCGGTGCCCGCACCCACCCTGCTCACCTGGGATGGCACCCTCACTTTCAGCAATTTCGCCCCACCCAACGCACCTGGCTTTACCGCCAACGGCTCGTTGACCTTCGGCCTCAACTACAACTACACCGACGGCATCTACCGCGTCAGCTACAACGGCCCGCTGGTCTACACCTACGCCGGCACCACCTACAACGTGGTGTTCAACAACCTGGTGTTCGTGCTCAACATCACTCCCACAGGCGAGATCACCGCGGCCAGCACCACCGGTTCCGTCACCATCAACGGCCAGGTCGTGCAGGGCGATTCCTCCCTATTTGCCTACCTGTTCTAGCCAACGCAAGCAGGCGCCGCATGGTCAGCCCCATGCCCCCGGAACGCCCGGCCCGCCACTCGGCGCGCCGGGCGTTTTTGCACCGCACAAAGCAGCCAGCGGCTGATAGAATCTTCCTCCCTCTGTTTTTTCCCGCTTAATTCAGGAGCCTGTCGTGGAACTCTCGCATCGCGTCCAAGCCATCAAGGAATCGCCCACCCTTGCCATTACCGCCAAGGCACAGAAACTCAAGGCCGATGGCCGTGATGTCATTGCCCTGGCTGCCGGCGAGCCCGACTTCGACACGCCCGACCATATCAAGGCCGCCGCGATTGACGCGATCAACAAAGGCTTCACCAAGTACACCCCGGTTTCCGGCACACCTGGCCTGAAAAACGCCATCGTCGCCAAGTTCAAGCGCGATCAAGGCCTCGACTACACCGCCAAGCAGATCCTGGTCAGCTGCGGTGGCAAGCAGAGCTTCTACAACCTCTGCCAGGCCTATATCAACGCAGGCGATGAAGTCATCATCCCGGCGCCTTACTGGGTGTCCTATCCCGACATGGTCATCCTGGCAGAGGGCAAGCCCGTCATCGTCGAATGTGGCATCGAACAAGGCTACAAGCTGAGCCCCGCCCAGTTGGCCGCTGCCATTACCCCACGTACCAAGCTGGTGGTGATCAATTCGCCCTCCAACCCCACCGGCGCCGTCTATACCCTGGACGAGCTCAAGGCTCTGGGTGAAGTCCTCAAGAAGCACCCCAAGGTCATGATCGCTTCCGACGACATGTACGAGCACGTGATGCTGGGCAGCACCACCTTCTCCAATATCCTGAATGCCTGCCCCGAGCTGTATCCCCAGACCATTCTGCTCAATGGTGTCTCCAAGGCCTATTCCATGACGGGCTGGCGCATAGGTTATGCGGCCGGCCCCGAGTGGCTGATCAAGGCCATGGAGAACATCCAGTCGCAATCCACCTCCAACCCCACCTCCATCTCCCAGGTGGCCGCCGAGGCCGCGCTCAACGGCCCGCAGGACGAGTGTTTCGCCCCCATGCTCAAGGCCTTCAACGAGCGCCATGAGTTCGTGGTCAACACGTTCAACGGCATCCGTGGCCTCAAGTGCCTGACCGCCGGCGGTGCCTTCTACGCCTTTGTAGACGCCCGCGAGGCCATCCAGAATCTGTACAAGGAAGGCAAGATCGCCGCCCCCAACGATCTGGCTCTGGGCAGCTACCTGTTGGAAGCGCAGGACGTTGCCGTGGTCCCCGGCTCCGCCTTTGGCGCCGAAGGCTATTTCCGCATCAGCTTTGCCACCAGCATGGGCAATCTCGAGAAAGCCCTGGCACGCATCGCCAACGCCCTGGCCTGATCGCAGCTCGCTGCATCGAACAAGCCACCCTGCGGGGTGGCTTGTTTGCTTTTCAGGCAACACAAATACCACCGTCAGCACCATTAGGTACCCAACAGGCCTCCCAAGTTATCAGGGTTTACGGAAATACCCCCTCGGCACGCTTATCAGCAGCTTTCGCCCTATGCTATGGTGCGAATGCTCTAATCCCGCCAAGCCAGCCCCGAAACGGTTGCAGGCCAGGGATGAAGGAGCATCCAAGAACAAGGGGGACAATCCAAGATGCAAGCCTTACTCCGTCTGGCCGGCTGGATCGATACGCTGAACGAGCGTGTCGGCCAGATGGCCAAGTGGCTGGTACTGATCTGCGTATTGATCAGCGCCGGCAACGCAGTGATCCGCAAGGCGTTCGATACCAGCTCAAACGCCTTCCTCGAAATCCAGTGGTATTTGTTTTCCGCCATGTTCCTGCTCGGAGCGGCCTACACCCTCAAGCACAACGAGCACATCCGCATCGATATCCTGCTCAGCCGGCTGTCACCGCGCAAGCAAGCCGTGGTCGATATCCTGGGCACGCTGCTCTTCCTGCTTCCGATGGCCATCGCCGTACTGTATTTCTCCTGGCCGGTCATGACCCAGATGATGACTTCGGGCGAAACCTCCAGTGACGCAGGGGGCTTGGTCCGCTGGCCCGTTTGGGCACTGATTCCGATCGGCTTTACCCTGCTGATCCTGCAGGCTGTTGCTGAGATCATCAAGCGGCTGGCCTTCCTGCAAGGCCTGATTCCCAATCCGGCGGAGAAGCACACCGGCCAGATTGCAGAAGTGATCGCCCAGAATCTGGATCCGCAGCGCAAGCAGGAGGACAAGGCATGAGCCCCGAATTCATGGCGCCGTTGATGTTCGCCTCGCTGATCCTGTTTCTGCTGATCGGCTATCCCGTTGCCTTCTCGCTTTCTGCCGTCGGCCTGCTGTTCGCCGTCATTGCCATCGAACTGGGCTTTATGCCCGCTGCCCTGCTGCAAGCCCTGCCGCAGCAGGTGTTCGACATCATGCGCAACGACACCCTGCTGGCCATCCCCTTCTTTACCTTCATGGGCCTGATATTGGAGCGATCAGGCATGGCCGAGGACATGCTGGAGACCATAGGCCAGCTGTTTGGGCGCATCCGCGGTGGCCTCGCCTACGCCGTCATCTTCGTGGGCGCCCTGCTGGCCGCCACCACCGGCGTTGTGGCCGCCTCGGTCATCTCCATGGGGCTCATCTCGCTGCCCATCATGATGCGCTATGGCTATGACGCCAGAGTGGCCTCCGGTGTGATTGCCGCTTCCGGCACACTGGCGCAGATCATCCCCCCCTCTCTGGTGTTGATCGTGCTGGCCGACCAGTTGGGTACCTCGGTGGGTGACATGTATGCCGGCGCGCTGGTGCCAGGACTGACCCTGGTCCTGCTTTATGTGCTCTATGTCTTCATCGTCACGGTAGTGCGCCCCAATGCGGCCCCCGCCCTGCCGCCCGAAGCCCGCACCCTGCGCGAGGACAACGGCTCCAGCGGCACACCATCACTACTGGCACTACTGGCCGTTTCCATCGTGGCCGGCGTGGCGTACGACCAGTTCCACTATGCCGCCACCGACAGGCCCATGGACGAGCGCATTATCGTCTCCGCCCTGATCGGTATCGCCATCGCCTTTGGCGCCGCTGTCGTCAACCGCGTCACCAAGATGGGGCTACTCAGCCGTGCGGCAGAAAGGGTGGTGTTCGTCATGGTGCCCCCCCTGATGCTGATCTTCCTGGTCCTCGGCACCATCTTCCTGGGGGTCGCCACCCCCACCGAAGGCGGCGCAATGGGTGCTGCCGGCGCCATTATCCTGGCCATGATCAAGGGCAAGTTGAATCTGGACCTGACTCGTCAGGCCATGAACTCCACCCTCAAGCTCACCACCTTCGTCGTCTTCATCCTCATCGGCGCCCGGGTCTTCCGTATCGCCTTCATCGGAGTGGATGGCGATGCCTGGGTAGAGCACCTGTTCGACAGCCTGCCGGGGGGCGTCGTCGGCTTCCTCGTGGTCGTCAACATCCTGGTCTTCGTACTGGCCTTCTTCCTCGATTTTTTCGAGATTGCCTTCATCATCGTCCCCCTACTGGCACCCATCGCCGCCAAGTTGGGCATCGACCTGGTCTGGTTTGGCGTCATGCTGGGGGTGAACATGCAAACCTCCTTCATGCACCCCCCCTTCGGCTTCGCCCTGTTCTACCTGCGCAGCGTGGCCCCCAAGAGCATCAAGACCACCGATATCTACTGGGGCGCCATTCCCTTCGTCATCATCCAGATCCTGATGGTGGCCCTGGTGATCGCCTTCCCCAAACTGGTCACCCACGCCCTGCATGGCCCGGCGGCGGAAAGCACGCAGACCACCGAAGAAATCCTGCAAAGCCTGCCGCAAGACGCGCCCGACCAGACCGAGGGCGATGGCGGTGCAGCTCTGATGGAAGGCAGCGGCGCCACTCTACCTGCCGGCGCCGAGCCGGAGCCCGACCCTGCGGCAGCCCTGCTTGAGGAGGCAGGCAAGTCGCCGTAGTTTCTTTACGTTTTGGTTCAGTAGATGGGTGCGGTCCATATCGCACTCCAACCCAAGAAGAAGGAGCAGACCGTGGAAAGACGTAGTTTTCTCAAACAGGCCAGCGTAGCCGGCGTTGCCGCCGCAGGGATATCCGCCCCCGCCATCGCAGCGGCCGAACCCAGCATTCAATGGCGCATTACCTCCAGCTTCCCCAAGAGCCTGGAAACCATCTATGGCGGCGCCGAGCAGTTGGCCAAGCGCGTGTCCGACCTCACCGACGGCAAGTTCCAGATCAAGGTACACGCTGCAGGTGAAATCGTCCCCGGCCTGCAAGCACTGGATGCAGTACAGAACGGCACGGTGCAGGCCTGCCACACCTGCGGTTACTACTATGTGGGCAAGAACAAAACCTTCGCCTTCGACACTGCCGTGCCTTTCGGTCTGTCGTCGCGCCAGCAAGCTGCCTGGATGTACTACGGCGGCGGCCTGCAACTGATGCGGGAGTTCCTGCGCGACTACAAGGTCATCAGCTTCTACGGCGGCAACACCGGCACCCAGATGGGCGGCTGGTTCCGCAACCCGGTCAAATCGCTGGCCGACGTCAAAGGCCTGAAGATCCGTATTCCCGGCATAGGCGGCGAAGTCTGGTCGCGCCTGGGCGCCGTCCCACAAACGCTGGCCGGCGGTGATATCTACCCCGCTCTGGAAAAAGGCACCATTGATGCCGCCGAATGGGTAGGCCCCTACGACGATGAAAAGCTGGGCTTCTACAAGGTCGCCAAAAACTACTTCTACCCAGGCTGGTGGGAGCCGGGTCCGCAGATTTCCTTCTACGTGAACCTGGACGAGTGGGCAAAGCTCCCCAAGAGTTACCAGGCCGCCTTTGAAGTGGCCACTGCCGAAGCCGCCATCTCCATGCAGGCAGAGTATGACGCCAAGAACCCCCAGGCCCTGGTGCGGCTGCTGCAAGCCGGCGTGAAGCTGCACAAGTATCCGGCCGACATCATGAAGGCCGCCCAGAAAGCCACCTTCGAGTTGTACGAGGAAGAAGCCGCCAAGAATGCTTCGTTCAAGAAGGTCTACACCGAATGGAAGAAATTCCGCGGCATCGAGCAAGGCTGGTTCAGCTTGGCTGAATCGGGGCTGGAAAGCTTTATGTACGCCAATCGCGTGAAGTGATGATGGCTGGCTAGTGCTACTGCAGTACCCTGCAAAGAACCCGCCCCTAGGCGGGTTCTTTGCTGTTGGGCATACCCAAGTGCGGCTACGCTCGACTGGATTCCTGCAGTCCTGGTGACGGCCAGACTCGCCGCAAAGTCCGTCGGACGCACAATTTGTTGGCGCTCACGGCACTCTGCGCCTGATACCCTGTCGTAGCGCCACGGCATCGCTTTGCTACGCCGTTTACACTGCGGATGCTTGCCTGGCCGCCGTTTCTTGCCGCCCTACACAAGGAAATAGAAGGATGATTCTCCACCCGAGCCGGCTTGCCCTGCTCCTTATGCTGGCCCTGCCTGCCGTCGCCGCCGGGCGCTCCGGCATCGAACTCGACCATTTCGACCCCAGCGTCCGTATCCAGGACAATCTGTTTCAGGCCGTCAATGGCAAGTGGATCAAGCAAGCCGAAATCCCTGCGGACGAAAGTAGTTGGGGTACCTTTGACGAGCTGTATGAATTGTCGCAGAAGCGGGTACGCGAGATTGTGGAGGCAGCGGTCGTCCACCCCGACAGCCCTGAGACCCGACAAATGGCCGCACTGTATCAAAGCTTTATGGACGAAGCTTTGGCCGACCGCCTGGGCATGGCACCGATCAAGCCCCTACTGGCCGAGATAGACGGCATCACCGACCGCAAGGGCTTGACCCGCTTGCTTGGCCGTTTGCCTGCGCAGGGTATGGAGGGGCCGCTTCGGCCCTATGTCAATGTCGATGACAACGCCCCCTCCCAGTATGTGGTGATGGTCGACCAACACGGCCTGGGCATGCCCGACCGTGACTACTACCTCAAGCATGACGCCAGCTACAAAAGCACCCGCGCCAGCTATCTCAACTATCTGGAAGCCTTGCTTCGCCAGGCCGGTTTGGCTGATCCGGCTCGCCGCGCCAAAGCCGTGCTGGCACTGGAAACCCGGCTAGCCAAATCGCAGTGGGACGGTACGGCTTTACGCGACCCGCACAAGTCGCACAATAAATTCGACCGTGCCGGCCTGACCAAGGCCGCGCCCAAGTTCGATTGGGCAGCCTTCCTCGACGGTGCCGAGATGAGCGAGGTCCAGGTAGTCGATGTGCGCACACCGAGCTACGCCAAGGTGGTGGGCCAACTGGTGGCGAGCGAACCACTTGAGGTCTGGCGTGACTATCTGCGCCTGCGCGTGCTCGACGGCACGGCGCACCTGCTGAGCAAGCCGCTTGCCGAGGCCCGTTTCAATTTTCACGGCAAGGCCCTGAGTGGTATGAGCCAGATGTCCCCACGCTGGAAGCGTGCAGTGAGCATGGTAAACAACTCGCTGGGTGAAAGCGTGGGCAAACAATACGTTGCCAAGTACTTCCCCGCCGAAGCCAAGGCCAGGATGGAAACCCTGGCCGGCAACCTGCTCAAGGCCTATCAGCAAAGCCTGGACAATGTCGACTGGCTGAGCCCGGACACCAAGGCCGCCGCCAGGGACAAGCTGTCCAAGTATCGGGTCAAGGTCGGCTATCCCAGCAGATGGCGCGATTACAGCGGTCTGGATATCCGTGCCAATGACCTGGTGGGCAATGTGCTGCGCACCAATCGGTTCAACTATCGGTACAAGCTGACCTTCCTGGGCAAGCCGGTTGACCGCGACGAGTGGGGCATGACACCGCAAACCGTCAACGCCTATTACGACGCACCGCTGAACGAGATCGTATTCCCGGCAGCCATGCTGCAACCGCCATTCTTCAAGGCCGATGCAGATGACGCCGTGAACTATGGCGCGATCGGCACCATCATTGCCCATGAGATCAGCCACGGTTTCGACGACTTGGGCAGCCAGTACGACGGTGACGGCAATATGCGCAACTGGTGGCGCCCGGTCGATCGCAAAAGCTTCGACAAGCTGGCCGATAGGCTGGTGGCGCAGTACAGCCGCTATGAAGCGCTGCCCAAGCATTTCGTCAACGGCCGACTGACCGTGGGCGAGAACATCGCCGACCTGTCGGGCTTGCAGATAGCCTTCAAGGCCTACCAGCTGAGCCTGAACGGCAAGCCATCGGCCACGCTCGACGGCTTTACCGGCGAGCAGCGCGTCTTCATCGGTTTCGGCCAAATCTGGCGCGGCAAGATACGCGAGCAGGAACGCCTGCGACGCCTGACCGCCGACTCGCATGCGCCCGATGATTTCCGTGCCCTGGGCCCGGCGATGAACAGTAGCGCCTTCCACCAGGCGTTCAACACCCAACCGGGTGACGGCATGTTCAAGCCAGAGGCCGATCGCATCCGTATCTGGTAAGGCTGTTTGAGCCTGTAAAAAACCGGCTGCCATCTTGAGATGGCGCCGGTTTTTTGCGGCCAAGGCGCTGACGTGTTTGAGCCTGTGCGCCCTGTAGGCTGAGCGGCATGCCATGCCGCTCAGCGCCTACCGCCCGGTCGCTCAATGCCCCTTCTGTACCGGTTTGGCCGCAGGCGCCTCTGTCGGCTTGGCGGGCTTGGCGCCATAGCCGCCCGGCCCGCTATTCATGGCATCGATGGCATCCTTCAGGTTCAGGCATTTCACATCGTCCTTGCTCTTGATGGCGCCGCCCTCCAGTTCGCACTCCTTGTCGCCAAACTTCAGCATGGCGCCCTTCACCACTGCGGCGGCCTTGGGATTGGCTGCAGCACCGCCATTACGCAGGCTTTCGCTGATTTCAGCCAGCACCTTATTCATGGTTTCGCGCTCGATATGGGCTGCGGCCAACTGCTCCTTCAGGGTAGCCACATCCTTGCCCAGCATGCTGCTGGCGTCCTTGGCCACTTCCAGTTCTTTTTCCAGCCCTGCCTTCTCGGCCAGCAGTTTGGCTTGCGCCTGCTTGGCAGTTTTCACCTGGGCAATCAGGTTCTGCTCGGCATGCAGATTACGCTTGGTCGCCATCACCAGGCCGCCCAGAAAACCGCCCGCACCGATGGCAATCACCAGCGCCACTAGCAAAACCACCAGCATGGCAGACAGCCCTCCGCCCACGCCGCCACGCATGGCAAGGATCAATCGCTTCATCAAGGGCAGTTTGGCAGCTTGTTCATTTGCCATTGTCATGCGATCCTCTCGGTTTAACGTTGGCGACGCCAGCCAGTTGCATGCCATATGATTAATCGCATACGCAGTCGCAGAAATCCGTGGCAGGCACCTAGGTGTTTTAGCGATTACTATTCTTCGCGTCAAACACCCTTGCGGAAAAAGCAAAAGCCGCACAATCTTTCGACTGTGCGGCTTTTGGAAACTTGGCTCCTCGACCTGGGCTCGAACCAGGGACCTACGGATTAACAGTCCGGCGCTCTACCGACTGAGCTATCGAGGAACTAAAGAAGCCGCTATACTAAAAGGCTGTGCTTGGCGTGTCAACACCCGTTTCGATTTCAAACTTATAAGAAGGCCTCATGTCTGCCCTCAAGAAACTGTTGATCATAGTTGTGGTTCTGGTTGCCATCGTGGCGGCCATCCCGCTGCTATTCCCCTACGATAGCTACAAAGCCGATATCGAACAGGCAGTTAGCGCACGCCTGGACATTCCTGTCAGCATCAGCGATATCGCATTCAGCTACGACCCCAAACCCCAACTGGCGCTCAAGCAGCTGACCATGGGCAAGCAGGGCGAGGCAGAAATTGGTCAGGTCATTGTGCCCATTACCCTGCGCAACCTGATCAATCTGCGTACCGAGCTGACCGACGTGGTACTGGAGCAAGCCCAGTTCAAGCAGGATTTTGCGCTTTCCCTGCCGGGCCGGCTCAAGCCCAACCCGGGCGGCCGCGATATCAATTTCGCCAAGCTCAAGCTGAAAGACCTGACCATACAGCTGACCCAACGCAAGATCGGCCCGCTGTCCGGCACCTTGCAGCTGAATCAGGACGGCACCTTCAAGCTGGTTACCCTGTCCGATGCAGACGAGCGCGCCACCCTGACCATCAAGCCTGAGGGCGACAAGTTCGGCCTCGACTTTACCGCCAACAACTGGGTAGCCCCCGGCCCTTACCCCGATGCACGCTTTGACCAGCTGATACTGCGCGGCGTGGCCGACAAGGACGGCATTCTGATTGACGACGTCCAGGCACTGATCTTCGGCTCACCTGCCGTGGGTGTGGCACAGCTGAGCTGGGTAGAGGGCTGGAAGCTGACAGGCAGCCTGCAGACACGCAGCATGCAGGTTGAACCGCTGATCTCGCTGGCCAGTGCGACCACCCGCTCCACCGGCCGCATGGCAGCCACTGCCGATTTCGAGTTCAGTGGCGACAGCTACGAGAACCTGTTCTCCAAGCGCCGCGTGTCGGTCAAGTTCTCGGTGCGCGATGGCAACCTGCATAACTTCGACCTGATCACACCACTCAAGTCGCAGAGTCCATCGGTGCTGCAACGCGGCGGCCAGACCCGCTTCGATACCCTGGCGGGCGAATACCTGCTGGAGGACACCCAGGTCTCGCTGCGCAGCCTGCAACTGAACTCAGGCAAGTTCTCGGCGAGCGGTGGCCTGACCATCAGCCCCGAGCGCAAGCTGGGTGGACGTATCAATACTCGCCTGTCCAGCGGCAGCATCGTGGTCAACGCGCCGCTGGCCATCGCCGGTACGCTGGATGCCCCCGAGCTGCGTTCGGCCGGCGCTTACAAGCCAGGCAGCAGCGAGAACACCACGCAGATCTTTTAACCATTAACCTATGTGATAACCGACGGTTAGGCCGACAGTTAATCATCAGTATGGATATCGCCGGCCCCTGGTCGGCGATCGTCATTTGGAGGCAATAGTAGCAATGGATTGGCACACTTACCTGGCAAGCCAGGGCGCACACACCGATGAACAGGGTCAGGTCAGCTTTCCCACTGCGGCAGCAGACACCGTGCTGGTGCCATTGCAGCAGTTCGGCCTGATACGCTTCAGCGGCGAGGAGACCCTGGCGTTCCTGCATGGCCAGGTGTCCAGCGATCTCAAGAAAATGCCCGCCGACGGTTGCCAATACTCCTGCTACTCCACGCCCAAGGGCCGTATGCTGGCCAGCTTCCTGGTATTGCGTGAAGCTGACGATATCCTGCTGATGCTGCCACGCACCTTGCAGGCAGGTGTGCAGAAGCGCCTGAGCATGTATGTATTGCGCAGCAAGACCCGCGCCAGCGATGCCAGCGATGAGCGCGTGCTGTTGGGCCTGAATGGCCCGCAAGCCACCGCCATCGCCCTGGCCGTGTTCGGCTCGGCACCGGCCGAAGCCATGCAGACCATCAAGCTGGCCGGCGGCTTGCTTGCCAGGCTGGGGCAGGATCGCCTGCTGCTCTGCCTGACGCTCGACGCCGCCATGGCTGCCTGGCCCGCCCTGCTGGCCGCTGGCGCCCAGGCATCGGGCACGGCTGCCTGGACGCTGTCGGACATCCGCGCAGGCATACCCTGGATACTGCCCGAAACCCAAGAGGCCTTTGTCGCGCAGATGGCCAATATGGAACTGATCGGCGCCGTCAGCTTCAAAAAGGGCTGTTATCCCGGCCAGGAAATCGTCGCCCGCACCCAATACCTGGGCAAGCTCAAGCGCCGTACCTTCCGGGTAAGTGCCACCGCCCCCATGCAGGCTGGGCAGGCTGTCTACAGTCCGGAGATGAACGGCCAGGCCAGCGGCCAGGTTGCCCAGGCCGCGCCGGCTGGCGAAGGTCTATGGGAAGCGCTGGTCGTGGTACAGATGGCCAGCGTAGAGCACGGCGTCCACCTCGACAGCCCAGAGGGTCCGCTACTCACCTTCTTGCCACTGCCCTATCCGGTGCACGAGTAAGCGCCGCTCAGCATCACAGGCCCGTAAAAAAACCGCCCTCGGGCGGTTTTTTCATGCTTACCTGGCTCAGGCCGTGCGCTTGTCGTGCTCGATCAAGGCGTAGGCAGAGTGATTGTGGATGGACTCGAAGTTTTCCACCTCCACCACATAGCGGTCTATCCGGGGGTCGCCATTGAGCCTGGCGGCCACATCGCGAATAAAATCTTCCACGAACTTGGGGTTGTCATAGGCCTGCTCGGTCACATACTTCTCGTCCGGCCGCTTGAGTATGCCGTAGACCTCGCAGGATGCCTCTTCTTCAGCCACCCGTATCAGCTCCTCCAGCCATACCCTGTCATTCACCTGGGCGGTGATGGTCACATGCGAGCGCTGGTTATGCGCACCGTATTCGGAGATTTTCTTGGAGCAGGGGCAAAGGCTGGTCGCGGCCACCACCACCTTGATGGTCTGGGTAAACACCCCTTGCCGTATCTCGCCAATCAGGCTGACATCGTAGTCCATCAGGCTTTGCACGCCTGATACCGGCGCCGTCTTGTTCATGAAGAACGGAAAGCGCATCTCGATATAGCCCGATTCCGCTTCCAGCTTCCCCACCATCTCGCGCGCCATCTGCTCGAACGAGGCCACCGAGATCGCCTGCTCGTGGCTGTTCAGCAATTGCACGAAGCGCGACATATGCGTGCCCTTGTAGTGCTCGGGCAGATACACGTACATATCGAAGCCGGCAACCGTATGCTGTACCCCATCGGCCCGGTCGGCCACCTTGACGGGATGGCGCAGGGACTTGATGCCGACCTTGTTGATGGCGATGTTGCGTACATCGCGCGAGCTTTGCACGTCCTCGAGAGGCGCGGGCTTGTGGGGTGCGTTCATGATGCGATCCTGATGCGATAGGGGTCAATTGTACCGGGCAGCAAATACCCGAGTAAACCAATCAAGAATTTCAGGCCGGTTCCTGTCAATTCAAGCGCACCTGCCGATTGATTCTTCCAATCGGCGCCATAGTCCTTTTTCTTCAATCAGTTGCATCCTGCTGCCACCAAGGCCAGCTTCGCCTTGCGGTCCAGTTTCTTGATGGCAGCCTCCCGCCGCGAGGCGCTGGACCTGTCCTCGCACGCCTCGGCATAGGCCAGCACCACGGGCAGGCGCACCCGCGTATAGCGCGCACCACGTCCACGATTGTGGGTATCGATGCGCGCCGCCAGATCATTGCTGATACCGCAATAGAGGCTATCGTCGGCACAGCGCAGTAAATAGACACACCAGCCTTGCGGCACTTGCCACTCCTTCAGAATATGCCCATGGCGATGCCGCCCGCCATGGCCTCACCGAGCTCGCAGGCCTGCTGCAATTGCGCCTTGGTGGGCGCGCCCTTGACCACCAGTGGCTCGGCAATGGCTTTCAGCGGGTAGCCCCGGGCAATACGCTCCACCGCCATGACCGCCCCGCTGCCGTCATTGCCGCCCACCACCACCAATGCATAGGGTAGGCCCGCTATCTTGCCCTGGGCGGGGTAGAAGGTACGGTCAAAGAAATCCTTCAGCGCGCCCGCCATATAGCCAAACTTCTCTGGCGTCACCAGCAACAGGCCCTGTGCCGCCAGCAAGTCCGGTAGATCTGCCTGCAACGCTGGCAGCATGACAGTTGCCACCTCGTCCGCCAGCGCAGCAGCACCGGTCCGCGCCGATTGCGCCAGCGCATAGGTATGGCCGGCCTCGGTCTGCCCGGCATGCAGTATCAGCAGCTGTTTCATTGCCTATCTCACACTCGCCGCAGGTATTACATCAACAAGCGCCGCGCTGGGCAGTCTATGATCCAGAACACATCGCCCCTTCTTGCTATGACCGTATCCAGCCGCCATGTTCCATACCGTATCGCAGCTACGCCAGATAGAACAGCAGGCCCGCAAGCTGGGCCTGCCCCTGATGCAACGTGCCGGGCGCGCCGCCGCCGATTTTATCTCGCGTCGCTTCGGCAAGGCCGCACCCATCGGCGTGCTGGTAGGGCCGGGTAACAATGGTGGCGACGCACTGGTTGCCGCCACCTTGCTGAGACAGTTGGGCTATACCCTATCAGTCTGCATGCCAGCCGGGCCAGGCAACCTGCCCGCTGACGCTGCCACGGCCTACCTCGACTGGCAGCGCTGCGGCGGCACCGAGAGCACCCAGGCGCCGACAGGGACCTGCACCGTCATCATCGACGGCCTGTTCGGCTTGGGCCTGAACCGCCCGCTGGAGCCAAACTGGCAGGCGCTGATTACCCAAGTCAACCAGTTGGGCAAACCGATACTGGCGCTCGATGTGCCCAGCGGCGTACACGCCGACAGCGGCGCACTGCTGGGCGCCCCCATACAGGCCCGCTGGACCCTGAGCTTCATCGGTCAGGCACGTGGGCTGGCAACCGGCGCAGCCTGCGACTATACCGGGCTCTGCCTGCTGGACAAGCTGGGCCTGTCCGCCCCCACGCTGGATCAGGCCGCCCTGCCGGATACAGCCACCGTGGCCCAAACCATCCGCATACCGCGTGCGGCCGACAGCCACAAGGGCAGCTATGGCACCATCTGCATCATAGGCGGCGCAGAGGGCATGACCGGTGCCGCCCTGCTGGCCGGCAGGGCGGCACTGCAGGCAGGCGCCGGCAAGGTTTTTACCGGCCTGCTGGGGCCGGTACCCAGTGCAGACCTAGCTCGTCCCGAGCTGATGCTGCGTCCGGCCGATACCCTGCTGATGGATGCGGCCGATCTGATACTGCTGGGGCCAGGCCTGGGCCAAGGCGCGCCGGCTGCCGATCTGTTGCACCATGCGCTGAGCAGCCAGCAGCCACTGGTACTGGATGCTGACGCCCTCAACCTGCTGGCCAGCGATCCACGCCTCACCCAGGCCGCCCGCCCGCGCCAGGCGCCTACCGTGTTGACGCCCCATCCGGCCGAAGCCGCCCGGCTACTGGCCTGCAGTACAGCCGAGGTGCAGCAGCACCGCTACGACGCTGCGGCAGCGCTGGCCCGCCGCTACCATGCCACCATCGTGCTCAAGGGCGCAGGTACCGTCATCGTCGACGGCGCCCTCATGGCGGTCAATCAGAGCGGCAGCGCCGCACTGGCCAATGCGGGCCAAGGCGACTTGCTGAGTGGCCTGATCGCCGCACTGATGGCACAAGGCCTCACTGCCTGGCAGGCCACCTGCCTGGCCACCCGCCTGCATGGCTGCGCCAGCGACACCCTGGTCAATCGCGATGGCCGGGGCATTACCTTGGCCAACGATGTGATCGCTGAGCTGGACCGGCACCTTGCCCCTTATTTTCGGTAGCGGGCTTGCCGGCTACCACGCCCTCACCGCCTCCAAAGCACACATGCCAGAATTTGCGGTGCCCAGGCAGGCCTGTGCGAGGAGAAATTTTTTACGCACAACGCCGCATGGGGACGAGAATGTGGCATCCACCTACACCAAGCCCCTATCTGCATGAGAAAGTTATTCTGCACCCTGGGCCTGCTGCTCAGCACCCTTTGCAGCAAGGCCGCCCCCACCCCGCCTGCCAGCGACTACCTGGCCGACTTCGACACCCTGGCCACCGAAGTCACGGCCAACTACGCCTATTTCACCGACGGGCCACAGCATTGGCAGGCCGCCGTGGCGCACTACCGCCCCCTGGCCGCCAAGGCCCGCGATCAGCTTGCCTTCATCACGGTGCTGGAACAATTGCTGGAAGAGCTGCACGACGACCACACCCAGCTCAACCGCAACACCCCCAGCTCGCCACGGCTGGTTCCCTCGGGCACCGATCTGTGGGCGGCCTGGCAGGGCGATACCGCCCGGCTGGTCCAGGTGCGGCCAGATAGCCCTGCCGCCAAGGCAGGCCTGCAAGCGGGCATGGTGATGACCCATATACAGGGCCAGCCCATTGCCGTAGCCGTGGCGCAAAAACTTGGGCGGGTAGCGCCGCAGACCAGCCAACGGGCCCGCGACTGGGCCTTGCGCTCACTGCTGGCAGGCAGGCGTGACCAGCCACGCCAGCTGCGCTTGTTGGCAGACGGCAAGCCGCTGGAGGTCACGCTGGCGGGTGTCAGCACACAGGCCAGCACGCCCCTGAGCCACAAGCGTATCGGTAGCACCGGCTATATCCGGCTCAACAACAGTCTGGGCAAGGACGCGCTGATTACGGCCTTTGATGCAGCCCTGGCCGAGCTAGGCGACAGCCAGGGGTTGATCCTGGATCTGCGCGACACCCCTGGCGGCGGCAACAGCAAGATAGCCCGCGCCATCATGAGCCGCTTTATTGCAGTGGAAGCCGCCTATCAACGGCACGATCTGCCGTTGGAGGCCCAGCAAACCGGCATAGCCCGAGCCTGGCTGGAGCTGGTACAGCCACGCGGGCCATTCCAGTACACCCGCCCCTTGGTCGTACTGGTGGACCATTGGACCGGCAGCATGGGAGAAGGCCTGGCCATAGGCCTGCACAGCCTGGGCCGTGCCCAGGTGGTCGGCACTGCCATGGCCGGGCTGCTGGGCGCCACCTACACTATCCCTCTGCCGCAGAGCGGCATCAGCGCCAATGTCCCCGCCGAACGGCTGTTCCATGTCCGTGGCACGCCGCGCGAGGACTTTCAGCCACCGATACGGGTAGACCTGACCCAGCCCGCCAGCAATACCGACGACCCCATCCTGGCGGCCGGCTTGCGTGAACTGGCTAGCCACCGCCCTGCCCAGTTACCGTAGTCCTATTGGTGCTGCGGGCCGCCAGCGTCCGTCAGCTGGCTGCAGGCACCAGCGGGCGGGTAGGAATGCCGATATTGCAGACATTGGTGTGCTCGGCGCTATGCACATACCAATCACCACTGGCATGGCGGCGCGATTCCACCAGTGCCTGCCACGTGGGCGTATCGGTACGCAGTACCTCCAGCGCGGGGCGCTCGGCCGCAGGGATATCGGCCAGCAAGCGTACCCGCTGCAGGGGCACATGCTGCTCGGGCTTGTCATAGAAACCCATATTGCTGCCGCCACGCGGCAAGCCGGAAAGCAACTCCATACCCTTGAGCACGCGCCCCACCACCGTGATGTTCAGATCCAGTGCACGCGGCGCCTGTCCGATAATGACGTAGAGGCTGCTGCCGTTGCTGCTGTCCACCGTATTGCCACGGCCGGCACCGATCACGCCGTAGCAGTGTGGTATCCAGGCACGGTTCTTCTTCGGGTCGGCCGCCACCGGCATGCCCTCGCTAAAGCCGGTGACCGGCGCAAAGCCATCCGCATCCTTCAGCCGGGCGATCGGCAATCCTCGGTACGCAATGGAGAACTCCGCCGGCAGCTTGGCCTCGGCATCGCCCAGTGGCTTGACCTTGGCAGGCTCCTTCTCCTCGTCCACCGGGTCGCCCCATTGGGTGACAAAGTTATCCTGCACCCGTATCACAGCAAGGCCGTCGTAATAACCATTGCGCGCCAGCTTGCGGATATTGGCAGCATGACGCGGCGCAAAACGGGGCGCCAGTTCAAAGATCACCTGCCCGCCGTTCAGCTCCATCACCACGGTATTTTGCCCATCCAGAGGGCGCCAATCGCTGGCGGCAGACTGTTTGATGATATCGGCAGGGCTGCGCTGCGCGGCAGCGGACACGGCATGCGAGCAAGCCAGGGCGGCAGTAGCCCCTAGCACCAGGGAAACACGAACAGTCAGCGCAGTCACGGCATTCTCCGTCTTAGGGTCAGCGGCGCAGCATGCCATAGCCAGCCAGCGCCGGCTAAGGCCCCGCACACGCAAGGGCGCCGCAAGCAAACTCCACCACCAAGCCACTCACGGCACGCGCCTGGACATCGACGCGGCACAGGCTTGATATCCAAGGGAAATATGCCCAGAGAGCAAGTCCGCATGGCGACGCAAGCGGAGTGTCCGGCAGCGCCCTCAAGCGCATGCCTGTCGCGTAAAAGGCACGTCCCACCCAGCTGCTGTCGGCCCGTAAAACACAAAGGGCCGCTTTGCGGCGGCCTTTTGCGGGTGCTCGGCGCCAGACTAGCCTAGCTCTTTGCGCGCTTGGCGGTCTTCTTCGGCTTGGCCGATTTCTTGCCACCAGACAGCGACAGCGGCTTGCCATTCAGCAACAGCTTGCCCTGGTTCATCACCAAGGTGCTGCGCAGCACGTCGCCTTCCAGGCGAGCCCAGTTGTTCTGCTTCAGCGTATCTATACCGCTGCGCACCATCTGCTCGCTGGCCTCGTCCAGTTGCTGCTTGTCCACGCCCTCGCCCCCTTGCTTGCCCATCATGGTGCGCGATAATTCGCGAACCATGCCCAGAGGCACGCTGGCATCAAAACGCAGTTGCACTTTCTTCATGATACGGTCGAAGTTCTGCAGGTCGCGGTCGGTCAGCTTGGCCAGCTTGACCTGGCCCTTGATCTGGGCCTTGTGACCGTGATAGCGGGCGGAGATATCGTCAACATCCAGCACCACGCCCTGCTTCACCATGGCCATACCATGCTTCATCACCATGGACAGGGTAGCGTTAAGCTGGGCATCCGGCGCCTGCTTCTGCGCAGCCAGTACCTTGGCGTCCTTGTTCATGGCCGCCAGGGCTTCCAGCTGCAGGCCACTGATACGCACGGCCAGATTGGCATCTTCTACGCTATCCTCACCCCATTTGATGGCCTTGATCGAGCCGGTATAGCCGATGACAGCCGTCGTGCCCTTGGCTTGTATATCGAAGCCATAGCGCAAGGATTGCAGCTGAACCGTCATGGGCAAGCGCTTGGGGGTGACGGTCACCTGCTCGACCTTGGCTTCGCCGTTGCCAAACCACAAATCCAGCGGCCCTTGCACCTGGCTGCTCGCCATGGTGAGACCGGTGGCTTTCAGCGTCAGCTCCTTGTTGTCCATGTCCAGCGTATCGGAGCTGGCGGCCATGGTGACCCGACGCATGTCGGACTTCACCAGGGCACGGCCAGCCATGCCGGACCAGTTCATCAGGCTGGCAGCAGGCTCGTCGTGGTAATTGAGTGGGTCGAGCTTGAAATCCACGGCAATGTCGCCGTCGGCCAGTTTCTGCTTGCTGAAATGCAAGGGCCTGGCGTTGCCAAACAGCTTCTTCAGGCGCTGCTGGGTAGGCTCGGAGAAGTCGAACTTCTCGATACGCTCCAGCTTGGTCTCCAGGTCCAACTCGCTGCTTACCAGGGGGCTAAGCTCGCCCACAATGCCCATATAGGTCTGGAACAGTTCCGATTCCTGCATCTCGCGCATGGCTTCGGCAGCCATATCCGCGTCAGTCTTCTTTGCAGCAGGCTCGGCAACTGGCGGTGCAGCGGGATCAACGGCGGGCTGGTCGCTTGCATAAGCGGGTTGGGCCAGCAACAGGCAGGCCGCAGCCAGGGAGGTAAGGCGGGAAATTTTTATCACGTGCATACCTTGAATGTATTGAACAGGGTCTTTGAACCTGTTCACGATTTCTTCACCCCGGCGCCGGGACGAAAAGATCGTGAACAGGCTCTTACGTTACCGCGTATGCGGCGCATCAGTTTCGCAGTGCGCGGCAATATAGCACCAAGCCAGCAGCTGACTGTCGGCATTTTTCGGGGGCGATCCGGTCAATATTTACAGGTCCTGCCAGGGTTCAGGCATAGCGCCGCACGACATCCTCTATGCGGCGCTGGGTGGCGGGCACCCTCAGCACCTCGTCGACATGCCCCAGTATCTCGGCAGCACGGGGGTGATCCTTGCGTACCCCCAGGTGGAAAGGCACGTTGGGCGCTATATAGGGAGCGGGGATGGAGACGATCTCCTGCAATATGCCCAACTTGCGCAAGCGCCATTTGGTGACGATGGGGCTCAGGGAAACATGCACATCCCCCCGCGTAGCCATCACCATCCTGAAGATGGCGTCATGCCCCGGCGTCCACTCCACATGCGGAAAATCCTTCAGCGCCTGCTCCGCCCACTGGTTACCCTTCTGGTCCACCAGGTAAAAAGCCTTGAGTTCATCGCGGGTCTTGATGCGCTCCAGTTCTGCCCTGCGCAGGTGATAGGCATTGAAGAAGAGATGTGGCTGCAGCTGTACCACCGGCACGCTATGGAACAGGGCGTACTGCTTGCGTTCGTCCGAGGCAAAAGTACAGAGGGCTTCCGCCAGCCCCTGCTGCACCATCATCTGTGCCCGTCGCCAAGGCAGGCCGACGTTGGACGGCACCAGGCCGTTCAGCTCGCTCAGAATGGGGTCGAGCACATCGGGCAGTATCCCCAGCACCCGGCTGGTACTGGTGGCGCTGTCTATATAGGAGTACGGCGCGTAGTCATCGTTGTAGCTGACCACAAAGCGCTCAGGCGGTGTGGCCGCAGCCAGCAGCAAGGGCGAGGCGCCCAGTAGCCGCAGTGTCTTTCTGCGTTGCTGGTCCATGATAGTGCTCCGTCGGCAGTCGGCCTGCAGATAAGCCCAGTCTAGCCCTTGCCGTGCGGATTGCCGCCCCGCCCATCGCCCACCTGCCAGGCATGCGCCACCTGGCAGGCGGTGGCATCGCTCAGGCTACTTCATGGTAGGCATCACGAACTCGGCGCCCGAGCGTATCGATTGCGGCCAGCGCGCAGTTACGGTTTTCAGGCGGGTATAGAAACGTATGCCTTCGGCACCATAGGCATGATGATCTCCATACAGCGACTGCTTCCAGCCACCAAAGCTCATGAACGCCATGGGTACCGGTATGGGTACATTTACCCCCACCATACCCACCTGTATCCGGGCGACAAAGTCCCTCGCCGCGTCTCCGTCGCGAGTAAAGATGGCGGTGCCATTGCCGTAGGCATGCTCGTTGGTAATCCGTATGGCCTCTTCGTAGCTGGCGACACGCACCACGCAGAGTACCGGGCCAAAGATTTCCTCCTGGTATATCTTCATGCTGGTGGTGACGCCATCAAACAGCGAGCCCCCCAGGAAGAAGCCGCTTTCGCAGCCCTGCACCACATGGCCGCGTCCATCCACCACCAGGCTGGCCCCTTCGGCCACGCCGGCATCGATGTACCCTGCTACCTTGTTGCGATGCTCGCGTGTCACCAGCGGGCCCATTTCCACATCGGCCGAGCTATCCCAGCTACCTATCTTGAGGGCACGCACCTTGGGCGCCAGCCTGGCCACCAGGGCATCCGCCACCTCGTCGCCCACTGCCACCGCCACCGAAATGGCCATGCAGCGCTCCCCCGCCGATCCATACGCCGCGCCCATCAGGGCATCGACTGCCTGGTCGAGATCGGCATCGGGCATCACCACCATATGGTTCTTGGCACCGCCCAAAGCCTGTACTCGCTTGCCGCGTGCCGTACCGGTGGCATAGATATACTGGGCAATGGGGGTGGAGCCCACAAAGCTGACTGCCTGGACATCGGCATTGGCCAGGATGGCATCCACCGCCACCTTGTCGCCCTGCACCACATTGAACACGCCGTCAGGCAGGCCCGCCTCCTTCAGCAAGCGGGCCAGTATCAGGGCGGTGGATGGATCGCGCTCGCTGGGCTTGAGCAGGAAGGTATTGCCTGCCACCAGGGCCAGTGGGAACATCCACATGGGCACCATGGCCGGGAAATTGAACGGGGTGATGCCGGCCACTACCCCCAGCGCTTGGCGCAGGCTGTAGCTGTCTACTGCCGTCCCCACATTCTCGGCAAACTCGCCCTTGAGCAGGTGGGGCGCGCCGCAGGCGAACTCCACCACTTCCAGGCCGCGTACCAGCTCACCGTGGGCATCGGCCCTGACCTTGCCATGCTCCCGCGAGATGGCCGCCACGATTTCATCGGCGTGCCGCTCCAGCAGCTCCTTGAACTTGAACATCACCCGCGCCCGCCGCAGCGGCGGGGTGGCGGCCCAGGCCGGGAACGCCGCCTTGGCAGCGGCCACAGCCTGATCCAGTTCCTCGCTGCTGGCCAATTGCACGCGGCCGCTGACCTCGCCCTGTGCCGGGTTGTAAACCTCGCTGTAGCGGCCGGAAGTGCCTGCCACTTCGGCGCCGTTGATCCAGTGATGTATGGTATTTGCCATGATGCCTGCCCTGCGTATGGGTAATTCAGATGCGGCCGTCACGCCAGCATAGGCGACGGCAACGGATTAGATGACCGATGGCGAGCGCGCCTCAGCCTGCCGCCCGGATCGACTCCCGCAAGACTTCGGCCATATGGCCTATCTCTTCGGGCGTGGAAACAAAAGTCGGCCCCATGGCAATGATGTCGCCGGTAAACCGGAACAGCACCCCGCGCTTGAGCGCCTCCTCGAACACTCGGATGGCACGCAGGCCGGGCTTGCCCTCCATGGGCGCCAGCTCCACCGCCGCTGCCAGCTGGCAGTTGCGTATATCGATCACATTGGCCTCGCCCTTGAGGCCATGCACAGCCTCTTCCAGGGTCTTGCTAAGTGCATTGACCCGAGGGTAGATCTGCTCCTCGGCGATCACATCCAGTGCGGCATGGGCTGCCGCCACCGCCAGCGCGTGGCCCGAGTAGGTGTAGCCATGGAAGAACTCCACCATATGGTCCGGGCCGGTCATGAAGGTGTCGTAGATCGATTTGGTCGCGATGACGCCGCCCATCGGCACCAGGCCATTGTTCACGCCCTTGGCGAAGGTGATGAGGTCGGGGGTGACATCGAAGTACTGGGCGGCGAAGGGTTGGCCCATGCGGCCAAAGCCGGTGATCACTTCGTCGAAGATCAGCAGGATGCCATGCTTGGTGCACAGCTCACGCAGGCGCTTGAGATAGCCCTGCGGCGGCACGATAACGCCGGCCGAGCCCTGCATGGGCTCCACGATCACGGCAGCGATGGTAGAGGCATCATGCAAGGCCACCAGCCGCTCCAGCTCATCGGCCAGGTGGCTACCCCATTGCGGCTCGCCCCGGCTGAATGCCATTTCCTTGAGGTTGTGGGTGTGCGGCAGATGATCCACCCCCGGCAGCATACCCGCGGCAAACATCTTGCGGTTGGCCACCATGCCCCCTACCGAGATGCCGCCAAAACCAACACCGTGATAGCCCTTCTCCCGGCCGATAAAGCGGGTGCGATGGGCTTCGCCCCGGGCACGGTGATAGGCCAGCGCCATCTTCAGCGCCGTATCGACGGCTTCGGAACCCGAATTGCAGAAGAACACATGCTCGAAGCCTGCCGGCGCCGCCTCGGCAATGCGCTCGGCCAGCTTGAACACGCCCGGCGTGCCCATCTGGAAAGCCGTACCATAGTCCAGCACATCAAGCTGCTGCTTGACGGCCTCCACCAGGCGCGGGTGCCGGTGGCCCAGGCCACAGCACCACAGGCCGGACAGCGCGTCGTAAAGCTTGTGGTTCTCGGTGGTCCAGTAATAGCTGCCTTCCGCCCGGGCCAGCATGCGATGTACCCGGTGGGCCGCATCCTGCTTGTAGTAGCGGTTATGGCTGAAAGGCATCCAGTAGGGATTGAGATTCAGTTGCTCGCTATCGTTGTGGCCCATGGTGGTCTCCGTGGCTGGGGGCTGATCTGTATTGGTCATGTACTGGCCGCTGCACTCTCCGGCCATTTGTCACTAGCCGCCAGTATCGGTGAGAATTCAGCTATACCGCCATATACAAGCCCTGCCATCCGGCAGCCAGATGTACAGATACCCAGGCCAGTACAGTCATGTTGCAACTCGACCCCAGCGCCACCAGTCCGCTTACCGAACAGATCGTGCAGGGCCTGATAGGCAAGATAGAACGCGGCCTGCTCAGTGAAGGCGCCCGACTGCCATCGGTGCGTGGTTTGGCCCAGGCTACGGGCGTCAGCCCGTTTACCGTGGCCGAAGCCTATAACCGGCTGGTAGCCGGTGGCTGGATCATGGCGCAGCGGGCACGCGGCTACTTCGTGGCCACACGGCAGCGCCCACCGGCGGCGCCGGTACGCTCGCCGGTGGATGACGCCTGGCTGCTGCGCCGCGTCTATGAGGACGCTGAACTAGAGCTGCAGGCCGGTGGCGGCTGGCTACCGCATGACTGGCTGTACGAGGACGGTGTAAGGGCTGCGCTGCGCAATCTGGCCAAGGCACCGGGTGACCTGCTGACCCGCTATGGCCATCCGCAAGGCCTGCCTGCACTGCGCAGCCATCTGCAGTGGCGGCTGGCCCTGCGGGGACTGGAAGCGCCGGCCGAGCGCATCGTCCTGACCCACGGCGCCAGCCAGGGCCTGGATCTGGCGGTGCGGCTGCTGGTCAAGCCCGGCGACACCGTGCTGATCGACAGCCCCGGCTACTCCACCCTGATCGCCGCGCTGCTGTTGCACGGCGCCAAACTGGTCGGCATCCCCCGCACCCTGGCTGGGCCGGACGTCGCCGCTGTGGCGCAAGCAGCAGCCCGGCACCAGCCGGTCGCCCTGTTCACCAACAGCGCCCTGCACAACCCCACCGGCACCAGCACCA
This sequence comes from Chitinimonas viridis, assembly GCF_030409555.1. GTDB lineage: Bacteria > Pseudomonadota > Gammaproteobacteria > Burkholderiales > Chitinimonadaceae > Chitinimonas > Chitinimonas viridis. Next base: position 54,391 of record NZ_JAUFPU010000023.1, read on the forward strand.
CGGCCGCCACGGCACATCAGTTGCTCAAGCTGGCCGACCGGCATGATTTCCATATCGTGGAAGACGACCCCTTTGCCGACCTGCAATTGCACCCCAGCCCCAGCCTGGCCAGCCTGGATGGACTGGAGCGCGTCATCTACCTGGGCAGCTTCTCCAAGACCTTGTCGCCAGCCCTGCGCGTGGGCTTTCTGCTGGCCCGTGCCGACCTGCTGACCCGCGCCACACAACTCAAGATGGTGGCGGGGCTGACCGGCTCTGGCATCATGGAGTCCGCTACCCTGTCCATGCTCACCGACGGCCACCACCGCACCCATCTCGATCGCCTGCGCGACCGCCTGGGTGAGGCCCAGGCCCGCGTCTGCGGCCGCCTGGCTGAACTGGGCTGGCAGGTTTTCCACCAACCCGCAGGCGGGCTGTTCCTGTGGGCAGAGGCACCGCCACAGATGGATGTCAGCCGCCTGACCGAAGCGGCCGCCACCGTGGGCATCGCCCTCGCCCCAGGGCGTTTCTACCTGCCGGACGGCGGTAGCAGCCGGCACTTCCGCTTCAACGCCGCCTGGGCAGACAATAGCCGGCTGTATGGTTGGCTGGCGGCACAATCAAGCTGACCGCTTGTCGGCATGGTAAAAATGGCACTGCCCTATCCTCCATCCGGGTGATTACCGGGCACGGACACTGGCCTATCTTCCATCACTGGAGGAGCGCCAGCATGACACTAGCCCACTTGTATCTGCCCAATACCGCAAGCCCACCGCGCAGGCCGCATACCCGCCTTCAGCGCCCCCCAATCGTCCGGCGCCACGCCGAACCCAGTCATCCCGACACTGCTCTGGCCGTAGTGAGCATTGATGGCAGGGTGCTATACAGCAATGCGGCAGCCGCCGTGGTATTCCGCCTCGACAGTGGCCTGAGCCAGGTCGATGGTAGGCTGCATGCACCGGAGATGAATACCGCCTTGCGGGTCGCGCTGGCTGCTGCATCAGGCTTGCTGGGGCAAGCACATGCCAGTTCGCTGCGGCTACAGCGACAAGGACACGGCTGGCGGCTGCTGTGCCTGCCCATGCCCCCGGCCTGGACGGACAAGGTATTCAGCATCAGCCGCACCGCCCTGCTGTTGATGGTCGGCGACCACGCCCCACCTGCCAGCGCCATCTGGCGCCAGGTCTACGGCTTCACCACCGAGGAATGCAGACTGGCGAACTGGCTGCTGCATGAAGACGGCCACTATGCCGGCCAGTTCGACTGGCTGCGCGGCAGCCTTGGCCGCTTGCTGCAGAAAACCGGTACAGAAGATACCGACAAGCTGCTGAGCACCTTGCGCGTCAGCAGTGGTCGCCATGCCATCTGACCCGGCAATGTCAAGCGTCGCCGACAAGACCCGGTATAGCGGCTCTGGCTACGTGTGCGGGCGTAGGCGCACTCAGGCACAACAAGGCTAAAACGGTTCTGTTAGCGGTTATTTTCGGGCAAGGACTTGTGCCTGGCAGGGTGTGCACTACAACTCAAGCTAGTGCATACCCACAAGGTTCCTTTCCTCATGCGTACTCACCTGCACCATCTGGCCAATGCTGGCTACCTGTTGACGCTAGGCCTCGGCGCCCCCTTGGCGATGGCAGAAACCATCACCATACGGGCAGATTCCTGGTGTCCATTCAATTGCGTGCCGCAAAGCGCCAAGCCTGGCTACATGATAGAAATCGCCAGTGCCGCCCTGGGCAAGGCTGGCCACAAGGTCGACTACCAGAATCTCAACTGGAGCCGCGCCTTGGCTGCCGCGCGGGATGGCAGCTTTACCGCCGTCGTCGGCGCCAGTGACGAAGAGGTGCGAGAGAACAAGCTGATAGTGGGTGCCGCGCCTCTGGGCCGTAGCATCAATTGCTTTGTCACCCATAAAGACGGCAGCTGGCAGTACAAGGGGGTAGCCAGCCTGGCCGGCCGCACCATAGGTGCCATCCAGGACTACGCCTACGGCGACACCCTGGATGCCTACTTCAAGGCCAACCCCAAGGTGATACAGGCCGTCACTGGCGATGATGCCTTGCTACGCAACCTGGAAAAACTCCGCAACAAGCGACTCGATGCCGTCGTTGAGGATCAGGCAGTACTGGCCTACACCATCAACGAAAAAAACTGGCAAGGCCATTACAAGGACGCCGGTTGCGAGCGTTCTGTCACCCCTTCCGGCCTGCATATTGCCTTCTCACCCAAGCACCCCAAGGCTCGCGAATATGCCAGGCTGCTGCAGGACGAGGTCACCGCCATGCGTGCCGATGGCCGGCTCAAGACCTTGCTGGCCAAATATGGCGTGCCGGATTGGCAATAGGGGCTGGTTCTAAACCATCAAGCCCTTTACCCAACGGCTGTAGATGGCATCAGCCAGTTGCTGGCTTGGCACAATGGCCTGCGCCAGGTTCGGCAGTATCTGCTCTGCCTGCTGGGCGGCAGGCGAGGTGCAGCTCGCCAGCTCCTGCTGCCCCAGCACCAGCCAGCGCCTCACTTTGGCCTCGTCCACCTCACAATGGAATTGCATGGCCAGATGCTTGCTACCCAGGCTGAAGGCCTGGTTGGCGCAATAGCGCCCCCGCACGAGATGGCGAGCGCCTGGTGGAATGCTGAAACTCTCGCCATGCCACTGAAACAGCCTCAGGCTGGCAGCACCACCAAACCAATCGGCCGCCGCATCCTCCAGCGCTTCCAGCTCGCTCCAGCCTATCTCGACATGCTCGGATGCCTGTACCGTCCCACCGAGTGCCCTGGCCATGATCTGGCCGCCCAGACAGTGGCCTATCACCGGGATGTCTGCCTGGACAGCTGCCCGCACCAACTCAAACAAGGGCGGCAGATAGGCCAGGTCATCGTTTGCACTCATGGGGCCACCCAATATGCACAGACCGCTATGCGCGTTGATACGGGCCGGCAAGGCGTCGCCGTCGAACAGGCGAAATACCCGATATGGCAGGCCTGCTCGCTCAAGGTAGGTGGCAAAGTAGCAGGGGCCGTCGTCGGGCACATGCTGGATGATGGCGATTGGAAGCATGGTGTGTATCTCGATCAGGTTATCCCAGCCGGCACGGGGTCAGCGCCTGTTTACCAGCCCCCGCATCATTGCCCGCCGTGCCCTTTACGTGCCGCCTGCGGCATGGGCAAAATGGTGCATATATTAAACACCACGATGAATTTCATTAACAGTCGAGGATGATATGGCCCACCCTACCGGTATCCAGAACGACAGCCTGCAGGCCCTGCTGGCCCGTGAAAGAGGTCGCTATATCGCCTCCCGGCCTCGCTCGCAGGCCTTGGCCCACCGCGCGCAATCGCACCTGCTCTATGGCGTGCCCTTGCACTGGATGACCGACTGGGGTACGCCCTTCCCTTTGTTCGTTGAGGCCGCCAAGGGCGCCAGTTTTCACGACGTGGACGGGCATGACTACGTGGACTTCTGCCTGGGTGACACCGGCGCCATGTTCGGCCACGCGCCTGAGCCTGTTGCCGCCGCCGTAGTGCGGCAGACCCAGCTGGGTTTTACCACCATGCTGCCAGGCGAGGATGCGGCGGTAGTGGGCGAGCTGTTGGCGCAACGCTTCGGCCTTCCTTGCTGGCAATTCGCCATGACGGCCACCGATGCAAACCGCTTTGTCATACGCTGGGCCCGTGCGGTCACGGGGCGCAGCAAGGTATTGGTATTCAACGGTTGCTATCACGGTACGGTGGATGATGTATTTGTCGACCTGATCGAAGGCCAGCCCAGCCAGCGCGACAGCCTGCTGGGGCAGGTGTATGACCTGACCCAGCACACGGTGGTGGTGGAGTTCAATGACCTGGACAGCTTGCGGCAGGCGCTGGCAGCCGGGGATATCGCCTGCGTGCTGGCAGAGCCCGCCATGACCAATATCGGCATGGTCTTACCACAGCCAGGCTACTGGCAGGCTGCGCGGGAACTGATACGGGCGGCCGGCGCACTGTTCGTCTGCGATGAGACCCACACCATCTCCACCGGCCCTGGCGGCTATGCCTTGGCGCACGGCCTGGAGCCGGATTTCTTCGTACTGGGTAAGCCGGTAGGGGGCGGCGTGCCCTGTGCCGTCTATGGATTTACCAGCGAACTGGCCCAGCGCATGCAGGCCAGCAAGTCCGCCGCACCACCCGGCCACTCTGGCATAGGCACCACCCTCACTGCCAACGCCCTGGCCATGTGCGCCATGCGCGCCAACCTTGCCGAGGTAATGACAGAGGAGGCCTATGCGCATATGTTCGAACTGGCCGAACGGCTGGCCAACGGCTTGCGGCAGGTCATAGGCCAGCGTGGCCTGCCCTGGTGTGTCAGCCAGGTGGGGGCGCGTACCGAATTCCAGTTCTGTGCCCAGCCGCCCCGTAATGGCAGCGAGGCTGAAGCCGCCATGGATCACACACTGGAACATGCCCTGCATCTCTACCTGCTGAACCGGGGCATACTGATCACCCCGTTCCACAACATGATGCTGGTCTGCCCCGCCACCACGGCGGCCGATGTGGACAGGCTGATTGCAACCCTGGCGGCAGCGCTGGATGAACTGCTGGCATAGTCCCCGCCAGACCGGCGGGCAAGCCACTCAAGGATGGCTGGTGCTGCCCTGATACAAGCGGTCCCGCGCCAAGTCGTCGCCAAGATAGCGGGCCACCATGCGGCGGAAGCTGCCATCGTCACGTATTGCCACCACGGCTCGCAATAGCCGCTCCAGATCCTCGGGCGCCATGCCGTCATGGTTGAACACCATACCCACCACCGTACGATGACGCTCCGGCAGCGGCAATACGCTCACGCTATCGGGCTCTTGCATACGATCCAGATGCCAGCGATAGACATAGGCATTACCAAAGGTGGCGCCAATCCGGCCTGCCACCAGCTTGCGGTAGACGGTCTCGGCATCCACCGATTCTTCCCGCTGCGCGACCGGCAGTCGGGGCAGGTTCTGCTCCACCCATTCGCCGTAACTGGCACCGCGTATGGTGCCGAACACCAGGCCTGGCCGGCTCATGGCGTCAGCCACATTGCGGACCGCCAGATCCTTGCGCACCACCAGTTCCATGGGCTCACGGGTCAGCGGTACAAAGCGCCGCTGGCCACGTGCCTCGCTGGTGGCAGGTGCGGCTGCAGGCCCGAACAGGGGTATGCGGTTGACCACCATGGTGGCGCGCAAACGCTGTGCCGGCATCGGTTCGATCACGAAGCGGCAGCCGGTGCGGTGCGACAGCTCCCGATACAGGTCAATAAAGTACCCGGCCGGCTGGCCTTGCTCATCGGTGTAGCTGGCATAACCCAGGGTGATGTAGGGCACACGGTAGTCCTGCCGGCAGGCTGCCAAGCCCACACCACTGCAAGTCAGCCACAGCAGCACGAACAGCCAGGCGGGCCTCACGGCGAGCTCACTGGCTTGCCCAGATGCCCGGGGTAAAACACCAGCATCTCGTTGAGCTGGTAGCTGAACAGGCCATGGATCACAGCCGGATCCTGGGCGATCTGGCTTTCGGCGGCGGCAAGACTGGTAGCCCGCAACACCACCAGGCCTACCTCGCCATAACGTGCGCCGGCCACCAGTACACCCTCGCTACGCAAGCGCTGCAGGTTGGCCGAATGCTCCTTGAAATAGGGCTGGGCTGGCGGCACCAGACCAGGCTTCCAGGCAGGGCCGGTGCGGAACTCCACAGCATAGAGCTTCTGTGCCTCGGCCGCCGGCGTTTCACCTTGCACCGCCAGGCTGACCAACATGCTTGCTGCTGCTATCCATCGCATCATTGTATTAACCATCTGGCAGGGTGAAATAGAACTGGGCGCCCAGGCCAGGCTGCGCCTCCGCCCAGATACGGCCACCATGGCGGCTAATGGCGCGGCGCGCGGTGGCAAGGCCTATGCCACTACCTTCAAATTGGGCCGTACTATGCAGGCGCTGAAACGGCATGAACAGTTTCTCGGCGGCTGCCATGTCGAAACCTACGCCATTATCGCGTACAACATAGACCGTCTCGTCGCCAAGCTGCAGATGCCCCAGCCCTACCCTGGCCTCGACACGACCACGGGTAAACTTGATGGCATTGGTCAGCAACTGCTCCAGCACCAATTGCACCAGGCGGCTATCGGCCAACGCAGGCAGGGCAGGTTCACACTCGAACACCACCTGCCTGTCGCCGCGCAGGTGCGCAAACTGCTGCCACACCTGGCGGCCCAGTGCCGCGACATCCAGGGGTCGGCGTTCCAGCTGCATGCGCGAGGCCTGCGCCAGCATCAGCAGGTCGTCTATCAGCTGGGACATGCGCACCGCCGCAGCCTGCACCCGCTGCAGCATATCGCGCTGCTCACCATCCAGGTTGCCGGCTTCCGCCTCCAGTATCTGGCTGAAGCCCATGACCGCCCGCAGGGGCGAACGCAGGTCGTGCGCAACCGAGTAGGAGAAGGACTCCAGCTCGCGATTGGCCTCCTGCAGTTCGCCCGTGCGTTGCTGCACGCGCTTCTCCAGCTCCTCGTTCAGGCTGACCATCTGCGCTTCCACCGCATGCCTGGCCGACACATCATGCAGCACCGTGAGCACCGCCTCCTGGCCGCCACATGTCCAGGGCAGCTTCAGCACCTCGTAGTGCGACAGCTCGCCATCGGCCTGCAGCAGCTGCAAATCGGCCATGGCGCGGGGCGCTTTCGACTGCCAGACCAGGCTATCCTCGAGCGCAGCCTGGCCCAGCCAGCGCGCGGGCAGATTCAGGTTCCGTACCTCCTGGCCGCACGCCAACTGCGGGTCGCTCAGACCCAGCTTGCGGGCAAACGAGGCATTGGCCAGCAGCAAGCGCCCACGCTCATCGCTGGCGTAGATCAGCTGCGGCAGCAGATCGAGTATGGCGCGCAACTCGGCCTCGCCCTGCACCAGTTCGGCCTGGGTCTCGACCAGTTGCGCTACCTGGCTTTGCAGCTTGGCTGTCACGCGCAGATAGTCTCCCCTTACGATATCGAGGTCATAGCGCAGGCGATTGAGGGTGCTGCCCAACTCCACCGCCTTTTCCCGTTGGGCCAAGGCAGTTTCAATGGCCGCCAGCAGGGGCTCCACCAGCACCCGCATGGCCGACTGCAAGCGGCTGGGCAAGGTCATGCGCCAGAGCAAGGTGCCCAGTTGCTCCTGTCGAAAGCCGTCACCAGGGACGATCAGCACCCCGGCCACGCGCTGACAGAACATCTCCACCAAGGGGTAGAGCGACTCGGCCGAGCTGCAATAAACAGCGACGGCCCCCGACAGCAGGTCGCGCTTCTGCACATCCTGTAGCCGAAAGCCGGGGGGTGGCGGGTCCAGCATGCTGAGCAGTCGATAGGTCATGGGCATGCCCTGGCTCAGCCCCCCACCAGCAGGAGGATATAGGTCATATTGTGGAAGAGATTGCGGGTATAGCCCTCGCCTTCACGCAAGGGGCCAATCTCGCCGAACGAGGGGTAACCTGCAATCGCCAGCCCTGCAGGGAACGACTCGGCCAGAATGCCCGCCTCGCGGGCGATATCGTTCCCCAGCATCTGCTTGCGTCCGGTACAGCTGACGATCAGCCCTGCCACAGGCTGGAAATCCAGGGTAGCCACCCGCCCGGCAATGCGGCTGACCTCGGCCATCAGGTCGGACGGGTTGGCCAGACAGACCTGCACCGTCTTGCCCGCCTCGATTCCGCCATACAGCCCGATGGCACCATGGCCACGACCGAAGTCAGGCACGATGGCGCGCAAGCGTCGCTGCGCGGTCCGATTCGGGTCCACGATGGTCAGCGCCACCACGCCGCGATCCGTCTGCAGTACCGGTTTGCCCGTTTCGCGCTCGATAAAGTCCATGGCGCCTATGCCATCGATACGATACAGCGCCGTGCCTTCGGCCTCTTCTATCAACCCCGGCCGGCCGACAGGCGTCAGGGCATTGCCTATGCTGATATCAAAACGCACAGCGCCGGCCATACCCAGCAATACCACGGCATCCTGTAATACCTGCCGGTTGGCGTAGAGGTAGCAGGTACGCATCCTGTCATCATCTGCCGCCAGCCCCCCTACCACCGGGCAATCCACTTCATCGCGAAGCACAATTTCTATCTGGCTGGCATCGGCGCGGAAATCGGCCGCCAGGAACACCAGCGCGGCCTCTTCTGCCATGGCGCTGCGTAACTGCGCAAAGGCCGACCGGGTGGCCGCCACAGGGTCATCCCCCACGCCTTGTGCACAGGCTACGGTCCAGCGCACCTTGCCTCCACTGTTCAGGCCCAGCGCCACTGCCCCCAGGTCGGAGGCCCGCCCGGCAGCATAGTAGCCGTCGCCGCTATTGCCTATCACCACCAGATCATCGCGGCCCAGGGCGTCGTACAGGCCCTCCAGCAGCTCGGTGCTGCCGGCGTAGTGGACGGCGGTGAAGAGGAACACCACCTCGGGCGCCAGGCCGGCCAGGCCCTCTCCCAGTGCCAAACCCGCCCGGTAGGGGTCCGAAATCAGTGTTTCACAGGTGCTCGCCCGCATAGCCTTGCTCCCCAGCCTCTGTCATGGGCCCGTTATCTGATTCAGCTTAGCTCAATGGCGTCGATACACTATGCTGCCCTGCAGCAAACCCGGACCAGCCAAGCCATTGATGCAAAAAGGATTCATCACCCAGCCCTGAAAAAATAAAAAATTAAATGCAAAAGATGTTTGACAAGTGGCTGCCTGGACATTAAAGTGCGCCTCCTTTCCTCGATAGCTCAGTCGGTAGAGCGCCGGACTGTTAATCCGTAGGTCCCTGGTTCGAGCCCAGGTCGAGGAGCCAGATGTAAACAAAAAGCCCAGCCTAGCGCTGGGCTTTTTGTTTTCCGGCACCCGCCGGTCAGGCCACCTCAGCCGCCCGCAGCAGCGCCGTAATATGCGGGCTGGGCAGCCGTGAGGGGGTGCTGATGGCGTAGTAGTCCTCGTGCAACTCAGGCAGCACCACCACCAACTCTGCATCGTACTGGCGGGCCAGCGTCTCTGCCAGCATGGTGGCCGCCGGGAAATACCCCACGCCATTGCCGCCGAAGGTAGTCAGCAGGGCGCTGTCATCGAACTCCCCCACCACGACCGGATTCAAGCCCTGGGCATCCAGCCAGGCATCCAGCCGCGAGCGCAGAAAGCTGCGTTTGCTGGGCAGCAGCATGGGCGCCCGTTGCGGCACCACGCCCCGCTCCGCCTCAAGCTGCCGTGCCAGCAGGGTCCGGTTGGCGTAGATACCTATAGGCCAGGACGCAACCCGCCTGCCCACCAGCCGCCGCTGCCCCCCCTGGCCCAGGTCGCGATCCGACAGCACGACATCAAGCTTGTGGCGCGACAAGGCCGAGATCAGCTCCTCGAACTCACCTTCATGGCAGACCAGCCGCACGCTGGGGCTGGCCTGCAATACCGGCGCCAGCAGCTTATAGGCCACCAGCTTGGGAACCGAATCGGCTATGCCCACAGTCAAACGACTAGCCTGTACCAGCTGGGGATTGGCCAGAAATTCCTGCAACTGCTCGCCCAGCAGGAAGATCTCATCGGCATAGCGCAATGCCTCCCGGCCCGCCTCGGTCAGTTCAAGCCGCCGGCCGGCCTGCCTGAACAGCGCCCTGCCCATTTCGCGCTCCAGCTTACCGAGCTGGCCACTGATGGTTTGCGGACTCAGCCCCAGGCGCTCGGCAGCCCGGGCAATACCGCCCTCCTTGGCGACAGTCCAGAAGTAGTGCAGGTGCTTGTAATTGAGTTCAGGCTTGGCCATATGATTCATCGAGAAAATCGAAGTATTCATACCAATATACTCGATTCTTTCGCAATCTCACTTGCCGTACGCTACGCCCGTTCCTGATCGACACAGGCCCCGGCCTGAACATGGGAGATCCAAATCATGAAACGCATCGTGCTTTTCCTGCTGACCAACCTGGCGGTCATGCTGGTGCTGTCCATCAGCGCGCGTATCCTGGGCGTTGACCGCTTTCTCACGGCCAACGGCATGAACTTCGGCATGCTGCTGGGCTTTTCGGCCCTGATCGGCTTTGGTGGTGCCTTTATCTCGCTGCTGATGTCGAAAAGCATGGCCAAGTGGAGCACCGGCGCGCAGGTCATCAGCTCGCCCCGCAATGCCGATGAAGCCTGGCTGGTCGATACCGTGCGGCAGCTGAGCAGCCGCGCCGGCCTGCCCATGCCCGAAGTGGCCATCTACCAGGGCGCCCCCAATGCCTTCGCTACCGGCGCCAGCAAATCCAACTCGCTGGTGGCCGTCTCCACCGGGCTGCTGACCAGCATGCGCCGGCGTGAAGTGGAGGCCGTACTGGCCCATGAAGTGGCGCATATCGCCAATGGCGATATGGTGACGCTGACCCTGATACAGGGCGTGGTCAATACCTTTGTGGTGTTCCTGTCACGGGTGGCCGGCTATCTGGTCGACAGCTTCCTGCGCAAGAGCGACGAGGAAAGCAGCGGCCCCGGCATAGGCTATTACATTGCCTCTTTCGTGTTCGAGATCCTGTTCGGCATCCTGGCCAGCATCATCGTCATGTACTTCTCGCGCCAGCGTGAATACCGCGCCGATGCCGGTGCCGCCCAGTTGCTGGGTAGCACGGCGCCCATGATAGATGCGCTGCAGGTGCTGGGGGGCCGCCAGCCAGGCGAGCTGCCCAAGACCATGGCTGCCTCGGGCATCAGCGGCGGCATGGCTGGCCTGTTCAGCAGCCACCCGCCCATAGAAACACGCATTGCTGCCTTGCAGGCTTTACGTTAAGCCGCCCGGTGCCGGGCTGGGGGATACCCCGCCCGGCGCCTGCTTTCATTGCCGCGTACCGCCATGGCGGTACGCCTGATAATTTACTGAACTGACTGGAAATCCACCATGAACTATCCAATCTGGATGTGGGGCACCTTCGCGGCTGTCGTCATCATCCTGCTTGTCCTCGATCTAGGTGTCCTCAACAAGAAGGACCACGAAATCTCCGTCAAGGAGAGCCTCAAGCTCTCCGCCTTCTATATCAGCGCGGGCCTGCTGTTTGGCGGCTTTGTCTGGTACCAGCTGGGCGCGCAGGCCGGTATGGACTATCTCACCGGCTTCCTGGTGGAGAAGAGCCTGTCCATGGACAACGTCTTCGTCATCTCGCTGATCTTCACCTACTTCGCCATCCCCCGCGTCTATCAGCATAGGGTGCTGTTCTGGGGCATCCTCGGCGCCATCGTCATGCGTGGTGTGATGATAGGCCTGGGCGCCGCCCTGATACATGAATTCACCTGGGTGCTCTATCTCTTCGGTGCCTTCCTGGTGTTCACCGGCATCAAGATGCTGCTGGCCAAGGACGATGCCACCGATGTTGCCAGCAATCCGCTGATCAACTGGCTGAAGGGCCACTTCCGCTTTACCGAGAAAATCCAGGGCAACCATTTCTTCGTCAAAGCGGCCGACCCCAAGAACCCAGCCATGCAGGTCTGGTGGGCAACCCCCCTGTTCCTGGCGCTGATCATGGTCGAAGTGACCGATCTGGTGTTCGCCGTGGATAGCGTCCCGGCCATCTTTGCCATTACCACCGACAGCTTCATCGTATTCACCTCGAACATCTTCGCCATCCTGGGCCTGCGTGCACTGTACTTTGCCCTGGCCGCCATGGTGCACCGCTTCCATTACCTGAAGTACGCACTGTCCATCGTGCTGGTCTTCATCGGCGTCAAGATCTTCCTGGTCAATCTGGGCATCAAGATTCCTTCGCCTATCTCGCTAGGCGTGACCTTTGGCCTGCTGCTGGCTGGCGTGCTCTACTCGCTGTGGAAGACCCGCGGCGAGCCGATACCCGAGCAATAAGAGCCGCTAAGCATCGCCCTGCGCATGCAAGAAAAAACCCCTGCCAGCATAGGCAGGGGTTTTTTCTGAGTGCGCACATCACCATGCCTGGCCCTCGCGCCAAGTCAGGTAAAGCCGCAGATCGAATTCCAGCTGGTGGTAGTTGGGCAGCATGTGCTCGCACAGCTGGTAGAAGCCCTTGTTATGGTCGTGCTCCTTCAGATGGGCCAGCTCATGCACGACGATCATGTGCAGAAACTCGGCTGGCGCCGTCTTGAACAGACTGGCCACCCTTATTTCCTTCTTGGCCTTGAGCTTGCCACCTTGCACCCGCGAAATGGCGGTATGCAGGCCCAGGGCGTGATGCACCACATCGAGCTTGCTGTCGAACGCCACCTTGTCGATAGCCGGCGCATTGCGCAGGTGTTCCTGCTTCAGCTCACAGACATAGCGGTACAGCGCCTTGTCGGTCTGTACGGTATTGCTCACCGGATACTTGGTCTGCAGGTGCGCACCTAGCCGATCTTCGGCTATCAGTTGCTGCACCTGTGCCTGCAGGCCCGGTGAATAGGCGGAAAGGTATTTGAGTTGGATCATGAGGCCGGGGTTGTACCAAGTTTTCCCTGAAAAGGAAAGAAAACCCGGCTTTTCAAATACTTGCCAAAGAAAAACAGGGTATTGCAAGGCAGCTCCCGCTGCCCGGCAATACCCTGTTGCATCGATGTTGCTGCTTGGCGCCCTGCAACACCGTGCCTTGGCCAGGCACGGGCGCTTTGAGCGCCCCCACCCACCCGACAGGCTTATTCCGCTACAGCTTCATGCTGCAGGCCAAAGGTAAAGTCGCCATTGTCCACGCCCAGTTGCACGGCCTGCAGGGCTGGCAGCTTGCCCAGCTGCTGCAGTATCTCCTGGCTGATGCGTGGCAGCACCGAGCGGGCCAGGATGGCGTCGATCATGCGGCCACCCGACTCCACTTCGCGGCAGCGGTCGGCAACCTGCTGCACCACCGTCTCGTCGTAGTCGAGGCGTATGCCATGGTTGTCCAGCAGGCGACGGGCAATGCGATCCAGCCGCATGCCGATCAGGTCCAGGATGACGCGATCGGACAGCGGGTAGTAGGGCACCACCGACATGCGGCCCACCAGCGCAGCCGGGAAGGTTTGCAGCAGCGCCGGGCGCAATGCCTGCGACAGTGCCTCGGCATCCGGCAACAGCTCCGGGTCCTGGCACAGCTGCATGCTCAGATCACTACCCACATTGGAGGTCAGCAGGATCACCGTATTGCGGAAATCGATATAGCGCCCTTCGCCATCTTCCATCCAGCCCTTGTCGAATACCTGAAAGAAGATCTCGTGCACATCGGGGTGGGCCTTCTCGATCTCGTCCAGCAGCACCACGCTATAGGGGCGACGGCGCACGGCTTCGGTCAGTACACCACCTTCGCCATAACCCACGTAGCCGGGAGGGGCGCCCTTCAGCGTGGACACCGTATGGGCTTCCTGGAATTCGCTCATATTGATGGAAATCAGGTTCTGCTCGCCACCGTACAGGGTTTCGGCCAGCGCCAGGGCGGTCTCTGTCTTGCCGACGCCAGACGGGCCAACCAGCATGAATACGCCTATGGGCTTGGAGGGATCATCCAACCGTGCGCGCGATACCTGGATACGGCGTGCAATGGTTTCCAACGCATGGGTCTGGCCCACCACGCGACGCTCCAGCGTCTGTGCCAGTCGCAGCACGGCGTCGACTTCGTCGCGCACCATGCGGCCTACCGGAATACCGGTCCAGTCGGCCACCACGGCCGCCACAGCCTGCTCATCCACGCAGGGCAGTATCAGGGGGGCTTCGCCCTGCAATTCAGCCAGCTCATCCTGCAGCTTGGCCAGCTCGGCCAGCTTGTCCTTGCGGCTGGATTCATCCAGCGCCTCACCCTGGCGCAGTGCCTCACGCAAGGCCAGCACCTGCTGTGCCAGGCCACGCTCCACTTCCCAGCGTGCAGTCAGTACGGCGTGCTCGTCTTCCAGCACGCGCAATTGCTCGGCCAGTGTGGCCAGGCGTCCCTCGCGATCCAGCCCGATGGCCGACTCGCGCTGCAGTATGGCCTGCTCGGTTTCCAGCGCCTGGCGCTGGCGCAGGCAGTCTTCCACCGCAGCCGGGGTGGCATGCTGGCTGACGGCAACGCGTGCGCAGGCAGTGTCGAGCAGGCTGACCGATTTGTCCGGCAGCTGGCGAGCGGGAATATAGCGGTGCGACAGGCGCACGGCGGCCTCGACGGCCTCGTCCAGCACCTGCACCTGGTGGTGCGATTCCAGTTGGCCGACCACGCCACGCATCATCACCAAGGCCGCGTCTTCGTCGGGCTCGTTGACCTGCACTACCTGGAAGCGGCGTGTCAGGGCCGGGTCTTTCTCGATATGGCGCTTGTACTCGCTCCAGGTGGTGGCGGCAACCGTACGCAGCTCGCCCCGAGCCAGTGCGGGCTTGAGCAGGTTGGCGGCGTCGCCGGTACCGGCAGCGCCACCGGCACCGATCAGGGTGTGGGCTTCATCGATGAACAGGATAATGGGGCGCGGCGAGCTGCGGACTTCCTCTATCACCTGCTTGAGGCGATTCTCGAACTCGCCCTTCATGCTGGCGCCGGCCTGCATCATGCCGATATCCAGCGACAGCAGGCTCACATCCTGCAAGGACGGCGGCACATCACCCTGGGCGATACGCAGGGCCAGGCCTTCCACCACGGCGGTCTTGCCCACCCCAGCCTCGCCGGTCAGCAGCGGGTTGTTCTGGCGGCGGCGCATCAGGATATCGACCATCTGGCGGATTTCGGCGTCGCGCCCATGTACGGGGTCCAGCTCGCCATTGCGTGCGCGCTCGGTCATATCGACGGCGAACCGGCGCAATGCCTCCTGCTTGCCCATGGCTGCCGGCGCAATGGCACCGCTGGCTTCGCCCGGCGCCGCCACCGAGATGCCATCGGCGCTCTGCTCGGCATGCTCGGGGGAGCTCTTCACGATCTGCGGCAGGGCATCGGCCAGCTTGTCGTCACCGATGCGACGGAACTCACCGCACAGGTTGAACAAACGGTCACGCAAGGCGGGCGTACGCAACACCGCCAGCAGCAGGGTGCCGCCACGGACACGGCTCTCGCGGTATTTGAGGGTGGCATAGACCCAGGCGCGTTCGGTCACCAGTTCCAGATCGCTGGACAGATCCACCGCCGTGCCCGGGCAGGGCAGACGATCAAGCGCAGCGGTCAGGTCCGCCGCCAGGCGCGAGGCATCGAGCCCGAAATGGCGGGCGATATGATGAAGGTCGCCATCCTGCGCCAGCAGCAGCTGGTTCAGCCAGTGCAGCAGACCAACTTCGCCATGGCCGCGCAGCTTGGCCAGGACGGTGGCGCCTTCCAGGGCCTTGTATAAAGTGGAATCGAGTTTGCCGAAGAGGGCGGCGCGACTGATTTCGGACATGATCTACCTGCCGTGATTAATGTAGGAATGAATATGAAGCAGACGTAGCGCCAGGCACAAACTGTGTGACCAATTGCGAACGGCTGCGGGAAATGACAAATGGAAAGCGTAGAATAGGCAGCGTAATCCTTCGACTACCGTGACTAGACGTAACGCCATGCTGAAACTGACCTTGCTGACCCCGCCTGGTGCCGATGCCTACTTCGACGAAGATGGCGGTACTGTCGGCCGTGCCCCTGCCAACCACCTGGTACTGAGTGGCGATAGCAATATCTCCCAGGTGCATCTGGCCATCGAGAAACTGCAGGACAACTGGGTGCTGAAAGACCTGGGCGACCTGCTGCCGGTATTTCACAACGGCAAACCCTTGGGCTACGGCAGCCGAGCCAACCTGAGCCATGGCGACAGCGTGCGCATCAGCGGCATGGAGCTGGCGGTTGACCTGCATGCCAGCCGCCCCGCTGCAGCCACCGTGCCGGCTGTCGCCCTGGCGCCGGTTGCCGCCGCCGTGGCGCCCATCGTGGTGGCCAGCGCTGCCAGCACCACCGTGGATCCGTTCGATTTCGGCACGCTGCAGCCCGCTGCTCCGGCTGTGAACAAGCCCATGGTCGAACCAGCAGCCGTACCATCCACCCCGCCCAACAGCCCAGCAGCCACCGCGGGCAGTAGCGTCGATCCGTTCGATTTTGGCGATCTGCATGCCAGCAAGCCCGCCGCCAGCCCGCCGCCCGCGCCCGTGCCGGCTTACGTCGCGCCGACCGCTGCAGCACCGGCCAGCAAGCCCAGCAGCATCGATCCATTCGACTTCGGCGATCTGACCCCGCCCAGCCAGCGCATCAACCAGCCCGCCCCACCCCCCAGCCACAGCTACACTGGCCTGGATGGGCTGAACACCAATACCACGCCGGTAAGCGCACCCAATACGGCTGCGCTGAATGACCGGGGCGGCAGCTTGGGCAGCATGCTCGGCGTGGGTACGCCGGCCTCTTCGCTCACCCCGGTGGCCAGCACGGCTGACAGTCTGGATCTGCTGTTCGGCCTGCAAGCCGGCAGCAGCGCCGACCCATTGGCGCCGGGAGGTATCTTTGATCGCTACAATCAGCCCAGCGATGCCTTCCTCGACCTGGGCACCCCCACCGCGCCCAGTGTGACCCAGGCAGACCATACGCCCGGCATACACAGCAGCGTGCGGCTGCATGGCAGTGCGGCCAGCCCGACCATACCCATGGACGACACCATCTCCTTGCCCGCGCCCATCGTGCCGGATGCCTTGCCCATCGAGCCGGCTGCCAGTTTGGCAGAACCGGAAAAGACCGTGGAGGCCAGCCCGCCGGTTGCGCCCGCTACCCCACCAGCGGCGCCCGCCGCCGCGCCCGCCGCTGACTCCCTGGATGCGCTGTTCGGGTTGGACAAGCCCTGATGCAAGGATAGGCGTCAGGCTGTGCATGGCTGACGCCATCCTTCTGCCGGCTGGTCGGCCAAGGGCCGGCCCAGCCAGACATCGCGCCCCAGTTGCACCTTACCGGTCAATCTAGGCGCCGGGACGGTGGCCGGGTCCACCAGCAGCCGCAGCTGCCATTGCAGGCTCAGGCCAACGTAGTTGGCAATCCAGTCATGCAGGCGTTTGAGCGCCGCGCTACCGGGCAGGAAGCGGACATACTCGGCATAGGGCATGGGCCCCAGGGTGATAGTGAAGCAGGATTGCCTATCTGGCACCCGGCTGCCCAGCACCACACCTTGGCCCAGCCCCCCTGCCCTGCCCAGTTGGCTGCGCTGCGAGACCGGCAGCGTCAGCCAGTGCCGGGTGAAGGGCAGGATGTTGACGGGCACCTGAAAATAATCAGCCAGGATGCGCGACAGGCTGTCGGCATCCCGATTGCTGCGCGACAGCAAGCCGGCAAAATGCAGCTTGGCCTCGTCAGCCACCGAATCACGCTGGCGCAGACTATCCGCACCGTAGCCACACAGCGCCCCCAGGTAATCGGCATAGCTGTCCTGCGCCGGCCTGTCGTATGCCACCGCAGGCTCTGCCTCGGCCCAGGCACGATAGAACAGCCCCAGCATGCGGTGATGGAAGATATCGGCGAAATTGGCCCAAGTCGGATCACGGTGGTTATGCAGCCTATCCCAGACGTACTCGGTCATATGCAGGGGCAAGGCACCGTTGGGGCCGAACAGGCCCAGCGAGCGCACCTTGACCTGTGGCACCGCGCCGTCGGCATCCACGCTGTCCAGCTCGACAGGGGCAAACCCCAGTGAGGGCGCCTGCCCCAGGCGTACGCCATCTTCCTGCGGCCGCGTGGAGGTGCCCTGCCGGGGCCGCTGTACCTGTTCTGCGTCTATCTTGCGCAGCAATTCGAACAAGCGCACGCCCTGGGGGCGTTCCGCCACCTTGCGCCAATAACTCATAGCAAGGCCTTCACCCCTGCGCGTGCAGGCCAGCGCTTGAGCTCACCCCGGCTGGTCGACACCAGCACCATCTCGGTAAAGCTGTTGAGCGTGGCCTGGCGGGCCAGGAAGCGTTCCAGCACCATGCCCAGCACAAAGGGGCTGGCGCCACCGAAGACCGTCTCATTGATGGTCAGCTTGATCTCCACGCCACGGCCAAACACCAGCGGCCCAGGCCCGGGCAGGCGACGGGTTACCGCTGCCGCCGACATACGCTCTACGCTCTCCACATGCCGATGATGCGCCACATCGCCGCGCTCGGCGTACAGCAGCAGCATGTCGCGCAAGGCGCGGGCTGCGGCTTCGCCATCCAGGTCCGTCATGACCAGGTGGTTCAGCGACAGGTGGTTGACCAGGCGCCAGGCCACCTCTCCGCCCACCACGGCCGGGATGGGGCGGCTGGGGCCGCGCAGGCACTGTATGGCATCGACCGGCGCCGAGTCGAGCAGGGTAAAGTCGCTGTCGCCCCCGATAGGCATCAGCAAGGGCAGGTCGCGATTGCTGGCCAGCACCTCGCCGCCCAGCTGCACGATGCGCTCCGAGAACGGCGCACGATCGCCATCAACCAGCCGGACAAACAACTCGCTACCCAGGTAGGACGCGCGTCCACCGGTACGCCGCTGTTCCAGCGACAACAGCCGAGGCTCGCGCCGGCTAGTAAAGAAGGCACGGGCATGGGGCCTATGCTGGTCATAGGTGGCGTAGAACGGCAGAAAGCGTGTCTCTTCCTGCTGATCGGGGCCATAACCCTCCAGCGCTTCCACCCGCATGATCTCGAAATCCTGCGGCCGCCGGCGATCCACCACAGCGTGGTATTCGCTCTGCAGCGGATCCACATGCACCCGGTCCAAGCGCTTGGTGAACAGATTGATGACGGGGGTGCAGAACAGGGCAAAGCACTGCTCATCCACCAGTGACGCCAGGGCATCATCGCCCCGGCTCAGCGGGATGACGATCTCCAGCGTATCGCCCTTGACGGTACGTATGGCCTGCTCCAAGCCCTTGAGGCGGAAGAACAGATAGCGCTGGGGAAAGGCAAAGTACTCATGCAGCAGGCGGTAGCCGTCGAATGAGCGGTTCTGGTAGGGCAGCAAAGCCTCGTCCGGCTCGAAGCCCACAGGCGCAATCACGCTGGTCGGTAGCACAGTGCCGCCAGCGGGGCGGGCAGGATCGTAGATCGCCACGGCCTGGGCGGCGCCCAGTATCAATTCGGCCAGGCGGCTGGCCACATCGTCAGCCGCCGACAGATAGATGGGCAGATCGTCGATATTGAGTTTGTCAAAGCCCAGGCCATTGCGGGCCTTGAGCTTGATACGCAACAAGCCCTTGGGCAGGCCGGTCGGCAAGCGGCTGGCGATGGGCAGGTCTGCCACATGGGTCTGGTAGCGGGCCGAGACGATATCGATCGGCCACAGCTTGATCGCCTGCGCCGTACTGAACTCACAGGCAGTCTGCTCGCCAGCCGGCATACGGCCGCGCAGGCGTGCGCCCCGCGGCACTTCGTAGCCCTGGGTCATGCTGCCGGTGGTGGATGATGGACGAAAGCGGGCGATGGCCATGGCCGGTACCGGCATGCCGTAATGCGGATACACCATATCCAGCAGATGGCTGGTGAAGGCCGGGTAGGCGGCTTCCTGCTTGAGCTGCACACGTGCGGCCAGGAAGGCAAAGCCTTCCAGCAGACGCTCCACATAGGGGTCTTCCACCGCCACCCCGCCCATGCCCAGGCGGCCGGCTATCTTGGGAAAAGCCTGGGCAAACTCGCCCCCCATCTCGCGCACATGGCGCAGTTCCTGGTTGTACAGTTCAAGAAAACGGGGATCTATCATGGCTGCGTCTAGCGCTCGTCATCCAGCCTGAACTCGCCGCACTCAACATCCAGCTGGGTTTTGAGCAGCAGTTCGACCGGGTAAGGGTGTGACCACAATTGGCCACGGATTTCAAAGCCCACATGCTGGTGGTGCGTCATGTCGGCACTGCGCAACAGGGTAACGCTGAGGGTGGCCGCATCGATGCGTGGCTCAAAGCAGACAATGGCATCGTGGATGGCACGTTCCATATCGCGTGCCTGCAGATTGGCAAGGGATTGGCCGGACAGCGCCGGCAGGCCGTAATTCAGCACGGACTGCCGCACCTGGGCCACCGCCGCCAAGGCCTCGTCATCGGGCCGCACGGTATTGAGCAGCCACACCAGATCACGCAGCACGCCAGCCCTTAACTGGGCGGCGCGCAGCACCCGGTGTTCAGGCGGCTCCTCCTTCACGTCTGGCGCGTTGTCGGTCAGCCTGTCCAGCAGTGAGGGATAGAGTCTATGGCCCAGCGGCGCCTTGGCAGTCTGCTCCATCAAGCCCCCAGGCAGGAAAATACGGCACAGCCAGGCCAGTACACCGGAGGCATGCCATGGCCCGAGCAAAGCACGTGATCAAGGCGCAAGGCTGCGCCAGGCTCAACGCGCTTCACTGCGTACACCCGCCGTTGCCTCTGCTGCCGCACCAGCCAGGAACTGGGCATAGGCATAGGGTGGCGGCATATTGTCAAAACGCACCAGGCGCAAGGCGTCCTGCTCACGGCTGCCCACCCACCACAAGGACTTGCCCTCGCACAGACGGGTCACCGTCTGCCGGCCCAGGCTGCCAAATACATCATTGAGCGAGCGGCCGCCGCTAAGCAGGCTCTGGCTGGCCTGGCCGCCCTGCAGGCGCCAGGCATCAGCCAGCTGCAGTACGGCGTTGTCCAGCTGCGCATCCTCGTTCTGGGCGCGCGGCATGGGTACTCGCGCCAGCGCCTCATCCAGCTGCTCGGGGCTCAGGTTGCGCGACAGGGCTGCAAGCGCAATGGTCTCTATCTGGTCGAACCAGCACTGACCTTCGGCCCGCGCCAAGCGGGCGGCCCAAGCTGAAGACAGCGGCGCGCAGACAGTCAGTGGGTAGTAGCGGCCCACGCCGTCCACGCTGGGCATCATCACCCCGGCATAGGCAGGCTGGCCGCACACGCCTGGCGCCAGCAGAAAGCGCCAGACCCTAGCATTGAGATAACGCTCCAGCCAGGCTTGGCCCAGTTTTTCGCGGCTGGCCAGCAGCGAAGTCCGCAGCCAGCTATCCCAGGCGTCGATAAACGTACTGTCCAGCCGGCGCGATGCGAAGTCCGACAACGAAGGCATCTTGCCGTACCAACCGGCGATGGGGAGATCCTGGCTCATATCAGCCTCACAGTCTGGCCGGGCAGGAGAACTGAGCCAGTTCCGCCATGCGGAAAGGGTTCTGCACGCTGGACGAGGTCACCTCGTACTGCACCTTACGGCCGTTGATGTCAAAGCTGACACGGAAGCGCTCAGGCTGGCCAGAAGGCGAAATCTGCGCCTTGTCGAGTGCGCGGAACAGTGCCCAACCACCTTCAAAGCTCATGCCGCCGATCTCGGCACCGCCGGGCCCGGTAAACTGCAGACGAACCTGGTGACCACCACGCGGGCCGGGCCAGTTCACCGTCACCGGTATCTGCGGACCATGGTTGTAACGTATCAGCTGACCATCGATATCCAGGATGGCCTGGATCACGGTCGCATCCATCTCCACCGGCTTGAAATCCAGCCGGAGCGCAGGCAGGCGGCTGCCGCCCTGGAAGAACACATCACGGATGGTGGCAGCACGCTGGAACTGTATCAGCGCACCGGATGCATCACCCATGCTGCCCTCGCCCACCTGGCGGAAGGTCCACGGCCGACGGCTGATATCGACATACTGGGCCAGGTTTTGCTGGAAGAAGCTGTCCAGCACCCCGCCGGCAGCAAACAGGCGGCCAAAGTCCTCCTGCCGCACCTCGGCACTGGCGCCACGGTTGAAGGGATAGCGCCCCACCACGGCACGGCTGCAGAACTCGCCTACCGATGCCCCCAGATTGGCCGACAGATTCTGCCGGGTCACCCCCAGCGCCTGCGTCACGCCGGTGGTAGACAAGGTATCGAGCACGCTGTGCATGGGCTCAGGCATACGTGCGGCCTCTGCCTTCAAGCGGGTGGGCAGATCGCTCTGCGGCGCCGCCACGCCGCCCTGCACGGCAGTCTGGGTGGCTGTCAGGAAGGTGTAGAACTCGTTCAGCAGCGACAGCGAGCCATCAATCGGTGCCGGAGCATTCGGGGCGCTGGGCTGTACCAAGCGGCGCAGGCCCTCAAAGCGGTCATCCACCAGGCGCTCTATGCGATAGCCAGCCTGTTGGCCGGGCACTACCTCACCCTGGCCACCAATGAGCTTGAGCAAGCCGTCCTTCTTTTCCTTGAGGCTGTCGGACGCCTTGTCCACCGCGTTCTTCTCGGCCTCAGCATATTGCGCCAGCGAGGTTTCGCGCACGATGCCGCGCAGCAAGGACAGCAGCGGTGAATCGCTGGCCGACAGCACTCGGGCAGCCTGCACGCTTTGCGACAGGTTGCCGAACTGTACCAGGCGGATATCCTTGGTGAACTGCTCCCAGGTATTGGCGTACTCTTCCAGATAGATGCGCTTGACGGCGGCAGTGACCTTGGCCAGTTCGGCTGCTGGCAAGGGTTTGCCCTCGGCATCTCCCTGCTGGGTACCCAGCACCCAACGCTCCTCCTGGGCCATGCTGTGTGCCACCGGCTCCACGGTCTTGAGGAAGCCTTGGTAGTAGCCACGGACGGTAAACAGCCCCGGCACACCCTTGTTCAAGGGCAGGCCGCTGGTACGCTGGAACACCAGCATGGCAGACGGGCCAGCGACTTCAGAGACCTTGAAGTCGGCCGCCACATTGCCCACCCCCATACGCTTGATGCGACCGTAGACGCGCTCCGGCAGGCTCTTGCGCAGCAATATCTCGCGTGCTTCCGCCACCAGCTTCTCGTCCAGCGCCACCGGGCTGTTCGGCATGCCATGGGCCAACAGGGCGTCCAGGTGACCTTCCAGCTCATCACGCTGGGCCGACGTCACTTCGCGGGCCAGATTGGCCTCCCAGTCCACCATCACCCAGGCCTTGAAAGCTTCGGTGTCGAAATGGCGACTGTCCTGCAGCATCACATAAGCCTTGAGTGCTTCATACAGCAGATCGCCATCGTGCTGGCTCTGCCGCAGTACTTCTTCCAGACGGTAGACCACGCGCGGCAACAAGGCATCCTGCAACAGGCGCTCGTAGGCATTGTTGGCGGCCGCGTCCAGCTTGTCGCCCTGATACAGGCCCACTCGTAAGGACATCGGCACATCGTCGCGCTTCACCAACGGGGTTTCGGCCACATCGCGCACGGCGCGCAGCACCGGCACCAGATCGGCCAGCTTGCCGTCCTGCCCCACTACCAGTTGCTCGACCTGGGCACGCACCTGCGGTACCTGTTGGGTCACTTCGCCGATATAGCCCTGGTTACGCACATAGCTGGTGCCCCAGGCTGCCAATGCCAGGCTGGTGGCCACGGCCAGGCCAGCATAACCACCGCCGGTCAGCAGGGCACGACGGCGGCGCCAGCGGCGGTTGGTACCGGCAAGATGCGATTCGGCAAAAATCAGCTCGTTCAGCAAACGCGAGATAAAGAAGCCCTTGCCGCCAGCATTGCTCAAGGAGGACGCGCCACCGCCGCCGTTGCGCTCCAGCTGGGCGCGGGGGAACTGGCTCAGCAAGGGGTCCAGCGGTTGGCCTTCCTGGGTGCCACTGGTGAAATACACACCGCGCAGCATGGCCGAGGCCTGGTACGGCGTAGGCGAGAACACCAGGCCGAGGAACTCCAGCAGCGGCTGGCGCAGAATGCCAAAGCGCTGCGGGAAGTGGCACAGCTGGGTGCGGCGCTGGGCATCACGCTCACGCTCCAGCCGCTCCACCAGCCGGCCCTGCAAGCGGTCTGCCAGCTTGTCGAATTCGGCGGCAACCTTGTCCTGCGGCACGGCGGCCTGGCCTTCCTGCAGCGGCAGGGTCAAACCCCAGACCTGCTGGCGCTCGTCGGCCGTCATGTCCTCGAAGTACTCGCCAAATCCGGCGAGCAGGTCGATCTTGGTCACCATCACATAGATGGGGAAATTGATCTGCAGGCCATCGCGCAACTCATTGATACGGTTGCGCAATGCTGCTGCCTGCAGTTCGATCTCGAAGCTGGTGTTCTGCAGCAGCTCGGTGGCGCTGATGGTCAGCATCACGCCATTGATGGGCTGGCGCGGCCGGTGGCGGGCCAGCAGGCGCAGGAAGCTGCCCCATTCCTTGCTGTCGGCCATCTTGTCGCTGGACTGGGTACTGTAGCGGCCAGCGGTATCGAGCAGCACAGCGCGGTCGGTAAACAGCCAGGAGCAATTACGGGTACCACCCACGCCACGGACGCTTTCGCCGGGCAGGTGGTCGGCCAGCGGAAAGCGCAGGCCGGAATTCAGCAGCGCAGTCGTCTTGCCCGTACCTGGCGCACCGACGATCACATACCAGGGCAATTGGTAGAGGTAGGCCTCGTTATCAAACCGGGACATCCACTTGCGCACACCGCGCGCCGAACCCTCGGCCGTGCGGGCCTTGCGCAGCACGCCCAGTGCTTCCGAGAAGCGCTGCTGCAGTACCTGGTTTTCCTGGTTCTCCTGGGCATCCTCCGACTTGGCCTGCACCAACAAGCCCGACTCCAGCGCCTTGTTGGCCTGGCGCTTGCGCCACCATGACCAGGCATGGCGTATCAGGAATACCAACAGGAACAAGCCTAGCAGGCCCAGGCGTACCCATACGGGTGCCAGCGGGCGCCACTCGGCGATGGCGATCAGGGGACCGACAAACCAGATCAGCAAGGCTAGGCAGATAAAGCCCAGCGCCGCCAGCACCCAACGATTGAACAACAAGCCAAACAGTTTTTTCATGATGAGGGTGGCCAGACTTATTTACTGACGAACAAGGTGATTTCAACGCGGCGGTTGCGCGCGCGATTGGCCGCCGAATCATTGGCGGCGACAGGTTCGCTGTCGGAGCGACCGTCCACCATCAGGCGGTCGGCCGGCAGGGTATCTGCCAGCAGGTCACGCACTGCTTCTGCCCGGGCGCGGGAGAGATGCCAGTTGGACGGATACTGCATGGAGCGTACCGGTTGGTTGTCGGTGTGGCCGCTGACCAGCACCTGGCCCTTGACCTTCTGCAGCTCGGCCGCAATGCGGGCGAGCACCGGCAGATAGGCCTGGGTGACATCCGCACTACCCGACTCGAACAGCCCGTCACCACGGATGGTGACCACCGAGCGGTTCTCGTGGTCGGCCACCGATACCAGGCCTTCGTTGATTTCCTTCTGCAGGAAGGCGGCAAGTCGTGGCGCCGCTGCCGGCTTATCCAGCAACTGGTTGGCCACCCGGGCGCGCAGGCTCTGGATGTCGCCAAACACCGGGTCGGAATTGCGGTTGAGACTGAGCGACAGGCCCATATACAGTAGCGCCAGCACTAGGCCCGCCGTCGAGGCAGCCACCCACAGGGGGATGACAAAACGGGTGGACTTGCTGACCGACACCTCGCCCTGCCAGTTGGCGGACAAATCACGCTCAGCCGCCGGGCGCTGCTGCCGCAGCATTTCAACCAGACGGCGGCGCAGCAGATCCAATTGCGCAGCGCCACCTTCCACCACCCGGTAACGGCCTTCAAAGCCGATGCACAGGCACAGGTACATCAGTTCCAGCAGGTCGCGGTTACCTACCGGGTTCTCACCCAGCTTGGCCAGCAGTTGGTAGAACTTCTCGCCGCCCCAGGTCTCGTTGTGAAAAGTCACCAGCAGGCTGTGCTTGGCCCAAACACCCATGCCGCCCCAGGGCGTATCGGCCGCGACTTCATCCAGCAAGGTACACAGCACATAGCGGCCGGCAATCACCTGCTCATGGCGCAGGCCGGCAGCACGGGCTGCATCCTCAAATGCCCGAACCCGTTCCACCAGATATTCACGCAGGCCTGCAGGGTTGGGGTGATGTGCCGTCTTGCGCAGCTGCCCAGCCAGATAAAGCAAGGGGTTGGCGCAGGCAACCAGCGGATTGAGGCCGGAATAGACCGGCTCGCTCTGCACATCGTCAAAGTCGTCGTGAAAGCCTGTCAACGGCCCGCTGGCGGGCTGAGACGGCGTTTGCCCACCGGGGGTGGGCTTGAGTAGATTGAAATCGGCGTCCATGGGGTTCTTCACCAGGTTGTAACCCTTGCGTCAGCGCAAGGGCAAAGCATCAGGTAGTGCGCTTGCAGGGGAAGCGTTCCTTGGCAACATTGCCAACGGCAACAGCGGCGCTGCTGTCACGCTGCTTGATACGGCGTAGCGAACGCACGATCTCGGCATGCACCTCGGCGGTTGCCACGCCAGGGCGGCCAGTGCACCAGTTCACACCCTCGCCGCTATCGAGCACGCCAGACAGATAGATATCCGCCTGATCCTTGGCCAGACGTATGGTCGTGGTCGAAGGGCCATCCGGCGGCGGCGTCATGCCATTGCCGTCCGCAAAATCCAGCAAACGGGCCACCGAAACCCGGAAAGTACCTATCGGCGCATAGCGGTTGTAGGCAGTCGAACCCGACTTGCTCTTGGCTTCGGCTTTTTTGGCCTCAGCCTTGTCCGCCTTCTTCGCATCCACCTTCTTCGCGTCCACTTTGTTCACATCGGCCTTTTTTGCCTCGACGGCCTTGGCCGGCTTGGCGGTCTTGCTGGCAGGCGCCGCTGCGGGCTGCGGTGTGGCTGCCGGCGTGGTCGCTGGCGCGGCGCTCAGGGGCAGGGCCAGCCATGCCAGTACCAAGCCCGCTGCAGTGCGCAATATCATTCGGTTCATCTCATCACCTATGGGAGACCAGTCGGCTATCCGTCCGGGTCGTGCTAATCGGCTACTGGCGTATGGCCCACAGGGCCAGTTCAAGACCTGGGAACTCACCGGCCAGGTGCAGGGCCACGCCACCAGAGGGCTCAAGCTGGCCCCAGAGTTCGTGGTTACGATCCAATTCGAAATAGTGATAGCCCGCGTGGTAAGGCACCTGCCGTGGTGCCACTGGCAAGGAGTGCAGACCTATGCCAGGCAGTTGCAGGTTGACCAGGTCGCGTATCTTGTCGATAGGGCCGATCTTGATCTGGCTGGGCAGGCGCTGCCGCAGCACTTCGGTCGGCATCTGACCACGGGCGGCCAGCACAAAGGTGGCTTCGCGGTACAGCGCCGAATCGGGGGTGATCGCCACCCTCACGCCATACTTGCGGTCCTGCAGCTCGATGGCGACCGCGCTTTGATCCATCACCATGGCTAGCGCCCGGCGCAACTCATCCATCAGCGGCGTCAGAGTGGTATCCAGATTGTCCGGATCGTAAGCCGGGAAAGTCGCAGGCAAGCGATCCTCCCGGGCGAAGATGGCCAGATCCCCCGCCATCAGCAGACCCAGTTGGTGGAAATCTGCCGGATGCCCTGCCGGCATGGCCACCTGTTGGGCCAAGCAGGGTGCATAGCGGTTCAAGGTCTGCAGCAGCAGGTATTCCGCCACCTCGGCCACGCTGCCACGGCCAGGCGCCGCAATACGGGCTGCCATGGCGCTGGCGCGCTGGCGCAGCAAACCCAGGATCTCGCGTGGGTAACCCTCAACCTTCGGGTGAGCCTGGCAGGCCAGCAGAGGGGGCAGGAACTGTTCGTCAAGCTTAACTTCGCCGCTCGGGAGGCGCTCTTGAACCCGGGCAACAGCCAGGCCGGTAATATTACCAACCAGGTCTCTTTCCATCACAAGGCGGCTGTTGAGGCGGCCAAGCAACAGCTCAACAGGCTTGCCCAAGGCGGTGTTGTCTTCTACCTCGGCCACCTGCGCCACATACCGGGCCATGGCTGCCTGTGCCGGGTCCAGCTCATGGCTGGGGTGGCTGTCGCTCGCCAGCGGCATGGCCAGGAACACCCGCTCGTTGCGGGCATCCGCCGGTATCTCCAGCGCAGGCGGCAAGGCATCCTCGCCGCCACAATCGAGCGGTGAACCATCACGGAAGCGCCCATTGGCGCGGCTCAGCGCCAGCTTGCCCAAGGCTAGCTGCGATTCGTCCAGGCGTAGCTGGCGGAACCCCCAATACCAGTCCTGCATCGTGGTGGCGGCCACCAGACGCTCAACATGGCGCTCCTGTTGCTGGAAATGCTGGGGTTGCAGAAACAACCCCTCGCTCCACATCACGCGATTGTGCTTCAAGATCAAAATCCGTTTCTAAGACAGCGACTTACACTATTCAGGGGGTACGCTTCAGGCGCTTCATCAAGGACTGTTTCGCCTTGTCCTTGGCGGCCTGGGCAGCATCATCGGCGGCCGATTTGACCGCCTCCTCACCCTTTTCCTTGAGCTTGGCTTCCAGCTTGGTCAACTCGCCACTGCCATCAGCCTTGCGCAAGGTCACCTGTCGGTCGCTGACCTCCACGATCAGCGGCAAGACCTTGTCGCCCTGGCTAACATCCAGCGTGCCACGCCATTGTGAATTCTCGATATCACGGAAGGCCGCAATCAGTGCCAGGTAACGTGCCTCGGGGGCAATGGGGCGCTCCAGCCGCTGTTGCATTCCAGGCACCAGAGCGATCTCCTCGACCGCCACCAACTCGCTGCCCAGGGCCTCTGCCGGCCGCTCGTACAGGCTGAAGAAGTCGGCAGCCTGGAAGGTTGCCAACGATTTGAGATGGAACAGCTTGACCACCACCGGCGAGGAACGACCGCTGGCATCGGGATTGACCTTGGGTGCCGCGTAGAGCAGGCCATCCATGGCGATGGGCTTGCTGGCACAGGCCGAAAGCAGCAAAGCCAAGCCCAGCGCCGCCCACAGACGCGCGTGCAAAGTAATAGATTTCATCAATTTCCCCCTAAGGCCCAGCCTCAAACGGGCAGGTGCCTGTACCCTAGGCAGACCTGCCGTGCCCGGGCATGGAATACAAAACAGCGAAAACCTGGCGATCAGGATCAGTTTTCAATGATACCTAGGTTCGCCGCATAACCGGAAGTTGGGTGGCAAAATGACATAAACATCAAAAACAAGTCAACACAATGATTAGATTAGAGAATCGTTATCGATTGATGGTGAAAAATGCCATTTGAGTTCGATAGTAAATTCCAATAGCATCGCCACCCACAAGAACCATGCCTTTGCGGTCAAAAACCCGCAAGGAGGAAAAGTATGTCACACATCGATCTCGCAGCCCTGCTTGCGCCGGTAGCTGATGCGCAGCCCTGCGGCGACAACCTCGAATACAGCGCAGAATTCCTCGCCCTGGAAGCCATGGCGGGCGGCACGCCTGAGCAACAGTTTGGCGACACCATCATTGCCGCCGTGGCACCCGATTGGCTGGCCGTAGCCCGCCAAGCCCAGGAGATGCTGGCCCGCAGCAAGGATTTGCGCATCGCCGGCTTCCTGGTCCGCGCCGCCACCCGCAACAGCGGCCTGCAAGGCCTGGCCCAGGGCCTGTCGCTGGTAGCCGATCTGCTGGCCCAGTATTGGCCTGACCTGCACCCCGAGCTGGAAGACGGCGACGCCACCATGCGCGTCAACGCCCTGTCGGTGCTGGCCAGCGCCGAGTGCCTGCAGGCTGATGTGCGTCAGTCGGTTTATCTGGAAGTGCGTGGCCTCAGCAGCTGCCTGGTGCGCGACGCCGAAATCACCCTGAGCGGCCGGGCCGAGCGCGAAGGTGGCCTGCAGGAGGCCGACCTGGTGCGCCTGGTGCAGGCCGACCCGGCACAGGCGCAGGCAGTGGCCGAGCTGCTGACGCAGATTCTCGCCTCGCTCGCCGTCATCACCAGCCAGCTGGACGACAACGCCCCCTACCACGGTCTGGACTTCCAGCCCCTGCGCCGCCTGCTGCAGGCCCTGCAGCTGCCGCTGAAGGCCGTGACCGGCGATACCGCACCGGCTGCCGATGAGACGGCCGAGGGCAGCACCCAGCCAACCGAAGGGGCGCCGGTCAGCCACGCACCCGCCGGACAATGGCCCCAATCTGTCAACAGCCGCCAGGAAGCCGCACGGCTGGTGGAGTTGGCATGCAGTTACTTTGAACGTCATGAGCCCGGACACCCGGCTCCGCTGCTATTGCGGCGCGGCCAAAAGCTGATGACAATGGATTTCCTGGAAATCATGCGCGAACTTGCCCCTGAAGGTCTGGGCCAGATCGAGATGGTTGCCGGGCTTAACCGCTAAACGGTCATTGCCGGCCGAAACGCAAATCTCTACCCACCTCAGCTAGCAAGGACCCCCCATGGCTAAAAGTGATAGCGGACAAAAATTCATTGCCCGTAACCGCGCACCGCGCGTACAGATCGAATACGACGTTGAAGTCTACGGCGCCGAAAAGAAGGTGCAGCTGCCCTTCGTGATGGGCGTGCTGTCCGACCTCTCCGGCAAGTCCGAAGTGGATCAAGGCTCGCTGGCCGACCGCAAGTTCATGGAGATCGACGTCGACAACTTCGACTCGCGCATGAAGTCGCTCCGCCCCCGCGCCGTTTTCAGCGTACCCAACGCCCTCACCGGCGAAGGCAACCTCAGCATTGACGTCAGCTTCGAGAGCATGGACGACTTCTCGCCGGCCGCCATTGCCCGCCAGATCGAACCGCTGCGCAAGCTGCTGGAAGCCCGCCAGCAACTGGCCAACCTGCTGACCTATATGGACGGCAAGACCGGCGCCGAGTCGCTGATCGCCAAGTTGCTGCAAGACCCGGCCCTGCTGGCCAGTTTGTCCAGCAGCCCCAAGGCCGAAGCCGCCGATACGGCCGCCACCGTTGCCGAATAAGCCAGGGAGCATGATTGCATGACCACCGAATTACAGGATTTCGCCAAATCCGGCCCGCAACACGAAGAGCAGAATGATTTCTACCAGCTGCTGCAAAAAGAGTTTCGTCCCAAGACCGACGAAGCCCGCAGCGCCGTGGAGCAGGCTGTCCACACCCTGGCCAAGCAGGTACTGAGCGACACCAACCTGATCAGCGACGACGCCTTCAAGTCCATCGAAGCCATCATTGGCCAGCTGGATCGCAAGTTGTCCGAACAGCTCAACCTGATCATCCACCACGCCGACTTCCAGCAGCTGGAATCAGCCTGGCGCGGCCTGCATTACCTCATTACCAACACCGAGACCGACGAGATGCTCAAGGTCAAGGTGTTCAACGTCGCCAAGACCGATCTGCATCGCACCCTGCGCCGCTTCAAGGGCACCAACTGGGATCAAAGCCCGTTCTTCAAGCGTGTTTACGAAGAAGAATACGGCCAGTTCGGTGGTGAACCGTTTGGCTGCATGGTGGGTGACTACTTCTTCGACCATAGCCCCGTCGATGTCGAGCTGCTGCGCGAGATCTCGCGTACTGCCGCCGCTTCGCACTGCCCCTTCATTACCGGTGCCGCTCCCTCGGTGATGCAGATGGAATCGTGGCAGGAACTGGCCAACCCGCGTGATCTGACCAAGATTTTCCAGACCCCGGAATACGCCGCCTGGCGCTCGCTGCGCGAATCGGAAGACGCCCGCTACCTGGGCCTAGCCATGCCGCGCTTCCTGGCCCGCCTGCCCTACGGTGTCAACACCAACCCGGTGGACGAGTTCGATTTCGAAGAAGACACCGCAGGCGCCGCCCACGAGCGCTTCGGCTGGGCCAACTCGGCCTATGCCATGGCCGTCAACATCAACCGCTCGTTCAAGCAGTACGGCTGGTGTACCCGTATACGCGGCGTGGAATCGGGTGGCGCGGTAGAGAACCTGCCTTGCCATACCTTCCCCACCGACGACGGTGGCGTGGACCTGAAATGCCCGACCGAAATCGCCATTTCGGACCGCCGCGAGGCCGAGCTGGCCAAGAACGGCTTCATGCCGCTGCTGCATCGCAAGAACTCGGACCTGGCCGCCTTTATCGGCGCACAGTCGCTGCAAAAGCCGACCGAGTATATGGACGCCGATGCCAGCGCCAACGCCCAGCTGGCTGCCCGCCTGCCTTACCTGTTTGCCGTCTGCCGCTTTGCCCACTACCTCAAGTGCATCGTGCGCGACAAGATCGGTTCGTTCACCAGCCGCGACGAAATGCAGCGCTGGCTAAACGAATGGATACTGCACTACGTCGATGGCGATCCTTCCAACTCGTCCGAATCGGTCAAGGCTGAAAAGCCCCTGGCTGCGGCCGAAGTCCATCTGGAAGAAATCGCGGACAACCCAGGCTACTACGCCGCCAAGTTCTTCCTGCGCCCGCATTACCAGCTGGAAGGCCTGACCGTGTCGTTGCGCCTCGTGTCCAAGCTGCCATCGGCCAAGGAAGGCGGCGGCTAGTACTCACACTCGGGCAAGCGGTGGGCCTAGCCAGCCGTTTGCCCGACTCATGCAGTAGCAGCAAATGCAGTACAAAAAGTCAGATTGCGCACAGCAATTATGACAATATCATTAAATGATAATGCATCCGTATTGAGATGCAGGAGGAAATCGGATGGCGCTTGCCAAGGCAGCCCTTCGCCTATACCCGGCCACCTCTGGTGCAGTGCTGCTGTTTCCAGCGCCTGCCCGCCAGGAGGCCCGGTGCGTAGACGTGACACCTCCGATAGAGGGCAGGCAGGGCGATTGTCCTGCCCGCGATCAAAGCACTGCGGCATGGCTTAGCCGCAACTTAAACACTGCATTGCACCAGCTTTCTGGACGGTCGCAATGCGCTCAAGTGAAATGACAATGTCATTATTTACCTTTATACGCTCGCAGCAAGTACTAAGGTATGCGGGTCTCGCTTTGGTTTTCGCAGCTGCATCAGCATGCCCAACGGTTGGCTTCACTCCCCTGCCTATTGGTCAAGGCTCAACAGCCGATCAATACGTCGGTCACGGTAGGCATCTGGAAGTGCTGTTTACCCACGAAGGCCAAGCTGGCGACGTCGATGTCTTTCCCGAGCCTCCCCTGGTGATCAAGCAACGTAAGGATGGCAAGCAATGCAAGATCGAAGAGGGCGGCATCTGGGTAAGGAAGTCGGTCTTTCTGGACGCGAGCGAACAGCACCTGCTGGTGCACGAGTACAGCGGCTCCAACGACAGCTTGGTGATCTACCGCACCAGTGATTGCAAGACGATCAAGACCATTGATGTGAGTGGGCTGCGCTGGCAAGTGGAAGGTTCCCAGCTGGTTACGGGCAAAGCATGCAGCGCCGACAGTCTTGCCAGTTGCAAGACCAAGCGCAAAGTGCCGCTGATCACCGTCAGCAAAAGTACATCACCACAATAAGCAAGAGAGAAACATGGCTGATCAATGCATCGTCGACGCATGCCGTGCAGTCTGGGAGCAATCCTTTACGGCTGGCGTGCTCAACAAGAACAACTGCTCTGGTTTCGTCAAGGCTGTCGCAGCCGAGCTCGGCATACACCTGCCCAATACCCAGGCTGATGGCATTGCCGACTATCTGGATCGCAACTGGACAAAGCTTGCCAGCCCGGCCGAAGCCCTTACCCGTGCCGGTCAAGGCTATCTCGTCTTGGCTTGCCTCAAGGCAGGCGAGCACCAGCCCGTCAAATCCAATGGCCACGTAGTCGTCATTGTGCAAGGTCCTGTGTATCGCAACAAATACCCACGCTGCTGGGGCGGCAGCATCGGCGGTGCGCAGAGCGCCGGCACCCGTTCAGTAGGAGAAGTATGGAACACCCGTGATCGCGACCAGGTTCGCTACTACGCGTGGAACACGGCAATTTGTAACGCAGGTTGAAAAGGCAGTACCCCATCCAGTATCCCACTGGTATAGCAGCACCGT
Organism: Chitinimonas viridis; assembly: GCF_030409555.1. Taxonomy (GTDB): domain Bacteria; phylum Pseudomonadota; class Gammaproteobacteria; order Burkholderiales; family Chitinimonadaceae; genus Chitinimonas; species Chitinimonas viridis. Next base: position 87,743 of record NZ_JAUFPU010000023.1, read on the forward strand.
ACCGGGGAGACGTTCTGCGCCCCGCGCGCAAATTCTAAGCAAGGAGAAGCAGTAAATGGCAATTGATATGTTCCTGAAAATCGACGGCATCGAAGGCGAATCGGCTGACGACAAGCATGCCAACGAAATCGAACTGATTTCCTTCAACTGGGGCATGTCGCAAGCCTCCAGCATGCACGCCGGTACCGGTGGCGGCCAAGGCAAGGTGTCGGTTGACGACCTGTCCTTCGTCCACTTCCTGGACAAGGCCAGCCCCATCCTGATCCAGACCTGTATGTCCGGCAAGCACATCCCCAAGGCTGTGCTGACCGCCCGCAAGGCCGGTGAAAAGCCCCTCGACTACCTGAAGATCACCATGACCGACGTGCTGGTCAGCTCGGTGAGCCCTTCGGGCAGCAACGGCGCGGGTCAAGCCGTGATGGAAGCCGTTGGCCTGTCCTTCTCCAAGGTCAAGGTCGAGTACCAGCCACAAGGCGCCGATGGTAGCGCCAAGGGTGGCGCCGTGGTGTCCGAGTGGGACATCAAGGCTAACAAGAAGGTGTAAGTCCCTGTCAGGCATCCTGAGCCAAGGGCGCCTCCCCAGGGAGTGCGTCTCGCGGCCCAGGGCACCAGACAGATCGCAGTAGCTGGGCCGCAAGGCCCAAGGCAATGGTCGGCCCTGTCGCCGGCCATTGCCGTTCCCTTCCGCAAATGAGATTAGCAATGAGTTTATCGAGCAATGCCGAAACCCTGATCCGGGAGAATCGCCCGTCAGAAGCACTGGAAGCCCTGCAGGCAGAGGTACGCACCTCTCCGGCCAAACCGGAGCCACGCGTTTTCCTGTTTCAGTTGCTGGCCGTGCTGGGAGACTGGACCCGGGCGCAGACGCAACTCGATACCCTGGCCAAGCTCTATGATGACTACGCCACCTTCGCCCAGCTGTATCGGCAGGTGCTGATTGCCGAGCGCAACCGTGCCGATGTCTTCGCTGGCAAGGCCACCCCCATCGTCATCGGCGAACCCGCCCCCTGGCTGGCGCAACTGATCGAAGCCCAGCAGCGCGATGCCGCCGCCCAGCACGCCGCCGCCGCCATACTGCGCCAGCAAGCCCTGGCCGATGCGCCGACCTGTGCAGGCCAGATCAACGAACAACCCTTCAGCTGGCTGGCCGATGCCGACAGCCGCCTGGGCCCGGTGCTGGAAGCCCATGTCAACGGCCAGTACCGCTGGATACCCTTCGACAAACTGAACAGCATCACCGTGCAAGCACCAGAATCGCTCGTCGACCTGGTGTGGGTAAAGGCCGAACTGGAACTGGCAGGCGGCCAGCAGACGCCAGCGCTGATACCCGTGCGCTACCCCGGCACCCCCGCCATGGGCGGCGCGCTGGCCATGTCGCGCGCCACCCAATGGCTGCAGCCGCACACCGATACCTGGGTGGGCCTGGGTCAGCGCGAGTTCAGCTGCGACACCGCCGAATTCGCCCTGCTCGACGTGCGGCAAATCCGTTTCGACCCGGTGGCAGAATAGCCATGGCCGGCCAGCGCACACCCGGCCCCCAGGGTACCAGCAGCAGCATGGTGCCCCTGGAGCGGGGTATCGCCCAACGCATCCAGCCCGCCATGGCTGGCGCGCTCGGCGTTCGCGCAGGTTCGCAGGGCAATGTGCAACTGGCCTGGGCCTCGCAAAAGGGTTTCTATGTCCACCAGCGGGTCACCTTTCTGGTCATAGGCCGACACCTGCCGCAGGACGAACGCGCCATACTGGCCCATGCCCATGTCGCCGCCGATGCCAAGGTGTACCAGGGGCTGGATTCCACCCACAGGCATGCCATGCGGCGCCCCCGGCAAACCACCGATGAAGCCCAGGCCGAAGCCAATCGCTTTGTGCGGGCGCAATACCAGCGGGCCTGGAATGCCCCCGATCGCAAGACCGCCTTGTTCGAGTTCGGCCTGGCCCTGCATACCATCCAGGACTCTACCTCGCCCTCGCATAGCGGCTTTCAGCTCTGGACCGGCGAAGAGACTTTTGGCGAAGAAGTCGGCCACGTCCACAAGGAAATGATCAACCCAGGCGACGACAGCCAGCTCTACCTTGCCACCAAGACCGCCTGGGAGTGGTTTGTCGCCAAGCGCCTGCCAGCTGGCAATCTCTTCATCTTTGGCTGCGATGGCTGCAGCACCGGCTTGGGCTAGCCATGGCGCCACACGCCCTCCCCCGCCTGTACCCACCAGCCTGGCTGGCGGCGGCACTGCTGTGTGCCCCGGCCATGGCCAGCGGCAACATCAACGTCATGTTCTGGCTGGCCGGCGCCGTACTCACCCTGCTGCTGAGCATAGGCGTGCTGCTCTTCACCCTAAAACGCCATCGCCTGGTTTTCCTGACGCTGCATGTGCTGCTGCTCATGCTCATCTGGTACCTGGCCATGGGCGCACGCGGCGCCTCGCACGACCTGATAGGCGGGCTGCTCACCGTCGCACCGCTGGCACTGTGTGGCGCCTGGCTGGGCTTACAGAGGGCAAGCCGATGAGCCGCCCTTTGCCCTTGCCATCCCTACCCATGCTCGCCCTGCTGTGGCTCGCCCTGATCGCGCTGCCAAGCCAGGCCGACGAGGGCCGGCTGTTTGAGGACTACGACAGTTTCTACAGCCAGTTTCACACCCAGCCACCACCGCTGACCTTGCTGGGCCCGCTATCGCCCCCCAACGGCAAGCACGCGGTCTGGACGCGAGATACCCCGCTGGGCAAACTGGCCATAGGCAGCAAGGGCCAGTACCTGTTGAACCGGCACGCACTGGCCATCAGCCGGCTCAGCGTAGGCGGCCCCCAGGCCGACCTGAGCAAGCTCGATCTTGCCACGGCCGATGTCTACCAACTGGGCGCGCAGCATATCTGCGTCGAGAGTGCCACCAGCCTTCTGGGCGCTTCCGGCAGCTTGCAGCGCTGGCGCTACATAGTCGTGCTGGACGACATGGGGCGCGACAGCTTCGCCGTGTTCTCGCTGTTCGGCTCCTGCCATGCCATCAGCGATCTCGACGGCGATGGCAAGCTGGACCTCATCGTAGTCAGCGCCGACGGCGACTACTTCCAGGCCCAGGCCAAGGCCCGCCACGGTGGGCAGTTGCGCACCCTGGCACTGGCCGCTTGGCAATTGATACCAGAAGCACCCGACAACCCGTATGTCTTCCGGGCCAGTCCGCTGACAGACCCGTTTAATTAAGCACACCGTTAAAACCGATAACCCCATACGTGCCGCCAGCAACACTAGGCCCACAGCATGAATACCCAGGGATAGTCCGCATGTTCGATCATCGCAATGTCCGCCTCACCACCCCGCTCGGCCCCGAAGCCCTCATCTTCCGCCGCCTGGACGGCCACGAAGCGCTCGGACAGATCGGCCAGTACAGCCTCACCGCGCTCTCCAAACGCCCCGACCTCCCCCTGGACAAACTCGTCGGACAGCCACTCACCATCAGCTCCGACCTCATGCTGATGGCCACACGCCATCTCAACCTCTACGTCTGCGAGATGTCACTCAAGGGCAAGGAAGGCGACTACTACGTCTACGAAGCCATCCTCCGTCCCTGGCTCTGGTTCCTCACCCGTACCGCCGACAGCCGCATCTTCCAGGAACAGAACACCCCCGACATCATCAAGGCCATCTTCGCCGACCACCCCCTGGCCAAGTTCGAGTTCCGCCTTACCCAATCCTATGTCCCCCGCGAATACTGCGTGCAGTACCGTGAGTCGGACTACAACTATGTCGCCCGCCTGTGCGAACAGGAAGGCATCTACTTCTGGTTCGAGCACAAGGACGGCCTGCACACCCTGATCCTGGCCGACGCCCTCTCCGCCCATGCCCCCGCTCCCGGCTATGCCCACATCCCCTTTGAACAGGGTGGTGGTGATGGCGGCATGACCTCGGACCGCGAACACCTCGAACACTGGAACTACACCAAGTCCGTCCAGCCGGTGGACTATGTCCTC
>NZ_JAUFPU010000003.1 GCF_030409555.1 Chitinimonas viridis
CGAGGCAGCGCCGATGATAGTGCGGACTACCCGTGTGAAAGTAGGTCACCGCCAGGCTCCCCTTGAAAGCCCCAGACTCAGCAGAGTCTGGGGCTTTTGCTTTGGGGGTTTGGGTTTGGCGATTGGCAGCTGCGTAGGCCCTGTCGGATCTTTGATCTGATCTTCCCGGGCTGAGCTTGACCGCGCTGCAACCGGCAGACCTGACGCCCGGTTGCGAGTCACCATGGCCTTGCTAGTAAGCAGGCTACCGACTCTTGGCCGATTTGGTTAAGTCGGCCATCGAGCGGAGCAGATTACCGGCCTGCCGGTACATGCATTGGCATTGACGGGTTTGTGTCGATGGGTTTAGCGGATAATGACGGATTCCCAGCCGTCATACTCCCCACCGTGTTTGACTGCTAAGTAGAATAGAGGCAGTGTGACCTCATCAATGCAGTTGTAAGCGGGTACATCACTGCGCCAAAGTTGAACGCCGTATTGATCATGATTTTCGCCTGGTTTCGTTATGGTGCGAACCTCATAACCTAACTGGCGTGATTCCATCACGTATAGATCCAATGCATGATTGCTTGGGAAATATGCCCAATGCTCAATCTCTCGAGGGGCTTCGAGTTGATCTCCTTGTTGGGCTAGTGCATCGCATACATGTCGATTCTGCATCGTTTGCTTGTCAGCCTCGGAGGGATAGAGGTAGTCGTGATAAGTTGACCAGTCCGGCTCCTCTCTTGTATCTGCTTGGTATTGATAGCCATCAAATGCGTTCATGCATGTGGCGGTGCGTAATGACCAGTCATGCGCGTCGGTGAGATAGAAAAAGAAGTCGCGGCAAGCATTGGTGGTGCAACGACCCAAATACTGCGTATTTTCATTTACCAAGGTGCTCACCAGATGATCCTCAATGGTCACCAGCACATCGTATTCGGATTGGCTCGAAAGCCCATCTTCACGCGGTGCTTGCATATGGAGTCTGATATAGGCCATATGAGGGTAGTGTGGATTAGGTGCAGCATCGATGGCGCCGAGGTTGACATAGATGGATGCCGGTTTGTCATCGACATTTAAAAAGTAGAAATCCCACGTGCTCATTATGTTCTCCTTAGATGGGTAACATGGTTAGAGCCCTATCGTACCGTCGTGGCTTATTCTGCACCTTGGCTTGAACGGTATGCAGCCCAGGCCAGCATCAGCCAAGCGGCCAGGAGGGCCACGCCACCCAGGGGGGTAATGGCGCCCAGGAGCTTGATGCCGCTGAGCGCCAGGGCATACAGGCTGCCGCTGAACACAATGATGCCGGCCAGCATGCAGTTGCCGATTCGGGCCGTGGCGCTTGGCCCCAGGCGGGATGCCAGTGCACCCACCAGTATCAATCCCAGGGCGTGTAGCTGTTGATAGCTGACGGCGGTCTGCCAGATGGCCAGCTGGGCTGGGCTGAGCACGGCCTTGAGGCCATGCGCGCCGAAAGCACCGGCACCGACGCCCAGCACCATATTGAGACTGCCGGCAATAATCAGTTGTCGCGCATTCATGTCTTGCTGCCTGTTCATTGAGGGATGGCCGCCATGATAAGCCAGTAGAACAGCCCTGCGGCTGCCTGGCAGGCGTGTGCATGGCGCGGTGGTTTGGCTATAGTAGTGCCCTGCGCCTGCCTCTACCTGCGCTATGCCAGGAATGCGCTGCAGGCGACCCACCTTTGAATGTGTGAGCCCATGTCCCATCTCCCTCCGTTTATCGCCCCCAGCCGCTACACCAATGCTGCAGATGCCCTGAAGCAGGTGCAGCGCATCTATGAACACAATCTCAAGCACCTGCGCGAGGCAATGCGTCGCTTTATGGCGGGTGAGCCGCTGCCTGGCCATGTGCGGGCCTGCTATCCCTTTGTGCGCTTCCAGATACGTACGACATTGCGCAACAAGAGCATCGATACCGCCCATCTGAGCTATGGCTTTGTATCCGGCCCCGGCCGCTTCGAGACGACCTTGACCCGCCCCGATCTGTTTGCGGGCTATTATCTGGAGCAGTTTTCGCTGCTGTTGCAGAACCACGACTGCGAGCTGGAGATAGGCACCAGTACCCAGCCCATACCCGTGCATTTTTCGTTTGCCGAGCACGACCACATCGAAGGCAGCCTGAGCCCGGAGCGGCGGGCGCTGATGCGGGATGTGTTCGACCTGCCCGACCTCACTGCCATGGATGATGGCATTGCCAATGGTACTTACGAGCCCAAGCCAGGTGATCCGTTGCCCTTGTCGCTGTTTACCGCACCACGGGTCGATTACTCGCTGCACCGGCTGCGCCATTACACCGGGACGGCGCCTGAGCACTTCCAGAACTATGTGCTGTTCACCAACTACCAGTTCTATATCGATGAGTTCGTGCGGCTGGGGCACGAGGCCATGGCGCAGCCGGATAGCGGCTACAGCGCCTTTGTGGAGCCTGGCAATGTGATTACCCGGCGGGTGGGCAGCGAGGCCCTGCCCGGGGATGCTCTGGGTGTGGCGCCGCCGCGGTTGCCGCAGATGCCTGCCTACCATCTGGTACGCGAGGGGCATGCCGGTATCACCATGGTGAACATTGGTGTCGGCCCTGCCAATGCCAAGACCATGACCGACCATGTGGCTGTATTGCGGCCGCACGCCTGGATCATGCTGGGCCATTGCGCCGGCCTGCGTACCACCCAGCAATTGGGCGACTATGTGCTGGCCCACGGCTATGTGCGTGAGGATCATGTGCTGGATGAAGACCTGCCGCTGTGGGTGCCGATTCCCGCCCTGGCTGAAGTGCAGCAGGCGCTGGAAACCGCTGTGTCGGATGTTACCCAGGCTGTGGGGGCAGAACTCAAGCGGGTGATGCGTACTGGCACCGTTGCCAGTACCGACAATCGCAACTGGGAGTTGCTGCCGGATAACAAACCGCAACGGCGCTTCAGCCAGAGCCGGGCGGTGGCGCTGGATATGGAGAGTGCCACCATTGCGGCCAACGGCTTCCGCTTCCGCGTGCCTTACGGCACCCTGTTGTGCGTGAGTGACAAGCCGCTGCATGGCGAGATCAAGCTGCCAGGCATGGCCAACCACTTTTACCGTGAGCGGGTGGACCAGCATCTGCGCATAGGCATACGGGCCCTGGAGCTGCTGCGCGAGCAGGGCTTGGGCCAGTTGCATAGCCGCAAGCTGCGTAGCTTTGCCGAGGTGGCATTCCAATAGCGCCCTTACCTTGCGCCGCGCTGCCATGACTAGCTAGCTTGCCAGGCGCTTTCCGACCATGGCTTGCTATGCTGGTTCTGGCAGCAGGGTCGCTTAGGCGGCCATCCCTATACCTGAGGAGGTTGACCATGCAGATTGAAGCACAGGACGAGCACCGCTGGTTGTTACAGTTGGTAGGCGAGTGGCGCTATGAAAGTGAGGCCGTGATGGGGCCGGATGAGCCACTGATGAAGTTCCAGGGCGAGGAGACTGTGCGTGCCTTGGGTGACTTGTGGGTGCTGCTGGAGGGGCGCGGCGAAATGCCTGGTGGTGGCATGGCCAATATGCTGATGACCTTGGGCTACGACCCGCAGAAAGGGCGTTTCTGCGGTAGCTGGGTGGGCTCGATGATGACCTATCTATGGGTTTACGATGGCAGCCTCGATAAGGATCGCAGGATATTGTCGCTGGATGCCGAAGGGCCGGATTTTGCCGTGGAAGGCAAGATGGGCAAGTACCGCGATGTCATCGAGCTGCACGGTCCGGATCACCGTACGCTCAAGTCCCATACCTTGGGTGACGATGGCCAGTGGCATTGTTTCATGACGGCAAACTACTGGCGCAAGTAAGCAGCCGCCCATCATCCTGCCGCGTTAGCGGGATGGTGGGCTGGGCGCCTGGGCAGGCACGGAGCACGCCGCCACCCGGCTGATTGGGGAAGACGGCTTGCCGGGGTAAACTTCTTCTTCTGAATCAAGCGCCTGCATGCGCCGGCTTGCTTGCCTTAAGCCTGTGTGTCCAAGGCGCTGTAAGCTGCCTGCTGTGCGGCATTGGCCATGCCGGCCGGCGCTACCTTTGGGCGGATGTGACAGGCTAGTCGTTGATAGTATCGCTGCCAAGTGGCTGGGAGCTGTTAAACTATTGATTCGGCTCGGCTTGAGCCGCTGCCTTCCCGCTTTGCGGTGCGTGCTTTCCCTGTGTGGTGACCGTGCCTGCGCCCCCTGTTCCTGAGTATCCCTATCGGTGTATCCCTACGCGGCCTGACCGGTCGGGGCTTTCTCTCCCCTATCTGGCCTATTGCTATTACGATGAAGACACCCAAAAGACTCCTGCCCCTGGTTGAAGAAGGATTGATAGACGAAGTCATCAGCCAGTTGATGAGTGGCAAGGAGGCGACCGTCTATATCGTGCGCTGTGGCGACGAGATCTGCTGTGCCAAGGTGTACAAGGAAGCCAATCAGCGTAGCTTCCGCAAGAGCGCGTCGTATCAGGAAGGCCGCCGGGTGAAGAACAGCCGGCAGGCCCGGGCGATGGAGAAGGGGAGCCGCTATGGCCGCAAGATGCAGGAAGAGGTCTGGCAGAACGCCGAGGTGGATGCGCTATACCGTTTGTCTGCAGCCGGCGTGAGGGTGCCCAGGCCGAATATCTGCCACGAAGGCGTGTTGTTGATGGAGTTGGTGGTGGACGCGGATGGCAATGCCGCCCCGCGCCTCAATGATGTGGATCTGACCGAGGCGCTGGCGCTGGAATACCATGAGGTATTGCTGCGGGAGGTGGTGCGCATGCTGTGTGCCGGGGTGGTGCATGGTGATCTGTCTGAATACAACATCCTGGTCGGGGTGGATGGCCCCGTCATCATCGACCTGCCGCAGGCTATCGATGCCGCTGGCAACAATAGCGCGGCCGATATGCTGGAGCGCGATGTGAACAATCTGCGCAATTTCTTCGCCGTGTTTGCCCCGGCCCTGCAAGCCAGCCAGTACAGCAAGGAAATCTGGGCACATTACAAGGAGGGTAGCTTGCTGCCCGATGTACCCTTGACTGGCCGGGTAGTGCTGGATGAGCGTCCTGCCGATGTGGACGATGTCCTGCTCCATGTAGAGCGGGCGCTGGAAGAAGACGCGCTGCGGCGTATGTCGTACTAGGCGGCGCTAGCTACCACTTTCTGGCGTTGTTGGGAGAGCTTGCCGTATCCATCACGGCCATCGCTCGCCTAGCAGGAGCCGCCAGGCTGGATTAATGCGGCCCCAGTAGCGCAGTGGGCTGCTGCCGGGGCTGGCAGCGCTTCACTGGCTTTTTTGAGATTAATACTTAGTATTTTACCTAAGTATTTGCTATGGTAGTGAGGCTGCATGGATGAACGTGCAGCCAGGAGGAATGATCTTGTCACATGGCGCTGAGCCCATAGATGGTGTTTTCCGCGCACTGTCCGACCCGACCCGCCGCAGGGTGCTGGAGAGACTGAGCCGTGGCCCGGCCACGGTCAGCGATTTGGCTGCGCCGTTCGATATGGCGTTGCCCTCCTTCGTGCAGCACCTGAAGATACTGGAATCCTGCGGTTTGGTGCGTTCCAGCAAGGTGGGGCGGGTACGCACATACCAACTGGCCGCTGCCCGCTTGCAGTTGGCGGAAGACTGGCTGGCGCAGCAACGGACGCTATGGGAGCGTCGACTGGATCAACTTGACCACTACCTTATGGCACTCAAGGAGAAAAACACATGACCGCAACCCCATGGACCCCGGATCCCAAGCTGGACTTGGTACTGGAACGGGAGATCGATGTACCGCGCGAACTGGTCTGGGCTGCCTGGACCCAGGCTGAGCATATACCCCACTGGTTCACCCCAGCGCCCTGGACGGTTTCGCATTGTGAGATTGATCTGCGCCCCGGTGGCATGTTCAGCACCACCATGCGTTCGCCGGAAGGCCAGGACTATCCCAATATCGGTTGCTATCTGGAGGTTGTGCCCTGCCAGCGCCTAGTCTGGACCGATGCCCTGCTGCCTGGCTACCGACCGGCGGCGGAGCCCTTCATGAGCGCCATGCTGTTGTTGGACGAACTGCCAGGGGGACGCACCCGTTACCGGGCCGTGGCCATACACCGTGACGAAGCCGGTAGGCAGCGACACGAGGAAATGGGCTTTCACCAAGGATGGGGCACGGCGCTGGATCAATTGGTGGCCTACGCCAAGCGGATGTAAACCGCTGCAGTGATCCTCCAGGCCCAGCCTTTGGCTGGGCTTTTTTGTTGGTAGCGCTGGCGCAGCGAGTTGCCTGCGACTCAGCAGGAATCGGGTGTCGGCTTGGGTACAGGCAGCCTACCTTGTCTGCATTGCGGCCCGTTGGGCCCGTCATGAAGAGGGAGCACCATGTCCATACCTTATCGTATCGAGCCCATCAGGGCCGATTTTCTGGCCCGTGCACGCATGCATGGCCTGGATGATCAGCAGCAGCCGGTGGAGTACCATCAAGCGCAGGGCGGGGAGCCCTGTCGCGACGTGCTTAGACGTGCCCACCACGGTGAGGCGTTGATACTGGCCAGCTATTGCCCTTTCAGCCTGCCGGGGCCATACCGCGAGTTTGGCCCGGTCTTTATCCTGCGGGATGCGAGCCCGGTCGCCGCCAGTGTCCAGGCGCTGCCGCTGGCGCCTGTAGCGGACTACTTCAAAGACACCCTGGTGCTGCGGGCCTATACGGCCAGCGAGCGCATAGTTGATGGTTTGGTGGTCACGGCAGGGGACGCAGAGGAACGCTTGCAAGGGCTGTGGGCCAGAGATGAGGTGGCGTTTGTGCTGGCCCGCTTTGCTGGTTACGGCTGCTATGGCTGCCGTGTGACAAGGACTGACCGCAGCTTGGTGGCGGGCTAGCTTCTGGTGTGCGTGTTGCAGCGTGCACAGGGCCGAGCTCAGCTGCCAACCAGCTCAAGCCGTAGTACAACACAGTGTACTGCGGCTCGATGCACGAACGGTTTACAGGCTTATACGGTCACTTGGTGGCAGGCTTGTTCAGTGGTGCCTGGCTAGGTTTGGGGCTGGAGGGAGCCTGCCGGGTAGTGGTGGTGTTCTTGGGCTGCTGAACCGCGGTTTTCTTGATGTCGCTACTCGGGTTCTGAACGCTGGGCTTTTGCATGATGTCGTCTCCTGAAGGCTTGGCTTTCCGCAAGATGCGGGGTGCCAAGGTGGGTGCAACATTGTCACCATGGTCGCCTCGGCCCCAGGCGTCGGTACGCTATCGCACTTTTAACGACGATGGCCGTGTTTGGTGGCCTGGTCGAGGTGCTTCGATCTTGCCTATCACCAAGCCTCTGACAGCCCCGAAATCGAGCTCAGCGGGTTAGCGCACCGACATGAACGATACGGCGCTCTAATGTTAGCCGGCATTACTCTCGATATGCCCAAATCTTGTGGCGTGAGAGTCACTTAGCTGAGGTCTTTATGAACAAGCAAAATGGCACCCGTATGATTGCTGCGACTGAACAGGCCAAGCAGCATACGCCAGCGAGACTAGCGCTGCTTGAATCCACACAGTATGTGGCCGCACACGCTACCCCCGCTGCACAGCAAGAGGTCGGTAGAGGGCGTGATGTCATGGGGGAGCAAGCAGATATCTTCGCTGTAGCGCTGCCCTACCAGCAGTTTGTTGCCTTCTACAGGGCGCTCTTCCGTAATACCTTGCAGCACCAGATGAAAGCGATAGAGCGAAGCGCAGCCCACTATTCTCAAGCGCTACATGGCTATCTTGAGGTGTGTCGCCTTGGGCTTGCCAGCCCGAGGTATGGCCTCGAACCTCTACGGCATGCTGGCATCAGTGCACGCAAGCCCACCAATCCCGCTTTGCTCCTGGCAAAACGTGGGACTGCCGAAACGGGCAGGCACAGTGGCAAGGTGCGTAGCCACCGGGCTTAGGCTTGCTACTAGGGAGCCGCGTTCATCCGTCAATCTGGCCTAAACAGACACTGACCATTGCACCGGATGTGTGTGGCGGTATGAAGCGATGCAGGGTGCTTATCAATCTATGGGCGCTGCGCGCCAACACATCTGGGTGGCCTTGTATACCGACAGTATGCTGTTCGCTAGCGCACAGACTTTGACGTGACACTGCAGCCATTGTGGGTAATCAACCTTGGTGGAGGCATGTCATGAATACGATAAACACGGCGGATGGCACCACGCTGTTCTTCAAGGATTGGGGTCAGGGGCAGCCGGTGTTGCTGTTGAGCGGTTGGCCGCTTTCAGCGGATAGCTGGGACGACCAAGCGTTGGTGCTGGCGGAGGCAGGCTACAGGGTGGTTGCCTATGATAGGCGCGGGTTTGGACGATCTTCGCAACCCTGGTGGGGTTATGACTACGACACCTTGGCCGATGATCTGTGTTCGGTGATGAGCCAGCTTGATCTAAAAAACGTGACACTGGTTGGCTTCTCGATGGGGGGCGGTGAAGTGGCACGCTATATGTCACGCCATGCGGGCAAGTCAGTGGAAAAAGCGGTGCTTATTTCTTCTGTCGTACCCTTTATGCGCAAAACTCCGGACAATCCAGAAGGCGTGGATGACGCTGTCTTTGATGAGATGAGCGCCCTTATTCGGGCTGACCGCCCTGCCTTTTTTGAAGGCTTTTTCAAAACCTTCTTTGGCAAGGGCCAAGTATCACAAGCCACCCTGGATTGGGCACAAGGCATGGCCATGCAGGCTGGTTTGAAGGGGACGCTGGCATGCGTGAGATCCTTCGGCACGACGGATTTTCGCGAGGATTTGTCGGCATTCACGGTACCCGCATTGATTATCCATGGAACAGAAGATCAGACAGTGCCGATAGCGGTTTCGGCACGTGCTGCGGCCAAAGCCATGCCCTCGTCGGTTTTGCTGGAATACGAAGGTGCGGCTCACGGCCTGTTCGTTACCGATAAGCAGCGACTGAGTCGTGACTTGCTGCAATTTCTGCGTGAGTAGCGGTTGTCGGCCTGTGTCGGCTGGATTGCGGCACCTGGTGTTGGAAAAAGGCCTGGGTATGTCCCAGGCCTTTGTTTTTCGTGCCAGCCAGTAGCGTTTAGTAAGCCATCCGCTTCAACATCATCTCGGCGGTCTGCAAGGCACCCTCCACCCAGCCTTGGGCATCAGAGTAGGCTTCGCCGCAGATGTAGAGCTGGCAGATATCCAGTGGCTTGATGATCTGCTTCTTTACCTCCCAGCTCTTCACGCCGATATTCCAGCTGTTCCAGCCACCGCCAAAGGGGTCGTCGCCCCAGTCGCGGAAGGCGGCATTGCGTACCTCGGGGGTGTAGTTGAGGCCGTGCATGGTGCCCAATTGTCTGGCGACTTCGGCCACCATCAGGCGGGGGGCCTTGTACTGGTGCCAGGTGGATTCGGTCTGGCTGGCGGTGGCTTCGCCCACAAAGGGATCGGCCAGCGCGGCGACTTCCTGGCCGCTGCGCTTCAGCTGATGCCGCTGCGGGCGCAGTCCGTCCCAGAAGCCGGTATTGGTGCCGTCATCGTAGCTGGCCAGCAGCATGGCGCGGCCGGATTCGGCCGGTTGGCCGTCGCTTTGTGGCCAGTAATAGGTTTGCCGTACCGGCAGGTCGGTGACCGAGCGGCCCGCCTGCACCGGTACGTAGACGTTGTCGCTGTTGGTATAGCCGGCGGCGCGCCACCAGGGGTTGTTGTAGGTGGTAAACAGCTTGAACAACGGCCTGGGGGTGACGCTGGAGGTCAGGCGCTGGATTTCCTGCAGGATGGGGCTGGTGGCGGCCAGCAGATCGATGGCGCGGCGCGGCATGGCCAGGATGAGCTGGTGTGCCCGGATGACCTTGCCCTCGACGGCAAATTCAAACACCTCGTTTTCCCACTTGAGCCGCGACGCCGTGGCGTTCAGCCTGATCTCGCCACCGGCATGCTGGAACAGCGCCGCAATGGACTTGGGTACCTGCTGGAAGCCCTTGCAGAAGCCCTTGTATTGCGGGTCGATGCCAAAGTCGGAGAGATACCAGGGGATGGCATCGGCCGCGTTCCAGTTGGACAGGGTGGAGTTGTAGCCGCCTGCATCCACCCCCAATTGGTAGGCCTCGCTGTCTATCACCCGCAGCAGCACGTTCCAGAAACCCTGCTGATAGAGTGGCAGGCCACCGAAGCTGGCTTCTTGTGCCATGGTGCGGCGCTGCTCCTCGGTCAGGTCGGGGGCGGTAATGCCGGGGACGATCTGCTCGATGGCATTGAGGATGATGCTGCCTGCAGTGGCTCCCCTATCGAGGAAGGACAGCTGGTATGGCACCTTGTCCGGTTGGCTGGTGAAGTCGCTCAGGCGTAGATAGACGCCACGCAGATAGGCCAGGTTCTGGTCCTGGTCCACCGGGAAGGGATAGGTTTCGATCTGCTCGTGGGGGGGCAGCGACTGGTTGAGTTCCGCGATCAGTGCCGTAATCAGTGGTTGTACCGCGGGCAGAATGCGCATGCCGCCCAGTTCGGCCACCATATTGGGAATGTCGGGCGGCTGTACCGATAGCAGGCGGCCGCCGACATGGTCGGAGCTCTCGAACACGACGATCTTCTTGCCAGGGTGGGCCTGCTTGAGCCGCCAGGCGCTGTAAACCCCAGAAATCCCTGCGCCGATGATGGCGATATCTACGGTTTCGTTAGCCATGATACTGATCTCCTTGGATTGAATAGGCGCCTGCTGCCGGGCGCCCTGTTATTGCCTGTGATTTAGAAGAGGATGGGTATATTGGGCTGCGCACTGCCGGGCTCGCCCTTGAGCAGGCCTTTGCCGGCCGGCTGATGGAAGCTGTCCAATGGTGGTTGCCCCACATAGCGGGCCAGGGCCATGCGGTTGGCTTCGGCCAGTGACGGGGTGGTGGGTGTGTTCTGCGCCGTGCGCATATCGAGGAGGTAGGACTGGCGGGTGTGCAGCACATGATCGATGCCGCGCCGCACGGCAGCCCGGACGTGCTCGGGCAGGTGTACTACCTCGCCGCCCAGTTCGCCCAGCGCCTTGGCCATGCCGACGAAATCGGGGGCAGGGCCGCGGATGCGCAGGTAGTCCGGGTTGTCGGTCTTGGGCGTCCAGCCATAGCCCGGTGCCGAGCCATAGGCCTGGATAACCTGTTGCAGCCCTAGCTGTAGCGTGTGGTACTCGTGGTTGTTGGTGATGATGTAGAGCACGCCCAGTTGGCGATGCGCTGCCGTCCACCAGGTTTGCGGATAGAACAGCGAGGAGCCATCGCCGGTAGCCGATACCACCAGTTGGGTCTCGATATCCTGCCAGCCGTTCTGTTCCAGCTTGATGCCCAGCGTGGCGGGCATGGACCAGCCCAGGGAGCCGCCGCCCACGCAGTAGTAGCTGATGGGTGCGCCCCCCTCGGTGCCGAAGGGCAGCAGGTACTGGAATGGCGCTGGATCGGACACTGCCTCGTGGACGTAGACGAACTTCTTGTCCAGGCCGCGTTCGCTTATCTCCTGCCGCAGGGCGTCGGCAATCACCACGGCCCAGATTTCCTTCTGCTGCATGGCTTGGGCCAGGTATTGATCCCACGATACCCGCCGTGCGGCATCCAGCTCGCGCAGGTGCTGATTGCGTTGTGCGGCGGCGGCTGGCGCCTGCGGGGCGATCAGCGCGTTGATCAGGGGCAGGGTGGCCTTGATATCGCCCAGGATGGCGGCCTCGCCGTAGTAGTTCTTGCCGATGTCCCAGGTGTTGTTGGTGAGGTAGACCTGGCGCACATGGGGGGGTATCAGCGCCCCCTGGGTGTATTTGAACACCGTGATCTGGGCCTGGTTGCTGAAGCCGCAGAGGAAGGCCACATCGTGGCCTTCGAATACCTGCTGCATGGCTTGCTGGCTGCCCGGTAACTCACCCTGCCAGTGGTAGTCGTTATTGGGGAAGTTGGCCACGCTGCTGAAGGTCTGCAGCAGTACCGGCGCGCCGATCAGCTCGGCCAGCTGCTGCATCTCGGGCCAGGCATTGGCATAGCCCACGGCATCGCCACCCACGATAAGGGGATTCCTGGCCTCGGCCAGCAGGGTGGCCACCTGGCGTATGGTCTCCGGGTCGCCGGTAAAGTGCGGCGAGATGCGGGTGACACCGGGCACTCGGTCATGGTCACCGATGCGGCGCATGGTGAATTCCCAAGGGATGGCCACGAACACCGGGCCGTTCGGGGGGGCCATGGCCTCCTTGAAGGCGCGCTGCAGCACCATGGGCAGTTCTTCCGGGGTACGGACTTCGTGTGCCCATTTGGTGTATTGCTTGGCCAGGTCCACCAGGTTGGAGGCCAGCAAGGGCTCCTGCGTGACCAGCTCGTTCTGCTGCTGGCAGCAGAGTATGACCAGCGGCACCTGCGAGCGCGCAGCGTTGAACAGGTTGCCTATGCTGTGGGCGATGCCAGGGGTGACATGCACCACCATCACGCCGGGTTTGCCTGTCATGCGGGCAGAACCCATGGCCGCGCCGATGGCAATGTTCTCGTGCAGGCACTCGATGTACTCGACCTCGTTCTCGGGGTAGGCGGTGCCGTCGATGATGGGGATTTCATTGGTGCCCGGCACGCCAAAAATGTAGTGGATGCCCAGCTCACTCAAGATATCGAACACATAGTCCCTGGCCCAGCGGGGCTGGCCAGCTGTTGTTGCCGTTGCCATACATCCTCCGTTTGCTTGTATTGCCTATCGGGCTTTCCGCCCGTGGGGAGTCCGCCTGTGGCCGGGGCCGCGTGCGGGCGAACGGTCTTGCTGCCGTTCGTGTCAGTCTTAGAGCCTGTTCACGATCTTTTCGCCCCGGCGTTCCGGGTAGTGCCGGATAGCGGACAAGGCACAAGCCGCACCGCGGTACGGGTACCGCAAGCGGTTTGTAACGCCGACCGCTGCCGCGGCGGTCGCTACCGGCAATGCCCGGAACCCGAAGGGCCGGACCGGCGCCGGGGCGAAAAGATCGTGAACAGGCTCTCAGTGGGCGTGGCCCGGCAAGGAGGCGTAAGGCAGGAGAGTGCGTGATGGCCTGACGTTGGCCGGTGGGACCGGACCATGGCAGGGGGCAGGATTCCTCGCTCCTTGTTGACCTCTATGGGTCGCTTTCATGCCATCTCGGTCTGTCTCGGCCCAGGCGGGCAGGGCAGATTGCGGATGCCATGCAATAGCTTTAGCACAAGGCGGATTGGCTACCTTCATTCAAATGGGGGAGGCATAGCAGCGTTGCCAGTTGGTGGGCATGGCCGGTGGGCGGAATAAATCCAGTGTCCCCCAAATGAATGATGCATGGCGCTCGGTCATCCCATAGAACGGAGCTAGCCATCCCGATCTGGCCTGCGCCGTACCTTTTGCCATCGCCATGTGGCGAGTGGTGTGTCCGGCAATAAGCAAGAAAAGCACGGCATTCATGTACGTGCCTACCCAACCGTCACTGGAGGAATACCATCGTGAATCAAGCCCGTCCCCCCGTACAATTGATGCGCGCCAGCCTGCCATCGACCGCCACCGCCTCGCCCTTGGGCCTGCTCAAGAATCTGGCCGGCAGCTGGATAGGTAGCGGCTTCAACCTGATTGCCCTGCCCAACAAGCAAAATGGCGGAATTTTCAGGCTGATGCTGAACGCCACCCATGAAGTACTGGACTTTTCACCCATCGGTGCGCCTGTCCCTAACCGTGGTTCGCTGCAGGACGATATCTTCCTGACCGGTCTGACCTATCTGCAACGGGTCAGCGACAAGCAGAGCCATGCTGCCCTGCATATCGAGCCCGGCATCTGGCTGAACGTCCCGCCCACCAGCGACCCGTCGGCGCCGGCAACCATCGTGCGCCAATCCACCATTCCGCACGGCGATTCATTGCTGGCCCAGGGTACCGCGTTCGAGGTCAACGGCGGCCCGCAGATTGCTCCGGTCAGCTCCACGCCCACGGGGCCTGGCACCGGCCAGCTCGGTTATCTGGACCCCTACCTGCATTCCGACCTGCCCCCCGGCATTACCCAGGCCATGGTGGGCAATCCCAATCAGTTGCTGGTGGATGCCATACAGGGACAGAACATCGTCAACACCGTGGTGCTGGAGATATCCACTACACCGGTGGGCGGTATCGTCAATATCCCCTTCATCGCCCAGAACGCCAATGCCACCAAGCTGGACGCCATATTCTGGATAGAGACGGTGGAGCTGCCCGACGGGGAACAGTTCATGCAATTGCAGTACACCCAGACCGTGATACTCAATTTTGACGGCATAGATTGGCCGCATATCTCGGTGGCTACCATGGTGAAGCAGTAATGTAGGCCTGCATCCTGGCGGGGCGGCTTTGGCCGCTCTACCGGGGTGCAGGGGCCGTGTTGATCGTTCGCAACAGCCAGATGTCTGGCGCCGACATTATGTCGACCCGTCTATTTTCTTCCATGTACGCTTGTCACCGCCCCTACTGACGAAGAGAGCACACCATGTACACCCTGCGCACTACCGTTGCGTCCCTGCTGCTGCTGACCAGTATAAGCAGCCTGGCTGCAGGCACCATGCGGCCTGATCCAGCTAAAGTCATCCCTGCCCAGCAGGCCGCCATGGCCAAGCTGGCTTTTATGGATGGCAGCTGGCGCGGCACCGCCTGGACCCTGCTGCCCTCGGGCGAGAAGCACACGGTTACCCAGACCGAGCGTGTCGGGCCGTTTCTGGATGGGTCGGTCAAGGTGGTGGAAGGACGTGGCTACCAGGCGGACGGCAAGGTGGGCTTCAACGCCTTTGGCACGATCTCCTACAACCCCGCCAGCAATGCCTACACAATGCACTCCTACGCCATGGGCAATGTCGGTGATTTTGCGCTGACCCCCACGGAGCAGGGCTTTGTCTGGGAAATCCCCGCCGGTCCCATGACCATACGCTACACCGCCACCATCAAGGACGGCAGCTGGAAGGAAGTCGGCGACCGGCTGATGCCGGGCAAGGAACCTGTGCGTTTCTTTGAAATGGATCTCAAGCGCATAGGCGATACCGATTGGCCTGCTGCCGGGGCTATCCCACCCAAGTAAGCGCTGCGGCGGGCGATGCCGTATCAGCTGTCGCTACCCCTGGGGCGCGTCAGTGCTTTTTCCAGTTCGATCAGGACACTGCTGCCTGCGGCAAAGGCCGTGATGGTGAGCCACCACTGAGCGCTGATGGGGGCGGTCTGGAAGACGTTGTTGAAGGTGGGGGCGTAGGTGAAGGCCAACTGCAGCAGCAGCATGGCGGCACTGCCCAGCCACACCCACTGATTGGAGAACCAGCCATTGGCCCAGCAGGGCTGGCTCAGGGTGCGGCAGTTAAACAGGTAGAGTATTTCCATCAGCACAAACACATTGGCGGCGACGGTGCGTGCTTCGGCCAGCGTGCTGCCTTGCCGCAGCGCCAGCTCGAACAGGCTGAATGCCCCGACGAGCATCAGCAGGCTCACCAGCACGATGCGTCGCAGCAGGGTTGGGCTCAGTAAGGGCGCCGAGGGGGAGCGCGGCGGCTGTTGCATCATGTCGTGCCGGGGCGGCTCGAAGGCCAGCATCATGCCCAGCAGCACGGCCGTAGTCATGTTGATCCAGAGGATTTGCAGGGGCGTGATCGGCAGGGTTACCCCGGCAAGTATGGCCGCCAGTATCACCAGTCCCTCACCGGCGTTCGTGGGTAGGGTCCAGACGATGAATTTGAGCAGATTGTCGTAGATGCCACGGCCTTCTTCGATGGCAGCTTCGATGGTGCTGAAGTTGTCGTCGGTCAGCACCATGGCGGCCGCCTCACGGGCCACGGCGGTGCCGCCCAGGCCCATGGCCACGCCGATATCGGCCTGTTTGAGCGCGGGGGCATCATTGACGCCATCACCGGTCATGGCGACTACTTCGCCATTGGCTTGCAGCGCCTGCACCAGCCGGAACTTCTGTTCCGGTTCCACCCGGGCGAACACATCGAATTCCCGCGCCACCGTACAGAGGGCGGCATCGTCCAACTGGGCCAGCTCTTGCCCGGTCCAGGCCCTGGTGTCGCTGCCGGTAATGCCTAGCTGGCAGGCGATGGCGCGGGCGGTGCCGGGGTGGTCGCCGGTAATCATCTTTACCCGGATACCGGCGTTGTGGCAGGCCGCAATGGATGCCCGCACCTGAGGTCGAGGCGGGTCTATCATCCCCATCAGGCCGAGGAACACCAGGTCGGCACCCAGGCAGTCGTGATCGAGTATCCGGTTGGCCGCCAGGGTCGAGCGCGTCAGGGCCAATACCCGCAGGCCGGCTTCCGCCATCCGCGCGGTAGCCTGGTGGATGGCCTCTGGCGCCAGCGGTATGGGTTGGCCGTCAGCATTCAGCATGGCGCTGCAGGCGGGCAGCAGTTTTTCCACCGCACCTTTGGCGTAGAGCAGGCGCTCGCCCTCGATCTCGTGCAGGGTGACCATGTATTGCCGGTTGGGGTCGAATGGCAATTCATCCAGCCGGGGAAAGACGCTGTAGAGCGTGTCGCAGTCCAGCCCGGCCTTGCTGGCCGCAACCAGCAGGGCGCCCTCGGTGGGGTCGCCCAGCAGCGTCCATTGCCTTGCTGTGGGCAGCAGCTTGGCGTCGTTGCACAGCACGCCGGCCATCAGTGTCTCACGCAGTGGCGGCGTGATCTCGGCGGGCTGCATGGCTGCTGTTATCTGGCCGATCGGATCGTAACCCAGCCCGCTCACCTTATAGCTTGTCCCGCCAGACCAGATGGCCTGTACGGTCATGGCATTCTCGGTGAGGGTGCCGGTCTTGTCAGAGCAGATGACCGTGGTGCTGCCCAGGGTTTCGACGGCGGGCAGCTTGCGGATGATGGCGCGGCGTCTGGACATGCGTGCTACGCCGATGGCAAGTGTTATCGTCACGGCAGCGGGCAAGCCCTCTGGGATGGCGCCCACTGCCAAGGCCACGGCGGCCATGAACATATTGAAGGCGCTTTCGCCGCGCCAGATACCTACGGCAAAGGTCAGGGCCGCCAGCGCCAGGATGGCGACCAGCAGATAGCGGGTGAATACCGTCAGCTTGCGGGTGAGTGGTGTGGCCAGCTCGGCCGCTCCGGCAATCAGGCCCGATACCTTGCCCGCCTCGGTGTGATCGCCGGTTGCCGTTACTACGCCGCTGCCTTGCCCTGCCACGACCAGGGTGCCGGCATAGGCCATATTGCGTCGGTCACCCAGCACGGTTTCGGCGGGTAGAGCCTGAGCGTGTTTGTCTACCGGCGTGGATTCCCCGGTCAGTGCTGCTTCGGAAGTACGCAGGGACTTTCCCGTGCACAGCCGGAGATCTGCCGGCACCTTGTCGCCGGCCGCCAATACCACCACATCGCCGGGAACCAGATGGGCGGCATCCAGCCGCTGCCGACTGCCACCCCGCATCACGGTGGCCTCCATGGTCATTGAGCGGGCCAGCGCAGCCAGCGCGGCTTCGGCCTTGCCTTCCTGGATATAGCCCACCAGCGCGTTGATCAGCACCACGCCAAGAATCACGCTGGCATCTACTGTTTCGCCCAGCCAGGCGGTGACGGTGCCCGCGACGATCAGCACCAGTATCAAGGGCTGCAGCAACTGCGACAGGAAACGCGCGAGCCCGCTACGTGTGGGTGGCGCGCTGGGCCGATTGCGACCGTGCTTCTGCAGTCTGGCTGCGGCTTCCGCCTCATCCAGGCCTTGCTGGGCATCCACCTCAAAGTGCGCCGCAACATGGGGCGGCTCCATGGCATGCCAGGGGTGCATTCGGCTTATTCCTCCCACAGATCGAACGAATCGTGTTCTGGTTATGACCGTAATGTAGTGCTCGGCGGCAAATGTTGCATTGCGCCATATCAAGGCTGGTGCGGGTATAGGGGCGCACCATGCGGGTTAGCGACGGGGCGAGCGAGGGGTAGCCGGTGATCGCTCCATTTGTCGGCTGGCTGGCAAAGCCGCTCGCCGCCTGCCAAGGTTGAGTATGCACAGCCGTCGGGCCCAGGGCGGGCATGCCCAAGGCGGGCCCGGCATCCATCTGCCAGGGGTACACCGGTTGACTTCAAGGCAGAGGTATCGAGGAGCCCCGTGATGAGCCCTGCCTTGCGGCAAGATCTGCTGACGCTGACGTTGCCTTTGTTCCTACTGTACTTTGTGCTGGCCAGCCTGTGTGTCGGTCTGTTCAAGTTATCGGGTGGGATAGCCGGTCTCTGGCTGCCCAATGCGCTGGGCATAGTTGCCCTGCTGCACTTCCCAGGCAAATGGAGCCTGATACTGCCACCGGTAGCGCTGGCCAACCTGCTGGCCAACCTGGCTTTCGGCGCATCCCTGCAGTTGACCCTGTTCTTTGTCGCAGCCAATCTGGTGGAGATACTGATAGGTTACTGGGCACTGCGGGTACATAACATCAGTGCCGCGTTCGACAGCGATATGTCGTCTACCGTACGGGTACTGTGGGCCGGCGTATTCATGCCGCCGTTGTTGGCGTCGGTGATCGGTGCGGCGGCATTTGGTACCGGCGAATTGGCCACCTTCCAGCATAACTGGCTGCGCTGGTATGTTAGCGACACCATCGGCCTGCTGGTGATGCTGCCCTTGCTGCTCAATAGCAGCCGCGAAGCCTGGCGCAATCACCTGGCGGGGCGGCAGAGCGGCGATGTGGTGATGCTACTGGCGCTGACCATGGGCACGGCCTATTTTGCCCTGGTCCATCTGCCCTATCCCTTTGCCTACATCATGCTGCCCTTGCTGCTGGTGGCCTTGCGCCTCAGCGTGTTCGGCACAGCCCTGATAGGCGGTATCAACGCCCTGTTCATCCTCACCCTGATCGCGCTGGATTGGCTCTCGCCGGGCAGCGCACGCGAGGCCAGCACACCCCTGCACCACCTGCCTATCGCCCTGACGCTGGTACCGGCCTACTTCCTGGCAGTGGTGATCGAACAACTGCGCGCCAGCCGGGCCCAGGCTGCCATCAGCGAGGCCCGTTTCCGTGGGGCCATGGAGTTCTCCGCCATTGGCATGGCGCTGGTCTCCCTGGAAGGCCATTGGCTCAAGGTCAACCCGACGCTGTGCGGCTGGCTGGGTTACACCGAGCAGGAACTGGCCACCATGCGCTTTCAGGATGTGACCTACCCGGACGACCTGCAGGACGATCTGGATCTGGTGCATGACATCCTGAGCGGCCGCATCAACACCTACAAGATGGAGAAACGCTATATCTGCAGGAATGGCCGGGTGCTGTGGGTGGAGCTGGCGGTGTCGGTGGTGCGCGATGAAGCGGGTACGCCACTGTATTTTGTCTCGCAGATCGAGAACATAGACCAGCGCAAGCGGGCCGAGGAGGCACTGCAACTGGACCGGTCCAGGCTGGAGCAACTGGCGCAGAGCAACGGCCTGGGGCAATGGTCGTGGGATGCCGGGCGCGGTTTGCTATGGGATGGCCGAATGCATGCCCTGCATGCGGTGACAGAGGCAAACTTCCGGCCTGCGCTGAATACCTGGGCCTATTTGATGCACCCGCTGGACGGGGAGGGCTTTGAGCATGCGGTGCGGTTTGCCGCCAACGGCGAGACGCAGCTGGATGTGGAAGTAAGGGTGGTGCTGCCCAGAGGCGATATGCGGCATCTGCGTGTTGCCGCAAGGTTGCTGCCTAGCCAGCCCGGCCAGCCGGCGCAGTTGCTGGGGTCCTGCTGTGATATGACTGATGCCCGCCGCGCCAAGGAGATGCTGTTCCAGGCCCAGGAGCGGCTGCAAACCACCATAGCTGCCATCAGTGATGCTGTGTTGCTGACCGATGCCCTGTGTACGGTCTCGTATATGAACCCGGCGGCCGAGGCCATGACGGGCTGGACTTTGGCCATGGCCAAAGGCGTACCCTATGAGCAGGTATTCCGGGCGCTGCACAGCGAAACCGGCGAGCCTGTCGGCAGCCCTATCAAGCTGAGCCTGCAGCAGATGCACGGCTTCTGCCGTGACGAGGGTGTGACGCTGATCAGCAAAACAGGCGAGCGCTACGAGATACGGCATACCGCCGCTCCGGTGCGCGCCAGCAACGGCGAAGTGACCGGTGCTGTGCTGGTCTGGCACGATCAGACCAGCAGCCACAAGCTGCAGAAGGAACTCAGCTTTAGCGCCACCCATGACGCCCTGACCGGCGTGTATAACCGCGCCCGCTTCGAGCAGGAGCTGCAGCGTGCTGTCGTCAATGCCGGCGAGCGCAACTGCCAGCATGCCCTGTGCTTTATTGATATCGATCACTTCAAGGTGGTCAATGATTCGGCTGGCCATGCTGCAGGTGACATGCTGTTGCGCGAACTGGCCCTGCTGCTGATGGAGCAGGTGCGCAACTCCGACACCATAGCCCGCATAGGCGGCGATGAATTTGCCCTGCTGCTGCTGAACTGCGATCTGGGCAAGGCGCAGGAGATGGGCAACAAGATCATTCAGGCCGTCACCAGCCTGCGCTTCCCGTGGGAGGGGCATGTCTATGTGGTGGGGGCCAGTATAGGGATCGCCCCCATCCTGCCCTCCACCCAGGGCACCGGCGAGATCATGGGCCAGGCTGACGTGGCCTGCTACGCTGCCCAGCAGGCCGGTGGCAACCGGGTGTCGCTGTATTACGCCGGCCAGGACGATGTCAAACGGCAACACCACGAGATATTGCTGGCCAGCGGCCTGCGGGAGGCACTGGAGAAGCACCGGTTTACCCTCTACGCCCAGGAGATCGTGCCCACGGCCAGCCATGCCGATTTTCATCGCCACTTCGAGCTGCTGTTGCGCATGTACGACCATGAAGGCGGCCTGATGTCGCCCGGCGTGTTCATCCCGGCGGCAGAGCGTTTTGGCCTGATGGGCAGCATAGACCGCTGGGTGATACAGGAAGTGCTGGGCAATCTGGGCCCGGCGCTGGCGGCGCACTCACATGTGTCGGTGGGTATCAACCTGTCGGCCAACTCTTTCAACGATGCGCAGTTCCTGCCCTATCTGCTGCAGCAGATCGCCCAGTCTGCCATGGCGCCCCGCCAGCTGCATTTCGAGGTGACCGAAACCGCGCTGATGAATCAGCTATCGGTGGCATCCCATATACTCAAGACGCTGCGGGAGCTGGGTTGCAAGGTTGCGCTGGACGACTTCGGTGCCGGCTTGAGTTCCTTCAACTACCTCAAGCACTTTGCTGTCGACATCATCAAGATAGACGGCAGCTTTGTCCGCAATCTGGATCGCAATCCCACCGATGCCGCCATCGTCGCCACCATCAACCAACTGGCCCATCAGCTGGGTGCCGCAACGGTAGGGGAGTTTGTCGAGTCGCAGGAGATATTCGATTGCCTGGCCAAGCTGGGCGTGGATTACGCCCAAGGCTATGCGGTGGGCCGGCCCATCGCACTCGATACGGTGCTGGCCGAGCTGCAGGCAGGCAGCAAGGTGCGCCAGATTCGCGGGGTACGCTGACTACGGGGTCAGAGTCGCCCGTGCGCGGGTTTCTTGTCGGGCGGCGGTTGGCCATCCTCGAACAGAAACAGCAACTGGCTGCTACGTGCGGTTTTGGATCGCAACCCCGCCGCGCGCTGTGCTTGCACGCTGGTGGCCTGGGTGGCCTCTTGCATGGCCATCTCCAGCTGGGGTGCCACCGTCGGCAGATGGCTGCCAGGTAGGCCAAGCAGGGCGATCCATATCCAAGGTCGGGAGAGGTAGTGCATGCTCGTCCCCTTGCGTGGTGAGCGCAGGTACTACGTGCGCAGCTTGATCATCGCCCTCCCAACCTTGACGCAATCTGGGCGGGTGATTAAAGGGCGTTAATCTGGGAGGTATGGTGGGTGGCTAGGCCTTGCCGCTACCAACCTTGCCGGCGCCTGGGTTGGGCTCCTGCCCGTAGAGCGCCAGCACGGCCTGTGCCTCCTGCTGTAGTGCCAGGCGTAGCGCTGCTGGCGCGAGTACTTCGACCTCGGCGCCCAGGCGCAGCAGTTGGCGTGCCGAGTACTCCGGCGTCTCGATAGGCATTTCTGCCTCTATCCATTGCTCGCGCGCACTGGGCCTGCTGCTGGCCTCTACTTGCTCGGCCGCCATGGGGCTGACGGCGCGCAGGATGCGGCAGCCCTCTGCCGACAGCCTGACGGTGGCGATATCTCTCGTCAGCCATCGTTCGAAATCAGCTACCGAAGCAGGCCAATGCACGGCCAAATCGAAGCCGGCAGGGCGCTTGAAGCTACGGTCCGAAACCTCGATGGAGCGTATGCTGGCAACGCGGTAGCTGCGCGGTTGTTTGCCGCGATGGCTGGCGACCAGATACCAAAGCCCACCTTTCAGCACCAGCCCCAGGGGCTCCAGCTCATGCCGGGTTGGGCCTTGCCAGTTCTCGTAGTCAATAAGGATGCAGCGCTCGCGCCAGACGGCATTGGCCAGCTCCGGCAGGCAGGGTGCGGTTTCGGCACGGTGATACCAGGGCAGTGGGTCGATATGGAATCGGCGGGCGATGCGTAGTGCCCCCTCGCCGGCGTCTACTGGCAAGCTGGCCATGAGCTTCAACTGCGCGGCGGTGGCTTCGGCACCCAGGCCCAGATCCCGCGCTATGGTGGCAATGCCGGCCAGCGGCAAGCTCTCTGCTTCGCCAGGGGTCAGGCCCGTCAGACGGGTGCGATACCCCTCGTGCAGGGTGATGCCGCCCTGGCGGCCCCGCTCGGCATAGACGGGAACACCGCTGGCGCTCAGCGCATCCACGTCGCGGTAGATGGTCCGTACCGACACTTCAAACTCGCGCGCCAGCACCGTGGCCGACAGGCAGCCACGCCATTGCAACAGCATCAGGATGGAGAGCAGCCGGCTGGATCGCATGGTGAGGCGGGTATCAGGCGCGGCAAGAAAATACCTGCCACAGGTTGTCAGGTATTGAAGCGTAGCATTTCTTCCAGCCTCAGGTGCCCTGTGTGCAAGGGCGCGGTCGATGCCGGCATGTATTGCGGCGCGGAACGCTACTGCATGCAGGGCCTCACGGCCCATGCTTACCCTGTAATCCTGACAACTGGAGATTGAGATGGACCAAACCCGCCGTACCTTGATGATGGCTGCCGGTGCCGCAGCCCTGCTGCCAGGCGCTACCTTGGCGAGCAACGCCCCTGTGCTGGATGCCGTACCGCCGCTGCCCAAGCTGCCGACACCGGGCAAGCCTGGCGATTTCAACTTTCTGGCAGGCGAGTGGAAGATACGCCACTGGCGCCTGCCGGCTGGGGCGAAGGAGTGGGACCATTTTGAGGGCGAGGCTACCTGCTGGACGATCTTGGGCGGCGTAGGCAGCGTCGAGGAGTTGCGTATCCCGGCTCGTAACTTCAGTGGCATGGGCCTGCGCCTGCTCGATGTTGAGCAGCAGCGGTGGTCCGACTTCTGGGTGAATGCCCGCAGCGGCGCGCTGACACCACCGGGATTGCAGGGTAGCTTCGAGCAAGGCGTAGGGCTGTTCTGGGCCGAGGAAGAAGTGGCAGGCCGCAAGACGATCTCGCTCGGTATCTGGGACAGCATCACCCCCCATGGTTGCCGCTGGCGCCAGGTGGTTTCGGAGGATGGCGGCCAAAGCTGGGCGCACAACTGGGTGATGGAGTGGCGGCGGGCCAAGTGATGGCAAGGCGCTGACGCATGGGCCCGGGTGCTGCCTGGGCCAGTGCCGCTGGGCGGTACACCCCATCCGCTTCTGGGCGCACTTGCTGGCGTTGCGCTGAGGCAAACGAGCAATCGCAAACTGTGAACCGCCTTGCTGAGAGCAAGCGGATGTCTGCAGGGTTGGGCGGGTAGCTGGGCCTGCCAAGCAAGCGCACCGAAACACGATCGCCGGCGGAATTGGGTGGGGTGCTGCTGGTGTGGGTTGCCGAGCGCGGGTGGATTAGTTTCGCGGCATAAGATTCGACTGGCAATATATGGGCATGGATTTATTCCATCTTGTTTTATTCAGCAAGGGTAAATCGTGTTTGCTGCGATGCGAAATAAGTGCTGGCTTGCCCGTGTGAAATCTGAATTGGCGTGATGGGTGGTGTGCATAATGCATTGTTTATTATGGATTTTTTGTTTGCCGGATTAGGTGTGTTTGCTGCGGCTGTGGAGTGCAACTTGCAAGGAGGGTATATCAGTTTATTTTCTTATAATCACGACTAGATAATGCCGGTGGCAGAGTGCGGGATTGAATGATAAGGCAAAGGCTGGGCGGGGGATTTGGGCACAAGATTAAGATGTGGCGAGATTGATTCAATAACCCGCTATGCATAAGAAATGATTCGATTCGCAAAGTTTGTTGGTGTAGCTTGAATTCGGCTGCTGAGCGATGGCACAAGCGTCTTATCGGCAGCACGGGGAGCCCCTGCAAAGTACCGGCGGCGATGCTTTGCAGGGGCCCTCCGACAAACTCAATCGACCAACCGTGAGAAGGAAGACTTATGAACAGCATCGACGCAGCAAGCCTTGTTGACCTGTGGCGTAATGAAGCCAGCGAAGAGAATCCCGCTGGTTCCTTGTTCGTTAGCGGTGAGTACGCCGAAGCCGACATCACCATGGCCATCCGTCCCCTGACCTTTGGCGGCTGTGGCACGGCTTGCACTGGTTCGTCGCGTTATATGTGCTGTTAAGCAAACGCATCGAAACCAAGTAGAGAGGTTTATTGAATGATGGTGTCAGCTATGGACACCAGTAACTTCGATAAATGCCTGGGTTGCCTGATCTCGCCGTACGTTGACGAGCTGGCAACCCAGCTTTTTTCGGTTGCTGGGCTGCTCGAAGGGGAGTCGCAAGTCATTCTGCGAGTGACGGGCGAAGCGTTACAGGAAGTACTGCACGCCAAGCTGGGGCGCCTGCTGCTGCTGGAACTGAACGCGGCGCGGGTGACGGGCAAGCTGGTGGCGGAGGACCCTGCCAAGCGCTGGGCCGAGTTCATCGAAATGGCATCGCAACGCCAGTTCTGGGATGACCTGGCGGGGCCGTATCCTACTGTGCTGCGCCGTATCGACACCGTCATCCGGAACCGGTGCATGGCCTCTTTGCGTTTTGCCCAGCGCTGGGCGGCGGACCGTGCCGCGCTCGCTGAGCTGTGTGGCCAGCCTGCAGGGCGATTGCTGGAGCTGAGCCTGGGCGCTGGCGATAGTCACCAACAGGGCCAGACGGTAGGCATTGTCCACTGCGAAGGTGGCCGTATCGTATACAAGCCGCGTTCGATGGCGGTGGATGTGGCGCTGGGAGCGTTTGTCCGCGACATTGCCCAGGCGCATGGCAGTGCCATGACCATAGGCGTGCCCCGCGTGCTGTTGCGCGGCGAGCATGGATGGTCTGAGTTTGTGGCGCACCGCTACGCAGCCGATGAGCAGGAGCTGCGCGCGTTCTACCGTGGCATAGGCCACTGGCTGGCCTTGATGCGCCTGCTGGGTGGCAATGATCTACATGCCGAGAACCTGATTGCCCATGGTAGCTGCCCTATCGTGGTGGACTGCGAAACGCTGTTTGCGCCTCGGCTACCGGTCAGGCCTTCTGGTTTGGGGGCGGCCGTAGACGAAGCCAACCTGCTGGTGAATGAGTCGGTACTCAATGTGGGCATGTTGCCTGGCCGTGGCCGTGGCTTAGGCTGGCGCGGCGTGGATGTCTCCAGCGTGGGTATGCTGCCGGGCCAGCAGCCGGTGTTGAATGTACCAGGTGTCGTCAATGCGGGCTCAGACCAAGCCAGGCTGGGCCGGACCACGATGGAGATGCCGCGCAGCCAGAATCACCCCAGCCCCGAACCCGCCCTGGGCAACTATTGGCCGGAGGTGTTGTCCGCATTCGATGAACTGACGGCAACCCTGCAGCGGCTGGATGCTGCCGGTACCTTGCATCATCGCCTGCAGGCCTTTGAGCCGTGCCGCATCCGTTTTGTCCCC
Organism: Chitinimonas viridis; assembly: GCF_030409555.1. GTDB lineage: Bacteria > Pseudomonadota > Gammaproteobacteria > Burkholderiales > Chitinimonadaceae > Chitinimonas > Chitinimonas viridis. The sequence goes on from NZ_JAUFPU010000003.1 coordinate 25,758, forward strand.
CGGCCGACCGAGGCTTATGCGGAAATCAGCCGCATGCTGTGGCACCCGGTGTCGCTGCACAAGGAGGGGCCGGCGCGCGACAAGGCGTTTAATCTGCTGGCCACCATGGCGGTCAATTTCATCTCGGCGCCTTCCGACCCTATCGTGATCAATGCCGAGATAGACGACCTGCTGGAAGGCGATATCCCATTTTTTACCGCCATCGCCGGGCATGGCGTGCTGGACGGCCCCCGGGATACCCGTTGGCTCAAACCCTGCAACCTGGTGGAGGCCGTACTGGAGGGCTGGCGCGCCGCAGATTTCGAACTGGAGCGAAAGGTGATACGTGCGAGCCTGGTGAGCGCCTTTATTTCAGACGGCTGGTATCCCGAGGATGTCTCGATACTGCCGGCGCAGCCCCGTGTCGATGCGCTGGAGCTACGCCGGCGCGTGCTGGCGGCGCGTATTGTGACGGACATGCAGTCGGCCGCTATACGCGGCAAGGATGGGACGGCTGCCTGGATTGCGCCGATAGTGGGGGCCAATGGCTGGTCGGTGCAGCCGCTGGAGGACGATCTGTACGGTGGCACCAGCGGCGTGGCGCTGCTGCTGGCCGCCTATCTGAAAGAAGTGGAAGCGGGTCGCGCCGACCCTGTGGCGGGCCTGGACAGCCTGCTGGCCGACGTATTGCACTCGCTGAACCTGCTGGAAGACTGGGTGGTCAAGGAGTGGAAGCGCGCCGGCACCCAGAAGATGCGTCCCCTGCAGCCGGGCGGCTATATCGGGCTGGGCTCGCAGATATGGACCCGGCTGACACTGGCGGCCTGGGGTATGGACGGCGGTGATGGGGTAGTGCGCGCCTGTGCCCTGGCCGAGATGCTGCCGGCGGCCGCTGCTGCCGACGAAGTGAACGATCTGCTGACGGGCCGCAGCGGGGCCATTGTGCCCTTGCTGGTGCTGGCGCGTACGACAGGCGATACCCGCTATCTGCGCATGGCTTGCGATATTGGCGACCAGCTATGCGACCGTGCCCAGCAGCAGGGCACGACTGCCCATTGGACACACGAGCGTTGGCCCAAGGGCATAGGCGGATTTGCCCATGGTGTTACCGGCATAGGCTGGGCCTTGGCTTGGCTGGGGCGCGAGTCGGGCCAGCAGCGCTATACCGACATGGCGCAGGCTGCCTTTGCTTTTGAAGACCAGCTGTATGACGAAGACGAGCAGAACTGGCTGGATTTGCGTGATCTACCGGTCAGGAGCGTGGCGGCATGGTGCCATGGTGCCGTGGGCATAGGCCTGGCGCATCTGCACCTGGACCCACACCTGGCGGAGCCAGCCAATCGGCAGCGTGTGCGGATTGCCGCAGCGGCAGCCTGGCGAGCCGGCTTTGGCCAGAATCATTGCCCCTGCCATGGCGATCTGGGTGCTTGGGAGCTGTTGCATCGCGCCATGGCTTTGGGTGAGGCCCCCGAGGGGCTGAACCACGAGCAGGTATTGTCCTTGATACTGACCAGTATCGAAGACCACGGGCCGGTTAGCGGGATTGCCCGCAATACCTTCGCGCCGGGTTTGTTGTCCGGCTTGGGGGGCGTGGTGTACCAGTTGCTGCGGGCCCACCCTGACTGCGATCTGCCCTCTGTCTTGACCTTGGGTGGGGGTGGGCTCTGAGCCAAAGCGCTGAAGAAAGTACGCTGGATACGCCGTTCTGGCGCATAGACCGGGGCGAGTCGGCCGCCCCTGGCCTGCGTGGGGTGTTGCGTCGGCTGAATCAAGCCATCCGGCCGGCCGCCGCCCTGCTGCGGCGAGCCGCCCCCCGGGCCATTCTGGTGGTGGTGGTGGCACAGTTGCTGGCCGGTGCGGCGGCAACCTGGGCCTTCCTGCTGACGCCTGAGGTGCTGAACCAGTTGTTTGGCGCCCAAGGTGGGATTGCCTCGCTGCGCCTGGTACTGCCGGCCATAGCCCTGCTGCTGCTGGTTTACCTGGTGCGCATGGCGCTGGATGCCGTAACGGCCATGGCCAAGGCCCATATGGGGCCCAAGGTGCACAGGGCTGCAGAAGAGGCGCTCTGCCAGGCTGCCGTCGGAGTGGACCTGGCCTCGTTTGATGACGCGGACTTCTACGACCAGATGCACCGGGCGCAGATGCGGGGTGTCATGCATATGGAGGGCGCCACCAATAGTCTGGTCGAAGCCCTGAGTGCCAGCCTCGCGGTGCTGAGCGCTAGTATTGCGCTGTGCTGGCTGCACCCGCTGCTGCTGCCGATACTGGTGTTGGCCCTGCTGCCTGAAGGCTGGGCCGCGCTGACGGCGGCGCAGGTGCAATATGCCGGCATGTCGGTGACCATCGATCTGTCGCGGCAGCTGGAGATGATGGCCGAACTGGCGACCAACCGGGATGCGGCGGCCGAGATACGCGCCAACCAGGCGCAGCCCTATGTGCTGGCGGAGCACCATCGCAGCGCCCTCGCCCTGCAGCAACACCTGGTGGCGCTGGGCTTGCGGGAGGTGCGTGCCACCACATTGGGGCGGCTGCTGTCATCGCTGGGCCTGGTGGCTACCTTTGCGGCGCTGGGTTTCATGCTGCATTGGCAGTGGCTGGATCTGGCGATAGCCGGCACGGCCGTCATCGCCATACGCAGCGCCAGCCTGGCATTGGGGCGACTGATGCAGGTGAGCCACGACCTGTTCGAGAAAACGCTCTATATCAGCGATTACTGTGAATTTATCGACAAGGCGGCGCAGCGCAGATTAGCGGTGGGCAAGCTGGCGGCGCCCACGAACCCGCAGTTGGTGACGCTCGATCGCGTCACCTTTCGCTACCCTGGCACGCACGGGCCGGCTGCCTTGCGCGATATCTCGTTGCAGATCAAGGCGGGCCAAACCATTGCCCTGGTGGGCGAGAATGGGTCGGGCAAGACTACGCTGGCCAAGGTGATCGCCGGCTTGCTACAGCCTAGCGGGGGCAGCGTTAGCTGGGATGGTGTACCGCTTGGGCAGATAGACCCTGGCAGCCTGGCTGATCAGGTCGCCATGGTGTTGCAGGACCCCATACGCTGGCCCCGTAGTGCCAGGGACAATATCCGCCTGGGGCGCTACGACAGGGCTGACCCTGCTGATGTGGCCCTGCTTGATGCCGCGCAGCAGTCTCGCGCCGCCGAAGTCATCAGCCAATTGCCTGATGGTTGGGAGACCCTGCTGTCACGCGAATTCAGTGGTGGGCACGATCTGTCAGGCGGCCAATGGCAACGCCTGGCCGTGGCGCGTGGCTTGTATCGGGATGCGCCCTTGGTTATCTGGGACGAACCCACCGCGCCGCTGGATGCCAAGGCCGAGCATGCGGTGTATGAGTCACTGCGCCAGCTCGCCCATCACCGCACGATGATCCTGATCACCCATCGCTTGGCCAGCGTACGCAATGTGGATTGCATTTACTTCCTGGAGCGTGGCGCCGTGGTGGAGGCAGGGCCCCACGAGGCCCTGATGCAGCAGAATGGCAAATACGCCGAACTGTACAACTTGCAGAGCCGCTTGAATGGCTTGGTAGGGGACGTACAGGTGGCAGGCGGCACCCTATGACCAGGGCAACGGGTTTGCCATGGGCTGGCGGCGCGCAGGTGGGGATGGCATGGCAACACGACACCCCATGATGAGCCCGCTACTGCGATTTCCCACTGCCGTCAGGCATGACCCAGCCATCGAAACCTGGATGCAAGCCCATCCGGGCGAGTTGGGGGAAATCGCGCAGCACTGGTTTGCCCTGATCCGCGGCTGTGGCGACGATGTGCGGGAGCTATTGCACGATGGCCATCCCACTGCCTGCGTGGGCGATGCGGCGTTTGCCTATGTCAATGCCTTTACCGCCCACGTCAATGTCGGCTTTTTTCGTGGTGCCGAGTTGGCCGACCCAGGACATCTGCTGGAAGGCACGGGCAAGTACATGCGCCATGTCAAGCTACGGCCTGGCCAATCGCTAGACAGCCGGGCCTTGATAGCGCTGGTTGAAACGGCTTATCGGGATATGCAGGCGCGTTTTCAGGAAGGGTAGTGCTGCTGGGCTACGGGCCCTTGGTTGGCTGTGATGGGCAATCCCGCAACGGGCTAGTTGCACTCGCTAGCTTGCATGCCAACTAGTACCAGTCTCACTCATTTGGGTGATTCTTTGCCCTGGTGGCACTCATATTATATTTTCCGTACGAGAACCCACGCCAAGACCAAGGGATGGATGCCGTTACCCCTGGCTATGGCGGGCAGCCGACGCAAGGCAAGGAGGAATCATGTTACGCCGTACTGGTTTTATCCGTCTGATGCTGGCCTGTGCATGGCTGGCCTTGTTCAATGCACAGGTGTTGGCCGGCCCGGACTACCTGGCCAGCGGCACCTTTGCCCTGCGCAGCAATAGCGATTATCGCTATCTCTCCATCAGGGATGCGGTGCCGGCCGTGGGGTCGATTGCCTCAATGTCCCGATTTAACGCGGGAGAGACGAATCGCCATACCTGGCGCTTTATCCCCAAGGCCGACGGTTTCTACCAGATCAAGTCGCAAACCGGTTTCTTCCTGACCCAGAAGCGCCTGCTGGTGCCGACGCTGGACCCAGACCTGGACGAGGACAGCCAGCTGTGGCGGGTAGTTGATGCGGGCGATGGCTTTTACACCATTCAATCCAAGACCAATAAATACCTAGCGGTGACGGATGCCCGGCGGCGGGACGGTGGCATTGTCAGCTTCACCAATAGCATCAGCTACACCGATACCCAGAAATGGCACCTGATCAAGTGGACCGGAGATGGCAGGCAGATGACCAGTTTTATGCCGGGCACGCATGGTTTCAAGTTCGCCAATACCTTTCAGGGGGTGGACGCCAGCTATGCCTACGGCGGCCTGTGTGGTGGCATGGTCTACAGCGCCATGGATTATTTCAGCCTGGGCATGGCTATCCCACCGCAGACCTATACACCGGCCAACCGCACGCCCTTGCAGTCGCACATCTATGCACGGCAGAACAAAGCCGCCATGGAAAACCAGCTGGACAAATGGATGGAGCTTAGGCTGAACCCATTCGGCTGGCGTGATGCGGAGTTTTTTGAATGGGGCTTGCGTGGCAGCGGCGGTGGCCGGCTGCAGGAGCTGCAGGAAATGATCAATAGCGCCAAGCCAGCGCCGCTGGGTCTGTATGAGGGGGGCACGAGCAATTTCGAGGGATGGAAGGCCGGCGATCACCAGGTGCTGGCCGTGGGCTATGCGCTGGGCCGCTACCGTGGCGATCTGGGCAGCCACAAGCAGGATCTGAAAATCTTTGTCTACGACCCCAACTACCCCGGCCAGACCATGACCATGGTGCCCGATGTGACACGCAAGGCCTTCTTCTATGTCGAGGATCCTGCCGTACGCCGCACCTACTTTGTCGACCGCAAATACGCCGCCGTGACCCCGCCCAGGCTGGATGCACTGGCCGCCAACGAGCCAGACGGCCGCATACGGCACATCTATGCCAGCTTCCGTACCGGCGGAGACGATCTGCGCGGCGGCAACGACAATGTGAATGTGATTGTCAGCTACACCGACGGCAGCTCGCAGACCTTCCTCGACGTCAACCGGCAGGCAAGGTGGATAGACAACTATGAGGAGACGGTGCCCCTGGTACTGAACCGGCCCGTCCGCAAGGCCGATATCACCAGCTTTGTGCTGACCACGACATTCGGTGGCGGCATAGGCGGCGATAACTGGAACCTGGATTCGTTCCGGGTCACTAATGGCGGCAATATCGAACTGATATGCGCAGGCTGCCGGGCAGAAGACCCGAAGCCGCTGAAACGGTTTACCGGTGACAACCAGTATTTGCGTATGCCGATGCGGTAGCGATAGCCGGCGTCGGCAAGCAGGCAGGCTTGCGTAGGGGAGAGGCCCTGGTGGATAGGCCGGTAGGAGGAGCCCCTGCTACTAGCGGGGGCTTTTCTCCTGGCGGCTATCGGCGTGCATTCTATGTGGCCGTCTCAATACGCGCGCCACGGGCAATCTCGCCGCCACTGATCACATCGGCACGCAGCCCACCACGGTGTACCCAGTACTTGATGACCTCGGCTGGCGTCAGGGATGCACTGCTGAGGTTGTTGCCCACCAGGATGCAAGGCTCGCACAACTCGACACCGCGCAGCCTTACCGGGCCGATGGTGAACTCCACATTCACCAGATCGTTCAAGCGCAGGCCCCGGGTGACCAGATTACGGCGCGTTATCGACAGGTCGGGCGTGCGCAAGTGCGCCGCGCAGAACTGCTCTATCTCCTCGGCCTCGACCAAGGTCAGGTTTTGGCCTGGGTAGGTATGCATCCCGAAGTAGCGGTCGCCTACAATGCCCATGCCGCTATGGAGCGTGATGTGCTCACACTCCATTTGTGCGAGGCCGCGCTCCGGGCTGATGAAGATACGTTCGACGATCACTGCATGCTCCTGATGTATAACCATGTTTAGGCCAAGGGCGCTGCCCGAAGCCTCTCTTTCGTCGCGATGCGATGTTGCTTCGCGGTTTCTGGAGGCTCCTGTTGGCGGCGCTTAGTACGCAAATACCTCGGCTTAGTTCGCCGAGTAGGTTTCATCGGCACTGGGAAAGGTGCCGCCCCTAACGTCTGCTTCATACTTTGCGATCGCGGCCCCTACCACTTCACGCAGATTTTCATAGCGCCGGACGAACAGCGCTTGCACCAGGCGGGTCGCTTGGGCAGCCATAGCAAGTCAGTTGCTTTTATCAGCCCATTCGCTGGTGGGTTACCTAATGTAGTGGCATACCTCGTTAAATGGGAACTGGAAGGCTTCCTGGCAACTTCTACAGACGTAAGAGTGGGGCCGCATGAGGGGTGGCAGGTTATGTGAGTCACCTGTATGGAGGCGAGTGCATTGTGCGTGAGAGGCGGGGGGATGCAGGCTGCTTGCGCGGTCAAGTGGTCACGCAACCCGCTATTCCCGCGCGCTGTAGTACTCACCTAACGCTATGACGGAGGTCAGTAGAATTTGCTGTCCTGTTGGAGTATGGATGCGATAGGCGCCATTGTCTGGGTTGAACCAAATGGCCTCCTGAGTTGCAGCGAGCAGGTAAACGCACCACCAGTCTTCTGCTGCTGCAGGATAGGGTTGCCGAGCTTCCTTCAGCATGTTTTTTACACGAATGTGGGGGATCTTTCGTCTGGCTAAATCCGCCTGCTTCATGACGTCAGGCGGGTAAACATAGGTCTTCAGCTTGGTTTTAGATAGACCGGTGATTTGCGCCATGAGGTCAAGTGTGGACTCCTGGACGACCCGATCGGCGGCAGAGTCGGCATGGAGCTGGCTCCACTTATTGGTGTGCCCGCAGGCAGGACAAGGCACGGTCAGCGACACCAGCATGCGCTGTTCGTCGATATCCACCTCTTTCAGTTCGACCGTAATGGCAGCACAACACCTGCTGCAGTGGATTTTGGTACCTGTTCCCATGTTGAGTCTCTGCTGAGTCGTATTGGCGACACCTGACATGCCGGATAGAGAAAACCGATAGCCCTCCCATTCTAAAGGCTTTCGTGCACTGCAAATTGGTGGTGTCCGTAAACACTACGTCTAATTTTAAGCGGCGCGCCTGGATGCGGCGGTTGTAGGAGCATGTCGACCTTCGACGAGGATCTAGGGGATTGCTTCTGCCTAATTCTGTTTGTATCCAGCTCGCTTATGGAATGTGATTGACGGGATCAAGGCTATCTCGCAAGTGCTTCCAAGCGGGAGATATGCTGATGGAGCTGAGCAACAATAGCGCGGTTGTCTTCGTCTGCTTTTCGGAGCTTGCGGTAGCTGCGAAGCGCCTTATGGCAGTAGCCCAGGGCGAGCTTTGGCGCCGCGTCTGCATAGGCATGGCATAGGTGATACGCGGCTTCCTCGTGCCCTGCCTTCTCTGCGGGCAGCCAATACTGCTGAATGGCACGCTTTTGATCTTGCTTCACGCCCCATCTCATTTAGTAGAGGAAACCCAGGTTGTTTTGGGCGTCGTGCCGTAGGCGCTCTGACCCCTTGGGGGTGTCTTTGGCATCGATGATAGTCATCCACGCCAAGCGCGCAGCAGCGCATTCCTTTGCACGAAAGTGTCTTGTTCCCTTGTAGAAATGACACTCTGGATGCGTGACGGATACTGACGCCAAATCAGGCTCTTGGCAGGGGGCGCTGTGGGCGGCCACAGAGGTCGTGGCGAGTGCGAGAAGCAAGACGACGCCAAGTGGATGCGTTGAATGGCGATGGGTCGAAGCTGCTGAAAACTTCTGTGATTGAAGGGTTAATGCACGAGCGGGCATTTATCAAACTTGGTTGACTGAAGATGTAGCCTGCGCATTATCGCGGAGGGGAATTGTTAGTAAAAATTCGGTCAATCACACCTACGATAGGGTCGAGCGGGGGTAGCGATCATTGCGATCTTGCGAGGCTAGATAGAGGCTCGCAATGCTGGACGTAGATAGGTGCCAACACCGGCACGATTTGCAAGCCGTCACAACAGCTCGGACTTTTCCGGAAGTGTTCGACGTGGACCGAAGGAGGATCGAACTCCCGACCTCCGCATTGCGAACGCGGCGCTCTCCCAGCTGAGCTATCGGCCCATGTGGGGTAAATATAGCGTGGCGTGCGTGGCGCCGACAAGGTGGCGCGGATTCTGGCAGAATCGACTGAAGCCAAGATCTGACGGAGCAATCAGCAATGGACGTGCAGTCGTACATGAACGAGTTGGGGCGGGCGGCGCGGGCGGCTTCGCGTTTGCTGGCGCGGGCGGATACCAATGCCAAGAATGCGGCCTTGCTGGCCATTGCGGCGGGCATAGAGCGCGATGCGGCGATACTGCTGGCGGCCAATGCGGCCGATATGGCGGCGGCGCAGGCGGCGGGGCTGGAGCCGGCCTTGCTGGACAGGCTGGCGCTGACGCCCAAGGGCGTGGCCAGCATGGCTGAGGGCTTGCGGCAGATTGCCACCCTGCCAGACCCAGTGGGGGAGATGAGTGACTTTGCTTACCGCCCCAGCGGCATACAGGTGGGCAAGATGCGGGTGCCCCTGGGGGTGATAGGCATCATCTACGAGGCGCGGCCGAATGTGACGGCGGATGCGGCGGGGCTGTGCCTGAAATCGGGCAATGCGGCGATTCTGCGTGGGGGCTCGGAGGCGGCCCGTTGCAACCAGGCGCTGGCGGCGCTGGTGCGCGAGGGTTTGCGCAGTGCGGGCCTGCCGGAGGCAGCGGTGCAGGTGGTGGAGACCACCGACCGTGCGGCCGTGGGCGCGCTGATTACCATGAACGAGTATGTGGACGTGATTGTGCCGCGTGGCGGCAAGGGCTTGATCGAGCGGGTGAGCCGTGAGGCGCGGGTGCCGGTGATCAAGCATCTGGACGGTATCTGCCATGTATATATCGACGACGAGGCCGACCCGGACAAGGCGCTGCGGATTGCCGACAATGCCAAGACCCATCGCTACGGCACCTGCAACACCATGGAGACCTTGCTGGTGAACGACAATGTGGCTGAGCTGGTGCTGCCGCCGCTGGCTGAGATCTACCGTGCCAAGGGGGTGGAGCTGCGGGGCTGTCCGCGCACCCGAGATGTGCTGCCGGAAGTGTTGGCGGCGACCGAGGCTGATTGGTCTACCGAATACCTAGCGCCGATACTGGCGATCAAGGTGGTGGAAGACCTGGATGCGGCGATTGCCCATATCAATGACTATGGCAGCCACCATACCGATGCCATCGTCACCGAGAACTACAGCAAGGCCAGGCGCTTTTTGCGCGAGGTGGATTCGGCCAGTGTGATGGTGAATGCCTCGACCCGCTTTGCCGATGGCTTTGAATATGGCTTGGGGGCCGAGATTGGTATCTCGACCGACAAGATACATGCCCGTGGCCCGGTGGGGCTGGATGGCTTGACCAGTCAGAAGTGGGTGGTGCTGGGTGACGGCCAGATTCGTGCGTGATTTGCTGGCGGCACCTGTTGCCGTGCCCGATGCCGTGGCGCCCCTGGCGGGCCAGTTTGCTGGCCGCTGTGGCGAGATAGACTGGCGTGCGCTGCCGGCAGGCCTGCAGCGGCCAGCGTGGTGGCGCCTGTTCCACCACAAGCGCTGGCAGTATATGGGCATTGCCTGCGGCGATTGTTTTATCGGGGCGGCGGTGGTGCATGTGGGCTGGACCAATGCGGCGTTTGCCTACCTGTTTGACCGGGCCAGTGGCAAGGTGCTGGCGGCAACATCACGCGATGGCTTGCCGGGACTGACGGCCCGTGTGGCCGATGTACCGGCTGCCGGGGCCGAGAGCCGGTTTGCCTGGCGGGGTACCCGTGTGCAGATGCTGGAACCGACGGCGGGCCAGTTTGTGCTGGAGGTGGATGGGCCAGATGGCTTCAGCGTGCGGGCCGGCCTGGATGGCCGGGCGGCGGCCCCCTGGCTGTTTGCCACCGGGCCGGTGGATGGCGGGGTATGGCATGCCACCCATAAGTCGCCCGCCTTGCAGGTGCAGGGCGAGGCGCGCGTGGGCGGGCGGGTGTATCGCCTGGATGGTGGGCACGCCAGCCTGGATCATTCCAACGGGCTGTTGCCGCGCAATACCCGCTGGCTGTGGGCGTCAGCGCATGGCGCCGAGGTGGGGTTCAACCTTCAGGCCGGTTATTTTGGCAACCACGAGAATGTGCTGTGGCTGCACGGGCAGTTGATTGCGCTGGGTGCGGCCGAATTCAGCTACGACCAGGCTAATACGCTGGCGCCCTGGCATGTGCGCACCGACGATGGCCTGCTTGACCTGCATTTCCACCCCGAGGGCGAGCGGCGCGAAGACAGGGATCTGATTGTGGCGGCCAGCCGCTATGTGCAGCCGGTGGGTACTTACCATGGTTGGGTGAAGGCGTCGGCCCAGGCCGAGCCCTATCAGGTGGCGGGGTTGCTGGGGGTGGCGGAGGATCACCACTCCCGCTGGTAGCGGGCTTTGATGGGGCTCAAGGTGGCGTTGGCGGTGCTTGTGCTAGCCTGATCGGGCACGCTGGGTGGCGCAGGTGCGAGGGGTATTGCAAGGCGCGCCGTGTGAGGGGCGCAGTATCGCCACTGGGCCGGTCTTGGCCGTTTCTGGCCTGGCTTGTGCTGTTGCGCAAAGATTATATCTTTGCGAGTCATGTTGCCGCAGTGGCCTGTGGCGCACTATCGTTAGCGTAGCGCTAATTCAATTCAGGGTATGTGCCCTGTTATCGGTACCGGAGCCGCCATGCAGATATTCTCGTTCACCCAACGTGCCTTGCTGGCATTCATGGGCCTTGCCGTGCTGAACCTGGCCACCGCCTTGGTGGCGAGTTTGGGTTGGGGCAGCGGTGCGGTCTGGGGTGTTGCCGTATTTGGCGCCATAGTCGCCGTTGTCGGAGGTGGCTGGTGGGCCAGCCGGGCCAGTCATGGCATAGAGAAGATACGTACGCAGCTCAAGCATATCGAGGATGGCAATTTCCGCTACCAGGTACACGTGGAGTCTACCGACGAGTTTGCCGATACGATCCAGTATGTGCAGACGCTGTCCAACCAGCTGCGCAGCCTGATTGCCGATGTGCTGGCGTCGTCCCACAAGATTTCGGAGCAATCGCACCACCTTGATGGCGCGGCGGAATTGCTGGCGACCCAGACCGGGCAGCAGAGCGATCAAGCCATGCAGGTGAGCGCCGCCACCGAGCAGATGAGCGTGTCGGTGACTGAGATCAGCCGGGCCACCCATGAGACGGCCGAGAGCGCCATGAAGGCCAAGACGGTGGTGCGCGAGGGCGAGGCCAATATGCAGGCCAGCCTGGCATCAACCAGCCGTATCGTGGAGGTGGTGGGCGAGGCCCGTTCTACCCTGGACGACCTGAACCAGGCGGTTTCCCGCATCGGCAGCATGACAGGCACCATCAAGGAGATTGCTGATCAGACCAATCTGCTGGCCTTGAATGCGGCGATTGAAGCAGCCCGTGCCGGTGAATCGGGCCGTGGCTTTGCGGTGGTGGCGGACGAGGTGCGCAAGCTGGCCGAGCGGACTTCGCAGTCCACCCAGGACATCAGCAACAATGTGACCAATATCCAGATGGTGACCCAGGCGACCCTGATGACCATGGACGATGCGGTGGCCGAAGTAGCCAACGGGACGGCGTCGATCGAGGCCAGTAGCCAGAATCTGGCGGCGGTGGCGGCGGCATCCGAGCATACGGTGGAGATGACCGGGCGGATTGCCAATACCCTGCGGCAGCAGTCGTCGGCGGCGGAGGAAGTGGCCCGTACCATCGAGCGTATGGCCGGTACCATTGATGCCAATAACCGCGAGGCGCAGGACGTGGCCAGGTCGGCTGAGCAACTGGCGGCGACGGCCAAGTCGCTCAAGGCCATCGTGGCGAAGTTCGAGAAATCCATGTGAATCGATGGCGCGCCGGCATCGATTGCGGCGTGCCGAAACAAGTCCTGCCGAGAATTCAAACACTTAGCGTGACCTGTTCGAGATATGCGGGTACAATCCCGCGCTTGCCTATGCCGCCGCTCGCCTGGTCGGGCACCGCCTTCGTTGCGCTACTGGCAGTTTTTATTGCCGAGTGAGCCCGGACGCCGTGCCAGATTGCGCCGAGCGGCATTTGCTTTCTATGGCTTAGCAGCTATGAATGCGGAACGTCCCGCGGCTGCTGTGCTGCAAGACATTATTGGGAAGAAACTGACTCCATGACTCAACACCTGACTATCGAGCAGATGCGTGACATCGCCGTAGCCGCCCTGGAAGACATCAAGGGCGAAGACATTCTGGTGCTCGACACCACCAAGCTGACCGCCATGTTCGAATGCATGATCGTGGCGTCGGGCAGCTCCAACCGCCAGGTCAAAGCGCTGGCCAACAGCGCCCGCGAGAAGCTCAAGGAAGCCGGTGCCGAGATACTCGGCATGGAAGGCGACGTGAGCGGCGAATGGGTGCTGGTCGATGTCGGTCCGCTGATCGTGCACGTGATGCTGCCGGCCGTGCGTGACTACTACAATATCGAACAGCTGTGGGGCGGCCAGAAGCCGACCTTCAACCCCACGCGGCCTTGGGAAGCAGCCATTCAGGCACACGACGATCCCCAGGTCTGATAAGGCGCCGGCCACGGTGTATGCCGTGGCTGTCGAGTACGCTGCATGAAGCTTTTCATTATTGCCGTTGGCCACAAGATGCCCGATTGGGTGGAAACGGCTTTCAAGGAATACACCAAGCGCATGCCGCGCGAGGCCAGTATCGAGCTGATCGAGCTCAAGCCGGGCCAGCGGGCCGGCTCCAGCGTTGAGCGGGCCATGGATACCGAGCGTGAACGCATACTGGCGGCCTTGCCGCCTGGTTGCCGCAAGGTGATTCTGGACGAGCGTGGTGCGGCCTGGACGTCGATGAAGCTGGCCGAGAAACTCAAGGGCTGGCAGCGTGAGGGCGGTGATGTGGCGTTTGTCATAGGCGGGGCTGACGGCCTTCATGCCGATGTCAAGCGACAGGCCGACGATCTGCTGCAACTCTCCGCCTTGACCATGCCGCATGGCATGGTGCGGGTGCTGCTGGCCGAGCAGTTGTACCGCGCCGTGGCGATCAACCAGGGCCACCCTTACCACCGCGAGTAGCCGCGCTGCGTTTAGTCGCTGCCGGCTGGCCGCAGTCTGAGTCTAGACCATGACCAAACCCACGATATACCTGGCTTCGGCCAGCCCGCGCCGGCGTGAACTGCTGGGCCAGATAGGTGTGCCTATCGAGCTGGTGCGCTGCGAGATAGACGAATCGCCGCTGCCGGGCGAGCAGGCACTGCCTTATGTCAGCCGTCTGGCCAGGGCCAAGGCCCAAGCAGGTGTGGCGACCTATCGCCGCGAGGGGCGTGAGCCACGGCTGCTGTTGGCTGCGGATACTACGGTGGCACTGGATGGCCTGATATTGGGCAAGCCGGAAAGCCCGGAAGACGCCGTGGCCATGTTGATGCGCTTGTCCGGCAGCTGCCATCAGGTGCTGACTGGTGTGGCGTTGACGGATGGCGAGCGGACGGAGACCGCGGTTTCCACCAGCCAGGTGCGCTTCCGCGATCTGGCTGAGTCGGAGATACGGGCCTATGTGGCCAGCGGTGAACCCATGGACAAGGCTGGAAGCTATGGTGCCCAGGGCCTGGGCGCCATCTTGATTGCCGAGTTGCAGGGCAGCTTCAGCGGTGTGGTGGGTTTGCCGCTATGTGAGACGGCCGAGCTATTGCGCCGGTTCGATTACCCGCTGCTGTAATCGCTGCTGGAATCGGCGGACGTCGATGACGGGCGGATGGTGGGCCGATGGTTGGCCGACGGTGGGTTGAATGAATAAAGGGGTGTGCCTGGGCACACCCCTTTGCTTGTTACAAATGGCAAGGGTCAGAACAGCAGGTCTTTCACCTCGTCATTGATGGTCTGGCTGGCGGGGGCGTTGCTGCCGCCCAGCCCCAGCTCGCTATTGGTTTCCAGGAACTCGGCGTAGAAGTATTCCTCGCGTGGTCCGCGGCCGGTCTCTATCGTCTGGGTCACCACACCCTCGGGTATCGGATACTGGTAGTTGGGTACGCCCTTCAGTGCCTTGCCCATATAGTCGATCCAGATCGGCAGTGCGGCGTGGCCGCCTGTTTCAGCGCCACCCAGTGATTTGGGCTGGTCAAAGCCTATCCACACCACCGACACCAGTTTTTGCTGGTAGCCGGCAAACCAGGCATCGAAGGTGTCGTTGGTGGTGCCTGTCTTGCCAGCAAGGTCGGTACGGTTCAGGACATTGGCCTTGGCTGCGGTGCCGAAGCGGGTCACGTCCTTCATCATGCTAGTCATGATAAAGGCGTTACGGGCATCCAGCGTGCGGGGGGCATTGATGCCAGCGACTTCTGGGGCAGTGCGGGCGATGACCTGTCCCTGGCTGTTTTCAATACGGTCGATAAAGTAAGACCGCACCCGGTAGCCGCTGTTGGCGAACACGGCGTAGCCCTCGGCCATCTGCAGCGCGGTGACGCTGCCAGCGCCCAAGGCCATGGTCAGGTAGGGCGGGTGGTTACGGCCCTCGAAGCCGAACTTGCTGATATAGCTCTGGGCATACTCGGGTGAAATAGCCTGCAGGATACGGATGGACACCAAGTTCTTGGACTTGGTTAGGGCATCGCGCATGCTCATTGGGCCACTGTACTTGCCGTCAAAGTTCTTGGGCTCCCAGCGTTGGCCACCGATGGATGAGGGGTCTATCTCCAGGGGGCTGTCATTAATGATGCTGGCGGGTGTGAAGCCGCGCTCTATGCCGGCTGAATAAATGAACGGCTTGAAGCTGGAGCCGGGCTGGCGCCAGGCCTGGGTGACGTGGTTGAAGTGGTTCTTGTCAAAATCGAACCCACCGACCAGGGCACGGATGGCACCATCCTTCGGATCCAGCGAGATCATGGCGACTTCGGCCTCGGGCAACTGGACGATCTGCCAGTCATTGCCCTTGAGCTGCATGCGCACCACCGAGCCACGACGCAATTGCTGGGCTGGCTGCAACTTGGTGTTGAGCGCACGGGCGGCAAATTGCAGGCCCTTGCCGCTGACATCGGCGATCTTGCCGCCGCGCAGATACACCTTGACCAGATTGCGCTCGGCCGCGAGCACGATGCCGGGTGACAGGTCACCCAGCTGCTTCTGGGTGGAGAGGAAATCCTCCAGCTGCTCGGTGGGGGCGATCACGCCGGCGGGTAGCTCGATATAACCTTCGGGGCCGCGATAGCCATGCCGACGGTCATAATCCAGCAGGCCGCGCTTGGCGGCTTCGTGGGCTGCAGTCTGATGTGCGGCAGTCAGGGTGGTATAGACGCGATAGCCCTTGGTATAAATCGCATCCTTATATTTGTCGTGCATCGCTTGGCGGACCATCTCGGCAACATAACCGGCCTGTACCGGGAATGATTCGCTGATGCGGCGGACCGATAAGGGCTCTTTCACGGCCGCTTCGTATTGCACCTGATTGATGAAATTCAGTTCGCGCATTCTGCGCAGCACATAGCGCTGGCGCTGCTGCGCGCGCGGGGGGTTCACCACCGGGTTGTAGCTGGAGGGGGCCTTCGGCAGGCCGGCCAGCATGGCCATCTCGGCGATGCTTAATTGCTCCAGTGTCTTGCCATAGTAAATATTAGCGGCCGAGGCAAAGCCGTAGGCACGCTGGCCCAGGTATATCTGGTTGAAATACAGCTCCAGTATCTGGTCTTTGCTCAGGCTATGCTCAATCTTGAATGAGAGCAGCGCCTCATTGAATTTACGGGTAAATGTCTTTTCGCTGGACAGAAAGAAATTGCGCGCCACCTGCATGGTTATGGTACTCGCGCCCGACTGCGCGTGCCCGCTGACCAGATTGGAGAGCACTGCACGGCCGACGCCGATGTAATCAACACCGCCATGCTGATAAAAGCGCTCGTCCTCGGCTGCCAGTATGGCCTGCTTCATCAGCACAGGCACCTTGCCTATGGCGACGAAGGCGCGGCGCTCCTCTCCGAACTCGCCTATCTGTACACCATCCTGGGTGTACACGCGCAGGGGAATCTTGGGTTGGTAGTCCGTAAGCACCGCCAGCGAGGGCAGCTTGGGGTAAGTGACGGCGATAGCGATCGCCAGAACGCCTATCATGGTGATGAGGATGAGGCTCAATAGAGCGACGGTGAGTAGCAGCCAGCGTTTTTTCATTGCCAAGTACGATTTTTTGGGGTGCGGGATAAGTAGGATACGTCAGTTAGGGCACAGTTTAAGATAAATGCATAAATTGCCTTTACACCCTGATGGTGGGCTGCTACGATTTAAAGTGACTACTATATTTAAAAGTGCTGCCAAAGTGCTAATTCATAAAGGGAATTTAAGTTGAACCTCGATTTCCTAAAGCCCAAAGCCCCTCCACTGATCGGTGTTGATATCAGCACATCGGCGGTGAAGATGGTGGAGTTGTCGGAGACGGGCAAGCACCTTGCCGTTGAACGTTATGTCATTGAACCACTACCCAAGGACGCGATTGCTGATGGCAATATCGCGAATCTAGAGGTGGTGGGTGAGGCCGTCAAGCGAGCCTGGCGCATGCTGGGTAGCCGCGTCCGTAATGTGGCGCTGGCGTTGCCGACGGCAGCTGTCATCACCAAGAAAATCACCGTTCCAGCCGGACAGACCGAGGCGGAACTGGAGATGCAGGTCGAGACAGAGGCCAACCAGTACATCCCCTTTGCGTTGGACGAGGTCAACCTCGACTTCCAGGTGCTGGGCCCTTCGCCTGCCACGCCGGATGAAGTGGAAGTCCTGATTGCCGCCTCCCGCAAGGAAAAGGTCGAAGACCGGGTTGCCGTGGTCGAAGCCGCCGGCCTGAAAGCCCTGGTGGTGGATGTGGAGTCGTTTGCCACACAGGCCGCCTATGAGTTGATCGAGCATCAGCTACCGCAGTCCGGCAAGGACCAGACCATCGCCATTGTTGATATTGGCGCTGCCATGATGCATATCAATATTGTTCGCGATGGTGTGCAGGTTTATGCCCGTGAGCAGGCATTTGGCGGTAACCAGTTGACCCAGGACATACAGCGGAAGTTCAGTCTGTCTGCTGAAGAAGCGGAAGCTGCCAAGCGTAATGGCGGCCTGCCGGATAACTACGAACCCGAAGTGTTGCAGCCTTTCATGGATTCGTTGGCCATGGAAATCTCCCGCGCTCTGCAATTCTTCTTCACCTCCACCCAGTACAACAGCGTGGATCACATCCTGCTGGCGGGTGGGTGCAGTGTGATTGCCGGGCTGGATGAGGTTGTGGCCAGTCGAACCCAGGTCAGTACCATGATCGCCAACCCTTTCTTGAATATGACGCAGTCCAGCCGAATCAAGACCCGTCAGCTGCTCCTGGATGCTCCTTCCTTGCTCATTGCGTGTGGCTTGGCACTCAGGAGGTTTGACCAATGATACGTATCAACCTCTTACCGCACCGGGAGCAGAAGCGTAAGGCTCGGGTGCGGCGCTTTACTGTGTTGTCCGCGATGTCGGTTCTGGCTGGCGGAGCCATCGTGGTGTTTGCCTACCTGTTTATCGGCGCTCAAATATCCAATCAGGAAGAGCGGAATGCTTTCCTGACGGCAAAGAATGCCGAGCTGGACAAGCAGATTGCCGAGATCGAGACGCTCAAGAAAGAGCGCCAGCAGTTGCTGGATCGGAAGAAGGTGGTTGAACGCCTTCAATCCAATCGTGGCGAAGCCGTACAGATGTTGGATCAGCTGGCGCGCCAGGTGCCCGAGGGGATCTTCCTCAAGGAGATCAAGCAGACCAACGACCAGCTCTTGCTGATCGGTTATGCCCAGTCGAGTGCGCGGGTATCCACCCTGATGCGCAGCCTGGAGGATTCCTTCATTTTCGAGCAGCCCAATCTGATTGAAATCAAGGCGACTAACGTAGGTGGTCAGCGCGTTAATGAGTTCAGCCTGAACGTGAAGGTGACGCGAGAGAAGGACGAGGCCGATGAGAAGGCCAAGGCCAACAAGAAAGAGGCGCCAAAGCCATGAATCTAGATGAATTACGGCGGCTAGACCCCAAGGATATTGCGAACTGGCCGGCTGCCGTGCAGTTGGTCACCCTCGCCCTGTTTTCTGTAGTAGTGATTGTGCTGGGTTATTTCTTGCTGTTGGCTGGTGAGCTTGAAATTCTGGATCAAGGCCGGGTCACTGAGGAAGAACTCAAAGTGGCGTTCCTGGACAAGAAAGCCAAGGCGGTCAATCTGGAGGCCTATCGCCTCCAGCTGGCTGATATCCAGGAGTCCTTTGGTGCCTTGCTCAAGCAATTGCCAAGCAAGGCAGAGATGGAAACCCTGATTACTGAGATCAACCAGTCCGGCGTGGGGCGTGGCTTGCAGTTCGAACTGTTTAAACCCACCACGGCTGAGGTAAAAACCACGGAGTTTGCCGAGCGCCCGGTCAGCCTGAAGATCAATGGCAGCTATCACGACCTTGCGGCGTTTGCCAGCGATATCGCCCAGTTGTCGCGCATCGTGACCTTGGGTGATATCCAGATCGCCGTGCCTGCCGTCAATGTGGATGCCAAGACCGGTGCTGCAATGGGGG
This sequence comes from Chitinimonas viridis, assembly GCF_030409555.1. Lineage (GTDB taxonomy): Bacteria > Pseudomonadota > Gammaproteobacteria > Burkholderiales > Chitinimonadaceae > Chitinimonas > Chitinimonas viridis. Next base: position 44,812 of record NZ_JAUFPU010000003.1, read on the forward strand.
GCGTGCTGTCCATGCAGGCGGTAGCCAAGACTTATCGAGCCCTTGATGCGGAGGAGGCTGTTGCAATGCGCAAGGCCGAGGCCGAGGCCAAGAAGAAAAAGCAGTGATTAGGGATTAAAGGATGATCGCGATGAAGAAGTCATCAACCCTGCTGCTCCTGCCCTTGCTATTGACAGCGTGTTCTGACAGCCGCTTTGAGGATTTGCAGGTGTGGATGGATGCAGAAAGTGCCACCTTGCGGGGGCGGATTGAGCCGCTGCCTGAGGTAAAGCCCTATCAGCCCTTTATTTATGCTGCATTCGATATTGTTGAGCCATTCAGCCGCAACAAGATGGAAGTAGCGAAAAAGGGTGGTGGTGGTGGTTTGGCACCCAATTTGAATCGACCCAAGGAAACCTTGGAAGCCTACGATCTGGAGAAGTTGCGGATGGTGGGTACGTTGCAGCGCGGCAAGGAGCTGAATGCCTTGATCCGCACGCCGGACGGCAATCTGTACCGGGTGAAGCTGGGTAGTTATATCGGCCAGAATTTTGGCATGGTGACTACCATTACCGAGACAGACCTGACACTGAAAGAGATTGTGGAAGACAGTGGCGGCGACTGGGTTGAGAGAACAAGCGTACTGGCGTTGGATGATACGGAGCAAAACAAATGATTAGGAAGCGGATGCAGGGATGGCTGGGTTGTATTGCGCTGGTCTTGTTGATGGGTGTTGCCCATGCTAACGAGCCCAATGCGATCAAGTCTATCGAAGTGCAGGCCGAGTCTGCCGATCACCAGGAAATCACGGTCGTGATGCAGAAAGCGCCGCAAGTGCCGGCGAGTTTTGCTGTGAATACGCCGCCTCGTATCGCGTTTGACTTTAATAACACTGTCAACGATTCGGGCAAGTCGTCCGTGCCAGTGTCGAGCGGCAATCTCAAGTCCATCAGCATCGCCGAATCGGGTAGCCGTACACGGCTGGTGTTGAGCCTGCTGCGTGGTGCGACCTACGAGACCCAGGTGGACGGCAACAAGCTGAAGATCAAGGTCAAGTCCACGGCGGCTGCGATGGCGGTCACCAATACCACGGCTCAATTCTCCACTGCCCAGAACGCCAGCAAGGAGGCGATACGCAGTGTTGACTTCCGTCGCGGCACCAATGGTGATGGTCGTATCCTGATCGATCTGTCCAGCCCTTCCATTGGTATTGATATCAAGCAGCAGGGCAAGTCGCTGGTGCTGGAATTTGCCAAGACCCAACTGCCTCGCCAGTTCGAGCGTCGTATGGACGTGATCGACTTTGGTACTGCTGTACAGACCATCGATACCTATAGCCAGGGCGACACGGTCAAGATGGTAATCGAGCCGCGCGGTATCTGGGAGTATTCGGCGTACCAGACCGAGAATCGCTTTACTGTTGAAGTAAAGAGTATCGACGAGCGTGCGAAGAAACTGGCTGAACTGGATAAGCCGGTGTTTAAAGGCGACAAGCTGTCGCTGAACTTCCAGAACGTAGAAGTGCGTACCGTACTGCAGGTGATTGCCGAATTTACCGGCAAGAACATCATCACCAGCGATACCGTCAACGGCAACCTGACCCTGCGTCTGAAAGACGTGCCTTGGGATCAGGCGCTGGAACTCATACTGCAGAGCAAGGGCCTGGACAAGCGTGAGAATGGCAATGTGCTGTGGGTGGCCCCGCGCGACGAAATAGCCCTGCGCGAAACCCAGATTGCCGAGAGCAAGAAGAAGCTGGCCGAGGTTGAGCCCACCCGTACCGAATCCTTCCAGTTGAATTACCAGAAGGCAGAAGAAGTGCGGGATATGCTGATGAACGAGAAGCAGCCCTTCCTGAGCAAGCAAGGTACGGCCATCGTCGAGCCGCGTACCAACACCCTGATCGTGAACGACATCCCTGCCAAGCTGGACGATGTCCGCGCCCTGTTGCTGAAGACGGACACCGCTTCGCGCCAAGTGATGATCGAGGCACGTATCGTGGTGGCGGATGACACCTTCAGCCGTGAGCTGGGTGTACGCTTGGGGCTGCGCGCAAACCGTACGCTGGATAGTGACACCCGCATCGGTGTCAGCAATACCTCCAATGCCGCCATTGATATCCTGAACAACGGGAAAACAATGGGTACGGAAGGTAGCCAGGGTTCTGTGGTGAACCTGCCATCGTCCGCCACGACGGGGGGCGCGCTGGGCGTGACTTTGCTGAATGCAGCAGCAGGCATGCTGGTCAGCCTGGAGCTGCAGGCGCTGGAAGCCGAGGGCAAGGGTCGTACCGTGTCCAGCCCCCGCGTGATTACTGCCGATCAGCAGAAGGCTACGATCTCGCAGGGCCGCAAGTACTACATCATCGTGCCGGGTGGCTCGGGCGATAGCGCTGCACCGCAGGAGAAGGAAGCGGCCCTGAAGCTGGAAGTGACCCCACGGATTACCCCGGACCGCCGCGTGTTCATGGAGCTGAGGGTGAGCAATGACGTGCTGACCCAGGGTGGCCAGTTCCCTGTCGTGGAAACCAAGGTGGTGCAGACCAATGTGCTGGTAGGTAGTGGTGACACCGCCGTACTGGGTGGTGTGTACGAAATGCAGGAAAACGACGGCGAGAGCAAGGTACCGCTGCTGGGTGATATTCCTTACCTGGGCAACCTGTTCAAGTCCAAGCTCAAGAGCACCAGCAAGAAGGAACTCCTGATCTTTGTGACCCCGCGCATCCTGGATGACTCCTTGACACTGCGCTGATCTCAGCTTGATACGCTACAATGCCCGGCATGAATTTGCCGGGCAATTTTTTTCTTGTGGGGTTGATGGGTGCAGGCAAGACGACCATAGGTCGCAGCCTTGCGCGCCTGTCCAATAAAACCTTCTATGACGCCGATCATGAGATAGAGGCGCGCACCGGTGTGCGGGTGCCCATCATCTTTGAAATCGAAGGCGAGGCGGGCTTTCGCGCGCGGGAGGTGGAAACCATACGCGCCCTCACGGCGCTCAGCGATATCGTGCTGGCGACCGGTGGTGGCGCGGTGCTGAATCCGGCCAATCGCGATTGTCTGCGCAAGCATGGCTTTGTGATTTATCTACGGGCTTCGGTAGAGGAACTCTACCAGCGCACCCGCCAGGACAAGAACCGTCCGCTGCTGCAGACTGCCAATCCCAGGGCCAAGCTGGAACAGCTGTACACCGAACGCGATCCCATCTACCGCGAACTGGCCGACCTGGTTGTCGATACCGGCCGCCAGGGCGTGCAGCAACTGGCTCAATCCATACTTACCGAATTGTCCCAACGCCATGACATCCGTTCATCTTGATCTGGGCCACGCCAGCTATGACATTCTGATCGGCAGCAATCTGCTGGCAGACGTAAGCCCCATAGTACGGCTGCTGCCCTTGCCCAAGGTGGCAGTGGTGACCAACGTTACCGTGGCCAAGCTCTACCTCGCACCCTTGCAGGCCGCCCTGGAGGCACAGGGGGTGAGCGTCCTGCCTATCTGTCTGCCCGACGGTGAAGCCTACAAGACCTGGGAGACCTTGAACCAGATCATGGATCAGTTACTGGCCAGCCGTTGTGAGCGCAAGACCACCTTGATCGCACTGGGCGGTGGCGTGATCGGTGACATGACCGGTTTTGCAGCGGCCATCTACCAGCGCGGTGTACCTTTCATCCAGGTGCCGACCACCTTGTTGGCCCAGGTGGATTCATCGGTGGGCGGCAAGACTGCCATCAACCATCCGCTGGGCAAGAACATGATAGGCGCGTTCTACCAACCCAGATTGGTGCTGGCAGACCTGGCTACCTTGCATAGCCTGCCCGCCAGGGAATACGCCGCAGGTTTGGCTGAGGTGATCAAATATGGCCTGATCGATGACCCTGAGTTCTTTGTCTGGCTGGAACAGAACATGGGCCGCTTGATGGCCCGTGATACTGCGGCGCTGGCCTATGCTGTCGAGCGCTCCTGCCGTAACAAGGCCCGCATTGTGATGGCGGACGAGCGGGAAGAGGGGCAACGTGCCCTGCTGAACCTGGGCCATACCTTTGGCCATGCCATCGAGGCGGGCCTGGGCTATGGCACCTGGCTGCATGGTGAGGCGGTGGCGGTGGGCATGCTGCTGGCCGCCAGGGCATCGCACCTGCTGGGGCAATTGAACGAGGCGGAGGTGGCGCGCATCGCCCGCCTGCTACAGGCAGCCGGCTTGCCCGTGGAGGCGCCCACGCTGGGCTTTGAGCGCTGGCTGGACTTGATGGCGCAGGACAAGAAGGTGGAGGCCGGTCGTATACGCTTCGTGCTATTGCGCGCCATGAGCCAAGCCTATGTGACACATCTCGATACGGCGCAACTGCGCCAGTTGCTGAGCTGATGTCGCCCTTGTTGAGCCGCTTCAACAGCGGTACCAAGCGCCTGCTGGACATACTGCTGGGTCTGCTGGCGCTGTTGCTGTGTGCTCCGGTGCTGCTGCTGCTGTATGGCCTGCTGTGCCTGCAAGGCGGGCGGCCGCTGTTTGGTCATGTCCGGGTGGGTCGCCATGGCCGGACTTTCCATTGCTACAAGTTCCGCACCATGTATGTGGATGCCGAACAGCGATTGGCGGAGCTGCTGGCCCGCGATCCAGAGGCGCGACGGCAATGGCAGCAGGATTTCAAGCTGAAACAGGATCCCCGTGTGACCCCCTTGGGCGCCTTCCTGCGCAAGTCCAGCCTGGATGAGCTGCCACAGCTATGGAATGTGTTGCGAGGGCAGATGAGCCTGGTGGGGCCGCGCCCAGTCGTCAGCGAGGAGTTGCCGCGCTATGGAGAGGCCCTGGCCAGCTACCTGGCCGTTCGGCCTGGCATTACCGGGCTGTGGCAGGTAAGCGGCCGCAATGACACCAGCTATGCCCAGCGCGTGGCGCTGGATGCCCACTATGTACGTAACTGGAGCTTGTGGCTGGATATCACCATCCTGCTGCGTACCTGCCTGGTGGTGCTGAATCGGCGCGGTGCTTATTGAAAGCCGGTTAAGCACACAGGTTCTGGATGGGCCTTGGATGGGGCATGCCCAAAGGCACCCTGGCGCTAAACGCCAGCGCTGCCTGATACCCTAGTCTGTCCCCAGATCGCATCCGCTATTCACCCTTACCCTCGCCGCCGCGACGGAGGTCTACGCTGCGCGGAGGGGGCCTCACTGCGGCGCGTCTGCAATTTGATTGTGCTTCCGCTTGGCCACGACGCAAGTTCATGGCCCGATCTACGGCCGGCCGGACGTCCGCCACCAGCGTGGGTGCATGCTGAGGCGCTGGCATAGCCAACGGGGTAGCCGGCGGGAGCGTTTTCCCAGTTGGTAGCCCAGCCACTTCATGCAGCTGGCCTTGAGGCTGCGCCACTGCCATATCCGGCCGTGCATGCGCATGCTGCGCCACTCCGACCTGACATAGCGCAAACCCTCACCCGCTACCTGGCCAAAGCTGTGCAGCAGCCAGGGTTCGCCCGCATGCAGGGCGCCGGTATCAAAGTAGCGGCGGAACTCGGCTGTGGCTGGGTAGTTGTGCGAGTGGGCCACACAGGCGTCGGCCACGTAGGCGACGCGGAATCCTGCTTGCAGCAGCCTGGCGCAGGCCAGCATGTCCTCTGCCAGCAGGGTGCGCTGTGGGAAGCCGCCCAGTGCCATCAGGTCGCGGCGGCGCCAAGCTGAGAAGGAGTTGGAACAAAAAGCGGTCTTGATGCCCAGTTGTTGCCGATCGGCGTAGCTCACCACATGGGAGCGGGCCGGATAATTGAACTGGCGGGCATGTGTTGCCAGCGGGGTGGCGTCATGGTGAGGCAGTTGCCGGCCATAGGCAGCGGCCACATCGGTCTGCTCGAATGCCGCCAGCAGCCTGGCCAGGGCTTCGGGCGAGGACAGCAGGGCATCCTGGGTCATGCAGACCACCACATCGCAGTCGTGCAGCTGTTGCAGGCCCCACAACCGAGTGCCGCCATGATCGAAGTCCGCGCGGGCGATGCTGCACACCTCCAGCCCGGCATCGCGGGCAAGCTCGGCGGTCTGGTCGCTGGAGCTGGAGTCGATGACCAGGGTGCGGTCTGGTTGTCGGGTCTGGCTGGCCAGGGCGGCCAGCCATTCGACCCAGCGGGGGCCTGCATCCAGTGTGGGAACCAGCAGGCCTAGCCGCATGGTGCTGTCATCAGCGGAATGGCCTGTCATCGGCCAGCAGGCTCAACAGGTACTGGCCGTAAGCATTCTTGGCCATGGGCTGGGCCAGCCGTTGCAGGGCTGCAGCGTCGATATAGCCCTGGCGGAAGGCGACCTCCTCCGGACTGGCGATCTTCTGGCCTTGGCGCTTTTCCAGGGTCTGGATGAACAGCGAGGCCTCCAGCATGGATTCATGGGTGCCGGTATCCAGCCAGGCATAGCCCCGGCCCATGATCTCCACGTTCAGCGCATTCCATTCCAGGTAGCGGGCGTTGACGTCGGTAATCTCCAGCTCGCCCCGTGCCGAGGGCTGGATGGATTTGGCAACCTCCACCACGCGATGGTCATAGAAATACAGGCCGGTCACCGCATAGCGCGATTTGGGCTGTTTGGGCTTTTCCTCCAGGCTGACGGCCTGGCCCTGTGCATTGAACTCCACCACGCCATAACGCTCCGGGTCGGTCACCGCATAGGCAAATACCGTGGCGCCCTCGCCGCGCTGGGCGGCATTGGTCAGCAGGGACTGGAAATCATGGCCGTAGAAGATGTTGTCGCCCAGCACCAGGGCAACGCTGTCGCCGGCGATGAACTCCTCGCCCAGGATAAAGGCCTGCGCCAGCCCATCGGGGCTGGGCTGCACCTTGTACTGCAGCCGTATGCCCCATTGCGAGCCATCGCCCAGCAACTGTTGGAAGCGCGGCGTATCCTGCGGGGTGGAGATCAGCAGGATGTCGCGAATCCCCGCCAGCATCAGGGTGGTCAGGGGGTAATAGACCATGGGTTTGTCGTACACCGGCAGCAGTTGTTTGCTGACGGCCAGCGTGGCGGGGTAGAGGCGGGTGCCGGAGCCACCGGCCAGGATGATGCCCTTCATGCGAGTACGCTTTCTGTGGTCGCGGCACGATAGCTGCCATTGGCAATGCGGGCTAGCCAGTCAGGATGGGCCAGATACCAGTCTATGGTCTTGCGTATGCCGGTCTCGAAGGTCTCGCTGGGGCGCCAGCCCAACTCGCGTTCCACCTTGCGGGCATCGATGGCGTAGCGGCGATCATGACCGGGGCGGTCGGCCACATAGCTGATCTGCTCGCGGTAGGAGCGGCCATCCTGGCGCGGCCGGGCCTGGTCCAGCAGGTCGCAGATCAGGTGGACGATCTCGATGTTGGGCTTCTCGTTCCAACCGCCGATATTGTAGGTCTCGCCCAGGCGGCCGCGGCCCAGTACCTGACGTATGGCGGCGCAGTGGTCCCCCACATAGAGCCAGTCACGCACATTCTGGCCGTCGCCGTAGATGGGTAGGGCCTTGCCGGCCAGTGCGTGGGTAATCATCAGCGGTATCAGCTTCTCCGGAAACTGATAGGGGCCGTAGTTGTTGGAGCAGTTGGTGGTCAGCACCGGCAGGCCATAGGTATGGTGCCAGGCCCGTACCAGGTGATCGGATGCCGCTTTGGAGGCGGAGTAGGGGCTGTTGGGCTGGTACTGGTGGGTTTCGGCAAAAGCGGGGTCTTCACGCTCCAGCGAGCCGTAGACTTCGTCGGTGGAGACATGCAGAAAGCGGAAGTCAGCCTTGGCCTCTGCCGCTAGGCCTTGCCAGTAGGCGCGCGTGGCCTCCAGCAGGCGGAATGTACCCAGCACATTGGTCTCGATGAAATCGGCCGGGCCGTGTATGGAGCGGTCTACATGCGATTCCGCCGCAAAATTGATGATGGCGCGCGGCTGATGCTGGCTCAGCAGCTGAGCCAGCAGGGCGCTGTCGCCGATATCGCCCTGCACCAGGCAGTGGCGATCATCGTTGGCGAGGGCTTGCAGATTGTCGCGGTTGCCAGCGTAAGTCAGCTTGTCAAGGTTGATGACAGGCTCGTTGCCCTGCTTGAGCCACTCCAGAACAAAGTTGGCGCCGATAAAACCCGCGCCGCCGGTAACAAGAATCAAGATGCACTCCGAAAAAATAAGGCGGCAGCGCTGGGCGGGCCTGCCTACCCCGGCAGCCTGTTGTACGGGAGCAACGAATGGGCCGGCGGGTGTGGAGCAGGGCGGCTCAGTAGCCGTTCGGGTTTTGCGATTGCCAACGCCAGGCGTCGGCACACATTTCCAGCAGGTCGCGCTTGGCGCGCCAACCCAGTATATCGGCCGCCCGGCTGGGGTCGGCATAGTAGCTGGCCAGGTCGCCCTGGCGGCGTGCCACGAAGCGCGAAGGTATGCGTTGGCCGCAGGCCTGTTCGAAAGCACGTATGACTTCCAGCACGCTGTGGCCGCGGCCCATGCCCAGGTTCAGGGTCAGCAGGCCGCTTTCGCCGGCGGTGTGCTGCAGTGCCTTGACGTGGCCCTCGGCCATATCACACACATGCAGGTAGTCGCGTACGCCGGTGCCGTCGGGCGTGGGGTAGTCATGGCCGAAGATGGACAGCTCGTCCTGACGGCCAACAGCAACCTGGCACAGGTGGGGCATCAGGTTGTTGACGGCGCCGCTGGGGTCCTCGCCTATCAGGCCGGATGGGTGGGCGCCCACCGGATTGAAATAGCGCAGTATGGCGATCCGCCAGCTGGGGTCGGCCTGCACCAGGTCGTGCAATATGCCCTCCACCATGGCCTTGCTGCGACCGTAGACGGTGTTGGGCGCCACCGGTGCTTCTTCGCGGTAAGGCACGCGGGCGGCCTCGCCATAGACGGTCGCTGAGGAGCTGAATACCAGCCGGCGTACATTGTGCCGCGCCATGACGTCGAGCAGGGTCAGGCTGGCTTCGAGATTATGCTGGTAGTACTTGAGGGGGAACTGCTGGGCTTCGGAGATGGATTTGACGCCGGCGCAATGCAACACACCCGCGAACGGGTGTTTGTCGAAAAGGCGCTGGAGCAAGCCACGATCACGTAGATCGCCCTCGTGCCAGACCATCGCGCGGCCGGCAATGGCGGCAACGCGATCCAGCACAGCCGGTTTGCTGTTGGAGAAATTATCGACGACGACCAGGTCGTAGCCTGCAGCTAGCAGTTCCACACAGGTATGACTGCCTATGTAGCCGGCTCCCCCGGTAACGAGTATTTGTTGTCGCATCTGCCAATGCTACCGTTATTGTGCGGCGCAACCAAGACCACGATTGCATTCAAAGGGCCAATATAATCCGTGTAAGCCTAACGGCAGCTGAATACTAGCTGCCGAGATGCGTTTCAGCGAGGAGTATAGTCAGCGTGGTGCTTCTTGTTGTCGTGGAAGTGTTTTTTGGCGAGGATTGGGTGTCAGGAAACGTGCCAGTTCAGACAGTGCCTGCTCGTAGACGCCGCGCTTGAACTCGATCACGGCCTCCAGCGGCGCCCAGTATTCATTCCAGCGCCAGGCATCAAACTCCGGGTGGTGCGAAGCCCGCAGGCAGACATCGCACTCACGGCCGACCAGCCGCAGCAGAAACCAGATCTGCTTCTGGCCGCGATAGGTGCCGCGCCACTCCCGCCGCACCCAATGGGTGGGCACGTCATAGCGCAGCCAGTCCCGGGTGCGCCCCAGGATGCGGACATGTTCGGGCTTGAGCCCGGTTTCTTCCATCAGCTCACGAAACATGGCCTGTTCGGGCGTTTCGCCCGACTTGATGCCGCCCTGCGGGAACTGCCAGGAATGTTCGCGAACACGTTTGCCCCAAAAAACCTGGTTTTTGTCGTTGCAGATAATGATGCCAACGTTGGGGCGATAACCGTCTCGATCGAGCATGGATATCACCGTAGGAAATCGTTAAGTTGTCTTGATTTTTTCACATCGGCACGGTGATGGAAAGCAAAGGCTGATGCTGCTTTGCAGCAAGTTGGCGGGGGCTTGCGCCTGGCTGGAAAAATTCCTGCTATATCAATAGCCGACGGTCGTTGTGCACATTCATGCGGCTCAGGTCGCTGGCGAACTCGGCGAACTCCAGCGGGTAGCGTTGCTCCAGCTCCAGCGCCTTCTCGGTCAGCGCCGACCAGGTTGGGCTGTTGCAGCCCCGCTTGAAGCACAGCGCGGTGACATTGCCGCGCTGGCGGGCGGGCAGGCACAGCACCAGGCCATCAAATGCACGGCTGAGCCTGTCCACATAGGCATTGAAGCGCGAGTCCGAACCCCACAGATTGACCATCAGCACGCCCTCTGCCGTCAGGTGATCGCGGCAACGGCCAAAGAAGTCCTCGGTGGACAGCGGTTCGGCGATGCCGGTGGCGCCGTAGGCGTCCAGCATGATCACATCCACCGGATTGACCATGTTTTCGATATGGTCTGCACCGTCGCCGACGATGACCTGCAGCCGTTCATCGTCCGGCGGCAGGAAGAACATGGAGCGGGCGACGCTTACGATCTGGGGCAATAGTTCGACCACGACGATGCGGGTCTCGGGCAGGTGCTTGTAGGCGAACTTGGCGATGGAGCCCCCGCCCAGGCCCACCATCAGCATATTGCGCGGTGGCTCGCGGAACAGCAGGAAGGAGAACATGCAGCGGCTGTAGCCCAGCACCAGCTCATAGGGGTCGCGCACCCGCATGGAGCTCTGGATGGCCTCCGAGCCCAGGTGCAGCGATCGTATGCCGTCCTTCTCGCTGACGTCGACCACGACCTCCTCGTGCGGCGATTTGTGCACGCGCTTACCGAAGCGCCGCATCAATGACACCCTTCCAGCTTGTCGCGGCTATCCATGATGCTGATGCCGCGTAAGCTGCCCTCGGGCGGCTGCGGCGGCAATTCCAGTGCATCGAAGGCGGTATCGCCATCTTCGAAAGGGGTGTCCTGCGTCTTGAGTCCCTTGAAGTCGAAGCGCTGGGGGTCGGCTAGGTGCGAAGGCACGACATGCTGCAGGGAGCGGAACATGCTCTCCAGCCTGCCGGGAAAGCGCTTGTCCCAGTCGCGCAGCATATCGCCCACCACCACGCGCTGCAGATTGGTCTGCGAGCCGCACAGATTGCAGGGAATGATGGGGAAGGCGCGCAGTTCGGCGTAGCGTTCGATGTCCTTCTCGCGGCAGTAGGCCAGCGGGCGTATCACCATATGGCGGCCATCGTCGCTCACCAGCTTGGGCGGCATGGCCTTCAGGCGGCCGCCGTGGAACATGTTGAGGAACAGGGTTTCCAGTATGTCGTCGCGATGGTGGCCCAGCGCGATCTTGGTACAGCCCAGTTCGTCGGCAACCCGGTACAGGATGCCGCGCCGCAGGCGCGAGCACAGGCCGCAGGTGGTCTTGCCCTCGGGCACCACGCGCTTGACGATGGAGTAGGTATCTTCCTCGACGATCTTGTAAGGCACGCCCAGCTTGTCCAGATAGGCGGGCAGCACGTGCTCGGGAAAACCGGGCTGTTTTTGATCCAGATTGACGGCAATCAGCTCGAAATCAATCGGCGCGCTCTTTTGCAGACTCAGCAGGATATCCAGCATGGTGTAGCTGTCCTTGCCGCCGGACAGGCAGACCATGATGCGGTCGCCGGCTTCTATCATGCCGAAGTCGTCGATGGCGTCACCCACGCCATGGCGCAGGCGCTTGGCCAGCTTGTCGAAGTTGTATTTGGCTTTTTGCTCGGCGTCGGTCAGTGCCGGCTTCTGTACTACGGCGTCCATATTGGCCACCCTGAAATGCGAAAGGGCGTGATTTTACAGGGTTTTTTGCCTTGGCGCCGTCTGCTTGCACGAAAATCAGCATGGCCGCCCACCCTGGCAAATCAGAGGTATACGCTACGGCCGCCGTCCACGTTGATGATCTGGCCGGTGATATAGGGGGCATCCTCGATCAGGAACTGGATCGTACGGGCCAGATCGTCTGGTTCGCCCACGCGCTTGAGCGGGATGCTGCCGACGATGCGCTGGCGATGCAGCTCATCAAACACCGAGTCCGCATCGGGCCAGACATTGGCGCCAGGCGCCACCGCATTGACCCTGACTTCGGGCGCCAGATCGCGCGCCAGTGCCCGTGTCATGGCGGCAAGGCCGGCTTTGCCTATGGTGTAGACCACATGGTCGCGCATGGGGCGCTCGATATGGATGTCGGCGATGCTGACGATGCAGCCATGGGTTTTCTTCAGCTCGGGCGCGGCGGCCTGCGCCAGGAACAGGGGGGCTTTGACGTTGCTGCCTATCAGGTCGGCCCAGTTGTCTTCGTTGATATCGCCCACGCGGGTGGGGAAGAAGCTGGAGGCATTGTTGACCAGGGCATCCAGCCTGCCGAATTGCTGCAGTGTCTGCTGTACAAGGGTGGGCAGGCCGGCGATATTGAGCAGGTCGGCCTGGGCCAGTGCGACGCTGCCGCTGCGCTGCAGGTTGAGTGCGGCGGCCAGTGCGCGCGCCTCGGTGCTGGAGCTGCGGTAATGCAGCATGATGTTCCAGCCGGCGCCATGCAGCCGCCGTACGATGCTGGCGCCTACCCGCTTGGCGCCACCGGTTACCAATGCCACTTTGCCCTGCATGATGCACCCTCGTTAAACTGCGTGTTCTCTGATGGCATCGAATCTAGCACATGACCTCCCTTCCCGCGCCCAGCGCTGCGCAACAGGCCGCCAGCCAGGCCCTGCTGCAGCTGATACAGCATGAACTGACCCAGGCTGGCGGCTGGCTGCCTTTTGCCGACTATATGCGGCTGGCCCTGTACGCCCCTGGCCTGGGTTACTACAGCGGCGGTAGCCGCAAGTTCGGCGCAGCCGGGGACTTCATCACGGCGCCGGAGTTGTCGCCGCTGTTTGCCCAGTGCCTGGCCCGGCCCGTGGCCCAGGTGCTACAGCAGTGCGGCGGCGATGTGCTTGAGGTGGGGGCGGGCTCTGGCAGGCTGGCGCTGGATATGCTGCAGGCGCTGGCTGCGCTGGGGCAGTTGCCGGCGCGCTATCTGATACTGGAATTATCGGCCGAACTGGCGCAACGCCAGCGCGAGACGCTGGCCGCCGAGCCCGCCTTGCTGGCGCGGGTGAGCTGGCTGACTGCGCTGCCGCAGGCGTTTGTCGGCGCCATCGTCGGCAACGAGGTGCTCGATGCCATGCCATGCCGGCTAGTCCGCTGGCAAGGGGGCATGTGGTGGGAGCGCGGTGTGTGCTGGCGCGCAGGATTGGCCTGGGAGGATAGGCCGCTGGCCGATGCCGCCGTGGTGGCGCATATCGCTACCGCTGGCCTGCCGGATGGCTATCTGACCGAGATACAGCCTGAGGCCTGTGGCTTTGTGGCCAGTCTGGCAGAGGCTACCAGGCAGGGTGCCTTGATCTTGCCGGACTATGGCTTTGTGGCAAGCGAGTACTACCACCCGCAACGGCACAAGGGCACCCTGATGTGCCACTACCGTCACCATAGCCACGACGACCCGTTCCATCTGCCGGGCCTGGAAGACATCACCACGCATGTGGATTTCTCGGCCATCTGGCGCGCTGGCGATGCGGCAGGCTGGCAGCTGGAGGGTTATACGGCCCAGGGTGCATTCCTGCTGGATGCCGGCCTGCTGGAATGCATGGCCGGGATGGACAGCCAGAGCCAGGACTACTTCAGGGCGGCGGCAGCGGCGCAGAAGCTGGTGGGGCCGGCCGAGATGGGCGAGCTGTTCAAGGTTATCGCCTTCTCGCGCAACTTGGCGCTGCCGGGCTTGCTGGCAGGCTTTGGCCGGGATGATCGCTCGGGCGGCTTATAGCCGTCTGAAAAGATTTGCGCGTGGCGCTTGACGAATAGCGGGGCGCTGCGGATAATCACGCCCTCTTCGTTGGCTATGTAGCTCAGCTGGTTAGAGCACAGCACTCATAATGCTGGGGTCACTGGTTCAAGTCCAGTCATAGCCACCAGGTTTTTAAAGCCCGTTGCCGTAAGGCAGCGGGCTTTTGCCTTATGCGCGCGCCGTGGTGATTGGCGTAAACTAAGGGCTTGATTTCAAGGCGGATTATCGTGAGCAAGAAAGTCTTCATCAAAACCTTCGGCTGCCAGATGAACGAGTACGACTCGGACAAGATGGTGGATGTGCTCAACGCGTCGGAGGGTCTGACCAAGACCGATAATCCCGAGGAGGCCGATGTCATCCTGTTCAACACCTGCTCGGTGCGCGAAAAGGCACAGGAAAAGGTGTTTTCCGACCTGGGCAGGGTGCGCGAACTCAAGCTGCAGAATCCCAATCTGCTGATAGGCGTGGGCGGCTGTGTTGCTTCGCAGGAGGGTGAGGCCATCGTCAAGCGGGCGCCCTTCGTGGACCTGGTATTCGGCCCGCAGACCCTGCACCGTTTGCCTGAGCTGATTGCCCAGCGGCGCGCCAGTGGTACTTCCCAAGTGGATATCTCCTTCCCCGAGATCGAGAAGTTCGACCATTTGCCGCCGGCGCGGGTTGAAGGCGGCACTGCCTTTGTCTCCATCATGGAAGGCTGTTCCAAGTTCTGTTCATTCTGCGTGGTGCCTTACACCCGTGGCCAGGAAGTCAGCCGGCCGTTCGAGGATGTGCTGGTCGAGGTGGCGGGTCTGGCCCAGCAAGGCGTCAAGGAAGTCACCCTGCTGGGGCAGAACGTCAATGCCTACCTGGGCAAGATGGAAGACGGCGAGATCGCCGACTTTGCGCTGCTGCTGGAATATGTGCACGAGATACCCGGTATCGAGCGCATTCGCTATACCACCAGCCACCCCAAGGAAATGACCCAGCGGCTGATCGATTGCTACCGCAACCTGCCCAAGCTGGTATCGCATCTGCACCTGCCGGTGCAGGCTGGGTCTGATCGGGTACTGGTGAACATGAAGCGCGGCTACACCACCCTGGAATTCAAGGCCATCGTGCGCAAGCTGCGCGAGGCACGTCCCGATATCTGCCTGTCGTCCGACTTTATCGTCGGCTTCCCCGGCGAGACGGATGAGGACTTCGAGCGCACCATGAAGCTGATTGAGGATGTCCGTTTTGACGCCAGCTTCAGCTTTATCTACAGCCGCCGCCCTGGTACGCCGGCTGCCGATCTGCCAGATGACGTAAGCCATGAGGACAAGGTCAAGCGCCTGATGCGGCTGCAGGCCCGTATCGAGGCGTTCGCCCAGGAAGAGAACCGCCGCATGGTGGGCACGGTGCAGCGCGTGCTGGTAGAGGGCCACGCCCGCAAGGATGCCAGTGAGCTGGCGGGTCGCACCGACAACAACCGCATCGTCAACTTCGCCGGCCATGCCCGCCTGATCAATCAGTTCACCGAAGTGCTGATCACCGAGGCCATGCCGCATAGCCTGCGTGGCGAGATTGTGACGCGCGAGACCGTCAGCGCATGATGCCTACCGTAGAGATCGGTAGCGAGGCGCCGGTGCAGATTGTGCCGGTGGCCGATCTGCCCGAGGGCGTAGAGGCACTCTGTGTGCTGGGCGAGGCCGAGGGCTTCCGCTTTCTGCGCCGCCTGATCGATGACTGGCGCTGTGGCGATAACCGTTTTGACCAGGAGGGCGAAGCCTTTCTGGCTGTCTGGATGGCGGACCGGCTGGTGGGGGTGGCGGGGATCAACCGCGACTGCGATGACGATACGCTGGGGCGGGTGCGGCGGGTGTATGTGCATCCCGAGGCCCGTAGCCACGGCGTGGGCCATGCCCTGATCGGCGCCATCGAACAGCACGCCCGCCAGCATTTCAAGCGCCTGGTGCTGTATACCAATGCCGAGCCGGCCATGCATTTCTACGAAAGCATGGGTTATCGCCGTATCATTGGCCATCCGCAACGCAGCCATGAGAAACGCCTCACGCCATGAGCACCCGTCACGCTACCCGTGAAATCAGTTTTGAACCTGTAGACAACGGCCGACTGGCCAATCTGTGTGGTGCCCTCGATGAAAACCTGCGCCAGATAGAAAACGGCCTGGAAGTCGATATCGCCCGCCGTGGCGAGCATTTCAGCATCTCCGGCCGGGTGGCGCAGACCAAGCTGGCAACCGAGTTGCTGGAGCGCTTCTATGCCATATCGCGCCGACCCATCGATGTCGAAGAGATACAGCTGGGCTTGATCGAGGTGGCGCATCCGACAGACGCCCTGGTGGCTGGTGAAGATGGCATGCCGGTGCTGCTGACCAAGCGCGCCGATCTGCGTGGCCGTACGCCCAGGCAGAATCACTACCTCAAGGCCATACAGGAACACGATATCACTTTCGGTATCGGCCCTGCCGGTACCGGCAAGACCTATCTGGCCGTTGCCAGCGCGGTCGATGCGCTGGAGCGCGACCTGGTCAAGCGGCTGGTACTGGTACGGCCGGCGGTGGAGGCCGGTGAGCGGCTGGGGTTCCTGCCGGGCGACCTGGTGCAGAAGGTCGATCCCTATCTGCGCCCGCTTTACGACGCGCTCTACGACCTGATGGGGTTTGACAAGGTCACCAAGCTGTTCGAGCGCGGCATCATCGAGGTAGCGCCGCTGGCCTTTATGCGTGGCCGTACCCTCAATCACGCCTTCATCATCCTGGACGAAGCGCAGAACACCACGCCCGAGCAGATGAAGATGTTTCTGACCCGTATCGGCTTTGGTTCCAAGGCCGTGGTCACCGGCGACGTAACGCAGATCGATCTGCAGCGCCACCAGAAGTCCGGCCTGATCGACGCCCAGCACGTGCTGCAGAATGTGCGCGGCATTGCCCTGCACTACTTCAAGAGCGACGATGTGGTGCGGCACCCATTGGTGCAAAAGATAGTCGATGCCTATGAAAAGCGCGATCGCGCCAAGGAAAAGAACGATGAGTAAGCCAGAAGTCTATGCTGTCGATGCCGATGGCAAGCAAAAGCGGGTCAAGGCTGAGGCGTTGCGCATAGTGCTGGCCGACGGCAGCGAGCTGCAGGTGCTGCTCGATGAGCAGGACGGACTGCTGATCGGCACGCCGGCCGAGGATCATGCGCCGGCGCGGCTGGTGCTGCGCCCGGGTGCGGCCAATGCCGTGCGTATCGAAGTTGAGCGCGACCCGGTTGACCTGTCGGTGCTGGGTGCGGACCGCGAGGGCTCGCTGGACCTGGCAGTGCAGTATGGTGTGCGCCCCAAGGGCACGCCCGGCAAGAAGCTGCTGCGCCTCTGGGCTGCCGCCGCGCTGGAGGCTGGCCTCGATGCCTCGCTGACCCTGCGGGTGGTGGACGAAGCCGAAGGCCGTGCGCTGAACCGCGACTATCGCAGCAAGGACTATGCGACTAATGTGCTGAGCTTTGCCTTCAATGAGGGCGAAGCCATGCCGGGCATGGATGACATCATGATGGGCGACCTGGTGCTGTGCGCACCGGTGGTCGAGCGCGAGGCACTGGAGCAGGGCAAGACCCTGGAGGCGCACTGGGCCCATTTGGTGGTGCATGGCGTGCTGCATCTGCAGGGCTATGACCATATGGACGAGGTGGAGGCCGAGGCCATGGAGGCCCTGGAAACTGCCATCCTGCAAAGCCTGGGCTATCCCGATCCCTATCTGAGCGAGAAGGGTGCGCCGGACGAGGCGTGAGGGCGAGGCTGAGGTGGCCTCGCTTGCCGTCGTGATCCGCACGCTTTGCCCGTATACGGTGGCGTACGAGCCTGCCTTACGCCTGCTGGCGGATCGGCTCCCTGCCTTGTGCTGCTTCCATGGCATTGATTGTGCCGCCTGGGAAGAAGCACTGGATTGGGTGATGATAGAGACAGGCCGTGATGTCGAATTGTTCGCGCTCACCTCCAGCCACCCGGGTGAGGACGAAAACGAGGTGTTGGACTTTGCACGTGCCTGCAGTACGCATGGCAAGGCCGAGTTGCTATGCATGACTCTGCCTGAGAGCGTGGCGATATGATAGTCGGCCTGCACCACGTTGCCATCATCGTGACCGATCTGGCAGCGGCGCGGCGCTTCTATTGCGAGGTGCTGGGTGGCCGCGAGATGGCGGCGCATTATCGTGCAGCGCGTGATTCCTGGAAGGTGGATGTGCAGTTGCCCGATGGCGGTCAGCTGGAGTTGTTCACTTTCCCGGCGGCGCCGCCCCGCGCCAGCCAACCCGAGGCGCAAGGCTTGCGCCACCTGGCATTGCGGGTGACGGCAATGGCGCCCCTGCTGCAGCGGCTGGCACAGTTCGGGATAGCCTGCGAGCCGCTGCGGGTGGACGAATATACGGGCGCCCGCTACACCTTTTGCCGTGATCCTGACGGCTTGCCTATTGAATTCTACGAAACCGTAATGTAAGAACACAGCCGGCAGAGCCGGCTATAATCCCCCCATTGTCATTTTTCCTATTGCCTCATGGACTTACCCTCTAGTCGATCGCCCAAGCCGAATAACGACCATAAACCCAACTGGCTGGAGCGCCTGACCGCCTTCCTCCTGCGTGAGCCGGAAGACCGGCAGGAACTGGTGGAGCTACTGCATTCGGCGTTCGAACGCCATCTGCTCGATGCCGACGCACTCGAGATGATAGAGGGCGTGCTGCAGGTAGGTGACCTGCAGGTGCGCGATGTGATGGTGCCCCGCTCGCAGATGGATGCGATCGATATCGCCACCCCGCCCGAGGATTTCATACCCTACGTCATCGATACGGCCCACTCGCGTTTCCCGGTGTACGAGGGCAGCAAGGACAATATCGTCGGCATACTGCTGGCCAAGGATCTGCTGCGCTATTACGTGAGCCAGCAGTTTGCCCTGCGGCCCATGCTGCGGCCGGCCGTGTTCATACCTGAATCCAAGCGTCTCAATGTGCTGCTCAAGGAGTTCCGTGCCAACCGCAACCATATGGCCATTGTGGTGGACGAGTATGGTGGCGTGGCGGGTCTGGTCACCATAGAGGACGTGGTCGAGCAGATCGTTGGCGATATTGAAGACGAGTACGATTTCGATGAGACCGAGGACAATATCCGCCCGGACAAGCAGGGGCGCTGGCGGGTCAAGGCGACTACCCTGGTGGGCGACCTCAATATCGCCCTGGGCAGCGCTTACCAACCCGATGGCATCGACACCGTCGGTGGCCTGGTGGTGACCGAGTTTGGCCGGGTGCCCAAGCGGGGCGACGCCATCAGTATCGAGGGCTATCACTTCCGTGTGATACGTGCCGACAGCCGCCGTGTTTATTCCTTGCTGGTCGAGCGCGAAGCCGCCTCGGACGAGACGTGAGCCGCCTCACCACCGCCGCCCGGCTGCTTGGCCGGGCGCTGCCGCCTGCCCTGATAGGCGGCATTGCCGTGTTCGGCTTTGCGCCGTTCTCGTTCTGGCCCTTGCTGCCGTTGTCGCTGGCCCTGCTGTTTGGCCTGATCGACGTTGCGCCCACGCCCAGGCGAGCGGCCTATATAGGCTGGGCCTGGGGTCTGGGCTATTTCACCGGCACCATACATTGGATCTTCATCAGCCTGCATACCTATGGCGGCATGCCCGCGCCGTTGGCGGCGCTGGCGGTCTTGCTGTTGGCCGCCTTTCTGGCCCTGTACCCCGCCCTGACGGCTTGGGCCGGCAAGCGGCTGGCCGGGCAATCCCGCGCCGCCCTGCTGCTGTGCCTGCTGCCGGCCCTATGGCTGCTGGCCGAATGGCTGCGCGGCTGGGTGTTCACTGGCTTTCCCTGGGCGGCCGTTGGTTACAGCCAAATACCCGATGGCCCGCTGGCAGGCTACGCCCCCTTGATTGGTATCTATGGCGTCAGTGGCCTGATTGCCCTGGTGGGCGGCATTGCCGCCTGGTTGATGGGTAGGCGTTTTGATCGGGTCGATGGTCTGGCGCTGGCCGGAGTGCTGTTGCTGGGTGGCCTGGGCTATGGCCTCAAGCAGGTGGCATGGACCGAGCCCAGTGGCAAGCCGCTCAAGGTGGCGCTGCTGCAAGGTGCCATTCCGCAGAACCGCAAATGGGGCGCCGAGGATCTGGCCTACAACCTCGACACCTATTACCAGCTTGTTGGCAAGGCCAAGGCCGATCTGATCGTGATGCCGGAAACCGCCTTTCCTATCTTTCTGCACGATATGGACGGCTATTTCCCGGAGGTGCTGGATGGCATGCTGGCCCATGTGGCGGCCCAGCAGGCGGCCTTGATAGGCGGCGTACCGCGGCTGGATGTGCGCAGCCAGCGTTACTACAACGGCGCCGTGTTGCTGAGCGACCCGGAGCGGCCTGCCAACTACAAGGCCCATCTGGTGCCGTTTGGCGAATATGTACCCATGCGGCCGCTACTGGCCTGGGTCTACGACAATCTGTTGAACATGCCACTGGCCGATTTCAGTTCGGGCGGCCCGCAGCAGGCACCGCTAAAGGTGCGCGACCAGCGGATAGCCGCGCATATCTGCTACGAAGACGTATTTGGCGAGGAATTGCTGCCCAATGCCCGCCAGGCCACCATCCTGCTGAATCTCTCCAATCTGGCCTGGTTCGATGGCTCGGTGGCGTTGGCACAGCATGGGCAGATATCGCAGGCACGGGCGCTGGAGACAGGGCGGCCAATGTTGCGGGCCACCAATAGCGGCACCACGGCGGCCATTACACCAGATGGCCATTACCAAGCACGGTTGCCCGAGCGGATCGAGGGTACGCTCTACGCCATGGTGCAAGGTATGCAGGGCAACACGCCTTACCTGTTGTGGGGCAATACGGCGGCATTGCTGCTGGCAGCGCTGGGGCTGGGCATGGGCTGGTGGTGGCGCCGGCGTGAGGCGCAAAGACCTTAAGCAGGCTCTTGCTTCGGTGATGGGGGGTACGGACTAGCACCAGGGGTTTCCCTGGCGCTAACCGTCTGCCCGGTCGGGATCGATCTGCCCTAGCGGGAGTACTTGTTGATGGCGGCCTGTATTTCGTTGATGGCGGCTTCGATGTCGGCCTCGGTGACTTCCTTGTTTTCCTTCAAGGCCTTGTCGGATGCCAGGGTATTGAGCCGGGTGGTCACTTCGCCATCGGACAGCTTCTTGGTTGACAGGCTGTCGGCCGTGGCGTGGTCGTCCTCTTCGTGCCAGTTGATGGCAACGCCGGTCAGGTTGTCGCCATGTATGCCGCCACGGGCCTCGGCCCGGTCCAGCAACTGGGGCAGGGCATACAGCACCGGGTAGCCGGTCATCATCTGCTCCAGCTCGCCCTGGGTGACGCAGCCCCACAGGCCGTCGGTGCAGAGCAGCACGGTGTCGCCGTCGACCAGCGGTACTTTGCCGCCAATCTCCACCTCGGGCGGGAACATCGAGCCCAGGCAGTTGTAGATCTTGTTCTTCTCCGGGTGGCGTTCGGCTTCCTCGGCTGTGATACGGCCCATGTCCACCATCTGCTGTACCTTGGAGTGATCGCGCGTGCGGGCGGCGACCTGGCTGTTGCGTATCAGGTATAGGCGGGAGTCACCCACATGGGCCCAGTACAGCATGCCATCCTGGATGATGGCGGCCACCACGGTGGTGCGGGGCGTCTCCAACAGGCTGTGGTTGGCGGCATAGTTGAAGATGGCGTCATGGCACTTCATGCAGCCATCTGCAATGAATTGGTGTGGGTTCTGGATGGTGGGCTTGGCTTTCTTCTGGAACAGCTCGGCCATCAGTTCGACCGTGATCTGCGCTGCCACTTCGCCATGCAAATGACCGCCCATTCCGTCGGCTACCACCATCAGCAGCGAATCGCGGCTGTAGGAATAGCACATGCGGTCCTGGTTGTACTGGCGCGCCCCCCGGCGGGTTTCCTGGAATATCGTGAATTTCATTTTTGTTCTCCTTTGCTGCTGCCTAGGCGGGTCAACCGCGCCAGGTTGCCTTTCAGGCCGGCCAGCAGGCCCTTGCCTGGTTTTGGTTGCGGCTCACTGGCCGTTTCAACCAAGGCTTTTTGTACGTCGCGTACGCTTTGCGGACGGGCCAACGGGTCCAGTTCCAGGCACCAGTCAACCAGTTCCAACAAGCTGGCCGAATAACGGCCAGCCCACATTTTCTTGACCGACTGGTATTTGTCTTCCTTGGCACGCTGGTCGGCCGCCTGCGGCGCCAGTCCGCTCATGCAGGCAAATATGCTGGCCCCCACGCTGTAGATGTCACTCCAGGGCCCCAGCTTCTCGCGATCGGCATATTGCTCGGGCGAGGCAAAGCCTGGGGTGTACATGGGAGTGAACTTGCTCAGCGCCGACTGGTTCAGCGCCTCGCGGGCAGAACCGAAGTCCAGCAGCACCGGGCTGCCGTCGCGCCGTATGTAGATGTTCGCCGGCTTGATATCGAGGTGCAGCATCTTGTGCAGGTGCACTTCGCGCAAGCCGTTGAGCAGGTGGGCGAAGACGTAGAGGATCATGTTCTCCTTCACGCCGCCTTCGGTCAGCTGGATTTCTTTCTGCAGCGTCCTGCCCCGCTCGTATTCCATGACCATGTACACGGTCTCGTTGGCGCGGAAGAAATTCACCACCTTGACGATATTGGGGTGGCGTATCTGCGCCAGGGTCTTGCCTTCCTCGAAAAAGCACTTCATGCCGTGCCGGAACAGCGCCAGGTTGTCGGCCGAGGTGGCCATCACCCGCTCACCCTCGCTGCGTAGGGCGAGCGCGTTGGGCAGGTATTCCTTGATGGCCACCGGCTGGTCGGTATCGTCGTGCGCGAGATAGACGATAGAGAACCCGCCAGCCGACAATTGCTTGACGATGGTGTAATTGAGCAGCTGGTAGCCGCGCGCTAGCGGGAAGTTACTGGGTGGTGGCATCGATAGGCGTCTTGGCGCGTGTGGTAAGATTGGCGGCCTGTTTTTGGACCGCTGCCCGCCATATTGCCAGTAAGGCAATGAAATGACATGTGAGTTGTTGTGTCAATTGTGGTTTTGGGCCGTCACAATGTCAAAGCGCATTGCAGCTTAGCCTGCTTTGTCCTGCATCAAACCGTCTTATCCACAGCATTCCGGAGACCCCATGATACTGAGCATGACTGGCTACGCCGTCGCTACCCGAGAGTTGGCCGGTGGCCTGTTGAGCGTGGAATTGCGGGCGGTGAACCACCGTTTTCTCGATCTCAACCTGCGCCTGCCTGAAGAGCTGCGGCTGATCGAGAACCAGTTGCGGGAGAAGCTGGCCGGCAAGGTGTCGCGTGGCAAGCTGGATTGCCGCGTCGGGTTCTCGGCCCGCGCCGAGACCCAGCCGCGGCTGCAGTTGAATACCGGCCTGCTGGCGCAATTGGTGGCGCTATCGCAACAGGCACGTGATATCGCCCCCCAGGCAGGTGACCTGAAGATGGGTGAACTGCTGCGTTGGCCTGGTGTGCTGGCAACCGATTCGGTGACGCCGGAGGCTATGCAGCAGACCGCGTTGGAACTGCTGGATATCGCGCTGGCCGATTTCGCCGCCACCCGTGGCCGCGAAGGCGCCAAGCTGGCGGATTCCATGCTGGAGCGCATCGCCAAGATCGAGACCATCGTCACCGAAGTGCAGCCACGCCTGCCCACCATCGTGGCCGCCTATGACGAGAAGCTGAAGCTGCGGCTGGTCGAGGCACTGGGTAGTGCCGACGATGACCGGGTGCGCCAGGAAGTGGCCTTGTTCGCCCAGAAGATCGACGTGGCGGAAGAGCTGACCCGCCTCAGCACCCATATCGTTGAGCTGCGTCGCATCCTCAAGACCGGTGGAGCGGTCGGCAAGCGCCTGGACTTCCTGATGCAGGAACTGCATCGCGAGGCCAATACCCTGGGCTCCAAGTCGGTGGCGGTAGAGACCTCGCAGGCCTCGCTGGAGTTGAAGGTGCTGATCGAGCAGATGCGGGAGCAGGTGCAGAATATTGAATGATGGCCAGGGGGTTTGGGTGATGGCGATCGCGGCAGGCCCGGGCAGAGCCCAGGCTTTGATGGAAAGTGGCAGCGGCTGGGCCATCATCACTATTCCCCTGATCTAGCCCATCCCCCCGCCCCCTGCCGCCGCAGGGGGAGCCTCGCTGGCGTTCGTGGACCTTGGTGGTTTTGTACGGGTAGGGTGGTTTCGGCGCTGATCCGTGAGGGAATGGTATTCAAGCGCAGCTAAGCACCGCAGTCGGTATCGGTTACCGGCATCACTGAAGTACCGTGCTATTCATCAGGCCTATGGCCCGCCCCACCGCGACTTGGTTGTGCCGTCCATGCCTACGGATGCGCATAGGGCTTGAACTTGGCCTTTTGCCTGGGTTGAACCTGGGCGTGACGCGGGGTGGTTGGGGGCTATACTGCCCACTGTGCATGCGGGCGAGGGGTGGTTTGTGTTACGCTGGCGCGAGGCCGTTTGAATCAATGAGATAGTGCTATGAGCAAAGGCAAGCTTTTCGTCGTGGCTGGGCCTTCGGGTGCCGGCAAGGCCACCTTGGTGCGGGGGCTGTTGGCCGCAGATGCCAAGGTGCAACTGTCTGTTTCCTTTACCAGCCGCGCGCCGCGCGATGGTGAGCAGGATGGTCGCGACTACCATTTCGTCAGCCGCGAGGAGTTCCTCGCCATGGTAAGCCGTGGCGAGTTTCTGGAGCATGCCGAGGTTCATGGCAATCTCTACGGCACATCGCAGAAGTGGATTACCGATGCGATGGCGGCGGGCCAGGACATCCTGCTGGAGATAGATGTACAGGGCGCCCAGCAGGTGCGCAAGATTTTTGGCGACGAGATAGGCATCTTTATTCTGCCGCCCAGCGCCGAGGTGCTGGAGCAGCGCTTGCGCAATCGGGGTACCGATAGCGAAGACGCCATTGTTCGCCGCCTGGCCAACGCCCGCGAAGAGATCGCCCGCCTGGCCGAATTTGATTATGTGATCGTCAACGAGCATATCGATCAGGCCGTGCGTGACATCATCGGTATCGTCCGCGCTGAGCGCTGCAAGGTGGCAGCCCAGAGCGAGCGGCACCAGTCCCTTATTGCCAGCCTGCAGGGCTGAGCATCACAGAACCCGTGCCGGCCGCCATGCCGGCCGTTTTACCGGAGTAAATGACCATGGCCCGTATTACCGTAGAAGACTGCCTCGACCGTATCCCCAACCGTTTCGACCTGACCCTGACGGCCGCCTACCGCGCTCGCCAGTTGGCCAATGGCTCCACGCCGCTGGTTGATCAGGTGGGTCGCGACAAACCCACCGTGCTGGCCCTGCGTGAGCTGGCTGCGGGCAAGATCGGTATCGAGATACTGCACCGGGCGCGTAGCTAAGCGTTGCAGGGCAGCACAAAAGCGGGCTATGCCCGCTTTTTGTCCCTCTAGCTACCCTACATCATGCTGATAGCCGAAGACATCCCCGTCCCCGAGGAGTACGCCGCACTGGTGGCGAGGGATGCGAACGTTCTGTTCGCCAAGGTATCGGGCTATCTGAAGCCCGAGGATCTGCCGTTGCTGCGCACGGCTTTCCTGTTCAGCGCCGAGTGCCACAAGACCCAGTTCCGCAAGAGCGGCGAGCCCTATATCACCCACCCGCTGGCGGTGGCCGATATCCTGGCTGATCATCACCTGGATGCCCAGGCGCTGATGGCCGCCTTCCTGCATGACACCATGGAGGATACCGGGGTC
This sequence comes from Chitinimonas viridis, assembly GCF_030409555.1. Lineage (GTDB taxonomy): Bacteria > Pseudomonadota > Gammaproteobacteria > Burkholderiales > Chitinimonadaceae > Chitinimonas > Chitinimonas viridis. The sequence goes on from NZ_JAUFPU010000003.1 coordinate 70,260, forward strand.
ACCAAGCTGGAGCTGACCGATCGCTTCGGCAAGCCTATCGCCGAGCTGGTGGATGGCTTGTCCAAGCTGGAGAAGCTGGAGTTCCAGAGCAAGGAAGAGGCGCAGGCGGAGAACTTCCGCAAGATGCTGATGGCCATGGCCCGCGATGTGCGGGTCATCCTGGTGAAGTTGGCCGACCGCTTGCACAATATGCGCACGCTGGATGCCATGCGCGAGGACAAGCAAAAGCGGATTGCCGCCGAGACGCTGGAAATCTACGCGCCCATCGCCAACCGCATCGGCCTGCATGCCATCTATCAGGAGCTGGAGGACTGGAGTTTCCGCTACCTGCACCCCATGCGCTACGAGGTGCTGGGCAAGGCATTGAAGGCGGCGCGGGGCAATCGGCGCGAGGTGGTGAACAAGATACAGGACGCCATCAAGCAAAAACTGGAAGACGCCAGGATAGAGGCCACCGTGTATGGCCGTGAAAAGCACCTGGCCAGCATCTATCGCAAGATGCAGGAGAAGCACCTGAGCTTCTCCGAGGTGCTGGATATCTACGGCTTCCGTGTCATTGTCCGCGATGTATCGACCTGCTACCTGGTGCTGGGGGCCCTGCACGGCCTCTACAAGCCCCGCCCTGGTACGTTCAAGGACTATATCGCCATCCCCAAGCCCAATGGCTACCAGAGCCTGCATACGGCGCTGTCCGGCCCCTATGGCACGCCCATCGAGGTGCAGATACGCACCCACGATATGCACAAGGTGGCGCAGGCCGGCGTGGCGTCGCACTGGATGTACAAATCCGGCGACGACGGCGTCAGCGATGTGCAGCAGAAAACCCACCAGTGGCTGCAAAGTCTGCTGGAGATCCAATCCATGTCGGGGGATTCGGTTGAATTCCTCGAGCATATCAAGGTCGATCTGTTCCCTGGCGAGGTGTATGTCTTTACCCCCAAGGGCAAGATACTGACCCTGCCGCAAGGGTCCACTGCAGTGGATTTTGCCTATGCGGTGCACTCCGACATCGGCAATCGCTGCATTGCCGCCCGCATCAACTACGACCTGATGCCCCTGCGGACCGCCATCAAGACCGGTGACCAGGTGGAGATCATTACGGCCACCACGGCCCGGCCCAATCCCAACTGGCTTAACTTTGTGGTGACGGGCAAGGCGCGCTCGCATATCCGGCACTTCCTCAAGACCATGCGCTATGAGGAATCGGTGCAACTGGGTGAGCGCATGCTGAGCCAGGCCGCCCGGGCCTTGATGAACCAGAGCGTGGAGTTGCCACCCGAGTCCTGGGAGCGCTACCTCAAAGAAAACGCCCCGTCACGGCGTGACGAGATACTGTCTGACATCGGCCTGGGCAAGCGTATCGGTGTGGTGGTGGCGCAGCGCCTCTTGACGCTGGCCGGCCTGCTGACCGAAGGCGAGGCCAAGAGCGGGCCTATCCTGATACGCGGTACCGAGGGGGTGGCGGTGCAGTTCTCCCGCTGCTGCAATCCCATACCGGGCGACCCTATCATCGGCTTGATCAAGCAGGGGCAGGGGCTGGTCATCCATACCCATGACTGCCCACAGGTCGTAGGCAGGCATGGCAAGGTGGACCCGGAGAAGATGCTGGAGGTGGAGTGGGATGTCCCCGCCGGCAAGCTGTTTGACGTGCAGATCAAGATACTGGCCATGCACGAGCGTGGCGTGCTGGCGCAGATTGCCGCCGCCATCTCGGAGGCGGCGGCCAATATCGAGAATGTGCGCATGGATAGCGATCACGAGGGCGATCGTTACACCGAGATCAGCTTTACCGTACAGGTGGAAAACCGCCAGCACCTGGCCAGAGTGATGCAGACCCTGCGCCAGTTGGAGAGCGTGGTGCGGATACACAGGCTGAAGTCTTAGCGCCTGTTCAAGGTCTTTTCGCCTCGCGCCGGCCCGCTGGCGAAAAGATATTGAACAGGTACTTAGCCATCCTGGCGATGGGCCGGGCAATGCTAGAATCAATGCCTTGACCGGCTCTGCGCACCCCTTACCGTGATTACCATCACCCTCAACGGCGAAACCCGCCAGTTCGATCCCGATCTCAATCTGGCCCAGTTGGTGGATAGGCTGGGCCATACGGGGCACCGTATTGCCATTGAGCGCAACGGCGAAATCGTGCCCAAGCGCCTGCATGGTGAGACGCTGCTGCTGGCCGGCGACAGGCTGGAGATCGTGGTGGCAGTAGGGGGCGGCTGAGTGCATCAGCCGCTGCGGTTTGCCACCATAGACCTGGAACACCACCTGGCCGACTGCCTGGCAGCCCGGCGCGATACCTTTATCAGAAGCATGGCTGGGCCCTCTGCGCCCAGTCTGGCAAAGACCCCAGGGTGCGCCTGATGGAGCGCCTGCTCCCGGCTGCCCTATACTGACGGATAACCAAGCCCATGCAAGATGCTCCATTCCAGATTGCCGACCGCGTCTATGGCTCCCGCCTGCTGGTGGGTACCGGCAAGTACAAGGACTTCACCGAGACCCGCGCGGCCATTGATGCCTCGGGCGCGGAGATCGTGACTGTCGCCATCCGTCGGGTCAATATCGGCCAGGATGCCCAGGCGCCCAGCCTGCTCGATTACCTGCCACCCAGCCAGTTCACCTACCTGCCCAATACGGCCGGCTGCTACAGCGCCGACGATGCAGTACGTACGCTGCGGCTGGCCCGCGAGCTGCTGGATGGACATAAGCTGGTGAAGCTGGAAGTACTGGGCGACGCCCACAGCCTCTACCCCAATGTGGTGGAGACCTTGCGTGCGGCCGAAACCCTGGTGAAGGATGGCTTCGATGTGATGGTCTACACCTCGGACGATCCCATCATCGCCAAGCAGCTGGAGGAGATAGGCTGTTGCGCCGTCATGCCGCTGGCCAGCCTGATAGGCTCGGGCATGGGCATACTGAACCCCTGGAACCTCAAGCTCATCATCGAGCAGGCGCGTGTGCCGGTGATCGTCGATGCCGGCGTGGGCACGGCATCGGATGCCGCCATCGCCATGGAGCTGGGTTGCGACGGCGTGCTGATGAACACCGCCATTGCGGCGGCACAGCACCCGGTACTGATGGCCAGCGCCATGCGCAAGGGCGTGGAAGCCGGCCGCGAGGCCTTTCTGGCGGGGCGCATGCCGCGCAAGCTTTACTCGGCCAGCCCCAGCTCGCCCACTACCGGCATGATAGGCTGAGGCGAGCTTGAGTCAGGCTGCTGCACTACCTGCACCGGGCGGTTTCGCCCGGTTTTGCCGCGAGTTCTGGTGGTTTGGCCTGAAAGAGGCGCGCGCCTGCATATTTGCAGGCTCGTTCTTCGTGGTGCTGGCCCTGTCCACCAAGCTGCCGCTGGGGCCATTGCCGCGTTACGACTTCATCCTGCTGGCGGCGTTGCTGATCCAGGGCTTGCTGATCGCTACCCGGCTGGAGAGCTGGGACGAGGTCAAGACCATCAGCCTGTTCCATCTGCTGGGCTTTGCGCTGGAGGTGTTCAAGACGCATCCGGCCATAGGCTCGTGGCATTACCCGGAGTTCGCCTATAGCAAGGTGCTGGGTGTGCCGCTCTATAGTGGCTTCATGTACGCCGCCGTGGCCAGCTATATGGCGCAGGCCTGGCGCATCATGGACTTGCGACTGACTGGCTACCCCAGCTACTGGCTTAGCCTACCCCTGTGTGCCGCCATCTATTTGAACTTCTTCACCCATCACTTCCTGCCCGATCTGCGCTGGCTCCTGATAGGCGCCACCGTGCTGATCTTTGCGCGCACCCGGGTGTACTTCCATCCGCTGGCAACACCGCGCTGGATGCCCATGCCGATTGCCTTTGTGTTGATCGGTTTCTTTGTCTGGCTGGCCGAGAACATCGCCACGTTTTTTCGCGCCTGGCAGTATCCAGAGCAAGCCGCCGGCTGGACGCTGGTGCACTGGGGTAAAATCAGTTCCTGGGGTCTGCTGGTGATACTGAGCTTTATTGTCATTGCCGACCTCAAGCACTTGAAGGCCAGGCGCGCAAAGAGCGGCTAACAAAACCCTTCTGGCGTTGTTGTGCGAGCTTGCCGTACCCACGTACTGTCAGCTGCGCGCGCCTAGCCAGAAACGCTACGCTGGGTTTTGCTAGTCGCTCTAAGAAGCGGCTAGCCCCAGAACACTCGTTCCAACCTGATTTCGCAGTAGAAAGGCCCCATCTTGGACAATCCGCATCATCGCCATATCCGCAGTTTCGTGCTGCGCCAGGGGCATTTCTCCGAGGCGCAGACTCGCGCCATGGAAGAGGGCATGCCGCAATGGGGGGTGGAGTACCGACATGAACTGCTGGATCTGACCCAGACCTTTGGCAGGGAGGCGCCCAAGGTGCTGGAAATCGGTTTTGGCATGGGCGGTGCAACGGCGGAAATCGCCCAGACGCGGCCCGATACCGATTTCCTGGGCATCGAGGTGCATGGCCCCGGGGTGGGTAATATGCTCAAGCTGATCAGCGAAAAACAGCTGAGCAATATCCGCGTGGTACGGCATGATGCTGTCGAGGTGGTGGAGCACATGCTGCCTCTGGAGAGCCTGGATGGCTTCCATCTGTATTTCCCCGACCCCTGGCCCAAGAAGCGGCAGCAGAAGCGCCGGCTGGTGCAGCCCGAGTTTCTGGATCGCATCGTCAGCCGGCTCAAGCAGGGCGCCTATGTGCATATGGCGACGGACTGGGAGGACTACGCCGTGCAGATGCTGGACGTGCTGAGCGCCCATCCGGCCTTGCGCAATACGGCAGAGGGCTATGCGCCAAGGCCGGAATGGCGTCCGCTGACCAAGTTCGAGCAGCGTGGCCTGAACCTGGGCCATGGGGTGTGGGATCTGATGTTCGTGAAGCGCTAGCTTACCCTGGCGGGTGGGGATGGCGTGGGGTGTGGCGCTATGCACGGCGCCTTAGAGCCGCTACGCTGGGTTTTGTTAGCCGCTCTTATTGACGGAGGACGCAACCTTGTCTGCCAGCAATAGCTTGATCATCACCAGCCTGCTGTCCCTGGTGGCCTGCCATGGCGCGGAGACGCCCACTGCGGCCGTGCCTGTGCCGGTGGCACCTATGCAGTCCGCACCTTTGCAGGCCGCCACCAAACTACAGGCGGTGACGGTGGCGCGTGGGCTGGAGCATCCATGGGGGCTGGCCTTCTTGCCCGATGGCCGCATGCTGGTAAGCGAGCGGCCAGGCAGGCTGCGCCTGGTGGCCAGGGATGGCGCCGTATCGGCACCGCTGAAAGGCGTGCCAGCCGTGTTTGCCAGCGGCCAGGGCGGTCTGCTCGATGTGGTGCTGCATCCGGCCTTTGCCACCAACCAATGGGTTTACCTTGTCTACGCCGAGCCCGACCCCCAGCAGGCCAGCCTGGCCGGCACCGCCGTGGCGCGCGGCAAGCTGGTGGGGGAGCAACTGCAGGGCGTTCAGGTACTGTTCCGCCAGCAGCCCAAGGTGGCTGGCGGCAATCATTTTGGCGCACGCCTGGCCTTTGCGCTCGATGGGCGTTTCTTCCTGGCCATGGGCGAGCGCTTTCAGCGTGATCGCGCCCAGCACCCCATGGAGCATCTGGGCAAGGTGGTGCGGTTGCATGACGACGGCCGCGTGCCGGCGGATAACCCCTTTGTCGGCCGGCCGGGCTATCAGCCTGAGATATGGTCGCTGGGCCACCGCAATGTACAGGGGGCGGCCATCCACCCGCAAAGCGGCCAGCTATGGACGGCCGAACACGGTGCCCAGGGGGGCGATGAGATCAATACCCCCAAGGCGGGGCGCAACTACGGTTGGCCCGTCATCACCTATGGCCGCAACTATGGCGGCGGCAAGATAGGCGAGGGGACGGCCAAGGACGGCATGGAGCAGCCACAGCATTACTGGGATCCGTCCATCGCGCCTTCCGGCATGGCCTTCTATACCGGCAACCGCTACCCAGGCTGGCGCGGCAGCTTGCTGGTGGGCGCCTTGCGTGGCCAGCATGTGGCACGGCTCAGCCTGGACGGCGAGCGGGTGGTGGCCGAGGAGAAGCTGCTGATGGAGCTGGGGCGGCGGGTGCGGGACGTAAGGCAGGGGCCGGACGGTTGGGTCTATCTGCTGACCGATGCCGCCGATGGCGAGGTGCTGCGGCTGGAGCTGCAGTGATGCAGGCCGGTGCCGACGGCGCCAGCCTGCAGGGGTATCAGCAACCTATGCTGGTGATGGTGCTGCCGCGGAAGGCGGTCGCAGCCTGATTCAACAGGGTCTTGGCCGAGCTGGGGACCTGCTTGAGCAGCAGGGTGTTGCTGACAGGTGCGCCTTCGCGGCGTTCGCGCAGCATGGCGGTACGCACCCCTTGCTGGCGCAGGTTGTCCAGCCGGCGTTCGGCGGCTTCCTTGGTCGAGAACAGGCCTAGCGATACGGCGTTCAGGTAGCGCTTGTCGTCGTTGATGATGAAGAAATCGGTCACGCCCAGCGTCTTCAGTTCGTCGGCTTTCTTTTGCGCGTCGGCAGTGGTGCCGCGTGGCGGTATCAGTACCCAGTAACGCACAGGGCCTTCGCCGCCACTGCTTTCCAATCTGGTTTCACCACCCAGCTTGAGGGCGGCCACGCGCTTCCTGACATTGGGCAGGTCTTCGGTGAGTATGCCTCGCCAGGCAAAGCAGGCCTTGCCTGCAGCAGCGACTTCGGCGGCCACGGGCGCCTGCGCCTCGAGGGTATCGGAGGCGACCATCGGGGTGTCGGCTGCTGGCCCGGCCGCTGCGTCAACCGGTGGGGTTGCACTGGGGCTGGCAGGTAGGACTTCGGCGATGTGCAACTTGGCGGCATTGACTTCGCGGTTACGCCAATCAAGCGGCGGCTGCGGCTCTGCCAGCCGGGTGTAGCCGAAGAACAGCAAATTGGCGAGCAGTAACAGGAAGAACAGCCATTTCATGGGACAGGATTCCAGTTGGGCGAGGCATCGCTGGCCAACTTGGCCAGGCCGCGCAGGACCAGATTATCAACGGCAGACAGGCGTGTTGCCAGCATTGGCGTCAACAAGGGCGCCAACAGGCTGGCATCGCCCCCCGAAAGCCACACCTGGGCGCCATGGCCGGTGTGCTTTTCCAGCCGGCCGTGCATCTGCATGATGGCGCCGGTCAGGGCCAGCAGCGCGCCATTGACGATGGCTTCGCCGGTGGCTTGGGGAAAATCCACCGTGCTGCCATCGGGCAGGCCCAGGTCGGCTGTGCCTTGTGCCAGGGACTGGCGCATCAGCCGGTAGCCGGGCACGATCAGTCCGCCCAGGAACACCCCTTCCGCCGTCAGAGCGTCCACCGTCATGGCGGTGCCTGCCATGACCACGATGGCATCGCTGGCGCCCAGGCTGCGGGCGCCCAGCATGGCCGCCCAGCGGTCCGCCCCCAGCTGGGCTGGTTCGCGGTAGCGATTGCTGAGGCCGGCCTGGTTAGCGGTAGGTTTCAGCCAGTCTATGGGCAATGCCAAGCAGGCGGCCAGTTGCTCGGCGATGGCCGGCCCGGCCACATTGCAGCCCAGTATGTGGCTGACCGCAGGGTGGTGGGCCAAGGCCAGCGGCAGCTGCGCCAGCTGATCGTAGGCCTGGCTGCCCTCGGCCAGGTAGCTCAAGGGGGCGTGGGGCGCCAGCAGCGCCCATTTCAGCCGGCTGTTGCCGGCGTCCAGCAACAGTACCGGGCCGCTCATGCCGCCCCCCGCAGGCTGATTTCGCCAGCATGGACGCGGCGCTCGCCCTCGGCTGTGGCAAAGCGCAGGGCGCCATCGGGGGCTACGCCCAGCGCCGTGCCAGCGACGCTGTCGCCATTGGGCAGCAGCAGGCGGGCCGGTGCCCCCTGCATGGCGTGGCGTGCTTCCCATTGCGGCAGCAAGGGCAGAAAACCACCTTGTTCGAACTGGGGCAGCAGCACCGCCAGTTCGGCCAGCAGGGCTGCCAGCAGGCGGTTGCGGTCGCCGCCATAGCCCAGCATGGCCAGCGATTCGGCGGCCTGTTCGACACTGCCCCTTACCGTATCGGACAGCCGCAGGTTGAGCCCTATGCCTATCACTACCGTGGATGGGCCGTGTGCCTCCCCGGCCAGTTCGATCAGGATGCCGCCCAGCTTGGCGCCTTGCTCGGTCACGATATCGTTGGGCCACTTGAGCCGTGCGGCGCTGAGGCCCAGCCCTTCCAGCGCACGGGCAACGGCCAGGCCCACGGCCAGGCTGAGGCCGGACAGGTCGGCCACGCCCAGGTTGAAGCGCCATAGCAGCGAGAACATCAGGGCGTCACCTAGCTCGCCCTGCCAGCGTCTACCACGCCGCCCGCGCCCGGCTGTCTGGTGCTCGGCGGCAAATACCAGGCCGGCCGGCGCACCCTGGCCGGCTTGCTGCATCAGGGCGGTGTTGGTGGAGTCGATCTCATCGAACAGGCGCAGATCGAAATAGCGCGCCTGCGTGCCCAGATGCTCGGCCACCTTGCGCTCCTCCAGCCAGTCTATGGGCTTGTCCAGCCGGTAGCCACGGCTTTTGGCCGTATGCACGGTGACACCCAGGTCGGCCACCGATTTCAGTGCCAGTGAAATGCTGGCGCGCGAGACGCCCAGTGCCTCGGCCAACTCGGGGCCGGGGCGGAACTGATCGGCGGACAACAGGCGTAGCAGTGGATAAGGGTTCATTGCGGTGTGGGGCGGGTCAATCGGGCATATACCACGGTACAACAGAATACCCAGACGCTGAGAAAGGTCTCAACCAGGGCCAGGTATTGCATGGTGCCGCGGTCACCCCAACTGCGCATCACCCCTTCGATAAACCAGGCCAGGACATACATGCTCAGCCACTGGTAGGTGTAGCGCTTGCCGCGCAGCACGCCCGGCAGGGGGAGCAGCAGGGGCAGGGCCTTGATCCACAGCAGCGAGCCTGGGCGTAGCGGCGCCAGCCAGGCCTCCCACACGATGCACAGGATGAACAGGGCCAGCATGCCGGCCAGGGTGCCATTACGGCTCAGGCGTATCCAGGGATTCATAGCGGTCTCGCCAGTTTGAGGCTAGCCTCGGCCAAGCGTTTGCCCAGGGCCATGGCCAAGGCCTTCTCGTGTTCATCCACCGCGCGGCGGCCGTCGTGGCCGGCCACATGGCTGGCGCCGTAGGGGGTGCCGCCGCCCTGGGTCAGGGTCAGGCCGGGTTCGCTGTAGGGCAGGCCCAGCACCGTCATGCCATGGTGCAGCAAGGGCAGCATCATGGTCAGCAGGGTGGCCTCGTTGCCACCGTGGGGGCTGCTGGTGGAGGTGAATACACAGGCAGGTTTGCCAGCCAGCGTACCCGCCAGCCAGTCGGCACTGGTGCCATCGAGAAAATACTTGAGCGGTGCGGCCATATTGCCAAAACGGGTAGGGCTGCCCAGCGCCAGGCCCTGGCATTCCTGCAGGTCGCTCAGCTCCACATAGGGTGCGCCGCTGCCGGGAATGGCGGGGGCGGTGGCCTCGGCCACGCTGGAGACGGCGGGCACGGTACGCAGCCTGGCATGGCAGCCTGGTACCGATTCGATGCCGCGGGCGATCAGCTGTGCCAGTTGCCGGGTGGCGCCGTGGCGCGAGTAATAGAGAACCAGGATGTCGGCCATGTACGCAAGGGTGGAAGTCAGCAAAAGCGGGATTATAGGCCTTTGCCGCGCCGCGTATTTCGTGGATAGTCGCGGCATTCCACGTAAAGCCTCACTGACCGATGTTGAGACTGTCCGACTATCGCCGTAATGTCATCAGCAAGCTGCCTGCGCCGCTGGATTTTGCGCTGTTCGTATTCCGCCGCCTGCGTGATGACCGCTGCCTGGAGGCGGCCGGTAGCCTTACGTTTACCACCATGCTGGCCTTGGTGCCCTTCCTGACCATCGCCCTGATGGTGGTGTCTGCCTTTCCTATGGCAGACAGCCTGACTCAGGAGGTCAAGCTGTTCCTGATCAAGAACCTGGTACCGGATTCGGCCGGCAAGGTGATCTCGGTCTACATGCGGCAGTTCACCGAAAACACCGGCAAGCTCACCCTGGTGGGTATGGCCACCCTGGCGCTGACGGCATTGGCCATGATGGCCACCATGGACCGCACCTTCAATCGTATCTGGCGGATACGGCGCTCGCGCCCCTGGATGGTCAAGACCCTGACCTATTGGGGGGTGCTGACGCTGGGGCCCCTGCTGCTGGGCATAGGCCTGACCATGACCGACTGGGTGGCGGACAAGGCCGGCAGCGGCGCGCTGACCGCCATACTGAACGGCAGCGGTTTTCTGATGGCGCTGGCCGGCTTTGGCTTGCTCTACCGGGTGGTGCCCAATTGCCCGGTGCCACCCAGCCACGCGTGGATAGCCGCCCTGTTCACCACGGTGGCGCTGGGGCTGATGAAGGGGCTGTTCGGGCTGTATGTGCGCAATTTCGCCTCCTATAAGCTGGTGTACGGTGCCTTTGCCAGCCTGCCTATCTTCCTGCTGTGGCTGTATCTGATCTGGGTCATCGTGCTGGCCGGTGCCGTATTGAGCGCCTGTCTGTCCTACTGGCATGGCGAAGCCTGGCGTCGCCGGGCGCATCCGGGCCAGCGCCTCTATGACGCGGTGCGGCTGCTGCTGAAGCTTGACGATGCCCGCCGTGAAGGCGTGACCCTGCAACTGGGCCAGCTACGTCGCTCGCTCTCGCTAGGCCAGGATGAGTTGCATGAGTTGCTGGAGCGGTTGGCCGAAAAAGGCTGGACCCAAGCCACCCGCAGTGGCGGCTGGCTGCTGGCGGTGGCGTTGGAACGCATCAACCTGCAGGCACTCTACCACCTGCTGGTAACCCGGCCGGTGGCGCCGCCCCGCGCGGTGGATGGCCTGCATGACATGCTGGCCGAGCGATTTGGCCGGGTCGATGACTCGCTGGATATCTCGCTGGCCGAGATGGCGCGGCAACTGCGGCGGGAGGCTGCGCCGGAAGACTAGCGTCTGGCCTCTTCCGGCAGCCTCACAGGCAATCTGTAACGGATTCGGGCTAGTGTGCCGCCCCTGGACTGGGGGCGTATTCAAACAACTCGTAGCCTACCGCCTGCTCGTTGAGCCGCACGGCGCGTATCAGTTGCTCGCCTTCATCGGTGTAGATCACCAGCTCGCGCATGGGCGAGAAGGTGCCACGCGGGGCGATGACCAGTGGCGGCTGTTTGAGTGCGGGCACTTCGGGCAGCAGGACGCAGGGCTGAAAGGTGGCGCCGGCATGGGTGATGCTGGGGCGCTGCATGGCCGGCTCGCCCTTGGGGGCCAGCACCTGTATGCCGACCTCCAGCGATTCGCCTTCCTCCACCGTCTGCAACCAGCGTACGCAACCTAGCATCCAGTCATCACCTGGGGCGCCGCGCAGGCCGACGATATCGCCCACCCGGTAGGTGCAGTTCTGCGGGGCGGGCTGCAGCTTGAGGGCATAGCCGCCGGGGCTTTCGTTGATGACCAGCCAGCTGTCGGCCGGGCCATAGTTGGCGCCGGAGACACTGACTGGTCCCTGCTCGTCCAGTATGCTGTCGTCCAGCACCACCGGCTGCAGCAGCGGTTGGGCGCCATTGAGGTAGAAGGCCGTCATGCGCAGGCCGCCCACCATATTGACGCGGCTATTGGCGCGTATGCGCTGGAATACCCGCTTGGGGGCGATGCTCCACTGCCGGGTGACGCGCCGTAGCAGGTCTATCCAGGCCTGGGCCTTGGGCCGGTCGCTGGCGCCGGGCAGTTTCTGCTCCACGGCATGCAGCGCCTTGTGCAGCAGCTTGGCCATCTCCATGGTGTCGAGCAGGATGGCATTGCTGGCTTCCACATCCATCGGGCGCTGCCCGAGGAAAGCCGGTGGCTGGTCTACATCCATGCGCACCAGGAAGAACCCGGCCGGATTGGGCGTGTTGCCCAGCGGCTGGAACTGGGCGGCTGCGCCGTAGCTCTTGATCAGCTCCTGTATCTTGTCGTGCTCCACCGGGTGGTAACGGTAGGGGTCGGACAGGGCCAGCAGCAGGATCTGCTTGTAATAACCGCCTATGGTCTTGGTCGGGTGCTCGGCACCTTCCGGCTGGTCTATCAGCTTGTGCTGTATGGCGTGGCGGAACAGGCTATGCACTTCCTGCCAGACGCCGGCTGGAATAGGGCTATAGCTCTTGCAGCACACCCACATCAGCTTGTAGTAGGTGATCAGCAGCTTGCGTATCACATCGGGGATGTGTTTCTGGCCCAGGCTGAAGCGGGCGCCAAGCCGGCCCAGCAGGATGATCTTGTAGCCATTGGCCAGCTCCAGCTGCAGGTTGCGCGCCAGTGCGGCGGTTTGCTTGAATTTTTCCTTGGCGGGTACGGTGGCCGAGGTATAGGCGTCTTCCAGCGGCGCATCCAGCAAGTCAGACGCCAGCTGGTAGTGCTCCATCAGCTTGAGTCGGGTGTCGTCGTCCAGCTTGATGCGGTTGAGCGTGGTCAAGGCATCAAAGATGGCCCGGGTGGTCTCCATCAGGTTGGCAGGCGGCAGCGAGACCAGCCAGGCCTTGACGGCCTTTGGATTGGTCTCGACGCTGATGGAGTAACCGGTAATCGGTTCCGGTACGTTGAGAGCGAGCGACATGTGTTTCCACGAACAGTTGCTGTTGTTTTATATAGGCGATATTCGCTTAGCATGCGAACTCGCCGCTCCCCGACCTGTTATTTCGCTACGTCAGCCAGTTCAGTCCAGGCCTTCGTCCAGCAAGGCCTGCAGTGTCGCAAACGCGGCCTGTAGTTCCATGATAGTAACTACGTAGGGCGGCATCAGGTAGACGGAATTATTCACTGGCCTGACCAGCAGCCCCCGCGTCAGGGCGGCCTCGAAGAAGCGGTTGGCAAAGCCGGGGCGGGCATCGTTGACTTCAAAGGCCCAGATCATGCCCAGATGGCGGCCATGACTTACCCGTGGGTGGCTGGCCAGGCGGGCGAAATCGGCTGCGACAGCGGCGGCCTTGGCGCGGTTGCTGTCCAGTACGGCGTCGTCGCGGAAGATGGCCAGCACCTCCAGTGCGGCGCGGCAGGCCAGGGCGTTGCCGGTATAGCTGTGGCTGTGCAGGAAACCCCGGCTGACATCGTCGTGATAGAAAGCGGCATAGATGGCGTCGGTCGTCAGTACCGCCGACAGCGGCAGGTAGCCGCCGGTAATACCCTTAGACAGACAAATGAAATCGGGCCGTATGCCGGCCTGCTCGCAGGCAAACAAGGTGCCGGTGCGGCCAAAGCCCATGGCGATCTCATCGGCGATCAGGTGCACCCCATACTGGTCGCACAGCGCCCGTGCCCGCTGCAGATAGGCCGGGTGGTACATGGCCATACCGGCGGCACCCTGGCATAGGGGCTCGACAATAAAGGCCGCCAGTTCGCCTGCCTGCTGCCGGAACAATTGCTCCAGGTCCGCCGCCGCTCGCAGGGCGTAGGCTTCGGCGGTTTCACCGGCCTCGGCCAAGCGCCAGTCTGGCGACATGACCCGGTGGGTTTGGCGCAGCAGGGGCGCGTAGGTGGCGCTGAACAGCGGGACATCGGTCACGCTGAGCGCACCCAGGGTCTCGCCGTGATAGCTGTTGCGCAGGCTGACAAAGCCGGTCTTGCGCTCCTGGCCCAGGTTGCGCCAGTAGTGATAGCTCATCTTCAGCGCGATTTCGGTAGCGCTGGCGCCATCGGAGCCATAGAAGGCATGGCCCAGGCCTGTCAGCTGGCCCAGCTGCTCGGACAGTTCCACCACCGGCTTCTGGGTAAAGCCGGCCAGTATCACGTGTTCCAGCGTGTTCATCTGGTCCAGGATGGCGGCATTCATGCGCGGGTTGGCGTGACCAAACAGGTTGACCCACCAGCTGCTGACGCCATCGAGGAAGCGATGTCCCTCGAAATCCACTAGCCAGGCACCGTCGCCACAGGCTACTGGGACGATGGGCAGGGCTTCGTGGCGTTTCATCTGGGTGCACGGATGCCATACGGCTTGGCGGCTACGGGCCAGCCAGTCTTGATTGGGGGGGGTCATGCGCTTGTCTCCTGTCCGGTGCGCTGTTGGCGCATCTGCCCGTTTTTGGCTGCCTGGTAGACCGGGCTTCTGGCTCGGCCCACGCGCGGCGTGCGCAGCTTATCGGCATAGGACCATGTACTGCAACGATGGCGAGGCATTCTGGTAGGTGGCCGTCATGCGCCTGTAAAGCGCTTTCCATCTAATGTCGTGCTGGGCGCAGTTTCACATTCTGGCACTGTCGTTCGTCATTAGCGCGGTCTTATCTGCGGTAACGGACCAATTATCTGCAAGCCTCGCCCTTGAAATGGGCTAACACTGCCCATATCATTAGCACTCGTTAGCCTAGAGTGCTAGCAGCGAACATCAAACTGTTGATTTTTGCCTGTCACGGCATTCAGCAAATCGTATTCCTACAGGAGAAAACCATGAAGATTCGTCCCCTGCACGATCGCGTTGTGATCAAGCGCGTCGAAGCCGAAGAAAAAACCGCCTCGGGCATCGTTCTGCCGGGCAATGCGGCCGAAAAGCCTGATATGGGCGAAGTGGTGTCGGTTGGTACCGGCAAGATCCTGGAAAACGGCTCGGTCCGTGCCCTGCAGGTCAAGGCTGGCGACAAGGTGATCTTCGGCAAGTACAGCGGCCAGACCGTCAAGGTCGATGGCAGCGAACTGCTGGTAATGCGTGAAGAAGACATCATGGGTGTTGTCGAGGCTTGATCGCCCCACACCGCTAGTCCCCTTAACGAATTCGGAGAGCAAGATAATGGCTGCAAAAGAAGTGAAGTTCGGCGATAGCGCCCGTGCAAAAATGGTAATCGGCGTCAACATCCTGGCTGACGCTGTCAAGGTGACCCTGGGCCCCAAGGGCCGTAACGTGGTGCTGGAGCGCTCGTTCGGCGCCCCCACCATCACCAAGGACGGTGTGTCGGTGGCCAAGGAGATCGAACTGAAGGACAAGTTCGAGAACATGGGCGCCCAGATGGTCAAGGAAGTGGCTTCCAAGACCTCCGACATCGCTGGCGACGGCACCACCACCGCTACCGTGCTGGCCCAGGCCATCGTGCTGGAAGGCATGAAGTACGTGGCCGCCGGCATGAACCCGATGGATCTGAAGCGCGGTATCGACAAGGCTGTGACAGCCCTGGTCGGCGAGCTGAAGAATATCTCCAAGCCTTGCACCACCTCCAAGGAAATCGCCCAGGTCGGTTCGATCTCGGCCAACTCCGATTCCAGCATTGGTGACATCATCGCCAATGCCATGGACAAGGTCGGCAAGGAAGGCGTGATCACCGTTGAAGACGGCTCCAGCCTGGAAAACTCGCTGGACACCGTGGAAGGCATGCAGTTCGACCGCGGCTACCTGAGCCCGTACTTCATCAACAATCCCGAGAAGCAGATCGCTTCGCTGGACAACCCCTTTGTGCTGCTGTTCGACAAGAAGATCAGCAACATCCGCGACCTGCTGCCGGTGCTGGAGCAAGTGGCCAAGGCCGGCCGTCCGCTGCTGATCATTGCCGAAGATGTCGAAGGCGAAGCACTGGCTACCCTGGTGGTCAACAACATCCGTGGCATCCTGAAGACCGTTGCTGTGAAGGCTCCTGGCTTTGGCGATCGTCGCAAGGCCATGCTGGAAGATATCGCCATCCTGACCGGCGGCACCGTGATCGCTGAAGAAGTGGGCCTGACCCTGGAAAAGGCCTCGCTGGCCGACCTGGGCCAAGCCAAGCGCGTCGAGATCGGCAAGGAAAACACCACCATCATCGACGGCGTGGGCAAGGCCGAACTGATCCAGGCTCGCGTGGGCCAGATCAACAAGCAGATCGAAGAAGCCACCAGCGACTACGACCGCGAGAAGCTGCAAGAGCGCAAGGCCAAGCTGGCCGGTGGCGTGGCCGTGATCAAGGTCGGTGCTGCGACCGAAGTCGAAATGAAGGAAAAGAAGGCCCGTGTCGAAGACGCGCTGCACGCTACCCGCGCTGCCGTTGAAGAAGGCATTGTTCCTGGCGGCGGCGTAGCCCTGCTGCGTGCCCGTTCGGCCATCACCGAACTGCGCGGCATCAATGCCGATCAGGATGCCGGTATCAAGATCGTGCTGCGTGCCATCGAAGCCCCGCTGCGCCAGATCGTTGCCAACGCCGGCGACGAGCCCAGCGTGGTGGTTGCCAAGGTGTTGGAAGGCAAGGGTAACTTCGGTTACAACGCCGGTACCAGCGAGTACGGCGACATGGTTGAAATGGGCGTGCTGGATCCCACCAAGGTGACCCGTTCAGCCCTGCAACACGCGGCTTCCGTGGCCTCGCTGATGCTGACCACCGATTGCATGGTGGCTGAGCTGCCGAAGGAAGATGCCCCGATGGGTGGTGGCATGGGCGGCATGGGTGGCATGGGCGGTATGGACATGTAATCCCGCAGCGGCAGGCCTTGCTGGCAAGGCCGCCAAAGCAAAACCCCTGGGTATCTGCCCAGGGGTTTTTTATTGCTTGGCACCTGGGAAGTACGCTAGGTGCCGGGTATGGCTGTGCGCTTATTGCGGCCAGTCGGCCATCTTCTCGCCCAGCTGTACGCCCTTGGCAGGCGCCCAGTCTGGCGCGAAGGGCAGGGCGGGGCCTGGGAACAGCATGACTACGGTGGAGCCCAGCAGGAAGCGGCCCATCTCTTCGCCCTGTTTGAGCACGATCTGCTGGTCGCGGTAGTCCCACTCCTCGATGGCAGGACGACGGGGCGGATTGACCACCCCGTGCCAGACGGTGGCCATGCTGCCGACGATGGTGGCGCCAACCAGGGTCAGCACAAAGGGGCCCTTGGCTGATTCAAAAAGGCAGACCACCCGTTCGTTACGGGCGAATAGGCCGGGTACGCCGCGTGCGGTGGCCGGGTTGACCGAAAACAGCTCGCCCGGCACGTAGATCATGCGCAGCAAACGCCCGTCGCAAGGCATGTGGATGCGGTGGTAGTCGCGTGGGCTGAGGTAGATGGTGGCAAAGCTGCCGTTCTCGAATTGTGCTGCCAGCGCGGCATCGCCGCCCACCAGGGCGGTGGTGGAATACTGGTGACCTTTGGCCTGGAATATCTGGTCGCGCTCGATACGGCCAAACTGGCTGATGGCGCCATCCACCGGGCAGACCAGGTCGGCCTGGGCCAGCGGCCTGGCGCCCTCCTTGAGGGCGCGGGTAAAGAAATCGTTGAAGCTGTTGTAGCTGTCGAGATCGGGGTTGGCGGCTTCGGCCATATTGACCTTGTAGCGCGCCACAAAACGGCGCATCTCCCAGCGCATCCAGCGGCCGGCCGGGCGGCTGGCCAGGTGGCCGGCCAGGCGGTTCATAGCCAGTTTGGGCATGAGATACTGCATTAGAACAAACAGCCGATCAGACACAATCGATTCCGGGTTAGGGGAAAGCGGGAGATTCTAACGCATGCTTGCTTCGCCCGGCGGCAGAATACCGGGATTACCCAGGCTGGGTGACAGACGTGAAGTGATGATGTCCGGGCTACCTCCCAGCCTGATCGATAGGCCGCAAAGACAGGGGCTGGTGGCTCAGCTAGAATCGTGTCCCGAATCTGCGACAGGGCCGATGGCCCCAGTGCAGGCAGCCGAACGAGAAACCACACCATGCAACCGAGCGACAAGCGCCCCCTGAACCTGCGCCGCCAAAGCATCTACTTGCTGCCCAACAGCTTTACCCTGGCGGCCCTGTTCGCTGGCTTCTATGCCATCGTGCAGGCCATGAACCACCGCTTCGAGCCTGCTGCAGTGGCCATCTTTGTGGCCATGGTGCTGGATGGCATGGATGGCCGGGTGGCGCGCATGACCAATACCCAGAGTGCCTTCGGAGCGGAGTTCGATTCGCTGTCGGACATGGTGTCGTTTGGTGTGGCACCCGCGTTGGTGGCTTATGAGTGGATGCTGCGCGGCTTTGGCAAGCTGGGCTGGATAGTCGCTTTCATCTATTGTGCGGCCGCCGCCCTGCGCTTGGCACGCTTCAATACCCAGCTGGAGGTGGCCGACAAGCGCTTCTTCCAGGGCATGCCTTCGCCCACGGCCGCGGCCCTGGTAGCCGGTTTTGTCTGGATCTCGCTGGAGGCCGGCTGGGCTGGTGAGGCCATACGCTGGGGGGCGCTGGTCGTAACGGCCTTTGCCGGGCTGACCATGGTCAGCAATGTGCGCTATTACAGCTTCAAGGAGATCAACGTCCGCAAGACCGTGCCTTTTTTTGTGCTGTTGCCGATATTGTTCGTGCTGGTGGCCATTGCAGCTAACCCGCCTATCGCCTTGTTTGCCTTGTTTGTGGTCTATGCGCTGTCCGGCTATGTGCTGGCGTTGTGGAACCGGCTCAAGCCTGCGAACAAGGCTTGACGTTGACGCCGCAGGCTTTTACTCTGCAAGCATGACTTCGACCAACAGCCGCCCGTTTCTGCTACTACTAGCCGAGAACGACCTCTCCGGGCCGCTGTTACGTCTTGCGCGATAAACGCGCTTAGCCAGACCAGAACAACATCAATCTCAGCCGCCCGGCCCTTAGGCCCGGCGGCTTTTTTGTTATTACATCGTCACTGGAGACAGCATCATGAGCGAACGGCTCTACATATTCGATACCACCTTGCGCGACGGCGAGCAGAGTCCGGGCGCATCCATGACCCGTGACGAGAAGATACGCATTGCCCGCCAGCTGGAGAAGCTGGGAGTGGACATCATCGAAGCCGGTTTTGCTGCTGCCAGCCCAGGTGACGCCGAATCCATCCACGCCATCGCCGAGGCCATCAAGGAATCCACCATCTGCTCGCTGGCGCGGGCCAATGAGCGAGATATCCGTGCGGCGGGCGAGGCCATCAAGCCGGCTGCTCGTGGCCGTATCCACACCTTTATCGCCACCAGCCCCATCCATATGGAAAAAAAGCTGCGCATGCAGCCAGACCAGGTGGTGGAGGCCGCCGTGGCGGCCGTCAAGCTGGCGCGTCAATACACCGACGATGTGGAGTTCTCGGCCGAGGATGCCTTGCGCTCCGAGCCGGACTTCCTCTGCCGTATCTTTGATGCCGTGATACAAGCCGGAGCCCGCACCATCAATGTGCCCGATACTGTGGGCTATGCCGTGCCGCACCTGACCACCGAGTTCTTCCGCAAGCTGATCGAGGGTACACCCAATTCGGACCAGGTGATCTGGTCGGCGCACTGCCATAACGACCTCGGCATGGCGGTGGCCAACTCCCTGGCTGCGGTGATGGCCGGCGCTCGCCAGGTGGAATGCACCATCAATGGCCTGGGCGAGCGTGCCGGCAATGCTGCGCTGGAAGAGATCGTTATGGCGGTACGCACCCGCTGCGATGTGTTTGACCTGGAGACCCGCATCGATACCACCCAGATCGTACCGGCCTCCAAACTGATTTCCTCGATTACCGGCTATCCGGTGCAGCCGAACAAGGCGGTGGTCGGCGCTAATGCCTTTGCGCATGAATCCGGCATA
Source organism: Chitinimonas viridis (assembly GCF_030409555.1). Taxonomy (GTDB): domain Bacteria; phylum Pseudomonadota; class Gammaproteobacteria; order Burkholderiales; family Chitinimonadaceae; genus Chitinimonas; species Chitinimonas viridis. The sequence goes on from NZ_JAUFPU010000003.1 coordinate 89,678, forward strand.
CACCAGGACGGCGTGCTCAAGCACCGCGAGACCTATGAAATCATGTCGGCCGAATCGGTGGGCTGGAGCCAGAACAAGCTGACTCTGGGCAAGCTCTCTGGCCGCAATGCCTTCCGTACTCGCTTGCAGGAGCTGGGCATACTGCCCGAAGGCGAGGAGGCCTTGAACGCCGCCTTTGCCCGCTTCAAGGAGCTGGCCGACAAGAAGCGCGAGATATTCGACGAGGACCTGCGTGCCCTGCTGGGCGATAGCGGCCCGGATGCGGCTGAGCGTTACCGGCTGATCTCGCTCAAGGTGGTGTCGGAAACCGGCGAGCAGCCCACGGCCAACCTGGTGATGGGCGCGCAGGGCGAGGAGCACAGGGTGGTGGCCCACGGGGCCGGCCCGGTTGATGCGGTGTTCAAGGCCATAGAGAGCGTGGCGCAGAGCGGTGCCGACCTGCTGCTGTACTCGGTCAATGCCGTCACGGCCGGTACAGACTCGCAGGCCGAGGTGACGGTACGCCTGTCGCTGGATGATATGGTGGTGAACGGCCAGGGAGCGGACATTGATGTGCTGGTGGCCTCGACCGAGGCCTATATCTCGGCCCTGAACCGGCTAACGACCGAGGCCGGGCGGGCGCATCCGCAGGCGTGATGCCTGACAGGCACGGTGTGTCAGGCCACAAAACAAAAGCCCGCACAAGTGCGGGCTTTTGTTTTGCTACTGCTTGCTGTACCCGCCGGCCTTGGGGCCTGGCGGGACCACTAACACTACTTAGTTAGGCGAGCTGCAGCTAACGCTGGTGCCATATGGGCTGCTGAAGCCAGGAGGCGAGATGGTCTCGTCATCATAGTCCCCGGCCAAGCCGCTGAGGCCAAAAATCGCCGAGGAAGATGCTTCACTACCCTGGACGGTTGCGCGTGCGGTCAGGGCAACCTGAACCCACCGCGCCTTGTCCTTGGTATATCCGACGCGGATCGTCGCACTGCCGGCGGCATTGGTAAGCACTTTGGCGGGCGAGGCTGCGGCAACAAAGCCAGGATCTAGCTCACCGTTACCATTAAAGTCTTCACCCGGTTCCAGTATGCCGTTGTTGGCGCCAACACCATTAAGCGCGTCAACAAAGGTGTCTTCGTTGGCACATGAAGTGGCTGGCAACAACTGGACACAGCTGAGGACTGGCGGGATCTGGCCGTTGCTACCAACCTGATAGCTACCCACTGGGCAGGCGGGGTCAGTAGTGGTGAATTGTTGCGTGCCACCTGTTGCTGCCCAAGTAGTACCCGTCCAATAGTGGGTGCCCTTGTAATACTTCACGGGAACCACTGAGAACGTGACCTCTGCATTGGCCACGGGATTGCCAGCCGCATCAGTGACAATGGCGGTGTAGGGCATGCCATACTCGGTCGCACTCACTACGTCGATGGTATTGCCAGTACCCAGGCGAACAAACAGTGCTTGGCCTGCGACAGTCAGGCGTGCTGTGGAGGTGACCGCTGTATCCTGTACGGTTGCGGTGATCACCACGCTATCCTTGGAGCTGGTGGTATTGCCCGCGGTGTAGGTGGTGCTCGTCTGTCCTGCACTGTCAGTCACGCCCTTGGCAACGCTGAGGGTACCACCTGTGGTGTCACTTAGCGTAAACGACACCGTCTTGTTTTTAACCAGGTTGTTCTTGGCATCACGAACGGTGGCGGTGATTGCTGTCTTGCCGCGCGGGGCGACGGTTGAGGACTCGACCTGCAGATTGAGCTTGTTCGGCGCAATCGAGACATATTCCACCAGATACTGCGACGACACCGAGCCGCTTTCGGCGGTAATCACGGCGGCGCCCGCCGTATCTGCCTGGGCAGTTACGTAGGCAGAGCCCGACGCGTCCGTGATAGCCGAGGCTGGGCTAATGGTGCCGCGGGTAGAGGTAAAGGTGACAGTTTTACCAACTTGGGGTACGCCTGCGTTCAGGTAGCGAGCTGTAATGACGACAGGGGTATCCAGATTGAACTCGGGCGAACTGCCGGCAGGGAAGTTGGTGCCAGCTTGGCCAGGGGCTGCGACAACCGTAAAGCTTTGGTTGCTGACGGCCATGGCTAGAGTGCCACGCTCATTCAAGGCCGATGCGGAAATGTTATCTGTGCCTGGGTTGACCGCGTTGTAACGGACGGTGGCTTGACCGGAAGAGTCAGTGGAGACCGAGGTAACATTGGCGCCATTGACACTGAAGGTGTTGCCGATGATGGAGCCCAGCGTCAGCGTCTGTCCAGCGATGGCACGACCTGCGCCATCCTGCAGGCGTATGGTCAGCTGAGTGTTGTTACCCACGACCAGGGAGTTAACACCGGCGATGGTAATTTTGGTGCCTGCCAAGCGTACTGTGCTGGTGGCAGTCAGCGAGCCAACCTTGGCGGTGACGGTGATATCACGCGTGGTCTTGTCATCGCCGCTGCTGAGTACAGCGCTGGCTCGGCCAGCCGCATCGGAAACGCCGTTGTTGGTTACAGTCAGCGCACCGGAGTTGGCAGAGAACACCACGGTTTGGCCGCTGACGGTGTTGTTGTTGGCGTCCTTGACCAATGCAGTGACATCAATCGTAGAAGAGCCATCTGCCAGCAGGTTGCCGCTGCTCACCAGCAGTTGCAGCGAAGCCACCGATACACCTACGGAGGTGTTGTTGTAGCTGAGGCTGGACTTGGTGCCACTGCTCGATGTGGCGGTGATGGCGGCCGAGCCGATGTTTGGGCCTGAGGACAGCGTGATGGTCGCCGTACCGGTGGAATCGGTGATCCACACGCCAGAAGCGGGGGACATGATGCCGAACAGCGCATCTGTAGTGAAGGTGATGGTCTGGCCTACCTTGGGAGCACCGGCACCATCCTTGAGTACTGCAGTAACGGTGGCTGGCTGACCTGCAGACAGTGAGCTGATGCTCATTGTCAGTGTCAGGGTTTCCTTCTTGGAGGCTTCGGAGTCACTGCCGCCAGGGCCGCCACAGGAGGCTAGGGCAATGGCCACCAGAACCAGGGCGAAGCGCCACAGTTCGTGCCATATACTGAATTTGCGCATAAATATTAATTCCTTTTCTGAGCTTGAGCGCGGAAGTTGTTCAGAGATAAGGCAAATTTAACTTGGGCCATCCGCATTCATATGGCATTTAACGCCAAGTTAATTGCAAAATCAATCTTGGCTGATTTAAAGCGTCAATATCGTGCAGAAGCGATGCACGGTACTTAAGCAACGCCTTATCGAGCGCTGCTGGTTTGCTGCGCTGCGCCGGGTAGGGGCGGTTGCCCGACATGATAATGACATTGACCCCCGACCGTAAGCCCCCTGAGAATGTCGGCCCCTGCTTGCACGTGGCATGCAGGCAGTGCCATTGATCCGTCCTATGATGACGCTGGTCGCATCAAGATGACATCGTCTTGGCGCCCGTCTGATAATCCAAACCAAGCTGAACTGGGGAGAGCATCGTGAACAAGACGCAACATGGATTTACCCTTATCGAAATCATGATTGTGGTGGCAATCATCGGGGTGCTGCTGGCTATTGCTGTCCCTAACTACCGGGAACATGTCGTGCGTTCGCACGCTACGGCGGCGCAAAGCCTGATTGCCGACCAGCGTGTCCGGCTGGAGCAGTCGTATCAGGATAGGCGCCGGTATGGTAATGCAGGGGTTTGCGATGTCGCCATGCCGACGGACAAGAACTTCACGCTGGCGTGTGACGCGCCGGGTAATCAGGCGCAGACCTATCTGCTGACCATTTCCTCCAAGGGAGCATCCGGTCTTGGCGTTAACGGCATGGTCTTCACCGTCACTGAGACCAATGTTCGCCGAACCACTGCGTTCCCCGGTGCGGCTGGCTTGCCCAAGAACTGCTGGATATCGACCAAAGCTGGGGTTTGCTAAGGCGCCGCCATGGATAACTTCCAATTTTCCAGTCTGCGTCGCGGCCACGGTTTCAGCCTGGTTGAGATGATGGTGGTAGTGCTTATCATCGGGGTGCTGATGGCCGTAGGTGTGCCCAGCTATCGTGCCTGGATCGAGAACAGTGGCGTGCGCGCACGTGCCGATGCCTTGATGGATGGTATGCGGCAGGCGCGTATGGAGGCGATCAAGAACAATGCCTCAGTGCGTTTTTCGCTGGCGAACGGCACCTCCTGCATACCGACCAACGGCGCACCGCATTGGGTGATCTGGCAAGACACGGCAGCTGTGCCAGCGGCGATTGCCGGGTGCAATGATGCGCGGATACTTGTCGCCTCGGGCTCCGACAAAGTGGGTGCTAATGCGGTCATTACCCATCGGCTTGTCAATGTTGCGCGCGTGCCAACTGGCGACATCCCTAACACCATACAGTTCTCTGCGCTGGGGCGGGTTGTAGACAATATCCAAGGGGGCTGGTGGGTAGATATTGATTTGCCAGCAACTGTGTTGCCATTGGAGAAGTCGCGTAACTTGCGCATTACCGTTAGCCAAGGTGGGGAGTTGCGCATGTGCGACCCAGATGCCGAGAATCTTTTTCCTCTCAATGACCCACGTAGGTGCTGAACGTGAAACCCTCTAACCACCCTAATTTCTCATCGCGCACGTTACGTGGACAGGCAGGTGTGATGCTGCTTGAGGCGCTGGTGGCGCTGGTGATTTTTTCCCTGGGCTTGTTGGGTTTGGTGGCGTTGCAGGCTCGTGCCATCACGATGGATCTCGACTCACGCCATCGTGGTGAGGCGGCAACAATGGCCAACCAGTTGCTGGCCAATATGTGGGCTGCCAATCCAGCTACGGTGAAAACCACCTATGCGACAGGCACGACCGCTTTTAATACCTGGGCGAACGAAGTGGCGGGGGTGTTGCCTGGTGCTGCCACATATCCGCCCACCATTGCTTGGTCGGCGCCAACAGCGGGTCGCCAAAACCGGGTGACGGTAACGGTGAGCTGGAAATTACCGTCGTCTGATGTGAGAACCTACACCACCACTGCTGAAGTGGTGCAGTAAAACCATAACAAGGCAGGATGCCGTGATTACCACGCCCGATTTTCCCCGCCGCCATATGCAGTCAGGCATCAGCCTGGTTGAAATCATGGTTGGCATGGTTGTCGCCCTTATCACTACGGTTGCCATCATGGAAACCTACCGTGGTTATGAAGGGCAACGCCGTACAACAGGTGCCAGCAGCGAATCGCAGACCAGCGGGCAGTTTGCCCAGTACCAACTGGACAGAGACTTGCGCATGGCGGGCTATGGCCTGACCAATGTGCGTGCAGGGGTGGGCTGCAATTTTGGTGCGGCCTATGCGGCAAGCCTGGGGCCTACCGGTATTTTTCCTGTGCCGCCAGCTGCCCCTGCTGGTCTAAACGCGCCAGTGATACTACCGGTGTTGATTGCTGATGGCGGGGCTGCTGCGGATGGCATACGCGTCATGCGTGCCACGGGTGGAAATGCCATTCCCTTCAACGGCGTGGTACCGCCATTGGCTCCGACTACCTTCAATGTGACCGCGGCGCGGTCCAATGTGGCTTTCATGGTGAATCGTGGCGACCTGGCCTTGCAGATCAACACCATCGCTGGCACTTGCCAGCTTGGTCAGGTGACCAATGATCCCGATAACAATAATCTGACACAGATTGCCTTTACGCCGGGTGGCGCCACTTGTTCACGCAATGCCTGCCCCAGCAGCACCTTCAATCAGCTAACCGCGTTGGTGGGGGCTACCGAACTCGCCCATCTGGGCACCTTGTCGGTACAGAGTTATACCGTACGCAACAACGCCATGAATGCAACTAACGGCGTGCTTGGCGCCAGCTATGATGGCGTCGGAGCTCTGCGCGCGACCGCACCCGCGATCGCAACCATGGCAGGTCAGGCGGAGGTCTTGCGCCTGGCAGATCAGGTTATCGACCTGCAGGCACAGTATGGGGTTGATACCGTACCAGCCGATGTGGTCACCGATATCAGCAATTGGGTTGAGCCGACGGGCGTCTACGCGGCTGCGGCATTGACCCCCATACAGGCCAGAATGATACGTGGCGTACGCTTCGCTATCGTGTCCCGTAACAATTTGCGGGAGCGGCCTACTGATGGTGTGAATTGCGATGCCACGCCACCGGCAGTGCAAGCGGCCTCGGTACGGGCCATTACCTTTCCCAATGGTCCCGCCATTAATGTGGATATGGCTCGTGGCAGCCTACCGACCGATGGCCCTAATGAATGGCGCTGCTACCGCTACCAGGTGTTCACCGGAGTTGTGCCTCTTCGTAACATGATCTGGAATACGCGAGGCATCGAGCCATGATCCCTATGTACTCTTATTCGGCCGGGCCAGTGCCAGGCATGGCGCGGCAACGCGGTGTGGTGCTGTTAATCTCCCTGATTGCCCTGGTGGCGTTGACACTAGCCGGTTTGGCCATCGTCCGGCAGGTTGATACGGCTACGCTGGTGACCGGTAATCTGACTTTCCGGCAGTCCAGCATCAATACGGCAGATCTGGCCGTCGAGCATATGGCAGATATCAGCAGCAGTGGTGGGTTTGGCATACTGAATACGGTAGAGACCCGTTATCACAACAACTACGGCGGCTGGTATCGCTCAACCTTGTTTACCGAGGAAAACCCAACCTCACCATGTGTCGCCACTGATTTGAATTGCATCAAGACCTCGGGCATACCCAACGCGCTGCGCGCTGCCGGCAAGTGTAAAAGTAGCAGCGATGCAGCGGCCTCAGCTTTGCGTGCGGTATGGGATGAGGCGTCTGGCAACTGTGCCGTAATGGTACTAGAGCGGATGTGCCGGAATACCGGGCAGGCTAGCGCCAATCATTGTGTGTTGTTCAACCAGGCCCAGGTGGGGGGCAAGTGGACCCAAGGGCAGACTGGTGACGGTACCAACAGTTCCGACATAGTCCCGCCGCAGAACGGTGTGGGCATGCGTCTGAGTGTCCGAGTGGACGGTCCGCGCGGTACTACCTCTTATCTGCAGACCATACTGATCTACCCCTTGCCAGATACCTGATCCCTGCTCGGTAAGTTGCCGCCGGATCCAGTAATTACATCTCCACGTGATAGTGAGAGGAAACTAGTCATGTCAGACTCCAAGTCATTTGCCACCAAGACCCTAGTGGCCATGTTGGCCCTGTGCCAGGTCGTCAGCGTAGAGGCAGTGGTGCCGCCGCTGGGGAATACCCCGCTCAACCAGACCAGTCTGGTCGAACCCAATTTGATGTTTGTTTACGATACATCGGGCAGTATGGCTTGGAGCCATGTGCCAGATCATGGCTCTAGCTTGAACGGCGATAGCTTGGCGAACGCCAATGTTGTTCCGGCTACGGTGGGCTACAAGAACGCACTGTGCAACTCGCTGGCGTTTAATCCCGCACTGACCTACGACCCACCAACCAGGGCGGATGGCACGTTGTTCCCGAATAGTACTTGGACAAGTGCTTATTACGATGGATTACGTACCAGCAAGGCTAGCGCCACTAATACGCCCTCCATGCCCTTTAGCGGTTATGGCGCTACGATTGATCTTTCAAGCGAATATTTTGCCTGGGACTTGGAAGAGGCTGCGCTTAGTTTAACGCCCTTCCGTCGAGGTAATAATAACGCGGGATCTGCTATCAATTCTGTGGGAAACGGTGCTTCACTAAATGTGGTCAGGAAGGCTGCTGCTGGGGACCCCAGCCCTAAGGTCGTGGTTTCTGGTGCTGGCCCGAATTATGTCGTTAGGGTCTATCCCGGTAGTGTTTCGGCGACGCATAATTATCAACTCAATGATTTGGTTGCGCTATTGCAACCTGCTTCGATAGCAGGCATATATCGGGTAACAAATGTCGTCAATCTGGCAGCTGCTACCAGCTACTTTGAGTTCAGTCTGCAAACTACTGCTGCCCTCCCTACGGTTGCTTCAGGCACCAACTGGCATTTTCGGGAGCCTGAGACCAATGGGAATAATCTTGGGGATAGCCAGCTGTATGTATTTGGTACGGGCAGCCCCTACACTGCCTATTTGGTAACCAATGGTATACAGGCGCGTATGTTGGATGGCTACCGCGTCATAGATATCGACACACAGGGCGGATATGCCAACTACAATGGGACCTACAATCTGCTGGATGTAAATTCCGTTGATGGCAACAACGGTTTTGCTAAGTTTCAGGTCACTACCAACTACTTGCCTGGTACTGCGGGCACGCAGGATGACGATATAGGCCGTTTCTATCAGGCAACAGAATTACCCTCCGCGGCACATTACTATGCTTATACGGGTACGGATCCTGCGCCGACAGATCATACGGATGTAAAGTGCAAGGAAGCACCAACTGTTTCGATAGTGGATAGCAAGAAAGTATTGGGTAACTCCACCAATTTTACAAAGGTGTTGATACCGCTACCGACTGTAGACCCGATAGACACCTTGTACAAGACCGATGGCGGTGCGCCTATCACGATGACCAAGGCGGAGCTCAATCGGCGGTTTGCCAACTGGTTTACTTATTATCGCCGCCGCAGCATGACCATGAAGTCGGCTGTCAGTACGGCATTTGGTTCGATCGATGGCGATTATCGGGTCGGCTTTATGACTATTCATGCCCAGCCCAGCCATATCACTACCGCTGGTGGTTCGTCTTTCCGCCCTGTGGGCAAGTTTGTTGGTACCACAACAGGTACGGTGCGCGGGAATTGGTATTCCACGTTGTTTGCGGCACCCGAAAGTGGCAGTACACCATTGCGTGAGGCTTTGGCCGGCGTGGGGCGCTATTACGGCAACAAATATAGCGCTACTGTCGCAGACCCCATGTACAGCAACCTCAATGGCGGGGCATGCCAACGTAACTACACCATCCTTTCCACTGATGGTATGTGGAACTCCAACACCCCCAACCCGCTGAATTGTTCGAACTGCGCAGTGGGGTTAACGGCAACGCCAAGTAATGATTCCAATACTGTGCTGGATGCCGACAGTGCCACAGGGCCGGCAACCTTTGCTCCCTTCCGGTTGCGCAGCGACGGCGCATTCGATGGCAAGAACTCCTCCGGCACCTTGGCTGACGTAGCATTGCATTACTATGGTCAGGATATCCGCCCCGATCTGCCCAATAATTACGGAACGGCCAACCCCGCCAACTTCCAGAACATGGTGTCTCATACCATAGGCTTGGGTTTGTCCGGCAGGCTGAAGTTCATTGAGGACTATAAAACCTCGGTGGATCCAGCTTCAGACTTCAACCGTATCAAAACCGGTGTGGCAACGTGTAGCGCGGCGGGGGGGGGCACGGGCGCCTCGGTATGTGACTGGCCCGATGCCAACACCGGCAACCCGAATGGCACCTACCCCGAACGGGTCGATGACCTGTGGCATGCGGCGGTCAACGGACGTGGCACTTTCTTCTCAGCCAAGGACCCTGGTTCGCTGGCGCGCGGCTTGATCAAGGCGCTGACCGATATCAAGGCTGATGTGTTCAAGGCGGTGGCACCGAGTACCGCCAGCCCGGTGCTGTCGGATGATGACAACGTGGCCTATGTGGCGTCCTACCGCAATGGTAGCTGGTCCGGCCGGCTTGAGGCCAAGCTGATCAATCCTGAGACAGGCGAGTACCTGCCCGGAGCTCCGATCTGGCGTGCACATCAGAAGCTGGATGCCGCGGTACTCTCTGGTGGTGGCACTGGTTGGGATACACAGCGGCGTATTGCCGTGGGTACCGGCAGCGGCACCGCCGTGCCATTCCGTTGGGCCAGCCTACCGGCAGGGCATCGGACCGTACTTGAGGACGGTAAGACGGCGGCGTATGGCGAAAGCCTGCTGAACTATCTGCGCGGGGACAAGAGCAATGAGGGTGAGTCGGGTAACAAGTTGTTCCGCGCTCGTGGCGACGATACGGTCGGTGACACCACCATTGGTATTCTGGGGGACATCATCAACTCGCGCCCCGTGGTGTTGAGCAAGGCGACTTCACGCTACAGTCAGGATTACCACGAGGGCTACGATGCCTTTGTTACTTCGGTCAAGAATCGCCCGCCAGTTGTGTATGTCAACAGCAACGATGGCATGCTGCATGCATTTGACGCCACCTCGGCCGGTATTGGTGGTGCGAAGGTAGCCACGGCGACTTCGGGCAAGGAGCTGTGGGCCTATATTCCCAGCATGCTGCTGCGCACCGGTGCCGATGCGCTGGATGAGGATGGCCGCAAGAATGGCCTGCAGAGCTATGCCTATTCGGAGGCTGCCAACCCGCCGTTCCGCAAGCATTTCCTGAGTGATGCAACGCCGACAATATTCGACGCCGATCTGGGCCATACCGGTGGTACCAAGGGGGCGGTGAATTGGCGCAGTCTGCTTATCAGCGGCCTGAACAAGGGTGGCAAGGGGTACTTTGCCCTTGATGTGACCAACGGTGCTGCTGCTACCGAAGTCGATGTCGCTAACAAGCTGCTGTGGGAGTTCAAGGGTGATGCGGATATGGGCTATAGCTTCGGCTCAGTTACCGTATCCTGGATCAAGGATCATGGCTGGGTGGTGATTGTGCCATCCGGTTACAACAACAGCACCGGTAATGGCGCGATCTGGATACTGAATGCCAAGACAGGTGCGGTAGTAAAGAAATTCACCATATCCTCGGCCGGCTGCGGTACTAACAGTTGCTTCCAGTTGCCTGGCCTCAGTGCCTCCAATCCGTTGAACTTGGGCAGTTTGGCGACTTTTGTCACCAGTCGTGATGAAGAACGCTTGTGGTCCATTTATGCTGCGGATATGCAGGGCAATGTCTGGCGCATGGATGTCTCTGACGCCAATATGAATAACTGGAAGATCGTGAAGTTGGCCGAGTTGGATCGTGGCCTGGCACCTAAGGGGGTTTACGACAATACTCGTCAGCCGGTGACGGTGAACCCAGCTATTGCCTGGGACTCTGCTGCAGACGCACGCTGGATCTTTATTGGTACAGGGCTGGACCAGAGCAAGGCTGACCGTGATGGCACCTTTGCCCAGGCTAATCAGGTGCAGACCATGTACGCCATCCGTGACGGTAAGGCATTGGCCCCACTGACGGGTAGCGAGCTGCCGGTGAAGCGTGATGTGATGGTGCCCGTGAACCGTGCCACTGTCGATGAAGTGAATTTGGAATCGCACAAGCGTGGCTGGTATATGGATCTGGCGCCCTCCGAACAGGTGCTTGGTATAGACCGTTTGGCCGAACGGGTGGTGCTACAGCCCTCTGCGGCACTGGGCCAAGTGATTTTTGCATCTACTATCCCGACTAAGGATCTCTGCTCCCCTGGTAATGTGGCTCGGGTGTATGCACGTTCTTATCTGGCAGGCAAGGAAGGCCGTTCTTTCCTGAAGATAGGTACGGGCAATGTTGCCTATAAGGAGTTGACTACCGGTGCGGCCGCTAGTCCGCGACTGATACAGCTCAAGGGTGGCAAGATCGTGCTGCAGAGTGCTGACGTAAAGGGTGAGCTGACCAATGTTGGTCTTGAGAACGCAGATGTGACATTGCAGACCAAGGCTAGTTGGCGTGAGCTGATACCGGATTGATCCACGGTATAGGTTCGCAAGGTAGCAGGGGCACCTAAGGGTGCCCCTTTTTCATGTGCTGAGTTGGGATGACGAGTATGACTATCGTAGCGCGCCACACCAGAGAAGGGGCTCGCTATCGCGGAGGCATTTGTATGCGCGGGGCTGGGCTGCTGTAGTGGGATGGCTTATTGCGGCAGCAACTGGCAAGCCGGTGCGCCGTTAAAATCTGCGGCGGCTATGGTTCAGACGAACTGCCCGCAGGACAGCGATTCGCCGGGTTGGCAGATGCAGCCGGCCTGGATGAACATGCAGCTGTTGAAGATCAGGCTGATGGTGTCCAGCACTGTGTGGGACGCGGTGTGGACGAATTTCTCGGGGTGGTCCAGTTCTGTCAGGCCACGGCTCCAGGCGGTGTAGCCGCTGCCATCCTGCTGGTAGTGCACGCCAAAGAAGAGTGGATAGGGCACGGCCTCTGGGGGCATGCCGTCCTGGGTGTTGACGTAATCGGTGAATTCCTGGAGGTCTTGCTTGCCCACCAGCATGCCGGCGTGGTCCAGCCAGACAGCTTCGATATCGATTGCCTGGCGCAGGCCCAGCAGGGTACGGGCCAGTTCCAGCAGGGCGGTTTGCTTGCCATAGCTGGCCAGCGTCCTATAGGTGAAGGGCACCTCGTAGGCGGCGCGCTGGAAGTCGGCATAGGCGGCTTGATGGTTGATCAAAAAGGTCGAGTCGTAATCGAGCGCCATTGCCGCCATGGCCGGATAGTGGTCTGGATGGTTGTTCAGGTCTAACGCGACGATGGGTTCCAGCAGGATGGCGTTCTCGCCACGGAAGGCGGCCAACAGCATCTCTGGCGCATCCATGGGTTCGCAGCCATAGCCTTCTTGCGCCCAGGCGGCGGCCAGTTCGGGATAGCGGATGGTTGGCAGCTCACGGAAGAGCAGTGAGCCGCTGTATTCGATGGTGTGCTGTGTGCTCATGGTGCGGTTGGTGTGGTGTTGGCGTGGCGAGAGGATATAGATCGCCACCACAGACGTAAGCGCAATAAGAGCCGCTAACAAAACCCTTCTGGCGTTGTTGTGCAAACTTGCCGTACCTACGTACTGTCAGCTGCGCGCGCCATCGTTTGCACGCCTAGCCAGAACCGCTGCGCTGGGTTTTGTTAGCAGCGCTAAGTGCCGGGTTGCATGGCTTGGGCGCGGGGCCCAGGCCATGCAAAAGGCCGGCAAAGCCGGCCTTGGGTGTGGCGCATGGGGCGAATGCTGCGCCCCATGGTGGTGCTTAGTTCTTGCTCTGGTCGACCAGCTTGTTGGCCTTGATCCACGGCATCATGTCGCGCAGTTGCTCGCCCACGACTTCGATGGGGTGGGCGGCGTTGAGGCGGCGGCGGGCGGTCATCTCGGGGTAGTTGGTCTTGCCTTCGAGGATGAAGCGCTTGGCGTATTCGCCGGTCTGGATGCGCTTGAGGGCGTTGCGCATGGCGGCGCGCGACTGCTCGTTGATTACCTCGGTGCCGGTGACGTACTCACCGTATTCGGCATTGTTGGAGATCGAGTAGTTCATGTTGGCGATGCCGCCTTCGTACATCAGGTCGACGATAAGCTTGAGTTCGTGCAGGCACTCGAAGTAGGCCATTTCCGGGGCGTAGCCGGCTTCGGTGAGGGTTTCGAAACCCATCTTCACCAGTTCGACCGCGCCACCGCAGAGTACGGCCTGCTCGCCGAACAGGTCGGTCTCGGTTTCTTCGCGGAAGTTGGTCTCGATCACGCCGCCCTTGGTGCCGCCATTGGCTGCGGCATAGGACAGGGCCACATCACGGGCGCGGCCGCTGGTGTCTTGGTACACGGCGATCAGCGAGGGCACGCCACCGCCGCGCTTGTATTCGGAGCGCACGGTGTGGCCTGGGCCCTTGGGGGCGACCATGATGACGTCCAGGTCGGCGCGCGGCACGATCTGGTTGTAGTGGATATTGAAGCCATGGGCGAAGGCCAGCGAGGCGCCTTGCTTGATGTTGGGTTCGATATCGCGCTTGTAGACTTCAGGCTGGCTCTCGTCCGGCAGCAGTATCATGACCACGTCGGCGCCCTTCACTGCCTCGGCGACTTCCTTGACCGACAGGCCGGCATTCTCGGCCTTGCTCCACGAGGCACCGCCCTTGCGCAGGCCGATGGTCACGTTCACGCCGCTGTCCTTCAGGTTCAGCGCGTGGGCGTGGCCTTGCGAGCCGTAGCCCACGATGGTGACTTGCTTGCCCTTGATCAGGGAGAGGTCGGCGTCTTTGTCGTAGAAAACCTTCATTGGGGTAACTCCTTGTTGGGTGTGAGTGGTGTCGGGGCGGCGGGTGTCTGCCCGCGCGTGGTGCCCCGCACGATCAAATTTTCAGTATGCGTTCGCCACGGCCTATGCCTGAGGCACCGGTCCGTACGGTTTCGAGGATGAGGGTGCGGTCCACCGCCTCGATAAAGGCGTCCAGCTTGGAACTCTCACCGGTCAGCTCGATGGTGTAGGTCTTTTCGGTGACGTCGAGGATGCGGCCACGGAAGATGTCGGCCATCCGTTTCATCTCTTCGCGGTCCTTGCCGGTGGAGCGGACCTTGATCAGCATCAGCTCGCGTTCGACATGGTCCGACTCGTTCAGGTCGATGACCTTGACCACCTCGATCAGCTTGTTGAGCTGCTTGGTGATCTGCTCGATGACGTCATCGGAGCCGCTGGTGACGATGGTCATCCGCGACAGGGTGGCATCTTCGGTGGTGGATACCGTGAGCGAATCGATGTTGTAGCCACGGGCCGAGAACAGGCCCACTACCCGGCTCAGGGCACCGGCTTCGTTTTCCAGAAGGATGGAAAGAATGTGTCGCATGGGTCTCTCCTCCTTAGCTCAGGTTGCCGTAGTCGCGCTCTTTTGCGACGGTGCCTTGTTGCAGGTGGCGCATATGCGGCGGCAGATCCATCTGGCTCAGGCCGCGGTTGTTCTGCACCATGGGGAAGACGTTCTCGGTCTGGTCGGTGATGAAGTCCATGAACACCAGTCGCTCCTTCAGCTTCATGGCCTCGCGCAGGGCGGGTTCCACATCGGCTGGGCGCTCGATCTTCATGCCGACGTGGCCATAGGCCTCGGCCAGCTTCACGAAATCGGGTAGCGCATCCATATAGGATTCGGAATAGCGGTTGCCGTAGAAGAACTCCTGCCACTGCCGCACCATGCCCAGATAGCGGTTGTTCAGGTTAATCACCTTTACCGGGGTGTGGTACTGCTTGCAGGTGGAGAGCTCCTGGATGTTCATCTGGATGGAGGCTTCACCGGTAATGCAGGCCACGGTGGCATCGGGATTGGCCAGCTGCACGCCCATGGCGGCAGGCAGGCCAAAGCCCATGGTGCCCAGGCCGCCGGAGTTGATCCAGCGGCGTGGCTTGTTGAACTTGTAGTACTGCGCCGCCCACATCTGGTGCTGGCCCACATCAGAGGTGACGAAGGCATCGCCGCCGGTGATCTCGTAGAGGGTCTGCACCACGAACTGCGGCTTGATGATGTCGCTGTTGGCGTCGAACTTGAGGCAGTTGTGGCTGCGCCACTCTTCCAGCTGCTTCCACCAGTTGGCCAGGTGCTCGGCATTGGGGCGGGCGCCGGTCTGCCGCAGCAGCGCCAGCATCTCGTCCAGCACATCGCGCACATTGCCGACGATGGGGATGTCCACCTTTACGCGCTTGGCGATGGAGGAGGGGTCGATGTCGATATGGACGATCTTCTTGGGCGAGCTGAGGAAGTGCGAGGGCACCGAGATGACGCGATCGTCAAAGCGGGCGCCGATGGCGATCAGCACGTCGCAGTGCTGCATGGCCATATTGGCTTCGTACAGGCCGTGCATGCCCAGCATGCCCAGGTTTTGCGGATCGGAGCCGGAGAAAGCGCCCAGGGCCATCAAGGTGTTGGTGGCGGGCACGCCCAGCATCTTGACCAGTTCGGTAACCTGGTTGGAGGCATTGGACAGCACGGCACCGCCGCCGATGTAGATCAGGGGCCGCTTGGCGTCGCTCAGGAGATTGACGGCCTTCTTGATCTGGCCAGGGTGACCCTTGGCTGGCGGGTTGTAGGACCGCAGGCTGACCGATTGCGGGTAGTGAAACTCCGCGCGGGCCAGGGTGATGTCCTTGGGGATATCAACCACGACAGGACCGGGGCGGCCGGTGGTGGCGATATGGAAAGCCTTCTTCATGGCGCTGGCGATGTCGCGTACATCCTTGACCAGGATGTTGTGCTTCACGCAGGGTCGGGTGATGCCGACCATGTCGACTTCCTGGAAGGCGTCGAGACCTATGGCGGGCGTGGGCACCTGGCCCGAGATCACCACCATGGGGATGGAATCGAGGTAGGCGGTGGCAATGCCGGTAATGGCATTGGTGGCACCGGGGCCGGAGGTGACCAGCGCTACCCCGACCTTGTGCGAGGAGCGTGAGTAGCCATCGGCGGCGTGCACGGCACCTTGCTCGTGGCGCACCAGCACGTGCTTGAATTTGTCTTGCTTGAAGATTGCGTCGTAGATTTCGAGGACAGCGCCACCCGGGTAGCCGAAGACGAATTCAACGCCTTCTTCCTGCAAACAACGGATGACGATTTCCGCACCGGATATTTCCATGATGTCTTCCTTGGTAAAGGGGACACTAAAACAGACCGAGGCGACGTGTGGCAGACAGCCCTACCCGGAGACTGGCCCGCACTGCTGTGCAGGTGGGTACGCGCACCCGACGCCTTGGAAAAGACGCCAGACCAACGCACCGTTACCGGGGCGACTGCGAATCGGCATCTGCCGACTCAAGCCAACTTGCAACGACAACCAAGATCTGCAACCAATGCAGCAAAAAAGCCGATAAAGCTTTTGTATATCACGGGCACGTAATGGCTACGCACCAGAACCAACCGGGTTGTCACCGCGCGCTGGCTTGTGGCTGGCGGGTGACCATCGAGACTTGCTGCCGATGTGGTGCCGGCAAGCGAGTTGCAAGCGGCACCGTCCGTGGCGGAGAGGATGGGTGTGACCATAGCCGACCTGACCGGGGCAGGTCAAGTGCCGCAATGCAACATGGGCGATGCTAAACCGCTGTTTGCAAAACGACTTCCGCGCACGTCACTGCTATCATCGCGCCCCCGTCTCTTGTTTGCCCTGCGCTGTGCCCACTCCGTCCTCCCTTGCCGATTTCCTTGCTGCAGCCGAACACCGCGCCTTTCGGCAGGCCATGTTTGCCGTGCAGAACGAGGATGCGGCGCTGGATCTGGTGCAGGATGCCATGCTCAAGCTGGTGGAGCGCTATGCCGGCCAGCCGGCCGAAGAATGGCCCTTGCTGTTTCAACGGATATTGCAGAACGCAATACGGGACTATTATCGTCGTAGCAAGGTGCGCAACCTGTGGGTGGGCCTGCTGTCTGCCCTGCACCTACGCCAGGGCGAAGACGACGATAGCGAGCCGGACCCGCTGGACACGCTGGCGGTGGAGCCTGGCTGCGAGGCCTTGCAGCAGCCCGATGTGCAATGGGGGCGACGCCAGATGCTGGCCTTGTTGGAGGACGGTCTGGCACATTTGCCCTTGCGTCAACGGCAGGCCTTCCTGCTGCGTTATCTGGAGGAGATGGACGTGGCCGACACGGCGGCGGCCATGGGCTGCTCGGAAGGCAGCGTCAAGACGCATTGCTCGCGGGCATGCCACAGCCTGGCAGACTGGCTGCGAGAGAGAGGGGTGGAGCCATGAGCAAGTCGCAGTGGGAGGAAGACACCTTCGGCAAAGCCGCTGCCAGCCAACTGGCTGCGCAGCCGCTGTCGCTACGGCAACAGCACAGGCTGGCCCAGGCTCGGCAGGTGGCACTGGCTCGGCAGCAGTCTGGCTCACGGGGCTGGTGCTTGGGCATGGTGCGCTGGCAGGGGCTGCACCCGGTGGCTAGCCGGCGTGCGAGCCAGGCGGCCTGGCTGGCGTTGTGCCTGGGCGTGGGCCTGTTCTGGTGGCAGCAAGGCAATGCCGGTTTAATCGACGACGATATCGATGCCCAGCTGCTGGCCGATGAGGTGCCCATGGAAGTGTGGCTGTCCGATTCGGTGGAGCACCTGGCAAGGGAGGCCTCGTGAGGCGCCTGGGATTGTCGTTGCTGCTGTTCTGCGCCGCCACGGCCGTGGCGGCAGCACCTCCGGCGGATTGGGCGGCCCTGGCGCCGGCCCAGCAGGCGGTGCTGGCGCCGCTGGCAGCAGAGTGGGGTAGCTATAGCGCCGGCCAGCGGCAGCATCTGCTGGCCCTGGCCGAGCAATATCCCCACCATAGCGCGGCCGAGCGCAGCCGCATCGACGCCCGCATACGCCATTGGGCCAGCCTGAGCCCAGCCGAACGCAACCGGGCGCGCGACAACTACAAGAAGGTGCAGCGCCTGCCCTCGCCCCAGCGCGAGCAGGTCAAGGAAAAGCTCAAGCAGGTGCAGGCGGCCAACTGATCCGGGCAGCCGCTTGTCTTATCCGGGCTTGCGCCGTATCTTGGCGGGCTTGTCTTGCATGCAGGTTGCACCATGTTGGTAGAACATCCTCTTGCCCCCCGGTGGCGGCGTCTTGTCTCCCTTTGCTATGAGAGCCTGCTGCTGCTGGCCGTGATTCTGGTCGCCGGCATGCTGTTCCAGTTGCTGTTCAGCCGGCTGGCGGGTACCCCGGCCCAGTTCGCCTTTCTGATTTTGGTGCTGTACGGCTACTTTGCCTGGTGCTGGCGCCGCTCGGGCCAGACACTGGCCATGAAGACCTGGCGGTTGCAGTTGCGCAACCGCGCCAACCAGCTACCCAGTCTGTGGCAGGTCAGCCTGCGGTTTGCCCTGTGCCTGCTGGTCTACGCACCGCTGATACCGCTGTGGGCCTATACCAAGCATGTGCCGGACATGAAATGGCTGCTATGGCTGGGTCTGGTCTGGATGGCGCTGCCCTGGCTGTGGGCGCTGATAGATCGCGAGCAGCAATGCCTGCACGACAGGCTGGCTGGCATCCGGGTGGTGTTGCTGCCCATACACCGTGCTGATTAGGTGTCGCTGGCAAAACCGCTGGCCTTACAGGGTAACGCCGCCAGGGCGCAGCCTTGCCACCGTAAGGGCTTGACGCTTGGGGTATAATTTCTGCCTTGATATTCAATGAGGTATGACATGCGCCCCTCTGGCCGCCAACCCAACCAGCTTCGCGATGTCCGCATCACCCGTCACTACACCCGCCATGCCGAAGGTTCGGTGCTGATCGAGATGGGGGGCACCAAGGTCATCTGCACGGCATCGGTAGAAGAAAGCGTGCCGCCTTTTCTGAAAGGCAAGGGTGAAGGCTGGGTGACCGCCGAGTACGGCATGTTGCCCCGTTCCACCCATAGCCGCATGAAGCGCGAGGCGGCCAGCGGCAAGCAGAGCGGCCGCACCCAGGAAATACAGCGTCTGATAGGCCGCAGCCTGCGTGCCGTGGTGGACATGAAAGCCCTGGGCGAGCGCCAGATCAGCATAGACTGCGACGTGATACAGGCCGACGGCGGCACCCGCTGCGCCAGCATTACCGGCGCCTTCGTTGCCCTGCAGGATGCCATCGCCAGCCTGATGGCGGCCGGCAAGCTGGGCAGTAATCCCATCCGCCAGCATGTGGCAGCCGTTTCGGTGGGTATCTACCAGGGTGTGCCGGTGCTGGATCTGGATTACCTGGAAGACAGCGACTGCGATACCGACATGAATGTGGTGATGACGGCGGCCGGCGGTTTTGTCGAACTGCAGGGCACGGCCGAGGGTGCGCCCTTCAGCCGCGAAGAAATGAACGCGCTGGTGAATCTGGCGGATGCGGGTATTGCGCAACTGATTAATGCCCAGAAAGCCGCCTTGGCTGGCTGAGGCAGTTGGCTGCTCGACACAGGCCGGCGTTGTACGGCCTGTGAAGCATCCTCCCGTATGCGCTTTTGAAAGGGATGAATAAATGGTGTTGCTTGTGGCGGGCGTATTTCTGCTGGCGCTGGGTTGGTTTGCCGGCCTGGCCATGGTGCTGATCGCCCTGGGCAAACTGTCTGGCCCGGCCAGCTTGGCACTGTGGATATTGTTTCCTGCGCTTACTATCGCCGGTTCGGTGCTGTTTGGCATAGGCGGCAAGCTGGGCCAGATACGCAGCATCGTGTTGGGCTCGGCCTTGTCCATGCTGCTGCTGGCAGGCGTTGCCGCCGTGTCGCTGGTGATGTCGGCGGCGGGCATGCTGACGCTGCCTGGCGGTAGTGTATCGCTCTGGTATGTGTTCCTGGTGGCAGGTGCCATGGGTGCCATCGCTGCAGCAGCAGTCAGCCGCGACGAATAAGTAGGCTTGTCCCCTGGTGGGCGCAGCCTTTGCAATTTGATAGTTGGAATTCATGCATAACGTTACATCCCCCGATGTTGCTGCACCCCTGTCTGCCAGGCGCATCTGTCTGGCACCGATGTTGGACTGGACGGACCGGCACTATCGATTTTTCTTGCGCCAGATCACCCGCCACACCTTTCTCTATACCGAGATGGTGACCACGGGCGCCATCCTGCATGGGGACAAGGCGCGGTTTCTGGATTTCAGCGAGGCGGAGCACCCGGTGGCGCTGCAACTGGGGGGCTCGGAGCCGGCTGATCTGGCGGCGTGTGCCCGGTTGGCTCAGCAGTGGGGCTATGACGAGGTCAATATCAATGTGGGCTGTCCCAGCGAGCGGGTGCAGTCGGGGGCGTTTGGTGCCTGCCTGATGGAGGAGCCGCAACTGGTGGCCGATTGCGTCAAGGCCATGCGGGATGCGGTGAGCATTCCGGTGACGGTCAAGCACCGTATCGGCATCAACGAGGTGGAGCACTACGAGTATCTGCGCGACTTTGTCGGGACGGTGGCGGATGCCGGCTGCGAGGTGTTCATCGCCCACGCCCGCAACGCCATACTGAAGGGCCTGAGCCCCAAGGAGAACCGCGAGGTGCCACCCCTGAAGTACCACTATGTGCACAGGCTCAAACGGGATTTTCCGCAGTTGGAGATCATCATCAACGGTGGCCTGGACAATTGGCAGGCGGTGGATGAGCAGCTGCAGCATGTGGACGGGGTGATGATAGGCCGCATGGCCTACCACGACCCTTACCAGTTTGCCGAGGTGGATGCCCGCTATTACGGTGATGAGCAGGCTGTGGCGAGCCGAGCCGAGGTAGCCCGAGCCCTGATGCCCTATATTGCCGAGCGCATGGCGGCTGGGCGCAGCCAGCCCAAGCATATCGTCCGGCATGTGCTGGGTTTGTTCCAGGGGCGCCCCGGGGCGCGCAACTGGCGGCGCATGCTCAGTGACAGCAAGGTATTGAATGGAGCAGGGCCGGAATTGATAGAGGCGGCCCTGGCGGAAGTGGAACCGGTGGTGGCTTAGCGATGGAGCAGCGCATGTTAGGTAAGAACCTGTTGCAGCTGGTGCTGGCGTTGGGCCTGGTAGGCACGAGTTGGGCGGCATCGCCGGTGCTGCTGGCTACCATGGGCAACAAGGTGTCGCTGTCTTTGGGTGGCAAGCCCTTGACTCTGAGCGTGGGGCAGCAGCGCGAGGGTATCAAGCTGATATCGGTGGGCGAGGACAGTGCGGTGCTGGAAGTGGAGGGCAAGCGCCAGAGTGTGCGCCTGGGCCAGGAGTTCTATGCCGGCGGCAGCCAGGCGGAGCAGGCCCAGACCAACAGCTTTACCGTGTTTGATGTCGGCGGTGGCCACTTCATGGCCCAGATCAGCCTGGGTGGCGGTGGCGTCAGGGGGCTGATCGATACCGGGGCGTCCTTGTTGTCGCTGTCGGGCAACCAGGCCAAGGCCATGGGGCTGCGCTTCGAGCGTAACCAGCCCATCATGCTGCGCACGGCCCAGGGTGTGCAGAATGGCTGGCGTACCAAGGTGCCCAGCCTGCGCATCGAAGGGGTGCAGCTCTACAATGTGGACGCCGTGGTGACCGATGGTGCCTACCCGGAAGTCGCGCTGATAGGTATGAGTGTGCTGGGCCAGTTCCATATGCAGAACGATGGCCAGCGCATGACATTGAAGAAGAAATACTGAGAAGACGGTTACATGGACAAGACGAAGAAACAGGACAAGGCCTTGCAGCAATGGTCGATCTGGCCGCCGGCCTTGCTGGCCCTGGTGCTGCTGACCCTGGGACTGTGGGTGCTGCGCAGCATGGGCGTGGCCAGCCCGGTGCAACTGGGGTATGTGCTGCTGGCGCTGGTGCTGACCTGGCTGTTGCTGCCCTACCTGGCCTACAAGACCTGGTGCGAGGGCGAGGCGCTGTGCTGGCGTTGGGGGCAGTTGAACCACGGGCCGGTGCAACGTC
The DNA here is from genome assembly GCF_030409555.1 of Chitinimonas viridis. GTDB lineage: Bacteria > Pseudomonadota > Gammaproteobacteria > Burkholderiales > Chitinimonadaceae > Chitinimonas > Chitinimonas viridis. The sequence goes on from NZ_JAUFPU010000003.1 coordinate 111,495, forward strand.
TGGCGCTGGCCGATATTGCGGCGGTGGAGGTGGCTGCCCTGCCGGACAAACCGACCCGGCCGGTGCGCAGGGAAGGCGTGGAGGAGCGCCATGGCGGCAATTTCACGCCCGACCTGAATCAGGGCGTGAAGCTGCAGACCCGTGATGGCCGCACCATCTGGCTGTGCCTGCCGCAGCCGGCGCAGTTCGCCAAGGCCTTGCGTGCCTTGCTGGCGACTGCCCCTTGAATCCCTCTTTCACCGTACTGCAAGCAGGTTGCGCATGAAGAAGCTCGTACTCGCCAGCAACAATGCCGGAAAACTGAAGGAGTTCCAGCGTTTGCTGGGGGCTCTTGCCATCGAGGTGATACCGCAGGGGCAACTGGGGGTGGGCGAAGCCGAAGAGCCGCACGCCACCTTCGTCGAGAATGCCCTGGCCAAGGCTCGCCATGCGGCGGCGGCCACTGGTTTGCCGGCGCTGGCCGATGATTCCGGCATCTGCGTGCCGGCCCTGGGCGGTGCGCCTGGGGTGTATTCGGCCCGATATGGCGGTGAGCCGAAATCGGATGCGCGCAACAACCAGAAGCTGGTGGCGGATATGGCCGGCCAGGCCGACCGCCGGGCTTTCTACTATGCGGTGCTGGTGCTGGTACGCACGGCGGATGACCCCCGGCCCCTGATTGCCGAAGGCCGGTTTGATGGCGAGCTGCTGGCTGAACCGCGCGGCGAGGGGGGCTTTGGCTACGATCCGCATTTCTGGGTGCCGGCACTGGGCAAGACCGTGGCCGAGCTGACACCGGAAGAGAAGAACCCCATCAGCCATCGCGGCCAGGCCCTGGCTGCCCTGTTGGACAAGCTGGCAAAGGATGCACTATGACGAGCCCATGGCCGAAATGGCTGAAGGACGATGGGGCGGTGGTGAGCTGCTTCGAGAAGGTCAAGGTGATGGAAGAAAACCTGGGCGAGATACAGCAGATGACCCAGGACGCATTCGAGGATGGCCTGTTGATGGAAGTCTCGGAGGCGCAGATGCGCGAGGCCCTGCACCGCATGGTGGATGCGCTGGTCAACCCCTACCGCAAGCCATGATCATCCCCATCCACCCCCATCCTGGCCCGGCGGCTGTTGTGGCGGCCCCGGCTGCGGGCTGGGCCTTGCAGGCATTGCCGCCGCTATCGCTGTATATCCATTTTCCCTGGTGTGTGCGCAAGTGCCCATATTGCGACTTCAATTCGCATGAAGCCAAGGGGGGCATGGACGAGGCGGGCTATGTGGCGGCCTTGCTGACCGACCTGGAGCACAGCCTGCCGCTGATCTGGGGCCGGCCCATACACACCATCTTCATGGGCGGGGGCACACCCAGCCTGTTTTCGGCCGAAGCCATGGACAGCCTGCTGGCCGGCATACGGGCGCGCACCAAGCTGCTGCCCGATGCCGAGATCACGCTGGAGGCCAACCCCGGTACGGTGGAGGCGGACAAGTTCAAGGGCTACCGGGCGGCAGGGATCAATCGTCTCTCTATCGGCATACAGAGTTTTGATCCGGCCCATCTGGCCGCCATAGGCCGCATACACGATGGCGATGAGGCGCGGCGGGCAGCGGCGCTTGCGCGCGAGACCTTTGACACCTTCAATCTGGACCTGATGTTTGCCCTGCCGGGCCAGACCGTGGCGCAGGCGCTGGCGGATGTGGAAACGGCGTTGTCGTTCTCGCCCACCCATCTGAGCTGCTACCACCTGACGCTGGAGCCCAATACCTATTTCTACCGCTATCCGCCCAGCCTGCCTGATGACGATACGGCTGCCGAGATGCACGATGTGATCGCCGCGCGGTTGGCGAGCGCGGGGTTTGATCACTATGAAACCAGTGCCTATGCGCTGCCTAGCCACCGGGCACGGCATAACGTCAATTACTGGCAGTTTGGCGATTACCTGGGCATAGGGGCGGGTGCCCATGGCAAGCTCAGTTTCCATGACCGCATCCTGCGCCAAGCGCGCTACAAGCAGCCGGCCGCGTACCTGAAGGCAGTGGCGGCGGGCAATGCGGTGCAGACCGAGGAACTGGTGGATCACCAGGACCTGCCGTTCGAATTCATGCTCAATGCGCTGCGTTTGAGCGAAGGCGTGGCGGCTACCCTCTATAGTGAACGTACCGGCCTGCCGCTGGCAGGTATTGCGCGCACCCTGGCGCGGGTGCATGAACAGGGCTTGCTGGATGCCGACCCCACCCGGCTGGCGCCCAGCGAGCTGGGTCGGCGCCACCTGAATCGATTGATGGAAGCCTTTTTGCCCGACCGTTGAGCCGGGAGACAGGAGCCTGCCGTGCTGCTGCGTGCCTTGCTGATCCTGCTTGCCTGCCTGCCACTGGCGGCCGAGCCGCTGAAACTGCGGCTGGTGACGGATGATTGGCCGCCGTATGAGTACGCGGCCAAGGGCAAGGCCGATGGTTACAGCGTGGCCAGGTTGGAGGCCGTGCTGCGGCAGATGGAGGTGGAGCTGGTCCACCCCGATCGGGCCGTGCCCTGGAAGCGCCTGCTGGCCATGCTGGAGGCGGGGGAGGCCGATGTGGCAGTCAATGGCGGCAAGGTGGACAACCGGGAGGCCTATGTGCATTTTTCGGCCGAGCCTTTTACCGAAACCCGCTGGACGGCTTTCAGCCGTCGCAGCGATGGCTTGCGGCTGCAGAAGAAAGAGGATTTCAAGGGTTTGCGGGCCGGCTTGGTGCATGGCTGGAGCTATTCGCCGGAGATCGAGGCATTTCTGGGTAGCCAGGGTAAGTCGGTGGTGTCCTACGATCAGTTCAGCAATTTCCGTCGGCTGCTGGCCGGCCAGGTGGACTATGTGATCGAGGAGCGGCAGGTGGGGCTGCACCTGGCCGCCAAGCAGGGGTGGGGTGAGCAATTGGTCACCGCCGATGTGATGAACCAACCCATCCGCTTTTATGTGATGTTCTCGCGCAAGACCGTCACCCCCGAATGGGTAGCCCGCTTTGACGCGGCCTTCAGGGCTTTTCGTGGTAGTGCCGAGGATAGGGCGCTGCGCAAGCGGTATGGCTTGGAAAGTCTGCCATAGCAAGGCAAGATGGCACCCTTGGTGGCGGCGCTGGGCAGCCTGGTCCAGGCGGGCGTTGAGTGGCAACTGGCCTCTATCAGGCCTGGTGGGCTCGTTCCGCCCTCGTTCCGGCGCGTGCTGGAAGGAGGGTGTGTGCAGGGCTTCCAGCTTCCCCCCAATACATTCAACTATGTCGCACGAGGCCGCGTTGTTCATGCTGCCTGCCGGCTATCCGTCGCGTCGTTTACCCAAGGAATACATCATGAGCAAAGAAATCGTCCATAGCGACCACGCACCCAAGGCTGTCGGCACTTATTCGCAGGCCGTGAAGGTGGGCAACACGGTTTACCTGTCGGGCCAGTTGGGCCTGGACCCGGTGACCGGCGAGTTGGCCGAGGGCTTTGAGGCCCAGGCCCACCTGATGTTCAAGAACCTGCGCGCGGTGGCACAGGCGGCCGGCGGCGACCTCAAGGATATCGTCAAGCTGGGCGTGTTCGTGACTGACCTGGCCAACTTCGGCAAGCTCAACGAGATCATGGGCCAGTATTTTGATGCCCCTTACCCTGCCCGCGCCGCCATCCAGGCCGCGGCACTGCCCAAGGGTGGCCAGGTCGAGGCTGACGCGGTGCTGGTACTGGCCTGATCGCCGACTGAGGCGGCCCCGGCACTGTCGTGCCAGGGCCGCCTTTCTTGCACTGGCGAAAAGGCCACAGTGGCCGGACTGCGCTTGGCAGTCAGGCCAAACGGCATGGCATGATCGCGGCCTTCGCTCCCTTGGGGGTGCCTTTGTCTGCGGGTCGTGCCATGCTTGTACTCCAGCCTTTTTCCTTGTCGCTACGCGCGCTGCGGCGCTCGCTGCTGCTGGCGGCGACACCCGCGCTGCTGCTGTTGGGGGGCTGCGAAGTGGCCAACCAGCCGCATAGCCAGGCCGACCTGACCGGCGATGTGATGTTCAGTTCGTTCCAGGAGCGGCCCAAGTTTCTGGATCCGGTCAGCTCCTATAACCTGAACGAAACCCCCTGGACCTACCAGACCTACGAGCCGCTGCTGCATTACCACTACCTCAAGCGGCCCTACACGCTGGAGGGGCTGACCGCCACCGAGGTGCCGATACCGCGCTATTACGACCAGGCCGGCAATACCCTGCCTGACGATGCGCCCAGCGAGCAGATCGCTACCAGCATCTACACCATCAAACTGCAGCCCGGCATACGCTACCAGCCCCATCCGGCGCTGGCCCGTGATGCCGCTGGGCAGTTGCTGTATCACGATCTCAAACCGGCCCAGCTGGCTGGCAAATACAGCATCTGGGATTTTCCGCTGGCGCAGGCGGCCAGCAGCAGCCGCGAAGTGACGGCAGAAGATTACGTCTACCAGATCAAGCGCCTGGCCAGCCCCTATGTGCCCACGCCGTCGCCCATCTACAACCTGCTCAACCAGTACATAGTCGGCCTGCAGGATCTGGGCGAGCAGCTCAAGGCCGAGCGCAATGCGCAGCTAGCGCAGCGTGACCCGCGTGACCGTTACCTGCCCTGGCGCGATCTGCGCGAGGTGAAGCTGGAAGGTGCCCGCGCGCTGGATGCGCGCACGCTGGAAATACGCATCGCCGGCAAGTACCCGCAGTTCAAGTACTGGATGGCCATGACCTTCTTTGTCCCCATCCCCTGGGAGGCCGACCGCTTCTATGCCCAGCGCGGCATGGCGGAGCATTCGCTGTCGCTGAATACCTGGCCGGTGGGGACGGGGCCCTTTATGCTGACCGAGCAGAGCGCCAGCCGCTACGTGATGGTGCGCAACCCGAACTACCGCGATATGCGCTACCCCAGCGAGGGCTCGGCGGAGGACAAGGCGCAGGGATTGCTGGCCGATGCCGGCAAGCGGCTGCCCTTCCTGGACAAGCTGGTGTTCCTGCAGGAGAAGGAGTCTGAGCCTGAGCAGGCCAAGTTCATGCAGGGCTACTACGATGTGCCCGATCTCAGCCGCATCGATGTGGGTTTTGTCTTTCTCAAGGAAGCCATGGACCAGACCGGCCGCTGGCAGGTGCTGCGTGAGCATGGGGTGAAACTGGAGCCGACCATAGAACCGACCAGCTGGTATATGGGCTTCAATTGGCTGGACCCGGTGGTGGGCGGCGGCAAGAACCCGGAGGAGGCCGAGCGGCACCGTAAGTTGCGCCAGGCCATTGCCATCGCCACCGACTGGGAAGAGCACAACGCCATTTTCTTTGATACCTATGGGCCGTCGGTGCCGGCCATGGGGCCGATTCCACCAGGTTTGTTCGGCTACCGTATCGGCGAGGCGGGTATCAACCCGGTGACCCATGTCTGGCGTGATGGCCAGGCTGTGCGGCGCCCACTGGCTGACGCCAAGCGCTTGCTGGCCGAGGCGGGCTATCCCGATGGGCGCGACGCCAAGAGCGGCAAGCCGCTGCTGCTGTTCTATGACTCTAACGGCGTGGGGCCGGCTTATCAGGCCAGGTTGGACTGGCAGGTCAAGCAAATGCAGAAACTGGGCATACAGCTGGAGATACGGGCATCGGACTACAACCGCTTCCAGGACCGCATGCGCAAGGGCAATGCCCAGCTGTATTTCTGGGGCTGGTTCTCGGACTACCCGGACCCGGAGAATTACTTGTTCCTGCTGAACAGCACCCAGTCCAAGGTGAAGTTTGAGGGTGAAAATGCCTCCAACTATGCCAACCCGGAATACGACAAGCTCTATACCCGCATGCGCGACCTGCCGGACAACGCCGAGCGGCAGCAGGTGATAGACCAGATGGTGGCCATGGTGCAGCGGGATGCACCATGGAGCTGGGGGCTGTTTCCTGGCTCGTTGGGGGTGTACCAGCAGTGGGTGCACAACGCCAAGCCCACTTCGATTGCCAACGACAAGGTCAAATACATGCGGGTAGATGGGGCGTTGCGGGCCAGCAAGGTCGCGCAATGGAACCAGCCACGGGTGTGGCCGCTGGGCGTAGGTATGGTGGCCCTGGGCCTGCTGCTGTGGCCGGCCTGGCGCATCTACCGCCGGCGTGAGCGCGCCACCGCGCGTACCCTGCGTATCAACAGCGGCCGCAGTGCCAGCAAGGGAGCGCAAGCATGATGACCTATCTGGTGCGCCGCACCCTGTACTCCATCTTGGTGCTGGCCGGTATCAACCTGGTGACCTTCTTTCTGTTCTTTTCGGTGAATACCCCGGACGACATGGCCCGCCTGCAGCTGGGCGGCAAGCGGGTGGCGCAGGAGGCGGTGGAGCGCTGGAAGGCCGAGCGCGGCTATGACCAGCCGCTGTACTTCAATGCGCAGGCGGCTGGGGTGGGCAAGCTGACCCAGACGGTGTTTTTCGAGAGCTCGGCCAAGCTGTTGCGGCTGGACTTTGGCAAGACCAATGAGAACCGCAATATGGGCTGGGAGCTGGGCAACCGTATCGGCCCCACCCTGGCGCTGGCGATACCGATACTGCTGATCTCGGTAACGCTGTCCATCATCCTGGGGCTGGGACTGGTGTTCTACCGCCATACGGTGCTGGATACCTGGGGGGTGGTGGTGCTGGTGGGGCTGATGTCCACCTCGTCGCTGTTCTTCATCATCATGGGCCAGTACCTGTTCGCCAAGCTTATGGTCATTACGCCGGTATCGGGCTTCAGCCCGCCGCCGGGCATGTTCAAGTTCCTGCTGCTACCTGTGCTGGTATCGGTGATTGCCCACCTGGGGCCTGATACCCGTCTGTATCGCACGCTGTTCCTGGAGGAACTGGGCAAGGATTATGTCCGTACCGCCCGCGCCAAGGGGGTGTCGGAATGGGCTGTGCTGGGGCGCCATGTGCTGCGCAATTCCCTGATACCCATTATTACCTCGATAGGCCTGCTGCTGCCGGCGCTGCTGGCCGGTTCCATCCTGCTGGAGACCTTCTTCGGCATACCGGGCCTGGGCACTTTTGCGGTGGACGGGATCACCAGCCAGGATTTTTCCATCGTCCGGGCCATGGTGTTCTTCGGTTCCTTCCTTTATGTCATTACCTACCTGCTGACCGACTTTGCCTATGCCTGGTCTGATCCGCGGGTGCGCCTGAAGTGAGCATGCCGCGATGAAGATAGTTGTTCTGTGGACAGACTGGGTGGTGCTGCTGGTACTGCTGGGTACTCTGGCCTACGGCTGGAAGGTCATGCGCCAGCCACACCTGGCAGTGACCTGGCGCAAGGCATTCAATACCGCCACCGGCACCTCGGCAGCCACGGTGCTGGCGGTCTTTCTGGTGATAGGCCTGCTCGACTCGCTGCACTACCGCCCGGCCATAGCGGGCAAGGCCGATGCCTATGCCACCGAGACGCGCTCGGTGCTGGACGATATCCTGCACCAGCAGCAAACGGGACGTGAACGCAGCTACTCGGCGCCGCTGGCCTACCAGGGTTATGAGAAGGAGGCGACGGTGATAGACGGGCAGGCTACACGGGCCTACCTGCGCCTGCAGCATGGCGGCGCCCATCTGGACCAGCCCGAGCAGCAATGGGCCGCTGACGTGCTACTGCGCACCCTGGCAGGGGTAGGGCTGGGCCTGTTGGTGGCCGCTGCGGCCACGGCACTGGCCGTACTGCTGCTGGCGCGAAAGCGGCGCCAGGGCCTGGGGGTGGCCTGGCGCAGTTTGCGGCGTGGGCAGGTGGGATTCCCCCTGCGTGCGGTGTTGCTGACCCTGACGGTGCTGGCCGTGCTGGCCGGCGTCATGGCCATGCTGGCGACGGCCTACCATGTACTTGGCACCGACCGGGTGGGTAATGACCTGCTGTATGTGGTGCTCAAGAGCATACGTACGGCCCTAGTCATTGGCACCATGTCCACCCTGGTGACCATGCCCATTGCCGTAGGCCTGGGGATCTGCGCCGGCTATCTGCGGGGCTGGGTGGATGAGGCGATCCAGTATGTCTATACGGTGATCAATTCCATCCCCTATGTGCTGCTGATCGCGGCCGTGGTGTTGATACTGATGGTGTTCATCGATAACCACCCGGACCTGTTCCCGACCTCGGCCGAGCGTACCGATGCACGCCTGTTCTTTCTCTGCATCATTCTGGGCATGACCAGCTGGACCGAGCTGTGCCGCTTGATACGGGGCGAGGTGATCAAGCTGCGCGAGGCCGAGTACATCCAGGCGGCGCAGGCGTTTGGGGTGGGCACGTGGCGGATACTGTTGGTGCACCTGCTGCCCAATGTGATGCACCTGATCCTGATCAGCATGGTGATCAATTTCTCCGGTCTGGTGCTGGCCGAGGCGGTGCTGTCCTATGTCGGAATCGGGGTGGACCCGTCCATGCAGAGCTTCGGTACCTTGATCAATACCGCCAGGCTGGAGCTGTCGCGCGAACCCACCATCTGGTGGACGCTGGCGACGGCCTTCACCTTCATGTTCTCGCTGGTGCTGTCGGCCAATCTGTTCTCCGATGCCATCCGCGATGCCTTCGATCCTCGCGCCACGCACAAGTAGGTCGTCCATCATGCTGCAACTCGATCAACTCCGTACCGAGATCCACTCCAGCCAGGGCATCGTGGTGGCCGTCGATGGCGTCAGCCTTGCCATCCAGCCGGGCGAGACCTTTGCCCTGGTGGGGGAATCGGGCTCGGGCAAATCGGTGACGGCGCTGTCCATCAGCCGGCTGCTGCCCGACAACGCCTGCATTGCTGCCGGCGATGTGCGGCTGGACGATGCCAGCCTGGCCGACCTGCCGGAAAGCGAGATGCGGGCGTATCGCGGTGGCCGCATTGCCATGATCTTTCAGGAACCGGCTACCAGCCTCAATGCCGTGATGTCGGTGGGGCGGCAGTTGGTGGAGGCCATTACCACCCATACCGAGCTGCGGGGGGCCGCGGCCCGGGCCAAGGCGGTGGACTGGTTGAAGCGGGTAGGCATTGCCGAGCCGGAAAGGCGCATAGACAGCTACCCCTTCCAGCTGTCGGGTGGGCAGAAGCAGCGGGTGATGATTGCCATGGCGCTGGCCACCGAGCCGGCGCTGCTGATTGCCGACGAACCGACCACGGCGCTGGATGTGACGGTGCAGAAGCAGATACTGGATCTGCTGCTGGACCTGCAGCGCGAGCGTGGCATGGCCATGCTGTTGATCACTCACGATCTGGGTGTGGTCTCGCAGGTGGCGGATCGCGTCGGCATCATGTATGCGGGCGAGCTGGTGGAGCTGGGCAGCAAGGCGGCGTTTTTCTCCAAGCCCCTGCACCCCTATGCCACCCGCTTGCTGGGCGCCTTGCCCGATGTGGACAAGCGCGGCCATCTGCTGGAGGCCATTGCTGGCAGTGTGCCGCCGCTCTATCAGGCGTTCGACGGCTGCCGGTTTGCCCCTCGCTGCTATTCGGCCACGGCCCGCTGCCGTGGCGAAATCCCGCCCATGTACGAAATGGGTGGCGGGCATGGTGTGCGCTGCTTTGCCTATGCGCCCGAAGCGGCCGTGCCCTTGGTGCTGCCGCCGCTGCGGGATATCGGCGCGGGCCGGGTGGCCAGGCAGTTAGGCGACAAGGCGCTGCTGGCGGTAGAAAACCTGAGGGTACGGTTTCCCATACGCTCGGGTTTGCTGCAGCGGGTCAGCGGCCATGTGGATGCCGTACACGAGGTATCGTTCTCGCTGCGGCCGGGTGAGACCCTGGCGCTGGTGGGGGAGTCGGGTTCGGGTAAGACCACCACGGGCAAGGCCATATTGCAGCTGTTGCGCGGCACGGCTGTGGTCGATGGCCAGGCCATGCTGGGTGATATCGACCTGATGCGTGCCGGCAAGGCGGAGCTGATGCGCGCCCGGCGGCAGATGCAGATTATTTTCCAGGACCCATTCGGCTCGCTCAATCCGCGCATGCGGGTGGGCGAGATACTGGCCGAGGGCATACAGTCGCTGCGGCCCGAGCTGGACCTGGCCGAGCGCCGCCGCCGGGTGGATGACTTGCTGGAGCAGGTCAGCCTGCCGCAGTCGGCGCTGACGCGTTTTCCGCATGAGTTCTCGGGCGGCCAGCGCCAGCGCATTGCCATCGCCCGTGCCCTGGCGGTGGAACCCAGCCTGATTGTCTGCGACGAGCCTACCTCGGCCCTGGATGTCTCGGTGCAGGCGCAGATACTCAACCTGCTGAAGGAGCTGCAGCAGCAGCTGGGGGTCGCCTATCTGTTCATTACCCACAATATCGGGGTGGTGGAATACCTGGCCGACCGGATTGCGGTGATGCAGGCTGGCCGCATCGTCGAGACCGGCGAGAGTGCCAGCCTGCTGACGGCACCCCAGCATGCCTATACCCGTACTCTGCTGGCAGCAGTACCCAGGGTGGTGGTGGGCGAGGCCGATGCCGAGGTGCTGCTGCCGGCCTGAACAGGCTCTTAGACCGGCCATCGCCGGAATGCCTGAGGCGCCGTGGCTTGCATAAGCTAAAGGGAGTGTCCTAAGAGCCTGTTCAAAGTCTTTTCGCCGCGCGCCAGCCCTTCGGGTTCGCGGCCTTGCCGGCGAATGGCGGCGTTGCAAGCCGCTGACGGTACCCGTACCGCTGCGCGGCTTGCGCCTTGCCCTTCATCCGGCAAGGTTGCGAACGACGCGGCGAAAAGACTTTGAACAGGCTCTAAGCGCATATCCTGGCCAGCTGTGGCGTTGCTCGCTGGCAGGCGGGCGCTTTAGGACGCCTTCCCGTCGCGTTGCCATCCAAGGAGACTGCCGTGCACCGATTGCTGATCTGCCTGTTGTTGGCCTGTTGCACCCTGTTGTTGCGCGCCGAGCAGGTGCTGACCGGTAGCTGGGGTGGCGAGGTGGCGGGACAGGCGGTAAGCCTGAGCCTGAACGGCAAGGGGGGCGGCAGCCTGGATGGCAAGCCCATACGCTACCAGGTGATGGGTGGTCTGCTGCTGATTGAAGAAGACGGCGAGGTGACGCCGTATCAGTTCCGGCTGCAGGGTGGCCAGTTGCTGATTGCCGGTGGGGATATACCGGGCGTGCTGAGCATGATACGGGTCAAACCGGGGCAGAAGCCGCCACGTGGCAATGCCACCCAGGCCCAGGCCGGTGGCTTGCGGCAGGAGCTGGTGGGCAGCTGGTGCCTGGTGCGCAACTTCAGCGCCAGTGGCGGAGGTGGTTCGCAAAGCTCGACCTGCTTTGAGCTGCGGCCCGATGGCAGTTACAGCTATAGCAGCGAGCGCAGCATGGATGCCTACGGCGGCGGCATGTGGGGCGGTACCAGCTCAAGCAGCAGCGACAGTGGCCGTTGGACGGCCACCGGCAATAGCCTGACGGCGCACTCCCACAAGGGCGGCAGCACCACCTACCCGCTGGAAAAGCGCAACCACCCCAGGAACAACGACCCCATGCTGTGCCTGGACGGCGACTGCTATGTGACGCAGTGGCAGCGTGCATCGTGGTAGGGCGCATCCTGGTGACGGTGCGCGGTGGCCGCCCATCGAGCCAGTATCAGTGCCTGCTGGCCAGGTTGTTGATATAGCGTATGCCCAGCAGCCTCAGCACCAGGTCGCGGAAGGCCTTGCCCAGGGGGTAGGCGATCCTGGCGCCCAGGCGGTGGCTGAAGACATGGTAGTTGAGCCGGTTGAACAGGCCGGAAGGCGTGCTGAGCAGGGTGAGCATATGGATGGCGTCGGCACCGTAATAGACGACATCCTTGAACTTGAGCACCATGCCCTGATCGATATCAAGCCCGGCCGCCGTGATTTCGTCCATCAGCTCGCCAGGCTGGCGGGCGTCGACCAAATGTAAGGTGCCGACGGCCTCGCGGATTCGGATATAGCGGCAGTAAACCGTGCATACCGGGCACTCCCCGTCGTACACCAACCATGCGTCCTGATGCTTGTTGTCTGCGGTTTTCATGGCGCTGCTCCCGGTATGATGCTTGCGGATTGAATGGTGGCATTGTATGCTGTTATTTAACTAATTAGCTAAATAAATTTATCGAGGTGGTACCGCCAAACCGGGTGCTAGCCTGCGGTTGCCAAGGAGCTGCCATGCCTGTTATCAACAACGCCATCTATGACCACGTTGCGCACACCTGGTGGGACGAGGATGGATTTATGTCACTGCTGCGTACTGCCATCAATCCTCCCCGATTTGCCTATTTTGAGCAGGCCTTGACGGGCGTGCTGAAGCGCCAGCCGGCGGGCTTGACGGTGCTGGATGTCGGCTGTGGCGGGGGGCTGCTGTCGGAGCGGTTTGCCGCGCTGGGCTGCCAGGTAACCGGGCTGGATCGTGCGGCGGCTGGCCTGGCGGCGGCCAGGGCCCATGCCGAGGCCAGCGGCCTGCGTATTGACTACCAGCAAGGCAGTGCCGAGCAACTACCGTTTGCAGACCAGCAGTTCGATGTCGTTTGCTGTTGCGATGTGCTGGAGCATGTGGATGACGTGGATGCCGTGTTGGCAGAGATAGCCAGGGTGCTCAAGCCGGGTGGGGTGTTCTTCTTTGACACCATCAACCGTACCCTGCGCAGCAAGCTGCTGGCCATCAAGCTGGCGCAGGATTGGGCGCTGACGCGGCTGATGCCGGCCGATGTCCATGTCTGGCACCAGTTTATCCGGCCGCAAGAGTTGCAGCAGGGAATGGCCAGGCACGGCTTGGGCCAGGTGGTGATGGCCGGCCTGTCGCCGGTAGGCAATCCCTTGCGGCCCTTGTGGGGGCTGCTGCTGCACAAGCTGGGGAGACTAAGTTTTGCCGGCCTGGGCGAGCGCATACGACTGGGGGCGACGCGGGATATGTCGGTCTCGTACATGGGCTATGCCTTGCGGGAACCAATCGCTGGCTGAGAGGTTGTAGGCCGTGCTGCAGCACGCGGGCGCGACCGACGGCGCGGCCCACGGGCGCATGCTATACAGCATGAACGAGGATTGCGTCCTGATTGCCGGCCACCATGTTGCTGCGTGCCTTGCTGCTCACCTGCCTGCTTCAAGCTGTTTGCCTGGGCGCACCATGCAGCAAGGTACTGCGCGTGCCATTCGAGAGCTGGCCGCCGTATTCCTATCTGGACGCTGGCGGCAAACCGGTGGGTTTTGAGATAGACATGCTGAATGCCATCGCCAGGGCGGCGGGCTGCAAAGTGTCTTGGGTGCAAGACCTGCCGCGCAAGCGGCGCTGGCTGTACTTTACCCAGGGCGAGCTGGACGTGCTGCTGGCTGCCTCCGACAACGGATTGGCCTCGCACAACGCTGTCGCCATGTTTACCCGCCCCTATCGACCGGAAATCATTGCGGCCTTTGTGCTGGATGACCGACGGGCGCGCCCGCATGTGGGCTCACTGCAGGCGATGCTGGCCCATCGCGTACCCCTGGTGACCCAGACCGGGAGCGATGGCGGCTACCCCTTGGCGGCGCAGTTTCTGGCGGCGGGCCTGGTGACGCGGTATGAGGAGTACCGCAAAGGGGTACAGCTGCTGCAACTGCGGCGGGGCGAAGTGCTGATAGGCGACCAATGGGCGGTACAGCATGCCGCCACCGAGCAGGGCGTGCCCATCCGGCGGCTGGACATCGCGATTGCCAGGGGCGAGGTGGCCTATATGCTCAACCGCAAGACACTGACGCAGGCTGACCTGAACACCATCAACGAGGCGATTGTGCAACTGGGCCGCAATGGCACGCTGGAGCGTATTCGGCGGCGCTGGTTGGTTGGGCAGTAGTAAGCCTTGGTCGGTGAGGAGCGTTTGCTTGGGTGAGCTCATGCTTGCTCTGACTCAAAAGCGGCCAGCAGGCCGTCGAAAATGGCGAAACTGGCTGTGAGAAGCAAGTTGTCATCGCTCAGACGGCTCCGCAGGCCGGTCAAGACTTGTTCAACACCCGCCGCTTCGGGTACTGATGTGCCACCAACATCGAGGTAATGGACCAAGGCAGCCATCCTGCGCATTGCTGGGCTATCAAGGCCGAAGCTGGCACATAGGGTTTCGAACGTCACACGAGAGCCGGTATGACTGAAGCGGGCGCCGTCGAAATCAAATCCAAGCGCATCGCTGGGGCAGTCTGCAGGTGTGGCCAACCAAAGGAAATGGGCTGCAGGATCGATGAAGCGCTGGATTAACCAAGCGCTCGCGAGTCGGTCCGCCCAAGGGCGTTTTCGGGTTGCCCAGCGCCGACCTTGAAAGTCGGCAATTTCGAGTCGGGGCAATGCCATCTCGATGGCTTGTGGCTCGCCTGGGTGGCGTAGCTGGCGAAGAAGCTGGTCTAGCTCAGCCTGTGCTGCCAAAACCTGCTGTTTCCCCTCGCCGGGGAAGAAGTCGATCGTGGTCAAGGCATCGACCTGTTTGCGCAAACGCCTAGCCTTTTTGACGGATTCGTCGGCACTGGCCAGCGTCAGACCGGCTCTCAGGTGGGAAATCTCAGCTAGCAGCGCTGTGTACTCCAAAGATCGATCGAAGAGCCCAGGAAATCCTTCCGTGTCGCTGCCCGAAACCTCTAGCAAGTAGGCCGTGCCTTCATTCTGGCGAACATCCTCGGCAACGGCGCTGAGTGCGCCAAGACATTCGTCGCGCCGAGGCAGCAAGTAAACACCATCTCGCAGCACTGCCGCGCCGCTGGCCTTGAGTGTCCGCCAAACGCGCATGCGTGCAGTCGCGTTGCCGGTGGGTAGAGTCAGGATGAGTGCTAGCCAATCGTTCATCCTCCCATGATACATTTAATATGATCTACAAAAAATGTAGCTTATGTAAAAATTTCTGCGTATAAAGTACTGACATGATCGGGTGCAAATCAGCTGCGGCACTTGATCGTAAGTCGAGCGGCTTCTCAACCTGAAGGCTCACCATGCGAGACGAACGGAAGTCTTAGGCCTTGGGTGGTAAGACTGTGCAGATAGAGGTGTGGTGGATACCGCCACGAACAGCGTTGAATCGGGAGTCACAATGAGAAAGTTGATTGCGCTTGCCATTTTTGCCCTGCAGTCCAGCATTTCATTCGGGGCGGGCGCGGCGGAGCCCTCGTCAAAAAAGATCACCTTTGTTTGCGAGTATGGCGTGGCAAAAAGTGTCATTGCCGAGAAATACTTCAATAAGCTCGCCAAAGAACAGGGTCTGAAATACACCGCTGTATCAAGGGGTGTCACCAGCAAAGCAGAGCTTCAACCAGCGACGGCTGTCGGCCTGAAGGAGGACGGCATGGATACGTCAGCATTCGTGCCTGAGAACTTGAGTGAGGAGGATGGTGAAACGTCCGAAAGAGTTGTACTGATTGGGGTCGAGCAAGTACCTGGCTTCTTGAATAAGGAAAAAATTGTTGCCTGGGAAGGCGTCCCTTCCGTAAGCAAGAGCTACGTGGCAGTGCGTGAAGACATGATTGCTCGAATCAAGCAGTTAATTGCAGAGTTGCCCAAGTGAGTGTGTTTGAAGGGTAAGCCTCGGTTTGCTTTCCTAAGACATTAATCGTCTTTGGCTAGTGAAGGCTGCTACTCGCCGCTGGGTGGCCGGTTGATTGAGAAATGCCTCAAGGGCTACCGCCCCAGGGGTGCTTGGATGCTGCTTGCCGCGGAGCATGAGGACCTGACGGACACCGTAGGGATAAGCCGCTTAGGCGTTGGCGCTGAAGTGACGCCGGCGGCAGGTCAGTGAAACCTGATCTAGCAGGCGTGGCTTGAGAGGAGTGTCCCACCATTAGGTGGCGCCTTTGTGAGCAGAAAGTCACCTGGTTATCCTAAAGGCATAGAGAACGGCATGGCGCCCGGTTTTCTGTTGTTGCTATACTGCACGGCGAAGCGTAGGTAATTGAAAATCAATGGGTTACGGGAATTGTACAGTGCCGTTATTATTAATTAATATACGGAACCTAAAGTGCGTATAAACAATGTTAGGTGCTTATGTTTACCTGCCCGTGCTGTGGCTATGAAGTATTTGGCGAGTCTCCTGGGTCGTATGAAATATGCCCGTTCTGCTTTTGGGAGGATGATGCATCCCAACTGTATTTTCCAAATCAAGCTGGCGGCCCAAATCCCTGCTCCCTAATGGAGTCGCAAGTTAATTTTGTGCAATTTGGTGCATGCAATAGAGAAATGGTAAAAAATGTGCGCCCGGCCACAGCTGAAGATACAAAAGACCCTTTATGGTTCCCACTATGGGAGAAGCGAATTGCATTGCCCGATCCGAAATCGGATAAGGTCCATCCAATGCATGAAAAGTCAATTGCAAAACTGTGCTACTGGCTACGCACCTAACCTGTCAGTCAATGTGAGAACCCAAGGCTACACTTTAGGTTCCCTCCGCTGCTTCGCCGCTCCTGCTGTACGTTACCTTCAACTTTAGCGCTCGATAAAGAGCTCAACATGGGCGAAGGGGGCTTCCAGCCCCCTTGCTTTCGTCGCGGTACGGCGTTGTCTAAGAACAATGTCGTCTTGCATATCAAGCCTATGCCGCGTTGTGGCTGTTTGCTCAATGGATAGCCGAGACCAGGCTGAGCTGGCCGTCCTGGTAACGCACGGCTTGCCCTACCCAGGCGGGATCGACCAGGGGTAGCACGGCGGCGGGCTTGCGTAGTTCGCGCAGCAGGGTGGCGCCGTGTGAGAGGCGGCCACCCATGCGGGCGATGACGGCGCGTGCTTCGCGGTAGTGGGCGTGGCGGCCGGGGTCCAGGGTGGCTTCCAGCAGGATGTCCTGCCCCAGTATGCCCTCGGCAGCACCGGGATAGATGACGAAACCCTGTGCCTGTGTGTGGTCGGCTTGGCCGTCTTGCCAGAAGGCGCCCGGCTGGGTGCGGCTGGCTGGATGTGGGGCGTACCAATAGGCGCGGTCGGCCTCGGGCATGGCGTGGTGCAGGCGGAAGAAGATGCGCATGAGGTTATCGCGGTACCACTCGCGTACCTGCAGATAGTAGCCGCGCATGCCGGGCAGGCCCAGGCGGTGGGCCAGCTTGATGGCACCGGGCCAGCGCGGGAAGGGCTGCAGGGGCAGGTCGGTGTAGGCGGGTCTTGGGGTGGCGGGGTCGGTCTCCCACGGCAGGCGGTGGGGGGCGTGTCCCAGCGTGGCGTAGGCCGTGGCTGGCCGGCCCAGCAAGCTGCCGCCGCTGCCGGCCAGGGCGGTGCCTATGCAGAGATTGCCTTGCACCACGAACACATAGAAGCGGCAGAACCAGTCGGCCAGTTGCTGGCCGTTGGCTGCCTGGGCCCGTAGCTGATCCAGCTCGGCATCAAAGCGCTGCAGGCCGGCGGCGAGACCGGGCAGGGAGGCGCGGCTGCGCTGTTGCATGCGCCAGAACAAGGGCAGTTGGCGTAGCAGTCTGGCGGGTCGCAGTGGGAGCTTGGGGGCGCTGCCACCCACCTCGTCGGCGTAGCGCTGCGAGGGCAGGCCCCATTCGGCCAGCCGCGCCAGGAACAGGTCGTTGTTGATGTAGGAGGCATCGCCATAGCGGGCGGTAAAGGGCTCGGCGTCCTGCAGCACCCGACCATCCCAGCGGGCCATGATGGCGGGTATGCTGCCGGCGGCCCGGCGCTGGGCGTATTCGACCAGGCGGCTGGGCTGCGGTGGCAGGATTTCGGCGATGTTGGCGGCAGTCAGGTGGCGGCGCCAGCCGTAGTCGCTGATGGGCCGGTATTGCAGCAGCCAGAGTTGCCGGCCATCCCAGGCCCATTCCACATCGCCATGCACATAGTGGAAGGCATGCAGTACTGCCTGCAGGAACTGCCATAGTGCCTGCTGGTTGAGGCCATGTTGGGTGGGGAAGTGGCCGCTGGACCAGTCGCCACCCAGCCGTGACAGGATGGCGCGTTGGGGATTCAGTTGGCCGTCGGCCAGGCCGGCAAGATGGCCTTCCACCCATTCGACCTCGGCGGCCAGGTGGCGGACGAAGGCGATGCCCGAGAGCACGGGGGCGACAAAGCGCTGCACGACCACTTCTTCTACGCCGGCCTGGCGCAGCAGGGCGATATGCTCGGCGACGGCAGTGCTGGGGAGCTGGAGATAGGTGGTGGAGAGCCCGGCATTGGCCTGGTCGGCCTGATCCTCGGCGTGGCTGGAGGAGCGCACGGCCCAGGTGGCGTCGGGCTGGCTGGCCAGCAAGGCGGCGACGCGTGGGTCGTCGACGTGGCTGACGCTGACGGCGGTGGGTACCGGCAGGCCGGCGAGCGCGGCCAGTTGCAGCCGGCCGCCCTTGCCGTGTGCCACGAAGCCTCGCTGGCCGGATTCCAGCCAAGCGACGAATGCGGTTGGCTGGTCTATCCAGGGGTAGTGGCCCCAGCCGGGCTGGATGCTGACGTGCAGGTCTGCCCGGGCAAGGATGGCCGACCAGGCCGAGGCCTGCTCGCGGCCCAGCATGGCATCGTGCTCTCCCCAGACCAGTTCCATGCTGTCGTTGATCCATTCCAGCAGAGGCAGGGCGGTATCGGCCCTTACCATGTCCCAATAGGGCAGGAAGGCGCGGCAGCGGCGATAGCCCCTGCCCATGCGGCGGTATTGGGTGGCGGACCAGCGCTGGCGCGAAAACTTGTGGGCCAGCCAGTGCGGTTTGTAGGCCAGCAGCCAGTAAGCCAGCAGGCGCATAGGCTTGGGTGCCATCAGGGCAGGCAGGCGACGCTGCCAGAGGAAGGCGCCGACCGGGGCCAGCAGCACGGTGCGCTGGAAATGGCCGGGCCGGCGGGCCAGTGCATGCATGACCAGAAGGGCATTGACCCCGACGGCGAAGATGTGACTGCCGGGCTGGGTGGCGGCCAGCAGCGCTTCGGCATAGCTGGCGAGATCGGGCAGCGGTGGCGCCGGGTTGTCGCCAAAGCCGGGCAGCTCCAGCGGCTGGGGATGGTAGTGGCGGAAGGAGGGCAGGGCATCGTTCCACCAATCGGCGGCGCCACCGTTGCCGGCTAGCAGGTAGAGGATGGGTTTAGCACTCACGGGCATGTTCCAGATAGCGTTGCAGGGCGTGCAGCCTTCTTATGCGGCATGCAAGGGTTGAAGCATGGCTAGCATGCTAGTGGGCGCGGTGTTCGGCGAAGGGCTTGGCCTTCTCAGGTTGCAGCCAGCCGGTATAGCGTAGCAAGCAATGTGTCCCGAGGGCGATCGTGACATCGAAATGAAACCGATCGGCCACTGCCCATTCGTGGGCTTGTACCTGCAGCGACAGGAATGCTGGCAGAGTTAGGCCCAGAAAACGGGTGTCGTGGCTGCGCTGATGCAGGCCCCGGGCGTCGACCTGGTTGCGCAGCAGCAGACGCAGGGGGCCGAATGATTCGCTGAGCCCCATGGGATGTAGGCGCTGATGCGAGACCATGGCGCGGCTACCGAAGTAACGCTGCCAGGACTCGCTCTGACCCTGCACTACCAGCCGCACGGCAATGGCCAGCTGCTTGCCTTCGGCGGGTAGGCGTGCCAGCCAGAGCAGGCTGCGCAGCAGAGGACAGGGGCTCCAGCTGACATCGACCTGGCCGCGCCACCAGGGCCCTGGCTGGCTATGGAAGGCTTGCAGCAGCGGGGGGAGGTGGCGGTAGTCGGGGCCGAGGGCGGTTTGGTAGAGCGTGGGCATGGTGGGCTAGTCGCTGGCTGGGTAGGCGGGCTTCAGATCAGTGCCCGCAAGGCGCCTGCCAGAGTGGGATGGCGGAAGACATAACCGTGCGACTGCAGGCGGTGGGGTACCACGCGCTGGCCGTCGAAGAACAACTGGGCCATCTCGCCCATGATCAGGCGCAAGGGGGCGGCCGGCAGGTGCAGGAAAACCGGCCTATGCATCAGTCTGCCTATGGTCTGGGCAAAGTCGGCCTGACTGATGGCCTCGGGCGCGACCGCATTGTAGGTGCCCTGCATGGTGCCGTCGCCCAGCGCCCTGGCGATCATGCCCAGCACATCGTCGCGATGTACCCAGCTCATGATCTGGCGGCCATTGCCCATGCGGCCACCCAGCCCGAAGCGATGGGGCAGCAGCAGGGGAAGCAGAGCGCCGCCGGGGCCGAACACCAGGCCCAGCCGCAGGGTGACCAGGCGCAGGCCCTGGCGCTGCGCAGGCTGGGCGGATTCCTCCCAGCGCGCGCACAGTTCGGTCATGAAACCCTGGCCGGCGCGGCTGTCTTCGTGCAGCAGCTCGTCGGCCGGCCGCACGCCGTAGTAGCCTATGGCCGACGCCTGTATCCAAGTGGCGGGCTTGTGGGTGGCCCTGGCCAGCCACGCTTGCAGGGCCTGGGTGGTGCCCACCCGGCTGGCCAGCAATTGCGCCTTGCGCTGGGGGCTCCAGCGTGGGCCGACCACCGGTGCGCCGGCCAGGTTGATGATGGCGTCGAACTGCTCGGCGCTGTGCAACTGGTCCAGCGCAGGCACGCAGCGGGCGCGGCCGTGGAACAGATAGGCGGCATTCAGGGGATCACGCGCCAGCACGGTGACATTGTGGCCGGCTGCCAGCAGCTGCGATACCAGGGCTTCGCCGATAAAGCCGGTGCCACCGGTTACCAATACCCTCTGATGGGGCAGGCCGGCAAACGGGTTGGGGGTGGCGGCGGCCTGCCCCAGCTTGCGGGCGGCCAGCGCATCGCGCACGCCAGAGAGGGCTACGCCGGCAGCAAACAGGCTGAGCAGACAACCACGCCAGCCGGTATCGAGGCTGACCAGGGCGCTGGGCAGGCTGGCCCAGTCGGCCAATTGCCAGGCATACAGCCCGAACAGGGCGCCGCCGTTGATGGCCAGCACGGTATGCAGCACGCGTTCGGTGCTGGGAAGCTTGCGGCTGTTGTCTTCCACCACGAAATCCCACAGGGTGAGGCCGACTTCGACCAGCACCAGGGCGGCAATGGCCGCAACCCAGAGGCCATGGAACCCTACGTGGGCCAGGGCGGCGAAGACCACGCCGTAGAGCAGGGCGCGGACGGCATGCAGGGTCAGCTCCTTGCGGGCGCCGGGGCGCTGCGGCAAGCCGACGGTCAGTTCGTGGTGGTACACGGTATCGAAGGCGCCCATCAGGCCCTGCAGTATCAGCAGGTTGAGGACCCAGTCCAATGGTGTGGCAAACATGATGTGTTTCCTATGAAGCAGTATTTGGAAAAGCGGGCCCTTACCAGGCCATGGGCTTGTGCACCATCAGCCAGTAGACAACGATCAGGGCACTGAAGGCGGGGAAGCCGAGTACGGTCCAGATTCGTTCGTAACGCCAGTAGCTGGGCGGCAGCGGGGTGTTGTCGCGTGCGGCGTGCTGGGCCATGTCGCGCATGCGGAGCTGCAGCCACACCACGGGCACCCAGCAGGCGCCGGCCAGGGCGTAGAGGGCGATGGAGGCGACGATCCAGAACGAATCCATGGGGAAGCCGGCCAGGTGGATCATCCACATTCCGGAGAGCGGCTGGATGATGACGGCGGGGGTGGTGAACCACCAGTCGGCGCGGGCAACCCAGCGGGTGACCACGGCGATGGCCTGGACATTGCCGCTGCGGTTGGCAAAGAACATATAGAAGGCTGTGCCAAAGCCGGTGCCGAACATAAAGGTGGCTGAGAGTATGTGCAGCCACTTGAGGGTGAGGTAGTCCATGATCAGCTCGCTTTGCGGGTGGCGGGAGTAAGGGCGGTCAGCAAGCCCAGCAGGGCCAGG
Source organism: Chitinimonas viridis (assembly GCF_030409555.1). Classification (GTDB taxonomy): domain Bacteria; phylum Pseudomonadota; class Gammaproteobacteria; order Burkholderiales; family Chitinimonadaceae; genus Chitinimonas; species Chitinimonas viridis. Next base: position 133,009 of record NZ_JAUFPU010000003.1, read on the forward strand.
ATGGGCAGGTTCTTGCTGATGGGGCCGAAGGGGTGCAGCCACCATTGCGGCAGGAGCAGGCTGATAAAGAGGGTGTAGCCCAGGATCAGCGCGATCTGTGCCTGCCATAGGCGGCGATGGGGATGGCCGAGGGTGAGTAGGCCCAGTATCAGATCCAGCCCTGCGCCGCCCCAGAGCGCTGCCGGGTGCCAGGCGGCGGGCAGGCCGGCATCGGCCAGTAGTTGCAGCCCCAGCGGCGCTTGCTGGATGGAGACGATTGCTGTCAGCAGCCAGACGAACGCCAAGGCCAGGCGTAGCCAGGGCTGCCAAGCGGCGATGACGGCTGCGCTGCGCAGGGCGGGATGGCTGTAGGCCGGTGGTGGGTGCATGGGGCGGCCCAGAAACTGGTGGATGGGGCCGGCATCAGCACAACTGCCGGCTCGCAGCATGCTGAGGCTGGCTGGGTTGAGCAGGCTGCCTGGGCACAGGGCGGCCAAGTGGCTGATGCCGCTTACCCAAGGGGCCGGGAGGGCAATGACGGGGGCGCGCGCCATGCCCATGCCGCCACGCAGGGCCTGCAGGTAATCATGCCAGGGCAAGGCCTGCGGGCCGACCGCTGCCAGGGTGATGCGGCTCAGGGTGGGGCGGTGGATAAGCTGGAGCAAGGTATCCACCAGATCTGCCAGATGGATGGGCTGTACCGGGCCGGCATCGGCTGGCACCAGCAGGCAGGGCTGGGCCGCCATCTGGCGGAACAGGGTGCTGCTGCTGCCCTGGTCGGCGTATACCAGCGAGGGCTGCACGATGGCCCAGTCCAGCGGTGCGGTACGCAGCACGGCATCGGCCGCAGCCTTGCTGCGCCAGTAGGCGGTGGTGGCCTGCGGGTGGGCACCCAGGGCGGAGAGCTGGATGACACGTTCTACCCCGGCCACGATGGCGGCGTTGAACAGGGCGATGGGGGCCTGGGTGTGGAGGTGGGCGAAAGTCTGGCTACCGGTCTCGGCAAAGATGCCCACAGTGTTGATGACCAGGTCGATGCCGTCCAGCAGCGGTAGCCAGTCGTCTTCATTCAGAAGTGTGGCCATATCGGCGGCATGCCAGTGCAGTTGGCCGACTGCTGCCGTGTTGGCAGGGGGGCGACGGCACAGGGCGTGTACCGTGTGGCCCTGTGCCAGGAGCCGGGGGAGCAAGGCACTGCCAACTAGGCCGCTGGCGCCGGTAAGCAGGATGTCCATGATGGCTCCGGGAGTTTTCGTTGCGGAAATTTCTGTAAAGACAGAAATAGATTGCCAAATTTTTTAGCGATAGCGAGTGGCGCAGACGCCATCGGTGCAGGTGAAGCCCATTATTTCGCTGGCACGGTAGCGGTTGCGGGCAAACCAGCGGTACAGGCTGCGCCACAGGGGCTTGGTGACGCCTATGGTCAGCGGCCATACCAGCCAGGCCCGGCCTACAGCAGTATAGGCAGCGGCGATGCAGTCGATGCCGACCAGCATCCTGCCTTGGTCATCGAGGCCATGCAGTTCGGCATCCAGGGCTGCCAGGGTGACGCCGTAGCGGGCGGCGTCGAAGCCTTCGGCGTGCATATCGCTGAAAGCCAGGCGGCCGTGCCTATCCAGTCGGGCCAGGCGGCGCATTTCGGCGGCACAGAGGGGGCAGCGGCTATCGTAGAACAGGGTGAGGGTAGTCATGGTGCTTACTCGCTTGTCAGGGTAGGTCGTTGCTGTCATCGGTGCTCAGGAAGCGGGCCATCTTGCCGCCCATCTTCAAAAAGCGCTTGAGCGTGGGTGGCGGCAGGCCTTTGAAGTCTTCGTAGGCGCGCATCAGGTCTTCCATAAAGCTCAGTACCTCATCCATGCGGGCGCGGGTGATGGCATCGAGTTCCCGGTCGCCATCGGCTTCCAGCGCGCACTCGCGCAGTACCGTCAGGGTCGGGTCCAGCTCGCGCTTCTTGCGCTCTTCCATCACCACCCTGAAGATTTCCCAGACATCCTGATGGGCCACGAAGTGATCTCGGCGGTCGCCCAGATTGTGGGTCACCCGGGTCAGGCCCCAGCTCTGCAGCTCCTTGAGGCTGGTGCTGACATTGGAGCGGGCGACGCCTAGGGTCTCGCTGATTTCCTCGGCATGCAGCGGATGTGGGCTGAGGAAGAGCAGGGCGTGGATCTGGGCGACGGTGCGGTTGACACCCCAGCGGGTGCCCATTTCGCCCCAGTGGAGGATGTATTTCTGTGCGGTGGGGCTGAGCTTCATGATGTTTTCAGTAATTTCTGTCGTTACAGAAATTAAATACGAAACAGGCAGCCGGGTCAAGCTGGATTGATGGGCGGGGAGGAGGCTGGAGGGGGCCGGTGCGGCAGCCGCAGGGTGGCCAGGCGGTCTGCGCCGCTAGCCCGTTCGCTGCGCCGGGCCTATTGCGGCGGCCCTATTCAAGCTGGGGCTGCAGCCTGGTATGCCAGCCCCAGATAGGTATGTACCTGCTTGGCCTGGATATCCTGGATGGCAGAGAGCTTGATATGGCGGCGCAGCTTGCCCTCACCTTCCAGCACCTGGTGCGGATCGGGCAGTGCTGCGCCGTCGCCAAACTCCAGCGAGACATGCTTGGCGTAAGAGAAAACACCACAGAATGGCTTTCCCGCGGAGAACAGCAGGCCGCCGTATTTCACTTCCTCGGTTACGCCGACGCCCAGGCTCAGCACTGCCTCGCGCAGGGTTTGTACCAGGGTGTAGCGCGCTTCATCGAGGGCGCGGATGTCGTCCAGCAGCTTTGCAACGCGATCAGTGCTCATATAGGACCTTGGTGTGGGGGTGCTTGGTTTAGCTGGCCGCAATCTACGCCATCAACGGGCCCATGAAAATAGCGAGGAAATATCCTGGCCTGATGCTGCAGGGGGTGTAAGCCGGATTTTCTAGCGGCGCTGAGTGTTTTGCGGAGCAACGCTCGGCGCATGATGGGCCATCAGCTCCGTCAGCCAATCTATCCATACCCTAAGCCGTGCGCTGACATGGCGGTTAGGTGAGTACATCAGGTGCATGGGCATGGGTGCGGAGCACCAGGCCTCGAACAGCGGGGTCAGGCGCCCCTGTACCACATGTGTTTCGGCCATATAGTGCGGCAGCCACAGGACGCCCATGCCTGCCAGGCCCGCGGCCAGATAGGCGTTGCCGTCATCAAGGGCGACGGTGTAACGGCCCCGCACCTCGATGCGCTCGTCTGCTCGCCACAGTGTGACGGGGGCCACCTTGCCGTTGCTGGCACGCAGAAAACCCACGACACGGTGGTGCGTGTCTTCCAGCTCTGCTGGGTGCAATGGCGTGCCCGAGCGCGCCAGATAGCCTGGTGCTGCGTAGGCGCCAAACTGTAATTCCCCTATGCGGCGGGCAATCAAGGCGGAGTCTGGCAGTTCGCCGCCACGCAGCACGCAGTCCACATTGTCGGCTATGACATCCACCATCCTGTCGCTGACACCCAGATCCAGCTGGATATCAGGATAGCGGGCGTGGAAGTCCGGCAGGGCCGGCACCAGTATCATCAGGGCGAAAGGGCTGGGTACGTCCACCCGCAAACGTCCTTTGGGCGAGGTGACAGCGCTCGATAGGCTGGCATCAGCCTCTTCCAGATCGGCGAGTAGCCGCACCACATGCTGGTAGTAGGTGGCCCCCTCGCTGGTCAGTTGAACCTTGCGTGTAGTGCGATGTAGCAGTTTGACACGCAGGCGTGCTTCCAGCTGCTGGATCAACTGAGTCACCGTGGTCTTGCTGATATGTAGCGTCTGCGCCGCCTTGGTGAAGCTCCCTGCCTCCACCACGCGGGTGTATGCCTGCAGTGCGTCGAATCGGTCCATGGTCACCCCTGATGCGCAACTAATTGTTTGCTTAGTGCAAACAGTCATTGTGCGTCTTTGGTGTTTATTCGCCTAGGGCGAATTCCTAGAATCGCCTTATCTGCTCGATCAGCGATGCCGGTCCTCTCGCCCGGTGCTATCTGACTCGACCCAGCACCAGGAGGTGATCCATGTCTGCACGTGATGTTGTCTTCCCTGCCCAGCGCCAAGCGCTGTATGAACAGAACCGCTACTCGCCAGCGGTTCGTTCCAACGGTTTTTTGTTTGTGTCGGGGCAGGTCGGCAGCCGGCCTGATGGTAATCCTGAGCCTGAACTGGCAGCCCAGGTCAGGCTTGCGTTCGACAATCTGGATGCCATCCTGGCGGCTGCGGGTTGCAGTTTCGAGGATGTGGTCGATGTGACGGTCTTTATCGTCGATCCTGCCCAGAACTTTGAGCCCATCTGGCAGGTGTTCTCGGAATGCTGGGGTGGGGCGCCGCATCCGACGCTGACTGGTGTAGGGGTGACCTGGCTGTACGGCTACCAGTTTGAGATCAAGGTGATAGCCAGGCTGCCTGAGTCGGCCTCCGTCCAGAGGGGCGGGGGCTGGCCCGAATGATGTCCATTAGGCGTCTGAAAAGGTATCTGGCTGCGGGGGAGCGCATCACCTGTCGCTGGCATGGCTACCCGATGGTAGGCCGACCTAGCAGCGCCCGGGGCAGGCCGGGCGCTGCACCGGGTGTGCTTGCTAGCCTAGCGTGCCGTTCAGGGGCTTGCTGTTGGCGGCCTCAACCTGTACCGGGCGTGCTTCTGTGCGCTGCAGCCCTTCGGGCCGGGTGGCCTGGGCATTGAGCGAGCGGACATCGCCTGATAGCTCGCCGCCTTCCTCTACCAGCATCTTGCCGTAGCGTATGGTGCCGTTGACCCGGCCGGTGGCGTGGACCACCAGTTGCTGGCGCACGGTCAGCTCGCCATCAAAGTGGCCGTGTATCTCGGCGATGTCGATGCTGACCTTGCCGGAGAAGGCGCCTTTTTCGGCGATGCGCAGCACCCGGCTGTCCATGGTGGCCTCGACTCGGCCCTCTACCACCAGGGTGTCGCAATCGAGAATCTCGGCGCCCTTGAGTTTGACATTGGGGCCGACGCTGAGCTGGCTGGGGCTGTCGCAATCGGTTTTGACGGCCGGCGTTGTTGCAATGGGTTCGGGCGCTGGCTTGGGCGGGGTGCTACCCAGTTCCAGGCCGGAATAGGCGCTGCCTACGCTGCGCTGGCTGGGGGTGGAGGGGCTGCTGGTGCGGTTGTCGCTCTCCTGACCATTGGCGTTGTGACGGGCGAGGGGACTGGTCTTGTTGAACATGGCGTTCCTTGGTGATGGGAGCAGGAATGCACCGAGGCTCGGGCTCCGCGGCGCCAGTGTTGCACCCCGCAGAACGGGGTGAGCTCCTGAGCCATACAAAAGCCGTGCCACCAGGCACTATGCCTGTCGTATCAGTGAGATGGCCGTACAGGTGCGGCGATGAGGCGCACTTGGGCCAGGGATTTGTCGGGTAGAGGCGACGCCTTGGCGGGGCGTGGTCGATAAGTTCATGAAAAAACAGCGTAAAGCATTGTCGTGTGGTGGCGACATGACGATGCTGGGCTGTGGCCAGGGACGGCCTTTTTGAGGTGCCGATGATCGAACCGGGTGTTGCCGATCCTGGCGAGGTTTGGTGTGTGGCGCCTGGCGCTGGCATGATGCGGGCCTGACCGAGGCAGGAGGGCAGGTAGGGCATGACATGGCGTGAAAGCCGGCGCGAATACGGCAGGCGCATGAATAGCGTCTTGGACTATATCGATCGTCATCTGGGGGAACCGCTGGATCTTGAGACAGTGGCCGTGGTGGCGCACTTTTCTCCCTATCATTTCCACCGGCTGTTTGCGGCGTGGATGGGCGAGACGCTGGGCGACTACCTTTGGCGCCGCCGCCTGGAGCGAGGCGCCTTGCTGCTGTGCAATGGCGATCAGGCCATTCTGGCGGTAGCGCTGTCGATAGGGTTTGGGTCGCCGGAGGCATTTACCCGGGCGTTCAAGGCGCGCTTTGGCTGCACACCGACCAGTTGGCGCAAGGGGGCGGCGGAACGCGCGCAGGCCTTGCTGGACGAGATGCAGGCTCGGCGCGCGCAACAGATGCGCAAGCAGGATCAAGTGCAGCGCAAGCTCGATCAGGCTGGCCAGGGGGGAAATGGCGATGATGCGGACTCATTCAAAGCCTGGGAGGCCCAAATGCAAGTCCGCATCGTGCAACTATCTGCCTGCAAGATTGCTTATCAACGCTATATCGGCCCTTATGGCCCTGGCGTTAGCCGTTTCTGGGCGCAGACCTTTATTCCATGGCTGACGGCTGCAGGGCTGACCGGGCGATCGTGCTACGGCATAGGCCACGACGACCCCAGCGTCACTGCGCCGGACAAATGCCGCTACGACGCGGCTGTTGTGGTGCCGGACGGCTATGTGGCCAGCGGCAGCGCCGTGCTGTCCAGTCTGCCTGGTGGCTGCTATGCCGTGGCCAGGGTCGAGGGCACCGGGGCCGATATCGGCGATGCTTGGCTGACCTTGCTGCGTGACTGGCTGCCATCCAGCGGCATGCAGTGCGACAACAGACCCTGTTTCGAGCACTATCCGGCCGATGCCCAATACGACCCGGAGACGCAGGTGTTCAACTGCGAGCTGTGTTTGCCGGTACGGCCGGCTTAGTCCGAACGGCGGGCGCTGCCGTCGACGGTGCCGGCAGCAAGCATACTCAGGCCCGGCGCCGCAGGACGACATGCGTGGCCTTCTCTGACGGGACGAACTCAACGCATTCGTATCCTCGGGCCCGCAAGTCCAACCCTGCGAACAGCGCGGCGCCCTCGCCTAGCAGGATAGGCGAGATGGCAATGTGCAACTCATCTATCAGGCCCTCGCGAAGGTATTGCTGGATGGTGTCGGCCCCGCCGCCGATGCGCACGTCCTTGCCGGCTGCGGCTACACGAGCCTGGGCTAGCGCTTCGTGTATGCCGCCTGTGATGAAGTGGAAGGTCGTGCCGCCTTCCATCTCGATGGGGGCGCGAGCATGGTGGGTCAAGATGAATACCGGGACGTGATACGGCGGACTATCTCCCCACCAGCCTTGCCAGCTGGTGTCTGGCCAAGCGCCCCGGATGGGGCCGAACATATTCCGCCCAAGTATCCAGGCACCGACATTCTGGAAGCCTCGGGCGGCGAAATCATCGTCCACCCCGGTCGTACCGCCGTCCTTGCCGAACAGGGCACACTGTATGGTGCGGGTGGGGAATAGCCACTGGTGCAGCTCTGCCCCACCCACGCCGAGCGGGTTGTTGATGTCTTGATCGGGCCCCGCGCCGTATCCGTCGAGTGAGATGGTGAAGCTCTCAACGCGAACTCGTGTCATGTTTTGCCTCCATTTTGTGCCACTAACAAAATACTTCCGGCGTCGTTGTGCGGGTTTGCCATACCCATAAAAATTGCTGGTGCGCGCACCCAGCCAGAACTTTAGGATAAAGCTTTGCTGCTGCTGCACAGTTCGCTAAGAAGCCGCAATTCAGTATGGGCTGATGCAGGCACCAAAGTGCCATCGGGTCTGAAGGTGGGGGAGGCCATGGGTCGTAATCCTGCGCAACTTGGCCTTAAATGAGCAAGGTGATCAGCTGACAGAGGCCGCCTGCATGTACGAGCGATTGAAGGTACTGGTTGTCGATGACCAGGAAACGATGCGCAAGGTGACGGCTGCGCAGTTGGCATCGATTGGCATTGAGCATGCCGAACTCGCCCGCGATGGAATCGAGGCGCTCAGGTTCCTTCAAGCCAAACGCTTCGATGTCGTGGTGTCCGACTGGAATATGCCTGGCATGTCCGGCATCGATCTACTTCGGGCGATGCGCCACGATGCCAAACTGGCGAGTATCCCCTTCGTACTGATTACCGCAGAAGCAGCGCGTAGCCGTATCGAGGAAGCGGTCGCGCTGGGCATCAGCGACCTATTGGTTAAGCCGTACACGGCGAACCGGCTGCTACAGGGTATCAAGCGAGCGCTTCGGGTTCGCGCGCGCCATGAGGCCGGCGCATCGGCAGCAGGGCAGATACCAGCGGGCCGCATCCTGCCTGCTACGACAGCACCAGAGCAAGCCACTGTGCTGCTGGTCGACGACACACCGGACAATCTGCACCTGCTCGCAGAGATATTCAAAGGGGCCTATCGTGTCCGTGCTGCCCATCACGGCCAGAAGGCGCTGGATATCTGCTGCTCGGACAACCCTCCCGACCTGGTGTTGCTGGATGTGATGATGCCGGGCATAGATGGCTTCGAGGTGGCGCGACGGATGCGTGAGCATCCGAATGCGGAGGGCATACCCATCATCTTTGTCACTGCGCTGACCGATGAAAGTTCGAAGCTGAAGGGTATGGAGCTAGGCGCCGTCGATTTCATCAGCAAGCCGCTCGATCCCATACAGCTCAAGTTGCGTGTGGACAATTTCATGCGTTATGTCGAGCTGCGCAAGCAGTTGCAGGCGGACTACGACAACCTTCTGGAAACGGCCCGCCTGCGCGATGACATGGATGCGATGATGCGTCACGACATCAAGGGGCCGTTGGCGGGGGCGATGGCGACGCTGCAATTGCTGCTGGACGATTCCGACACCACGCGCCGGCAATCGGAACAACTGAGACTGGCCGAGCATGCGATGCTGCAGGTGATGGACATGATCAACCTGTCCACCGAGTTGCTCAAGATTGAAACCGGTCGCTTCTCGCTCCAGGCCCAGCCGTTGCCCATAGGGGATATGCTGCGCCGGGTGGTCGAGATGGTGCGGACGACTTTCGCCTCCAAGCAGCTGGTTGTCGCAGTCGATGCGGATGCTGACGTGGGCAGCGAGGCGCCACAGGTGGCAGGGGATGCCATGTTGACCTACTCCTTGCTACACAACCTGCTCAAGAATGCCTGCGAGGCTGCTCCTATCGGTAGCCGTGTCACCGCCTCATTGATCGCCGGGAGTCCAGTGAGCATTTCCATCCGCAACCGGGGCGCGGTGCCAGCAGAAATTCGGGAACGCTTGTTCCAGAAGCATGTTACCTACGGCAAGCCGAATGGGTCTGGCTTGGGCACCTATTCTGCCAAGCTGCTGGCCAACGCCCAGGGTGGGGATGTGACTTTCGCGGTGTCGGACGAGGATGACACCAGCACTTTCGTGGTCCTGTTGCCTGAAAGCCCCTGAAGTCCGGCCTTATCCGGCAAAGGGGATCGCGTTGAGTAGTTCGAGCGCCTCGTCGAAATCAAACATCTCGACCTTGCCGATCACTGCGCGTAGTTGGGCGCCTGCCGGGCTTTTTGCCACCAGGGCCTCCAGCTCACTCAGCAGGTCGAGCGCGCTGGTATCGCTGTCGGCCAACAGTTGCTTGAGTTTCTCCACGCGTTGATGGACCTGGTCTGGCGGCGCGGTCGTGACAGTCGTTGTCGCGTCCTTGGCTTGTTCGATCTGCGATATACCCTTCAATACCGTCGCCAGGGCCTGTTCTGTTGCCGTGATGAGCGGTGCCAGCCGAGCCTGCTCCCATCCTTGCTTGCAGGCGGTTTCCAGTTCGGCCGCGGCTGCCGCAAGCGCCATGGCGCCAATATTGCCTGCGGTGCCGCGTAGTGTGTGGGCTACCCTGGCCGCTGCTGTCTGGTCGTGTGCCAGCAGGGCGTCGCGCATGGCCTGCGGGAAGCCATGCTGCGATGCCTGGAACTTGAGCAGCATGCGTTGGTAGAGCGCCGGCTTGCCCATGCTGGTGGCCAGGCCAGCCGCCTGGTCGATGCCAGGCAGCGGTGGGAGCGCAGCCGTTAGGCCTAGCTGCTGGGCGACCGGTAATGCCGCTTGCGGCGATGCAGGGCGTATCCACTTTGCCATGGTGGCAAACATTGTTGCCACATGCAGCGGCTTGGGGATGTGGTCGTTCATACCACTGGTGATGGCAAGCTCCCTATCCCCTGCCATGGCATTGGCGGTCATGGCGATGATGGGCAGCTGTGCGAACCGGGGTTGAGCGCGGATGGCGCGGGTGGCGGTGTAGCCGTCCATGATGGGCATCTGGCAGTCCATCAGTACGCCGTCGTAAGCGTCGTCCTTGGCGAGGAGGGCAAGCGCTTCCTGGCCGTTGTTGGCAATGGCGTATCCGATCCCGGCCTGGGTTAGCAGCTCGCTCGCCAACTCCTGGTTCATATCATTGTCTTCAACCAGCAGGACTCGGGCGCCGGCCAGTCTGGCCATGTCGGTGGTGCTCTGGTCATCGCGCTCTGCTGAACGGGTCTCGACCATCTGGCCTTTCCCCAATGCCTCGCCTATGGCCTCAAGCAGGGTGGACGGCGTCACCGGCTTGGTCAGTACCGAAGATAGTTGCACCTGTTTGCGGGTCGCTTCCTCCTGTGCTTCGTCCCTGCCGAAGGCGGTCACCATGATGACGGAGGGCACCTTGCCGACGGTGTTGGCATGCATCTGCAGCACGGTTTCCAGACCATCCATGCCGGGCATCTTCCAGTCCATCAGTACAAGGTCGTAGCACAGATCCTTGCGCTCGGCTTCTGCCAACTGGTGCAAGGCGGCGGCTCCTCCGCTGGCTACATCGACTTCCAGCCCAAAGCTGCGGGCCATGGTCGAGAGAATCTCGCGTGCGCTGGTATTGTCATCCACCACCAGGATGCGTAGGCCTAACAATTCCTCTGCCTTGAACATGCGTCGCGGTGCGATGGTGTGCTGAAGGCCGAACCGTGCGATGAAGTGGAAGGTTGAGCCCTTGCCGGGTTCGCTTTCTGCCCAGATGCGCCCATCCATCAATTCGACCAGGCGTTTGGATATGGCCAGGCCCAGGCCCGTGCCACCGTACTTGCGCGTGGTTGAGCTGTCGGCCTGGCTGAATGACTGAAACATGCGGCCGCACTGCTCAGGTGTCATGCCTATGCCGGTATCGCGTACCCAGAAGTGCAGCTCTACCGAATCGGCTGTTACCGCCAATGGTTTGATGCCGACCACGATTTCGCCGTGCTCGGTAAACTTGGCCGCGTTGTTGCCGAGGTTGATCAGTATCTGTCCCAGGCGCAGCGGGTCGCCTATCAGTGCGGTCGGTATGTCTGGCGGTGTATCGAACAGCAGCTCAAGGCCTTTTTCCTCGGCTTTGAGGCCTATCATGCTGGCGAAGTTGTCCATGACGTCTTCAAGCCGGAAATCCACCCGCTCGACCGTCATCTTGCCGGCCTCTATCTTCGAGAAGTCGAGGATGTCGTTGATGATGCCCAACAGATTTTCGGCCGACCGGTTGACCTTCTCGATGTAGTTGCGCTGTTTCTTGTCGAGCTCAGTGCGCAAGGCCAGATGGCTCATGCCAATGATGGCATTCATCGGCGTACGGATTTCATGGCTCATGTTTGCCAGGAAATCGCTCTTGGCTCGCGTTGCATTTTCTGCCGCCTCCTTGGCGAGGCGTAGTTCGGTCACGTCGAAGAACCAGGCGAGTACACAGGGGCCGCCACCGTATGTAATCTGGGAGAAGGAGCCCGATACCCAGAAGGGCTGGCCATCGCGTGTCTTCATGGCCAGCGGCATGTTGATGATGTTCTCGCCCAAGGCCATCTTTTCGCTGATCAGCCTGAAATCCTCAGGGTCCTGGTAGTACACGCTCGGGGCCATGCCCACGATGTCGTCGGGCGCTTCATGCAGCATGTCCGCAAGAGCTTTGTTGGCATACACCACGGTATGCGTCGATTGGGCTGCTACCCGCACGGCGATCGGGCTGGTATCCAGCATCGTGCGTATCTGTCGTTCGCTGTTGAGGATGGCCTGCTCGGAGGCGCGCTGTTGAGTGATGTCCTGATAGGCGCCATACATGTACTGGATAGCCCCGTCCTCACCTCGCACCAGCTTGCCCGCTGCATGTACCCAGATAACCTGGCCGTCCAGCGGTCGCTTGTAGGCGTAGATGGCGTCGTAGCTGTCGTACTTGCCGTCCAGGGCGCCCTGGTAGCGTTCCAGGGTGTTCTGTGCGGCAACAGGATCGGCTTCGAGCAGGCGCTCGAACCATTCAGTCTGCAGATGGTAGCGGCCATCGGGCTTGATCGGCTCGCCCAGTATCTGGGCGGCCCTTTCTGACTGGTAGTAGTGCTCGGGGTCGCTGTAGTCTACGTGCCAATATCCGCTGCCGGTCAGTTCCAGCGCGACATCGGACAGGAAGTTGACGCGCCACATGGCTTCCTGCAAGCGCTTGCGTTCGGTGATGTCGCGGATCGAGGCACACACGCACCTCCCCCGGTCGCCCAGTGCCGGTAGCGGCGCCAGGCCGATCTCGACGGAAAACGTGCTGCCATCCTTGCGCACGCCTAGCAGGTCATTGGCGCCGCCGCCCATATTGCGCGTCTTGCCTTCGGTCATGAAGCCCTTACGCAGCTCCCCGTGGTGCGGTCTAACCGAGGCGGGCACCAGGTGCTCAACCGTCAGGCCGACCATTTCGCCTGGCTGGTAGCCGAACAGTTTATCCAGCTGCGTATTGGCAAGAATGATTCTGCCGATTTCGTCCACCACCAGCATGCCGTCGGGTGCGGATTCGACGATGCCGCGGAACCAGGCTTCGGTGTCCTTCAAGGCTGCCTGTTGCGCCTCCAGTTCGACAGCCTGTTCTTCCATGCGTGCTGCCTGGGCCTCCATCGCATCGGCTTGCAGTTGCGTTTGTTCCAGTAGCCGTTGTACGGCCAGCGAGCGATCCAGTATTTCCATGCTGATGGCGAGGCGAGGCAGCACCTGCTCAAGCAGGGATCTGGCGGTGTTGCTCGGCGAGTCGTAGCAGGCCAGCTCCATCGCGCCCGTCAGCTTGTCGCCACTCAGCAGGGGTATCACCATGATGTCACTGGGGACGATCTCCCCGAGGGTGGAGCGGATGCGCCATTCGCCATCGGCGCCTTGCTGCACCGATCTGGGCAATTTGTCCTTGGCGCACTGCCCCAGCAAGCCCATGCCGAGCGCGATTTCGCTGTCCACTGTGCGGTCGCTGCTGATGGCATAGCTGCTGGCCAGGACGAGCGTGGCGCGAGCTTCGTCCCAGCGGTAGATAAGCCCCTGCCCGACGTTGAGCAAGGGCGCCAGGTATTTGAAGAAGCGTGACGCCAGCTCGGCTGGTGAATCGGCCTGCTGCAGCGCCGCCTGGATCATGGATTCCTGGGATTTGATCCAGCGCTGGGCTTCCAGCTGGATGGACTCTGCCTGAAGCGCGGCGATGGCGCGTGCCAGGTCTCCGGTTTCGTTCTGGAAGTCTGTGTGCGGAATCGTGAGCTGGAGCTTGCCGGCGGCCAATTGCTCGACCGCATTGCGGACTCGGTTGATAGGTCGCCGGATGGACAGGCTGATGAGCCAGGCGAAGGCCAGGGCCAAGCCGAGTCCGCCCAGCAGTAGGGCGTAAGTGAGGGTGTTGTTGGTCGTGGCCGTGCCATGGAAGGCCTGTGTCGTATCGCGGACGGTGGATTCCTTCACGGCAACGATTTCATCCAGCAACTGATCTGCGCTGCGGCCGAGCTGCTTGAAGGCGACGCTCTCGACCAGCGAGACGGCCTCGTCGGGAAGGCCCTGCTTGGCGAGACCCACAGCGTCTGAGGTGGTGCGCAGCATGCGGGCAAGCAATACTTCGAACTGGGTCAATCGCTCCATGTTCTGTGACTTGAACAGGGTAGGGCGGATAAGCTGTATCGCTTGCTGGATGCGCTGGTGGGCCTCGTCCATCTCGTGCAGGGCTTCGTCGCGCTCGCCGTCCGACTCTGCTCCGACGGCGCGATGGGCTGCCAGCACCATACGGGAGAAATGGATGCGGGCCTCCTGCACCCTGGCTATGCCTATGACGCCCTCTTCATGCAACTGGTACAGGTCGCGATTGAGATCACGCTGGGTTTCCAGGCTTTGGAGGCCCAGCGCAAGCGACAGCAGCAAGAGCGAGATGAAACCGACGATCAGCTTGTGGTGGAGCGGTAGGCGCTCCAGCAACTGCAACGGTGAACGCATGGGCACTCCAAATGGCCGGCGGGTAGGTGCGAGGTTCAGGGTGTACCTGTGATGTACTGCAGGGCGACCGCCTTTTGTGCCATGTCATGGTCTGAATCGGCAAACTGCGTGGCTATGACCTGGAAGCGGTCGGCGCACGCCAGGAAGGCATCGCAGATGTCGGGGTCGAAATGGGTGCCCCTGCCCTCCCTGATGATGGCCAAGGCAGCTTCGTGCGACATGCCGTCCTTGTAGACCCGGCGGCTGATCAGGGCGTCATAGACGTCGGCCACTGCCATCAAGCGCGCCGAAATGGGGATGTCGTCACCTGCCTTGCCTTCGGGGTAGCCCGAGCCATCCCATTTTTCCTGGTGACCGTAGGCAATCTCTTTGGCCAGGCACAAGAAGTCCACATCCATGCCCAATTGCTGCTCGGCATGCGCGATGGCATCGCGGCCCAGGGTGGTGTGGGTCTTCATGATGTCGAACTCTTCGGGCGTGAAGCGGCCGGGTTTGAGCAGAATGCGGTCGGGGATGCCGATCTTGCCGATATCGTGCAGTGGCGCTGACTTGAAGATCAGCTTGATCGTCTCGTCGTCCAGGAAATGGCGGAACCGAGGGTGCTCGCGCAAGTGCTCGGCCAGCACTTTCACGTAATGCTGGGTACGACGGATATGGTTGCCTGTCTCGTTGTCGCGTGTTTCGGCCAGTGAGGCCATGGCGTGTATGGTGACGTCTTGAATGGCCGTCACTTCCTTGGTGCGCCGCAAGACCTCCTGTTCAAGGTAGTCGTTCTGATCCTTGAGGAAATCGGCTGCTGCCTTGACCTTGAGCTGGGTTTCGACGCGGGCGAGCACGATAGGTGGGCAGATCGGCTTGGTAATGTAGTCTGCGGCGCCCATCTGCAGGCCCAGCGTTTCATCGGCGGTGGAGGCCATGGCGGTGAGGAAGATGATGGGAATATCCCTGGTCCTGGGCTCGGCTTTCAGCACCTGGGCAACCTCATGCCCGGACATGTCGGGCATCATGATGTCGAGCAGGATCAGGTCGGGCAGTGGGTCGGCCTGGGCGATGCGTAAGGCCTTTTCGCCATTGTTGGCTGCCTTGATGACGTACCGGTTGTTCTCCTTCAGGAGGTTAGACATCAGCAGGAGGTTGTCCGGCGTGTCGTCGACTATGAGGATGGTCGGTTTGCGGGTGAAGTCGAGCGTGAGCTCCATGATTTCCTCCTGGGCAGGCCGCGGCATAGATTAGGTATCGTTACGCTCGCTGGGCTCGATTAACGGTAGACCATCCGACGACCGCGTGTGGCTTGAAACACCTGCGGGTGGCGATGGTCCGCTGTGGCCCAAAGCCGTTGCTATTGACCCGCGCCTTTGCACGGGCATTTGCGCTGGTTGCATCGGGTTGGCTGTGGGGGTGCCGATTTGCGCGTAGGGGGCTTGACTCAGGTTTCCCTGGAAACTAATATTGATTTGTTTCCAGGGAAACAATATATGAGCCTCGCACCTACATCGAATGTCAGTCCTCTCGAAGCGCACCTAGGGTTCTGGCTGCGCTATGTTTCCAACCAGGTTTCCGGCCGTTTTGAGCAGCAGCTGGAAGCACAGGGCTTCACCGTCACGGAGTGGGTCGCCATGCGGACCTTGTTTGAGCGTGCGCATACCAGCCATGCCGAGCTGATCAGCGCGCTGGGGATGACCAAGGGCGCGGCCTCCAAGGTTGTCAGCAAACTCGAGCACAAGGGCATGGCGGTGCGCCAGGCGGCGGAGGGCAGTGCGCGTGAGCAGGTTCTGGCACTGACCGCGGCGGGTAGGGCGTTGCTACCGGTGTTGGCGGCCTTGGCGGATGAAAACGACAGGTTCTTCTTCGGGCATCTGGACGAGGCGCAGCGCGGTGAGCTGATGGCTTTGATGCAGGGCCTGGTTTGCCATCATCAGCTCAAAGTCGTCCCCATCAAGTAAGCAGCAAGGAGAAGCACCATGGATAACGCGGTCGCAAGCGTCATACGCGATACGGCTGCCGCCTCGAATGAGGGGCGCATGCATTTTGGCCAGGTCGTCGGCGCTTTGCTGGGGGCGGGTATTGAATCGTATAGCGTGGACTATCGAGCTCGCCGTACGACCTACTACCTGCCCACAGGTGAAACACTGACGGTGGATCACCCCGACGTGGATGTCACCATCGGGCAGGACTTCTCGGCTGAGGGGATCAAGGCGGCTATTCTTGGTGCCCAGCGTGGGGAGCTGATGTATCCGCAATTCAAGCACCTGTCGCAACTGGCGGGCTGCATAGGCTATACCGTTTGGCTGATAGGCCGACATGTCAGCTACTTCGGCCGCCGTGGCGAAGTGCACATAGAGCCGTTTCCCAACTGAGCGGGGCATCCGCTCGAGAGCGCGATGCCCCGGCAGGATCTATTGCGCATCATTGGCCGGATTATCGGGCTGTTCCTGTGCGGCGATCTCGTCCGCCCAGGTATAGCGCCCGCGGAGGTGGTGCTGGCCCAGGCTGGCGTGGAAACGCAGGATGCACCAGGCAAGGCCAAGCGCGGTGGCGGCGATGGCGATCAGCAGGGTGGTGAGTATCCAGGTCATGATGTTTTCAATCGTTGGGTGCGATGGAGTGGGTACACCGGATGCAGTCACAGGCTTCAGTATGCAGCCCCTACCGCGCGCCCGCTGAGCGCCGCTCACAAAACCCTTAGGCCTTGTTGATCGAGCTTGCCTTTACCCTGCACGGTCATCGCCCGGCGGATGGGTAATAAACCACGCTTCATGGGTATAAAACAACCCGTATTACTCCAGGTATAGGCTGTTGCCTTGGCCCGAGCGCCTGGGCTGGCGCAGGCTTTGGCCGGCCTTGGGCAGGGTGGCATGCGCATTGCTGGCGCGTTGCGTCTTGACGATCCTATAGCCTGAGTGATGGGGGTATTACGTGAAGCGCAAAGCCAGTGTTGACCATGGTAAGTCAGGCGGGGACTCCGGCCACAAGAAGGTCAAGCCGCTGACGGCGGTGAATCCCTTTACGTTTACCGGCCAGAAGACTGGTGATCTCGGTAAGCCACGGACGCCGCAGGTCAAGACGGGCAAGGAATTTTCCGAGGCCATCATCCGGATGCGCGGCGGCGACAGCGATGAGAGTGTTCGCACCAAGGTGGCTGTCAATCTGCAGGGGGCGAGCGGTAAGGCTGCGGTACACAAGATCGGTGCCAGTTTCAGCGTCATGACCCATCCCACCACAGAGCTGACCCAGGGCATGATGAACAGCAGTGCGCCCTCGGCCTATCTTTCTACGCCCAAGGCCATCAAGAAGACCAAGGATGCGCAGAAGAACAAGGAGGCGGAGGAAAAGCGGCAGCAGAAGATCGTGACGCATAGCGTATTGCCGGTTGATCTCTCGCTGGAGCGGGCCACGCTGGAAAGCCGGGTGATCAAGCAGTTGTCACCGGTGCATCCGGGTGATGCGCCCTACGATGCCTCTGCCAAGGTCAGTGCTTTTCCTTCCTTGGGCCTATCTACCAAGGAAACCGCCAAGTCATCACCGCTGGGTGGTATTGCGATAGGGTCGTTTCTGGAAGACGTGACGGCTGGCCGCGCGGTGGGCATGGACCATATAGGCTCGGCCATGCGGGCCAAGACCATGGCGGCGAAATGGCGGATGAAGCTGGCCGGCAACGAGGATGCCGGGAAGCGCTTCCAGTCCACCATGCTCGAGCAGTTTCCACAGCTGGGCAAGGGTGGGTTGGCGGTGGGCAAATTGAAGGAATCTGGCATCTCGGCGCTGAAGTCGCACTGGAAATCCGGCGGCACCGATTTCTCCAAGAGCGATCAACTCGGGCATATCAGCAATGCCCATCAAGAGGCCTATAACGCTGGACTGGCGACCTTCAGCCATAAATTTGAAAAGATGGCTGACCCCAACTTCAAGGGGGGTACTTGGTGGACCAGCAAGAAGGCGAAGATCGATAGGATCATGGAGCACCACCAAAGCGGCGATCAGAAACGGCAGGAGAAGGCGCAACGCAAATACCAGAAACTGAGTGCGACCTATCTGCAGCGGAAGATGGCAAGGCATGGCATCAAGTCGGACTGATACCGCTGTGTGCATTCAGGCTGCCGTGTGCCGGGCTAGCGAAACCACTGCTGCCTGAGTGCGGCCAGGCCGGCTTCCCATTCGGCGGCCAGTACCGGGTCGCGGCTGGGATCGCCGCGTTGGCGGAGTGCGGTCTCCAGCGCTGCGCGGGCGGCTTGATAGCCCTGGGCCTGCTGCTGGTGGCGGGCATCGTCGGCATCCTGGGCGGCCAGTTGGCGAGCCATGTCGGCGCCCAGGTACTGGGTGCGTAGCTGCAGGCGGATGGCATTGCGCTGGGGGGGGCTCAGCCCCAGTTCGGCGGCGGCCAGTACCCAATGCAGTTTTTCTGCGGGCGCTTGCTGTGCCGTGAGGTGATCGTAATAGCTGCCGTAATGTTGGCGCTGCAGGGCATCAAGGGCTTGCTGCCGGGCCGCTGGGGGCAGGCTGGCTGCAGGGCCGGCCAGGAAAGACTGGACTGCCGCCTGGAAGGCGATCTGCGCTTGTTGTTCGCCATAGAGCAACTGGGTGACTTCTGTGCCCGCGATCTGCTGGCGGGCCGTATTGATGTGGGCCAGCCTCTCGGCCAGGGGGGCTTGGCTGTCTTGTACTAGTTCGGCCACGGCGCGTTCCATGGTGGGGTGGGCGGCAAGGGCCCGGCGCAGCAGATGGGCTTCTTGTGGACTAAGGGCACTGAGTTCGCCTTCGGGCCAGTTGGGGCAGGCGGGTTTGCAGGCCCGACGGACTTCGGCTTGCAGCTCGAGCAAGCTGCGCTGGCCGGCCAGGACAGTGCGCAAGGCTGCCAGGCGCTGGGCGGCTGCGGTCTGCTGGGGCGGGAGCGCCGGGATGGCTGTGGTGGCACTGGACGCAAGCACGGGGGGTGGTGGGGTGATGGCGGCTGGGGCAGTCGTGGTGGCTTGGGCGGCAGGCCAGAGATACCAGAGGGTCAGCGTCAGTGCGGTGACCAGGCTCAATAGCAGGGTTCGTGGCATGGGATAGGCGCCTTTGCGTGATGGCGGCTTTGCGATGAGCAGGGGACCGTGGCCTCCCATTCCTCTACCAGCGTAGAGGGTGGGGAGGCCATGGCTTTGCTGACGGTGCTTAGTAGCGGAAGCGCCCGGCGACGGCGAAGTGGTCGGAAAGATCACGCAAGGACCAGACGGCGGGCGTGATGCTGCGGTAGACCGTGACCTCGTTCTCGCTGCGGCTGGGCTGGCGATGGCCGTTGGAGACCAGCACGTAGTCCAGGTATTCGCGCCCTGCGCTGGCCAGACTGTTGACGCTGGCGTCGTAGGTCCAGCCGTAGCCCTGGATGGCCGGCTGGTTGGCGCCGAGTAGGCCCAGCATCTGCTGGTAGTCGTCGGCGGTGGCGTAACGGTCTACGTTCAGATCTCCGGCGTAGAACAGGGCATCGCTGGCGGGTGGCCGTTGCTGGTCGACGAACTGGCGCAGGGTGCTGAGCTGGGCCAGGCGTACGCTGCGTTCGGTTGCGCCGTTCCAGGCTTGGGTGTGGGTGCCGGCAATGTGGTAGGCCTTACCCTGCTTGATGATCTCGACCACCATGACGCCCTTGTTGGACAGGCAGTCGGTACCCGAGCACTGGCTATAGACCATTTGCCGTTCGCCGGCGATAGGCCAGCGGCTGACGATAAAGACCCCGCCATCCTCGTAGACATTGGCTTTATCCACGACCTGGGTCTGGTAGGGGAATTCGGATCTTAAGGCGGCGCGGAGCTGGTCGCGGCAGCCGTTATCGAAAGCCTCGCTGAAGACGACGGCGTCGAAATTGCGGGTATGGGTGGGGACGTCATTCCAGCGGTCGCAAATCTGCTTGGCGCCGATTACGCCCCAGATGTTCCAGCTCAGTATCTTGAACTCGTTGCTGGCCGTGTTGGTTTCGACGGTGGCATCGGGCTGGATGACGTAGTGGAAGTCGTCGTAGCCGCCAGTGAACTGGGCGCGGTAGGACAGGGTGGCCTGCAGGCCGGCGAAGCGGGTGCGGCCGTTGTGCAGCTCTCGGTCGGCATACCAGGGGTGGCTGAAGTCGGCCGAGCGGGCTGCGGCCCAGATGCTGCTGCCGATGAATTTGCCTTGCAGGCGCTGCTGCAGCACTACGGCATGTGCGCCCTGGCGGACGGTGGTCTCGAAATAGAAGTTCTTGCCGCTGCTGATGCCCTGATCGCGGTTCATCCACAATATCTTGCGGGTGCCATAGGCCGGTATGGTGGTTTCGTACTGGCCCCAGTGGCTGCCTTGCTGCAGGGCTTTGTCACCCGTCTGCACCGTGCTGAGTGTGACCGGCTGGGCGGTATTGTTGCTGAGGTAAACGTAACTTTCGGCACTGGCCACTGAGGCCAGCAGGGTACAGGCTGCGATACGCAGCCAGGTGGTGATGCGCATGATGCTTTATCTCCTCGAGTTGAGTACTGGTAGGCGATGCGACGTCTGCAGCAGGTCTATTTCTAGAACCGAGATATAAAATAAAACAGTGTTATTTCAGAATGACTAAGCTTGTGTTGCGTTTTTGAGGCGGCGATTTAGGAGCCTGTTCAAAGTCCTTTCGCCTCGTCGCTGATCTGGAAAAGGGCCAGGGACAAGGCGTGGCGCACAGGCAATAACAAGTTATTGCCAAGCGCCACAACGCAGTGAGTGGCCATTTTCCAGTTCAGCCCTTCGGGTTCGCAGCCTTGCCGGCGAATGGCGGCGTTGCAAGCCGCTTACGGTACCCGTACCGCTGCGCGGCTTACGCCTTGCCCTTCATCCGGCAAGGTTGCGAACGACGCGGCGAAAAGACTTTGAACGGGCTCTACGGGCTGGCTTACCCGTGCATCGCCGGGGGGGCTGGCACTGCGGACAACGCAGGCCAGAGGGGCTAGGCGTGATGGCGCTAGACGGGTTCGGTGCAGCGCAGCAGCCATTGCTGTGCGGCACCGGTGACCAGCGGCAACAGCCGCTCGCGTACGGTGGCGTGGTACTGGTTGAGCCAGGCGCGTTCATCCTCCCGCAGCAGCGACAGCATCAGGCAGCGGCTGTCTATGGGGCATAGCGTGAGAGTTTCGAAGGCCAGGAATTCGCCGAACTCGGTCTCTCCCGCCGGGATGTTGTGCATCAGGTTTTCTATGCGCACGCCCCATAGGCCGGCCCGGTAGATGCCGGGTTCGTTGGAGCTGATCATGCCGGCCAGCATGGCGGTATGGGGTTCTGGGGCGGTGTAGGGCGAGATGCTTTGTGGGCCTTCGTGC
Source organism: Chitinimonas viridis (assembly GCF_030409555.1). Classification (GTDB taxonomy): domain Bacteria; phylum Pseudomonadota; class Gammaproteobacteria; order Burkholderiales; family Chitinimonadaceae; genus Chitinimonas; species Chitinimonas viridis. The sequence goes on from NZ_JAUFPU010000003.1 coordinate 154,154, forward strand.
ACATTGAGGAAGTAACCCACGCCGTGGCCGGTGCCGTGGCCGTAGTTGATGCCGGCGGCCCAGATGGGGGTGCGGGCCAGGGCATCTAGCATGGGGCTGCGGGTACCTGTGGGAAAGCGCGCCTGCGATAGCTGGATCACGCCCTTGAGTACCAGGGTGAAGTCCTGCCGCTGCTGGTCGGTGAGCTTGCCGATGGCGATGGTACGCGTGATGTCGGTGGTGCCGCCCAGATACTGGCCGCCCGAGTCGATCAGTAGCAGGCCATTGCCTTCGATGACCGCATGGCTTGCGGGCGTGGCGCAGTAGTGGGGCATGGCGCCGTTGCCGTTGAAGCCGGCAATGGTGGCGAAGCTGGCACTGACAAAGCCGGGGCGGCGGGCGCGGGCGGCGGTCAGGTGGGTGTCGATGTCCACCTCGGTCAGCCGCTGGCCTTGCGCCAGGGCTGCCTCCAGCCAGGCGAAGAACTCACACAGGGCGGCGCCATCGTGGGCCATGGTCAGGCGCAGGTTGGCGACTTCGGCGGTGGACTTGACGGCCTTGGCCAGGGTGCTGGGATTGATGGCTTCGACCCGCTTGACCCCGGCGGGCAGGGTATCGATCAGGCCGACGGTGACGCGGCGAGGGTCTAGCAAGATGCTGCTGCCGGATGGCAGGGCGCGCAGGGCATGGGTCGCCTGGTCGTAGTCGGCCAGGGCGACACCATCGGCGGCCAGCCGTGCGGTCAGTGCAGCATCAACCTTGCCGGGTGCCAGGAACAGGGTGGCCTGGCTGGGGCTGAGCAGGGCATGGGCAACAAACACGGGATTGAAGCTGACGTCGCTGCCGCGCAGATTGAACAGCCACGCTATGTCGTCCAGCGAGGAAATGAAATGCCAGTCGGCCCCTTGCTCGTGCATCTGGGCGCGGACCCACGCCAGCCGCTCGGCGCGGCTGAGATCGGCGTGGGGTGCCAGATGCTCGTATACCGGCGCGGCGGGCAGGCCGGGGCGATCCAGCCAGATGCTGGCGAGCAGGTCGATATCGGTACGCAAGGAAATGTCGCTGGCGCAGAGGGCAGTGTTGAGCGTGCGGCGCAGGCCCAGGCCCAGTACTTCGCCAGCCACGGCGACGCTGCTGCCTGGGGGCAGGTGCGCAGCCAGCCAGGGGATATAGGCGGTGCTGGCGGCGGTATCGGTCTTCATCAGGGCGATGCCGCTGCCGGCCAGTTCGGCTTCGGCCTGCACCCAGTAGCGGCTGTCTACCCACAGACCGGCAAAATCGGCGGTGACGATGAGGGTGCCGACCGAGCCCTGGAAGCCGCTGAGCCAGCGGCGGCCCTGCCAGCGGGTGGGCAGGTATTCGGACAGGTGAGGATCGGCCGAGGGCACGATACAGGCGTGCAGGCCCTGTGCCTGCATGGCTTGACGCAAGGTGGCGAGGTGCTGGGTGGCGGTATGGAGCGGGGCGTTCATCGGGGTCTCGCAAGAATAAAAAGGTGCGGCGGGCCTTGTGGACCCGCCGCAAGTCGGCGACCGCGCAGGGAGGGGTCAACCCTGCACGGTGGGCAGGACGCTACGGAGCGATAGCGGCCAGCCCGTGAGGATGCCGAAACGGGGTGGGCAGGTGAGGCTCAGCTGCCGCTGACGGTTTCCAGCACCGTCCACTTGCCTTTCTGGGCCTTGTAGACGGTGATGTCGCCAAACTTGAGATCGCCACGGGCGTCGTAGGCGATATTGGGCGAGCTGACGCCGGCATGGCGGGTCTTGGCCAGGAAGGGCAGGTAGCGGGCGGGGTCGGTGGAGTTGGCGGCCTTCATGGCCTTGAACATCACCATGGTGGCGTCGTAGGAATAGGGGGCGTAGAAGTCGGCGGCGCCGAAGCGTGCCTTGACCCGTGCTACCAGTTCGGACGCGCCCGGTGTCTTCTCTACCGGCAGGCCGGCCAGCGAGGCGATGACGCCGTCGCCAGCGTCGCCCGTCAGCTTGAGGTAGTTGTCGGTGCGGGTCATTTCGCCGGAAATCAGCTGCGCCTTGATGCCCAGGCGACGCATCTGCAGGGTCAGCGGGGCGGACTGGGCATCGGCACCACCGTAGAAGATGGCCGCCGGTTGCTTGGCCTTGATATTGGTGAGGATGCTGGAGAAGTCGGTAGCCTTGTCCGTGGTGTATTCGCGCTGTACCACCACGCCGCCGGCAGCCTTGGCGGCTTTCTCGAACTGGTCGGCCAGCCCTTGGCCATAGGCGGTGCGGTCATCGATGATGGCGATGGTCTTGAGCCCCAGCTTCTTGACGACAAAGCCGCCCATGACGCTGCCCTGCTGGGTGTCGCTGGTCATGGCGCGGAAGGTGGTCTTGAAGCCTTGGGCGGTGTAGGTGGGGGCGGTCGCCATGGCAATCTGCGGAATGCCGGCGTCGGCGTAGACCTTGGAGGCCGGGATGGAGGTGCCGGAGTTGAAGTGGCCGATGATGCCGCTGACTTTGGCATCGACGAAGCGCTGCGCCACGCTGGTGGCGGACTTGGGGTCGGCCTGATCGTCTTCGGTCATCAGCTCGAACTTCACCGGCGAGCCGCCGATGACGGGGGCTTGCTTGTTGATGTCTTCCAGCGCCAGCACGATGCCGGCCTTCATGTCGGCGCCGTAGTGCGCTTGCGGGCCAGTGAGCGGGGCGGCGAATCCCAGTTTGACCGTAGTGGGGCCGGCAGCGGCAACTGATGAGGCGAGCAGGGCGCTGGCCAGGATCAGGGCGCATTGCTTGGGTGCAGGGTGTGGCATGTTGTCCTCTCTTCTTGGTGGTGTTGCTGCGTGGGCCGGCGAGCCGGCCCGCTGGCTTCCTCGGTATCTGACGCGGTGCTGCCGCGCTTGTCGGGCTGGCTGGGCGGGCCAGCCCCTTTATGTTGGAGACGGGTGACTCATCCCCCATCCCGGCGGTATTGGCCGTCCACCATGCGCATCAGGCCCAGCGGATTGGCGGCTTGCAGGGCGGCAGGCAGCAGCTCATCGGGCCAGTTCTGGTAGCAGACTGGGCGGGCGAAGCGCAGCAGGGCGGCGGCACCGACCGAGGTGCTGCGGCTATCGGATGCGGCTGGGTAGGGGCCGCCGTGCACCATGGCATGACAGACCTCGACCCCGGTGGGATAGCCGCCGAACAGCACGCGGCCCGCCTTGCTGGCCAACAGGGCGGGCAGGCCCGGCCAGGCGGCAAGCTCGGTCGCCTCGGCATGGAGTGTGGCGGTCAATTGTCCATCCAGGCTGTGCAGCACCTGCATCAGTTCGGCCGGGTTGGCGCAGCGCACCAGCACGGTGACCGGGCCAAAGACCTCGTGGGTCAAGGCCGGCTGGACCAGTACGCGGGCCGCATCGGTCTCCAGCAGGGCGGGGCCGGTGCGGTGGGGGCCTGGGGTATTGCACAGCAGTTGCACGACGCCTTCCTGGCGGGCCCGGGTGGCCAGCGCATCATGAAAGCTGCCGGCGATGGCGGCGCTGAGCATGGGGGCTGCCTGTACCTTGGCCAGTTGCAGGGTGAGGCGATCACGCAGGCGCTGGTAGCCCTCGCCCTCCACCGCCAGGACCAGGCCGGGACAGGTGCAGAACTGGCCGTTGCCCAGGGTGACCGAGGCGGCCAGGCCATCGGCGATGGACTCGGCATGGCGGCTGAGCGATTGGGGCAGGACGACCACCGGATTGCTGCTGCCCATTTCGGCATACACCGGTATGGGGTGCGGGCGGGCGGCGGCGGCATCCATCAGCGCCCGGCCGGCCCGCAGGGAGCCGGTGAAGCCGACAGCCTGTATGCCGGGGTGCTTGACTAGGGCCTGGCCGACGCTGATGCCGGCGTCGAACAGCAGCGAGAAGACGCCTTCGGGCAGATCGAGCGCCCGGGCGGCTTCGATGATGGCCAAGCCAACCCGCTCGCTGGTAGCCGGGTGGGCTGGGTGGGCCTTGACCACGACCGGGCAGCCGGCGGCCAGGGCCGAGGCGGTATCGCCACCGGCCACCGAGAAGGCCAGCGGGAAGTTGCTGGCGCCGAATACCGCGACCGGACCCAAGGGCTGCAGCATGGAGCGCAGCTCGGGCCGTGGCTGTGGCAGGCGCTGGGCTTGTGCGCTGTCCAGCCGTGCATCGACCCAATCACCCTGCTCGGCCAGTTGGGCAAACAGCCGTAACTGGCCGGTGGTGCGTGCCAACTCGCCGCGCACCCGTGCCTCGGGCAGTCCGGTCTCCTGCGGCACCAGCTCGGCCAACTCATCGGCCAGTGCCTCCAGCCGCTCGGCGATGCCGCGCAGGAAGGCGCCATGCAGGCTGCCGCCCAGGGCAGCGTAGGCAGGTGCGGCCTGCTGCGCCAGGACCACCGCCCGGTCCAGTTCCGAGGGGTGAGCGGCGTGGAAGTGCTGGGGCAGCAGCTCGCCGGTGGCCGGGTTGCTGGCCTGGAAGCGGCTATCGCCAGGGCTGCCGTGGTCGTAGCCGATCAGCGACAGGCCTTGTAGCAAGGGGGCGTTGCTCATAGGGCTGGGCGCGTGGCAAGCGCGTGCTGGATGACGGCTTCGGCTTCGGCCAGCTCGGCGCCTTCCAGGGCCAGGCGTGGGCCGCGGACGCGGTGGTGGCAGACCCCCAGTTTTTCTTGCACCAGTTTGATCAGCTGTACGAACTTGGGCACGGTATCGAGCCGCAGCAAGGGCAGGAACCAGGCGTAGAGGCGGGCGGCTTCTTCGTAGCGGCCTGCGCGGGCCAGCTCGAACAGCCGCACCGATTCGGCCGGCAGGGCATCGACCAGGCCGGCGATCCAGAACTGGGCACCGGCGGCAACACCTTCCACCAGGACATCATCGACACCCACGCCCAGGGCCAGGCGATCACCGGCCAGTGCCTTGATGGCGGTGATGCGGCGGACGTCGGTGGAGGACTCCTTCACGGCCTTGACGTTGTCGAACTCGTTGGCCAGTTCGAGGATCTGCTCGGGCTTGAAGTCGGTCTTGTAGGCAACCGGGTTGTTGTAAATGATGCAGGGTAAGGGCGTGGCCTGGATGACGGCGGCTAGGTGGGCCTTCATCTCGCGCCAGTCGCTGCTGTAGACATAGGGTGGCAGAACCATCAGACCCTTGGCGCCATGGTGGGCTGCGGCCTTGGCCAGCTTGACGGCCTCGTGGGTGGAGAGGGCGGCGATGCCGGGGATGACGGGGATGTCGACGGCACGGGCGCAGGTTTCGATCAGGGCGACCTTTTCGTCGAACTCCAGGGTGGCGCCTTCGCCCAGCGAACCACAGGGCACGATGCCGCTGCAGCCATGGCCGGCCAGCCATTGGACGGTCTGGGTCAGGGCTTCGTGATCTACGCTCAGGTCGGCTGCGAACGGCGTGGTGATGGCAGGCATGACGCCTTCGAAACGGATACTCATGTGGGATTTGCCTTTGCTAGGGTAGGCTCAAGCAGGCTGCCGAGCCGGGTGGGGAGTAAGGGGGGGCGGTCGCCGCTGCCTTGCCAGCCATAGAGGGACTCGCAGGCAGCACCACAGATACGGCCCTGGCAGGCGCCCATGCCGCAGCGGGTCTGCAGCTTGGCCTCGCGCCAGCTGTCGAACAGCTGCAGGCTGGCGTGGCTGACGTCTTCGCAGCGGCATACCAGGGTGTCGGGCTGGGCCAGTTGGGTGATGGCGGGTTGCAGGGCGAAGTGTTTGTCCAGCAGTGCTGCAAACGCCAGCTGCCGTTTGCGCTTTGGAGCCAGTGCCTGGGCGGCGGCGGCGGCACCGGTGGCGGCCAGCCCGGCGATGCGGCCTTCCAGCAGGGCTTTATCGACGCCACCGATGCCGGTGGCCTCGCCTACGGCATAGATGCCGGCTTGCGAGGTCTGCATCAGGGCATCGACTTCGGCGGCGCCCTGGCTGATCTGGCAATGCAAGGCACGCAGCAGTTCGGTATTCGGCAGCAGGCCATAGCCCACGCCCAGCCAGTCGCACGGCAGGGTGAGGGTGCGGGCGCCCAGTTGCAGCTGCACTCCTTCCAGCCGGGTTTGGCCTAGCGCGGCCAGTACATGGCTGGCATGGTGATAGGGCACGCCGCCCAACTGCCAGGCCAGCGAGGCGGCCTGGGCCAGCTTGGCCGGATAGGCCTTGAGGGCCCAGCCAAAGCGGGCCAGCTGCGACCAGGGTGCCTGCTCGGCAATCAGCAGCACCTGGGCACCGGCGGCGCGCAGGGTGGCTGCGCTGGCCAGCAACAAGGGGCCGGTGCCGGCCAGCACGATGTGCTGGTCGCGGACATCCAGCCCGCCCTTGACCAGGGCTTGCAGCCCGCCTGCGCCCGTAACGCCTGGCAGTGTCCAGCCGGGGAAGGGCAACAGCCGTTCGCGGGCGCCGCTGGCGATGATGAGCTTGCCGTAGCGCAATACCTGGGCGCGGTGGGGGTCTTCCAGCAGCAACTGGCCGGGGGCGGGTATGGCTGCGACGCGGAAGCCGCTGAGCAGGCGCGCCTGGCTGTCGGCCAGCTGGCGGAAGGTGCTGCTGGCCGAGGCCGGCGCCTGGCTCGGGCCGCCACGCCAGATCTGCCCGCCAGGGCGGGGGTTGTCGTCCACCAGGGTGACGTGGGCGCCCTGGGCGCAGGCGGCGATGGCGGCAGCTATGCCGGCAGGACCGGCGCCGATGATGGCGATGTCGGTATGCAGCTCAGAGCTCACGCGCTACCTCCATGCCTTCGTATACCACCCGTTGGCAGGCACGCTGGTGCGGCTGACCATCGATGGTGACCCGGCATTCGAAGCACACGCCCATGCCGCACAGGGCGGCACGCGGCTGGCCACTGACCGAGCAGCGGCCGGGCAGGCCCGCCAGGGCGGCGGCCAGATTGCTGCCCAGGGTGGCAAGGTGGGCTTGGCCATCGATAAACAGTTGCACCTTCATGCGGCGACTCCCACCGGGTGGTGCTGATCGGCCAGGCTCCAGGGGCCGAAGCGGGCGGGGTTGTAGGGGGTGGGATCAAGGGCGGGTGCCTGTTCGCACAGCAGATCGGCCAGCAGATGGGCGCTGGCAAGCGCGGTGGTGATGCCCAGACCCTCGTGGCCGGTGGCCAGCCAGAGTCGGCTGTGGCCGGGCACCTTGCCCAACAGGGGCAGTTTGTCTGGCGTGGCGGGCCGGAACCCCGCCCAGCTGCGCAGGGCTTGCAACTGGCGCAGGCTGGGCAGGTATTCCAGCGCGCGGCTGAGCATGGCCTGTAGCAGCGGCCAGTTGATGGCGGGGTCGGTATCGTGAAACTGGCGGGAGGAGCCAATCAGCAACTGGCCGGTGGCGCGGGGCTGGACATTGAATGCGACGGAATCGCCATCGCTGGCGTGGGCAGAGCGGATATAGCCCAGTTCCACCAGTTGGTGGCGGATGCGTTGCGGATAGCGCTCGGTGATCAGCAACTGGCCTTTGCGCGGCTTGAGTGGCAGGCCGGGCAGGAGCGTGGCGCTGGCATTGCCGGCGGCGATGACGATATGGCGGGCGCGCAGCAGCCGACCATCGGCCAGGCGGGCGACGCCTTCGTCGTCCACGCTGCTGACCTGGGCCTTGCACCAGAGCTGCGCCCCCAGGGCCTGGGCGTTTTGCAGCAACCAGCGGCTGGCGACTGGGGGGTAGAGCACGGCATCGTCGGGAACCTGCAGGGCGCCGGCCAGGTTAGGCGCCAGGGCGGGTTCCAGCTTGCGCAGGGCGGTGGCGGGCAGCAGGTTGCTGCTGAGACCGTGCTGCTGGTAGCCGGCCTGCTTGCGCTCGGCCTCCTGCATCTCGGCCTCGTCGCGCGCCAGCCAGAGGGTGCCGCAGGCGCGGTACTCGGCATTGGCCGGCAGCTCATGGCGGCGTGCCTGCCAGCGTGCCAGGCCGTCACGGCTCAGTGCCAGCTCGGCAGGGTTATCGTCCAGCACCACCAGGTGGCCCATGCCGGCGGCTGAGGTGCCGGCTGCCGGGATGGCGGCCTCGGCAACGGCGACCCGCAGTCCGCGCCGGGCACATTGCTCGGCCAGCGCGCTGCCTATGATGCCGGCACCGATGATCAGCACGTCGCCGTGCATGACGGGATTCACGCCATGGCCTCGCTGCGTATGCCCCAGGCGAACGGGTCTTGCGGGTCTATCATCAGGGTGGTGGCGCCGTTGACATAGGCAGTGCCGGTGATGCGGGGGTAGAGCTGGCCGTCGGCCTGTTCGTATTGCGCTTCGAACACGCTGCCTATGATGCTTTCCTGCCACCAGATCTGGCCTGCAGCGAGCTTGCCGTCGGCGGCCAGGCAGGCAAGTTTGGCGCTGGTGCCGGTGCCGCAGGGTGAGCGGTCGTAGGCGAGGCCGGGGCAGAGTACGAAGCTGCGGGAATCGGCCACGCTGCTGGGGCCGAACAGCTCGATATGGTCGATCTCGCTGCCATCGTCGCCGCGTATGCCGGCCTGATCCAGCACGGCACGCAGGCGGACGCTGCAGTCGGTCAGCTGGGCAATATTGTCGGACTGAACCTGCAGGCCATGATCGCTGACCAGGAAGAACCAGTTGCCGCCCCAGGCGATATCCCCGTGCATGCGGCCGTAGCCAGGCACCTCGACGGCTACCTGGGTGGCGCTGCGGTAGCTGGCGACATTGCGCAGGCTGACCCGGTTGCCGCGTTGCAGGGTGGCTTCAACCACGCCTACCGGGGTTTCGATACGGTGGGTGCCCTCGCCTATGCGGCCCAGATGGGCCAGGGTGACGACCAGGCCTATGGTGCCGTGGCCGCACATGCCTATGGTGCCGACGTTGTTGAAGAAGATGACGCCTGCCACACAGCTGGGGTCGCGCGGTTCGCACAGCAAGGCGCCGACCACCGGGTCGCTGCCGCGTGGCTCATTGCATATGGCGGAGCGGTAGTGATCGAATTCGCTGCCGAAACGGGCGCGCCGTTCGGCCAGGGTGCCGTGGCCCAGGCGTGGGCCGCCGCTGATGACGACGCGTGTCGGCTCGCCGCCGGTGTGGGAGTCGATGATCTGGATTTGCTGCATTTGAGACATGAGGCTTGCCCGTTGATTGGGAATGCCGTCATGCTAGTTTCTAGAGGCCGATGCGATCTTGTGTGATCAGCGCGTAAAAAGGCCCGTTTTTGGCAAATGCGATAGAGATGGGAATAAATCGGATGGATAGCACGCTCAAGGCCTGGCGCGAGGACTTTGTCAGCTGCCTAGCTCAGCCGCTGTTTGTGGAAGCCTTGTTTGACCGTATGCCGGACATGGTGTTTTCAGTAAAGGATCGTGCCGGCCGCTACATCACCATGAGCCAGGCCTGTGCCGAGCGCTGCGGCCTGGCGGGCAAGCATGAGGCGGTGGGGAGAACGGCGCATGAGTTGTTCCCGCCCCATATGGCAGACCGCTATGCCGAGCAGGATGAGCAGTTGTTCCGCACTGGCCTGCCCATAGTCGACAACCTGGACCTGACCCTGTTCAACAACCGCGAGCCAGGCTGGTGTCTCAGCAACAAGACTCCCTTGCTCGATGCGCAGGGCAGCATCATCGGCCTGGCCTGTTTGTCACGCGATCTGCTGGAGCCCAGCCGGGCAGGCATCGTGGATGCCCGCATGGCAGAGGCGGTGGACCATATGCTGGCCTGCTATGCCCAGCCGCAGTCGGTGGAGGCGCTGGCCGAGATGGCGGGTATCTCGCTGGCGCAGTTTGAGCGGCGCATGAAGAAGATATTCCAGCTCAGCGCCGGGCAGTTCCTGACCAAGCTGCGCATTGATGCAGCCGCCCGCCTGCTGGCACAGAGCCAGGCGGCTATCTCGGATATCGCGCTGGATTGCGGCTTCTGTGACCAGAGCGCGCTATCCAAGCAGTTCCGGCAACTGACGGGCATGACCCCGAGGGACTATCGTCTGTGGGTGCGGCGGGGGTAGGCCGTCAGGGTCTGCTGATGTATCCAGCGCATCCGTCTCCATCGGGCCGCTAACAAAACCCTGTTGGCCTTGCTGTGCGCGCTTGCCCTAGCCACGCACTGTCATCGTCCAGACGCCCAGCCAGGATCGCTACGCTGGGTTTGGTCTGCGACTAGGCTAGCGATTGGGGATGTCGAAGTTCCAGCCCAGGCGCTTTTCCCAGTCTATGGGGTCGTAGCCGTACTGGGTGTTGAAGTCGCCGTCTATCGTGACATGCAGGTTGCAGCTGGTGAAGGGCGAGCGACCGCCTTGTGACTGCAGGGTTCGGAGCTTGCGCAGGGATTGATCCAGGCCTTTGATAGGGGGCAGGGATATTTCCTTCCACTGCCCTTGTTCCTGGGTAATGAAGGTGTTGACACAATCGCTCTGCTGATCGTCGACCCGGTAGTTGATGACGAAGGCATGCCAATCTTTTCCCTGGGCGTCGATGGCGTCCAGCACCAGGTCGGTAATGTCTTGAAAAATCTCGTTTTCCATCAGTGTTTTATCCTCCTGGTTGATTCAGGAAATAGTGCGTGATCGCGGGTCCACCGTCTACCTGATAGCTTACCACGAAGCGATCAGGCCTCCCTTGAAGGTTGTCGCTATCGAACTCCATGCTGAAGTTGCAATGCACCTGCTTGCCGGCCTTGGCCAGCCTGGCTAGTTCCAGCTCCAGCTGCTTGTAAGGGCCTTGGTTCAGGTTCTTCTTGTTGGGGAATTTGTCCTTATCGGGCTTGCCATTGCCGGGCACGACATTGAGCGGGCCACCGGGGAAGCCGAGGGCATCGCCGCCACGGTGGAATCCGACATCATGGCTGTCGGCCTCCTTGCCCTTGCCCAGTAGGCGGTCCAAGACCTTCATGCGCCTGCCGCGCTTTTTCACGTCGACCTTACCCCGAGTGCTGACCGAACGGCCTAGATGATCGGTTTCGAATTCCATGCCGTCGAAGTGATAGATGGTATTGGGCTGCAAGGGCTGTTTGCTGACGGCGATGTATTCGTTGAAATTCTGGATATAGATGTGCTGACGGGCCGGCGGGGATTCTGGTCTGGTGATCAGTTGCGCTGGCGTGGGGGCGGCGTGTTGCTGGTTCAGCGCCTGCAGTATGTCGGCGTTCTTGTGGCTGCCTACCCAGCGATTGCTGATGCCTGCCTCTCTCAGCGCCAGCCGGGTGCGATTTGCCAGGTTCAGCGCATGCTTGCCCAGGTCCTTCTCGTAGTCGATGTCGCCACGGGCGGCCAGTGCCAGGATGGCGGCACTGCGCGCAGTGCCGGTGAGGCCTGGCTGGTTGGTGTCGACGCTGCGCGCCAGGGCGGCGATGGCAAGGTCGCCGGCTTGTTCCTGTTTTTGGATGTAGTCATGGGCTTTGCGTAGTTCGTCGTGCTGATTCAGCGTCTGCCAGGCGGCGTCCACGGTAGCCTGGGTGGGGGTGTCGAGTGTATCGGGCAGCGCCGGGCCGGCTGGCTGGGCCGGTGGGCGCGGTGGCGGCTTGGGCTGGGTGGGCCGTTGCTGCAGCTGTAGCAGTGTCTGCTGTACCAGCGCTACCTGCTTGCGCCCTATCAGCAAGCCATCGGTGTGGGGTTGCGAGCGGATGTGCTGGAGATTCAGGCTGGTCATCAGCGCTTGCAGCTGGGCCTTTTCGCCATGCAGCAGCAGGGTGCCATCCTTGTTCAGGGAGGTCTGCGGGAGCAGTTGAGGGGCGTTGCTGCTGTCACTGGTGTGAAGTGGGGCTGGGCTGGATGCGTCTTCCGCCGTCGGTTGGGTGAGGGGATCGGCAGGGTGGGGCTGAGCTGCTTGTGGGGTGGGGGATTGGGCAGGTGCGTCCTCGCTTGCGGCGGGAGGCTTGGCGCTCTCCTCCACCGTGACGCGGCGCTGTGGCGTATGGCGGGCGGCAGCAGCAACTTGCCCGGTGTTACGGTCAGCCGTGGTTGTCCGGGCGCTGGGTGTGGTGGCTGCGGGAGATTCCGCCTCGCTTGGGGGCGTCGCTTGGGTGCGCGAGAAAGTGGCCTTTGTATTGCCAGCAGGTGCTGCTTGCGTGTCGGCGGCGCGGCGGTGGTCAGGAATCTGGCCGGCGGTGGCGCTGGTGGCTTCAGGTGCGCGGCGTTCGGTGGTGGCCTGGTTTTCCTGGTCTACAGCAGCAGGGCGCGTGACAGTGTTGACCGCCCTTGGTGCTGGGGTATGGATGGCGGTCGCAGCCACGCTGCCTAGCTTGCTGGCGCCACGGCTGGCTGTACCGAGCAGGCCCGCTGTTGCTGCGCCCTCCAGGGCGGCCTTGGCAACGCCTTGCAGCAGCGACTGCTTGGGGTCGATGACCTGTTGGCGGGCGTGATTCTTGGCCAGTTGCTCCGCGCCGCTCTGGACGGCTTCTTCTGACGACTCCTGTACCAGCTCGCGGCTTACCCGGGCTAGTGCCTGTACGGCAGTCTGTCGGCCCATTACCTTCTCGCCTTGCCTGACGAGTGCCGTAGTGCCGAACAGGCCGCTGAGGGCGCCGGTGCTCAGGCCGGTACGCCATGCCACATGGGTGGCGTAGCTGTCTGCCATGGCGGCGCGCGCTTTGTCGACGCTGCCCAGGGTTTGCAGCAGCTTTTGGAATTGCGGTGATTGATCGAGCTGGGACGGGTCGGCCTGCATGATTTCGTCGTAGGCCTCGGCGCCGCTTTGCATGGCCGCCAGGCTGCCTTCGGCTACGCTGTTGCCGACCACGGCGGGCAAGGCCTTGGCCAGCTCCGCACCTTTGGGCAGCTGCAGGATGCGCGCTGCGGCCTTGCCCAGGGCGCCTTGTGAGGCAAGTGTGCGCGCGGCCAGGGCCGTACCGCCTACCCGGGCGGTGAGGGTAATGGGGGCTGCGACGGCGCCGCCCACTGCCATGCCGGGCAGCGATTGCACACCGGCCAGGCCCAGCTTGTGGAGGCTGAGTTCATCGGACTGCATGGCGTTGTAGCCCAGGTCGCTGAGCAGGGCCTGGCCATACTGCATGCCGCTGCGCCCCATCTCCATCATGTCGGCGCCGACTTCGTCGGCCCCGAGCTTGCCGACCAGCCAGCCGGCGCCATGCAGGAGGCCGTTGGAACCTATGGTCCATGCGCCTGCTAGATCACGGGCCCCGCCGATCCAGAAGCCTTCCTCCTCCCGCCCTGGTGTGTGCCTGGCGGGTGGGGGCAAAGAAAAAGCCGCGTTGGACGCGGCTTTGGGGGGAGGGGGTTGGGATTGTCTATCTAGCCATGCGGGCATTCATTTCTCCTCTTCCGTTGTGAGTGTGGGTTTGTTCAAGGGCCTGTGATGAATCGCTGACGCTCGTCGCCACTTTTGAATTGGCTGCGCTTAATAAAGGCTTAAGCTCATGGCTGGCGCCATGGGTTGAGCAGGTGCTCAGTCGCCACTCAGGTACATATCGCCCTGCTGGTGGGCGCGCTGTTGTTCCAAGGCGATGCTGGCGTGGCAGCTGGCTTGCCTACTGGTGGCACCTGTGCCGAGAAACAGTGGTTGCCAGACTTCGCGCTGGTAGCGATCGGCCTTGGCGCTGGCGCTGCCATAGAGCCTTTGCAGGCGGCTGGCTTCGTTGCGGGCGGTGCGGAGGGCTTGATCCAGGGCGGGCATGCCGGCATCCAGTGGCCCCATGCCTTTCATGGCTTGATTGAGGCGGTCGATTTCGGCGTGCTGCAGGCCCAGTTGCTGGCTGGCCAGTCTGGCGATGTGGCGTAGCTCTGCCAGGCGGTTGTCGGCTTCCAGCTCGGCGGTGGCTTCGATCAGGCTGCGGGCAATGTGGCTGAGGGCTGACATGGATATCTCCGTCTTGATGGGGGGGCCTACCTGGGCCTGGCGTGCCAGTTGCACGCCAGGCCTTGCAAGGGCAAGGCACTGGCTGAGGGCGTCGGCCGCTGTAGGGTGCGCTTGCCAGAAAACCGGACCGCGCGCCTGGCACGCGTTCTGGTTTGCCGGCAAGGTGTGGCCGGCGGCACGCAGCTCAGGCTGCACGGTGTTTGGCGACCGATGGCGCTTGTACGATATGTGTTCAAAATGTGTTCATAAAAACGTACACGTGTAACGTATAAATCCCCCACCTTCCCCATCCGCCTTTGTGTCGGTACGCCTGCCGCTTTAGGTGGTACACCAGACTACGGTGCTGCGGCTACGAGGGGCTTGCTGCACGATGACATGGCGACATCGATGAACAGATTGTACGAAAAAATGTACTTAATGTCAAATATTCGTACGAGTTGTACGTTTCGTGTTGCGCGAGGGAGGCGGGCGGGCAAACCGGCCCGCCCGGGGGCTACCAGCCGACCTGGATGGTGCGCTGGTTCAGGGCTTGAACGGGCCTGGCATTCATCTTGTAGTGTTTTTTGAAGTCAGCCAGTTGCTGTCGTGACAGGCTGCCCGGCACCTTCAATATCAGCCAGCGCACACCTTCGCTGCAGGCTGGGGTGGTCAATGACCCTGGCAGGGTGTAATAGCGGGTTATGGCGGGCAGCAGCTTGGCGACATTGATACGGCTGTCGTCTGTGGCGGTCTCTTTGGGTGGTGGAATCTTGTGCCAGAACTGTTTGAGGAAGGCATTCTCCTTGCCGGTATTGAGCAGGACGGCAACGACTGCCAACTGGCCCGCGTCATTCTTGTGCACCAGGTGGGCAACCAGGTCGTAGCGCTGGCCGTTGACGGTTTCTTCGGCAGGTGTGTGGAAGTGGAACTGCAACAGGCGATATTCGTCCTGACCCAGCCGTATGCTGCTGCCACTATCGTAGTTGAGCTGGACGGTGTGGCCATTGTTGACGACTTGCGTGCTGCTGTCGTGGTAGTTGAATTCGATATCAGGTAATAGGGCATGCTCTACGCGGGCGGTGTCGATATTGACGGGTGATTGTTCGTGACCGCTGTTGCAGAGGCCGCCCCAATGCTTGGGGCCGTGTTTTCCGTGGTAGCTCCAGTGGGTTTCTTCTGCAGATGCGCTGGTGCAGGCCAAGAGGGCGGCTGCCAGCAGGCAGGGGGTGATCTTCATGATTTCCTCGACTCCTTGAGTGTATGGGTGCCGAACAGGGGCGCCAGACTGAGGTATAGCGCATGGTGTGGGTATCCGGCTGGCGGCAGCCTGGACACTGGCATTGTGATTGCCAGTGGTGCGATTAAACTCAGGTAGAGGCAGGCTCTTAGCGGCGCGACCGGAATTCTTGTGAGCAGGAAGGATTGATATGTCTACCCTTGAACGGGCGATTGCCATTGCGGCGACGGCACACCAGGGCCAGGTCGATAAGGCGGGGCAGCCTTATATACTGCACCCCTTGCGTCTGATGCTGGCGGTAACGACGGCTGACGAGCGCATGGCGGCTGTGCTGCATGATGTGGTTGAGGATACGGCGGTCACGCTGGAGGAGCTGGCCTTGGCTGGCTTTCCGCAAGCCGTGCTGGACGCGGTGACGGCCTTGACCAAGACCGAGGGGGAGTCGCGTATTGCGGCGGCGCATAGAGCGGCCGCTAACCCCATTGCGCGGCGGGTAAAGCTGGCCGACGTGGCGGACAATATGGATCTGGGCCGCATCAGCCAGCCTACCGAGGCCGACTATGCCCGGCTCAAGGTCTACGAGCAGGTGCGTGCCATCCTGCTGGCGGGCGAGCCGTTGTGACCTTGTCTCTGGCGGTATCAGCGTATGCCGGTGCTGCCGAGCTCTGCCGTGCACACGGCCAGTACACATTCGCGCAACCAGCGGTGGGCGGGGTCGGCCTGTAGCCTGGGGTGCCAGATCAGCGAGATGGTGAGTTCGGGCAGGGCGATGGGTAGTGCGAAGCTGTGCATGCCCGCGCGCAGATTGCCGGTATGGCGTTCGGGCACGCTGGCGATCAGGTCGGCATGACGTGCCAGTGCCAAGGCGGTGGAAAAACCGCTGACTATGGTTGCGACCTGGCGTTCCAGCCCCAGTGATGCCAGCGCTGCATCGATAGGGCCTTGTTCCCGCCCTTGCCGCGAGATACCGATGTGCCTGCCGGCAGCATAAAGCGCGGCGGTCGGCTCGGTTTGGCTTAGCGGATGCCCCGCACGGACAACCCCGATGAAGCGATCACGGAACAGGGTCTGGACTTTCAGCTCAGGGCCGGTGGCCTCGCCTATCACACCCGTCTCGAGATCGACGCTGCCGTCGCGCAGTGGTGCATTGTCCTTGCTTGTTTTCTGCATGAAGCACAGGCGTACGCCGGGCGCCTCATCGGCGATGCGGGCCATGAGTGCTGGGCCGAAATTCTCGGCGAACCCGTCGCGCGAGCGCAGGGTGAAGGTGCGTACCAACTGTCTGAGATCGGGCTGCTCGGCCGGCCGCAATACGGCTTGCGCATCCTGCACCAGCTGGCTGACGCGCTCGCGCAGTTCGATCGCCCTTGGTGTTGGCACCAGGCCACGCCCGGCGCGAACCAGCAGGGGGTCGCCGGTGGTTTCGCGCAATCGTGCCAAGGCTCGGCTCATGGCCGAGGGGCTGAGCCGCAGGCGGCGTGCGGCGCGGGCGACGCTGCCTTCCGCCAGCAGGACATCGAGCGTGGTGAGCAGGTTGAGATCGGGCGTGGACATGGGTTGACGATAGCGCAGAACAGACATGGTGTGGCGTTGTATGCATGAATAAAGTGCAAATGCTGCGCCTTCCGCCATGGGTGACGGGGGGCTAGTCTCTGCTTGTGATCGCGGTGTATGGCGAGTGGCAATCGGAGGCGGCTTTCATGTTGAAACCAAGGGTAAAAGCAGGTGATGCGGTAGGGGCGGCTGGGCGTCGGCCGGCTGCGGTGGACTGGGCGCTGGTTAGCCTGGCGCTGGCGATGTTGCTGTCTTCGTTAGGCACCAGCATTGCCAGTGTGGGCTTGCCGACGTTGGCTCAGGCCTACCAGGCTTCTTTCCAGGCGGTGCAGTGGGTGGTGCTGGCGTATCTCATTGCCATTACCACCTTGATCGTCAGCGTTGGATGGCTGGGCGACGTCATCGGTCGCCGGAGGCTATTGCTGGTGGGGATAGGCCTGTTCACCACGGCCTCGGCGCTTTGTGGTGCTGCGCCTACGCTGGGGGCCTTGATTGCTGCACGGGTGGCGCAAGGCTTGGGTGCGGCCATCATGATGGCGCTTGCCCTGGCCCTGGTGGGCGAGGCGGTAGCCAAGGAGAGGCGCGGCAGTGCCATGGGGCTTTTGGGTTCGATGTCGGCCATCGGGACGGCGCTCGGGCCTTCGCTGGGGGGCTTGCTGATAGCCGAGCTGGGGTGGCGGGCGATATTCTGGTTCAACCTGCCCTTGGGCGTATTGGCCGGTTTGCTGGCGTATCGCTACCTGCCGGGGGATGGCTTGGCCCCCAGGGCAAATCTGCGTGACTTCGATTTTGGGGGCATGTCGCTGCTGGCGGTGACGCTGGCGGCCTATGCGCTGGCCATGACAGCAGGGCAGGGCGGGCCGGGTTGGCGCAATGGGGGGCTGCTGCTGCTGGCCTTGGTAGCGGGTGGCTTTTTCGTGTGGCTGGAAACCAGGGTTGCGTCGCCGTTGATACGCTTGGGCATGTTCCGTGACCCCGTGCTGAGCGCAGGCCTGACCACCAGCGCGCTGGTGGCCACGGTGATCATGGCGACACTGGTGGTCGGGCCATTCTATCTGGCCCGTACGCTGGGGCTGGATGCGATGCTGGTGGGGCTGCTCATGTCGGCCGGGCCTGCGGCGGCGGCGCTTGGCGGGGTGCCTGCCGGTCGCCTGGTGGATCGCTTGGGTGCGCCGCCGCTGACGCTGGTGGGCCTAGCGGGCATGGCCGCGGGCAGTAGCATGCTGTGGCTGCTGCCGCCGGCCTTGGGAGCCGTTGCCTATGTTGTACCGCTGGTGATCATCACGACCAGCTATGCCTTGTTCCAGACTGCTAACAATACGGCGGTGGCGGCGGATGCCAGGCCCGACCAGCGAGGTGTCATCTCGGGCATGCTTAGCCTGTCGCGCAACCTGGGCTTGATTACGGGCGCTTCGTTGATGGGGGCTGTTTTTGCTTACGGGGCAAGGGCGACCGATGTCACGCTGGCCTCCGCTGTATCGGTAGCGGCCGGTATGCAGATGACGTTTGCTGTCGCGATGGGCTTGATCTGCCTGGCGATAGCCATAGCCTGGGCGGGCCGCAGGAGGTTGCTGCCGGCCCCGGCGGATGTAGCCGAGGCTGCTTCGAGCATGCCTGGTGGCGGTGCTGAGAGCGGCTACCAAAACTCAGCGTAGCGGTTCTGGCTAGGCGTGCGAGAGATGGCGCGCGCAGCAGACAGTACGTGGGTCCGGCAAGCTCGCACAACAACGCCAGAAGGGTTTTGTTAGCAGCTCTTAGTACTCCCTGACCATGACTTGCACCGTGATTTCGGGGTGGCTGGCCAGGGTTTCGGTCTGTTCGGTAAAGCTGAAACCCATGCGCTGGTAGAGCTGGCAGGCGCGCTCGTTGGTGGGCGAAACGGAGAGTACAACCCTGCTGTGACCCAACTGGCTGGCATGGTTGATGACGGCCTGGACCAGACTGCTGGCCGCTGTGCTACCGCGCGCCGCTGGGGCTACCCACATGGCGATCAGGTGGTATGCCTGGCTTTGCGGATGCACCACGCCGCCGACGAGGCCAATGGCTTGCTCATGGGCATAGGCCAGGAAGAAGGTGGGACCTGCCTGTGCTCCGGCGCGGGCTTGCCATTGCTCGTCACTGTCGTTGGCGACCTGGGCGTGGCTGATGCCAAAAGCCTTGGGGGCATCCAGCAGTGCGGCTAGCCGTAGCGCCTTGAGTGTGGGCCAGTCTGCCAGCGTGGCCGGCCGTACCTGGATAGCTGCAGTCTGCATGGGGTGCCTTAGCGCTTGCGCGCCATGGTCAAGCCATCGCCCAAGGGCAGCATGGAAAGGTCGATGCGCGTGTCGGCGTGCAGTTTGCGG
Organism: Chitinimonas viridis; assembly: GCF_030409555.1. Lineage (GTDB taxonomy): Bacteria > Pseudomonadota > Gammaproteobacteria > Burkholderiales > Chitinimonadaceae > Chitinimonas > Chitinimonas viridis. The sequence continues at coordinate 172,922 of NZ_JAUFPU010000003.1, forward strand.
TTAAGCGCTTGCAGTGCCTGGGTGTCGGGCTCTTGCGATGGCTGCACGACGGCGCCGCTCCACAGCACGTTGTCGATGGCAATGAGACCGCCGGGGCGCAGCAGTTGCAGGCAGCGCTCATAATAGGCGTCGTAGCTGACCTTGTCGGCATCGATAAAGGCAAAGTCGTACTGGCCGGCTTCGCCTGCGCCGAGGCGCTGATCCAGGGTGTCGAGCGCAGGCGCCAGTTGCAGGTCTATCTTGTGGCTGATGCCGGCGTCGTGCCAGAACGGCTTGCCGATGCGGGTGTAGTCGTCGCTGATGTCGCAGGCCAGCAGGTAGCCATCATCGGGTAGTGCGAGCGCGACGCTGAGGGCGCTATAACCGGTGAAGACGCCTATCTCGATGGCACGCCGTACCCCCAGCAGCTTGACCAGCATGGCCATGAACTGGCCTTGCTCCGGCGATATCTGCATGCCTGCGGCCTGGTGGCTGCGGGTGGCTTCCCGCAGCCCGAGCTGGGCCGGGTGTTCGCGTAGGCTATGGTCCAACAGGTATTGGTACAGGGTGTCGTCGAGGTTCAGGCTGCGGTTGCTCATGCGCTTTCCTGTTGCGGTGTCGTTGCCAGTGCTTGGCCGGGAGCAAGATATAACCCACGGCTGAGGCGAGTTCAAGCGCCCGGTGCCTGGGCTGGGTGCTGCCCTTCATCAGCGGGTGGCCCAACTGGCGTTGAGTTGCCGGGTCGTACCGGGCGCAGCTTGCTTGAGCCACTGCTGTGCCTGTGTGTCATTCAGCAGGTAGGCACGCCAGAATTGCAGGCTGGCCTCCTGTACCAGCTTGCGTTGGGCCGTGGCATCGCCATTGACCTTGCCCCTTTGTTGGCCCCCGAGAAAGGCATGGTCGGCACCATCCAGCACCAGTCGGTATTTGTCGCCTGGTGGGAGGTGGTCAAGCAGCGCGGCTCTATCGGCTGGAGTACGTTCGGCGTGCAGCGGATCCTGGTCGTCGGTGCCGGTAATCAGCAGCATGGGGCGTATCATCTGGCTGTGGCGTCTCTCCCTGTCGTTACGCAAGGACGGGCTGAAGGCCAGGAAGGCGAGCGGGCGTGGATCGGCAAAGCGTAGGCCCACCATGGGATAGCGTTCGCCTGCGAGCCCTTGCGTTGTGACGGCACCGAAGGAATGGCCGCTGGCCCCAAGCCGCAGCAGGTCTACCCGGCTTGCTACGGCATCCTGCCGGTGCTCGACCAGGTAGTCGATGACAAAGCTGACATCACGCAAACGTTCCAGTAACTGGTGTGCGGTGGCGGCATGCCGGAGGTTGGCCCGGCGGTCTTTGGCGGGCTTGTCTTGCCAAACTGAGGCGTCGCTGCCCGGGTGTTGCAGCACCAGCACGGTAAAACCGTGCTCGGCCCAATAACTGACCCAGTCAACCGCTGCATCGCGCGAGCCACCCAATCCGTGGGAAAACAGGATGGTGGGCGCGGGCGCCTTGCCCTCAGGCAGATAGGCTTTGAGCGGGATGCTGCGTTGGCGGACAGGGTCGTACCAATTGGTTTCCAGCGTCTGGACTGCTGCATGCAATGGGCTGCATAACAGCAGGGCGAACAGCATCAGGGGGTAGGCAAGCAATGGGGGGCGCATGGCGGCAAACTTTTGGTAGTAAGTGCGGCCAAGATAGTGCCCGGTGTCGGCGTGGGACAAGCAGGTCTGCGGTTTGTTTACCGTTGAAACGGAATGTAACAGGGCCGCGATAGCGGCAGCTCGTACCCGCCCACGCCAGCCTCACTTTGGGCGTTGTGCATTGATGGCTTGCAGCAACTGCTGAAACCGGCTTTCGAGATCGGCCCCCAGCAGGGCAATGGCGCCCCGCACCAGGCTGTTGATGACGCCTGCCAGTACGCCGAGGATAAAGACCGCTAGTGCGCCACCCAGAAACACCACTATGGACTTGGACAGGACGATGTTGCCATTGGGGCTGTGGACAGTGTTGTCGGCAGGACTGAGCGAGGCAAAGTAGCCGATGATGGCGTGTGATGCCGGGTCGTTCCAGAGCGCGTCTATGCCGGTAATCAGCTTGTATAGCAGCAAGGCGGCAGCACCCAGCAGGGCGAGGGCAATAGCGGTTTTCAGGCTGTTGAGGTGTTCCAATGCGATTCCTGGGTGGTGGCGCCTGATTCAGCATAGATGCAGGTGGGCGCTTCCAGAAGCCAGAAGTCTGCGTGGCATGACGTGGCCAGATAGAAATACGCCGTGCACATCAAATGCCTGCTGAGTCGAGGTGGCTCACCCGTACCAAACTCTGGCTTGGCGGTGGAGGTTGCTGGAGACACACACTGGCGTGCGGGCTGAAACCTGATGTAGGTCGATATGGCCGTCTGCCTGTTAGCATGGCAGGGTCTGAGTCCTTGCCTGGATGGGTCTGCCGATGTAATGCCTGTGTTGAGATCGCTGTTTTTTTGCACGCCATTGCCTTGCGATGGCGGTGTTGTTGCGTCTCTACAGGACAGGAATATGACTTCATCTTTGACACCGGCCACGCCGGCTGCCGTATCTACCCATGCCCACAACGCACTGGGGCACTCCGAGGAATACTTTGGGGCTTATCGGGATTTCTGGTGGAACGCGGACTTTCTGCAGCTGATTGCCAGGCGCTGGCAGTTGCAGCACTACCGCAGAGTATTGGATGTGGGCTGCGGGCAATGCCACTGGAGCCGTTTGCTGCTGCCCTATCTGGCGGACCAGCCGCAGATTACGGGCCTGGATCGCGATATCAAATGGTCGCAGGGCGACCCGGCGCTGCAGCGCCGATTTGCCGAGCAAGGGGCTAGCCTGGTGTTCTGCCAGGGTGATGCAGTTTGCCTGCCTTATGCCGACGATAGCTTTGACCTAGTGACTTGCCAGACGGTGCTGATACATCTGGCTGACCCCTTGGCCGCGTTGCGGGAGATGCACAGGGTAGCCAAGCCGGGAGGTAGGGTGATATGTGCCGAACCGAGCAATTTGGCCAATGCTGGCATGGCCAGTGCACTGGAGGCAGGCATGACGCCGGCGGAGCGGTTGGCGGCATATCGCTACCGCCTGCTGTGCGAGACGGGCAAGCGGCTGGTGGGCGAAGGCGACTCTTCACTGGGGGATGGGCTGGCTAGCCTGTTCCGGCAGGTGGGCTTTGCCGAGGTTCAGAGTTATCTCTCGGACAAGGCCACGCCGGTATTGGCGCCCTATGGGGGCGAGGAAGCGCAGGCTGACCTGGCGGATTTGCGCGAGAGCATGTTGCCGGAGCGGGTGGCACTATGGGATAGCCATGTGGCGCGCTGGGTTACTGCACTAAGCCGGGAGGACGCTGATTTCGTTCGGACATATGCGGCCGATGTCGATGCGCGCCATGCGCGGTTGCGCGCACTGCTGGAGTCGGGGCGCTATTGGTATGGTGGTGCTGCAGTGATGTACCTGGTGTCTGCAGTGAAGGCGCGCTGATACCAACCCTTCTGGTGTTGCTGTGCGAGCTTGTCCTCGCGCGCCTAGCCAACGTCGTTAGGCTGGGGTTGGTTCGCGGTTGCAGGTAAGCATTGCGCTGGCGATGGGCCCGATGGTGGGGCGTATCGCCAGCGCGTTTCGCTTCTGGCTGCGTTGTGGCGGTTTAGCCCTTCACCTGCTGGGTGTAGGTGGCGACACGTACGCCAAACTGCCGTGCGGTTTCCAGATCACCAGGCAGCGGACCTTCGTCGGGGCTGGCGTCGGAAGGGGATTGCGTCATCAGACCTGCAAAGGAGCCAACATAGTTGAGGTCGTTACGTTGGGCGGCCTTGCTATTGGAGGGCATCATGCCGCTGCCTACCCAGATCATGCTGTGCTGCATGGCCAGGGTAATGAGGTAATGCAGGGTGGAGTGCTTGTCGCCATTCATGGTGGCGGAATTGGTGAAGCCTGCGGCGATCTTGTCCTTCCATTTCTGGCCGAACCAGGGCTTGGAGCTGGCATCGGCAAATTTCTTGAACTGCCAGGACACGCTACCCATATAGGTGGGCGAACCCATGATGATGGCGTCGGCGGCCTCCAGTGCCTCCCAGCCGCCGTCTGGCAGATTGCCTTCGGCATCAATGGCATACAGGCTGGTTTCGGCCCCCGTGCTGGCGGCGCCCGCATGGACGGCCTCAGCGGCTTTCTTGGTGTGGCCATAACCACTGTGGTAGACGATTGCGACTTTTGCCATGGCAGGCTCCTTGATGGGACTGGGCGGGTAATGCCACGCCCTGATGAGTGGGGTGGCTGCAGTATGGCAAGATGCCTTCAGGAATGAACGCGGTTTATTTTGAGCGGATTAATCAGAATTACTGAACTACATGAGGTGAGGGAATGTTGGTGCTGGCAAGACATGCAGAGCCGATGTCAGTAGTGCGAGAGGCTCATCTGCCTTTGCTGGCGGATGCAGAGAACGGGCTGACGGCATCGGGTTGGGCTGCAGCCACGGCATTGGCCGAGGCGCTGGCTGGGCTGGGCGGGGAATGCCTGCTGTATGCCAGCCCGATACGCCGTGCGAGTGAGACGGCCACCTGTGTGGCAGAGCGCTTGCAGGTGCCGATACAGTATGAGGCCAGCCTGGCGGAGCGTAGTTTTGATGCCTTCCCTCAGTTGACAGGACGCCTATCGCAGCAACTGCAGGAGGATGGCCTGCTTGCCCCTGAGTGCAGTTTGATGGGCGAGGAAAGCGTGGCCCAGCACCGGGCGCGCGTGGCGAGCTGGTTTGGCCACCTGCAGCAACAGTTGCTGGCGCACCCCGACCGGCATGTGATTGTGGTTTGCCATGGCGGCACCATAGAGCATCTGATGGGTTTGATATTGCATGCACCGGTGGCGGCTTTGGCGCGTTATTACCTGCCTTGCGACTGCGCGCATTTCCATCAGCTATCGACCGCCATGCTCGGTGGGCAACTGGCGTTCACGCTGGAAGGGCTCAATCGGCCCCGCCTGCGCTTGCGTGGCTGAGGCTAGCTGCAAGTCCCACCAGGTTGGTAGCAGGGCCTGTATTTCTGGGCGGCAGTAACGATCGTCGATCAGGTAGACGTAGCCTTGGTCTTGCTGGGTGCGGATTACCCTGCCGGCGGCCTGTACCACTTTTTGCAGACCAGGATAAAGGTAGGCGTATTCGTAGCCTGTGCCGAACAGGGTGCCCATGCGCTGCATGATCTGCTCGTTGACGGGATTGAATTGCGGCAGGCCCAGGGTGGCGACGAAGGCGCCGATAAGCCGGTCGCCTGCCAGGTCTATGCCCTCGGCGAAGGCGCCGCCCAAGACGGCGAAACCTATGCCTTGTCCGCCGGGGACAAAATGCGCAAGAAAGCCTTGCCGCTCGCTTTCATCCATACGTCTGGCCTGCTGCCAGGTGGGGATGAGGGGGTAGCGGGACTGGAAGGCGTGGCTGACCTGCTGCAGGTAGTCGAAGCTGCTGAAGAAGGCCAGGTAGTTGCCTGGATGGCGGTGGTATTGCTGGGCGATCAGATTGCAGATGGGCGCGAGCGAGGCCTGACGGTGCGGATAGCGGGTGGAGATGTCGTTGACCAGGCGTACCTGCAGCTGGCTGGCTTGAAAGGGAGAATCGACATTGATCCAGCCCGTGTCGGGTGGCAGGCCCAGCGTGTCGGCGTAATAGTGCCAGGGGCTCAGCGTGGCGGAGAACAGGGTGGTGCTGCGGGTACTGGCAAAGCGCGGCTGCAGGAACGGGGCGGGCAGGATGTTGCGCAGGCAGAGGATGCTGTTGGCTTGCCGGCTATGCGTGCCGCTCAGGGTGCTGTCGAACTGGGAGTGCAGGTCGTAGACCTCGGCCAGGTGGGTGAAATCGAGGGCATCGAAATAGAACTGCTGTAGCGTTGGATCCAGCCCCAATGGCTGCTCGACCAGGTGATCTGTAATGGCGCTGATGGCTTGTTGCAGGGGGTGGAGCAGGGTATCGGGCAGTGTGGGGTGGGCCTGGTATGGGGTTTGCTGGGCGTCTGTGAGGGTTTTCCAGCTACGGTGCAGGCGATCCAGCGTTTTGCGTAGCACCTTGGGGGCTTGCTTGCGGGCCAGGCGGAATGCCGCTTGATCGAGCGTGGCGCTGTACATCTTGCGCGCACGGTCCACCAGATTATGGGCCTCGTCCACCAGCACGCCCACCTGCCATTGTTGTGCCTGAGCCAGGCCATGGAGTAGGGCGCTGGTATCGAAATAATAGTTGTAGTCACCGACGACGACATCGCTCCAGCGTGCCATCTCCTGGCTCAGGTAGTAGGGGCAGACCTGGTGGGCCAGTGCGATACCGCGCAAATTTGCCTGATCTTGCAGCTGCAAGCCAACGGCAGCCGCGCGGGCTGCGGGTAGCCGGTCGTAGAAGCCCTGGGCTAGCGGGCAGGCATCGCCGTGGCAGGCTTTGTCCGGGTGCTCGCAGGCTTTGTCGCGAGCGACCAGTTCCAGCGTGCGCAGGGAGCCGCCGGCCATACCCTGTTGCAGCAGTGACAGGCTATCGAGGGCAAGTCGACGGCCGGGTGTTTTTGCCGTCAGAAAGAACAGCTTGTCCAACCGCTGGACGGGCATGGCCTTGAGCAGGGGGAACAGGGTGGCTACCGTCTTGCCCAGGCCGGTGGGGGCTTGGGCCAACAGATGGCGACCCGTGCTGGCTGCCTTGTAGACGGCCTCTGCCAGATCGCGCTGGCCTGGCCGGAAATGCGGATAAGGGAAGCCCAGCTGCTGCAATTGCTGGTTGCGTTGCTGCTGATGCTGCAGTTCCTGCTCGGCCCAGGCGGTAAAGCGGCCGCACAGGGTTTCGAAGTATTGCTGCAGGCTGGCGGCGCTAAAGGTCTCTGTCAGCAGTGTCTCTTTCTGGCGGTTGATGTCGTAGTACACCAGCGCCAGTTCCAGTTGCTTGAGCTGGCGCTGCTGACAGAGCAGGTGCCCATAGACTTTGAGCTGCGCCCAGTGGAGCGCCCGGTGATTGGCGGGCATGCGCGCCAGGTCGCCACGATAGGTCTTGATTTCCTCCAGCCGATTGTTGCCTGGGTCGTAGCCATCGGCACGACCGCGAACCAGCAGGTTCTGGTATTGACCGGACAGGCTGATTTCGGCCTGATAGCCGCTGGCCCGTCGTGCGGTGACAGCCTGGTGGCCGGTGATGCCCTCTTGGGCCGTGGGGGCGGGGGTGAAGCGCAGATCGAGGTCGCCGGCCTTGGCTGTGAATTCACACAAGGCACGTACGGCGATGGTGTAGCTCACGGTGTGTCCGCCTCGCTACCTGCTTGCCAGCGGACGTAGCACACGCTGATTGGGAGGTCGTGGGCCAGGCAGTAGGCCAGCCAGCGCTTCTGGTTGTCTTGCAGCTTGTCGCCTGGGCCTTTGACTTCGATCATGCGGTAGCCTGGGTGGCCTGCTTGAAACTGGATCAGATCGGGCAGGCCTGTACGGTTGGCCTGGAGGTCGGCCAGCATGCGTTGAAACAATAGCTTGAGGTGCTGTGGCGGAATGGCGGCCAAGGCCTGCTCCAGCAGATCGGGCGTAAGCCAGGGCCAGTGGATGAAGGGGCACTGCAGGCCGGCTTTTTCCTGGTAGCGTTGCCGCAAGGTCTCTCTATAGCTGCCGCTATCAAGTTCGGCGAAGCATTGCGCACATATTGCCGCCCGGCGTTGCTGGAAATCCGGTCGATAAAGATCTGCAGGGGCGGCCTGGAAGGGATGAAAGAAGGCGCCGGGCAAGGGGGCATACAGGGCTGGCCAGAACAGTAGGCCGAACAGGCCGTTCAGCAGGGTGTTTTCGACATAGTGTACCGGGGCGTCGATGCGATGGAGATGATCGCGCACGGCCAGCTCGACAGCCTGCCCGGACTCGGGGCGTGGCAGCTCCAGCCATTGTTCCGGCGCTGGCAAGGCTGGCGCGGGTGCCGGCTTGGCCTGGCCCAGCCTGCGGGCCAGCCGTGGCAGCATGCGCGCCAGTTGTTGCAGTTCGGCGTCGCTTTCCGGTTGTTGCTGTGCGGCCGTGGCCAAGGCATAGGCCGTCGTGTACTGCTGCTGCCGCTCCAGCAGCCTGACCTGCCGGGCGCGGGCGCCGGGATGGCTGCTGCGTTGGTATATCGCCAGGGCAGTCGCCGCATCGTCGGCTTCGCTTTGTTGTGCCAGCTGGAATAACAATCTGGCGCGGCGACTCTCCAGCCAAGGGTTGCCATACGGCTGGGAGGGAATGGCGTCCAGCAGTTCGGTGATGGCCGTGCCTTGGTGTAGGCGCTGGCGGCAATCGTGCAGGTGGAGGTAGTCGTCTATTTCCTGGCGATGCTGGAAGGCACGCGAATGGGGACTGAATGGGACTTTTTCGTACTGGAACACACCCAGGTCAGTGAGCACGAATTCCGACCAATCCTGGTGCAGATTGCCAAAGAACATGAGCCGCAGGCGCTCGCAAATTGGGGTGACTTGCATTGCGTAAACGGTATCGCTGGTGGTGGGGTGCCAGGCTGCCAATGGGCGCGGCTCTGGGTATTGCGGGCTGAGCTCGGCCAGCCAGGCATCCTTGCGTTGACCTGCGGGGCCAGCCGGCAAGGCTTGTGCAAGATCGGCCCGGGTCAATAGCTGAAACAGCTGGGGCAGGCTCAGTTCGGGCTTGGTATCCAGCCAGCCCACGCTGGTGAGCGGGGCGGCGGCAGAACGGATGCAGCCGATTTCGGGGTAATGCAGCTTGCTGGCAAGAAACAGCGGCCCCTTGCGCATGACCAGCCGAACGAGCAGTGCTTGGGAGGGGAGAGGCAGCTGCTGAAATGCGGCGATGAACGCCTGCTCTTGATCACCCAGCAAGTCGCCATAGCGTTCGCTAATCCAGCCCAGCGCCCTGTGGAAGTTGGTGAGGTAGTAGAGAGGGGCAAGCGTGGGGCGCTGCATGGCTGGGGTAGGAAAGAGACCGCGGATAGACACCAAGCTATGGCAGCACCATTATGGTGAACGATCGTTCTCTTTGCAATGCAGCGGTTACGCTGGTGGAATCCACACATGATCAGGGCGCTTCTTTGGTGGAAGAAGCGCCCTGGTTTCGTATCAACTATGTGCGATTACTGCACGAAGCCTGGCATGGCAACCTTGCCATTAAGCATTTCATCGACGCTGTTGCCGTAGCCCACATAGATCTGCGAACCAATGAGGTCGTTGTTGACGCCCAGGGGGATGGTGGCAATGTGCACCGGAATGCTGGTGTTGGCGACGGCGGTGCTTGCCACTGGAATGGCGGGCGGGGCGTAGAGTTCCCAGTTGCTGCCATTGCGCAGGAAGAGGTTGTTGCCTACCTGCACGCCGATATAAATATTGACGGTCTTGCCCAGGTCGGCGCTGCCGGGTTGGACGGTGGCGTTGTAGCTGACTTCGGTTGCGGTGGCCGAGCGTGCCAGCGAGAAAGTGGGGCCAAAACTGATGGCGTTATAGGCGGCAGCGACATCGAGTATGCCGTAGCCCCAGGTGTAGTTGGGTGATTGCGGGAGCAGGGTCTGAGCATTGTAAACGGGTAGCGTACCCACGAAGCCATTGGTCTGGACATGACCCAGCAGGGCCTGCTTGACTTCGGCGAGCGTCAGGTTGGGCTTTTTCTGCAGCAGCAGGGCGATGGCGCCGGCGACATGTGGCGTGGCCATGCTGGTGCCGCTTTTGCCTACATGTTTGCCATCCGGATCGGTGCTGCTTTCGGCGACATCGTTATCGTCCTGGGCCAAGGCTGCAAAAATGGTCGCGCCGGGCGCGGTGATTTCCGGCTTCATGATGGCGGGGCATTTGGCCAAGTTGCTGCAGTCGCGACGCGGGCCACGGCTGGAAAAGCCGGTGATGTCGCCTACGACATCGTCCGGAACGTTGTAGGTGCTGCCGTCTATGGCTTTCCAGCTACGCTTGGTGACATAGGCTGCGACGCCCAGGACATTGGTGGCCGAGGCGGTGTCGGTGATGATCTCGCTGGTGACATTGTCGGTGTGATCGGTAAAGGTGCCGCCGCTGGCGTCCTCTCCACCGATGAGACTGAAGCGACCTGGGGCTCCGCCGAGCGAGTTGGCTGTAATTGAGATGCCCCACTTGCCAACGGTAACATCGGAGACACTGGGATTCAGCGTAATGTAGATCTGTCTGTCATCGTTGCTGGCCAGGGTGTCGGTGGAGGCCACCACAATCTGACCGCAACTGGTTTCCTTGTCTATGGACTGATTGACGGCAATCAGGCCGCTATCGCAATCAATGCCGCCTGGGCCGGTGACGCGTACGCTGAACGACTGAGTACCGGGGTACCACATTTCCAGGTAATAGGTTTGGTTGCCGTCAGGGACCTCGTAACCTACGGTGACGGTTTCACCCTGACTGATATTGCCGCTGGCGCGTATCTTCGCATCGCCTTCGTTACCGGCGGCTCCAACTATCATGAAGCCGGCATCGACCGCGTTGGACAAGGCGCGCTCATAATTGGAGGTGCCGTCGCGCGCGCCGAAATAGCTGCCCAGGCTCAGGTTGACCACAGCGGGCTTGCCAGCTTGGCTGGCGACCTGCTTGATATAGCTGACGGCATCGACCACGGCGTTGCTGGCTGCGACGCCGCTGCCTATGGCATTAGCCGAGACGATGTCGGCCTCGGGCGCCATGCCCACCATGCGGAAGGCGGCCATGGCGCCCCCCGTTGCCTGACCATTGCCAGCCGCGATGCCGGCAACATGGGTGCCGTGGCCGCCACTGGACGGTTGCCGGCACATGGTGCTGTTGCCCTGGATGGCCGCGTTGATCATGGCCGCCGTGCAGATACCGCCATAGGTAAAGCCGCTGGGAGGCGCGCCTGATGCGCCACTGGCACGCATATCCCACAGCTGTAGCAGCCTAGTGCTGCCATCCTGCTTACGGAAATCCATGTGGCGGTAGTCAATGCCATCATCAATGATGCCGACGATGACGCCCTTGCCGGTCGCACCGGTCAGGTTGAAGCCTGTGCCGCTGCGTAGGGTATTGGCCTTGGTGGCAGCGACGCTGCTGTCGAGCTTGGGGCTGAGCTTGCGCGCCGCCTCGATGAACATGACGCCGGGCAGGTTGGCGACCTGCCGTAGTTTATTCCTGGGGATTTCTACAGAGGCAATATCGCCCAGCACGCTACGCACTGTGACGCCACTGGCGCGTGCGCCATCCAGGCCCTTGCCTTCAAAGCGCAGCAGCGCAGGCACCATATTGGGCTTGCTGCCGGCATTGGCGGGAATGACCTGGGCTTGCAGGGCAGGATTGCGGGCAATGGCTTGAAGGGCGCCATCCAGGCGGGCTTGGGCAAACGCACCAGTAGCCAGGGCCAGGCTGATAAGGCTGAGAAGACTGCGTGAGGCGGTCATGGGGACTCCGGATAAAGCGGACTGCGATGGATGTTGGATCAAGTGAGATTAGACCAGCGGCACGGCTGAATCCAATCGGGCGGACAGGTTACCCCCGTGGCAGGGGGCCTTGCAGTTATTTTTCCCGGACGTTGATGGTGAACGGTTCGGTCTGTGCGCTTGCGGCGGCGTTTAAGCATCAGCCCAGTTGCTTGCTAAAGCAGATGGCCTTGGTATTGCCGATGTATTTGCCGTAGTTGTCGATGGTCTGGAAGCCACGAGCGCGGTAGAAGCCGACTGCTCGCGCGTTGACCTTGCGGGTCTCCAGCCAGAGTGTCTGGTAGCCCAGGGTACGCGCCCGCTCTTCAAGGTGGGCAAGTATGGCCGAGCCTACACCTTGATGGCCGGGCCGGGAATACATGCGCTTGATTTCGGCAATGCCGTCACCCAGGGGACGGAAGGCACCGCAGCCGACGGCCTGGCCTGTGTTGTTGCGGGCGATCACAAAGGCGGCATTGGCTGCGCGCACATCATCCGCGTCGAAGGAGGCTCGCCCACTATCGCCGGTGATGTGTGCGAGCACAGCCGAGAGTTCGTCCATCAATCGCTGGGCATCGGGGGATGCGGGATCTTCTGCTTGTATATGAAGCATGGGTATCACTGTAGGGAGGATGATGAATGGGCCTGCGTTCAGCCTGCGCGCCAGAACTTCTTTCCCAGCACCCTGAAGCGCTCCAGGTCGTCGCCGCGTATGTCCTGGGCTGCGAACTCGGGATTGGCCGAGCGCAGGCGGATGCCATCGGTAAGGCGATCAACGAACTTGATGAAGAGTTGGTCGCCAACCAGTACGGCATAGACTTCACCATCAACGATGCGGGTGTCGGCGATATCGATGACAACGGTGTCGCCATCGCGCAGCTCGGGTTCCATGGAGCGGCCACGTACATAGAGTGCCTTGGCATTCTCGGGCTTACGCCCCCGCGCCTTGAAGAAGCTGGCACGGAATACCAATGGGTCATCCTCGCTATGCTCAACCCAGGCCAGGTTGCCATTTCCGGCAGAGAGGCCCACATCGTAGCTGGGGACCTTGACGTAGCGCTGTTCGTCCAGCTCGGTGAAGTCGTTGTACGCAGCAACGGCTGCGCCTGCGGGTATTTCTCCCGGCCGCATGGGGCCTTTGCCTGAGGACAGCCAGAGCGCATTGACGTTCAGGAAGCTGGCAACACGCGCGCCATAGTCTGCACTGAGGCTGTGCGCACGGCCATTGAACCATTGGTTGACCGTTGAGCGCGATACGCTCAGGTGGCGTGCGATGTCGGCCTGCGAGACCTTCGCAGCATCGGCGGCTGCTTGCATTCGTTCGGATAAAGTACGCATTGCCGGATTGTCTTGCATATTAAGTACGAATGCGCGCCCATTGTGTTGAATTATGGTACGCAATGACGTACAGTTGATGGGGGTGTAGCGCCCGAATTGAGGCGATGGTACTCACAGGAATGAGGAGAGAAGGCATGCAATTCAAATCGGCGGCACATCTGTTGGCGTGGGCGTTTGAGACGAGCGAGCGTCCGATATTGCGTAGTGCGCGATGCTATGACGCGGGGTCGGCCGAGGTGCGGGGAGGCGGGCCGGTAGGAATGTCGGCGCATGACAAGCATGCTCAGGCGGCAGTTGTGATGGCTTTTCTTTCTAGCCTGCCGGTGGGGCAAAAGTGCGTGGTGTTTGGCTTGTTCAACCCAACCATGCGCGAAAATATGAGTATTGCGGCGGCGGACAGTGTGCCGGGCAAGTATGGCTTTCAGGCGGCGCGCTATGCGGCAAGGATGTGGATGACACCTGTTAGCCAGAAGGGGGCGACTGCGGGGTCGGAGGTGGAGCTGGCAGGCATGGCGGGTTGCTCGGCAGCGACGGCGCATCGCTACAAGCACGCGGTGTGGGCTGAGCTGGATACGCAATACACGGCTGCTCTGAAGGCGGTGGCGCATCGATTCGACGAACTCCTGCGGCCGGCTCAAGAGGCGTCGCGCACAGGTTCATAGGGAATGCTGTGAAGGTTTACAGCTGAGGCTTAGAAGCCAGCTTCCCCGCCGGCGGGCGGGGGTAGGGGTGGGGCTCAATCAAGGTCGGGCCGTTGTTTGAGTTGCCGCCATAGTGAGCACCCGGGTGCCTGCGCTGGCGTGTGCAGGTTCAGTGTAGGCCCTAGTTGTCATCCCATTTATCGGCGAGGCGCTTGAGATCGCCGGTTTGCTCCAGCTGGCGTAGCGCTGCTTTGATCCGATCAATGACTGCCGGCGGTACATGCCGGGCAAACGTCAAATAGAAGGCCTGGCGATCCATGACGGTGGGCAGTATGCGCACTTTTCCTTCCAGCCCCAGTTTACGTATATCGCCCTTGATGCCGGGCAGGCGGTGGTAGAAAAAGCGCCCGCGACCAGCCAGTAGTTTTTGTAGATTGGTGGGGGTGTCCTTGGCATTGGAGTCTATCTGCAAACCGCCCAGGGCCCGCAGGCGGCTGACCGGGCCGAATCCATGGATGGTGAGTATGATGCCGCTATCGCCTAGCTTGCGTACATCGTCCCAGTGCTGGATGGATGTGGCATCGTCGGCACGGGCTACCAAGTGGTAGCGGACCTGGAACAGGGCGGGTTCAGCGTAGATAAAGCGGGCCTCTCGCTCGGGTGTTTTGGAGAGGCCACATTCGGCATCTATCGAGCCCGCTGCCATCGAGGCTTCGATACGTGCGGCGGGTTGCAATTCCTGGTCGCCGCTAAAACGGATGGTGGGCTCCAGTCGTTCTATTGCCCTAAGTACATCAATACAAATACCACCTATGCTGCCATCGGGCAGTGTGAGGTACTTGGGTTCGGTACCACTTTGGGATGGCACTTTGAGCATGATGCTTTCAGCTCCCAAGGCATGGCTACAGGCGAGGCTGAGCAGGCACAGGGCAGCCGTGCAGCAGCGCCATGAGGACCGCATGGACGAGGCGGGGTGCCAAGGTGCTTTCATCAGACCAGTGTAGCTGGGCTATGGCGCTTTGCTGGGTGCGCGGGCGGCGGACGGCGACGGCGGTCAAGGTCCCAAATAGTATTCAGTCATGATGCTGCGATAGTGGCTGTCGCGGTAGGAGATGCGGCTGTTGCGCACTGTTACGGTTTGCATGCTGCTGATCTGGGGGCCTAGATCGGTGGCGGTGAAGCTTTGTTCGCTGATGGCGTAGTCGCCGCTGGCTTGGCTTGTGCCAGCATTGCCGACGAGTTTCAGATAGGCCCATACGTACTTTATGCCTGCAGGTGCGGTGCCGCTGATGGCGATTGCGCCACCCAGATAGCTTGCAAAGGCCTGTTGGCTGGCGGGGCTGAAGTCGGGATAGCTGAGGGCAAGCGCTTAGGCGCCGAGATGCGGCCGCTGAAGGATATGGGCCTGATAGGTGTAGGCGAGGCTGGCATCGGCCCGGTAAAACTGCATCTGATAGATGGCGGCGTTGGGAATGCGCTGGATGGTGGTGTCGTTGTTGATCTGATAGTAGGGCGAGGTGATGCTGGCGGTGCCGCCTGGCTGCGTAAAGGTGGTGACCCATTGATTGCCTGCGCCGCCTGTACCGGGCACATAGGTGAGACCGGCGACAGGCAGGCCTGGCCCGGTAATGATGGCGTGGCTGATATCGCTGCTGTTACTGGCATCGGCGTCAATGATAGAGAACTCCAGCCCTTGGCTCAGGGTGGCTGCCGCATTGTTACGGCTGTGGCGTAAGGCCTGTGCCCAAGCGCCTGTCTCGAATCGTTGCTGATTGCCTAGCCATAGCCATTGCTGGTTGATTTTACGCAGCTGCATGCCATACACCCGCTCCTGCAGGGTGCCCAGTGCATCCAATACATCGAAACTGACTGTGGCCAGATCGCCTGACAGGGCTTGAGCCTGTACATTGGCAAACTGCATGCCTAGGGTATCGGCGTCGCCGATAAGGTCGGCGATGTGCGTGCTGCGTTGCTTGTCGTTATGCAGAAAGTCGTCGGCAAGCAAAGGCGTCAGTTGATCGGCGCTGGGATGGCCTTGGCTGAAAAGTTGGGAGAAGCTGGTGACGGCATGGGTCAGTGCGGACCGGGTGATGTTGTCTACACACACGTCAGGCAGAACCTGGCATTGGTAGTCGGCTACCGGCGCGATCTTGAGTGGGCTGCTGGCGATGGTGCCTAGTACCCAGATGTCCCCGTCTTTGACGGCGAGGTAGTTGTTGGACTGAGGGTAATAGCGATAGGTATAACCTTCGTATTGTGCGGTGCTGCTGTTGCCTGGAAACAGTGCGTAGTATTGGATCTCCGCCCAGTCGAACAGTTGATCTGGCGTGATGGCGGCCTGGGCCATGCTGCTGCACAGGAGTAGCTGTAGCGCGATGTGACGGTTCATGAGACCTCCTGCGATGGTTGTATCAGGCATTGCTGGCAGCGTAGCGCGTGCCGGCAAGCTTGGTTGGGTGGCAAGATGGACGGCAGCGGGTTTGGCCTTGGCGACATTCGGCGCTACGAAGACCGCGCATCTGCCTCGGCGCTGCGAGCTTTCCGCGCCTGATTGCTGTGCTTGCGCAGCAGGGCCCTAGGCTGGGTTGTGTCTGCCGCTCTTGGCACTAACCGTTTCGTTGTGGCTATCCCGCGCCGGGATGCGCCTTCGTAGCGGTGATGGGGGCTATCCTGGCTGCGTTTGCCGGTCCGGGTCTTCTCGGTGCTGCCCAATCCGTCACATCCCATTAATGTATTGAGTTCGCAATCGGCGCTGGGTACTTGCCTTGCGGCATGAAGTGTGAGATCATCGATTCGTTACTTTCAATAAGTGCGACAAAAACCCGGCCTTGTGCCGGGTTTTTTCGTTTCTGCGCCCAATCCAGTTGATGCCAACCGGATTGGGCGTTTGCGTTTCTGGAGGGTGATGAGGGATGGATCAACGAACATACGACGTGGGGCTGGAGGCGATCAAGGCGGCACCGCCGGTATCGGTTGGTGCGATGACATTGGCAGGCCTGCAGTTGTCTGACTTGGTGCTGTTGGTGACTTTGCTTTACACGGTGATGCAGTTGCTGGTGCTGTGGCGTGACAAGTTTGGTGGTGCTAACTGCTTGCGCAGGATTGGGCGTTGGTTGCGGAGGCGGGCATGAGCTTGCGCGGGCGTTTGATTGCTGCAGGAGCGGCAGGGAGCTTGCTGCTGGCCGCCTTGCTGATTGACCCGCATGAGGGGGAGGTACGCCAGGCTTATCTGGACCCGGTTGGGGTGCCAACCGCCTGTTTTGGACAAACAGGTGCTGCCGTGCGGATGGGAAGGGCTTATGGCGCTGAAGAATGTGCCGGCATGCTGGTGGCGGGCACACGTGTTGCCATGGCGGATGTGGCGCGCTGCATACCGGTGGCGCTACCAGTGGGGATGCAGGCGGCACTGACTTCGTTTGCCTTCAATGTGGGTGGGCGCCAGCTTTGTCGATCTACCTTGGTGCGCAAGGCGAAGGCGGGGGATTTGATGGGTGCCTGTGCGGAGCTGAGCCGTTGGACCTACGCGGGGGGCCGGCAGTGGCCAGGGCTGGTCAGGCGCAGGGCGCATGAGCGGGCTGTATGCGAAGGGAGGGCAGTGCTTTGATGAATCAGGCCTGGGCGTATTTGAAGTTAGGGGGCGTGCTAGTGCTGCTGACGGCCCTGGTGGGAGTGGGTCTGCTGCTGGGCTATTGGCTGCTTGGTGAGGTTGAGCGGAGCGAGGTGATGACGCCTGCGCCGGCCGTGCGCCAGGCTGACGGTGCGCTGGTATTGGCGAGGCAGCCAATTGCCAAGGCTGGCAAGCCTGTGCATGCCTTGCCAGCGGCTAGCGTGGAGGAGCGCCGTATCCAGTTGCATGTACGGCCTGAAACCCGGCCGACGGAAGCGGCTTTTGCGTTGGACTGCCTGTGTGACCCGGTACAGGTTGATGTGAGCCTGGTGCGGGATGCGGAGGGGGGGCAGCGTGTGGTGGCGAGTTCACCTGACGGCGAGGTGCTCGCTGGTCTGGACATGCCGCTGACACCGATGCGCTTGTCGGCGCCACCCAGCACCTGGGCTGCAGGCCTGAGCTGGTCACCGCGGCAGCGTGTGGCGGGTATCTGGCTGGAGCGGGATATAGGCCGACTACGCCTTGGGGCGGAGCTGCTGGCGCAGGATTCGCGCCTGGATCCTCGCCTGCGGGCAGGGTGGACATGGTGAATGCCCAAAAACTGTCGCCCAGGCGACAACGGTTTGTGGACGAGTACTTGGTGGATATGAACGGCGTGGCGGCCTATCTGCGCGCAGGTTTTGCCTCGCGCAACGCGGCCGCTGCGGCTAGCGGGGCGCATCGCCTGCTGAAGGTCGATGCGGTGGCGGAGGCGATAGCGGAGCGTATGGCGGCCCGCCAGCAGCGTACGGAGATCAGCCAGGACAGGGTGCTGAATGAATATGCGCGCATTGCTTTTTTTGATCCAAGGCGGTTGTTTCATCCCGATGGGCGCTTGAAAAAAGTGCTGGAGCTGGATGCGGATTCGGCGGCGGTGCTGACCGCCATGGATGTGGCGGAGCTGGCAGCGGGCGAGGGGTCGACTATCAGGAAGGTCAAGCTGCTGGATAAGAAGGCGGCGCTTGATAGTCTCGCTCGCCATCTGGGTTTGTTCAACGACAAGCAGACGGTGAAACATGAACTGGAAGAGCTGACGGATGCTGAACTCGACGCACGGATTGCCATGCTCAGCAGCGACGGATAAGCGGCGCCAGTTGCTGCGCTTGCTGGACGAAAGGGGGCGACGGTTGCGCGAGAACCGTCTGCTGGTGTACCGGCCGTATCGGAAGCAGCAGCAATTTCATGCTGCCATTGCTGTTTTTCGTGAGCGCTTGCTACGCGCGGGCAACCAGAATGGCAAGACGTTTTGCTGTGGCGCTGAGCTGGCCTTCCACTTGACGGGCATGTATCCGGATTGGTGGCAGGGGCGACGCTGGGATAGGCCCATCCTGGCTTGGGCGGCATCTGAAACGGGGGAGTCGACCCGTGACAACCCACAGCGTGCCTTGCTGGGGCTGGTGGGGGAGTTGGGGACGGGCGCGGTTCCGCGTGACCGTTTGGGCGACTATGGGATGGCGACTGGCGTCAGCAACCTGTTCGACTTTATCAAAGTGAGGCATGCGACGGGTAGCCTGAGCAGGATATTGAATCGACCCAGGTTTGCTGGGCCCGTGCAGCCTGGCAGGCAATATGTACTGATTGATGATGCCTTGCCGCAAGGCGACATGTTGGCCGCACTGGCGCGACATATCCAGCAGGGCGGAGGGCACATTGCAGCGATTGTTGCCCTGACCGGCAAACAATTCAGCGCTCCTTTGGCACCAGCACCAAGTTTGCTGCGCCAAGTTCGCGAGAAATATGGAGACATGGAAGATGCCTTCCGACAAGCAACAGGTTACGACTACCAAAGCCTTACTGCCAGTGAAGCGCGTTACCTCAGGAACTACAAGTCGGTTGACGTAGTCAGAGATCGAATCCTTGCGGAATCTCGTCAAAGAGCGAAGCCAACAGATAAAAGATCTGTTAACGAATCACGCAAAACGCCACCGCAGGGTGGCGTTGCTGTTTCGGCGAATAGCATATTGCCATCAAAGGGCTCCAGATTCGGCGCGGAGGGGGGGAATGGCCTAGCTCAGAAAACCGGGCTTAATCGGGAGACCCAGCATGGCCTGCAGAAATCGGCCGCCGCCCGCACTGAGTCGCCCCCGAGAGCTGCTAGCAGCCCAGAACACTACAATCTCTCGCAGGCTGCTTCCCCCATCACTTCCCTCGATGGACATGCCAAGAATGCATTGGCTACGCACTGGATTGATCGTCGCGAGGCGAGAATCCAGCGTAATGCGAATAGGGAGGCCTATCCGAACAGACAAGTACCACGCAGTGTCATGATCGACCTTGCGGGTCTGTCCTCAGCGCACCCCAGTGCGCGTTATGTTGCCATGCAGTCGCTGGTGGATAGCATGCAGCGTGCTGCGGCTTGGGGTGGGTACTCGTCAGCTACCAGTACTGAGCCCTGGGATGGGAATGTCTCGATTACGCCAATTTCAGCTGCTGAGCAACAGCAGATAGATATGGTGGCTGAGAGCTTTATGGTTGCGGCTGAGTTGACCAATGCCAGCATGACCCAAGATGGATTCGCGGGGCGTGACAACGCCCTCAAGGACTTGCGCAAGCAAATGTGCAGCCTGAGCCAGAATCAGCAAGCGCAATTGGTGGTTCAGCTCACTGACCAGATTGCGGCGACGAAAGAGATGCGTGGCTGGTACGGTAACATCGGTTGGAAAGCTGACCAAGCTAAGTTTAAGGACGCTGTGCAGGCAACTGGGGGGGAAGAGATTCTCCACATGGCAACCGGTCCGGGCGTACTGGTAGGTGGAAGTACGACGAAGGACATGGCATCATTGCCGAAGGTTGTTACCGCAGGTGTTGCGCCAGCTTTTGGCAATAGTTTGTCCATGCTGCGCAGACAGGTTGCGACCGGAGTCCCGAGACTTGGGCAGTATAACGTTCCAAGCAAAGTGTTTAGGTATGCGTATGGGATTGCATTTGAACCAGACATCGCAACGCATATTACAAGATTGGATGGTTTTACGCAGAGTAAAGGCATTGGTGGTGCGCACAACTTGGACGCATTTATGGATGCTGCAACGAAGAATAATGTCAATATTATTAGTCAAGCGCCCGGTGGTGTGAAAGGCATCTATATAATTAAATATGAGATTCCGGTCGCCGATAAAGTGGGCAACGTTATGCTTGATGCAAATGGTGGCATTGTTTACAAGGGCGCAGACTTCACCAAAACTGTGTATGACCCTAGGGTTATTTCTGATCAAGCCATTCTTGAGCTTGGGCAGCAGGCGGCATCTTCTGGCTATGCAAATTCCGTAGCGAATGGAATAAGGGCATACACTGCAGAAGCCGGTGGTATCTCATTCCGAGTTTACCGGAATGAACAAACCGGTTTGATTACAAACTTCCACCCGAGGTGATAAATGATGAGTGTCGAACTGTTTAAATTGCAAAATGTAGAAAACGATCCCGAGTGGATTATTAAGGAGTTTTTTAACTCAGCATACTTCCAAGGAGAATTTGTCTCAGCCGTTAATTCAATAGCGGCAGGGCGTTCGTGCGTTATCAATGAAGACTATTGTCTTTTTGCCGATCCAGAAGGTCCTGATCCGGAATTGTATTTTGATGGAGTAAAATTTGGAATAATGAATGACCAAGTTGTAGTCACTAACGAAAAATGCAAGACATTTTTGCAGGGTGCATGTAGTCGTTATGTTGAGCTTCATCCAGAAGATAGGGAGAAATTACCAAAGTAATGTTCCAAACACATCACTAGTGTCGAACAAATTCCCGGCCGAGGCTTTGGATCCAAATGGCAAAATATTCGGGATTGCTTGAAGCGTTGATGGGCGTATTGCTATTGGTCGTCCCAATCTGCCTAAGGATGTTGACTTTGTGATTACGTCCGACGGGCAGCTAGTGCTTGGTCAGAAGCATACGAGCTTAGCCAACAATGCCAATGTCCGTGCTGCTGGTCAGATGATGCTGTCTGGTAAAGGCGATATTCACCTGATTGACAATCTTTCCGGCCACTTTAGACCAACTGTTGCGGAAGGCTTGCGTGTACCTGAATTGCTCAATGACTTGGGCTTGAAAACCAATGGAGCATACTTGAAGCTCTATGATTTAACTCTGGATTCGGACTGTTTCGTTACAAACAGCACGCTAACCATCAACTGGCAACTGAAATGAACAGAATTTAAGATTTAAGTGCACTTTCGCACAGGCTGCATAGCGAGTATAGCGAGTATAGCGAATTGAACGAAGTTGGTATTACATACTTCAACAAGTATGTCCCACAAATTGCGAATTTCGACTTTGAATTGTTTTTGGACTATCAAATGAGGAGCTTTCCTCATCGATATGTCCTTGACTTAATTCTACCCACTTCGATTTTGTGGGGGCTTGTCGCCAGACATATGGGTTCGGATACTGCTTCGTCAAAATTCACGACCAGATACATCAAGAACGAATGATCAGTTTGCCATGTTTGCAGGCATCGAGTTCTTGAGTAGATATATCCAAGTAGATGCCCTTCGGTTTCTCTTGGGGTCAGTTGCTACCGTGACAGATAAAATGCATACGGTCTCCTATTTCAAGAAGTTCTCGTATGGATTGGTGCCATCTGAGTTGGATGAGGAAGACTTGGATGGACAGTATTTTGTCAAGAAAGAGCAATTAAATTCGCTGAAGGAATTACTTTGCAGAGAACATCACTTCTTTCCAGTTACTTATACAGAAGACAGCATCAATCCGTATATGAACCAACTTCTATGTGAGTTGGCTGAGTAGTAGTTCCAAACAGCATAAATGCGACGTCCACCCGGGCTTGCGCATCAGCAAGCTCGCTACGGTAGCCACTTCGGCAGCCATTGCGCGCCAGCTCGTGACTGATGGTAGACGGCGGGCGCTTGAGTTGTAGGACAATCTCGGCGAGTGTCTGGCCACATCGGACGTAGGCTTCGATCTGTATCGTTCTTCTCGGTGAGGCGTTGGTACGATGGCATCGGCTCTCTGACTTGGCGATCGAAAGTCGGTGAAGTCCCTTCATCTCACCCTACTTTCAACCCTTGCTTTGTCAGTTGCACTGGCGCGTTGAAACCGCCCGCCAAACCTGATGGTACGAGGCTTTTTGGCATACTACGGTGGGTAGTGGCAACGCTATAGCCAGCGTGGTGTATCACCCCGAGTGGCATGGTGGCGCAAGATACGCTGGAATACGTTGGGGTCTTTTCGGAAAGTCAGTTCGCCAGCTTGTGGCTTATGCCAGTCCCACAAGCGGGAGACCCAGAAGCGCAGTGCAGCCGCCCTTAGCATCACAGGCCAGGCATCGCGTTCGCTTTGGCTGAAGGGACGCACGGATTGGTATCCTGCGCACAATGCTTCGGCTCTCGCAGCGTCGATTTCGCCCCCTTCCTGTGCACACCAGTCGTTCAGGGTGATGGCCAGATCGTAGATCAGGATATCGTTGCAGGCATAGTAGAAGTCGATAAAGCCGCCTATTTGTTCGCCATGCATGAGGACGTTATCGCGGAACAGGTCGCAATGCACGACACCGCTGGGCAGGTGACTAAAGCGGTAGCGTGCCTGTAGGGCCAGTTCGTTGCGCAACTGGGTGGCTTCGGCCTCATCCAGGTAACCGTATAGATCTGCGGCAGTGGCTGTCCACCATGCCGGGCCACGGGGGTTGGCCATACGGCCAGGATAGGTTTCTCCTGCCCTATGCATTTGCGCCAGCATGGTGCCCAATGCACGACATTGGGCGGTCGTGGGGGTGGTGACTGGCTCGCCTTGAAGCCAGCCCACTATCACGGTCGGGCGTCCGGCAAGCGTGTCGATGTACTCGTCGCGCTGATTGGCAATGGGGGCTGCGCAGGCAATGCCATGATGGGCTAGGTGGGCCATCAGGTTGACGTAGAAGGGCAACTCGTGTGCCTGCAGGGCCTCGAACAGCGTCAGGACATACTTGCCCTGCGTGGTGGTGACAGCATAGTTGGTATTGGTAATACCTGCGGCGATGCCCTTGAGTTCGACCAGTTCGCCCAGCGCATAATTTTTCAGCCAGGCTCCAAGTTCTTGAGGGGTGACAGTAGTAAAGACGGACATGGGCAAGGTCGCATAAAACCCGATTCAGCCAATATGGCTGCATCGGCAGAGTAGAGAAATGGGAGTGCAGCCCAGTTGCTGCACTCCCCTGTGGTCAGAAGCGCTTGATGACCCACATGGGCGGGCGCAATACGCCTTGGCCGTCACGCCTTACCATTTGACCAGTGCCATCGTCATCATGCAGGTAATACTCTGGTCCGACCTTGGGCTGCACCCTGATCATGTAGAGCTTGCCCCGCAGGCGGTACTCGCTGTAGGTGGCGTCTTCCTTCTGGATGATGGTGACTTCCGGCTGCACCGTGGCTTCATCCGCCGTGGCGGCGGGAAGCGGTGGCGGTGGCGGTAGGTCGGCAGGTTTGGGGTCGGCAGCCAGCAAGGGCTGCGCAATCATCACGGCGATGAGCGACAGCAGGGTACGCATGATCGGGTTTCTCCTGGTCTTGGCCATCATAGGCTGAGTTGCATTTCACGCTCAGCAGGGCTGGGGGCAAAGCCCCGGGTTTCGTAGAAGGCAAATATGGCGTCGACGACCGCTTGGGGTTCATCAATGACCTGCATCAGATTCATGTCGTCCGGATTGATCATCCGCTCGCCGGCCAGCGTTGTCTTCATCCATTCCAGCAGACCACTCCAGAAACTGCTACCTACCAGGATAATGGGTATCTTGCGGCTCTTGCCGGTCTGTATCAGTGTCAGTGCCTCAGTCAGTTCATCCAGCGTTCCGAAGCCACCGGGCATCACCACATAGGCCGTAGCGTTTTTGACGAACATGACCTTGCGGGCAAAAAAGTGACGGAAGGTCTGGCTGACATCCTGGTAGGGATTGCCATGCTGCTCGTGGGGCAGCTGGATATTCAGCCCCACCGAGGGTGACTTGCCATGGAAGGCACCCTTGTTGGCAGCCTCCATGATGCCCGGTCCGCCGCCCGAAATCACGCTGAATCCCGCGTCGCTCAAGAGTCGGGCAATTTCCTCGGTTTGCTTGTAATAGGGGTGGTCGCGCGGTGTCCTGGCCGAACCGAACAGACTGACGGCGGGTTGTATCGCTTGCAGTCGCTCGGTAGCTTCCACGAATTCGGACATAATCTCGAAAACCCGCCAGGCCTCCTTTGAACGGTAGGCTTGACTGGCCGCGATGGTGGCCGGGTCGTTGTCACTCGGCAGCTTGCTGTGGGCACTCATGGTTTTCTCTTTTTCTCTTTATTTGACAGAGCGCTAGACGCTCGTGGTGGATAGGGCCCAAATGGCAACAGATTCCAATAAGACGCTCCTGCTGATCGACGGTTCTTCCTATCTGTATAGAGCGTTTCACGCCATGCCAGATCTGCGTGGGCCAACAGGTGCGCCAACGGGCGCCTTACGCGGCATCATTGCCATGCTGAAGAAGTTGGTCAAGGAGGTTCCAGCCGATTATATCGGCTGCGTCTTCGACGCCAAGGGCAAGACCTTCCGCGACGACCTCTATCCCGAGTACAAAGCACAGCGTCCTTCCATGCCCGATGATCTGCGGGCACAGATAGAACCCATACATGCTGCCATTGCTGCCATGGGTTTGCCCATACTGATGGTGGATGGGGTGGAGGCGGATGACGTAATCGGCACACTCTGTCGCCAGGCTGACGCAGCGGGCATGGCCGTCGTGGTTTCCACGGGTGACAAGGACATGGCGCAACTGGTCAGTCCCAATGTGCGCCTGGTTAATACCATGAGCGAGGAAACACTGGATGAAGCCGGTGTCGTGGCTAAATTCGGTGTGGCGCCCGATCGCATCGTGGACTATCTGGCCTTGATCGGCGATACCGTGGACAACGTTCCGGGTGTACCCAAATGTGGCCCCAAGACGGCTGTCAAATGGCTATCCGAATATGGCTCCCTCGATGCCATCATGGTCAACTCGGACAAGATAGGCGGGGTGGTGGGGCAGAACCTGCGGGATACCCTGGCATGGTTGCCCATGGGCAGGCAGCTCGTCACCATCAAATGCGATGTCGATCTGAGCCAGGAGATGCCTCAGGGTATGGCCAGCCTCAGCCCGCGCGATGCCGACAAGCCCACGCTCCTTGATCTGTTTGAAGCCTATGGCTTCAAAAGCTGGTTGGCTGAGATGAAGGGGGATGCAGCCGTAGGCGACAAGATTGCTGCCGAGGGCAATAGCAGCAGTTTGCGCAGCTTTGCACCGAGTGATGTGGGTGAACTCACCGAGCTGCCACGTGACTATGAAACCATTCTGACTGAGTCACAGCTCGATGCTTGGCTGATCAAGCTGGCGGGGGCAGGCCTGGTGGCGCTGGATACCGAAACAGACAGCCTGGAGCCCTTGCAGGCCCACATTGTGGGTATCAGCTTTGCTGTGGCAGAGGGCGAGGCTGCGTATCTACCGCTTGCCCACCGCTATGCTGATGCCCCCGATCAACTGCCGCTGGAGCCTACCCTGGCGCGCCTCAAGCCTTGGTTGGAAGATGCGGCCAGGCCCAAGCTGGGGCAGAACCTCAAGTATGACCAGCATGTGTTTGCCAACCACGGCATACACTTGGCAGGGGTAACGGAAGACACGCTGCTGCAGAGCTATGTGCTCGATAGCACCGAACGTCATGGCATGGATGAACTGGCGGCCAAGCATCTGGGGCTCAAAGCCATCAGCTATGAGGAGGTCGCTGGCAAAGGGGTCAAGCAGATCGGTTTCGGTGAAGTGGCCGTGGATGTCGCCACACGCTACGCCGCCGAGGATGCGGATATCACGCTGCGGCTGCATCGTGCCTTTGCGCCACAGCTGGCCCAGGAGCCGCGGCTGGATTATGTCTATAGGCAGATAGAATTACCCAGCCGGGAAGTGCTGTTCAAGATGGAGCGCCATGGCGTGCTGCTGGACAGCCAGCAACTCAATCGCCAAAGCCATGAACTGGGGCAGACCATGCTCAAGCTTGAGCAGGAGGCCTATGAACTGGCTGGGCAGCCCTTCAACCTGGGTTCGCCCAAACAGATAGGCGAGATACTGTTCGATAAGCTCAAGCTGCCTGTCATCAAGAAAACGCCTAAAGGCGCGCCTTCGACCGATGAGGATGTGCTGACCGAGTTGGCGCGCGACTACCCGCTACCTGCCAAGCTGATCGCCCACCGCAGTCTGGCCAAGCTCAAGTCCACCTATACCGACAAACTGCCACTGATGGTCAATCCGCGCACAGGTCGGGTGCATACCAACTACGGCCAGGCAACGGCTGTTACCGGCCGGCTGGCCAGCAACGATCCCAATCTGCAGAACATACCGGTGCGTACGCAAGAAGGCCGCCGCATACGCGAGGCCTTTATCGCCCCGCCAGGTCATGTCATTGTCAGTGCCGACTATTCGCAGATCGAGTTGCGCATCATGGCGCATCTCAGCGGCGATGAAGGCATGCTAAAGGCTTTTGACGCGGGGATAGATATCCACCGCGCAACTGCCGCCGAGGTGTTTGGCACGCCGCCGGATGAAGTCAGCAGCGATCAGCGTCGTTATGCCAAGGCTATCAACTTTGGTCTGATCTATGGCATGAGCGCGTTTGGCTTGGCTGCCCAGCTCGATATCGAGCGTAGTGCGGCGCAAAACTATATTGATCGTTACTTTGCGCGGTATCCCGGGGTGGCCAATTACATGCAGACCACCCGTGAAACAGCGCGTGAGCAAGGCTATGTGGAGACCTGGTTTGGCCGTCGCCTTTGGTTGCCCGAGATACGCTCCAGCAACCAGGGCCGGCGGCAGGGTGCTGAGCGCGCGGCGATCAATGCGCCTATGCAAGGTACGGCTGCCGACTTGATCAAGCTGGCCATGATAGCGGTACAGGATTGGCTGGAACGCACGGGCATGGCCAGCAAGCTCATCATGCAGGTCCATGATGAACTGGTGCTGGAGGTGCCGGATAGCGAACTGGAGCAGGTTCGGGTACAGCTGCCGGCGCTGATGGCTGGTGTGGCAGACCTGAAAGTACCTTTGCTTGCCGAGGTGGGCGTGGGCCTGAACTGGGAGGCCGCACACTAAGCGCCGCCAGTAACAACCTGTTGGCGCGGTTGTGCGGGCTTACGGTACCTAGGTGCCGGAAGCTCGCGGGCTTTCCCGGCGCACCTAAGCAGCGCCGCAACGCTGGGTTGTTTGAGCCGAGCCGGTCGCTGCCAGGTGTCCGTTGTCTTGCGGGGTGGTGATCTGGCAGTGTGCTCAGGCTTGGGTCAAACAGAGGCTGACTGACCCATGGTCCACAGTGGGTAAGAGACGACTTCAGTTTTACTTAATCAAAGGTTAAGCGGTTTCGATGAATTTCCTGGTAACAATGTTTTTTATTGGGTCTAGATTTAGTTTCTCTTCTCGCCCACACTGGAAATCATCATGGCTCGCCTGCTTGCCACCACCTTGCTGATCGCATTGGCTTTGCCCGCCGCAGCGCACTCCTCTGGCGCTTATCTGCATGACGACCGTGCCGACATAGACCATAGCAACTGGATGGCGGTGCTGGATGGCAATACGCCGCTACGCAACCTCTCGCTGGTGGGAACCCATGACAGCCTGTCATTTTACGGCGGCGACATCGTCCAGACCCAGAGCATGAGCCTGGCCAATCAGTTGCGTGCCGGCGTGCGTGCATTCGATGTGCGCTGTCGACATATCAATAACGTCTTCGCTATCCATCACGGCGTGGTGTTTCAAAAGACCATGTTTGGAGACGTACTCAATACCATGGCCGATTTCCTGCGCCGTAACCCCAGCGAGACGCTGATGGTGAACGTGCAGGAGGAGCACACGCCCGAGGGCAATGGTCGTAGCTTCGAGGCCACCTTTGCAGACTACAAGGCGCGCTATGGCAGCCTGATCTGGGAGCCCAGCAGCCAGAATCCCACCCTGGCGGAGACCCGAGGTAAATTGGTGATCGTGCAAAATTTTGCCGCGCAGCGACGCTATGGATTGGATGGTGCTGGATTTCGCTCACAAGGACATTGGCTGCTCAACAACAACTGGGAGCTCTATAGCAAGTGGGAAAAGGTACGCAACCACCTGGTCAAAGCCAACGCCGAACATGGACAGGCCTTCCACGCCAACGGGCTTTCTGCTTCTACCGGTGTCTTTCCCTACTTTGTGGCCAGCGGCCACTCCAGCCCACAGACGGGGGCTCCCAGGCTGCTGACTGGCTTGACCACACCGGGCTGGCGTCACAGCTATCCGGATTTCCCACGGGTGGGGTGCTTCTGGGGCATATGCAGCATTGCGTTTGAAGGCACCAACGACCTGACCTTGCAATACATCCATCGCGTGCGGCCGCGCTATGTGGGCTTGCTATGGGCGGATTTTCCCGGCAATGGCCTGGTCGATACGGTGGTGCAACTGAATTACCCACGTTGCAGCAGCTGGGTCGCTGGCGGCGGTGCCCGTTACGGTGAGGTATTCCAGCAATCCGGGCGCTACTACCGTGCACTGCTGGCCGGCCGCTACAGCAGCCCCTTACCGACAACGTCCACCAGTAATCAGCAATGGCAGTATCTGGGGACAGCAGCCCGTTGCCAGGTCTTCTGAGCGCGGGAGGGCGCTACAACTGCTCCGGTGTCAGCATGGTCTTGAGCAGGGTTTGTGGCTGACCATCCCGTAGACGGTACTGCAGCCACCAGATGGCCCCCTTGCGGGCGTGCCAGTCGGCCTCTATGCCGCTCAGCAAACGGGCGGCAACCCGGCCCAGTGTGGGCTGGTGCCCCACCAGCACGGTGGTGCCGCCTGCCGCTGGCCAACCGGCCGCTTGCAGATAGGCCTCGGCGCTGCTGTCGGGGTTGAGTCGGCTGTCTATCTGGTGGTTGGGGTGTAGGGCTGCTGCCGTCTGGCGGGCACGCAAGGCCAGGCTGGCGATAATCATGGGGTGTGCCGGTAGCTGGGCGTCCAGCCATTCGGCCATCTTGCGGGCCTGCTTATGGCCTTTTTCCGTGAGTGCCCGGCGCATATCGTCATCGCCGGCTTCAGCCTCGGCATGACGCCAAAGTATCAGGTTGGTTTTCATCCAGTACATCCAATAGAAAGGGGCGCCGTAGCACCCCTATATTCAATCCCGGTCCTTGGCGGCCAGTTCGGCCAATAGCATGGCTTGAGCATTGCGCTTATGGTCGCCGCGGGTGGTCTTCTTGCGGTAGCGCCCATCCGGCTGCATTTCCCAAGCTTGGCTGTTATCCACCAGATACGGGCGCAAGCCTTCGCGGATGATGCGACGCTTGGTCTTGAGATCGAAGATGGGAAAGGCCACTTCAATGCGGCGGAAGAAGTTACGCCCCATCCAATCGGCACTTCCGAGATAAAGATCCTCTGCCCCATCGTTATGGAAGAAGAACACGCGCGTATGCTCAAGAAAGCGCCCGACTATCGAGCGTACCTTGATGTTCTCACTCAGCCCCTTTACACCTGGCCGCAGGGTACATACCCCACGCACAATCAGATGGATGGAGACGCCGGCTTGGCTGGCATCGTAAAGCGTCTGTATCAGAGCCGGTTCCAGCAATGAGTTCATCTTGGCGATGATGACGGCACGGCGGCCGGCGCGAGCGATGTTGGCCTCACGATTGATCGCATCAATCATCGACGAATGCATGGTGAATGGCGACTGCCACAAGTGTTTGAGCTTGCCGGGGTTGCCCATGCCAGTCAGCTGAATGAACACGTCGTTGACGTCGGCGCACTTCTCCTCATTGGCCGTCATCAGACCGAAGTCGGTATACAGCTTGGCTGTGCGCTGGTGATAGTTGCCTGTACCCAGGTGGGCATAGCGGCGCAGGCGGCCTTCTTCACGGCGGACGATCAGCAGCATTTTGGCGTGCGTCTTGTAGCCATAGACACCGTAGACCACATGGGCACCCACGCGCTCGAGCTTGGCCGCCCAATTGATATTGGCCTCCTCATCAAAGCGAGCCATCAGTTCCACCACCGCAGTGACCTCCTTGCCAGCCTCGGCAGCCTCGATCAAGGCCTCCATCAGGGCGGAATCCTTGGAAGTGCGGTACACCGTCATCTTGATGGCGACCACATGCGGATCGCGGGCAGCCTGCTGCAGCAGATCGATCACCGGCGTGAAGCTCTGGAACGGGTGGTGTAGTAGTACATCGCCGTGGCGTATAGCGGAAAAAAGGTCGGGCTGCTTGCGTAGCTCCTTGGGTACGCCGGGCATGAACGGCTGGAACTTCAGGTCAGGCCGGTCTACCTGATCCGGTACCTGCATGAAACGCACCAGATTGACCGGCCCGTCCACGCGATACAGGTCTTCGTTATCCAGGCCAAACTGTTCCAGCAAGAAATCCGAAATATGATGCGGACAGTTGTCCGCGACCTCCAGCCGTACGCCGTCACCAAACTGGCGCTGGCTCAGCTCGCCCTGGAGGGCGGCGCGCAAGTCCTTGACGTCCTCGTCATCCACATTCAGATCGGAATCACGGGTAACCCGGAACTGGTAACAGCCGCGCATTTCCATGCCGGGGAACAGTTCATCCACGTGGGCGTGAAGTACCGAGGAGAGAAAGACAAACCCGTGCTCTACACCGGATACATCTGGTGGCAGCTTGATAAAGCGGGGAAAGATGCGGGGGGCCTGTACGATGGCCACGCCTGAGCTGCGACCAAAAGCATCGCGCCCGTCCAGCTCCACCACAAAATTGAGGCTCTTGTTCAATAGGCGAGGGAAGGGGTGGGCCGGGTCCAGTCCGATAGGGGTGAGCACCGGCGCCAGTTCGCGGTCGAAATACTCGCGCACCCATTGGCGCTGCGCATCGCTCCACATGGTCCGGCGCAGGAAAACGATACCTTCCTGCGCGAGTTCCGGCAGTACGACCTCGCGCAGTATCTTGTACTGCCGCTCCACCAGCGCATGGGCATCGATGGCGATGCGATGGAAGGCGGCTTCCGGCGACAGGCCATCCGGTGCCGGCCTTGCCGTGTGCATACGGATGTTTTCCTTGATCCAGGCCACCCGCACTTCAAAGAATTCGTCGAGATTGGACGACACGATGCAAAGGAACTTCAGCCGCTCCAGCAGGGGGTTGCTTTCCTCCTCCGCCTGAGCCAGCACGCGCCGGTTGAATTCCAGCAAGCCCAGTTCGCGATTGAGAAAGAGTTCGGTGCTGTGTTCCAAGAGTGCCTGGTTCATGGTGTGTCTGGCTTTGAGCCCAGTTGGGCAGGTAACGTTGCAGTATAGCGCGGTGGCGATATTGCGAATGCGGGCTGATGGACATGCAGCAAAATGGCCGCACTGGGCGGCCATTGATATCCATTGCTACCCGGAATCATTCCTTGGGCGGCACGTAGCCCTGTACGGCGTCTGCACCACTGCCGAAGAAATAGTTTTGTAGTTGTTGCGACAGATACTGGCGTGCACGAGCATCGGCCAGATTGAGGCGGTTCTCATTGATCAGCATGGTCTGGTGCTTGACCCAGGCAGCCCAGGCTTCCTTGGAGACCGAATCAAATATCTTCTTGCCCATCTCGCCCGGCAGCGGCGCGAAATCCAGCCCTTCGGCTTCGCGGCCCAGCTTGATGCAATTTACCATTCTGGTCATATCAATATCCTTGTTGAAACTTAACAGATGTTCGTTACGCCGCCGTGACTGGCCATCACCACGGCAAGCCGAATGTTTGGCTCCAGGCCAGTTACACCAGCGCTGCGCAGCATGTCGGGGCTTGGCGCTCGTCTTGCAGAGGAGCGACCAGCTGTCTAGGCGCATATCGTAGCGCTACATGGTCTTCAGCGCCATGCGGAAGCACGCCTGCTGAGGCGGTAGCGGTATTTCTCCGCCGTGCCTTTGAACAGGCTCTTAGCGCCTTGCCCAGTCTATGGGCTGCCCTGGCCTCACCCACAGCAAGGGCGAGCGCGTGGTCCAACCCTCAGGGGACTCGTACTGCAGGTGCAGGGGGACGGCCGTCAGGGCCGTCTTGATCGAGCCGACTCTGGATACCGGGTAGCGCCCCAAGCTGGCGGATGCAATAAAGTACTGCCCCTCCTCATAGGGGCCAAACTGCCAAGCAGCGTGGCCGTTCTCGATCGATACCCTGGCAGTCAGCGGCCTTGTTTCGTCCACGGCCATGGTTTGCGCAATCTCTGCTTCCAGGCGGGCAGAGATATCCACCATCTGTTTCTGCTGCGGGTCATAGCGGTATAACTGCCGCACCGGCACCGCCGCCGGGACACCCTTGAACAGCACGGTCGGGCAGCTTAGCCCGGTACTGCGCTTGATTTCGCAGAGTTGAGTGACAAACCAGTAGGTGGAGGTAAGCGTGGGCGAGGGTATCCATGCCTGCTCGGCGCCGGCCTCAAGCATGAACTTTCCCTGTACATCATATTCTTGGTAGTAGGTCTGGCGCACTGCCGACACCGCCCGGTCCTGGCCGATCAGGGGGACGATGGTCATCAGGAAGACCAAGGCCGCACCACCACGCTGTACCACCTTGCCACCAGGCAGATACGAGACCGCGAATCGCACGGACAAGATGCTTGCCAGGCTTACCGCAAACCAGACCAGGAACAGATAGCGATCGGGGCTATGTATGCCGGGGAAAAACACCAGCGGCACAAGGGGGCCAAGCAGGCACAGACCTAGCATAAGGGCGAGCGGCAGGCCTGCTGGCCGCTTGGATAGGTAGAAGGTCAGCGCTGCGCCCAGAATGATCGTCGGTAGTGGCCAGTACGGCCCCAGTATGAGCCTGGGGAAACCGGCGAAGGTCTGGATGGTTTGCGTCAGCAGGGCCGGCAGGTCCAGGGCCTGACCAGCAGCGTAGCCGCCCGTCACGCCGCCCAGCATGTACTGCCGCCAGATCACATAGGCGAGGGCGACGCAGAAGTAAGGGGCAAGCAGGCGCGCGCGCTCAGCTATACGGCCGAAAGGCGGCATAGCCAGCAAGACCAGGGGGAGCGGCACAAATATCTCTTTGGCCGTCGCGGCGAGCGCGTAGGCCAGGGCGCCCAGCGCCACCCATCCGCTATGCTGGCGGCGCTGTGCCAGCACAAAGGCGATGACAGCCAGGATGGCAAACAGCAAACCTTCCAGGTAGTGCCGGGTCATCAGCGCCTCTACGACGGCGGTAGTGGGCGCTCCGGCAAGGAACAGGCATGCAAATGCGAGCGACCAGGCCGGGGGCAGCCAGCATCGGCCCAGGGCATAGGCGGCGGTCGCCGCCAGGCAGAGCGAGAGCAATTGGTGCTGGTAAAAGAACAGCGGGTCTGGCCCAGCCAACCAGAGATCCAGCTTGAAGGACAGGGTTATCCAGGGGGTCAGATTATTGGGCGACAGTTTCTGCCAGTCCGCCGGATCGTGGAATGCACTGAGGCCGCTAGAGTTCATGGCGTGCCACAAGATTGCTGGGTCATCACCGCGCCACCCGCCGAAAAGTAGGCTGTAGAAATGGGTCACGGCGATGATCAGCAACAGCAGCAAGGCATGACTATCCCGAAGCTGCCAGTGTGCAGTACGACCCGAGGTGGCTAGTGATGGCTCGATAGGCGTGTTCATTCGGCCCTGGTGGAGAATGACCAGTATCGGTTAAGCAGGAAATTGGTGGCCGGCACAATCAGGATGACGCTTAACTGTGCCTTGAGATACCACCAGCCCAGGTAGTGGACGAGGCCAAACATCATGCCGGTGTTCATCAGCAAGCCCAGGATGGAGACGAGCAGGAAGCGCCAGAAACTCTGCACCGGTGAACGACTCGACTGGAATGTCCAATACTGGTTGAGCGCATAAGACACGCCCACGGCGGCTGCGAAACCGACCACCGCGCCCGCAACGGGCCGCACGCCTAGGCTTTCCACGCAGAGCGTCATCAAGCCCAGGTGGGCCAGGGTGCCCAACCCGCCCGCGACCAGATAGCGACCGGCCTGCCCCAGGATCATTGTTCAACCTGTTCCGCAATAATGTAGCGGGGGCGGCCTTTGACTTCCTCATAGATGCGCGCCACATAGGTGCCTATGATGCCCAGGCCCAGCATGACAGCACCGCCTATGATCAGCAGCAGCAGGATCACGGTCGTGAAGCCATCGACGGCCTTGCCCGCCAATTTGAGATAGATGGTCTGCATACCCAGTATCAGGGAGAACAGCATGAACCCCATGCCTGCCAGGGTAATCAGGTGCAAGGGCGCGGAAGAGAACGAGGTGACGGCCGTCATGGCTAGCCTGGTGAGTTTCAACACCGACCAAGTGGATTGGCCACCAGCGCGCTCCGGCACATCAAATGGCAGTTGCACGCGCCGAAAGCCAAGCCAAGCACTCATGCCCCTGAAGAACAGGTTGCGCTCGCCCATATGGCGCCATGCTTCGAGCACACGCCGGTCTATCAGCTTGAAGTCCGACGCACCGCGCAGGTCGTAGCCAGCCAGCAGGGCAAAGGTGCGATAGAACACCTGGGCCCTGACCCGGCTCTGCAGACTTTCCTTGCCCCGGTGCTGCTTTACCGCCTCAACCACTTCTGCGCCATCGCGCCAGCATTGCAGCATGGTGGGAATCAAGCTGGGCGGATGCTGCAAATCGCCGTCCATCACCACAATCGCCTTGCCACAGGCCTGCTCAAGGCCGGCGGCAAGCGCAGCCTCCTTGCCGAAGTTACGGCTCAGGCGCAAGCCCTTGACGGCCGGATTGTGCTTCGCCTGCGCGGTAATGGCCTGCCAAGTATCGTCGGGTGAACCGTCGTCTACCAGGATCAGCTCATAGCGGGTTTCTAGGCCCTCCAAGACTCGGCTGATCTCCTTCACCGTATCGCCCAGATGTACGCCCTCGCGGTACAGGGGGATGACAACGGACAGGTCACAGGCTTGCCGCGCAAGTTCAGACACCGGGCTTGACTCCTGCTATCGCGATCGTTGTCTTGGGTAGCCACAAAGCGTGCCGGCCAAGCGAGGCCGGTAGGGTAAGCCCAAGCTTGGCGGCAATCAGCGGCAAGGGGAAAGCATGAGGATAGGGAACCGTCTGCAGCGTCTCCAGGCCGCATTCCGCCAGCAGCCGGTGCAAGGTGTGCTGGTCAAAATAAAGCACATGCTCCGGTAGCTTGAAGGAGGGCCAGCGATAGCCCATCAGCTTGCGCCAGAAACTGCCGGCATCGGGTGCGGCGATAATGAGCGAGCCGCCTGGGCGCAGGTGCAGCAGCAAATCCCGGATGAATTCACGCGGGTGATAGGTATGCTCGATGACGTGGGTGGCGATGATGCAGTCGAACAGCTCCCCGCTGGGAACCGCCGCTACACCACCGGTATAGACGGCATCGGCATGCGCTTGCGCGGTACGCACAGCCTCCGCAGAAAAATCCGTCCCCACCCTGCGCGTGAAATAGGGCTGTGCCTCGTGCAGCAGATAGCCAAAACCACAGCCGATCTCCAACAGGCTGCCGCCCGTACGCCCCTGCTTTGCCAGTGTCTGCAGCAGGCGCCGGAATGTCGCCCGGAGCGCGGGAGCCTGGGCGGCGTAGTTGTTGTAGCCATGCTGATCACCAGAGAAGTATTGATCGTTGGCGTAATGCGCCAGCATGGCGGCCT
Source organism: Chitinimonas viridis (assembly GCF_030409555.1). Taxonomy (GTDB): domain Bacteria; phylum Pseudomonadota; class Gammaproteobacteria; order Burkholderiales; family Chitinimonadaceae; genus Chitinimonas; species Chitinimonas viridis. The sequence continues at coordinate 208,446 of NZ_JAUFPU010000003.1, forward strand.
CGGTCAGGCGGGGCGACAGGTAGCCTAGCCCACATGCCTGGCAAGACATCAGGCCATAAGGCGCAAAACGGCCCTCATACAGGGCTTTGGCCGTGGTGCTGGCGCAAAGGGGGCAGGCTGCAGATTCAAGATCGCTCATGGAGTGCCTTTGACCGCTGGCGGGTATGCATGGCCGCAGCGGGGGAATCCCAAACAGGAGACATGACTGGGCGAGAAAGTGCTCATGCCGGTTATTTCACGGGCCGTCATCGCCGTCGATGCCACCGCTAGGTGGCAAAAGGCAGCGGCTGCTTTTCTGGTGATCTGCCATGGGCGGCATGCCAGCCTTCACGGGGGGCTCACAACGAGCCTGGCGAGCGGAGGAGTGCACCTGGGCATTGGGCGCTCCCCCTTGAAGGCTGCCAATCAGACGTTAAACAGGAAATTCATCACATCGCCATCCTTGACCACATAGTCCTTGCCTTCGGCCCGCATCTTGCCGGCTTCCTTGGCACCCTGCTCGCCCTTGTAGCTGATGAAGTCGTCGAAGGAAATGGTCTGGGCCCGGATGAAGCCTCGCTCGAAGTCGGTGTGGATGACGCCGGCGGCCTGGGGGGCGGTGTCGCCCACATGGATGGTCCAGGCGCGGACTTCCTTCACGCCAGCGGTGAAGTAGGTCTGCAGGCCCAGCAGGTTGTAGCCTGCGCGTATCAAGCGGTTCAGCCCTGGCTCTTCAAAGCCAAGGTCGGCCAGGAAGGCTTGCTTGTCTTCCTCCTCGAGGTCGGACAGCTCCATCTCGATCTTGGCGCACAGCGCGACAACCGGCGCGCCTTCGGCTGCGGCATGGGCGCGCAGGCGATCCAGATGGGGGTTGTTCTCGAAACCGTCTTCCAGCACGTTGCCCACATACATGGCCGGCTTGATGGTGAGCAGGCACAGTGGCTTGAGCAAGGCCTTTTCTTCATCGGTCAGTGCCAGCGTGCGGGCCGGCTTGCCTTCGTTCAGGTGGGGCAGCAGCTTTTCGCAGGTGGCCACCAGTTTTTGTGCTTCCTTGTCTCCTGACTTGGCCTTCTTGCCTTCGCGCTGTATGGCTTTTTCCACGCCAGCCATGTCGGCCAGCGCCAGTTCGGTGACGATGACTTCGATATCGGCCAGCGGATCAATGCGGCCGGCAACGTGGACCACGTTCTCATCATCAAAACAGCGCACCACGTTCACGATGGCATCGGTCTCGCGGATATTGGCCAGGAACTGGTTGCCCAGGCCTTCACCTTTGCTGGCGCCCGCCACCAAACCGGCGATGTCGACAAACTCGACGATGGCAGGCTGGATCTTTTGCGGATTGACGATGGCCGACAGCGCCTTCAGGCGCGCATCTGGCACTTCCACGATGCCAACATTGGGCTCAATGGTGCAGAAGGGGTAGTTCTCGGCAGCGATGCCGGCCTTGGTCAAGGCGTTGAACATGGTGGACTTGCCGACGTTGGGCAGGCCGACGATGCCGCATTTGAGACTCATAGCGTGTTCCTTTGGGGAAAGGGTAATTCTAATGCGTGTTGGGGTGCCAGCGGTGAGGAGAAAAGCATGCCTTGCCGGCTGCCTTAGGCCTCGGGCTTGGCAATCTTGGGCTTGGTGTTGACCAGCATGGTGGCCTTGCTGAATTCGCCGCGGGACAGCCATTTCCAGGCGGCCAGCGAGCGGGCGATCGCTTCCTCTATCTGCGGCTGCTCATCCTGCCGGGGCCGATGGAGTACGAAATCCACCACCGGCTGGTTCAAACCCAGGGTGCGTGGGTGGCCTACGCCCAGGCGTAAACGCCAGAAATCGGCACTGCCCAGCATGGCTTGTATATCTTTGAGGCCATTGTGGCCGGCGTGGCTGCCACCTTGCTTCAGCTTGGCTTCGCCGGGTAGCAGGTCCAGTTCGTCGTGCACCACCAGGATTTCCTGCGGCAGTATTTTGTAGAAGCGTGCCAGCGCAGCTACCGCGTGGCCGGAACGATTCATATAGGTGGTTGGCTGCAGCAGCCAAACCTCCTCATCGCCCTGCTTGGCGCGTCCTGCCAGCCCCATGAACTTGCTCTCGACCCGCAGCCCCGTGCCTAGCTCGCGTGCCAGCGCATCCACCCACCAGAAGCCGGCGTTGTGGCGCGTATCAACATATTCCGACCCGGGATTGCCCAGGCCGACCACCAGACGTATGGGGAGCGGTGCAGTGCTCATGGCTTGCCATCAAGTATTAGGTTCAACGACGGAGAGTATCAGGCTGTGTAACTGAATTTGCCTTCGTTGGAATGTGAAACGGCCCGCTGGGCCTGTATAGGCTGCGGGCCGTCTAGGATAAACGCGACCGATTAAGCGGCAGCGCTTTCCTCGGTGGCAGCGCCACGTACCGACAGGATGGTCGCCACGGTAGCGTTGTCGCCATGCTTCAGGGCCACGAATTCAACACCGGCCGGCAGGGTCAGGTCGGACAGGTGGATCGAGTGACCGGCTTGCAGGTCCTTCAGGTCCACTTCGATGAACTCGGGCAGTTGGCCTGGCAGGCAGGACACATCGGCGTCGTTCATGACGTGCGACACGATGCCGCCACCCAGCTTCACGCCAGGAGCCACATCAGCGTTGATGAAGTGGAACGGCACCTTGGTGTGCAGCTTGGCGTTCGGGTCCACGCGCTGGAAATCGACGTGCATGACGATCTGCTTCCAGGGGTGGTATTGGGCGTCGCGCAGCAGCACGGACTCAGTCTTGCCGTCCACGTTCAGGCTCAGGATGCTGGCGTGGAAGGTTTCCTGCTGCATGGCGTGGTACAGGTTGTTGTGGTCCAGCACAACAGCAACAGGCTCTTGGCCGGCGCCGTAGATGATGCCGGGAACCTTGCCTGCACGACGCAGGCGGCGGCTCGCTCCGGTGCCCTGTTCGACGCGCTTGTTGGCGATAACTTCGATGGTCATGGAATTGCTCCTAAGCAACAAAAAAACATCACCCGCGACCAGGTGATGCTTGGGTAAACGGCCGTTTCCGAAGAAACAGCCGCAGAGAATCAGTCAACGAACAGGGTGGAAACCGACTCTTCGTTGTTAATGCGGCGCAGCGTCTCAGCCAGCAGCGGTGCCAAGCTGATCATGCGGATGCGGCTGGACTTCCGGGCGGCATCGCTGAGCGGGATGGTGTCGGTGACCACCAGCTCATCCAGTTCGCTATTGGCGATACGCTCAATGGCGGGGCCGGACAGTACGGGGTGGGTGGAGTAGGCCATCACCCGCTTGGCGCCGTGCTGCTTCAGTGCTTCGGCGGCTTTGCACAGGGTGTTGGCGGTATCCACCATATCGTCCATGATCAAACAGGTACGGCCTTCCACGTCACCGATGATGTGCATCACCTCGGCCACGTTTGCCTTGGGACGGCGCTTGTCAATGATGGCCAGCTCGGTGTTCAGTTGCTTGGCCATGGCACGGGCACGCAGCACACCGCCCACGTCAGGCGAGACCACCATCAGGTCTTCGTAATTCTTGGTGCGGACATCGTCGAGCAGGACCGGCGTGGCATAGATATTGTCCACGGGAATGTCGAAGAAGCCCTGGATTTGGTCTGCGTGCAGGTCGACGGTCAGCAGGCGATCCACGCCAGCAGCCTGCAGCATGTTGGCCACAACCTTGGCCGAGATGGGCACGCGGGCCGAGCGGGGGCGGCGATCCTGGCGGGCATAGCCGAAATAGGGCATGGCAGCTGTGATGCGGCCAGCCGAAGCGCGCTTCAGCGCATCGACCATCAACAGGACTTCCATCAGGTTGTCGTTGGTGGGCGCGCAGGTGGATTGCAGCACGAATACATCGCGACCACGGACATTTTCCAGTAGTTCGACAGTGGCTTCGCCGTCACTGAAACGACCTACCGTGGCACGGCCGACGGTAATGTCGAGGTGCTTGGCTACGGCGTCGGCCAACTGGGGGTTGGCATTGCCGGTGAAGACCATCAAACTTTCGTAGGCCATGTCCTGATCCTTGACAAAAAAAGAAAGCGTGTAATCGCCATTACACGCTTTCTGGTTTCTTTTTGCGTTAGGTGAGCGCATCGGCGTGCCGCCCAAACGCTTGATGAAAACTGGCAGGGGAGGTAGGGATCGAACCTACGAATGTCGGAATCAAAATCCGATGCCTTACCACTTGGCGACTCCCCTAAATCTGCCCGACTGGTTTCAATCCAGCAGATCGAACAAAGGGTGCTGCATCATGCTCTGCGCGCTAAACCCTTGCATTGTGGCAGGCAGGGCTGTAATAACACGCTCGGCTTCTACTTGTGTATCGAATGCAGCGAATACACAAGCACCGGAACCGGTCATCATCGCATTGCCATATTGGCTAAGCCAGGCAAGGTGATCAGCGATGATCGGGTACTTCCTCACGGCTACTGCTTGCAGATCGTTGTGCATCTGCTCGTTCGGAAAGGCCGCCATTATTATGGGCTCGCTGTTCCTTGTCAAGCACGGATCGGAAAAAATCTCTGCCGTAGGGACGGAGACAGGTGGAATAAGTACGACATACCATTGATTTGGCAGGCGTATAGGCTGTAGCGTTTCGCCTACACCTTCGGCAAAAGCATCTCTGCCAAAGATGAAAACCGGCACATCAGCACCGAGTTGCAAGCCCAAGGCCTGCAATTGTTCGCGGCTGAAGCGGGTGCCCCACAAATGATTCAGCGCCATCAGTGTCGTGGCGGCATCCGAGCTGCCACCGCCGAGCCCGCCCCCCATGGGCAGGCGCTTATCCAGTCGCAAGCGGCAACCTAGCCGGCTACCACTAGCTTGCTTTAACAGGCGTGCGGCGCGGATGATCAGGTCTTGCTCGGCAGGCACACCGGGTAGTGGGTTCTCATGCACGATCTCGCCGCTGTGGTCGATGGCAATATGCAAGGTGTCGCCGTGGTCTATCAGACGGAAAACAGTTTGCAACAGATGGTAGCCATCGCTGCGGCGACCTATGACATGCAAAAACAGGTTGAGCTTGGCGGGGGCGGGGAAGGCGTGATAGGTCATGGTTGGGTGCTGGACAGCTGCCAGTCATAAAGCGCAATGCGAACTTCCAGGTCGGGGCGGTTCAGGGTCAGGCGGCTGGGCGCATGGGTGCCCGCATCAAGCGGAAAGCGTATTTGCCAACCATCCTGTTCCAGCAGCCTATGGTTGTCGTCCTGGGTCCAGAAGGCGGGGCGGTCGGGTGCCGCCAAGCCCAAGAGCCAGAAGCGCAGTCCGCTGGCAGGCAGGCGCCAGCCGAGTTCGCGCTCGCTCAGAGCCTCCACATCGTCTGCACTGCGCAGTTTGCCGTCGCTGTCAAAAAAGCGCGCGCCGCTTGGGTCCAGCTCTACCCTGGCCATGATCTGCCCCAGCGGGTTGCTGACGTCCACCGTGTCGCGCTGGTCATCGTGTATCCAGCTGAAGCGAGCGGTGTAGCCCTTGCCGGCGGCATTGACGGCCACCCGGCCATTGACCGTGTAGCGCTCGGGGAGCTGGCTGAGGGCGCCAGGGGCCGGCATCTGGGTGGCGCAGCCAGCCAGCAGCAAGGCGGCCAGGGCCACCATCAGGGAGTAACGCAGCATGGTCTCAGTTACCGGTCAGTCGTTGCACTGTTTCGGCCAGTACCTGGTGAGCCGGGTCCAGCTTCTTGCCTTCCGCCCATATCTTGCGGGCCTCGCTGCGTCTGCCTGCCTGCCACAGTGCCTCGCCATAGTGCGCGGCGATTTCCGGGTCGGGCTGGGCGGCGAAGGCGCGGGCCAGCCAGATAACGGCTTCCTTCACATTGCCTCGGCGATACTGCAGCCAGCCCATGCTGTCTATGATCACCGGGTTGTCCGGATCCTGCTCCAGTGCTTTCTTGAGCAAGGCTTCGGCCTCGTCGTAGCGCTGTGTGCGGTTGGCCAGGGTATAGCCCAGCGCATTAAGACCAGCCGGATTGTCCGGCTTGAGTGTCAGATAGCGGCGTAGATCGCTTTCGGCGGCGGCCACGTCACCCATCAGGTCAAATATGAGGGAGCGGTCGTAGAGCAGATCGGGGTTGTCCGCGTGCGCAAGCAAACCGGCATCCAGTGCCGATTTCGCCCGTTCGGGCTCTTTCAGTTCACGCCATATTTGCGCTTCCAGCTGCACTCGGGTGATCTGGTCGTTCTTGCTGGCATCGGGCAGCAGTTGCAAGGTGGCCAGGGCCGCATCCCGGTTGCCCAGTTTGGCTTCTATGCGGGCCAGGCGTAGATTGGCCTGGGCCGCCTGTTCGCTGTCCCTGGCGCTGACATAATGTGTGCGGGCCTTTTCCAGCAGGCCTTGTTCCTCGGCGATGGTACCCAGATAGAAATGCACCAGTCCTGGCTTGTTCACGCCCAGGGCCAGCGCCTTGTCCAGCGGTGCCTCGGCCTCGGCGTAGCGGCGCAACTGCAGGGCGGTCAGCGCCTGGCCTAATAGATATTCCACTTCGGCTGGATACTCGCGACTGAGTTCGTCATACAGTTTTGCGGCGGCGGGCAACTGCTTGCCATCGCTCAACTCGCGTGCCAGCGCAGCCCGTAGCTCACGCGATTTCGGCTGGGCTTTTACGGCTTGCTGCAGGTAGGCAATACCGGCCTCCGGTGACTGCTGGCCTATCAGGTTGGCGCGATACAGCATGGCCTGTTCCCAGCCGGGTCGGCGCTTGAGCGCCTCATCTATCGCTGCCACGGCGGTCAGGTTGTTCTTGGCGTTGACAGCCGCCAGGGCGATGGCCAGTGCGGCCTCTGGTAGCTCGGGAAAGCCGGCAGCCAGTTGCTGGGTTAGCGCCAGTATGGCCTGGCGATCGGCCTGTGGTTGCCATAGCGTGTGCATGCGCAGGAACACCCCCGCGGCATCGCTGGGGCGATCGCGCATCCAGCTGCCCAGCTCCTGCCCTGCCTCCGCGACCATGCCGGTGCTGCTGAAGATATGCAGCAGGTGCTGGCGTGGCGTCAGCGAGCCGGGATCCAGCTCCTGCCATAGGCGGGCAGCCTGTACGGCCTGGGGGATGCGTCCGGCAGCAAAGCTCACCTGCAGGGCTCGCTCGGCGGCGCGTACATCGCGGCTGCGCCGGGCGATCTCCAGCCAACTGTCGCTGGCCAACTGCTTGTCACCCTTGGCGACGGCTACTTCGCCCAGCAGCATGCCGAACAGCAGTTCGCGCGTCAGTTCCTGCTTGGGGTAATTGGGCTCCACCACCGGCGTTACGGCTACAGCCACTGGCGCTGCGGGTTCAGCCGGCGCTGACTCCGCTGGGGGCGGTGGCGGCGTCACGCTGGCGCAACTGGCCAGCAGGGCGGTGGTCAGGGCGATCAGGCGATTACGGTAGGCGTGCTGGTTGGTCATGTCAGTATCCTTGTCTGCCGGCTCAGGCAGCATCTGCGACCATGCTATAGTCGTTCGTTCTTTCATCTTAACCCGTTCGGCAGCAACCATGCCTGAATTGCCCGAAGTAGAAACTACCCGGCGCGGTATCGCGGCCGCGATGGACGGCGCCGTGCTGCAGGGCGCGGTAGTGCGCGAGGCGCGCTTGCGCTGGCCGGTGCCGCCTGATCTGGCAGAGCGGGTGGCTGGGCTCGGCGTGCGGCGCATCTGGCGGCGGGCCAAGTACCTGTTGTTGGACATCGGCCATGGCCATTTGATCCTGCATCTCGGGATGTCGGGCAGTTTGCGGGTGGTCGCGGCAGATACGCCGCCCGCCAAGCACGATCATGTCGACCTGCTGTTCGATCGCGCAGGACAGCAATACGCATTGCGTTATCGCGACCCTCGGCGCTTTGGCGCCCTGTTGTGGCAGCCTGGCGAATTGTTCGCCCATCCTTTGCTCTGCCATCTGGGGCCGGAGCCGTTGGAGGCAGACTTTACGGCGGCGTATCTGAAGCAGATGCTGCTGGGCAAGCAGGCGGCCATCAAGCTGGCCATCATGGATAACCATATCGTCGTGGGCGTGGGCAATATCTACGCCAATGAAGCCCTGTTCCGCGCAGGCATACGCCCAAGCCGGCCCGCCAGCAAGTTGAGTCGGCCAGATTGCCAGCGACTGGTGGCGGCCATACAGGCAACCCTGACCGAGGCCATCGCGGCAGGCGGCAGTACCTTGCGCGATTTTGTCGATAGCGAAGGCAAGCCTGGTTATTTTCAACAGCGCTATTTTGTATATGGCCGGGATGAACAACCCTGCTTACAGTGTGGTAATCCGATTCGATCAGGCCGCCTGGGGCAGCGCTCAACCTATTGGTGCACGCAATGCCAGCCACGCTGAGCGTTGCCGTGGCCGACCATTCCCGGGTCGGGGCGGGCTATTGGCGTGCCAGCAGGGCGACTCGGGATAATGAACCTATTCATTGCGGGTAGCATATGCTGCCGCCGTAAGGCTGGACTTGACCGATGACCGCGCTTGCATAGCGTTGCCACACGTTATTTAATGACAATGAAATGCGTTTTCCCTGTTTGAAGATTTTGCCGGGTTAAGCGCCACCCCCATTTGCCCTTTTTATACATGCGCCAGCACGCTGCTCCTGCTGTGCGAGAGGATAGAAACATGTCGCACGACAACCTTGTTGCTGATTTTGAAGCCTATAGCGGCTGGCGCGGGAATCTAATCCAGCGCATCGGGGATTTACAACGCTGGTTGTCCGAGCAGGATCTGAACGATGCCCAGACCAATATGCGCATCCAGCATTTGCTGGATAAGCTGCGTGAGGACAAGCTCAATATCGCCTTTGTGGCGGAGTTTTCCAGGGGCAAGTCAGAGCTGATCAATGCGATTTTCTTCGCTGAATACAAGCAGCGGGTTTTGCCTTCGTCTGCCGGCCGCACCACCATGTGTCCGACCGAGCTGCAATACGATGCGGCGCGGCCCAATTGCATACAGCTGTTGCCTATCGAGACCCGCGCAGGGGATACCACCACCTCCGAGTATCGCCGCTATCCCGAGGAGTGGCATACGGTCGAACTCGATATCGAGTCGGGCGAAGCCATGCTGGCTGCCTTTCAGCAAGTAGGCCTGAAAAAATGGGTGGTGGTGGAAGAGGCCAAGCGCCTGGGGCTATTTGACGACGCCGATCCTGATCACAAACTGTCGGTGCAGGATGGCAAGATCGAGATTCCTTGCTGGCGCCATGCCATCATCAATTTCCCCCATCCTTTGCTGAAGCAGGGCTTGGTGATACTGGATACACCAGGTCTCAATGCCATCGGTACCGAGCCGGAACTGACGCTCAATCTGCTGCCTAATGCCCACGCCATCCTGTTTATCCTGGCGGCCGATACCGGCGTCACCAAGACGGATATCGATGTCTGGCGCAACCATATCGGCCGTGCCCAGGGGGGGCAACGCGGCCGCTTGGTGGTGCTGAACAAGATAGACGGCCTGTGGGACAGCCTGAAGAGCGAAGGGGAGATCGACGCCGAGATCGACAAGCAGGTCAAGACCAGCGCCGAGCTGCTGGGCATCAAGACCAGCCAGGTATTCCCAGTATCGGCCCAGAAGGGCCTGGTGGCCAAGATCAACGATGACGACGAATTGCTGGAGAAGACCCGCATCGTCAAGCTCGAGCGTGCGCTGTCGGATGATCTGATCCCCTTCAAGCAGGAAATAGTCCGTGATAACACCCAGACCGAGGTGGAAGACTTGGTATTGGCCACGCGCGGCATCCTGAATGCCCGCCGCGAAGGCGTGCGTGAGCAGCTGGACGAGCTGACCGCATTGCGCGGCAAGAACCGCGACGTGATCGAACACATGCTGGACAAGATCCAGGAAGAGAAGGCCCATTTCGAGCGCGGCATGCAGCGCTTCCAGGCCTTGCGCAGCGTGTTCTCCCAGCAGACCAATGTGCTGTTTGGCTATCTGGGCATGGATGGACTGAAGAACCGTATTACCAAGATACGGATGGAAATGGATGCCTCCAGCTTCTCCTCTGGTCTGACCGGCGCTATGCAGAAGTTTTTCAAGGATATCAACGGCAACATCACCAAGTCGGCGGAGCAGGTAGCGGAAATCCAGGCCATGATGGCTGGCATGTATAAGAAGTTCAGCGATGAGCACGGCTTGGGCGCCGTGTCGCCGCCACCTTTCTCTACCTTGAAATACCACAAGGAAATTGCCCGCCTGGAAAAGAGTTTCCACGAGCATTTCAATACCTTTGGGGCAATTCTCACCACCTCGCAAAACAAGCTAACCAAGAAGTTCTTTGAAACCATCGCCAGCCGCGTGGTGTATGTCTATGAGGTCGCCAACCGGGATGCCGAGAACTGGCTAAAGGCGGTGATGGCCCCCATGGAAACCCAGGTACGCGAACACCAGATGCAGCTGCGCAGGCGGCTGGAGAGTGTCAAGCGCATCCACAAGGCGACCGATACGCTGGAAGACCGGATTGAAGAGTTAAGCGAGATTGATGCGGTTATTCAGCAACAATTGAACGAGCTCGATGCGCGCTTGAAAAAGACCTATGAAGCGCTCAATGACGCCATGAAACCGGTGGCAAGGCAGGCTGCCTAGGAACAAGTATTTAATACCAATAGCATATTTAGTGCTTGCGCCAGGATATTTATTGGGTTATAGGTTGATTTGGAGATGCCTTCGACTGCATAATATCCGCAGTCTTTTGACCAAAATCACTAATTGATCCAGGAGAATTAAAATGGTGGACTTGTCTGGCCTGTCCTTGCCGCAGCTTTATCAACTGCAAAAAGACCTTGAGCGTGAAATTTCGCGCCGCAAGGTCGAAGACAAGCAAAAGGCTATCTCCGACCTGCAAAAGCTCGCGGCAGAACGTGGCTTCAGCCTGAACGAGCTCCTGGGTGCCGATTTGCCCAGCAAGCGCGGTGGCAAGCGCGGCCCGGTGGCGGCTCAGTTCAAGAATCCTGCCAATCCTGAGCAAACCTGGAGTGGCCGTGGCCGCAAGCCGCAATGGGTGGTCGATCACCTGGCCAAGGGTGGTAGCATCGACAGCCTGCGCGTGTAAGCCAGCCTCGCACGCCTGCAAAAAAGGAAGCCGTTCAGCTTCCTTTTTTATTATCTGCATGCAATGAAACGTTTATATCGGTAGCAAGCAATCCGTAGTTCGTGGCCAATGTGATAGGCTTGCTCGCCATGCGCTGGCAATTGCCCATCTCCTACCTTGCACGTGATGCCATGCCGTCCTGGTTGGGGCGGCATTTTTTGCTGGCCTGGCATGCGGTCATATTGGTCACCAGCTGGTATCCGTTCTCGGGCTGGCGTTATACCGGCGAGCCTATCTGGGCGTTTTTGGCCTACCCCTTGCCGCACTATCATACCGTGGCAGACAACGCGCTCAATCTATTGGCCTATCTGCCCTTGGGATATGCCTGGGCCTTGTATTTCCGTTGTCGCTGGTTTGCGCCCCTGGCCGCGCTGGTATTTGGTGCCATGCTTTCTGGCTCGGTCGAGTTCGTACAGCAATTCCTGCCCCAGCGCGTACCATCCAATCTCGATCTCATCTACAACACCTCCGGTAGTCTGATCGGTGCATTATTGGCCGGCCTATTCAGCAAACTGCTGATACTGCGGGGCTGGCATGTGTTTCGCCAGCAATGGTTCCGCGAGGGCTCGCAGGCCGACTATGGCCTGATCCTCCTGCTCCTGTGGTTTATCTCACAACTGAATCCTGCTGTTCCCTTGTTCGGGGTGGTGGTGCAGCCTGTCGGTCTGCCGCAGCCCTGGGTGTCGCCCATAGAAAACGCCCTGCTCTTTCTACGGGGGCTGGAAGCATTCGGGGTCATGCTCAGCCTGATGGGGGTGAGTCTGATCGTGGTGACACTGCTGGCGCACCGCCGACGCGCCATGGTGGCCATCATTGGCCTGATCCTGCTATCGCTGCTGCTCAAGGTATTGTTTGCCGGCGCCCTGCTCAAGCCAGATGAGTTCCTCACCTGGTTCAACGTCAATGTGCTGACAGGTGGGGTGCTGGGCCTAGGGCTGCTATTTCTGTTGCTGCGGCTGAAGCGGCGCTGGCAGGCGCTGGTGGCCTTGCTGTGTGTCGGCCTGACCCAGCTAGTAGAAGCCATGTGGCCACTGACTGCGCAGCCCTATGGCATGCTCAGCCTGTTCCGTTGGCGCTACGGCCTGCGCGATTTCAACGGCCTGACCCAGACGCTCTCCGAAGTCTGGCCCTGGCTGGCGACGGTTTACCTGATCTGGCTGATGGTGCGGGACTATCGACGCAGCGTGCAGCCCACCGTGCTCAGCCGTTGAGATCGGGCTGCGGGTCGGGCTGGACCTGTAGGGCAATCGTAGGGTTCTGGAAGGGTTCGCCCCGCAGCAGCTTATCCAGCATGGCCGGGTCTTTCCACTCTGCCTTGCATTGTTCCGAGAAGATCACCTGCTCCAAGGCGATCAGGCCCATGCGCGGATTATAGGCATCCGCGCGGAAACACTGCGCGTAACCGGTTTCGGTTTCATGGGCGATCACAGAATGCAGCACCACATCCTGCTCGCCATTGGCCATGGCGGTGTTCTTGAGTATGGCGTCGATGATGACGAAGAACAGTCGTGAGAACTGCTCGGCCGATGGCGACACCGGCATGGCGATCCAGCGCTGCGAATAGCGCTTGGCCCAGGCTATGTAGTCTGCCTCGTCCCGGTCCCAGAAGCAGATGGCGTGATCAAACGCGTCGATCACATCACGTATCGTGCCCTTCATCAGGCCGAAGTCATACACCATCTGGCCATGGTCCAGCGCCTGGGCCTCCAGCAGCACCTCCACCTTGTAGCTATGGCCGTGGATGGAGTGGCGGCAGCGATCGCTACTGCAATTGCGCACGATGTGGGCGTTTTCGAACTTGAACAGTTTGCGTATCAGCATGGAATGGCTCCTGCAGACAGCCGGCGTTGCAGACCACGGCGCCTGTGTGCAGCGTAGAGGAGTATGGGGATAGCCCAATTGTGCCAGTCCGCCAAAAAAAAGCCACGCGCTTGGCGTGGCAAATCATCTACGGATGGAGTGAGACGACAATGCGATGCACCACGGGTAGGTGGTGCAGTCAGGCCGCTCCAGACCCTTGCGGGCACACGGGACAGCCGAACTCGGGGTGCCGGAAGGCTTAGAACGCCGCGATGACGGCGCCTTTGTACTTCTCGGCAATGAACTGCTTCACTTCGGAAGAGGTCAAGGCGGCGGTCAGTTTCTTCAAGGCCGCGTTGTGCTGGTTGTCGGTGCGGGTCACCACATAGTTGGCATAGGGCGAGTTGGCATCCTCGATCAACAGGGCATCGCGGGTGGGCAGCAGCTTGGCTTCCAGCGCGTAGTTGGTGTTGATCAGCGCCAGATCCACCTGGTCCAGTATGCGTGGCAGGGTCGCCGCCTCCAGCTCCTTGAATTTCAGCTTCTTCGGGTTGCCGACGATGTCTTTCACGCTGGAAAGAATATTCCGGCTGTCCTTCAGTTTGATGACCCCATGCTTGTCCAGCAGTACCAGCGCACGGCCGGCATTGGAGGCTTCGTTCGGTATGGCTACCACGGCACCTTCGGTAAGCTCGGCAATTTTCCTGATCTTTCGGGAATAGGCACCAAATGGCTCCACATGCACGGCCGCTCCCGTCACCAGGCTGGTGCCACGGTTCTTGTTGAATTCGGTGAGGTAGGGCTTGGTCTGGAAGTAGTTGGCGTCGACACGTTTTTCAGCCAATTGCACATTGGGTTGCACGTAGTCGGTGAAAACCTTCACGTCCAGCTCCACACCTTGCTTGGCCAAGGCAGGTTTGACGAAGGCCAGGATCTCGGCGTGCGGCACGGCGGTGGCAGCAATAGTCAGTTTCTCGGCTTGGGCGGAGAGCGCGGCCAGGGTGGCAGAGGCCAGCAGCAGGGTCTTGAACAGTTTCATGATTTTTTTCCTTGTGATGGACAGCGAGCTTGGGGGAGTCTTTATTTGCGGGTGGCACGACGGACCAGCCAGTCGCCCGCCATCTGCAGTATTTGCACCACGGCCAGCAGGGCCAGGACGGTGATCACCATGACTTCGGTCTGGAAGCGCTGATAGCCGTAGCGGATGGCCAGGTCGCCTAGCCCGCCGCCGCCGATCACGCCCGACATGGCGGTATAGGAGACCAGGGTCACCGCCGTTACGGTGGTGGCCGCCAGCAGGCCGGGGAGGGCCTCGGGCAGCAGGGCGCGGCTGACGATCTGCCAGGTGGTGGCGCCCATGGCCTGGGTGGCTTCGACTATGCCCAGATCCACCTCGCGCAGGGCGGACTCAACCAGCCGGGCAAAGAACGGTGCGGCGCCGACCACTAGAGGCGGGATGGCACCGGCGACGCCGATGGAGGTACCCACCAGCTTGACGGTCACCGGGATCAGCACGATCAGCAGGATGACGAAGGGCATGGACCGCAAAGCGTTGATCACGAAAGAGAGCGTGGCGTAGGCCGGCTGGTTGGCCAGCAGCCTGCGCGGCCCCAGCAGGTAGAGCAGCACGCCCAGTGGCAGGCCCAGCAGCACGGTAAAGGTGAGGGACGCGCCCAGCATGGTCAGCGTGTCGAGGGTTGCGGTGCCTATGTCGGCCCAGTCGATCAGGCTCCAGTCGAACAATGGGGCGCTCATGCTGCCAAGGCCTCGCAGCGAACGCCACGGCTGGCAAAAGCGGCCTGGGCGGCGCTGACATCGCCTTGCAGGCCCACGATCAATTGCCCATAGGGCCTGTCCTTGATGCGGCCTACGCTGCCTTGCAGGATGTTGATCGGGCTGGCGAGCTGCTGGCCCACTTCGGCGATCACCGGCTCATAGGTGGCGGCATCGACAAAGGTCAGGCGCAGCAGCTTGCCGGCGACTGAGTGGAGCTTGCCCGCCAGGTCCAGCACGGCGGCGTGGCCATCTTCGGCCACCATATTGCGGCTGGCGGCATGCTGGGGGTGCAGGAAGACGTCAGCGACCGTGCCTTGCTCGACGATGCTGCCGCCGTCGATGACAGCCACCCGATCGCAGATGGCCCGGACCACGGCCATTTCGTGTGTGATCAGCACGATGGTCAGGCCCAGTCGCTGGTTGATGTCCAGCAGCAGTTGCAGGATGGCCTGGGTGGTTTGCGGGTCCAGCGCGGAAGTGGCCTCGTCGCACAGCAGCAGCTTGGGTTGGTTGGCCAGGGCGCGGGCGATGCCGACGCGTTGCTTTTGTCCGCCAGAGAGTTGCGCGGGATATTGTTGGGCTTGTTCGGTCAGGCCTACCAGTGCCAGCAACTCGGCGACCCGCGCCGCCATGGCGGAGGAGTCCAGTTCGCCGGCCAGTTCCAGGGCAAAGCGGATGTTGGCAGCGACTGTGCGATGGGCCAGCAGATTGAAGTGCTGGAACACCATGCCTATTTGCCGGCGTAGTGTCCGTAGGCCTGCCTGGTCGAGTGCGGTGGCATCTATGCCATCAATGAGCACCCGGCCTTGGTCGGGACGTTCCAGCAGGTTGAGGGTGCGTAGCAGGGTGCTTTTGCCGGCGCCGGAGCGGCCGATGATGCCGAAGATCTGGCCGGCGGGAATCTGCAGCTGGATATCTTGTAGGGCGGTGACCTGGCGGCCGTCGACCTGGTAAGTTTTGTTGAGGTGATGAAGTTCGATCACGGGGTGTCCGTTCACTGGTGTAGCGGGCCAGCGGGGTGGCCGCTGTCAGGGAACGAACTTTAGTGAAAGCCAATATATATAAAAAGTAATAAAAAATTAGTTGATGATAACTATTTGTTATTTGTAGGCAGCCAGCCTCGGCGTCCGGCGTGGCGGGGGAGTTGGGCCAGGGAAGGCAGGCCGATATCGACCACGCCGCCGTGATGGGCCTTGCGGCCCAGCCAGACGGTGGCCATGCCCAGCCGCTTGGCGGTGACCAGGTTGGCGTGGGTGTCTTCCACCATCACGCAGTGGCGGGGATTCAGGCGGTAGCGGGCCAGCAGCTTGCGATAGCCTACCGGTGAGGGTTTGGGGCGGTGGCGGGTATGCTGGATGGCGATGACGCCATCGAAGTGATGGGCTACCCGCAGGCCGCGCAGCACGCTGACCGCGTAGGCCAGTGGTGCATTGGTGAACAGGATCTTGCGGCCAGGTAAGCGCGCCAGGGTGGCTTGCAAGGCGCGCATGGGCCTGAGCTTGCGCTGCAGGTCGGGAAAGCGATGGGTTTCTGCCAGGAAGTGTTCGGGGTCGATATGGCCGTGTCGCTGCAGGCCCGCCAGGGTGGTGCCGTAGCGCTGCCAGTAATGCAGGCGCAGGGCGTCGGCCTCGGCCTCGCTGATGTCCAGATGCCGGGCCACATAGGCTGTCATCAGCTTGTTCATGGCCGGAAAGACATAGGGCTCGGCGTCGTGCAGGGTATTGTCGAGGTCGAAGATCCAGGTGGGCATTCAGCTGGCCGCCTTGGATTCGTCCTTGCCCGTGCTGGCGGGGCGTGCTGGTGCGGATGGGCTCAGGGGGCCGACATCGAACCAGCCGTCGTACAGCAGGGTGTTGTCGCGGCGTGCTTGCTTGAGCGTGATCTGGCCGGCTGCCAGCGCCTTGGCGCTGCCCTGCAGCGGATGGATGCCGCAGACCGACTTGCCAGGGACGTCGCCTTCCATGCAGGCCCAGATCTCGCCGCCTGGATAGCTGATGTTCAGGCTGATGGTGAGCCCCTGCTGTGACAGCAGCGCACCCATGGGCGGTGCGCCGGTAAGGCGGTTCAGTGGCGCGCGGTTGGCGTGGATGTTGCCCACCAGGGCCAATACCCATTGCTCGGCCTGCTTGCGGGTGGCACCCAGCACGGCGGCGTAGCCGGCATCGCCGCCGTCGGCGAAGGCGGCCAGCTTTACGGGCTGCTTGGCCTGGCGCCACTGCCGTACCCGTTCGATCAAGGCCAGCATGGCCTGGCTGCTGCGGCCATCAGACCATTCGTTGCTATCCCAGTGCTTGCCTTGCAGCAAGACCTCGCGGGCGGCCTGGCCGCCGTCGGATTGCAGGTACTGGTCCAGCCTTGCTTGCTCGGTACTGGGGATCTCCAGCCCCAGGGTGACGGGCTTGCCGGTCTTCAGCAGCTGGCAGGCCATGTCGCCGGTAAAGCGCGGCGCTTGTTCGGTGCCGTGCATTTCACCCAACAGGACATAGTCGGGCTGTTGGGCCAGCAGGGCGGTGATATCGAGCGGTGGGCATTCCAACGCCTGGGCAGGTAGGGCCAGCGCAGCCAGCAGGGCGGCAAACAACTTCAAGGTGAAACTCCCTAGCAATAAACAAGGCCGGCGTGGGGCCGGCCTGATGAGACAGTCCTGGGCGCCTGGCCTGGCAGCCGGGCGACATGAATCGAACGCATGGTGCCGGGTCAGCCGTGTATGTACTGCTCCAGCTGTTCTATCAGGAACTGCTGCTCGGCAATCTGCTCGCGCACCAGGTCGGTGATCGAGAGTACGCCGATGACCTTGTCGCCATCCATCACCGGCAGGTGGCGGAAGCGTTTTTCCGACATGATGGCCATGCACTCGTCCACGGTCTGGCTGGGCAGGGCAAACATGACCCGCTTGGTCATGATATCGACTATGGGTGTACCGGCCGAGGTCTTGCCTTGCAACACCACCTTACGGGCGTAATCGCGCTCGGAGAATATGCCGGTCAGCTTTTCACCTTCCATGACCAGCACGGCACCGATGTCCTTTTCGGCCATCAGTTGCAGCGCCTGGTAGACCGTGGCGGTGGGCGGGACCGAGAAAATGGCCTGGCGCGACTTTTCCTGCAGAAGCTGACGGGCGGTTTTCATGCTGCACATACTCCGTGGGCAAAAGTGAGGTCGTACCCTCAATATAAACAGTCAGGCTCTGGCGGCCAAGCGGGAATGCGCGGTTTGCCTCACCACGGCTGCTGTAGCGTGATGATGTCCTCACGCTCCGGGCTGGTCGATACCAGGCTGACGGGGCAGTCGAGCAGGGTGGCAATCCGCTGCACATAGGCTTGTGCCGCCGCGGGGAGTGCCTCGAATTGCCGTATGCCCACAGTAGACTGTTGCCAGCCGGGCAAGGTTTCATACACCGGTTCACATGCCGCCTGTTCGGCCGCGCTGGCCGGGAAGTTGGCCTGGAAGACGCCGCGGATGCGGTAGCCGACGCATAGCTGCAAGCTTGGCAAGGTGTCGAGCACATCGAGCTTGGTCAGCGCCAGGCTGCGCACCTGCGCCAGCTGCAACCCCTGCCGCAGCAGGGCGATGTCCAGCCAGCCGCAGCGCCTGGGGCGACCGGTGTTGGTGCCGTATTCATGGCCGCGCTGGCGCAGCAGATCGGCCAGCTCGCCGCTCAGCTCGCTGGGGAAGGGGCCGGCGCCCACCCGGGTGGTGTAGGCCTTGCAGACGCCCAGCACGCTGGCCTGCGCCGCCGCACCCAGGCCGCTGCCCAGCACGGCCTGGGCCGGCAGGCTGGAAGAGGCGGTGACAAAGGGGTAGCTGCCATGGCTGTTGTCCAGCATCAGCGCCTGTGCCCCTTCGAATAGCAAGCGCTCGCCGGCCTGGTCGGCCTGCTGCAGCAACTGCCAGGCCGAACCCACATAGGGCAGCAGACGCGGGGCCAGGGCCAGCAGCCGCGACAGGGTGGCGGCGGGATCGTGGCGTGGCTGGCCCCAGGCTGCCAGCAGGCTGTTGTGGTAGTGCAGGGCTTCGTCGACTTTCTGCGCCAGCAGGGTGGGGTCGGCCAGATCGCCTACCCGTATGGCACGGCGGCCGGCGCGGTCGGCAAACGCCGGCCCTATGCCACGGCCGGTGGTGCCTATGGGATGGCGGCGCTGGGCCTCCTCGGCTTGGTCGAGCGCGGCGTGGGAGGGCAGTACCAGGGTGGCGGTCTCGTCCACCAGCAACTGCCCTGGACCGATGGCCAGGCCCTGCTGGGCGACGCGCTCCAGCTCTGCCAGCAGGGCTTCGGGATCGATCACCAGACCGCTGCCTATCACGCCGGGCTTGCCGTGCAGCAGGCCGCAAGGCAGCAGGGCCAGCTTCCAGGTCTGCCCCTCTACCACCAGGGTGTGGCCGGCGTTGTGGCCGCCATTGAAGCGCACTACCCGGTCGGCCTGCTGGCTGAGCAGATCGACAATGCGGCCCTTGCCTTCATCCCCCCATTGCATACCGATGACGATGAGTTTGTTGGACATGCCCTGCACCCCTTGTGATTGGTTGACAGGGCGCAACGGTACCGGGCTTGGCGGCGCGCAACAAACGACTTAAGCTGTGTTTTCGTGTCAGGAAAACTCACCGATGAAGCGACAGCTCCCTCCCTTGAATGCGTTAAGAGCCTTTGAAGTGGCAGCCCGTTTGCAGAGTTTCAGTGCGGCAGCTGAGGTACTCCATGTGACGCATGGTGCGATCAGCCGGCAGGTGCGGCAGCTGGAGGAGTGGCTGGGACTGGCATTGTTCGAGCGGCAGAATCGGCGCGTGCTGCTGACGGACGCGGGACGCGGCTACTTGGCCGCCTTGCTGCCGGCTTTCGAGCAGATGGAGGAGGCAACGGTACGATTGCAGCGGCTGCCCGGCCCGCAGGTGCTACGGGTCAACGCGCCGGCCACCTTTACCCTGCGCTGGTTGATACCGAGGCTGTCGCGCTTTCAAATGGCGCATCCCCAGGTAGAGGTGCGCATCTCCACCTCCAATGAAGCGATAGACGCGCTGGGCGAGCCGTTTGACCTGGTCATACGCGGCGGCCCCCAAGATTGGCCAGGCTACCAGGGCTGGGAGTTCCTGGCCGAGCAGCGACTGCCGGTGTGCAGCCCCGCACTGCTGCTGCGCCAGCCCCTGCTGCAGCCGGACGATCTGGCGCAGCACACCTTGCTGCATACGGCGACCCTGCCCGAGGTCTGGTCGGACTGGCTGGCGGCTGCAGGGGTGGCCGACCTGCAGCCGGCCCAGGCGCTGCGCTTCAACCACTTCTACCTGACCCTGCAGGCGGCGCTGGATGGGCTGGGCGTGGCCATGGGGCCGACAGTGCTGGTGGCGGAGGATATACAGGCTGGGCGGCTGGTGACGCCGTTTACCCAGCCGCGCCTGGGGGACTGGCGCTACTTTGCCTATATCCCCCTGCGCAACCAGGATAATACGGCGGCGCGGGCATTCCGCGACTGGCTGGTGGCGGTGGCCAAGCCCCCGGGCGACGCAAGCCAGCGTGCCTAAGCAGCAGGGCGATGGCGACCTGCTTCCCGGTGCGGGATGCCGCGGGGCGGATTTTTCTCCGCTTACCTAGTCGGCGAGGCGGGACAGGTCTATTTTGTAAGCGTTCAGCGCACTATTCCTTGGAAGTGGGAAAAGGGTCTCTCGAATAAAGCTAGCACGGCGCCCTCAATGGCCGGCAGGCTGGCCCTTACGATCTGGCGGGAATGCAAGCCCAGCTGGCGGGCAGATTAGTTTTCATGCTGATTCGCCGGTCTGGCAAGCCGACATGAGTCGCTGGGCCAAGGGCGCCGAGTTGGCTGCGCGGGTCGCCCCTATCTCCTCCCTCCTTAAAGGTGTAACCATCATGCGCCTCCGCCACTTCCTGGGATTGCTCCTGGCACTTGCCGTCGTCGTCCCCCATGCGGCGGAGGAGGCACCGGTACGCATCGCCGGCGTGGAGAACGACGAAGGGACCGAGCGTTATTACGAAGTGGTGGTGCGCGAAGCCTACCGCCGCATCGGGCAGCCGGTCGAGCTGACCTTCATGCCGGCGGCGCGAGGCCTGATCGCTGCCAACACTGGCAAGTCCGATGCCCTGCTGGCGCGCCTGCCCGTGATTGAGGACGCCTATACCAATATGCGGCGCATTCCCACCTCGATCGGGCCGATGACCTTCCTGGCGGTCAGCATGAAGCCCTCGCTGGAGATCCGTAACTGGGAGGACATGCGAACCTTGAACATCGCCGTGCGGCGCGGCTACCGGATCGCCGAGATCAAGACGGCCGGTATGAATGTCAGCCTGGTGGATTCCTATGAATCCATGTTCAGGATGCTGGCGCAGGGGCGGGTCGATGTGGTGGTGATACGCGAACCGGGCGTCAGCCCCACACTGCGGGCACTCAAATCCGCCAGGGTGCTCAATGGCACCGAAACCTTCCGCTCCGTCGTACTGGAGTATCTGCCTGCTTACCACTACATCCACGTGGAACGCAGTAATCTGATCGGCCCTCTGGACCAGGCGCTCAAGGCCATGACCAAGGACGGCTTTCTGGAGCGGGCATTGCGCGACGCCCGCAGCGTGAACTGAGCCCAGGGACGTGCTGCAAGCTGCAAACAAGAGGTGGCAGCCAGGCATTTCAGTTCAACGCGCGGTGGAGCAGGGCGTTTACGGGCGCTAAGGGTGACGGTAAGCCATGCCTGTGGCCAAGTTGGTTAGAATGCGCCATGACTTCACGCTGACCGCCCAGGCACTGGGCCTGAGTGGCGTGATGGAAAACCACGGATAACCGAAACACCCTATGCTGGAAGACATCAAAAAAGCCCTCTGGGCCGCAGCGGACAAGCTGCGCGCCAACGTGGACGCCGCCGAATACAAGCACATCGTGCTTGGCCTTATCTTCCTCAAGTACATCTCCGATACCTTCGCCGCACGCCGAGCCGAGCTGACCTGCCGCTTTGCCAACGAGAACGATGAGTTTTACTTCCCCGATGCGGATGAGGCGGCGCTGGCTGAAGAATTGGAAGACCGCGACTACTACAAGGCCGCCAACGTCTTCTGGGTGCCTGAGACCGCGCGCTGGGAAAGCCTGCGCAATGCTGCCAAGCAGCCCGACATAGGCAAGCGTATCGATGACGCGCTGGCTGAAATCGAAGCCGAGAACCCCAAGCTCAAGGGCATACTCGACAAGCGCTATGCCCGCACCCAGTTGCCGGACGGCAAGCTGGGCGAACTGGTCGACCTGGTGTCCACCATCGGCTTTGGCGAGAACGCCAGCCAGGCGCGCGATGTGCTCGGCCAGGTGTACGAATACTTCCTCGGCCAGTTCGCCAGTGCCGAGGGCAAGAAGGGCGGGCAGTTCTACACGCCGGCCAGCATCGTCAAAACCCTGGTTGCGGTGTTGGCGCCGCACCACGGCAAAGTCTACGACCCCTGCTGTGGCTCGGGCGGCATGTTCGTGCAGAGCGAGAAGTTCATCGAAGCGCACGGCGGCAAATTAGGGGATGTGTCCATCTACGGCCAGGAATCCAACCCCACCACCTGGCGGCTGGCGGCGATGAACCTGGCCATACGCGGCATAGACTACAACCTCGGCAAAGAGCCGACCGACACCTTCACCCGCAACCAGCACCCCGACCTGCGCGCTGACTTTGTGCTGGCCAACCCGCCGTTCAATATCAGCGAGTGGTGGCATGGCAGCCTAGTGGGCGACCCGCGCTGGGCCTATGGCACACCGCCGGCCGGCAATGCCAACTATGCCTGGCTGCAGCATATGCTGTACCACATCAAGCCCACGGGCCGCGCTGGCATCGTGCTGGCCAATGGCTCGATGAGTTCCAGCCAGAACAGCGAGGGCGATATCCGCCGCGCGATGGTTGATGCCGACGTGGTGGAAGTGATGGTGGCTTTGCCCGGCCAGTTGTTCTTCAACACGCAGATTCCCGCCTGCCTGTGGTTCCTGGCCCGGCAGAAAACCCTGCGCAAGGGCGAAGTGCTGTTCATTGATGCCCGCAAGCTGGGCAGCATGATTAGCCGCGTACAGGCTGAACTGAGCGACGAGACGATAGGCCGCATCGCCGCCACGGTGGCGGCATGGCGTGGCGACAGTGCCGAGGTCTACGCCGATATCCCAGGCTACTGCCGCAGCGTGCCACTGGCCGAGATAGCCGAGCACGGCCATGTGCTGACGCCGGGGCGCTATGTGGGCGCCGAGGAGGTCGAGGATGACGACGAAGCCTTTGCCGACAAGATGCAGAAGCTCACCGAGAGGCTGGGTGAGCAGATGGCCAAGGGTGCAGAACTGGACCAGTTGATACGGCAGAAGCTGGGGGGGCTGGGGTATGAGTTCTGACCAAGCTTGGCCTTCGATGACGCTAAAGGAGGCCGGTGTCGTTCTAATCGATTGCGACCACCGAACGCCGGTAGCACAGGATTCCGGCCTACCTTATATCGCCATCCCCCAGCTTAAAGATGGTCATGTCCGATTGGATGGAGGCGAAAGACGAATCTCTTCCGAGGACTTTGTCGAATGGACCAAAAAGCTTAAGCCTCGAGAGCACGATGTTATCGTGGTGCGACGCTGCAACTCTGGTGACAGCGCCGTTGTACCCAAAGGCGTGGAGTGGGCAATTGGGCAAAATCTGGTTGTGCTGCGCTCTGATGGAAAATCTGTCTACCCGCCATTTTTAAGATGGTTGGTGCGAAGCGATGAATGGTGGGGGCAGGTCAACAAATACATCAATGTTGGCGCTGTTTTCGATAGCCTGAAGTGTCGAGAAATTCCGCTGTTTGAACTGCCAATACCACCCATTCCGCATCAGGTTGAAATTGCTCAAGCGCTAAACGGCCTCGACGACCGCATCACCCTCCTGCACGAAACCAACGCCACGCTGGAAGCCATCGCGCAGGCGCTGTTCAAGTCCTGGTTCGTCGATTTCGACCCCGTCCGCGCCAAGCAGGCAGGCCGTGCGCCTGAAGGCATGGATGAAGCCACCGCCGCGCTGTTTCCGGATGGGTTCGAGGAGTCGGAGCTGGGGGTGGTGCCGAGAGGGTGGCGAAGCGGAGTATTGGCGGATATTGCAGACTTCCAAAATGGATATGCATTCAAAAGCAAGGATTGGGTAGAAGTAGGTCACCCTGTCGTAAAAATTGGCGATGTTAAGCCTGGGGTTATTGATTTCAGTGGATGCTCGTATGTATCGAGTGAAACAGTTAATGGTTTGGAGCGATTCCGACTAAACCGTGGTGACCTACTTGTCGGCATGACAGGGTATGTTGGTGAAACTGGCCTAGTTCCAAGGGTTGAACCTTCCGCATATTTGAATCAACGAGTTGGCCGCATATCTGCACGCTCAGGAATGTTAGATATCGGGTTTGTGTATTGCATTGTTCGAGCCCCAGAGTTCAAATTATTTGCAGAATCACAATCTCATGGCAGTGCTCAGGCAAACGTCAGCGGTGCAGCTTTGCAAAGCTTTCAGACGGTATTGCCAACCATCCAACTACTGGATGTTTTTAACAGTACGCTCTATCCGATGCTTGAGACGATACTCAGTAATCATGAGCGAGCCCTGGCAATCGCAACCATTCGAGACACGCTTCTCCCTCGCCTGATTTCCGGCCAACTCCGCCTGCCCGAAGCTACATCCCTTGTCGAAGAGGTTGCTGCATGACAAGCCACGGCACCCAGTACGCCTTGTTTGAGTCCGTCGAGGCTATCCCGGTTGAAAAGCCTGTCGCGTCGGAAGCTAGCGGAAGGCGGTTCAGTGACTTCGTGGTGTATGTCGATGAGAGTGGTGACCACTCGCTGGCCAGCATAGACAGGGACTATCCGGTATTTGTGCTGGCGTTGTGTGTCTTTCACAAGCGCCACTACGCCGAGAAAATCATTCCGGCCGTCGAAAAGCTGAAATTCAACTATTTCGGCCACGACAGTGTGGTTCTGCACGAGAACGAGATCCGCAAGCAGAAGGGTGATTTTGCCTTCTTGAGCCATCGACCCACACGGGATGCGTTCATGGCGCAGCTTTCATCCATCATGGATGCGAGCAACTTTATCCTCATTTCCTGCGTGGTCGACAAGGCGCGTCTGGGGCGAGAAGGTGCGTCATCCAACCCATACCATATTGCGCTTGGCATTTGCCTGGAGGCTTTGTGTGAATTTCTTGCTGAGAAGCAGCAAGACCAGTTGAAGACGCACGTTATCGTGGAATGCCGGGGCAAAAAAGAAGACGCGGAGCTTGAGCTGGAATTCAGGCGTATCTGCGATGGCGCCAACCGGCGCAACCAGTCTTTGCCTTTTGATGTGGTTTTCGCTGACAAGAAGACCAACCTGCCGGGGCTGCAATTGGCCGACCTGGTGGCGCGACCCATAGGGCTGAGCCATGTGCGGCCGGGTCAGGCCAACCAAGCTTTCGATATGCTTAAACGGAAGTTCTTTTGCAATGGCGGGCGCAGCAAGGTGGGAAGCGGATATGAGAACGTAGGACTGATGATCTACCCGCCTCAGAAAGCGAAAAGCCCCGGTGAACCCACCGAGGCTGCAGCGCCGACCGGGAACCCCCAATCCACTTAGACATAAGGGTACACGTTTAAACGTGTACCAGGCAAGCCCACTGGTAGGCCGAAAATGACCGAAGACCAACTCGAACAGGAAGCACTAGGCTGGCTAGCCGATGTCGGCTACGCCCACCGTTTTGGCCCCGATCTGGCCCACGATGGGGCCGATGCCGAGCGGGCCAACTATCGCGAGGTGCTGCTGGTCGAGCGGTTGCGGGCGGCGATTGCGCGGCTGAATCCGCACGTCCCGCTGATGGCGCGCGAGACTGCCTTGCAGCAAGTGCGCGACCTGGGCATACCCGTGCTGCTGTCGGCCAACCGGCGCTTTCATCAGTTGCTGGTGGCTGGCGTGCCGGTGGAATACCAGAAGGATGGCGAAGCGCGCGGCGATTTCGTGCGCCTGGTGGACTGGAGCAACCCGGCGGCTAACGAGTGGCTGGCGGTGAACCAGTTCTCCGTCCAGGGGGCGCAGCACACGCGCCGGCCGGACATCATCCTGTTCGTCAACGGCTTGCCGCTGGTGTTGCTGGAGTTGAAGAACCCGGCTGATGTGCATGCCGACATCTGGAAGGCCTACGAGCAGATTCAAACCTATAAGGCGCAGATTCCGGATGTGTTCCAGTACAACGAGGTGCTGGTGATCTCCGATGGCTCGCAGGCGCGGCTGGGTTCGCTGTCGGCCAATGCCGAGCGCTTTATGCAGTGGCGGACCATAGACGGCGCTGTGCTGGACCCGCTAGGTGCCTTCAGCGAGCTGGAAACCTTGATTCGTGGCGTGCTGGCGCCGCCCTACCTGCTCGACTACCTGCGCTTTTTTGTGCTGTTCGAGGATGATGGCCAACTGGTCAAGAAAATTGCCGGTTACCACCAGTTTCATGCGGTGCGGGCGGCCATACAGCATGTGGTGGCAGCATCTCGCCCTGGCGCCAGCCACAAAGGCGGCGTGGTGTGGCACACGCAGGGTAGCGGCAAGAGCATCACCATGACCTGTTTTGCGTCGAGGGTGATGCAGGAAGCAGCGATGGAGAACCCGACCATCGTTGTCATCACCGACCGCAACGACCTGGACGGGCAGTTGTTCGGTGTGTTCTCGCTGGCGCAGGACCTGTTGCGCGAGCAGCCCTCGCAGGCCATTACCCGGCAGGATTTGCGTGCTCAACTGGCCAACCGCCCCTCGGGCGGTATTGTGTTTGCCACCATCCAGAAGTTCATGCCGGGGGAGGATGAAGACACCTTCCCGGTGTTGTCGGACCGGCACAATATCGTCGTTATTGCCGATGAGGCGCACCGCACCCAGTATGGCTTTGAAGCGCAGCTGAAGACCTTCAAGGCCAAGCCTCAGGCAGGCCGCACGGCGGCTAACACCGACTCTGCCCTGATGGTGGCCGAGCCGGCGGCGGAGTACATGACCCGCTATCAAGTGGGCTATGCCCAGCACCTACGCGATGCACTGCCCAATGCCACCTTTGTGGCCTTTACCGGTACGCCGGTATCGAGCGAGGACCGCGACACCCGCGCCGTGTTTGGCGAGTACATCCACGTTTACGACATGCAGCAGGCGAAGGAGGATGGCGCGACGGTGGCCATCTACTTTGAAACGCGCCTGGCCAAGTTGTCGCTCAAGGCCGAGGCGCTGCCGCATATCGACGAGGAAGTCGATGAGCTGGCCGAGGACGAGGAGGAAGGCCAGCAGGCCAAGTTGAAGAGCCGTTGGGCTGCGCTGGAAAAAGTTGTTGGCGCCGAGCCGCGCGTGGCCGCTGTGGCGGCTGACCTGGTTGCCCATTTTGATGAGCGCAACAAGGCGCAGGACGGTAAGGCCATGGTGGTGACCATGAGCCGCGACATCTGCGTCCATCTCTATGATGACATCATCAAGCTGCGCCCGGACTGGCACGATGACGACCCCGAGAAGGGTGCCATCAAAATCGTGATGACTGGCTCGGCCAGTGACAAGGCGCTTCTGCGGCCGCATATCTACAGCGGGCAGGTGAAGAAGCGGCTGGAAAAGCGCTTCAAGGACCCGGCCGACCCGCTGCGCCTGGTTATCGTGCGCGATATGTGGCTGACCGGCTTTGATGCGCCGTGCGTGCATACGCTGTATGTCGACAAGCCTATGAAGGGCCACAACCTGATGCAGGCCATTGCACGGGTGAACCGGGTGTTCAAGGACAAGCAGGGCGGCCTGGTGGTCGACTACATCGGCATTGCCAATGAGCTGAGAAGCGCGCTGAAGGAATACAGTGCCAGCAATGGACGCGGCCGCCCCACGGTGGATGCGGCGGAGGCCTATGCCGTGCTGGAGGAGAAGCTAGACATATTGCGCGGCATGCTGCATGGCTACGACTACAGCGGCTTCCTCACCGGTGGGCACAAATGCCTGGCCGGCGCCGCCAACCATGTATTGGGCCTTGACGATGGCAAGAAGCGCTTTGCCGATACGGCGCTGATGATGAGCAAGGCCTTCAGCCTGTGCTGCACGCTGGAAGAGGCCAAGGCGGTACGCGAGGAAGTCGCCTTTATGCAGGCGGTGAAGGTTATCCTTACCAAGCGCGAGCTGAGCGACAAGAAGCAGACCGACGAGGCGCGCGACCACGCCATCCGGCAAATCATCAACTCGGCGGTGGTGTCGGAGAAGGTGGTGGATGTGTTCGAGGCGGTGGGGCTCGACAAGCCGAATGTCGGCATACTCGACGATGCCTTCCTGGCTGAGGTGCGCAACCTGCCCGAGCGCAATCTGGCGGTAGAGCTGCTGGAGCGCCTGCTGGAAGGCGAAATCAAGAGCCGCTTTGCCAGCAATGTGGTGCAGGAAAAGAAGTTTTCCGAGCTGCTGGCCAATGTGGTGACTCGCTACCAGAACCGCGCTATCGAGACGGCCCAGGTGATCGAAGAACTTATCGAGATGGCGCAGAAGTTCCGGGAGGCCGCCCATCGTGGTGAACAGTTGGGCCTTACCGAGGATGAAATCCGCTTCTACGATGCGCTGGCCAACAATGAATCTGCTGTGCGCGAGCTATCGGACGAGACGCTGAAGAAGATTGCCCACGAGCTGACCGAGAATCTGCGCCGGAGCATTACCGTGGACTGGTCGGCCCGCGAGAGCGTGCGCGCCCAGCTACGCCTGATGGTGAAGCGCATACTGCGCAAGTACAAATACCCGCCGGACATGCAGGATGGTGCGGTGGAGCTGGTGTTGCAGCAGGCGCAGGCGCTGGGTGAGGCGTGGGCTTAACACTGCAGGCAAGTTGCCCATGAGTCAGTCATCGGCAGCGTAGTCGAAGATTGACTGGTATAGAGACCAGATTGGGTTGCGGCATGACCATGCCGACGCGGCTGAAGCTGGCAGCGGGCACGCCCCTTGAGTGCGGTGCCCGCTTGAACGACTGGGCTTGCCTGAGCAAACCGGGTGCGGCGACGTTTATTCGTCGCGTTTGATCATGGTGCCGACGCCGTGGTCGGTGAGCACTTCGAGCAGCAGGGCGTGTTTGACCCGGCCGTCGATGATGTGCACGGCATTGACGCCATTGACGGCGGCTTCTAGGGCGGAGGCGATCTTGGGGATCATGCCGCCGGAGATGGTGCCTTCTGCCACCAACTGGTCGACGATGCTGGGTGTCAGGCCGGTGAGCAGCTGGCCTTGTTTGTCCAGCACGCCGGGCGTGTTGGTCATCAGGATCAGCTTTTCGGCGCCCAGGACTTCGGCCAGCTTACCTGCCACCAGGTCGGCATTGATGTTGAACGCTTCCCCTTCTGCGCCCACGCCTATGGGGGCAATGACCGGGATGAAGTCGCGGGTATCCAGCAGGGCCACCAGCTCGGGGTCGATGCTCTCGATTTCGCCGACCTGGCCGATATCGATCTGCTCCTCGTCGCCCTCACCCTTGAGGAACATCTTTTTGGCGCGGATGAAGTGGCCATCCTTGCCGGTGAGGCCCACGGCCCTGCCGCCGTGCTGGTTGAGCAGGGAGACGATTTCCTTGTTTACCAGACCGCCCAGCACCATTTCGACGATTTCCATGGTTTCGCTGTCGGTGACGCGCATGCCTTGGATGAACTCGCCCTGTTTGCCCACGCGGTTGAGCAGGTCGTTGATCTGGGGGCCGCCGCCGTGCACCACGACGGGGTTCATGCCGACCAGCTTGAGCAGCACCACATCACGGGCGAAACCTTCTTTCAGCTCGGGCTCGATCATGGCGTTGCCGCCGTACTTGATCACGATGGTCTTATCGTAAAAGCGGCGGATATAGGGCATGGCTTCTGCCAGCACACTGGCCTTGTCGGCAGCGGTCTGGGCAGAGATGGGTTCGATGGCGGGCATGGCGGCGATCCTGGTTGAAGTGGGGGGATTTTAGCGCCGTTCGTCATCTGATACTGCACTCGGACTTGCTTAGTTTTCGGGAGAGGCGTAACTTAAATTAAATGAACGTTCATTTATTTTATCGTGAAACCTGAAAACACCGATTGCACCGAGCGTTGCCCGGTGCTGGAAACCGTGACGCGCTGGACCCGGCGTAAGGACGCCCGCCCAGGCGAGATACTGGATGCGGCGCTGGACCTGTTCGTGGCGCGGGGGTTTTCGGCTACCAAGGTCGAGGACATTGCCCGCGCCGCTGGCGTGACGGCAGGGACCATCTATCGTTATTACGCCAACAAGGAAGACATACTCAAGGCGGTGATACGCGAGTCGCTGGTGCCCACCTTGCAGGAGGGCGAGCAACTGATTGCCCAGTTCGACGGCAGCGGCCCGGAACTGCTGGCCTTTGTTATCCGCACCTGGTGGCAGATGCATGGTGCGACCAAGCTGTCTGGCATACCCAAGCTGATGATTGCCGAGGCCAGCAATTTCCCTGAACTGGCGCGCTTTCACCGCGAGGAGGTGATAGCCCGGGGCGAGAACCTGATTGCCAGTGCCATCCAGTTCGGCATAGACCGTGGCGAGTTCCGCCCGGTGGCGCTGGATGTGGCGGTGAAGGTGGTGGTGGCGCCGGTGGTCATGGCCATGGTGTGGAAAAATACGGATATTTGCCCCGGTCTGGACCTGGACCACTATCTTGAAGAAGTCATCGAGACCCTGATTCATGGCTTGGGCGCGCGCCCGGGCGACAAGCAAAACGGAGAGAGCGAAGCATGATGAAGCGCAACCTGGCCCTGTTGCTGGCCATTGCCACGGCACTGGCCGCCTGTGGCAAGACCGAGACCCACTATGAGGATGTACGCCCGGTGCGTACGGTGGTGGTTAAACCCGATGGCATTGCCACTACCGCCAGTTATTCCGGCGAGGTGCGTGCACGACGCGAGGCCCAGCTGGGCTTCCGCCTGGCAGGGCAGATTGTGGAACGCTATGTGGAGCTGGGCCAGGCGGTGAAGGCCGGCCAACCGCTGCTTCGCCTGGATGGCCGCGATGTGGCCTTGCAACAGGCCTCCGCCAAGAGCCAGTTCGACAAGGCGCGCATGGATTATGAACGGGCGCAGCAACTGCGCGGCCAGGGATTTGTCAGCCAGACCAATGTGGATGCAGCCAAGGTGGCGTTCGATGCGGCGCGCTCGCAATACAACCTCAGCAGCAACCAGGGTGGCTACACGGTGCTCAAGGCGGAGCGGGCCGGCGTGGTGACGGCCATCAATGCGGAAGTCGGCCAGGTGGTGGCGGCCGGCACGCCCGTGGTCAAGATTGCCGAGCAGGGTGAGCGTGAGGTGGTGGTGAGCGTGCCGGAATCCCGCGTGGAGGAGCTGCGCAAGGCGGCCAGCCTGACGGTGGAGCTGTGGGCGCTGCCGGGCAAGCGCTATGCGGGCAAGCTGCGCGAGCTGGCGCCTGATACCGACCCGATCACCCGCACCTATGCTGCCCGCGTGAGCGTGGTGGAGGCCGATGAGGCGCTGCGCCTGGGCATGACGGCCAATGTGCGCCTGCCCGGCGACGAGAGCCTGAGTGGTTTTACCCTGCCGTTGACGGCGATCTACGACCGCGATGGCCAGCCCAAGGTCTGGGTGGTGGACAGCAAGACCAACCGCGTCAGCGCCCGGCCCGTACAATTAGCGGGGGTGCGCAATGATGTGGTGCTGGTGGCTGGTGGGTTGAAGGCCGGCGAGACCGTGGTGACGGCGGGTGCGCACCTTTTGCATGCCAACCAGCTGGTACGCCTGGCCGAAAGCCAGCTGAGCCGCAAGTAAGCCGGATAGGGAGCCAGCATGCGCAGCATCAACCTGTCCGAGTGGGCACTCAAGCACCAGCAACTGGTGCTGTATTTCATTATTGTCTTCATGTTCGCGGGTTATTTTTCTTATACCCATCTGGGCCAGAAGGAAGACCCGGAATTCACCTTCAAGGCCATGGTGATACAGACCTACTGGCCTGGTGCGTCGGCGACCGATATGGAGCTGCAGGTCACCGACAAGATGGAGAAGAAGCTGCAGGAGATGTCGCAGATCGAGTATGTGCGCTCTTACTCCAAGGCCGGCGAGAACCAGCTGCTGATCAACTTGAAGGAAGGTGTGGCGCCACAAGAGGTGCCTGATATCTGGTACCAGGTGCGCAAGAAGATGGGCGATATCCGGCATACCTTGCCAGAGGGCGTGCGCGGGCCTTTCTACAATGATGAGTTCGGCGATACCTTTGGCAACCTCTATGCCTTTACCACCGACGGTTTCAGCTATGCCGAGCTGAAGAAGTATGTCGATGCCGCCAGGGCCGAGCTGCTGCATGTGCCGGACGTGAACAAGGTCGACTATGTGGGGGTGCAGGACGAGAAGATCTACGTCGAGACCTCCAATGCCAAGCTGGCCTCGCTGGGGCTGGACCCGCAGCTGGTGTTCCAGACCTTGCAGGCCACCAATGCGGTGGTGCCGGCGGGGGCCGTGGAAACCAGCAGCGAGCGGGTGGCCATGCGGGTGACCGGCGAATTTGACTCGATCGAAGCCATACGCAATATTGGCATACGTGCCAATGGCCGTACCTTCCGCCTGGGTGATGTGGCCAAGGTGTATCGCGGTTATTCCGACCCGACTGTCAGCAAGATGCGCCACAACGGCCAGGAGGCCATAGGCCTGGCCATCAGCATGCGCAAGGGGGGCGATGTCATCCAGCTGGGCCAGAAACTGGATGCCAGCATTGAGCGCATCCGCGCCGAGCTGCCGGTGGGCATAGAAATCCATGCGGTGTCCGACCAGCCCAAGGTGGTCAAGGATTCCATCCATGAGTTCGTCAAGAGCCTGATCGAGGCGGTGGCCATCGTGCTGGTGGTGTCCTTCCTCTCGCTGGGCTGGCGTACTGGCCTGGTGGTGGCGCTATCCATCCCGCTGGTGCTGGCCATGACCTTTCTGGTCATGTATGCCTTTGGCCTGGACCTGCAGCGTATCTCGCTGGGGGCGCTGATCATTGCCCTGGGCCTGCTGGTGGACGATGCCATCATTGCGGTGGAAATGATGGCACTGAAGCTGGAGCAGGGCTGGGACAGGCTGCGTGCGGCCACCTATGCCTACACCACGACCGCCTTTCCCATGCTGACTGGCACCTTGATCACCGCTGCGGGCTTCATGCCGGTGGGTCTGGCCAAGTCCAATGCCGGTGAATACACCGTCTCGATCTTCCAGGTGGTGGGTATCTCGCTGATGTTGAGCTGGGTGGTGGCGGTGATCTTCACTCCCTATCTGGGCTACAAGCTGCTGCCTGAGACCAAGCATCATGGCGACGAGAATGCGGTGTACCAGAAGCCGTTCTACCAGCGCTTCCGCCGCCTGGTGAACTGGTGTTTGAATTACCGCAAGACTGTCCTGATCGTCACCCTGCTGGCCTTTGTGACTGCGCTGGGTCTGTTCAAGTTCGTGCCCAAGCAGTTCTTCCCTTCATCGAACAGGCCGGAGTTGATGGTGGACGTGTGGCTGCCGCAAGCCTCTACCTATGAGCAGACTGAAATCCAGATCAAGGCGCTGGAGGAGAAGCTCAAAGGCGACCCCAATATCGCCAGCGTGACCAGCTATGTGGGTAACGGCAGCCCTCGGTTCTACCTGCCGCTGGAACAGCAGCTGCCCAACCTGAATTTTGGCCAGCTGATGGTGATGACCAAGAACGAGAAGGTGCGCGAAGAGGTGATGGTCAAGATACAGGGCCTGTTCGACAAGGACTTCCCGCTGGTGCGCGGCCGGGTGACACGGTTGGAGAACGGCCCG
The DNA here is from genome assembly GCF_030409555.1 of Chitinimonas viridis. Classification (GTDB taxonomy): domain Bacteria; phylum Pseudomonadota; class Gammaproteobacteria; order Burkholderiales; family Chitinimonadaceae; genus Chitinimonas; species Chitinimonas viridis. The sequence continues at coordinate 241,728 of NZ_JAUFPU010000003.1, forward strand.
CCGGTGGGATACCCGGTGCAGTTCCGGGTGGCCGGGCCTGACCAGGCCAAGCTCAAGCAGGTGGCGGAGCAGGTATCGGCCATCATGCGTGGCAACCCGCATATCCGCCATGTGAACACCGACTGGAGCGAGCGGGTGAAGGTGATGCGGCTGGAAGTGGACCAGGACAAGGCGCGTGCCCTGGGTATTACCTCGCAGCAGCTATCCTATGCCTTGCAGATATCGCTGTCTGGCGTGACGGTGACGCAGTTCCGTGAGCATGACCGCACCATAGATGTGATTGCCCGCCTGGATCGCCCCGAGCGTACCGACCTCAATAACCTGAAGGATGCCAAGGTTTACCTACACAGTGGCAAGTATGTGCCGGTGAGCCAGGTGGCCAAGCTGAAGCTGGAGAGCGAAGAGAGCATTGTGTGGCGCCGTAACCGCATGCCGACCATCTCGGTACGTGCAGACGTGGAAGGTGCCCAGGCGCCGGATGTGACCATGAAGCTGTGGCCGGAAGTGAAGAAGTTGGCCGACAGCCTGCCGCTGGGTTACAGCATCGAGATCGGTGGCTCGCAGGAATCCAGCGTCAAAGGCCAAAGCTCCATCATGGCGGTGATGCCATTGATGCTGCTGACGGTGATGACCATCTTGATGTTCCAGCTGCAGAATATCTCCAAGATGATATTGGTGCTGCTGACTGCGCCGCTGGGCATGATAGGCGTGGCCGCTATACTGCTGCTGTTTCAGGTACCGTTCGGCTTTGTGGCGCAGCTGGGGGTGATTGCCCTGGCTGGCATGATCATGCGGAACTCGGTGATTCTGGTGGACCAGATAGACCAGCATATGGCTGAGGGGGAACATCCCTGGCATGCCATCGTCGAATCGGCGGTGCGGCGCTTCCGCCCCATCATGCTGACGGCGGCGGCGGCCATCCTGGCCATGGTGCCCCTGACACGCTCCACCTTCTGGGGACCCATGGCGTGGGCCATCATGGGGGGCTTGTTCGTGGCCACCTTGCTGACGTTGCTGTTCCTGCCTGCACTGTATGCCACCTGGTACCGGGTGAAGAAGCCGTTGGATGCGGCTTGAGCCAGCGGAAACGGATTTGGATTTCAGCTATTGAACATAGTAAGATACTGCATAGTATGTTTAAACTGTGCGCTTAAAACAGAGGATCAACCATGCAACGCTTTGCAATCCGCACCCTGTCGCTGGCGGTGATGCTTGCCGCAGGGTCTACCGCCATGGCGGCCGACCTGCTGCAGGTCTACCAGGAAGCCAAGAAGTACGATGCCACCATCGCGGCGGCGGAAGCAGCACTCCGTGCCGGCCAGGAGAAATCCAGCCAGGCCACGGCGCAATGGCTGCCCAAGGTGCAGCTGGATGGCCAGTATGGGCACTCCTCTTCGACTGCTGCGACGGCACGCGGCGATGTGAAGACGCAGGGCGATTCTTATGGCTATAGCGTATCGGCGTCGCAGCCTCTGTACAGCGCCACGGCCAGCGTCAATGCCAACCAGTTGAACGAGCAGGCCCGCCTGGCTGAAGTGACCTTTGCGGCTGCCCGGCAAGACCTGATACTGCGGGTGGCACAGGCTTACTTTGATGTGTTGTACGCCCAGGACAGCCTGGAGTTCGTGCGGGCCCAGAAGGACGCCGTATCGCAGCAACTGGCACAGGCCAAAAAGAGTTTTGAGGTGGGTGTGGCCACCATTACCGATACGCACGAGGCCCAGGCTAAGTACGACGGTATCGTGGCCAGCGAAATCGCGGCGGAGAACGAGCTGACGGTGAAGCAGAATGCCTTCCTGCAACTGACCGGTGTGCCTGCGGTTGGCCTGGCCGGTTTACCTGCCAAGATGATGGCCACCCCGCCAGTGCCGGCCGACATCAATGCCTGGGTCAAGCAGGCCGAGCAGAAGAGCCTGGCCATAGAGGGCCAGCGCGGTACCCTGGCCATTGCCGAGGCCGAGATAGACCGCTATCGCTTTTTGCGCCAGCCTACGCTGAACCTGGTGGCCTCGTATGGCCAGGATTGGTACAAGAAGGATCTGGCGGCCAATGCCAAGGACAAGCGCGACAGCAGCATAGGCGTGCGGCTGGAGATACCGATCTTTACCGGCGGCGCCACCAGCTCCAAGCTGCGTGAATCGCTGGCCTCGCGCGATGAAGCCCAGCACAAGCTGGAAGCCACCCGCCGCGATACCGCCCAGACCACCAAGCAGGCCTTCCTGGGTGTGCAGGCTGGTGCGGCACAGATCAAGGCGCTGGAGCAGGCGCTGGTGTCGTCGCAAAGCTCGCTGGATTCGACCAAGCTGGGCCGCGAAGTGGGGGTGCGTACCACGCTGGACCTGCTGAATGCCCAGCAGCAGTACTACTCCACCAAGCGCGATCTGGCCCAGGCGCGGTACAACTATCTGGTGAACCAGCTCAAGCTATCGGCCGCCGTGGGCGATCTGGCGGAGAAGGATCTGGAAGCCGTGAATGCCAAGCTGGCGCGCTGATGGGTGTGCTGCCGGCGGCCTGAAGTGACAGGCCGTTTGCGCTGAGGTGTGGTTGGCTGTGATGCCCCGACTTGTTTGAGTTGGGGCATTTTTCTTGGTGGGGTGAGCGTGGGAGGCTGATGCGCTGCGTGAGTATTCAGGTGCAGCGCTGCGCTCATGCGGCGCAATGCGCTTTGCTTATTGCGCCCTACGGGCTGCGGGCCGAGTCAGTTTCTCCCCAGGACTTCCTTGGGCATGTCGATATCCAACGCCTAGTTGGCAACCAAGCGTTTGAGCCGGGCGCTCTATTCTTCAAGGGTGGCGGAAATTATGTGGCTCATGTCTGGCCCAGCATGTTGGCAATTGGCAAGGTGTATTACTGATGTACGGGTCTGAGGGAGCCTCATAATCAAGGTTCTGAATCCCCACAGGTTCCCGCTGTGGTACACGACGTCTTGACCAAACCTTTGCGTAATCTCTAATCCAAATCGGTAGTCAGGCACCCTTCCATCTAAGAACGGAGAGGGCTGCAGCATTGCATGGAGGAGGCTCGAACTGTCGGCCCACTGGCGGTGCCATTCCACTTCCCACCGTAGCAGCTCAGCGATGCTGCCATACATGCCGCCATCGCCAACCGTGTTGGCATTGCCCAAGTGCTGCTGGTATCCCGAGGAACGCGCTGGGTCCCTGTCGTAACTGAACACCCGATTTTCAATGACATCAAAACGGTCGTCATCGTATGTCAGACCGTGAATGCCAAGCGGCTCAAACAGTGTCTTTCTGGCGTAGTCTTTCAGCGACATGCCGCTCAGGCGCTCGACCAGGGTTGCTAGCAAGGTATAGTTGCTGTTGCTGTAGCGATGTTCAGTTTGTGCAGGACATTCCACTGTGTCCATGCGAGCAATCAGTTCCAGAATAGTTTTGTTGTTGAAGTAGTCGGCTTCGTGGCGCCCCAGCTGGCAATACAGGAACTGGAAATAGTCGGGAATCCCGCTGCTATGATTCAGTAGACTTCGCAACGGAAAGGGTTGCTCGAAATTTGCCAGCTCCGGCAGATGCGCGCAAACGTCGTCATCGAGACTTATCGTGCCGTCACGCACTAATGACATGATGCAGGCTGCTGTGAATTGCTTCGATTCCGATGCCAAGTAGTATGCAGAGTCGCGAGACAATGGCGTTTTCAGCTCCAGCGAAGCCAGGCCATGATGGCATTCCAGTACTGCTTCCCCGTCCTGAAGGACTGCAGCGCTGAACCCAGGACCGTTTGACGGCAAGCGCGCTGCCAACTCTTGGTAATAGTTTCTAATTGCTTGCACGTGACTCCGGATGCTTTGCTAGGGAAAAGCCGGAATTGTCGCAAACTCACCTTGTAACGGAAACACTGAAAAAACTTCGCCATCTTGGCGCGGTATCAATACAGAGGCTGGATGCAGCCGGCGCATGTCGATTTGACGATTTCGCGGGCCTTTCTGGCCGAGATTTCAGTGTATCCAGGCGTGTCGGGTTTTCCTTTCTGCGCTGTGCTGATGGCACGCTAAGGGCGATGGGATGCACGCTCTTGGCACGGCAAAACGGAGTTTGCGCTGGGTGAAATGATAAAGGCCGCTTGCGCGGCCTTTGGCTGCGGCGGGTTTATTCTCGTTCGAAGATGTTGCCCAGGTTGCCCAGTACTGAGCCTTGCTCGCCGCCGGCGCTGCCGCCCACCTTGGAGGCGCCGACGATGCGGTTGGCCAGGCGTGCCAGGGGCAGGGATTGCAGCCAGACCTTGCCGGGGCCGCGCAGGGTGGCGAAGAACAGGCCTTCGCCGCCGAACAGGGCGCTCTTGATGTTGCCGACGTACTGGATGTCGAAGTCTACGGTGGGGGCGAAGGCCACCACGCAGCCGGTATCGACACGCAGGGTTTCGCCTGGCTTGAGGGTTTTTTCGATGACGGCGCCGCCGGCGTGGATAAAGGCCAGGCCGTCGCCTTCCAGCTTTTGCAGGATAAAGCCTTCACCGCCGAAGAAGCCGGCACCAAGTTTTTTCTGGAAGCCTATGCCCAGCGATACGCCCTTGGCGGCGCAGAGGAAGGAATCCTTCTGGCACATGAGGGTGCCGCCGACATCGGGCAGGTGCACGGGGATGATCTTGCCGGGGTAGGAGGCGCCGAAGGCGACCTTTTTCTTGCCCTGGCCCTGGTTGATGAACACGGTGGTGAACAGCGACTCGCCGGTGATCAGGCGCTTGCCGGCGCCCATCAGCTTGCCCATGAAGCCCTTCTGGGCGTCGGAGCCGTCGCCGAAGATGGTATCCATATGGATGCCGTCTTCCATGTAGAACAGGGTGCCGGCTTCGCCGACGGCGGCTTCGCCGGGGTCCAGTTCCACTTCCACAAACTGCATATCGTCACCGAACAGCTGGTAATCGATCTCGTCCATTGCCATTGCTTTTCTCCTAGTGAGGCGGTGCAAAAGGTGATTGTTGCCTGTGCCTGGCGTACCGGGTGCAGGTGGCTTACTCGCCCCAGCGCTGCATCAGCGCGTGGGGGACATTGATTTGATCCAGTATGCGTGCCACCACGAAGTCCACCAGTTGGGCGATGGATTGGGGATGGTGGTAGAAGCCTGGATTGGGAGGCAGGATGCAGACGTTCATGCGGGCCAGCTTGAGCATGTTTTCCAGGTGCAAGGCGGAGTAGGGGGTCTCGCGTGGCACGATGACCAGCTTGCGGTTTTCCTTGATGGCGACGTCGGCGGCGCGCTCTATCAGGTTGTCGCTCATGCCGGCTGCGATGGCTGCCAGGGTGCCCATGGTGCAGGGGCAGATCACCATGGCATCGGCGGGGTTGGAGCCCGATGCGACGGGGGCGAACCATTCTTCGCGGCCGAATACCCGCAGCTGGCTGTCGGCCACGCCGTGGCGTTGGCGCAGCATGGTTTCGACGTCCTTGGCGCGCGATGGCCAGGTTTCGTCCAGCTCTTGCTTGATGACGATCTGGGCGGCCTGGGAGTACAGCAGGTAGACCTGTACGCCGGCGGCCAGCAGGCATTCGAGCAGGCGCAGGCCGTAGGGCATGCCGGAGGCGCCGGTCAGCGCCAGGGTGACGGTGCGGGGCATGGTCATGTGGGGCTGGACTCCCTGTGCCGCACCAGCACCTGGCGGTCCTGTGCAAAATGGGCGGCCAGCTTTTCGGCCAGCCAGACCGAGCGGTGTTGGCCGCCGGTACAGCCAATGCCGACGGTGACATAGCTGCGGTTGTCGCGATCAAAGGCGGGCAGCCAGTTTTCCAGGTAGCGCAGGACATCGGTGTACATGGCCTGGGGGGCGGCCTCGGCCTCCAGGAACTGGATGACGGGTTGATCGAGCCCGGTGAGGGGGCGCAGGCTGGGGTCGTAGTAGGGGTTGGGCAGGCAGCGGGCGTCGAACACGAAGTCGGCATCCAGCGGCAGGCCATGCTTGAAACCGAACGACTGGAAGATGAGGGTAAGGCGGGACTGGTCCAGTGCCAGGAACTGCTTGACCCAGGCCCGCAGGGCGTTGGCGCTCAGCTCGCTGGTATCGACCCGGTGCGACAGATCGGCGACGCTGGCCAGGATCTCGCGCTCCAGGCTGATGCATTCCGCCACGGTGTAGTCGGTGTGCAGGGTGGAGAGCGGGTGCTTGCGGCGGGTTTCGGAAAAGCGTTTGAGCAGGGATTCGGTCTTGGCTTCGAGGAACAATACCCGTACATCCAGGCCCTGGCTCTTGAGGTCTGCCACGCAGTCGGGCAGGGCGGGCAGGCTTTGAGCGCCGCGTATGTCCACGCTGATGCCTACCCGCTGATGGCCTTCACCTTGCAGCAGGCGCACGGTTTGCGGCAGCAGGGTGGCGGGCAGGTTGTCTATGCAGTAATAGCCCAGGTCTTCTAGCAGTTTGAGGGCGACGCTCTTGCCGGAGCCGGACAGGCCCGATATCAGTACGATCTGCAGCACGGTGGCCATGGCCGCTTATTCTCCTGATTCCATGAAACGTTGGTGCCGCTCGATGAACTCGCGGGTGGAGTCGATGCCACGCAGTTGCAGGATGTAGTTGCGCACGGCGGCTTCGACCAGCACGGCGAGGTTGCGGCCGGCGGCGACGGGCAGTACGACCTTGCGTATGGCGACATCCAGCACGGCCTGGGTGGCGGCTTGCATCTGCAGTCTATCCAGCGGGGTGATGGATTCGGCTTGCTTGGTCAGGTGGATGATGAGTTTGAGGTTCTTGCGCGGACGGACGGCGGTTTCACCGAAGATGGTGCGGATATTGAGCACGCCCAGGCCGCGTACTTCGAGGAAGTCGCGCAGCAGGGGCGGGCAGCGGCCTTCCAGGGTGTCGGGGGCGATGCGGTAGAGCTCTACCACGTCGTCGGCGACCAGGCCGTGACCGCGCGAGATCAGTTCCAGGGCCAGTTCGCTCTTGCCCATGGCGCTTTCGCCGGTAATCAGCACGCCGACCTCCAGCACGTCGAGGAACACGCCATGCAGGTTGGTGGAGACGGCCAGCGCCTTGGCCAGATAGAAGCGCAGCACGTCCATCAGGTAGGGCGATTGTTCGGGCGAGGTCAGCAGGGGGACATGGGCGCGCTCGCAGGCTTCGCGCAGTATATCGGGCGCGGGCTGGCCGTTGGCGATGATCATGGCCGCCATATCGGTGCTGAACAGGTGGTCCAGCGATTTTTTCAGGGCGGTGGCTTCTACCTGCTGCAGGTAGGCGATTTCGGCCAGGCCCAGTACCTGTATGCGGTTGGGGTGGACGAAGTTGAGGTGACCAACCAGGGCGTGGGCCGGTTTCTGATTATCGGCCTCGTTGGACAGCAGATTGTTGGCGCCGCTCTGGCCTGCCAGCCAGGTCAGGCGCAGTTTTTCTGCGTTGTCGATGAACAGCTGGCGGACGGTGATTTGGGGCATGGTTCCGTTTCTGTATCAGGCCTGATAGCGACGGTGCCGGGGGCGGGGCCGGGGCTGGCGGCCGCAGGGGCTCAGGCTTGCCAGTGGGTGAGCAGTTGGTGCACGTCTTCCGGTGTGGTGGCCTGGCTCAGCGCTTCGCGGACTTTTTTGTCACTGAACAGCTGCGCCAGTTCCGACAGGATCTGCAAATGCAGGTCGGTTGCCTGTTCGGGCACCATCAGTACGAAGGCGAGGTTGACCGGCTTGCCATCCGGTGCTTCGAAGGGGATGGCTTGCTTGAGGCGCACAAACACCCCTACGGCCTCCTTCAGGCCCTTGATGCGGCCGTGCGGTATGGCGACACCCTGGCCCAGCCCGGTCGAGCCCAGCTTTTCGCGGGCGAACAGGGCGTCGAAGATGGCGGCGCGGGCGATGCCATGGCTGTTCTCGAACAAGAGGCCGGCCTGTTCGAACAGGCGTTTCTTGCTGGTCAGGTCCAGGTCGAGAAAGACGTTGGTCAATGGCAGGAGTGAGGCGATCAGGGCCATGGTTGTGCAATGCTGAAATAGGCCGCCATTGTACGCCGGTGGGCGGCTAGGACAAGGCGTGAAAGTCGGCTTGCGCTGAGGGTGTGGTGCCAGTGTGGCATGGTCTGCATCAGAATGGAAAACGGGAACGGTGTCCCTGTACCGTTCCCGTTCCCTCTCGTCACTTTCGCTTTGCTGCTACGGCGCCGTCAGGCGGCTGCCTGATCGTGGCTTTCCGGTTCTACATGATGCTTCATGGCATCGGTGTGGCGGTCTCCATATCGCTTTTCTTTGTGCTTTAACACTTGCCGATCCAGCTTGTCGGCCACCAGGTCTATGGCGGCGTACATATCGGGCTCGGTGGCTTCCACATGGATATCCTTGCCGCGCAGATGCACATTCACTTCAATCTTCTGCTGCAGCTTGTCGACGCTGAGGGTGACGCCCATGTCGATCACATGATCGAAGTGGCGGGTGACCCTCTCCAGCTTGGTCTGCACGTATTCGCGGATGGCTGGGGTTACGTCGAGGTGGTGCCCACTGATGGTCAGGTTCATACGACTCTCCTTGTGTTAAGGACGCCGCCTAGCTGCGGGGCGGCTACAGGGACTTTCGTTGGTTCACGGGAGGGATCTGCAAGGCTTCACGGTACTTTGCGACGGTACGGCGGGCAACATTGATGCCCTGCTTGCCGAGCACTTCGGCCAGCGTACTGTCACTCAGTGGTTTCTTGGGGTCTTCGTTCTGTATCAGTTGTTTGAGAAGGGCTTTGATGGCGATGGCCGAGCATTCGCCGCCCGAGTCGGTATCCACATGGCTGCCGAAGAAATACTTGAACTCATAGATGCCACGCGGCGTGAGCATGTATTTCTGGGTAGTCACCCGAGAGATGGTCGATTCGTGCAGGTCCAGCTCCTCCGCAATATCGCGCAGCACCAGGGGGCGCATGGCGACTTCGCCGTGTTCGAAAAACCGCTGCTGCTTTTCGACGATGGCCTGTGCTACGCGGAGTATGGTGTCGAAGCGTTGCTGGACGTTCTTGATCAGCCACTTGGCTTCCTGCAGCTGGCCGGAAAGGCCGGTGCCGTTTTCACGATGTTGCCGCAGGATGTTGGCGTACAACTGGTTGACCTTGAGTTTGGGCATCGCAGCTTCGTTCAGCTGGACCGTCCAGCCGTTGCGAAGCTTCTTCACCACCACGTCTGCTACCACGTAGCGGGTGTCAGTCTCGCCGAACACTGCTCCGGGCCGGGGGTTCAGTCGCTGTACCAGCAACTGTGCGGCTCGTAGGGCGGTGTCGTCGCATTTCAGCGTTTTCTTAAGCTTACTGTAGTCCTTGTTGGCTAATAAATCGAGGTGCTCGGCCACAATCTCAAGTGCCAATCCGCTGGCCGGTTCGTGCTGCATCAACTGCTGCAATTGCAACTTCAGGCAGTCCTTGAGATCGACTGCGCCCACGCCACAAGGTTCCAGCTGGCGTATCAATTGCAGGCTGACCTGCAGCTCTTCCAGCTCGATTTCCAGCTCGTCGCGCAGGGATTCGGGGATCAACTCAAAGATTTCGACCAACGGTAGGCCAAGGTAGCCGTCGTCGTCCAGCGCGTCTATGACCAGGGTGGCCACGGCATGGTCGCGCTGGCTCAGGGGCAGCAGGCCCAGTTGGGCCAGCAGGTGCTCGCGCAGGGTGCTGATGCGGGCGACGTTGGCCTGGGGGTCGAACTCGTCGTCGTCTTCGCGCTGGCGCCCGCCGCCGCTTTCGTTCCAGTAGCTGTCGCCCAGCGCGCCATCCATGTCGAAATCGGGTTCGGCGGTGTCGGTACTGGGGGCCTCGTCGAGCGAGGGGGGCGGCTCGGCCACCTCCACCGGGCTGCCGTCCTCGCGTACCGGATGGATTTCCGGCTCGTTGTCGTCCTCGCGCTCCAGCATGGGGTTGTCCTGCAGGAAGCGTTCTATCTCCTGGTTCAGGTCAAGCGTGGAGAGCTGCAGCAACTTGATGGATTGCTGTAGCTGTGGCGTAAGCGTGAGTGACTGGGAGAGCTTGAGTTGGAGGGATTGTTTCATGCTGACACGGTAACAGGCTAAAGCCTGAAATGCTCACCCAGGTAAACCCGGCGGACATTGTCGTTATAGACGATCTCTTCGGCGCTCCCTGAGGCCAGGACGCTGCCTTCGTTGATGATATAGGCGCGATCGCAGATGCCCAGGGTCTCTCTGACATTGTGGTCGGTAATCAATACGCCGATCTTGCGCTCCTTGAGGAAGCGGATGATTTTCTGGATATCCATCACGGCGATGGGGTCTACCCCGGCAAAGGGCTCGTCCAGCAGGATGAAGCGTGGGTTGGCAGCCAGGGCACGGGCGATCTCGCAGCGGCGGCGTTCGCCACCCGATAGCGAGAGGGCGCTGCTGTCGCGCAGGTGGGCGATATTCAGCTCGCGCAGCAGCCTGTCCAGCCGGCGTTCTATTGTTTCGCTGTTGGTGACATGCAGCTCCAGGATGGCGCGCACGTTCTCGGCCACGGTCATGCGGCGGAAGATGGAGGCTTCCTGCGGCAGGTAGCCTAACCCCAGGCGGGAGCGCTGGTGCATGGGCAGGTGGGTGATCTCGGCGTCATCCAGGAAGATCTTGCCGCCGTTGAGTGCGACCATGCCGACTATCATGTAGAAGCTGGTGGTCTTGCCGGCGCCATTGGGGCCGAGCAGGCCGACCACTTCGCCGGCATCGACGTGCAGCGAGACATCGCGGACCACCGTGCGGGATTTGTAGCGCTTTTGCAGGTGCTGGGCGGACAGGCGTGCGGTCATGGCTTGGCTTGGCTCTCGGGCTTTTTCTTGGGCTGTATCACCAGCTTTACCCGGCCATCTGTGCCGGGGGTGGCGCTGGCATTGCCTTCGGCCCGGAAGATCTCGGTCACGCTGTTGTAGACGATATGGCTGCCGCTCAGCTCATCCTGGCCGCGCTTGAGCCAGGCGTTGCCGGTCAGCTTGACGTCGCCGGTCTTGCTGTCGTAGTCGAGCTTGTCGGAGCGGGCATCCAGCCAGACTTCCTGGCCTTCCATCTTTTGCTTGAACTTGACGGGCCGGCCACTGGCCTGGACGGTTTGTTCGCCGTCTGCCTGCTCGGTGATCACGGCCTGGTCGGCGTCCAGCGACAGGGTACCTTGTACCAGCCTGACACCGCCTTCCAGCACGGAGCGACCGGTTTTCTGATCCTGGCTGACGCGGCCGGCATCGACATTGATGGGTTTGCCGCTGTCGGCTTTCTCGGCCAGGGCCAGGGGGGCCAGCAGGGTCAGGGCGCTGGTCAGCAGCAGCTTAGCGTTGAGGCGGGGCATAGTAGAGGCTCACATTGGAACGCAGGTTCAGGCGTGTGTTCGGGTGGTCGTAGTCAAAGCCGGTGCTGCGCATGCGGTTGCCGCCGCTCACCATGTCGGCGGGGGCATCCGAGCTGGCCAGGCCGCGGGTGATGTCCAGCTGCAGGCGGCTGCTCTTGAGAGTCATGGCGTCTACGCCGGCTGCGGCGGTGCGGTGCATGCGTACATCCTGCTCGAAGAAGACCCGGTCGCCGCCTTCGGTGATGCGGGCTTTTTCGGCGTTGATGGTGAGCGTGGGCTCGCCGGGCAGGGTGCGTACCAGCAGGGCGTCCGCAAATTCGGAGTGATCGTCATGCGGATAGTGCCGCATGCCGCTGGCGGTCAGCTGGTAGAGCGGCTTGCCATCGGGGCCGTAGCCGGTGGCGACAAAGCGGTTGATGGTGAGGTCGGGGTCGCGGCTGCCGGCGGGGGGCGAGAAGTAGGGCAGGTTGGTGGCGCGGTCCAGCAGCAGTGCCATGCCGGCGAGGAGGCCGAGCAGTAGCAGGGGGAAGGCGCGGGCCGCGCGGTCGGGCAGCATGCTCACTTGAGATAGGGCGCCAGTTGTGCGTCCAGGGTGCCCTGGGCTTGCATGATGATTTCGCAGGCTTCCCGCACGGCGCCGTTGCCGCCACGCGCACCGGTGACGTAGTGGGCGTGCTGGCGCACCAGGGTGGGGGAGTCGGGTACGGCGACGGCGAAGGCCACGCGGCGCATGACGGGCAGGTCGATGACGTCGTCGCCCATATAGCCGCAATCGGCCATGCTGAAGCCGGTGTCGCTCAGCAGTTGCTCAAATGCGGCCAGCTTGTCGTGGGCGCCCTGGATCAGGTGATCGATGCCCAGGTTGCGGGCTCGGTGCTCTACCAGGCGGGAGTTGCGGCCGGTGATGATGGCCAGCGCTACGCCGGATTGCCGCAGCATCTTGAGGCCGTGGCCGTCGAGCGAGTTGAAGGCTTTCAGCTCTTCGCCGCTGTCGGTGTAGTAGAGGCTGCCGTCGGTCATGACGCCATCGACGTCGAATATCATCAGTCTTACGTTATGTGCGCGTTCCAGCACCGTATTTTCCTTGTCTGCCAGATCACCATGGGGCGCCGGCTTGCTATCCGATATAGAGAGGTATAGGGCTTACACCACGCCGGCGCGCAACAGATCGTGCATGCGCAGGGCGCCTACCAGTTTGCCTTCATCCAGTACCAGGACCACGTAGACCTTGGCCTGCTCCATCAGCTGCACGGCTTCGGCTGCCAGCTTGTGGGCGGCGATGGTCTTGGGGTTGCGGGTCATGAGCTGGGCGATGTCCACGGCTTTGAGGTCCAGCTCCCTATCCATGGCGCGGCGCAGGTCGCCATCGGTGAAGATGCCCTGCAGCTTGCCGTGGTCGTCGACCACGGCGGTCATGCCCAGGCCTTTGCGGGTAATCTCGAACAGTGCGTCGCGCACGCTGGCGGTCTGTTTGACCATGGGCAGTTCGTCGCCCTGGCGCATGACATCACGCACATGCACCAGCAGGCGCCGGCCCAGGCTGCCGCCGGGGTGGGAGAGGGCAAAGTCGTCGCGGCCAAAGCCCCGCGCTTCCAGCAGGCAGACGGCCAGGGCGTCGCCCAGTGCCAGTGCGGCGGTGGTGCTGGCCGTTGGGGCGAGGTTGAGCGGGCAGGCTTCCTTTTCGACACGGGCGTTCAGGTGGATGTCGGCGGCCTGGCCCAGGGTGGAGTCGGGATTGCCTGTCATGGCGATCATCCGGGCGCCCTTGCGCTTGATGGCGGGTAGCAGGGTGACCAGTTCATCGCTCTCGCCGGAGTTGGACAGGGCCAGCACGATATCGTCGGCGGTGATCATGCCCAGGTCGCCATGAGCGGCCTCGGCCGGGTGCATGAAGAAGGCGGGGGTGCCGGTGGAGGCCAGGGTGGCCGCCAGCTTGCGGCCGACATGGCCAGACTTGCCCATGCCTGCCACCACGACACGGCCCTGGCAGCCCAGCATCAGCTGGTGGGCAGCGATAAAGCTGTCGTCCAGCCGCCCGGCTACGGCCTGTATGGCCTGCGCTTCGATATTCAGCACATCGCGGGCCAAGGCCAGCAACTCTGCTGCGTTGGGGGTGTGTTGGGTAGTCATAAGGCGGGAGTATAAGGGATGCCAAGGGAACGTCAGTATTCCTGTTTGGTTCCTGTCCCGGGCGGAATGTCGCGCGTGGGCGGGCGAAAGCCTGCCGTATTCGTATAATTCTTCCGTTGACCGCCACTGATCGCCTTTATGCACCATGCGCTTGAGACCGTTCTGCTACTCCTGGCCGCCGCTGTGGCGGTGGTCACTTTGTGCCGCCGTTTCCAGCTGCCGGCCATGCTGGGCTATCTGCTGGTGGGGATTGCCATCGGCCCGCACGCGTTGGGCTTGATACGCAGTTCTACCGAGGTGGCTGAGCTGGCCGAGTTTGGCGTGGTGTTCCTGATGTTCAGCCTGGGTCTGGAGTTTAGCCTGGCCAAGCTGACGGCCATGCGCACCCTGGTGTTTGGGCTGGGTTCGGCCCAGGTGGTCAGCTGCATGGCGCTGGTGATGGGGGCGGCGTTACTGTTTGGCCTGCCATGGCAGGCGGGCTTGGCGCTGGGGGGAGCCCTGGCGATGTCGTCCACCGCCATCGTCAGCAAGATGCTGGCCGAGCGGGTGGAGATCAATGCCATACACGGGCAGCACGCCATCGGGATCTTGTTGTTCCAGGATCTGGCGGTGGTGCCGCTGCTGATCATGATTCCGGCCCTGGGCCGTGCGGGTGGCGATCCGTGGCTGGTGCTGGGGCTGGCCTTGGTCAAGATCGTCCTGACCTTGGTGATCTTGCTGTACTTTGGCCCCAAGCTGCTGCGGCCGTTGTTCCATCTGGTGGCCAAGGGGCGCTCTACCGAGTTGTTCGTGCTGAATGTGCTGCTGGTGACGCTGGGTATCTCTTATGCCACTTCGCTGGCGGGGCTGAGCCTGGCCCTGGGGGCGTTTCTGGCGGGCATGTTGATTGCCGAAACCGAGTACCGTCATCAGGTGGAGGAGGATATCCGGCCGTTCCGTGATCTGTTGCTGGGGCTGTTCTTTATTACGGTGGGCATGCGGCTGGATCTGTTGGCGGTCTGGCGCGAGTTGTTGACGGTGCTGCTGGTGTTTGCGTTTCTGCTGGTGGGCAAGGCGGCCATCATTGCCGGCCTGACCCGCTGGTTTGGCCGTAGCCCTGGCACGGCGGTGCGTACCGGCATTGCTTTGGCGCAGGGGGGGGAGTTCGGCTTTGTGTTACTGGCGCTGGCAGCCAGCTCGGGCATCCTGCCGCCGGTGGCCGAGCAGGTGGCGCTGGCGGCCATCTTGTTGTCGATGCTGGCGGCGCCTTTCCTGATCCAGCAAACCGAGACTATCGTGCGCCGCTTTATCGCATCGGACTGGATGTTGCAGGCCATGCGGCTGACCCAGCTGGCGGCCAAGACCATGGCGACCTCGGACCATGTAATCCTATGCGGCTACGGCCGCAGCGGGCAGGCGCTGGCCCGGCTGCTGCAGCAGGAGCAGATAGATATCTATGCCTTGGACCTGGACCCGGAGCGGGTGAAGGAGGCGGCGGCTGCTGGCGAGAATGTGTCGTTTGGTGATGCCACCCGGCGCGAGGTGTTGATGTCGGCGGGCCTGACCCGTGCCCGTGCCTTGATTGTGACCTATGACCATACGCCCTCGGCGCTGAAGATATTGCATGTGGTGCGGGAGGAGCGGCCTGACCTGCCGGTGATCGTGCGTACCTGGGATGACACCGATATCGAGCGGCTGCGCGCGGCAGGCGCGGATGAAGTGGTGGCGGAGATCATGGAGGGCAGCCTGATGCTGGCCTCGCACGCGATGATGTTGCTGGGTGTGCCGTTGAACCGGGTTTTGCGCCGCATACGCGATGCACGGGAGGCGCGTTACAGCCTGTTCAAGGGTTTCTTCCGTGGCGCGACCGACGATAGCCTGGAGGAACAGGCGCAGCCCAGGCTGCACTCGGTGGCGCTGGACACCCAGGCTGCGGCGGTGGGCAAGCCCTTGGCGGACCTGGATCTTGCCGACATGGGGGTGCTGGTGAAGACGTTGCGCCGTGGTGGGCGCCGTATTGATGAGCCGGGCAGCGAGGAAGTGCTGATGGCCGGCGATGTGGTGGTGCTGCTGGCGGGGCCGGAGATGCTGAGCCGGGCGGAGCGGCGTTTGTTGAGCGGGGAATGAAAAAAGCCCGCCAGGTGGCGGGCTCGATAGTCTGGCCTAACGCTTGTTACAGGGCGCGGCAGACAGTGTAGGACAAGGTTTCGTTGTACGCTGCCGGATTCGGAATGGCTGCTACCGGTGCGGTGTTGTTTCCCGCTACGCCCAACGCAGCCCGTATGGTGCCCGTGCTGTTGGCGCCATCATCCAGTTGCTGGTCGATGGACAGGGCATATTTGCCGCTAACATTGCCCATGCAGACTACGGCGCCGGCCATGCCCTGAACACCACGGGTTACCCCCATCAGGCCGCTGCCAGCGTGGGTGGGAAGGCCACCCAAGGCGACGGTGGCGATTGCGGGGTCGCCGGCCACCAAGCCTGCGTAACGCAGATCGCGCCAGAAGTTGATGTTTTCGCCGTTGGTGGTGAATGGGTTGGCTGCTGCAGCGCCAACCAAGCCATTGCCATCGCCAGCGACGGCAGCAGCCCAGCCGCGGGCAGGAAGTGCGGCGATGTCATCACCAGGCAGAGCGCGGTAGCGATCACGATAGGAAGTCATGGCGGCGGCAGTGCCATTCAGGTCATTGATCATGTTCTTGATCTTGCCGTTCTCTATCATCTCCTGGCCTTTGAGCACACCGCCCAGCAGCAGACCGATGATGACGAGGACGATGGCAATTTCGATCAGGGTGAAACCCTGCTGTTTGCGCGCGATGGAATTCATGGGGGGCAATCTCCTGCTGTAGGGAATTTCGCTCGAAGGCGAGCTGAGCAAACACTAAGCAATGCATGTGCCAATATCTATAGTCCAGCTTGAGTCGCTTGTCAGCTTGCTGTTGGCATATTAATTCTTGCTGATGTTGTGATTTCAACAGCCCCTGTCGGCGTATCGTCGGAGCGTGCATGTCTTTAGATTGGCTGTCTGTTCTGTCGCGCAAGCTGCTGGCACCCGAGGTGCGCTTGCGTTGGCTGCCCTTGCTGCTGGTGTGGCTGTTGTTCCTGGCGGCCTGGCTGCCGCAGGGGCATGCCGCTTTGCGCTTGTTGCTGCTGGCGCAATTGGGCCTGCTCTTGTTGTGGCAACCGGTGTATGCGCCCCAGCGGGACATGAACGCCTGGGGTCTGGCGGGAATGGCGCTGGCGGCGCTGGCCCTGGCGCTGTTTGCGGGGCCGGCATTGCTGTTGGGTTGGGCGGCGCTGGTGGCGGCGCTGGTGGGCGGGCGGGCGGCAGGAATGTCGGCACCTGGCCTGCGCCGGTTGCATCTGGGCCTGGCCTTACTGGTGCTGCTCTTGCTCTGGCTGCAGTTGTTGCCGGCCGCGCTGTTGCAGGCGCCGCCCTGGCCGCGGGCGGTGTCCTATCTGTTGCCAGCAGGCTTGCTGCTGTTGGCCGTGTGGCCCATACCGGCGGCTGAGCCGCCGCAGGCACAGCCGCTGGATTTTCTCTACAGCCTGCTGCTGCTTTTGCTGACCCTGCTGGTCTCGCTGGGCACTGCGGCCTTGGTGCGCGGCTGGCAGTACCAGTATGTGGCTGCCCTGGCCACCATGCTGGTGGCGACCGGCGGCCTGCTGGCGGCCCTGGCCTTGCTGTGGAATCCGCTGGGGGGCTTTGCGGGCATAGGGGCTTTGTTCTCGGCCCAGCTGTTTCAGCTGGGTTCGCCTTTTGAGCTGTGGTCGGCACGGGTAACGGCGCACTATGGCCGCGAGACGGATGCTGAGGTATTCCTGAAGGCGGCTTTGAGGGAGCTGCTGATGCTGCCCTGGGTGGCGGGCGGGCATTGGCGCGGGCCGGGTGGGGAGGGGGAGTTTGGTGTCAGGCGTGGGGCGGGTATCTCGCTGACGGCAGGGGATTTGCAGCTGGTGCTGAGCACGCGTGGGGCGATCACCACGGCGCACAGATTGCAGTTGCAGCTGGCGGTGCGCCTGCTGGAGCAGCTCTATCTGGCCAAGCAGCGCGAGGCCAGGCTGGCGGAGCACGTTTATATAGAGGCGGTGTACGAGACGGGGGCGCGCCTGACCCACGACATCAAGAACCTGCTGCAGGCCTTGCAGGGGTTGATAGGTGCGGCCCAGGTCAGCACTGACCCGCATAGGCTGGCCAGCCTGTATGCCAGGCAGTTGCCGGAGATAGGGCGGCGGCTGGAGGTGACACTGGGGAAGTTGAGTGCGCCGACGCAGGGCGACTTCGGGCGCCAGACTGTGCTGCCTGCGGCTGTGTGGTGGCAGGGCGTGGCCATACGCTATGCCGATGCCGGAATCGCGCTTCAGCCCTTGCCTTTGGAGTGTCCGCCGGTATCGGCGGAGCTATACGACTGCGTAATGGATAACCTGTTGCAGAATGCCTTGAACAAGCGTGCTGTCGCCAAGGAACTGGTGATCAGTGCCGGGCTCGATGGACGCGGCGGCCTTTGGGTGGAGGATGATGGCGAGCCTGTTCCGGCATCGCTGGCAGCCAAGTTGCTGCAGGCGCCAGTGGAGTCAGCCTCTGGCTTTGGTTTGGGCTTGTACCAGGCGGCACGGATGGCAGCGGCCGCTGGAGGATGCTTGGCCTTGGTGGAGAATCGGCCTGGGAGGGTGCGCTTTGAGTTTGCTGCTAACAAGAGCTAGGGCAGCGTACCTGCCTCGATAAGGCGATTTAGCAAGATGCCTGGTGGTAGCCAATTCACGACATCATCGAACTCACCGCCAACTGCTGCCGCCTCCTGAGGGTCGTGCATAACGAAACGACATGGTGCCGGCGTGGCGGGGGCGCAGGGGTTGGTGATCGTGTCAAGTGCATTCCTGCCGTCAGCATTGGCTGCCTCGTCTGCGCCTATCGGTTCCATTGCTGAGTGTAGATTGAATGCGCTACCGCGAGCGCGCAGGCCGTTGTCGCCATGCATTACCCAGACGGCAGGGACGTTGTCAGCCAGTACGGCTGTGCAGGTGGCCGTCGTGCAAACATCCAGCGCGGCGGCCGGTGTGGCCAGCGTAATAGGTGCGGCGTTGTCTGCATAAGCGGGATCGACCCGATAGCGCACGCGGTTGCCCCAGGGGTCAGTTCTAGATAGCCCCAGCGTCGCAAAGGGTAGCCAGCCTTCGTTGCTGGTACAGTTTCCGGCCGGTGCGCGACCTTCCAGTCCGTTGCCGGTAATGTCTGGGCAAGGCAGGAATTGATTTTGGATGGCGTAGCCCAGGAGTGCGCTCCGCACATTGTCGGAGAGGCTACGTGCTTCGCTCATGCGGGCATTCTCTATCTGCGTTGGCAGGCTCATCATGATGCCACCGAGTACCAGGGCGACAATCACCATGACAGTGGCTACTTCGGCCAGTGTGAAGCCTAAGCAAGAGCGCGAGGCTTTGAGGCGAAGGCTTAGGGGCATTGCGGGTTTCCTGGTGGGGTGAGAATGTTGGTGCTAGTGGTGCTGTCCCACGCCAAAGTAATGGGAGCGCAGCCCGGTATTTGCAGGGTGGCTTGCTGCGTGGCTACTTGGTTGTAGGTGAGGGCATCTATCCATTCTCCAGGCGTGCTTGTGTCGTCGAGCAACCATGTTGGTAGTGGGGGGGTGTTGATTGCTGCGCTGAAGGTCGCATTGTCAGGGTATGCATCGCCATTGCTTTGAGCGTAATTGGCGAGGCGAGTAGCTATCTCTCGATATGCCAGACCTGCGTGCATCGATAGTAGCTCCTTGCGACTGATCACTAGCAGTTGATCATTAAATGTAACGGAGGATGCGCTGCGGACCAGAATGCGGTTGTTGTCTGCGTTGCTGGGATTGGCGGTGCAGCCGATGGGGGTTCCTGTTACGCCTTCCAGATACTGAGCAGCTGGTGCTGATGGGGCGCGACCTGTCTGTGTGGTAAGCGGTTCAGAGGGCGAAAGGATCGCGATGGCAATATCGTTGGCGGCTGGTTGGGCCGCGTCACAGAGGCTGAGCCAGTGAGTGCTGTCTGTATCTAGCAGGGAATAGCCTGACGCAGCGTACCAAAGCGCATTGCCGGTTTCGTTTGCTGGTTTTAGGGCGTATCTGGCGTAGTTCAGGCGTGCTGTGACGAATGTATCATCGTTGACGATCAGATCCGCCGGTAGACGGGCGTCGGCCCGTGGAGCGCTTAGAATGGCGCCTACTAGGGCCTGCCGTGCCTCATTCATGCTGTCCTGATCTACTTGGTTTTGCTGCAGCAGGCCGGGTTGGCTGCCTAATTTGCTGACCAGCAGGCTCAACATCCCCATCGCAACCAGCAAAAAGAAGATAAGCAGGGCATTTCCCCGCTGTTTGCGTGGTGGGCGGGTCTTGGGGTTTGCTTTGTTTTGCATGATGAGGCTCCTAAGCAATGTTGATGCCTAACAACCACTTAGCGAAATTGTGGGATTTTTTTGCACGAAGTGTTTGACAGGGCGCTAAAGCATCACCATAATGCGCCGCTCATTCAGGAGGGGTTCCCGAGCGGTCAAAGGGATCAGACTGTAAATCTGACGGCTCTGCCTTCGAAGGTTCGAATCCTTCCCCCTCCACCAGAATTCAGAAGTAGGTAGCGTCGCGGTGTGAAGTGCTCCGCGTGGCAAGTGGGTTTAGAGGTCTTGTCGAGCGGGTGTAGCTCAATGGTAGAGCAGAAGCCTTCCAAGCTTACGACGAGGGTTCGATTCCCTTCACCCGCTCCATCTGTTTTGTGTGGAATGCCCATGTAGCTCAGGGGTAGAGCACTCCCTTGGTAAGGGAGAGGTCGGCAGTTCGAATCTGCCCATGGGCACCATCGCTTGATACGTTTCTATTCGCAATCAAGGACTCCAAAATGGCAAAAGAGAAATTCGAGCGGACTAAGCCGCACGTAAACGTTGGCACCATCGGTCACGTTGACCACGGCAAGACCACGCTGACCGCCGCGATCACCACGATCCTGTCGAAGAAGTT
>NZ_JAUFPU010000004.1:0-127553 GCF_030409555.1 Chitinimonas viridis
AACGACCGCACCGAGCGGGTGGACCACAACGAGAAGATCTCGATTGGCGACAACCGCACGGAGGATGTGGGCAAGAACGAGACCATCAGCATCGGTGAAAACCGTACCGAGGATGTGGGCAAGAACGAGACCATCACCATCGGTGGCAACCGTACAGAAAACGTGGGCAAGAACGAGACCGTCACCATAGGCCAGAGCCGCAGTCAGACCATAGGCAAGAACCACACGATACAGATCGGTGCGTTCAAGCGCGAAACCATCAGCCTGGCCTTTATGGAGAATGTCGGCCTCGCCAAGATGGTCAACATCGGCGCGGCGTACAACATCAACGTCGGCGCGGCCATGGTCAGCAATGTGGTGCTGGGCCGCATGGACTCGGTGGGAGTCTCGTGGAAGGCCAATGTAGGCCAGACCTATCACCTGCAGGCTGGCAAGGGCATCACGCTGGAGGCCGGGGAGTCCATCACCCTCAAGACAGGCGCCTCCACGCTGACCATGCACCAGGACGGCAGCATTAGTCTGAACGGCAAGAAGGTCAATATCGTGGGCAGCGATATTGTGGATCTGGACGGCAAGCTGATTGACGTGAACTAAGCCATGAGTGTCGAAACCATCAACACCACGCCGTTCAGCGTATTCAGCTTTGAACACATGCTGTTCAATGGCCGCCGTTATCAGATCGTCGTGCTCAAGCAGTCGTACGGCTTGCGTGATACCGGTGCGGTGGTGCAGTTGCACCAGCAGCGGCCTGTGCGGTTGGGCGATGTCCATCTGGGCGAACGGGACCGCAGCAGCGTGCTGCTGCCCACTGATCTGATTCCCTACAAGCCCAAATGTGAGGTCATCGTGACCGGCACGGCGCAGATAGCCCAGCCCAGCGACAGCTGGCTGGCGGGCATCGCCATCGGCGACTGGAAAAAAGCCCTGCGCCTGTATGGCCCGCGCCGCTGGCAGAAAACCCTGCTGGGCCGTTGGAAGCTGACCGATGCCGAACCCACCACCGGCACGCCGCTGCTGTATGAGCACGCCTATGGTGGACACTTTGAACTGCTGAATGAGCAGGGTGAGATGACCGTGGCGGCCTATGGCCTGAACCCCCCTGGCACTGGCTGGCTGGGCGAGCAGCCACACATCACGCTGACCAAGGCGCAGCGCAAGGCACTGGACGAGCGAGTAGCACAGCTCGACACCCTGCAGGCACCACGTATCGAGTATCCGCAGCAAGCCATCGGTACGCCAGGCGAGGATATCGCGCCAGCCGGCCTGGGCGCCTTCCCAGCTTGGTGGCGGGGCCGTACCCAATATCTGGATGGCATGGCGCCGATCAAGCCCGAGCAGCAAGGCTATCCCAGCGATTTCGACATGGCGCACTGGCAACAAGCACCGGCCGATCAATGGTTGCCGTTTGCGCTCAAGGGCGGCGAAACCCTGGTTCTGGCCAATCTGCTGCCCGAAGGGCGGCAGGAGTATGTGCTGCCACGCAGCCGGCCATTCCTGTTCCTGCGCAGTCCCACGGACCTGAGCATGTCGCTCGATATGGATATCGACACCGTGCTGGTTGATCTGGATGCCCGCGTGCTGGAGCTGACCTGGCGCCGCATCGTCCAGCTGGACGAGCTGGGGCCGGAACTGCAGATCGAAGTCATCAGTTGATCCGCTGCTGCGCCAGCGACTCCGCCGAATAATCCGGGGCGCTGACAAAACCTTGTGTCGCAGTTCAGGCTGGGCGAACGCACCTAGGCAACACCTGGGACGACCCATTCGCACCAGCAAGCCAGAACGGTTTTGTTAGCTGCCCTAAGTAGTGAACATAGGTAGTCAAACATGGGTAATGAATACATCGCCGAGAAACGCGTCGAGCACTCGGCCATCGCCTGCGAACCGGACATGATTGCGCCGGACCCCAGCAAGCCGATGATCCTGCTGCCGTTTGTGACCTACGCCACGTTTGATACGGCGGTGGATACGGCCAGCCACGGCAACGGCAACCAGTACCCGCTCTACATCAGCACCTCGCACGTGCCCCACTGCCTGGGTGGCCCACCCGGTGGCGTAGGCAAAACCTCCAAAACTTGGAATGGCAAGTTCAAGACCACCGAGAAAAGCAGCACGGTGAAGGTGGGGCCAGGTTGGCAGATACACCACCAGCATGCCGGCACCATCAACAATGGCAATGCCAAGGCCAAGGTCTACACCGCCGTCAACGCCGGCAGCCCCTCGCAGAAATGCCTGGCCATGCTGCGGGTACAGTTCGAGCGGCTGAAGCAGGGCTCCAAAAACCAACTGAGCGAACGGCCCGGCGGTTTCGTCAAGGATATCGGCACGGGTGCACTGGATACCGTCAAGGGCTATGGCGACATGGCGGCCGATGCGGGTAGCGCCGCCGCCAGCCTGTTCTCCTGGGAGGGGCTCAAGTCTGCCGGCAGGGCCATCAAGGGCGCGGTCAACTCGGTGGCGGATGCCATCACCGGCACCGTGCGCGAAGTCGCCGAGGTGGGCAGCGCCATCGTCAATGAAGAGCTGTCCATCGACGACATCGTTAACGGCATAGAAGACCTGGCCAGCGAGCTGGGCGAGGAAGCACTATGCGCGCTGGCCGCCCAGATGCAGGATATCGCCGACAAACCCGAAGCCATGGGCGAGGCACTGGGCGGCCTGATGACCGAAGTGGCCATACAGGTGGCGGCTGCGCTGGTATCGGGTGGCGCCGCCAATGCCGCCGCAGCCGGCGCAAAAGCCGCCAAGGCAGCCAAGGCCGGTGGCAAGGCCATGGACCTGGGTGCAGGCCTGGCCAAGAAGCTCAAGGGCATGGGCCTGAAGGACGGTGATTCCTTCAAGGATGTGATTAAGAAACTGAAAGAACGCCGCCAGAAGGGCCAGGACAAGACCCCAGAGAAAGCACCGGCCGCACCCAAGCAGGAAGGCGACGCCCCCACCCCACCCACCAACAAGGACTCCCACAACAAGGGCAAGGCCGATGGCGATGGCGAGGTCTGCCCGCTGTGCCCCACGACCGGCAGCCCGGTCAACCCGGTGCTGGGTTGCAAGGTACTGGCTGGCGAAAGCGAGCTGGACTTCAGCCTGCCCGGCCCCCTGCCATTGGTATGGCAGCGCAATTACGTCAGCAATAGCCGCGAAACCGGCTGGTTTGGCCAAGGCTGGGCCGTAATGTACGGCATGCGGCTGGAAGAGAGCGACGGCGGCGAAGTGATGGAACTGGTCGAAACCACCGGCCGCCGCATCCGCTTCCCCCGCGTGGCACCCGGCCGCAGCTTCTTCTCGCGTTATGAGCAGATCACCCTGGCACGCAGCGCCGCAGGCGAATACAGCCTGGTATCGGGCGATGGCTCGCGCCTGTTCTTTGGCCAACGCCACCCGCAAAGGCTGGATCAGTGGCTGTGCAGCGGCCTGGCCGATGCCAACGACAACCGCATCGGGCTGGAATACCAGCCCATCGCCGCCCGCCCCAAGGGCCCCAAGCCCGCCCTGCAAGCCCAGCCCTGCTACCTGATGGACAGCACCGGCGAAGCCCTGCAACTGGATTACAGCCCGGCAGGCCGCCTGCTGCGCGTCAGCCTGCTATGCGGGCTGAGCCCCAACCAGGGCGCCAGCGGCAGCGCGATAGCGGCAGAACTCCGTAGCCAGCAGATCGCCGATAGCGTGATGGCGCGGCTGGAGATCGCCCAACGCGACCAGATCGCGCTGCAGGCGCAGGTGCTGGTGGCCTACCAATACAGTCCGGAAGGCGACCTGATCAGCGTGGTGCGCGATGGCAGCGAAGCCCGGCGCTACCAATGGCGCGACCACATCATGGTCGGCCACACCGTACCAGGCGCCCTGCAGGCCCATTATGAATACGACCGCTACGACGCCGGTGGCAAGGTCATACGCCACTGGAGCAACGTCGGCCAGCAATGGGTCTTCGAATACAGCAGCGGCCACACCAAGGTGATCGAAGCCCAGGGCACCTCCGACGAGCGGGCCACCCTCTATCACTTCGACGACAAACGCCGCTGGACCGGCCTGACCGACGCGCTGGGCGGCCGCACCATCTTTGAACTCAATCAATACGGCCACCTTGTGGCCACCATCGACCCGGACGGCACCACCACCCGCTACACCCTGGACGGCAAAGGCCGCCCCCTGGCCGTGACCGACGCCCTGGGCCACAGCACCCAGGTGCTCTGGCATAGCGAACTGGAACTCCCCACCCAGCTGATTGACGCCCTGGGCCAAGCTACCAGCCTGGAATACGACGCACGTGGCAACCTGATCGGCGAGATCGACCCAGCCGGCAACGCCACCCGCTTCGAGCTGGACTCACGCGGTCTGCCCATACGCATCATCGACGCCAAGGGCGGCAACAAGCGGCTGGAGTGGGACCAGCGCGCCCTGCTGACCGCCTATACCGACTGCACGCAGCAGACCACCCGCTTCGCCTATGACGAGCGTGGCCGGCTCAGCAGCCAAACCGACGCCCTGGGCGCCACCACCACCTACCACTACGACATGGCCGGCCGGGTGCAGTCCATCGACTACCCCGATGGCGGTAGCGAACGCTTTGAATACGACCCAGCCGGCCGCCTGATCGCCCACATCGACGCCCTGGGCCACCGCACCCGCTACGAGCTGGACGCCGACAACCAGCCCACCGCCCGCATCGACGCCCTGGGTGGCCGGCTGGAATACCGCTACGACACCCACCGCCGCCTGGTGGGCCTGATCAACCAGAACGGCACACCCTGGCAGTTCCAGTACGACGCCCTGGACAGGCTGGTGGCCGAAACCAACTTCGAAGGCAAGTTCAGCGCCTACGCCTACAGCGCCGCCGGCCAGCTCATGGCCCAGCGCGAACTGCCGGCCCACCACCCGGACAGCATCCTCACCCGGTTCGAGCGCGACGCCCTGGGCCAACTACTGGCCCGCCATACCCAGGCCAGCGGCCAGGCACTGCAACGCACCCGCTACCAGTACGACCCCGCCGGACAACTGCGCCGCACCAGCAACGCCGACGCCGCCATCGACTTCGCCTACGACCCACTAGGCAACCTGCTGCAGGAAACCCACACCACCCACTGGCGTGACGAAGAAGGCAAGCGGCAACCTCGGGTACAGCAGCTGAGCCACCAGTACGACCCCCTGGGCAACCGCATCGCCACCACCCTGCCCGATGGCCGTACCCTCAACTGGCTGATGTATGGCAGCGGCCACCTGCACCAGATCAACCTCGACGGCGAGCTGATCGCCGATATCGAGCGCGACGCCCTGCACCGCGAAGTGAGCCGTAGCCAAGGCAGCCTGCACAGCCAGTTCCAGCTCGACGCCATGGGCCGGCTGCTGGACCACCGCGTCAGCGCCAGGAGCCTGGGCCAGCAGCCCCAGGTTGGTGTCGGCGCCCAGCACGGCAGCCGCATCGCCCGCCACTGGCGCTACGACCGCGCCGGCCAGGTGCTGGAGATCAACGACGCCCGCCGTGGCCGTACCGAATACCATTACGACGCCCTCTCCCGCATCCGCTTCACCACCGGGCCCAAGCTGGCCGAACAGTTCGAGTTCGACCCCGCCCACAACCTGCTGCCGGCCAACAGCCACAGCCCGCTCAAGGACAACCGCGTCACCGTCTTTGAGGACAAGCGCTACCGCTATGACAGCCACGGCCGCCTGGTAGAAAAGCGCAGCGGCAGCAGCCAGAACAGCACCGTGCTGCAACTGGAATGGAACGCCGAACACCAGCTGGTAAAAGCCACCACTACCCGCAGCAAGGGGCCAGGCCAAGCCAACCGGATCACCGAAACCCACTACGGCTACGACGCCCTGGGCCGCCGCATGAGCCGGCAGAGCCGTGACTGGATTGCGCCGGCTGGCGCTCCCACCGACGCCCCTGCCCATACCCCTCCCGGCCACAGCGCCTGGTTTGTGTGGGACGGTAACCGGCTGCTGCAGGAAATCGTGGTCAACCCACAGGCCGCCGACCCGGCCCAGCGCAGCCAAACCCACACCACCGTCTACGAGCCAGACAGCTTTATCCCCCTGGCCCGGCTAAGCTGGCGTACCGCTGCCCAGGACACCACCCTTGCGCCACCCCAGCCAGCCGACTGGATGGCGCAACGGATCGCCTTCTTCGACCAGGCCCAGGCGACCTACAGCCAGCAACACGGCCTGGCACCGGACGATGCGGACTTCCTCCAGCAGACATCCCAAGCCCAGGCTGGCCCCAGCAAAGCACCGCTGAATCCGGTAACCATCACCTGGTACCAGTGTGACCACCTGGGCACGCCGCAAGAACTGACGGCAGCCAACGGCGATATCGTCTGGCAGGCCAGCTACAAGACCTGGGGCAATACGGCCACGGTGGAGTGGGTTGCGGCGGACGGCGCGGCACAGACACGACAGCTAGCCGACCCGGCTGCCTTCGAGCACGCCCAGGTGCAGCCTTTGCGGTTCCAGGGCCAGTACTTCGACGCGGAGACGGGGCTGCATTACAATCGGTTCCGGTACTACGATCCGGATGTGGGGCGGTTTGTATCGAATGATCCGATTGGGTTGGCGGGTGGGGAGAACGTCTACCAATACAGCGTGAATCCTATTGATTGGATAGATCCACTGGGGCTCAGTAGCTCCGTGCTCAATGCCGCACTTGGCGGCCCAGTTGGAGATCACCATCAAGCGCACCACTTGATTCCGGAAGAGATATGGGCGAAAAAGAAATCATTCTTGGATAAAATCGGCTTGCAAGGACAGCGAGACAAAGCTGCAAACGGACTGTTGGTGCCTGACAGCCAAAGCCAAGCCGCCGCAAATGGGAAAAAAGTCTACCATTGTGGTAGCCATGGTAATTATTCACAGATGGTAAGTGACAAGCTTGGAAGGATTGAACGTAGTTATAATTCCGGTGCAATTACGGCGGCTGAAGCAAGGCGACGGGTTTCTTCTTTGCAAATAAGCCTACGGAAAAAGATCAATACTGGACGAATCAGCACCAAGGCTCCATGTGGGCGCCTAAAGTAAAGGAGTGACAATGTACTATGTTTTTGAAAGGAAAGAGGGAGTCGGTCGCCCTGTTTTTATTAATGGCATGCTGCATGAGAAATTCATTGAGGGCGGTGCAAATGTTGCCATGGAATACGACTGGAACTTTGCCGCACCGCCCGATCTTCCGGCAAAACTCCCAGAAAAACTGGTTTTAATATCAAAAGACAAGAAGTATGCTTTCGATCTTGCAAGCGACTTCAACGGACAAATAATTTCAGCACGACTGCTGTCTCTGATGATGCCCTTTGGGCTGGAGGACTGGGAAATATCAAGTCTTACGGTAGTAAATCAAAAGGGAGTATCGATCGTTGATCAAGATTACTTCTTTATTCGACTACCCATAACGAAACTCCAGAAGGACATTGTTGACATAGAGAAATCCAAACTGGACGTGCGAAAAAATGGCGAAATAAAGAAGATCTGGGATTTGGCCATTCAAAGCAGATCACTCCCCAACATATTCATGTCTAATGAAATATCATTGATAAATGTCATTTTTATTGGCTCAGAGGTTGCAGAGAAGCTGCAGACAGTGCGGCTTCATGGATTTAATATCGTGCCTGCCTCTCAGGCAGGGGTAATCAAGCCGGCCTAGTTAATTAGCCCTCTCAAAACCTAGAAAACCTTGGGGGGCTTGTTTTTTGCATGGCCGATAGATCTACATTGATACCTAGCTGCAGCGGGTCGGAGGGTACCCATTTGCTACCGCTGCCATCGCACCCGCTACGAGCTGGACGCCGACAACCAGCCCACCGCCCGTATCGACGCCCTGGGTGGCCGGCTGGAATACCGGGAAAGGCATCAACCCCCAACCGCTCAGATTGCTAAATTATGAGTGGTAGACCGAGTGGGGGAAGGTCAAACAACAATGCCCGGTCCAAGCCGGGCATTGGATTCTACACAAGCCCTAACAGCTACTTGAAGCTGCTGACAGCCTTCTTGTATTCCGGTGATTCGCGTGCTGCCGCCACAGCATTCCAGAGTTCCTTGGCGAAGTCGGCGTTCTTGCCCACAAACTGCTTGGACAACATCAGGTAATAGGGCTTCTCCACCAGCGGCGTGCTGACTTTCTCTACCTTGCCGGCGAATTCCGCTTGCTGGATGGAGTTGTCACCTTCGAGCGTCTGCAGTGCCACAGCCTGCAAACGTCCGGCTACCAGCTTGCGCAGGGTGTCATCAGCGCTGCGTGTGCCATCGTCTACCCGCACACCCATGCCCTTGAGCTGATCCACAATGGAATAGCCTTGCTGGGCACCTACCGCACTGGTCAGGTTGGCAATGGTCTTGCCATCAAAATTGATATTACTGCCCTTGGCCTTATACAGCGAATAGCCGTCCATCATCATGTGTTTGGTGGCATCGGCCTTATCACTGGCACCGGGGTAAAAGCCTACTGCCAGGCGGTCGGTCTTGAAGCTAGCAGCAAAGGCGCCATCCATATTGCCTTTGCCCAAGTCATCCAAACAGCGCGCCCAGGGTGTACGCACAAACTCGATCTTCACACCCACCTTTTGTGCCGCCATCTTCAGCTGGACAATATTGAGCCCATCCCGTCCTTCCACCACCCAGGGATAAACCTCTACATTGTCAAAACAGAGCTTTATCGAAGCAGGCTTATCAGCGCCTTGTACCGCCAAGCCGGCCACTGCCAGCAATCCAGACAGAATCAGCTTTTTGCCCATTACTCACTCCTTATACTAAGCACTGGGCCCATTCGGGCCCGCCGTATTGATGGTTATGTGTTGGCTATCAGCCACCCAGACGCTTGGCCATAATGGCGTTCACGTCTATTTTTTTCAGGCCTTCGTTGAATATCTTGGCGATACGCTGGCCCTCGGCATCTTTCTTGAAGCAGATGAATAGCTTTTTGTCCTCCAGCACTTTGGCGTTCATGGTCAATTTGCCTGCAAAGGGCTTGAGTTCGGGATCGGTCTTCATCAGGTAGTTAAAGACGTTGCTATCGACCACGGCCAGATCCAAGCGACCTGCACCTAGCTTGACCAGGTTCTTGCCATCGTCGATAGCCACGTCGACCTTCTGCTGCTTGGATGCCACGCGTGCGTCAAACTCGGTGGTATTCACATAGTCCTGCACCACGCCTATTTTCTTGGCAGACAGATCGGTGATCTTGCTCCAGCTGAATGGGGCATCTACGCGCTGCGCCAGACCCAGCGGACCATTGCCCATGGGGTCAGACAGCGTGAATTCCTTGCGCAGGTCAGCCGAGTCGTACTCGGGAAAATACCCCGCATAGCCGGGGTCACTCTTGCCCAACTGCACGGCACGGCTCCACGGAAAGAACTGTACCTTCAACTCGTAGCCCATGGCCTTGAAAGCCGCCTTGGCTACGGCCACGCTGGCGCCCTGCTCAGTCAGCTTGGCGCCGGTGTACGGTGGCCATTCCAATGATGCCAGGGTGATGGTCTTGCTGTCTGCTTGCGCTGGCAGCAACGCTATCGCTGCGAGCAAAGCGCCCAGAGCCAGGGTGAACTTGCGACGTATCATGGATGTATCCCTCATTGGTCTAAACCTTGAACTGCTCCACAGTGGCCTGCAAACGCACGGCCAGGCGGGCTACCTCCTCACTGGCAATCGTTGTCTGGCGCGAGCCATTAGCAGCCTCGCTGACAACCTTCTGTATTTCGCGGATGCTGTCGGTCACGCCCACCACCACCACCTCCTGCTGACTGGAGGCCGCAGCGATTTCCTCGTTCAATTCGGCGATCTTGCGGGCGGACTCGGCCAGGTGCTGGATCACGCCCCCCGCCTCACGGGCACGCTTGAGGCCCATATCAGCCTTTTCCTTGCTGATGGACATCACCGCAACGGCGCGGCTGGTACCGTTCTGCAGTTCGGTAATCACTTGCTGTATCTCTGTCGTGGAGTCGTGGGTACGGTTAGCCAGGGTGCGCACCTCGTCCGCCACCACGGCAAAGCCACGGCCGGCTTCGCCTGCGCGGGCAGCCTCGATCGCGGCATTCAGCGCCAGCAGGTTGGTCTGCTTGGCAATCTCGTTGATCACTGACAGCACGCTGCCGATCTTCTCGCTATTGGTCGCCAACTCGGCAATCACATGGGCGGCGTTCTCGACCTCATTCGTGGCTTCACTGATGGTGCTGATGGCGGCGCTTACCACCGATTGGCCTTTCTCAGCCTCGATATCGGCATAGTTGGCCGCATCGGATGCAGCACTGGTGTTGACCGATATCTCGTGTACCTGCCTGCTCAGCTCACCCGCAGCCACCACCACAGCCTCGCTCTCTTCCTGCTGCAGCTGTATGCCGGCGCTGCTTTGCTCCATGATGCGGCTGGTCTGCTCAGCCGCTGCGGCCAGTTGTGGCGCCGTATCGGACACCTGCCGCATCACCCCCTGAAGGCGTTCCACAAATACATTGAATGATTGCGAAACATCGGCAAATTCATTCTTGCCTATGATCGCCAGGCGGCGTGTCAGGTCAGCCTCGCCCGAGGCGATCTCCTTCAGCGCATTGTTAAGCCGCTTGAGCGGGCGCAGCACCACAGCAGACAGCGCGGCAGAGAGGGCGAATAGGAGCACAAGGTCGGCAATCACGATCTGTACTGCCAGCACGATCATGCTCTGCTTCAGTGCGGCATCCACCGATCCCTGGTCCACATAGATCTTGGCCGTCGCAACGTTCTTCTTTTGGCCATTGTCATCAAACTGCAGCTGCACCTCGCGCAGCACACCGCTGATCTTGGCATCGGCAGCTGCATTGGTGGCTTTACCGTCCGTGCCCCGGGTCAGGCCGCTGAGGTAATCCTTGCCATTCACCAGCTGGATGCCGTTAAAGGTAGGCGAAACCATCTCCGCCTCCAACACCTGGCCTATCTGGGTCTTGTCGAAATTCCAGATGGCAGCAGGCAGGCTCAATTGAAGCCGCACCGCAAGCGCATCGGCCTGTTCTTGTAGCCCCCGCTCCAAGCGTGCCTTGCTGGTGTAGTGGTTGTAACCCCCCATCGTTACCAGAACGAGAGTCACGATCAGCACAAAGAGCGTATTCAGCGTCGCGCTGATGCTGCGGGTAGATATCATTGCCTGCTCCCAGTCATCCCATCCCCCAGGAAAAGTGAATTGTGTGATAACCGTTCTTAATGGCGGCTACGCGCTGATAGCACTGGCCTACTGAGCTTAGTCAGCCATGGAAAAAAACCAAGGGCAATCGCACTCCAGAGAGCAGATATACAGCCGCATCAACTGGCTTGGAGCAAGCCTATCATATGAATTAGAATATTCTGATTTTTGAATATTCATAGGCCAGCCAGCTGTGCGCTTTATGACTCAGCGCCTGTGATGAATTGAAAGCCGCAGCCCAGTCAAAATGATGGCGAACGGCGGCTAGGTCGGGGGATAACATCAGGAAGATCCTAACGGATCAGGTCGCGCCGAGCCCTAGCACCAGGGTTGCCCGAGTGCCTGCCCCGTCCGTCACCACCCAATGACTTGCGCTCAAAGCAGGCTCTCCGGGCGCTGACTACGACCCCGGAAACTACCCGGCCCTTCGCCCTGCCAGCCTTTGAAGGCGTGATGGAAGGCCGCCGGGTCGCGATAACCCAGCAGGTAGGCAATTTCACCTATGGGCATGGCAGAACTGACCAGGTAATGCCGCGCCAGCTCATGCCGGGTGGTATCGAGCAGATCCTGGAAAGCCATGCCCGCCTCGGTCAGCCGGCGTTGCAGGGTGCGGGTGGAGAGATGCAGGGCTTGCGCCACATCCGCTAGCTTGAGGCCGCCCTCCCCCAGGTTGTTCAGCACTACCTGCCGTACCTGCCCCACGATGGCAGGCTCGGTTTGGTGGCGCTCACGCAAGAGCGCCTCTGCGTGGCCCTGCAGCAGTGGCAGCAAGCCATTGTTGGCCTGCGGTATAGGCAAGGCCAGCAGCTCAGCCGGGAACACCACCCGGTTGATCGGGCAGCCATACGCCACCTCCACCCCAGCTAGGCTGGCCAGGCTGCTGCCACTCGGTGCGGCATGGGTAAACTCCAGGGCTATCGGCATTACCGGACGGCCCGCCAGCCACTCGGCGCACGTCTTGATGCCAGAGAACACCGACTCGGCCAAGGCGCCGGCCACCGCATGCGAGGCCATGTCATTGCGCCAGCTGTAAACCGCCACACCCTCTTGCTGCAACAGGCTAGACCGCCCTAGGTCATGTACCAGCGCCTCGAATCGCAATACCTGCTCCAGTGCCAACCCCAGGGTGGGGCAGGCCAGCAGCAGGATGCCATTGACACCATAGGTGGTCGGCTTCACCTGCTGCCCCAGGCGCCAGCCAAACAAGGGGTCCGTGGCGGCCAGTGCCGCCTCGAACATCGCCAGGTAATCGGCCAGCGGCATGTCGGCCTCACCCTGTGGCATGGGCGCCGCAGCCAGCAAAAGCGACTCTGCCACCCCCTCATTGCGCGCAGCGTCCCACAGTGTGCGGGCATAGGGCGCCACCACGCGAGGGATTGGCGCGATAGCACAAGCGATTGGCGGAATAACGAAATGGCTGGGCGGCATCACTGAACTAGAGTACTGACAGATAAACAATCCGCATCGTGCGGGAGATCGGGAGCATAAGCCATGCGACGCTGGAACGGTTGGGGAGAAACCACCACCACCATGAACCTGAGCGACAAGGCCACCACCATGTTGCTGGAAAAGCTGGGCCCAGGCCGGCCACAACAGGATGTCGAGCAGCAGGCCTTGCTGGCGGCCATCCCGCCCTCCCGCCTGCCAGCACACCCCTTGATCCGTACCGACCCGGTCGTACGGCTTAGCGTGGCGCTGGGCGAGAGCTACCCGGACTGGCTGCGCAAGCGCTGCGGCACCACGCCTACCGTGCCCGATGGGGTGTCCTACCCCGAGACCAGCGAGCAGGTACAGGAACTGCTGGCAATGGCACAACTTGCAGATTGGATCGTGATCCCCTTTGCCGGCGGCACCAGCGTGGCCGGCCACCTCGATTGCCCGGTATCGCCACGCCCGGTGTTGTCGCTGAACCTGACGCGGATGAAT
Organism: Chitinimonas viridis; assembly: GCF_030409555.1. Lineage (GTDB taxonomy): Bacteria > Pseudomonadota > Gammaproteobacteria > Burkholderiales > Chitinimonadaceae > Chitinimonas > Chitinimonas viridis. The sequence goes on from NZ_JAUFPU010000004.1 coordinate 13,052, forward strand.
CGGCTGCTGCATCTCGATACCGTCAGCCAGCTCGCCACGTTTGGCGCCGGCACAGCCGGTCCCGTACTCGAAGCCCAATTGCGCGCGCAAGGCTATACCCTGGGGCACTTCCCGCAATCGTTTGAATATTCCACTGTCGGTGGTTGGGTCGTCACCCGATCATCGGGTCAGCAATCGCTACGCTATGGGCGCATCGAACAGTTGTTTGCCGGCGGCCGCATGGAAACCCCCATCGGCACGCTCAATATGCCCACCCTGCCCGCCTCCAGCGCCGGCCCCGACCTGCGTGAGCTGGTATTGGGTTCGGAGGGTCGCTTTGGAGTGCTGACCGAGGCGGTCATGCGGGTCACACCGCTGGCCGGCCACGAGAGCTTCCATGGCCTGTTCTTCCCCGATTGGGATGCGGCAGAAGCAGCCGTACGGCAGTTGGTGCAGATGAAACTGCCGCTATCCATGCTGCGGCTCTCCAATGCCATCGAAACCGAAACCAACCTTGCCCTGGCCGGGCACGCCAACCTGATCGCCTGGCTGGAGCGCTATCTGGGCTGGCGCGGCTGCCGTAAGGAAAAATGCCTGCTGATGCTGGGCCTGACCGCCACACCCGCTACCGCCAGGCACGCGTTGTCCGAGGCCAGGCGAGTTACCCGCCAGCATGGCGGTGTCTACATCGGCCGCAGCCTGGGCGACCGCTGGGCGCAGAACCGCTTCAAGGGCCCGTATCTGCGCAATACCCTGTGGGAACACGGCTACAGCGCCGACACCATAGAAACTGCCGTGGACTGGCCATGCGTCAAGCCCCTGATGCTGGCCATGGAGCAAGCCGCCCGCGACGCCTTTGCCGAGGACGGCGAGCGGGTGCATGCCTTTACCCACCTCTCCCATCTCTATGCACAGGGCAGCAGCATCTACTCCACCTTTGTCTGGCCCACGGCAGCGGGCGGCTACGACGCCAACATGGCCCGCTGGAAGCGCTACAAGGCCAGGGTCTCGGAAGCGATCGTGGCACACGGTGGCACCATCAGCCATCAGCACGGCGTGGGGCGCGATCACGCCCCTTACCTCGCCGCCGAGAAAGGCCCGCTGGGTATGGCTACGCTGGCCGAACTGTGCCGCCATTTCGACCCCAAGGGCATCATGAATCCAGGGAAGCTGTTGCAGGATGGCGGACCGTGGAACGTCTGAGCCGCCAGGACAAGCTGAACCGGCTGGGCATTACCGATTGGGATCTGCTGGTCATCGGCGGCGGCATCAGCGGTGCCGGGGTGCTGCGCGAAGCAGCCCGGCTAGGCTGGAAAGTCCTGCTGATCGAACAGCGGGACTTCGCCTGGGGCACCTCCAGCCGTTCCTCCAAGCTGGTGCATGGCGGCCTGCGCTACCTCAAGGAAGGGCAGTTCCGCACCACCTTGCATTCGGTACACGAGCGGCAACGCCTGATGCGTGAAGCACCAGAGCTGATCGAGCCGCAAAGCTTTCTGTTTGCCGACTGCACTGGCCGGCAGCCGGGTCGCTGGCTATTCCAGCTGGGCCTGACCATCTACGACCACATGGCGGGAGAAAACAGCCACGCCTATTGCAGCAGCCAGGCCGTCGCTCAACTGGCCCCAGGGCTGGCACCCGACAAGCTGCGAGGTGGTATGGTCTACCGCGACGCCAAGACCGATGATGCCAGGCTGGTCTGGCGGGTGCTTGAAGAAGCCGAGCACGATGGTGGCATCGCCATCAACTACCTGGCGGCCCGCACCCCCATCATTGCGCACGGCCAATTGGCAGGCATGGTACTGGAAGACATCGAAACCGGGCAGCAGATCGCCGTGCAGGCCCGCACCGTGATCAATGCCACCGGTGCCTGGGCCGACCGCTTGCGCGCCACCTTAGGCCGCAAGCCCATGCTGCGACCCTTGCGCGGCAGCCATCTTATCGTCCCGTTCTGGCGTCTGCCGGTCGCTCAGGCAGTCAGCCTAATGCATCCGCGTGATGGTCGACCGGTGTTCTTCTACCCCTGGGAAGGCGCCACCCTGATCGGCACCACCGACCTGGACCATGCCGGCGATCTCGATACCGAAGCCAGCATTACCGATGCCGAAGTGGACTACCTCCTGGAAGCGGTCAACGACCAATTCCCCGCCATCCAGCTAGGCCGGGCCGATGTCTCAGCCTGCTATGCCGGCGTGCGCCCGGTGGTGGATGAAGGCGGCAACAGCCCATCCAGCGCCGGCCGCGACCATGTGGTACTGGATGAGCAAGGGCTGATTACCCTGACAGGTGGCAAACTCACCACCTTCCGCCTGATGGCGCAAGATGCCTTGGCACTGGCCGCCAAGCGCATGAGTCAGCCCTACCAGCCCAGCACAGCCCCGGTTTTCAGTGCCGCCAGCAACCTGCCGCCGCAGTTGGCGGGCGCCATGGCCCAGCGCTTGCGCGCGCGCTATGGCCCGCATGCTGCCGAGGTCGCCAACACCGCCACAGCCGATACCCTGGCCTTTGTGCCCGGCACCCATACCCTGTGGCAGGAACTCCAGCGCGCCGCCAGGGTGGAGTCCGTGGTCCACCTTGATGATCTGCTGCTACGGCGCACTCGACTGGGCATCTTGCTACCCCGTGGGGGGCTGGATCACCTGGTCCGCATACGCGCCCTGTGCCAACCCGAACTAGGCTGGACCGATGCACACTGGGAGGCAGAACTGCTGCGCTATCAGCAGTTGATCGCCCGCCACTACAGCCTGCCACCTACCAGAACCGAAAGCGCACCATGAGCAACGATTACCTGCTCGCCATCGATAACGGCACACAAAGCGTACGGGCCCTGTTGTTCGACCTGCACGGCAACCTGGTCGACAAAGCCCAGGTCAGCATCGATACCTATCAATCGCCCCAACCGGGCTGGGTGGAGAACGACCCCGAAGACTTCTGGCACGCCCTTAGCCGCGCCTGCCAGCACCTGTGGGCCAATACCAGCGCGCCCAAATCCGCCATAAGGGGTGTGGTCATCACCACCCAGCGTGGCACGGTGGTCAACCTGGACGCGGACGGCAAGCCCCTGCGACCCGCTATCCTGTGGCTCGATCAGCGCCGTGCCGACAAACTGCCCAAGCTTTCCTGGTGGTGGCGGCTGCTGTTCCGCGCCATCGGCATGCACAACACCCTGCAGCACTTCCTGCACGAGGCCGAGGCCAACTGGATAGCCCAGCATCAGCCCGATATCTGGGCCCGCACCCACAAGTTCCTGTTGCTGTCGGGCTACCTCAACTACCGCTTTACTGGCCGCTATGTCGATGCGATAGGCAGCCAGGTCGGCTATGTGCCCTTCGACTACAAAAAAGGCTGCTGGGCCCCCAGGCATGACTGGAAATGGCAGGCCATGCCCATCTCGCCCAGCATGCTGCCCGAGCTTGCCGCCAGCGGCACCATCATAGGCAAGGTCACGGCGCAGACCGCCGCCGATACCGGCATACCCGAAGGACTGCCCGTCATCGCCGGGGCAGCCGACAAAGCCTGCGAAGTCCTGGGCGCCGGCTGCATCAGCCCGGAGACAGCCTGCCTCTCGTTCGGCACCGCCGCCACCATCAATACCACTACCAAGCGCTATGTCGAGGCCACGCCCTTTGTGCCACCCTACCCTGCTGCGCTACCCGGCCACTACAACACAGAAGTACAAATTACCCGTGGCTTCTGGATGGTGAGCTGGTTCAAGGAGCAATTCGGCCTGCAGGAGCGCCTGACTGCCGAAAGCAGCGGTGTCGCCGTCGAAAGCCTGTTTGATGACCTGGTCAACGCCGTACCACCCGGTGCCCAGGGGCTGATGCTGCAACCCTTCTGGAACCCCGGCATCAAGGTGCCCGGCCCCGAGGCCAAAGGCGCCATCATCGGTTTTGGCGATGTCCACACCCGAGCCCACCTCTACCGCGCCATCCTAGAAGGCCTGGCCTACGCCCTACGCGAAGCCGGCGAGCGCATCGCCACGCGCAGCGGCGTCGCCATCAAACGTGTACGCATCTCCGGTGGCGGCTCACAAAGCGACGCCGCCATGCAGATCACCGCCGACGTCTTCAACCTGCCGTGCGAGCGCCCACACCTGTACGAAACCAGCGGCCTGGGTGCCGCCATCCTCGGTGCAGTTGCACTCGGCCTACACCCTGATTTCGATAGCGCCATCCGCAACATGACACGGGTAGGCAAGGTATTCGAACCCGTGGCCGAGCACGCCGCCATCTACCAGCAGCTTTACCCCAAGGTGTACAAACGCATGTACGAACGCCTGCAGCCGCTCTATCACGCCATACGCGAGATAACGGGGTATCCGCGCCGGGCTTAGGAGGCATATTGCTGTGTGGCCCTCATGCACAAAACGCTGACCCCCCCGCCCAGACCTGCAGCCAATATAAGGCGGATTGCGCCCATACTCAGCGGAGGCCTTGCTGTGGCACTGGGTTCTGGCCCTGCACCCTTTCCAGCCCACGCCTTGGCCGCCGTGCTACCATCCTGCGCACCCTCGGTGGCGCGGGCGCATGCTTGGTTGCGGGAAAAAAGCGGCACCAACGATGCAGCATTCTGATTCTGATGAAAAAACCAGAAAAGGGGCTTAGCTTAGTATGCCATTCAGTCAAAGCGGTCAGCTGTCCGCAATCGTACGTGAAATAGAACGATTAACACCCAGCTCCATACTGGATGTCGGGACTGGCATGGGCCAGTATGGTTTTCTTGCCAGAAACAATCTCGAAAATATCAATCTATTCATCATCGAAGAGGGCAAGGGAAGGCAGTCGCCCAAATCCCAGTGGCGCGTCCGCATAGACGGCATAGAAGGCTTTGCCGACTATCTCACCCCCGTGCATGAGTACGTCTACAACCAGATGATGATCGGGAATGCCCTGGATATCCTGCCGGGCCTGGCGGCTCGTCAGTACGAACTGGTCATGGCCATAGATATCCTCGAGCATTTCGACATGCCCACCGGAGAGCGCTTCTTAGCCGAACTCAAGCGTGTGGCGTCCGGCCATGTGCTGGTCAGCACACCTAAATCCTTCATCCATCAAGAAGTCGAAGCCAATCCGCTGGAAAACCATCGATCCCTGTGGACAGCAGACGACTTGGCAAGAAATGGCTTCACCCACCTGATCCCCGATGCGGAAAGCTGGATCGCGGTCTGCAACATTTGATGCCTCGCCCAAGCTGGTGCATTAGATCGCCCAGCTTGGCGGAGCTCAGCGCCTGCCCCGAACTTAAGTCGATGATATGAACGAAGCCCGTCCAGAATGATGACGAACTGCGGCGAGGGGGAATGATTGTGGCTAACAGAGGAGAGCCTACAGGTTCGGTCCACGCTAACCTCTGCCGGCAGGGTTGCCCTGGTGCCAGCTCAGTCCGCCCCCCGCCAGCTACGACTTGATTTCATAACAGGCTCATATAATACGGCCACCCCTTCCACCCCTGAGGCACCCACCATGAAGATGATCAAAACCCGTGCAGCTGTTGCCTGGGCACCCAATCAGCCCCTGAGCATCGAAGAGGTCGATCTGATGCCGCCACAGAAAGGCGAGGTGCTGGTGCGCATCGTGGCCAGCGGGGTCTGCCACACCGATGCCTATACGCTGGAAGGCAAGGATTCTGAAGGCGTCTTTCCCGCCATCCTCGGGCACGAAGGCGCAGGCATCGTCGAGGCACTGGGCGAAGGAGTAAGCAGCGTGGCCGTGGGTGACCATGTGATTCCGCTCTACACCCCGGAGTGCCGTGAATGCAAGTTCTGCAAATCAGGCAAGACGAATCTCTGCCAGGCTATCCGAGCCACCCAGGGCAAAGGTTTGATGCCAGACGGCACCACAAGGTTCTATAAGGATGGCAAGCCCATCTACCACTACATGGGCACCTCCACCTTCTCCGAATACACCGTGGTTCCCGAGATTGCCCTCGCCAAGGTCAACCCCGAAGCACCACTGGAAGAAATCTGCCTGCTGGGTTGTGGTGTCACTACCGGCATGGGGGCTGTCATCAATACCGCCAAGGTCAAGCAAGGCGATACCGTGGCCATCTTCGGCCTGGGTGGCATCGGCCTATCTGCCGTGATCGGCGCCCGCATGGCTGGCGCCAGCCGCATCATAGGCATAGACATCAATACCGATAAATTTGCCCTGGCCACACAGTTGGGCGCGACCGACCTGATCAACCCCAAGGATTTCGACAAGCCCATACAGGATGTCATTGTCGAGATGACGGGTGGTGGCGTGGATTTCTCGTTCGAATGCATAGGCAACGTCAACGTCATGCGCTCGGCCCTGGAGTGCTGCCACAAGGGCTGGGGAGAATCCGTCATCATCGGCGTGGCCGAGGCAGGCGCCGAGATTGCCACCCGCCCCTTCCAGTTGGTGACCGGCCGCGTCTGGCGAGGCTCCGCCTTTGGTGGCGTGCGTGGTCGCACCGAATTGCCGCAGTATGTAGAGCGCTACCTGGCCGGCGAATTCCGGCTGGACAATTTCATCACCCACACCATGCCGCTGGAGGAAATCAACACCGCCTTCGAGCTTATGCACGCAGGCAAGTCCATCCGCTCTGTCATCCATTACGCCAAGTAAGCCCCACATGAGCCAAGCCCTGGAACAGATCGCCAGCTTTCGCGCCTTTGGCGGCTGGCACAAGCGCTTTCGCCACCACAGCGCAAGCACTGGTACCAGCATGACCTTTGCCATCTACCTGCCACCCCAGTGTGATCAGGGCACCAAGGTAGATGTGCTGTACTGGCTATCCGGCCTGACCTGCACCGACGACAACTTTGCCACCAAAGCCGGTGCGCAACGTGTGGCCGCCGAATTGGGCATGGCCATCGTGATGCCGGACACCAGCCCGCGTGGTGCCGAGGTGGCAGACGACGACAGCTACGATCTGGGCCAGGGTGCCGGTTTCTACCTGAACGCCACCCAAGCGCCCTGGGCTGCCCACTACCGCATGTACGACTACGTGGCTGAGGAATTGCCAGCCCTGATAGAACGTGAGTTCCCGGTTACGCTACGGCGCAGCATCAGCGGCCACTCCATGGGCGGCCACGGTGCCCTGATGATTGCCCTGCGCAACCCAGGCCGCTATGCCGCAGCCTCAGCCTTTGCCCCTATCTGCCAGCCAACTGCCAGCCCATGGGGGCAAAAGGCATTCACCGCCTACCTGGGCGACGATAGCTCGACCTGGCAAAACTACGACAGCTGCCACCTGCTGCAACATGCCCAGCAAGCCCTGCCGCTATTGATAGACCAGGGCGAGCAAGACAACTTCCTGCCCACCCAGCTTAACCCGCAGGCGCTGGCCGACATCGCCCAAGCACGCGGTTGGCCCATTACCCTGCGGGTACAGCCCGGCTACGACCATAGTTATTACTTTATTGCGAGCTTTATCGAAGACCATCTACGCTTTCATGCGTACTGGCTCAGGCAGGTTGTTGGGGGGTAGTTCCAAACACCCTGCGGGTGACGGGAACTGCCGCCAATCCACGCATGGCTCCATACGCAATTAATGCGGATGGACTGGTTCGAACACCAGCAGAGGCTCTATATTTAGCACGTGCGCATGGTGTGCTTATTCCCGAAGACATTATTATTGGGCTAATGAATAAATGGGCGCAAATTGATGCTGATGCAGAATATTTTGCGCAAGGCAGGAACCACAAGCCGAACGACTGAGTTGAATGGGATGACTTTTATCATTCTGGCACGGGCAAAATTCCTGTTCGCATGAATGCAGCGATGCCAAATAGCGACGAAGCACTCGTTGCTCATTTGTCGCATGAAATGCATTAACTTAACTCTCCCAGAGAAATTTTTGAGGCTAATGGTGCCGCATTGCAGGCTAAGCGGCTCAATCATTTGACCGCACCTCAATCCGAAGGTGGCTTGATTGGGAACTTGCACGAGCAAGCCTGGGATGACGCGGATAAGTTGGTTTACAAAATAAAGAGTGGAGGCTGAAATGGGTAATTCGGTACTGCTGGCTGAGCTTGAAGATTTTTTTAGTCAGTATAAAGAGGGAATTTATACCGATGGAGAGCTAGCATCTCTGTGTCTTGAGTTAATAGGGAAAGAATCGTTTGCACAGATATGGGAGGCCTGATAAATGGCCGCCTAATTGATCAGCTTAGGAATTTTTCCGACAGTGATGACATCGTGACCTTTGGCCAAGGTGATGCACAGAAAGTTAAGGCGGAGATGCTTCGCGTAAAAAACTGGCTGATGGGTCAGGGGCTACTGAAATTTGTGCAAAAGGCGCCACAGTGAGGGGCGCTTTTTTCCAAACACCACTTCCTACCACAGCTTCGGTGAGCGGTCGCAGTGCACGTTTAGAATATATGGGCAGTACACCCGATAAATTTTCCAGAACAGGTAGAGAGTTTATGGAACGGATGAGGAATGATGGCCTTATCCGCGGTGAGGGGCTGCTAGTTCGTGGCGATCCGAACAACCTGCAAGTTAAGGGTCCAGATTGCAACTGGTATCGTATTGACAATACCGTTGATATGGCGCATACAGTGGATGCGGTCAGCTGGCGAAATGAAACTGGCCGTTTCCTGAGCCCAAAATCACCTGAAATACGAGCGTTTATGTTGGATTCAAATCACTATCGATTAGAGCCAATGTCGATAAATCGATCAGCCGGTGCCTCGTTGCGACAGATATACCTGTCACCTGCTTCGCCGACATTTGACATATTGGAGTAAGAGATGAGCTCGAATCAAATAATGCTGACAGATGCAACGCATCAAGAAATTAAGCGCTTATGTGCTCTAGGCGATGAGCTGGCTCTGAGCGGCCAACATGAGGACGCTGTAGCGGAGTACAACAAGGCATGGATGTTAGTTCCTGACCCCAAGAATGAGTGGGAGACATCCACTTGGATTCTAGCGGCCATTGCAGACTCGTGCTTTTTCCTCGGAAAGAAAAAATCTGCACGGCAAGCATTGGAATATGCGATGATTTGTCCAAGCGGATTAGGAAATCCTTTTCTCCATCTGCGCCTAGGGCAAATATTATTCGATCAAGGCGAAGTGGATTTGGCTGCGGATGAGCTTATGAGAGCGTACATGGGCGCTGGAGAAAAGATTTTTGAAAATGACGACCCTAAGTATTTGATATTTTTAAGATCGCGTGCCTACATATAGGAGTTCAAACATGGGGCATCCTGTTCGGCGTCCCAAGCAAAGCGTCCGCAACTACGGACGTTCTTGCAAGTATTTATCATGGAGCGCACTCCGTGGAAGGTCAGCTGAACGTCGATAGTCGGTACATAGCCAATGCTATCGACGAAGTTGCTGGTATCTTGCTGAGGACGATCGCCGAGAATTTCTGGTCGGGCTAGGACAAGTGTGCAAACGGTTTAACTGGCGGAATCAGGCCTATTAAGCATGGATGCGCTTCAGAGAAACCATCGTAGCACTTCCATTGCCACGTCCCTTACTATCAAACTGCCCCTAGCGCACCATATCGCGCCGCGATCATACTGGCCTGTATGTAATTCCCTGCCCCGATTTTCTCGGTAGCACCTTGTAGCAACTGCCGTGCTGCAAGGTGCGAGATATTCAATCTCTCTGCAATTTCAATCGCAGAATAACCAAAACCAAATACCCATTTAAGCGCTTCCAATTCGGTCTTGCTTAGATCAGCTTCGATCTGGTCTTGGGTATCGAACAGGGTAATGACTGCCCCTGCCAGCATGTCAGTAAAATAAGCCAGCTGCTTGGCCTGGTTGATCTGCTGTTCCAGCGTACCATCGAAAGCTGCATCGCGATCCATGCTCAGCATCATTCGCCGCCGGCCACCGGGGCGTGCGGCATGCACCACGCCATTGTGTATACCAATCGAGTTACCCAACTCCCATAAATCCGCCGCGCCCGCCGAAGCATAGGTCTCCGCTGTCCAGATAATGGTTTTAGGTACCGTGGTGGTTACAACTTCAGTCGTCACCGGATCCCTTGCCACAACAGTGCCGGCGTCCCAGGTACGGTTTGGCATGCGGTCTATCCAAAACGGCGCATTGGACAGTGTCGGGTTGACATAACCCAACATGAAATTACGAAAGCCCAGCGCGCTCGCCATGGCAGAAATCTGGTCAGCCAGCTCATCCGCCAGCCTCACATGCCCCAACGAGTCGCGCAGTGCTTCCATGGCCAAGCTTTATACGCCTGGGTTGATGATAGGCTGCTGTGAGTCGCCCTGTGGCTTCACAAGCGGAGCTGGTGCTTGTTCCTTAGGCTGTTCTGTGGCGGGGCTAGGTGTGGTGACGCCGAGCACATTGATCAGCAGCAGGATAAAGAGTTCAATCACGACTATTTCCTTTGTATACGGGGTTAAACCAGTCTACGTATCATACCGAGCACATCGGCCAACTGGATGGAGCAAAAATAGTGGCCTTCAATTAGGCGGGGCTGCATAGGTTCCGCGCACAACACGAGCGCAGGCACGTAGCGGCCACAGGCTGCACGAACAGCTTGAACAAACACCGGCCAATCCGACAGTGACTCATGCACGATCAGTAGGTTGGGTGCCTGCTTGAACTGCTCCGCCACCTGCGAGTCACCCTCCACATGCCAGATATCAAACTGGCGTAGCAAAGCTCGCGTCGCTTCATAGCGGGCATAGCTGGGGTTACTGTCCAGGTCTGCCATCGCACGGGCAGCAGACTGGGCTATCATCTGCAGAGGCGAGCGCTGCATGGCTTCGAGCAGCGCCGTACCGGTGGCGTATTCTACCGTCTGGCAGTGGTACTGTTGCAATTTCACCGCAAGTTCATTTGAGAGTGAGGTGCGGCCAGGCAAGCACACTGCGATACGCGGTTCTGTCTTGCGGGTCTCGCACAGCGAATCCACATAGTAGGCCACGTGCGCTGTTTCACGCGGGCCGCTACCACAGGCCTCCAGCCGCCAGAAACGTCCCTCCCCTGGCCTGCACACCATGGCACTGGCCTTATCTGTTGGCAGGGGCTGCAAGGATATCCAGGCTCGCCCCTGGCACTCCGTACCGTTCACCGAGATCAGGCAATCCACCATCTGTGTTCCCTGGATCACCGGTGCCAGCAAGACCGAAGGCGGCACCGCGAATGCCTGGCAGATGGCCATCATGTCTTCGACATTGCGAACACCATCGCTGCTCCAGCGACTCACCGTCTTCTTGTCTACGTTCAGCGCATTCGCCAGCGTGCTGGCATGTCGACGGGGGTTGGGCTCTTCGCGGTAGAGCAGAGAGGTAATCCGCTGATAGATGAGCGCAGGCTCTGGCAGCTCTGTGAGCCCAGATAGCGCGACGCTTGGCTGTGGTAGGACGGGGCTATTCATGACTAGGGATGTTACATCGCTCATGGACACTCCATAGGGCTCAGTAAGGGGCAAAGTACTTTCAAGCCCCCTGCTGTTGCTTTTACGCTAGCAAGCCGCACACCGATACCCACGCGGGGTAATCGGCAACAAAAAAGGCGTATCCGCAGACACGCCTTTTGCTTATCCGCTGCGCGGATTGATCTCTATTTTTTATCACTGCCGCCTGGAGGAAAGCCAAATCCAGTCCACATGTTCTTGGTGCGGTCCTGCAACTGCTGCTGCATTTCCACGAACATATTGGTGCTTTGCTCCAGGTAGCTGGTCATCATGTTCTGCATGGCCGGGGCCTGAAACTTCATGAAATCCCCCCAGAGATTGGCATTGCCTGCCAAGGGGTTCTCGCCTTGACCGTAAACCGTCTTCGATTGCTCCTGCAGGCGCTGCTGCATCTGGCTGAACAGCTGCAGGTTCTTCTCCAGGTAGTTGCCCATCAACCCCTGCATGGCATGGCCGTAGAAGCGGATGATCTGGGTCAGCACGTCGTAGGTAAACATGGGTGCACCGCCGCTCTCTTCTTCGAGAATGATCTGGAGCAACACGCTACGGGTGATATCTTCGTGAGTCTTGGCATCTTCCACCACGATCTCGACGTTTTCAAGCACCAGTTGTTTTACATCCTCAAGGGTGATGTAGCAGCTGGTGGCAGTATCGTAGAGGCGTCGATTGGGGTACTTCTTGATCACGCGCTTTGGGGTATCGGCCAAGTTTGTCTCCGTATTTTTCTGTGAATCAATCACTTAGCGAGCAGATATACTTTGCTGCATTGCAGCATATTATTCTTGACGCCACAGAACCCACTTCCTAGAATGGGTTGTGTTGTGCGAAGCAGCATAACTATAACGCAAGCCTAGGCGTACAGCACTCTTCCCCCGCGCCTGCGTACTGCCAACAACAACTGGCAGGACCTGCAGGCCATGCCAAAGCGTGCCATGCAGCATGGGTGGCCCACCCAGCTCCACGGTCTTGGACTTGCACACAGCCCCTACAGGCAAACAGTACAGACACATAACAAACCTGGAGAATGACATGGCACCATCCCCTCAAGCAGAGCTCACCCAGCAGCAACTGGAGATCGCACTGAAGCTTGCCCGCATCAGCATAGACAGCGCAGAGCGCATGCTGCAGTTGCAGCTGACTGCCGCAAAAGACGCACTGGAGGACTCTGCCAAGGTGGCCAACAAACTGGCGGAAGTCAAAGATCCACAATCCGCCCTGGCTGTACGCGCCGCCCTGACTGAGCAGGCTATGGGCTCGATGCTGGGCCTGTCGCGCAATATCTACGAACTGGCCGCCCAGACCCAGGCCGAATTGGCCAAGGTAAGCGAAGCCCGCCTGGGTAATCTGCAGCAAGAGTTCCTGGCCGGCTTCGATAAGCTCGGTCAGTCTGCGCCGGCCGGCTCCGATCTGTTTTCTGCGGGCTTCAAATCCAGCATTGCAGCCAGTCAGGCCGCTTTTGACAGTCTCACCAAGGCCAGCCGGCAGGTAGCTGAATTTGCCGACGCCAGCATCAAGGCCGCCAGCACCGCCACCGCCGATGCCGTCAAGAGCAGTAGCCGCAAGTAAGGCGCTACGCAGAACTGCCCCGTATCAAGGCCACGCAAGTGGCCTTGATACGGGGCAGTCGCCCAGATCGTACTACCGCAGGCAAAAGAAAAGCCGCTATATCAGCGGCTTTCAAGTCATCACAAGGCTTCCCGGCGCCCCTTATCTCCCCCGCGGCCCAACCACTGCCTGCCCTTGGCAGGTTACAGCGACCAGCGCCACGCTTTCACCGGGAGCGATAGCCTCCCTGGAGGTCTATCGCGCCTTGCGCCCGGTCAGCGACCGGGAATCGCGGCCAGCAATTTCTGCGTGTAAGCGTGCTTGGGCTCGCGGTAAAGCTCATCAGAATTGGCGTATTCCACCATTTCACCGTGGTGCATCACCAGCACCTCGTCCGAAATGTATTTGACCACGCTGAGATCGTGCGAAATGAACAGGTAGCTCATACCGTATTCATCCTGCAGTTCCTGCAACAGGTTCAGCACCTGCGCCTGCACAGACACATCCAGCGCCGACACCGATTCGTCACAGACCAGAATCTCCGGCTTCATCGACAGGCAGCGGGCAATGCTGATCCGCTGGCGTTGGCCACCAGAAAACTCGTGCGGATACTTGTGGAAGGCTTTCTCATCCAGCCCCACCCGACGCAGCAACTGGATCGCATGATCAGCGCGGTCCTTGTCGGTGTCGTGAATGCCATGCACACGCATGGGTTCCAGCAGGATGTCACCCACGGTAAAGCGCGGATTCAGGCTGGCATAGGGGTTCTGAAAGATGATCTGCAACTGCCGTTTGTAGGGCTGGAACTCGCGGTCGGACAGACCCATCAGGTTCTTGTTGTTGTAGATCACCTCACCGCCTTCGCAGCTATTGAGGCGCAAGATGGTCTTGCCCAGTGTGGTCTTGCCAGAGCCCGACTCACCCACGATACCCAAGGTCTTGCCACGCGCCAGCTTGAAGCTGACATCCTTCACCGCAGCCACTTCCTTATGGCTGAACAAGCCTTGCTTGACGCGGAAGGTCTTCTTCAGGTTATTGACCTGCAAGATGATGGGATCGGCCGGGCTGACACCACGGCTGCGCTCGCCCTGGGGCAATTCATGCTCTCGGCCTTGCAGGAAGTCCTCGACGATAGGCAGGCGGATAGGACGCTTGTCTATGGTAGGACGGCAAGCCAGCAAAGCACGGGTGTAAGGATCCTTGGGGGCGGTAAACACGCTCTCGGCCGGCCCCTGCTCCTTGATCACGCCACGGTGCATCACCACCACATGGTCGGCGATCTCACGCACCAGCTCCAGGTCATGGGTAATGAACAATACGCTCATACCATGGCTTTGCTTGAGCTTCATCAGCAGTTCAATGATCTGCTTCTGTATCGTCACGTCCAGCGCTGTGGTCGGTTCATCCGCAATCAGCAACTTGGGTTCGCAGGCAATCGCCATGGCGATCATCACGCGCTGCTGCTGGCCACCCGACATTTCATGTGGATAGCTGTTAATCCGTGTTTCCGGATCAGGGATACCCACCTCGCGCAGCAACTCGACCGCGCGTTTCTTCGCCTCATTCTTGCTCAGGGGCTTATGCAGGCGCAGCACTTCGACGATCTGGTCGCCCACCCGGTAAACCGGGTTCAGCGAGGTCATCGGATCCTGGAAGATCATCGAAATATGCTTGCCGCAAAGGTCACGGCGCTGCTTCTCGGTCTGCTTCAGCAGATCGGTGCCTTCGAACACCATGCCACTATCGGCGGGTATCTCGGTATTGGCACGTGGCAACAGATCCATGATGGCCATGGCCGATACCGATTTGCCCGAGCCCGATTCACCAACCAGCGCAACCACGCTGTTCTTGGGAATCACATAGTTGACGCCCTGCAGCGCCTCAAAACGCTCGTTCTTGCCGAGCCTGAAGGTAACGCGCAGATTCTTGATTTCAAGCAGGTTTTCAGTGGTCATCGTGCATTCCTTAGCGGCGGCTGGCCTTGGGGTCGAGCGCATCGCGCAACAAGTCGGTAAACAGGCCAAACGAGACCACGAAGGTCGACATGACCACAGCTACCGTCGCCAATTGCCACCACTTGCCCAGCACAAGCTCAGGCATGACTTCGTTGATCATGATGCCCCAGGACACCGAGTCCGTCGGCACGCCGAGACCCAGGAAGGACAGAATGACTTCTGCCTTGATGAAATCCACCACCAGCTGCGAAAGCTGAACCAGTATCAAGTGGGAGACGTTAGGCAGGATATGTACGAACATCTTGCGGCCATGCGAGGCGCCAATGGCGTTCGCTGCCATGACATAGTCACGGCCACGCTGCTTGATGTATTCGGCACGGATGAGGCGGTAAGTACCAGTCCAGCCCACAAAACCCAGAACCAGGATCACGGTACTCACACCCTTGCCAAAAACAGCGGCAAACGCGAGAACCAACAGGATGTAGGGGACCGATGTGAAGATGTTGTAGAACCATTCCAGCAAATCGCCGAGCTTGCCACCGAAGTAACCGCCCAGCGCGCCCAGCACGGTACCGATGAACACGGCCAGCAATGCCGATGCCAGACCAATGCTGATGGATACCTGCCCCGCCTTGATCACCTTGTCTAAGACGTCACGGCCCCACTTGTCGCCTCCCAGTAGCAGCGTCCAGCTAGGCTTGACCTCAGCCTTTTCATAGGCTGCAGCGTTCTTCTCTATCTCTTCGTAGTAAGGCGCCAAGGGATCGACAGCCTTTTGCTTTTCATCAATCACCAGCACATCCTGGCTAATGATGCTGTTCTTGCCTTGTGGATTTGGGTAGTCGTCCCCCAGGAAAGACGGGTTGGCGTATGACACACCAACCTCCTCGTTCCAGTCTTTCGCCACCCAACCCATACCCGCCGCGCCTGCGACCAGGAAGTACACAACCAGAACGGCCATGCAGAATCGCGCCAGCTTGTCCGCCCAAAGGCGTTTTCCGGCGGCGCGCCAGAATCCATACGATGCTTGTTGCTGAGTCATTGTCGCCGCCTCACTTCAGTTCGACACGCGGATCGAGTCTCTTATAGAGGACATCGACCAGCAAATTGACAGCCATGGCGAACATGGCCAGGTAGACAGTGATCGCCTTGATCACCGGGAAATCGCTGCGTTGCACCGCATTGACGATTTCCTTACCCAAACCCGGGATGGAGAAAACCATCTCGATGAGGAAGGAACCCACGAACAGCCCTGGCAACGCCAGGGCCAGATTGGTCACGATGGGTACGGCAGCATTGCGCAGTACATGGACAAACATCACGCGGTGCTCGGAAGCACCTTTGGCGCGGGCGGTCCGGGCATAATCCTGGCCGGTTTCCTCCACCACAAAGGAGCGATACAAGCGCAAGCTCGGCGCGATGGAAACGAACAACAGCAGAAGAATCGGCAGCGGTGCGTAAGTGCTGACGTTGGTCCAGAAATCATCACTCCAGCCCAGCACCGGGAACCACTCCAGCTTATAGGCCAGCAGCCACTGACCCACCACCACATACAGCAATAGCGAGATGGACATGGCTGCGGTACAGATGCCCATTACGGCGCGATCGGTAAACGAACCGCGCTTGTAGGCGACGGCGACTGCCAGCGTCACGGCAACAATGGCGTCCAGCAACCAGACCTGCAACATGACGGTCAGCGAGACCGGTGCTTTCTGCAGGATGATGGCCGAAACAGCCTCGTTGGTACTCCAGCTGGCGCCAAAATCAAAGGTGAAAACCTGCTTGACGAAAATCCACAGTTGCACCCAGATCGGTGCATTCAAGCCCAACTGCTCGCGGATGGCATCAATTTTCTCCTTGCTGGCCACCTTGCCGGCAAGGATGGCGGCAGGATCGCCGCCAAACACGTTGAACAGGAAGAAGACCAGCAGCATGACCCCGGCCAGGGTCGGTATCATCTGCCAAATACGGCGTAACAGGTAGGTGCTCATTATTTAGCCTCTGCAGCCTTCTGGCCGGTGATTTCGCGGAAGAAAGCATCGGAACTCGGTTCACGGCCCAGGAACTGGCGAACCAGGTCCATCTCTGGCACTTGCGAGCCGTTCTCCAGAATGCTCTTGCGGAAACGCATACCCACTGCCGGATCCATGACATTGCTACCGAAGGCCGAGCGCATATCCAGCGCCAGCACCTCGGACCACATATAGCCGTAGTAACCGGCCGCATAGCCACCGACGATATGGCCAAATGCACCCGGGAATTCCGTACCCTTCACATAGCCCAGCGGTGTGGCGGCTTCCATCTTCTGCCACAGCTTGAGTGGATCCTGCGGCACCGGGCCTGCCAAGTTCATGTCATAGGCGGCATACAGCCATTGGCGGGCGTACTTGGTACCCGCACCAAACAGCCGCGATTCATTCATCTTGGCCACCAGTTGCATATCGATAGGCTTGCAGCTGGCACAGACTTCGTTCCACAGTGCCAGCGAAGCGGGATTACGCGCCCACTCCTCGAACATCTGCGACGGTGCCTCGACAAAATCACGCTTGGTATTGGTGCCTGCATTCAGGGTATAGCGGGTGCGGCTGAGCACACCGTGCATGATGTGACCAAACTCGTGGTACAGCGTTTCCAGCTCGTCCTGATCAAAGCCCTTGCGGTTGAAATTGGTCACCAGCGCCGAAACCGGCGTCTGACCTGTCAGCGTGCTGGACTGGCGTACCGTGAAGGCTGCAGCATGCTTGTACTTGCCATCGCGAGGGAACAGGTCCAGGTAGAAGGACGACAGGTACTCACCCGTTGCCTTGTCGAATACATCGTAGCCCTTCACATCCTCGTGCCAGACTGGCAGCTTAGCGTTCTGGCGGAACTCCACGCCATACAGACGGCTGGTCACAGCCATCATCCAGGCGATCGTCGGCTCGGTGGGGAACTGGGCGCGCACAGCCTCCTGATCAATCTGGAAGCGTGCCTTCTGCACCCGGCGCTCATAGAAGGCCTGATCCCAACGCTGCATCACAGCCTTGGGGTCTTGGGTGTAAGTAGCCTTCTCCTTGGCCAGTTCAGCCAGTTCGCGCTTCTCCACCTCGGTCACGGTGTTGCGGACCTTACCCAGGAAATCCAGCACAACTTCCGGCTTGCCCACCATGTTGTTACGCGTAGCCCAAGCCGCATACGAGGGGTAACCCATCAGCGTCGCCAGTTGCTTACGGATATTGGCCACTTCATGGAGGATGGCGAGATTCTTTGCACCGCCGCGGCGTGCGTAGGCGTACTGCATCTGCCGGCGGGTTTCGCCACTCTCGGCCGATTCCATCACAGGCAGATATTCGGGGTAGTCGAAGCCAACCAGGTAGTTACCCTTGGCATCACGCTTTAAGCCCTGCAGTACATCGTCAGACAAACCCTTGAGCTGCTCCGCAGTGAAAGCCAGCTTTTGCTTGTTCTCACGTACGTTGCGGGCAAAGTCCTGTTGCAATTTATCCAGGCGGGTAAACAGCTTGCCTGCCTGGGCTCGCTTGGCAGCCGGCAAGTTCACGCCCTTGTCTTCAAATTCGGCCAGAATGCCCTTGAGCGTTTCGGCATCAATGGCATCCGCCGGCTTCACAGCCTTGAAGCGCTGATAAAGCGCCTCTTGCTGCATCAGCTTGTTCATGGCGTCCGAAATCTTGAGGTCGCAAGTTTCTTCAGCCTGGCGCAGCTTCTCGTCTGGGTGCACGTTGGCAACCAGGCCACCGCCCCACCAGAACTCGACCAAGCCACCCATGGTCTTGCTCCAGGGCACCAGCACAGTTTGAACATTGGCCTCGGCCAGTGGCAATTTCTGCAGCTGGGCGGCAGCGCCATTCAGGTCGGCAATTGCCTGGCTGCATAGCGCCGGCACTGCCTCAGCCTTGGAAATACGGATCTCGCCACGCTCGGCGGCAAAGGCCGCCGGCAGGCAGAGCGCGAGTACGAGTGGTGTAAGTTTACGCATGCGGGTTTCTCCCGTTTCGGTCCACGTCTTTTGAACGATTCGATGTATTACTTGCTGGTGGCAGCGCGCTGCTTCTCGACATCTACATCGAGGTAGTACCAGTGCGGCATATTGTCCGGGTGCGGCTTGTAGCCACTGACCCAAGGATGAGCGATGTGGGTACGGATACGGTTGACGTTATATATCCAGGGCACATAGGCAGCCACGATACGACTCATCTGACGTAGCCGTTCGTTACGCGCTTCCGATTGGGGTTCGGCAGCAATCTGCTCGTACAGCTTGTCGAAGTCCTTATTACGGAAACGTGATTCGTTCACAGGACCGGCATTGGGGCCATACAACAGTTGCATGAAGTTTTCAGCATCCGGGTAATCTTGTCCCCAGGCACCGCCAGCGAACTGATACGTGCCGCCCTGACGATTCTTCAAGAGATCGGAGAAGTTCATCTTGACGATTTCGAGCTTGATGCCGATAGCGCCAAAGCCCTTGAGCAGCAACTCTTCTTGGTCACGGCCATCAGCACCGGTACTGGCCATATAGGTGATCGTCAAAGGCTTGCAGCCCGGCTGCTCACGCAAGCCATCGCCATCGCAATCCTTGTAGCCAAACATGTCCAGCAGCGCATTACCGCGCGACGGGCTATAGCGGCCCAGCACATTCTTGAAATTCGGATCGTAGCCGTTGATCTGCGGAGCCAACGGTGATTGTGCCGGCAGGCCCTGACCATTGCGGATAATGGACAGTTCCTTGGCCTGGTTATATGACAAGGCAATGGCACGGCGCAGGGCTATACGCTCAAGCGAGTTACCCCCCACAACCTTGTCGTCCATATTGAACATGTAATAGGTAATATCCGCCTCAGCTTCGCGGAAATAGCGCCAGCCCATCTCCTTGTATTTGGGGGATAGTTCGTTACCAGGCGCCACAATCTTGGAGTAGTTGTTACCCAGCCGTGGGTGGATATCCAGCTGTGCACTCTGGAACGACAGCCAGGAAGCCTGCGGCGTTTCAATCACGCGGATATCAATCGTCCCAATACGCGGGAAGGTCTTGCCTTCCAACTGCTTGGCGATAGCCTGATCCACTTCGATACCTGGGCCACTGACAGGCTTGTACTGGAAGCCACGGTAGTTAGGGTTCGCCACCAGAATGATGCGGTTACGCCGCTGCCAGGACTTCAGCATATAAGGGCCGGTACCTACTGGATGCGCTTCCGAATTCTCGCCATAGGCCTCGATAGCTTCGCGCGCTACCAAGCCAGTAGCGGGCGCCGCCATGATGTAAGGCAGGTTGTAGTCAGTGCGCTTGAGTTTGATCTGTACTGTGTACTTGTCCAGTGCCTGCAGGCCCTCGATCGGCTTGTCAAAGTCGAAAGGCTTGTTCTTGGCCGCCTCAATCTTTTCGTCCAGGCCTATCACCTTGCCCTTGAACATGAAGTCCCAAGGTGCGCCGCGGCTGTTGGGGTCAACAATGCGCTGTATGGTATAGATCACATCCGTGGCAACCACTTCACGCTTCTTACCCTTGAAGACAGGATCATCAGCAAAGTAGATACCAGGGCGTATCTTGAAAATAAAGGTCTTGCCGTCATCCAGCACTTGTGGGAGGTCGGACAGCCTGGGGATCAGGGTTTGCGGACGGGCCAGGTAATCATAAGCCAGCAGGGATTCGAAGATGCTGCTGTTGACTTCGCCAGAGTAATGGTCGGAATACTTGGCAGGGTCAAAACCGGATTCAGGCGCTTCGAAATAGGTATGAAGCGTCTTGTTCATGTCAGCCGGCTGCGCGGCAACTGGGCCCGCCAGGCCGGCGACAAACAAGCTCAGGCCTGCAATGGAAGCAAGTTTCATGGTGTGATGTCGCTTTGGAAAACTGCAACTGGGAAATCGCATACAGCACGGTCATATCCGCCGCTGTCATGCCCGGATGGTTATGCCATCAGGCATAGCAACGGGCAAGACCGGTAGGTCTTGCCCGTTGCATACTGCCGTAATCAGTGCTGCTGGGCGTGGAGCGTCCAGAGACGGGCAACGTCTGCAGTACCGTCTTTACCCTGCACGGTCTTCAGCATCTGCACGGCCTTGGGCTTCTGGCCAGCCATCAGATACGCAATACCGAGACGCAGCTTGGAGTCTTCAGGACGCTTGAGACCGCCCTTCTGTATGCCCTGCTCCATCATGGCAATGCCCTTGGCCGCTTGTCCGGCACCCACCAGGCTCATACCCAGATTGACCAGCAGGCTGCCATCAGCCGAGGCGTTCGCCTCTTTTTCCAGTTGTGCAAACGTGGCCGCCTCAGTTGCTACACGCTTGTTTGCAAGATCCAGCAAACGCTTCTGCCGCTCAGCTTGTGGGCCCTGGCCCAGGACATTGGCAGCGAAGCCTTTTTCAACCACCTTCTTGCCTTCGGCATTAAAGCCTTCCTGCATGGCTAGCTGGGCCATCTGCATATAGTCCTCAACCGAGGCCATATTGTTGGTGGCAAACTTCAGTCGGTACACTTCCAAGGCCAGACGATCGGCAAAGCCGGTCTTGCGCGATACGCGCGAGATCACATCAGTCCAGTAGGATGGCTTGGGATAATAGGTAACCAGCTTCTCCAGCGTCGCCAGATAGCCATCAGTATTCTTCTGGTTCAAATAGGCATTGGCCAGCAACTGCAGCTTTTCCTCAGACGGCTTGCGGCCTGCCTTGATGTCGCCCGCCACCTGGGCACTCAGTTCACGTGCAGCGCCAGCGGAATCACCGCTCATATAGCGCAACTGGGCGGACAGGCCGGTGATCTGGGCGTTGGTGCCGCCGGCACGGGTGTAGCGGTCAGCCCATGCAGCAGCACCCTTGAAATCTTTGGCACGATAGTAAGCGCTGACCAGCGCTTCCATCGCGGTCAGTTTTTCGGAGCCGGACATCTTGCCCGAATCCATGGCGGACTGAAGCGCCTTGGCGGCTGTTTGCGCATCGCCCGCGCTGGCGGCGGCAAAGCCCATCATGCGATCAACCACAAACGACTCATAAGCCGATTTACCACCGACAGCATCGGCCTCTCGGGTCTTGGCTAGCGCTTCCCTGTGCTTACCTGAACGCATCAGGTTGCTTGCTGCGGCCAGCGGCTTGCCCACCTCGGGGCGCACGGCTTCCTGGGCCATGGCAGCGACAGGGCTGCTATGCAAACTAACAAGGGCGGGGGAGCCAATGGCTGCCCAGATAAGCAGTCCAAGGCAAAGAGGACGAGCGCGCATTTTTGTTCCGAATTGGTTGGTGGCTTCTAAAAAGCAAAGCGCGGCGACACCGTCTAGACGATGTCGCCGCAACCCGTTTTGTTACATGAACTGTTCGTTACCGATCATACCGATCTTGGTCACGCCCAGACGCTGCGCGGCAGCCATCACGCCTGCAACCGTCTTGTACGGTGCCAGCTTGTTGGGGCGCAGGTGCACCTCAGGCTGTTCAGGCTGAGCGGCATATTCACGCAGCTTGGCCTCAAGCGTAGCGCGATCCGTGACGATGCCATCCACATAGATGGTTTCGTCGAAATCGATATCAATGCGATGCACAATAGGCTCGGTTGTCTGCGGCGGGGGATTACCCGCAGGCATATCAAGCTTCACTGCGTGCAGTTGCACCGGGATAGTAATGATCAGCATGATCAGCAGCACGAGCATCACGTCGATCAACGGCGTGGTGTTCATGTCCACCATGACTTCCGGATCACCGGAATCACTACCTGAGCCTACATTCATGCCCATGGCTTATCCTTCGCAATTATTTCAACTTAGCCGCGCGGCGGAGGCTCGGTGATAAAACCGACCTTGACGATACCGGCACGCTGGCAAGCCACGATTACCCTACCCACGAACTCGTAACGGGCGGTCTGGTCACCACGAATCTGGACTTCAGGCTGAGGCACCTTCACCGCCTCTTCCTTCAGCTTGGTCACCAGCGTTTCGTTATCAGGGATCAAAGCCATGTTCCAGAACACATCGCCATCCTTGTTCACGGCGATATTGATGTTTTCCGGCTTGGTTTCGTTCGCCTGGTTGGTCTCAGTAGGCAGCTTGACCGGGACGGTGTGTGTCGCGACGGGGATGGTGATCAGGAAGATGATCAACAGCACCAGCATGACATCCACGAGCGGGGTAGTGTTGATTGCCGACACTACCTCGTCATCGCCGCCGGATTCTCCGACGTTCATCCCCATGGCTTAGCCCTTTTTCGCCTGGCTGTTGCTCATCAGCACATTGTGCAGATCGGCACCGAAGGCACGCACTTGTTCCATGCCAGACTTGTTGCGGCGAACCAGCCAGTTGTAACCGAGCACGGCAGGCACGGCGACGGCCAGACCGATGGCAGTCATGATCAGCGATTCACCCACGGGGCCGGCCACCTTGTCGATGGAAGCCTGACCGGACATACCGATCTTCACCAGGGCGTGGTAGATACCCCAAACGGTACCGAACAGACCGATAAACGGTGCAGTGGAACCCACGGTAGCCAGGAAGGCCAGGCCATCCTGCAGGCGGTTCTGCACGTTCTCTATGGAACGCTGGATGGACATGGTCACCCAGGTATTGCGGTCAATCTGCTCCAGCAGGGCACCTTCGTGGTGCTCGTTGGCATTCACACCGCTCTCTGCGATGAAGCGGAAGGCGCTGCCTTCTTCCAGGGTGCCCACGCCGGCCTTGACCGAACCTGCACTCCAGAAGGACTCACGCGCTGCCTTGGCTTGGCGCATCAGCTTGAACTGCTCGAACAGCTTGGTCACCATGACATACCAGGTGCCCATGGACATGATCAGCATGATCACCAGGGTGCCCTTGGCCACCATATCACTCTGGGTCCACAGTGCCTTTAGGCCGTATGGGTTGTCAGCAGGCACGCCAGCGTCTGCTGCAGGGGGTGCAACAGGTGCTTCGGCAGCGGCATCAGCCGGGGCTGCGGCAGCGTCTGCCGGAGCAGCAGCGGCGTCAGCAGCAGGGGCGGCAGCATCAGTCGCGGCGGGCGCTGCAGGTGCAGTCGCTGCGGGCTCTTCGGCATAGGCAGCGGGAGCAACAAAAACGGTCACCGTCGGAGCGGCAACGAGGGTAAATGCCGCGAAGAGTGCGGACAGACGGTTTGCAACGGACATAATTCTTCCAGCTCCTTAGCTAGGCTGACCCGATCAAGAGTCGACACAGAAATCACCTGACAGCGAACAAGTACGCCACCAGAACAAACTTAAAAACCAAGCAACAACCGCTTAATCGTTCAACGAGAAAGGCACGTCGTAACCAAATACCTGCTCTGCGGGCACACTACACTTAAGACGACGCATCACCGACTTGACCAGATTGGCCAGCGCTGGGTGAGAGGACGACTTGATGCTAACAACAGGTGCCTCACCCGGTTTGACCGAGATACGTGCCTCAACCCTGCCCTCAGTCAACCCTTCCGCATCTGCAATCGCAGGCCACTTGTCGCTCATCTGCTCTTTCAGATCATTCACATTCGAGCAACTGCCGGACAAGGACGGAGCAGGTGCCGCAACCACTGGACCAGGCGTCGGCGGCGTAATGGACGGCGTCGGGGTGGTAGGCTGCACACTCGTCGTAGCCGTAATAGTCTGCACCGGCGTAGGCGGAGGCGTAACAGCAACCTCAGGCGGCGGAATAAACGAAGGGGGCGGAGGCGGCGCCTTGAAATCAGGCGGGGGCGGGGGCGGTGTTTCAGGCGGAGGTGGCGGCGCTACCTCCTCGATGATCTTGGTCTCAAGAGGATCCTGGATGACCTTGATGATATCCCGATGAAGGCCAATCATCAGACCGTAGGCAATACCAACGTGCAGAAGGACGACAAAGCCGATACCAGCGAGGTGCTTGGTCGGATTCCTCTGCTGCTGTGCAAAATCCATGTATCTACCCTCTAGGCCTGCCACTTGGGTAACGGCAGGGTTAAGCTAAATTAACAAGCCCAAACGGATCACGACGAGCTTGCCACTACAACCAAGCATTAACGCCCAACCCATGTGGAACTAACACCACTCTAACACCACATAGGGCGCGACGTAAATTACTCAAGCCCGCAGCAAGCCGTTATTCACCGGCCGAACCAAGCCCAGCAACAACAAGGTACCAACATCAATCCAAGACCACTCCGGCATAGCCAGCAAGTACATCCAAATCTTGATGGAACCCTAGTCAGCACTTAACACCACTTTAACACCACAAAAGAGACAACGTAAATCTGCAGTGCAACATAAATGGCAGCCTGCCAACCAACTTACCTGCGACGTTCAACCTTACAATCGCCGCAAGCTCAAACCCAAGACAATACCAAGAAAATTAGCCATCAAGAATATGGCAAAGAAGACAAGCCCGCTTTGTTGTTAAAAAGTCACAAACGCACTCAGGATCCGGCACAAGGGAAAACCCCAAAACCCGCTCCAGGCAAGGCATTCAAGGCAACCACACGCTTGCATGCGGGTAGCAAGCGATTGTCGCAATTTGATTTTGGCCTTAGCAGACCCCCGCCGTTTTACCACACCCAAAATGCAATGCACGATATTCAAAACAAAGCAAGCGATAGATAGTCGCTATTTACGCAAGTCGGCCCACGCCAGAACGCACCAAGCAGAGCCCGGCGGGGCGCATAACACGGACACGCAGAAACGACAAAGGCCACGAATGTGGCCTTTGTCGTTTTAATACTGGCGCGCCCGAAGAGATTCGAACTCCTGACCCCTTGGTTCGTAGCCAAGTACTCTATCCAGCTGAGCTACGGGCGCATTATCCTGATTCACTGAAGTGCTGCTGTTTGCTGGCGCGCCCGAAGAGATTCGAACTCCTGACCCCTTGGTTCGTAGCCAAGTACTCTATCCAGCTGAGCTACGGGCGCACTGCACAACAACAATTCAAACTTGGCGGAGAAGGAGGGATTCGAACCCTCGATACAGGTTTATGCCCGTATGCTCCCTTAGCAGGGGAGTGCCTTCGACCACTCGGCCACTTCTCCGTCTCGCTCAAGAGGGCGCCACTATAGCGGCGCCCCTAAGGCTCGTCAAGCGTTCATGGCTCCTGATCGAGAGAAAAAGCTTTGTGAAGCACCCGCACAGCCAATTCCAGGTACTTTTCGTCCAGCACTACCGAGATTTTGATCTCGGAAGTAGAGATCATCTGGATATTGATTCCCTCCTCGGCCAAGGTACGGAACATGGTGGAAGCGATGCCCACATGGGAACGCATGCCCACTCCCACCACCGATACCTTGCAGATCTTGTCGTCGCCAGAGATGGACTTGGCGCCAATATGGCCTTGCACGCCCTCCAGGATGGCCAAGGCCTTCTGGTAGTCATTACGCGGCACGGTAAACGAGAAGTCGGTATGCCCCTCTATGCCGACATTCTGGATGATCATATCGACATCGATATTGGCGTCAGCCACCGGCCCCAGTATCTGATAGGCGATGCCAGGCTTGTCGGGCACGCCGGTCACATTGATGCGCGCCTCGTCACGGTTGAATGCGATGCCCGAGATGATGGCCTTTTCCATATTGTCTTCTTCCTCGAATGTGATCAGCGTCCCCTCCCCTTCCTCCTGGAAGCTGGAGAGCACGCGCAGCTTGACCTTGTACTTACCGGCGAACTCCACCGAACGGATCTGCAGCACCTTGGAGCCCAGGCTGGCCATTTCGAGCATTTCCTCGAAAGTCACCGTCTTCAGCCTGCGAGCCTCCGGCACTACCCGTGGGTCCGTGGTATAGACGCCATCCACATCGGTATATATCTGGCACTCATCGGCCTTGAGCGCAGCAGCCAGCGCCACGCCTGTAGTGTCCGAGCCCCCTCGCCCCAGCGTGGTGATGTTGCCCTCGGCATCCACCCCCTGGAAACCCGCCACCACCACCACGCGCCCTGCCTTCAGATCAGTCCGCATGGCGGACTCATCAATGTGCTGGATACGTGCCTTGGTATGTGAACTGTCAGTCAGTATCTTGACCTGAGTGCCGGTATAACTGCGGGCATCCAGCCCGATATCCTTCAAAGCCATCGACAGCAAGCCGATAGTGACCTGCTCACCCGTGGAAATGATGACATCAAGCTCACGTGGATCGGGTTGGGCCTGGATTTCCTTGGCCAATGCAATCAGCCGATTGGTTTCGCCACTCATGGCCGACACCACTACCACGACCTCATGCCCCTGTGCCCGGTAACGGGCAACGCGGCGAGCCACACTCTTGATTCGCTCAGGCGAACCCATGGATGTGCCGCCGTACTTCTGGACGATTAGCGCCATTCCTTCCCTCAGGTATTGCGTAAAAAAGAAATCGAATCTAATGAAAGCCTTGTGTGAAGACAAGGCGGGTTTGACTACATGAATTAGAATATTTCGGACAAGCCTACAGACCGCAGGGCTATATGTCTCCCCTGATATCGCAAGCAGATACCGGTCTTGTCTAGTCAGCCTTGCCACCAGCAAGCGCTTATTCGTACCTGGTTTATTGCCATCTTCTCAAGGTTGCATAGGCCCACCCTGCGTCCCAGTATCTGGCCAGCCCCGTTCCTGAACAGGCATTGCGCCTCGAAGGAAACTGGCCGGTGATACTGTCTATCCCCCTGCTTCTGCAGGCACCCACAGCCATCAGCGAGCCGCCACGGCCTGAGTCACTGCAATCCGGGCGATACATCGCGCAACATAGGCCGTGTGGTATAAAGCCGCTTCCTTCATACTGCGCCTTTGCCCAAGCAAGCGACGCCTTCTGATGAATCGCGGTTTCTACACCATACTCGCAGCCCAGTTCCTGTCCGCACTGGCCGACAACGCCCTGTTCATCGCCGCCCTGGCCTTGCTCAAAGTGCAGGAAGCGCCCGCCTGGCATCAATCCATGCTGCTTTGGTGCTTCACCGTCTCCTATGTGGTATTGGCCCCGTTCGCAGGTTCGTTTGCCGATTCCATGCATAAAGGCCGGGCCATGATGCTATGCAATGGCATCAAGCTGTTTGGCTGCATAGGTATGCTGGTAGGCCTGCCGCCGCTGCTGGCCTATGCCATCGTCGGTTTCGGTGCCGCCGCCTACTCGCCGGCCAAGTACGGCATCATCACCGAGTACCTGCCCCATGAGAAGTTGGTGGCTGCCAATGGTTGGCTAGAGGGCGCCACCGTCAGTGCCATCATCTTTGGCACCGTGCTGGGCGGCCAACTGGCAGGCCCCAATGTCGGTGCATGGCTGGCCACGACGCCGCTGTCCTTCCTGTCTGCGCCCGTATTCGCCATAGTCGTGCTCTGCCTTATCTATCTGGCAGCTGGCTGGGTGAATATGTATATCCCAAAGCTCAATGTCGAACTCAAGCCCATACACTTTGATCCGAGCTACCTGATCCGGGAGTTCTGGGATTGTGTCGTCAAGCTCTGGCGCGATCCGCAGGGCCAGCTCTCGCTGGGTGTAACCACCCTGTTCTGGGGTGCTGGTGCCACCATGCGGCTGGTCGTCATCAACTGGGCCATCCTGTGGCTGGGCTTCAGCCTGGAGCAAGCCACACTGATGATCGCTGTCGTTGCCGTGGGCACTGCGCTGGGCTCTGTCATTGCCGGCAAGTTCATCCCCCTCAATCAAGCTTTCCGGGTATTGCCTGCCGGCGTCGCCATGGGCTTCATGGTCATCAGCATGTTGTTCATCTACGATGTCAAACTGGCTGCATTCCAGATGCTGGTCGTTGGCGCCCTGGCGGGCTTCTTCGTGGTCCCGCTCAATGCCATGCTGCAGCACCGAGGGCATATGCTGATGGGAGCCGGCCATTCCATCGCCGTCCAGAACTTCAATGAAAACCTGGGCATCCTGGTCATGGTTGGGGCCCACGCCATGCTGGTGAAATACTTCAGTACACCGTTAACCGACAATATGCACGGTCAGGCGCTCGCCTACTTCCAGAATCTCGGCGGCATTCCCCCCATGTACGGCATCATCATCGGCTTTGGCCTGCTACTGAGCGTCCTGATGCTGATCATCATGCACCGCTACAAGCGTGGCGTGGCTGCTGGCCTGATGCACGACTAGGAATCTTCCCATGATTACCGTAACCGACCTTGCCGTACTGGGCCGCTCCCTGGCCGTCGACACCGACCACCTGCTGACGCGCCTGCAGGACGGTGCCGCCTTGCTCATCCATCTGGCGCCACCTGCCGACTACCCCTATGAATCGCACAAGGTCGAGGAGCGCATCGTCTGCATCCAGGGCAAACTCAATCTTGAGACCGAGGCCGGTACCTGCCACGCCCTGCTTGCCGGCCAAATGGCACTCATACCTCCTGGCTTGCGCCATCGTTTCGCCGCAGATAGTGATGGTGTCATCCTCACCTTGTTCGGCGGCGCCTAAACCATCCCTGCCGCACGCGACTCCTGCAACAAAAACGCCGCATTAAATGCGGCGTCTTTATTGGTGGTCAACAGTGCTCCTGCTTCAGCCCGTATTTAGACCAGCGCCCAGTCTATGGGAGTCCTGCCCTGCGCCAGCAAATAGCGGTTGGCCGCCGAAAAATGGCCATTCCCTATGAATCCTCTATGGGCAGAGAGCGGCGAAGGGTGGGGTGAAGTCAAGACGCAGTGACGTGCGGTATCGATCAAACCCGTCTTGGCCTCAGCGTAAGCCCCCCACAGCATGAACACGATACCGGCATGCTCCCGCGACAACCGGGCCACCAGCGCGTCGGTAAACCTCTCCCAGCCGCGCTTGCGGTGCGAGCCGGCCTTCTCGGCCTCCACCGTCAGTACGCTGTTAAGCAGCAACACACCTTGGCTGGCCCAGGCCTGAAGATGGCCATGCTGAGGGGGATTGTGTCCAAGGTCCCGTGCGATTTCCTTAAAGATATTCTGCAGCGAGGGCGGTGGCCTGACGCCATGAGGCACCGAGAAACTCAGCCCATGCGCCTGGCCAGGTCCGTGATAGGGATCCTGCCCCAGGATCACCACCTTGATATCTGCCGGTGCCAAGCTCGCCAATGCCGCATAGCGTAGCTCACGGGGTGGATACACCGCCTTGCCCGCATCGGCTTCAGCCGCCAGGAAAGCATGGAGCGACTGCCAGTAGGGCTGGCTGGTCTCATCGCCCAACCATTGCGCCCATGTGGCAGGCAGTTCATTCATCATGGGAATGCTTTCGTTCAAAGATTTCACGCCTATGTCGCCGGAAAATAGTCTTGTCCAGCCAGTCCTGCAGCTCAGGTTCCAGCCGGTTGAATGTCACGGTCACACGTGCCCCATCCGCCATCGGCTCCACCGCAATGACCGTGGCAGGTAGTTGCAGCGGCTGCGGAATGCGGCTGGAAAGATAAAGGGCCAGCGTACCCGCCTCACCCAATGGCGGTGGTGCCGGCATGGACCAACTGGCTGTCTCGCCACTCAGCTGGAAGCTGCACACAGGTGGCCGTGGCACACCGCGAGCCAACAATTGCCCCAGCAGTTGCAAGGTCAGATCCACCCTGGCTTCCAGCGCTTGCCACCGCAATGCGTCCGGGCCATCCTCATCATCCAGATGTGGCGGTGCCGCCTCCATCAGTGCCAGCACGCGCAGCAGCAGCACGCCATCGCTGGCCGCCTCGGGCTCACCAGCCTGCCACGCCCCGGCAGCGCTCAGTTGTATGCATATTGTGGTCGGCATATCGTCTCCTGATGCCAATTATACGCTGCCGCACTCGCGACTCCGGCTCGCCGCATATCTTTGCGCCAGCGCAATGCCATAGCCGCAGCGGTGAGAGTAGAATCCGCCCTTCAGCAACGTCGCCTCCCGGTGACGCCGTCATCGTCGGAAGCAGTAAATGCACACCCATTCCTTCTCCCCCGCAGAACTCGACCGTTTTCATGAGCAAGGCTTCATCGTCATCAAGGGCCTGGCCGACGCCAGTTTGCGTGCCGATATCCTGGCGGCCGGCAAGGATCACCTCGGCCATGCCATCGAGCCGATAGAGTACGAAGCCGATACCCACTACCCCGGCGCACCCAGCTCGCGCGAGGCTGCCGGTGGCCGTACCGCACGTCGATTGCTGCAGGTCTACGCCCGCCACCCGGCCTTCCAGCGTTGGGCCATGAGTCCCCAGGTGGCGGAGCGGGTCAAACAACTCTTGGGCAGCCCTGCCGTTGCGCTGACACAGGCCCACCACAACAGCCTGATGACCAAGCAGCCAGCGTTCTCCAGCGTGACCCATTGGCACCGCGACATACGCTACTGGAGCTTCGAGCACAGCAATCTGGTATCCGTATGGCTGGCCCTGGGACAGGAAGTTCGGGAGAACGGCTGCCTGGGCTTTCTGCCAGGCACGCACACCATGGAGCTGGACACAGAACGCTTTGAGAATCGGGCATTCTTGCGCACCGATCTACCGGAAAACAAGACATTGATCGACAGTGCCGTGTTTCCTGAACTGGAAGCCGGCGACGTGGTGTTCTTTCATGCCATGACCTTCCATGCGGCAGGCTGGAACCGCACGGAGGCAACCAAGTATTCCCTGGTATTTGGCTACCATCGCCAGGACAACCTGCCATTGCCAGGCAGCCGCAGCGCCAGCCTGCCCTCCATCCCACTGGACTGACGCACAGCATGGCCGCGCCAGGGACTGGTGGTACAGACACTGGCGGCAGCAACCTATCTGGCCATACGGATCCTGATATCGCGCATGATGGGGGCGAAACGAT
Organism: Chitinimonas viridis; assembly: GCF_030409555.1. Lineage (GTDB taxonomy): Bacteria > Pseudomonadota > Gammaproteobacteria > Burkholderiales > Chitinimonadaceae > Chitinimonas > Chitinimonas viridis. The sequence goes on from NZ_JAUFPU010000004.1 coordinate 44,525, forward strand.
CGTGAACAGGCTCTTACCCACGACCTCACTGATCAACAGTGCGTCCAGAGTCCAAGCCTAAGAGCCTGTTCAAAGTCTTTTCGCCGTGTCGCGGCCCGCTGGGCTCGCAGCCTTGCCAGATGAAGGGCAAGGCGCAAGCCGCGCAGCGGTACTGGTACCGTCAGCGGCTTGCAACGCCGCCGTTCACCGGCAAGGCTGCGAACCCATAGGGCTGATCTGGAAAACGGCCATTCGCTGCGTTGTGGCGCTCGGTAGTAACTTGTTATTGCCTGCGCACCACGCCTTGTGCCTGGCCATTTTCCAGATCAGCCCAGCGGGCCGGCGCACGGCGAAAAGACTTTGAACAGGCGCTTAGCAATTGGCTACGCCGCGTGCAGCAAGCCCCCAGGACTTTTCCGGTCTGACGTGGACGGATATCTACTGCCCCTTGCCTGCCTTGCGTTCGCGGACTATCAGTTCGTCGATAAAGGCGAACATGCGCTGCTCGTTGCCGGCCTGGTGTGGCGAGGTAACAAACTTCCCATTGATGATGAAGGTCGGTACGCCCTCGATCCGGTAGGTTTTAGTCAATTGCTTGGCGCGACCCAGCTGTGCACCGATGCCAAATGACTTGTAGTTGGTCTCGAATTGGGCGCGATTGACACCTCGCTTGGCAATCCAGTCGAACAACACCTGCTCGTCCCGCAACTCCACCTTGGCGCCATGCACCGCCTCGAATACCGCGCGATTGTGCTTGGGCAGCAGGCCCATCATGCGCAAGGTGATGAAGAGCTTGGCATGGCCTTCCATATCACTGCGGCCATCCCACAATACATGTTCACGGCGAAATACCACGTCCTTGGGTAGCGTCTTCTCCCAAGCTTCGACGGTAGGCTCCACCTTGTTGCAATGTGGGCAGCCATACCAGAAGAATTCGATCACTTCGATCTTGCCAGGGGTCTCTACCGGTTGCGGATTCGCCAGCGGCATGACGGGGTTCTCATTGCTATGATCGCCGCCTGCCAGCGTCTGAACGCCGGTAATCGCCAAACCCAGGGCAAGCAGGGCACGGCCAAACAATCGCTTGGTATTCATATAAGGTATTCCTCAAAGGTTGGGTTAGGTAAAGCAAATCAGCTTTGCTGCAACAGCATGGCCTTGCATCATGACGCTACTTTCTAGACACGGGATGCGGTGCGGCGGGCGGGAAGTTGAACCAGGCAATCGAGTGAAATCTGGTCCATATAGCGGCGTAGTTCGGCACGCAATCTTAGCCCCTGGCCTAGCTCCAGCAGCTCTAGGATCTGTCCATGATTGATACGCAGCGCCTCGGCATAACGATCCGGCTCCTTGGCCGGTGGCGCTGGATAATTCCTGGCCGATTCAATGCCATACCAGCGACGCAATCGTTCACGTAGCTGCGTCGCCTGTAAGCGCCGTAGCCGCAGTTCCGTCTGCGCAAGCGCTCGCAGGTGCTTGTCGCTCCCCTCCGCCAGAAATGCCTGAGACAGCTGAGCAGCCTGCTCAAGACGCCCAGCCAGTGTATCCAGCAGTACCTTTTCAGAATCCAGGGTCACAGGCTGGCCAACGGCGCTCACGGGTAGCGCACTCAAGGCCAACAAGGCGATCGCAAACAAAAGCAACCGCCTCATGGCAAGGCAAGCGTTGCCGATTGCGGCGTATAGCAAAGTCCTCGGGTTTCAAAGCAGCCCTGGTATCGGGTCAGCAGGGTAATCGGCCCCGTGCCGTCCCCCGCCAACTCCACCTTGATGCTAAAAGGCTTGGTATAGACCTGCGTGTCGCCGAAGGTGAGGTCGTTCTTGGTCAAGGCAGGCGGGAAATCAATCCCGCCTATGCGCCTGCCTGTCGTGTTCTTCAGCACAATCACCAGCTTATCCTTGTACAGGTAATAAGCCGGCGTCACCGCAAAGTCGACCATGACTGTCTTGATATCAACACGCCGGGCCTTTACCGAGAACGCCAACTCGGGTGGCAGTGGCTCGCTGGAAGACTTGTTAACCAGTTTCCCCAGCCAATCGTCAGAGCTGGCATAGGCTGGCAGTGAAAGGCCCAGGACAAGGCATAGCAATGGGTAAGAAAGGTATTTCAAGTTGAAGCTCCTGGCGCGGGAGTAACACCACTACGCCCTAGCCATGCACTGGCGAGCACCAATAAGACAGCACCGCCTATCACGAAAACGTCGGCCAGGTTGAAGGCAGGCCAATGCCAACCCCGCCAATGCAGATCCAGATAATCCACCACGGCGCCAATGCGGATGCGATCCAGCACATTGCCCATCGCACCGCCGATCAGCCCGATATAAGCAAGCGTTTCTATCCTGCTGCTTACCCCTCGCCATAGCCAGAACAGCAGTAAGCCACAGACGCCCAAGCCCAGGAGCGTAAAGAAGTAGCGCTGCCACCCGCCCGCTTGGGCCAGAAAAGAGAAAGCCGCGCCGGGGTTAAGCACATGCACGAGATTGAACCAAGGCGTCACTTCGACGCTGCCGTGTAGCGGCAGCCAGGCGCTCACGCCGTATTTGACAGCCTGGTCAAAGGCGATCAGCAACAGGGCCAGCAGCAGCCAGGGCAGAAAGTGTGTACGTGAGGTGTAAGCCATGTTCTTTAGCTCAAATGATCGCGCGTTGGCCCAGGCTGTTTGGCTTGATCCTCACCGGCTTGCATGATGGCGCGCAGTTCCACCGGTATCTCCATCGGTGCGAAAGGGCTGACATTGGCGCCGCCGGTATTCCCCAGCGGTAGCCGTCCGGTCAGATGACCAAAGGGGGTAAGGAACAAGCGCCAAAGCTGGCCGATGGCCTCGCGCGCATCACTACGCGCAAGGGCCACCCTAAGCATCCATACATGCACTACCCAGTGCGGCCAGAGCTGGCGCTGTCCCAGCACATGCGCGCGTTCCAGAAGCGCGAAGGCTGCTGCCGTATCACCGTCCTTCAGTCTATCCTTGGCGTTTTGCATGGCTTGCTGATAAGCCAGCGCGGCAGACGTGGTGCGGTTCATGATTGTCCCTTTACAGCAGGCCTAGCTGCAGCGGGTGTCGCGCATCGCACCCGGTCAGGTTGCGTTGCGCATGTCAGTTCATCTGCTTGCATGGTCACTCCGGACACAGCGCTACTTGCGCAACAGTCGCAGGCCGTTGCCCACAACCAGCAAGGCGGCGCCCATATCGGCAAACACAGCCATCCACATCGTGCCCAGCCCCATAAGGGTAAGCGCCAGGAATATTGCCTTGATGCCCAGCGCCAGGCTGATGTTCTGGACCAGTACAGCGTGTGTGCTGCGTGACAGCTGCACAAAGCGCGCGATCTTGCGCAGATCGTCATCCATCAAGGCTACATCGGCTGTTTCGATAGCGGTGTCGGTGCCTGCCGCGCCCATGGCAAATCCAATGTCTGCCCGTGCCAGCGCTGGCGCATCGTTGATGCCATCACCCACCATGCCGACCTTGCCCATCTGGGCAAAGGCTTCAATTGCCTTGAGCTTGTCCTCGGGGAGCTGATTGCCGCGCGCCTCATCCACGCCTACCTGCTTGGCGATCGCAGCAGCGGTATGCGGATTGTCCCCGGTAAGCATCGCTGTCCTGATACCCAGCGCATGCAATGCCTTGACTGCTTCCCGGCTGCTGTCCTTCACCGTATCTGCCACTGCAAACAAGGCCAGCACCTTCCGCTCGGTGGCGAGCAGAATGACGGTCTTGCCCGCCTCTTCCAGCGCAAACAGGCGTTGTTCCAACTCTGGCGAGCACACCCCAAGTTCTTCGATCAGTCGATGGTTACCCAGGTGGAGAAGCTCACCTGCCACCTGGCCGCGTACACCTCGCCCCAGCAAGGCGCTGAAATCTGCAACCGGCAGTATGGCCACATTCGATTGCTTACCAGCACGGGCGATGGCGTGTGAAACGGGATGATCGGATCGGACAGCCAGGCTGGTCGCCAGTTGCATGGCATCGACGGATGCATCCAGAATGACGCTATCGACCAGTTCCGGCTTGCCATGCGTGATGGTGCCGGTCTTGTCCAATGCCAGCCAATTCAGTCGGCGGCCTTCTTCCAGATACACCCCGCCTTTGACGAGAATGCCATGCCGCGCAGCGGCAGCAAGGCCGCTGACTATGGTCACTGGCGTGGAGATCACCAAGGCGCAGGGGCAGGCAATAACCAGCAGCACCAGTGCCTTGTATATCCACGCATACCAATCGCCCCCCATCAGCAAGGGGGGTAGCAAGGCGACAACCAGGGCAAGGACAAATACCAGCGGGGTATAGATCCTGGCAAAGCGATCGACGAAGCGTTGGGTAGGCGCGCGTGCGCCTTGGGCTTCCTCAATCGCATGGATGATGCGGGCCAGGGTACTGTTGCTGGCTGCGGCGGTCACGCGGTATTCGAACGAGCCCGCGATATTGATGGTGCCGGCAAAGATCGTGTCGCCTACTACTTTATCTACGGGGATGCTCTCGCCTGTAATGGGTGCCTGATTGACCGTCGAGCCCCCACTTACCAACACGCCGTCCAGACCGATACGTTCACCCGGCTTGATCCGCACCACAGCGCCCATGGGCACGGCCTTGGCCGCCACCTCAAGCCACTGACCATCGGCCTGCAGCATGGTGGCTCGCTCTGGCGCCAGTTGCATCAAGCCACGGATGGCATTGCGGGCGCGATCCAGGGACTTGGCCTCGATAAGCTCGGCAATGGTGAACAGGAACATCACCATGGCAGCCTCTGGCCACTGGCGTATCAAAACCGCACCGGTAACGGCGATGGTCATCAAAGCATTGATGTTGAGCTCGCCGTTCCTGAGGGCAATCCAGCCCTTCTTGTAGGTGCCTATGCCGCAGAGTGCAATGGCAGCCAGCGCCATCACTGCGCTCAGCCACTCCGGCCCTTGCAGCCAATGGACGATCTCCGCACCCAGGGCGAGGCCGCCGGATACAGCCAGCGGCCACCAGGGTTTCCTGGGTGCCGGTGCTGCAACAGGTGCCGCGTGTTCAGTAATCCCTTCCGCCGTCATGCCCAAGCTACGGATCGCCACCTCGATTGCGGGCAGCGCATCAGGGGTATGCACCACCGTCAGTACCCGCTGTACCAGGTTGAACTCCAGCCCTTGCACCGCAGCCATGCCGCCCAGCTTCTTGCGGATCAGCGCCTCTTCCACAGGACAATCCATCTGCGCAATGCGTAGCTGGCTGCGCACACAGCCTGCAGGAAGCATCGTGGATACCTGGCTCGGTTCCATGATGCCCACCAGCGGCGCCTTGGCACTCCCGCCACAGCAAGCCGGCGTACAGGCGCCCACTCCCTCGGTCTCCGCAATGGCTATGGCGGCCGCATCGTGATCGTGATCGTGATCGTGATCGTGATCGTGATCGTGATCGGCAGCATGATCATGGTGATGGTGATGGTGATGGTGGGCATGATTACCCTCGGCCTGCTGGATACCATGATCACAACAAGCTTTTCCGGCCGATTTTTCATACACATGGGCGGAAGACATGAGTGGGCTTTCCATATTGTGATGGCGCCATCTCACACCCTGAAGCTACTATAGAGTCAAGTCATGAATCGGATTATTTGGAGCGCACATGAAAATCGGTGAACTAGGACAGATCGCGCAGTGCACCGTCGAAACGGTTCGCTACTACGAAAAGGAAGGGCTGCTGCCGCAACCAGAGCGCACCGCCAGCAACTTCCGTAGCTACGGCCCCCAGCATCTGGAGCGCCTGCGATTCATCCGCAATTGCCGGGCCCTCGACATGACGCATGGTGAAATTCGCACCTTGCTGGAAGTGATGGATGCGCCCGCCGCAGGATGTGGCCGAGTCAACGCCTTGCTGGATGAGCACATTGGTCATGTTGATGCACGCATCGCAGAATTGATGCAGCTGAAACAGCAGCTTGGTGAGTTACGGCACCAATGCCAGGCAGAACAGCCCGTAGCAGCCTGCGGCATATTGCAGGGACTGGTCAGCATGGAGAGTGAGGCACGGCAGGAGCGGCACACCCATTTGGGCTGAGCGTCCATTCAATCTGCCGGCGTGTTACCTCAGCATGACGCTTGAGCCGGCGGTACAGGCCGGGCCGACTGCTCGGACGTCAGCCCCAGAACCTGCTCAAGGTGGCAAAGTGTCCTGCCATGGCCACCGTCACAGTCAGCTTCCGCAGGCACACACCGTGCCTGCCGCCTTGTACCCAGAATGACTAAGCTAGGCCATACCTCTCGAAACTTGGTATGAACCTAAACCATTGAAATACTGAGGCTCATCAAGCATGAGGATGGACGGGGGATGCAATCAGGGGAGTCCGCTGATTGAGGCTGCGCAGCAGCCCAGTCAGCACTCATCAATGACTTGAGCCCATAGGGGGCTCCCAGGAATGCTGCCATGCCCAACGCCCTGCTCTATGCCATCGCCACACTGATCTGGGGGTCAACCTGGCTGGCCATCACGTTTCAATACGGCAGTGTGCCCGCCAGCGCCTCGGTGGCATATCGCTTCTTGCTAGCCGGCCTGTTGTTGCTGGGCTGGTGCAAGCTACGCGGCGAGCGCCTGCAGCTGAGTCGCACCGAAATGGCCTGGTCGGCGTTGCAGGGCGCGCTGATGTTCGGGGTCAGCTATATGCTGGTCTACGAGGCCGAAAAACACATCGCCTCAGGCTTGATGGCCGTATTGAACTCCAGCATGGTGGTCATCAATCTGGTTGGCATGAGCCTGGTGTTTGGCCGTCGGATGGATCAGAAGTCCATCCTGGGTGCGGCCTTGGGCATACTGGGTATCGCCCTGGTGTTCTGGCCGGAATTGACCGATGTCCGCACCGCCTCAGCCTGGCTGGGTGTTGCTTGTGGCCTGGGGGCAGCCTTGCTGGCCTCCCTGGGCAATCTGGTGGCCCAGCACAACCGCAATCAGCAAATACCACTACTACCGTCCATAGGCTACGGCATGCTGGTGGGTGGCGGCATCGCACTGATCTTCACGCTCATCCATCACCAAGGCCTGGTATTCGATACCCGCCCCAGCTACCTTGCGTCCCTGCTCTATCTGTCTATCTTCGGCTCGGTCCTGGCGTTTGCCGCCTATCTCACGCTGCTGGGGCGCATAGGTGCCGCCAAGTCCGGCTATATCGCCGTTGCCGTCCCCATCGTAGCCTTACTGCTGTCTGGCTGGTTCGAGGGTTTCCAATGGCGCATCTGGACGGTAGCCGGCATAGCCTGTGCCGTTGCTGGCAATATCATCATGCTGCTGGACATCGCCCCGGTATTGCGCAAGCTGGGCCTGACCAGGCTGGCGGCAAGGCTGGTCTGAGAACGCCCCCTTCATGCCGAGAGCGTCTGGCGCAGCCGCTCATACAGGCAGATGGCCGCCGCGGCGCCGACATTGAGCGATTCCAGCCCAGCCCTCATCGGTATGGCCAGACGCAAATCGGCCAGCGCCAGCACCTCACGACTGACGCCCTGCCCTTCGCTGCCCATCACAAGCACGAGATCGCCCCGCAAATCGGCCTGGTAGAGGGAGATGCTGCCATCCAGCACAGTCACTGCCTTGCGTCCGGCAAAGTTGGCCAACAAAACAGGCAAGTCTGCCCGCTCCACCACAGGCAGCAGAAAATGCGCCCCCATGCCGGCACGCAGTACCTTGGGCGACCAGACATCAGCGCAACTGGGGCTCAGCCATACCTGTGCTACGCCAGCTGCTGCAGCAGTGCGCAGCATGGCACCCACATTGCCAGGATCCTGCACACCGTCCAATGCCAGTACCAGGCCACGCTGCAACGGTGCGGGTGCTGGCGGCGGCGCCCACAGCGCCAGTACGCCGGATGCCGACTCCAGCTCGGTCAATTCGGCAAAAAGGGCATCGGCCACCACCGAGACCGGCCCTTCGAAGCGTGCCGCCAGCGCAGCCACCTCGGCGCGCTGGGGTGCACTCTGTGATAGCAGCAGGCGTTCCGGTGCCTGCCCCGCATCAAGGGCCGCAGCAAGCAGATGGGGCCCATCCAGCAAGGTCTGACCGGTTTTCAAGCGCTCCCGCCGATTTTCCATCAGCTTGATGCAGGCCTTGATCAAGGGGTTCTGGCGAGACTGTATGACATCCATAAGGGGCGATCACAAAAGCAAACCAGGCCGGCAAAGCGGCCTGGTGGATAATTAGACAAGATGGTAGCTTACCAACGGCTATGGCCGCGGATTCAACCCAATTCCAGCCGCTTGGCCTGGCGGGTAAGGCACTGTCCCGTCATCAGGCAAACCTGCTTGAAGCCATTGTACTGCGCCTCTGTCAGCGCACCACCCTGATTGTCGGCGTAGAACAGGCCCACGGGCTTCTCCTCCACAAACAGCGACATGGCAACAAACTCCCCCTCGCCCACGGCCTGCCGCAGGCCGCGTGGCAACAAGGCGTCGTACTGCGCACGGTTGCTCGCATTCAGCCAGACGGACTGCGGCTTAAGCATCAACCGCGTAAAGATATGCGGTGCAGAGAGATCGACCTGGAAGGTCCGCAGCGGATCATTATCGGTCGCGCCCACAATGTAGCGCGTCTTCAGCAGGTTGTGCCCCGCCATCAGCAGGCCGAACATAATGCGCTTCATGCCCAGTGCCTCGGACTGCGCCCGTATGGCCAACCCCATGATCTGGTTGAAGGACGCACCACTCTGTCCCGCTTTTTGCATCTCGCGCAGGATATCGTTCAGCGAAGGCCGCGTCGGTTCCTGACTCGTAGCCCCGGGGCTGGCCTTGGCCTGCGGCTTGGGCCACTCACCCGGCAACATCACCAGCCAGCGAGCGGGCGCGAATATCTGGGCGTAAGGCCAGTCCTTGTGGGCAAAGTGCAGCATGGCCTTGCACACCAGTTCCCAGGCCTCCGGCTGTTCCACACCCAGGGTGTGGGCGGCAAGGTGCAGATCGGTGTTCAGGCTCTCGTGCCACCAGCCCTGCTGCAATCGATCCGCAAGCCGCAGCGCAGCCTGTTGCAGCAAGCTGCGCTGGCTGGAAGCCGCACTGTCATCCAGCAGGGTATTGAAGACCTCGGGCAGGCGCCAGCGGGCAAACAAGGGCAAGGCCACGCTACCCAGGTCGACTAGTGGCGCCTTATCCGGCAGGCCTATCTCCAGGTAACGCAGCATGCGCGGCAGACCTGCCAGCAAAGCAGTGATGTAGATTTCATCGAGCCTGGCATCGTAGCGCAGCACCCCAAAATCGCGCGCCAACCTGGCGGCCAGGCGTGCGGCAGCAATATCGCGCAGCAAACCAAAATAGTGTGCGGGCTGCTTGGGCAGCAGCAGCGACTCCACGCTGGGCAAGCGGGCAAACTGGCCGACAAAGGCATCCACCCCCATCAGCAGCACGACACTCTCGATGGAAACGATATCGGCGGCCAAGCTGCCGCGCTCGCGCTGGTTGATCAGCCGCAGGGCATGGGCGGTGAGCAAAGGATCGCGCAATACCAGATCGACGATCTCATCGGTACGCACGGTCTCTACCCGTGCATTCAACCCCGCCAGGGCCGCCTTGGTAGACTGCAGTATGGGTAGCGGCCGGCGCGCCCAAAAGGCCAGCCAGGCTTCATTCCTGTCATCGTGCTTGGTCGCTGCTGCCGCTTTGTCGGCAATCAGGGCATTCGCCATAAATGTAGCCTTGCGCCCTTCCAGTCGTTGACTTCGATAATACGATCCGCCGTCACATCGGGCACGGCAAAGGTATTGCTGATCAGTAAACTGCCACTGGCCATTTCCTGCCTGGCCTTTTGCCAAACCGCCGGCATGGCAGCGGGTGAAAGAAAGGCATACACCACGTCAAAATCCTGCAGCGACACGGCCATCATATCGCCGCGCAACCAGGCAATCGGGCGGCCGGTCAGGCGCAAGCGGCACCAGCCCAGCAACCACGGCAACCATGCATGCTCCACCCCCGTCAGCTGCAGATCGCTACGCCGCCCTAGCGCCGCCAGCACCGTACCGGTGCCTGCGCCGATATCGAGCACGCTGGCGCCCTTGGGCAGCAGGGGCTCAAGGGCGGCCAGTGTTGCCTGGTTGCTCAGGTATAGCGGCACCCGGCTACGATCTATCCGGCCAAACAAAAGCCAAGCCAGCGTAAATGCCAACAGGTATATCCAGGGCGGTAGATCCAGCCAGAGACCCAGCACGATGGCGGGTGCAAACAAGGCATGTATCAGCAACCACCAGCGCGGTTGGCCCAGCTTGTGTGCAGCCAGGACTGCCAACCCCACCTGCACTGGCAAGCAGTAGCCAACAGCCAACCAGCCCAACCACACCAAGGACAGACTCACAAGGCTGGCGCCAGCCTGTACCAACAAACCTAGCCAGGCCGGCGTCACGGCGTCGCCGGTACAGCAGCGGGTTCGGTCGCGGCTGCAGCACCTGCCTGGATGGCACTTGCCGGGTCGCTCACGGCTTCTGCATCACCCGCCGCCTTGCCCGCCAGCTTCATGATGTTTTCTTCGGCTTCCTTGTTCAACACGATGATGCTGATACGGCGATTCACCGGATTCGCCGGATTGGCCACATCAAAAGGCACCGAATCGGCCAGACCTACCACACGCAATATCTTGGTTGAGGCCATGCCACCGGTCAGCAATTGCCGCCGGGAGGCATTGGCCCTATCGGCCGACAATTCCCAATTGCTGTAGCTGTTATCACCAGTAGAGAAACCTGCCGCATCGGTATGACCGGAAAGTGAAAGGCGGTTGGGTACCTCGTTCAGGATGGTGGCGATCTCCTTGAGTATCTCGCCGGCATAGCCTTCCATCTGGGCACTACCGCTTTTGAACATAGGGCGATTCTGCTGATCGATGATCTGCACCCGCAAGCCTTCGGGCGTGATATCGAGCAGGATCTGATCCTTGTACTGGGCCAGCTTGCCGTCTATGGCCTGCTTGATCTTCTCTTTCAGCTCATCCAGACGCTTCTTTTCCTTGCCGCCGTCACCACGGCGCTGCTCGCCGGCCTTCTTGGAAAGGTCCATGCCGCCACCCTGCAGCACGCTTTGCGATTCGCCCGCACCGGAACCACCGCTCAGGGCGACCTTGAGCGGGTTTTGGAAGTACTCGGCAATGCCGCGCAAATCACCCTTGGTGGAGGAGCCCAGCAGCCACATCAACAGGAAGAAGGCCATCATGGCCGTCACAAAGTCGGCGTAGGCGATCTTCCATGCCCCACCGTGGTGGCCATGGCCGCCTTTCTTGATCTTCTTGACGACTATGGGCCGTTGCGAATCGTCGCTCATCGTCTCTCTCCGCTATAAACGCTGACGATCAGCCTTTTTTGTTCTTCACGAATTCTTCAAGTTCCAGGAAAGAAGGACGGATGCGACCTTCCATGGCCTTGCGGCCAAATTCCACAGCGACCTGCGGCGCATAGCCATTCAAGCTGGCCAGCAATGTCACCTTGATGGTCTGGAACACCCGCGTGCTATCGGCCGCCTTGCCATCCAATATCCAGGCCAGGGGATTGATGAAACCGTAGGCCAGCAGGATACCCATGAAAGTACCCACCAGCGCCGCGCCAATCAGCTTGCCCAGCTCGGTCGGCGGCAGGTGCAACGAACCCATGGTATGCACCACGCCCATCACGGCAGCCACAATACCGAATGCAGGCAGGCCATCACCCAGCTTCTGGAAGAAACCCACCGGAATTTCTGCCTCATGGTGGTGGGTTTCGATTTCCACATCCATCAGGTTCTCGATTTCGAAGGCATTGAGATTGCCACCCACCATCAGACGCAGGTAGTCGCAGATGAATTCGACGACATGGTGGTCCTTGGCAATGCTGGCGTACTTGGCAAACATGGGGCTGGCGTCGGGGTTCTCAACATCGCCTTCTATCGACATCAGGCCCTCTTTGCGCACCTTGGAGAGGATTTCATACATCAGCGCAAACAGGTCCATATAAAAGGCCTTGCCATAAGGCGAGCCTTTGAACAGCAAGGGAATGGAGCCGAAGATGACTTTAAGGTTGGGGCCATAGGCCACCAGCATGGCGCCCAGCCCGCCACCGAAGATGATGACGATTTCAGACGGCTGCCACAGCACCGCCAGGTGGCCGCCATGAGCGGCATAGGCGCCAAAAATACAGACGCACATGAAAACGTAGCCAATGACGACAAACATCGGATCCTGCTCCCATCAGCTCTTGAGGCCGGTTGGCGCGCCAGCGAGCGACGCAACGGTTGGATATTAGTTGTCGTACAGGGGTTATGACAAACCCAAACTTGAGAATAGCTGTAACAGCAGCGCTTGGTGCTTGTTTTGACAGGGTATTGCAAACCGGCATGGCCGGCTTGTCCAACACAAAACCCAACGGTTCTGGGCTACCAAAGACTGATCTGGCGCGCCTCTACCTGGGCACGCACTGGCCCAAAGCTACGCCGGTGTGCCACACAAGGGCCCAGCTCGACCAAGGCGGCAAGGTGAGCAGGCGTGGGGTAGCCCTTGTGTACGGCAAAGCCGTAGCCGGGGTAGCTGGCATCCAGCGCAACCAATTCGGCATCCCTGGCTACCTTGGCCAGAATAGAAGCGGCGGAAATCGCCGGCTCAAGCGCATCACCGCGCACTATCGCGCGAGCAGCGCAGGGCAGGCCCGGTGGCACCCGGTTGCCATCTATCAGGGCCTCTGCCGGCACCACCTGCAGTGCCTCTACCGCACGACGCATGGCCAGCATGGTCGCCTTGAGAATATTGTGCTCATCTATCTCTGCCACCGTGGCACTGGCAATGGACCAGGCCAGGGCGCGTTGTTTGATGGCTTCAGACAATTGCTGGCGCCTGCCTGCAGTCAGTACCTTGGAGTCAGCCAGGCCCTCGATACCATGATCGTCACCCAGTATCACCGCAGCGGTGAACACCGAGCCGGCCAGCGGCCCCCTGCCCGCCTCGTCCACCCCACAAACCAGCCTCACGATCTACCCCGAAGATAGGCCACCACAGCATCGGCCGCACGCTCGGCCGCATCCTGCCGCAGCGCCTCATGTTGCTCGGTAAACAGCGCATGCAGCGACTGAGCCAGTCGGCGATCATCCACATAGTTGCCCAAGGCCTGCGCCAGGTTGGCTGGTGTTGCCTCATGCTGCAGCAACTCGGGCACGACAAAGCGGCCCGAAAGTACATTGGGCAAGCCCACATAGGGCAGCCGCATCTTCTTCTTGACCAGCTTGTAGGTGGTATCAGACAACTTATAGGTAATTACCAGCGGCTGCTTGGCCAGCATGGCTTCCAGGGTGGCGGTACCCGAGGCCACCAGGTTGGCATCCGCCGCCTGCATGGCCTCCTGGGCGTGGCCAAACATCAGCCGCAGGGGTAGATCCAGCGCCTTGTACTTGTAGCGTGCCGTATCAAACAGATCGCGGGTCTCGCGCGTTACCAACGGCACCAGGAACTGCGCCAGCGGGTAGCGTGAGTGCAGCAACCTGGCGGTCTCGATAAAGAGTTCGGCATGGAACTCCACCTCGCTGACCCGGCTACCTGGCAGCATCGAGAACACCAGCTGATTCTGTGGCAAGCCTATGGTTTCACGCACCTCGGCACGATTCACGCTCAGCGGCATTTCATCGGCCAGGGGGTGGCCCACATAGGTCGCCTTGGCACCTACCGCGTCATACAGCGCCTTCTCAAACGGGAACAGGCACAGCACCTCGCTGGTGGCCGCCTTGATCTTATGGATGCGCTCCCCTCGCCAGGCCCAGATGGAAGGGCTGACATAGTGGACGGTGGGTATGCCGCCATCCTTGAGCTTGCGTTCCAGCCCGAGATTGAAATCAGGGGCATCGATCCCGATAAAAAGATCCGGGCGCTCGGCCAGGCAAGCCGCCCGCAACTGCGAGCGTATGCCCAGCAGCTCACGCAGGTGCTTGAGCACCTCGACATAGCCGCGCACCGCCAGCTTATCCATAGGGAAAAGGCTGGTAGCGCCGGCCGATTGCATCTTGGGGCCAGCTATGCCGGCAAAGCGCACATTGGGCATGCGCCGCCGCACCGCCTCTATCAGGCTGGCACCCAGCAGGTCGCCAGAGGCCTCACCAGCAACAATGGCAATACGCGGGCCGGAATGGCCATCGAACAAGGACTGCATGGGCAATGATATACCGATGAATGAAACAGCTTAGCGAATCAGACCACGCGTCGCCGTCGGAAAGAAATCCACAAAGGCCTGCAACTCGGGCCGCGCCGATGCACGCGCCACGATCTCGGCACAGGCTTCCTCCAGGCTCAAGCCCTGGCGATACAACAGCTTGTAGGCCCGCTTGATCTCGGTGATCTGCTCAGCGGTATAACCGCGCCGGCGCAAGCCTTCGCTGTTGATGCCCGCCGGCGCCGCACGGTTGCCAGCCGCCGTGACATAGGGTGGCACATCCTGCGTCACCGCTGCCGTGAACGCCGTCATGGCATGCGTGCCGATCTTGCAGAACTGATGGATGGTGGTGAAACCGCCCAGGAACACCCAATCACCCAGATGCACATGGCCCGCCAGCGTGGCGTTGTTGGCCAGTATGGTATGGCTACCGATGCGGCAATCATGCGCGATATGCACATAAGCCATGATCCAGTTGTCGTCACCCAGACTGGTCAGGCCTTCATCCTGGCTGGTGCCGGTGGAGATGGTGACGAAATGGTAAACGCTATTGCCATCGCCCATAACCAGCTTGGTCGGTTCGCCCTGGTATTTCTTGTCCTGCGGGGCGCAGCCTATCTGGGCCGATCCATGGAAAACATTGTTGCGGCCTATGGTGGTGTGGCCATCGATCACGCAATGGGGCCCTACCCGGCTACCCGCAGCAATGCTGACATGCTCGCCCACCACACTGAAGGGGCCGATCTCGACATCGTCAGCCAGTTGAGCGCCTGGATGGACTACGGCGTTCGGATGGATACGGGCCATGCCTGCCTCACGCGGCCGCAGGGGCAGTTGTGGCCGGCTTGGTGGCCACCTGGGCGCACAACAGGTCTGCCTCCGCCACCATATTGCCCGCTACGCGGGCCACGGCCTTGTACTTCCAGATATTACGCATGCGCCGCTCTATCTTGACCTCGATCAGCATCTGATCACCCGGCATGACCTGCGACTTGAAGCGGACATTATCGATGCCGGCAAACATGTAGAGGTAACCATCCTTGGGCTTGTCGCCAGTGGTGCGGAAGCTCAGCACACCAGCGGCCTGGGCCATCGCTTCTACTATCAGCACGCCGGGCATGACCGGGTACTTGGGGAAATGGCCGACGAAGAAAGGCTCGTTGTAGGACACATTCTTCAATGCGACGATGCGCTCGCCAGGCACCAGCTCGGTCACCCGGTCTATCAGCAGAAAAGGAAAGCGATGTGGCAGATGGTCCAGTATGCCCTGGATATCCATGCTTTCGATGGTCTCGGTTCCGGTCTCGGCTCCGGCTTCGATTTGCGCTTGGGTCATGACGTTGATTCTCCCGTGTTGGCATCATTGCGGCCAACTTTACGTTCAAGTTCTTTCAATCTCTTTGCCATGGCATCCAGCCTGCGCAGGTGTGATGCATTGGCCAACCAGTCTTCGTGCGATTGCACCGGGTACTGCCCTACATAAGTACCCGCCTTCAATATCGACTTGCCTATCAAGGTACCTGCCATGATGTTGACCCGGTCGGCAATCTCCAGATGCCCCAGAATCATGGCGCTGCCGCCAAAGGTGCAATAGGCGCCTATACGGGTACTGCCCGCCACGCCCACGCAACCGGCCATGGCAGTGTGCCGACCTATATGCACGTTGTGGGCTATCTGTATCTGGTTATCGAGCCTGACGCCATCCTCGATCACCGTATCGCCCAGCGCCCCCCGGTCTATGGTGGTGGAAGAGCCGATCTCCACGTCGTTGCCTATGCGTACCCGGCCTATCTGCGGAATCTTGTACCAGCCTTCGCCTGTCCAGGCGTTGCCAAAACCATCGGAGCCGATCACCGCATTGGCATGCACCACCACCCGCTGCCCCAGCAGGCAATCGTGGTAGATCACCACATTGGGGTAGAGCCGGCTGTCATCACCAATCTCTACACCCTCACCCACCCGGCAACCAGCCTCAATCACCACATTAGCGCCCAAGATGGCACCCTGCCCCACGCTGGCATGCGGGCCTATGCTCACACCGGGCGCAAGGAGGGCATCGGGTGCCACCCAGGCGGTGGGATGCACACCCGCGGCAGGCATGCGCGGCGGGTTGAGCAGCGCGGAAACCTGCGCGAAATACAGATAGGGATTGGCAGCCACGATACGCGGCAGCAGAGTCAGATCGCGACTTTGCTGCCCCAGCACGACGGCTGCAGCCTGGGTGTCATCCAGTTGCTTGCGATACTTGGGGTTCGCCAGAAAAGCCAGTTCGTCGGGCTTGGCAGCCTCAAGCGTTGCCACCTGGCGTATTTCTGCATCATCACCGACCAGTTCGCCGCCCAGCCGGGCGACGATATCGGACAGCCTCAGCACCGATCAGGCCTTACTTGTCAGACAAGGATTTGAGGACCTTGTCGGTGATATCCAGCTTGGGGTTCACGTACACCGCCTCCTGCAGGATGGCGTCGTACTTCTCTTGCGCTGCGATCTGCTGGATGGTGTTGTAGACGCGTTCCTGAATGCCCGACAACTCCTCGTTACGGCGGGCATTCAGATCCTCTCGGAACTCGCGCTGGATACGCGCCAGATCCTGATTCAGCTTCACCAGTTCGCGCTCCTTGTTACGGCGCTCGGTCTCCGGCATGGTCAGGCCGCCTTTGTCCAGCTCCACCTGGCGGCCCCGTACCTGCTCGGTCAGCTTCTTGATGTCGGCATCACGACCTGCAAATTCCTTCTCTATCTTCTTGACGGCTTTCACCGCCGGCCCGGACTCACGCATGATGCGATCCAGGTTGACGAAGCCGACTTTGATGTCCTGCGCAATGGCAGGCGTCATCAGACCGGCGGCAAGAATCAGGCTGAACAGGCGTTTCACGATTACGTCCTTTTGAACTGGCTGCCAGGCAACAGCATGCATCAGAAAATCTGGCCAAGCGAGAACTGGAAGCGCTCCAGTTTATCCCCATCCTTGGCATTCAGGGGCTTGGCATAGCTGAACTTCATCGGCCCCACGGGTGCAAGCCAGCTGAAGGCCACACCAGCCGAGAAGCGCATGTCACCCAGCTTGAGCTTCTGATCCTCACCCCACACGTTACCGCCGTCTATGAAAGCCGACAAGCGCGTCGATTTGTCGGTCTTCATGCCCGGCACCGGTAACAGCAGTTCCAGGTTCGTGATCAGGCGACGATTACCGCCGGTTGCCTCATCCGTGGTTACGGTGCTGGTGCCGCTGGTGATGGTGTTACGCGGGCCCAGGCTGGAGCTTTCATAGCCACGCACCGAGTTCACGCCACCGGCAAAGAAGTTGGAATAGAACGGCAGTTTCTGACCACCATAACCGCCACCCATGCCTGCCTCAGTGTTCCACAGCAAGGTAAAGGTCTTGCTCAAGGGGAAGAACCACTGCTGCTGGGCGGTCACCTTGTAATACTTGACGTCGCCACCTGGCAAGCCAGACTCGGCATTGATGGAGAGCAGCTTGCCACGAGTCGGGAACAGGGCGCTGTCGCGGGTATCGCGTGCCCAGCCTGCCGAACCCAGTATCGTGATATTGGTCTCGCCGTACTTGTTGACGAAACGCTTGTACTCTTCCGGGCTGTTCTCGAACAAGGTCAGCTTGGAGCGTTCTGCCGACAGGCCCAGGTTGACGCCGTCGTACTCACTGACCGGCACGGACCAGCGCAGACCGCCGCCTACGGTGTCGTTGAGGTAGCTGCCCACCGACAGGTTATCTGGCTCATAGCGACGCTTGTACAAGTCAAAACCACGCGATACGCCATCGGGTGTGGCATAGGGGTTGGTGAATGACACCGCGTAGACCTTGTTGCTGGAACTGGTATTCACTTCCAGCTTCAGGTACTTGCCGCTACCGAAGATATTGGCCTGGGCGATGGAGCCCGACAGCACCAGACCATCTGATTGCGAATAACCGGCACCCACCTGGATATTACCGGTCTGCTTCTCCGTCACCGTCACATTGACGTCCACCTGGTCGGTACTGTCCGCGACCAGAGGGGTATCCACCGTGACTTCATTGAAGTAACCCAGCAGATCCAGACGCTCCTTCGAGCGCTTGATCTTCCAGCCAGCGTAGGGAGCGGCTTCCAGTTGGCGCATCTCACGGCGTATCACTTCGTCGCGGGTACGGGTGTTGCCGCTGATATTGACGCGGCGCACATAGGTCTTGCGGCCAGGATCAACATAGAAGGTGAACGCCGCTTCGAATTTCTGCTTGTTGACCTCAGGCACCGCATTGACGTTGGCGAAGGCGTAGCCCTCGTCCGCCAAGCGCTCGGAGATGATGGTGGTGGCAGCATTGATCTTGGCGCGGGAGAACACCTCACCAGCCTCGATGCCGATCAACCGGCGCAGCTCAGCCTCGGGCACAATCAGCTCACCGGCGAACTTGACGTCGCTGATCTTGAACTGCTCGCCCTCGGTCAGATTGACGGTGAGGAAGATATCCTTCTTGTCGTCGGACAAGGCCACCTGCTGGGAATCGATATTGAATTCCAGATAGCCATTATCAAGGTAGTAGGAACGTAGCGCCTCGATATCGGCCTGCAGCTTGGGCTTGGAATACTGGTCGCTCTTGGAGAACCAGCTGAACCAACCACCCGTATCCAGCTGGAAGTAATCCTTGAGATCACCTTCGCTGAATTTCTGGTTACCCACCAGGTTGATCTGCTTGATGGTGGCAACCAAACCCTCGGAGATATCGAAGGAAATCCCCACGCGGTTACGCTCAAGCCGCGTCACCGTGGTCTTGATCTGTACCGAGTACTTGCCACGGCTGTAGTACTGTTTCTTCAGTTCCTGCTCAGCGGAGCCCAGCAAAGCCTGGTCGAATGTCCGGCTCTCCGCCAGGCCATTGTCGCGCAAGGCCTTGAGCAGTTGATCCGATTCGAACTCTTTGGCGCCTTCGATCAGGATATTGGCAATGATGGGGCGCTCGTCCACGGCCACCACCAGCACATCCTTGTCGACCTCCAGCCTGACATCGCTGTAGAAACCAGTGGCGAACAGCGCCTTGACGGCGGCTGCGGCCTTGTCATTGTCTACACGGTCACCCACCTTGACAGGCAGGTAGTTGAATACTGTGCCAGCTTCCGTGCGCTGGATGCCCTCTACACGGATTTCCTTGATGACAAAAGGCTCGAAAGCCTGAGCGGGTACAGATAGGCCGAATACGGCGAGTAGAGCGAGCGAGATCGAGGTCGGTTTCATAAACGAATCCGGCGGCGCAAGCGTGACACCGTCGATGGGATGGAGTTTGGGTGGCTAGCCACCCACCAGGCGCGTAATGTCATTGAACAGGGCAACGACCATCAACGCGGCGAGAAGTCCGACGCCCACGCGTTGACCAAGTTCCATCACGCGTTCCGACACGGGTCGGCCCCGCAAAAGTTCGGCGGAATAATACATCAAATGCCCGCCATCCAGCACCGGCACGGGCAGCAGGTTAAGCACCCCCAGGCTGATGCTGATCAGGCAGAGAAATTCCAGGTAGGCACGCAGGCCTATCTTGGCACTTTGGCCGGCATAATCGGCTATCGCCACCGGGCCGGACAATTGCTTGACTGATACATTGCCCTGCAACATGCGCCACATCATGCGCAAAGACAAGGCCGAAGTCGCCCAGGTCTGCTTCAGGGCCCGGCCGGCAGCCTCCACAGGGCCATATCGTTTCTGCTGCTGCAGACTCTGCAGCGCAGCGATATCCATCCCCACTCCAGCGCCGATACGCCCTATGGTGCGGCCATTTTCCACGATGGCCTGGGGGGTCACTAGCAATTGCCTGACTTGCCCGCCACGCAACACCTCCAGACGTGTAGGCAGGCCAGCCCTGGCCTGTATGGCAGCGACAAATGCACCAGGGCCGGCAATAGGCTTGCCTTCAACCTGCAGCAATTGATCGTCGCCCTGCAATCCGGCCAATGCAGCGGCACTACCCGCCCGCACCTCGCCCACCCGCAGCACACCCAGCAACATGCCGATATGCTGGGTCAAACGGCCGTCGACCGCTTCATTGCCAAGGCGCGAAAGATCCAGCACCAAGGTCTGCCGCTCGCCCCGGCGGTCAACCTCCAGCGCAACCTGTGCCCTGGCTGCAGCCCGGTCTATCAAGGCAAGCTGCACTTCGGCCCAACTACCCAGCTGTTCGCCGTCAATAACCTGTATCGTGTCGCCAGCCTGCAAACCTGCGGTGGCCGCCACACTGCCGGGCACAACCGTACCCAGCCGGGGCAGCGTGATATCCACCCCGGTCATGAAAATGCCCCAATAGACCAGGATGGCAAGCAGGAAATTGGCCAATGGCCCTGCCACCACGATGGCCATACGACGCAAAGGTGTTTGCTGGTTGAAGGCGCGATGCAACTCGTGGTCAGCTACCGGGGCTTCACGCTCATCCAGCATCTTGACGTAGCCACCCAGAGGTATGGCCGCCAATTGCCATTGGGTCTCTCCACGCTGCCAGGTCAGCAGGGGCTTGCCAAAGCCTATGGAGAAGGTCAGGACCTTGACGCCACAACGCTTGGCCACCCAATAGTGGCCATACTCATGGATGGAAACCAGCACCCCGATGGCGAGGGCGAAGGCAGCAAGGGTGATCAACAGCGACATGGGGCAGACTTCTTCAACGTAGGCAGGGCAACGGCATGGAAGCCAAGATGGTAGCGCAAGGCATGGGCCAGGGGCAGATTAACTGCGCCGGGATATCCACGCATCGGCAACACCGCGCGCCGCAGCATCTGCAGCAATCAGGCCATCCAGCGTATTGGCGTCAAAATCCGGGCTTACCTGCTGCATGACCTGCTCATTCAGGCGAGCAATATCGGCAAAACCCAGCGTACCCGCCAGGAAAGCCGCCACCGCAACCTCATTGGCCGCATTCAGCACAGCCGGTGCCGCGCCCGCCATACGCAACGCCTCGAACGCCAGCGCCAGGCATGGAAACCGGGCCGTATCCGGCTGCTCAAAATCCAGCCTGGCAATCTGGAACAAATCCAGCGCCGCCACGCCCGCATCGATACGCTCCGGCCAGGCAAGGCCATAGGCGATGGGCGTACGCATATCGGGATTGCCCAATTGCGCCAGCACCGATCCATCGACGTACTCAACCATGGAATGGATGACGCTCTGTGGATGCACCACGACCGAGATACGCTCAGGCGGCAGGTTGAACAACCAGCGCGCCTCGATGACTTCCAGCCCTTTATTCATCAAGCTGGCCGAGTCTACCGATATCTTGCGGCCCATGCTCCAGTTGGGATGCTTGACTGCCTGCTCCGGCGTCACGACAGCTAACTGCTCGGTACTGAAGTGCCGGAACGGGCCACCGGATGCCGTCAACAGTATGCGCCTGACGCCCTGCCCTGCCTGATCGGAAAAAGGCTGCGGCAGGCACTGGTAGATAGCGTTGTGCTCACTGTCTATGGGTAACAGCGTGGCACCGCCCTCCCGTGCCGCATCCATGAACAGGCGCCCGGCCATGACCAGGGTTTCCTTGTTGGCCAGCAGCACACGCTTGCCCTGGCGTGCCGCTGCCAGGGTCGGGCGCATGCCCGCAGCACCAACGATGGCCGCCATCACCGCATCGACCTCAGGCAAGGTGGCAATGTGTTCCAGCGCCTCCATGCCCGCCATGACCTCGATATCGCTCAAGCCGGCAGCCACCAGCTTGGTACGCAGCTCGGCCACTCTGTCAACCGTCGCCAGCACGGCATAGCGCGGCTTGTGCAACAGGCATTGCTCAACCAGCTTGTCGACCTGGCCGTTGCCGCTCAAGGCCACGACACGGTACTTATCGGGGTGGCGGGCAATCACATCCAGCGTATTGACGCCAATGCTGCCGGTAGAACCCAGAACGGTAATGGAACATTTTGGCATGATGCTCAAGCCATCCATAAGGCGTAGCCAAACAACAGGGCACTGGCTACCGGAATCAATGCCAGCAGGCTATCTATGCGATCCAGCACACCGCCATGGCCGGGCAGCAGATTGCTGCTGTCCTTGAAGCCCACCTGGCGCTTGAGCAGGGACTCAAACAGGTCGCCCACCACGCTTACTGCGGTCAAGGCCCATACCAGAGGCAGCAAGGCCGTGAGGGGTATCTTGGCAAACAGTGGCGCACCCGCAAAATGCAAAGCCAGCGCATAGAGCGTAACGCCTACCAGGGCACCATACACCCCTTCCCAGCTCTTGCCGGGACTGATGCTGGGCGCCAGCTTGCGCTTGCCGAAAGCGCGGCCAGAAAAATAGGCGGCCACATCAGCCACCCAGGCTATGGCCAACAGGAACAATAAAGCCCAGGCGCCATCCTGCATCTCACGGAAACGGGTCACGCCTACCAGCGAAGCCAGCAGCAATAGCCAGCCTATCAGTGCGGACAACCATTTGCGCCTGAGCGTCCACTTATGGCGCAACCACATCGGCACCACCAGCAACCAGAACACCAGGGCCAGCACATCAACGATGGGCGCCCAAACACGAGCCAGCGGCAAATACAGCCAGGCTGCGCCCAGGCCCACAAAGCCCAGGATAAAGCAGACCATCTCGTCGCGCCGATAGCTGGCGAAGCGTGACCATTCCCAGGCCCCCAAGGACAGCGCAAACAGGGCAAACAGCCCCCACCCCCAGGCCGGCGCAAAGAACAGGCAACCCAGCACCAGCGGCAATAGGGCCAGCGCGGTCAGGATACGGGTCTTCAGCATGCCGAGCCCTTCAGTTGCTCGCTGGTACGGCCAAAGCGCCGCTCACGATTACGGTAGGATGAAATGGCAGATTCGAGCGCCGCCCGGTCAAAATCCGGCCAGTAAGCGTCGGTGAAATACAGTTCGGTATAGGCCAGTTGCCAGAGCAGGAAATTCGATACCCGCGCCTCCCCACCCGTGCGAATGAAGAGATCGGGCTCGGGTGCATAGGCCATGGCCAGGAAAGGCGCGAGATCCGCCTCGTCCAACTCGCCGCCAGCCAGTTCGGGCCGCGCCTTCAGCATGGCCTGGGTGGCCTGCAAGATGTCCCACCGACCGCCATAGTCGGCCGCAATGGTCAGCGTCAGGCCGGTGTTGGTGGCGGTGCGTGCTTCTGCCGCCTCGATGGAGCGGACAATCTCGGCAGAAAAGCGATCACGCCGCCCTATCAACTTGAGCCGTATGCCGTTCTTGTCCAGCTTGGCGACCTCGCGCTCCAACGCCGCCAGGAACAAGCCCATCAGGAACGACACCTCCTCGACCGGACGGCGCCAGTTCTCGCTGGAAAAAGCAAACAGGGTGAGATATCCCACCCCCAGCTCGGAGCAGGCCTTGACCGCCTCGCGCACGGTCTCGACACCCTGCTTGTGCCCTGCCACCCGTGGCAGGAAACGCTGCTTGGCCCAGCGGCCATTGCCATCCATGATGATGGCAACGTGGCTGGGCACGGCAGCAACAGCAGGTACTTCGCGGGTAGAGCTTTGAAAGAGCTTCACGACCTTATACCGTCAGCAGCTCTTTTTCCTTGTCGGCGAGCTGCTTGTCGATATCGGCGATGTATTTGTCAGTCAGCTTCTGCACATCGTCGGTACCACGTCGCTCGTCATCTTCCGAAATCAGCTTGTCCTTGACGGCCTTCTTCAGCTGCTCGTTGGCGTCGCGCCGCAGGTTACGCACAGCCACCCTGCTGTCCTCTGCCTCACCGCGCACGACCTTGATCAGATCACGCCGGCGCTCTTCAGTCAGCGCAGGCATCGGCACACGTACCACGTCACCCATGGAGGCCGGGTTCAAACCCAGGTCAGAGTCACGGATCGCCTTCTCAATGGCGGCCGCCATCTTTTTTTCAAATGGCGACACCGACAAGGTACGGGCATCCATCAGGCCTACACTGGCCACCTGGTTGATGGGGGTGGGGTTGCCGTAGTAGTCCACGGTGATATGGTCCAGCAGGCCAGCGTGGGCCCGACCAGTACGCACCTTGGCCAGATTGTTCTTCAGATTTTCCACCGACTTCTGCATCTTGGCTTCGGTGTTCTTTTTCACGTCGGCGATCATGTTTCTCGCTCCTGTGTTGCTTAGGTTGTCTTGGATAAAAAGCGCCGGTCGTATGACCCGCGCAGGGATTCTTTGCCACAAGGTCAGCCACGGTACCGCGACAAATGCGATGTCCGTATGCCAAGGTGCGGAGGTGGGGAAATACGGAGCAATCAGGGACGGGCCCAATTGTCACCTCCGGCAGAACCCGACGGGTCCTGCCTGGCGCGACGGGTGGCATGCCTATCAGTGCGGCAGCAGATCAGCAGTGTACCAGCGTACCCTCGTCTTCTCCCAGCACCACGCGCTTGAGCGCACCGGCCTTGAAGATGCTGAATACGCGGATATTCATGTTCTGGTCACGACACAGCGCCAGCGCCGTCGCATCCATCACCTTGAGGTTCTTGCTGATGGCCTCGTCAAAAGTCAGGGCCGAGTAACGCACCGCATCCGGATTTTTCTTCGGATCATCGGTATAAACACCATCAACCTTGGTGGCCTTGAGCACGATATCGGCATTCATTTCCATGCCACGCAGGGCCGCGGCCGTATCAGTGGTAAAGAAGGGGTTGCCGGTGCCCGCGCCAAAAATCACCACCTTGCCTTCCTCCAGATACTGAATGGCCTTGGGGCGTATATAGGGCTCAGCCACCTGCTGTATGGTCAGCGCCGATTGCACACGGCTGACCAGACCCTGCTGGCGCATGGCATCCTGCAGTGCCATGGCATTCATCACCGTGGCCAACATGCCCATATAGTCGGCCGTTGCGCGATCCATGCCGGCGGCAGCTGGCGCCACGCCACGGAAGATATTGCCGCCGCCTATCACCACGGCTACCTGTATGCCCAGCTCAGCCACTTCCTTGATCTCGGCAACAATGCGCTCGACGGTAATCCGGTTGATCCCATAACTGTCCTCGCCCATCAGCGCTTCACCCGAG
Source organism: Chitinimonas viridis (assembly GCF_030409555.1). GTDB lineage: Bacteria > Pseudomonadota > Gammaproteobacteria > Burkholderiales > Chitinimonadaceae > Chitinimonas > Chitinimonas viridis. Next base: position 69,547 of record NZ_JAUFPU010000004.1, read on the forward strand.
AGTTTGAGGAGGATGCGTTTATAGATGGGGGACTGGCTCATGGGCTCACCTTTTATGATGTGGAGAAATCGCTTCTTTGTAGCAGCCGCACGGCAAAAAGTTCGCACAATGCGTACGCTACTTGCAAAACAACCGCCCGGGTCACCCCGGACGGTTGTCTGATACTACGGGTACAGCTTAAACCTTGGCGGCAGCGGCAACTTCGGCAGCGAAGTCGACAACCTTCTTCTCAATGCCTTCACCCACAACATACATGGTGAACGCGGTCACGCTGGCATTGTTGGCCTTCAGCAGTTGCTCGACCGACAGCTTGTCGTCCTTGACGAAGGGCTGGCTCAGCAGAGTGACATCCTTCAGGAACTTCTGCACGGTGCCTTCGGCGATCTTTTCCAGCATGGCTTCCGGCTTGCCGGCTTCCTTGGCGCGCTCGATGGCAACGCGACGCTCGGTAGCGATCAGCTCGGCATCAACGCCCGAGGCATCCAGCGACTTCGGCTTGCAAGCAGCGATATGCATGGCAATGTCCTTGCCCAGCACGGCGTCGCCACCGGTCATATCGACCACAACACCGATCTTGGAGCCGTGCAGATAAGTAGCCAGCTGACCCTGGGTCTCAAAACGCACGAAGCGGCGAACGTTGATGTTCTCACCCAGCTTGGCGATGATGGCCTTGCGCAGCTCTTCCACGGTCTCGCCCGAAGCGGTCTTGACCGCACCCAGGGCTTCCACGTCGGCAGGGTTGCCCGCAACGATGGCTTCTGCAGCTGCCTGAGCGAATGCCAGGAAACCCGCATCCTTGCCAACGAAGTCGGTTTCACAGTTCACTTCGGCCAGGGCGCCGATATTGCCCTGCACGAAAGCAGCCACGGTGCCTTCAGCAGCGGTACGACCAGCAACCTTGGAAGCCTTGTTGCCGCTCTTGATGCGCAGCGCTTCTTCAGCTGCCTTCAGGTCGCCATCAGCTTCAACCAGTGCCTTCTTGCAATCCATCATGCCCAGGCCGGTCATTTCGCGCAGCTCGGCAACCATCTTTGCGGTGATTTCCGCCATGTTGGTACTCCTTGATCGTTCGATATTCGGTATTGATTTAACAAAAAGGGGCTTGTATGCCCCTTTTTGCTGACTTCATGTGACAGAGCGATTAAGCAGCTTGTGCTTCGCTACCGGCGGCAATGATTTCCTGAATGGCCAGGGCACGGCCTTCGAGGATGGCATCAGCCACGCCACGGGCATACAAACGAATCGCACGGGCGGAGTCATCGTTACCCGGGATCACGTAATCAATGCCTTCAGGCGAGTTGTTGGTATCGACCACGCCGATGACGGGGATGCCCAGCTTCTGGGCTTCCACGATGGCGCCCTTCTGGTAGCCAACGTCGATCACAAAGATGGCATCTGGCAGACCGTTCATGTCCTTGATACCACCCAGCGAGGTTTCCAGCTTCTCGACTTCGCGCTGCAGCATCAGCTGCTCTTTCTTGGAGTAACCGTTGTTGGCATCAGCCAGGGTCACTTGCAGCTCGTTCAGGCGCTTGATGGATTGCTTGACCGTCTTGTAGTTGGTCAGCATACCGCCCAGCCAGCGGTGATCAACGAACGGGGTACCAGCACGCAGGGCTTCTTCGCGAACGATCTCGCGAGCCTGACGCTTGGTACCGACGAACATGATCGAACCCTTGTTGGCGGTGAGGCGACGCACGTAGGCCAGTGCGTTTTCGAACATCGGCAACGTCTTTTCGAGGTTGACGATATGAATCTTGTTGCGGTGACCGAAGATGAACGGAGCCATCTTGGGGTTCCAGTAACGGGTCTGGTGGCCGAAGTGAACACCGGCTTCCAGCATTTCGCGCATGCTGACGGACATAGGGTAACTCCAATGCAAGGGTTATGGACTTACCGCCCGCGACCGACACATCGTCCTGAGACGGATGCACCCTGGCTTGCGCGGACGGGTAAATTCTCTTCCCGGATTTGGGAAGCCAGCGATTATAGACACAAAACCCTGTTTCCCTCAAGCCGCACCGGCATTTACTCCCACCAGCCACGCTCCAGACACCTTGAACACCTGCCTGGTTAAATGGCGCTGCACGGCATTCAGGGCCGACAATACTCGGCTCCCGCCGCCTCACACACCCTGGCTGCCCGCGCGGCCAGCGCCTGCGCCGTTGGGTCGGCGCGCAGAGCCGCCAGTTCAGCCAAGGCCCGCAGATCAGCAGCGATGCCGCCAGGGCGGGCCAGTTGCTTGTCCAGCCGCAAAGCCGCATCCAGCGCTTGCGTAGCCGCAGGCCAATCCTGCAGGCGCATGGCCGCCTGCCCCTGCAGGCGCAGGGCATTGGCACGCTCACCGCTGGCAGGCCCGGCCATAGTGAGCGCCGCGGCAGCATATTGCCGCACCCCCAGCCAATCACCAGCAACCCAGGCAGCGCGGGCGCGTAGATTGGCCATGGCAGCCCTGAGCTCGGCATCCTGGCCGGCATCCCGCTCCGCTGCATCCAGCAAACGACCAGCCGCCGCCCAGTCTCCCTGATCGGACTTTAACAGGGCCAACTGATAACGCGCCTCAGCCTGCTGAGCCACCGGGTACACCCCTTCTTGCAACAGGCTATCGAGCAGACGCGTCGCCTCGTCCTGGCGACCCAGGCGTTGTAGCGCCTGGGCCTGGCCCAGCGCGGCAATGGCCACGCCCTGCCCGTCATCCAGGGCCAGATGTCGACGCGCCGCCTCTTGCCACAGCTGCGCAGCAACGCTCCACTTGCCTTCTCCGCTGGCACGTGCGGCTACCTGGCTGGCGGTCTCTGCCTGCTTGCGCATGGCCGGCTGCGTGGGGCCGCTGGCACAGCCGGTCAGCACCAGCGCCATGATGATCCATCCGTGTTTCATGGCGCCACCCCCTGACTATCGCTGCGTGGTGGCTGGCTCGCGGGCGGCGTGATCAGTTTGTTCAAAGGCCACGCCCCCGTTACCGCATCGATGGTTTCATTACCCTTGCGAGAGAGCTCCCGCCCTTCATGCACCAGCCCCACCGCGTCCGGCCCTATCTGTTTCACCAGCTGATTGGTGGCATTCCCCGCCGCTTCCAGATGGCCCAGGGTACGGTCAGCCTTATCCAGTAAACTAGGCATGCGCTGCTCTATCTGCTGCAACGACGCATCCGCCCGCTCCAGCGCCTGCCGCGTGGTAGCCAAGGTCGCCGGCACCTCTTTGCCGGTGAGCTGGTTGACGCTGATCAGCACCTGATCCAGGTTATTACGCGTCTCGTTCAGGCCGGCCGAGAAAGTACGCAGATTCTTCAGGGTTTGGTGCAGATCCCCCTGCGGGTCGTTCACCCGCTGAATCATGGTCTCCACCTCATTGATAACTGGCATGGCCCGATCACGCACCTCGCGCATGATCTCGTCCAGGCTCTTGGCTGGCACAAACTCCAGCTCCGCATCGCGCTCTACCGGCGGCGCGGTGGCGCTACCGATACCCACATCGATATAACCATCGCCGATCAGGCCATCCTTGGCGATGCGCCCCACCGAATCAGGCTTGATCAGGCGCAGATGCCTGTCCTCCACCAGAACCGAGATACGCACCCGGCTGACTGGCCCATTGGTATCCAGGCTCAGATCGGTCACCTCGCCTATCTTGAAGCCCGAAAACTTCACCGCCATTCCTAGCTTCAGATCATTGCCGCTGTCGCTGATGAAGCTGATCGGTGTCTTGGCCTCGAAATAGCCCTGCTTGATGGCCAGAAACAGCAGAATGGCCGCCGAGCTGATCAAGGCAGCCAGCCCAAACAAAGCCAGCTTCCAGGGTAGCGCACGAAAGCGCGGGTCATTGTCACGCAGCAGCATCAGGATGCTTCCCGGTTGTCATCATCAGTAAATCCCCAGCAGGCAGCCGGCCGGCGGCCGCCCAGCACCAGCCAGGCACTATGCGGGCAATGCTCGGCAAACAGCCCAGCCAGATTCAGCGCATCCACCTCCTCCAGCCTGCCGAACCACTCGCTCTCAGCCAGCAACAGCGCCGGCCTGGCCAATAGGGCGCGCAAGCCACAAGCTAATCGGCGCAATCTTGGCGTCAGGCTACCGGCCGGCGCAGCTGCAAAGGCCGCGCGTTCCGGCATCGACATCGCCAAACCATCCAGCAATCGCTGGAACAATGCCTCATCCGCCATGGCCGGCGTCCGCCCAAAATAACTCAGCGGCAACAGGCAGTTCTCCCATACGCGCAGATTGGCCACCAACCCGCCCTCGCCAGGCAGCCAGCCACGCGGGCCCGCCACCGTCGCTGCCGCAGTATCGAACAACAGCTCACGTTCATGCCCCGACACCGGCAACCACAGCCGCCCGCCGGGCTGGAGGCGAACTGCCCCACCCTCATATGTCAGGCTGAGCAGACTCATGCGTAATACCTCACCACAATGAATACCAGGTCCAGCGCAAACACCGTCAACAAGGCACGTATCACCGCACTGGAGGCAGCAATGGGAACATCGGTGCCGCTATGCCCCCCTGCCAGGCCGCGCGCACAGGCAACGGCGGCGATCGCCGCGCCAAACGTCACTCCCTTGGCCAGGCATTGCAACAAGGTAGCCGGCGGCAAGACCAAGGCCAGCCGCGTCAACTCCTGCAACCATCCAAAGCCCGCCACCGCGATGGCTCCAGTAACCAGCGAAGCCGCAGCGAAGTAGAAGGTCAGTACGCCACAGGCCAGCATCATGCCCAGCACCCGAGGCATGACCAGGTACAGCTGGATGCTCACCCCCATCCGGCTCAGGCTGGTCAGCTCGCCATGAAAACGCATCAGTGCCAATTCGCTGGCCATGGCGGAACTGGAACGTGCCGTCAGGAGGATGGCGGTCAGCATGGGTGCCAGCTCCCCCAAGGTAATGGTAGCCAGTAATTGCAGGCTGCCCTCACCGCTCTGGCCTATCTGGTAATGCAATTGCGCCACCACTATGCCACCCACGGCCACGCCCACAAACAGCAGCAATGGCAGCGCCTCAATACCGCAGAAGTACAATTGCTTCATCAAAACCCGCCGCACCGGCCAATAGCGCAATGCCGGCAAGCCGCGCAGGCTGGCCCAGAGCAGGCCCGCGCTACTCATGCCACACCTCGTGGAACACGGTGGGCTATCGGATATATTGAAACAATCAATTTAATTCCTTTGCGATGCCGGACTTATACTATCGCCCAATTGTGACCGGCCACAGCCAGCCACGCCAGCTTTCCCAGTATCCAAACAAAAAGGAACCCGCCATGTCCAGTACCAAGCACAGCAGCCTGCTGATTCTCGGCTCCGGCCCCGCCGGCTACACCGCCGCCGTCTACGCCGCACGCGCCAACCGCAAGCCGCTGCTGGTAACTGGCCTGGCCCAGGGCGGTCAACTGATGACCACCACGGATGTGGACAACTGGCCCGCCGACGCAGATGGCGTGCAAGGACCTGAGCTGATGCAGCGCTTTGAAGCACACGCACGGCGCTTTGGCACTGAGATCGTGTTTGACCATATTCATACCACCAAGCTCGACGAAAAGCCCATACGCCTGATAGGCGATGCCGGTGAATACACTTGCGACGCCCTGATCATCGCCACTGGCGCCTCTGCCCAATACCTGGGGCTCCCCAGCGAAGAGGCCTTCATGGGCAAGGGTGTATCTGGCTGCGCTACCTGTGACGGCTTTTTCTACCGCAACCAACAGGTCGCCGTAGTTGGCGGCGGCAACACTGCTGTCGAAGAAGCCTTATACCTGGCCAATATCGCCAGCCACGTCACCCTGGTACACCGCCGTGACACCTTCCGCGCCGAGAAGATCCTGATCGATCACCTGATGGAAAAAGTCGCCAGCGGCAAAATCAGCCTGCAACTGGATAGCACCCTGGACGAAGTGCTCGGTGACAACACCGGTGTCAACGGCATACGCCTCAAGTCCACCAAGGATGGCAGCACCAAGGACCTGGCCGTGACAGGCTGCTTTATCGCCATTGGCCACAAGCCCAATACCGATATCTTTGCGGGCCAGTTGGAGATGGAGAACGGTTACATCATCACCAAGGGCGGCAATCAGGGCGGTGCCACCAGTACCAGCGTAGCGGGCGTGTTCGCCGCCGGCGATGTTCAGGACCATATCTACCGCCAGGCCATCACCAGCGCAGCCACCGGCTGCCAGGCCGCGCTCGACGCCGACAAGTATCTGGACACCCTGAAGTAAGCCTCACACTAGCGAGAAGGCCGCCCGCGAGGCGGCCTTGTCGTTTGTAGCAGGTAAAATGCCGCATGGCCCGCCCCAAGACCCTACTTGCCGACCAACTCAAGCCGCTCGCCCGCACCCTCAAGGCAGCGAAAGCACGGCCTGTCGGCCAGCCTGCCAAACCGGTTGCCGATGACGAGGCAGCGCTGTTCCGCAAAGCCGTGGCGGATGTCCAACCGCTGAAGCACCCCTTGCCTTTCCCCCACCCCAGCCCTGCTGCCTCTCCCTGGCCGCAGCAACATCTGCACGACGAAGGACTGGTCATGCACGATGCCATGACGGACTTCTGGCCCTGGGACGAAATTGAAAGCGGCGAGGAGCTGCTCTACCTGCGGGCGGGCCAGAAGCTGGACACCATGAAGAAGCTACGGCGCGGTCATTGGGTAGTGCAAGCGCATCTGGATCTGCATGGCCTCAATACCGACGAGGCCCGCGCCGCCGTCGGCGCCTTTGTGCACGACTGTGTGCAGCAGGACAGGCGCTGCGTCCGCATCGTCCATGGCAAAGGTCTAGGCTCCAGGAACAAGGAGCCCGTATTGAAGAACAAGCTGCGCAACTGGCTGGTACAACGGGAGGAAGTACAGGCCTTCTGCCAGGCACGGCAAGTGGACGGCGGTGCCGGCGCCGTGATCGTACTGCTGCGCGGCCGCAAGCGCTAAGCAAACCCGTCGCCGCCCAGGCTGGGCTAGACCAACCGCAGCGCCATCACGAACAGGGCGATCACACTCAACAGCCCCACCACCCAGCTCAAGGAGCGTGCACGGGGCAAATCTGCCAGATAGCAGACGCCATGCAGAACGCGCGCCACAATAAATACCACGGCCGCAATATCCACCTGCGCCGCCGACACCCCCGCCTGCACCGCTATCAGCACGGCGACAGCGAATGCCGGCAAGGCCTCGAAGGCATTCTGATGTGCCCCTACCGCCCTGGCGGCACGCCCATCCATCTGTGCCTGTTGCAACCGGGGAGTGTGATTGTTGTAGCGCAGCTTGCTGCCATCGGGCTGGCGGCCGAATTTGGCAAAGCAGATCCACACATAGGGCAGCAATACGGCAATCAGAATGCAGCTGTAAGCCAGGGACATAGCACGCCTCTCCATGATTAATGGGCCGGATATTACGCCATGCATGGAGCGCAGTGAGTGAAACCGCTAAAATGCCATCTTTGGCTGCAAACACCTGCCTGCTGCAGCACGACTTGAGGAGAACAAGCATGTCCATGTCCGATCGCGACGGCGTCATCTGGTATGACGGCAAACTGGTGGATTGGCGCGATGCCAATACCCATGTGCTGACGCATACCCTGCACTATGGCCTTGGAGTCTTTGAGGGCGTGCGCGCCTACGAAACCAGCAAGGGCCCGGCAATCTTCCGCCTGCAGGATCATACCGACCGTCTGTTCAACTCGGCCAAGATCCTCGGCATGACCCTGCCCTACAGCAAGGATGAGATCAACGAGGCCCACAAGCAGGTGGTGCGTGAGAACAAGCTCAAGTCGTGCTATTTCCGTCCCATGGCCTTTTATGGCTCAGGCAAGCTGGGCATTGCGCCACCGCTGGGCGACGTACATGTGATCGTGGCGGCCTGGCCCTGGGGCGCCTATCTGGGTGCCGACGGCCTGGAGAAAGGCATACGGGTCAAGACCTCGTCCTTCACCCGCCATCATGTCAACGTCACCATGTGCAAGGCCAAGGCCAATGGCAACTACATGAACTCCATCCTGGCCAATACCGAAGCCGTGCGCGACGGTTACGAAGAGGCCTTGCTGCTGGACGTAGACGGCTATGTAGCCGAAGGTTCGGGCGAGAACATATTCGTCATCCGCAAGGGCAAGATCTACACGCCCGACCTGACTTCCTGTCTGGCCGGCATTACCCGCGACAGCATTTTCCAGCTGGCAGCCGAGCACGGCTACGAAGTCATTGAGAAGCGCATCACCCGCGACGAGCTCTATATCGCCGACGAAGCCTTCTTTACCGGCACGGCCGCCGAAATCACCCCCATACGCGAGCTGGATGGCCGCACCATAGGCGAAGGCAGCCGCGGGCCTATCACCACCCAGTTGCAGGCAGCCTACTTCGCGGCCGTCAAGGGCGAATCCGCCAAGCACCACGACTGGCTGAGCTGGGTCTGATCAACCACACCCGATATCCACTCCCGGCTGCCAACAGCGGCCGGGCAGTACGCAAAAAGGAAGCACCATGACACAACTCCAAGAAAACACCCGTAGCCAGATCGAAGTCGAAGCCAAGGATCTGCCCCTGTACTGCCCCATGCCCGATATGGTGAAGTGGAATGCCCACCCGCGCGTGGTCATCCCCGTGGGCAACACCGGCGAAGCACTGTGCCCCTATTGCGGCACCAAGTATGTTCTCAAGGGCGGTCCCGTTGGCCACGGCCACTGAGCCTGGCAATGCCTGATCGCATTCTCGTAGTTGCGCCTGCCTGGGTGGGCGACAGCGTCATGGCCCAGCCGCTTTATCGGCGCCTGAAGCAGTACCAGCCCGACGCCCATCTCACCGTCATGGCGCCGGACTGGACCTTGCCACTGCTGGAACGCATGCCTGAGGTGGATGCCACCCTGCGCAACCCTTTCGGCCACGGCGCGCTCAAGCTGGGCGCCCGCTACCGCTTGGGGCGTAGCTTGCGGGGCCAGTTCGACCAGGCCATCTTGCTACCGAATTCACTCAAATCGGCACTGGTGCCCTGGTTTGCCCGCATTCCGCTGCGTACTGGCTTCATTGGTGAATCACGCTACGGCCTGCTCAACGATGCCCGCACCCTCAACCCCAAGGCCTTGCCGCAGATGGTGGAGCGCTTCGCTATCCTGGCTGAGCGCGTGCCCGGCAACCCCTTGCCACGCCCCATCCCGGCACCAAGGCTGACCATACAGCCCGCACAACAGCAGGCAGCCCTGAGCAGCCTGGGGCTGGATACCGAACGCCCCATCGTGGCTTTTTGCCCTGGCGCAGAGTACGGCCCGGCCAAACGCTGGCCAGCCCGTCATTTTGCTGAATTGGCCCGCCGCCTGGTTTCACAGGGTTACGCGGTCTGGCTGTTCGGCTCGGCCAAGGATCAGGCCGAAACCCAAGCCATCAGCCGGCTGGCTGGCATCCCGCTGGTAGACCTGGCGGGCCGCACGTCGCTGGCCCAGGCGATAGACCTGTTGTCGCTAGCCCATATGGTGGTAACCAATGATTCAGGCCTGATGCATGTGGCTGCTGCGCTGGAACGCCCCTTGGTGGCACTGTATGGCTCCAGCAGCCCCGAGTTCACCCCGCCGCTGAGCGACAGGGCCGAAATCGTCTCGCTGGACCTCGAGTGCAGCCCTTGCTTCGAACGCAATTGCCCGCTCAAGCATTTCGATTGCATGGAGCAGCTGGACAGCAATCTGGTCGAAGCCGCCATAGCACGCACTCTGACCAAGCCACCCGGCACGCCCGCCAGCCCCTATATACCCATCGCGTCCGTCTAGACCGTCACCCCAGGCCTGCATGCCATGCATGCAGGCCAACGTGGGCGGGGTAGCCAGACTGAACGTCCGGCTACCTCCCCTACTTACAGCGTCCAGGAGCCTTTCACGAACAACTCGTTCTGCTTGCGCTTGCCGCCATCATCGCGCGTATCCGCCAGGGTGGCACCCAGATAGACAGCCTTGCCCAGGCCTTGCTGATGGGTATACACCAGCGACCAGGTATTGCGCGTGTCATCGCGGTTCACCGCGCCCATATAGGCAATGGGATTACGCTCGACCTTGGCATGTTGCCAGATGAATCGTGCCGTATCTCGGGCAGTGAAGTGCCAGATCGAATTCCACTGATAGGCCAGTTCCGAGTAAGCCCTTTCCTTGGTGACAGGGCCGCCATCAACCCAAACCTTGTCCAGTGTCTGCTCTACCTCCAGCCGCTCATGCAGGCGCATGCGGGCGAATAGCGAGACATAACCCCCCTTGCCTACCCGGCTGTTCTCGTAATCAATCTGGTCCCCCAGTTGTACTGTGGCGGTCAGCCGGTTCAACAGCTTGGATGGCGCACCATCTGCGAACAGATGCACATAGTCACGCTTGAGCAACGGGCCTCCCGCCTCCAGCCGGGTTTGCTGGTTGGGTCGCCACTCCAGGTTGTAAAAGCTGTCGTACGGCCCCGCCAGGAACAAACCAGGACGCAGCGTGCTGAACACCTTCTGCCCCTCCCTGTCCTCTACATACTCCGTGTTCAAGTAAGGATTCGTTTCACGCCAGGCGCCGGCATGTTCGAACATCAGGTTCATCTCGCTATAAAAGCTACGCACTCCGGTCTGGGTGATGAAACCATTATCCGCACGGAAGTCACGCCCGATGTCGCGCACCTGAGCGTAGATATCCCAAACGGCAGTCCGCTTGCTGAAATCGGCGTAGAAGGAATGACCGTCGCGCTTCTCACCGCGCATCAGGGCATCCGCAGCCTGGTCGTACAAGGCTGTAGTCTGGCTGGCCAGCAGTTGTGTGCGCACGCGTGTCGTATCATCGACTTGCCAGGCCACGTCCCCACCCGCCACCCGGTTGTAGCCCCGGCCTTGCTCCAGGCTGCGATCGGTAAACAGCCCGCCCAACTGCGTACTGCCCAATCGCAAGCTGCCACGGGCAATGGTTGCCTGTGACTTGAAGCTTTGCTGGGCATAGCCATTACCGTATGCCCCCGGCACCACCACCAAGCCGCCACCATCATCACGGGTCGTCAGTACCGTCGCATCCGCAGACTCGCCACGCCAGGTGGCACGGCCACCCCAGGCCGGGTCGGTAATGGCCCGGCTATGGATGGCACGGGTAGGCCCTTGCAGCAGGTCGGCACCTTCCAGAAAGAATGGTCGCTTCTCCGGTAGAAAGACGGCAAAGCGGCTATTGCCCGCCAGCACCGGTGCATCCAGCTCCACCTGGGAGAAATCCGGATTCAGCGTCATATCCAGCACCCAGTCCGGCCGTGGCCGCAACTTGATATCCACAGCCAGATCCACCTCGTTCTTGTGCGTCTTGCTGCCATTGGCGTGGGTTTTCTCGGCCCGGCTGGCCAGTATCTGCGGTGTAATGCTCCAGTTCATGGCTTGCTGTGGCGGTGTCATGCCAGTCAATGGCATGCTGTAGCACAGGAAGCAATTGGTATCGCCGGGCGCCTCTCCGCTGGTCAGCCGATAGCGGTCACCGCGCGTCAGGCTACGCAGCAGCATGACCTTCCAATCCTTGCTGCCGCCGTTGTAAGCCAGTGCCGAAAAGGGTATCCGCAGCTCCGCCGTCCAACCGGTATCGGTGCGGCTGGCAGCAGCCTCGAAATCATAGTCGGGCGAAAAATCCTCGCCGCCCGTATCGGTAAACATACCGTCGCCAACAGCCCCTCGCGGATTCACCCGAAAGAACTGTGCGGCCTTGCCATCACCCGCCGGATCCAGATAGAAGACAAAGAAGTCCTGATCACCCAGCACCTTGTCTCGCCGACTGAAAGGCTCTCGGACCTCCTGCGGGTTAGGGTCTATCGCTTCCAACGCTACATAGAGGTACTGCTTGTCATAGGCAATCCGCATGGCCGTGGGCTGTTCGGCCGGGCGCTTGTCACGCGGTGTGTGCTCATAGAAGGTGTCGTAACGCTGGCTAGTCTGCCAGGCCGCATCATCGAGCTTACCGTCCAGCTTGATGCCTTGCTGTGCACCCAGTTGCAATGCGTTGATGGCCGCCTGGCCAGGTAGGGCAAACGCCAGGGCAAGGGCATAGGCGAGCTTGTGCATGGAACTCCCGAAATATTGTTTATACCGTTGGAAGCGCGACAATACCGATCACCTTGAAAAGCATCGCCGCCGAGGCGACAAAGCGCAATCGGCGGCGACAACCGGGCAATCCGGGCGACGGGCTGCAAGGCACTGGTGCACATTGCCGCCCCGACAGATCAGCTAATCAATCACGGAAGTTCTGGTACTGCAGCGGAAACTCCTCAATGGACTTGCGCACCAGCGCAATGGTGTCCTGCAGCAAGTCCCGCTTGGCGCCACTCACCCGCACGGCATCGCCCTGTATGCTGGCCTGTACCTTGATCTTGGAGTCCTTGATCACCCTGACGATCTTCTTGGCCAGTTCGGTCTCGATACCCACCTTTACGGTAATGACCTGCTTGACCTTGTTGCCACTGATTTTATCTATCTTGGCTTCGTCCAGGCAGCGCACATCCACATTGCGCTTGGCCAGCTTGGCCAAAAGAATTTCCTTGACCTGCTCCAGCTGGAAATCATTGTCGGCAAACACCGTCAGCGTCTTTTCAGCCTGATCGATGCGGGCATCCGAGCCCTTGAAGTCAAAGCGATTGCCGACTTCCTTGTTGGCCTGCTCCACGGCATTCTTCACTTCTACTTCGTTGACCTCAGACACAATGTCGAAAGACGGCATAATTCGCTCTCCATAAGACCGGCAGGCAGTATTCGCGCAAGCCCTGAATACTTGGCAAACCGGCGCTGGTTACCAATAAAAAACTGATTTTACCCGAGCACGCCATGAATACACCCGTCCAGCTTGATGATTTCACCCGCCAGACCGCCAGCCAGGTGGTCTACCAGATATTCCCGGAGCGCTTTGCCATAGGCAATGGCCTCAGCAGTGCCGACAAACTGGCCCAGGCAGCCTATGACATCCCCGGCGCAGTCAAGCGCGGCTGGGATGAATCCACGCTCAACCAGCCATGGGGGCAGCAGTTCTATGGCGGCGACCTCGATGGCATCACAGACAAGCTGGACTACCTGGCCGACCTGGGCGTTACCGGCGTCTACCTCACCCCCGTCTTCAGTGCCCCCAGCAATCACAAGTACGATGCGACCGACTTTTTCAGCATCGATCCCATGTTTGGTGGCGAATCCGCCCTGCAGCGCCTGATCACGGCATTGCATCAGCGCGGCATGAAGCTGACACTGGACGCTGTGCTCAACCATGTTTCCGACCAGCATCCCTGGTTCTTGGCCGCCCAGGCGGGCGACACAGAAAAGCGCGACTGGTTTACCTTCCGCGCTGACGGCAGCTACCTGTGCTGGCAGGACTACGGCCTGATGCCAGAGCTCAACCTGGCAAACCCGGCAGTGCGCGATGTGCTATATCGCCAACCCCGCAGCCTAGTACAGCACTGGCTGGGCCAGGGGGTAGACAACTGGCGTTTTGACGTGGCCCAGGATGTCGGTATTCCCGTTGCCAAGGAAATGGCTGCCTGCGTGGCAGAACGCTACCCGCAGGCCAGCCTGCTGGGCGAACTCAATGGTTACTCCGCCAGTTGGTTCCAGGCAGGCGGCGGCTTCCACGGCATGATGAATTATTGGTATCGCACCGCAATACTGGCATGGCTGGCCGGCGAGATCGACGCAACACAGATGAACCGTGCCGTCGCGGATGCCCGCGATGGCTACGGCCTGCAGGGATTGCTGTGCTCGTGGAACATGCTGTCCAGCCACGACACACCAAGGCTGATCACCACCGTTGGCAGCATAGAGAAAGCCCGCGTAGCTCTGTTGATGCAATTGACCCTGCCCGGCGTGCCCTTGGTCTATTACGGCGAGGAAATCGGCATGGAAGGAGGCGCCGACCCCGATTGCCGCCGCCCCATGCGCTGGGACGAGCGCGAGTGGAACCTTTCCCAGCGCGCCTGGGTCAAGCAGCTGATCAGCATACGCCAAGCCAATCCAGCCTTGCAGTATGGCGATGTCACCGTACTGGGCGATCGCCTGCCCGGCAATGCGCTAGTGTTCCTGCGCCATACCGAGGTACCAGGCCAGGCCGCTCTGGTGATCGTGAATCTGTCTGACCAGCCGTTAAAAACCAGACTGCTGCTGCCGTATTCGCACTGGTACGATGGTGTCCCATTGCGCGATGCGACAGGTCAGACCGCCGACACCCAGGTACAGGCTGCCAGCGTGCAACTCGACATCGCCCCGCATGGTAGTGCGATATATGAGGCCTTCGAGCCATACTCGAACTACACTTTCTTCAAGCCGCGCAATTGCGCTTGATACAATTGTCATAAATGGGCTGCCGGATACGGGTTTCCCGGTGCTTGGCAGTCACCATAAGAAATGGCGCCAAGCTGCCCCAATATGGCGAGGCCAGGCGAACAGAGGCAAAGATAGATGGCGGACACCACATCCCTATATAAACGCAAGGTCTACTTCCTGGCACAGACCTTCTTTATCAAGGACAACCAGGCAGAATTGCTGCTGTGCGCACACAAGTACGACTTCGACATCCAGTTCTTTGACCAGATGGCCGAGTTTGTCCGCACCGCCGTACAGGCAGATCCTGAAGACCTCTACGTGGTCGATCTGGACGTGCTCTACAACATGCAGCTGGACGACAACCGCACCATGTTCCTGGGCGACCTGCTTCGCCGCCTGCCGCAGCAGCATCACTATGTGTATTTGCAGACCGAGAAGCAGAGCGGCCGCTTTCTGCTGCAAAAGATGCTGGTAGACAACAACTGCCTCGCCTATGCCGAAAAACCCATCGCCAATGACGTACTGGTCGACAAGCTGTTCAACCTGTTTGCCCAGCGCAAACGTGATGAAACCAGCGTGGTGCTCTATCTGGGCGACCAGGTGCGCTTTGATACAGCCTTGCTGGCGACACAGCAGGTCAACCTGATACACCACCCCGATGTGCAGACCTTGCACCTGGTAGTGAAGCAGATGCAGCCTGACGTGGTGGTGATAGAAGATAGTCATTACCTGCGCACCGAGGTCATCGCCCGAGTGCTCAAGAAGAATATCGAAGTCGATCCCAGCCTCGAGATAGTACTGCTGCAGACCAGGCCCGATACAGCCCTGGCCCGCAAGGCGACGGACAGTGGTTTTGACCAGATACTGTCGCTTACCGACAGCGATGTCCTCACCCATCAGTTGCTCAATCGTATCAGTAAGATACGCACTGACAAGAACCTCATCAGCAAGGACCGGGCAACCGGCCTGCTCAACAAGATAGGCTTCAAGAAGCGGGCCCAGGATGTCATCCGCCGCGCCAGCCGCGACAAGGTGGCCCTTGCCCTGGCGGTCATCGACATCGACAAGTTCAAGACCATCAACGACACCTGGGGACACTACTTTGGCGACATCGTCATCAAGCGGCTATCGCTGGTAGTCGGTGCGCACATGCAGGAGAACGACCTGCTGAGTCGCTTTGGTGGCGAGGAGTTCGTCATGCTGCTGTGGGACTGCACCGTGCAGACCGCACGCGAGCGGGTAGACAAGATGCGCCTCGCCTTTGGTGACATCGCCTTTGAAGTCTCCCATATCGAAACCCGTCATTTCTCCTTTAGCGGCGGACTGGCGGCCTACCCTGCGCTCAAGACCGAGAACGAATTGTTTCTGTATGCCGACGAACAGCTGTACGAGGCCAAGCAAAGCGGACGGAATCGGATTTGTGGTTAAGCGCCGCTAACAAAACCTTTCTGGCGTTGTTGTGCGAGCTTGCCGTACCCACGTTCTGTCATCGCTCGCCTAGCCAGAACCGCCATGCTGGGTTTTGTTAGCCGCTCTAAGCACGGCTAAAGAGCCCTACCGCTGTTGTTGCGCAAGCCCCGTGATAACACCTCCCCCTCACATGGCGCGCGACGAATGGCCGCCCCAGCACGGTGCACACTGCTCAGGCTAAGGGTAGAATGCGCGCCAATTTGCCCCGACCCTCCGACAACGATATTCGGGCAATCAGCGGGTCTGCGCCCCTATAAGGTGCAGACCAGTCCATCTGTAGTGGAGATCCCATGCGTCAACTGATACTGGCCGCCCTGCTGGCCACCGCCGGCATGCCGGCATTTGCTGCAACGGCCAAGGCACCTGCCAAGCAAGCTGTACAACTGGAAGTCAAGGTGAGAGACCTGTCGCCACTGTTCCTGGATTTCTACAAGGTAGCCAGTGCGCCTGTCGTCCAGGCACCGGCCGCGCCCGCCACGCCTGCGGCTGATGGCAAACAGGCTGCTGTGCCGGCCGCACCCGCCGTACCTGTCGAGAGCGAGGGCGATCGTCGCTGGCGCCTGTTCAAGAAGATTTACAACGTGAGCGCGCACGAAGACGATGCGGCCACCCGCGCTGCGCTTGAAGCCGCCTGGCCTCGCTATGCTGCCGCGCTGCCGCAGATCAATGCTGGATTCGACGGCATCGCAGCTGAACCCGCCGAAGCCATCGACGCCCTGTCAGCCCAGTATTTTCTCGACAAGCCCTTTTCGGTACGCTGGATCACCTACGTCGGTGCTTTTGAAGGTCGCGTCTGGAGTCAGGAGGCCGATGGCATAGTCAACGTCAACCTGCCCCTGGAAGTGGACGCCAAGACCCGTGCCCTGCCCCTGCATCGCATCCTGTCCAAGGTCATGCAGGACAAGAACGCCCATTTCGGCAGCCAGCCCCGCAACCTGGCTGAGCTACTGATCTCCGAAGGCGTGCAGGCCCACGTACTGCGCAGTACCGTGCCTGGCCATAAGGTTGAGACCTACCTCAACCTGAACGCAGAACAACTGGCTCAGGCAAGCAGCAATCGCAAGGCAACCATCAGCACCATCATCACCAAGCTGGGCGATGGCTCGGCTGCCACCATGGGTAGCTACGCCGGCGAGCAGCTGGCCCAGACCCGCTACGTGGGCTGGCTGCTGGTCGATTACCTGGTGAAGAAGCAAAAGGCACGTTATGCCGACCTGATCCGCCAAAAACCCGCCGATCTGGTCAAGGCAAGTACCAAGGCACTGGCTGTTATCAACGCTGGCAAGTAAGCTGGTAGTGCCGCAACGCTGATCCGACAGACACGGTCTGCAATCCAAATTGCAGTCCGTGCCCATGCAAGCAGTTAACCGGCCTACCCACTCCAGCTTGATGGTGCCATGGCAGAAGATAGCGATCTAGAACGCACAGAAGACCCCAGTCCCCGACGGCTGGAAGACGCGCGCAACAAGGGCCAGGTCGCCCGCTCGCAGGAGCTCGTTACCTTCTCCGTACTGATGACCGGCGTGGTCGCCATGATCAGCCTGGGCGGCTCCATGCTGGAAGCCCTGAAACGCATCGTCAGCCGCAACCTGCAGTTTGATCGCGCCACCCTGGGCGATATGGATCAACTGCTGGCGCATTTTTCCCAGTCCGCCTTCGATGGACTGATGGCCATACTGCCCTTCATGGCCTCTACCGCTGTCGCCGCCATCCTCGCCTCCATCGTGCTGTCGGGCTGGCTGTTCACGTTTGAAGCCCTTACGCCCAAGTTCGACAAGCTCAACCCCATGACGGGCATAGGCCGCATCTTCTCGGTGCGCAGCCTGGTAGAGATGGTCAAGGCCGTACTCAAATCCTCGCTGATCGGCGGTGTGGCCATACTCACCATCTGGTCAGAGAAGGAAGAAGTCATCCAGTTGATCGCCATGCCGCCGTTCGAGAGCCTGGCCTATCTCTACCAGATCGTGAAATTCACCTTGCTGGTGGTGGTGGGCTCCATGGCGCTAATCGTGCTCATCGACGTGCCCTTCCAGCTGTGGGAATACAAGCGCAACCTGCGCATGACCAAGGAAGAGGTCAAGCAGGAACACAAGGAGTCGGAGGGCGATCCGCAGGTCAAGGCCAAGATACGCCAGCTGCAGATGCAGGCTGCCCGCCAGCGCATGATGGCCGAGATACCCAAGGCCAATGTGATCGTCACCAACCCCACTCACTATGCCGTGGCCCTGCAGTACGACGAAAAGAAGATGAAAGCCCCGCGCGTGGTTGCCAAGGGCTCCTTCCTGCTGGCGGAACGCATTATCGAGATAGGTCGCGACAGCAAGGTACCCATACTGCGGACCCCACCGCTGGCACGTGCGCTCTATCACCATGCAGACCTGGGCGAGGACATTCCCACCCCGCTCTACACTGCGGTGGCCGAGGTGCTAGCCTATATCATGCAGCTCAATCACTTCAAGCGACATGGTGGTCACGAGCCCGAGCTGGCGAAAGAGCTGCCGGTACCGACCGAGCTGGACCCCGGCGGCGAAGCCTGATCTGAGCACGGGCATCACTGCCACAATGCCGGCACGACAGCTACGGCATCCCATTCCCATAGCGCGCACCGAAGGCGTGCTGATGCGCCGGTGTGCTGGGTTTTTACGCACTCAACTCACGCCAACTGCATTCCCTGCGTGACAAATACAAAAAAATGAGATAATTCAAAGAAGAAGCGCAGTTTCTGAAACTGCTTTATCAAGATTCAAAGGCGACGGTAGTACAAACCCATGTTTGCACGGCTTAATTTATCCTCGCTGGCCGGACCCATCATCGTCCTGATGGTGCTGACGCTATTCATCCTGCCGCTACCGCCGCTCCTGCTTGATCTCTTCTTCACCTTCAATATCGCGGTGGCCATCATCGTGCTGATGGTGGCCATCAACACCAAGGAACCACTGGACTTCTCGGCTTTCCCCGTCGTCCTCTTGATGACCACGCTGTTGCGGCTTGCCCTGAACGTCGCCTCCACACGCGTTATCCTGACTGCTGGTCATGGCGGTGAAGCGGCAGCAGGCAAGGTGATCGAGGCATTTGGTCATTTCCTTATCGGCGGCAATATCGCAGTCGGTATCGTCGTGTTCGTCATCCTTACCATCATCAACTTCGTGGTGATCACCAAGGGTGCCGGCCGCATCGCAGAAGTGAGCGCCCGCTTCACACTGGACGCCATGCCAGGCAAGCAGATGGCCATCGACGCCGATCTCAACGCGGGCCTGATAGGTGAGGATGAAGCCCGGCGCCGCCGCAAGACCATCTCCCAGGAAGCCGACTTCTTCGGCTCCATGGACGGTGCCTCCAAGTTTGTGCGGGGAGACGCCGTTGCCGGCATCCTGATTATCGTCATCAACCTGGTGGCTGGAATTATCGTGGGCATGCTGTCGCACGACATGCCCTTCGCCTTGGCCGGCAAGACCTATACCCTGCTTTCCATCGGCGATGGCCTGGTGGCCCAGATTCCCGCCCTGATCATTTCGACCGCCGCCGGCCTGGTGGTATCACGCGTCGGTGATGACAAGGATCTGTCCGAGCAGTTGCTGGGCCAGCTGTTCTCCAAGCCCACCACACTCTATGTCACTGCCGGCGTCATCGGCCTGTTCGGCCTGATACCCAATATGCCTCACCTTGCCTTCCTGCTGATGGCAGCAGGCCTGGCTGGACTGGCCTACTACATGGAGCAACGCGCCAAGGTCAAATCCGAAGAAGTGCCGCAGGAGGTCCAGGCCGCCGCACAAGAGGCCCAGCGTGCACAGGAGCAGCAAGCGCAGGAAGTGGGCTGGCATGACGTCTCGGCGGTCGACCCTGTCGGCCTGGAAGTCGGCTACCGCATCATTCCGCTGGTCGATCGCAACCAGGATGGCGAGTTGCTGCGCCGCATACGCGGCATACGCAAGAAGATCGCACAGGATCTCGGCTTCCTGGTTCCGCCCATCCATATCCGCGACAATCTTGAACTCAAGCCCAATGCCTATCGCATCCAGCTGAAAGGCGTCGATGTTGGCAATGGCGAGGCCTACCTGGGGCAGTTCCTGGCCATCAACCCTGGTCGGGTACTTGGCCCTCTACCCGGCACCCCCACCACCGACCCCACTTTTGGCCTGCCCGCCATCTGGGTCGACGCCCACCTTAAGGAGCAGGCCCAGTCACTGGGCTACACCGTTGTGGATGCCAGCACCGTGGTGGCGACCCATATTTCCAACCTGCTGCAAAGCCACGCCTCCGAGCTGCTCGGGCGCGAGGAAGTCCAGCAATTACTGGACCATACCGCCAAGGAATCGCCCAAACTGGTGGAAGACCTGGTACCCAAGGTGGTACCACTCAACATCCTGCAGAAAGTGCTGCAGAACCTGTTGGACGAAAGCATGCATATCCGCGATATGCGCACCATTCTGGAAGTGCTGGGCGAGCATGTCACCAAGACCATGGACGTGGACGAACTGACCTCGGCCGTCAGGGTAGGCCTGGGTCGCGCCATCGTGCACCAGCTATTCCCTGGCGAAAACGAACTGCAAGTCATTGCGCTGGATCCTGGCCTGGAGCAGGTCTTGCTGCAGGCCAGCCAAGGTCGCGGCGGCGGGCTGGAACCCGGCCTCGCCGAGACGCTGCTACAACAGGCCAGCCAGTTGACCGAGCAGATGGAAAACCAGGGGCTCAACAGCGTGCTGATCACGCCCGCCCAGTTGCGGCCATTGCTCAGCCGCTTTCTGCGCCGCTCGATTCCGCAGTTCCGGGTATTGGCGCACAGCGAGATACCCGACAACAAAACCATACGCATCATAGGCGTACTGGGCGGCCGTGCAGCGGCTGCCTGACATAAGCAGGTGGAGTGTGAACCGGAAGCCCGGTAATGCACCATAAGAAAGAATCGACCAGCAAAGGACAGGATCATGGTCGTCAAGAAATTCCAAGGGGCCAGCACCCGAGAAGTACTGAAACAGGTACGTGATGAGCTGGGGCCAGACGCACTGATATTGTCGAACCGGCAATTGCCGGACGGGCATATCGAGATCATGGCCGTCTCTGACACTGAGGTAGCCAGCTTGGGTAGCAGCAGCCTGGCCGCCAAGCCAGCGCCACGCGCCACGCTGACGCCACCCAAGGCACCAGCAGCAGCAAACCGCGCCGTGCAACGCACCTACGCCTTGCCGCCCGAACTGGACGACGATGACGAGGAGCCCACGCTGGCCGACATCCGGCCACCGGCACGCCCCGCCCCTACCACACCGACCATGATGGCCATGCCGCGCCTGGGCGGCGACGTCTTGCCGGATGACCACCCCGCCGTGGTCAGCCCGACCAGCTTTACCCCGCGCTATCGCTATGAGCCGCCCGAGCAGGATCAACCGCAAGGCCACAGGGTGGAGCCTACCCTGGCGCCGGCCGAGGCCGAGGCTGCGCCAGCTACAGCGCCCGTTCATGCCCCGCCTCCTGCCCCGCCCGCCATCACCCGCGAGCCAGTGCACCCCGTGCCGGATATGAGTGAGCACGGCAAAAAGATAGAGAACATCAGCCATGAGGTTGAAGACATTTCCAGCGAGATCAAGATGTTGCGCAGCCTGCTGGAAGGACAGTTGGCCGGTCTCGCCTGGAACGAACTCAAACGCCATGCGCCTGAACGGCTGGAGGTGCTGCGCCGCTTGCTGAGTGTGGGCTTCAGCCCTGCCCTCAGCCGCCAGATCGTTGAGCATATGCCCAGCGGCTACAGCACCGAGCGCGGCATGAAATGGGCACGCACCGCCTTGCAACATAATCTGCCCACCGTCGGCCCAGGGGCCGATATCGTCGAGGCAGGCGGTGTGTATGCCCTGGTGGGCCCTACCGGCGTAGGCAAGACCACCACCGTCGCCAAGCTGGCTGCGCGGGCCACACTCAAGCACGGTGCGGCCAAGGTCGCCCTGATCACGACCGATGGCTACCGGATAGGCGCGCAGGACCAGTTACGCATCTATGGCAAGATATTGGGTGTGCCCGTCTACGCCGTAACCGATGAAACCGACCTGGCGCAGACGCTGGCAGACCTGCGCAACCGCCACCTTGTCTTGATTGATACAGTCGGCATGGGCCAGCGCGACCAGCGCGTGGTCGAGCAGATCGCCCTGCTGGCCGGCCAGACCACCCCGGTAAAGCGTTTGCTTCTGCTCAGCGCCAATGCCCAGGGCACCACCCTGGACGATGTGGTACGGCGCTACCATGGAGAAGGCCTGTCTGGCTGCATCTTTACCAAGACCGACGAAGCCTTTTCGCTAGGCAGCGGCCTGGATGTCATCGTGCGCTACAAGCTGCCGCTGTACTACATCACCAATGGCCAACGGGTGCCTGAAGACCTGCACGTGGCCAGTGGGCTGTACCTGGTCGACCGGGTGTTTAAGACGCCGCCCGAAGCCCCGGCTTATCGGCTCAAGAATGAGGAATACCCGCTGTTTCTGGGGGCGCAGCAACCGTCGCTGGATTTTTCCTGGCGAGAAGCCGCCGCCTGATGTGCCATGGATAGGCTCAACAATATCGTTACCACGGTGGCAGCCGACCAGGCAGCTAGCTTGCGCAAGCTGGTCGGCGGGCCAGGCGGCCGGGCAGTGGCCCTTACCGGTGGCAGCGGCACCGGTGTGACCACGCTGGCGCTCAACCTGGCAGCCGCGATATCGGCACAGGATATGCGCGTCCTGCTGCTGGATGAGGACGACAGCCGGCACAACGCCATCAACCGTCTGCAACTGCGCCAGCGCTATGCCTTCGAGCACGCCGCTGGGCGCGAGGTCCGGCTGGATGAACTGCTGCTTTCCGCTCCCGGTTTTGAGCTGATGCCCATCAAGCTGTCCGCCCCCCTGGCAGGCCACCTGCCCCCTGGCCGCGCCAACCAACTAGCCGACGAGTACGACTCCCTGGTCGCCCGCATAGACTGGGTGCTGGTTGATGCCCGCCCGGTTGCCGACGACAACGCCCCTGGCCTGGCTTTGTCGGCGGATGAGGTCATTGTCGTCATCACCCCCTCGGGAGAGTCGATCACGGCGGCCTATGCTGCCATCAAGCGCTTGCATACCGAGTATGGCCGCCGTGATTTCCGCCTGCTGGCCAACCGGGTACGTACGCTGGACACCGCCATGGCCCTGTTCAAGCGGGTCAAGGAAGTCGCTGGCCGCTATCTGGATGTGAAGATGAAGCTGGTCGGCTTTGTCCCCGAGGACGAGCAACTGGCTCGTGCAGACAAGCTGGGCCAACCGGTAGCCCATGCCTTCCCACAAAGCGAAGCGAGCATCGCCTTCGCCCAGCTAGCTGCCGCCATGCGGCGCTGGCCCCGCAAACCGGGTAGTGCCGACAGGGAGAACCTGCTCTACCGCGCACTGGATGTCAGCCGCCGGCTGAGCAGCCTGCGCTAGCGCAACCGCCATCTCCTCCTCTGGCAAGCATGTCGCCGGCCATGTTGGTATATCGGCATGTGCCACCAGTGTTCAAGCCCCATCATCAAGTACCTCAATGACTTGCGCATGGCCCGCCACACCTCGCCCACCAAGCCGGTTGCCAGCCTCCCAGGCTTGTCGTAAGTTTCGTCCCAAAGGCACCCGTGCCAGCAAAGCCAGCACTGGGCCTAAAGCCCATGAGGTGCCAGCCGGCTGCTCCATATAATTCAACAAAGCGCATGTCAGCTGTTAATCTTGGATTGCCACATTGGCAAACCGGCCAGCGTGGCGCATAAAGAAGCCATACCCTCCCACCTGATGTCGAGCATGCCCACGTCCCGCGCCATAGGTGCATATCAGAAACACGCCACCGATCCGGTGGAAGAGCGCGTCAACAACTTTGCCCCGCTGGTCAAAAAACTGGCCTACCACCTGGTTGCCAGGCTGCCAGCCAGCGTGGAAGTGGATGACCTGATACAGGCCGGACTGATCGGCCTGATGGATGCTGCCCGTAACTTCGACCCAACCGCGGGGGTGTTGTTCGAAACCTATGCCACCCAGCGCATACGCGGTGCCATGCTGGACGAACTGCGCGAGGCCGACTGGCTGCCAAGGCAGCTACGCCGCTCCATGCGCGATATCGAGGCGGCGCTGGTCAAGCTGGAGCACAAGCTTGGACGTGCCGCCAATGAGTCCGAAGTGGCGGATGCCATGAACCTGCCCCTGGCAGACTACCAGGAGCTGCTGGCCGATTGCCGGGGCCATCAGTTGATCTATTACGACGACCATGACAGCGAAGACGACAGCCGCAGCGCGCTGGACTCCATGGCGGCAGACCACAAGTCCGACCCGCTGAATGAGATAGATGACAACGCCTTCCGGCAGGTACTGATCGATGGCATAGCCAACCTGCCGGAGCGGGAGAAAATGGTCATGGCTCTCTACTATGAGCAGGAGCTGAACCTCAAGGAAATTGGCGCCGTACTGAATGTCTCCGAATCCCGCGTCTGCCAGTTGCACAGTCAGGCCGTCGCCCGTTTGCGGGTCAAGCTGCGCGATTGGACACAGAAGTAACCATGGCGTCACCAAGCAAGGCGCAATCTGCTATAAACGGCAGCAAACCAGATCACACAGAGATTACCCGTTCACATGGATAGACTGAGCATAATCGGTATCCTCCTCGGCATTGCGGCCATCGTTGGCGGACAGGTGCTGGAGGGCGGCCAGATTTCTTCGCTGCTGCAGGTCACCGCCCTGTTGATCGTCATGGGTGGCACCATGGGTGCGGTACTACTGCAAAGCAACGCCGCCAGCTTTATCGGTGGCGTCAAGATGCTGCGCTGGGTCGTGGCACCGCCGCTGGTGGAACTGGAACCCTGGGTCAAATCCATGGTGTCCTGGAGTAACACCGCCCGCCGAGGCGGCCTGCTGGCGCTGGAAACCCCCTTGATGAACGAGAAGGATCCCTTCATCAAGCGTGCCCTGCAAATGCTGGTCGACGGTGCAGAACCCGAGGCCATACGGCATACCATGGAACTGGAAATCACCGCCTACGAGGAAAAGCACCGCGCTGCTGCCAAGATCTGGGAATCGGCTGGCGGCTATGCCCCCACCATAGGCATTCTGGGCGCCGTCATGGGCCTGATCCATGTCATGGAGAACCTGACCGACCCCGCCAAGCTGGGTTCGGGTATCGCGGTTGCCTTTGTCGCCACCATATACGGCGTAGGTTCAGCCAACCTGTTCTTCCTGCCCATAGGCAACAAGCTCAAGCAGGTGATCGCCAGCGAGGTCAAGCGACGCGAACTGGTCACCGAAGGCCTGGTTGCCATCGCCCATGGCGAGAACCCGCGCATTATCGAGAGCAAGCTGCGCGGCTTCCTGGTCTAAGCCGTGTGGCGGCCATGCCTCCCGCCCCTCCGTAAGGCCCAGCTCGCCAGCCTGGCGGGCGCGCCCATGCCTGCCAACCGCACCCCTGGCCCTGGCTGGCTGGGCACACGGCTGACTGCGTCATGATTGCCCTGTTGCGCCTGCTCTGGCGCGTACTGGCCATATTGGATTTCGTCCTATATACCCCCGTACTGCTGCTGTTGGCACAACTGCCGCATGGTGTTATCCGGCGCATCTATCCACCGTTCTTCCATGCCTGGTGCCGCGCCTTTGTCCGCGCCCTGGGGGTGGAGCTGCGTTTGCACCAGCATTACCGTGGTCAACTACCCAAGCACTATGTGCTGATTGCCAACCATCCCTCCGCCTTCGAGGATATCGGCATCCCCGCCCTGTTTCCGGTCCGTTCGCTGGCCAAGGCCGAAGTCGCCGATTGGTGGATAGTAGGCCGGGTCGCTGTCGCAGCAGGAACCCTGTTCGTCAAACGGGAATCGTCCGATTCGCGCAAGGCTGCTACCCAAGCCCTGATCGATGCCGCCCGCAGCGGTAGCTGCCTGGCGCTCTATCCCGAAGGCGGCTGCAAGGGCAGGCGCTTGGGTGGGCGTTTTTTCAGCGGCGCCTTCATCGCCAGCTTCGAGAGCGGCACCCCCATCGTGCCGGTGTTCCTGCACTACCAGGCCCAAGAAGCATTCGAGTGGGCTGACCAGCACCTTTTGTCGAAACTCTGGCAAATCGCCAGGTCACCCAATCCCCGGGCCGACTACCATGTATTTGAGCCCATAGACCCCCGCAACTTCGACACACCAGAGAGCATGAAGGACCATGCCTATCGGCTCTACCAAGGCTGGCAGAAGCGCTTTCTGGAATAACTGTCCCTGACATGCCCATAGCCCTCGCCCTACACGGCGGCGCCGGCACCATACGCGCCGCCGACCTGACACCTGAGTTGGAAGCCGAGCTGATGGCCGGCCTCAGCGCCGCGCTGGATAGCGGCCTCAGCATCCTGCACGCGGGTGGCGCCGCCCTGGATGCCGTACAGGCTACCGTCACCGTCCTCGAAGACCATCCGCTGTTCAACGCTGGCCGTGGCGCTGTGTTCAATGACCAGGGTTTTATCGAGATGGAAGCCGCCATCATGGACGGCGCACTTCGCACGGCTGGCAGCGTCACCGGCGTCAGGCGCACCCGCAATCCGGTACAACTGGCTCGCCTGGTCATGGCCCATACCCCCCATGTCACACTGGGCTTCGAGGCTGCTGATGCCTTCGCAGCAAAGATGGGCCTGCCCCAGGCCGCCCCTGAGTACTTCCACACCAGCAAGCGCTGGGATGCCCTGCAGTCCGAGCTGGCCAGGCTCAGGGCAGGTGGTAGCGATGCCGACGTAAGCGAGCAGGTGAAGCACGGAACAGTAGGCGCCGTAGCGCTGGATGCGGCTGGCCACTTGGCTGCAGCCACTTCTACCGGTGGCCGCACCGCTAAGATGGCAGGCCGTATAGGCGATACCCCGGTCATCGGCGCCGGCACCTGGGCGGACGACCTGGTCGCAGTATCGGGCACCGGCCACGGCGAGAGCTTCATACGCTGCTGTGCCGCCCACGAGGTCGCCAGCCGGATGCGCTACATGGGTCAACCGCTGAGCGATGCCTGTGATGAAGTGGTGTATGGCCAGTTGCTGGAGCTGGGTGGCAGTGGTGGCCTGATCGCGGTGGATTGGGAAGGCCATGTGACCCTGCCCTTCAACTGCGAAGGTATGTATCGCGCCGCCGTGGATGCCAACGGCGAGCGCATGGTGGCCATCTACCGTTAATTTCAACCCCTAGCCAAGCCATGCGGACTGCCAGCTTGTTGCGGGAATGGCATGTCTGGTCCCGGGGCTGATGGGCTATACATCGCCGTTTCGGGCCAACTTAAACTGCTGATGCTGTGGCGCTTGCTGGGTCTTGGCCGCATTGCCACCTGGCCTGCAGGTGTACATGGCAAGCCAAAGAGTGTGAATAGGGCGCACTGTGCATCCGCATTCCTCCGTCATCAAATCCACCACGCTATAATCGCCCTCGATTCCCTTGCAGGCTGCATCCATGCTGTTCCAACGTCGCCCCAAGAACGCCCCCAACCCCGCCAAGCGTGATGGTACGCCCTTGCCGCCCCAGATCACGGCTGTATTGCGTGAGAGCTGGTGGTTGGCGGCGGTGGTAGCCGGCATCTACCTAGTCATCATCCTGGCCAGCTACAGCCCGGCCGACCCTGGCTGGTCGCATGCGGCCAGCGATGCGGTGGTGCGCAACAAGGGCGGCGCCTTCGGCGCCTGGCTGGCCGACGTTTTGCTCTATCTGTTCGGTTTCTCCGCCTGGTGGTGGGTGGTGTTCTGCCTGGCCGCCATCCTGTGGGGCTATCGCCGGCTGGAGAAGGTGGAACACAACCACCGCCTGGCCTTTGTTGCCATCAGCGGCTACCTGCTGCTCATCCTCTCCAGTTGCAGCCTGGAGGCCTTGCGCCTCAATACCTGGCAGATCGACCTGCCCTATGTACCCGGCGGCATGCTGGGCCTGGCCCTGGGTGGCTGGTTGTTCCACGCACTGGGTTTCAGCGGTGCCACGCTGATACTGCTCACCTGCTTTGGCATAGGGGTGTCCCTGTTTGCCGGCGTTTCCTGGCTGGATCTGATGGAGAAGCTGGGCGGTTGGATAGAAACCGCAGGGCTACGCCTGTTCAATTTCTGGCAGGCCCGGCAGGATCGCAAGATAGGCGAGGAAGCTGCCATCGCCCGGGAAGCACGCGTCACCGTCGAGAAGCAGCGTTTCGAAGATGCACCAGCCCTGCGGATTGAAGAACCACTGCTGGAGATTGCACCCTCCAAGGCCGTGTTGAAGGAAATCGAACAGGAACAGAAGGCCCAGGAGAAGGCCAAGCAGGCCGAGGCCCAGCCTTCACTGTTCAGCAAGGACGAACTCCCGCCCTGGGATGAAGCCACAACGGCCCCAGCTGGCGTCAAGCAGAAGACTGTCAGCAAGAAGACCCCTGCCCTGGTAAGCAGCAATCGCGCCGAGCTACCCAGCATTACCCTGCTGTCGCCACCACCACCTACCCAGGAAGTCGTCAGCCACGAGACCATCGAGTACACCTCGCGCCTGATCGAACGCAAGCTGGCCGAATTCGGCGTCGAAGTCAAAGTGGTGGCCGCCTATCCCGGCCCCGTGATCACGCGCTACGAGATCGAACCGGCGGTGGGGGTCAAGGGCTCGCAGATCGTCAATCTGATCAAGGACCTAGCACGCGCCCTGTCGCTGGTCAGCATACGGGTGGTCGAAACCATACCGGGCAAGACCTATATGGGCCTGGAACTGCCCAACCCCAAGCGCCAGATTGTGCGGCTGTCCGAAATACTCGGCTCGCAGCCCTATCACGATTCGTCCTCGCTGCTCAGCATGGCCATGGGCAAGGATATCTCGGGCAAGCCGGTGGTCACCGACCTGGCCAAGGCGCCACACATGCTGGTGGCCGGCACGACCGGCTCGGGTAAGTCGGTGGCCATGAACGCCATCATCCTGTCCTTCCTCTACAAGGCCACGCCAGAGGAAGTACGCCTGATCATGGTTGACCCAAAAATGCTGGAACTGAGCATCTACGAGGGTATCCCCCACCTGCTGGCCCCGGTGGTGACCGATATGAAGCACGCTGCCAACGCGCTCAACTGGTGCGTGGCCGAGATGGAAAAGCGCTATCGCCTGATGAGCGCTATGGGTGTACGTAACCTGGCGGGCTTCAACCAGAAGATCAAGGAGGCCGAAAAGCGCGGCGAAAAGCTGACCAACCCCTTCAGCCTGACCCCGGACAGCCCGGAGCCCTTGGAGCCGCTGCCGTTGATCGTTGTACTGATAGACGAGTTGGCTGACCTGATGATGGTGGCCGGCAAGCAGGTTGAACAGTTGATTGCCCGCCTGGCACAAAAGGCACGGGCTGCCGGCGTACACCTGATACTGGCTACCCAGCGCCCCTCGGTGGATGTCATCACCGGCCTGATCAAGGCCAACATTCCCACCCGCTGCGCCTTCCAGGTATCCAGCAAGATAGACAGCCGCACCATCCTGGATCAGATGGGTGCAGAAAGCCTGCTGGGCCAGGGTGACGGCCTGTTCCTGCCGCCCGGTACCGGCTACCCGCAGCGCATACATGGCGCCTTCGTGGCCGACGAGGAAGTCCACGCCGTAGTGGAGTTCCTCAAATCCCAGGGCGAGCCTAACTATATCGAAGGCATCCTGACCGGCCAGGTCGAGGGCGCAGAAGGTGGCACAGGGGAGTTCAGCCTGGGCGGTGGCGAGGGCGGAGAAGGCGACGATATGTATGACCAGGCCGTGGCCTTCGTGCTCAAAAGCCGCAAGGCCTCCATTTCGTCGGTACAGCGGCAACTGCGCATAGGCTACAACCGGGCAGCACGGCTGATAGAACAGATGGAGCAGGCGGGGCTGGTCAGCCCCATGGAAACCAACGGCAACCGCACCGTTTTGGTGCCTGCGCGGGAAGACTAAGAGCGGCTAACAAAACCCAGCGTAGCGGTTCTGGCTAGGCGTGCGAGCGCTGGCGCGCGAAGCAGACAGTACGTGGGTACGGCAAGTTCGCACAACAACGCCAGAAGGGTTTTGTCAGCCGCTCTAAGCAGGATCATCCCCTAGATGGGGGATAATCCTTGCTGCATTCTATCCGGCATAACTGCAGACCATGCCGCGCAGGCTGCCAAACATCTCTGCAGCATCGCCGGCTTTACGCCACTGCATTACCTTGGGCACATGGCGAGGCAATACTCGCCAGAACAGTGTTAAACGCCCACGGAGCAAGCCTTATGAATCTTCCCAACGAGAACACAACAACGATGAAAGACTCGATGCGCGAGATTTGGCAACTGACTGTCAAACTATGGTGGCAGTTCTTCGATTGGCTCGCCGTCGTTCCCAAGAAGACCCTGGCACTCAGCATGCTGATGGTGCTGATCATCTGCAACATGCTGTTCAACGACGCTGAAGCACTGATACCCATCTTCGCGATCTTGATCCTGATACGGGTTCTGGCAGGCGGCAAGCGGCGTGCCGAGTTGACGGCCGATGCCGCCAACAAGCGGGCAGACACCGAGCAACTGGAGCGCAACCTGCTGGAAGCACGGATGGAAGCCCTGCAGGCACAGATCGAGCCGCATTTCCTGTTCAATACCCTGGCCAGCATAGACCAGTTGATCCAGACCGATCCGCCGCGCGCCTCACGCATGCAGCAATCATTGATACGTTATCTGCGCTACGCCATGCCGCAGATGCGCGAAGGTAGCCGGCCTAACCTGGGCCAGCAGACAGCACTGTCCAGCGCCTTCCTGGAAATCATGGCCATCCGTATGGAAGGCCGCCTGCAACCCGAGGTACTGGTGCCTGATGGCCTCAAGTCGGCGGTGTTCCCCTCCATGATGCTGCAGACCCTGGTTGAAAATGCCATCAAGCATGGCCTGGAACCCAAGGCCGAAGGCGGGCGGCTGGAGATCAAGGCGGAGATTCGCGATGGCCTGCTGGAAGTCAGCGTCACCGATTCCGGCCTGGGCTTCGCCCCCAAGGGCGCAGGTGGTGTCGGGCTGGCCAATATCCGGGAGCGCCTCAAGGTGCTGTACGGCAACAAGGCCGAACTGGTGATACTGGTACCACTGGACGGCGGCACCCGCGCCACCATCCGCGTGCCTTACGAGGTAGCGCCACAACAGGTTGCACCGGTACGCAGCGAAGGCAGCTGAACCCACTCGCCAGCGTGTGGCAAATCCATCGCCAGCGCTGACATACCCACCCCCAACAGGTCGGCAATCATGTCGGCCTGTGCTATTTTTCACGCCATCTGCCTTCCAGAACAAAGCCAGGACAAGAGGAAACCCACGTGAGCCACAAAGCCGCCCCGACCGCCGTGATCGCCGATGACGAAAGGCTGATGCGCGAACAGATCGTCTCCCGCCTCAAGGAGGCCTGGCCTGAACTGGTCATCGTCGGCGAAGCCACCAATGGGCTGGAAGCCGTAGCCATGGCGCGCGCGCAAGAGCCTGATATCGTCTTTCTGGATATCCGCATGCCGGAACTGGACGGTATCGGTGCCGCCCGCGCCTTGCTGGGGCAATGTCATGTGGTGTTTGTCACCGCTTACGATCAGTACGCTATCACGGCCTTCGAGCAAGGTGCAGTGGACTACCTGCTAAAGCCAGCAGACCCAGAGCGCCTCAAGCTCACCTGCCAGCGACTGCAGGAACGCCTGGCCAAGAATGAGGAAGAGCCCAACGATATGGACGTGCTGCTGGACCAGCTATCCCGTCGCCTGGGCGGCGAAGGCAAGTCGCGTGACTATTTGCGCTGGATACAGGCCAGCGTAGGCAGCAGCATACGGATGATCAGCACCCGCGAGATCCTGTTCTTCCGGGCCGAGGACAAATACACCCGGGTGCAGACTGAGGGCTTCGAGGCATTGATACGCAAACCCATCAAGGAGCTGGCCGACGAGTTGGACCCCGATGAGTTCTGGCAGATACACCGTGCCATCCTGGTGCGGGTAGACGCCATCGACCAGGTCAGCCGCGATTTTCGTGGCCAGCAGATTGTGCAGATGAAGGGCAATAACGAAAAACTGGAAGTCAGCCGTAGCTTCAACAATCTGTTCAAGCAGATGTAGCCGGCAGCCCTTGGGCAATCATGCTGCCCCGGGGCCACTTTTTTATCAGTTAGCCCGCTTGCGCTGATAGGCCGCCAAGCCTGCCAGCGCCTGCTTGCGTATTGCCCCTTGCACCGGTGGCAGCCAACCCAGCAAGACCCCCTTGCCCCCCAGCGCCATGCGCGACCAGCGCCATAGATCAAAGACATCGCGGTGCCGCACGATCAGGCCATCCCTGAACTCGAAGCTGGCCCGGATATCGTTCACCACCATGCGGCCTGTCTGACTGAACTCATAGCGGGCAATCCAGTGAGCGCTGCCGCCATGGTCATCGGCCACCACCTCATCGAACTGCAGTGAAAACTGCTTGGCACGGCTGCAAAGCATGCGCCACATATCGCCTGCTTCATGCCCCCGCAGGCCGATGAATACCGGGTCGTCGAATACCACATCCGGGTGATAGCAAGCAGCCATGGCCTCGGCATCCTGTTGCTGAAAAGCCTGGTAAAAGCGTTGTATCAGTGCGGCATGGGGGTGCATGGGCTGGCTCCGTTGGGTGGTAGGCATGCCTGCATGATGGACTGTCCTGACACGAAAAGACAATGGCGATAAAGCCAATAAATATGTCATTATCGCCAAATGTCTACCAACCCCACGCTAAGCATAGTCCTGCCTCTCTGCTCTCAGGTTGCCGCCGGCAGCCTGCTGCCCGCAGAGGATTGCTTTCTGCTGGCCAACAAACTGGCGCAAGCGCCCTTGTTTCATCTGCGTCGAGTAACCGTGGACGGGCAGCCCCTGCAGCTCGCTGGCCTGACCATCAACAATCCGGCCGGTCCATCAGCTTTGGCCAGTGCCGACCTGGTGCTGATTCCCGGCCTGGGCCAGCAGCCTGACCTGACGGAACCCCAGCTGGCCAGCATGGCTACCCTGCTGCAAGCTGGCCGGGACGGCCCCACCAAGCTTGCCAGCCTTTGCAGCGGTGCCTTTCTGCTGGCGGCCACGGGCAGGCTGGATGGCCGCCGTGCCACCACCCACTGGGCCCTGGCAAGCCGCTTCAGGCAAGCCTATCCCCGGGTTAAGCTCGACATCAGCGCCCTGCATACCGAAGATGGCGGGCTGTATTGCTCGGGCGGCGCCCATGCCGGACTGGATCTGTGCCTGCACCTGATCGCCGGGCATACCGGCCCTGCGCTGGCGCGGCAGGTTGCCAACGCCCTGGTCATAGACTGGCCCCGCCAGTCGCAAGCCGCCTATAGCGGCCTGCAGCTGGACACCCGCCATGGCGACACCGCCGTGGCCAAGGTGCAGGCCTGGCTGCACCGGCACTACGCCCAGGCCATCAGGCTCGAAGACCTGGCAGCCGAAGCCCATCTCAGCCCCCGTACCCTGCTGCGCCGCTTCAAGCAGGCTACCGGCGAAACACCCATAGGCTATCTGCAGCAACTGCGTATCGATGCCGCCAAGCGACTGCTGGAAACCAGCAGCCTAAACGTGGATCAGATCATGGCCGCCGTGGGCTACGAGGACAGAGCCAGCTTTGGCCAATTGTTCAAGACGCTTGCCGCCTGCAGCCCGCAACAATACCGCTTGCGGGTCCGCCCCGGCTGATGCAGTCGCGGCCTGGCCTAGTGCTTGGCCAAGCGGCAAACCGCGACCTTGGCTGCATGCAGGCTAAGCCTATTGCCGCATCGCAACATCTGCCGCGCAGCTTACGCAACGGCCCTGGGTTTCGGGCATAATTGATGGCTATTTCCCGACTTCCCGCACGGAACCAACACCTCATGCGTACCGCAGAAATCCGTCAGAAATTCCTCGGCTTCTTTGAGAGCAAGAACCATCAGGTGGTTGCCTCCAGCCCACTGGTGCCTGGCAACGACCCCACCATCATGTTCACCGTGGCGGGCATGGTGCAGTTCAAGGATGTGTTCCTGGGCAATGAGAAGCGCAGCTATACCCGCGCCACCACCAGCCAGAAATGCCTGCGTGCCGGTGGCAAGCACAACGATCTGGAGAACGTGGGCTATACCGCCCGCCACCACACTTTCTTCGAAATGCTGGGTAATTTCAGCTTCGGCGATTACTTCAAGCGTGATGCCATCACCTATGCCTGGGAGTTCCTGACCAGCCCGGCCTGGCTGGGCCTGCCCAAGGAAAAGCTGATGGTGACGGTCTACGCCACTGATGACGAGGCCTATAAGATCTGGAACGAGGAAGTCGGTCTACCGCCCGAGCGCATCGTCCGCATAGGCGACAACAAGGGTGCGCCCTACGCCAGCGACAACTTCTGGACCATGGGCGATACCGGCCCCTGCGGCCCCTGCACCGAGATATTCTACGATCACGGCGCGGATGTAGCTGGCGGCCCACCCGGCAGCCCCGATGAAGACGGCGATCGCTTCATGGAGATCTGGAACAATGTGTTCATGCAGTTCAACCGCGACGAAAGCGGCACACTGCATCCGCTGCCCAAGCCCTCGGTCGATACCGGCATGGGCTTGGAACGCCTCTCCACCGTGCTGCAGCACGTCAAATCCAACTACGAAACCGACATCCTCTCCAGCCTGGTGCGGGCTGCCGCGCGCGAAACCGGCGTGCCTTACAGCCAGGACGTGCCTTCGCTGAAGGTTATTGCCGACCATATCCGCGCCTGTACCTTCCTGGTGGCCGATGGCGTGTTGCCATCCAACGAAGGCCGTGGCTATGTGCTGCGCCGCATCGTCCGCCGCGCCATACGCCATGGCTACAAGCTGGGCCAGAAGGGCCTGTTCTTCCACAAGCTGGTGCCCGATGTCACTGCCACCATGGGCGATGCCTATCCGCAGTTGCTTGCCGATCAGGATCGCATCGTTGCTGCCCTGCGGCACGAGGAAGAGCAATTTGCCCGTACCCTGGATATCGGCATGGCACTGCTGGAAAAGTCCCTGGAAGGTGGCAAGAACCAGTTGGACGGCAAGACCGCCTTTACCCTGCACAGCACCTACGGCTTCCCTATCGACCTGACGGCAGATGTCTGCCGCGAGCGCAATGTGCAAGTCGATATGGCCGGCTATGAGCGGGAACTGGCCGAAGAGCAGGAGCGTGGCCGTGCCGCTGGCAAGTTCAATGCCGCTGCCAATGTCGAATACAGTGGCGCCGACACCGCCTTCGAGGGCTACGACAAAAGCCGCAGCGAAGCCAAGGTGCTGGCGCTTTACAAGGACGGCGCCGCCGTCTCAGCCTTGCAAGCCGGTGATGAAGGCGTTGTGGTGCTCGACAATACCGCCTTCTATGCAGAAGGCGGCGGCCAAGTTGGCGATACCGGCAAGCTAACTGCCGGCAACAATGTTTTTGAGGTAACCGACACCCAGAAGGTGAAGGCAGCCGTATTCGGCCACCAAGGCAAGCTCAGCAGCGGCAGCCTGAAGCTGGGTGATACCGTACTGGCCAGCATCGACACCGACAATCGCCTGGCTACCGCACGCAACCACTCCGCGACCCATTTGCTGCATGCTGCACTGCGCAGCGTGCTGGGCACCCATGTGCAACAAAAGGGCTCGCTGGTGAACAGCGAACGCACCCGTTTTGACTTCGCCCATACCCAGGCAGTCACAACCGAAGAAATCGCCCGCATCGAAGCCTTGGTAAACCAGGAAATCGCCGCCAACAATGCAGTTTCCGCCACCATCATGAAGCAGGACGATGCCCTGAAGGCCGGCGCCATGGCGTTGTTCGGCGAGAAGTACGGCGATGAAGTGCGCGTGCTGAAAATGGGCGAGTTCTCCACCGAGCTTTGCGGCGGCACCCATGTGCAGCGCACGGGTGACATCGGCTTCTTCAAGATTGTTGCTGAAGGCGGCGTAGCGGCGGGCATTCGACGAGTTGAAGCCGTGACTGGCGCCGGCGCGCTGGCCTATGTCCAAGGACTGGAGCGCGAGGTAAAGAGCGCTACCCAGTTGGTGGGCGCGCAGCCAGGCGACCTGCTGGGCAAGCTGGAGAAACTGCAAGCCGAGCAAAAGGCACTGGAGAAGGAACTGGCCAAGCTCAAGGGCAAGCTGGCTTCCAGCGCGGGCGACAGCCTGGCCGACCAAGCCATCGAGGTCAACGGCATCAAGGTGCTGGCGGCTGCAGTAGAAGGCGCCGACAGCAATGCCCTGCGCGAGATGCTTGACAAGCTGAAAGACAAATTGGGCAGTGCCGCCATCGTGCTGGCCTCTGTCAGCGAGGGCAAGGTAGCGCTGGCGGCAGGTGTGACGGCGGACCTGACCGGCCGCGTCAAGGCAGGCGAACTGGTGAACTTTGTGGCCCAGCAAGTCGGTGGCAAGGGTGGCGGCCGCCCTGACATGGCCATGGCCGGCGGCACCAATCCGGCGGGCTTGCCTGCGGCGCTGGCGGGTGTGGCAACGTGGGTACAGGCCAAGTAAACCTGTACTTCATCCAGCAAAAAAGCCGGCTTATGCCGGCTTTTTTGCTGGTACATCCAAGGTAACGGCGGCGAACCCAACTGCCAGCAACCTGCTTCGCCAAGCAACACCAGGCCAGAGCGAAGAATTTTCAAAAAGTATGTATTTGATACTTAATGGTAAATTCATATCTGGCGGCGCTAGCATTGCTAGGTAAACGAGGTATCTGGGCGTTCCCTACAGCGGTGGCATAAAGAAACCTGCAATCAGCGCCTCATCGACCTCTGCCAGGCTAGCAGGTGACCAACGCGGCGCATTGTCCTTCTCCACCAGCAAGGCCCGGACACCTTCAGCAAAATCCGGGTGGCGGCAGCATTGGCGCGACAGGTTTAGCTCCATGTCGAACACCTGCTGCAGCGACAGGTGGCGGGCGCGCTGCTGTGCCGCCACGATCAGGCGCATGGATGTGGGCGACCCGGCAGCCAGCTTTTTCGCCCCGGCGCGCAGCCATTCGTCCGCCCCTTCATAGCGGGTAATGGCCGCCACCATTTCGTCCACGCTGTCGTAATCGGTCAGTGACTGGATGGCATCGTAGTGGGCACGTATGGGCGATGGCGGCAGCTCCAGCTGGGTCAGTCGGCTAAGCTCGCGCAACTGGCTGGAGAGCAAGCGCTTGTCCTGCTCACCCTGCCCTGTCCAGGCAATGGCCGCCAGTTCTTGGCACAGCTCATCGCGCAACGCGCTGGGCAAGGCAAAGTCGGCCATGCCGGTGAACAGGGCATCGGCGGCATTGAAGCTGGCCCCGGTAAGCCCCAGGTATATGCCCAGCCGCCCTGGTAGACGATTGAGAAACCAGGAGCCGCCGACGTCGGGATACAGGCCTATGGTGACTTCGGGCATGGCAATGCGGGAGCGTTCTGTCACGACCCGGTGACTGGCACCCACCAGCAATCCCAGGCCGCCCCCCATCACGATGCCATGTCCCCAGGCGAGTATGGGCTTGGGGTAGGTATGGATGGCGTAGTCGAGGGCATACTCCTCAGTAAAGAAGGCATCGGTCGTCGCAAAATCACCACTGCGTATGGCGTCATGCATGGCCACCACATCGCCGCCGGCACAGAAGGCCTTCTCGCCAGCCCCCTGCAGCAGCACGCAGACGATATCGGGATTGTCGCGCCACTCCAGCAGGGTTGGGGTCACCGCCCGTATCATCGCCAGGGATAGTGCGTTGAGCGACTTCTCGGCATGCAGGGTAATCACCCCGATCTGCCGGCCATTGGCGGTAGGGTGCAGTGCAAAAAGGGCGGGAGCAGTCATGGTAGTTAGCGCAAGCGGTAAAGGTGGAAATCAGCAGCCACGGGTGTGGTACCAGATATTGTAACGACCCTTGCTGTCACGCAGGGGCAACCAGCCCTCGAGCATGGCCGGGGGCACGGCCGGCTTCTCCTGGCAAGGGTCAGGCACCAGCCTTACCTGCAGCCACCAGCGGCGGCCCAGCTGGCGCTTGCCTATGATGCTGGGCACCAGGCTGTCATCGCCCTTGAACAAGGCATACTGCTGGCCGTCGGGGACAGACCACAGTCGCCTGTCCCAGCCTGGCGCAAAATAGTTCAGTTGATCCGGCCCCACCATGGCCGCCATGGGTTTGAAGCCAGGCGGCTGTGCATCGGGCAGCCAAACCCAGCGTATGGGCTGGCCCTGCAAGGCCAGGCGCAACCAGCCTGGCTGTTGCTGGTAGACCAGCGCATCTGCTGTCTCGTAGCCGGTCTCCAGGTACTGCAGCTTGTCGACAGCCAGTTGCTGCGTGGCAGCTGACTGCTGAGGCGCCGCATACACGGTCACCCGACCGGGCGATGCCCCCTCCTGCAGCCAGCGATCAAGTGCCGGTAGTTTGACCACACCTTCGGCGGCCGGCGGCGGGAAGTGCTCCGGCGCATAGCTGGTTGCTACCGCCACCATGGGCAGCAGCAGGGCCAGACTCAGGCTAGCGGTTCTGCCAGACAGGTGGACGTTTTTCCAGAAATGCATTGACGCCCTCCTGCTGGTCCTGGGTGTCGAACAGATCGACGAACTTTTCACGCTCCATAGTCAGCGCCGACCACATGGGTTGCTTGCGGGCAGCCTGTATCAGCTGCTTGCAAGCCGCCACCGAGGAAGGGCTCTGCTTGGCCACCTTCTCGGCCAGCTCCAGTGCCTTCTGGCGGGACTCGCCGCTGGCCACCACTTCTTCCACCAAGCCTATCCTGAGTGCCGTCTGGGCATCCAAGCGCTCACCACACAGTATCATGCGCTTGGCCCAACCTTCGCCTACCAGCCAGGGCAGGTGCTGGGTACCCAGCCCGCCGGGCAGCAGGCCTACGGCAGCCTCGGGCAGGGCCATGACCGCGTGCTCCTCGGCAATGCGGATATCACAGGCCAGCGCGGCCTCCAGCCCACCGCCCATGGCGTAGCCATTGATGGCGGCGATACTGACGCCCCGGAACTGCGCCAGCGTCTCGAATGCCTTGCCGAAGAAAGTGATCATCTGCCTAGCGCGGGCCTTGTCACCCCCCGCGAACACATTGAGATCAGCGCCCGCACTGAAAAACTTTGGGCCATTGCCCGTCAGCACCAGTGCGTAGATTTCGCGGTCTGCGTTCAGCTGCTCCACCATGGCCTTGAGGGCTGGCAGGCTGGTTTCGGTCCAGGTATTGGCGGGCGGGTTGTTGATGGTGATCAGCGCGGTATGGCCTACGCGCTCAAGCTGGAGCAGTTCGCT
Source organism: Chitinimonas viridis (assembly GCF_030409555.1). GTDB lineage: Bacteria > Pseudomonadota > Gammaproteobacteria > Burkholderiales > Chitinimonadaceae > Chitinimonas > Chitinimonas viridis. The sequence continues at coordinate 108,367 of NZ_JAUFPU010000004.1, forward strand.
CATGTGGTCTCCTTGTTGGGCAGCCGACCCACACTATAACGTAGCCGGCCAAGATGATTGACGTCCACGTCAATTTATCGCGACACTTCCACCTTTGTCACCCACAAAGCAACTCATCATGAAATTCATTGCTCTGATCGCGGCCTCGCTGCTCGCCACGACCGCCTTTGCCCAAGAGGCCGCCACCCCTGCGGCTGCGCCGGCAACCGCCGCGCCAGCCGCCCCCAAGCATGACTGCAAGGCCCCCAGCCACCCTGGCCGGAGCGCCAGCCAGATACGCATGGATGCCTTCAACAAGCAACACAAGGCCTATGGCGAGTGCATGAAAAAATACATTGATGAGCAGGTTGCCATTTCCAATGCAGCCGCGAGCACCGGCAATGCCGCCATCAAGGAATACAACGACTACGTGAAGGCATTGAACGAGATCAACGGCCAATAGTTCAGTAGCCACCTACTGGCAATCAAGCAAACGGCCCTCTTGACGGGCCGTTTGTCTTAGAGTCTGTTCAAAGTCTTTTCGCCGCGCGCCGGCACGCTGGGTCAATCCGGGCTATTGGCCTGCTCACTCAGCCTGCCGCAAACCACACTGCTGGCCGCCAGCGTGCCCTCGGACCAATCCCTTACCCCCTGCCCTGCTACATCTGCCCAGGTTTCCATGATCTCACTGGCTAGGCTGACCGGGCTGGCAGGATGAGGTAGCAGCCGGGCTATGCCCTGCCCTTCTCCCACGCTCAGTCGCATGCCCTGGTTGCGCGCCAGTTCCATCAGCTCGGTGTTATAGGGCAGGAAGTACATAACCACCTCGACCACGCCCAAATTGCGGGCATGCAGGATGGCGCGCCCAAGCATGCGGCCCGCCAATCCCTGGCGGCGCTGGCCCGCGTCGACGCTGACGCCTATTTCGGCCGTCTTGCCTTGTCCATCCAGCGCCAGATGCGTCAGGCCTATCAGGCTAGGCTGGCCCTCGCGGCCCTGCCATACGCCATAGTGGGCATCGCGCTCAAAGTCCAGCCGACGCACGTAATCCCGTATCGAATCATCGCTGGCGGGCCGGGCAAAGCGTTGCACCCGGTCTGTTTCGTCCAGCCGCAGCAGGTGGGCCAGCATGGCAGGCGCATCGGCCTGGTTTAGCTGCCGCACCAGCATCATTGCAGTCGTTGACATAGCAAGCTCCTGTGTTGACCAGGGGTGCCGTGTTGTCTCCGTACCGCGTGGCCTTGTGGGCTTTGTGCGCGGTACACGCTACTTTTAAGCGTGCAGCTTAAGGATTGCAAGTTGCCGGCCAATCATGTTGCATCGCAACAACCATAGCCATCAGGCAAGGGGCGGCAAGCAGTGCCCGCAAGCAAAAGGCGTGTCGCGCTGCCGCGACACGCCTTCAAGGGAGCCTTCCGAAACCAGCTCACTCCATCAACCCACTCAGGCCGTCCCTCCCACCGTCAGGCCGCCATCTATTCGTATGGTGGGCTGGCCCACGCCCACGGGCACGCTCTGCCCGTCCTTGCCGCAGGTGCCTACGCCGGCATCCAGCTGCAGGTCGTTGCCTATCATGCCCACCTTGGTCAACACATCAGGGCCGTTGCCTATCAAGGTCGCCCCCTTGACCGGATACTGGATCTTGCCGTCTTCCACCCAGTAGGCTTCGCTGGCCGAGAACACAAATTTGCCGCTGGTGATATCCACCTGGCCACCGGCGAACTGGACGGCATACAGGCCGCGCTTGATCGAGCTGATGATCTCTTCCGGTGACTTGTCGCCATTCATCATGACCGTATTGGTCATGCGTGGCATGGTGATATGGGCGTAACTCTCACGCCGGCCGTTGCCCGTCGGCGCCACGCCCATCAGACGAGCATTGAGGCTGTCTTGCAGATAGCCCTGCAGCACGCCATCCTCGATCAACACCGTACGCTGGGTAGAATTGCCCTCATCGTCCACATTCAGCGAGCCGCGGCGGTCTGGTATGGTGCCATCATCCACCACCGTCACCCCCTTGGCTGCCACCCGCTGGCCGACCTTGCCGGCGAAGGCGGAGCTGCCCTTGCGATTGAAATCACCTTCCAGGCCATGGCCTATGGCTTCATGCAGCAGGATGCCAGGCCAGCCATTGCCCAGCACCACCGTCATTTCCCCCGCCGGCGCGGGCCTGGCGTCCAGGTTTACCAGGGCCTGGCGCACCGCCTCACGGGCATAGCCCTGCAGTCGCTCTTCGCTGAAGTAGCTGTAATCGTAACGGCCGCCGCCTCCCACATGTGCCGATTCACGCCGGCCGTTTTGTTCTACGATCACCTGTATCCCAACCCGTACCAGCGGCCTGACATCGGCGGCCCGATGGCCATCGTGGCGGGCAATGTAGATCACCTCATACTCGCCGGCCAGGCTGGCCATCACCTGGATCACGCGCGGGTCCAGGCTGCGGGCGTAGCTCTCCAGCCGCTCCAGCAGCTTGACCTTGTCGGCCTCGGCCAAGCTGCCCAAGGGGTCCAGGGTGGCATACAGCGGTTGCACCGCCGACGGCCGACGCGCTGCCCCTGCCAGCCCCTGTCCACCTTGCCGGCCTATGGCACGGGTTGCCTTGGCTGCCGAGTGCAGGGCCGCCAGGCTGATGTCGTCTGAGTAGGCAAAGGCCGTCTTCTCGCCGCTGACAGCCCTGACACCCACGCCCTGATCAATATTGAAACTGCCCGATTTGACGATGCCTTCCTCCAGGCTCCAGCCTTCAGCTCGGCTGTACTGGAAGTAAAGATCGGCGTAGTCCACATCATGGCGCATGATTTCGCCAAAAACCTGGTCCAGGGCGGCATCATCCAGACTGTAGGGATTCAGCAGATAATGTTCGGCCGTCTGCGTCGGCAAGGTAGTGCTGCTCATGTTTGTGCTCTTGTCATGGGTAGGCGCGCAGTGCGCCAGGCTGCCACTAGTTCGGCCTGGGGCCAAGGTAGCGGCGCAGGATAGCGGTGAATTGTTGCTGCATGGGGCCGGCCAGCAGGGCTTCCCAGCGGTTCAGCTCGGCCGCGCCAAAACGCGACCGCGAAAAATACAGGCCCGCCCTGAGCTCATTGCGCTCAGGCGTCCAGTCCAGCGTGTGCACCTTACCATCTAGCGCGTAGCGCGGCAGCATCAGGCGGTACAGCATGGGGCTGGAAATCAGGGCGTTGATACGGCCGATTTTCATCTGGTGGTACAGACTTTCGATATCGGCCACTTCAATCAGTTCACCGCGTTCGCGCTGACGGGCAAGCAATTGCTCCCAAATCGCATCGCCGTATTTATAGGAACGTACGATGCCCAGGCGAAACTCCGGCAATTCGTCCAGATCCGCCAGGCTTGCCGGCCGCCCCAGGCTTTTGAGCACCACCAGTTCATTGCCATTGCCCCAATAAGGCAGCGGCATGAACTGCCCAAAGCGATCGCGCTGCTCGGTAGGCAGGGCCGACAGCACCATGTCCGTCTCGCCCTGCTCGTACATCTTCCAGATCAACACCCGAGACAGCTCCGCTACCTGAAAACGGCAGCCGGTCGCCTGGCCCAGCGCCGCCACCAGGTCGGGGTCGATACCTTGCGGCTGGCCCTCCGCATCGCGCCAATAAGCCATGCCAAAAGGGTGGTACGCCACCCGCACGGCCCTGTCGGCGCAACCGTAGTCTGCCGGCGCCGCATAAGCCAGGGTGGCAATCAGCAGTGCCAGGCAGTAGCGCAGCATCAGGCCAGCACTCGATGGCTCAATGCCGGCAAGCCCTGCCTCAGCCTGGCCTTGTAGTCGTGATCGATATCGGCCACCACGATGCCGGAACCACGCGGCAAGCGGTCCAGCACGATGCCCCATGGGTCAACAATCATGCTGTCGCCATGGGTTTCGCGGCCATTGCGGTGAAACCCGCCCTGGGCCGAGGCAATCACATAGGCCAGATTCTCTATGGCGCGGGCACGCACCAGTGTCTCCCAATGCGCTCGTCCGGTGGTTTCGGTAAATGCCGCCGGCACGATGATCAGGTCCACTGGCTGCATGCGGCGGAACAGCTCGGGGAAGCGCAGATCGTAGCAAATGGCCAGACCGATACGGCCAAAGGGCGAGTCGAACACCACCACTTCATCGCCTGGGGTGATGGTGGCTTCCTCACGGTAGGTCTCCGTGCCCATTTCAAAGCCGAACAGATGGATCTTGTCGTAACGCGCAACCTGGCGGCCCAGGTCATCGAACACCAGGGTGGAGTTCCGTACCTTGGCGGGGTCTTCAGTCCACAGCGGCACCGAGCCACCTACGATCCAGATGCCCAGCTTCTTAGCTGTCTTGGATAAAAAAGCCTGTATCTGCCCCTCACCCGGCTGCTCACGTACGGCCACCTTGTCAGTGTCCTTCAGGCCCAGAATGGCAAAGTATTCGGGCAGGACCACCAGCTTGGCGCCCTGTTTGGCGGCCAGCTTGAGCAAGACTTCTGCCTCGGTCAGATTGGCCGATACGCTAGGGCCGGAAGCCATCTGCACGGCAGCAACCCGCAAGCCGCCGCTGGTAGCGGCGCGGGCTGCGGCTTGCTGGCTGGTATGAGCACGAGTCGACATGATGTGTCTCCTTTCTTGTATTTTGAAGGCGGTTTACCACCCTGACGCCGCTTGGTGAACGCGCTCTGACGAGGCGCTTCCAGCAATCTCGCCTGCGCCTATCCACTACGGAGAGGCTGAAGCAAGGCTGCGGTGCTGGGCTGGGCTATCCCCTTAATGCCGTCCGCACGGCTACTTGCTACTACCTGCTGCGCCTACCTTGCTGTACTGCGGGTCTGTCCAGGTGCCGGTGATATCGTACTCATAGGCCACCAACTGCCCCAACGGGTCTTTCAGCACCCGCTGCAGCAGAAACGCCCCCACACCCACCAGGGGGTTGGCCAGTGCCACCCCAGCCCCCACGGCAAAGCTATCGCCCACCGTGGGCACGATGCGCACACGTAGCTTCTGGGTTTCCCGGCCTATGTCGGTCTCGCCCCTGAACAGTACCTGTGCCGCAGGTCCGACTATGGTCAGATTGTCCGTCGTCATCACGCCTCGCACTACCTTACTATCGCCCTCGATACGGTCGAAGGCAAAGCCCTCGCTGAAGACATCGCGAAAATCCAGAGTCAGGCGCCGTTGCAGCGATTGCAGGCTGAGTATCCCCAGCAACCTGCCCATGCCGGGTTCTACCTTGGCAAACTGACCGGATTCGGCCTTGATGCTGAATTTGCCGCTCATGCTGGGATAATCAGGCGCCAACGGTGAACCGCGCCAGGCCAGATCGCCACGCAAACTCCCTTCGCCCCGCCGCACCGTCTCGGGATAGCCAAACCGGCCCAGCAGCTTGCCCACATTGTCAGATGCTATGTCCAGCCTTACCTTGGTGCCTGCATCCTCCCCGACCGGCTGCCACACCCCCTGCATACTGAGCCGTCCGTCGGGATTCGACAGTGTCAGGCTCTCTATCAGCCAGTTCTCCCGCTGCTGTTGCGCTTTTACGTCAAGCCGGCCCAGCGCATGCCCACGGTAGTAAAAGTCTTCGGCAACGATATCCAGTGCAGGCAGGGACTGATTGCTGAAGCCACTCCCTGTTGGTGCACCCGGCGCATCCGGCAAAGGCAGCACCAAGCGGGCAAACCGCGCATGCACCTTGCCCTTGGCCTGTGGCGACCAAGCCAGCCGGCCTTCGATCTGCTTGCCGCTGGCTGTCAATTGCCAAGCCCCATCCTTACCCGGCACGGCGCGCAAGGCCAGATCATCCAGCTGGCTACCCAGCGCCATCAGTTTGCCTGCCCTAAGCTCTATGCCCGCTAATGCCATGCCACTGGCGGCCTTGCCGCCCGCCCCCTCCAACAGCGCCAGCCAAGGGTCCAAGGCAAGCTCAGGCAGGGTGCCGGTCAGCCAGAGCCCACGATTGGCGTTATTGGGCACGCCGCCACCCAGGCGCACTTCGCCTCGCTCCACTTGCCAATCCTGGTCAGTGGCGGCGGCAAGCTGGACTTCAGCATTCAGCTGGCTACCCAGCGCCACCTTCCAGTTCTCTGTCTGCCCGGCATTGTCGAGCACCAGCCGCAAGGGCCTGACCTCGCCCATGGCTTTACCCAACGGTGCCGGTAAATCCAACCGCACATCCTTCAGCGGCGCATCCAACTGCACGCTCCAGCCTTGCTCGGGTAGATCAAGCTGTACTCGATAGTCCGTCATGCCCACCAGGCGATCCGCCAAGGGCAGGCTGTAGCGCTTTGCCGCCAGGCCCACATCAGCACGGCCGCTGGCGCGCATCTGCACCACACCGCTGTCGGAGGTGGACAAGTCAGCCCGGAATGCACCACCCAGCGTGCGCCCCCGCAGGGCGCTGGCGCTGACCTTGCTCTCGGTAAAGGTCAGCTCCCCCTGTAGATCTGTCATTTCAGGCAGTTGTTCACCGACCTGCAGCTGATTGCCGGCAAAGCGGTAACTGCCCGCCAGCTTGGTTGCATCTACATCCTCAAATGGGATCTCCAGCTTGATCGACAGTTTGCCGTCACCGGCGGCGCGAGTAGCACTACCCATGCCATCCAGGCTGGCATCCAGCGGACTCTGCGCGATATAGCGCAGGAACTCGGCAGTCTGCCCTTCGGCCGAGCCCTCTATGCGCACGCTGGGGCTCAGCTCCAGGTCATCGATCACAGCCAGTGCATCGCTTACCCGTGCCCCCAGTATCTGCCCCCCCGCCGCTACCGTGAGCCGGTTGCCAACGATACGTACCTCGCCGTCTATCCCGCTCATGGCAGGCCAGCCGTCGCTGTAGTCCAGCGTCACGCCCTTGGCCTGGGTAACCACCTCCCACACGCCCACCTTGCCATCGGTGAACGGAAAGCCTGCCAAGGGGCCATTCAGCGTAAAGCGCGCATCACGCGCCTCGCCCGCAGTCAGGCTCTGGCGCAGCCAGTGGCGGGTATCGTTGCCCAGCATGATGGGCAGGTAATCGGCCACCTTGCTGGCCGTGAGCCTGGGCACGGCAGCCTTCAAATCCAGGCTGCCCAGGCCCGTACCGGGCCAACGCCAGGTTGCCTGGGCCTGTGCTTCGAGATCAGCGTTGCTGGCGCTGAAATCACTGAGCTTGACGACCCAGTGCTTGCCCACCCTCGACCAATCCAGTGCCAGGCGGATGCGATCCAGATTGAGCGGCTGCTCAAACACCGTGCTGGAGGCCAACCTGAAGCGCTGGCCGCGCAGCGCCAGACTTCCCTTGGACTCACTGAAGGTCAACTCACCATCCACCGGCCCCAAGCTGGGCCAGGGCGCAGGTGCAAGCAGCCCCAGTCCACTGAAACCCACCCGGCCATCATAGGCCTGCGGCTCGCGCCAATCGCCCTTCCAGCTCGCACTCATACGATCCAGGCGACCACTGGGCTGCATGCCGCCAAGCGCTTGGCGCAAGGCAGTGGGCAGGGGCAGCGATGGCGGGAGACTCGCCAATCCGGATAGCGTCACCCCATGGGCGCTGAACTGGCCACCACCCTCCTTGTGAAAGACCAGCGTCGCCTGGCTGCCATCCAGCAACTTGCCGCCATCGGCTCGCAGTTTCAGATCGCCCAGCGTCAACTCTCGTTCGCCGTCGCGGTCTCGCCAGCGCAAGGAACCGGACAAGGCATTGACCTCCAGCGGGGCCAGTTCGGGAGACAGGCGTACCACTACATCGCGCAGTGCCAAACGGGCATCCACGGCCGTGGGGCGCAAGCCCTCAAATGCCAGCTTGAGCTCCAGCCGCCCCTGGCCGCGCCGCAGCGCTACCGGGTAGGGTAGCCACTGCCCCCAGGCCGCCATGTCCACCTTGTCCAGCACGGTGCTGACACTACCCTGCCATTGATCCAGCTGTGCCAGGTCATCCCCGCGCCAGCGGGCCTCAAGCTGGAATGGCTGCGCCAGCGCCGCAGGCGGCGTGGCCGACAGCTCAGCCTGATGCTGGCCAAACAAGCGATTTTCCAGGCTCAGATCCACCTGCTCCAATTGCAGCATTGGTGCCTGCCGCAGGTCATCGCGCCAGCTGATGCGGCCATCCACAATCGCAATATCATGCTGCCGTAATAGCCAGTCGGTCAGGCTGCCTTGCTTGCCTGTCTCGTTCAATGGCAATCCCGCCAGCCTGATCATTCCGTCAGTATCACGGGTCAGCTGGAGATCGGGTTGCAGCAAGGTCAGCTTGTCAAAGCGCAAATCACCCAGCAGTAGCGGCCACCACGATAGCGTGGCCTCAACCTCTGCCAGATTCAGGGCGGGGCGGCCATCGTTGTGGCGCAGGCTAAGCTGTCGAAACGACAAATACGGCAATACACCCCGCCAGCCACCTTCAACCTGCCCTATGCTGATAGGCCGGCCTACACGCTGGCTCAGCTCCGCCACCAGGCGTGGCCGGTACTCGGGCAAATGCGGGAAGAACCACCAATGCAGCCAGGCGGCGCCAAGCGCCCACAGCACGCCCACCGCCAAGGCCGCCCATATCAGGGCGCGGCTGTGCCAATGCAGCAAATGCAGGCATTTGCGGCGCAGCCAGATCAGGCGGGCTTGCAGGGGATGACGATATGGCGCGGGCGACATTGCAGCAGTGAAACGTACGCCCGAACAGGCGGCTAGAATAAGAGCCTGGATTCTAGCTGTCCGCACCACACCGCGTCTCGCGCATTCACAGGGCTTTGCACATATTTACGACATGACAGACCGCCTCGCACCCGCCATCAGCCATAGCCGCTACCTGCAACGGCTGTTTGCCGCGCAGCCCGCCTTGCAAGCCGACACCCTGGCCAGGCTGGACCACCCTTTCGATCGCAGCGCCATGCTGGCTATGCTGCCCATGGGCGCCGATGACGCCACCCTCAAGCCCGCCCTGCGCAAGCTGCGTCAGGCCGTCATGGCGCGTATCTTTAGCCGCGATCTGCTGGGACTGGCGCAATTGGACGAAGTCATTGCCACCGTCAGCGATCTGGCGGAAGTCACCATCCTGGCAGCACTGGAATGCGTTACCCGCGCCGATGAGCGGCATGGCCAGCCCATCGGTAGCGAATCGGGCCAGCTGCAGAAACTGATCGTGGTCGGCATGGGTAAGCTCGGTGGTCGCGAACTCAATGTCTCCAGCGATATCGACCTGATCTTCGTCTACCCCGAAGACGGCGAAACAGATGGCCCCAGGCCGATCTCCAACCATGAGTGGTTTGCCCGCGCGGGCAAGCGCCTAATTGCACTGCTGCATGATGTTACCGCCGATGGCTTTGTTTTCCGGGTGGATATGCGCCTGCGCCCCTTTGGCGACGCAGGCCCACTGGTATCGAGCTTTGCCGCCCTAGAGAACTATCTGCTGACCCAGGGCCGTGAGTGGGAGCGCTACGCCTGGATCAAGGGACGTGCCATCACCGATGAAACCGGCCATTTCGGCCCAGCAGGCCCACAGGGACTGGGGGGTGATGCTGCCGGCCTGATGTCGCTGGTGACCCCGTTCGTTTACCGCAAATATCTGGATTACGGCGCCTACGCCTCCATGCGCGATCTGCACGGGCAGATACAGCGCGAAGTCGTACGGCGTGATTTTGCCGACAATATCAAACTAGGCCCAGGTGGCATCCGCGAGGTGGAGTTCATCGCCCAGGTGTTCCAGTTGATACGCGGCGGCCGGCGCCCCAGCCTGCGTATACGCCCTACCCGCGAGGTATTGCGCGAACTGGTGGGCATGGGCCAGCTGGAGGCACTGACCGTCGCCGAACTGACCGCCGCCTATGTGTTTCTGCGCGATCTGGAGCATCGCCTGCAGTACCTGGACGATGGCCAGACCCAGATGCTGCCTACCAGCGACACCGACAGGGCCTTGATCGCCACTAGCCTCTGTCACCGTGACTGGGCCAGCTTCATGGCGGCGCTGGATACCCACCGCGCCGCTGTCAGTCGCCACTTCGAGCAGGTATTCGCCCTGCCGCAAGCAGAGGGAGATGCCGTGCATCCCCTCGCTGGCGTATGGCTGGGCATTGCCGATGGTCAATCCAGCCAGGGCAAGCTGGCCAACCTGGGATACCAGCAACCAGCGGAGATGGAACGCCTGCTGGCCGCCATTGCCCAGGGTGGCCGCTATCAGACCCTGGCCGACAAGAGCCGCCGCCGGCTTGATGCGCTGATTCCTCCCCTGGTCGAGGTCTGCGCTCGCCAGCCCAACCCCGATGCCACCCTGAGCCGCATCTTGCGCTTTCTCGATGCCATCGCCCGGCGAGAATCCTACCTGGCCCTGCTGGCCGAGCACCCGCAAACCCTCAGCCGGCTTGCCTCCTTGCACAGCGCCAGCCCCTGGGTGGCCGACTACCTGCATAGGCATCCCATCCTGCTGGACGAGCTACTTGATGCCCGCCTGCTGTACACCGCGCCCGACTGGCAAAAGCTGGGTGAACAGCTGCGCTCGGAACTGGCACTGCATCTGGGTGATACCGAGGCTGAGATGGATGTGCTCAGGCACTTTCAGCACCAGCAGGTATTCCGCCTGTGCGCGCAGGATCTCGCGGGCCAGTTCTCCCTGACCACCTTGTCCGACCACCTGTCCGATCTGGCCGACTTGATACTGGCGGTGACCCTGGAAAGAGCCTGGGCCGAGCTGCCAGGCCGCCATCGCGAAGAGGCAGCATTTGCCGCCATAGGTTACGGCAAGCTGGGCGGCAAGGAGCTGGGCTACGGCTCCGATCTGGACGTGATTTTCGTCTACGACGACGACCATCCCGATGCCGGTGAGCTCTACGCCAAGCTGGCAAGGCGAATGATGACCTGGCTATCGACCACCACCGCTGCTGGCGCCCTGTATGAAGTCGACCTGCGCCTGCGCCCCAATGGCGCCTCTGGCTTACTGGTCTCCAGCATCGCCGCCTTGGCGCAGTACCAGCACGAAAACGCCTGGGTATGGGAGCATCAGGCCCTGACCCGCGCCCGCTATGCTGCTGGTGACAAGGCGGTAGGCGCCCAATTCGAGACCGTACGCCGCAATGTCTTGAGCCAGCGCCGCGATCAGGCGCGGCTATCGGAAGACGTCGTAGGCATGCGCGACAAAATGCTGGCCACCCACCCGGCATTGGCCGATGACGTCAAGCATTGCCGCGGTGGACTGGTGGACGTGGAATTCATCGTGCAGTACCTGGTACTCGCCCACGCCCACCACCTACCTGCCCTGCTCGCCAACAGTGGCAATATCGCCCTGCTCAAGACTGCGGCCGAGGCCGGCCTGATTCCTGCCGGTCTCGCCGAAGATGCCCAGACCGCCTATCGCCGGCTACGCGAGCTGCAACACAAGGAGCGATTGAATGGCGCACCCTCGTCTGCCAGCGCGCTGGAGGCCGTGGAGCCCTATTGCGAAGCCGTGCGCGGACTGTGGCGGGTGGTATTTGGCTAAGAGCCTGTTCAATGTCTTTTCGTCGTGTCGCTGATCTGGAAAATGGCCAGGCACACGGCGTGGTGCGCAGGCAATAACAAGTTATTGCCAAGCGCCACAACGCAGCGAGTGGCCGTTTTCCAGATCAGCCCTACGGGTTCGCAGCCTTGCCGGCGAAGGGCGGTGTTGCAAGTCGCTGACGGTACCCGTACCGCTGCGCGTCTTGCGCCTTGCCCTTCATCCGGCAAGGTTGCGAACGACACGGCGAAAAGACATTGAACAGGCTCATAGCCATGCCTTCACCCCGAAAATCGATCATGCTCATCATCCAGCACATTGATACCTACTGGACCAAGGCCACACGCGGTATGCCAGGCGCCGGCCTGCGCAATGCGCTGCCAGATGCCTATCGCCTGCCAGATGCCTTAACCGAGGTACCGCCAGACGGCGCCTTGATCCACCGTCTGCAGCGCAATGAAGGGCAGCATTTTCAGCCTCATACCCAAACCGAGATATTGCCTGTTCCAGGCAGCTATTGGCGTTTCCGCATCGGACAGCACAATGGCGAGATCACCCTATCCTTCTGCTACCACGCAGCCGACCATGGCCTGCCATTTCGGTACAGCAGATCACGTCCCCTCTTTAGCCTGGCGCTGGGTCAGCGTGGCGTATTCCGCATCAATGGACGATTTGCTTCCTATTCAGGGCAGTATTACCGCCAGCACACACTGCACTTTGCACACTTGGCAGCGCTTGATGCGGATTGCTTTATGGTCGGCTCTCCACACCAGGTTCACGATGAATTGGCGCATCTGTTTTAAGGGTGCAGCAAACAACAAGGGCGCCTGTTGGCGCCCTTGTTGTTTGCTACGGTAACGCTGGAATCAAGCCCGGCGCCAGGTTGTCCCTTGCGGTCCATCCTCCAGCACCACGCCGCCCTTCAGCAAGGCATCGCGGATACGGTCGGACTCGGCAAAGTTCCTGGCTTTGCGGGCCTCCAGGCGTGCAGCGATCAGCGCCTCCACCTGTTCGGCCCCAAACTCGTCGCCACTCACCGGCCCGCCTTGCAGATAGGCTACTGGATCACGCTGCAACAGGCCCAGCACATTGGCCAGCGCCTTGAGCTGGGATGCCAGTTCGTGCGAACCACTGCGGTTGACCTCGCCCGCCATCTCAAACAGCACCGCGACTGCCTCGGCCGTATTGAAGTCGTCGTCCATGGCCGTCTTGAAGCGGGTAGCGTAATCGCTATCCCAATGGATGGGCGCACGCGCATCATCCGGCGGGGTGTTCTTCAGCGCGGTGTACAGGCGATCCAATCCCGCCTTGGCGTCGTGCAGCAATTCCTCCGAGTAGTTCACGGGGCTGCGGTAGTGCGCCCGAATGATCAGGAAACGCACCGCCTCACCATCAAACGCCTTGAGCACATCACGTATGGTGAAGAAGTTGCCCAAGGACTTGGACATCTTCTCGCCACCCAGCTGCAGAAAGCCGTTGTGCATCCAGTAGTTCACATAAGTGTGATCATGGCAGCCTTCGGATTGGGCGATCTCGTTCTCGTGGTGAGGAAACTGCAGATCCTCGCCCCCACCGTGGATATCGAAATGGCTGCCCAGGTGATGCTCGGACATCACGGAGCATTCGATATGCCAGCCCGGCCGACCCGGGCCCCAGGGCGATGGCCAGCTGGGCTCACCCGGCTTGGCAGCCTTCCACAGCACGAAGTCCAGCGGGTCGCGCTTGTGCTTGTCCACCTCTACCCGCTGGCCTGCCTGCAGGTCGTCCAGCGATTTACCGGACAGCTTGCCGTAGCCAGGGAACTGGCGCACTGCGTAATACACATCGCCATTGTCGGCAGCGTAGGCGCGACCCTTGGCAATCAGCTTCTCGGTCATGGCCAACATGCCATCCACATGCTGCGTGGCGCGGGGTTCATGGGTGGGCGGCAACAGGTAGAGTTGCGCCAGATCGGCATTCATCTCGGCGATGGTCTCGCTCACCAGCTCATCGGCGGTAATGCCGCGTTCGCCAGCGCGCTTGATGATCTTGTCCTCGATATCGGTGATATTGCGGACATAGGTCACCTGGTAACCCGAGGCATGCAGCCAGCGGTAGATGATGTCGAAAGCGCCCAGCATGCGGGCGTGGCCGATATGGCACAGGTCGTACACCGTCATACCGCAGACATACATGCGCACCCGGCCGGGTTCGATGGGCTTGAAGACCTGCTTTTCGCGGGCCAGGGTGTTGTAGACGGTAAGCATGCAATCCTCTTGGGGAATAAGTCCGGCTCGTTCGAGCCTAAAACGGGATTCTAACAAAGCCAGCAGGTGCGGCCCAAACCGGGTAGCACAAGAGGCCATTAAAACAAAAAAGGCCGGAATCGCTTCCGGCCTTCCTGACTAAGGGTTGCGCTCAACCAAGCAATACGTCGCGCGACACACCTTGTCGGCGCAGGAGTCGCCGGAGACTCTCTAGCGCCTCGATCTGGATCTGCCGGACCCGCTCCCGCGTCAGCTGCAGGTGGGCCGCCAGATCCTCCAACGTACAGATGTCGTAGCCATTCAGGCCATAGCGGCGCTCTATGACCATGCGTTGCTTGTCATTGAGCTGCTTCAGCCATTCCCGCACATAGCGCTGTATCTCGGCATTCTGCAGCACCATTTCCGGGCCGTCGTGCTGTTCATCGGGGATGGATTCACCGATGGATAGCATGGGGTCGATATCCAGCGGGGCATCCAGCGACGCCATGCGCTCGTTCAGGTTCATGACCCGGCGTACATCCTCTACCGGCTTATCCACCTGATAGGCGATTTCCTCCATGGTGGGCTCGCGCCCCATCTGCGCTTCCAGATGACGCTGGGCGCGCAGGTAGACGTTGAGTTCCTTGATGACGTGTACGGGGAGACGTATGGTGCGCGACTGGTTCATGATGGCGCGCTCTATGCTCTGGCGTATCCACCAGGTGGCATAGGTAGAGAAGCGGAAACCCCGTTCTGGGTCGAACTTCTCCAGTGCGTGCATCAGGCCGATATTGCCTTCCTCGATCAGATCGAGCAGGGCCATGCCGCGATTGATATAGTGCTTGGCGATATTCACCACCAGTCGAAGATTATGCTCAATCATCTTCTGGCGGGCATCGAAATCACCCTGGACTACCAATCGGGCCAGGCGGCGCTCCTCGTCAGGCGTGAGCAGCGCGTTGTGGCCGATGTCATTGAGATAGATCTGGGTTACATCACCGGTCGATTCAACCGCATAGCGGCCCACTTCTTCGACCTGCTGGGCGTCTGCCTCAGCTTCTGGCTCCAGGCCTTCCTCATCTTCCTCCTCGTCCAGTAGATCTTCGTCCACTAGCTCTTCGTCGATGGTATCCATGGAGTCGCTCATGGTGTCAGCCCGCCGTCAGGTATTTGGTTGGATCAACCGGCTTGCCAAAGCGCCGGATCTCGAAATGCAGCTTGACCTGCTCTGCATCGGTGTTCCCCATTTCGGCAATTTTGTCTCCCTTTTTCACATTGTCTCCCTCTTTGACCAAGGACTGGCTGTTGTGCGCGTACGCCGACAAATAGGTCTTGTTATGTTTGACGATAACCAGTTTGCCGTAGCCACGCATGGTTCCAACATAGACAACTCGGCCGGCACTGGCAGCAAGTACCGGCTGTCCCAATTTGCCGCCTATATCAATACCTTTGGCAGCATCCGAGAACGGGGTGATGACCTTCCCTACCGTCGGCCAGGACCAATTGAGGTCCTCTTCGCCCAATACTGGGCTGGCCGGCTTGTTATCGGCAGGTTTTGGGTCGGGCTTAACATCGATTTTTTCGACGGGCTTGGGGTCGATCGGCTTGATCGGCGCAGCGCCAGCCTGGGCGGCCGTCTGCACCGGCCCCTCGGCCTGGCGCGCTACCGTGGCGGCATCCGTACCATGCGACAGCTTGAGCGCCTTGGGGTAGCTCACCACTGCCGCCGCGGGCGCTGTAGGTGCGACAGGCGTGACTACCACAGCCGGCGTATCAATCTTGACTGGTGCCGGCGCACTATCGGGACGCAGCGGCCGCACGACAACACCGGCAGTGTCCGGTGCGGCAATATCATTGGGGTCGGACAACAGCAGAATCTGGTCGATCTTGATCAGGTTGGGGTCAGCCAGATGATTCCAGGCGGCGACTTCCTTGTAATCAAGTCCATTTTCCAGGGCAATGCTATAGAGGGTATCGCCCACCCTGACGGTGTAATACTTGCCGCCATCCGGTGCCGCGGTAGCAACAGGACGCGCAGCACTGGCTGTGGCCGGCACAGGTGCAGGTTTGACCGAGGGCGCATTGGCAGGCCGCGTGCGGTCAACAACAGGTGCGGGTGAACGAACCGGGTCGCTCGCACAAGCAGCGAGCAGCAAGGCAGACATCACACCGGCGGTACGGACAACGTTCAACTCGTTACTCCCTTGTATTCGAATTGGTACGTAGCGAGTGGCGCAAAGCCTACAGCGCGACGATGACAGTTTTGCTGAAGCTAGGCAAGGCCCGGCAGCATAGGAACGAAGCGTACTTTTTCCAATTTGGTTTCTATAAAACCAGCTTCGGTACGTTCGATTATTCGTAATTCCTGATCGACATTGCCGATAGGGAAAATCATTCTGCCCCCAACCGCCAATTGTCCAAGCAGGGCTTCGGGTACGTAAGTGGGGGCTGCAGCCATGATAATGGCGTCAAATGGGGCGGCTTCGGCAATACCGACAAAGCCGTCACCGTGCCGCAGGCGGCTATTGCTGATACGTAAATCACGCAGGCGTTGGCGTGCCTTGTCTAGTAGTTGTGCTAGCCGTTCAACCGAATAAACCGTCTTGAATAGTTGCGCCAACACCACGGTTTGATAGCCACAACCGGTGCCGACCTCCAGCACCTTGTCGCGCCGGGCGGCGCCTGCTGCCAGTTCCACCATGCGCGCCACGATATACGGCTGCGAGATGGTCTGCCCCTGCCCTATAGGCAGGGAGACATCGTCATAGGCACGGTGAGACAGGGCTTCATCGATAAAGATATGGCGGGGAGTGTTGGCCATGACGCCCAGCACCTCCTCATTGCGTATGCCTTGCTGGCGCAACCTTTCCACCATGCGGCCACGGGTACGTGCTGAAGTCATGCCGATGCCGGAAAAGTCGTGCTTCATGCCAGCCAGTCCGTCATAAAGTCCAGTTGCTTGAAGGCCGTCAGGTCTATCTGCAGCGGTGTAATCGAGACATAACCATGGGCTACCGCCCAGAAATCCGTGTCCTCTGCCGCATCCTGAGCCGCCCCGAGCGGGCCTACCCACCATATGGTCTCGCCGCGTGGATTCTGGCTCCTGATCACTGGTTCGGCCTTGTGCCGCCGTCCCAGGCGGGTTACCCGCCAGCCTTGTAGGGCCTCATAGGGCAGATCGGGCACATTCACGTTCAGCAGCACGGCACCGCGGAAAGGATCGCGCTGTATCCGTGCAACCAGCTCCTGCGCCACGCGGGCCGCCGTATCGAAATGCCTGGGGGCGTGCTTGGCCAGCGAGATGGCCACGGCTGGCACACCCAGCAGATAAGCCTCGGTTGCCGCCGCCACCGTGCCGGAGTAAATCGTATCGTCACCCATATTGGCGCCGTGATTGATACCCGACACCACCAGGTCGGGCAGCTCGGTCAGCATGCCCGTCACGGCCAAGTGCACGCAATCAGTGGGTGTGCCGTTGACATAATGGAAACCCGAGGCCGCCTGCTTGAGGCTCAGGGGCCGATCGAGTGTCAGGGAGTTGGACGATCCACTGCGATCGCGCTCGGGCGCCACTACGGTGACATCACCTTGGCTGGCCAGGGCCTGCGCCAGCGCAGCCAGCCCCGGCGCAAAATAGCCGTCGTCATTGCTCAACAGGAACTTCATGCATCTCCCTAGCGCGTGTTTACGGTATGTCCACCCCGCAGCCACCCAGGGTTGCGAGATGCCGCCGCATCGTCTGGCAGGCATTCTACCGTTGCCGCAATCAAGCCGGAAATCTGATGGCGAGCAGTGTGCAGCTACAGCGCCCTTTTGCGCCGTGTAATTAGTCCACAAAGCGCGCAATGACTTGGCAAAGCGTCAATAGTGCGGCTTTTGTAGTCGAACCATTGGGTCGATAATAAGCTCAAATCATTCATCCATCTTTTCGAGGTCCACCATGTTTTCCCTAACTTGCTCCCGCCTGCTACTGATCAGCGCCATGGGCACCGCCGTTTTGCTCAGCGGCTGCGCCAGCGATCGCTCCGCTCGCATCTACAGCCCCTCCGAAGCGCTCAATGAAGCCCGAGTCCGCTCCGGCACTGTCGAATCGATCCGCGCCGTTCGCATACAGTCCGATAGCGAATTGGGCCAGTTGATCGGCGCTGTCATCGGCGGTATCGCTGGCAGCAATGTCGGCAAGGGCAGCGGCTCCAGCGTGGGTGCTGTCATTGGCGCCACCGTGGGTGGTGCAGCTGGCGGCGCGATAGGCAAGGACGTCAACGCCAAGGAAGGCATGGAGCTGGTGCTCAGGATGGAAAGCGGCGAAGTCATCGCCGTGGTGCAGGAGGCCGATATCGCCTTTGTGCCAGGCCAAAAGATACGCGTCATCACCCGCGGCCGGGTCAGCCGCGTTGTTCCGGCCAACTGATACGCGAGCAAGCCTCCCTCGCTGACCTGTGCCGTGGGGCGCGTTTCTGCCCCCCGTAGCGTAAACCCGGGCAAGACAAAGGCCGGTGAGCGATTGCTCACCGGCCTTTGTCTTGGGCAGACCTCGTGCCTAGCCAATATTCCCCAGCGTGTTCAGCTTTGCGTACGCTGGTGCTTTTGCCGCTGCTCTGCCCGTTCCTTGAACTTGGTGCGCAGTGCTTCCATGCGCGCCATCTTGTTCTTGATATGGGCGCTGACCGTACGCTTTTGTTCCAGCGTCAGGCTTTCGTAAGCAGCCAGCCATTTGCCACGTACCACATCATGGGCGGCACGGGCCTGATCGCGCATGGCATCCATTTCCCTATCCAGCTTGGCCAGATCCAGTATCTCTTGCTGCTTCTCCGCCGCCATCAGGCTGCGCATCTGCTCACGCTGCTGCTTGAGGCTCTCGCGGGCTGCCTTTGTCGCCGCCTCGGCCTCCGCCCACTTGGCATCCTGCGCGGCGCTCAGCTTCAGTTCACCCTTGATGCGGGACAAGCCGGCAAACGGGCCTGCATCGCCCTTCATGGCATGCATGCCGTGATGCATAGGCCGGTGCATCCGACCATCATGGCCAGCTGGTTCTGCATGGGCAGCGGTCACCAAGCCCAGCAGCGAAAAGGTAATCAGTGTGTGTATCAGGCGCATGTCGTTCACTCCGGTTTAATCGCTGCATGGGGCAGCGCACGATTGCCACTCTACGTGGCAGAAGTAAACGACCGGTGTCCGTACCGGCACGCAGTGTAAGTGTGTGTAAACTCGGGGGGCCTGGGCAAAATCTATTTACAAATTGGGCGCAAAGCCATGCCGCATGACTCAGCCCAGGACAGTGCTCCAGGCACTACTTGCACCACTCAGGCAATGCCACCAGCAACGCGCCATGGCTGTCAGCCGGGCAGATGCCCAGAAGGTGGCTCCCACAATTCCAGGCGGTTGCCCTCCGGGTCCATGACCCAGCCGAATTTGCCGAACTCGGACGTCTCGGTCTTTTCATCGACATTGCAGCCCTCTGCCTTCAGCAGCGCCAGCAAGGCGTGCAGATCGCGTACCCGGTAGTTGACCATAAAGGGCGCCTTGCTCGGGGCGAAGTAAGCGCTGTCTGCAGGGAAAACACTCCAGATCGTCCCCCCCCC
>NZ_JAUFPU010000004.1:127679-599054 GCF_030409555.1 Chitinimonas viridis
GGCTGGGTCCTGTGCCTTGATAAAGATGCCACCGATACCGGTGACGCGCTCCATGGTCATATCCGCTACCCCGTCCTTGTTGAGCGATTCCGGCTCCCTGGCCATCAGCCCGGTCGCTTCAATGCCGCGTATCACCCGCTGTCGATATCGAATCCGTGGCAAACAGCTGCGCCACATCCACCGCATCAAAGCTGTAATGCTGGTTGCAGAAATCGCAATTCACTTCCACCTTGCCGGCTTCAGCCAGGATGGAATCCGCTTCTTCGCGGCCAACCATCTTGAGCATATTGCCCACCTTCTCGCGGGAGCAGCGGCAGCCGAAATGCGGATGCTCCTCCGCCATCACCCTGACGCTCTCCTGATGGAACAGCCGGTATAGTAGGTCGCTCGGCGGCAGGTTCACCAGCTCCGAAGGGGTAATGGTCTCAGCCAGGGTAGTCAGGTGCTCCCAACCGTGCGGATCGCCGTGGCCTGCGGGTAGTTTCTGCAGCATCAGGCCGGCGGCCTTGCCATCTTCACACGACAGCCACAAGCGGGTATCCAGTTGCTCCGAGCTTTGCATATAGTGCTCGATGATGGCAGCGACGCTGGTACCGGTCAGCCCCACGATGCCCTGGTAGGTCTGCCCTGCCTCACGGGGATCGAGCGTAATGACGAACTTGCCATCCCCCAGTAACTCGGCCAGCGGCAGGTCGGGCAGGTCGCCCCCCTCTTCATCCCAACGTGCTGTAGCGCGGATGGTGAGGTCCGATTCGCACTCGATGACGATCAGCTTGACCCTGCCCTTGCCATGCAGCTGCATGATCAAGGAGCCATCGAACTTCAGCATGGCCGTCATCAATACCGAAGCCGCCATCAGCTCGCCCACAATCTTCTGCAGCACGGGCGGGTAATCCCGACGGCTCAGCACCTCGCGCCAACTGTCATCCAGTTGCACGGCCTCGCCGCGCACTGGGGCAGCATCAAACAGAAAGCGTTGCAGGGTATCTTTGCTCATTGCGGTCTATCTCGTTCAATTTTCAATCGTGGTCATATCCACCACGTGCAAGGTTAGCGGCAGCGACGATCCCACATCGAACTCGCAACCGGTTTCCACACCAATGCGCGCGATATCGGCTGCAGACAGATCTGAGCGCTCGTACACAGCGCGCATGGCACCGATGGCAAAGTCGCGGCCCGAGCCTATGGCCCAGAATTGCCGGTATTCATAGACTTCACGCATCGAAAACACGCCGAAGATGCCGTGAGGATTGGCAATCAGCACCGTCATCTGGCTGGACTCATAAGGATCATCCTCTTCCTCCTCGGTCTTGAGAAAGAAGTCCTCCTTCAGCTTGGGATGCAGCTTGCGGAAACTATCGAAGATCAGCGGTCGGCTGGAAAAATCAAGCGTACGCGATTTGGCCAGCGCAGCTTGCAGCACCAGGTCATGGGCTGCCGAACCACATATGCCAAAAACGCTCCCGTGCGACTGGAACAGCTTTTCCGGCCGCGCATCGTGCAAATGTCCCAGGCGGGTATCGCCAAAGGTCGATTGGGTATCCGCCGCCATGGCAATCTGATTGCCCTTGCGGACCGCAACTAGGGTCGTCATGCCAAATGTTCATCCTGATAAGGGGCACAGCGCGCCAAAAGGCCCGCCAATGCATATTGCACAGTCTGCAACCGTACACTGGCACGGTCACCGCTAAAATGGCGCGTCTCTGCGTCGGTACCGGTGGAGGTCGCCCAGGCAAAACAGACCATGCCCACGGGCTTGTCGGCGCTTCCGCCGCTGGGGCCGGCGATACCAGATACGGCGACGGCAAGGTCGGCACCGGCAGCGGTCAGCGCGCCCTCAGCCATCTGGCGTGCCACCACCTCGCTGACTGCGCCATGTTGCACCAGCACAGCCGCTGGCACACCCACCAACTGCTGCTTAGCCGCATTGGAATACGTCACAAAGGCCATGTCGAACCAAGCCGACGAGCCGGGAATATCGGTAATGGCGCTGGCAATGCCCCCACCGGTACACGACTCCGCAGCCGTCACTCGCCAGCCACGTGCCAGCAATGCCAAACCCAGCGCTTCCGCCAGTGACGTTGTCGTCATGCTTACTTCCTGCCTTTGTGTTGTAGAGCCCGTCCTGAGCATAGGTCATGGATGGGTGGTAACGGGCTGGCAAGCACCACGGCAGCCCTGATGCTGGACGCCAGCGCCGCCTGAACCGCAGGCTCTTACATCTTCAGGAAATGCTCGCGGTAGTACTTGAGTTCGTCGATGGACTCGTACACGTCGGCCAGTGCCTCGTGCCTGCCTGTCTTCTTGAGCCCCTTGGCCACCTCGGGCTTCCAGCGCTTGCACAACTCCTTGAGGGTAGAGACATCCAGGTTGCGGTAATGGAACCAGGCCTCCAGCTCGGGCATCCAGCGCGCCATGAAGCGACGATCCTGGTGTATGGTGTTGCCGCACATGGGCGATGCGCCCTTCGGTACATGCTCACCCAAAAAGGCCAGCAACTGGGCTATCACGGCGGCTTCGTCCAATGTCGATGCCTTGACCTTGTCTATCAGACCCGATTTGCCGTGGGTGTTCTTGTTCCAGTCATCCATGGCTTCCAGCACGCTATCGGGCTGGTGCACCACCAGGACGGGGCCTTCGGCCACGGTGTTGAGTTCGTTGTCGGTAATCACCACCGCCACTTCGATGATGCGATCACGGTCGGGCTCCAGCCCGGTCATTTCCATGTCGAGCCAGATGAGCCGATTGGGGTCTTGTGCCATACTTCGCCGTTATCTTTCCGTCACTTGCTACACCCAGGGTGGGCAAGCGGCATTTGTCCTTGTAGATTTTCTTATTTTCGCACACACCGGCATGACCGCCCACGTATTCAGCCTCGTCTTTATTGCCTTCCTGGTTTTATCCACCCTCCTGCAGCTCTGGCTCAAGACCCGGCACCTGCGGCACGTACTGGCCCACCGCGCCGCCGTGCCTGCCGACTTTGCCAGCCAGATCGAGTTGGACGCCCATCAGAAAGCCGCCGACTACACTGCCGCCAAGATGCGCTTCGCCCGCATCAGCATAGCCTGGGAAGCCCTGCTGCTGGCCGCCTTTACCCTGGGCGGCGGCATAGGCTGGCTCGATGCCACGGCACGTGAGCTGGCGGGCACCGGCATCTGGGCCGGGTTGGCACTGATTGCCGGCCTGACCCTGGTGAATGGCGTGCTGTCCTTGCCGTTCTCGCTCTACGCCACCTTTGTGCTGGAAGCGCGCTTTGGCTTCAACAAAGTCACCCCTGCGGTATTCGTGACCGACATGGTCAAATCCACCTTGCTGGGCGCTGCGCTCGGACTGCCCTTGATCGCCCTGATTCTGTGGCTGATGGAAGCCTCCGGCAGCCTGTGGTGGCTGTACGCCTGGGCCGTCTGGGTGGCCTTCGGCCTGGCCGTGATGGCCATCTACCCCACCTTCATCGCGCCCTTGTTCAACAAGTTCACCCCGCTGGCCGATGCCACCCTCAAGCAGCGCATCGATGCGCTACTGAACAAGTGCGGCTTTGCCAGCAATGGCGTGTTCGTGATGGATGGCAGCAAGCGCTCCAGCCATGGCAATGCCTATTTCACCGGCTTTGGCAAAACCAAGCGCATCGTCTTCTTCGACACGCTGGTCGAACGCCTTACGCCGCTGGAAGTAGAAGCCGTACTGGCGCACGAACTGGGCCACTACAAGCGCAAGCACATCATCAAACGCATGGCTACCATGTACGGCCTGGGCCTGCTGACCATGGCGCTGCTGGGCTATATCAAGGACACCAGCTGGTTCTACGCCGGCCTGGGTGTGGCCGTACCTTCCACGGCAGCCGCCCTGATCCTGTTCTTCCTGGCCTTGCCGGTATTTACCTTCCCCTTTGGCTGGATAGCCAGCCGAGGCTCGCGCAAGCATGAATACGAGGCCGACGAATACGCCGCCGAGGTCAGCGATGGCAGCGCCCTGATCTCCGGCCTGGTCAAACTCTATCGCGACAACGCCGCCACCTTGACGCCCGACCCGCTGCACTCCCTGTTCTACGATTCGCACCCGCCGGCAGCCTTGCGTATTGCCGCATTGCGCGGACAGGGCCGGGATTGAGCGTGATACGTGCCTTGTTCCTTTGCAGCCAGAACCGCCTGCGCAGCCCGACAGCCGAGCAGGTATTCTGCAACTGGCCCAATGTAGAGACCGACTCCGCTGGCCTGGGCAACGACGCCACCGTGCCGCTGTCGCCCGAGCAGATAGCCTGGTCCAGCATCATCTTCGTGATGGAGCGCGCCCATCGCAACAAGCTCTCCAAGCACTTCAGGCAGCACCTGAACGGCAAGCAAGTCATCTGCCTGAATATCCCGGATGACTATGATTACATGCAACCCGAACTGATCAAGCTACTCGAAGTAAAAGTCGGCCCTTTTCTGCGCCTGCGCTGAAACGCCAACCATCGAGTCACAACTAAGGAACCCTTCCATGCCATTAGCTCAAGAGCCCTGCCCTGCTGTCGTCAACCCGCTCAGCGATGCTGAAACCCAAGCCCTGCTGGGCCAGGTAAACGATTGGGCCATCGAATCCGGTAAGCTGGTCAAGACCTTCCGCTTTGCCAACTATTACGAGACGCTGGCCTTCGTGAATGCCTCGGCCTACATCTCGCACAAGGTGGATCACCACCCGGAGCTGCACGTGACCTACAACACGGTGCGCATCGCCTACGACACGCACTCGGTAAACGGCCTCAGCCGCAACGACTTTGTGTGTGCTGCCCGTACGGATGCACTGTTGGGATGAGTACAGTCGCCCGCATCGTCCAGTCGCACGGCAAGGCCTTTATCGTTGACCTGGCAGGTCGCCGCTATGTGGCAACGGCGCGCCGCAAGAAGACCGACTATGCCGTGGGCGACCTGGTGGAGATCGTGGTACTGAACGAGGAGCAGGCCGTGATCGAGCGCGCCCAGCCTCGCACCAGCCTGCTGTATCGATCGGACGAATGGCGCGAGAAGCTGATTGCCGCCAACGTGACCCAGATTGCCATCGTGCTGGCAGCCGTGCCCAGTTTCTACGAGGAACTGCTGAGCCGCTGCCTGGTGGCCGCCGAGGACGCCGATATACGGGCCCTGATCGTGCTGAACAAGGCCGACCTGCCCGAGACAGCTGCCGCACGGGATGTGCTGGCGCCCTATGCGGCATTGGGCTATCCCATGCTGGAGCTGAGCGCCAAGACTGACATCACGCCACTATGGCCCTGGCTGGAAGGCCAGATCACTGTGTTTGTAGGCCAGAGCGGCATGGGCAAGACCACTCTGGTCAACGGCCTGCTGCCCGAGGCGAACGCCCGCACCAACGAGATATCGACGGCGCTGGACTCCGGCAAGCACACCACTACCCACGCCACGCTATACCGCCTGCCCAACGGCGGCGAATTGATCGATTCACCGGGCCTGCAGGAATTTGGCATGCGCCACCTGCGGGGCGATCGATTGATCAGCCTGTTTCCCGAAATGCGCCAATATGCCGGCCAGTGCCGCTTCCAGAACTGCCGGCATGACAGGGAACCCAGCTGCGCCTTGATCTCCGCCGCCGAGCGTGGCGATATCCTGCCGCAGCGGCTGCAACTGCTGCGTAAGCTGCGCAGCGAGTGCCCAAATTGATGGCCGGCAGCCCATCGCTAGCAGAAAACACCGCAAAAACAGTCTTTTAATTGCCAAACACTACCCAACCGGACTAGAATCGCAGTCCGCAGCATTTTTTATTTAACCCTTTCAGTTAGAAAGCAGGACTGATCTTCATGCCTAACGTACGCGTCAAGGAAAACGAGCCGTTCGAAGTAGCCATGCGCCGCTTCAAGCGCGCAGTGGAAAAAACCGGCCTCCTCACCGAACTCCGCGCTCGCGAGTTCTACGAAAAGCCGACCACTGAGCGCAAGCGTAAGCTCGCTGCCGCTGTGAAGCGCCATTACAAGCGCATTCGCAGCCAGATGCTGCCGAAGAAGTACTACTAAGCAGCGTTTTCCGCGTACCGTGACACGAGTGCCGTTGGCTCGTGAAACACGCGCTCAGGGCCGCCGGTTTACTGGCGGCTTTGTGTTTTTTGGGCGCAGCAGGCAAGCCCCGCTCTAGCGAGGCACGATGTATAAGGCCGATATGGCCACGGCCTTGGCAGCAGTTGCGATTTCAGCAACGCCATGTCGCCATGCGTCGGCGCCAGCCGTCGCCCCTGCCCTACCTTCTGCCCAACTTCCAGGATAAGAGCCCACCATGAGTCTGAAGCAACGCATTACCGACGACATGAAAACTGCCATGCGCGAGAAGGATACCGCTCGCCTCGGTACCATCCGCCTGCTGCTGGCCGCCATGAAGCAGAAGGAAGTGGATGAACGCATCGAGCTGAGCGACGACCAGATCGTTGCCATCATCGACAAGATGCAAAAGCAACGCCGCGATTCCATCAGCCAGTATGAGAATGCCAAGCGGCAGGATCTGGCCGATATCGAAAAAGCCGAGATGGTGGTACTGGAGGGCTATATGCCCCAGCAGGCCGACGAGACCGAAATCGCCGCCATTCTGGATGCCGCCATCGCCACCCACGGCGCCACCGTTGCCGCCATGGGCAAGATCATGGCCGAGGTCAAGCCCAAGCTGGCCGGCCGCGCCGACATGAGCAAGGTTTCTGCGCTGATCAAGGCCCGCCTGGCCTGATAGCTGCGCACTGCAGACCCATGGAATGACCAGAGGGATGCCCCGGCATCTCTCATGGCGCCAGATGGCAGCCCCAACCCTGCAAAGGGCGGGCGACATCCGCGCCCGGAAGTGCCCTACACTGCTTTACCGTCAGCCGTACAGTTGCTACCCCCCATGGCTTTGATACCGGAAGAATTCGTCCAGGATTTGCTTAACCGCCTCGATATCGTCGAGGTGGTCGAGCGCTATCTGCCGCTCAAGAAAGCCGGCCAGAACTACGCTGCCTGCTGCCCCTTCCACAAGGAAAAATCGCCCTCCTTCACCGTCAGCCCCACCAAGCAGTTCTATCACTGCTTTGGTTGCGGCGTACATGGCTCCGCCATCGGCTTTGTGATGGAGCACGAGGGCTTGAGTTTTCCGGATGCGGTCGAAAAACTGGCCGAATCGGTAGGCATGCAGCTACCCAAGAGCGAAGGCCGCAGCAACGATGCCCCCCGGCGCATCCAGCAAACCAGCCTGGTCGATCTGAACACCCGGGCCATGCATTACTACCGCGAGCAGCTGAAAGCCAGCCCTCGCGCCATCGACTACCTCAAGCGCCGGGGCCTCAGCGGCCAGATTGCCGCCCGCTTCGGGCTGGGCTACGCGCCCGACAACTGGCACCCCCTGGCCGAGTGCTTCAGCGATTACGCCACCAACGCCCAGCTGAATGAAGTGGGCCTGGTGATAGACCACGCCGATAGCGGACGCCGCTATGACCGCTTTCGCGACCGGGTAGTGTTTCCCATCATGGATGGCAAAAGCCAAGTCATCGGCTTCGGCGGCCGCATCAT
The DNA here is from genome assembly GCF_030409555.1 of Chitinimonas viridis. Classification (GTDB taxonomy): domain Bacteria; phylum Pseudomonadota; class Gammaproteobacteria; order Burkholderiales; family Chitinimonadaceae; genus Chitinimonas; species Chitinimonas viridis. The sequence continues at coordinate 135,193 of NZ_JAUFPU010000004.1, forward strand.
TGACCAGGGCGAGCCCAAGTATCTCAACTCCCCCGAGACCCCCTTGTTCCAGAAAGGCCTGGAACTATACGGCCTACCCCAGGCGCGTCAGGCCATACGGGCCAGCAATCGGGTACTGGTGGTTGAAGGCTATATGGACGTAGTGGCGCTGGCGCAGCTTGGTGTGGAGTACAGCGTCGCCACCCTGGGCACCGCCTGCACGCCAGAACACGTCAAGAAACTGATGCGCCTGGCCGACCAGGTGGTGTTCAGCTTCGACGGCGACAAAGCCGGCCGCCGCGCTGCCTGGCGCGCACTGGAAAACAGCCTGGCCCTGGCCAATGATGGCAAGACCCTGTCCTTTTTGTTTCTGCCGCAGGAGCACGACCCAGACAGCTATATCCGCGAGTTTGGCAAAGACGCCTTTGAAACCCTGATCGAGCGTGAGGCACTAGGCCTGGTGGCCTTTATGTGCCGCGAACTGGCCAGCCAGGTCGATCTGGACAGCGACGAAGGCAAGGCCAAGCTGATGCACTTGGCCAAGCCACTGGTCGAACAGATCAAGGCGCCCGCACTGGGCATCTTGCTGCGCAAGAAGCTGGCCGAAATGGCTGGGATGGACGGCGGCGAAGCAGCCCAACTGCTGGGCGGCGTGGCATACGGCCCCCAACAGGGCCAGGCTGCACGCCCAAACAAGCAGGAATGGGGTAACAAGAAGAAGCCCTGGAACAAGGACGGCGGGGGCTTCAGTGGCGAGCGTGGCAGCTGGAAAGGCCGCGATCAGGAAAACCGTGGCGCCCCACCACCCGACGGCCCGCGCGAAACCCGCGACCTGGCATTCGAGCTCTTGCAATTATTGGTGGTCGCCCCCAAGTATGCCTTGGAGCTACCGCAGCAGGCACTGCCCGCCAACCCACACAACCCCACCCAAAAGGCCATCGTGCGATTGGTGGACTATGTTTGCGAGCAGGCCCAGCCCCCCGCCAGCGGCCACCTGCTGGAAGCGCTGCGCGGCGATGACAGCCACGCCGTGTTGAACAAGGCCTTTGTCAAGAGCCGCGACAGCTATCGCGAAGGCGAGGATGCCGTGCTGGGCCAGGCTTGGAAGTTTGCCCTGGAGCGCTATCTGCTGATGATGGAAAAGCCCAGGGCAGCGCAGCGGCTGGCAGAACTGGCAAGGCTAGACTTTGGCAGCATGACCCAGGAAGAGCGCGATGAATATGGCCGCCTGACCATGCTAGGACGCAAGACATAAATCCGGCAAAACACCGGGCAGCACACTAAACTGAGTGGTAATCGCGATGGTGTCAGGCGCCATCGCCAGCAGCGCAGCGGTTTCGCCCCAGGCCTACAACCCGTGTTTCGGGCCTGCAGTGCGAAGTCGCTGTTTTCCTTAGCGGAATACCTGCCAAAAGCCGGTAGTCCGTGTTACAATTTGCGGTTTCCCCGTTCCAAATCGAGATAGCACAGATGGCGGCAGATCAAGAGCTCGACAAGTCCGAAGCCAAGCGCGACGCAGAACCGCGTCTCGACAATGAGGCCCGTAAGGCCCGCTTCAAGAACCTCATCGTGCTCGGCAAGGAGCGGGGTTACCTGACTTACGCCGAGATCAACGATCACCTGCCAGAAGACATGCTGGACGCCGAGCAGATCGAAGGCGTTATCAGCATGATCACCAATATGGGCATCCAGGTCTACGACGAGGCACCCGATGCCGAATCGTTGCTGATGTCCGACGCCGCGCCGGCCGCAGTGGCCGATGACGACGTAGCCGAAGAAGCCGAAGCCGCACTGTCGACAGTGGACTCCGACTTCGGCCGCACCACCGACCCCGTGCGTATGTACATGCGCGAAATGGGTACGGTAGAGCTGCTGACGCGCGAAGGCGAAATCGAAATCGCCAAGCGTATCGAAGACGGCCTCAAGCACATGATCCAGGCCATTACCGCCTGCCCCACCACCATCAGCCACATCATCGGCATGGTGGACAAGGCCCTGGCCGACGAGATTCGCATTGACGAAGTCGTGGACGACTTCATCGACCCCAACGCCATTGAAGAAGAAGCCGCACCGCCAGAGCTGAGCGATGCCGAGAGCGACGAAGACGTTGCCCTGGAAGACACCGGCGACGACGATGACGAAGAAGGCGAAGGCGCCGCCGCCGCCGCCGCCGCTGCCAACCTTGAAGAACTCAAGAACAAGGCTCGCGAGCACTTTGAAGTGATCCGCGACCTGTTCGACAAGATGATCAAGGCACTGGCCAAGCACGGCCCGCACAGCAAGCAGTACCTGGCCCTGCAAGAACAGGTTTCGGCCGAGTTCCTCAAGATCCGCTTCTCTGCCCGCCAGGTCGAAAACCTGTGCGACAGCCTGCGCAACATGGTGGACGAGATCCGTGGCTACGAGCGCGAGATCATGGACATCTGCGTGCAGAAGGTTCGCATGCCGCGCGAGCACTTCATCAAGACCTTCCCAGGCAATGAAGACAACCTGGATTGGGTCAAGAACGAGATCAACTCCGGCAAGGCCTACTCCGGCATCCTGGAGCGCTACCAGCACGCCGTGATGGAAAAGCAATCCAAGCTGGCCGAGCTGCAAGCCAACGCCATGCTGCCGATCAAGGACCTGAAGGAAATCAACCGTCAGATGTCCACCGGCGAAGCCAAGGCACGCCGCGCCAAGCGCGAAATGATCGAGGCCAACCTGCGCCTGGTGATCTCCATCGCCAAGAAGTACACCAACCGCGGCCTGCAGTTCCTCGATCTGATCCAGGAAGGCAACATCGGTCTGATGAAGGCCGTGGACAAGTTCGAATACCGCCGTGGCTACAAGTTCTCGACCTACGCCACCTGGTGGATCCGGCAGGCCATCACCCGCTCGATCGCCGACCAGGCCCGTACCATCCGTATCCCGGTACACATGATCGAGACCATCAACAAGATGAACCGCATTTCGCGGCAAATCCTGCAGGAAACCGGCCTTGAGCCCGATCCGGCGACCTTGGCCGAGCGCATGGACATGCCCGAGGACAAGATCCGCAAGATACTCAAGATCGCCAAGGAACCGATCTCGATGGAAACCCCCATCGGTGACGACGACGACAGCCATCTGGGCGACTTCATCGAGGACCAGAATAACCTGGCCCCGGTGGATGCTGCGGTCTACGCCAGCCTGCGCGACGCAACCCGCGACGTGCTGGACACGCTGACCCCGCGCGAAGCCAAGGTACTGCGCATGCGCTTCGGTATCGAGATGAACACCGACCACACGCTGGAAGAAGTCGGCAAGCAGTTCGACGTCACCCGCGAGCGTATCCGCCAGATCGAAGCCAAGGCCCTGCGCAAGCTGCGTCACCCGACGCGCTCGGAACGCCTGAAGAGCTTCCTCGATAGCCTGACCAGCGAAGGCTGATAAGTTTTTGGGCCTGTAGCTCAGTTGGTTAGAGCAGAGGACTCATAATCCTTTGGTCCACGGTTCAAGTCCGTGCGGGCCCACCAGTAGTCTCAAAGGCCTGTGTCGCAAGACACAGGCCTTTGTTACGTCCACCCAACCAAGCCACGACCCGCCAACGGCAGCCTACAAGCTCACCATAAACTCGCAAAAGCATATTCACAACCTGCCCCGGCATCGCTATACTAGTGGGCTGTATATGAGCTGACACAGCTCAAGTGCCGGTGTAGCTCAGTTGGTAGAGCAGCGCATTCGTAATGCGAAGGTCGTAGGTTCGACTCCTATCTCCGGCACCACAGAATCAAGGGCTTAGCCGCAAGGCTAGGCCCTTTTCTTATGCTGATATCGACCAAGTGTCGGTGCAGAATTTTCGGCAACGAAACTGGTGGCGCCGGGCTGCAATAGCTCCTCCCCCAGTTTTGTGAGCGAACGAAAAGGCCGCATATATGATTGGGCGGCCGTAGGTTTACCCCCTATCCGGCATCAGATTTCCCCTTCGCCGAAACAAAAACGCAAAAGCCACTCATCGAGTGGCTTCTGCGTTTCCGTCCTGCAGGCCAGACTACTCCAGCGGCTGCGGGCGGGTATCGCCTATGGGGGTAGTACCGCCTTGCAACAGGGCAACGTCGCGCACATTCTTCTGTACGGTGACTGCGGCAAACAGGCTCAGTATGTAAGCCATGGCGTAGAAGCCTTTTTCGGCTGGGGCCAGCGTGGCGTTCCAAAGGCCCACTGCCAGCAACAGCAGCGACAAGCCCACCGACACCCAGCACAGGCCAAAATAAAGCCCTGTCGCGGGGATGCCTTCCATGCGGTCGCGCACGGTTTTCTGCAGGGATACGGCCGAGAACAAGCCATACATCAGAATCACGAAGTAGTAACCCTTCTCGTTGAGCTGCATGGCGGCATTCCATAAGCCGGCCATATAGGTACCTGCTCCCACAAACAGGGCCACCCAAGCTGCGCCGACAAAGGCAGCAGTAGGACGTTGCAACTGAGGTTTCATGCGTTCTCCCTTATCCTTATTTGATTGTTCACCCTGTCAGCACCCTTGCTGCGCGTAAAGTGCCTGCATGCTGGCTTGCGCAGCAAAACGCAGCGCCAGCCTGATGGATTATTCAGTCGGCATAGTATAGCAAGCACCTGGCGACGCAATATCCGGCCACTCCCAATGGCGGAGTTTGCGCACGATTACCATCTTCGCCGCTGTCCATAGCGTGCTGCTTAATGGATGTGCTCCGCATCAGCTGGCGGCACAACCCAGCTGTGCATGCGCTCCTCATAGACGGAGACACTAGGCGCAGGGAAGCCCGGATCAGCGAATGCCCCTACGGGAATGGCGAGGTACTCATCCAGCCCACCCAGCTCGTAGTAGACCGTAGCACCGCAATGGGGGCAAAAGTGGAACCGGACCTGCGAGCCTTCATCCCCGATCCGCACATACTCGGTCGAGGTGCCTGCAAGCACTACCTGCTCACGACGGAATCTGGCCTGCTGGCCAAATACGCTGCCCGTCCTGCGCTGGCAGGCCAGGCAGTGGCAGATGGAGACGCGCACAGGTTCGCCGACGACCTGTGCCGTGAGCTGACCGCAACTGCATGATGCCAGGCGCTGGGACATAGGATCTAACCTTCCTCAAGGATAATGGCTGGATGATAGCGACAGCGGCAACCAGGGTCAGCACCCACCGGACACACCCAGTCCTGGCAGGCATCCGGCAGTCACGGCTCAGTGTATATTGGGTAGCGACCATACATCATGCCAGCAACCGCGTTGCGATTCCCTTCCAACCCTGAGATTGCCGCCACCATGACCACAACCACCATCAAGCGTAAGAAAATCGATCTCGGCCTGCAGGGCGGGGGAGCCCATGGTGCATTTACCTGGGGGGTATTGCACCGGCTGCTGCAGGAACAGGACCTCGACATCGTCGGCATCAGCGGCACCAGTGCTGGTGCCATGAATGCGGTTGTGCTGGCAGATGGCCTGGCCAAGGATGGCCGGGAAGGTGCGATAGCCGCACTGGCGCACTTTTGGCGCGGGGTCAGCAATCTGGGTTTGCTGTCTCCCTTCAAGCGTACTCCTTGGGATGTGCTGTTTGGGCGCTGGAGTCTGGATTCCTCGCCCTATTACGCCTTGTTCGACATGATGTCGCACTTGGTGTCGCCTTATGACATCAACCCGCTCAATATCAATCCGCTGCGCAACCTGCTGGAAGACGCCGTGGATTTCGAGCGCTTGCGCAGCAGCCGGCAGCTCAAGCTGTTTGTCACGGCTACCAATGTGCGTTCCGGAGCTGCGCGGGTGTTCGAGCGCAATGAGTTGACCGCCGATACGGTCATGGCCTCGGCCTGCCTGCCCTACCTGTTCCAGGCGGTGGAAATCGACGGCGAGGCCTATTGGGACGGCGGCTACACCGGCAACCCTTCGCTCTTCCCCCTGATACACGATACCCGTGCCGATGACCTGCTGATCGTCCAGGTCAACCCCCTTCAGCGTGACGAAGTGCCGGAAGACACCCGTGCCATCCTGAACCGCATCAACGAAATCACCTTCAATTCCAGCCTGATCAAGGAGCTGCGGGGCGTTGCCCTGTTGGGCAGACTGGCCCGCCGCAACGAGGTACTGGATGAGCGCTACCGCGAACTGAACGTGCACCTCATCCACGGCGAATCCTGTCTGGAGCGTATGTCGGCCTCCAGCAAGATGAATACCGAATGGGCCTTCTTCGAGCTGCTGCACGATATCGGCTTCGACGTCGCCAACAGTTGGCTGGCCGAGAACGGCGAGCACATAGGACAAAAGTCCACCCTGGACTTTGGCGACGCGCTGTTCCGCTGGACAGACTGAACCTGGCCGCCCAGGCCAAGCACAGCGGGATTGCATCACCCGTTCCGTTCGGCCAAGCGCACGCCAGAAACCCCCCTGGCTGAGCAAGCGCATGTGTCACCTCATGCACATGCGTCGCCTTGGCACTTCATCAATAGACCATTTTGTTATTTTAATTTGTTTTGTGTTAGCATTTTGGAATAAGCAACGCTTGCTACACAGACCCGTATGCATCCACATCAGCCAGCAGAACCCGCACTATCCACACCTAGCCTGCCCGTACTCGACTTCAGCCACTTTCATGCAGCAGAGCCTACCAGGCAGGCCTTCCTCGATCAGCTTCGCCGGGCGGCACATGAGATCGGCTTCTTCTATCTGACTGGCCATGGCATAGACCCGACGCTGCAGCAGCAGGTATTGGCAGTCAGCAGGCAGTTCTTCAACCTGCCTGCAGCGGCCAAGCACGGCGTCAGCATGGTCAACTCGCCCCACTTCCGGGGCTACACCCGGATAGGCAGTGAGCTGACGCTAGGCAAACAGGATTGGCGCGAGCAGTTCGATCTGATGGAGGAGGCCATTGCGCTCAGCAGCATTGCCAAAGACCAGCCCTGGCTCCAGCTGCAGGGCCCCAATCAATGGCCCGCAGCACTCCCCACCATGCGTGGCATTGTCCTCACCTGGCAAGAGAGCCTGCGCAAGCTGAGCCAGCAGCTACTGCAAGCCTTTGCGCTGGCGCTGGGCCAGCCAGCCACGGCCTTTGATGCCTCGGTGGCAGAAGGGGCTTTTCAGCATCTCAAGCTGATACGCTACCCCGGCCGTGAGCAGACTCGGGATGATCAAGGTGTGGGTGCCCACAAGGATGCCGGCTACCTGACCCTGGTACTGCAGGATGAGCAAGCGGGGCTGGAGGTATTGCTAGACGACCACTGGCACACCATTGCGCCCATGGCCGGTAGCTTTGTGGTGAACATAGGCGAGCTGCTGGAGCTGGCGTCATCAGGCTATCTGCGCGCCACCTTGCATCGCGTAGTCACGCCACCCGCCGGGGTGGAGCGCTATTCATGCGCGTACTTCATGGCGGCGCACCTGAACGCCACCGTGCCGGTCTTGCCGCTGTCCGGTCAGCTCGCCCTTGCCGCCCGAGGCCCCCAGCAGGAGCAGCACAACGCGCTGTACTACGAGGTAGGCCGCAATATCCTGAAAGGCCGCCTGCGCTCGCATCCGGATGTGGCTGCAGCACACTATGGCGCCCTGCTGGCCCAGGCAGCCGCCTGAGGTGCGGCCTGGTTCAGCCGGTAAACCGCCAAATGGCGCTGTCAGGCCGATCAAACTGCAGTACCGACCCAGAACCAAACCGGTATTCGGTTTCGCCCTGCTTTTCCCGCTGCAGGCTCAGCCTGATGGCAATCACCCCTCGCCTCTGCCCGGTGGCCAGTTGCACACTTAGCACCATGCCAGGCCCTTGATAGGCCATGCCCTGCTCCGCCGCCGTGGCGGCGTAGCCCAGCAGACAGAGCTGCTGCCCAAACAGTGCAGCCTGATCCGCAGGCAGGGCCAGCGTGATCTCGGTCACATCCTTCAAGTAGCGGCCTGGGTCGAAGCGCTGGGCATTGTATTCTCGCCGACTGATACCCGTAGGTGCATCAGCCGCTGGCAAGCCACTACGCGCCAGATAGTCCCGCTCCACTTCCATGATCCAGGCACAGAAGGGTTCCGGCTCCCTCTCTGCCGCAGCGATCAAGGACAGATTCCAGAACCAGGGCACCTTCACCCCTTCAAGCTCCCGTTGCAGCAGTTCTATCGGGTAGTCCAGGCCTGCCTTTGCCAATACCTGCTTTGCCAGTTCAATGTCGCCCTCCGTCTCGGTGGCCAGCGCAATGCCGGCATCCCCCACAGCCTCCTGGCCTTCGTCAGCAGGGCAAAACAGTTCGATATAGGTTTGCTCACCCGTCAGGTAGACACCTGTCCACTGCCTGCCGTCGTCCATCGCAGCGGTACTGACCGTCAGCGCGGCAAACTCCTGACGCATGAAGGGCGACGCCAAGATAGCGTCGCGGGTTGCCTGGTCCAGATAGAGATAAAGATGATTGAGCGTAACCAGGGGCTGCATGCAGGAATCCTCCGAGATAGATGCAAAAACGGGACGCCTGAGCGTCCCGTCCTTTGGCCTGCAGCTGGCGATCAAGCCACTTGCGGGTTGTTGCGCAGCTTGATGTGCAGCTCACGCAATTGCTTCTCGTCCACGCTGTTGGGCGCCTGGGTCAGCAGGCACTGGGCGCGCTGGGTCTTGGGGAAGGCAATCACGTCGCGGATGGATTCGGCACCGGTCATCAAGGTCACCAGGCGATCCAGGCCAAAGGCCAAGCCGCCATGGGGTGGCGCACCGTACTGGAGGTTTTCCAGCAGGAAGCCAAACTTGTTCTGAGCTTCTTCTGCGCCGATGTTGAGTGCTTCGAATACGGTGGACTGCATGTCGGCACGGTGGATACGCACCGAACCACCACCCAGCTCCCAACCGTTCAGCACCATATCGTAGGCACGTGCCTTGCACTTGCCCGGATCGGTCTTGAGGAACTCGATGTGCTCGACCTTGGGGCTGGTGAAGGGGTGATGGCAAGCCGTCCAGCGCTTGCTGTCTTCGTCGTATTCGAACATGGGGAAGTCCACCACCCACAGCGGCTTCCATTCACGGGTGAAGAAGCCACCGGCCTCGCCCTTTTCATGGCCGATCTTGATACGCAAGGCGCCGATGGCTTCGTTCACCACCTTGGCCTTGTCCGCACCGAAGAACACGATATCGCCGTTCTGTGCGCCAGTGCGCTCGACAATGGCGGCCAGCGCTTCAGGCGTCAGGTTCTTGACGATAGGCGACTGCAGACCCTCTTCGTTGAGCTTGGTGACGTCATTGACCTTGATATAGGCCAGGCCCTTGGCACCGTAGATGCCGACAAACTGCGTCCAGGCGTCGATCTCGGAACGGGTGAAGGCAGCACCGCCCGGCACGCGCATACCGACCACGCGGCCACCGTCCATATTGGCCGCACCGCTGAACACCTTGAACGGCACGTCCTTCATGACTTCGGTCAGCTCGGTGAACTTCAAGGTCACCCGCATATCCGGCTTGTCCGAGCCATAGTAGAACATGGCGTCGTCGTACTGCATGCGGGGGAACTTGCCCAGGTCGACGCCTATGGCTTCCTTGAACACATGCACGGCCATCTCTTCCATGATGTCCATGATCTCTTCTTCACCCAGGAAGGAGGTTTCCACGTCGATCTGGGTGAATTCAGGCTGGCGGTCGGCGCGCAGGTCTTCGTCACGGAAGCACTTGGTGATCTGGTAGTAACGGTCAAAGCCCGCCACCATCAGCAGCTGCTTGAACAGCTGCGGGCTTTGCGGCAGGGCAAAGAACTGGCCGTCGTGTACACGGCTGGGCACCAGGTAGTCGCGGGCGCCTTCCGGGGTAGAGCGGGTCAGCATGGGGGTTTCGATATCGATGAAACCACGGCTGTCGAGAAAGTTACGCACCAGCAGGGCCACCTTGTAGCGCAGGCGCAGGTTCTTCTGCATGGCCGGGCGGCGCAGGTCGATGACGCGGTGTTGCAGGCGGGTCATCTCGCTGAGGTTTTCCTCGTCGATCTGGAACGGCGGGGTATTGGCCGCGTTGAGGATGACAATCTGCTTGGCCAGGATCTCGATCTCGCCCGACACCAGGTTGGCATTGGCCGTACCGGCCGGGCGCTCACGCACGATGCCGGTCACTTCCACCACGAACTCCGACCGTACGGTATCGGCCAGGGCAAAGGCTTCCGGGGTATCAGGATCGATCACCACCTGTACCAGGCCTTCGCGGTCACGCAAGTCGATGAAGATCACGCCACCGTGGTCGCGGCGACGATGCGCCCAGCCCTTGATGGTGACGGTTTGGGAGAGGTAGCGCTTGTCGATCAAGCCGCAGTAGTCGGTACGCATGGCAGTTCCAGTAACAGATTGGCCCGTATAGGGCCGGATTTTCTTGGATAACGGAAAACTAAACAGGTCAGGCGGTTAGCTGCCTATCCTGGCAAATTCGGGCTGAGCTGCTTGCAGGGCGCATCGCCATTGGCTTTGCTGCCGGGTGCAACCACACCCATGGAAATCACATATTTGAGCGCTTCGTCCACGCTCATATCTAGCTCTATGGTGGCCGACTTCTTCACCACCATGAAGTAGCCCGAAGTCGGGTTGGGCGTGGTTGGCACATAGACCGACACATGCTCTCCATCCAGCTGACAGGCCAGCTCAGGCGCTGGCGTACCGGTCAGAAAGGCCACTGTCCAGGCATCGCCGTGCGGAAAACGCACCAGCAAGGCTTTGCGGAAGGCATTGCCGGAGTCAGACAGAACGGTATCGGACACCTGCTTCACTGAGCCGTAGATGGATTTCACCACCGGAATACGGTTGAGTATCTCTTCCCAGAATCTCACCATCCGCTGACCCAGGATATTGGCGGTCAGCAAACCGGTCAGCAGCAGGATGGCCACGACCAGCACCACACCGAGGCCAGGGATGTGTACGCCTATCCAGTCGCGCGGGCGGTTACCATCAGGCAGGAGCAGCAAGAGGCTGTCCAATGCACCCACCAGGGTACTGATCACCCAGAGGGTGATGCCTAGCGGCACCCAGATCAGCAGTCCGGTAACAAAGTAGCGCTTCATCCGTGGCTTTCGGTATCGGTTATCAAATCAGGCGCAGCTACCGCAACCGCCGGTACCGCAGGCGTGGGCGCCCGCATCGGCCGTTGCCGTCTCGGTTTTTGCAGGCACGCTGGCACTGCTGCCGCCCTTGAAATCGGTGGCATACCAGCCCGAGCCCTTCAGTTGAAAGCCGGCGGCCGACAGTTGCTTGGCAAAGCTGGCCTTGCCGCATGAGGGGCAATCGGTCAACACCGGGTCGGACAGCTTGCGCAGTACTTCGGCACGATGGCCGCAATCAGTGCATTGGTAATCGTAGATCGGCATGTTCTCTCTCCTTCCTGATACAGGGAAAAGCCCAATCAAAGCCGCGCATTATAACGCAGCGCAGCAAGCGCGGTGAGGTTGAAAATGCGGGTAAACGTCTGGCAATTCAAGCGCTAGCTACACGAACGCAACACTTGCCCCCGCCAGCCGGCCCCACCGCTTAACCCGTACCGGGCAACCATGGCATGCTAGCGACCAAACCCCATTACATAGTGCGGCCGAAGCGCCGCCACGGAGACAACCATGCACCTGACCCGCCCCCTGCTTGCCAGTCTGCTGGCCCTGGCCATCAGCCCCGCCTTTGCCGATACCAACAGCCCCATAGGCAGCTGGAAGAACATCAGCGACAAGACCAACAAGCCCGAAGCCATCATCCAGATATGGGAGGAGAATGGCGAGCTCAAGGGCAAGCTCACCAAGCTGTTCGAGAGCAAGGAAACCCTCTGCACCGCCTGCAAGGGTGACAAGAAGAACAAACCCTTGATAGGGCTGGAGATTATCTGGGGCGTCAAGAAAGATGGCGACGAGTGGGCAGGCGGCAAGATCATGGATCCGGACAACGGCGATATCTATAGCGTAAAGCTGGCCTTGGCCGATGGCGGCCAGAAGCTCAAGGTGCGAGGCTATATGGGTTTCTCGCTGCTGGGCCGCACCCAGACCTGGGTACGCGAGTAGACGCCGGTTGTGGACTCAAGCCATGGACGACTGATGACGGGCTGCACCGGCACAAGGCAGCCTGAACCATCGGCAAGTATTGGCGCGCATGCCGCGCATTCATGGACCGACGCCGTCCCATACTGGAAATTTCACGTGTAGCGAGTAGGATGCGCGCCCCATACGCCCTCACTTCTCGCTCACGAGTTCAGCCATGTCTTTGTTGAAAATCCTGCGTCTACAGCCCTACGCCACGCTGGCTAAAGACCTGCCCACCCCCAGTGCCAAGGCACTGCATGACAAGGTGGTTCGTGGCAATTTTGTCGATGCGGAGCTGATGTTCGGCAAACTGTCGGGGGAGGCCAGGGAGCAGGCAGTCTATGGCTACGCCAACCTGGGCGATGCCGTCGATGCTGCGGCAGCCTGGACCAAAAGCGCACCGCGCTCCGCACTCGCACACACGCTGCTCGGCGCCTCCCTGGTAATAGCAGGCTGGAAGATACGCGGCAGCAGCTATGCAGAAGATGTTGAACAAAACGCCTGGCGTCCCTTTATCGAGCACCTGGAAGCAGCCAAATCTGCCCTGGAAAAAGCAACCGAACTCGACACCAGTGCTGCCGAAGCACTGGCCTGGTTGATACATGTCGGCGTAGGCAAGAGCGAAGACCGGGAGCAAATAGACAGCTGGTTTGAAGAGGGCCTGCGCAGACAACCCACCCACTGGGCTCTGCACATGAAGTACTTCTATGCGACGACGGAAAAATGGGGCGGCAGTCACAATGAAATGTTCGCTTATGCCGCAGACTGTTCCGCCAAATCTCCGCCCGGCAGCATGCTGCACGCCCTGGTCGCCTTCGCCTACAGCGAATATGCACTCGCGCTGAACTCAGGCCCAAGCAGCGCAAGTTTGAAAACCCTGCGCAATGAGAAAAACGCCAAAGCGTTGGTCGCCGCGCTGTACAAATGGGTAGGCGCCAAACCGGGTGAGCTGGAATCCAAGCTGATGCGCGTATCCAGTCCGTTCAGCAGCGCTGGCCTCAACCACTTTGGTGCCGCACTATATCTCTGCGGTGCCACAGATGAGGCCAAGATCGTACTGGCGGCCATGCGTGGCGAGATAGATTCAGTACCCTGGGCCTGGATAGCAACCTCCATGAAGGAGAACGCCGCACCTGCTTTCGTCTATGACAAAGCCTGTCGCGAGCTGGGACTGGCGCAGGATTGGTAGACGATGCGCCAGCCCGTTGCAACGCATATCTATTAACGTTGGCGCAACCAGCACCTACCTGCCGGTTGCCCACAAGGCCGTTCTAATACCCCGAGAGCACAAAGTCCGAAGAGAACGCCCAGCGGCGCTTATCAGCCCGGTGAATACTCAACTTCCCCACGCTGGACAGGGATATCCCAGCATTGCGGCTGGCAGAAGCCGTGCAAGCACCACAAGCCGTCCGCCCTGTCACCAGCAACCCTGCTAGCTTGCCCCGCCGACCACCAGCAGCTATGTATATCCGTTGCTGCCAAGCTTGCCGATCAAAGGTCATCAAAATACGGTACATCCGTACAATAATGACCAAAGAGCGCGCTAATTGCATGGCATGTGGCCCCCGGCCCCCACGTTTGTGGCAGGACAAAGATAAAACCTGCCGGGAAAATATTGTTGCAAATGCATACCGGTATCATTCCGGTAGAATTGATCGCCATGAACAACCTCACCATAGAGCACACCAGCAGTGCCACTGGCCGCAAACTGCAACGACGGGGCGAAGAGTCGCGCCGCCGCATACTCGACGCAACCCTGGTGTTGATCGCCAAGCGGGGGCTGCATGGCATCACCCATAGGGCGATCGCCGCCGAGGCTGGCGTTCCCCTGTCGCTGACCACCTATTTCTTCAATGGCATGAACGACCTGATCGAGCAGACCTTCGATCATTTCGTCCTGGTCGCTGCCAAAGACAATGTGGAGATGCTGAACCAGCTAAATCTCTATTTGTCCGACTTGCCGCCGGAGATCCTGCTGCGCTCGGGCGACGCACGCGTGGCGGTTCATCTCGAAGTCACCCGGCGGCTGGCCAACTTCATACGTATGCAGGCAGAGCTGCATTCCGTCGGGCTTGCCGTAGAGCTGAACTTCCTCTCGCTGTACCGGTTGGACCCACCGGTACGCGCCAAAGTGGTAGCCTATCGCGCCATGCTGGTATCCGGTATCGCGCAACTGGCCCGCATGGTGGGTTCCGACCAACCGGAAGTCGATGCCTCGCTGGTGCTCAGTGTCATCCACCGCCTGCAGTTCGAATGCATGAACCTGCCGCCACCGTGGCCCGAGAGCCTACTGGAAGCAGAGATCGGCCGCATGCTGGCCCTGGTCTTCCGTCTGCACTGAACCCGCAATTGCAACAAGCACTGGCAAACCCGCATTGCCACGCCCCTTGGGCGGCAGGCAGCATGATAGGCCTGACCGTGACAGCCCCGCCCAAATGCAAGCAATAGAACTCCTGCCGCTGGTCCTCATCGCCTTCTCGGCAGGCCTCATCGATGCCGCCGTGGGCGGCGGCGGGCTGATACAGGTGCCGGGTCTGTTTTCCACCCTCCCACAGCACACGCCCTCCACCCTGTTTGGCACCAACAAGTTCAGCTCGGTATTTGGTACCGGCATGGCGGCATGGCGCTACGCTCGCAAGATCGATATCGCCTGGAAGCTGGTCATTCCCGCCGCGCTGACCGCCTTCGCCTTCTCCTTCATCGGCGCCATGGCGGTCAGCTATATTCCGCCAGCGTGGATGCGCCCCTTGGTGCTGGCCATGTTGCTGTTCATGCTGGGCTATACATTGCGCAAGAAAGACTTCGGCGCACTGCACCGGCCCAGCCATATTGGTCGCCGCGAACTGATCATTGCGCTGGCCATAGGCGGTGCCATCGGGTTCTATGATGGCCTGTTCGGCCCAGGCACCGGCAGTTTTCTGATCTTCCTGTTCATCCGCTTTTTCGGGTTTGACTTCCTCCGCGCCTCCAGCGCCGCCAAGATTGTCAATGTGGCCACCAACCTGGCCGCCCTCGCCTTCTTTATTCCTGCAGGCCATGTGCTGTACCACTATGCCATTCCCATGGCAGTGGCCAATATCGCCGGCGCTTTTTTTGGTGCGCGCATGGCCATGCGTGGTGGCACCACCTTGATACGCAAGCTCTTCATCGGCCTGGTCAGTGTGCTGATCGCCAAACTGGCCTGGGATATCTTCGGCACATTGTTGGCGCGCTAAACACACAGGCTCACACGATCTACACACCGCAACCCGCTTGACAAATGACCGACGGTCACTTGTAATACACCCACAAAATGACCGATGGTCATATCAATCAGACGGGAATGAGCAGGCATGGACAACATCAAGGGCAAATGGGCGTTGGTCACAGGCGCATCAAGCGGCTTCGGCATGGATTTCGCCACGGCCCTGGCTGAGCGCGGGGCCAACCTGATACTGACCGCAAGGCGCACCGAACCCATGGAAAAGCTTGCCGCCAACCTGCGCGCATTGCATGGCATCGAGGTGGTGGTAGAGGCGGCCGACCTGGCCGCACCCGGTGCCGGCAGTGCACTCAAGGCCCAACTGGACAGTCACGGCCTGGCCGTGGATGTGCTGATCAACAATGCCGGTTTTGGTGTGTATGGCCAGTTTGTTGATCAGCCCTTGGGCAAGACGCTGGAGATGCTGCAACTCAATGTGCTCAGCCTGACCGAGCTGACGCATGTATTTGCGGCCGACATGGTCAAGCGTGGTGGCGGACATATCCTGCTGGTGGCCAGCATCGGCGGCTATCAGGCCACCCCGACCTATGCGGCCTACGCAGCCAGCAAGGCCTATGTGCTGCTGTTTGGCGAGGCCCTGCATACCGAGTTGGCGCCCAGCAAGGTCAAGGTCAGCGTGCTATCCCCCGGCGTAACCGCCACCAGCTTCCTCGCGGTATCGGGCCAGCAGACCACGCCTTACCAGAGACTGTTGATGATGCAATCACGCCCGGTGGTGGATATCGGCCTGAAGGCGCTGTTCAACGGCACGGCCAGCGTGATTCCGGGCGTAGGCAACAAGCTCACCATCTTCAGCAACCGCTTCGCCCCCCGCAGCCTGCAAAGCCGCGTGGCCTACCAGCTGATGAAAAACTAGCAGCAGCCTGGCCTGCAGATAGGGGCGCGGCAATTCAGCCGCTCCCCAAACAGGGTAGAATTGTGGCCATGACCCAACGTGCCCTTGATAGCGAGGACAAACAGGCCCGACGCGATGCCATCCTGGCAGCAGCGCGCGGACTGTTCCTGCAAGATACCCGCAACCTGCCTTCCGTCGCCCGGATTGCCGAAGCCGCCGGCCTCGCCAAGGGCACGGTTTATCTGTACTTCTGCACCAAGGAAGAAATCTTCATGGGCTTGCTGTGGGCCGAATGGCTCGGCCTGCTGCAGGAAGTACACGACAGCTTCAGCCCGGAAGGCGGCAGCGCCGAGGTACAGCTGACGCGCTTCATGCAGCGCTATGTCTGCTACCTGGACGAGCACCCCGAGCTGATGCGGCTGGATGCCATGGCCTATAGCGTGCTGGAGCAGAATCTGGGGCTGGAGCAGCTGCGTGCATTCAAGCTGGAGCTGACCCAAGGCTTGGTCAGTGCTGGCGCCTCCCTGGAAGCCGCCCTGGGCCTGCCGGCTGGCCGTGGACTTAGCCTGCTGACACGCGCCTATGCCCTCACCCGCGGCCTGTGGCAATCGCTGGACTACCCGGACAGCCTTTGCCGTCTGCTCGATGAACCGGTATTTGCCCCAATACGGCCGGACTTCCGCACCGAGCTGCTGGCCGCCCTGGGAGAGTACTGGCGGGGTGCGCTGGCAACCCCTTGACCCCCTGCGGGGGCCAGCATGCGTGCAGGCAATAGCTGGCGGTATCCGATGTCTAACGCTTGCCTAAAACAAAAACCCGAATAGCATAAATACCCCTTGCAAGCCTTTATGCAGGCCAATACCCAAAGCCCGATCAATCACCCCCAAAGAAATAATTATTTTTATTCATTGACTCAACCAGCAGAACTGCGTAAAACGGAGATGCAGGATCTTCAAGTAGAAAACCAGTTAGTTACTTTGTGCGTCTAAAGCTGTACCATTCGTGCTCGTTCCGTTCTCGACTCCTTGAATGTCATGCATATGGGCATGTGCCCAACACTACACAAAAGGATTTTCAAGATGGAAACAGGTACCGTTAAGTGGTTCAATGACGCCAAGGGTTTTGGTTTTATCACCCCTGATGATGGCAGCAAGGATTTGTTCGCCCACTTCTCCGAAATTCGTTCGGAAGGCTTCAAGTCGCTGGCAGAAGGCCAAAAGGTCTCCTACGTTGCCGGCATGGGCCAAAAAGGCCCGCAAGCCACCAATATTCAAATGGTATAATCTGCTACTTGGCAGAACTATATCTCAGCGAGTCGTTTGATTCAGGCGGTTGGTTTGATCCAGACCAATTAGCCTAAGATTCTGATTGCTGTAAAAAGGCAATTCCCCTCAAAAGGAATTGCCTTTTTGTATTCTGTGCGGGATTACCCTAGCTGCATTTGAATGCAGCCCATGCCTGCGCGCACTGTTGATTGCAAACTGTGCAGCGATTGCATCTCCGCCTACAAGCATGGCGTGGGGGAGATTCCCCGCGGCGGGAGATTTCCATTATCAGCCGGCCACGCCTGGCGTGGCTCAATGCAAGACCCTGGGAACCGACAGCACAAACTGATCGACGACAGCGTCAAAGCATTCACCATCCTCAGCACGGAACTGATAGCTGCCGTGCATGGTGCCGACAGGCGAACTCAGTGCGACGCCACTGGTATAGCCATATGCCTGCCCCGGCTGGAGGCTGGGCTGCTCACCCACCACCCCCTGACCACGCACCTCCTGCACCTTGCCATCGGCCTCAGTGATGACCCAGTGCCGCGTGAGCAACTGGGCGGCAACGGTACCAGTGTTGACAATGCTGATGTGGTAGGCAAACACATGACGATTCGCGTCCTCGTCCGACTGATCGGCGAGAAACTGGGTTTGCACGGTAACGGTGATGTCGTACTTGCGGGATTCGCCCATGGTGCCTTGGCGCAATGTGAGAGTGACGGACGAAGATTACACGCGAAAACGCAGTCAACGACAAGGCGCTCATCGGTTTCCGGTAAAATCTATACCTCTTCCCACCTCGCAGAGCACCGCCATGAGCCAGCCCACCTTCCGCATTGCCCCTTCCATCCTCTCTGCCAACTTTGCCAAGCTGGGCGAGGAAGTGCAGAACGTCATTGCGGCCGGTGCCGACATCATTCACTTCGACGTGATGGACAACCATTACGTGCCGAATCTGACCATAGGCCCCATGATCTGCGAGGCTATCCGCCCCTGTACCGACGCATTGATCGATGTGCATCTGATGGTCAAGCCGGTGGACCGCATCATCCCCGACTTCGCCAAGGTCGGCGCCAACATCATCACCTTCCACCCCGAGGCCAGCGAGCATATCGATCGCAGCCTGGGCCTGATCCGCGAACAGGGCTGCAAGGCCGGCCTGGTGTTCAATCCCGCCACCCCGCTGCACTACCTGGACCATGTCATGGACAAGCTGGACATGATACTGCTGATGTCAGTCAACCCAGGCTTTGGCGGCCAGAAGTTCATTCCCGGCACACTGGACAAGCTACGCGAGGCGCGTCGCCGCATCGACGAATACACGGCCAAGACCGGCCGGGAAATCTGGCTGGAGATCGATGGCGGGGTAAAGGTGGACAATATCGCCGAAATCGCCCGTGCCGGCGCAGACACTTTTGTGGCTGGCTCGGCCATCTACAACACACCGGACTACAAGGCCACCATAGACGCCATGCGCGCCGAACTGGCCAAGGCCTGACCCAGGCGGATATCCCACCAGCACAGAGCCACCTATGCACAACCGCCCCAATCGATGCTACATCCTTACCGGCGCCTCACGCGGCCTGGGCCTGGGCATCGCCCGTGCCATTGCAGCACAGGGCGACCACCTGATCGCGCTGGCTCGGCAGGAGACACCCGAGCTGGCGCAGCTGGGCGCCGCCCTGCCCGGTTACCGCTTTGTGGCCGTAGACCTGGCCAATATCGACCAGGTCAGCGAAATTGCCGAGGAACTACTGGGCTCCTTGGCGGCAATGGACTGGCAAGGCATCTACCTGATCAACAATGCAGGCGTAGTCGAGCCCATAGGGCCGGCAGGCAGTTATGGCGATGCCGAGATGGCCCGCTGCCTCACAGTCAACCTGACTGCCGCCATCCAGTTCAGCAATGCCTTCCTGCGACACCTGCGCGACCGTGCCTGCGACAAGCGCATACTCCAGATCAGCTCCGGCGCGGGCCGCAATGCCTATACCGGCTGGAGCGCCTATTGCGCCAGCAAGGCCGGGCTGGATATGTATAGCCGCTGCGTCGGGCTGGAGCAGGATGGCCTGCCCCACCCAGTGCGCATTGCATCGCTGGCGCCCGGCATCATTGATACCGGCATGCAAGCCAGCATACGTGCCACGCCCGAGGGGGACTTCCCCTTGCTGGAGCAATTCAGGCAATACCACGCCAATGGCGAACTGGCCGACCCGAATAGCCGGGGACGTGCAATCGTGCAACTACTGCATACCGACCATATCGGCCATGGCGCCGTACTGAATATCCGCGACTTTATCTGATGCCCATCAAAGCCATAGCCCTTGACCTGGACGGCACCCTGCTGGACACCATTGCCGACCTTGCCGCCGCGGCCAATGCCATGCGCAGCGAATTCGACCTGCCCGCCCTGGAACAGGACAGGCTGGCCAGCTTTGTTGGCGGCGGCATGGCGCAGCTGGTACACCGCTCGCTCACCGACGCACGCGAGGGCCAGGCCGATCCTGAGCAGCACGCGGCCGGCATCGCCGCTTTCTGCCGCCACTATGATCGCCTGCTGGCCGTCAAAACCCGCCCCTATCCCGGTGTCGTTGCCGGCCTGGAGGCCTTCAGGTCCATGGGATTACGGCTGGCGGTAGTCACCAACAAGCCTTTGCGCTTCACCGAGCCTGTGCTGGCGCAGACTGGCCTGCTGCCCTATTTCGACATCGTATTAGGCGGCGACAGCCTGCCAGAGAAAAAACCCCATCCCCTGCCCTTGCAGACGGTATGCCAGCAGTTCGGCATCACAGCGGCCGAACTACTGATGGTAGGCGACTCCCATTTTGATCGTGATGCTGCCAGAAATGCTGGCGCACCTTGCCTGCTGCTCGACTATGGCTACGAGGATGTGCGTGGGCTACAGTGCGCCGGCATCATCTCCAGCCTTGTCGAGGCGGTGGATTTCGTGAAGAATGCTGGCTCGGATTGATGGCTTGCCTGCACTTGCAGTGCCTCGATTCCGCCCCACACTATCCAGACGAACGACTTCAGACATCATGACAAGAGATTCCAAGCACTGCGGGCTGACCTGGCGATGGCGCTAATCGCGTCCTCCCGGTTTTTCACTTCACCCCTTTGCCAGGAAAGCTCGCCATGACCGAACTCGAATTCGACGCGCTCGCGCGTCAAGGCTATAACCGCATCCCCGTCGTCCAGGAAGGCCTGGCCGATCTCTACACCCCCCTGTCCGTCTATCTGCGCCTGGCCGATGCACCCTATTCCTATCTGCTGGAATCGGTCGTCGGCGGCGAGCGCTTCGGCCGTTACAGCTTTATCGGCCTGCCCGCACGTACCGTGCTGACGGTACGCGGGCATCAGACCGAAGTCAGCGTCAACGGCGAAGTGGTCGAGCGCCATGAAGGCGATCCGCTGAGCTTTATCGGCGAGTTCGAATCGCGCTTCAAAGTGCCCCAGTTGCCCAACCTGCCCCGCTTTGCCGGCGGGCTGGTCGGTTACTTTGGCTACGACACCATCAGGCTGATAGAGAAGAAGCTGGCCCAGTGCGACAAGCCCGACCCCATAGGCGCGCCAGATATCCAGTTGCTGTTGAGCGAAGAGATTGCCATTTTCGACAACCTCAGCGGCAAACTCTACCTGGTGGTCTATGCCGACCCCAGCCAGCCGCAGGCCTTTGCCAAGGCCCACTCGCGCCTGCATGCACTACGCATGCAGCTGCGTGATCCAGCTCGCCTGCCCCGTACCGAGGCCACCCCGCCCACCACGGCCAAGTCCGAATTCGGCGAAAGCAACTTCAAGGCAGCAGTAGAGAAGGCCAAGCAATACATCCTTGATGGCGACATCATGCAGGTCGTGTTGTCGCAGCGCATGTCCATGCGCTTCGAACAGCCGCCCATCACGCTCTACCGCGCACTGCGCAGCCTCAACCCTTCGCCCTATATGTTCTACTACCAGTTGGGTGATACGCATATCGTCGGTGCCTCGCCCGAGATCCTGGTCCGCCATGAGGGTGGTACCGTCACGGTACGCCCCATTGCCGGTACCCGGCCACGCGGCAAGAGCCGCGACGAAGACCTGGCCCTGGAAGCGGAGTTGCTGGCCGACCCCAAGGAAATCGCCGAGCATGTGATGCTGATGGACCTGGGCCGCAATGACGTAGGCCGGGTAGCACAGACTGGCACCGTCAAGGTGACCGACGATCGCGTGGTAGAGCGCTACTCCCACGTCATGCACATCGTCTCCAGTGTAGAGGCCGCCCTCAAGCCGGGCATGAGCAATCTGGACATACTGCGCGCCACCTTCCCGGCTGGCACCGTTTCCGGTGCGCCCAAGGTACGCGCCATGCAGATCATCGACGAGCTGGAACCCACCAAGCGCGGTATCTATTCGGGTGCAGTGGGCTACCTGGGCTTCAATGGCGATATGGATGTGGCCATCGCCCTGCGTACCGCCGTGATCAAGAACAAGACCCTCTATGTGCAGGCCGGTGCCGGCATTGTGGCCGATTCGGTGCCACAGTCCGAATGGCAGGAAACCCAGAACAAGGCCCGCGCCGTGCTGCGTGCCGCCGAAATGGCCCAAAAGGGCCTGGACGGCTGAGCCCCAGTACGCCGAGGCAAGCGCAGCCGGGTGTACCCTGCCGGCTGCCTCTCTAGATCATGCGGCCTGCCCATGGCAGGCGGCCTAATCAGGTAGTGACGCCACCATGCTATTGATGATCGACAACTACGACAGCTTTACCTACAACCTGGTCCAGTACTTTGGTGAACTGGGGCAAACGGTAGAGGTTTACCGCAACGACGAGATCAGCCTGGACGAGATTGCCGCCAAGCAGCCCCAGTACCTGGTGGTCTCCCCCGGCCCCTGCTCTCCCAGTGAAGCGGGCATCTCGGTCGCTGCCATCCAGCGCTTCGCAGGGCAAATCCCCATCCTGGGCGTATGCCTGGGCCATCAATCCATAGGTCAGGCTTTTGGCGGCAAGATCATCCATGCCAAGCAACTGATGCACGGCAAGACCTCACCGGTCAGCCACCTCAGCGTGGGTACCTTCAAGGATCTGCCCTCGCCCTTTATCGCCACCCGCTACCATTCGCTGGTGATAGAGCGCGACAGCTGCCCAGACTGCCTGGAAATCACCGCCTGGACGGAAGATGGCGAAATCATGGGGGTAAGGCATAAGACCTTGCCTATAGAAGGGGTGCAGTTCCACCCCGAGGCCATCCTTACCGAACACGGTCACCAGATGCTGGATAATTTCCTCAAGACCTATGCCTGACAACAGCCATCTCGCCACACCGCTTGAAGGACAATGCTTCTGTGGCGCGGTGCACTATCGCGTCACGGCACCCGCCAAATGGTGTGCCCATTGTCACTGCAGCATGTGCCGGCAGGCCCATGGCGCCGCCTTTGTGACCTGGTTTGGTGTGCCTCTGTCCGCGTTCTGCCTCAGCCAGGGCGAGGCCGCGCTGCAGTGGTTTGATTCCTCGCACGCCGCCAAGCGGGGCTTTTGCAAGCAATGTGGCACGCCCCTGTTTTTCCATGGCCTGCGCTGGGCCGACGAGATGCATATTGCCCGCGCCAGCCTGCGCCAAGGCAAGGTGCAGCACCCTTCCTCGCATGTGTTCTATGACAGCCATGTGGCCTGGGCCAATTGCGATGACGGCCTACCGCGATTCGACGCCAGCAATCAATTGATGCCGTGACGCCGCCCAGCCCCTCCTGGTATGCCAGCCGCCAACCTGCTCCCGCTGTGCGTCCCTGCTGCAGCGGCAGGCTCGTGGCCGATGTGGGCATCCTGGGCGGCGGCCTTACCGGCTTGTCCAGCGCGCTTTACCTGGCAGAACAAGGCGTTTCCGTGGCCCTGCTGGAGGCGGATCGCATAGGCAGCGGCGCCTCAGGCCGCAACGGGGGCCAGGCACTGCAGGGGTTTGCCGGCAGCATGGCGGTTGTCGAACAAGCCGTCGGGCCAGCCATCGCCCGGCAACTCTGGGACATGTCGCGTGAAGCGCTGGCCCTGCTCAAACAGCATATCGCCCGCTTCAATATCGCCTGCGATCTCAGCCCCGGTGGCTATGTCTACGCGGCCCTGCATGAGGGCCAGTTGGCGGAGCTGGCGCAATGGCAGCAACAGGCACGGCAGCGCTACGGCTATGCCGATCTGCAACTGCTGGACTGCAACGCCCTCCAGGCCCATGTCGGCAGCAGCCGCTATGTCGGTGGCCTGTACGACCCAAATGAAACACATCTGGACCCCTGGGCCTACACCTTGGGCCTGGCTGATGCAGCCGAGGCCGCTGGCGCGAAGCTCTACGAGCACAGCCCTGCCAGCGGTTGGCAGCGTGATGGTGATGGCTATTGCATCGTGACCCCGGCCGGGCAGCTGCACTGCCGCCAATTGTTCCTGGCCACCAATGCCACGGCCCTGACTCCACAGCTGGCCCGCCATTTCCTGCCGGTGGAGAGTTTCATCGTCGCTACCGAACCGCTCGACGCTGGCCTGGCGCGCTCCATATTGCCCAGCAATGCGGCCGTTGCCGATTGCAACCGGGTACTCAATTACTTCCGCCTCAGCCCCGACCATCGCCTCTTGTTTGGCGGTCGCGCTGCTGGCACCGCCACAGACCGCCTTGCCGATACTCAGGCGCGCATGCTGCAGGTGTTTCCGCAATTGGCCGACGCCTGGATCGAGCACGCCTGGGGTGGCCGGGTCGATGTCACGCCCCACAAGCTACCGCACCTAGGCAGGCTCCCCGATGGCACCCTGTTCGCCCAGGGTTTCAGCGGCCATGGCCTGGCCCTGAGCGGTCTCGTCGGCAAGGTCATGGCCGAAGCCATGCTGGGCCGGCCCGAACGGCTTGCGCTGTTTGAGCGCATACCCCAACATGCCCTACCTACACACCTGCCCGGCTTTACCCAAGCGGCCCTGACCCTGGGCATGGCCTGGTACCAGTGGCGCGACTGGCTGGATGCCCGCTGGCATGGCGACTGAGCTGCCACCAGTACCGCCTCCCCACAGAGCAGCCTGGAAAGTCATAAGGAAATAAGCCCATTTCCTTTGCTAGCCCCTCCACTTTAGGTTGAAATCCCTACCCACCCTGTTTGATGCAAGTGCCCACGCCATGATCACGCCACAAGCCGCCCTCAACCGCCTGATAGACGGTAACGAATTGTTCTACGACGAGATGCTCTCCGTGATGCGGCAGATCATGACGGGGGAAATGACGCCCACCCAGACCGCCGCCATACTGATAGGCCTGCGGGTCAAGGTAGAGACCGTGTCCGAGATAGCCGCTGCTGCCACGGTAATGCGCGAACTATCAAGCAAGGTCTCGGTACAGGACAGGCGCCATCTGGTGGATACCTGCGGTACTGGCGGCGATGGGGCCCATACCTTCAATATCTCCACCACCGCAGCCTTCGTCGCCGCCGCCGCCGGTGCGCGTGTCGCCAAGCACGGCAATCGCGGCGTATCCAGCAGCAGCGGGTCGGCCGATGTACTGGAGGCCTTGGGTGTCAATCTGGTGCTTACGCCCGAGCAGGTAGGCCATTGCATAGACGAACTGGGGGTAGGCTTCATGTTCGCCCCCAATCATCACGGCGCAATGAAGAACGTCGCCCCCATACGGCGCGAGCTGGGTGTACGCACCATTTTCAACATACTTGGCCCACTCACCAATCCAGCAGCTGCCGATAATCAGGTCATGGGCGTATTCCATCCCGACCTGGTCGGCATACAATGCCGCGTTCTGAAGGAGCTGGGTAGCCGTCATGTGCTGATCGTGCACGGCCGCGATGGCCTGGACGAAATCAGCCTGCGCGACACCACCCTGGTGGCCGAACTCAGGGAGGGTGAAATCAACGAATACGTGTTCGACCCACGCGAGCATGGTTTCAGCTTCTGCCAGGCGGCCGACCTGCACGCTGGCAACCCGCAGGAATCCCGCGCACGGATCGAAGCCGTGCTGGCCGGTGAGGCAGGCCCCTGCCGCGATATCGTGGTGCTGAATGCCGGTGCAGCACTCTATGCTGCCGACGTCAGCGCCACCCTGGCCGATGGTTTTGCCGCCGCCGCCGCCGCCATTGATAACGGTACGGCCCGCGCCAGGCTCGATGCTCTGGTGAACCTGACCCAACAATACAAAGCCTGATCCATGTCCGACATCCTCAAACAGATACTCGCCACCAAGATTGAAGAAGTCGCCGCCGCC
This sequence comes from Chitinimonas viridis, assembly GCF_030409555.1. GTDB lineage: Bacteria > Pseudomonadota > Gammaproteobacteria > Burkholderiales > Chitinimonadaceae > Chitinimonas > Chitinimonas viridis. The sequence goes on from NZ_JAUFPU010000004.1 coordinate 160,713, forward strand.
CAACGGCATACCCCCTTGGCCTCCGTCCGCGCAGCAGCGGAAGCGCTGGGCGGATTGCGTGATTTCGTCGGTGCCTTGCGCAGCCAGTACGCAGACGGCCATGCAGCCGTCATCGCCGAGATCAAGAAGGCCAGTCCCTCCAAGGGCGTGATACGGGCCGACTTTCAGCCTGCGGCAATCGCTGAGGACTATGCCCAGCATGGCGCGGCCTGCTTGTCCGTGCTGACCGACGAGCAGTACTTCCAGGGCCATGCCGACTACCTCAAGGCGGCCCGTGCCGCCTGCCGCTTACCGGTGCTGCGCAAGGATTTCGTGGTGGATGCCTACCAGGTCTACGAGGCCAGGGCCATGGGTGCCGACTGTATCCTGCTTATCGTGGGCGCGCTGGAGACCGCGCATATGCTGGAACTGGAAGCCCTGGCACAGGAGCTGGGCATGGCCGTCCTGGTGGAATCGCACGATGGCGCCGAACTGGAACGTGCCCTGCACCTGAAGACCCCGCTGATCGGTATCAACAATCGGGATCTGCGCAGCTTCGAGGTCAGCCTGCAGACTACGCTGAACCTGCTGGACGATATCCCCAGCGATCGTATCGTCGTGACCGAATCCGGCATACTCAAACCAGCCGACGTCAATCTGATGCTGGAACATGAGGTATATGCCTTCCTGGTTGGCGAAGCCTTTGTGCGCGAGCCTTCTCCCGGCCAGGCACTGAGCCGCCTGTTTGCCTGAATCTGGCCCCTCCTGGCAACAAGGCGCCCTTGGGCGCCTTGTTGCGTTTAGCGCTGCGGCAAACCCTGCTGGCGCTGTTGTGCAAGCTTGCCGCACCCGCGTACTGCCTGCGCTTCCGCGCTTGGCCAAAGCTGCATTGCCGGGTTTGCTCAGCGGCGCTCAAGCGCCTGTCACGATCACGCCAGGATTACCCTGTTGCCTGCTCCGTCGTCCATGGCCCATCACTGACTTGCGTTCATAACAGCCACCAGGGTGCTGCATTGCAGCAACAGCAGCAGCTTATGTAATTTGGGTGTCACTTGGCTCCCGTATAAATCGCGCCGTTGCCCAGGCGCCGAGCGCCCGGCCCACCGCCAGCAGCGACCGCTCCTCCCACTGTTTTGTCCAGGCATGCAGGCAGGTAGCGTCCTCACGGCGCTTCCCGATTCATACAACTGGAGCCTATCCAATGAAAAAGCAACTGCTCGCCATCGCCGTCCTCGGCGCACTCGCAGCCCCCGCCTTTGCCGCTGACAGCAATGTCACCCTGTATGGCCGCCTGGAAATGGGCTACGAGTTCTTCGACAACGGCGACACTGCTGCACTCAAGGGCGTCAATACCCAGCGCGTTGAAGGCTATGCCTCGCGTATCGGCTTCAAGGGCGAAGAAGACCTGGGCGGTGGCCTGAAGGCTGTGTTCCAGATCGAAACCAAGGTCAATCCCGACAACGCCGCCCAGACGTCCTTTGCCGACCGCAATAGCTATGTCGGCTTGAAGGGTGACTTCGGTACCCTGTTGATCGGCCGTCATGACACCCCGTTCAAGCAACTGAACAAGAACGTGGACATCATGTGGGGCAATGCCGAGCAGACCGAAGTCGTCACCAACGGCAAGGCCTCAGGCGTCAGCCTGCATACCCGCCAGGACAACATCCTGCACTACACCTCGCCCAAGTTCAGCGATATCACCCTGCGCGCCTCGTTTGCCCCTGATGAAGCCAAGACCGGCTCCACCAACAAGCGCCGCTTCTCCGTCTCTGGTGAATTCGACAACGGTACCTTCAATGTCGGTCTGGGTTATGAGAACCAGGCTGACCAGGTAGCGGCAGGCAAGGATCGCCAAGGCCTGAAGCTGGTTGGCGGCTTCAAGCTGGGCGACACCACCTTTGGCGCGGCATACAGCCAGCTGGAAAACGAAACGATCAAGGAAGTGGATACCTTCGCCCTGGCCGTCAGCCACAAGATAGGCGCCGTTACCCTGAAGGGTGCCTGGGCCACCGCTAGCGAGAACGATATCGGCAGCAACACCCAGGACGGCGTCGACATGTATGGCCTGGAAGTGGATTACTCCCTGTCCAAGCGCACTGCCGTGTACGGCCTGTTCACCCAGATCAAGAACGAAACCAAGGCTTCCGCCGGCTTCGCCAACGGCACCTCCGGTGGCGCACCGATCGGTGCTGGCGCTGATCCACGCATCTTCAGCGTGGGTATCCGCCACAACTTCTGATCTCTGACCAAGGCAGGCATTTGAAGCGGATGCGGCAGCATCCGCTTTTTTATTGCCCAGGCCTCATGCACATCTTCCGCAGAAACACCATGCCTTGCTGGGTAGAGGCTGGCCATGTGTTGCAGAAAAAGCAGCAAATAGGCGCTATTTCCCTGATATCCGGGTAATCCCGATTGCGAGCACGCGCTCCAAGCGAGCAAACTTTTCCTGGCCTGAGTCCCGGACAGGCTCCCTACTATATCGAACAATGGAGAGAACTATGCGCAAGGCTCTGCTTGCCACGCTGGTAATGGGTGCACTGGCCGCTCCGGCTTTTGCCGAAGGTACGGTCACGGTATATGGCCAGATGAACGTCGGCGTGGTGTTCCACGACGAAGGCCCTGTCACCAAGACCAAGGTAGACAACCTCTACACCTCGTCGCGTCTGGGCTTCAAGGGCGACGAAAACCTGGGCGACGGGCTCAAGGCTTTCTGGCAGATCGAACAAGGCCTGCGTCCTGATGACGCAGCCACCACCAACTTCGCCAGCCGCGAAGGCTGGGTCGGCCTGCAAGGCGATTTCGGCAAGGTAGGCCTCGGTCGCGGCAAGACGCCCTACACCAATATGGTGGACTGGTTCGACATCTTTGACGGTGCCATCGGTGCCGCAGCGACTGCCTCCTACTCGGTCGACAGCATCCAGGATTCGCGCTTCAGCAACGCCGTCCGCTATGACTCCCCGAACCTGAGCGGCTTCAACCTGTCCGGTATGTACAGCTTCGGCGAAAACAAGACCAGCACCACCGGCTCGTCCGATGGTTTCTCGGGCTTGGCCAGCTACAGCAACGGCCCCATCAAGGCCGGCCTGTCCTACGGTCAGCAGCGCAATCTGGCTGGCGTGAGCGGCAACAAGAAGTCGGCCTGGCAAATCGGCGGCATATATACCCTGGGTGATCTGGGCCTGGGCCTGGCCTACCAGGCTGGTGAATGGCGCACTGCCGGGGTCGACTATGACCGCGATACCGTCACTACCACGGTGACCTACAAGATAGGTGCTGGCACCCTGCGCGCCGGTGCGCAGTTCGCTGCCGAAGCCGATGTCAATGGCAAGAGCGCTGCCGACAGCGACTTCACCCGCTACGCTATTGGCTACAAGCACGGCCTGAGCAAGCGTACCTATGCCCTGGTCGAGTACTCCGCCCTCAGCGCCGACAAGAGCATTGCTGGTGCCGCAGTGGCCGATCAACGTGGCCTGGCAGTGGGTCTGATGCACACGTTCTAAGCACCGGCTGACCTTGCCCGCTGCTCGGCAGCAAGGTCAGCAGCCGAGCGCTGCGCACAAAAAAACAGGCGGACATGGAAACCATGCCCGCCTGTTTTTTTATTCTTACCGAGCGCCTGTCATGAACTCAAGCTACGAGGGGTGACAGACTTTGCAAGCGCCAGGGCAAGCCTGGCGCTCGCCATCACGGTTTACTTGGTAGTGGCAGCCACGGCCACGCCACCCTCGCTCACCGGCGTGGTGCGGCTGACGATCTGCTGCACTTTCAGCACATTGAGCGCCTGCTGCAGTTGGTAATCCTTCTTCAGCGAAATTTCGCCCGGGCGCAGCGGCTCTTCATCCTTCAGCGGCTTACCATCCTTATCCAGCGCCTCGGGCTTAGCCTTGGCGGGTGCTGCTGGCTGGGGTGCCAGCTTGGCTTCAGGCTGCCCCTGCTTGGCCGGTGCAGTCTTGGTCTCGTCGCCGCCCTGCGGATTGCTCAGGTGGTGGTCAAGATCAGCCTCACGCACGCGGAAGGCATCACCAGTCACGCCATTGAGCGTAGCCTCTTCAACCTCGATATCCGGCACGATGCCCTTGGCCTGGATAGAGCGACCATTCGGCGTGAAGTAACGGGCCGTCGTCAATTTGATGGCCGAGTCCTTACCGACATTGATGATGGTCTGTACCGACCCCTTGCCGAAGGTCTGGGTACCGACCACCACAGCACGCTTGTGATCCTGCAGGGCACCTGCCACGATCTCCGAGGCAGAGGCGGAACCGGCATTCACCAGCACAACCAGCGGTACGGTCTTGATATCCTTGGGCAGCGGCTTGCCATCGCGAGGGAAGAACTCGCTGGACGAGTTGAATTTCTCGCTCGAACCCGGCGCCCGGCCCGTGGTGGAGACCACCAGCACATTATCGGGCAGGAACAAGGAAGACACGCCTATGGCGCCGGTCAGCACGCCACCCGGGTCATTGCGCAGATCCAGGATCACACCCTTGAGCGAACCCTTGTTTTCCTTGTAGAGGCCTTCCAGCGCGCGTGCAACATCCTCGGTGGAGCGATCCTGGAACTGGGCCAGTCGCACATAGCCATAGCCCGCTTCCAGCATGCGGGATTTCACGCTCTGCACCTTGATGACAGCCCGCTTGAGGGTGAATACCAGCGGCTTGGTCTCTCCCTTGCGCAGCACGGTGAGGACCACCGGAGTATTGGGCTTGCCCCGCATTTTGGCCACGGCATCGCTGAGCGACAAGCCGCGCACCGGCGCTTCATCGATCTTCATGATGTAGTCGCCCGCCTTGATGCCCGCCATGAAGGCAGGGGTATCCTCGATCGGCGAGATCACCCTGACCAGACCGTCCTCCAGATTCACTTCCAGGCCCAGGCCGCCAAACTCACCGCTGGTGTTGACGCGCAGATCCTTGAACGCCTCCGGATCCAGATAGGCCGAATGCGGGTCCAGCCCCGTCAACATGCCATTGATAGCCTCGTTGATGAGCTTCTTGTCGTCCACCGGCTCGACGTAATCCTGCTTGATGCGGGCATAGACATCGGTAAAGGCACGCAATTCGTTGATCGGCAGGGGCGACAGGGCTTGCTTCTCGGCCAGTGCCGTTGCACCCGCCGTCAACAGTATTCCCAGGCCCGTACCGGCTACCAGCCAGCTGATTTTTTGCATATTCGCTTGCATTGCCAATTTCCTTTACCGGCTATTTCGCCCACACCAATGGGTCAAGGGCCTTGCCAAGATATCTTATCTCGAAGTATATGCCCGATTGCTCGCTGCCACCGCTATTCCCGCTAGTCGCGATGTCATCGCCAGCCCTGACCCGGTCACCAATCTGCTTCATCAGCGCATCGGCAGCCGAATAGACACTCATATACCCGCCACCATGATCCACGATCAGGGTATTGCCAAAGCCGCGCAGCCAGTCGGCAAATACCACCTGACCGCCGGCTATCGCCTTCACCCCCTGACCGGATTGCGAACGAATGAACACCCCTTTCCACAAGGTGCCTTCGCTACGCGCCGAGCCGAATTTACCCACCACCTCACCACGCGCAGGCAGGCGCAGTTGCCCCTTCAACTCGGCAAAGCGCCGGCCATTGGCGCTACTGTCAGGCAAGGCATCGTTCTGCTTCACTACGGCATCGGGCTTGGCTTCGATCTCCGGCTTGGTCGCAGGTTCACCCTCCGCCTTGGCCGTCACTGGTTCCACCGGCTTCTTGCCAGTCTTGGCCGTACGGGCCAGCCTGGCAGCTTCCTTGGCTTCTGCCAGCTTACGGGCCTTCTCCTTGCGCTCACGCTCGCGGGCTTCCTTCTGCTCGCGTTCACGTATCATCCGGCCCAGTCTTTCCACCAGGTTGGTCAGGCGTTTTTCATCTCGCTGCAGCTTGCCGATTTCCTTGCGCTGGGTACCTATTTCGCTGGCGATCTTCGATAGGACCTCCTGTTTGCTCGCCTGTTCCGCACGCAGCCTGTCGCGTGCTGCCTTGCGGTCTGCGGCAATCTTTTCCAGCTCCTGCTGCTTCTGCCGTATCAGTTCGGCCAGGCCATTCAACCTGTCCAACTGGGCTTGCAACTCGCCGGAAAGGCGATGCTGCGCCTGGGCAATATAGCGGTAATAGCGCAGATCGCGGGTCAGGCGGTTCGGGTCCTGCTTGTTCAACAGCAGGCGCAGCGCCTCGTGCTCGCCATTACGCTGGCGCGCCCGTATCAGCGCGGCAAGCCGGCTACGGTTGGCCAGCAGGCTATCGTTCACCTGGTTGATGTCGCGATTGACGCGTGAGAGCTCGGCCTGCGACAGCTGCTGCTGCCGATTGAGCAAGGCGACCGACCGGTTGGCCTCGCTGATGGCTTGTTCCGACTCCTTCAGTGCATCAGCTGCCTCGTGGCGCGTCGCTTCGTTGGCCTGCAGCTCCTGCTTGAGGCTGTCTATCTTCTCGCGCAGTTGCTGCAGGTCCTCTTCCGGCTGGGCTGCCCAAGCCACGCCCGCCGTCAGGCCGGCAGCCAGCCATAGGGTCACAAGGCGGCGTATCACGCGAATCGGATCAGCGAATGGCCGGTCATCTCAGCCGGTTGAGGCAGGCCCATCATCGCCAGCAGCGAGGGGGCAATATCCTTCAATGCACCTTCATTACCGGGTGCCAGCGTTGCCGGGCGGCCGACATAGAGAAAAGGCACCAGGTCGGTGGTGTGCTGAGTATGCGGCTGGCCCGATCCTTTGTCCCACATCATTTCGCAATTGCCATGGTCGGCCGTGATCAGCACTTCACCGCCGGCGGCCTGCATGGCCGCCACACAGCGGGCCACACAGCCATCCAGCGCCTCAACCGCCCGAACCGCAGCGGCAAAATTACCGGTATGCCCCACCATGTCGCCATTGGCATAGTTGCAGATGATGGCGGCGTACTGCTTGCTTTCTATGGCCGCCACGATGCGATCAGTCACATCCACCGCACTCATTTCCGGTTGCAGGTCATAGGTCGCCACCTTGGGCGAGGGCACCAGCACCCTATCCTCCCCGGCGAACTCCTTCTCTTCGCCGCCCGAGAAGAAGTACGTCACATGCGGGTACTTCTCGGTCTCGGCAATGCGTAACTGCTTCAGGCCCAGGCTGGCAATATATTCACCAAAGCTGTTCTGCACTTTGGGCTTGGTATAGGCCACCGGGTAGGGATAGGCCTCGGCATAGCTCGTCAGCGTCACATAGCTGGCCAATTGCGGGCGGCGCGGGCGGGCAAAACCATCAAAACTGTCTTCGTTGATGGCCACCGTGATTTCGCGGGCGCGGTCGGCGCGGAAGTTCATGAACACCACCACATCGCCGTCTTCCATCCGGCTGACCTTGCCATCACGGCGTACCGCCGTCGCCAGGATGAATTCGTCGTTTTCTTCGCGGGCATAGCCTGCCTGCAGGGCTTCCAGCGCCGTAGCGGCCACATGCTCCGCCTCGCCATCCACAATCAGGCGATAGGCCGGCTCCACGCGCTCCCAGCGCTTGTCGCGGTCCATCACATAGTAGCGCCCAACCACCGAGACAATCTCGGCTCCGGCGCAGGCATCGCATACTGCCTGCAAGCGGCCCAGATAGCGCTCGGCGCTACGCGGTGGCGTATCGCGACCGTCCAAGAAGGCATGCACGGCAATCCGCTGCACCCCGGCCTGGTGGGCATCCTTGATCAGCGCATGAATATGGCTCTCGTGGCTATGCACGCCACCGTCCGACACCAGCCCCATCACATGCAGGGTCTTGCCCGATGCACTGGCGGTCGAGATGGCTTGGGCCAGCACCGGATTTTTTCCCAGTGCGCCGTCGGCTACGTCACAATCCACCCGGCTGATGTCTTGTTGCAACACTCGGCCAGCACCTATGTTGAGATGGCCTACCTCGGAATTGCCAAACTGGCCTGCAGGCAAACCGACATATTGCTCTGACGCATTGATGGTAGTGTACGGGTGCTGGGCCACCAGCTTGTCCCAGTTGGGCTTGCTGGCATGCAGAATCGCGTTGTCTTCACCCTCTAGGCGATGGCCAAAACCATCAAGGATTAGCAGCAGTACGGGGGTCACGGCAGTCATGGGAGTCAGCTGGGCGAGTTCATATCAAGGGCATTTTACCGTGTAGTGCGCGGTTGCGCGGCCACAGGGTGACGTTTAACATGCCGGAGATTAAAGTTTCTTATATTCCAACCGAATAATATTCAGAAGTACGCCATGTCTTATCACCTGATCCAGGACGACGAACAAATCGAGCAGGCTTCCCGCGCGATGAAAGCGATGTCCCACCCCCTGCGCCTCAAGATATTGTGTGTGCTGGGCGAGAACGAAGTAAGCGTGCAGGACATCGTCGACGCGGTCGGTACCTCGCAGAGCAATATTTCGCAGCACTTGGCCATCATGCGCGAGAAAGGCGTGCTGCGCACCCGCAAGGATGCCAACCGCGTCTACTACCGCGTGGGCGATCCGCGCACGCTGGAAGTCGTCAGCATGATGCGCGATGTGTTCTGCGGCTTCGCCAAGTAAACCGATACAGCTCCCAGACAAGGGCCGCGACCAGCGGCCCTTGTTCGTTGCGGCCTCGCCCTCAATGCTAACGAGCCTGGGCCGCCTGCAAAATCCACATCGCTGCCTCCCGCACAGGGTCGAGTCAAGCCGCGAGCGCCTTGCAGCAGGTAAAATCAGCTGACCACCGCTGAATGATCCGTCCTCGCCCCCCCAAGAAAGCCCCGCAGGTGTGGCAGGTAGACGTACTCAGGGATTCAACAGGAGACAACACAATATGGCCATGCCCAAGCAAGTCAAGATCGTCGAAGTCGGCCCAAGAGACGGCCTGCAGAACGAGAAATCGCCGGTATCCACCGAAGTGAAGCTCGCCTTTATCGACCAGTTGGCCGATGCCGGCCTGAGCGTTATCGAGGCCACCGCCTTTGTGTCGCCCAAGTGGGTGCCGCAAATGGCCGACCACACCGAGGTAATGCGTGGCCTCAAGCGCCGCCCCGGCGTACGTTACCCTGTGCTGGTTCCCAATATGCAGGGCTACGAGGCCGCCCGTGCTGCGGGTGCCGATGAGATAGCGGTATTTGCCGCCGCGTCCGAGGCCTTCTCGCAGAAGAACATCAACTGCAGCATAGCCGAGAGCCTGGCCCGATTTGCACCGGTCGTCGAGGCAGCACGCCGCAATGGCGTTGCCGTGCGCGGCTATGTGTCCTGCGTGCTGGGCTGCCCCTATCAGGGCGAAGTACCACTGGCCGACGTCGTTCGCGTGGCCAAGGCGCTCTACGATATGGGCTGCTACGAGGTATCGCTGGGTGACACCATAGGGGTAGGTACACCAGAGAAAGCCCGCCAGATGATCGCCGCAGTATCGGCAGCGGTGCCGGTAGCGCAGCTGGGTGCGCACTTCCATGACACCTGGGGCCAGGCGCTGGCCAATATCTATGCGGTACTGGAAATGGGGGTAGCCACCATAGACAGCTCTGCCGCCGGCCTGGGTGGTTGCCCCTACGCCAAGGGTGCCAGTGGCAATGTCGCCACCGAAGACGTGGTGTATATGCTGGACGGCCTGGGGATACAGACCGGGGTGGATCTAGAGAAACTCGCCGCAGCTGGCCGCTTTATCAACGGCCAGTTGGGCAAGGCACTTGCCTCCAAGGCTGCGACAGCCTTAGCGGCCAGGGCGGTCTGAGCGCTGCTCCGCTGCCATGGCCTCGTCCAGCGTCAGGAGTCGCAGCTGCAGCTCCTGGCGTGGTCTGGCTTGTTCGGTGGCCTGGGCCACATCAACCGGTTCGCCGATTACCTTTTCATCCTGGCCTGAGGCCATATCAAAGACGGTGATCATCTTGCATCCCTTCTGCGCCCATGGCGCACACTGATCAATCGGCCTTCAACCCGAATATCGGTACATTTACGGCAAAGTTCAATAGCAAATTTGCCACATTGTCCAAAACGTCGGGTGCGCGCGACAAGCGGCAAGTCAAGAACGACCAATGGACAAAGGTTCTACAGCTTTGGCGGCCTAGCCATACGCCAGGTCGGGCCGACTGATCGCACCATGAACATCGCCCTCGCCACCCGACTCCCGCACACCATGGGCAAGCATCTGGCCTGCCCCTGATCCAACCCACCCCGTGCCCCCTCTCCTGCCACCGCTGCAAGCTGTGTATCAGGCTATAAAGTCCAAATCAGGCGCTAGAATAAAACCATCAGGCAGTACCACTGCCCGGCCTTGTCCACGACTACCGGATAGCCTCATGCAATTGCGCGCACAACTGATCAATGGCATCCAGCTGCTAAGCACCCAGGGCCGCATAGACCAGGCCGGGGCCGAACCCTTCTCCGCTGCCCTGTCACCCTATCTGGCCGATTGCCAAGCAGGCCAGCCGGCCATCGTGCTGGATTTCGCCGGGGTCGAGTACATTTCCAGCATAGGCTTGCGAGCGCTAATGCTGGCCCACAAGCAGGCCACCGCTCAGCAAGGCCGCATCGCCATTGCCGCACTCACTCCCCTGGTGGCCGAAGTCTTTGTCATCAGTCACTTCGATCAGGTACTCAAGGTCTACCCCACGGTTGCCGATGCGATAGAGGACTTGCGATGAAAGTCCGCTTCTGGGGCACCCGGGGTTCCATCCCGGTATCCATGACAGCACAAGCAGTACGGGCCAAGTTGATCACGGCGCTTTCGGGGGCAGCCGGGGTAGATTTAAGCAGCCACGAGCAGGTGGTCGCCTATGTGGATCGACTCGACTTCGCCACCGCCGGCTGCTTTGGCGGCCACTCCAGCTGCGTACAACTGGAGACAGGCGGCAGCGAGCACATCATTCTCGACATGGGCAGCGGCGCCCGCCCACTGGCCGGCCATTACCTGGGGCAGCATGGCGGCAAGCCACAGACCTATCATGTGTTCATGTCCCATCTGCACTGGGATCACATCATGGGCTTCCCGTTCTTTACACCCGCCTACATCCCTGGCAACCAGCTCATCATCCACAGCTGCCACAGCGAGGCGGAATTCGCCTTTCGCCGCCAGCAGGCCGAACCGTCCTTCCCAGTGGATTTCTCCCTGCTGCGGGCCGATATCCGTTTCGATGTCATGGAGCCCGGTCGTGACTACGCCGTGGCGGGCCTGACCGTCAGCGCCAAGAAACAGCGCCATGGCGGCGACTCCTATGGTTGGCGCTTCGACGATGGCAAGGCCGTGGTGGTCTACACCACCGATTCAGAGCACGATGTCGGCGATCTGGCCGAGCGCGCCGCCTTTGCCGATTTTTTCCACCAGGCCGACCTGGTGATCTTCGATGCCATGTACTCGCTGGCCGCCGCCATCTCGGTCAAGGAGGACTGGGGCCACTCGTCCAATATCGTCGGCGTGGAACTCTGCCAGTTGGCCCAGGCCAAGCGGCTATGCCTGTTCCACCACGAACCCGCCTATGACGACCTGCAGATCGCCCAGATACTCAACGAAACCCGCCGGTTCGAGGAGTTGACCCGCGAAGGTGCCCCGCTGGAGATCCTATCGGCATGGGATGGCCTGGAAGTCGTGCTCTGATGCCGCGACGCGGCGCTGTGGCGACGCTGCTACAGGCCAGGCGGGGCCGCCCGCTGGCGATATTGCTATTGATTATCCTGCTGGGCTTCCAGCAACTGTCGCCGCAAGCTGGCCTGCCCGTCGCTCGCCTGGCCTTGTTCGATCTCTACCAGCACACCTGGCCGCGCCAGCCGCAAGGCCAGCCCGTCACCCTGGTCGAGATAGACGAACCCAGCCTGCAACAGCTAGGTCAATGGCCTTGGCCCCGCAACAAGCTGGCCAGGTTGATAGACGCCATCAATACCCACCGCCCCCTGGCCATCGGACTTGATCTCTACATGCCCGAGCTGGATCAGACCTCGCCCGCCATGGTGGCCCGCAACCTGCCTGCCAAGCAGGCCGACCTCGCCACCACCCTTGCTGCCCTACCCAGCCATGAAGCAGTACTGGTGCAATCGCTGCAGTCTGCCCCGGTGGTACTGGGCGCCGCCGGCTTCGACTACCCTACGCTATCGACCACCCAGGGCCTACGCAGCCAGCCTGTGCTGGTCCAGGGCGGCGATGCGCTACCTTGGCTGCGCGCCTATCCCTGGGTACTGGCCAGCCTACCGCAGTTGCAAGCGGCTGCCACCGGCCAGGCTGTCCTATCGGTAGATCTGGACGGTGGCGTTGTCAGGCGCATGCCGCTGGCCGTCAGCGTCAACCAGCAGCCTGTCCCCTCCCTGGCCATGGAAATGCTGCGGGTCGCCACAGGCGTACCCGCCGTCACGCTGGTGGTGGACCAGCAAGGCATACGCGAAGCCCGCGTCGCCGATTTGATCGTCCCCACCTTGCCCAATGGCGAGGTCTGGTTGCCTTTTGCACCAGCCCGCCACAGCCGCAGCGTCTCGGCAGCCCAGGTACTGTCTGGTCAGGTCGATCCAACCGCGCTGCAAGACAAGCTGGTGCTGATCGGCATCACCGGCTTTGGGCTGACCGACCTGCGTGCCACACCGCTGGATGCGCAGGTGCCCGGCGTGGAAATCCAGGCGCAGCTGATGGAAAGCCTGATAGCCGGGCAGTTTCTGCAACGACCCGCCTGGATGCGCCACCTCGAAGGTGGCGTGCTACTGCTGGCCGGCTTGCTGCTGATAGCGGCCGTACCGCGTACCCGACTGCGCTGGCTGGCGCCCGGCACAGCCGTGCTGTTCAGCCTCGTCGCCGCTGCCGGCTTTGCCGGGTTCCGGTATGGTGGGCTGCTGTTCGATGCGGCCAGTATCCTGATCGGCCTGTGCCTGCTGCTGGGCAGCCTGCTGAGCAGCCGATTTCTCGAGACCGATACCCAGCGGCGACAGGCGCAGCAAGCCCTGCAGCACGAGCGCGAACTGGCGGCCAAGGTGGCGGGCGAGTTGGCCGCCGCACGCCGCCTGCAGCTGGGTTCGCTGCCTGATGCCACCCGGCAGTTCCCTGGCGAAACCCGTTTTCAGCTGGCCGCCGTACTGGAGCCCGCACGCGAAGTAGGTGGCGACCTGTACGATTTCTTCATGCTCAGCACCGACCATCTGTTCTTCATCGTGGGGGATGTCTCGGGCAAAGGACTGCCGGCCAGCCTGTTCATGGTGGTGGCCAAGGCGCTGGGCAAGAGCATTGCGCTACGGGGTGAGGACGACATCACCGCCATCATCGGCCAACTGAACCACGAACTGGCGCGCGAAAACCCCGAAACCCTGTTCATTACCGTGGTGGCCGGGATACTGGATGTAGCGACAGGCAAACTGCATCTGATCAACGCAGGCCATGATGCACCCTGGCTAAGGCGCAGCAACGGCAGCCTGACACAGCTCAAGGGTGCTGGCGGGCCGCCGCTATGCATACTGGAAGATTTTCCCTACCCCGTACAAGCCTACCAACTGGCAGTTGGAGATACGCTTTGCGTGATCACAGATGGCATTACCGAAGCCATGAATGCGCAATCCGAGCTATATGGCATGGCACGACTGGAAGCCTTGCTGACCGGTATGCCAATAGATGCACCACTCGAACACATGGTCCGCACAGTACAGGCTGATGTGCAGCAGTTTGTCGGTGACGCCCCGCCATCGGACGATCTCACCCTGCTGCTGTTACGCCGCAATAGCTAGCAACGGCCGCCCGCAGCACGATCAGCGGACAATGATCTCCACCCGGCGATTCCGGCTTTCGGCCACCTCATCCGCCGTATCCACCGCCAGCTCCCGCTCTCCCCTGCCGGCAATCTCCATGCTTTGTGCCTTGACCCCGCTGTCCAGCAAGCGCTGGCGCACCATGCCCGCCCGGGCCAGCGACAGTACATCGTTATCGGCCTGACTACCCACTCGGTCGGTATGCCCCACCACCACAATCTCGGGCACCGGCCGCCGTAGCAGCTCTGCCTTGAGTGCATCCAGTTGCCCAGCCGATTCCGCCGTCAACGCCTCGGCCGATCCCGATAGATAGTAGACGGTGAACGAAACCGGCCTGGCCGGCAATGCCGCCAACGTATCGCCATAACGCGCCTGCACACTGGGGCCATCTGCCGTACTGCCGGTCAAGTTGCCATCGGCGCTGGCTTCTGCGGCGGCAAAGGGTTGCGCCAGTAGCAACTCGCCCTTTGCCGTGCTCAGTTGCACCGCCCCCGCACGGCCATCGGCGCTGGGCAGCAACACCACCCTGTCGTTGGCCGGCTCATGGTTCAGGGCAATCAGCCAGGTCGCCAGGGTAAAGGGCACAAACAATTCCATCTCAATCGTCCTCGCCGTGCGCTTCAAGTATGAACTCGGTACCCCGCACACCCAGCGTGACTGCCGTAGTACGAAAATGCACAGCATCCGGCGAGGTTTTGGCAATCTTGCCCGAGATCACCGACAAGGTGCCGCGCTTGAGCGAAGCGTCTATCCGCCCCTGATGGGTCGTCGGGTTGAACGCATACTGATCCAGCGACAAGCTCGAATTCGCCCCCGCCGACAGCAAGGTATTGTCCCGTAGCGTAATGCCCACGCTGCTGGCCGCACCGGTCTGCACCTTGTCGGCCTGCATCACAGCAAAGCCCGGCCCAGCCGGCAAGCGCTGGCCGCCGCGCACCACCTCCACCTTGCCCTGCGCCGTCTTGATCATGCCGGCAGCCTCTTCGGCCTGGGCGGGAAGGGCAAGCAGCACTGCCACAGCTATCACTTTGATATTCATGATGTGTACCTCCATCTACTATCGTATAGCAATGATTCAGTACGCCCGCTGCTTTCCCGCGCAATTCAGCCAACTCCACCCCCTGCAGGACTGGCTGACACAATCATGCCGGGCGCTGGGCCTTGCTCAACAGGAAGCCTTGAGAGCCCAGCTGGTGGTGGAAGAGTTGTTCGCCAACACCGTGCATCACGGCTACAGGCCCGACACCCCCGCTGAACAGGCTCTGGTGTGGCTGGAAATCACCCGCCGCGCAGACGAGGTCGAAATCTGTTATCTGGATGCCGCCCAGCCCTATAACCCGCTGCTGCAAGATGCCCATACGGTGGAGCACGGGCAGGTAGGCGGGGTAGGTTGCCTGCTGGTGAAGTCACTACCTAGTCGATGCCACTATGTCTGGCGTGAAGGTAGAAATGTGGTGGCACTCAATTTCAAGTGCTGGCCGGGGACATGATGATCGCCACCAGCGCTCACGCAGCTCCCTGTTGCCTGCTGCCCAAAGCCCAGTGCCCACGTTCGATCCACATTATATAATCTCGGTGCCACCCTACAGGCCCCCCCTCACTGGGGGAACCCTGAGCGCAACCGCGCCAGCACCGCATCAAAGCCTTGCCTGTGCTGAATCCACAAGGACATGTACTGGGCATCGTCACCCTGCATGACTTCCTGATCACGCCTGACGGCCAAACCCAGATGCACCCCCGGCAGGAGACGCTGCCGGTATCGAGCATCATGACGACCCAGGTACTGACCACGCAGGAGGACCAGGCCATTACCGACCTAGTCCAGCCGCTATCCGATGGCGGCATGCACCATCTGCCCGTACTCAACCATCAGGCACAGTTGGTAGGCATGCTCACACAGTCCGATCTGATTGCTGCCTTGTATAGGGCAGGACTGGAGTACGCCGGGGCCGGGAAAAGCCACTAGTCCATTTAGATTCAAGGACTTTGCCGCAAGAGCAGCCCAAGTCCGATATAATCCCCGGCCTGCTTCCCTCACCGCCTTACTGCATGACCGCCAAGCCCATACTGTTGCACCATGCCGATCTGGACCGTACCGGCACCTGGCTGAAATACCGCGATGGCTTGTGCGATAGCTGCATGGCCACCTGTTGCACCATGCCAGTCGAGGTCAAGCTGGCTGACCTGGTACGCATGGGCGTGGTGGATGCCTTTGAAGCCGAGGGCGAGCCGCCCAAGCAAATCGCTAAGCGCCTGATGAAGGCCAGGATCGTGCAGCACTTCAACTTCAAGCACAGCATCTACACCCTCACCCGCCGGGCCAATGGCGATTGCCTGTACCTGGATGCCCAAAGCCGCCGCTGCACCATCTACGCCAAGCGCCCCAATACCTGTCGCAATCATCCACGTATCGGCCCGCGCCCCGGTTTTTGCGCCTACCGCACCCGTTAACGCCACCAACACTCCGCTACAGCGGGTTGAAATGGTGACGTGCCAAACCCGTGCGCTATGATTCCACCCCCACACCCCCTGTACTCTAGAGCCTTGCATGATTCCAAACAGCGCCCCCAGCCCTCAGGCACCTTCCACACATCGCTGGGCCATCAGCCTGGCTGGCCTTTGCCTGCTGCTCTTGGTGCTGTCGGTGATACTGCCCTTGGGCAAGGCAGTCAGCCTGCCCTATACCGTGGGCTATAACCTGCCCGTGGCCCTGGTGCTGTTCGCGGTTTTCTACCTGGTCTTCGGCCGGCGCCACGGCAATACCAAGGCCGGCATTGCCCTGTTGGCCGTGCTGGTCACCGCAGGTCTCGGCAGCCTGGCCGCCCACAGCATCGCCAGCAAGCGACAGGCCGATCGCGCAGCCTTGCAAGTTGCGGTGAGCGAGATCCGTGGCGAGATCAACAGTATGAGTGCCGACCTGCTGAATGGTCAGGACGGTCTACCCAAGCAGGGCGCACTTATCGATACCACGCCCAGAGCCACCGGCTCGGCTGGCGAGCTGGAGCGTTTCATCAAGACCTTCTTTCGCGATTTGACTGCCTTGCGCAACGATTATCAGCGCGAAATCAGCAATTCAGGCTGGGAGAACCTGCTCAATGCCAGCCAATTCTCGCAAGACCCCGGTTTCCATCAACGCCGGGCCTTGGTGCACGAGGTCCGCCAGATTGCCAATACCTATCAGGCTCGTAACCATCAAGCCATAAACAACACCCTGGCCAGTATCAGCACACTGAATATGAGCGAAGCAGACAAGTCAGACCTGAGGTCTGGTTTTGAACAGGGCTTGGTCAAAGCGCGCAGGAACATAGACAAGCTGTGGGCGCTGGAAAACCAAGCCATCGATGAAATGGGGGCGATGGTGGATCTGTTGGCCCGCAACCCCAAGGCATGGGAGGTAGAGCAAGGCAATGTGGCGTTCAACAATCAAGCCCTGCTTGATCGCTACAACGCTCACTTCAGGCGTGTGCAAGAGATCGTGCAGGAGCAAGAGGCGATGCAGCGCCAAAGCCTGAACAATGCCAATGCCGAGTTGGGTGGTCTGCAGCCGTAAGGGCCTGCTCAATGCCTGCTTACACCCCTAGGCATTCAGCTGATAGCTCTCCAACACCTGGTATTCCGGCCCCTGCTCTCCCTCTGTCGAGGATGCCACCAGCCGGAATCCCCTGATCGGCCAGACTAGCGGCGCATCATCCGGCCAAGCCGCTGGTGGGTGGCCATGCCGCAGCATGGTCACATGCGGCTTGAAAGCCTTGCGGTCATACTTCAGACCCAGTTCATCCAGGGTAGCGCGTAGCTTATCCACAAGCTGCAACAGGGCAGGCGGCGGGTCCGACGGGCCCAACCAGGTGATGCCAGGACGCCAGCGGCCATAGTGATCCAGCCGTAGCTCGGCAGGCATCAGGGCTACCTGGGCCAGCGCCGCCATCAGTGCCGGCAGGCGCGACCTGGGTGTATTACCCAAAAACACCAGAGTCAGGTGCAGTGTGTCACGCCGCATGCGGCGCCCGCCGCACAAGGCCTGCAGCCTGCCACTGGCAGCATGCAGGGCATCAGCCACGGCCTCGTCTGGCCAAAGTGCCAGGAATAAACGAATGTCGTTGGTTGCAGGCATAGCCCTGATTTTAAAGCCGTAGCCGCCCTGGGCGTCGGCAGGCCGCCATACGGCAGGCCTCATGCCATTGACCGCTCATGAAACGACGGACGGTATGACAATGACTTGCAAACAGCATACCGGGGGCTATAACGGATATCAGTCGAACAGACACAATCTCCCTCGAAGGCGGCCAACGCCGCCTGACTCACAGGCCGACACCCAGATAGTGTCGGCCTCGTTTTTTCCGCCGCCCCGGCCAAAGGCAATTTCCCTAAACGACTCAAGCGCTTATAATCGCCGGCTTTTTCCGCTTCCCAGCCCTTACACCATGACCGAACCACGCCGTAATCCCGTCGCCACCATAGAATCCCTGGACTACGACGGCCATGGTGTCGCCCACGTAGATGGCAAGACCATCTTCATCGATGGCGCCCTGCCTTTCGAAGTGGTCGAGTACTCCAGCTACCGCAAAAAGCCCACCTTCGAAAATGCCCAGGCCGTGGCCGTGCTGAAGGAAAGCTTTCTGCGCACCACGCCGCAATGCCAGCACTATGGCGTCTGCGGTGGTTGCTCCATGCAGCATGCCGAGGCCAGTGGCCAGGTGGCCGCCAAGCAACGCGTGCTGGAAGAAAACCTTTCGCGCATCGGCGAAGTCAAGCCAGAAACCCTGCTGACACCCATTTACGGCCCCACCTGGGGCTATCGCCACCGTGCCCGCCTGTCGGCCCGTTACGTGGCCAAGAAGGGTACCGTGCTGGTGGGATTTCATGAAAAGCGCTCCAGCTTCATTGCCGACATGAAGTCCTGTGAAATCCTTCCTCGGAAGATTTCCGACATGCTAGTGCCGCTGCGCGAACTGGTCATGCAACTCAGCATCCGCGAGCGCATGCCGCAGATAGAGCTGGCCGTGGGCGAGCATGTAGATGTATTGGTCCTGCGCATCATGGACCCCATCAACACCGACGACGAAGCCCTGCTACGCAGCTTTGCAGACCAGTACCAGGTGCAATTCTGGCTACAGCCCAAGGGACCGGACACGGCTTACCCCTTCTACCCGCTCGATGCGCCGCAACTCAGCTACAGCCTACCCGAGTTCGGCATAGTCATGCCCTACAAACCCACCGAATTCACCCAGGTGAACCCGCATATCAACCGCGTACTGGTCGGCCGTGCATTGCGCCTGCTGGATCCACAGCCGGGCGAGCGGATTGCCGATCTGTTCTGCGGCCTGGGCAACTTCACCCTGCCCATCGCCCGACTGGGTGCCCAGGTGCTGGGCATAGAAGGCAGCCAGCAGCTGGTTGAACGCGCCCGCGAAAACGCCATCAAGAACGGCCTGGAAAACCAGACCGAATTCCAGGTTGCCAACCTGTTCGAAATGACCGAAGAAATCATGGCTGGCCTGGGTCAGTTCGACCGCATGCTGATCGACCCACCACGCGACGGCGCCATGGAAGTGTGCAAATCCATCTCGGCCGAACATGGCCCCAAGCGCATCGTCTATGTCAGCTGCAACCCCGCCACCCTAGCCCGCGACGCCAATGTGCTGGTCAACGTCAAGGGCTACACCATGAAGACCGCCGGCGTGGTCAATATGTTTCCCCATACCGGCCACGTCGAATCCATGGCCTGGTTCGAGAAGCAGTAAAGCGACACAACCGGCAAACCAAAACAAAAAAGCGACCGTGGGTCGCTTTTTTGGTTGTTTTACCACCGCATCAACCGCCTCGGTGACCACGCTCAACCGTGACGCCAACACGGCCCACCTCGTGCAATATGCCCAGCTTGGTAACCGACACCCGCACCCAGGGCGTACCGAATTCTCCCATCACATCCTGGGCAATATACTCGGCCAAGCGTTCCAGCAGCAGGAAGTGCTGCTCGGCCAATACACCCCGCAGACGCTCCACCACCTTGGCATAGTCTATGGTATCGGCCAGTTCATCGGTCTGGCAGGCGCGGGCACTGGGTATGCCTAGCTCCAGGTCTATCTCCACCACCTGGGGTGCTACGCGCTCCCAATCGTAGACGCCGATCAGCGTCCTGGCCTTCACACCGTGCAGGTAAATAATGTCCATATCGTGTCCCAGTGCACGCTCCAGCGCTTGCTCGCTATCGCTGGATGCCGCAACCGGCTTAGAATCCGAGGCTGCCCATTGTAGTGGAATTCTGTAGATGCCGCCCTACGCCTTGCCGCTTGCCTTTGTGATCGCCGCCTACCTGGTCGGCTCGCTGTCTTTTGCCGTCATCGTCAGCCGTGCGATGAAGATGGCAGACCCCCGCTCTTACGGCTCGGGCAACCCCGGTGCCACCAATGTGCTGCGTTCAGGCAAAAAGCTGGCCGCCGTGCTCACCTTGCTGGGCGATACGCTCAAAGCAGTGGTGGTGGTACTGGCTGCCAAGTTGGCCGACCTTCCTGACCCCTGGCTGGCTGCGGTGGCAGTGGCCGTCACCGTAGGCCATATGTGGCCGGTGTTCTTCCGCTTTCTGGGTGGAAAAGGTGTCGCGACAGCGGCTGGCGTGCTGCTGACGCTGGATTGGCGCCTGGGCCTCGCCACCGTGACGGTCTGGCTGGTCATGGCTGCAACCACCCGTATCTCGTCGCTGGCCGCCATAGTGGCCGCCGTCGCGGCGCCCATAGCCTGCCATCTGCTGCTGCCCGGCCGACCCGCACTGTTCGGCGCGGTCTTGCTGATTGCAGCATTGCTGGTACAGCGCCACAAGCGCAATCTGCTCAATCTCCTGGCCGGCACCGAAGGCAAGATAGGCGAGAAAGCCAAAGCGGAAGAATAATTGCCCGGCGGGCGCTACCCACAAGGCTGGATGTCACCCGATGCACTACTCGCCTATCTGACGTTCAATCTCTGAACAGATGGGTAAAGGCGCGGCTGACCGGCAGCTTTTCGCTGCATCCCTTCACCAGCACTTGCATACGCTCGGCATCAATGCGCTCTGCGGCAGCAATCGCATTGACATTGACCATGGTGCCCCGGTGTATCTGCCAGAACTTCTCCTGGTCCAATCCCGCCAGCAAATCCTTCAGCGGGGTCCGTATCAGCGCCTCTGAGTCCGCCAGCACCACCCGGGTGTACTTGGTATCCGACTGGAAGAACAGCACGTCTTCCACATTGATCAGCTTGATCTGCTTGCCCACCGTGGCCTTGATCCACTTGAGCTTCTCGGCTGATTGCTGCGGCACCACCGATTTCAGCTTGCTCAATATCTCGGCCAGGTCGGCCGGCTGAGCGGCCAGCTTGGTCTTGATACGCTCTACTGCCTTGGCCAACCGATCCACTTCAACCGGCTTGAGCAGGTAATCCACCGCGCCTGCCTCAAACGCCTCCACCGCGTACTGGTCGTATGCCGTCACAAACACCACATGGGCGCCACCCGCTATGCGCTCAGCCACTTCCAGCCCGGATAGCCCAGGCATGCGGATATCGAGGAAAACCACATCGGGTTCGTATTCGAGATAGCCATCCCAGGCGTCATTACCATTCTCGGCCACCGCCACCAGCTCGGCCTCAGGCCAGGTCTTTTGCAGCAAACCTTCCAGGCGCTCGCGCATCAGGGGTTCGTCTTCGGCGATCAGGATACGTGTACTCATTATTCTCTCTGCTTCAAAGTGTTATTGCATAACTGGTGGAGCCACTTCGCACCAGGGTAGCCACAGCCTCACCAGGGTATCAACCAAGCCTGACGGGAGCGTATCAAACCCACCGCAAGCGCCGTAACAACAGCTAGTTTTTCCCCTCTCGGTGTTGCACCGACGCTAAGCGCCTGTTCAAAGGGCTAACCTGCGCCATCCACCAGCGGCAAACGCAACTCAGCCAGCGCGCCCTCCTCCTGCTCCAGCAGCACCAGGCCAGCACGCTCGCCAAAGCCCAGTTGCAGGCGCTCCCGGATATTGGCCAACCCTACACCGCCTTCAAGCATGGGCGGCAAGCCAACACCGGTATCACGCACCTGCAGACAGAGTTGCCCTCCCTCCATGCTGGCACTCACCGTAATGCTGCCGCCCCTTAGCGCAGGCTCGATGCCATGTTTGATCGCGTTTTCCACCAGGGTCAGCAGCATCATGCTGGGTATGGTCTGGCTTGCCAGGTCAGGCGGCAGTGCCAATGTGTAGCGCAAGCGGCTACCAAGCCTGGCCTGCATGATGCGCAGATAGGCCTCCACCAGGGTAAAGTCCTGGCCCAGCGTCACCATGCCATTGCGCAACTGCGCCAGGCTGCTGCGCAGAAACTGGATCAGGCTGGCTGTCAGGTTGGCAGCACGGGGAGCGCCATCCTCCGCCAGCTGTTGCACTGCCCCCAGGGTATTGAACAAGAAGTGAGGCTCTATCTGCGCCTGCAGCAGCCTCAGTTGCGCCTCGCTCAGCTGCCTTGCCATTCGCTCTGCATGGGCTTCGGCTGTCAGCCTACTGCGTAGCTCTTCCATCTCCTTGTTGCGCCAATGAGCAAAAGCCACCGTCAGCATGGCTCCCACGCACATACCCAGCCCTACGGCCAGCATGGCCATATTGCCCAGCAGTCGCGTCACCAGCATCTCGCCCAAGGCTTGCAAAGGCGAGCCTGTGGTACGTAAAAACACTCCCGCAGCACCAAACAGAATCATCAAGGCAAGCGGTAGCAGCACCACCCAAGCCACCAGCTTGAGAAAACCACCCAAACGACCCAGGTATTTGCCGTAGCCATACCAGACATCCAGCACGGACCAGAAGACCGCCAGCAACAGGGTTATCGCCACCAGACTGAAAGAGCCGGGTAGTGGCTGGCGAGCAATCTCAATGCTGATATGCCGCGTTCCGTCGTGCAGGCTTTGCACTACCACCCTACTGTCAAACACGCAGAAGAGATAGGCCGTCGCCAGAATCAAGACAGACAGTACGCCACCTATCAACCAGGCCTTCGGGGATCTGACCAAGCCGTCCACTTCGTCCAGCTGTTGCTGGCTAAGTTGAGACTGCGAACCGATCAGCCAGGCATTGAATCGATCACCCTGCTGAAAGGCGCGTGCCAGCAAGCCATGCGCCGTCGGCAGGGTTTCGGCAGTGGCTGCCTGGGTTTCAAAGGTGCGGGTGTTCTCAAGCATGCCGGTTTGCCCTGGGGGAGTCATGGCAGATTAATGCGGCTAACTGCCAGCGCCCAGTACAAGGAGACAAACGACGAGATTGGCGGCATCAACAACGAACTAGTCTTCCGGTTCGTCCAGCGCCGACTGCAGGATATCGGGCAGCATCGCCTCGCTGACATGATGGAACATCTCACCGGCCACCACCTTCATGTTTGGCCCCAACTCGCACAGCCCCAGGCAGGGAAAGCGATGCACCTTCACCTGCGCCTGCCTGTCCGCGATCAATTGCTCCAGCGCACAAGCCAGGGCATCACTGCCCCGGCCGCCACAGGAGGGTTTATCGGTATAGCGATGCTTGATACAGACCATGATGGTTTTCATGGGCCGATTGTAGGTCCATCCCGTACCGTGGTGGTCATCTCAAACCCTGCCAGAGTCCAATGGCAACCGTAAACGTGCCAAAAATCCCTGCGGCTCGTTTTCCTCAAGCTCCAGCCGTGCCGCGCTGCCATAACGGAGTTTCAGTCGGGTACGGATATTGTCCAGCCCCACGCCGGTACCCGGTAAGTCACTGACGCCTCGGCCAGTATCGGCAACGGTCAGCAGCATGCTGCCACCGTCCAGGCAAGCGGTTACCACCACCTCGCCACCGGGCGCATAGGGTTCCAGGCCATGCTTGAGCGCATTCTCCACCAGGGTCAGCAGCATCATGCTGGGCACTGCTTGATTGCCTAGCTCAGCAGGCAGTTCTACCCGGTAGCGCAAACGGTCGCCCATGCGGGCCTGCATGACTGCCAGGTAGGACTCAATCAGGGCAAAGTCATCCTTGAGCGTGGTGTGCTCGGCCCGCAGCGTTGCCATGCTGCCGCGCAAAAAGCGAATCAAGTCTGCAGCCAGAGCGGCCGCTTCGGGGGCCTTGCCTTCCGCCCGGTGCTGCAGCGCCCCCAGGGTATTGAAGAGAAAGTGTGGCTCTATCTGCGCCTGCAGCAACTTGAGTTCGGCCTCGGCCTTCTCGGCCTGATGGCGTAGTTCATTGGTTTCGACTGCGTACTCCATGTTGCGCATAGACGAAACCAGGGCAACCACCGATACAAACAGCAAAAGCAGCAGCAAGGAAGCGCCGCCCGAGGCAACCAGCACGACACCTAGCTGCGAAAAATCCCGTTTACCATCAACCAGCAGCAACATGGCCCAGAGCAAGACGGTAACCAGCACCATAACCAGCAACATGATGCCGGCGAAATACCATAGCCTGCCCGCGTACTTGCGGTAGCCCACCCACAGATCCAGCACCAACCAGCCTGCCAACACGCCCACCACCAAGCCCGCGGCACCTACATAAAGAGAGGGTGAATGCCAGGTAGCGGCGACCTGGAATCGGGTCACATCTATTCCGGACAGCAGAACAGCAACAATGCTGAAACCCACTAGCCATACGCCGATCAGCAAGCGTCCGCGGCCCGTGGTGAACAGTTTGTCCAACCTGTCGACATCACGTTGCTGGATGTGCTGTTCGGATTTGTACCACCATGCGCTGTAGCGCTCACTGGCAAGAAAAAGGCGCCCGAAGCGGGTGGCAGCGCGAGGGCCTGCATCGTTTCCGCCAACCCCTGGCTGCTTGGCCCATACCGGTTTGACCAGGGTGAAAAAGCACACCAGAACGGCAAACTTGATACCCAGCACCAGCAGCTCCAGCACTCCTGGCGGCAAGCCCATCGCAACAAAGACTCGCTTGGCCAGTAGGCCCAGCACTGCCTGCAGCACCACCATCACAACGACCAGGGCGATCATGCGGGGTCGCGTCGCCACCACATACTGTCTCAGCATCAGGAAGGGATTCATGCCAATACCCCTTCTGCCTGGTTGACCATGGGTAGCGTGATGCGCGCCACAAAGCCTTGCGGCTGATTTTCTTCGAGTTCAAGGCAGGCGGCGCTGCCATAGCGCAATTTCAGGCGGGTGCGGATATTGTCCAGGCCCACCCCTGTGCCGGGGATATCGCTGACGCCAGCACCTGTGTCCACGACACACAGCGTCAGCTTCGTGCCGTCGCTGCAGGCTTGCACCAAAACCTCACCGCCGTCTGGGCATGGCTCGATACCATGCTTGATCGCGTTTTCCGCCAGTGTCAGCAGCATCATGCTGGGCAAGGTCTGCCCAGTCAGGCTGGATGGCAGGTCCAGCCGGTAGCGCAAGCGCGCGCCCAGCCGCGCTTGCATCACGCCCAGGTAAGCCTCCACCAGGCCAAACTCCTCCTGCAGTGTGGTTTGCTCGGCCCGCAGGGTCTGCATGCTGCCACGCAGAAAGCGCACCAGATCGGCCGCTAGTGCTGCCGCCTCTGGCGCCTTGCCTTCAGCCCGCTGCTGCAAGGCCCCCAGGGTGTTGAACAGGAAATGCGGTTCTATCTGTGCCTGCAGCAGTTTCAGCTGCGCCTCCGCCAGCTCGCGCCCTGTCCGCTCGCGCAAGGCTTCGGCCTCCCACTTGCTGATCAGCAGTTGGTCGTCTCGGTTGCGGAGCCGCGCCGATGCGGATAGGCCAATTACCCCAGCCGCCGCCAGCAATAGCAGAGAGTAGGCTGTGTGTACCGGCAACTTGTGCTTCTCGTTGCGAACTTCCGCTTGCTTAGCGATCCCATTGACCGGGTCTTTCGCCAACACCTTCCCAGTGAAAGCGCTGACAACGCCCGCGCTGAACGTGGCCATGAAAATCAGCACCACAAACAGCACGATGCTGAACAGGTGACGCCACCCTTCGAAGCGCCGATAGGCCAGCCAGGCACCGTATGCCACCGCCATCCATACAGCAAGCAGAAGGGTGGTAAAGAACCAGTAACCGTTTCTGTGCCGCCTGATCCAGGCATGCTCCGCCACACCCAGGTCTTCACCAGGCATGTTCATCACGACATCTGCCGCCAGCAAGAACGATGAAATCAGATGCGCACCACCCAGCAGCACACCCAGCCAGCCTACCGCCCTGGCCACGAAGGACCAGCGGCGACGCCACCGATGGTCGTGCGGTAATCCACTCCAGGCCGGGAACAGCAGGCGGGTCCATAGCAGCCACGCCACCACCGCTATAGCCAGGCTGATACCAAGGCTGATGCCGGAATTAGTGTCAAACCAGATCTCCCACCGTTGCGGCAATGTCCGTATCAGCAAATCGGTCAGCAGCAGGATCGCCAAGCCATAACCCAGCCACATCATGCCGGGTGCCCTCGCTGGTACGGGCCTGACTGAACTGCCTGATACAAGTGCCATGGTATTGGGCATCGTCGTGCTCCCCCTCTCGTCTTGTTGGTAGCGTAACCCTATTGCTGATACGGCTGGGGCGCATCCCATAGGCGACCAAGTACGGAATCGGGCGGACCAGTGACGATAAGCATTGCCCCAGTCATCGCACCGTAAAGAGACTTCCGGAAGCCTCGACTGCCAGGCAAGACAAGGCGCGAATAAAAACGATGAGGTGGCATAGGTGAATTAGACAAGACGAATATTTTTGCGTGTAGCGCAGTATTGCGACGACAGCCAGGCTGCTAGAGCTTCACCTAATGCAAAAGGCGCATTGCTCCAAGGAAGCAATGCGCCTTTGCGCAGCAACTGCAGTATAAAACCGGCTACCCGTATCAGGTAGCCCTTACACCGTCTGAGTCCGCGGCAAGACCACGCATGCAACAAAACCCTGCGGTTCGTCCTCGATCAGCCACATCTTCAGATAGAACCTCTTCTGTGTTCAAGCTACCGATGCCTCCCGTCCCGCCCATCGCTCTACCTGTCTGAGCATCACATGGCTGAGCGAGCACTCCCGCCCGGCCACGCTGCGCAACC
Source organism: Chitinimonas viridis (assembly GCF_030409555.1). Lineage (GTDB taxonomy): Bacteria > Pseudomonadota > Gammaproteobacteria > Burkholderiales > Chitinimonadaceae > Chitinimonas > Chitinimonas viridis. The sequence goes on from NZ_JAUFPU010000004.1 coordinate 187,342, forward strand.
AGGCCGCATCGTTGTCCATGCGTAGTACCTGCCCCAACAATTCGCTGATGGCGGCTTCGCTGTGCAGGTCGGCTGCTACAGGCATCAGCCTAGTCAGGGTGTCGATCAGATCTTCGTGCAAGGCACGCTGGCTACGTGTGGCCACATCGATGAACTGGGCAGAGAGCCCAAAGCGGCATGCCTGAAAGCGGTTGTAGCTGTAGGCCATCCCCAGGTCTGGATGTGGCGCGCGGCGGGTTTCCTGCCGCAACCAAGCCACCAGCGCCTGGGCAAAGGCGGCCAGGCGCGCAGCTTGGCGGGGCGCAAGCGGCGTATCACAGACCCTGACCTCTATGGTGCCGTAGTTGGGCTTGGGCCTGATGTCCCAGTAAAAGTCCTTCATGCTCTGCACCACGCCATACTCGACCATGCGGGTGAAGTAGTCACAGAACTCTCGCCAGCTGTAAACCGGCGGCATGGTGCCGGAGAGTGGAAAGGCATTGACCGCCGACAACCTGGCACTGTCAAAGGCAGTATCCACGCCCTGGTAGTAAGGCGAGCTGGCTGACAGGGCAATGAAGTGGGGCACATAGCGTGAGACCAGGCGGGTCATCCGGACGGCCTCATCACCATCACGACAGGCGATATGGATGTGCTGGCCAAACACGGTGAACTGTTTGGCCAGATAGCCATACATTTCCGATAGCGCGAGGTAGCGCTCCTTGGGATAGATGCGCTGTTCGTGCCAGCGCTGGAAAGGGTGGGTACCGCCACCTGCCAGCGCCAGGTGCAGTCTATCCCCGGCCGCCACCATATGGTCGCGCAGCGTCTCCAGCTCGGCCACCAGCGAGGTGTAATCATGATGCACCGAGGAATTGAGCTCTATCATGCCCTCGGTAATCTCCGGCACGACATTGCCGGGATGATCCTGCCGGGCCAGTTGGGCCAGCAGATCGGTAGCGCCCCGCGTAAGGTTGTAATCGTGCCGCGAGAGTATCTGTAGCTCCAGTTCCACCCCCATGGTCAACGCCTCGCTGCCTTGAAAGCTCAGCATTTCGTCCAGTTCATGATTTGACATGATGGCGCCCCTCCTCGGCTATCTCGCCCGCCTGCTTCAATGCCCAACGGGTGGAAATCGGCCCCAGCAACTCCATGACCATCAAGGCCGCCACAGCAATGCCGGCGGCCTGCGGGTCCAGCTCTGGCAGCGTTGTGACCGACGCATGTACCGTGAGCAGGCCCAGGCTGGACATAGGAATCAGCACAACGCCCAAGCAGCCACCCTGGGCATGCCGCAAACCGCATAACGGTGCGAGCAGATACGGTATGGCCACCCTTGCCAGCGTACGCACCAGCAGGAACAGCAACGTCCATAGCGCCACGCCTTGCCAGGCCGAGGGATTGAGGCTGGCACCCAGTTGCACGAAAAGCACGCAGACAAACAGGCTGCGCAATGGGTCGAGCTGCATGCCCAGCACCGCCTCGCCCGACTTGATATGGCGGCACCCAAAGCCCAGTGCCAGCACAGCCAATAACGGTGAAAACGCCAACGCCTTGGCCGCACCAACTACCGCCACGACAGCTCCGAACAGAAACAAGGTAGGTAGCACATCGTGTGGGCCATGCGCCCGCAGCCAGTGCAGAAAACGGCTGGTCAACCAGGCTGCCAGCATACCCAGTGCCAGGCCGCCCAACAGTTCACGCATGGGCCCGATCAGCGTCTGTTGCCAGCCACCTGTCTGGGCCAGATGGGCAAGGGCAACCAGTAGCACCGCAGCCACCAGGGCCAGCATGTTATTGGCGGCAGCAAATACCTGCGCCCAATCGCTGACACGGCCTTCAGCACGTGATTCGCGTAATACCGGCAGCAGTATCAAGGGAGAGGTAGTGATGGCGATGATCGCCAGTAGTCCGGCCGCCAGGGGCTGTAGTCCCATGCCCCAGAGCAGCAGATAGACGGCAAAGAATACCGCCAGACTTTCCAGCAGGATCAGCATGACCAGACGGGGCTCGCCCCTGAGCCAGCGCCAGTCCAGATGTCGCCCCAGTTCGAACAACAAGATACCGATGGCGATATCCGAGAACAGGCTCAATTGAGTCAGGTTCTCGCCATCCAGCACCCCCAGCACATAAGGGCCCATCAACAGGCCCGTCAGCAGGTAGCCGGTAATCGCTGGCAGATGCGACAGCAGGCGATGCAGCCACTCCGACAACAGAATGGCCGATATCAGGCAAAGTCCGATCACCACCAGCCGGTTGTCCTGCAATAGCAGGACGGTCTGGGCAAACAGGGTGTAGTCCATGGCTATCCTCCCCCGATTGGACGCTTGCCATGCCCGTTACCAGCAAGTGTCATTCAGTGCCACCAACCGGTCTCCGCTTCGCTTTACCGGTGCGGCCTGGCATGCAGGCCCTACCCAAGCGAGGCTGGTCGGCGACATCCGCTGCGACTGTCCTGCGACTGCAGACACATCGCGCATCGTGGTTCAGCTTGTTGTATCGGCTCTAAGAGACCGCTTCCCTGGCGACGTACTGCCAGGCTGCGGGGTGCTTCGCCAGCCTGCCTGGGTACGCTAACAAGGTAGTCAGCCAGGCGGCGGCACAAGTTCCCGGCAATTTTGACCAAGATCAAACCTATCGCCCGATTACGCAGCTTCTGCTTGAAAACAGCGCAGACTTACCCCAACTAGGAAGCATTGAACAACGGGAGCCATCACCATGCGCTACGACAAGCTGACCACCAAATTCCAGCAAGCCCTGGCCGACGCCCAGAGCCTGGCCCTTGCCAACGACAATGGCTATATCGAACCCCAGCACACCCTGCTGGCCCTGCTTTACGACGCCGAATCGGGAGCGGGCTCCTTGCTGGCGCGTGCGGGTGTCAACATCAACCCCCTGCGCACCGGGTTGGAAGGTGCGATCAAGCGCCTGCCACAGGTAAGTGGCACGGGCGGCGAGATCACGGTTTCCAAAGAGTTGGCCAATCTGCTGAACCTGACAGACAAGGCCGCGACCAAGCGTGGCGACCAGTTCATTTCTTCCGATCTGTTCCTGTTGGCACTGGCCGAGGACAAAGGCGAAACCGGCCGCCTGCTCAAGGACAACGGCGGCAAGAAGGAGGCCATCACCGCCGCGGTGGATGCCGTGCGTGGTGGTGAGGCCGTCAACAGTGCCGATGCCGAGCAAAAGCGCGAGGCGCTCAGCAAATACACCCTGGATCTGACCGAGCGAGCCCGCCAGGGCAAGCTGGACCCGGTGATAGGCCGTGATGATGAAATACGCCGCGCCATCCAGGTACTGCAACGCCGAACCAAGAACAACCCGGTGCTGATAGGCGAACCCGGGGTGGGCAAGACCGCCATCGTCGAAGGTCTGGCCCAGCGCATCATCAATGGCGAGGTACCTGAATCGCTCAAGCACAAGAAGCTGCTGGTACTCGATCTGGCCTCCTTGCTGGCGGGCGCCAAATACCGGGGTGAATTCGAAGAGCGCCTCAAGGCCGTGCTCAATGAGCTGGCCAAGGACGAAGGCAATACCATCATCTTCATCGACGAGATCCACACCCTCGTCGGCGCAGGCAAGGCAGAAGGCGCCATGGATGCTGGCAATATGCTCAAGCCCGCCCTGGCCCGTGGCGAACTACATTGCCTGGGCGCCACCACCCTCGACGAATACCGCAAATACATCGAGAAGGATGCCGCACTGGAACGGCGCTTCCAGAAGGTGCTGGTGGACGAACCCAGCGTGGAAGCCACCATCGCCATCCTGCGTGGCCTGCAGGAGAAATACGAGATACACCACGGCGTGGAGATTACCGACCCGGCCATCGTGGCCGCTGCCGAGCTGTCGCATCGCTATATCACCGACCGCTTCCTGCCAGACAAGGCTATAGACCTGATCGACGAGGCTGCCTCGCGTATCAAGATGGAGATCGACTCCAAACCCGAAGTCATGGACAAGCTGGAGCGGCGCACCATACAGCTCAAGATTGAGCGCGAAGCCATCCGCCGCGAGAAGGACGAAGCCTCCATTCGCCGTCTGGGCCTGATTGAAGAAGAAATTGGCCGGTTAGAGAAGGAATACTCCGACCTGGAAGAAATATGGAAGGTCGAGAAAGCGGCGGTACTGGGCTCCCAGGCCATACGCGAAGAAATCGAACAACTCAAGCAGCAGATGGAGGAAGCGCGGCGGCGTGGCGACTGGCAGAAGATGAGCGAGCTGCAGTATGGCAAGCTACCCGAGCTGGAGGCCAAGCTGCATGTCGCCGAGGCTGCCGAGAGCGGCACCACCCAGAACAAGCTGCTGCGCACCCAGGTAGGTGCCGAGGAGATCGCCGAGGTAGTCAGCCGCGCCACCGGCATACCGGTGAGCAAGATGATGTCGGGCGAACGCGACAAGCTGCTCAAGATGGAAGAGGCCCTACACCAGCGCCTGGTAGGCCAGAACGAAGCCGTCACCCTGGTGGCAGACGCCATCCGCCGCTCCCGCTCCGGCCTGGCCGACCCCAACAAGCCCTATGGCAGCTTCCTGTTCCTGGGCCCGACCGGCGTGGGCAAGACCGAGTTGTGCAAGGCCTTGGCCAGCTTCCTGTTCGATACCGAGGAACACATCATCCGGGTGGACATGAGCGAGTTCATGGAGAAGCACTCGGTCAGCCGTTTGATTGGCGCCCCACCCGGCTATGTAGGCTATGAAGAAGGCGGCTACCTGACTGAAGCCGTGCGACGCAAGCCCTATAGCGTCATCCTGCTGGACGAGGTGGAAAAAGCCCATCCTGATGTGTTCAATGTGCTGCTGCAGGTGCTGGACGATGGTCGCCTGACCGATGGCCAGGGCCGTACCGTGGATTTCAAGAACACCGTGATCGTGATGACCAGCAACCTGGGCTCGCAGCATATCCAGGCCATGGCCACCGACGACTACCAGTTGGTCAAGCTGGCCGTGATGGGCGAGGTCAAGGGCCATTTCCGTCCCGAGTTCCTCAACCGCATAGACGAAGTCGTGGTATTCCACGCGCTGGGCGAGGATCAGATCGCCGGTATCGCCCGCATCCAGCTGCAGCGCCTACAAGCAAGGCTGGCTGCCATGGACATGGGCCTGACTGTCACCGACGCGGCACTACGCCACATCGCCACTGCAGGTTTCGATCCGGTCTATGGCGCACGCCCCTTGAAGCGCGCCATCCAGAGCGAAATCGAGAACCCATTGGCCAAGGCCATACTGGGCGGCGCCTTCAGCGCCAAGCAAACAGTGGTGGTGGACTATGTAGACGGTGACTTGCGCTTCAGCCAGGCGGTCTAGACCGCGTTTACCGGCGCCTCGCAGGCAAATCCGCTGCGAGGCGCCGGTAGGCCAGCCCTTTCAAAAGCGCCAAACAAGGCCATCTACCAGGGAGCACCGGCCAACGAAAAGGGCAGGCTCGCCGCCATGCCCGTCCACCGCTTGAAAGACCGGCGAAAATTACGGGCATCGTGGAAGCCAAAATATTGTGCCAGTTCCTCCTGGCCATAGCCGTGGTACTGCATCAGGCGCAGTGATTCATGCGTCCGCACCAGGTCCAGCAAGGCCTGGAAGTGCGTGCCATGCTTGGCCAGGTGGCGCTTGAGGGTCGCCGGGCTGGTGGCCAGCAGGGTGGCAGCCTCTTCCAGTGTCGGTGGATTGCCTATCTGGGCATGCAGGCGGTCGTACAGTACCTGCACCAGGCTGTATTGTGGCCTGCCCTGCCTGAGCAGTTGCTGCTTCAGCATGGCATAAGCCGCAGGATTGCTACGGGGCCAAGGCTGGTGCAGCCACTGGCTATCCAGCACCATGGCATCCAGCTGGCAACCAAACTGCAGGTGGCTACCGAGGTGCACCTGATGCTGCGCCAAATTGCGTGGTGGCGTGCGATTGAAGCAGTAGCGCCAGGGCAATGGCTCGTCGGCCAGCCAGCGGCACAGGGCGCTCACGGCCGTCATGTGCAGCTCGACCAGAAACGGCATCAAGGCAGCCACTCCCACACTATCGGTCCAGTACAGCAGCAGTTCCCCACCTTCCACCTGTAACCTGGGCCCCAGCAGCGGACATAGCTGATCCTGATGGGTTATCAGCAAGGACAAGGCCTCAGCCAGATTTGGCGCTTGCAACAAAGCCAGGCTGATAGTGCCATAGTGACCAGGCAGCCATTGCTGCCCCAGTTCGAACGCCACATCGCGTTGCCCATCCTGTTTGGCCAGATTGGCCAGCATGGCCAATAGCTGCGCGGGGCTGACCGCTGCCCTCCCCTCGCTCAAGGCCAACGCGTCCAAGCCTGTACCGCGCAGCAGCATATCGCTTGCCATATCGCGCCGTGCCGCCAGCGACGATAGCAGGGCTGGCTGATGCATGGCAGGCAGCAGCGGTGTATCCCGGCTATAGCAATCGGCCAGCATAGGCTCAGGATGCCTGCGCCTGGAGCGGCATGGCGGGTTCCAGCTCCGCATTCAGCGCGGCCAGTTGCGTAACCACATCGCCTGCCATCACGGCGCTGACCACTCTGGCACCTAGATGTAGCCGGATGCCTTGCTGCCGGGTATGCCAGGCCAGTTGGCCCACCACGCTGCGCAGGTGGCTGGCGATGCGGCCGGCGGTGGCATGATCTGTCCCTGGCAGCAGGATAGCAAAACGGTCGCCAGCATAGCGGCACAGCAGGTCGTCGTTACCCAGGTTCAGCAACAACAAGTGGCTGATGGCCTGGAGCAGGCGATCTCCTTCACCATGCCCATAGGCCCGATTGATCGCGTGGAACCGGTCTATATCCAGCAATATCACCGAGCAAGGCGCTTGTGGGCGCGCTGCCCGCTCCAGCGCCACCTGCTGCTGCAGGTACTCGGCATTGGCCAGTTGGGTGATACGATCAAATACCCGATGATCGCGAAACAGCCGCTCGCGCTTGAGTAGCTGCTCATTCAGGGAAAACTGCTCCTGGCGCCAGAAGTACAACCCTACCGTCAGCGTCAGCATGCCCAGGGGACCAAGCGCCGATTCCAGCCAGTTGTCCCAGTTCGCACCCGCTTGCAGGCGAAAGAACTCGTCCAGGCAATCCGCCATTCCACCCAGCGCCACCCCTGCCAAACCCAGCCCCAGCAAGGCCGTTACCCTGCCCCGTGGTCTGCTGCTCAATATCTGCAGCAGCCAGATCGTGGCCATCAACGCAGTACCGCCTTCACCCACGACATCCATCCACTGCCAGTCAGCCCTTGGTTTGAGTTCGCCCAGGCCTTGGTAGAGCAACAGTAGGCCCAGCAAGGCCAGCCCAAACACAAGCAGCGGAACACGATAGAGATGCAGCATGGTGGTACACCGTCGTTGCCAAGATGACCGCCAGATTACGTCTCGCGCATGTCAGCACCATTGCAAACCCCTTGGGGGGCAATTCAGCTCATCTACCGGCACTGGCACCCCGATTTCCGCGCAGCCCCCTTACCCACACTGGGTTTTACCCTGGGCATTCCGGCTCATCGCAACGGCCATTGATGCTGTCCAAGCCCCTTCCAACGTCCCGCTGGGGACAACGTCACGAAAACGCAATCTACCCACCCTAGCTTGCCTCCCCGAAGCGCGGCCTGCCAACCAGGCAAGCCGCCGTCATCGCTCAGGGAGAAGCAATGAAGTCGCACCTCACACCGTGCCGTACCGTCATGGCCATCTGCATCGCAAGCCTGATGCAAGGTACGCATGCCGCCGACGAAGCACCGGTAACAACCATTACGGTAACCGGCCAGGCCGCCCGCATCCGGAATGCACTGGATGTACAGCAAGCAGATGACAGCATTGTCAGCGTGGTGCACGCCGATGCCATCGGCGCCCTGCCAGACACAAATGCCGCCGAAGCATTGCAGCGCGTACCCGGTGTCTCGGTAGAACGCGACCAGGGCGAGGGCCGATATATCCGGGTTCGCGGCCTGGGGCCTGATCTCAACAGCGTCACCATCAATGGCGGGCTGATTCCCTCACCCGAGAGTGATCGTCGTGCCGTGATGCTGGATGTCATACCCAGCGCCCTCATACGCTCACTGGAGGTCAAGAAAACCCTTACCCCCGATCAGGATGCCAACTCCATCGGCGGCACGGTGGAGGTCAAGACCGTCTCGGCATTCGATTACCCTGGCCGATTCAGCTCATTCGAGGCAGAAGCCAGCCATGACCAGCATACCGGCCAGACCAGCCCCAAGATCGCCACCACCTTTGCCGACCGTTACCTGGACGGAAAACTGGGCCTGGCTGCAGGTTTAAGCCTGGAGAAACGCAAGTTCGGCTCCGCCAATATCGAAACCGGCGGCAACTGGGACTTTGACGACGACAAGGTGCTGCTGGAAGAGTTTGAGAACCGCAACTACCTGATCACGCGCGAGCGACTGGGAATGGCTTTCAATCTGGACTACAAGGCAGTTGCCGGCCAGCGCTACTATGCCCGTACCCTGCTGAGCCGCTATAGCGACACCGAAGAGCGGCAGGCGCATGTCATCGAGTTTGATGAGGCGCAGGATGCTGGCGAGCTGGGTGAGGCTGAATCCACCCGTGAACTGAAGTCACGCAAGGAAACCCAGAAGATACTGTCGCTGACGCTGGGTACCGAGCAGCAGCTTGGGCCATGGCAGCTCAAGCTTGCCGGGGGTATCAGCCGTGCCAGCGAGACCACCCCCGACCACATAGCCGGTGCCGCATTCGAGGGTAGCGACAGCTTTGCCGATGTCGGCTTCCACAATGGTGAGCAACCTACCCTGGTGGGGCCTGCCAGCCTGTACGACGCCCAGGCCTATGGCCTCAAGGAGGTTGAGCTGGCACATACCCAGTTCAAGGACAGGGAACGCCACCTCCGCCTTGATCTTGCACGCAACCTGCAGGTGGGTCAGGCCGACATCAGGCTCAAGTTCGGTGGCAAGGCCAGCCATCGCGAAAAAACCGGCGACGAAGACATCTGGTTGTTCGAGGATCTCGACGATGCCGGCCAGAACGAAAGCCAGCTTCAGCTGAGCCACTACAGTGACGGTGCAGCAGACTGGAAACTGGGCCGTTTTGGTCCACGTATTGATGCCAGCAAGATAGATAGCCTGCTGGGTAAGCTGGACCGCACTGCCTATGCCGATGAAGAAGGCTCCCGCGTGAATGACTTCAGCCTGACGGAAAGGATTCGCGCCGCCTATCTGCAAGCCCAGTTCGAAACCGGAGACTGGCGCTGGCTGGCGGGGGTGCGCTATGAAGGCACCCGGCTCAAGGCTGATGGCACCGGACTGGAAAATGGCAGCTTCATCGCCAGCCACACAGCGCGCAAATACCACCACTGGCTGCCTGCGCTGCACGCCCGCCATGATCTGGATCGACACACCAGTTTGCGGATGGCGCTGACGCATTCCGTGGTGCGCCCCACCTTCGGTCAGATGGCGCCCGGCTTTGTCATCGATGGCGATGAAGCCAGCTTTGGCAACCCCGACCTCAAGCCGCTGGAATCCCGCAACCTGGACCTCGGTCTGGAACAGCGCCTGGTCACAGCCGGCACCCTGTCGGCCTATGTATTCCACAAGCGCATGGACAACTTCATCTACGGCACCGACCTGGCCGGTACCGGCCGCTGGACAGACTTTGACGAGGCGAGCAGCTTTGCCAATGGCGGCAGGGCCAGCGTCCGTGGCGTGGAACTGAACTACGTACAGTCATTCGCCCAGGGCTGGCTGCTGTCAGCCAATGCCACCTTTTCCGACTCCATCGCCAGCATCAGCCGTTACGATGCAGACTTGGGCCGGATGGTGGCGCGTGATGTTCCCCTGCCCAGCCAGTCAGACCGCACGGCAAACCTGACGCTGGGCTACGAAAGCGGCCCCGTCAGCCTGCGCCTGGCCACCAATTACAAGTCGGCCTATCTGCTGGAGGTCAGCGATGTACTGGACGCCCGCCGCGATCTCTATGTAGCAAGCCAGACCCAGTACGACTTCTCAGCCAGCTACAAGCTGGGCAAGGCCATGATGCTGAGCTTCGAGGCTTTGAACCTGGGCAATGAGCCCTACTACGCCTACATGGGCCAGCGCCGCCACAATGCCCAGTTCGAGACCTATGGCCGCACCTACAAGCTCGGCCTGAAGTACACGCTCAATTGATCCGTAGACGCGAGAACAAACCGATGAAAAAAACTATCGTTACGGTACTTTATCTGGCCAGCTTGATCGCTTCGGCCCAACCCACCGGCCTGCCCGCCGCCGTACACCCGGCAGAACAACTGGCCGCACTGGATGGCGGCTTTTGGCTGGCCCGCGAGCAGCATCAATTGCGGCAGCTGGACGGGCAAGGCCAGGAAACTGGCCGGCTGGCCATCAAATCCACGCAACTGGATGCACGCGGCCATATCGCGGCCGTGGTCGACTACGGCAGCCAGCAAGTACAGCTGCTTGATGCCAGGCCCGGCCAGTTGCAAAGGCTAGCGACTTTGCCAGCTACGCGTTTCAGCGTGGAAGCACTCTGCCTCTATCGTGACCCGCAAGCCCTGCTACACGCGTTTTTGATCGGCGAGGAAGGCCAGGGGGAACAATGGCTGCTCTCGGCGAGCCCAGCCCGCAAGGTACGCAACCTGTCACTGCCACCGGGCGTGGTCCACTGCCAGGTCGATGATGCCAGCCGCCAGCTATTGCTGGTGGAAGAGGATTTTGGTGTCTGGGCCTACCCAGCCGATGCCGAGCGCCCATTCCAGCGCCAGGCGGTACTGCTGAAACAGCCTTATGGCAAGCTCAAGGGCGGCGCCAGCCAGGTGGTGGCACTGCCCGGCGGGGTGGCAGTACTCGATCAGGCTGGCTTGGCGTTGCACTTGGTGCGTTACGTTGATCAAGCCTGGCAATACCTCCGCCGCCTGCCGCAGGCGCATGAGCGTGATGGCATAGCCAGCCTGGCGCAGGGCATCCTGGTACGCGATGCCCGCACAGCCCAGTGGCAGCTTAGCCGTTGGCCAACCAAAGCCCCCACCAAGCCAGACACACTACCCATCGTCCTGCCGCTGGCGCAGACAGACCCAGTAGCCAAGCTCGGTGACGCCGCCGACGACCCCGCTATCTGGATCAATCCGTCCAACCGTGCCGACAGCCGTGTGCTGGGCACCAATAAGAAGCAAGGATTGTTGGTCTACGATCTGCAGGGCAAGGAAAAACAGCTGTTGGCGGTAGGCCGCCTCAATAATGTGGACATACGCCAGCAGGTCAAACTCGGCACGCAGACGCTGGATCTCGCGGTAGCCACCCACCGCGATGATCTGGCCTTGGTGGTGTTCAACATCGGCAGCAATGGCGTGGTCAGCGAACTGGGGCGCATACCTACCGGGCAGCAGGACATCTACGGTGTCTGCCTCTACCAGCCCAAAGGTGGCGGACTGGAAGCGTTTGTCAACGACAAGGATGGCCGCTTCCTGCACTACCGCCTGGCCATGCAGGACGGCAAGCTGCAAGGCCATCTGCTACGTGAGTTCCGCACCGGTAGCCAGCCTGAGGGTTGTGTCGCTCATGATGCCGAGGGCGTGCTGTTTTTCGGTGAAGAGGACAAGGGCGTCTGGACTACCTCGGCGCGTGCCGACGCCCCCAGCCAGGCGCGCCTGATCTTGCCGGTAGGCCAGCGTTTGCAGGCCGATGTGGAAGGTATGGCCTTGTACTACGGGCCCCGCCATACCTACCTGCTGGTCTCCAGCCAGGGCAATGACAGCTATGTGGTGCTGGATGCGCAGGCGCCCTATCGCTACCGTGGTGCTTTCCGGGTCGGCATCAATCTGGATCGTGGCATTGATGCCGCATCCGAAACCGACGGCCTGGATGTCACCTCGGCCAATCTGGGGACGGGCTGGCAGGAGGGCATGCTGGTAGTGCAGGATGGTCACAAGCGCCTGCCTGATGGCCCGCAGAACTTCAAATATGTGCCGTGGTCTGGCATAGCCGAGGCATTGAAGCTGGATTGAGCGTACCTCGAGATAGAGGCTGGCCTTGCTCAGGCCAGCCTGCCTGGAGCGAGGGATTCCACCCACGCCCTCAGCGCGGCGTATCCAGCAACGCCGGGGTATCCGCCGACAACAACAGGCTACCCCCCACCTTCGCCCCCAGGTGGCGCGCCAGTATGCGCTGTATGGTGCCATCTTGGCGCATGGTCTTGAGAGCAGCTGCCACATTGGCAGCCTGTTCCGCATTGAAGTTCTTGCGCGACAACAGCAGGCAGACCGGGTAAACCGGTTCATCGGGCGCCCAATCCACCACCATCACCTGTTCATCCAGATAACGCTGGCCCAGCATGGCCTGATAGGTTGGCGGCGTCGAGATGATCGCGCCGACACGGCCCAGCCTGAATACCCGGTAAAGGCTATCCAGATCGGGCTCCTCCACCACTTTGCCACGAGCCCGGAACGACAGCAGCAGGTTGTCGTAGGCAGCACCATAGACGCCACCGCGTACCACACCGATGCGTAGGCGATCATCGGCCAGCGCATCCTGCATCTTCGCGGGAAAGCCCTGGTCGCGCCTGAACAGGATATGGTTCTTGCCACGCAGATAGGGCAAAAGCCAAGCGTAGCGGCCCCGCTCAGGGGTGCAGACCTTTTGCCCATTGATATCCACGCCACCACTCTCCACCTGCTTCAGCACCCGGGTAAGCGGCATCTGCATCTGTATGGTGGAGCACCCCACGCGACGGGCCAGTTCATTGATCAGATCATAATCCACCCCCCGTACAGAACCCGGGCGGGCAGGCTGGTCTCCTTCCGCATCCAGCCAGAACAGCGTGTAACCCAATCGCCAGGGGCGGGCACAATCCGTCGTGCCGGCCGCCATAGCTGGCGTAGCAGTCAATATCCACAAGGCCAGAATATTCAATATACCGGCCATGCAAGGCAAGCAGTAGCGCATGGCTCCCCCCGTCTAGCTCACGGTGGGCTCAGACGGCCCTTCCACTTCCAGGCTCAGGCCCAATTCGGCGCAAACGGTATCAGGATCGCGCGTCGCAAATACCAAGGTCTGGCGCATATAACCCTGCCGCAAGTTGACCCCGATGGATTTGGTGATTTTGTCAAATCGCGCGGTATAGCCTTGATCGTCGGTATCGTTGTCATCTAGCAAGGTACCGGGTTTCTGATAGATCTTGCCGAACGACACGCGGCTGCAGGCCTCCACCGTATCAGCCTTCTTCACGATGGCCGGCAAATCCAGCTCCGCCACCTGCAGTGCCAGCACGGCCTGCCCATCCAGCTTGCGCCCCTTGCAGGACACAGTCAGATAGGGCTCCTTCTTTTTGAAACCAAACATGATGTCCGCCTTTAATTCGATACCGCACATATAGGGTGTGCTTATATTTCTAGTGTACGCCACGCTCGCTGCTATGGCGTAGGTCGTCCCCAAAGCAAGATTACAAAAAAGTTCCAAGGTCACCTTGCAATCCTGCAGTACGCCACGGATAAAGAACCACACGCCCGCAATATAAGGGTGTCGGCTGCCTGGAGTACGGCATATCGAAACATTGCCGTCCCTGGCCACCGGTAGACAGCCAAAGCATTGTTTTCGAGAGGAGCGAGCTTGTTCCGTCCTGCGGTTTTCCTGGTTGCGCTCGTATTGAGCGGCATATTGCTGGCCTTGTCCGCTCCTGCATGGTTGATCCCGCTGCCAGCACTGGCAGCCCTGGCTGTGGCGCTCTGGCGACCAGCCCCATCGGGCTATGGCAGCCAGGCACTGCCCACACATGATGTGCCGCAGCCACCGGTTGCAGATACACGCCTGAACCAATCACTGGACGCCCTGCTACGGCAACAAAGCCGTGCCGCCAGTGACGAAGTAAGCCGGGTGCAAAGCCTGCTGAATGACGCTATTTCCAGCCTTACCCGCAGCTTTACCGTCATTGCCGTCTCAGCCCGCCAGCAGCAGGATATCGCCCAAGGCAGTTTGGGTAGCGGCGCCGAGGCGCTGATCAACGAGACGGGCGATACGCTGAGTACCGTGGGCAAGGTAATGGCCGAGAACAGCGCTACTGCCGCCCATCTGACGCAGGAAATGATCGCCATGAGCAGCCGAGTCAATCAGATGATCGAGCAATTGGCCGGTTTGGACGATATCGCCAAGAAGATACATTTCCTCTCGCTCAACGCCAGCATAGAGGCTGCCCGCGCAGGCGAAGCAGGCCGCGGCTTCGCCGTGGTAGCAGAGGAAGTCCACAAGCTGTCGCAACATACCCGTGATTTCAGTACCCGCATCCGTGACCATATGGGCGGTGTGCGCTCCAGCATCGTCAGCATGGAATCCGCCGCGGGCGAGCTGGCCAGTCGCCAGGGCGCAGAAACCGAACGGGTACGCCATAACGTCGACAACACCCTGGTCGACCTGAAAAAACTGCACGACAACCAGGACCAAGCGCTCGGCTCACTGCACGACATTGCCCGCACCACCGAGGGTGGCATTGCCGATGCCACCATGGCACTGCAGTTCCAGGACATGGTGAACCAGTTGCTGGGCCATGCGCGTCGGCGGCTGGACGGTCTGTTGGTGGCGGCCGACGCAGCAGCAGAGTGCCGCAAGGCCTTGCAAGCTGGCGGCGGCAGCGATGCATTGGCGCGCTGCCAGGACAAACTGGATGAAACCGCGGCCAACCTGGCCCACAACCCGGTAGCACAAAGCAATATCAGCCAAGGCGGCGTAGACCTGTTCTGAGTATCGGGATTTTCAGATGCTCATGGCTGAAGAAGCGCATATCAACCACGTACCGCTGGTGTGCTAGTAGAGCTACCCCACCCGGTATTCGAGGAGCGAGCAGCAAATCATGAAGACCATATTGACTGTTGATGACTCCCCTTCCATCCGCCAGATGGTGAGCTTTACCCTCAAGAATGCTGGCTATGAGGTGATTGAAGCAGGCGACGGCAATGTCGGCCTCAACCAGGCCAAGTCCAATCCCTGCAACCTCATCATCACCGACCAGAACATGCCTGGCATGGACGGCCTCAGCATGATCAAGGCCCTGCGCAGCCTGCCCTCCTACAAGACCACGCCCATCCTGATGCTCACCACCGAATCCAGCGACGCCATGAAACAGGCCGGCCGCGCTGCGGGTGCCACCGGCTGGATAGTCAAACCGTTCAATCCACAAACCATGGTCGATGTGGTTCGCAAGTTGATTGGGTAACCGAGATAGATCGTCACAAGCGAGCCGCAACCTGGCCCGAAAATACCACTAGGGCAAAGCACCCACAGTGTAGGACCACACGAAAACAGCCCTGTTTTGAGCGGCTAACAAAAACCAGCCTAGCGTTTCTGGCTAGGCGTGCGAGCGATGGCGCGCGCAGCTGGCAGTACGTAGGTACGGCAAGCTCGCACAACAACGCCAGAAGGTTTTGTTAGCAGCTCTTAAGGGCGAAGCACAGCAGGAGCTGCCAGCAAGACCCAGCGTTGCGGGATTGGTCAAACTCTCACAGCAACGCCATGAAGGGGTTTGCAGGTGTCTCCCGGCAGATAGCCTGGCAGCCTGAGCTGCCGGCCTTGGGGAGCAAGGATGGAAGTCGATCTCAGCAAGTTCTTTGGCGCCTTCTTTGAAGAAGCCGAAGAACACCTGGCCAGTTTTGAGTCGCTGCTATTGGGGTTGGACCTGAACGCACCCGATAGCGAAGACCTCAACGCCATTTTCCGCGCAGCGCATTCTATCAAGGGCGGTGCGGGCACCTTTGGTTTCAATGACCTGGCTGCGCTCACCCACATCCTGGAGAACCTGCTGGATAGGGTACGCAAAGGCAGCATGGCCATCACGCCCGAGATGGTGGATATCTTTCTGCGAACCGGGGATGTACTCGCCAATATGGTGGCAGTACACCGCGATGGCGCCACGCCAGACCTGGCGGGCATCGCCACGGTGCAAAGCGCGCTGGAAGCGCTGGAGCACGCTGCCGGCGAAATACCGCCAGACGCCCCCGAGGCGCATGTCTACGTCGCCACACTCGCACCATCGCCAACAGATTGGCGCCTGAACCTGCGGTTGGACCCTGCGGCAGATACGGCAGCCCTGCTCGCTTCTCTAGCCAATCTGGGCGCCATCACCGAACTCGCCCGCCAGCATGAAGGCGAACTCCTGCTGCTGCAGCTTGCCATACAGAGCCTGGATTCCGGCGAAGATCTGCGCGAATCACTGGCGTTTGTCCTGCCATCTGACCGGTTTGAATTACAGAGCCACCACCCTGAACCCACACCGCCTGCCGCAGGGAGCGTCGCTACGCCCCCCTCCAGCACAGCCAGCGAAGGCACGGACTTCGGCTTCTTTGAAGATAGCCCTGCCCAAGCCACCGAAGCATTCGGCTTTTTCGAGCCGCTACCGGCACAGACAGATGCTGGCGCCAGCGCGGGTGATACCGATTACGGCTTCTTTGAACCCTTGCCCAGCATCGCCCCCGATGCCCCAGCTGGCCGTGAAGGGGTCGATTACGGCTATCTCGATGCCCAGGCCGTCAAGCAGGCAGAAGCCGCGCGGCAGGCCGAGCAAGCCGAAGCCCAGGCTGCAGCAGCAAAGGCCGCTGAGGCGAGCAAATTGGCAGAGGCCGCCCAGCATAACCGCCGTGCTGGCGACAAGGGCGAAGCCGCCACCATACGGGTGGATGTGACCAAGGTGGATCAGTTGCTCAACTTCGTGGGCGAACTGGTCATTACCCAGTCGATGCTGGCGCAGAGTGCCTCAGGCCTGGACCCCTTGCTGCATACCCGCCTGCTGGCTGGTATAGACCAGCTTCAACGCAATACCCGAGAGCTGCAGGAATCGGTCATGTCCATCCGCATGATACCGATGTCCACGGTGTTCAGCCGTTTTCCCCGCGTGGTGCGCGATCTGGCGGCCAAGCTGGGTAAAAAGGTAGAGCTGCGGCTGGTGGGCGAGCAGACCGAACTCGATAAAGGCTTTGTCGAAAAGCTGGTGGACCCGCTCACCCACCTGGTGCGCAACAGCCTGGACCATGGCATCGAGTCTACCGAGACCCGCGTGGCCCGTGGCAAGCCAGAGACCGGCATGCTTACTCTGGCCGCCTTCCAGCAAGGTGGCAATGTGGTGATCGAGGTTCGTGATGATGGCGCCGGCCTGAACCGTGAACGCATCCTGGCCAAGGCCCGCGAAAACGGCTTGCCCCTGGCCGATGGCATGACGGATCAGGATGTCTGGATGCTGATCTTCGAGGCAGGCTTCTCCACCGCCGCCGAGGTCACCGATGTATCAGGCCGTGGCGTAGGCATGGACGTGGTACGCAAGAACATCCAGTCCATGGGCGGCAGCGTCGAGATTGAATCCATGTCCGGCTTCGGCTCCACCATGCGGATACGGCTGCCGCTGACCCTGGCCATTCTGGACGGCATGCTGGTGGGCAGTGGCGGTGAAACCTACATCCTGCCGCTCAATGCCATACGCCAGTCGCTGCAGCCGGTGGCCGAGCAATGCCGCACCGTCAACGGCCGCGGCCGGGTGGTACAGGTACGCAACGACTACCTGCCGCTGATTGCCCTGCACGAGGTGGTGGGCTGTACGCCCAAATCCAGCCAGCCTACCGAGGGCATCGTCATGTTGATCGAATCGGGCAATCAGCAAATGGCACTGTGGGTAGATGAACTACTGGGGCAGCAGCAGGTGGTGGTCAAGAATCTGGAAGCCAACTACCGCAGGGTTCAGGGCATGTCGGGCGCCACCATTCTGGGGGATGGCCGGGTGGCGTTGATCGTGGACGTCAGCGCACTGGCGCGTAAGGCATAACAGCGACGCAGGAAGGAACAGGCATGGAACACAACAGCAACAGCCGTGAGCACCTGGTTTTCACCCTGGGGGAAGAGGAATACGCCATCGATATCCTCAAGGTGCAGGAGATACGCGGCTTTGAGCCCCCCACCCGGATCGCGAACGCCCCCCCTTTCATCCTGGGGGTGATCAACCTGCGTGGCGCCATCGTACCGATCACCGACCTGCGGGTGAAGTTCGCCATCGGCGAACCCAGCTATGGCGAGTTTACCGTGGTCATCATCCTCAACCTGGCGGGCCGGGTAGTAGGTGCTGTGGTGGATGGGGTCTCGGATGTGATTGCCCTGACCGACAACATCGTACAGGCCACCCCGGATTTTGGTGCGGCGGTAGACACCGCCTACATCGTGGGGCTGGCCCCCATGGATGAGCACATGCTGATTCTGGTCGACATCGAAAAATTGATGACCGGGCGTGAAATGGAATTGGTAGCGGATGCAGCAGCCAGCGCGGCTTAAGCAAGAAATCGTTAGCTAAGGGAGTGGGGAAAATGAAGAACTGGAAAATAGGTTTGCGGCTTGGCTTTGGCTTTGGCTTGATATTGTTTCTGCTGATCGCCGTTGTTGCCATCAGCATCAACCGCATGGGCAATCTTGCCAATGACCTGGACGATATGGCCAATCGCCGGGCTGTGGTGGTCAAGCTTGCCAATGATCTGATCGACTCCGTCAATGCCAGCACCATCGCCATGCGGGACGTCATTCTCTATACCGATGAGGCCGGTATCACGCAAAGCCGGGCGGTGTACGCCAAATCGGTCTCCGACTTCAATGCCACCATGAAGAAGCTGGAAGAATTGACCATCTCCGAGGGCGGCAAAAAACGCCTGGTCACGCTGAATGAACTGAGCGTGCAAACCGAACCGATAGAGAAGGAGGTCTTGCGCCTTGGCGGTGAAAACAAGAATGCCGAAGCCACGGTCATGCTGCATGGGCCGCTCAAGGCGGCACAGGACAAGCTGCAGTCCACCGTCTCCGAATTCATCGAGTTTCAGATGGCTGCCGCAGCGGAAAAATACGATGAGGCCTACGCCAATTACCTGTTCGCCCGCAACCTGATGATAGCCGTGGCGGTCATTGCATTGCTGATAGGCATTGTGGCGGGTTGGATGATTACCGGCTCGGTAGTCCAGCCCATACGCCAGGCCGTGGCATTGGCCGAGGGTGTTGCCGCCGGTGACCTGACCCAGAAGATAGAAACTGATCGCAACGACGAAACCGGTCAGTTGATCAAGGCGTTACGCTCCATGAATGACGGTCTGCTGCAAATCGTGGGTGATATACGCACCAGCGTGGAGACCATCAACACGGCCTCGCAGGAGATTGCCGCTGGCAATATCGACCTTTCCCAGCGTACCGAGGAGCAAGCCGCCAGCCTGGAAGAAACTGCCGCCAGCATGGAGGAACTGACCTCCACCGTAAAACAGAATGCCGAGAATGCCCGAGAAGCCAACCGCCTGGCCGAAGGCGCCAGCGGCATTGCCCAGAAGGGTGGCGAGGCTGTGGGCCAGGTGGTCACCACCATGGCCGAGATCAACGAATCGTCCAAGAAGATCGTGGACATCATCGGCGTCATCGACGGTATTGCCTTCCAGACCAATATCCTGGCCCTGAATGCCGCAGTCGAGGCCGCCCGCGCAGGCGAGCAGGGCCGTGGCTTTGCCGTGGTGGCAGGCGAGGTGCGCAGCCTGGCGCAGCGCTCGGCGGCCGCAGCCAAGGAGATCAAATCCTTGATCGGTGACTCGGTGGAACGCGTGACCGTGGGTACCGCCCAGGTGGATCGCGCCGGCATTACCATGGAAGAAGTGGTCGGCAGCATACGCAAGGTCACCGGCATCATGGGGGACATCTCCAATGCCTCGGCCGAGCAGAGTTCCGGCATCGAGCAGGTCAATACGGCCGTGACCCAAATGGACGAAGTGACCCAGCAGAACGCCGCCCTGGTGGAAGAAGCCGCCGCCGCCGCCGGCTCGCTGCAAGATCAGGCGCGCCTGCTGATGGAAGCCGTCAACCGCTTCAAGCTGGACGATGTACGCAGCGTACGCAGCAGCCCTGCCCCACGCCATGTTGCCAGCCGTCCAGCAACCAAGGCGGTGGGGCACAAGCCGGTCGCCAAATCGGCTCACCCCGCCGTCGCCAAGGCAGCCCAACCGGTGGCAGCGGGAAAGCATGACGACGAGGATTGGTCGGAGTTCTAATTGTCCCGCCAAGACAGCATGGCGCAGGGGGGAGCCGCAATGGCGGGTAACCCCCCCGGCTCGCCCCGCGTGCTCAATGCCGCCCGCGACTTCGCCTATACCGGGACCGACTTCCAGTTGGCCCGTGAAATGATACGTGAGCGAGCAGGTGTGGCACTGGCCGAGTGCAAGCAGCACATGGTCTACAACCGCTTGTCCAAGCGCGTACGTGCACTGGGCCTGCCCAGCATCACGTCCTACCTTACCCTGCTGCGCAAGGACGCCACCCACCCCGAATGGGAAGACTTCACCAGCGCACTCACCACCCATCTGACAGCGTTCTATCGCGAGCCCCATCATTTCGAGATGCTAAGTGAACTGCTGCACGCGCGCGGGCGAGAGCCCAGTCGCATCTGGTGCGCGGCAGCATCCACCGGAGAAGAGCCCTATACCATTGCCATGACCGTAGCCGAGGCCTATGGCCGTTTTGATACCCCTGTGGAGATCGTCGCCAGCGACATCGACATCCGGGCGCTGGCCCATGCCGAACAAGGCATTTATTCGCTGGAGCGGGTCACCAAGATGCCACTGGAGCGCATACGGCAATTCTTCCAGCGCGGTACCGGCAAGCGCCATGGCTACGCCAGGGTCTGTCCGGAACTCAAGCGCATGGTCAGCTTCATGCCCTGCAACCTGCTGGAAGCCCGTTGGCCCATCGCCGGACATTTTGATTTCATCTTCTGCCGCAATGTGCTGATCTACTTCAAGCGCGAGGACCAATACACCCTCACAGCCAGGCTGGTCAGCCAACTCAAGCCCCAAGGTGTGCTGTTTCTGGGCCACTCAGAGAATCCCCAGGGTAGCGGGCTGATACTGGAGACGGTGGGCAAGACGGCCTATCGAGCCAAAGGGCCGCGGCCATGAACGAACGCTGGCACGAAAAAGCAGCCCCAAATCGCTACTACGACAAGCACTTTGAACGCGAGGCCGCCAAGATACTGCCGGGCGAATACTACGCCACCGGCCGGGGGACCTTGCTGGTCACGGTTTTGGGCTCCTGCATTGCGGTCTGCCTGCGCGACCGCATCAATGGCATTGCCGGTATCAATCACTTCATGCTGCCCGATGGCCGTGGCGATACCGCCCACCCACTGATAGGCCTACCCACCCGCTATGGTGCTTATGCCATGGAGGCCCTGCTGAACGACATGCTCAAACTGGGAGCAGAACGTCGCTATGTCGAAGCCAAGGTGTTTGGTGGCGGCGATGTCTTGCACGGCATGGGGGCCGTCAACATAGGCAAGCGCAATGCCGCATTCATCCAGCACTACCTGCACGACGAAGGCATTCCCATTGTGGCGGAAGACCTGCTGGGGCAGCAGCCACGCAAAGTCTATTTCTTCAGCGATAGTGGCAAGGTCAGAGTCAAACGTATTACCGTGCTGCACAACGACACCATCCTGCAGCGTGAGCTGGATTACCGCGCACATCTGCAACGCGACAATATCGAAGGCTCGGTGGAACTGTTTATGCCCGATGCACCGGAGAAGCCGCGATGAAAAAGACCCTACGCGTGGTCGTGGTGGATGACTCGCCGCTCATGCGCAAGCTGCTGACCAGCATCATCAATGCCGAGCCCGATATGGAGGTCGTCGGCGCAGCGCCAGATCCGCTGGCCGCGCGCGAGCTGATCCGTACACTCTCGCCCGATGCCATCACCCTCGATATCGAGATGCCCAGGATGAATGGGCTGGATTTCCTAGACAAGCTGATGCGGCTCAAGCCCACACCGGTCATCATGATCTCTACCCTGACCGGCGCCGGCTCCGACACCGCTTTGCGTGCCATGGAGCTCGGTGCCGTCGACTGCGTGGCCAAGCCGCGCGATCTGCAGCGGGGTTTGCGCGAAGCTGGCGAAGAGATAGTCGAAAAGCTCCGCATGGCGGCCAGCGCACGCCTGAGCCTGCGCCAGCCCAGGGCCGCAAACCTTTCCGTGGCAAAGCCCGTACCTGCCATCGCTGGCGTCAGCAGCAATATCATGCACACCCGGCTGGTCGCCATCGGCGCCTCTACCGGTGGTACCCAAGCCTTGCAGACCGTCCTTTTGGGCTTGCCGGCCGAGATGCCACCCATCGTCGTGGTGCAGCATATGCCCCCCGCCTTTACCCAGCCATTCGCCAACCGCCTCAACGGTATCTGCGCTCTCACCATCAAGGAAGCAGAACATGGCGAGCGCCTGCGCCCCGGCCACGTCTATATCGCGCCCGGTGACTACCACCTTGCCCTGGAACGTGAGGCCGGCCATCTCTGCTGCAGACTACTGGCCACCGAGCGGGTCAACCGGCATAGACCGGCGGTAGATGTACTGTTTCATTCCATCGCCCAACTCAGCGCCAAGCGTACTGTGGGCGTCATCCTCACCGGCATGGGTGCCGACGGCGCCCAGGGCATGCTGGCAATGAAGCAGGCAGGCGCCTACAACCTGGCACAGGATGAAGACAGTTGCGTGGTGTTTGGCATGCCCAAGGAAGCGGTGCGCGCGGGTGCAGTGGACGAAGTTCTACCGCTGGAGGCCATCGCGGCAGGCGTATTGCGGCAATTGCGGGAGTAAATAGTACCAGCGATTGATATCGCCACCTTGCCGGCATCCTGCACCGGCTTATTTATACCTTCCAGATCAGTCATATAGCGAACATATACCACTCATCCTCGCACTGACTCAGCGCTAATCCTATGCCCCAGCAAGCTGTCTGCGGTGCGGTTTCCGACCCTAAGTCAGGAAACCGCCACCCCTTCATCAGTATGGATGATGCGTCAGCGGCAAGAGGTTGCTAGTCTGAGGCATCCACAGCAGAGACAAGTTGGTTCGGCCCTGATCGCGCATGCAAGACATGAAGCGGGCAGCATGCTTCGTTCCCTTGGACAGCGCGTCAGCCGTACAGTCAAGAGACTGTGGCATTAGGAGGATGCGCAATGGATGCAAGCGCCACGATTCAGGTGCTGGTTCGGGTATTGCTGGACCGTCCATATGTCGAGCTTTTTCTGCAGTCGCCGCGCACCGCCGCCGAGTCTATCGGACTCCCTTTGTCAGAGGACGACCTTGCAGTCCTCACATCATTACCTGGTGACAAGCTGATCAGCATCGCCGAGTTTTTTGGGCGACACCTTCGTGTCGACGCCATCAAACGACAACAAGGCGACATCAGGGAGCATGCATTGACGGGCACAACAGCAAAGCAGCATGAGCCGCAGGCAGCACACGCGCGGCTCTAGGAACTGCTTTTATCTCTGAACTACCCCAATCGGGAGGATGAAATGCAGAAATTGCTCGAAGTTCTTGAGGCCTTGACCGCCTCATCTCAGCCCGGCGGCGCACAGAAGCTACAGGACTTGGCCGCCATCCTTGATCAGCAGCAACAGCAAGGAGGTATGCGCAAGTTACAGGATCTTGCCGCCATCCTCGATCAACAACAGCAACAGGGCTCACGCAAACTACAGGACCTGGCCGCCATACTCGACCAGCAGCAGCAACAGGGTTCCCGCAAGCTGCAAGACTTGGCGGCTTTGCTTGATCAGCAACAGCAGCAAAAGGGTATTGGCAAACTAAAGGATCTCGCCGCCATCCTCGATCAACAGCAGCAGCAAGGCGGTATGCGCAAGCTACAGGATCTCGCTGCCATCCTAGACCAACAACAGCAACAAGGCGGCATGCGCAAACTGCAGGATCTCGCCGCCATCCTCGATCAACAACAGCAGCAAGGCGGCATGCGCAAACTGCAGGATCTCGCCGCCATCCTCGACCAACAACAGCAACAAGGCG
Source organism: Chitinimonas viridis (assembly GCF_030409555.1). Lineage (GTDB taxonomy): Bacteria > Pseudomonadota > Gammaproteobacteria > Burkholderiales > Chitinimonadaceae > Chitinimonas > Chitinimonas viridis. The sequence continues at coordinate 211,092 of NZ_JAUFPU010000004.1, forward strand.
GTACGCGCAAGCTGGAAGACCTGGCCGCCATACTCGATCAGCAACAGCAACAAGGCACACGCAAGCTCCAAGATCTGGCGGCATTGCTTGATCAGCAACAACAGCAGAAAGGCCTGGGCAGACTGAAAGACCTTGCTGCCATCCTTGATCAGCAACAGCAACAGGGATCGCGCAAATTGCAAGACCTAGCCGCCTTGCTTGATCAACAGCAACAACAGAAGGGACTAGGCAAGCTACAGGATCTCGCCGCCATACTTGACCAACAGCAACAGCAGGGCTCCCGCAAGCTACAGGATCTGGCCGCCATTCTCGATCAGCAACAACAGCAAGGCGGCATGCGCAAGTTGCAGGATCTCGCCGCCATCCTCGATCAGCAGCAGCAACAAGGTGGCATGCGCAAGCTGCAAGACCTGGCCGCCATCCTTGATCAGCAACAGCAGCAGGGCGGCACGCGCAAACTGGAAGACCTGGCCGCCATCCTTGATCAGCAACAACAACAGGGTGGCATGCGCAAGCTGCAAGATCTGGCTGCATTGCTTGATCAGCAACAACAGCAGAAAGGCCTGGGCAAGCTGCAGGACCTGGCGGCGTTACTCGATCAACAGCAGCAGCAAAAAGGACTAGGCAAGCTGCAGGATCTGGCGGCGTTACTCGATCAACAGCAGCAGCAAAAAGGACTAGGCAAGCTGCAGGATCTGGCGGCGTTACTCGATCAACAGCAGCAGCAAAAAGGACTAGGCAAGCTGCAGGATCTGGTCGCACTGCTTGACCAGCAGCAACAACAGAAAGGCCTGGGCAAGCTCAAGGATCTGGCAGCCATTCTTGACCAGCAGCAGCAACAGGGATCCCGCAAGTTGCAGGATTTGGCTGCATTGCTGGATCAGCAGCAACAACAAGGCCTAGGCAAGCTCCAGGACTTGGCTGCGCTGCTGGATCAACAGCAACAACAAGGTGGCGCCCGCAAACTGCAAGACTTGGCCGCCTTGCTGGATCAGCAGCAACAGCAAGGACTAAGCAAACTGCAGGACTTGGCTGCGTTGCTTGATCAGCAGCAGCAACAGGGGGGTACCCGCAAGTTGCAGGACTTATCTGCTTCACTGGATCAGCAGCCCCCCGGCGGCATGGACAGCCTCAGAAACCTGGCGGCCATCCTGGACAAGCCTCAGTAGCAGACTTCGCCAACACCCGATTCTCATCGTGAGGGTTTCGCCATGAGCACAGAAAACATGCCGGTTTGGCAATCCACTTTTCAGCCCGATGCGAGTCGGGCAGCGTTCGCCGCGATGCGGGAAGAACACTTCAAGCAGCGCATCGCATTGAGCCTGGAAACCTTGGGCGAGTGCGAACGTATCTGCCGTTCGGCAGGGCTACCGACAGTTGATCGCGAATTGATGGAAAAACTGCAGGAGGACACCTCCTTCGCTGCCAGCATCTTCGATGACCCAGTATTTGCCACCTGGCTGCGCTTCCTGCACCGGGCCGCGGCAAATGGCCGGGAGCAGGAGGTGCTGCAGCACTGCGAGAACCTGCCTGACCTGTTACTAAGGGTGCAGCAACAAGTGAGTGGGCAAGGAGAACGATATGTGCGCGGCAGCAGCATCCGCCTACAGCAATACGATATCGATCCCTATATCAAGGCAGCCACCCCGCCCACCTATGACTTCTCCCATAGCAGCCAAGACGAACTGGCTGCCGGGCACCCGCTGGGCATGCAGGCAGACTTGCTGGGCATCGCGCTGGAGCAGATAGGACGTGCCTGGCCAGAACTCAAGGAGCAGGTGCTGGATCTGGTCAAAATCATCGGCTACTTCCCCGATGCATCGTTCCGCAGTTGTTCGGCAGCACGCTACTCCGGCGTGGTGTATCTCGGCAACATGGATGAATCGGTGCTGGATATCGAAGAGTCCGTGGTACACGAAACAGGCCATCAGGTGCTGTATCGGCTTGCCGAACTCACGCCACTGACCAAGCCGGACACGCCGCTGGAGGCCAATTACGTTTTGCCCTGGTCAGGCTCCCAACGCGACTTGTTCGGCTTTCTGCACGCCTTCTACATCTATGCCTTGCTGGCGAAGTACTACTGGCGGCGGGGGCTGGAGGACCCCACTAGCGCACAGGAATGCCATCAGCGTTCGATGCTGATACTGCTGGGCTGCATGCTGGCCCTGCCCATGCTGGCATCAGAAGAACAGCTGACCGAGCAGGGCAAGTTGCTGGTGCAGGCGCTGGGCAACGATATGGCAGCACTGCGGGAGCAGGTTTTTGGTGTCTATCGCAAGGTGCAATAACGATTGCCTGGCCGGCTTGACGGGCTAGATTCCTTCTATCCCTGCAGGGGTTTGGGAGCGACGCTCATGCGGAATATGGCCGTCGCTCCCTGCTGTCCTTGTCGGGCATTGCACCGTTTTGTTGGCAGTGCGTAATCCGCTGGCATGGTCTGCATCCCGCAGCCCTGCCGGTAAACGCCTTCCACTCACAAGCACATGACAGGCTTATACGCTGGAGGCCAAGATGCCAGAACAAGCAGACTTATCCGAAACGCCAGTCAACCCTGCGGTATGGCAGGCCGAACCCACTGACTTGCGCTTCTCCGATGAATTCGCCGTCGCCATGGACGGTGAGCAAATCGTGGTGAGCAACGCCAGGACCGGTGCATACCGACGATACACCAAGCAAGCCGAGCCTGTATTGAACCAATTGATCCACTGGACCCACCTGCAGGATCTACTGCAATTTGACTTCGGCTTGGAGGATGAGGCAGAGCGCATGTCCACCTTGCTCGACATCATGAACGGGCTGCTGGATATCGGCGTGTTGATGACCCAAAAGGTAGACTGGAGTGCCGCCCGCCTAGCCGAGCCGGGCGGTGGCTGGAAAGCGGCGATGCGCTACATCAACGACACCCGGACACGGCGAGACACCATTTATGCGGTTCCTGCCGAGTTCTATGAGGCGTTGGCGCAGAAAGCCGTACTTTACCGTCAGCCATCTGCCTTCTATGAGCGGGTAGATGCCCCCTTCCGGCCGCTACCGGCACCACGCCGGGAAGAGAGCGAGGGTGCGACTTCGTTTACCAGCGTGATGCTCAAGCGACGCACGGCAAGGCGATACGCATCCGCACCGATTTCCGAAGCCGAACTTTCCACCCTGCTGTACTACAGCTGGGGTATGACTGACTTCGAACCCAACCCGCTCGGCGATGTGTTCGTCCGCAAGACCTCTCCCAGCGGTGGCTCCCTGCATCCCATCGAGGTCTACCCCATCGTTCTGAATGTGGAGGGCGTTCCGCCGGGCTGCTACCACTACTCGGTACGGCGGCATGGCCTGGAAGTGCTATCGCAGGACAACCCCGCCAGCTGGATCATCGAGGCCTGCGGCGATCAGGCCTGGGTCGCAGAGGCCAGCGTGATCTTCCTTTGCACTGCTTTCCTCCCCAGAACAGCCTGGAAATACGATTACTCCCGGGTGGCGCGCGCCGTCATGTATGAAGTGGGATATACCGGCCAATCGGCCTTCCTGACCGCGACCTGGCTCGGCCTGGGTGCTTTCACCACGGCAGCCCTCAGGGACGAGATCTTCGAGGAGATGTTGGGCCTGAACCCCGCCAAGGAGCCGGTACTATCCGTTACCGGCGTAGGCCAGCTGGAACCGGATATTGCCATCCATGCCCGGCCCAGAGCCGAAAATCCCAACGGCGTGGAGGGGTCGTGACGTGGACTCCGCCGCCGATACCGAGCTGAATGCGTGCGTCTCACTGGGCGCCCTTACCGGTACCGATCCCAAGGTACTGAGCCCACAGGTGGACGAGGCCATGCACCAGGGCCTGAGTGCCAGCCCCTGCAAGATCCTACTTTCATCGCAGCATGGCGAGCATCAGGAGCTATTGCTGCCCGATGGCAACCCAGGGCTGGGGCTACAAGGTACCCGTTGCTACATGAACCTTGAATCCGTGGTGCCCGCGCTGACCACCTTGCTAAAACCAGCCGGACTGCCGGCCTTCACGGTAGATCGCGTCAACGCCTATGTCTCACAGCCCGGTACCGGATCACCCACCCACTTTGACACGCGTACCGTCGTCATCGTCCAGTTGGTGGGCCGTAAATTGTGGATGGTGTCCAAAACACCTGCCATCGCGAACCCGCACCGCAACTGCGTCGCCGACCCGGCTCGTAACTGGGTGGACTACGACGGCACTAGGCTCACCGTGCCGGATGACTTCATTTTCGTGCTGCTCAAACCCGGCGATTGGCTGCTGATCCAAAAAGCCGCCTGGCATGCCACCTACTCGAGCGCAGGCTCCATCTCCGCTACGCTGGCCGCGCCGGCCGAGGTGGACTGATGCCCACCCCTTGCCGCCCAGCAGTTGCCCTACCGTCAGTTGCCCAACCACCGCCAGCCCTACGGCGAACCGAGGTATCAGATCATGGACTACGAAACCGCAGCATTGGGTGCCACGATGCGCTGCATGGCCCGGAAACAGGTGCGCCAGAGCCGCCTATGGGGACTGAGCGAATTGCTGGCCGGGGGTGAGCCTGACCCTAGTTTCATCGAATCCATACCACGCCAACTGGAGCGTGCCCGTCTGCTGGAACGCTACGATCTGGCACCCGTCCTGGGTGTGGACAACAATGCCAGCAGAAAGCTGTTCGAAGCCATCATCGGCACAGACGATATGCTGCCGCGGCGATTTCTTGCGCAAGGCGAGGCCGCTGCGCGTGCCGTTGGCCGCATCGTGGTCAGCATGTCCGGCAGTGGTGAGCGATATGGAACAGGTGCCCTGGTGGGCAGCCATCTGGTAATGACCAATAACCATGTACTGGATTCCAGCGCAGTCGCCAGCAATGCCGTGATAGAACTGGGTTTCTTCGAGGGCGCTCCGCAGGCCGCCAGTACCGCATGGCAGTCGTTCAGGCTACGGCCTGACTTCTTTTTCTATACCAGCGAAGCCCTGGACTTCACCCTGGTAGGGGTTGAGGGAGAAAGCGCTACCCGCACCACGGCCGACTATGGCTACCTGCCCCTGCTTTCCGCCAGTGGCAAGGCGCTGATCGGCGAACATGTCAATATCGTGCAGCACGCCGGCGGCCGCCCGCAGACCATCAGTATTCGAGAAAACGCGGTGGTCGATGTGTTCGACCAGTGGTTGCACTACACCACTGATACCGCACCGGGCTCATCAGGCGCGCCGGTCTTCAATGACGAATGGCAACTGGTTGCCCTGCACCATGCCGCAGTGCCGGTGGATTCAGCAGGCACTGGGCAGGTGGTGGTAAACGAGGGAATACGGATCAGTGCCATCTGGCAGGACCTACAGGCGGCGTTCGCCTGAGGCTTACCCCTCCCGCGTTACCCGCAGCACTTCCTCCAGCGTGGTCTTGCCAGCCAGCACATGGGTAATCCCATCCAACCGCAGGCTGCTCATACCCAGGGTACTTGCGTGCTCCCGTATGCGGGCTTCGCTGGCGCCATCATGTATCAAGTGGCGTATCTCATCGTCCACAGTCAACAGCTCGTACACCCCGGCCCGGCCTTTGTAACCCAGGTAGTTGCAATGCTCGCAACCGACAGCGTGGTACAGCGCTTGTGGCGTGGTGATACCCAGCACAGCCATCTCGGCGTCGTCAGGCGTATAGGGCTGTTTGCAGGATGGGCACAGTTGCCGGTACAGGCGCTGTGCCAACACACCGATCAGCGATGAAGCCAGCAGGAAGGGTTCGATGCCCATATCCACCATACGGGTCACTGCACCGGGTGCATCGTTGGTATGGATAGTAGCCAGCACCAGGTGGCCGGTCAGCGAGGCCTGTACGGCGATCTGCGCGGTCTCCAGGTCACGGATTTCGCCTATCATGATCACGTCCGGGTCCTGCCGCAGAATGGCACGCAGGGCGCGGGAGAAACTCATCTCGATACGGGCATTCACCTGGGTCTGGCCTACACCGTCCAGGTCATACTCGATCGGGTCTTCCACCGTCATGATATTGGTGGACGACGCATCCATCGCCGCCAGTGCGGCATACAGCGTGGTGGTCTTGCCCGAACCAGTAGGGCCGGTCACCAACACAATGCCGTGTGGTTCGGCAATCAGCTTGTGCATGATATCCAGCGTACGCCCGGCCATGCCCAGCTTTTCCAGGTCAAGCCGGCCAGCCGACTTATCCAGCAAACGCAACACAGCCCGCTCACCGTGGCCGGTCGGCAGGGTCGATACCCGCACATCCACCGGCCGACCTGCAATCCGTAGGGTAATGCGACCATCCTGGGGCAGGCGCTTCTCGGATATATCGAGATTGGCCATCACCTTGATACGGGAGACGATGGCAGCATGCAGCTGGCGCTTGGGCTCGATCACATCCTTGAGCTTGCCATCGATACGGAAGCGCACCACCGAACGGGTCTCGAACGGTTCGATATGGATATCGGACGCCCCTTCGCGCAAGGCCTCGGTCAGCAAGGCATTGATCAGACGAATGATGGGGGCATCGTCTTCGGTTTCCAGCAGGTCTTCGATGGCTGGGAGATCCTGCGCCAGGCGGCTCAGGTCCAGATCGGCAGCGACATCCTCGGCCACATCCGCCGAGTGGCTGTCCTGGCGCGAAAACAGCTGGGCCAGCTTGGCATCGAATGCGCCGCTGTCCAGCATCTCCACTTTCACGGCACGGCCCAGCAGGCGTCGCAATTCCATCAGGCCGCTGGTATCGGCGCCTTCGCGCATCAATACCTCGACCATGCCTTCGTGCTCGGCAATGTCTACCACACCACGGTTACGGGCAAAGCCATAGTTGGCCAGGCGGCGGTAGTTCATGGCTGGGCAGGCTCAGCGGCGGTTGGCTTGGGCTGCCGCACATCCAGCACCGGCAGCGAAACCGTAGGCAGGTCGGGCAACATCAGACGGCTGTCCTGTTGATAGGCACCTTGTGCCTCTTGCAGCATCTGGTAGCGGTCATTGCTGAGTGCAGCGGCACTCTTGCCGTCACGCAAAATGACGGGACGCAGGAACACCATCAGGTTGGTCCGCTTGCTTTCGCGGCCCTCGTAGCGGAACAAACTGCCCAGCAGCGGGATATCCCCCAGCAGCGGCACCTTGTTGTTCTTCTGCTTCAGGTTGTTCTCTATCAGCCCACCCAGCACAATCACCTGGCCGTCATCCACCAGCACCTTGGAGTCTATGGTGCGCTTCTTGGTGACAAAACCGGTGCCGGAGGTCGAAATGCCGTCATCGATGCTGGAAACCTCCTGCGAGACTTCCAGGGTAATAGCACCGCCCTCGGATACCTGCGGCCGTATCTTCAGCTGTATACCCACGTCCTTGCGTTCCACCGTGGTGAACGGGTTTTGATTGGCGCCGGTGGAGGACTGCGTCCCGGTAATGATGGGGATGTTCTGGCCCACCAGTATCTTGGCTTCTTCGTTGTCCAGCGTCAGCAGATTGGGCATGGACAGCACATTACCGTCGCCATTGGCCTCGATCGCCGTGGCGATCATGCCCAGGGTCGGTGTCTTGCCGCTGCCATCCAGGCTGCCATTGACCAGGCCCAGCGACAGGCCCAGCGGCAGATTGGCGTAGTTCTTGCTGCCAACGGCAGTAGCGATGGCACCCAGGGTATTCGATGCCTTGTCGGTACCCAGATTGCCCAGGCCTATGGCGTTGACCTTGCTGCCACCGCCACCGACCAACCATTGCACACCGAATTCGCCCGCCTTGGTCACCGAGACTTCGGCAATCATGGCCTCGACATAGACCTGCGCACGGCGCGCATCAAGCTTGTCGATCACCGCACGGATGTTATTGAAGATGTTGTCGGGCGCAGTCACGATCAGCGCATTGGTGGTGGGGTCAGCCTGGATGGCCACCCCCGGCGAAACCTGTCCACCACCACTGGCCGCACCCCCACCCGCACTGGCCTGAGGCGCCGCGCTGGGCACACCGGTAGCCGAACCACCGCTGGCAACACTGGTAAAACCGCTTGGCGCTTGCTGCGGCACATCGCCGCCAGTCAGGATGGCCTTGAGCGTCGCGGCCAGCTTGGTGGCATTGGCATTCTTCAGGTACACCACATGGATATTGCCGCCGGCGGCGCTCTGCACATCCAGGCCATCGACGATGCGCTTGATCTGCGCCAGGTGCGCCGGATTATCGCCACGCACGATCAGGGCGTTGGCGCGGGTATCCGCCACCACCGTAGTTTTCTTCACACCTTCGAGCTGCGCGCCGGGTATCGCAACCGCCGCCACGCCCGCCACACTGGTCTCCGGCATCAGGCGGCCTATCATCTGCGCCACATCCAGCGCTGATGCGTACTTGAGCTGCAGGGTGACCAGATCGTTACCGGCAGGCTGGTCGATATTGGCGATAATCTGGTTCAGGCGCTTGATGTTATCGGCGTAGTCGGTAATCACCAGCACGTTGGACGCGGTATAGGCGGCAATCGAATTATTGGGTGTCACCAGGGGCCGCAGTATGGGTACCAGCTGGGCAGCCGATTCATGCTTGAGCGGATAGATCTGGGTGATGATGCGGTCACCGCTCACATTCATCTTCTGGTTGATGGTGATGCCATAGTTCTGCTTGGCATCGGCCTCAGGCACGATGCGCACCGCACCAGGGGTCTCAACCACGGCAAAGCCTTGGAGACGCAGGGCCGAGAGCAGTATCTCGTAGACTTCCTTCTGCCGCACCGGGCTGGAGGAAACGATATTCACGGTGCCCTTCACCCGTGGGTCCAGTACGAAGTTCTTGCCCGTGATCAAGCCAACAGCCTTCACGGTCGATTCGATATCCGAATTCACGAAATTGAGCATCACCCTGTCATCGGCCGCCATGACTTGCGTAGCCAGCATTAGGGCGAGGGCAACTGTCTTGATTTTCTTCATGAGGAGGGGAGGCTCTCGATACGGAAGCGCAGGCTCATATGGGTGCCATTGCGCAGGATGTCGACGGTGATATTGGGGGCGCGACTGAAAGCGCCATAAAGCGCCGAGATGTCGCCAGTACGATTAAGCGGTGCGCCATTTACCGCCTGTATTACATCGCCGCTCTGCAGGCCCAACGGGCCGGCCAGTGGCTGTGCTGCGGCATCTTCCACAGCAATACCATTACCGTTAGGGGCATCGGCCAGGCCACGGGCCCAGTCGGCCACGTTCAGGCTCTGCATGCCAGACATCAAGGCCTGACGGCTCAGGATGCGCTCATCGCCGCCACGGATTTCGCCATTGGGCGGCAACGCACGCATGGGCGGCGCTTCAGTAATCAGATTGCCGTCCATCTGTGGCGGGGGTGCATCGGCAGGCAACACGCCGCTGGCCGCCGGCTTGGCGTCCAGATCCATGCGCTCCAACCGGCCACGGTTGTCCAGCACCACATGGTCGGTGAAAACTTCCTTCAAGCGTATGCCGCCTTCCAGCTCATCACCCAGCCGCACAGCCAGTGCGGGCATGCCAGGACGCTCGAACACCGCAGCAGCCGGATCGGCATTCGCAATCACACCGCGCAACTTCATATTGAGAGTGGAAGGCTGAATATCGCCAGTATTGTTGCTGGGGCCGGCAAACAGGCCATTCAAGGCCGATGTATCCAGCGTGGGCGCCTGCGCAACAACTGTGGCGGGCGCCGCCACAGGCGGCAAAGGACGGGGCGAAAGCACCAGCCAGATCAGGCCAGCCAATAGCCAGGCCACGACCAGCAGCAGGGCCGCATTGATACAGCGGTAGAACCAAGGCGTAGCGGGTAGAGAGACAATCATCCGGGCAGGCTGGAAACGGTTCTGAAACAGGTTGCGCACTATATACAGCGTGCGGGAGCCGGCATTTATATCAGCAAGCCCGGCCAGCCGCCATCGCAGCGTCATCTTGTTGCAGGAGTGTTGACACATCCCGAATCGCCATGCTTTAATCCGCCCCCTCGCTGCACGGCACAGCCCGCAACGAGACAGCAGCAGAACAGCAGTCGTAGTTTAGGAGTGGTAGTTCAGTTGGTTAGAATACCGGCCTGTCACGCCGGGGGTCGCGGGTTCGAGTCCCGTCCACTCCGCCAACTTATTCAGGGTTATTGCCAGGCAGTTTCGCAGTAACCCGGTCAAACAGCGAAAGACTTGACGCGGTTTGATCAGGCGTGATTCAATGCGCGCCTTTCCGAAATCGGGAACAACAGATTTCGGGCGGTTAGCTCAGGGGTAGAGCACTGCCTTCACACGGCAGGGGTCACTGGTTCGATCCCAGTATCGCCCACCAAGTCAGTGTTGATAGCCGCAAGGCTTGATACATAGGAGTGGTAGTTCAGTTGGTTAGAATACCGGCCTGTCACGCCGGGGGTCGCGGGTTCGAGTCCCGTCCACTCCGCCAACAATGCAAAAGCCCAGTCGCAAGACTGGGCTTTTTGCTTTTCCACGCCTGCGCAACCGCTACTGACCTCTTCAGCGCATCCAGGGGAGCCACATGGCCATGGCCGCGACGGCAATACCCACCAGCATGGCCAAACTCATCACCGCCAACAGCCCGGCAACCACCCAGCGCCCTCTGGCTTTGGCGCGGGACTGCGCGTAGAAAACCGCCTCCAGCACGGCCAAGGGCAGCAGGTAGTTGGCAAAAGCCAGTACATCGAGTGTCGGCCCGGTGCCCGTATCCGGGTCGAAACCAACCGGGCCACCACTGGCTATCACCCAGAACATCAGCGCCACCCTGAAGAACCACACCCCGCTCACCACCATGAACAAGCGCAAGGCCCAGCGCCGATGTGCCTCGATATTGCGTCGCCACCCCTCGCGCCAAGCCTGGGCGCCAAAGAACAAGATCAGGCAGGCATTGAGTGTCAATCCCAGATGCAAGGGGAGCGCACCGGCCCTACCCTGCACCCAGATCAAGTAGAGCCCTGCCCCCGCAACCGCCAATGCCGCCAGGACATAGACGCGTCCATTCCAGCGGTGCAAGGCTGGCAAACGGCGCCGCAACCAAGGCAGCAGTTGCAGCAATCCACCGGCAATCACCACGGCCGCCAGCATCACATGCAAGCCCATCATGACATTCGCCAAGGTATCGCCAGGCACATAGCCACGGGGCACCACCTTGTTCCAGACTTCGAACTGCCCACGCAAGGCATGCCCCACATAAAACAGCAGCAGATAGGCCACAAACAGCAACTGGCCCAGCAGCACGATGCCGTAACAGGCGCGTACAGACCAATCCAGGGCGCGCCGCGACAGCATGTCTGCCCGCCGTCCCATGGCATGGTGTTGCTCGACAGGTACCGTGACGGATGCTTCCAGGGTCATGATGCGCTCCCGCAGGGGTCAAGATAGCCAGCACTATCGGACCCCAGCTGCGTGAAATACAGGTGCATAGGACAGAGCGCAGAAAGCGTGAACTGAAATGCAGCAAGCGCCGATACACCGCAGCCTGCCCGCGAATTGGCGCTGCTGCTTGAAGCCCATGATCCACCAAGGTCGCCCCGTACCTGAACCCACAGCCATCTGCGCAGCCATGGCTTGCCTGCACTAGGCTTTGCCCACTCATGCCTCTCCCGCCACAATGAGGGCATGTCTAAGCGCCACCTCCCCTCTTTGCATGGCCTGCGTGCCTTCGAGTCCGCCGGCCGTCACCTCAGCTTCAGCCGGGCAGCCCTTGAATTGTCGGTCAGCCAGAGTGCCATCAGCCACCATATCAGGCAGCTTGAGGACGAGCTGGGTACGCCACTGTTCGTACGCCGCACCCGCGCCATCGCCCTGACACCGGCAGGCACGGTGCTGCTGGCCCATGCCAGCCAGGCCCTGGATCTGCTGGCCGCCGGATCCCGAGCCGCGCGGGAAACCCAGCGATGCCAGTTGCGCGTCAGCCTGCTGCCCTCATTTGCTGCCCATTGGCTGGTGCCACGCCTGCCACGCTTTCAGGCAGCACATCCTGATATAGAAATTATGCTCGACCCGGCCCTGGTCAAAGCCGAGGTAGGCCCAGGCGGCGTCGATCTAGCCATACGCTATGGCCAAGGAGACTGGCCCGGCAGCGAAGTGCAACTGCTGCTGAGGGAACAGCTGACGCCCGTCTGCAGCCCTGCCTACCGCGCCACACTGCCTACGCTGCTGCATCCGGCAGACCTCGCGTCCTGCCCCAGGTTGACCTCTCGCACCCGTCCGCCATCAGAATGGGACAGTTGGGCCAGCTTGACCGGCACTGTGCTGCATGGCCCGTTGCATATGCTGACCGACTACAACATCGTGCTACAGGCCACGCTCAACAGCCAGGGCATTGCCATGGGCCGCCTAGCCATGCTGGCCGATATTCTGGCCAGCGGCCAACTGGTGCCGTTGATGCCCGATATCGTGGCACGCGGCGAGATCGCCTATTGGTTGCTCACCCACGGCAAGCGATCACCTGCATTAACCGTGTTCTGCGACTGGCTGCTGGCAGAGGCACAGCAGACGACGCAACGCATGAGCCAGATAGATACATAAGCCGCAAACTACGCGTTTGTCTGCCTACCACGCCACACCTAGCATGGCGCCTGTCATCCACACAGGAACACCACCATGCCCAACCTTGCACAACGCCTGGCCGTGCTGTGCCTGAACCCACCGCCGCCCACCCAGCCCTCATCTGAGCACTATGTATCTGCCGTACAAAGCGGCAACCTGCTGTTTGTCTCCGGCCAACTGCCCAAATGGGGTGATGCCCGCTTTTTGGGCCGCCTGGGCGAACAGTTCAATCTGGCCGAGGGCCAGCAGGCTGCCGAACTGAGCGCCCTCAATGTGCTGCAACAACTGGATCAGGCATTGCAGGGCCGGCTGGAAAGGGTCAGCCGCATCGTCAAGCTCACGATCTTTGTTGCTGCCACAGCCGATTTCACGCAGCACAGCCAGGTTGGCAATAGCGCCTCGGCCCTGATGGTCACCCTGTTCGGCGAGGCCGGCCAACACGCCCGGACCACCGTAGGCGTCGCCAGCCTGCCACGCGGCGCGGCCGTGGAGATCGAGGCTATCGTCGAACTGCACCCCACCACCGGACAGACATCATGACCTTCATCCATCTCAAGGTACGCGCTGCCATGCTGGTACATGGCTACGATAGCCAGCAGCAGGAAATCGTCGAGCATGCCGCAGCCACCGAGTTTGCCGAAAAACTCATACGCATCGAGCGCATCCAGTCGATTACCGAACGCTATCTGCTGGTCACCGGCGCATTCGGGCGGATGATGTACTGGGAGTACGCGGAGGATTTTGCAACAGTCAAACAACGGCTGGATGCGGCTGGGCTACTGCTGGACGCCGATTGAGTTCGCGCTACGTGTCTACGCCGTGGAATGGGGCTATCCTTGTTTACCCACAAGGTAGCCCCCTCTACACCAGACCGAGATCCCAGCAGTGGAAAACGCCCGTTTATTCTTCGAGCAACTGAACCGCGACTACCTGAACGTCCACAAGTCCAAGGAAGACCTGTTCTGGACGACCTATATGGCCACCAGCGACGATCACGCCGGTTTCGCCCAGGCCGAAATGGCCTACAAGTCATTTATCTCCGACCCTGACAGGCTGCTCGCCACCCGCCAGCACTTAGCCGCAGTCGAGCAGGCACCAGCAAGCGCAGCGCGCGACGCCCTGCTGCATGGGCTCCAAGGCTGGGTTGCCCTGTTCGAGAGCAATATCGTCGACAACGACCAGGCGCGGGAACTGATGCAGCAATTGGTCGAAGCCGAATCCACCCTGTTCAGCCGGCGCAAGGCGCTGGTGCTCAAGCACATCAACGAACAGGGCATGGAAGAAGAAGCCACCCTGTCCTCGCTGGCGACCAATATGTCGCTCAACCCGGTCGAAGCGCGCCGCCAGTCCTCGTTCGCCGCTTTCCGGGGCTTGGAAGAATGGGTATTGGCCAACGGTTTTCTCGACATCGTCAAGCTGCGCAATCGTTTTGCCCAGGCACTGGGCTACCGCGACTACTTCGACTACAAGGTCCGCAAGAACGAACAGATGTCCAGCGAGACCCTGTTCAACATACTGGACGACTTTGTAGCCCGCACCGAAACCGCCAACGCGCGCGCGCTGGTCGAACTGAAGGCGGCCAAGGGTGAAACCGCCCTCGCCCCATGGAACCTGCGCTTTCACATGAGCGGCGATGTCGTCAGGCAGATGGATCCCTACCTGCCCTTCGGCCGTGGCCTGCTGCGCTGGGTGGAGAGCTTCCGCCGGCTCGGCATACGCTACCGTGGCGCCACCCTGCAGCTGGATCTGCTGGATCGCAAGGGCAAGTACCAGAATGGCTTTTGCCATGGCCCCATCCCCACCTATTACAACGAGCAGGGACAGTGGGTGGCCGGCCAGATCAACTTTACCGCCGAGGCCAAGCCCGACCAGGTAGGTAGCGGCTGGCGCGCACTCACCACCCTGTTCCATGAAGGCGGCCACGCGGCGCACTTTGCCAATGTGGCACAGAACTCCCCCTGCTTCTCGCAGGAGTTCGCCCCCACTTCCATGGCCTACGCCGAAACCCAGTCCATGTTCTGCGACAGCCTGCTGGATGACGCAGACTGGCTCAAGCGCTATGCCCGCAATGCAGCGGGCGAAGCCATGCCGGATGCCTTGATCCACGCCCGCATCGAATGCAATCAGCCCTTCCGCGCCTTCAGTGAGCGCAGTATCGCGGTGGTTTCATACTTCGAATCGGCGCTATACCAGTTGGACGACGCCAGTCTGACCGCAGAGACCGTGCTGGCACTGGCCCGCAGCACAGAACAACGCATCCTGGGCGTGGAAGGACCTCGCCCCCTGCTGGCCATCCCCCATCTGCTCAACCAGGAGTCTGCCGCGGCCTATCACGGCTACCTGCTGGCCAATATGGCGGTCTACCAGACACGCGCCTACTTCCTGAACCGCTACGGCTACCTGACTGACAACCCTGCCATCGGCCCCCTGCTGACCCAGCACTACTGGGTGCCGGGCAACAGCATCAACCACAACGCTACCCTGCTCAGCCTCACCGGCGAGGGCTTCTCGGCACGCTATCTGGCGGATGACTGCAATATGACCGTAGCGGAAGCCTGGACTCAAGCCCAGGCCACTATGGCCGCCGCCGCAGAACGTCAGTACCCGCAGGACTACCCCGACAATCTCGATGCCCATATCCGCATCGTGCATGGCGCCGAGGTACTGGCCGACAGCAGCGAGTCCGAAGCGGCCATGTGCCAGCAATTCGAGCGTTGGGTGGGCGAGCACTACGCCGCGCCAGTTCACTAACGGTAACGCAAGCAGCGCTTGAACGCAGTAACCCTGAAGGGCGGATCCCCAATCCGCCCTTCCGCAATGAATCATAATTTTTCAAAGCTTGACTCATGATCGCCCCCTATTCCGTCAGCCATCCTACGGCGCCCCCGACCCGCCCTTACAGTCTTCCTATACTCGCCGCGTTCTGTATCACTATCGCCGCATTGGTTGCAGTGGTGATGCTGCTGACAACAGGCAGGGCCTCGATGCAGCTCTTGTTGTCGGGGCCATCCTTTTCCCTGCCTGTCATTACTCAGTACATCCAGTACGGTGCAATTTTTTATGCGTTCTGGTGCGCCATAAGAAGGCAACACAGCCCTGCAAAGCCTTTGATGCTGGCGGCCTTGATGACAGTTCCTGTTGCCATGCTTCAGCGCTATGACTTGATCAGTATCGGAGCACAGCCAGTCATCCTGGTTGCTGCACCTATAGGATTGGGCCTGATGGCACTTCTCGCGCTGGTCTCTTGCATTAGGCAAGCCAGGAAATTGCGCGAACGCCAAGGCCAACCGAAGGAATAACCGGCCTGGTTTTGAGCCCCGCACGATTTGCCATTTGCGCCACCTGTGCGCAGGACATCCCTCCAACCAGCAACAGCGCCAAAGCATGAGCCAGCCCACCTTGATACTCACCCCTCGCTACACTGAAGACGCGCAAGCGCTCTGGCGAGCGGCCAACCAACTGGGCTGGCATGTTGAGCGCCTAAGCAGTTGGCGTATCCCCGAGACCTACCTGTCTTTATTCGAGCCCGTGCTTTACCTGGAAGCCTTGTTTGGCCCGACACTGGCCGAGCAAATGGGCGTGACGCTGTTGAATCCGCCTGAGGACTGGCTGGTTGGGCTGCCAGACCGCTATCGAAAACGTCAGATAACCGTGACCTCCCTGGGTGTCGCCAGAGATCGAACCGAGCCTGCGTTCATCAAGCCCCCTAACGACAAGAGCTTTGTTGCCAAGGTCTATACCGGCGCTGACTTGCCCAGCGATCTGCCAGGGGAAATGTCGGTACTGGTCTCCGAAGTAGTCACCTGGGAAAGTGAGTTCCGGTGTTTTGTCCTGAACAGACAACTCCATACCTATTCCATATACGCTCGCCTAGGTGAGCTACAGGATGAGTTGGGCTATCAAACCACGACCGAAGAGCAGCTAGCCCTGGAACACTTCATGGCTGAGTTGCTGCTAGACATGTCGGTGCCTCTACCCGAAGCTATCGTCGTCGATGTGGGTTACATCCAGGGGCGTGGGTGGGCATGCATAGAGCTCAATGCTGCATGGGGCGCCGGCATTTACGGTTGCGATCCGGTCCGGGCACTCGCAGTAATCCGATGCGCCTCCCAGTCCCGGCAAAGTTGTAAAGCCGTGGAATAGTCCACCAGGCTGTGGCAGCCGACATCAGACCTTTTGCTTTCAGCAAGGCAGCAAGCAGCGAACCCCGCTAAAATCGCGACTTGCTTGAATAACCTTGTGTATCCATGTTTCCTGCCCAGCTCGACCTCGCCTTACAAACCTGCCTGCTCCGCGATCACCACGGCTTGCGCCAGAAGGCGCGCAACCTGCGTGAGCGCAGCAAGCAAAAGCAGCCTGTCGACAAGCAGGAAACCGAGCTGAACCAGGCCATCGCACTATCACAGGCCAAGTATGCGGCCCGCCTGGCGCGGCTACCCAAGCCCGAGTTTGACGACTTCCTGCCGGTCAATCAGCGACGGGACGAGCTGCGGGCAGCCATCGCTAGCCACCAGGTGGTCATCGTCTGTGGAGAAACCGGCTCCGGCAAGACCACCCAGCTACCCAAGATATGCCTGGAGCTGGGACGGGGCGTAGCCGGCCTGATCGGCCATACCCAGCCACGCCGCCTGGCAGCGCGTACCGTGGCCACCCGTATCGCACAGGAGCTCAAGACCGAGATCGGCGACACCGTAGGCTACAAGGTGCGCTTTACCGACAAGTCCTCCGAGCTCAGCCTGATCAAGCTGATGACGGACGGCATCCTGCTGGCCGAAACCCAGACCGACCGCTATCTCAGCCAGTACGACACCATCATCGTCGACGAGGCGCATGAGCGTTCACTCAATATCGATTTCCTGCTGGGTTTTCTCAAGCAGTTGCTGCCCCGCCGGCCCGATCTCAAGGTCATCGTCACCTCTGCCACCATCGATGCCGACCGTTTCAGCCAGCATTTTGACGGCGCACCGGTAATCGAGGTGTCCGGCCGCACCTATCCGGTGGAAGTCCGCTACAAGGAGCTGCGCAGCAAGGATGAAGATGACGCCGACCTGGAGATGGAAGAAGCCGTGGTCGATGCCGTGCAGGAGCTGTGGCGCCACGATGGGGCGGGCGATGTGCTGGTGTTCCTGCCCGGCGAGCGCGAGATACGGGAAACAGCCGAAGAACTCCGCCGTGCCAAGATCATGGGCGCCGAAATCGTCCCACTGTTTGCACGCCTGTCGGTCGAGGATCAGCAAAAGGTCTTCAGGCCCAGCAACGGCCGGCGCGTGGTGCTGTCCACCAATGTGGCGGAGACATCACTGACGGTGCCTGGCATCAAATATGTGATCGACTCCGGCCTCGCCAGGATGAACCGCTATTCGCCGCGCGCCAAGGTGGAGCAGCTGCAGATAGAGAAGATCTCCCAAGCCAGCGCACGCCAGCGCGCCGGTCGTTGCGGCCGGGTAGCCGCCGGTGTCTGTGTACGCCTTTACGCAGAGAAGGATTTCAACGCCCGCCCCGCCTTTACCGACCCGGAAATTCTGCGCTCCTCCCTAGCCGCCGTCATCCTGCGCATGCAGGCCCTGCGCCTGGGCAAGGTGGAGGATTTCCCGTTTCTGGAAGCACCCTCAGGCCGCCTGATCGCCGATGGCTACGCCCTGCTGCACGAGCTGGGCGCGGTGGATGAGCAAGGGGTACTGACCCGCCTGGGCCACGAACTGGCCCGCCTGCCCATCGACCCCAAGATAGGCCGCATGCTATTGGCAGGCCGCGATGAAGCCTGCCTGCCGGAGCTGTTGATCATCGCTTCGGCGCTCAGCATACAGGATCCGCGTGATCGCCCCTTCGAGGCGCGCGATGCCGCCGACCGGGCCCATGCCAAGTTTGCCGACGACAAGTCCGACTTTGTCAGCCTGCTCAACCTCTGGCATTTCTTTGAGCAGGCGCTCAAGCAAAAGCAGTCCAATCGCCTGCTGGTGCAGGAGTGCCACAGCAACTTCCTCAGCTATCTGCGCATGCGTGAGTGGCGCGAGCTACACAAACAGTTGGCCGATATCGTCGAGGACATGGGCTGGAAGGCCAGTACCGCACCGGCCCCCGCCCCTGCAGCAGCCAAGGCCGGTGTGCCTGAGCTACCCAAGAAGGCGGAAAAGGAGCGTGCACAGGCCGCACAGCAACAATACGATGCACTGCACCGCGCCTTGTGCACCGGCTTGCTGGGCCAAATAGGCATGAAGCAGCCGGACGAGGACGAATACCTGGGCGCCCGTGGCATCAAGTTCGCGGTCTTTCCAGGCAGCGCGCTCAAGAAGGCGCGGCCCAAGTGGGTGGTTAGCGCCGAGTTGGTTGAAACCACCAAACTCTATGCCCGCTGCGTGGCGGCCATCCAGCCGGAATGGCTGGAAAAACTGGCCAACCACCTGGTCAACCGCGATTACTTCGAACCGCATTGGGAAGAAGGCATGGCCCAGGTGGTAGCCAGCGAACGCGTCACGCTCTATGGCCTCCCAGTAGTGGCCAGGCGCAAGGTGCACTATGGCAGCGTCAACCCGGTCGAAGCACGCGAAATCATGATCAAGGAGGGCCTGGCCGGGCGTCGCTTCAACACCCGCGCGGCCTTCTGGCAGCATAACGAGAAGCTGATCAGCGAGATCGAGGAACTGGAGCACAAAGCCCGCCGCCAGGACGTGCTGGTTGACGAGCAGGTGCTGTTCGACTTCTACGACCAGCGTATTCCGGCAGACATCGTCAATGGCCAGGGCTTCGATGCCTGGCGCAAACAGGCCGAGAAGGAGCAGCCGCAACTGCTGTTCCTCAGCCGCGACGACCTGATGCGCCATGCTGGCGAGAGCATAACCGAGCAGCAGTTCCCGCCCACCCTGGTACTGGATGGGGTGGTACTACCACTGGCGTACCGCTTCGAGCCCGGGCATCCGCTGGATGGCGTGACCGTGCAACTGCCCCTGCACCTGCTGAACAAGGTCAATGGCGCTGCATTCGACTGGCTGGTGCCAGGCCTGATACGCGAGAAGATCACCCATCTGGTGAAATCGCTACCCAAGAGCATACGTCGCCTGTGCGTGCCGGTACCCGAGTTCGTAACCCGCGCAATGGTGACGCTGGACAAGGCCGACCATCGCGCGCCCTTGTTGCCGCAGCTGGCACATGCAGTAGGCAGGGGCATAGGCCAGCCCGTCAGCATCGATGAATTTGATCAGGATGACCTGCCAGGGCATCTGCGCATGAACATCCGGGTAGTCGATGACGCCGGCCAGGAACTGGCCATTGGCCGTGATCTGGTGGCATTGCGCACCCAGCTGGGCGAGGCGGCGCAGATGACCTTCCGCGAGGTGGCTGCCACACCGGCGACACCAGCCACCAAGCCAGGCAAGGGCAAGGCCGCCGCCCCGGACGAGCCGATTAAACCGTCAACCCATGGCCCGGCAGTGGAGAAGGACAATATCAGCAGCTGGGACTTTGGCGACCTGCCCGGCAAGCTGACCTTTGAGCGCCATGGCGCCAAGCTGACGGGCTACCCCGCGCTGGTACCCCACGAGGCCGCCTGTGCCATACGGCTGTACGATACCGAAGCCGCGGCCGAACAGGCTCATCGTGCCGGTGTGGTGAGGCTGATGCAGCTGGAGCTGAAGGAGCAGGTCAAGCAACTGCCCAAGTGTTTTGCCAACTTTACCCAGACAGCGCTGCTGTTACGCAGCATGGCAGATTCTGACAGCCTGATGGACGACCTGGTGGCCTGCGTCTGCGACCGCGCCTTTATCGGCGACGATGCGCTGCCGCGCAGCAAGAAGGAGTTCGACAACCAGAAGCAACGCGCCAAGACACGCCTGCCAGCCGTACGCGATGCCGCATATCGGGTGCTGCAAGAGGTCGCCACCGACCAGCAGCAGTTGCAGGCTCTGCTGAGCAAGCCGGTACGGCTGCAAAGCGAGCTGAAGCAGCAGCTATCACGCCTGGTCTACAAGGGCTTTCTGGCTGCGACGCCATGGGAGCAATTGCCCCATCTGCCCCGCTATCTCAAGGCCATCAAGTTGCGGCTGGAAAAATACAACGCCAATCAGGCGCGTGATGCCCAGCGTGGCGAAGAACTTGCCGTGCTGTGGGCGCGCTGGGAAAGTGAACAGGAAAAATGGCGCAAGCTGGGCCGCGATCCGGCCCCGCTGGCGCCATTCCGCTGGATGCTGGAGGAATTACGGGTAGGCCTGTTCGCCCAGGAGCTGCGTACCCCCTACCCGGTATCGGTGAAGCGGCTCAACAAGATCTGGGAAGACCTGATCAAGCAATAGTATTGGGCGCAAGTCCGGTACCCACATTACTGGTACTTCTTCATGATGGCCTCGTAACTTCCATCCGCCCGCATCTTCTTCAAGGCGGCATTGAAGCTGTCACGTAGTGCCGCATCACGGAAAGCAACCTTGTAGGGGGTAGGTGGAAACAGCTCGTGGTAGGTCACCGGCTGGCTGGTATCCACCCCCTCTTTCTTGGCGGCGGCGTTGAAGTATTGGAAGATGTTCCTGTCGCCCACCACCACGTCAGCCCGGCCAGTGAACAGCAACATGTTCTGCTTTACCTGCTGTGCATGCTCGCCATAGCGCTTGTTGGCAGCCGCCATGGCCTTGAACTTATCACCCAGGTACACCGTGGCGTTCTGGAAGGCGGCGACCGAGTACTTACCCAGTTCATCCACGCTGCCTATCTTGTAGCCATTCTTGCTCAGGCTCACGGCAAAGTTCTGATAGACGATGTGTGAGTCAGAAAAAGCCGCCTTGATGCCCGATGACTCATTCACCGTGATTGCCGCATCCACCGAACCATCCTGCATGGCCACCGGCACGCGGGCAAAAGGCAGGTAGACAGGCTTGATAGTATGCCCGGCTGCGGCCAAGGCCTGCGCCACCACATCCAGCTCCATGCCTTTGTTCTGCTCCTGTATCACATACGGCGGCAACGACAGGCCCACCGCCACTTTGACTTCTGCAGCCCAGGCTTGGCCACAAAGGGCCAGTCCCAAGACCATTGCGATGCGCATTTTCATTGACGCTCTCCGTGTGACAGATGATCAGGATCCCATCAAATATATAGTCGGCTTCAGCCTGCAGCGGCAAGCTCACGCGCCCAGCAGGCCGAGACCTGACAAGGGCAGGAGAGGGAATCGATCCGGTGGGCGCCTGCTGATTCAGGCTGTACTGGCGCCTCCCCCCATCCGTCATTCATCCATCCATGATGGGGGTTCATGACAGACGCTCAGTAGGGCGGCAGGAGGCGGCGCAAGCCGTGGCCCAATACCAGCAGCAGGAACAGCAGATTCCGTAGCAATGCCAATGGCCAACAAGGATAGAGGCTGCCTTCACGGCCACCGCGCGCCAGCGCAATCGCCAATCTGGACAGGCGCTGCTGGTTCCAGGGCCAATCGCGCAAAGCGGCACAGCGCGCAGGCGGCAGGCCCTGTACGCCCACACCGGCACCCACCAACCCGCCGACCAGTGCAGCGGTACTGTCTACATCACCGCCACTGCGGATAATGTCTTCCAGCGCCGCATCCAGATCCTGCGGGTGCGAGAGCCAGGCATGCAGTGCTGCCGCCACGGTATGAACCACATAGCCGAGCACGCCCCGTTGCCAGCCCTGCGCGGCGCAGAAAGCCTGGGTACGTTCACCCTTGGCGACACTTTCGAACATGGCGCGCATCAGCATCCTGAAATCCGCCATGCCTTCGCCATCCTGCTCTAGCACGGGTGCCAGCAGATGTGCCAGTTGCAGCGGGTCGCTACTGCCCTGGCTGGCTTGGGCCGCGGCCAGCGCAATGCAATGCGCCCCCGCTTCAGCCCGTACATCGGTATGGGTCAGGCGGGTGCTGCGGGCGAGATGCTCGGCCAGTGCGTGGGGTTGTCGCGCCAGATAGACGCCGAGTATGGCAGCACGCATGGCCGGCCCATTGCCGGCAGAGTGAACACCATTACGGCCCGGTGGTATGCCCAGCCAGAGCTTCCACAAAGCGCGCCCGGTTGCCCAGCCTACCCCTGCGGGCAGCGCGGCTATCCAGAGGCGCAGGCGCCAGGCCAACACCCGCTCAAACCGGTTTGTATCTCCCCGGCTCCTGAGCAAGGCCTGCGCTGTCAGTGCCGCATGCTCAGTATCGTCCGATACCAGCGCCAGCCCAGGAAAAACCCGGAAGCGGAGCGGCCCTGGACTCAGCCTGGCCAGGCGGCGCGGACTCAGGCCCTCATAGGCCAGGCCCAGGGCATCACCTATCGCACCACCCAGCAGGCAGCCGGCCAGGGCTTGTTCACGGCGCTGTTGCATGGCAACACCCTCTGCGAGCAGATTATATTCAGCATAGCCGCCACCATTCATCCCGCCAAACAACAAACCGTCGCAGGTCTTGGTCATGGCCCATACAGGCCGTGTACCATGCGCCGCGTTGTTACCAGATATCGATAAAAGGGAGAGCAGCAATGCAGTTGTCGCGCATCTCGCTGGCGCTTGCCGGCTTGCTGGCCACCGTGCCGGCCCTGGCCGCCAGCAATGGCTATTTCCGGTTTCCGGCCCTGCAGGCCAATACCGTGGTGTTCACCGCCGAGGGTGACATTTGGGCCAGCAATGTCAGCGGCGGCAATGCCCGCCGACTGACCAGCCATGCTGCCGAAGAAACCCGGCCAGCCCTCTCCCCCGATGGCAAGTGGGTCGCCTTCTCGGCCAATTACGAGGGCGCCACCGAGGTCTACCTGATGCCCCTGGCCGGCGGCCAGCCCCGGCGTCTGAGCTTCGAAAATACCCGCGCCACCACCTTGGGCTGGACCGCCCAGGGGGAGGTGCTCTACACCGCCCAGCACAGCAGCGGCCCCTCGTCCCTGCGCGTCGTTACGCTGGTCAACCCCAATACCGGCGACAAGCGTGTATTACCCTTGGCCGATGCCAATGACGCCGTGCTCGATGACAAGGGCGAGTATGTCTATTTCGTCCGTTTTGGCCTCACCAGCAGCGGTGACAATGCCCGCCACTATCGGGGTGGCGCGCTGTCTCAACTGTGGCGCTTCAGCCTGAAAAACGGCAAGGAGGCCGAGCGCATCGGCCCCGCCAATCGCAACCTGCGCCGCCCCATGTGGTGGAACGGCCGGCTGGTGCTGATCAGCGACAGCGATGGCCGCGACAATCTCTGGAGCATGAAGCCCGATGGCACCGAGTTGCAGCAGCTGACTCGCCACGCCGAATTCGACATCCGCAGCGCCAGCCTGGACAGCGGCCGCGTGGTCTACCAGCTGGGTGCCGACTTGCGCCTGCTGGATATCGCCAGCCGCCGCGATGAGGCCCTGGACATCAATCTGGTCTCCGACTTCGACCAGATGCGCCCGCGCTGGCTGGACAAACCCCTGCGCTATGCCAGCAGCACGATACTGTCACCCGATGGCGAGCGTGTAGTCGTGACCGCCCGTGGCCGTACAACCTTGGCCAGTACGGGCCTGCTGCGCCGCATCGATATACAGCAACCTGCCGGTGCCCGCCTGCGCGAAGCCACCCTCAGCCCCGATGGCCGCTGGGTCTACGCCATTGCCGACAGCACGGGTGAACACGAGATCTGGCGCTTTCCTGCCGACGGCAGCGATGGCGGCAGTGCGTTGACCAGCGACGGCAATACCCAGCGCTTTGGCATCTATCCCTCGCCCGATGGCAAATGGCTGCTGCACAACGATAAGCAGGGCCGCCTCTGGCTGCTGGACCTGGCGACCCGAAAGAACGAACTCATCGATGACGCCGGCCGTGATGGTGTCGACGAGCATAGCGACATCAGCTGGGCCCCGGATAGCCGCAGCATCGCCCTGGTGCGTGGCACCAATGCGCGACAAATGAACCAGGTTGGCCTGTACAGCCTGGAGAGCCGCCGCATGCATTGGCTCAGCAGCGACAAGTACAACAGCCAGGCCCCCGCTTTCAGCCCGGATGGTCGCTGGCTGTGGTTCCTGTCGGATAGAAATTTCCAGGCGACCAATCGCGGCCCCTGGGGCGACCGCAATACCGGCGCCTATTTTGATCGCCGCACCAAGGTTTACGCACTGGCCCTGCAGGCAGGCAACCGCTTCCCCTTCCAGGCCAAGGACGAATTGCAGGCCGCCAAGCCCGGCAGTGACGACAAGCCTGCCGACAAAGCCGCCAGCAAGCCCGCCGAGGGCAAGGAAGCCAAACCAAGCCAGCCCGCCATTCAGTACGAAGGCCTGGCCGACCGCCTGTATGAGGTTCCAGTCGCACCGGCCAACTACCGCGACCTGGCCGTGGACGGCAAGCGGCTCTACCTGCTGGAGGCCGAGGGCAGCCGTAACGACCTGAAGACGCTGGCCATCGACAACAACGGCCCCAAGCCCGAGGTATTTGCCGCCGACATCAATAGCTTCGCCCTGTCGCAAGACGGCAAGAAGCTCTGGTATCGCAAGGGCAACAACGACAACCCCGAAATGTTCATTGTCGATGCCGGCCCCAAGGCGCCGGGTGATTTGAGCAAATCTGGCGTACGCCTGGGTGACTGGAGCTTGCGTATAGACCCGCGCGAGGAATGGCGGCAGATGTACAACGACGCCTGGCGCATGCATCGCGACTCGCTCTACGACCGCCAGATGCGTGGCGTAGACTGGGTTGCCAGTCGCAAGAAGTTCGCCCCGCTGGTCGAGCGCGTCACGGACCGCAGCGAACTCGATGACGTGCTGGCCCAGTTGATCGGCGAATTAGGCTCGCTGCACTCGCAGGTTGGCGGTGGCGATATGCGTCGTGCCAGTGACGGCGCCAATGCCGCTGGTCTGGGCGCGGTGATGGAACGTGTGGCCAATGGCTGGGAGGTGGCTCATATCTACCGTACCGAGGCCGAACTGCCCAGCGAACGCTCACCCCTGCAGGCGCCCGGCGTGGATATACGCGAAGGCGATATCATCGTCGCCGTCAACGGCAGGAACAGCGCCGAGACGCGGGACTTCTCCGATTTGCTGCGCAACCAGGCTGGGCAGCAGGTGCTGCTGGAAGTTCGTCGCGGCAATGCAGCAGTGCGCCGCGTGATCGTCACCCCTGTCGATGCCAGACAGCAGGCTGCACTGCGCTACAACGACTGGGAACAAACCCGCAAGGAAACGGTGGAGAAGGCCAGCAATGGCAAGCTGGGCTATTTGCACCTGCGCGCCATGGGTGCCGGCGATATGGCCAGTTTTGTGCGCGAATTCTATGCACAGTACGAGCGCGATGGCCTGATCATCGACGTCCGCCGTAACAATGGCGGCAATATCGATAGCTGGGTCATCGAAAAACTGCTGCGCCGGGTCTGGGCCTTCTGGGCGCCGCCTGGCGTTACGCCGTATGGCAATATGCAGCAGGCCTTCCGTGGCCACCTGGTGGTGCTGACCGATGCCCTGACCTACTCCGATGGCGAGACCTTTGCAGCCGGCGTACAGGCTCTCAAGCTGGGACCGCTGATCGGTACCCGTACCAGCGGTGCCGGTGTCTGGTTGTCCGATCGCAACACCCTGGCCGATGAGGGCATCGCCCGGGTGGCCGAGAATGCGCAATTCGGCGTAGACGGTAGCTGGCTGGTTGAAGGCGTGGGCGTACAGCCTGATATCGAGGTCGATAATCCACCGCACGCCACCTTCAAGGGTGAGGACAAGCAGTTGGAGACCGCCATCAACTACCTCAGGCAAAAACTGGCCAGCGAGCCGATCAAGCCGCTGAAAGCCGGCGCCATCCCGCCACTAAAGCCCTGATTACTGCATCAGGCACCCTAGGGCCTGTTTACTATCTTTTCGCCGGGGTGAAAAAATCGTGAACAGGCTCTTAACCGCCACCCCACCCCATTCCCTGGGACGGGGTGGCGTTTTATCATGCGCCTCCTCCCTCACCGATTGCCAAGACCATCATGACCGAACCCTGTCGCTGTGGCTGGGCCAACCCCAGGAATCCCCGCTACCTCGCCTATCACGACGAGGAATGGGGCGTACCCTGTCACGACGAGCGTACGCTGTTCGAGATGCTGAACCTGGAAGGCGCACAGGCGGGGCTATCGTGGGAGACCATACTGAACAAGCGGGACAACTACCATGCCGCCTTCGATGGCTGGGATGCCAGCAGGATTGCCCTGTACGATGACGCCAAAGTCGCTGAACTGCTGGCGAATCCGGGCATCGTGCGCAACCGCCTCAAAGTGGCTGCCGCCATCAGCAACGCCCGAGCCTGGCTACAGCTGCAGGCCGCCGGGTTAAGCCTCGATACCCTGCTGTGGGCCTATGTCGATGGCCAACCCTTGCAAAACAGTTACGACAGCTACCAGCACGCCCCAGCGCATACGCCTTTGTCAGACCGGATATCCAAGGATCTGTCCAAGCGTGGCTTCAAGTTTGTCGGCTCCACCATCATCTACGCCTATATGCAGGCCATAGGCATGGTCAACGACCATGCCACCACCTGCTTTCGCTATCACATCGTCAAAGGACTTGCCCGATGAGCCAACTGCTCGACGCCATAGAAATCGAAACCCGACCTAATCCCCAGTGGGCTGTCATCTGGATGCATGGCTTGGGTGCAGACGGCAACGATTTTGTCTCCATCGTGCCCGAACTGGGGCTGGACGAGGCTGCCGTGCGGTTTGTGTTTCCCCACGCACCCATGATTCCGGTGACCTGCAACAACGGCTACGTCATGCGTGCTTGGTATGACATCCTGGAACTCGATTCGATCAGCCGCCGGGTGGACGAGGCCGGCATACGCCAGAACCGTAGCGCCATCCAGGCCCTGATCGAGCGCGAAAACCAGCGCGGCATACCCAGCGAGCGCATCATCCTGGCCGGCTTCTCGCAAGGTGGCGCCATGGCCTATAGCGTCGGCCTCACCCACCCCGACAGGCTGGCCGGCATCATTGCCCTCTCCACCTACATCCCTTCCCAATCCTTGCTGGACAACGAGAGCAGCCCTGCCAATCAGGCCACGCCGGTATTTGCAGCCCATGGCATACAGGACCCCATCGTGCCCTATGCCCTGGGCGAAGCGGCCGCCAAGCAGGTCGGCACTGGCGGCCATCCCACCGAATGGCACAGCTATCGCATGCCACACTCGGTCTGCATGGAAGAAATTGTGGCGATTGGGCTGTGGCTGAAAGCCAGGATGGCAGCCACCAACTAGGCCAAGGCGCGCGGGGACAGGCGAGGCGAGCCCTCGCCCGCCTGCTCGGCCGCGTGGATAGCCGCCATCACCCGCTCGCACCAGGGCGCTCTGATGCCTTGGCTGGTTGCCAGCGCCACCACCGCGCCTTGCAGATACGCCACCTCGGTTATCCGGCGTTGTTGCAGGTCTTCCCACATGGAGGAGCGAGCCAGCGGGTCTATGGTCAGCATGGAAGCCGCCACACGGCGGAACAAGGGCGTAGGCAAGCGCAGCAAGTGGGGGATAAGCCAGGACGGAACCCGGCTGACCTTGGCCGGCCGTATCCCCGCCCGTTTCATGGCATGCAGTGCTTCATCCATCATGCCTGCCAGCAAGCGCCGCCAGGCATGCTCCTGTAGCTGCTCCCGCAAGGGTACCCCCGCCAGAGCGTTAAGCGCGTTGTTCAGGTTAAGCAGCAGCTTGCCCCACTGCACCGCAGCCATGTCGGCATGAGCCCGGCATGCCAGGCCCTCGCAGGCCAATAACTCAGCCAGGCCAGGCAGGGCGGCGGCAATCGCCAGCTCGCCTTCACTCCCCCGGTGAAAGCGCCCTTCGCCCTGCTGAAGCACATTGAATGGCACCATGCCCGCCAGCACCTGCTGGTCCGGCAAAGCCTGCGCCAGTAGCTCGGCATTCCCTACACCATTCTGCAGGCTGACCACGACAGCCCCAGGCCGGGCGTGCCTGGCAATCTCCGCTGCAATCGTCGGGCTTGCCGCACTCTTCACGGTCACCAGCACGATATCCGCCTCAGCCAGGACGCCAGGGTCGCTAGACAGCTTCAAGGCAGCTGCGGCCAACTGCCGGCTACGCCCCTGGTAGTCCGTCACCCGCAGGCCATACGCCTGCAACTGTGCGGCCATGACGGGGCGCAGCAGGAAAGTCACCTTACGTCCATCCAGCGCCAGGCAGGCACCCACATAGCAGCCCACACTGCCGGCACCTGCGATCACGATATGGGGAGCAACAGGCAAGGACACAGTGGGATACTCCAAGGTAGTAAGGCCGCAAACAGAGCACGACGCTGGGTATGGTTGGCAGCGCTTGCTGCAGATGTCCGGATTGTGGACCAACACGGCAAGCCAGCGCTTGAACGATACCGCCACGCATTAAAAAACCGACCCGCAGGTCGGTTTCAGGCTGGAAGTTCAAGCATCTCGCCGCATCAGTTCTATCATGGCCCAGATCCAGTCCGGACCCTTTTCCAGGGTCTCACCTATACGCACAACAAATATCTTGTCGCGTGCAGTCACCTGGTACAAGCGGCCAGGCGCGTAATCGGCCGAATGGATCAACAGGGTATTGGCACGCTTTCCCTCACCCAGGTAGGGAATGTAGAGACCGCTCTTGGGCAAGGTCAAACCCACCGTATCTATCCCCTCCACCGCAGACATGCTGACCGCCCGCTCCGGCTCCAGCGACTTCATGCTGGAGGCTACCGGTGTGGAGCTCAGTATCTGCACGCCGGCATAGAGCTGCTCGCCATTGATACGGTTGAGCCGCCTGATGACGGCAATCATCCAGCTGTCCTGCTCGTGGTTGCGCAAGGCCAGCAATACACCCAACCGCACCCAATCATGCCCTTCCAGCGGCAGCACTGCCCCAAAGCCACCTGCCGACTGGTTCTCCACTATCCACTCATCGTGGTCTATGGTCTTGGCCTTGTTCACGTAAGCATGGTTACGGGCTTGCGCCATGGCCAGCTTCTGCTTGGTACGATCCGTCACATAACCATAGAGCTTCATATCCATGACTTCGTCGTTGTCCGGCGCAGTGCGGGCGCTGGAGCGCAGCATGGCGCGCTCGTCGTCAAAGCGGATGGCGGTGAAGATATTGGAAAGGCCCGACGTTACCTGCACCAGCTTGCTGACCTTGGTACGCTCGCTGCGACCCAGTTGCTGGTTACGTTCACGCGACCAGAGTATCTCCAGCTGCCGCAGGAAATCGAGACAGGCCGGCATGCGCGCGTCATCGCCCAAACCCAGGCGCGCAGGCGTGTCGCCGGCTTCCAGCTGGCTGATGACCTTGGCCATCTCGGCCAGCAATTCGCCCACGCCCCAAAACCGCAGCATCTCGCCTTCTATGGCTTCATGTATCTTGGCCGGGCCACTGGGTTCGCCCAGATTGACGCAGAACTGGTGCACCCCCTCTCGGTACTTGCGCTCCACCTGCACCTGCCGCGACCACAGCATCAGCCAGCGGTCTGCCCAATCGTACTGGCGCAGATTGAAATTGCCGTTATTGAGCGTCGCCAGCATCTGTATGCGTATGAACTCGTCAGTACAGGATGTCGTCTGGCTCTCCTGCTCGGAATAGAGCCGGAAGGAATGGCTGTCCACCCCGCTGAGTTCCGCCAGCCTGTACAGTTGGTTGGCTGCCGCCCACAGGGTCGCGGGTGGGCTCTGGAAGCGGAAGTAGTGCCACTTCACCTGTATGCCCACATAGTGCAGCGCACGCGCCAGCATCAGGCCGCTGGCCTGCAGGAAGCCGGCCTCCTCTTCGGGGCTGGGCTCTTCCAGCCGCACAAAGGGGTGGTAGGCTGCCAGCATCGCCCGGGCAAACCCCACAACCTCATTCCAGAGCTTTTCCTCTACGGCCTTGCCAGCGCGGGGATTCTGGATGTACTGCTGCTTTACCTGGTCAAAGGTGGGCTGGATTTTCTCGTCTATCACGAACAACGATTGCAGGGTGTGGAGCGATATGCCCTCGCGCCCCTCGATCCGCCCTATCATTTCCCGCACAGCCAGCAACTGGCCAGCGATATCCTGCTGGCGGATATCCTTCATCCAGTTCGTTGCGGTACGCGGATCCCCCAAGGGATCCGACTCCCGCTTGACCATACCGCTAAGGGATTCAAATAAGCGACGCATCAGCCAGGTACCGGCGTATTTTCCAGCAGCCAGGCCTCAGCCTGCCGCCCGTTTTCAAACACCTGTACTTCGCTCTCTACAAACAGACGCGCAAGCCAGGTGGCCCAAGTAGTCCATTGATCGGTAGTGACGATGGCAATACACCCAAAGTCTGTCGCATGCTCGCGGGTAAAGCGTATTTCCTCCCACACCACATCCAGGGTGTAGCCCAGCATTTCCGTCAGGTCGAGCAGCAGGTTGGGTTTGCCGTGAAACCGCAGCTCATACAGCACGTTTTCTTCAAATTCGCGATAATCCGCCAGGGTGAATTCCCCGGCTACCGTAGCCAGCACGCAGTGAGCTTTGTGTTCAATGGCGATCATCCCGGTTTCCTTGATAGGCGTCCGTACAGTTAGGCCGCACTGCCGTGGT
This sequence comes from Chitinimonas viridis, assembly GCF_030409555.1. Taxonomy (GTDB): domain Bacteria; phylum Pseudomonadota; class Gammaproteobacteria; order Burkholderiales; family Chitinimonadaceae; genus Chitinimonas; species Chitinimonas viridis. The sequence continues at coordinate 242,005 of NZ_JAUFPU010000004.1, forward strand.
GGCAATGCATGCCACAATGGTAACCCCATTATGACTTTGTTATAGCCATCGGGTTCAGCTAACTTCCAGTACCACGAAGGCCACTACCGACCCACGCTCGTCGCTGAGCGACAAATGGGCGCGACCTATGCCCCGCTGTTGCAGCAGGCCAGCAATTGCCTCATCGAAACCCAGTCCAGGCCGCCCTGCCGCATCATGGGTAATCCAGATGCCTGCCAGGGTAACCGGCGGCCGTATACCCGTGCCCAAAGCCTTGGCAAAGGCCTCCTTGGCCGCCCAGCGCTTGGCCAGGAAGCGTGCCTTGTCCGTCGCCAGTGCCAGTTCCTGCTGTTCCGGCAACGACAATAGACGATCGGCAAAGCGCTGCCTATGCCTGTCGTAGGCCACCCCTATGCGGGCTATGTCGATAAGGTCGGTGCCTATGCCATAAATCATCAGAGTTTGTGCAGGTCGCGCAGTATCTTGCGGGTATGTAGTGGTGCCTCACCCAGCAGCTCCGCCAGCAGTACCCGCATCAAATGCTTGGCCTGCTGCGCAGCCTGGGGCTCGTTGTAATCGCCACTGGCCATGGCCGCAAGGCTGCGGCCAGACAGCGGCACACCCATGCCCGAGGGCAAATTGAAGGCCGGCACGATGCCCCGCCCTGTCATGAAACGATACTCCGCCTCCTTGCTGATGGATTGGCCCGCAGCGTCCTTGTCCAGCGCAAAGCCGTAGCCCATTTCGGTCAGCAAGGTCATCTCAAAGCGGCGTAGTATGGGCTCGACCTCCTGCGGACATTGCGCTAATGCACGCACTGCCCTGCCATAGGCATCAAACAAGCCAGGGTGGGCATCTTCACGCGGCAGCAGCTTGAGCAGCAATTCATTGAGGTAGAAACCGCAGATCAGCGGTAAGCCCGCCAGTTGCGGCACCCCGCCTTGCCATTCCGCAGCATGCAGGGTTTTCAGGTCGCCCGTGCCAAACCACGATGCCTCCAGCGGCTGGAATGCCAGCAGGCTACCGCGCAAGCCCGAGGTAGGCCGGCGTGCACCGCGCGCCACCAGCGCCACCCGACCCTGCTGCCTGCTCAACACCTCGATGATCAGGCTGGTTTCCTTGTAGGGATAGCTGTGCAGCAGCCAGCAAGGGGCTGCCTCCACACGCTGCTTGCTGCGGGCAAAACTCATCGTGCCGCCATCCGAACAGGTTTACTCGTAACCGAACTGGCGCACCAGGCGGGTATCGTCGGCCCACCCACTCTTCACTTTGACAAAGACTTCCAGATAGACCTTGCAGTCGAACATCTTTTCCATGTCCGTCCGGGCCTGGGTGGAGATTTCCTTGAGCTTCTCGCCCCCGGCGCCAATCACGATGGCCTTCTGTGCATCGCGATCCACCAGGATAGCCGCATGGATGCGGCATAGATTGCCCTCTTCCTGATACTGCTCAATCTCCACCGTGGTGGAGTACGGCAGTTCATCACCTACCAGGCGGAAGATCTTCTCGCGTATCAGTTCAGAGGCCAGGAAGCGCTGACTCCTATCCGTCACCTGGTCTTCTTCATACATGGGCGCGCCTTCAGGCAAAAGCGGCTTGATGGCATCAATCAGGACGTCCACCTTCATGATCTTCTTGGCCGAGATCGGCACAATCGCATGGAAGGCGAACTGGCTGGACATGCGTTGGATAAACGGCAGTAACTGCCCCTTGTCCTTCAGCAGATCGGCTTTGTTGAGCACCAGGATGACGGGGCGATGCTTGGGTAGCAACTTCATCACCTCGATATCACGTGCATCGAACTTGCTGGCCTCGATCACGAACAACACCACATCCACGTCGGACAGGGTAGTGGTGACACCACGATTCATGGCGTCGTTCAGGGCGCTTTTGTACTTGGTCTGGAAACCTGGGGTGTCCACGAACACGAACTGGGCATCGGCATCAGTACGTATGCCGGTGATACGGTGGCGGGTAGTCTGCGCCTTGCGCGAGACGATGCTGATCTTCTGGCCTATCAGCCGGTTCAGCAGGGTGGACTTGCCCACGTTGGGACGGCCAACAATGGCGATAAAGCCGGTATGAAACGGTGTTGCTTCGGTCATGACTTGTGCGCTTTCCTGACATTAGGCAGGGTGGATAGCGCGCGGGTTGCGGCCTCCTGCTCGGCGGCCCGACGGCTGGCGCCTTCGCCGTTGCTGGCGAGATCGAGATCGGCAATACGGCACTCCACAACGAAATGCTGATCATGCGCCTCGCCGCGCTGGCTGACTATACGATATTGCGGCAAGGCCATACGGCGGGCTTGCAACCACTCCTGCAACTTGGTCTTGCTATCCTTGCCATGCGTTTCCGGATCAATGGCAGCGATCTTAGGGCCGATCAAAGCAGTAATCGTCTCTCGTGCAGCTTCGAAGCCTGCATCCAGGCAGACGGCAGCAAAGATGGCTTCCAGCGTGTCGGCCAAGATCGACGGACGCTGATAGCCCCCGCTACGTGCCTCGCCATCACCCAGGCGCAGGTATTCGGACAGCAGCAGATCCTGCGCCAACTCCGCCAAGGTTTCCTTCTTGACCATGCTGGCACGCAGCCGGGATAACTCCCCCTCGCTACGCTCAGGAAATGCATCGAACAGCAACCTAGCCACGACGGCATTGAGTATGCTATCGCCCAGAAACTCCAGCCGTTCGTTGTGCGGCACCCCATAGCTACGATGGGTCAGGGCTTGCTGCAGCAGACGGGCATCGGCAAACCGATGCGACAGTGCCAGCTCAAGCCGGGTGAAATCAGCACTCACTCGCCGCCACCGCTACCGCCATGGCGCTCCTCGACACTGAAATCGAACAGCAGGCTCGCATTGCCCACCAGGGGTACGACACGCTGGTAAGTCACCGAAATCACGGTGCCGGCCTGATCCTGAACGATATCCAGATCCGCCGCTTGCACAGACTTGATATCTTCGATCGTTGCCCGCTTGTCAAACGACTCACGTATCTCGCCGATCGGCGCCCCCGACATATCCTTGGCCAATGCCTTCAAGGCGGTCTTGATACCCATGTACTCCGAATAGACAGGGATCAATTTCAAGCCGAGAACCAAGCAGGCCCCCAGAATAATGCCCCATGCCAGCAGATTGATCAGGCTCAAGCCCTTTTGTTTACGCATGCTTTCATTCTCCGATATACGCGAATCGCGCTTGTCTGGCGCCATTCTAGAGCCTGCCATGAACTATTTCACCATTGCCGTGGCATAAAGTTCGCACCCGACAAGATGCAAATCGCTTGCCATGTCGATCATGGCAAGCGATGTCTTTATCCAGCGGGCGCTACACACCATCACGCCCTATGGCAAACAGTGCGCGTCTGCTCACGATACTATTGGATACGGGTGCCAATCCGACTGAACTGGCCGAAATTCATCCAGACCATAAAGGCACGACCCGCCAGATGATCATCCGGCACAAAGCCCCAGTAACGACCGTCATTACTATTGTCGCGATTGTCGCCCAGCATCATGTACTGTCCCTGGGGTACCGTGCAGCTGAATCCCGTCTCGTCATGCTGACATTGCTGCTCGCGCATGGGGAAATCATGCACCGACATGGGTATCAGGCTAGGTGTACCCGGCACATTCAGAGTCTCATACTTGTGTTGGTTCAACTTCTCGGCCATGCGTACGGCCTGTACCGAATCCTGGCCGGCATCCTTGTACTCGTAGTTCCCCACCGGCACGCTATCCACACGCACACCATTGATGGTCAGCTGCTTGTTGCGGTACTCCACCTTGTCGCCAGGCACACCGATGACACGCTTGATGTAGTTGATCTTGGTATCCTCAGGGAAACGGAACACCACAACATCGCCACGCTCCGGCTTGCCCACCGGGATCACCGGCACATTCAGGAAGGGTACGCGTACGCCATAAGCTGACTTGTTGATCAGGATGAAATCCCCCACGATCAAGCCTGGACGCATGGAGCTGGAGGGGATCTGCATCGGTTCGATCACAAAGGTCTTGCCTATGCCGATGGCCGCCAGCACCAGCGCATTGGAGAAGCCGAAAGCTGCCCAATCTGGCAAGGCCTTTTCATTGCCCTTGGCCTTATAGCCCATCAGCTTGGCAATCAGCGCCATCACAGCCGCCACCAGCATCACGACAAAGAACAGGTCGCTGGGGTTGGCGAACATGGACAGCACGCCCCAGCCGCCGACCAGTATGAAGAAATATCCCCACAGCGCACTTTCAGCCATCTGCTCGGCATCAAACACCGGCTGGGCAGATCTGCGCGAATACCAGATCAGGGCGGGGCCAGCAAGCAAGGCAACAAAGGCAAGCAAGGTCCAGTTCATGCGGGCTTTCTTGGCGTGTTAGGGGTTGTATGGGCATGACAATAGCGCTTGCAAGCACTTGTCACACCCAGATTGAGACAGAGCACCGATCAGGCAGTACGAACTGCCTGATACGGCATCGTGTTACTTGTCACTGACCTGCAGAATCGCCAGGAAGGCCTCTTGCGGGATTTCCACATTACCCACCTGCTTCATCCGCTTCTTACCGGCCTTCTGCTTCTCCAGCAGTTTCTTCTTGCGGCTGATATCACCGCCATAGCACTTGGCCAACACATCCTTGCGCATGGCCTTGACGGTTTCACGGGCAATGATATGGGCGCCGATGGCCGCCTGAATGGCAATGTCGAACATCTGCCGCGGTATCAATTCGCGCATCTTGCTGACCAGTTCGCGGCCACGGTAAACGCTGGTGGCGCGATGCACAATCAGACTTAACGCATCGACCTTCTCACCGTTGACCAGCACATCGAGCTTGACCAGATCGTCGGAGCGGAATTCCTTGAAGTCATAGTCCAGCGAGGCATAACCACGCGACACCGACTTGAGCTTGTCAAAGAAATCCATCACCACCTCGGCCATGGGCAGTTCATAGGTCAGCATCACCTGACGGCCAAGATACTGCATATTGCGCTGGGCACCGCGCTTCTGATTACACAGCGTCATCACCGCGCCCACATAGTCTTGCGGCACCAGAATGGTCGAGGTAATGATGGGCTCGCGTATCTCTTCGATCTTGCCCAGTTCAGGCAAGCGCGACGGATTCTCAATCTCTATCAGTTCGCCATCCTTGAGCAGCACCTGATACACCACGGTCGGAGCCGTGGTAATCAGATCCATGTCGAACTCGCGCTCCAGCCGCTCCTGCACGATCTCCAAGTGCAGCAAGCCCAGGAAGCCACAACGGAAGCCAAAGCCCAAGGCCTGCGACACTTCTGGCTCAAAATGCAGCGAAGCGTCGTTCAGCTTCAGCTTTTCCAGGCTGTCACGCAGCGAATCGTAATCATGCGACTCCACCGGATAGAGGCCGGCGAACACCTGCGACTTCACTTCCTTGAAGCCAGGCAAGGCCTCGGTCGCTGCCGGCTTGACCAGGGTGATGGTATCGCCAACCTTGGCAGACGCCAGCTCCTTGATACCCGCGATGATAAAACCGACTTCACCCGCCTTGAGCGAATCGCGCTGCACCGACTTGGGCGTAAACACACCAACCTGTTCGCACAGATGCTGTGCCTTGGTCGACATGAACAGCAGCTTGTCCTTGGGTTTGATCTCCCCGTCGACCACCCGCACCAGCATCACAACGCCGACGTAGTTGTCGAACCAGGAGTCGATAATCAATGCCTTGACCGGTCCCTCCGGGTTGCCCTTGGGGGCAGGCACCTTGGCGACCACGGCCTCGAGTATGTCTTCGATACCAATGCCATTCTTGGCGCTGGCGCGAACCGCATCCGTCGCTTCGATACCGACGATATCCTCGATCTCATCGATGACCCGCTCGGGCTCGGCCGCAGGCAGGTCGATCTTGTTCAGCACGGCCACCACCTCGACACCCTGCTCAATGGCGGTGTAGCAGTTGGCTACCGTCTGTGCTTCCACGCCCTGGGAGGCATCAACCACCAGCAAGGCCCCTTCACAGGCGGCCAGCGAGCGGCTGACTTCATAGCTGAAGTCAACGTGGCCCGGGGTATCGATCAGGTTCAGGTTGTAGACCTGTCCATCACGCGCCTTGTAGTGCAAGGCAGCGGTCTGGGCCTTGATGGTGATGCCGCGTTCCTTCTCGATATCCATGGAATCGAGCACCTGCTCACTCATCTCCCGCAGCTCCAGGCCGCCGCAGAATTGGATAAAGCGGTCAGCCAGGGTGGATTTACCGTGGTCGATGTGGGCGATGATGGAGAAATTGCGAATATGGTTCATAAACTTCTGGGAGACACGACCGGAAAACTGCATGAAAAATGGGCACGTTGCGACGTGCCCACGTTGATTTTTCGCGATTTTACCGGATTCAGCGTAGCTTGGGTGGATAGTGACACACACCACCGTTGCCGTCAGGCAGTCCGCAGGCGCCCCAGGTAGGCATCCAGCTTGTAGCGATCGAGGTGATAGAAGCAAATCACCTCGTCACCATTGCCCGCCAGCACCGGCACCATATCGTTGTACTTGGCCTCAGCGGCGTCATCGTCGTCAATATCGAACCAGATCACATCCAACTGTAGATCCGGCGCCAGCAGACGCAATTCCTCGCGCATCTGCTGGCACAGGCTGCAATATTCCCGGCCATACAGCGTCAGCAGTGCCCGCTCAATCATCGCCCTTGTCGCCCTTTTCCGGCATCTTCAAGGTCACAAACAGCGAAGCCTCACCACGGCGCAAGCGCAGCGGTATGCTGCCGCCGGGTTTCACCGCTGTCAGGGCATTGTCCAGTTGGCTCAGCGAGGCCAGCTCATCGCCGCCTATGCCTACGATAAAGTCACCAGGCTGTATGCCAGCACGACCGGCCGAACCACGCACCTCAACCACCTGCATGGCGAACTTCACACCCAACTGCTTGAGCGTGCGGGCATCCACCTCGCGTATGGTCAAGCCAGACTTGCTGACGCCTGCCTCGGTCTTGGGCTCGGATTTACGCTCGCGCTGGGCCGAACGGCCATCAGCCGGCGTTTCCAGCTCTGCCACGGCGATCGTGACGGTCTTGCCAGCCTTGTCACGCCAGATCTCCATCGGCACGCTGCTACCCGGCTTGGTCCCGCCCACGATACGCGGCAAGTCAGATGATTCATCCACCGCCACACCGTTGAACTTGAGGATAACGTCACCCGCCTTCAGTCCAGCCTTGGCTGCAGGGGAGTCCGACTCCACATTAGTGACCAGGGCGCCCTGCTTGGCCTTGAGGCCGAAGCTCTCGGCCAGCTCATCGCTCATGCCCTGTATGCCGACACCTATGCGCCCACGGGTAACCTTGCCCTGACGCTTGAGTTGCTCGGATATCTGCACAGCCGTATCGATAGGGATGGCAAAAGACAGCCCCATATAACCGCCAGAGCGGCTAAATATCTGGGAATTGATCCCCACCACCTCGCCGCGCACATTGAACAGCGGGCCACCCGAGTTGCCTGGGTTCACCGCCGCATCGGTCTGGATGAAAGGCACGAAATTCTCATCCGGCAGATTGCGCCCCTTGGCGCTGACTATGCCGGCGGTCACGCTGTTATCAAGACCGAAGGGCGAACCGATGGCAATGACCCATTCACCAACACGCAGCTTTTCGCTGGAACCCAAATCCACCGTCGGCAGACCCGTGGCTTCAATCTTGAGCAAGGCCACATCGGTACGGGCATCCGAACCCACCACCTTGGCCTTGAATTCTCGCCGGTCTATCAGTTTGACGGTAATTTCATCCGCATCAGCCACCACATGGGCATTGGTCAGCACATAGCCATCGGCTTCAATGATAAAACCAGAGCCAAACGACTGGGCGCGCTCTTCCCGTGGCCGTGGAGATTGCTGCGGCACCGGGAAGCCAAAGCGCCTGAAGAACTCCAGGGTTTCGTTATCCATACCCTGAGCCGGGTTGCGATTGGCCCGCACAATCTGGGTGGTGCTGATATTCACCACGGCACGGCCCTCACGCTCAACCAAGGCGCTGAAATCAGGCAATCCTGCCACCAGGGGCGCAGCCGTTGCTGCCACGGTAGGCGCAACGGCAACAGGCTTGGCAGCGGGTTGAGCAGTGGCTGCTTCAGTGCAGGCAGTAAGACCGCAAGTGAACAACAAGGCGGTCAACAGGCTGTGTTTCATACCGATCTATCCTTTTTCTCGTTGACTGACTAGAAGGTGTGGACAAGGTGATTGCTGCTCAGCAGAATTTCAAGTGACCCGCTGAAACAGGCAAATCTATGACGAGAGCTAGGAGCCCGGCCTTGCCGGCCAAGTTCCCGATTGCTGTCGGCTTGCGACAAGCCCCCTGAAAACCGCGACGAACTGCATCATGGCTCAGCGGACGGAAAAGGCCTGGGTAAAAAGCTGCACCGTGCGCAATGGCACTTCACCCAGTGCGGTGACACGCCAGCCGTCGGCTTGGCGCGAATAGAAATTCACGGTCTTGTTACTGCGCGACAAAGGCAAGGCAACAGGATTGCTGCTGGCGGGCTCGACAAAGACCGATACTGTCGCCATGCCATCGCTATAGAGGAAGTGCTGTACAGGGTCGGCCTTGCCCGGGAGCTTGCTGAGAGCCTCCTTGACCAGACGGAAGCCACTGGGCAAATTCGCCATCACGAACTGCGAAGCGCCCCCCAGCGGGGCGGGTAAGGCCTTGGGCAAAGGCTGGGGCTCCAGCGGCAGAGCCTTGCTGGCCAGCACCGATTTCAGTGCCCGCTTGTCTATGGGCCCACCAATATCCAGCTGTGTAAAAACAAAATGTTCCAGCAAATCGCCACGCTCAGGCGCAAACATGGTGCTCTTGAGCAGCAAGCCCGTATTGGTTTCCAGGCATAGCTGATGCGGATTGCGCAGCTTGTCCTTAGGTTCCAGCAGGACGGACTGGCACTCATACCCCGCCACCCGCTCCACACCCAGGCGCTTAAAGCTGTAATTATTCAGCACATCCAATATCTGATCCGGTATGACGCCGGGAAAGAACTTGTTCGCCGCACGCCTATCGAGCATGAAGGGACGGACATTGGGGAGATAACAGGTAATCTGGTCGTTATTGCGGACAAACTCACGCGGGATACCGTCCAGCGACTCACGCCGTTCCTGCTCACCGCCTGCATCGTAGGCATGTACCAGACGGAAGGTCTCCATCACATCGGTATGGTGATAGAGATAAACGCCGCTGTAATTGAGTATTCGCGCCGATACCGCCATTCTTTTGAGCAAGCCGGCGGATTCGGAAGAGGTAAGCAATTCTGCAGCTTGTACCGACGAGGCGAGCAGCAACAGGCTGCACAAGCCCATACGCAGTTTCATGGCAGGCTTAGCGTCACGCAAGATATTAGGGGTATCCGTTGGGATTACGCGGCGCGCCCGGCGCGCCGCTTGTATGGCGTATCAATGCGGGTCAATGATGACCCGCTGCCCGTTCCGCCTCAGCACCCGTCAAGATAACAGGCTTGTGGCTGAAACCGGGGTTGCCCGACATGGCCTGGTGAGCAAACAGATAGGGATTAACCTCCTCCACTACCTGCGGCGCGACCTTGATCGGCTGATTGGCCGCCAGCAACTCATTACCCGCTGGCGTACCCGGCACGGTCAAGCCGCGTGCGCTGCTGACATACCACGCGGTTGCACTGACCAGTACCACCGACGCCGCCATCGACAGCGCAACCCATCGCTTGTGTGGAACAACCATGCGCCGCCGCATGGCATTGGGTGCCAATATTGCAGGCTCCTGCTCCAGCCGCGTCGAAAAATTCGCCATGAAGTCGCCGGACAATACCGAGCGCTGATTCATCGCATCACCAATCAGGTGATAATCCCGCCAAACGTCGGCGCCCTCTTCCTGCGAGATAGAGGCCATCAGCGCATCAAGCTCGTGGTCATCCCACTCGCCATCTACCATGGCCGAAAGTTTTTCCTGCATTTTCTGCACCCGTCTACCCTGTAGGTTGTTACCAACGCCGATCTTTGCCGACTGATTCAATCATGGGCCGCAGCTTGGTTGCAATCGCTTCGCGAGCCCGGAAGATGCGCGAACGCACCGTGCCGATAGGGCAATTCATTACAGCTGCAATATCTTCGTAGGACAAGCCCTCCATTTCGCGCAAGGTAATCGCGGTGCGCAACTCCTCAGGCAGGGCTTCTACCGCTTGGTTCACCGTCGCCACGATCTGACGGTTCATCATTTCGGTTTCGGGTGTATTCATATCCGGCAACTGCGATGCCGTATCCAGGGTATCGCCGTCCTCATCCTCATACTCGGTAGAGAGCACAGGGCGACGCCCCAACGATGCCAAATAATTCTTGGCCGTATTGATGGCGATGCGGTACAGCCAGGTATAAAAGGCACTTTCACCACGGAACGCGGGCAAAGCACGGTAAGCCTTGATGAAGGCTTCCTGGGTAACATCTTCAATCTCGGCCTGATCGCGTATCATGCGGCTGAGCAGCCGGCCGATCTTGCGATGGTACTTGTTGACAAGCAGCTCGAAGGCTTTCTTGTCACCGCGCTGAACGCGCAGTACCAGTTCATGGTCGATATCCCGCTCACTCGACATGGTGCGTGTTTTCTCCTGGCTGACGGCGGCCGCCTGCGGCTTCACCGTCTCAACTGGGAGAACATGCGAGCTTTCCCGTGCTTTTTCAAGCTTGGGCGTGACCTTGCGTTCAGTGTTGGACGTAATGCCCAGACTGTCCAGCAAGTTTGCGGGCTGTAGTGTAATGGTATCCATCTTGAGTGGGCCTTTCCGCTCTCCTCCCTCGCGGGCACCTAGCAGTGACACTAGGCATCGCAGAAAAGTTCCGACAATTTTCGCCAAGATGGCAAAGACCGCGCAAATGCCATGGTTTTGTCGCCGCCAGCAGGGCGCAACGCTTTGGTATAGTGGCGGTTAACTCCTCTGAAGCCTGACCATGCAAGAATACGATGTACTGATACTGGGCAGTGGCCTGGCCGGCATGACGCTGGCCCTGCAATTGGCTGATACCCACAAGATCGCCATGGTAACCAAACGTAGCCTGACCGATGGCGCCAGCCAATGGGCTCAAGGTGGTATCGCTGCCGTACTCGACCAGACCGACAGCATAGACGAGCATGTGGACGACACGCTGGTCGCAGGCGCAGGCCTGTGCGACGAGGCCGCCACCCGTTTCATCCTGGAACATGCCCGCAGTGCCATAGAGTGGCTGATCGAACTGGGCGTTCCCTTTACACCAGACGCCGCCCACGAAACCGGCTTTCACCTTACCCGTGAAGGCGGGCACTCGCATCGCCGCATCATCCATGCCGCAGATGCCACGGGCGCCGCCGTGATTGCCACCCTGGCCGACAAGGTCAGGCAACACCCCAACATCACCCTGCTGGAGCAGCATATCGGCCTGGACCTGATTACCGGCAAGAAGCTGGGGCGGGAAGAGGCGGGCTGCCTGGGTGCGTATGTATTCGACAAGCAAGCCGACCGCGTCATTACCTTGCTGGCCAAGCACACCGTGCTGGCCACTGGCGGCGCCGGCAAGGTCTACCTCTATACCACCAACCCGGATACGGCCACTGGCGACGGTATTGCCATGGGCTGGCGGGCAGGCTGCCGGGTGGCCAATATGGAATTCATCCAGTTCCACCCCACCTGCCTGTACCACCCACACGCCATGAGCTTCCTGATTTCCGAGGCGGTACGCGGCGAAGGTGGCTTGCTCAAGTTGCCCGATGGCAGCCGATTCATGCCTGCCCACGATGAACGCCACGAACTGGCCCCACGTGACATTACCGCCCGGGCCATCGACTTCGAAATGAAGAAATATGGCCTGGATTGCGTCTATCTGGATATCAGCCACCAGCCGCCGGAGTTCGTGAAGGAACACTTCCCCACCATCTACCAGCGCTGTCTGGAGTTGGGCATAGACATCACCAGGCAGCCCATACCCGTGGTGCCGGCAGCCCACTATACCTGTGGCGGCCTGGTAACCGATCTGGCGGGGCGCACTGATGTAGCCCACCTTTATGCCATCGGTGAAACCGCCTGCACCGGCCTGCACGGCGCCAATCGCCTGGCCAGCAACTCCCTGCTGGAGGCACTGGTACTGGGGCGTGAGGCTGCAGAGCATATCGCCGCAGCAGAGCCCGCCCCGCAACTGGCCGTCCCGGCCTGGGATGAAAGCCAGGTCAGCGATGCCGACGAGGAAGTGGTGATCGCCCACAACTGGGATGAATTGCGGCGCTTTATGTGGGACTACGTGGGCATAGTACGGACCGACAAACGACTGGAACGTGCCGCCCACCGCATCGCCCTGCTCAAGCGCGAGATCGACGAGTTCTACCGCCACTTCAGGGTCAGCAACGACCTGATAGAACTGCGCAATCTGGTCGACACCGCCGACCTGATAGTCCGTTCCGCGCAAGTACGGCACGAGAGCCGCGGCCTGCACTACAGCAGGGACTATCCCGCAACCTTGCCGCAGGCCACTCCCACCATCCTGCCGGGACGCTGACCGGGCGTGCCGGCTTGCCTATTCAATGGCTTCCGGCACTGCAGCGCAAATGCGCCCAATAAAACCAGCGTAGCCGCTCTAAGCACCCCACCGCAGCCACGCCCGCAAACGGCGTAGTGCGTGGGCATCACTGCTATCCGGCCACAGCAAGACCCGCAGCGTTCGGCCGTCCGCCTGCCTAAAGGGCAAGACCAGCAAGAAGGCGTGGGCGTGGGCCCCCGGCAGCAATGTGGCCTCCACCTCGGCCCCATTGCAGCGCAAGCTCCAGCTGCCATCGGCCAGCAAACGCATGCCCACCAGTTGCTGCTGCCGCCCACGGCGATACCACGCAACGCCAGACAACAACACCATCAACGTTGCCAGCAACTGCCACGGCCATGCCATGGCGGCCAGCCAGGGCATGGGCAAGGCCAGCAGATGCAGCAGCAGCACCGCCCGTGGCGCCAGGCGCGATGGCTGCAGTACCAGTTGTAGCGGTGGATTGGTTTTCATGCGGTCCATGCGACAAGGGAGCAGCCTATGCCACTCCCTCGACTTGCTTGCGGTTGGCGCAGACTTACTGGACTTCCACGCTACCGGACACGCCTACCACAACCTCGCTGTCGCCACCCTCCATGGGCGGCGGCGCCACATCAGCGACGGCCATGGTACGCATGGCGCCAGCCTTGTACATGGGCTGCGGGTAGGAGCTGCTGGTATTCAGGTTGAGGTTGACCAGCTTGTAGCTCTTGCCACCCACACTCTTCTTCACCACTTCGGCACGGCTGCGGAATGCCTGGATGGCCTCATCCATCAATTCAGTCTCTACCCGCTCACGCGTCGCTGGCGCCACCGTAAACTGGATACCACCCAGTTGCATATTGGCCTGCAGCTTGCCAACCAATTCACCGATGGCCTTGAAGTCGGTCGACTCCAGCCTGATCTCGGCACGGCCACGCCAGCCATCCAGCCTGTTCTTGCTGCTGTAGATAGGATAGACACTGTTGCCATTGGCGGCGGCCTTGACGCTGGCGTAAGCCTTGGCTGTCTTGAGCGCCTCGGCAGCCGAACGATTGAGCTTGTCGGACAGCGCGCCCGCGTTGGCGTCGTTGTACTCCACATACAGGCTCGCACTGGCCAGATCATTGGTCACGGCACGGCGTGCCTCAGCCTGCAGGCTGACCAGGTTGTACTGTGGCACCATCTCAGCGGCAAACACACTGCCGGTCAACAGGGCCAGGGTAACGATACGGGCTAACTTGTTCATGCTTTTCCTCTCTCGGGTAGGGCTGTCTGGTCATCCACAACCAGACATCACGGCCAGTCTCGCATTGCTGGCCTGAATTCCGCCTGAATCAATGCAGGCCGTGGTCAGCCGTGGGGCTGTTGTGGATATCCTCATCCACGCTGTCCATCAACACGGTATGTATCTCCACCTCGAACCAGTCCCAGAACACCTTCAGGTTGCGGCTCTTGGGCCACAGCTTGCTGTCCTGCGCCCAGGACGCCAGTTCCATCTCGAACACCTTGTCCGCCATGTCATCGATATAGGCGATACCGTCTTCCTGCTCATTGACCTCCGGTATCATCAATACCGTGCAATCACTGCGTATATCGTCGAGGCTGAGCGTAACTTCGTTTTCTGGCAAGGCGTTGAGCCAGTCCAGAAAGGGCTTCTTGGGCTTGATGACAGCGATCGATCGATCAACAAAGTACATGTGGGGTTTCTCCAGGAAAGACACTAAGCGGCCGGCATGATTCGTTCCGTCTGCGCGAAATTCGCCATGTCCAGCCCCAAGCAGCATAGCATGGCTGGAAACCCCACCTCAGCATCGCTTAGAATCAATCGATAGACTCACGACAAGGGCATGGCATGTTTGATCAACGCACCTCGGGTAGACGACTGGTACGCTGGAAAGCCGCCGTCATCCCCCTCAACCAGCCCGACCGCATCATACAAAGCCATGCCACCGAAGTGGCACAGAAAGGGATATCCCTGTTCTGTACCGAGCAGTTGTTTCCTCATATCACCTACCGAGTCATCCTGCAGATACCGGATGCGATGCATATCAGCGTGTCCTACGTCGAAGTGGAAGGCAAACCCATCTACTCTTCGTTGGTGGGCTCCATGGGCGAATTCCGTACCGGCCTCAAGCTGACCGATGTCAGCAACGAGTACCGCACCAAGCTGGACCAGTTGCTGCGCGGCATGGGCTAGCATCCGGGGTCGCGGTCAGGCCGCCACCCATTCCGCCATCCGTACCAGACACGCCTCCCCGGCAGTCAGCAGGCGTGCATACGCGGCGGTATCCGCCCCGCCCTGCTTGGCAGCCTGCTCCAAGGCCTGCGAAGCCGCCACCCCTTCGCTGGACGCCAGCGCACCAAAGCTACCCTTGAGGGTATGCGCCAGTTTGGCCACAGCCGTCAGGTCACCCGCCTCCCAGGCAACTTGCAAGGCCATCCTGCGGGACGGCCACTCTGCGCTGAACAAGCTCGTCAACTCACGCACCAGGCCTGCATTGCCGCCACAGGTCTCCAGCGCCGCCTGGGGGTCGAAAACGGTATCAACCATCAAGGGGACCGGCACCGCCTCCTCCGCTGCTAACCGTGCCGGCTCAAGGCCTTCTGGCCTGATCTGCGCCAGCACCTGGCGCAGCTTGCCCACCGATATCGGCTTGGTCAGAAAGTCATCCATGCCGGCAGCCAGGCAACGCTCCCTATCCTCAGGCATCGCGTTGGCCGTCATCGCCACAATGGGTAGATGTCCATCCTCCTCCAGCGCCCGGATGGCGCGCGTGGCTGCCAGACCGTCCATCTCGGGCATCTGCATATCCATCAGGATCAGGTCGAAGGGCTGGCTCATGAAATGGTCCAAGACCTCGCCACCATGATGGGCTACCGTCACCTGGTGACCATCCTGCTCCAGCAAGGCACAGGCCAGTTGCTGGTTCATGGGATTGTCCTCGGCCAACAGGATGCGCAAGGGCGCCGCAGCAGGCAACGCCGTTGCAACGACCTCCGGCTCAGGCGCATCGCACAGTCGCAAGGGCAGGCAGAAACTGAATTCGCTACCCTGCCCAGGCACGCTTTGCACCTGCAACTCCCCACCCATGGCCCGTATCAGCCTGCGCGATATGGTCAGCCCCAACCCGCTACCACCATACCGCCGAGTAATGCTGTCATCCGCCTGCGAAAAGGCCTCAAAGATGCTGTCCAGTTTATCGGCCGGAATACCAATGCCAGTATCGCTTACCGATATCCGCACTACGGCCGAATCTGCCTCTATCTCGAGCGCCTCCAGATGCAGGTTTACCCTGCCCCGCTCAGTAAACTTGATGGCATTGCCCAGCAGGTTCACCAACACCTGGCGCAAACGTCCTTCATCGGCATCTACCCAGCGCGGCACGGTCACCCCCATGCTCATCGCCAGGCTCAAGCCCTTCTGTTCGGCGGTAAAACGCAAAAGCTCACTGGTGCGCGCGGCCAGGGCGCGCAAATCGAACACCCTGGCCTCAAGGCTGAGCTTGCCCGCCTCAATACGCGAGAAATCCAGTATGTCACCCACCAGCGCAACCAGGCCCTCGGACGAGAATCGCACTATCTCCAGGCGCTGCCGCTGGGTTTCGGTCACCTCCCCTGCCAGCAGCATGCCTGTCATGCCGACGATGGCATTGAGTGGCGTGCGTATTTCATGACTCATATTGGCCAGGAACTGGCTCTTGGCCCGGTTGGCCGCCTCAGCCTCCTCCTTGGCTTCCAGCATGCGACGTTCGATCAGCTTGCGAAAGGACAGGTCATACCAGACCGCCAGCAGCAATTGCCGCTCGCCAACCGTCACTGGTGACACGGTAATCTCCACCAGCAACTCACTGCCGTCCGAGCGCAGGAACTGCCACTCGTAGCGATGCCAGCCCAGTTTGAGCGCCCGCTCGGCATAGTCGACCGCCAACTGGCGCGAATCGCCGCCATCAGGTTGCCGGGGGGGGTAGAAACGGGCTGGATCGGTATCGATGAACTGCTTGCGGCTGGCCAGCCGCAGGGCCTGGGATGCCGCCCGGTTGCAGTCCACCACCCGACCACTCTTGGGATCGTACAGCGCCATGGGATTGGCAGACTGTTCAAACAAGACCCGAAACTTCTGCTCTGACTGCACCCGTTCTGATACATCCTGGGCCGTCAGCAACATAGCCATGCCGCCATCCACCGGGTCCAGCACGCGATGCAGGCTATAGCCATACCAACGTGGCTTGGGCCGGGCGCTGAACTGCCGCTCGCCCTGGTCCACACCGTACGCGACCGCAGCCTGCCAGATGCGCTCGGCCTCCCCCCGGCTGGGCAACAGGCTGTAGAAGCCGCCCTCATCGGTCAGCGCCAATTGCGAGAACGCGCGCAGGGCCGCAGGGTTTTGCATCAACACCTGCCCCCGCATGTCAAACATCACCACAGCCAGCGAAAAATGGAGCACCGCTTCCACACCGCGCAAAGCCGCCGGATCAATGACATTCGGCCCGCTGCGCTGTGCCTGGAAACACAGACCCTCACCGCCCTCCGGCAGGGTGACGGCCACCGCGGTCAGAGCAACCTGGGTGGGCTGGCCGCGCGGATAGAGCGTCCAGTTGGCCTGCCCCGTGCCCTTGCTGGCAACGGCCTGCTGCAGGGCACGCAGGCGGGTCTCCGCCGCCGCCGACAGGTCGGACAGGTCGCGCGACAGCAGTTCGGCCTGGCTATCCGCCAACCATAAGCTTTCCGCAGCCGCATTGGCCCAGCGTATGCGCTGCCGTGCCAGGTCATAGACCCAGACCGGCACCTGCAGCCACTCATATTGCTTCAAGCTGTCCCAGGCTAGCGGCTGCATGCAGCATCCTCAGCTTTTCGGCTTGCTGCGGGTCTTGCTCGCAACCGGTGCGCTGGCCGCCGCTTTGGCCTTGGGGGCAGGCGTGGCCTGGGCGGTAGATTTGGGTTTAGCCGCAACGGCCGCCTTGGCGGGTTTTGCGGCAGGCTTGGCCTTGCCGGTAGATTTGCCAGCAGGCTTGTCCGCCACCGTAGCGGCGGGCACGGCACCCTCCAAGGCCTTGGCCGCCGGTTTACGCGGGCGTTTAGCAGGCGCAGGCGTCGCTTCCGGCAAGGTTTGGCCGGGCTTGGGCAGGAACAAGGCGGCTACCTGGGCAGGTCGCTTGGGCATCAGTGCGGGTGCCTGAACCGACGCCGTCTTGGCCTTGCTACCCTTTGCAGGCACGGGTGCCGCTGGCGATGCCGATTTAACCGCTGTCGAAGCAGGCTTGGCCTGGGTGGCAGTTTTTCTGGCCGGCTTGCCTGGGGTCGCGACAGCAGGTGTCTTTGCAACCTCCGCACCCGCTTTGCGCGTCGCCGGCTTCGCTGCCGGCTTGACCTCCACAGCCGGCGATGCGGCTGGCTTGCGAGCACGCTTGGCAGGCCTGGCCTCTTCAGTTTTTACCTCGGCCACCGGTGTGGCCGGGACCGGCCCCGCCTTACGACGAGGATGGCGTTTGCCAGCATCAGCCTGCTCAAGCTGCTGTTCCGGACGTTGCTCGATCAGCACGAAGTCTATCTTGCTGGTCTCCAGGTCTACCCGCGCCACCTTGATGGTGATCCTGTCCGTCAAGCCATAGGTCTTGCCGCTACGCTCTCCTCGCAGGGTATGGCTGGCTTCGTTGTACTGGAAGTAATCCGTACCCAGCTCGGAGATATGCAGCAGGCCCTCGACAAACAGGCCATCCAGGGTCACAAACAGGCCAAAGCTGGTGACAGCCGACACCACACCCTCAAATACCTCACCAATGCGATCCAGCATGTAGTAGCACTTGAGCCAGCTCTGTACATCGCGGGTCGCCTCATCAGCACGCCGCTCGGTCTGCGAGCAATGCGCCCCTATCTCCTCCCATTTACCCGGCTTATAAGCCGTTCCACACAGCACGGCCTTGATGGAACGATGCACCAGCAGATCGGGGTAGCGCCGTATCGGCGAGGTAAAGTGGGTATAGGCCTCATAAGCCAGGCCAAAATGCCCCGCCCGCTCCGGGCTGTAGACCGCCTGCTGCATGGAGCGCAACAGCATGGTCTGCAGCAGGCCCGCATCCGGCCGCTCCTTGACCTGCGCCATCAGGCCGGCATAGTCCTTGGCATGCGGTTCATCCCCCCCGCCCAGGCTTAGGCCGCGCTCGTTGAGGAAGCCCCGCAGATTCTCTAGCTTGCGCTCGGTCGGCCCCTCATGGATGCGATACAAGGCGGTATGGTCATGGCTGCCCAGGAAGTCAGCCGCGCAGACATTGGCCGCTAGCATGCATTCCTCGATCAGGCGATGCGCATCGTTACGGGTCACCGGCACGATACGGTCTATCTTGCCCGCCTCGTTGAATACCATCTGGGTCTCGAGCGTATCGAAATCAATGGCACCACGCTTGCCCCTGGCCTTGAGCAGGACATGGAACAGGTCATACAAGGTCTGCAGATCAGCCACCAGCCCCTTGCGCTTCTTGGCCGCCGGGCCTTTGGGATCCTGCAATATCTCCCATACCTCGTTGTAGGTATAGCGCGCCTTGGACAGCATCACAGCCGGGTAGAAGCGGTACTGCCTGACCTCCCCCTTGGCATCAACCTGCATATCGCAAACCATGCAACAGCGCTCTACCGCAGGGTTAAGCGAGCAGATACCGTTGGACAGCGCTTCCGGCAGCATGGGTATGACACGGCGGGGGAAGTACACCGAATTTCCGCGCTCGTAACCCGTCTGGTCCAGTGCATCCTTGGGTCGCACATAGTGGCTGACATCCGCGATCGCCACCACCAGCCGCCAACCTTTGCCACTGCGCTCGGCATACACGGCATCATCGAAGTCGCGCGCCGTCTCGCCATCAATGGTTACCAGCGGCATGTCGCGCAGATCCTCGCGTTTCAGCCCTTCCGGTGTCTTCCAGTCCTTCTTCCTGACTTCCTGCGGCGTCTTGCCAGCCTGCGCCTCGGCCTCAGCCGAGAAAACATGCGGCAGGTCGTGCTTGCGCAGGGCGATTTCGATCTCCATGCCAGGGTCAGCATAGTTGCCCAGTACTTCGACTATACGGCCGATGGCCTGACCATACTTGCTGGGTTGCGTCAGCAGTTCCACCGACACCACCTGGCCTGGCTCCGCGTCCAGCCCGCCCTCGGGGCTCACCAGTATCTCCTGGGCAATACGCTTTTCTTCCGGACGGATGAAGCGCACGCCACGCTCGGCAAACAAGCGTCCCACCAAGCGGGTATTGACGTGTTCCAGCACCTCGACAATCTTGCCCTCCCGCCGGCCACGGCGATCCACGCCAATTTCGCGCACCATTACCCGATCGCGATGTAATACCTTATGCATCTCCTTGGGTCCGATGAACAGGTCAGGGCTGCCGTCGTCGGGCACCACAAAACCAAAGCCATCGGCATGGCCATGCACCCGGCCCTTGATCAGATCCAGCTTGTCGGCGATGCAGATGGCCCCCTTGCGGTTGATCATCACCTCGCCCTCGCGCACCATCGCATTGATGCGCCGGCTGAAGAAATCTGCCTCATAGGGCTGGATGGAAAACAGCGCCACCAGCTCCTCGGGGAACATAGGTGCCCCTTTTTCAGTCAGAATCTGCAGCAAGTAGGCGCGACTGGGCAGAGGGTGCTCATAGCGCTCAACCTCTTGTTTGTAATAAGGATCCGCCTGCCTCAGCTTGAGTACGGCACGGGGGAGTTTGGCGATTTTTTCAGTTTTCTTTGTTTTCATCGTTGACACAGGAAATTGTCTCTCTATAATGCGCATCTCTCTGGACGCGCTGCTGCAAACGCAGCGATGTTCAAAGCCCAGGTGGCGGAATTGGTAGACGCACTAGGTTCAGGTCCTAGCGGTGGCAACACCGTGGAAGTTCGAGTCTTCTCTTGGGCACCAACACTCAATAAAGCCGATGCGCAAGCGTCGGCTTTATTGTTTTCCGCATTTGCCTTGACTTCAAGGTTGATTTTCTGGGCAGACTGCCCAGCAGCAACATGCCCCCCCGCTATCCCAGCAACAGCATGACCAGGGCGCGACATCGGCCCAGTCACTTTTTGCACAGACGGGGTTGACAGATTTTCTCTTGCGGCTACAATGCCGACCTCTCGACGCATTACTGCAAACGCAACGATGCTCGAAGCCCAGGTGGCGGAATTGGTAGACGCACTAGGTTCAGGTCCTAGCGGTGGCAACACCGTGGAAGTTCGAGTCTTCTCTTGGGCACCAATACTCAACAAAGCCGACGCGCAAGCGTCGGCTTTGTTGTTTTCAGCCCTGGCCTCGCACGCCATACCACCACACCATGGGCCCGCCACTACTGGGCGGCCCCCATTCATCGATAGCGACATGCCTACAGCCTTGGGCAAGCGTTCAGCTCCTGGCAGCCGCGATCACGGCCAGGTAGTTGCGCACGGTAGGCGCCAGCCCGTCGTACAAGGCCTCACCAATCAGCGCATGGCCAATGGAAACCTCGTCCACCTGCGGTACAGCGCGCAGGAAAGGCCCCAGATTGACCTGATTGAGGTCGTGCCCCGCATTCACCCCCAGACCGGCCGCCTGCGCCCTGCCAGCAGCCTTGGCGCAGTCTTCCAGCGCCTGCTGCCAGTCTCCCAGCGCAAAGGCCTCGGCAAACGGGCCTGTGTAGATTTCTATGCGATCCGCACCCAGCTCCGCCACCCGCTCGATATCATCAGAATCGGCATCCATGAACAGGCTGACCCGGCAGCCCATGGCCTTGAGCTCCCGCACCAAGGGCTTGAGGCGTGCGCCATCGCGCTTCAGGTCAAAACCATGGTCCGAGGTGATCTGCCCGTCACCATCCGGCACCAACGTAGCCTGCGCCGGACTGGTCTCTGCGCACAGGCGCAACAGCCCCGGGTATTCACCACGGGCATCAGCGAAGGGATTCCCCTCTATATTGAACTCCGCCTGCGTACCTGCCAGCAATCCCCCCAGGGCGCGGACATCCTCCGGCCGGATATGCCGCAAGTCCGGTCGCGGATGCACGGTAATGCCGCCACACCCCGCCGCCAGACAGGCCTCTGCCGCCTGCATCACGCTAGGCATGTCGCCGCCGCGCGAATTACGCAGTACGGCAATCTTGTTGATGTTCACGGATAAAACAGTCATGCGTCCTACTCGATAATCAGTCGTGGAAAGCGGCCCGGTCCAATCCTGGCGGCCGGGCCACCGGCCATCAGGGTATCAGCACGGGTGCAGAAATGAAAACGCCCGGTAGAACCGGGCGTCTGTCACTTAGTGCGTGAATGGGTGCCGTTGCACGATGGTCTCTTCGCGGTCTGGACCGGTAGAGATGATATCGATGGGCGCCCCCGTCACTTCCTCAATGCGCTTGAGGTAGTTACGGGCATTCAACGGCAAGTCCTCATAGCGCTTCACACCAAAGGTGGATTCGCTCCAGCCAGGCAGCTCTTCATAGATAGGCGAGCAGCCCGACAGCTCTTCGGCGCCGACCGGCAGAATGTCTACCACCTCGCCATTGATGCGATAGCCGGTACACAGCTTGATCACGTCTATGCCGTCCATGACGTCCATCTTGGTCACACACAGGCCCGAGACGCCATTGATCTGGATGGAACGTTTGAGCGCGGCCGCATCAAACCAGCCGCAACGGCGCGGGCGGCCGGTCACCGAACCGAACTCATTGCCTCGCTTGGCCAGGCCCTCGCCCACTTCATCAAACAGCTCGGTGGGGAAAGGACCGGAACCGACGCGGGTGGTATAGGCCTTCACGATACCCAGCACATACTGCAGCATCTGTGGCGCCACACCCGCGCCTGGTGCAGCTGCACCAGCCACGCAGTTGCTGGAGGTCACATAGGGATAGGTGCCGTGGTCGATATCCAGCAGGGTGCCCTGCGCACCCTCGAACAACAGCGGCTTGCCGGCCTTGTTCAGGTCGTGCAGGGTGCGCGACACATCGCCCACCATGGGCTTGATGCGCTCGGCCAGGCGCAAGGTGTCTTCCAGGGTTTTCTGGAAGTCGACCTGCTCCACCTTGAAATATTCCTTCAGCAGGAAGTTGTAATAGGCCAGGTTCTCACCCAGCTTGGCAGCAAGGCGGTCCGGGAAGAACAAGTCCTGGATACGGATGGCACGGCGCGCCACCTTATCCTCATAGGCCGGGCCGATACCACGGCCGGTCGTGCCTATCTTCTTGTCGCCCTTAGCTGCTTCGCGAGCCTGATCCAGCGCAATATGGTAAGGCAGGATCAAGGGGCAGGCTTCCGAGATGGTCAGGCGGCTTTCCACATCCACGCCCGCAGCCTTCAGCTCGTCGATTTCCTTGAGCAGAGCCTCGGGCGAGATCACCACGCCATTGCCGATAAAGCAGGCCTTGCCAGCATGCATGATGCCCGAGGGAATCAGGCGCAGCACCGTCTTCTTGCCACCGATAACCAGCGTATGGCCCGCATTATGGCCACCCTGGAAACGCACCACGCCCTCGGCATGGTCCATCAGCCAATCGACGATCTTACCCTTGCCTTCGTCACCCCACTGGGTGCCTATCACCACGACGTTACGGCTCATGGAATTTCCTTCATTACAGATTGCTTGGTCGCCGCGTTTCCGCGACGGGATAGAAACAGAATAGACTGTGCCGCGCTTATTTCAGAGTGGCTGAACCTGCCACTGACCATTGAGCTCGATCAGTTCGCGGTCAGCATGCAATTCTTCGACATCCACGATCTCACCCAGCCGCACCACCACGGTCTCGCCGGCAGCGCGCAGGGCTCGAATGGCGTCCGCCAACCGTGCATCGAACGCATCGGGCGCCAGGATGGCACTACGTGCCGGTGTCGCAGGCAGACGCCAGGCCAACTCCTTCAGGTCCAGGCTGAACCCGGTTGCCGGACGACGGCGGCCAAACTGCTCGCCGACATGGTCATAGCGGCCGCCACGGGCAATGGCATTGGGCCACCCCTCGGCGTAGGCCGCAAACACCAGCCCGGTGTGGTAGTAACCCGAGCGCAGCTCCGCCAGGTCAAAATTTGGAACAATGCCGCGCGCCGCCAGCGCGGTTGTCAGGCCACGCAAGGCAGCCAGCGCCTCGATCACCCCAGGCAGGCGCGGCAGGCTTTGCTCGGCCCGATCCAGCACCGTGGCATCACCATACAAGCCCGGCAGCGCCACCAAACCGGCACTCAGGCTGGCATCGAGCCCGGCCACCAAGCCCATCAAGGTCGGCACGTCCTTTTGCTGGATAGCGTGGAACACTGCTTCGCGGGCCTCGCCCACTAGGCCTGCAGCATCAGCCAAGGCCAGGAACAAGCCGATATGGCCGATATCCAGGTGCACATGGTCTATGCCGGCCAGCTTGAGGCACTCCCCCATCAGCTCGACGATTTCCACGTCGGCAGCAACGCCGGCATAGCCGTAAATCTCGGCCCCCAGCTGTAAGGGCTCACGTGCAGCCATGATCCCATCTGGCTGGGTGTGTACGACCGGCCCGGCATAGCACAGCCGGGCTACCCCCTGGCGGTTCAGCAGATGGGCATCAATGCGGGCCACCTGGGGGGTCATATCGGCACGCAGGCCCAGCTGCCTTCCACTGAGCTGATCGGTCAGCTTGAAGGTCTTCAGGTCCAGCGCAGCATCCTGGCGGGTCAGCAGCGAATCGACGTATTCGATCAGCGGCGCCTGCACCAGTTCGTAGCCAAAGCTGGCAATCAAGTCCAGCGAGCGGCGTCGCAATGTCTCCACCCGGCGCGCCTCAGGCGGCAACAGGTCGGCAATGTTCTCGGGCAGTATCCAGTTATGCATAAGGTCAGGCCGGGGCACCAGGCACCGCAGCAGTAATGATCCAGTCAACAACCAGCTCCGCCCGGATATCGCACCAAGCTCAAGGCTGGCCGATGGGGCGGCGAAATACCGCACTCAAGCAAGGCTCAAGAACGGCAAGAGGCCCTCGGCGGGATGCTGTCGATGCGGCCCTAGCGGGCTGGGCACCATGGCATCCTGGCACGAGGGCCAAGCAAAACAAGGCATTATCCCACAGGCGCGCTGCCAACAGCGCGCCCGTCTGTTACTTTGCGCGTGGATCCTTCATGTACTTGAAGAAAGCCGAGCTGGGATCCAGCACCATCACATCAGACTTCGACTTGAAGGTCTGCTTATAGGCATCCAGGCTCTTGTAGAACGCATAGAACTCGGGATTCTGGCCATAAGCGGCGCCATAGATGGCAGCCGCACGACCATCTCCCTCACCCTTCAGTTGCTGCGCCTTGTTGTACGCATCGGCCAGGATGATTTCACGCTGACGGTCGGCATCGGCACGTATCTTCTCCGCCTCGGCCGAGCCTTCCGAACGTAGCTGGTTGGCCACGGTCTTACGCTCCGAGATCATGCGGTCATACACCGCATTGCTGATATCGTTGGGAAAGTCCACACGCTTGAGCCGCACGTCCACGATCTTCACGCCTATCTTGCCGGCATCGGCGTTGGCAACCACGCCCACCGATTCCATCACCTCTTCGCGCTTGCCCGAAATGACGTCCTGCACCGTGCGCTTACCAAACTCGGCCCGCAACACGTCATTGATGGTCTTGCGCAAACGGGCCGAGGCGGTACGCTCATTGCCACCCACCGTCTTGTAGTACTGCTCGACATTGACCACCTGCCACTTGACGTAGCTGTCCACCAGCACGTTCTTCTTCTCGATGGTGTTGAAGCGCTCAGGCGTCTCGGCATCCATGGTCAGGACGCGCCGATCAAAATACCGTACCGACTGCAGCAACGGCACCTTGAAGCGTATGCCAGGCTCATTGACGGTACGCACCACCTCGCCCAACTGGAACACCATGGCAGATTGGCGCTGATCCACGGTAAACACGCTCATGCTGAGCACCAGCAGTGCCAGCAACACCACGACTATGGCGGGAATTAAACGATTCATATCAACGACCCTCCCGCTCACCGCGGCCCTGGCTATCCTGCCTAGGAGCGCGCACTACGCCAGTCTCCACCGGAACCGTGGCCTGTTCTGTCGCCGCACCGGCAGGACCACTCATTTGCATCAGCTTGTCCAGCGGCAGGTAAAGCAGATTGCCGTTGCCGGACTTCTGATCCACCAGCACCTTGCTGCTGCTGCTCAAGATCTGCTGCATGGTATCGAGGTACATGCGATCACGGGTAACCTGGGGCGCCTTGGCATACTCGGCAGCCACCTGCGTGAAGCGAGAGGCATTACCTTCCGACTCCGCAATCACCCGAGCTTTGTAACCTTCGGCTTCCTGCAGCAAACGCGCGGCAAAACCTCGGGCCTTGGGTATCACGTCATTGGCGTAGGCCAGGCCCTCGTTGGTCTGCTTGACCTTGTCCTGCCCAGCCTTCACGGCATCGGCAAACGCTGCCTGCACCTCTTCCGGCGGCTGTACATCATTGATGTTGACGCGGCTCACCCGGATACCGGTGCCATAGTCATCCAGCAGGTTCTGTATCATCCGCGTGGCATCGGCAGCCACCTGGCCACGGCCTTCGTTCAACACGAAATCGACCTTGTTGCGGCCGACGATCTCACGGATGGAGGTTTCAGCGGCCTGCTTGACCAGGTCGTAACCGTCGCCATCACGCGAGGCATTGTTGAACACGAAATCACGCGAGTTCTTGACGTCGTACTGCACTTCCAACTGCATGTCGACGATGTTCTGGTCCTCAGTCAGCATCAGTGCCTCATCCGCCACCCGATTCTTGGTGCTGCCGGAAAAACCGACCTCCACCGAGCGGACTTCAGACAGCTTGACGATCTCATGCTGTTCTACCGGCCAGGGCATACGCCAGTGCAGACCGGGATCCGTGGTTTGCACATAGCGACCAAACCGCAGCACCACCGCTTCTTCCCGGGCATCCACCACGTAAAAGCCGCTGGCTATCCACAGCACGCCAACGATGCCGATGGCGACACCAATACCGCCAGCAACAGCTCGGCCGTCCGACGGAGTCGGCTCGGATGGGCGGCCAGGCGTACCACCGAAGAACTGCTTCAGCTTATTGGTGAACTGCCGGATGATCTCATCCAGATCAGGCGGGCCATCCTTGCCTCGGCGGCCCCATTGCGGGTCTTGCGACATATCGTCTCTATTCCGTGGTTGTAATGACTTGTACACACACTTGTTACACAGCAACCCTCAGGCGGCACCTTGCTACGGCTCGATCTCGCTCGCCGCCCGTCGAGCCCAGGCTGTGGCTTCCGGTCAACCCAGGACTCAAGCCTGAAGGCTTTCGTCCGACACCGCAGCGACGACCGGCATGGCTTCGACCAGCGCCTGCCGCAACAAATCCAGACCTACACCACTTTTTGCACTCATACGGACGGCGCGAATCCTACCATACTCATCCCGCTCGACCGCCGGCTCGCCGCCTTTGAGGTCTATCTTGTTCCAGACCACAATCTGGGGAATCTCGTCAGCATCGATTTCCTTGAGCACATAGTTCACCGCCTCGATCTGGGCTTCGCGGGTATCGCTGGCGCTATCAACCACATGCAGCAACAGATCGGCCCGCACCGTTTCCTCCAGCGTGGCCCGAAATGCCTCCACCAAGCCATGAGGCAGATCGCGGATAAAACCCACAGTATCGGACACCACCACGGAGTGCTCCGGGTCGAGGAACAGCTTGCGGCTGGTAGTATCCAGCGTGGCGAACAACTGATCGGCCGCATACGCCTTGGCGTGGGTCAAGGCATTGAACAGCGTGGACTTGCCGGCATTGGTATAACCCACCAGCGAGACGGAGAACTGCTTGCTGCGCTCGCGCGCACGCCGCTGGGTATCACGCTGCCGCTGCAGATCCTTGAGCTTGTCGCGCAGCCGCTTCATCCGTTCGGTCAGCATGCGCTTGTCCATTTCCAGCTGGGTCTCACCGGGGCCGCCACGGGCGCCTATACCACCGCGCTGGCGTTCCAGGTGAGTCCAGCCCCGCACCAGCCGGGTGGACATATACTGCAACTGAGCCAGCTCAACCTGCAGCTTGCCCTCATTGGAGCGTGCACGCTGGCCAAAGATGTCGAGTATCAGCCTTACCCGGTCCGACACCCGGCATTCCAGCGCACGCTCCAGGTTGCGTTCCTGCGCCCCACCCAAGGCATGGTTGAACAGTACCGTCTGTGCCTCCGTGGCCAGCACGGCGGCGGCGATCTCTTCCACCTTGCCACTACCGGCAAACAGCTTGGGGTCGGGTCTTTGGCGCTTGCCCTGAATGATGGCCATAGCCTTGTAGCCATTGCCCTCAGCCAGCAACTTGAATTCTTCGATATTTTCCAGATAGTCCGGCTCACCGAAATCGAGACAGACTAGAACGGCCTTGTCGCCGCCCTGATGGCGTTCAAACACGCTTCATTTCCCTAACTGGGTGCCTTGTCAGGCCACCCTAACGGGGCGCTGGAGCTTGATCGGCGCACGATCATATCTGCTGGTATGTGGCTGCACCCAACGATATCTTCCCGCATCATCATGCAGATCGACATCGGGTGGCGCAAACCGCTCCCTGGCAGATAGCCGTGGCTCACAACCTAAGCTCTAGCAGGTATTCCTACAACAAAGGGGGCGCACATGGCGCCCCTTGCTCGACGCACCGCCCCTATCAGGCGTCTGCAGCCGGGGCACCTTCCGGCTTGTCATAGGGGATGCTGACCGGACGGGCAGGCACAACAGTGGAGATGGCATGCTTATAGACCATCTGGGTCACGGTGTTGCGCAGCAAAACCACGTACTGGTCAAACGACTCGATCTGGCCTTGCAGCTTGATACCGTTAACCAGGTATATGGATACAGGTACATGTTCCTTGCGCAGGATGTTCAGAAACGGGTCTTGTAGCATTTGCCCTTTTGCGCTCATTTTGTAGTTCTCCACTCTGTAATTTAAAAAACGACGAATATCCGTCCAGTAGTTCCTGCGCTTACGAAGATAGAATACCAGTAGTCACTTGTAGCAGCTTTTCTGTCAAGCACAAAGAATCAACCTGCTTTTTTCGCGGGCTTCCTGGCAGTGGTCTTGACCGGCTTCTTCTCACCTCGCATGGCGCCCTTGCGATCCGGCTTGAACTCGCCCGGCTTGGCATCGTAAGGGTTATCGCCCTTCTTGAACTGTACACGCAGGGGCGTGCCCTGCAATTTGAACATCTTCAGGAAGGAATGTTCCAGGTAACGCCAATAACTGTCCGGCACCCCCTCAAGGGCGGTACCGTGTATCACCACCACCGGCGGGTTCATGCCGCCCTGGTGGGCATATTTCATCTTGGGACGCACCAGACCCACGCGTGGCGGCTGCTGCTTCTCTACCGCGAGTTGCAATGCGCGCGTCAAACGCGGCGTCGGCAACTTGGCCATGGCCGCCTTGTATGCGGCGTTGATGCTGGCAAACAGATCACCCACGCCCTGCCCTTCCAGGGCAGAGATAAAGTGGAAGCGGGCGAAATCCAGAAAACCCAGCTTACGGGCGATATCCCGCTTGACCTGGTCACGCCGGTATTCGTCCAGGCCTTCCCATTTGTTCACGGCCACGACCATGGCCCGGCCTGCCTCCAGGGCAAAGCCGGCGATATGAGCATCCTGCTCGGCCACATCCTGGCGGGCATCCAGTACCAGCACAACCACGTTGGCGTCTTCGATCGCCTGCATGGTCTTCACCACCGAGAATTTCTCGATGGCCTCGTTCACCTTGCCGCGCTTGCGCACACCGGCGGTGTCGATAATCGTGTAGGCCTGTTCGTTACGCTCGAAGTCGATATGTATCGAGTCACGCGTGGTGCCTGGCTGGTCAAAGGCAATCACGCGCTCTTCACCCAGAATCGCGTTCACCAGTGTGGATTTACCAACATTGGGGCGACCGATGATGGCGAACTTGGGGTGATCCTGAACCTGCTCCTCAGGCTCCACCTCAAAACCGGTCAGCACATCGTCGACCAAACCACGCACGCCTTCACCGTGGCTAGCCGAGATAGGCCAAGGCTCACCCAGGGCCAGTTCGAAGAACTCGGCCGTCACCACACTGGCCGACATACCTTCGGCCTTGTTCACGGCAAGACGTACCGGCCGATCCAGCTGGCGCAGGCGGTTGGCAATCAGCTTGTCTTGCGGGGTGAGGCCCACGCGGGCATCGACGATAAAGATGACCGCGTCGGCCTCATCGATGGCCTGCAGGGTCTGCCTGGCCATCTCGTGCAATATGCCGTCATCGGCAACCGGCTCAAAGCCACCGGTATCCACACACAGATAAGGCTTGCCACCGATCTTGCCATGACCGTAATGGCGGTCGCGGGTCAGGCCGGGCATATCGGCGACCAGCGCGTCACGGCTCTTGGTCAGCCGATTGAACAGCGTGGATTTACCGACATTGGGACGGCCGACGAGGGCGATGGTGGGTTTCATTGTTTTCCTTGCTTACTTCACGGCCAGTGCGTGCAGGCCACCGCTCTCGGTCTGCACAATCAACTTGCCGCTGATTACCCGCGGTGCAACCAGCACGCGGCTCTTGTCCGTACTCATGCGGGCGACAAAGCTACCATCCGCCTGCGACAGCAGATGGACATAACCCTCGAAATCGCCCACTGCCACCTTGCCGTCTATCACGGCTGGGCCGCTGATACGACGGCCATACAGTGCTGCCTGCTTCCACAGGCTGCGACCACCCGAGCGCTCGAACGCCTGGATGTTGCCGACTTCATCGCTCACATAAACCTTGTCAGCATCCATGGCCAGGCCCACATAGCTGGAGATATCGCGGGACCACAGCATGGAGCCGTTGCTCACGGCAAAACACGCCACCTTGCCCTGGAAAGCCACGGCACAGACCATGCCCTTGTCCACCACCGGTGCCGAGGTCACATCACTGATGCGCTCCAGCTCGGTAGCGCCCTTGGGCTGAGCCACCTGCGACTCCCACAGCACGCGGCCATCGACCAGCGAAAGCGACGCCAGACGACCCGATGCCAAGCCAATATAGACCGCACCGTCCGCAATCGTGGCGGGCGCGTAGTTGCGCAGGACCAGCGAGGGCTGGCTACGCACGAACTGCCAGCGCTGCTTGCCATCCTTGGCTTCCAGGCCTGTTACCCGGCCATCCACGGTACGCACCACCACCACGCCTTCGGCGATTACCGGCGGCGACACCATTTCGCTGCTGACCTTGGTCTGCCAGCGCAACTGGCCCGTCGCGGCCTCCCAGCCATAAACCTCGCCCTTCAGCGTGCCCGCCACGACCAAGCCCGAAGCCGCACCGACCCCGCCTGCCAGCGGCTGGGCACTGCGAACTTCAAAGCGCTTGGCACCATCAGGCATGGCAAACCCGGCAATACCGCTCACCCCGGCCATATACACAGCATCACCCGTCGCATCGGGCGCAAACCGGTACAGCTTGCCGTCAGAGTACGAAGTACGCCAAGCCGAATTCAGCTCTGCGCTGGCCTTGATATCGCTCAACGGCGTGGGTTGCGGACTGTTATCCGTACCGGCACAGGCGGCGAGCAGGGTAACTGCGCCCAGCACAGCAAACTTGCCTGTCAGGCCTTGTGGCATGCGGTGCATGTTCATCAGGCCCCCAGTGCCGACAGCTTGGTTTCAACCAGCTCGCGATTGGGTGCTTCCTTTTCCAGCTTGGTCAAGGCGAACTGGTAGGCCGATTTGGCTCCTGCCGCGTCTCCCTTGAGCGCCAGCGCATCGCCGCGCACTTCGGCAAACAGGCCGGCAAAACTATCTGCCTTGGCGGTGTCCACCATCTTGGCAGCCGCATCAAACTGTTTTTGGTCCATCAGCACAGCAGCCAGACGCAGGCGTGCCAGATCGATCACAGCGTCTTCCTTGGCATTGGCGGCCACCCACTCCAGCGCACTCTTGGCATCATCCAGCTTATTGGCCTCGAATGCCGCCTTGGCAGCCTGCAGCATGGCACGTGCCGTCAGGGCATGGCCGCTATGGGTCTTCACCATGGCATCGGCAGCTGCGCGCAGCTTGACCGGATCCTTGGCCAATTCTGCCGCTTCCACCGCCATATAAGCCTGCGCCACCGCAGTGCCCTGCGATTTCTGCCAGGCACGGTAGCCCATATTGCCAAAGTAGCCCACCAGGGCAGCCACCACCGCGATGATTACCGCGACGCCCCACTTCGCCCACCAGGCCTTCAGTTCGGCGATCTGTTCCTGTTCCTGCAAATCAAAAGCAGCCATCTGCGAGTTTCCGTTAGCGAGTTACTTGTTATGCCGTGCCGCTTGCAGGGCACGGATACGTTTGAAAATATCGACCATGAACCAGCTCATCAGCACCAGGCCAATCAGCAGGCAAGCCCAGGCCAGCTCTTTCTGAGCCAGCACCGGGTGTATCTGAGCACCTTCGCCCTGCAAGCCGACGACGCCAAACGCAGCCAGCACCGAGCCGAACACATTCAGGACGAACAGCTTGAACGAGACCTTGAGCTTGGGCGCAGGTTCCATCATCAACCCTTGAGTGCAGCAAGCACATCGGCCTGCGCCACCGTACGCTGCTCACCGCCGTCGCGCAGGGGCTTGATCACCACCGTCGCGTCAGCCGCCTCATTGTCGCCGATGATCAGGGCAAAACGCGCGCCCGAACCATCCGCCTTCTTCATCTGCGACTTGAAGCTACCGCCGCCGGCATGCACCGTCACTGCCAGCCCGGCATTGCGCAGTTGCTCTGCCAGGCGCGGCGCAACCCGCCCCGCTGCCTCGCCCGCATTGACAAGGTATACATCGGGGCCGTCCTGGGCGGTCACACCGTACTCCTGCATCAGCAGGAATACTCGCTCCATACCCATGCCAAAACCACAGGCCGGCGTCGGCTTGCCGCCTAGCGTCTCCACCAGGCTGTCGTAGCGGCCACCGCCCGCGATGGTACCCTGTGCGCCCAGTTTGGTGGTTACCCACTCGAACACCGTGCGGTTGTAGTAATCCAGCCCACGCACCAGGCGCGTGTTGAGGGTATAAGCCACGCCTGCCTCATCCAGCAGTCGGCACAGTCCCTGATAATGCTGGCGGCTATCGTCGCCCAGCACATCGAACAGCTTGGGCGCAGCGTTGATCATGTCCTGCATGCGCGGGTTCTTGCTATCCAGTATGCGCAGCGGGTTGGCGTGCAGACGACGCTTGGCATCCTCATCCAGCAGGTCGGCATGCGCCTCAAAATAGGCGATCAAGGACTGCCGGTAGGCTGCCCGCTCAGCGACATCGCCTATGGTATTGATCTGCAATTCCACATCGGCAATACCCAGCTCACGCCAGAGGCGGGCCAGCATCACCATCTGCTCGGCATCGACATCGGGGCCGTCATAGCCAAAGGCCTCGGCACCCACCTGGTGGAACTGCCGCTGGCGCCCCTTCTGCACATTCTCATGGCGGAACATGGGGCCCATATACCACAGGCGCTGCGGACCGTTGTAGGTCAGGCTGTGCTCGACGACGGCACGTACGCAACCCGCCGTCCCCTCGGGGCGCAGTGCCAGCTTGTCGCCGTTCAGCGCATCCGTCCAGGCATACATCTCTTTCTCGACGATATCGGTATGCTCACCTACGCCGCGCACAAACAAGCCGGTAGGCTCGACTATGGGCAAGCGGATATTGCGGTAGCCGTACTGCGCCAGCACGCGCCGGGCGGTATCTTCCAGCTTCTGCCACAGCGCCGTGTTGTCGGGCAGGATGTCGTAGAAGCCCTTGATGCTTTGAAACTTGTCAGCCATCGGATTACAGCACTTTCACGGGAATGATCTTGGGTGCAGCCGCCGTCGCCTGGCTGCGGCGCAACTTGCCGCCTTCGGCATAGTGTTCGCGGACATAGCCATCGACGATGGCCTGGAAGGCCTCGGCAATACCGTCGCCCTTGAGGGTCACGGTCTTGACGCCATCAACGAATACCGGCGCCACCGGCACCTCGCCCGTACCAGGCAGGCTGATGCCGATATTGGCCAGCTTGGATTCGCCCGGGCCATTGACCACGCAGCCCATCACCGCCACATTGAGGGTTTCCACCCCCGGGAATTCGGCACGCCATACCGGCATTTGCTCGCGCAGGTAGCGCTGTATGTTCTGCGCCAGCTCCTGGAAGAAGGTCGAGGTGGTCCGGCCACAGCCGGGGCAAGCCGTCACCAGCGGGGTGAACGAGCGTATCCCCATGGTCTGCAGTATCTCCTGCGCCACGACGACTTCCTTGGTCCGCGATTCACCCGGTTCCGGCGTCAGCGAAACCCGTATGGTGTCGCCTATGCCTTCCTGCAACAGCACCGACAGCGCCGCCGTGGAAGCGACAATGCCCTTGGAGCCCATGCCGGCCTCGGTCAGGCCCAGGTGCAGCGGATAATCGCAGCGAGCGCCCAGGTCACGGTAGACCTTGATCAGATCCTGTACCGCACTGACCTTGCAGGAGATGATGATGCGATCCGCCGGCAGCCCCAGCGCCTCAGCCTGCGCAGCACTTTCCAGCGCCGACTGTATCAAGGCTTCGCGCATCAGGGCATCGGCGCTGAGCGGCTGCGCCAGCTTGGCGTTCTCGTCCATCATGCGCGCCATCTTGGCCTGGTCCAGGCTGCCCCAGTTCACGCCTATGCGCACCGGTTTGCCATACTCGATGGCGGCTTCAATCATGGCGCCAAACTGCTCATCCCGCTTGCTGCCCTTGCCGACATTGCCAGGATTGATGCGGTACTTGGCCAGAGCCCGCGCGCAATCGGGATACTGGGCCAGCAATTTATGGCCATTGAAATGGAAATCCCCCACCAAGGGGACATTGCAGCCCATATCATCCAGCCGGCGACGTATCTCGCCTACCTGGGCTGCCGCCTCGGGCGAGTTGACGGTAATGCGCACCACCTCCGAACCTGCCTGCCATAGCTCGAATACCTGCTGAGCGGTACCCGCCGCATCGGCAGTATCGGTATTGGTCATGGATTGGACGACGACAGGCACATCGCCACCGACCGGCACATGGCCGACCATGACACGGCGGGTGGCGCGACGGGGAAGCAGACTCATGGCTTGGCTTTAGTTGAGTTCCAGATTGGCAACATCGACCCGGATATAAGGCGTCAGGTCGGTAGGCTTGCCTTTGTAGAAGAGCTGGGTCTGATGACCATTACCGATACGGATACGGTAAGGCGGCTTGCCGGCAACGCTGCGCGATTGTCCGGCAGGCACCAGTTCATTGACCAGGCGTTTGCCGGTGGCATCGGTAATCTGCACCCAGCTCTCCTGCCGTGCAACCACGCGCACATCACCCGTTGACGGCTCGGGCACAGCAGCAGGCACGGCTACAGGTGCAGGCTGCGGCACTGGCGCGGTCGCAGGCAACGCAGGCGAGAGCGGCGCAGGAGTCGCCCCCACCGCCAGGGCGGGGTTCGCACCCGGCACAGCCGGTGGATTACCCGGCAGGTTGGCCGGCGGCGGCACAACCTGCACTTCACCGGCAGGCTGCGTAGCAGGCACGGTCGCATCAACAGGTACGCTGGCCTGGGGCACAACGACAACAGGCTCCAGTGGCGGCATGTCGACACTGGGGGTATTGACGGTCAGCTGGGGTTCAAAGCGGGTGCTCTTGTCATAGAGCCAGTAAGCCCCCGCAATCAGACCCACGATTCCCAGGCCCGCCACAATGGCCAAGCCAAACGACAGGCCGGCACGCCCGCCATCTGGCCGCAGCACTGGCAGCACCTCGTCGCGCAGGCGTGGCAGTGCCGCCTGGCTGGGCTCCTTGGGCAGGTGGTTGTCCAGGTAATGCACCAGCGGCTGGGGGTCTATCTCCAGCAAACGCGCATAGTTGCGGACAAAACCGCGCACAAAGGTATTGCCGGGGAGTGCCTGATAGTTGTCAGACTCCAGCGCCTCAATCTGGCGCCGGGACAGCTTGAGCTTGGCCGACACATCATTGACCGACAAGCCTGCCTGTTCGCGGTGCAACGCCAATATGGCGCCAGGCGAGGAAGGTGGGCTGGCGGGGGACTGCAGCAAATCAGACTGGGTAGTATCTTGGCTCATCTCGGGCATCATGCCGGGTGGCTCGCTTCAGGGGTTGCAGTGCATGACAAGGGCGTGATCCTGGGGCGGGTGGCGCTCAATCGTAGCGGCCTGCCGCCAGGCTGCGGGCTTCCTCGCTATCGGGGAAGCGGGTCTTCAGTTCCTTGGCAAAGCCGTTTTCGGCCTCGCCACCGGGGTTGAGCTTGTGCTCGATGCGCACGTTCAGCCACAGTGCTTCGGCCACCGGCGTACCTACGCGCGCCTGCCTGGCCAGCAGCGTGCGTGCAGCATCGATATCACCACTGCGATAGGCCACCTGTGCCAGTCCCAACAGCGTCTGGGCATTGTCCGGTTGAGCCCGGTCAGACTGGCGCAAGAAGTCTTCGGCATACTTCAAGTCGCCTGCCTTCAGTGCGCACAAGCCGGCCATCTGCATGGATTTCTGCGGGTTGGCATACAAGGGGCTGCGGATGGCATTGCCAAAATAGCGCAGCGAATCTGCGTACTTTTCGCGCTTGTTACAGAGGAACCAACCGTAATTGTGATTGATGTCGGGGTTGCCCGAGGCCAGGCTCAGGGCACGCTGGAAGCTTTTGTCAGCAGTATCGAATTCACGCAGGTCGGAGTAAACCAGCCCTTCCACATTGTGCGCCAGCGCGTAATCAGCTTTCGCCCTCAGTGCGCTCTTCACTTCTTCCAGCGCCACACCATATTGACCGCGGGCATAGTAGGCAGCAGCCAGTTCGGTTCGCAACCTGGCCACCTCGTCGCGATTTACCTGCTCGTCAGCCTGCACTGCGGGGATGATCCACGCGAACAGCAAAGCAGCAATCACGGCTTTTTTCATGCCTTACTCCCTGGTCAATTGAATGATGTTGGTGGTCTTGCCCTCTGCGGCCAGCCGCAGAGTACGCTTGGTCTTGTCTTTTACCTGGCCTGCCAACTGGCCGCAGGCGGCATCGATATCATCGCCGCGCGTCTTGCGCACCGTCACGATGTAACCCGCCTGTATCAGATGATCTCTAAAGCGGCGTATCGCATCCGGCTTGGAGCGATCGTAACCGGAATTCGGGAAGGGATTGAACGGTATCAGGTTGAACTTGCATGGCACATCCTTGACCAGTGCCACCAGTTGCCTGGCATGCTCCATGGTGTCATTCACACCATCGAGCATGACGTATTCGAACGTGATGAAGTCCCGCGGCGCCTTTTCCAGATAACGTTGGCAGGCAGCCATCAGTTCCTTCAGCGGATACTTCTTGTTGATGGGCACGATTTCATCGCGCAAGGCATCGTTGGGCGCATGCAGCGACACTGCCAGTGCCACTGGGCAAGCCTCACGCAGCCTATCCATCTGCGGCACCAGTCCGGAGGTGGACAGGGTTACGCGGCGACGACTGAGACCATAGGCATGGTCATCCAGCATCAAGCGCATGGCAGCGACAACATTGTCGAAATTGGCCAGCGGCTCGCCCATGCCCATCATCACCACATTGGAGACGATGCGATCCCCCTTGGGGTCGCGTCCCAGCGCCTTGTTGGCCCACCAAAGCTGGCCAATAATCTCGGCCGTGCTGAGATTACGGTTGAAGCCCTGCCGGCCGGTGGAGCAGAAAGTACACTCCAGCGCGCAGCCAACCTGGCTGGAAACACACAGGGTTCCACGGTCATCCTCGGGGATGAATACCGCCTCGACACCGTTACCGGTACCGACGTCCAGCAGCCACTTGCGTGTGCCATCCTCGCTGGCCTGTTCCAGCATCAGGCTGGGAGGGGTGATCACCGCCTCCGCAGCCAGTTTTTCCCGCGTGACCTTGGCGATGTCCGTCATTGCCGCGAAATCAGACACACCAAAATGGTGTATCCAGCGCATCAACTGCTTGGCGCGAAACGGCTTCTCGCCACGCTCCTCAAGGAAGGTGGCAAAACGCTGGGCATCAAAATCGAGCAGGTTGACGGTCATGGCCAGATCAGGTCTTAGCGACCGTAGACTTCGGAAGCAGCGAAGAAGTAGGCGATTTCAATCGCGGCATTCTCAGCGCTGTCCGAGCCGTGCACGGCGTTGGCATCGATGGAATCAGCGAAGTCAGCGCGGATGGTGCCCTTCTCTGCCTTCTTCGGGTCGGTAGCGCCCATCAGGTCGCGGTTCTTGGCGATAGCGCCTTCGCCTTCCAGTGCCTGGATGATCACCGGGCCGGAAACCATGAAGTCAACCAGATCCTTGAAGAAAGGACGTTCCTTGTGCACGGCGTAGAAGCCTTCGGCCTCAGCGCGCGACAGGTGCTTCATCTTGGCAGCGATAACCTTCAGGCCGGCGCCTTCGAAACGGGTGTAGATCTGACCGATCACGTTCTTGGCAACGGCATCGGGCTTGATGATGGACAGGGTGCGTTCAACAGCCATGTTTTCTAACTCCAGAAAATCACAAAAAGACAAAGTGGGAAGGAAAAAGTTTAAGTCGCAAGCTGGGTTCGCACAGCGGGCACGCAGCTTGTCGACGTTAAAAATGACCGAATATTCTAACAGCTTTGCCGCAAAGACGGGTTTACAGTTGCTGACTAACCGCAAAACCCCGGTCCCGCCAGCCAAAATCACGGCTGCCACAGCGATTCCAGCGGCATACCGCGCTGGAATTTGGTACAAATCAAGGCATACCAAGATTGCACAGGGAGTGCCGCATTGCGGCGGATACACAAGTGAGCGCAATACGCCCCAGCCCCAACCGGCAGCCCAGCCCACCGTCGCAGGACGAAATCGACGAGCAGGCCGAGATCCGGCAACGCCTAATGCAGCGCCTGGCCATCGCCATCTGCCTCATCATCGGCGTCGCCATTGCCATCACCCTGCTGAATCGCCTGGAAACACCCCCCAATATCGAGTTGGATGGCCCGAGCATCAATCCGCTACAGGCAGAACCCGGCGTGCAGCCAGCCGCGGCCGAACCCACACCCGCGCCAGCACCAGCACCAGCCGAGGTTGCACCAGCACCCGCCAGCGAACCCCCGACCCCACCCGCGCCGGCAGAGGCCACACCAGAGGTGCCGCCGGCCAACGCCCCTCAGACCCCTTCTCCCAATGCCCCCAACGCCACCGCACCGGTCAGCGGCAGCACGCCCGCAGGCAGCCTGGCCAGCAAACCACAGACACCCCCGCCCGACGCTCAGCCCGATGCCGACATGGTAGCCAGCAATCCCACGCGCAAACCCGCCACGCAGCCACAGGCCATGCCTGCAACCATCGCGACCGCACCTGCCACCATCCCGACGTCGCCCGCCGCCGCCAGCAAGCCGGCCGCAAGCCACAACAAGCCCAGCGCGCCCACGCCTACGCCTGTATCTGTCGCCCCCACCGCCAAGCCCGCACCCGTTGTACTGGCGCCAGCACCACGCACCCCCGCCCCACCTACGCCGGAGCAGACCATCGTTGCCCTGGCGGCCGGCGTCATGCCCACTGGCAGCCGTGGCTTCACCGTACAGGCAGGGGTATTCCAGAGCGGCGAGAATGCCGACAAGCTGCTGTCTCGACTTAGCGCAGCAGGCATACCCGCCAGACTGGAGACACGCATACAGGTAGGCCCATTCAAGAACAAGGATGAGGCCGAACTGATGATGCGCCGGCTGCGTGAACTGGGCGTGACGCCCATACTGCAGACCCCCACACCCTGAGCACCAGCCTGTCGCCCAACAAAAAACCGCTGCACCAGGCAGCGGTTTTTCATTTGTCGCCAAGCAGATCAGGCCAATCCAGCGGCCGCCAATCGGGCCAGGCACCTTCACCTTCACTCTGGCAATCGGCAGCCACCGCAATACCCGCCACCGCCACCAGCTTGCCACCCTGCCACAACATGGGCCAACGCCGCCGCAACCAGGGCGGCACACCTGCCTCCTGCAAAAGCAACTTGACCGGCCGATTGGGGCCACCACGACGTGGGCGTACCATCTCCCCCCCCTGCCTGGGCCGCACCTCCAAGCCCACGCAGCAGGCCTCACTCAGCCCCCGCAGCGCCCGCGACCAATGCAGCTCACCACACCAATCCGGCAACTGCACCAGGCCCTCAGCCGGCACAGCACGGGGAGTCAACACCTCCACCCAACGCGCGACACATATCTCCGCGCGATAGCGATGCACTTCCAGACCCGCCAGGCGCAGGCAGGGATTGGCATCCTCCTTGGCCGTCAGCATTTGCTCCAGCACCAACAGCAATTGCCGCTCGTCCGGGCGCAAACCGTGGCGCGCCAGAAACCAGCGCAGCAGATTACGCTGCCGCGGCCCACTCAAGGCCAGCAACCGCCCCACCGGCAAACGCTGGACCACACCGCCAGCATCCTCTTCGGCCAGTGCATCCAACAGACTGGCCGCTTCGGCAAAATGCCGCGCCGCCCGCGCCATGGCAGCCGGAGCGCTCGGAAAACGTCCAAGCAATACCGGCATCACCTCCCGCCGCAGATAATTACGGTCGTAATCGCTGACCGCGTTGCTCTCGTCTTCCACCCAGGCCAAGCCCACGGTGCGCGCATAGGCCAGCAGCACGCTACGCGGCTCGTCCAGCAGAGGCCGCCAGATACGCCCAGCCTCACCCAGGGGCCGCATGACCGGCATACCTGCCGCCCCATGCACACCCGCCCCCCGCGCAAGACGGTACAGCACTGTCTCCGCCTGATCATCACGGTGGTGCGCCAACAGCACCATATCCACACCAAGGCCCGCATAGGCCGCATAACGGGCCGCACGTGCACGCGCCTCCAGGCTGTCGCCGACAGCCTGTTTCAGATCAACACGGATGTGGGAAAAATCGACCGCCAGCGCAGCACAGCGCTGATCACAATGCTGCATCCAATCGTCGGCATTGGGGCTGATGCCATGGTGCACATGGAGCGCCTGCAGGGTCAGCGGCGCCGGCAGGCGTGCATCATCACGCAGCCGCGCCAGCAAGTGCAGCAGCACCGCCGAATCCAGTCCGCCCGAATAACCCAGCGCCAAGCGCATGCCCTCAGGCCGCTTCGCCGCCGGTAGCGCCAGATAACGCTGCTGCAGACGCTCGTAGAGCGCCTCCGCCTCAGCCTGCGGCGACTTCCTTGAATTTGCCATAGCTCATCAGCCGCTCGAAACGGTTCTCCAGCAACTTGTCTACCGGCTTGTCCTGCAGCGACTTCAAGGCATCCTGCAGCGCCTTGCGCAAGGTCAGCATCATGGCCTGCGGGTCGCGATGCGCACCACCCAGGGGCTCGGCCACCACCTTATCGATCAGGCCCAATGTCTTGAGCCGGTTAGCGGTAATACCCAGCGTCTCGGCCGCCTCGCTGGCTTTCTCGGCACTCTTCCACAGGATGGACGCACAGCCCTCTGGCGAGATCACCGAGTAAGTGGCGTACTGCAGCATCTGCACCACATCACCCACAGCAATGGCCAGCGCACCGCCCGAGCCCCCCTCGCCGATCACCGTGACGATCACCGGCACGCGCAGCTTGCTCATCTCGAACAGATTGCGGCCTATGGCCTCGGACTGCCCGCGCTCCTCAGCGCCTATGCCCGGATAAGCACCCGGGGTGTCGACAAAGGTAATCACCGGCAGGCCAAACTTCTCAGCCAAGCGCATCAGGCGCAGGGCCTTGCGATACCCCTCGGGCCGGGGCATGCCGAAGTTGCGCAGTATCTTTTCCTTGGTGTCGCGGCCCTTCTGCTGGCCGATCACCATCACCGACTGGCCATTCAGCCGTGCCAGGCCGCCCACAATGGCAGCATCGTCCGCATAGGCACGATCACCATGCAGCTCTTCGAAATCGGTAAAGATTTCGCGGAGGTAATCCAGCGTATAGGGACGCTGCGGATGGCGGGAAACCTGAGATATCTGCCAGGGCGAAAGCTTGGCGTAGATATTCTTGGTGAGCTCTTGGCTCTTCTTCTGCAGATGGTCAATCTCAACCGAGATATCCACCGCAGAATCATCCTGCACAAAGCGCAGCTCTTCGATCTTGCTTTCGAGTTCGGCGATAGGCTGTTCGAAATCGAGGAAAGTGGTTTTCATGCCTGGGGTCTGTTCACGTCGCGCTGGGCGAGCATGCTCCGCTAGGGCCGACTAAGTTCGGCGAAATCGCGCCATTATGGCGAAACGCGGCAACCCCGCAAGATTGACATGCAACTGATTCGAGCAACCATCCGGCAAACACCACTACCCGCAACGGTTGCTAACGTCCGCGAAAACACCGTAAAACCAGGCCTACTCGTTGGTAAACACGATCTCAGCGCGTACGCCACTCTTCTGCACAGCCAATCTGGAGGCCACATTGAGCACGATGGGCGACTGCGTATTGGCTTTTATTTCACCCACCTCACCGTCACGGCTCAGCGTCAGGAGCAACACCAACTCATCGGCCGGCGCCGATTTGCCTGCGTGTTGTATCAGCGCCCGCTCTTCATCCGTCAGCGTCAACTGGTAGTGAAACCCCAGCAGGCTGGCATCCATCACGCTGAACACCACCTCAGCATCATCCAGGCACTGCAGCCACATCACCTTGGGCTCTGGCACGTCCTCATGCAGCAACTTGAAGCGTTTACACCCCTCAAAGCCAGGCAGGCCCTGTGGAAAGGTGATCAAGGTGTCCTCATCAATTTCGATGGCACCGAAGCGCGGGGTAATTATTTGCATTCGTCGGCTCCCAAGCCTTCAGATTGCTAGGAATCTAGCCGAAATAACACTTAGCCGCCATGTTCTGAAAAATTTGTTCATAATCCCGCTAAAGTTTCTCAAAGACCTGCCGATAAGCGCATTAACCACAGACAGGACTTGGCCAAAGTAGCCAACGAGAGGAATACCATGAAGATCGACAACTCGGGCAAGCCGCTAGGCTCCGTGCTATCGCGCTCAGAAGCGCGTACCAGCACCAAGGCCGAGAGCGGAGAAAGTGCCGGCGCCGAGCCTGGCCGCGATAGCGTTGAGATCAACGCCTTCAGCGCACGCCTGGCCTCGCTGGAGTCCAACCTTGCCACCCAGCCCGTCATCGACGAGAGCAAGGTGGCCGAGATACGCCAAGCCATTGCCGAAGGCCGGTTCACCGTGCACGCCGATGCCATTGCCGACAAGCTGATGGCCAGTGTCAAGGAACTGCTGGGCAAGAACTGACGCAGGCAGCACAACACGGCATACTAGCTAGCGCCAGCTAACGGGCAACCGGTGGCTGGCGCTAATGCTTTTAACGGCCACGGAAACCGCCCATGTCCACATCGCCCCTGTTGAGTGCCATGCAAGCCGAGTTGAGCGAGCTGCAGCGGTTTGTCGCCCTGCTTGAACGCGAACAGCACGCACTCATACACAACACCCTGGCCGACCTCGAAGATATCGCCAAGCAAAAGGCTGGTCACGCCCAGGCACTGGAAGGCCAGGCCAAGGAACGCAAGCGCCTGTTCCAGGTCAACGGAGTCGAGCTCTCCCCCGATCCGCCTCACCCGCTGGTGCGTGCGGCCTACCTGCCAGCCGAACACCTGCCCCATCTGGCCGAATGCTGGTTGCAGCTGATACAAGCCGCCCGCCACGCCAGCGCGCTCAACCAGACCAATGGCAAGCTGATTGATACCCGCCAGCAGCAGAACCAGCAGTTGATGGCCCTGCTGCAAAGCAGCCAGGATTCCACCCTGTCTTACGATGCTTATGGTCAACCCCGGCTGTCCCGGCCTGGCGGCTCGCTGGGCAAGGCCTGATGCCATATCGGGAAATATAATCCCATTCAGATTCATGCACTTGAGATAATATCCGGGCTCGCCAGCATGGCGTCAGCGCTTCATCGCAGCCCCAGGGACGACCCTGGCGGCCTCTAGCCAACCGGGGACGGCCCCAATCCATAGGGAGCCGCCATCATGGCCTGGATTCTTCTTATCATCGCCGGCCTGCTGGAAATTGGTTGGGCCATAGGGCTCAAATACACCGAAGGCTTTACCCGGCTGTGGCCCAGTGTCGCCACCCTGGGCGCCATGACGGCCAGCATCGCCCTGCTGGGGCTTGCCGTCCGCACACTTCCCCTGGGTACCGCCTACGCAGTCTGGACCGGTATCGGTGCCGTCGGCACCGTTCTGCTGGGCATCGTGCTGTTTGGCGAAGCAGCCAGCGCCGCCCGGCTGGCCTGTGTTGCCATGATCGTGGCCGGCATTGTCGGACTCAAGCTCTTCAGCCCCGCCTGAGCGGCACCCGAACCAGCATAGGGTGGGTCGATCACCCGCACATCCAGCGTTTTATATTCTTGTCTCCGCAGCGGCTATGCTGAAAAGCGCTCACGGTAAAACGAGACCTTACATGCCAGACCTCCGCCTACCATTACTCGCCCTGCTGTCGCTCCCGCTATACGCGGCAGACCCGCTGCTGGTAGTGCGTGGCGAGGGCAACTACCCGCCCTATGAGATGGTGGTGAATGGCAAGCTCACTGGGGCACATATCGAGCTGATCGAAGCCGCCGCACACACAGCCGGTTATCAACTCACCATACAGAGCGTTGCCTGGGCGCGGGCACTGGAAATGACCAAGCGCGGGCTAGCTTCCGCCGTCAGTTTTGCCTCCAAAACACCCGAGCGGGAGAGCTGGCTGCTGTTCGACGAAGGCAATGTACTTTCCACCCTGCGCTATGGCTTCTTCAGCCTGAAGCAGCCGAACAGCCCGACCTGGAACGGTTCGTTCACATCATTGCATTCATACAAGATCGGTGTAGCCAGGGCTTATGCCTATCCCGCCGAGTTCAGCAACCAGCCTGGCCTGCAAAAATACGAGCAGGATGGCGGCTACGAGGCGCTGCTGCGGACTTTGCACAACAAGCGTGTCGACCTGATCGTGGGCGGTGTACTGGAAATCAATACCAGCGCCAGGCAGCTAGGCTACGCCGACTCCATCCAGCTGTTGAGCCCCACCTTTGGCGCAACCGCCTCCTATTTGGCATTCGGCCGCCAGGGCAGCAACCCCCGGCATGCCGAGCGTATGGCCGCGGCCTTCAGCAAGCTCAAGCTCGATGGCAACTACCAGCGCATCCTGGCCAAATACGGCTTGTGAGGGTCTGTTATGGGTTCAAGTCCAGGGTGGGGAGATGATGGATTGAGCAGACGCCAAAACCTGCAGGTGCGCCCTGATTGACCCCACTCTCGCCGCAGCTCGCCATGATTTTCAATGCGCTTCTGCTTTCTGCGGTTGAAGCACACAACAGCTAACAACAAAACGGCCGGGTTTCCCCGGCCGTTTCAGCTACTACCCAGTTTGCGAAAGCCTTACTTGGCGGTCTTGAACTGGTTGAAGGCCTTGGTCAGCGCCATGGTGGTGGGCTGATCCAGCGAGGCCGCCGCCTGCAGAGTCTTCAGCGAAGCGTCGGGCAGATAGATCTTGGCATCGCCGGTCAGCTTCTTGTTCACCAGCGCAGTGGCCTTGGTGTTGGGGTTAGCGTAGTTCACGGTATTCGAGATACCTGCCACCACCTTGGGATCCAGCATATTGTTGATCCACTTGTAGGCGTTTTCCACGTTCTTGCTGTCCTTGGGGATAGCCATCACGTCCACCCACAGCACGGTGCCCTTGGCCGGCA
The DNA here is from genome assembly GCF_030409555.1 of Chitinimonas viridis. GTDB lineage: Bacteria > Pseudomonadota > Gammaproteobacteria > Burkholderiales > Chitinimonadaceae > Chitinimonas > Chitinimonas viridis. The sequence continues at coordinate 287,002 of NZ_JAUFPU010000004.1, forward strand.
CCACGTATTCGATAGGCTGCGGCTTCTTGGCCTCGATGGCGCGATCCTTGGCAATGTAGACATCACCGTTGAAGCCCATGGCTACGCAAACGTCGCCATTGGCCAGCAGGTCGATAGGCGAGTCATTGAACACGCGCACATCCTTGCGCACCGCCTTCAGGGTAGTCAGCGCCGTCGCCAGGTTAGCCTTGGAGAAATCATTGGCATTCTTGCCATTGAAGATATTGACCATGCCAAACAGGTACTTGGGCTGGCTCACGAACGAGATACCGCAGCCCTTGAGCTTGCTGGTGTACTTGGGATCGAACACCAGCTGCCACATATCGGCCGGCATAGGTTCGGCACCCAGGGCCTTTTTCACCTTCTCGGCATTGATGCCGAAGGCGATGGTACCCCACATATAAGGCACCACAAACTTGTTGCCGGGGTCAACCGACTCCACCTTCTTCAGGAACTCGGGGTTCAGGTTGCCCAGGTTAGGCAGCTTGCTCTTGTCCAGCGGCAGGTAGACACCAGCCTGTATCTGCTTGGCTGCGAAGTCAGCAGAAGGGTAGACCACGTCATAGCCCGACTTGCCGGTCAGCAGCTTGGCCTGCAGGGTCTCGTTGCTGTCGTACATGTCGTACTTCACCTTCACGCCGGCCGCCTTCTCGAAGTTGGCAACCGTGTCTTCGGCGATATAGTCGTTCCAGTTGTACACGTTCACCGTGCCGGCAGCCTGGGCGGCAATGGCGGTAGCGGCAAAGGCAGCGCCGATCAGGGTCGGCTTGAGGCGGAATTGGGCCATGAGTTTCAGTACTCCAGGGGAGGAATGGTTCAAAACGATCACGAACAGGATCACGCAACGGCGGCACACCCGCCACCCCCGCAAAGCTTGCCACAGCGGGGTTTAACGGCGCGTATTAGACCATGCACAACCGATGCTAAGCGAATAATTTTCGGTGTTTCCACCCCATGCTGCGGCCCCCGCCACAAGCCGGCCAAACCGACCACCGCCCGGCACCCGGGCAGCGCAAACCGGCGATGACTTGGTAAGATGTCGGCCTTGTTTTCAGGAAGCCCCCATGCGCACGTATCTCAACCTGCTCCAGCACGTACTCGACCACGGCACCGTCAAGACCGACCGCACCGGTACCGGCACCCTGTCCGTCTTTGGCCACCAGATGCGTTTCGACCTCAGCCAGGGCTTCCCCTTAGTCACCACCAAGAAGGTCCACCTCAAGTCCATCATTCACGAACTGCTGTGGTTCCTGAAGGGCGATGCCAATATCGCCTACCTCAAGGAGAACGGCGTCTCGATCTGGGATGAGTGGGCCGATGAGAACGGCAACCTGGGTCCGGTGTATGGCGTGCAATGGCGCAGCTGGCCCACAGCAGATGGCGGCCATATCGACCAGATCAGCCAGTTGATACAACAGATCAAGACCACACCTGATTCCCGCCGGCTGATCGTCTCGGCCTGGAATGTGGGCGAAATCCATAACATGGCATTACCACCCTGCCATGCCTTCTTCCAGTTCTATGTCGCCGACGGCAAGCTCAGCTGCCAGCTGTATCAGCGCTCGGCCGACCTGTTCCTGGGCGTACCGTTCAATATCGCCTCCTATGCCTTGCTGGTACTCATGGTGGCGCAGGTCTGCGGGCTGGAACCGGGCGACTTTATCTGGACCGGCGGCGACTGCCATATCTACGCCAACCATATGGAACAGGTAAAGCTGCAACTGAGCCGCGAACCGCTGCCCTTGCCGCGCATGAAGCTCAACCCCGAGGTCACCGACCTGTTCGCCTTCAAGTATGAGGATTTCACCCTGGAAGGTTACGAATCCCATGCTGCCATCAAGGCGCCGGTGGCCGTCTAAGCCCCCGGCGAAGCACCACGACTAGACTGCGGCAACCTGCTGGTTGCCGCTTGGCTTTACTACCACCCGACCAGACGGCCACCCCATGCTCTCGCTTATCGCCGCCCTCGCACAAAACCGCACCGTAGGCATCAACAACACCCTGCCCTGGCATTTGCCCGACGACCTCAAGTACTTCAAGGCCACCACAAGCGGCCACCCCATCATCATGGGCCGCAAGACATACGACTCTATCGGCCGGCCACTGCCCAATCGCCACAATATCGTGGTGACGCGCGATCCGATCTGGCGGGCCGATGGGGTGACGGTGGTACACAGCATGGAGGACGCCATGAAAGCGGCAGGCGACGCGAACGAGGTGTTCCTGATCGGTGGCGCCACCCTGTATGCGCTGGCCCTGCCCTATGCTGACCGGCTGTACCTGACGGAAATTGAAGCCGAGATCAAGGGTGATGCCTTCTTCCCGGAGTGGCCGCGCAACAAGTTCACAGAAATCTCTCGCGAGTCCAAACAAGGGCCGGATTTTGCCTATAGTTTCGTGGTCTACCAGCGCAACGCAACCTGAGCGCCAGCGCCCCGCCAGGGGTACGCCCGCCACGGTCTGCTTGCCTTTACCGGCGCAAGGCTAGTTTCAGGCACACCTGCCGTCGCGGTGTGACTGTAAACACCCCCAGCGCCGGCCATAGCGGAACCGATGACCAGCGACACGCCCTCTCTGCTTGCCGATATGGCCCGCTACTCGCCCCAGCCCATGCTTGCGGTGGAGGCTGACAGCGGCAATATCGTGGAACTCAATCAACTGGCCCGCGACACCCTGGGTCTGGGTAGCGATGCGCCTGCCCTGCGTGACCTGTTCGACAACCCCAGCCTGGCCCGCCAGTTCCTGCTGATTGCCCGCAACAACGGCTTTATCCGTCAGTTCGAGGCCCGCATGCGGCTGTCGGGCGGGCAGCGTGTCTGGATGCTACTGGCCGCCAGACTGATGGAGCTGGCTGGCCGTAACGTCCTGATCGTCAGCCTCACCGATATCCACGAACGCCGGTTGGTTGAAGAAGCCCTGCGCGAAAGCGAAACCCGCCATCGGCGAGTGCTGGAGACCGCCAACGAAGGCTATGCCCTGTTCGACGCCCGCACCGGTGAGCTGCTGGACGTCAACCCAGCCCTGTGCGAGCTGCTGCTCTACCCACGAGACGAGTTGCTGCGCATGCAGCCCGAGGATGTAGTGACCGAAGACAGCATGGTCACCCTGCAGTCTCAGCGCGAGCGCTGGAGCGGCTCGCCCAACCGCAAGATAGAGCTGGGCATGCGCCGTGCCAGCGGCGAACGGATTACGGTAGAAGTCAGCCTCGCCGCCATCTCGGACCAGGATGGCCGGGTAACGTCAGTCTTTGCCATGATCAGTGACATCACCGCCCGCAAGCTCAGCGAAGAGAGGGTGCTCTACCTGGCCTTTTACGACACCCTCACCGCCCTGCCCAACCGTTTCCTGTTTACTGAGCATGTGGAACAAGCCCTGCGCCAGCGCGCCCGCAACAAGCGGCAACTGGCACTGATGTTTATCGACCTGGATGATTTCAAGCAGGTCAACGACACCCTGGGCCATGATGCCGGTGACGAAATGCTCAAGATCGTGGCCAAACGACTGCTCAGCTGCGTGCGCAATACCGATACCGTCTCACGCCAGGGCGGCGACGAATTCATGGTACTGCTGGCCAATCTGGTAGATGCCCACGACGCCGTCACCGTGGCAGAGAAAATGCTGGCCACCCTGGCCGAGCCCATCGAACTGGAAGGCGGCAATCGCCTGATCCGGGCCAGCATAGGCATAGCCCTCTGCCCGGAACATGGCGAAACCCTGGCCAAACTGAGGCGCCACGCCGACATTGCCATGTACCAGGCCAAATTCGGTGGCAAGCACCGCTATGCCATCTACGACGCAGAATCCGCGTCGGCAAACTAGCCGAGGAGCGAACCTCGGCCCACAAGCCAAGGCATGGCCCGCAGCACTACCCAATATGGGCAGGCGATTTCCGCGCCCGTTCATAGCTCACCTGCACCAGGCCGGTATCAAAGGTCTGCACCGAGGTCAGCGTCAACCGCCGGCTCGATTCCGTGCTGGGGAACAAAGGAATGCCTCCACCCAGTATCAACGGGTGGATGGAGACAATGAACTCATCAATCAGGTCCCGTTCCAGGCAGGTTTTGATCAAGGCCGCACCGCCCACCAGCCATAGCTTGCCGCCCGCCTCCAGCTTGAGCCTGGTCACGTAGTCTCCCACCGGCTCGCTCACCGCCTCCACGCCCTCGCCCATCCACGACAAAGGCCTGCTGGAAAACACCCAGGCACGCTTGCCTGGGTAGGGATAGTCGCCGACGCTCAGCGCCTGGTCATAGGTACGCCTGCCCAGCAGAATGCCATCCACCGAATCATAGAAAGCCTGGTAGCCATAGTCCTGATCGGTAAACAGCCAATCCACCCCGCCATCCGGGCGGGCAATATAGCCATCCAGGCTGGAGGCAATGAACAACACGAGCTTGCGCATGGCAGCCTCCTGTTTTGTCGAAATCTGCATTGATTCTAGTTGTGGCCGCCGCCGCGAGTACGGACAATACGGCCCGCGCCGAAGAACAACGACAGGGTGCTGCCAGCAATCGTAGTCCACGGCCAATGCAGTCGTGAATACCAGATTGCTCGAGCGCACCCGCATAGCAACAGGGAGTTACGCAGCCATGCTGCTCGCGCTAAAGATAGAGGTAGACAGCCTTGCCGCCGCCCGGGACATCACCCCCCGGCTGGTAACGCTATTGCAGGGCCTGGACGCCAACGCCAGTTTCTTCTTCAACCTGGGGCCAGACCGCAGCGGTCAGGCAGACGGCCCACTGTTCCAGGTAGGCGAAACCCGCAAGCAGATACGCCGCAACCGCGCTTTGGGCGGCCCTCGCGGCGCCGGCAGGCTCTATGGCCGCTGGCTACCCGCGCCGCAACTGCACAAGGCCGTGGCCAGCGCCATACAGGTCATACAACAGGCCGGCTATGAAACCGGCCTGCGCGGCTGGGACAGGGTCAACTGGATCAAGCGCATCACCACGGCCGACGAAGCCTGGGTACGCAATGAACTGACCGCCGCCTTGCACGCCTACGAGCACCTGCTGGGCCAGCCAGCCCAAGCCATCGCCCTGCCAGGCTGGCGCACTGGCCGCCATGCCTTGCGTTTGGAGCAGCAGTTGGGCCTGCATTACGGCAGCGACTGCCGTGGTAGCAGCCCTTTTTTGCCGGTAGTGGATGGCGAACCGATCAGGGTGCCCCAGCTCCCCACCACTCTACCCACCCTGGCCGAGCTGACAGGCGCCAACGAAATGGACGACCTGGCGACGGTAGACCAGTTGCTGGCGCTGACGGCGAGCCCGACACCGGCAGGTCACGTGTTCACCCTCAATGCCGATGCCGATGGCGGCAAACGTTTGCCGCTCTTGCAACGGCTGCTTGCCGCCTGGCGCGAGCAAGGCCAGCAATTTGCCTCGCTGGCACAGCTGCACGCCACGCTGGACATCAACAAACTGCCCTGGCACAGCCTGGAACAAAGCAGTTGGCCTGGCTATAGCGGCATGCTGGCCGTGCAGGGGCCGGCTTTCCCACGCGGATAGCGCTTGCGCCAACGAGGTGTGGGGGCACAGGAGAGCCTGCCGGCTCGGCTTGCCCTGGCGCCAGCTAGGCCCGTCACCAGCGATGCATGCCTTGTGTCCACCCATACCCCATAAGGGTAGCTGGCATCGCACTTGCTTAGTCTCCGATACGCCTCAACGCCGGAGCAGCCAGCATGACTACCGCCCTCGCCTACCACGAGCCCCTCGCCCAACTTCTCACCCACGCTCCCCAGCAGCCGCAGCGCCGCCTGCCCGGCCCCCTGCCGCTGGGCTTCCCCGAGGTGTTCCGGAGGCGACTCCTGCAACTGGCCAGCGACCCCAGCATCTCCGACGCCGTATTCCAGCGCCTCTACTTCGACCTTATCCTCTGCCCCCAACTGCATGCCAGCCTGCGCCGCATGCACCCCCAGGGCGTAGGTGCCAGCGATCAGCCGGCCAGCGCAACCATCTTCCTGGAACCTGACTTCTCCTGGCAGCGTCACATAGACGACCGCCTGAGCCAACGCTGGCGCGAATGCCTGCTGCGCCATAGCGACGGCAGCGGGCTGGACGAATCACTGGCCCTACTGTCGAGCTTCCGGGTACTGGCCGAGCACCTGTACTGATAAGGCATGCCACCCCGGCAGCGCATACACACTCCCACACCCACGACAGTTTGTGTTAATCTGCGCGCCCGTCTCGCAACGAGGGCGCCCAGGCCATAGGCCAACAGCCGCTCGCGTCGCCCAGACACCCGGTTTCCGGGCCTGTAGCTCAGTTGGTTAGAGCAGAGGACTCATAATCCTTTGGTCCACGGTTCAAGTCCGTGCGGGCCCACCAGCAATAAACAAAGGCCTGTGTCGCAAGACACAGGCCTTTGTCATGCCTACTGCACCTCATCCGCAAACGCTGCATCAAACTGTCGCGGCAGCGCGCTCCTCCCTGATCGCAAGCCTGCCATCCGGCCCATGGCATTCAAAATGCAGCAAGTCATGCCAGACGCCATTCAGCAACATGCTGCGACGCGCCCGCCCGAACTCGGTAAAACCGTTGCGTTCCAGTACCTTGACGGAACCCAGATTATCCGGCCGCACAATCGCCTCTATGCGGTACAGCCCCAGCTGATGGAAGGCCTCCTCCAGCACCAGCGCAACCGCCTGCGAGGCATAGCCCCGGCCGCCGTGACCCTGCCCTATCCGGTAGCCTAGCGAGGCCTTGTTGTAATAGGGACGTGCCACGCCGGTAAGGTTAACCCGGCCAACCAGAGTATCCCCCACACGGATTAGATACTGATAGGCGCGATCCTGGCTGCGCTCCTGCGCCGCAGTCTCTATGGCGCGGCGAACCTGCTCAAGGTCATAGTAAGCTGGGTCGCGTGCGTTGATCTGTCCTTCAAAATAGGCGCGGTTGGCCAGTTCGAAGTCCAGCAGTGATTCAGCATCGGCCAATGTGGGTGGGGATAGGAGCAAGGTTGATGACATGGCGTATCCATCTCGACGGGGCAAAGCTGCGCTGCAAAATACCACCGCAGCCCAGCTACAGCCAGAGGGGCATCTGCATTGATATGCACGCCAGCTACATCTGTGCGGAGACGCTACCCGACCCGATACATGACAGAGACACGCGCCCCCAGTGCTACCAGCACATGAATGCCGGCACAGGCACTCAGCAGCCAAGCCAGCGGCAATCCCGCCACCAGGGTGCCCGAAAGCCATAGCGTCGCCGGCATCAGCAGCTTGAACAAAGAGCCTGTCAGGCCGGATATGCGACCGATGTATTGGCTATCTGTGCTTTCCTGGCGGTATCCCCAAACGCAGACATTGCCGATGACACCCACCAAGCTATTGACCACCAGGGCCATGGCCAGTATCGCCAGCGACTGCCCCCAGGCCAGTGCCAGCATGCAGCAGGCCTCCAGTGCGAAGGCAACCGCCAGCAAGCGGCCCAGCCCCAGGCGCTCGCGCAAGCGGCTGCTGATCAGGCCGCCTGCCACGCCCCCCACACCCGCCAGCCCATACAACAGGCCAAGCTCCGCCGGCCCAAGCTGCAACTCATCCCTGGCCCGGAACAGGAACAGCACATCCACCACACCGGTGCTGCAGTTGGCCACTACAACCAGCCAGGAAAGTTGCCAAAGTGGACGGTTGCCTCGCAACACCCGCCAGCCCGCCCACCATTCCTGCCAGAACCCGGCCGCATCGACGCGCCGCGCCGGAAGCACCATGTCACGTAGCAGCCACGCCGCCGCCAGCAAACCCAGCATGGGCAGCCAAAGCCCCAGGGCCAGGCTGATTGCCAGCAAGCCGCCAGCCAAAGCCGGCCCCAGCACGGCAAACACCTGTCCCAACACAGTCAACTGCCCGGTCGCCGGTAGCAGCAGCGATTCGGGCAACATCTCCTTGAGCATGCCCATGCGGCAGATGGCATACAGGTAGTTAAGCGTCATCAAGGCGAATGCCGCCGGGTAGAAAAACGGCAAGGCTACGCTGCCCAGCTCCAGCATCCAGGCCTGCGCACCCATCAGTATCACCATGCCCACCATGGCAATGCGCGCCCACCGCCCTCTATCAATGCGGTCCACCCAGACGCCGATGAACATCGCCAGCAATAGATTGGGGAGCAATTCCACCGCTCGCATGGCCGTCATCGCACTGGCCGAATGGGTAAGTTCGTACAGGATCAGCGGCATGGCCAGCTGATAAACCTGAATAGCGAAAGAGAAGCACAGTGTTGAGGCGTAGAGCCGACGAAACCCGGCGTGCTGCCAGAGCGGAGAAGCCATCACGATCAACCGGTGGAACGCAGAAGCCGGCAGTGTGAAATAAAAGCGGCAAGTAAAAAACGGGTAGACTCACCGAAAAATTTCCGCTTTTCTGCCATGCGTCTGCTCGATCAGTTTCACCGTCTCGCCGGCTTGGCGGAGTCAGGCCCCCATCATAGTCTCACTGAGGTTGCCACCTTGCTCTGTTGCAGCGAGCGTAATGCACGCCTGTTGCTACATCGCATGCAACAACAAGGGTGGCTGCAATGGGTGCCTGGTCGGGGCAGAGGGCATCGATCCCGCCTCACCCTACTGCAACAGCCGGATGCGCTCAAGCTATCGAGGCTGCACCAGTTGCTGGCGGAAGGTCGGCTGGAAGCTGCCTTCGATGGCTTACCGCAGGAAGGTCAGGCACGCTTGAAGCAAGCCCTGCCGGGCTTTCTTGGCCCCAACCAGGCCGGCGGGCTGCGTATTCCCTTTTATCGCCCACTCCATGCCCTGGACCCCATCCAGGTGCATAGACGTACCGAATCCCATATCGTCGCTCAGCTCTGCGCTGGCCTGACGGCGTACGAGCGCGAGCGTGAGGCGATCACACCTGCCCTTGCGCACCATTGGGAGTGTTTCGACAACGGCAGTATCTGGCACTTCTGGCTAAGACCCGACCTGCGCTTCCATGACGGTCGCCCCCTGCAGGCACATGATGCCGCCTGCAGCCTGATCCGGCTACGGGACACAGTAGGCCCGCATCAGCGGCTATTCAACCATCTTCAGGACATCACAGCAGAAGGTCTGCTGCTGTCGTTGCGGCTCAGCAAACCGGATCACCTCCTGCTGCATAGGTTGGCCCATACCGCCGCCGTCATCGTGCCGGCCCAGGATTGGCTCAGGGCTGATTTTTCGCAACTACCGGTCGGTGCCGGGCCATTCCGCCTGGTACGTAACAACAGCCATCGTGCCAGCCTGCAGGCTTTCGATAGCTACTATGGTGAACGCCCCCTGCTGAGCAACATCGATATATGGGTGGTGCCCGATGGCAGCCCCATACCAGATATGGACATCAACCTGGGACATGGGCTCCCCCTGCCGGCAGACTGGAGCCATCTGGGCCAGCTTGAGCAGGGATGTGATTTCGTCGTCCTTAACCCTGCACGGCCGGCCTTCGCCACCGCCAGCGGGCGGCTGGCCCTGGGTGCCTGGCTCCGCACCGCCTTGCCGACACTGGCCGGCAAGCAGGCCGCCAGCGCCTATCTACCGAACTGGCAGCACCTACCCGAGGTTGCACCCGCATTGCCCGACCTGCCGCGGCAGCTCTCGCTGGTAACCTATCAGCTCGACAGCCACATCAGCTTGTCCCAGCAAATCGCCGAGCTACTGCGACAGGCAGGCCACAAGGTCGAGCTAAGCATCCTCAGCTACCCCGAGTTTGCCACCTTTGCCTGGTGTGGCTGGGCAGACATCGCCGTTGCTGGCGAGGTCATGTCGGACGACTTAGCGTTCAGCCTGTATGGTGGACTGGCCGGAGAGTCGACGTTTCATCACTGGCTCGCCACTGCGGACCGGGCCTGGCTGGCAGGGGCAAGCGCCGCTATTGCCGCCGAGCCGGACGCCAGCCTCCGGGCGGCGCAGATAGAAACCTGCTATGCCCACATAGTGGCCGAGGGATGGCTGCTACCGCTGTTTCATACCATGCAAGCCCTCAGTCACTCGCCGCAATGCAATGGCGTCAAACTGGCTCGCTGTGGCTGGATGGATTTCCGCAAGCTATGGCTGCGCTCAAACCCATAGCGTTTTTCGGAGCCTGTTAAGTGCCCAAGGCCGAGTCCAAGCCGTTAATGGGCTGTGAGGCTCGAGCATGCTCCAGTAAGAAACTCAGCGCAGACGTCAGCGTAGCCTGATGGGCTTCCAACGATTCAAGACCATAACAAGCTATCAACTGCCCTGTATCTTCCTATCGGTTATAATACCGCGCTTGCATATCACCTTCCGTGAAAGTCCCCCATGCCCAACCTACCCGCTTGTCCGCTCTGCGCCCTGGAGAATACCTACCTGGATGGTGACAATTATGTCTGTGCCGATTGCGGTCACGAATGGGCCCAGCAGACAGCAGCCCAGGCAGACGATGGGGACGGCGCAGTCATCAAGGACGCCAATGGCAATGTGCTGCAGGATGGCGATGCTGTGGTGCTGATCAAGGACCTCAAGGTCAAGGGTTCCTCCATCACGCTCAAGCAGGGTAGCAAGGTCAAGAGCATCCGCCTGGTCAGCGGTGGCGATCACGAGGTGGATTGCCGCATGGATGCAGGCAACTTCATGCTCAAGGCCTGCTTCCTCAAGAAGGCCTGAGCCTGACCACCCTACGGCAAAGCCCGGCCCCACACTGCGGGCCCGGCTTTATCCTGAGCGATGCCCTGTACACGGGCATCGCGCTATAGCGAACTCAAACCGGCCAGGCGATGTCCTTGCCTGTCAGCGTCTTGGCCAGGCTGCTGGCATTGCGCGCCGCAAGGCCATAGATGGAGAGCTGCGGGTTGGCGCCGATGGACGTCGGGAACACCGAGCCATCCATCACATAGAGGTTGTCCAGGTTGAAGAAGCGCCCATAGCCGTCCACCACACCTTGCTCCGCCTTGCTGGCCATGGCGGCCCCACCCATGACATGTGCCGATACCACCTTGGCTCGCAGTACTTCCAGCGGCAGCGACTGAATGGCCGCCTTGGCCTCTGCCCAGCTGGAGTACCCGCCGCCCGGCACATCTTCGTGTATGGGCATGACGCGGGTTGCGCCAGCGGCAAATTGCAGTTCGGCCATAGTCAGGTACGAGTGCCGCATGCCACGCCAGACGTAGTCGCTGATGGGGTAGTCCAGCAACGGTGTGCCATCGGCCTTCAGGCTCACGCTACCGCCACGGCTATCTTCGTGGAAGCCATCGCGCATCAATGCCAGCACCACCTGCAGCCGGTCGAAATGCTGCATTAGCTGACGATGCTTTTCACCAAAGCCACTCATGGTGATGGCGGTCAGCACCGGGTGCAGCGGCGGAACCTCCAGCTTGTAGCCCATGGGGCCATCGGGCGGGAAAGCATCGATAAAGTGATCGGAGTAAATGCTTTGCGGCGCGCCCTGCCAGCCTTCTACCTTGAAGGGCATCAAGGCACCCGAGACATTGACCGGATGCAGAAAGGTACGCTTGCCGATAAGGCCATGCGGGTCAGACAAATAGGAACGCAGCATCAGCGCCGGCGTATTGATGGCGCCACCGGCCAGCAGCACCGTCTTGGCCTTGATGGTGACCTTGATGCCAACCGGTTCCAGGCCGCTATGGTTCATCGCCATGCCTTCCACGCCTACCGCCTTGCCTCCCTCCTGCAGTACTCGCTCGGCCCGCAGATGGGTCAGCAGCGTGGCGCCACGGTCCAGCGCTGTCGGCACGGTGGTAATCAGCATGCTCTGCTTGGCATTGGCTGGACAGCCCATTCCGCAATAGCCCAGGTTGAGGCAAGCCTTCACATTGCGGCGTATCTTGGACCAATGGATGCCGGCGCGGTCGGCTCCGCTCATCAGCACCTGGTTGTTGACGTTGGGTTCCACGTTCCAGTCGATCACGCTCAGCCGCTTTTCGGCTTTGCCAAACCAGCCGGCCATGTTCTCCACCGTCATGTCGTCTAGGCCATAATGATCACGCCAGAACGCCAGGGTGGTGGGCGGCGTGCGGAAGCTCGACGTCCAGTTCACCGTGGTAGAGCCACCCACAGTACGCCCTTGCAAGATGGTGATACCCTTGTCCTTGGTCTGCCTCCCGGCAGATTCCTGGTACAGCGTGGGGTAGGCTTCGGCTTCCTTCAGGTTGAAATGCTTGGAGGCATAGCGCAGCTCTCCTTCTTCCAGCATCACCACCTTAAGCCCGGCCAGGCTCAATATCTCGGCCGCCACCCCGCCGCCCGCCCCGGTGCCGACGATCACCACGTCGGCCTCCAGCGTCTGGTCGCGCATAAAGGTGGCCGCGTCGCGCACATCCCATTTACCGGATGCCAGTCCCTCGGCAATAACGTCTTTAGGCATTCCAGTAACCTTCCATGAATTTCGGGGGGCCGTCGTAACCTATGCCCACCCAGGCCTGCGGGTTGCCATACCACGCAGCAAATACGATCTGATGCAAGGCTTGGTAGCCACTGCGCAGCAGTAAGAACGAAGAAAAGCGCCAACGGTTGAGGAAATGGGCGATGTCCTCGTCGCTGGCCGTCTCCCACGATGCCCCTACACCCACCACCCAGCGGCGGGTCACCCGGCTGTTCAGCAAAGCCAGCAGCTCCTTGACCTCGGCCTGTACGCCCATCGGCAAGCCCGCGATGGCGGTATCGCAGCCCAGCACAGCTTGGTAGAGCGCGGTTTCGTATTCGGCCTCATCGCGCGGCAACGCCCCCTTGAGCATGACCCGTGCAATCGCGGCCAGCGCCGTACGGCTTTCTGCATCCAGCACCTTGAACCTGGCCTTCGCCGGTACGGCATAGAGGCTGTCCGGCGTGATCGGCCCGTAAGCCAGCCGGGCAAGGCCCAGCAGGGCTGCACCGGCGACACCGGTTTTCAGCAATTGGCGGCGGCTAAGCATGTTTCCCTCTTTTTGTTCTACCCATGGCCAGGCAGCGCCCGGCCCAGGCACGACTCCATCAACGCAGCATGAACTTCAGCAAGCGTTCCACTCTGGGCCCATAGGGCGGGCGCAAGAGCCAGGCACCGTTGAAACGGCTCTGCGCAAATATCGGCTTCATCTTGGAGAAGGTCTCGAATCCTTCGTGGCCGTGGTAGTGACCCATGCCAGAGGGGCCGACACCGCCAAACGGTAAATCGTCCTGGCCCACGTGCATCACGGTTTCATTGACACCCACCCCGCCCGAGATGGTGTTGCTGATCACCTGGCTGATACGCTGGTTGTCGTAATCGAAGTAATACAGCGCCAGCGGCCGGGGATGCGTGTTGACATAGTCTATGGCCTCGTCCAGCGTCTTGTAGGTCAGCACCGGCAGGATGGGGCCGAAGATCTCGTCCTGCAGCAGCGTCATCTGCTCGGTGGTATCGAAAACCAGGGTAGGCGCCACCTTGCCGGTAGCCGGGTCCACCTCGGCCAGCGGCACCACCCGTGCGCCTTTCTCGGCGGCATCTTTCAGGTAGCCCTGCAGGCGGTTCAGGTGGCGGCCGTTCACCACGGCGGTGTAGTCGGGATTGCGGCCGGCATCGGGATACCATTTGCTCACCACATCCCGTGCCGCAGCCAGGAATTCCTCCTGCTTGCCCTCGGGCAGCAGTACATAGTCCGGCGCCACGCAGGTCTGGCCGGCATTCAGGCATTTGCCATACATCACGCGCTCGGCAGCAGTCTGGATGGGGAACGACTCATGCACGATGGTCGGCGATTTACCGCCCAGTTCCAGCGTGACTGGCGTCAGGTTGTCGGCAGCGGCACGCATCACATGCTTGCCCACGCTGGTCGATCCGGTAAACAGCATATGGTCCCAGGCATAGCCCGAGAACACCTGCGCCACCTCGGCACCGCCATTGATGACAGCCACCTCGTTCTCGTCGAAGTACTGGCCTATCAAACGGCGGAAGGTCTCGCCCAGGCGAGGTGTGAATTCCGAAATCTTGACCACGGCGCGGTTGCCGGCAGCCAGGGCTGCGGTCAGTGGGCCTACGGCCAGGAACAAGGGGTAGTTCCACGGTACGATGATGCCCACAACGCCCAAGGGCTGGGGCACGACCCGATTGCTGGCCGGCTTGAACCAAATCGACACACCACGGCGTCGGGGCTTCATCCAGCGCCCTAGCTTGGCCAAGGCATGGTCCACGCCCCCCAGGCTGGGGAATATCTCCAGCAGACGGGTCTCATGGGCCGAGCGGTGGCCGAAATCAGCCGAGATGGCAGCGGCGATTTCGTCGCCGTGCGCCTGCAGCACATGGCGCAACCGGTTCAGTCGATCCCGCCGCAGCGCTTCTGGCGGATAAGGCATGGCGGCATAGGCCTCGCGCTGGGCTTGGTAGACCTGGCGCAGGTGGGCCAACTCGGCCTGGGTTTCATGGGGTTCGAATTGAGCTTGCATATTGTTGTCTCCTCATCGGAGGCCCGGAGTAATACGGAGCCCCCACTTCAGCGCTTTGCCCGGCAATACCGGACGCTAATTCTCTGCATCAAGTCCACGCTGTATCGCTGATACCCCCAGCCCTCGTCGCATCTAGCGCGCCGATGGGTGGCAGCTCTACCGTCAATGCCGGCCAGCAGACCAAGCGCCTTTGCTACGCTCGGCAGCAATTTTAGAGCAAACGCTTGATCAGCCGTTCCCCCTTCATCAGCAGGCGGGCGAAAAGCCGACAATAGGCACTGCAGCCCGCGCCAGTGCTCACCAGTGCCGTATCGCTACTGCAACAGCCACGACCCGCAGCCGGGCAGATTACGCAATTTTGCGTATTCAAGCCGCGCAGCCCCCTCCCTATAGTTCGTCCCATACCGCAGGCGCCATGGGTGCCGCGCACTCAACTCAATCAAGAGGACGAAATCATGCTGAGCGATCTCTGGCGCGTCATGGTGGCTTTATGCGATTACCGCGCCTGGTGGCGCAAACTCACCGGTCGCCCCCTGGTCGACGTGGTGTTCATCACCAATCTACGGGACGAAGCCGAGCGTGAACGGTTCTTCGGCCATCGTGTGCCCGTACTGGGCCACGCCAACGGCCCTCGCATCTACCAGAACGGCGTGGCGGGGCGCGTGCGCGGCATCTACAGCACTGCAGCCGAGATGCTGACCAAGGAAGGCCGCCGGTTAGCACGGGCACAATGTATCTCCGCCTGCGAGTGGGCAGAACACAATGGCGCCAAGGTAGTTTTGCTGGCGGCATCCACCAAACGTCTGTTTGGCCGGGATGGCGCGATACTGAAAGAGCGCTTCCCCAATCTGCTGTTTACCATCGGCGACAACGGCACAGCACAGATGCTGTGGGTGGATGTGGAGCGGGCCTTACGCAATGCCAAACTGGACCAGCGCAATGCCCGTATTCTGCTGATAGACCCTTACGGCCCCCAAGGCGCCTGCATGGCCCGACGGCTGCTGCAAGCCGGTTACCGCGTGGTGGCCTGGTGCAGCAACGACACCACGCTGGCCGATATTCATGCCGAGACCGGCATGGAAATCACCTCACGTATAGAAGATGCCGGGCAGGTAGACGCCGTGGTCAGCTGCACCCACAGTGTCTCGGCCAGACTGGGTGTCTATGGTATTACCCGCCTGCGCCACAGCCACCGCAAGTTGCTGGTCATCGATGCGGCGGAGCCCGCCAGCCTGGATATCGATGCCTATGCCATCTGCCTTGAAGAAGTGGTACGACAGGATGCCGGCAAGGCCTACTCCAGCCAATTGCACTATGTCCTGGGCGGCTGGTCCCGGCGCCTGCTGATGTTGAGCCGTGGCGTGGTGTTCGGCGGCTACGCCGAAGCCCTGGCCCTGTACCAAGCCATCCATCAACTGGGGCAACACGAGCTGGCACAGATGGATTGGTTCGAGGTGGATTGCCCCCGCATCATCCAGATAGGCACCGTGCTCACCTATGCCGGCTTCGCGCCGCCAACACCAGCTTGCTTCGGCAAGCGGGTGGACGATTTCGACCTGGCCTACGCCAACCGGCCCATGACCGCCTTCACACCCATGAGCGGCAACACCCTGCCCATGATGGCATCAGTAAGGAATTAGCACGCCAAATACACTACCCCGACCACGTACCGACCGTATGCTCAGCTGGTATCCCGACTGCTCACACAGGGCCTGCACGATATGCAGGCCCAAGCCGTGCCCCTGGCGTTCGGCCGCCAAGGTACCGGTCTGCTCAAACGGTGCTAGCAATTGCTTCTGCAAGCTGGTATCAAAACCCGGCCCTGTATCGAGCACCTGTATCTCCAGCCCCAGGGGGCGGCGGCGTACCCCAAGCAAGATCTCACCCCGCTCGGTGTAGCGCACGGCATTGCCGACCAGATTATCCAGTATGCGTGTCAGCACCAGGCCAGAACCGGCAATGGTGGCGCTGCTGGGGAAGTAGCGCAGGTACAGTCCCTTGCGCTCGGCCGCATGCTGGTGGCGGGTGTGCGCCTGCACCAGCAGGTCTTCCAGGTTCAATCCTTGCTGCCGGCTGGCGAAACCCGCCTTGGCTTCTGCCATCAGCGACTGCAGCAGCGATTCGGTGTAGTCGAGCGCCTTGTCGATATGCTGGGTAGCCGCCTCATTACCCGCCTGCGCGCGCAATGCTGCCAAGGCAAAGCGGATCGATGACAGCGGTTGCGAGAGATCATGCCCCGCCGCCGCCAGTTGCAGCTGCTGTTGCTGGGCAGCCTGTAGCGCCAGGTGCTTGTCGGCCTCGGCACGGGCCAGTTGCTCCGCCTCCTCCAGCCTGTGCCGCAGCGCAGCCTCATGCCTTTGGCTCAGGCTATGCAACTGCTGCCCCAGCGCCAGGGCAAACAGTACTGCCTCCAGCAGATAGCCCAATTTGGGGTAAACGAAGACGTTTACCCCCGGCCAACTCCATACCCCAGATACACCAAAGCTGAACAGGACGTTCATGAACACGGCCAAGCTGATGGCGCCAGCCAGGAAATGCCCCGCTGCCGGTAGTTGCCTGCGCCATACCTGCACGCCCACCCATACCGGCAAGGGCATGAACAGCAACGAGACCAGCAGCAGGGGCCACGCCAGGTCTGCCCCCAGGAAGGCGCCCAACCCCAAGAGCAGCAGCACCGCATAGGCCTGATAGCCACGGTACAGCGTGGGGAAGCTCAGGTTGAGCTTGAACAGGCTGGTGGTGAACAGGATATGCGTGAGATGTACCGCCACCACCAGCACGGCAGGTGCGTACTGATTCCATTGCCCAGCCCCAGGCCAGAGCAACGCAAAGTTGTAACCCTCGATCTGTAGCAGGAACAGCACCACAAACAGCAGCATCAGGGCGTAGTAGCGATACGCCTCCCGCCGCAAGGCACGGTACTGCAGCAATGCAAACCCCAGCAATGCCAGCAGCACGCCCACCAGCACACCATTGAAAAGATTGCCCAAGCCCAGAGTCTGGGCGAACTCGGCTGGCTCCTGCAATGCCAGTTGCAAGGGAGTATCGCCATGGATGCGATAATGCAGATACAGCGTTGCCGCTTCACCGGCCGCCAGGCTGACCGGCACCGCCAGCATGCGCGAGGGCACGCTGCGATCGGTAAAGCGACTATCAGGCCGCAAGCTGACCAGTTGCTCAGTCTGCGCTCGGCTGATCTGGTATGCCTCCAGCCGCTGGATGTCGGGCACACCCAGGTTCAGCAACCACCGGCTCGGCTGGCTGCTGTTATTGTGCAGTTCCAGCCGAAGCCAGCGTCCACCTGGGCTGAGATCGGGCTTGCGCTCGATCAGCGGACGAAACCGTGCTCCAGGCGACATGGCTTCCGCCAGCGTCGCCGCCGGTACCTCGCCCACGTAGAATACCGTATGCCGCCGCAATTGCTCGGCAGTGGGCAGTGGGTGCAAGGGCAAGGGCAAGGGTGTGGCACCCAGCGCCACCGGGCAGGTCATCAACAACAGCAGGCAGCAATAGAGGAGTCGGGGCATGAAGCATCACGCTAACGGGAACAAGACCAACCCAGGCCGGCAAGGAGACTGAGCAATGCGGCTTATTCTAGCGGACGACCATGTCATTTTCCGCGATGGCCTCAAGCTCCTGCTGTCACAGACTACCGATTTTCAGGTGGTGGCCGAAGCCGGCGAGGCCAGCGTACTCAACGAGCTGGTAAGGCAGCACCAGCCCGACCTTCTGGTGATGGACTATCACATGCCCGGCAATGATGCTGGTGCAGTCCTGGCCTATCTGAAACAGCGCTACCCCGCGCTCAGGATAGTCATGCTGACAGCCGCCCAATCAGGCACCTTGTACAAGCAACTGGTGGACGCCGGTGCCGATGGCGTACTGCTGAAGGAAGGCTCCGCAGAGGAGCTGCTCACCGCCCTGCGCCGCATCGCCCGGGGTGAGCAGGTGCTGGCTGCCTTGGTGCGCGAGAAAATGCAGGCCGCCGATGTCCAGCTGACGGCACGCGAGTTCCAGGTACTGGAGATGCTCTGCAGCGGCCACTCCAGCACCCGTATCGCCGAACGCTTCTCGCTTTCGTCCCGCACGGTCGACAAGCACCGCGAAAACATCATGCGCAAGCTGGAGGTCAACAGCACCACCCAGTTGCTTAACAAAGTGACGGAACTGAAATTGCTCTGACCCCCAGGTCAGTAAAGATGGCGCTCCTGCTCCATAGGCGCGAAAATACCGCGCTACCACTTGGCTTCACACATTCATGCTGATCGATTTCTTCTACCAACTGCGCGACGCCAAGCTACCCGTCTCGGTCAAGGAATTCCTGACCTTGCTCGAGGCGCTGGACGCCCGCGTGGTCAACGGCAGTCTGGATGACTTCTACTTTGTCTCCCGCGCCATCCTGATCAAGGACGAGAAGTATTTCGACCGCTATGACCAGGTATTCGGCCGCTACTTCCAGGGGGTGGAAACCCTGCTGGAAAAGCTGGAAACCGATATACCGGAAGACTGGCTCACCAAATTGCTGGAGAAACAGCTGAGCGAGGAGGAAAAGAACCAGCTCAAAGGCATGGGTTGGGACATGTTGATGGAAACACTGAAGCAGCGCCTGGCCGAGCAGAAAGAGCGCCATCAAGGCGGCAACAAGTGGATAGGCACGGGCGGCACCAGCCCCTTCGGCGCCTATGGCTACAACCCGGAAGGCATACGCATAGGCCAGGATGGCTCACGCCATCGGCGCGCAGTCAAGGTATGGGATGAGCGGGAATTCAAGGATTTTGACGACAGTCAGGAGTTGGGCACCCGCAATTTCAAGGTGGCCCTGCGTCGCCTGCGCCAGTTCGCCCGCGATGCCGAGGCCAATATATTGGACATAGACGCCACCGTACGCGCCACCTCCGACAACGCCGGTTGGCTCAAGCTGCAGTTCCGCCACGAGCGGCACAATGCCGTCAAGGTACTGCTGTTTCTGGATGTAGGCGGCTCCATGGACGACCACATCCAGGTATGCGAAACGCTCTTCTCGGCCGCCCGCGCCGAATTCAAGCACCTGGAGCAGGTTTACTTCCACAATTTCATCTATGAATCCGTCTGGCGTGACAACAAGCGCCGCCACAGCGAGCACCAAGCCACCTTCGATCTGCTGCACACCTATCCCGCCGACTACAAACTGATCTTCGTGGGCGATGCCACCATGAGCCCCTACGAGATCGAGTATCCAGGCGGCTCGGTGGAGCATATGAACGAAGAACCCGGCCGCGTCTGGCTGCAGCGCCTGCTGGATCGCTATCCTGCTGCCGTCTGGCTCAACCCGGTAGACGAGCGCTACTGGGAGTTCACCGAGAGCGTACGCATGACTCAAAAGCTGATGGGAGGGCGCATGTACCCGCTCACCCCCGCAGGGCTGGAGACAGCCATGCGCAAACTGCAGTCCGGCAGTTAAGTACCTGAGCAAAAGCCTTTCGTCGCAGCACTGCTGTCGGCCTCCCGCCGCCACTGCCCGGGCGGCATACCAAAGCGCTGGCTGAATCGGCGGGTAAATGCAGGCTGGTCTCCATAACCCAGGCGCTGGCCAATCTCCGCCAGCGGCAGTCCCTGCCGGGCAAGCAGGCCAATCGCCGCATCCAGCTTCAGCCGGTTATGGTACTGGTGCGGCGTATCGCCAAACGCTTCGCAGAACAGGTCGTGAAAACGCCGCACGCCCCAGCCAAAATGGGCCGCCAGTTCAGCCGTGGCAATCGGATGCTCCAATCGCCGACGCAGATAAGCATCGATCTGCGCTACCGGAAAGCCACAGCCCTCTCCGACATCCCCGCCCAGGCTCTGCGATACGGCACCAGCCAAGCCAACCGCCAATTGCCAGTCGTACTGACGCTTCCGTAGTGCGGGACCGTGCGGCAGCTTGTCCAGCCAGCGCCGCAAGGCCGGTGTGATGGCAAAGGCGCGGGGCCGCCTGAATAGCGCAGCAGGTACCGCCACCGAGGCCACGGGCATATCCACCACCAACTGGCAGTTATCGCCCTGTCCGGCAAACTCATGCCGGCAATCCGCTGGCACGATCACCCCATGCAGCACGCTGGCCTGAAACTGCCGTCCGTGCATTTCCAGCGCAGCGCTGCCACGCAGGCCCAGCAGCAACTGGCAGTAATCATGCCTATGCCCATCTGCCTCCTGGGCATAAACACGCCGCTCCACCAGCGGGTCGATTGCATTGGTTAGCAGCGGTTGCAAGTCCTTCATCCCCATGGTTGCACAGCAGCACGCCAGACCTGAGCGTACCAGCCTATCGCAGCAGTGTAAGTGGGTTCCCCAACCCTGGGTAGACCAAGGGTCGGGCGGTGAGCCGGCCCAGCGAATGTGCAGCCGGCCGACGGGTCAGGGTGACGACAGCAAGTGACTCAGGGCGCGCTCCAGTCCAGCATCGGTCGATGTACGCATGCTATCAGGGTGGAATGGGACTGCAATGTCGACCGGCACACCTTTACCTTCCAGCCACTCCCCATTGGGCATCAGGTAAAACTCATTGGACAGCGAAAAAAAGATGTCACTGGTCAGCCGCTTGCTGAGCGTGTTCGAAAAAGCACCGCCGCTGGCCTCGCCGATCAACGTGGTGTTAGGCCTATTGCGCAGGGTCATCGCCAGCACTTCGGCAGCACTGAAGGTACTGTTGCTAGTCAACACCACCACCGGCCCACCATACTGCTTCAGCCCACCCGGCTCGAGATACACCCGCTGCAGGTGCGTCCGCCCATCTCCCAGTCGCGCCTGTTTGGAATAGGCATGCCACCGCTCAAGGGCAAAGCGGCTAGCGATAACCAATGCGTTATCGTCATGGCCTCCCTGATTGAAACGCAGGTCAAGCACCACGCCGCGAGCCTGCAGGCTATCGGCAACAAACTCATCCATAGCAGCCTTCAGCACCTGCAAATCATCACCCAGTTCTTCGGTACCTCCGAAGCCGTAGGTGCTGCGTACCTGCAAATACGCAATATTGTTGGGGGCGGTAAACCACATCAGCTGATTATTGCCGCGCAACTTGATCTTCTCTGGCTGCACGGCATAGGCAAGGCTGGTGGCCATCATGTCGGCGGTGCCCTCTTCCACATAGGCAAGGGCGGCAGCCTGCTGTGCCTCATCCAGGGGGAGGGATAATCCCTGTTCGCGCAGATACTCATCCAGCAGCACTTCGGTAAACTGCGGCTTACGGGTGTGGGTAATGCTGCGCGCCCCCATGAAAAGACTGACATGCCCATCCTGCAGCGGCTCGATCAATTCTCCCAGCAACTCGAACAGTTGCTCGTCTGTGGTCTGCGCATGAACCTGCGCCCGCAAACGTAGGTACTGACCCACCCAGTCAACCCGGCTCAGCTTGAAATCGTGGTAGTACTCATTGAATGTATGCCAAGCCAGATCGAAGTCGCGTACCGGATCGCGCGTGTAACCCGGCTGCCCTGCCACCGGCCAGCGCAACTTGCCGCAGCTTTCCGGCAGCGCCGGTAAGCGCTGCCCAAGCAGGCCCGGGCTCTGTTGCTGATCAGTCTCAACGCGCTCCAGCGCCATGCCATCAGCCGACAAGCGATGCTGTTGCTGCAGATCGGCCAGCGTCGCTCCGTCTCGGGTTTGATTGATCAGGCAACCCTGGCTGGTCACGTCATACAGCGTCACCCGGTAACCATGGGCCTCGCGGGCAATCTGCTGAATATAGCCATAGCCTGGGTATTGCCATGTACCTTCGAGGCTGCGGGCAGGCTGGGGACGTTCGGTCGGCGAAGTGGCATTGTCATTGCAGGCAGACATACCCACCAGCAGAGCCAGGACGACAAGATTTCGGTGCAACATCGGTTCGCTCCATCAGTGCAGGACAGGGTGCAAATGATGGCGCTAGCTGAAGGTGCAGGTTTTGCGATGCTGTAAGCAGTTGTGAACGCGCTGTCACATCTGTAGGCGGTATCAGGGTTAGTATCCGCCCGAACATGAGATTCAGGAGTTCGACGGGATGGCCCGTATTCTTTATGTCGAAGACGACATCAAGCTGTCAGCCTTGATTCGCGACTACCTGTCGCTGCATGGCTTCGAGGTGTATTGCCTGCACCGTGGCGATCAAGTATTGCCCTGGCTAGCCCGGCAGCAGGCGGACTTGCTGCTGCTGGATCTCATGCTGCCAGGTCTGGATGGATTAGAGGTCTGCCGCCAATTGCGGGCACAGCAAACGCTGCCCATCCTGATGCTGACGGCGCGTGGCAACGACATCGACCATGTCCTCGGCCTGGAACTGGGTGCTGACGACTACATCATCAAGCCGGTCGAACCCAGAGTACTGGTGGCCCGGATCAAGGCAGTGCTGCGCCGTCAGGCTGGCGCTGGCAGCGAAGTGCTTCGCCTGGGACAGCTGAATCTGGATCGAGTCGCGCGCCGTGCCACGCTGGGTCAACTGGAGTTGGAACTGACCAGCAGCGAGTTTGAATTGCTGTATTTGCTGACCAGCAAGGCCGGTACTGTCCTGAGCCGTGATGACATCATCAACCACCTGCGCGGCATAGATTTCGACGGCCATGATCGATCGGCCGATGTACTGGTGTCGCGCCTGCGCAGAAAACTCGGTGACGATCCGCGTGAACCACGCTGCATCAAGACGGTGTGGAATCGTGGTTATCTCTTGCTGCCGCCGGAGGAACAGCGCTGATGTGGAAATTGTTCTTTCGCCAGCTATTGCTCATCCTGTTGCTGGTACCCGCAGCGTTGGCCGGCATGCATTGGATAGCCCTGAAGATGGTTTCAGAACGGGAGCAGAACTACGCCCAGGCCATCTACCTGGGGCCGATGCGCATGATGGAGGCCAACCTACTGGCGGGCGCTCACGATAAAGCAACCCTGCTCAGCAACCTGCGGCAGATGCAGACCCTCCTGGGCGAGGTCCAGCTGAGCCTGCATCCCTTGGCCGAGTTTGGTGTGGAGCAGCAGCACATATTGCGGCAAGGCCGCGTGATCTATCTGAGCGAATCCGGACGGGACAGGGTCTTTTACCGTCTGCAGGGGCGGGAGCAGGTATTGGTCATCCATATACCGCCAGAGCCGCAACTGGCCGACGCCATCCTTGCGGTCTACCTGGTAGTGGTGCTGGTCATGGCGCTGGCCTTATACCTGGTCCAGATCCGC
Source organism: Chitinimonas viridis (assembly GCF_030409555.1). Taxonomy (GTDB): domain Bacteria; phylum Pseudomonadota; class Gammaproteobacteria; order Burkholderiales; family Chitinimonadaceae; genus Chitinimonas; species Chitinimonas viridis. Next base: position 310,495 of record NZ_JAUFPU010000004.1, read on the forward strand.
CCCTTCTGGCGAGACCTGCAGCACTTGCGATCCGTGGCGGCCAAGCTGGGAACCGGAGACTTGCAGGCGCGTGCGGAGACACTGTCAGCCGCATCCGGCATGGGGCCGCTGGCAGTGCGGATCAATGAGATGGCCGATCGCATCGAGCAGTTGGTGGCGGCCCAACAGGATTTGCTGAACGCAGTAGCGCATGAATTACGAACCCCATTGGCCCGCGCCCATTTTGCGCTAAGCATGCTGACCATCGACACCGAGGAGCGACAACAGCGCCTGTACCGTGGCCTGCGCGATGATCTGGACGAGATGGGGCATTTGACCAGCGAACTGCTGGGCTATGGCCGGCTGGATGCCCGTAGTGGACCACTGGCACTGGAAAGCGTGACAGCGGACAGGCTGGTGGTACGGGCCAGCCAGTCGCGATTGCTGCGACATAAGGTAGTGCTTGAGCTGGAGCCCCTGCCGCTCAAGGTCGAGCCGGCCTTGATGGTGCACGCCTTGGGCAATCTACTGGACAATGCCGACCGCCATGCGCGCAGCCAGTTGCGCATCTCCACCCACAGCGCAGCAGGCGAAATCTGGATTGCTGTTGAGGATGATGGTGAAGGGATCGCCCAGGCGGACAGGCTGCGGATTTTCGAGCCTTTTGTAAGGATTGATGCCAGCCGTAACCGGGATACCGGGGGAGCAGGACTGGGTCTGGCCCTGGTCAAGCGCATCGCAGAGCGGCATGGCGGACGCGTATGGGTAGAAGCTGCTGCACCAGGCCCAGGCGCACGGTTCGTGTTGGCTTTACCGTCGGCAGGCCATTGATCCAGCCTACGGATTCGCAGCCTTGCTGGCGACGTGCGCGGCGAAAAGACTTTTCTTTGAACCTGTTCACGATCTTCTCGCCGAGGTGAAAAATTCGTGAACAGGCTTCTGGTGCTGCAAGCAAGCTGAGATTTTTGGTAGCGCCCCACGGTGTACATTTCTCTTGCAATTGTTAAATGATAACCATTATCATTCAATGCATGAACTCAAGCACCCTGACCCTAGGCAAGACCGCCAGCCAGACGCCCAGGCTACGCCTTGAACTGCGTAGCCTGATGCAAGGGCGGCAAGAGATAGAGATCAGCCATCAAGGCGAGGTCTATCGCCTTCGGCTGACCCGCAACGGCAAACTGATACTGACCAAGTAGCTATCGAAGTATAAGGCCGCATGCACCTTCCCAGGAGCAACCGCGTCAAGCCGGACCGAATACGCTTCACCCTCTCCATGACGATGTAGCCAGCCCGCCAGCTCACGCCGGCCAGCCAGCCAATTTCCCGCTCCCGCCGCTTGATGGCGGCGGGGCGATTTTTTGGATGCTGAACCTGATGACTGGCAAGACCCTCACACGCTTGACACCCCTTGCAGCCTTGCTGGCAGCCCTGCCGCTGACACCCGCGCTGGCCGATAACGCTGCAGATATTACCGCCGCCGATACCTTGCCGGCCGTTTCCGTCACCGCCACACGGCTCGCCAAGGACGCCGATAGCGTCGCCCCCAACACCGCCGTCCTGTCCACCCAGGGTGATGGCGCCGGTACTGCCCGTAACCTGCAAACCCTGCTCGGCGACGAACCTGGTGTCGATGTCAGCCGCGATCCTGTCCGACGGGGGCTGGGTTCTATCGCTATACGCGGCCTGGACGGTAACCGCATATTGCTACAGATCGATGGTATCTCCCTGCCCTCACTGTATGCAGGCGGCGGTGCTGCCATCTCTGGCCGCGACATGGTGGAGATCGACACCCTGAGTGCCGTCGAAGTCGTGAAAGGCCCCTACTCCGGCCTGTATGGCGCCGATGCCATTGCTGGCGTGGTGGCCTATCGCAGCCTGGCGGTGGAAGACCTGCTACAGGCAGGCGATACCGTAGGCGGCCAACTGCGTGCCGGATACTATGGCGCGGACAGCAGCAACAAGTTGGGGGCCTCGGCGGGCTTGCGCAGCGGGCAATTCAGCGCGCTGTTCAGCTATACCCGCCGGGCGGGTGAGAACACCGAAAGCATGGGTACGGATGGCAGCGCCTCCGACAGGCGCACTGTCGCCAACCCGCTGGATTGGGACAGCCAGGCCTTGCTGGCCAAGCTGGCGTGGTCACCCGCAGCCGGTCAAAGCCTGAGCCTGACCCACGATATCTTCCGGCGTGACCAGACTGGCGACTTTCTCAGCAATCGTAGCGCAGCCTTGCTGTCCCAGACCGCCAGCGATAAATCGCGCCGCGACCGCACCAGCCTTGCCTATGACTACAGCCGTAGCGGCAGCGGCCTGGTGGGCGCCCACTTCCAGCTCTACACCCAATCGGGCGAGAGCCGCGAAAACGGCCTGGAGCAGTTGCCAGGCAATATCAGGCGCTCCAACCAGTCCGGCTTCGAGCAGGAAGGCTGGGGCCTGAATGCCCAGCTCACCCACAGACTGGATCAAGGCAGCCTGCTGCACAGCGTGGTATGGGGCGCCGAGTACAACACCACCGAGACCAGCCGGCCACGCTACCGCCTGCAAACCAACGCCAACGGCTCCAGCACCACGGTAGTGGGGGGCGAGCAGTTCCCGCAGAAGACCTTCCCCGACAACAACAGCAAGCGCCTGGGCCTGTTTGCGCAGGACGAGATCACCTTTGCCAGCGGCATGACCCTGACCCCCTCGCTACGCTACGACCATTACACCCTCACCCCCAAGCCCGATGCCCTGTTCGCCGCCGCCAATCCACGCGGCCTGAACGTGGCCGAATACAAGGACAGCGCCATTTCGCCCCGCCTGGCGCTCAGCCTGCCGCTGGCAACGGGCTGGACCGGCTTTGCCCAGTTGGGCACCGGCTTTCGTACCCCCAACTTCGACGATGCCATGCTGGTATTCAGCAATGCCGCCCATGGCTACGAGGTCCTCCCCAACCCCGCCCTGAAGTCCGAGAAAAGCCGTAGCCTGGAACTGGGCAGCCGCTACCGCTCCAGCCAGCTGGAGTTGGCCGCAACCTACTTTCAGAGCCGTTACAGCGACTTCATCGAGAACGTGCTGGTATCGCCACGCGACACCAACGGCAATGGCATCAACCTGGAGTACCAGGCACGCAATATCACCCGGATGCGCATCCAGGGGGTGGAATTGAAAGCCTTGTGGCGCATGACAGATGCCTGGCATGTGCGCGGTGCACTGGCCTACGCCCGTGGCGACAAAACCAGCGAGGCCAAGCCTTACGACGGGGTGGAACCCTTGAACGGCCAATTGGCACTCCACTACCAAGGTAGCCGCTGGCAAACCGCACTGACACTGCGCGGTGCAGAAAGCAAGGACAGGCTCAGCAGCAACACCCTGTTCGCCGCACCCGGCTATGGTGTGCTGGACCTGAGCGCCAGTATGGAACTGGGGCCGGATGCCACCCTCAGCGCTGGCTTGTACAACCTGGCCGACAAAAAGTACTGGCTCTGGAGTGATGTCAGAGGCCTGGTCGTCAGTGGCCGAGGCAGTGTGGCAGCGGTACTGGACCGCTACACCCAGCCCGGCCGCAACGGCGCCATCAGCTTCGAATATCGTTTCTAAGAGCCTGTTCACGATTTTCTACCGTGTACCACGGCCAGGCCCGCCTCAGCGGCCACGCAGCGGGGCGCACCGTCCGGGAAGCCGGTGCGCCCCAAAGCGTCTTTCCATTGTCAGCAATACCGGAGAGTCACCATGAATGCATCCACCCTGTGGCAGAACTATCTGCACCTGAAAGCCGGTGAACCCAAGCTGCGCGCCCGAGATGCAGCCGCCCGGCTAGGCGTAACCGAGGCCGAACTGGTCGCAGCCGATCCACTGTCCATCACCCTGTTCCCCAAGTGGGCCGATATCCTGGGCGAGCTGGAAAGCCTGGGCGTGGTCATGACGCTGACCCGCAACGAGGCGGCGGTACACGAGAAAACCGGCATCTATGCCAATGTCAGTATCCAAGGCGAGATCGGCCTAGCGCTCAATCCGGAGATCGACCTGCGTTTCTTCCTGCAAAGCTGGCGTTACGGTTTTGCCCTGCGTGGTGAGCGACCCTCGCTACAGTTTTTTGATCGGCATGGCGATGCCGTGCATAAGGTGTTCCTGACAACAGAATCCAACCAGGCCGCCTATGACGAGCTGGTATCCCGCTATGCCAGTTGCCACGCCACGGTTGAGCCCGATCGCCGGCATGAGCCCGCAGCGGAACAACCTGACACAGCCGTGGATACCACGGCCTTCCGCCAGGGTTGGCTCAATCTGGCCGACACCCACGAATTCTTCCCGCTGATGCGGCGTTTCAACCTGACCCGCCCCCAAGCATTGCGCCTGGCACCGGTCGGCTATGTACGGGCGGTGTCGCTGGAATCCGTCTCATTATTGCTGCATGCCGCTGCGGAGCAAGACCTACCCATCATGGTCTTTGCCGGCAACCAGGGCTGCCTGCAGATACACACCGGGCCAGTGAAGAAGGTAGTCGCCATGGGCCCCTGGCTCAATGTGCTGGATCCAGGCTTCAATCTGCATCTGCGCATGGACCTGTTCGACACGGCCTTCGTGGTGCGCAAGCCTACCCGTGACGGCGAAGTCACCTCGCTGGAATGCTATGACAGCGATGGTCAATTGATCGTGCAGTACTTTGGCGAACGCAAGCCAGGGCGGCCCGAATTGCCCGGCTGGGCCAAGCTGGTGCACGGCCTGCCAGACAGGGAGGCGCGCCATGTTCACTAAGCGGACACTGACACGCGGCCTGCTACTAAGCAGCCTGCTGCTGGGCTGCACCGCCCAGGCGGCAGAGCGGCTGGTCATACTGACCAGTGATATCGCGGAGATCGTCGTGGCCCTGGGCCATGCGCCCGATGTGGTGGGCCGCGACCGTTCCTCCCGCCAAACGGCACTGGCCCACGCCACCGACATCGGCCTGTCACGCGGGGTGGCCGTGGAGTCGGTAGCCCGGCTCAAGCCCAGCCTGGTGCTGGGTAGCCCCATGGCCATGCCCGATGGCATCTGGCAGCAACTGAGTGGCCTGGGTATCAAGGCAGTCAAGCTCGGCACGCGCGAAGATGGTAGCGACTACGCCAACACCATACGGCGGGTAGGTGGCCTGATCGGTGCCGACGCCGCCGCCAGCAAGCTCGCCAGCGATTGGCAGCATGCCATGCGCCCAGCCCCCTCCATCGGCCGTCGCGTGTTGATCACCTATGAGGGCAAGACGGTTGCCGGCAGCGATACGCCGGCAGATGCGCTGATACGGGCAGCCGGTGGCATCAACGCTGCGGCTGGCGTCAGTGGCTACAAGCCGCTGGATCCGGAAGCCATCGCCAAGCTGGCACCAGAGTTGATCCTGGTGGCAGACCATAACCGGGCGGTCTATGGCGGGCTGGAGAGCTTCAAGCGGCGGCCCGATATCGCGGCGACACCTGCGGGCCAGCACGGCCGCGTCTATGAAGTGCCGGTACAGGATTTCTTTGTCGTCAACCTCAGCAGTCCTGCCGCTGTGCAGAAACTGCGCACCCTGCTCTAGGCCTCCCCATGCTTGATGCACTGGAACTCAAACCCTTCGTGCCCTCCAGGGATTTCGACCTCAGTTGCCGGTTCTATCGCGATCTTGGTTTTGAGGAACGGTTGGTTGGCGATGAACTCGCCGAGTTCAGCCTGGGTGCGCAGGCCTTTCTGCTGCAGGACTTCTATCGCAAGGACTGGGCACAGAACTGCGTGCGGCATCTGCTGGTGAGCGATGCCCGTGCATGGTGGCGCCATATCAAGCAACTGGAGCTGTTTGACCGCTACCCCGGTACACGTGGGACACCGCCAGAGGACAAGCCCTGGCACATTTGCCAGTTCTCCCTGGTCGATCCTTGTGGTGTCCTGTGGCACATCGCCCACCCAACGCGCTGACTATGCCCACCACCCGCGCCTATTGGTTACGCCGACCCGGCCGTCCGGCCCGATTACCTGCCACGGGCAAGTGGCACTACCTGGCCTGGCCCGTGCTGGCCACATGCCTGCTGTTCTTCGCCGTCGGCTATGCCGGCGACGGCTGGGCCTGGCCCGATATCAGCGATCCGCTGGTCAGCGGTCTGCGCTTGCCACGCATCGCCGCAGCCCTGATCGTGGGTGCCGCCATGGCAGCCAGCGGCGCCGCGCTGCAGGCGCTATTCCGTAACCCCCTGGCCGACCCCGGCCTCATCGGCACCGCCAGCGGGGCGGCCCTGGCCGCCGTTGCCGTCATGGCGCTGCACCTGACCATCCCACTGCCCATTGCCGCCTTTGGCGGCGCCCTGCTGGCCACCTGGCTGCTGCTGGTACTGGTCAAGCTGGTCGGCGGCGGCAATATCAGCCTGCTGCTGATGGGCCTGATGCTGGGTAGCTTTGCTGCTGCTGCCACCAGCCTGCTGCTGTTCCTGTCCGATGACCTGGCCCTGCGTAGTGCGCTGAGTTGGCTGTCCGGCCAGTTGGGCACTACCGTGGGCGCACCGCTGTTTTGGGCCAGCCCTGTGGCCCTGGCTGGCATCGTCCTGCTGCTGGCTTTGGGGCGTGATCTCGATTGCCTGTTGCTGGGCGATGAAGAAGCCACCAGCCTGGGTGTCAACGTGGAGCGGGTACGTCTGCTTACCGCCATCGGCGCCGCCATGGCTGCCGGAGCCGCAGTCTCCATCGCTGGCATCATCGGCTTCATCGGCATGATGATCCCCAATGCCTGCGCTCTCTGGCTGGGCGGAGGAAGGCGCCAGCTGATTTTGGTCTCAGCCCTCAGTGGCGCCGGCTTCCTGCTGCTGATGGATACCCTGGCGCGAGGTATCGCCTACCCCATCAATCTGCCGGTTGGCCTGCTCATCGGCTTTATCGGACCTGTGTGTTTCGTCTGGCTGCTCCGTCGCCGAACCGGGAGTCACGCATGAACGCCCCCCTGCCTGTCCAGTTCCGCCCCGCCGCCTTTGCCGATGGCCTGCTGCAGTTCAGCCAGGTGGGCTATCGCCAGGGCAATCAAAGCTTGCTACAGGATATAACCGGGCATATCCCGGCCGGTAGCTTCACCGCCCTGCTCGGCCCCAACGGTGCCGGCAAAAGCACCCTGCTGCGGCTGCTGGCCGGCCTGCTGCCTCCTACCCGGGGCGATGTACGGCTGGCCGGCCTGCCCTTGCACAAGATGGACACGCCGAGCCGCGCGCGCCAGCTAGGCTGGCTGGGGCAGTTCCCTACCCATGACCTGCCGCTGACCATAGAACAATATGTGCTGCTTGGCCGCCGCCCTGCCCTGGGCAGCTTTGGCAGTCCTAGCCCGGACGACCTGGGGCGGGTGGGTGCAGCCCTAGCAGCATATGACATCAGCCATCTGGCGCAACGACGCTGGGACGGCCTGTCTGGTGGCGAACGGCAACGTGCCGGCCTGGCCCGGCTACAGGCACAGGACGCGCCGATATGGCTGCTGGACGAACCGACCAACCACCTGGATCTCAAACATCAGGCGCAGCTATTCCGCCGCCTGCGGAACGAAGCTACCCACGGCCGCACCGTGATCGCCGTGCTGCATGATATTGCCCAGGCAGCCCGCTGGGCAGATCAGGTACTGCTGCTGGGCGGCGGCCGCCTGCTGGCGCAAGGGCAGCCAAGCGAAGCACTCTGCCCCAGCAATCTTCGCCTGGCCTACGACTGCCCCTTGCAGCTGTGGCAGAGCGCCAACGGCCATTGGCATGCCTCGGTAGAGGGCTGAACCCCGCCGAGCGGAGGAGCGCCACGCCAGGCTCGCCACTACGTCGGCCCCATCCGACCACTTATCCCAACGGTATGTGCAAGTAAGATCAAAGCGCATATAGTTGCAGCTTTATCCTGTACAGCCGCACCGTCGGAGATTCAAACTTGGCCCACTCGCCGATAGACTCGGTCCCCCCTACCGCAGCACCCGCACCAAACAAGCCCAGCCTGATGGGCAACCTGCTGATGAACATCATCATTCCAACCGTCATCATGACGCAGTTGAATGACGAGAATCGCCTAGGTCCTGTCTGGAGCATGCTGGTCGCCCTGATGTTTCCACTCGGTTACGGCATCCGTGAATACCTGACCAGCCGCAAGACCAACTTCATTTCCATCCTGGGCCTGATCTCCATCATGCTCACCGGTGGCATGGCATTGCTCAAGCTGCCGCCCGAATACATCGCCATCAAGGAAGCCGCCATCCCCACCCTGCTGGGCTTGTTGACGGTCATTTCCATCAAGACGCCTTATCCGCTGGTACGTACCTTCCTCTACAACGAGCAGGTTCTGCAGGTAGACAAGATTGCGGCAGCCCTCAAGCAATACGGCAATGAGCGCCGCTTTGACCAGGTACTGACCAACAGTTCCTGGCTGATCGCCTCGTCCTTCCTGCTATCAGGCGTGCTCAACTACGTACTGGCCAAATGGATAGTCGTCAGCCAGCCCGGCACCCCAGCCTTCACGGCAGAACTGGGCCGCATGACCCTGTTGAGCTACCCCGTCATCGTGTTGCCCAGCACCCTGGTGCTGGCGGCCACACTGTATTACCTGATCAGCAATATCGAGAAGCTGACCCATATGGCCATGGCCGATATCATGCAGGCCACTTGAAACCGGGTGTCGCAACCCCATCTACGGCAAATTGAACCCAGAGGACGCACCATGTTCTATGCCATTACCGGCCGGGATGTCGCTGACTCGCTGGCGCAGCGGCTTGCCAACCGGCCTGCCCATCTGGCACGCCTGAACCAGTTGCAGGCGGAAGGCCGCTTGCTGCTGGCCGGGCCTTTCCCTGCCATCGACTCTCCCGACCCTGGCCCAGCCGGCTTCAGTGGCAGCCTGATCGTAGCGGAGTTCGCCGATCTTGCCGCCGCCCAAGCCTGGGCAGATGCCGATCCCTACCTGGTGGCCGGTGTTTATGAAAACGTGGATGTACGACCTTTCAAAAGGGTGCTACCTGCATGAACATTCCAGACCAAATCCGTGAGAAACTCGCGGTTTTGAATCCGCAGCTGCTGGATTTGCGTGATGACAGCGCAAAACATGCAGGTCATGCTGGCGCAGCATCGGGTGGCGGGCACTATCGCCTGCAGATTGTGTCCGAGCGCTTTGTCGGCCTGACATCGGTGGCACGCCACCGTTTGGTTTACGAAACACTGGGTGAGATGATGCGGCGCGAGATCCATGCGCTCGCCATCGAAGCCCGGACCCCGGGCGAAGCCGCGAGCTGAACCTTACCCGGTTATGCAGGTGCATCTGCACCCGCGAACCTTGAATCTGCAACTTACCCCCTCAAAGAGCCAAGAAGGACGTATTCGATGCAAACCAAGATTTTCGCCCCCGCACTGATCGCCGCGCTGCTGGCCGGTGCCACCATCGCTGCTGACAAGCCGGTGGCCGTGGTCAATGGCGTCGCCATCCCGCAGAGCCAGATGGACTACATCCTCAAGGAAGTCGCTACTCGCGGCATGAAGGACAGCCCTGAGCTGCGCGCCAAGATCCGTGAAGATCTGATCACCAAGGAAGTGATTGCCCAGGAAGCCAACAAGCAAGGCCTGGCCAAGAACCCTGACGTGCTCTTCGAAATCGGCATGGCATCGCAAAACGTTCTGCTGAAGGCCTACGTCCAGAACTACCAGAAGACCAACGCCATCTCGGAAGCCACCCTGAAGGCCAAGTATGACGAAGAAAAGGCCAAGATGGCCAGCCAGAAGGAATACAACGTTCGTCACATCCTGGTGAAGACCGAGAAGGAAGCCAACGACGTTATCGCCGCGCTGAAGAAGGGCAAGAAGTTTGAAGACCTGGCCAAGGAAAAGTCGCAGGACCCAGGCAGCAAGGACAAGGGCGGCCTGTATGAGCGCGTGCAACCTGGTGCCATGGTGAAGGAATTTGACGAAGCCATGCAGAAGCTGGCCAAGGGTCAGATCACCCAAACCCCGGTCAAGACCCAGTTTGGCTACCATGTCATGAAGCTGGACGACGTCCGTGCAGCCCAAGGCCCGTCCTTCGACGAAGTGAAGGGCGCCATCCAGCAGCAACTGCAAGGCCAGGCACTGGACAAGCTGATCGCTGATCTGCGCGCCAAGGCCAAGGTCGAGTAATCCTCGCCCAGCCGGTTCCACCAAAGGGCCTCCTGGGGCCCTTTGTCGTTTTTATCAGGAGGAAAACATGGACATGAAGAAGATCGAAGCCGTCATCAAGCCATTCAAGCTCGATGAAGTGCGAGAAGCCCTGGCCGAAGTCGGCGTGACCGGCCTGACCGTCACCGAGGTCAAAGGCTTTGGCCGCCAAAAAGGCCATACCGAACTGTATCGGGGTGCCGAATACGTGGTCGATTTCCTGCCCAAGGTAAAGATCGAAGTGGTCATCACCAGCGACAAGGTCGAATCCGCCATTGATGCCATCGTCAAAGCTGCCCGTACCGGCAAGATAGGTGACGGCAAGATCTTCGTCAGCCCCGTGGAGCAGGTTGTGCGCATACGCACCGGCGAAACCGGTGCCGACGCAGTGTAGTGAATGGATAACAGGCCCGCACAAGCGGGCCTGAACCTACCCTGCTACGCCCATGCCTTGTGCAACCAGGATAGGCGAATAGGCAAGCGATGAACTACCCAGGCTCAATGCCGGCCATCATCCCAAGAGCAAAGCCGGGTTGTAGTCGCATAAGCCCACGATCCCACCTGGCCATTGGCGGTCAGTCTGACCCTGAATGTTGCAGTGCCTCGTCCGGAGCGGAATTCAAACTGCGTTCCCGACGGTACAAATTGCCCTGTGCTGAATGGATCCAATTCAATCTCAGCTGTGGCCGGTGATGGCGATGCGCCAGAAGCATCGCTCCAGACTATCCAGCCGTTATGCAGCTTGGAGTGGCATTCACGATCTTGTACGGAGACGTTCGGAAAAGGTTGCTTAGGCACCATGGTGCAGGTTTCACCATTAGGCCGGCGTTCCACATGGGAAAAAGGAACCTGTGCATGACAGAATTGGCTTCTATCCGGGGTATAAAGCGTCACCCAAGCACTCATGGTTTTTTCTTGGTAGCCGAACAGGGTGCCATTACTAGGGAAGCTACCGTACATGCATGATACCGTGCCCGCGTACCAGAAAACATCCAGCGTACTCGGTGCGCACTTCTTGACATAGTCGTCACCGGGCGCAGCCAGTGCGCTGCAGCCTAGCAAAGCCATGGCCACCGTGCCCAAAAGCTTATTCATTGAATCTCTCCTTCATATTTCCGTTTGGCTATTTGTTGTAATAGCGGCTAAAAAAACAGCGTAGCAGTTCTGGCCAGGCGTGCGTGCGCAGGCGCGCGCAGCTGACAGTACGTGGGTACGGCAAGCTCGCACAACAACGCCAGAAAGGTTTTGTTAGCCGCTCTAAGTACCATCAGCCCATCACAAGGTCGGCTATGGCGCCACGGATTCTATTACCAACAATAACAAGGAGAAAGCATTGCATGCCGGCATATCGGACCGTTGCAGTTTCCCAACGTATATAATACAACCGCACTTAAATCCCATTAACCCACCAGCCATACCGCACGAATAAAATCCTTTTCGGGTATTTAAATGAACATGGAATAAAACCCAACCAGGGTATTATTCATACCAACGAGGATTGATTGTGATTACTGATGAATTGCCAGGTGGGTATTTCAAGCAGATTGAAATTGCAAGGCCGGCCCGGCACTAGCCGCCACCAAACACCTTGGCCAATCGGTAAGCCAGCCGCGTCGCCTCTTCCATCAGCCTGTGTATATGCGGCGGAAACTGCGGCAGCGAGAAATACAACGCCGCTACGCCTATTCCCAACGTTAGCGGAAAACCCACTGCAAACACATTGAACTGGGGGGCGGCACGCGACATGACGCCAATGGAGAGATTGGTGATCAATAGCGCCGCCATTACCGGTAACGACAACAACAGGCCCAGCGTGAAAATCTGGCCACCGGCATCAACCAGCAGCTTTAGCCCAGCCAACTTCATGGGCTGGTCCGAGATAGGCAGCAACACAAAGCTACGGGCTATGGTCTCTATCACCAGCAAGTGGCCATTCATGGCCAGGAACACCAGGATGGTCAGCAGGCTGGCGAACTGCGCCACCACCACGGTATTGGTGCCGTGCTGTGGATCATAGAAACTGGCAAAGCCCAAACCCATCTGCAAGCCCGCAAGGTGGCCGGCCATCTCGATGGACGAAAACACCAGCCGCATGGTGAAGCCTATGGCCAGCCCGATCAGCAGTTGCTGGGCTATCACCAGTATCCCCAAGGCCGATACCGGCTCGATAGCTGGCATGGGCGGCAAGGAGGGGGCAATCAGAATGGCCAGCAGCATGGACAAACCCACCCGTACCCGCACCGGTATGCTGCGGCTGGAGTAGAACGGGTCCATGGCAAAAATGGCCAAGATGCGGAAGAACGGCCACAGCAACATCCCCAGCCATGCCTGTATCTGGGCATCGGTCAGGGTGATCATAGCGGCCGCCAGCTACCTTGGCGCGACCCGCAGCCAGATTGCATATCAGGCCGCTGTGGCGGCTTAGGCGTGGAAGGGAACACGGCGAGACTAACCGATCATGGTGGGTATGGCCTGATACAGCCGTATGGTGTAGTCCATCAGGATGGACAGCATCCAAGGCCCAGCCAGCACCGCCACCATAAAGGTGATCAGCAGCTTGGGAATGAACGATAGCGTGGCTTCGTTGATCTGGGTGGCAGCCTGGAACACGCTGATGATCAGGCCTACCACCAACCCGGCCAGCAGCATGGGGCCGCCTATCAGTATCATGACCTCGAAGGCACGCTGGATGATAGTAATGACCATTTCCGGTGACATGACGATGCCTCCTCGGCTTGTTTGATCTCAGTATGAGCTGGTGAGTGCCGGAACCCGCGGCAAGCTAGGTATAGAAGCTTTGCACCAGGGAGCCTATCAGCAGCGTCCAGCCATCCACCAGCACAAACAGGATGATCTTAAACGGCAGTGAAATGGTCACCGGGCTCACCATCATCATACCCATGGCCATCAACACGCTGGCCACCACCATGTCGATGATCAGGAAGGGGATGAATACCAGGAAGGCGATCTGGAAGGCCGTCTTCAACTCGCTGGTCACAAAAGCCGGCACCAGCACCTTCAGGCTGATGTCCTCCGGCCCCTGGGGCTTGGCACTTTGAGACAGCTCGATAAACAGCGCCAGATCCTTCTGCCTGGTCTGCTTGATCATGAACTGCTTGAGCGGCACGCTAGCGCGCTCCACCGCCGTATTGAAATCTATCTGCTGCTGCGAGAATGGCTGGTAGGCCTCCACCCAGATCTTGTCGAGCACCGGCGACATCACGAACACCGTGAGAAACAGCGACAAGCCGATGATCACCTGGTTGGGGGGCGCCTGCATGGTGCCCAGTGCCTGCCGCAGCATGGACAGCACGATGACGATGCGGGTAAACGCCGTCATCATCAACAGGATGGCCGGCAGGAAGGTCAGGCTGGTCAGGAACAGCAGGGTCTGCAGGGTCAGCGTATAGCTCTGCCCCGCCCCGCTAGGCTGGCTGGTCAGCAAGGGCAGGCCTGGGTCGGCCGCTACTGCGGGTAGCGCCAGGGCAATCAGGCCAAGCAGGTAAATGCGTGGCCTCATTGCGTTCCCTCTCCCGCCCGGCGGGCCTTGATCACACTGGCCAACTTCTCGGCAAAGGGCACTGGAGCCGTCACCTGTGGCAGATCATCGGGCCTGGGCAGGGTATGCAGGGTTGATACCTTGTTCGGGGTGACACCAAGCACCAGCCAGGTATCGCGCAGCTCCACCACCACCACCCGCTCCTTGGCACCGACCATGACACCGCCGACCACGCGCAATTGGGCCTGCCCGCCGAAATGGCCAGGCGTCATACGCCGCATCAGCCAGGCGGAGCCAAAGATGGCCGCAATCACCAACAGCAGCGAAAAGAACACCTGTACCAGGCTGAGCAGGGACGGACCTGCCGGGCTACTCAATACCGGCATGGCAGCAGCAGCCTTGGTAGGCTCCGCACCCAGCACACAAACAGAAACCGCCGCAGAGAGTGCGGCGGCCGATAGAGCGATCAGGCGCATGGGCAAGGGTTTACTTGTGCAGGCGGCGGATACGTTCCGCCGGCGTAATGATATCGGTCAGGCGGATACCGAACTTGTCGTTCACCACCACCACTTCGCCCTGGGCGATCAGCGTGCCATTCACCAGCACATCCATGGGCTCGCCTGCCAATCCGTCCAGTTCTACAACCGACCCCTGTGCCAGTTGCAGCAGGCTGCGGATGGCAATCTTGGTACGCCCCAGTTCCACCGTCATGGCCACCGGGATGTCCATGATCATCTCGATGCCGGAGGGACCGGTAGGTTTGTCCGGTTGCTGGTCAAAACTCTTGAAAATATCTGCCGGCGACGCGGTCGGCATGGCTACCGCGGGCGTTGAGACGGCTGCCTCCATGGCAGCGGCTTCGGCGGTCTGCTGTTCTGCCAGTGCGGCAGCCCAGTCATCCAGACCCTGTTCGTCCATTTCGTTACTCATTGTTCAACTCCTCAGGCTGCTCCTCATCGAGCATCAGGTTCTCCGCCGAGGTGAGTATCTTCTCCACCTTGAGGGCATACTGCCCGTGCAGCGTACCATAGTGCCCTTCCAGCAGCGGCACCCCGTCCACCTCGGCAATGATGGTTTCAGGTATATCAATACCGATCACATCGCCCGCCTTGAGGTCCAGGATATCTCCCAGCGTAATCTTGGCGCTGCCCAGGTTGCAGATAAGTTGCACTTCCGAATTCTGCACTTCGCGCGATAGTAGCTTGACCCAACGGTTATCCGACTCCATGCGGTCTGCCTGCATGGAGCTGTACAGCATGTCGCGCAAGGGCTCGATCATCGAATACGGGAAGCAGACATGGAAGTCACCGCCGCCCGAACCGAGTTCGATTTTGAAGGTAAAGGCCACCACCACTTCGGTAGGGGTGGCGATATTGGCGAACTGGGTATTCATTTCCGAGCGCACATAGGTGAACTCAGTTTTGAATACGGGTTCCCAGGACTTGCGGTACTCGTCCATCACCACCTCCAGCAAACGCTGGATGATGCGCTGCTCGGTGGGGGTGAAATCGCGTCCCTCCACCCGCACATGGTAGCGGCCGTCCGAACCGAACATATTGTCCACCACCAGAAACACCAGGTCCGGATCAAAGATGAACAGGCCGGTGCCGCGCAGCGGCTTCATATGGATCAGGTTAAGGTTGGTCGGCACCACCAGATTGCGGATGAATTCGCTGTACTTCTGCACGCGCACCGGCCCGACCGAGATTTCGGCCGAGCGACGCATGAAGTTGAACAGGCCAATGCGCAGGTTACGGGCAAAGCGCTCGTTGATCACTTCCAGGGTCGGCATCCGACCACGAACGATACGTTCCTGACGGCCAATGTCGTAGGCGCGTATGGCCGAGGAATCCAGTCCCTCGTCCGCGTCTTCGTCTTCACCCGTCACCCCACGTAAGAGGGCGTCTACCTCTTCCTGGGAAAGTATGTCGTCGGCCATGATACGGACCCCATTACCGCTTGCGTTGCCTTACTGGATGATAAAGGTCTTGAATTCAACGCTCATCACGCCGTCCTCGTCGTCCTTTGCCCCCAGCACCTTGTTGACGGTCTGCTTGATCTCGTCCATCAACTTCACCTTGGATTCCAAGGTCGTAATATCTTCCTGCTTCTTCGAGCTCAGCAGCAGATTGACCTGGCTGCTGATACGCGGCATATAGCTTTTCACCACATCCGCCTGCTTCTCGTCCAGCACCTGAGCGTGTATCTCGGTCTGCAGCACTACGCCGTTCGCCAGGTTCACCGTAAAGGTATCCAGCTTGGTAAAGACCGGCGGCGCATCGCTCTCTGCCTTCTTCTTTTCCTTCTTCTTGTTGGTCTTGCCCTCAGTCTCGCCTGCATCGGCCGATTGCTCGGTAGCGGCTACCGGTTCGCCAAAACTCTGGTTGGCCGAGATCGTCAGGAACAACCAGGTCGCAAATGCCCCACCCACCACGATCACCAATATCAACAAGGCAATCACGACATAAAGAATGACGTTTTTCTTACCCTTGGGCGCGCTGTCCCCAGCGTCTGCCTGCGGCGCAGGTTTCTTGGCTTCTGCCATAAGAATTATCCTTTAGGAGTGCGTATTGTTCTAAACAAAGCGGGTGCATACATCTTGCTCACCTAGTCTGTTTATAAAGCAAACCCGCCACAGGAACAAGCATTGGCGCGGGTTACACGCAATCGCGGACAATTCCCCTACACGCTCCCTCACTACGCAAGCCAGCGCTCCTACCGGCCCACACTGGTCAGACAAACAGGTTCACGTTGCCAGGCAGACCTGGCGGCAGCTTCACCCGCCAGGTATTCGCGGGTGCCTGTGCCTCTTCGGTCTGGGCGGAGAAACTACGGCTACCGTGGCGGCCATTCCTGTCATCTTGCCCTTGTCCACCCTGCCCAGCCTGTGATTCCACATGGGCCTGATTCAACTGGATGCCACTCTCGGCCAACATTTCGCTCAGCCTGGGCATGGAGGCCTGCAAGGCCTCGCGCACCGGCGCCTGGGCTGCGAAGAAAGTCAGGGTGGCCTGGTCCTGATTCAGCGTCAGTTTGACCTCCATCGGGCCCAGGTGGGGAGGGTTCAGATGCATCTCCACCTCCTGCTGCTGATTGCTCACCATCATGACGACCTTGTTACCCACGGCGCGATCCCAGCCCTCGCTACCCACGGGCTGGTGGATGGCATAGGCGGAACCACGCGTCGATTCTGTCGTATGGCTACGTGGCAACTCCATCCGAATCGCCGCCGTGCCAGATTGCTGGCGCAGGGTCGCCGCATCCGTCGATGCCAGCTTCTGATCCAGCACCGCCTGAAAACCGCTCGCTACCTGATCCAGTAAAATTGTCTCAGCATCAGCCTGCGGCAAGTCCTGCCGCAGGCCGGCAAGTTTGTCCGTAGCCTCGCCCAGCAGTTGCTGGGAAAAGCGCTTGTCCGCTTTATCATTGGCAGTTTCACGGCCATCGAGCAAGGCTTGGGCAAGGCCTGCATGCTGCAATAGCGGATCACCCTTTACCTCGGCCTCAGCCTGCAGGGCAGCCAGGCCACGATCCACGTAAACCTGCAGTTGCGCCACCATGCCGGCAGCCGCAGCTTGCTCGGCGCTCCCCTCGGCCACCTTGTCGTGCTCAGGCGCATCCGACTGCCCCTTACCCGCCTCACGGGTCTCCGGCCGCTCGCTCGAAGGAGTCGTCTGCTCGGGGGCATCTGCCGTCTTGCTCGGCTCGGCCGCCTTTTCAGGCTGCTTGGCGGGTTCCACGGGCTTGGCCACGGCCACCGGCTTGACCGCCTCCAAAGGCTTGGCCTGGTGCTGTACAGGCTTGCTTACCTGGGCGTCGCGCGCCAGTTGCTCGTTCTGGCGGCTCTGCATCTGCCGGTTGAGCGATTGCTCAAACAAGTTGTTGCCCACCGATTCCTCGGCCCGCAACTTACCCGGCACCGTCACGGAAGCGGCAAGCTGGGCAATGATATTGTTGGTCTGGCTAGCGGTAGGCATGGTGCAGTCCTTGTCCTGAGTCTCTCCCCCTGACGGGGTCAGTAAGCCCTCAGCAAAAACAATGCCACCTACCCGAATTCAATGCCCCGATGCATCGCGCCGACGCTGTAGTATCGAAGCCCACTCATCGGTCAGTTTCTGATCCTGCTTGGCTTCACGCTGCGTCTCGCGACTCTGGTGCCTGTCCTGCAGGGTCTCATACGCCTTGACCTCACGCTCACAGGCCTGCCAGGCCTGTTTGCGGGCCTCCAGTTGCGCCTCGCAACGCGCTTCTTCAGCCAGTTGTTGCTCAACCGCAGTATCCAGTTTGGCCAGGAACAACTGAAAATCGTTCCATTGATGGATACGGATACCTCGCGATGCCGTATCTGTCAGACGCGTTCGGTACTCTTCACGATACTGCTCAATCTGTGCCCGCCGTGCACGCGCCTGCTCCAGCCGCTGCAGTGCCGCGCTGATGGCGCGCGCCGCATCTTCGCGCTTGTCGATGGCGAATTCCAACAGGAATGCAAACTGAAAAGCCTTGGCCACGACGGCAACCCGGAGTTAGCACCACCAATCCAACCCAAGGCAGCGGTTTGTTGGTGGTACATAAGTTTATTCGCCAAACAGGGCTGCCAATCGCATCCTGGCCCCGGCATAGCCCTCACGCTCGAAAATGCCCTGCTGCAGGAAGGCCTCCATGGCCGGCATCCTGGCTATCGCCTCGTCCAGCAAGGGATCAGATCCTCGCACATAGGCGCCTACATTGATCAGGTCGCGGCTCCGCTGATAGCGCGAATACAGCTGCTTGAAGCGCCTGACCAGATTGTATTCCTCTGGCTCAATGATGTCGGTCATCACACGGCTGATGGATTGCTCCATATCGATCGCCGGATAATGACCTGCATCGGCCAGGTGCCGACTCAGCACGATATGGCCATCCAGGATGGCACGGGCACTGTCGGCGATCGGATCCTGCTGATCGTCGCCCTCGCTCAGCACAGTATAGAAGGCGGTGATTGACCCTCCGCCCTCCTGTCCATTGCCCGCCCGCTCAACCAACGCAGGCAATTTGGCAAAGACCGAAGGAGGATAGCCCTTGGTGGCCGGCGGCTCACCGACAGCCAGGGCAATCTCACGCTGCGCCATGGCATAGCGGGTCAACGAATCCATGATCAGCAGCACATTGGCGCCCTGATCACGGAAATACTCGGCAATCGCCGTTGCGTAGGCTGCACCATGCAGGCGCAGCAAAGGGGGGGTATCGGCGGGTGCAGCCACCACTACCGAGCGGCGCAGGCCTTCCTCACCGAGGATATTTTCGATGAAGTCCTTTACCTCGCGGCCACGCTCACCAATCAGGCCGACCACCACCACGTCAGCCGTGGTGTAGCGGGCCATCATGCCCAGCAGCACACTCTTGCCCACACCCGAACCGGCAAACAGGCCCAGGCGCTGACCACGGCCCACCGTCAGCATGGCATTGATGGCACGCACCCCGACATCCAGCACATCATGCACCGGCACACGATCCAGGGGATTGAAGGGACGGGAGAACAGCGGCACATGGGCTTCAACCTGCAAATGCCCCAGCTTGTCCAAGGGCCTGCCCAGGCCATCCAGCACCCGGCCCAGCAGATGCGGACCAACAGCCGCCTGGCGCCCCCGGTCTTCCAGCCTGCGCCGTGGTGCATGTGTCAGGTTGAAGTAGGGCACCCGATTGGCCAGATCTTCATAAGCCACTACCCAGGCCCCCGGTTCCAGGCCATAGACTTCTGCCACAGGCATCAGGAACAGCTTGTCGCCGTTAAACCCCACCACTTCGGCCTCTATGCTGTGGCCAGCCGGCAGAATGATATGGCAGCTTGCACCCACCGGCAGCTTGATGCCCACAGCCTCCAACACCAGCCCGGCCACCCGGGTCAATCGCCCCTTGGGTAGCCAGGGCTTGGTCGTCGCCACGGTATCGCAGCATTGCTCGGCATAGCGCTGCCAGCGCGCCAGCACGGGTGGCGATGGTGCGGCAGGCGCAACATCATCCTCAGTGCTCATCATCAGCTACCCAGGGGTCGCTACGCCCCAGGCCCTCAACAATGCGCCGCCACCGGCCAGGTAGCGACAAGTCCAGCTCAACACTGGCATTGCTGATACGGCAACCACCCCGCGCCATCTCGGCAACCGGCTCCAACCGCCATTGCAGGGTAGCCAGCTCTCCTGCCAGCAAGGTCTGTAGCAAAGCCAGATCATCCGGGTGCAATTCCAGCTTCAGCGGTCCTTGCAGCTCCGGCAGGCTGTTGATGGCCTCGCGTATGACTGCCAACAGCGACTCGGGCGATTGACTCAGCTGCTGCCGCACCATCTGGCGTGCAGCTGCAAGGGCTATATCCAGTATGGGCTGGGCCAGTGCATCCTCGTAGTCCACCACGGCTGTTGCCAATTGCGACACCAGCAGCTTGAACTGCAACACTTCCGCCTCGGCCTCCTGCCGCCCCACCTGCAAGCCTGCTGCATACCCCGCAGCATGGCCAGCTTCGCGCCCGGCCACCTCTCCCTCGGCAAACCCGGCCTGCCTGCCCTGAGCGTGGCCATCGGCATAGGCTTCCTGATGTGCCGCCAGCTTGAGCTGATCGAGCTCCACTTCAGCAATCATGGGAACCATGCTGATTTCAGCCTCAGCCACCACCACGCTTTCCTCCACAGCCTGCTCAGCCACGGGTTCCTGCTCGGCCGGTACTGCCTCAGGCACATACACATGCGGCCTTTGTACCGACGTGCCGCTGAGCTGGGTCATATGCCAGGGTTCCAGCGGGGGTACATCCTCGCGCCTTATGATCTTCTTCTCACCCCAGGCCTTCATTGCATCACCTCAGCGCCCATACTTTGTTAAGAGCTGCTAACAAAACCCCTATGGCCTTGTTGCGCAAGCTTACCGTACCCGCGTACGGGCTGCCGCGCGGGCCCGGCCAGAACCGCTACGCCGGGTTTTGTTAGCCGCTCTAAAGCCGCTCGCGCGGTATTACTCGACAAACCCTTCGCCACCGCCCTTGGCAATCGCAATCTGGCCTTCATCAGCCAGGCGGCGCACCACTTTGAGTATTTCGCGCTGCTCGGCCTCTACCTCGGACACCTTGACCGCGCCCTTGGCCTCGAAATCGTCGCGCAGCATTTCGGCCGCACGCTGCGACATGTTCTTGAATATCTTGGTACGCAGTATCTCGCTGGTACCCTTCATGGCGGTAATCAGGGAATCGGACGATATTTCGCGCAACAGCAGCTGTATGCCGCGATCGTCGATATCAATCAGATTCTCAAAGGTGAACATCTTGTCCTGGATACGCTGCGCCAGTTCCGGATCGTATTCCCGTATGGCATTGATGGCCGAGGCTTCGACCACGCCCCCCATGAAGTTGAGGATCTCGGCCGCCATGCCTTCGCCGCCCATGGCCGACTTCTTGACGCGATCAGCACCAGACAGCAGTTGGGTCAGCACATCATTGAGTTCACGCAGGGCGGTAGGCTGCACCCCTTCAAGGGTAGCGATACGCAGCAGCACATCGTTGCGCAGGCGCTCAACAAACTGGTTCAGCACCTCGGACACCTGATCCGGCTCCAGATGCACCAGGATGGTGGCAATGATCTGTGGGTGCTCGTTCTTGATCAATTCGGCCACAGCGACTGAATCCATCCACTTCAGCGACTCGATACCGGTATTGTCCCCCCCCTGCAGGATGCGATCGAGCAGGTTGGCCGCCTTGTCCGACCCCAGCGCCTTGGTCAGCACCGAGCGGATGTATTCGTCAGCCGCACCGAAGTTGGCGCGATTCATGGTGGAGCCCAGGAAGTCGCCCACCACCTCTTCCACCTGTTCGCGGGTGACGTTATCCATGCTGGCCATGGCCAAGCCTATCTTCTGTACCTCTTTGGGACCCAGGTACTTGAAGACTTCTACGGCAGCCTCCTCGCCCAGGCTCATCAACAGGATGGCACTGCGGCGGATGGCTTCATCATTAGCGGCCATGCTGGCTCCAGAAAACGGTGCGATAGGCACCCTGATTCACATCGACGCCTGCAAGTCCTGGCGGCCGGCGATATCCACCAGCCCAGCAGAACCAACAGACCAAGGCTTAACCGGTTTTTTGATCAGCAGGATCGGCAGTGAGCCATTCGCGGATGATGGTAGCCACCATGCGCGGGTCTTCCTTGGCCATTTCCTTGGCACGCTGCAGCAGCTCGCTGAAAGCCGCCAACTGCGCACCCGCCTCGGCTTCGGCCACCACCTCGGCCTCCACCTCAGACTGCGCCAATTCCTCTGCCGTCAGGGCCACACCACCTTCCTCGCCCCCCATGGCGCCCTTGTCCTGGCGTGGGCGTATCACATCGCGCAGGATGGGGCGCACCACGCCAAACAGGAGGTAAGCCACCACCAGGGCAATCAGGATGACCTTGAGGATATCGGCAGTATTGGCAATCAGGTATTCGGTCAGTTTCTCGAAGAAGGACTTGCCCGCCACATCCAGTATGCGGTCTGCAAAGGCAGCATTGACCACCTTCACCGAATCGCCACGGTCCCGGTTGTAGCCTATGGCTTCCTGCACCAAGTTGGTCACCTGGTTGATCTCGGCCTGAGTCAGCGGTTGCGACTTCACGCCGCCATCCTTCTGCTGCACCCGCTTGAAGTTCACCACCACAGCGGCATTGACACGCTTGAGCACGCCCACCTGCTGGCGTACATGGGCAACGGTCTTGTCCACCTCGTAGTTGCGCGTCATCTCCTTGTGCGAGGTGGAAGACGGCGCGTTGTTGACCGTCACGCCCGGCGGATTGGGCAAGGTGATGGGCGCACTGGCTGCACCGGGCGGCTGGTTGGACAAGGCACCCGGCACGCCGGAAGGCTGGCTGGCATTGGCCCCCGCACCTTCACTGGACTGCTCGCTGCGTATGGCCGAGGCATTGGGCGGTGAATTGGGCTTGAACGTCTCCGACGCCTGCTCCACTTCGGAGAAGTCCATCTGAACCGTCACTTCGGCCTTGACGTTATCCTTGCCGACGATGGGTTCCAGTATTTTCTGGATACGCTCGGACAGCAGCGACTCCTGCTGCGCTACCAAAGCCATCTGCCGCTGGTTGAGCGAACCATTGCCACCATTGAGCAGGTCGGGCATGTTCGACAGCAGGCTGCCATCCTGGTCCACCACCGTGACATTCTTGATAGGCAGATCAGGTACGCTGCTGGACACCAGATGGATGATGCCGGCAATCTGCGCCCCATCCAGGGCACGGCCCGGATGCAGGGTCAGCAGTACCGAAGCGGTGGGTTTCTGCTGCTCACGCAGGAAGACGGTCTGCTTGGGCATGGCCAGATGGATGCGGGCTGAAGCCACGGCTGAGAGCGATTCAATCGACCGTGCCAGCTCACCTTCAACCGCACGCTGGTAATTGACCTGCTCGCCGAACTGACTGATGCCGAATTTCTGGTTATCCAGCAACTCAAAACCCACGGTGCCGCCCTTGGGCAAACCCTGTGACGCCAGTTGCAGCCGCGCCGCATGCACCATTTCAGCCGGCACCGAGATCACGCCGCCGGGTTCAAGCTTGTAGGGGATATTCTGCTGTTGCAGTATCTGGACGATCTGGCCGCCATCCTTATCGGAAATATTGGCGAACAGTATCTTGTAGCCGGGGTCGCGCGCCCACAGCACACCAATGACCAGCGCCGCCACCACGGCTGCGATGACGGCTATCGTGAGTATCTTGCGCGTATTGGGGAGTTGATTGAACTGCTGGATGAGGTTGGGACGCTCACCCTGCTGTACATCTCGATTGTCGACGGCTACGACCGCGTCATCCATATATCAGGCGATATCACACCTGCATGTTCATAACTTCCTGGTATGCGGACACCAGCTTGTTACGAACCTGCACCATAGTCTGGAAAGACAGGCTCGCCTTCTGCAGCGAGACCATCACGTCTTGCAGGTTGGCGTTGGGGTCGCCCATTTCGAACGCCTGCTGCTTGGCCTGCGAATCGAGTTGCATCTGATTGACCTGGTCCAGCGACGACTTCAGCACAGACGCGAAATCACCACCTTCCGGCAAGGCCTCTGCAGCGGACGAAGACTGCCCGGCCGCCTTGGCGGACATGGCCTTTAACTCGCCCAGCAGGTTGTCTATCCCTTGCACGCTCATGATGCACCTCGAAACTGCGTGAAATTGTATGTGTCTCGCTTGAACAATAGCAAGCAATCCGCAGGCCAACAGGCCTTTTATTACTCTTCCTGCCAACCTTCTTCGCGATACTGCTGCAATTTGTAGCGCAGCGTACGTTCGCTCATGCCCAGCTTTTCTGCCGCCAGCTTGCGCACACCCCCGGCCTGCTTGAGTGTATCGACTATGTGCTGCCGTTCCAGCGAACGCATATCGGTCACAACAGGCGCAGCAGGCGGCAAATCCGGCTGCGGCATATTTGCCACCGGCGCGGCAATTTTTGCCGCCACCGGCAATACTTGCCGGCGCAATTGCGGCAAAAACAGGTGTTCAGGTTCTATATCGTCACCGGGCGCCAAAATTAAAGCCCGCTGCATGACATTCTCCAACTCCCGGATATTGCCATCCCAGCTATGTGCTGTCAGGGCAGCCGCAGCGGCGGCACTGATTGCCGGCACCCGCCGCTTACCCGAGGCTGCATGTCTGGATAGCATGGCCCGTGCCAGGGGCACGATATCGTCCGGGCGCTCGCGCAGTGCCGGCAGTGCCAGCGGAAAGACATTGAGCCGGTAGTACAAGTCCTCCCGAAACCGGGCAGCAGCCACTTCGGCCGGCATATCGCGGTTGGAAGTCGAGAGCACGCGGATATCAATGGCGATCGGTTTCTTGCCCCCTACCCGCTCCACCTCCCGCTCCTGCAGAACGCGCAACAGCTTGGCCTGCAGCTCCAACGGCATTTCCGAGATTTCATCGAGCAACAAGGTACCGCCATCCGCCTGTTCGAACTTGCCGATGTGCTGATTGGCCGCGCCGGTAAACGCTCCTTTTTCGTGGCCAAACAGGGTGGACTCCAGCAACTGCTCGGGTATGGCAGCACAATTGATCGCCACAAACGGGCCGCCGGCACGGGCCGAGTGACGATGTATATAGCGCGCCAGCACTTCCTTACCGGTACCGCTCTCCCCGGTAATCATCACCGCCGCCTCCGACATGGCTACCCGCTGGGCCATATCCAGCAAGTGCAACATGCCCGGGTCTTCGGCAATCACCGCATCGTCGTCCACCGCCGGCAGCATGTACTTGGCCACCGTCGCCAGCAGGTCATCCGGCTCGAATGGCTTGGGCAGGTAGTGGGCCGCACCAGCATGGAGTGCCGCCACCGCCTTCTCGATCACACCATAGGCCGTCATCAGCACCACCGGTATATGGGGGTAGGCCAGCTTTACCTGCTTGAGCAGCGTCTCGCCATCCATGGGCTGCATCTGGACATCCGACAACACCATGCCGACCTTGCGTTCAGCCAGCACCAGCAATCCGGCTTCGCCATCCTCTGCACTCAGCACTTGATAACCCGCCAGCTCCAGCGTATCGGTCAGCGCCTCGCGCAGGTCGTTGTCATCCTCGACGATCAGTATGGGCAGTGCGGGCATGGCTCTGTTTCTGCTTGTAAAGGGTTATGCGGCCGAGCTTACACGGCACCCGGCGCTTTGGGGAGCGGTGTACGCAGGCACGCCTGCAGGCGGCCAGGCAATTCGCCCAGGGGCACTACTTCGTCCACACCACCCAGGGCGATGGCTTCCTTGGGCATGCCGAACACCACACAGCTGGCCTCGTCCTGGGCGAAATTGTAGGCACCGGCCCGTTTCATCTCCAGCATGCCCTGGGCTCCGTCACGCCCCATCCCCGTCAGTATCACGCCCAAGGCAAAGCGCCCAGCATGGTTGGCGGCAGAGCGGAACAGCACATCGACCGATGGCCGATGCCGGTTGACCGGATGTGCCTTGGACAACTCACAGACATAGTGCCCGCCGGATAAACCCAGCATCAGGTGAGAATGCCCAGGCGCAATATAGACATGACCGGGCAAGACGACTTCGCCTTGCTCGGCCTCCTTGACGTGCAGGGCACACAGGCTGTCCAGTCGCGCCGCAAACGGAGCAGTAAACATCTCGGGCATATGCTGGGCCACCAGCACGGCAGGCATGTTTTCGGGCAAAGGCTGCAGAAAATGCTTGAGTGCCTCGGTGCCGCCGGTAGAGGCGCCGACGATCACTACGCGCTCAGCAGGGCCGCGTAACGGCTTATCGAACAAGGGCAGCACCACATCGGCACTGTGGCTAGGTGGTATTTCCAGGCCGGCTTGGGCCTGCTCTGTGGAGCGCTTGCCGTGATCGTGTGCGCTCATAAGGCTTGTCGCGTCAGGTAGCAGGCCTCAACCGTATTGCCGTTGCCGAAGAAGCGCAGCGAGGCGCACAGCGCATTCACCAGTGCAATGCCACGACCACTGGGCCGCAAGGTGTCCGGCGCCTCCTGCCAACTCCAATCAAAACCAGCCCCGCTATCCGCCACGCGTATTCTCAACATGGTGCGGCCGCCCAGATCGTAGCCGGCCAGCTCTATCTCTACCCTGCCTTCGCGCAAAGCGACCAGACGGCGCGCGCGCTCGGCCAGGTAGACCTCCATGCCGTCAGTACCCTCCTTGATGGCGGACGACAATTCCAGCAGGCCATGATCCACCGCGTTGACAAACAACTCGGTGAGTATCAGGAAGATATCTGCATGGGCCTGAGTCAGCGGCTTGACCTGACTGATAAAACCCATGATCAAGGGCACGGTATGCAGCGTCTTGAGTTCCTCGGCACCGAGCGACAGCACATAACGCCAGCGAGCCTCGCCGGCAATCTGCGGCAATTCTCCCACCTCCACATGTTCGGGCAGCGGCAGAACAGCATCCGGATCCAGGTCGACAATGGCCAACGACACATCGTCATGGCAACTGGCGCCACCCAGGAAGTCAGACAGCATGTCGACCGTCCGGGTCAGCGCCTCAGCCGCAGGGCGGCCTCCACAGGCCAGCCCCAAACGGGTCACACCAAAGGCCTCACCGACTTCATTGCGCGCCTCCAGCAGGCCATCAGAGCAAAGCACCAGATTGGCCCGTCGATTGAACTGGTAGCGTTCGGTTTCCAGCTCCAGCGCATCAATGGGCAGGATACCCAGCGGTAGATGACGCGAAGGCCAGCGCTTCAGCACCCCTCCCCTATCGTCATACAGCTGCAGCTCAGGGATGCCGCCATTCCATACTTCGATGGTGCGCTTGACGAAATCGACCGCCACGAACGCCACTGCCACGAATCGGCCCACCGGCAAAACCTGTCGCACCTTGCGGTGCATCTCCATCAGGATATCGGTCAGTGCAAAGCCCCGCTCAGTCATGGCATAGAAGGGCTGGGTCAGCGGCAGCACGTTCAGCGCCGCCGTCAGCCCATGCCCTATGCCGTCAGCCAGCATCAGATGCAATACCTGACCAGGCGTACGTGCGGCCGCCACCAAGTCGCCCGACAGGCTCTCGGCTGGCGCAATCCAGCTATGCAATTGCGGATCGGACAAGCGTTCGCGATTGACCAGCTGCTCCATCAAATGCCGGGCAACTCGTTTTTCTTCTTCCGCACGGTCGAAATAGCCTGCCAGCTTCTCAGCTTGCTCACGTACCTTGCGATTCAGCTCTACGGTCCGCTCTATGGCCTTGATTTTGGCTTCCAGAATACGGAAATTGACGGGCTTGAGCAGGTAATCGTCGGCGCCGATCTCCATTGCATCGGCCAGCTTGGTCACTTCTTCCACCGCCGTAATGAGCACGATGGGCACCCAGCGTGCCGACATGCGCTGCTTGATCTGGCGCCCGGCCTCGGGGCCATCCAACCGTGGCATCAGCATGTCCATCAACACCATGTCGGGTTGCTCGGCCATGCATTGCTCAACCGCCTCGATGCCATCGTTGGCCAGGATCAATTGATGACCCAGCGACTCAACAAAGCGACCGATCAGCAGCCGGACAACTTCAGCGTCATCTGCCAGCAGGACTTTCATGGCTAGGCGGGCTCAACCTTTAGCGGATAGTGAAAATCTTGCCGAAGCAAGCGATCTCCAGTACCTGGCGCACGGTATCCCGGCAATTGACCAGGGCCAGCGTCTTACCCGCCGCTGCTGCCTTCTCCTTCAGCAGCAGCAGCATGCCCAGGGCAGAACTATCGAGGTAGTCAACCTGCTGGAAATCCACCAGCACCTCACTCACCCCGGCAGCGCCCAGCACTTCATCGCAGGCTTGTCGAAAATCGCGGTGGGCGCTGAAGTCAAATTGACCCGAGAGCAGCAAGCGGCCGGTTTGGCCGTCAATTTCAACGATGGCAGTCATGATGATTTCGTTTTTCCTAATTAATCAGGACGAATTGAATAATAGATGGACTATGTCGTTATCACGATAGGGAGCTAATGCGCGACTGGCAACAGAATCGTGAATCGTGCACCCTCGCCCGGCGCTGAAACCACATCGATCTCCCCGCCCAGCGCGGTCACCAGATTGCGCACGATCGCCAGACCCAGACCGGTGCCTTCCTTGCGTGTGGTGAAGAAAGGCTCGAACAAGCGTTCGCGCACTGCCTCGGCCATGCCACACCCCTGATCCGCCACCTCCAGGCGCCACGCTACGCCCTGCTGCTGCAAGGCCAGCGCAATTTCCTGGCCCGGCCCGGTTGCCTGCAGGGCGTTCTCCAGCAGGTTGATCAAGGCCCCGGTCAGCTCCTTGCGGTTGGCCCTGACCCAAGCCGGCCCTGCTGGCAGGCTTAGCTGCCATACACGATCCTGCCCGGCATCCTGGGGTTGCACAGTCTGTATCGCCTCTTCCGCCACGGCCACCAGATCCACTTGCTCAAACTCGGCCTGCTGTCCACGTACAAACAGCAGCATGTTTTGTATCAGTGTTTCGAGGTAGCGTAGCCGAGCCAGCGATTTCTCGCCAAACTTGATCCGATCCGCCTCTCCCAGCTGGGGCCGAGCCAGGTTGGCTGTATACAACAAGGCCGTCGCCAAGGGCGTACGCAACTGATGCGCCAGCCCCGCCGCCATCTCACCCATGGAAGCCAGGCGCTTATGCTGTTCCAGTTGCCGGCGCAGGCGCCAGCTTTCGCTGACATCATGCACCAGCAGGATGCGCTCGCCGCCTGGCAACTGGCTGGTCACGATGCTGAGGCGCTTCTCGACGCCATCGGGCAGCAACAACTGCCACTCATTGACTACCGATGTCGCCACCAGCTCGGGCTCGATGGCCTCATGCCAGTCCAGCCCGATCAAGGCCGCGCCAAAGATGGCCGAGGCAGCGGGATTGGCCGTCAGCACTTGGTTATCCCCATCCAGCTCCACCACCCCACCAGGCAAGGCCGCCAGCAGCGTCTCCAGCCGGCTCGACAAGGCGGCTTTCTCCTCGAACTGCTGGCGCAAGGCGCCGTTGGCCACCGCCAACTCCTGGGTCAGCGAACCCACCTGCTGCTCCAGCTCCTGATAGGACTCGACCAACTGACGGGATGCCTCATTAAACAGGCTGAAAGCCTGCTCAAGTTCAGCACGGTCTATCTTGTCGCCGCCCGCCGTGGCATCGACCGGTTTTGCTTCCAATGTGAGTGTCCTTGTTGAGCGTATTGTTTTGGATTATAAAAATTTCGACAAAGTCGTGCTGAAAACCGCACTCAGCTTGCAATCTGGGCCATGGAGGGCGATAAATAAAACGAAGCTGCCCCTCAGGATTGCGCCAGCACAAGGAAGTGCATGCGCAATTCAGGGTAAGGTAGAATATTCGAAGTGACTGATGTTTGCCGGTATCCCATGCCACCGCGCATGCTTGCAACGTCACAGCCTCCCCAACATTACCGCGGAGCCGCAACCGTGTCCGACTTGCTCAAGAAAATCGACGCGCGCACCAAACTCGCCGGCACCAACAAGCTAGAAATTCTGCTGTTCACGCTGGGTATGGATACACGTTCGGGCCGGCGTGAAAACTTCGGCATCAATGTATTCAAGGTGCGCGAAGTGATGCGCACTCCCGAAATCACCCAGGCACCCGAGATGCCTCCTGCGGTGGAGGGCATGGTCAGCCTGCGCGGCAACCTGATACCCGTCATCGATCTTGCCAGCTACGTGGGCGTCAAGACCGACAGCAAACCCGACATCATGATCGTGTCTGAATACAACGGTCACACTCAGGGCTTCCTGGTCGAGGCCGTGGACACCATCCTGCGGCTGGACTGGTCGCAGATGCGGGTACCGCCTGAAATGCTCAACAACAATCTGCGCGGCCTGGTTACCGCCGTTACCGAACTCGACAGCGGCAAGCTGGTGATGATGCTGGACGTGGAGAAAGTCCTCGCCGAAACCAATCAACTGGACGACTCCGCCGAATTCAAGACCATCCGGCCGGTCAGTGATCTGGTTGGCAAGACGGTGTTCTATGCCGATGATTCGGCCATTGCCCGCAAGCAGATACAACGAACCCTGGATGCGCTTGAACTCAACTATGTTGAAGCCATCAACGGCAAACGGGCCTGGGACGAGTTGCAACGCATTGCGGCTCAGGCAGAAGTGCTGGGCAAGCCGGTCAGGGATTTCGTACATATGAT
Source organism: Chitinimonas viridis (assembly GCF_030409555.1). GTDB lineage: Bacteria > Pseudomonadota > Gammaproteobacteria > Burkholderiales > Chitinimonadaceae > Chitinimonas > Chitinimonas viridis. The sequence continues at coordinate 340,691 of NZ_JAUFPU010000004.1, forward strand.
ACTGACGGATGTGGAAATGCCCGAGATGGATGGCTACATGCTGACCAAGACGGTCAAGGGAGACCCCCGCTTTGCTGGCATCCCCATCCTGATGCATTCTTCCCTGTCGGGGATGTCGAACCAGAAGCTGGGGCAGTCGGTTGGCGTCGATGCCTATGTCGCCAAGTTCGAGCCGCACAAGTTGACGGAAGCGATCACCACCATGTTGCGTAACGCCGCCCAGCACTGAGCCACAGATAGATCTGCGTACAAGGGAAAGCCATGTCCAACGCAAACTCCACCCTGCTCGACAGCGTCGATGCCCGCACCAAGCTGGCGGGCTCGAACAAGATGGAAATCCTGTTGTTCTCGCTGGGTACCCGCGAGACCTTCGGGATCAACGTCTTCAAGGTCAGGGAAGTCTCGCAGACCCCCAAGATCACCAAGACACCCAATATGCCGGTAGGCGTGGAAGGTGTGATTTCACTACGTGGCAATATCATCCCGGTCATTTCCCTGGCCAAATTCGTCTGCCCCAATGATCCGGATGCGCAAAACGAAGAAACCATGATCGTTACCGAGTTCTCCAAGCACACCCAGGGCTTTCTGGTGCGATCGGTGGACCGCATCATCCGGGTGGACTGGAACAAGGTGCGTGCGCCGGAAACCATGCTGGCCGGCAACCAGGCGCTGATTACCGCGATTACCGAACTCGACGATGGCAAGCTGGTATCGATACTGGACGTCGAACAGATACTGGCCAGTGTCATCGGTGAAACCTTCGTGCCAGATATTCCCTCGGTCAGCGTGGACCAGGAAAAATTCATGTTCTTTGTGGACGACTCGGTGGTTGCCCGCAAGGAGATCGTCAGCGTGCTCGACAAGATCAGCGTCAAGTACCAGCAAGCAAACAATGGCGCCGAGGCCTGGGACAAGTTGCAGAACATTGCCACCCGTTACCAGCACGACAGCCAACCCCTGAGCCACCATCTCAAGCTGATTCTGGTCGATGCCGAAATGCCGGAGATGGACGGCTATGTGCTGACCAAGCACATCAAATCCGATACCCGTTTCCAGGGTATTCCGGTCGTCATGCACTCCTCGCTGTCATCCAATGCCAACCGGGCCATGGGCAGCAGCGTGGGCGTTGACGCCTACGTCGCCAAATTCGATCCTTTCGTATTGGCGGAAACCATTTCTCCTTTCCTGCAAAGCTGAACTACACCGTAACGCGGTTAACCGCACGCCCGTACGCGGGGTCTCTCGGAGCAAGACATGACGGACAAGAACATTCGATTTCTGGTGGTTGACGACTTTTCCACGATGCGCCGCATCGTTCGTAACCTGCTCAAGGAGCTGGGCTTCAGCAACGTCGAAGAGGCCGAGGATGGCCAGGTCGCGCTGCACAAGCTCAAGTCCACCACTTTCGATTTCGTCGTTTCCGACTGGAACATGCCGAACATGACGGGTATCGAACTGTTGAAGGCTGTACGTGCCGATCCAACGCTCAAGCACCTGCCCTTTTTGATGATCACTGCCGAGGCGAAGAAGGAGAACATCGTCGAGGCGGCACAGGCAGGCGCCAGTGGCTATATCGTCAAGCCGTTCACGGCAGCTACGCTTGATGAAAAGCTCGGCAAGATCTTCCAGACCCTCAACAAATAAAACGGGAGTCCAACGTGAGCGATAAAGCCATCAACAGCGGTGACTCCGACGAACTGCAAGCCTTGTTCGATAGCATCGTCAATGCCAATCAACCCGATGAGGCCCCTGCCCCTGCCCCTGCTCCGGCAGCCGCCGCGCCTGCGCCCGAACCCGTTGCTGAAACACCATCGCCGAGCGCTGCCCCCATTGCCGCCATGAACATGGACGACCCAGCCCGCTCGATGTTTGCCAGCATCGGCCAGCTGACCCGCAAAGTACACGACGCACTGCGCGAGATGGGCTATGACAAATCGCTGGAAAAGGCCGCTGCCGCCATCCCCGATGCGCGTGACCGCCTGTCCTATGTGGCCACCCTGACCGAACAAGCCGCCAACCGCACTCTGAATGCGGTCGATGTAGCCCAGCCGCTGCAGGACAAGATCGAGGCTGACTCCGAAGCCCTGGCCAGCGAATGGGACAAGCTCTACGCCAATCAATTGTCGGTCGAAGAGTTCAAGCAGCTGGCCGCGCGCACCCGCGAGCATCTGAAGACATCTGCCGCCAATGCCCGCGCCACCAACTCGCAGTTGCTCGAGATCATGATGGCGCAGGATTTCCAGGATTTGACTGGCCAGGTCATCAAGAAGATCGTGGAAATGGCCAAGGAGATGGAAGGCAGCCTGTTCGAGTTCCTGGTGCAGTTCTCGCCAGCCGGCACGGGCAAGCCCCTGCCCATAGGCGAAGTCGATGCCAGCCTGGAAAACGGCCCGGTCTACAATGCAGATGGCCGTACCGATGTCGTTACCAACCAGGAACAGGTGGATGACCTGCTTGCCAGCCTGGGCTTCTGATCTGGTCTAGCCAAAAGGATGATGCCATGAGTGATTTTTCGGGCATGGAAGACCTGCTGCAGGATTTCCTCACGGAAGCCTCCGAGCTGCTTTCCGACGTGGACAACAAGCTGGTCGAGCTGGAGAAGCGGCCCGATGACAAGAACCTCCTGAACGTCATCTTCCGGGGCTTTCATACCATCAAGGGCGGTGCGGGCTTCCTGAATGTCGACGCTCTGGTCAACTTGTGCCATCGCACCGAGAACCTGTTCGACAAGCTCCGTAACGGCGAGCTCAAGCTGACGCCCGAGCTGATGGACGCCATTCTTGCCGCCACCGGTGTGGTGCGCGATATGTTCGGCTCGCTGTCACAATCACGGCCACCAGCACCAGCAGATGCCGCCTTGCTGACCCAGCTGGACGACGCGCTGGAAGGGCGACTGCCCAGTGCAGCCGCACCCGCCCCGGCCCTGGCGGTTGCACCGGCAGCGGGAGCGGCACCAGTTGCAGCCTCTGCCAGTCATGGCAACCAGCCCGATTGGGTGATGCTGCATGCAGCCATCACCGGCGCCCCCATGCCCGCTGCCAAGCCGGCCAGTGCGCCGGTTCCCGCCGCACCAGCAGCAGCACCGGCACCTGTTGTATCTGCCGCACCGCTGCCCGCCGCGCCAGTATCCGTCCCCGCCGTCACCACGCCTGCCGCCCCCGCCATGGGGCTCAAGCCTGCGGCACCCGCGCCGGCGTCCAAGCCACAACCCGCTGCCCAGCAACTGGCTGCGCAGGAAACCACCATCCGGATCGATACGAACCGGCTGGATCAGGTACTGAACCTGTCGGGCGAAATCGGCCTGACCAAGAACCGCCTGACCACCCTGCGTACCGACATACTTAACGGCAAGACCGACTCCACTACCCTGAAGGCGCTGGATGAAGCCATAGGCCAACTGGATCTGCTGGTCAGCGACCTGCAGAACGCGGTCATGAAAACCCGCATGCAGCCCATAGGCCGGCTGTTCCAGAAATACCCCCGCCTGGCCCGCGACCTGGCCCGGCAACTGGGCAAGGATGTGGAGCTGGTCATCAGTGGCGAGGAAACCGAACTCGACAAGACCATGCTCGAGGATCTCAACGATCCCCTGGTTCACTTGGTACGCAATGCCGTAGACCACGGCGTCGAGACCATAGAAGAGCGCATTGCCGCCGGCAAGCCGCCCAAGAGCATCGTGCAGTTGTCGGCCACCCAGGTGGGCGACCATATCCTGATCGAGATAGTCGATGACGGTAAGGGCATGCGTGCCGACTTCCTCCGCCGCAAGGCCGTGGAAAAAGGCCTGATCGACCTTGAAACCGCCAATAGCCTGGATGACAAGCAGGCGCTGCAACTGGTCTTCATGCCTGGCTTCTCCACCAAGGATCAGATCTCCAGCGTATCGGGCCGTGGTGTGGGCATGGATGTGGTCAAGACCAATATCCAGAAGCTCAATGGCCGCATCGACATCCACTCCGTGGTAGGGGAAGGCACCCGCTTTGCCATCTCCCTGCCGCTTACCCTGGCCATACTGCCTGTACTGGTGGTCAAGGTCTGCGACCAGCCCTTTGGCGTGCCTCTGGCCATGGTGCGGGAAATCATCCCCATCCGTTCCGAGCAGGTACAGGAAGTCTCCGGCCGCGCCACCATCGTGGTGCGCGATGAGATCCTCTCGGTGCGCTCCCTGGCGCGGCTGCTTGGCTGGCAGGAAACCCAGACGCCGCAGTTCGGTGTATTGATGCAATCTGGCGAGAATAGCTTCATCCTGGCCATAGACAGCTTCATCGGTCGCGATGACGTGGTAATTAAACCGCTGCAGAACATACGCCCACGTGGCGTTGCCGGTGCTACCTTGTCCGGCGATGGTTCAGTCGTACTGGTACTTGATATGGAAGACCTGCTTGAAGACAACCAGTCTGATCAGTCTGCCATCAAGACGTCGCAATTCCTGGAAATGCTGTCGAACAAGGCCTGAAGCCAAATTGCCAAGGGGGTCGGCGGTCTGCATAATGAAGGCCGCCGTATAGAATCCATCCGACTGCTTCCGCCTACCGCGAGTCACTATGCAGAACAACGCCTTTATCGGCCGTCAGCCCATACTTAACCGCCAGCAGCAGATCATAGGTTATGAGTTGCTGTTTCGACTGGATCAGTCCTCCCTGACGGCGGACTTCTCCAGCGATATGCAGGCCGGCACCAATATCCTGGTCAACACCCTGTCCAATATGGGCGCGGATTGGCTGGTAGGTAGCAAGCTGGCCTTCGTCAACGTCGCCACATCCATGCTGGAGAGCAACTTTCTCGAGCTGCTGCATCCGCAGCGTGTGGTGCTGGAGATCGTCGAGTCGGTCAATGCCACCCCCGAGTTGCTGGCACGCGCCAAGGAACTACGCGCCCAGGGCTTCGGTATTGCGCTGGACGATTTTACCTACACCCCGCAGACGGCTCCCTTTCTCGAGTTTGCCAACTATGTGAAGCTCGATATCCAGCAACTGGGCCTGGAGAACGTGAAGAGCCTGTCCAAGGAGCTGCGCAAGTTCCCTGTGCTGCAGGTGGCAGAAAAGGTCGAGACCAAGGATGAGTTCAAGTTCTGCCTGGATGTGGGCATGGACTGCTTCCAGGGCTACTACTTCGCCCACCCCGAGACGCTCTCGGCCAAGGTGATCAACCCGGCCTACGCCAATATCCTCACCCTGCTCAACATGCTGCGCAACAACGCCGAGATCACCGAGATCGAGAATGCGTTGAAGCGAGATGTGGCCCTGTCGTTCAAACTGCTGCGTTATATCAATTCGGCAGGATTTGGCCTCTCCTGCGAAATTCATTCCTTCCGCCACGCCGTCACCATACTGGGCTACCAAAAGCTGTACCGCTGGCTCACCCTGTTGCTGGTTACCGCCAGCTCCGACGCCGGCACCCCGCCTGCACTGATGAAAACCGCCGTCACCCGTGGCAGGCTGGTCGAATTGCTGGGCAGCCACATGCTCGACGGAACCGATCGCGATAATCTGTTCATCGTTGGCGTGTTCTCGCTGCTGGATGTGATGCTGGACATGCCCATGGAGAAGATCCTGGAAACCCTGCTGCTCCCAGATGCCGTCTCTGACGCACTGCTCAGCCGCACCGGTATCTATGGTCCCTTCCTGGAGCTGGCCGAAGCCTGCGAAGACCCCGAGATGGCCGATGTGCCGCGTTTGTGCGAGCACTTGCAGCTGACCCCGGAAATGCTCAACAAGGCCCATGTATCAGCCTTGGCTTGGGTAGAAGAGTTGGGTGTCTAAACACCCGTCAGGCAGCAAAAGCAAAGCCGCAGCAAAAAGCCACCATACAGGTGGCTTTTTGCTTTTCTGGCTAGCGCAGTACAGGCCGGGCCTGCTACTGCACGGTCAGTGCTTGCCGGTACTACCGAAGCCCCCCTCACCCCGATCGCTGGCGGGGAACTCGTCCACGATATTGAAACCGACCTGCACGACCGGCACCACGACCAGTTGGGCAATACGCTCCATGGGCTGGATCACAAAAGGCTCGTTGCCACGGTTCCAGACCGAAACAAAGATCTGTCCCTGGTAGTCTGAATCAATCAGCCCCACCAGGTTACCCAACACGATGCCGTGCTTATGCCCCAGACCAGAACGCGGCAATATCATGGCGGCGAGGTGATGATCGGCTAGGTGGATAGCCATTCCGGTGGGTACCAGCTTGGTGGCACCCGGCTGCAAATCCAATGGTGCTTCCAGGCAGGCACGCAGGTCCAGCCCGGCTGAGCCGCCGGTGGCATAAGCCGGTGGGTGCTCTTTCAGGCGGTCATCCAGCAAACGTACGTCGATCTGTTTTTTCATGGCTTATGGTACTCATGATAAAGCTTGGCGGTGTATTGCACGATGGCACGGGCAATCTCTTGCTTGGGGGCACGCGGCAGCTTGTGCTGGCCGTGGTCGTCAAGCAGAAAGACTTCATTGTCGTCAGCCCCAATGGCTGACTGCACCTGGTTGGCCACCAGCAAAGGCAGTTTCTTGCGCCGGCGTTTCTGTTCGCCGTACTCCAGCAGGTTTTCACTCTCAGCGGCGAAGCCCACACAGAACGGTGGATCAGCCAAACCAGCCACGTTGGCCAGGATATCGGGATTGGGCGCCAGTTCCAGGGTCAGGATATGGGCATCCTTCTTGATCTTCTGCTCGGATGGATTCAGTACATAGTAGTCGGCCACCGCCGCCACACTGATAAAGATATCAGTCTTGCTGACAGCCGCATTGACGGCAGCCAGCATATCCTTGCTGCTCTCCACATCCAAGCGCCGTGCACCCACCGGGGTCTTCAACGATGTTGGGCCGGCAACCAGCGTCACTTCGGCACCGGCCTCCAATGCCGCGCGGGCAATGGCAAAACCCATCTTGCCTGAGCTGGAATTGGTAATGCCTCTCACCGCATCGATGCGCTCAAAGGTAGGCCCGGCGGTAATCAGTACCTTCTTGCCCTTCAGGTATTTGGGCTGGAAAGCGGCCTCAACCAGTTCAAACAGGGCTTCTGGCTCCAGCATGCGGCCAAAACCCGTTTCGCCGCAGGCCTGGTCACCCTCATCCGGCCCCAGCACCAGCACGCCATCTTGCCTTAGCTGCTGCACATTGCGCTGGTTGGGTGGGTTCTCCCACATCTGCCGGTTCATGGCAGGCGCCACTAACAGGGGGCAATCCCGGGCAGTGCACAGCGTAGACAGCAAATCATCGGCTGCGCCATGGGCCAGCTTGAACATAAAGTCGGCGGATGCAGGCGCCACCAGTATCAGATCCGCCTCTCGGCCCAGATCGATATGGGCCATATGGTTATCGACCCGGCTATCCCACAGATCGGTAAACACCGGCCGGCCCGACAAGGCCTGGAAGGTGGCTGGCGCCACAAACCGGGTGGCCGCTTCGGTCATCACCACCTGGACATCATGCCCAGCCTTGACAAACAGCCGTGTAAGCTCCGCAGCCTTGTAGGCAGCCACACCACCGGTCACACCCAGCAAAACACGCTTGGGGCGATTCATGCTTGCTGCTCTCGCATCAGAATTCCTTTACAAATAAGCCTGCTCAGCCCGAAAGTGTAAAGCATCCCTCTCGCCCACCCAAACCCATGCCGATAACCGACTGGCCCACCGACGAACGCCCCCGCGAAAAACTGCTGCAACATGGCGCCAGCAGCCTGTCCGATGCCGAGCTGCTGGCCATCTTCCTTCGGGTAGGCATACCAGGCAAGAATGCGGTGGACCTGGCACGCGAGCTGCTGCAGCACTTTGGTTCGCTCACCGAGCTGTTTGACGCCAGCCTGACCGAACTCTGCCGCATCCCCGGCATGGGCGCTGCCAAGTACAGCCAGTTGCAAGCCATACTGGAAATGAGCCGCCGCGCCCTGGGAGAGCAGCTGAGCCGCCCCCAGGCCCTCAGCCAACCTGCTGCGGTGCGCGATTACCTGCGCCTGTGGCTGGGCGGAGAAGACCGCGAATGCTTCGGCGCACTTTTTATGGATACCCAGCATGGCCTGATCAGCGCCGAGGTGTTGTTTCGCGGCACGCTGGACCAGGCCAGCGTCCACCCGCGCGAGATCGCACGGCGGGCACTGCAGTTGAATGCCGGGGCATTGATCATTGCCCACAACCATCCCTCAGGCGTCAGCCAACCCAGCGAGGCCGATCTGCACCTGACACGCACCGTTAAGCAAGCCTTGTCACTGCTTGATATACGGCTGCTCGATCATTTCGTGGTAACCCGCCACGGCAGCCATTCACTGGCAGAGCACGGCCAGATGTAAGAGCCTGTTCAAAGTATTTTCACCGCAAAAAGACTTTGAACAGGCTCTGGCGCCTGCCCGCCAGGATAGCCTTGCATATCATCAAGTTATCCTTCGCCTTGCCGATATCTGGGCATAAAGCCGTTGACAGGCGGCCAGGAGAAAACCAGATGAAAATCGAGCAATCGCAGGTCCAGCTTGCTGGCCAGCGCGAGGCTGCGCGTCGGCAAACCATAGAGACGCGCATCAACACCAGCTTCCGCCCTGCCCCACCGCCCCCGCAGGAAAGCGTTGCCCTCTCCACCCAGGGTGTCACCACCCAGGCGGCCGACACGGGCTACGACCTACGCTTGGCACTGGAGAGCAACCCACTCTGGCCGCTGGTGCGCCAGTTGGTCAAACACCTCACGGGCCGCGACCTGGAAACCGAGAATGTTGTGCCTGCGCAACGCAACATCGGCGCAACGACCAGTGGCGAGGCCAGCGCCATACCCGCCGGCCCGGCGCAGGCCGAGTGGCGTATCGACTACCACTACCGCGAAGTGCTGGAAGAAAGCGAATACACGCGCTTTACGGCTGGCGGCCGCATAACTACGGCAGACGGCCAGGAGATTGCCTTCAGTGCCGCACTGGACCTCAGCCGCTACTACCGCGAAGAGCGCGAGTTCAGCCTTACCGCTGCATCGCCCGGCATGAAGAAAGACCCGCTGGTCATCAACTATGCCGCCGCCACGGCCAGTCTGGGCAACGACAAAGTCACCTTTGACCTGGATGCCGACGGCCAGCTCGATACCATGTCCTTTCTGGGCCAGGGTAGCGGTTTTCTGGCACTGGATGCCAACCAGGATGGCACCATCAACGATGGTAGCGAGCTGTTTGGTGCGCTGAGTGGCAATGGTTTCGCTGATCTGGCCCGGCACGATCAGGATGGCAATGGCTGGATAGACGAAAATGATGGCGTCTGGGCGCAACTCAAGCTATGGACACGGGATACCGACGGTGTAACCCACCTGTCCGACCTCAAGAGCCTGGGTATCGGCGCGCTCTATCTGGACAACGCACAAACCGATTTTTCCCTGACAGATCAACAGAATATAGAACATGGACAGATACGGCGCTCTGGCATCTATCTGTCCGAGACCGGCAAGGTCGGGACCATGCAGCAACTGGACCTGGTGGTATGAGTTAGGGATTACCCGCAAAGCCTTGGTACAAGCCAAATTCGCGGTTTTACGACAGGGCTTATCCCACGTTGACAAGCGCAAAAGTTGGAGCGCAATATTCCGCACGCATTTTGGCTCGTTGTCGGATTGCGCATACTGTGCAGTTCCTAATTTCGGAATACCGCGTTTGTCAAAAGGGGAACATTCATGACCTTGGCTCGTTACAGCCTGATCGCCACCGCCGTACTGGCACTCGCCGCTTGCGGCAAACAAGAAGAAGCGCCGGCACCTGATGCAGCTGGTGCACCCGCCGCTGCCGCACCCGCCGGCGACGAAGTGATCAAGATCGGTCACGCAGCACCGCTGACCGGTAACATCGCCCACCTGGGCAAGGACAATGAAAACGGCGTCCGCCTCGCCATCGAAGAACTGAACGCCGAAGGCGTTGAGATCGGCGGCAAGAAGGTCAAGTTCGAGATGATCTCGGAAGATGACCAGGCTGACCCCAAGACCGCCACCACCGTGGCCCAGCGCTTTGTGGATGCCAAGGTTGCCGGCGTGATCGGTCACCTGAACTCGGGTACCACCATCCCGTCCTCCAAGCTGTATTCCGATGCCGGCATTCCGCAGATCTCGCCATCTGCCACCAACCCGCAATACACGCTGCAAGGCTTCAAGACTGCCTACCGCGTGATCGCCAACGACGTCGCCCAAGGCGGCGCGCTGGGTGAGTTTGCTGCCACCAACCTGAAGGCCAAGAAGGTCGCCATCATCGACGACCGTACCGCCTACGGCCAAGGCCTGGCAGACGAATTCGAGAAGGCCGCCAAGGCCAAGGGCGTGGAAGTGGTGGGTCGTGAGTTCACCACCAACCAGGCCACCGATTTCATGGCCATTCTGACCACCATCAAGGGCAAGAAGCCGGACGTGATCTTCTACGGCGGCATGGACGCTCAGGCCGGCCCGCTGACCCAGCAGCTGAAGAAGCTGGGCATTGCCGCCAAGGTGATCGGTGGCGACGGCTTCCAGACCGGCGAATACATCAAGCTGGCCGGCGACAACGCCGAAGGCCAGTTTGCTTCGCAGCCTGGCATGCCCAAGGACAAGATGCCTGGCTTCGCCGACTTCGATAAGAAGTACAAGGCCAAGTTCAACACCGACATCCAGATCTACGCACCGTTCACCTACGATGCAACGCGCTTGATGGTAGAAGCCATGAAGCGTGCTGGCTCGGCCGATCCGGCCAAGTACCTGCCCGAACTGGCCAAGACCGATTACCAAGGCGTAACCGGCCCCATCAAGTTCGACGAGAAGGGCGATATCGTCGGCGGCCAGGTGACCGTGTATCAGGTCAAGGCTGGCAAGTGGGAAGCAGTGGCTACCGTGGGCAGCCCAGCTGCCGCACCGGCAGCCGCAGCAGCGCCTGCTGAACAACCTAAGCAGTAAGGTTGTTACAACAAAGGCGGCGTCGAAAGACGCCGCCTTTTTCACTTCCGGTTTTCCCCAACTACAACTGTAGTCATACCCCAGTCACAATCAGGCCCGCCTCAATATAATAATTCTGAGGCACACGGGGTTTCGTTTGCCTACCCGGCACGATTCGCTTTCCCTCACGCAACAAGACGAGGAGTCAACGCGTGGACATTTTCATCCAGCAACTTATCAACGGCCTGGTAGTCGGCAGCATCTATGCGCTGATCGCTCTGGGCTACACCATGGTCTACGGCATCCTGCAGCTCATCAACTTCGCCCATGGCGAAATCGTGATGATGGGCGCCATGATCACCATCTCGGCTGTCAGCATCCTCTCGGGTAGCGGCGTCAACCTGCCAGGGCCACTGCTGGTCGTGGCCGGCTTACTGGTCTCCATACCCATCACCATGCTGCTGGGCTTCACCATCGAGCGGGTAGCCTACCGACCGTTGCGTAAAGCACCACGCCTGGCCCCACTGATCACCGCCATCGGTATCTCCATCGTGCTGCAGCAGGTTGCCGTGCTGATCTGGAAGAACAATCCCCGTTCCTTCCCTGATCTGCTGCCCCATGCCTCGCACGACTTCATGGGCGCCGTGATTACCGATCTGCAGATACTCATCGTTGTACTGGCCCTGGTTGTCATGGGTGGCCTGCTCATCATGGTCGAGAAGACCAAGCTGGGTCGTGCCATGCGCGCAGTATCCATGAATCAGTCGGTCGCCAGCTTGATGGGCGTCAATATCAACTACGTTATCTCCATGACTTTCGTCATCGGCTCGGCACTCGGTGCCGTGGCCGGCGTGATGGTTGGCGCCAACTACGGTCTGGCCTACCCCACCATGGGCTTCATGATAGGCCTGAAGGCCTTCACCGCAGCCGTGCTGGGTGGTATCGGCAACCTGGCTGGCGCGGTCGCTGGCGGCCTCCTGCTGGGCATTATCGAGAGCGTCGGCGCCGGTTACCTGGGCCCGATTACCGGTGGTGTGCTGGGTAGCCACTATCAGGACATCTTTGCCTTCATGGTGCTGATCCTGGTGCTGGTATTCCGCCCCAGCGGCCTGCTGGGCGAACGTGTCGCCGAACGCGCCTGATCGGGAGAGAGAGAACATGCTAGCCAACATCAAACAATCCAAGCCAGCGGCCTACGCCGGCATGGCGATCTTCGCCGTGGTACTGGCGGTGCTGCCGTTTGTCATGGGCGCCACCCTGGGCAATACCTGGGTGCGTAACCTCGACCTCGCCATGCTCTACATCATGCTGGCGCTGGGTCTTAACATCGTGGTGGGCTATGCCGGCCTGCTGGACCTGGGCTACATCGCCTTTTACGCTGTTGGGGCCTATGTCTATGCCCTGCTGAACTCGCCACACCTGGTACCCATGCTGTCAGGCACGGGCTTCGAGTGGCTGTTGCACATGCCTTTGCTGGTGGTGTTACCGCTGGCGGCGCTGTTGGCGGGCATATTCGGTGTGCTGCTGGGCTCACCCACGCTGAAACTGCGTGGTGACTACCTGGCTATCGTGACCCTGGGTTTTGGCGAGATCGTCCGCCTGTTCATGAACAACCTGGATCGCCCCATCAACATCACCAACGGCCCGCAAGGTGTGAACCTGATCGAACCCGTGTCGCTGTTCGGCCACAAGTTCTCCCAGGCCATCACCGTGTTCGGTATCGAGTTCCGTAGCGTCCACCTCTACTACTACCTGTTCCTGGCACTGGCGCTGTTGATCATCGTGGTTTCCATCCGCCTGCAAAGCTCGCGTATCGGCCGTGCCTGGGTAGCCATACGGGAAGACGAGATTGCGGCACAGGCCATGGGTATCAACACCCGCAACGTCAAGCTGCTGGCCTTCGCCATGGGTGCCAGCTTTGGTGGTGTCTCTGGCGCCATGTTTGCCAGCTTCCAGGGTTTTGTGTCCCCCGAGAGCTTTATCCTGATGGAGTCCATCGTGGTACTGGCCATGGTGGTGCTGGGCGGCATGGGTCATATCCCCGGCGTCATTCTGGGTGCGGTACTGCTGTTCCTCACCCCCGAGGTACTGCGTGACGTGGTCAACCCCCTGCAGGACAAGCTGATAGGCGAGCGCCTGGTCAACCCCGAGAACCTCCGCATGTTGCTGTTCGGCATTGCCCTGATCTTCGTCATGCTGGTACGTCCGGAGGGTCTGTGGCCTTCCAAGCAACGCAAGGCTGAGTTCCATGAGGACGATGACCTCAAGGCCAAGGATGCAGAGAAGGAGGCCGCTCATGGCTAATCAAGCAAATGGCGAAGTCCTGCTGGAGATTTCTGGCATACACAAGCGCTTTGGTGGCCTGCATGCTCTCAGCGATGTGGCGCTGTCCATCAACAAGGGCGAGATCTACGGTCTGATCGGCCCCAATGGCGCCGGCAAGACCACGCTGTTCAACGTGTTGACCGGTCTGTACCAGCCCGACGAAGGCAAGTTCACCTTCAAGGGCATAGACCTGTTCCGCAAGAAGCCCAATGTGGTGGTGGAAAGCGGCATCGCCCGGACCTTCCAGAACATCCGTCTGTTCCACAACATGACGGCCCTGGAGAACGTCATGGTCGGGCGCCATGTCCGTACCCGTGCCAACGTACTGGGGGCGGTCTTCCGCGACCCCAAGACCCGTGCCGAAGAGGCTGGCATCCACGAACGGGCGCAGTCGCTGCTCGACTACGTGGGGATACGCAAGCACGGCGGCGAGTTTGCCAAGAATCTGTCCTATGGCGACCAGCGCCGGCTGGAAATCGCCCGCGCACTGGCAACCGACCCGCAGTTGCTGGCGCTGGACGAGCCCGCTGCCGGCATGAACCCCAAGGAAACCGACGACCTGAAGAAGCTCATGGAGAAGATACGCAACGATGGCGTCACCATCCTGCTGATCGAACATGACGTGAAGCTGATGATGGGCTTGTGCGACCGTATTGCCGTACTGGACTACGGCAAGAAGATTGCCGAAGGCGTACCTGAAGAGGTCAAGAACAACCCGCGCGTGATCGAGGCCTACCTCGGTGCGTCGCCGGACTGAGCGGGTAAGGACATAGCATGAGCGAACAGAAAACACTGCTGGAAGTAAAAGGCCTGCAGGTTGCCTATGGCGGCATCCAGGCCGTCAAAGGCATAGACCTGGAGATCAAGCAGGGCGAGCTGGTGGCCTTGATCGGCGCCAACGGCGCAGGCAAGACCACCACCCTCAAGACCCTGGTGGGCATGGTCAAGCCGGCTGCCGGCACCATCATCTACAACGGCGAGGACAGCACCCGTATTCCGGTGCATCACTATGTCTCTCGTGGCCTGGCCATGGTGCCGGAAGGCCGTGGCATCTTCCCCCGCCTGACGGTGGAGGAAAACCTGTGGATGGGCGCCTACTACCGCAACGACAAGGCCGAGATCCTGATGGATCTGGAGCGGGTCTACGGCCTGTTTCCACGCCTGAAGGAGCGCTACAAGCAGTTGGCCGGTACGCTGTCCGGCGGGGAACAGCAAATGGTGGCCATGGGCCGTGCCATACTCAGCCGCCCCAAGCTGCTGCTGCTGGACGAGCCCTCCATGGGTCTCGCCCCCATCATCGTGCAGAAGATCTTCGAGATCATCCGGCAGATTGCCAGCGAAGGCGTGACCATGCTGCTGGTGGAACAGAACGCCAAGTTGGCGCTCAAGACCGCCAATCGTGGCTATGTGATGGAAAGTGGCCGTATCACTTACGCCGACAGCGCCGATGCCCTACTGGCCAATGAAAAGGTACAGCACGCCTATCTGGGCGAATAAGCTCGTTGTACCGAGTCATGCAGCACGTTCGGCCCGCCCCTAGGCGGGCCGTTTTCATCGTGCCATGATGGAGGGCCACCTTGGCCCGGTCAGGGTCGCCAGTACCTCTCGACACGGAGTATCCCAAGCATGCCCCAGCAATTTGGCGTCATCATCGTCGGCGACGAGATTCTCTCCGGCCGGCGCGAAGACAAGCATTTGCGCTTTGCCGCCCAGGAACTGAACAGCCGCGGATTGCAGCTCGCCTGGGCCCGCTACATCGGCGACGATCCAGCCGCACAGACCGTCCTATATAGGGAGACGCTGGCTGGCGACTGCATCGTTTTCAGCTTTGGTGGTATCGGCGCCACGCCCGATGACCACAGCAGGCAGGCTGCCGCAGCAGCAGCGGGCTTGCCCCTGGTACAGCACCCGGAAGCGACCGCGCTGATTACCGAGCGCTTTGGCGAAGCGGCCTACCCCAACCGTATCCGCATGGCGCAGCTACCCGACGGCTGCCAGCTGATCCCCAACCCCATCAATCAGATCGCCGGTTTCAGCCTGGCCCGGCACTACTTCGTACCGGGTTTTCCCGAGATGGCCCACCCCATGGTGCGCTGGGTGCTGGATCAGCACTATCGCCACCTGGGTATTGTAGAAGAGATCGCCAGCCTGATCGTGCCCGACGCCAAGGAGGGTGACCTGATCGATCTGATGGAGAACCTGCTGGCGCGCCATCCGGATATCAAGCTTTCCTGCCTGCCCAGCTACGGTAACGCCCGCCACAGCGGCCTGCATATCGAGTTTACCCTAAGCGCCCCACCAGGCCTGGCTGGCCCGGCCGCCGAGTGGCTGTCACAAGCCTTGCAGACGATGGGCTACCAACCCGGCCCCGTAAGCCTGAAGCAGCCACAAGCGACCGCCTAGCAGTTACAGCTAAGTGGCCAAACGCCGGGCAATGGCAGCCGCCAGGGCATCGGCCGCCGGGGGATGGAAGCGCAGGAACAACTCTGGCTCTATCAGCTCCAGCTCCATCAGGCGGCACCCTTCTGCTGTCACCACAAAATCCACCCTGGCGTAGGCCGGCAGGCTTGGGCAGGCAGCAACGGCGGCCTCGGCAAAGGCCACCTCGGCCCTGCTCGGCGCATAGGGCTGAACCGTGCCACCATGGTCGTCCTGCACCCGAAAATCCCCTGCCTTGGGCAATTTGCGTATGGCGTGGGTGTAACGGCCATCCATCACCATCAGCGACACCTCGCCCAGGGCAAGAATCTCAGGCTGGAATGGCTGCACCAGCATGTCCTCGCCAGCCACACAGGCCGCAAACACAGCTTGCAGCGCCTGCAGTTCCGAGCCCTCGGCACGGTAGGTTAATCGGGCACTGCCAGACACGGCCGGCTTGAACACCACGGCATCCCAGCCCTGCTCTGCCGCCAGTTGCACCAAGCTGGCCGAATCCCCCCGTGCTACAAAACGGGTAGGCACTATCGCCACGCCCGCCTGCGCCAGATCAGCCAGGTAGCGCTTGTCGATATTCCAGCGCAGCAGCGGCAAAGGGTTGAGCAGCATGGTCTGGCCGTCGGCGCCCGCCAGCCAGGCCGAGAAGGCGTCGTAACGATGGAAATAGTCCCAGGTAGAACGCAGCACCGCACAACGTGTCTGGCGCCAGTCCACTTGGCCATCAGCCCAGTCGGCGCGCTGGCTCTGCAGGCCCAAAGCAGCCAACGCCGTTGCCAGCAAGCGCTCTTCGTGGTGTATCTGGCTGACATACCAGTCATCAGGCTGTGCCGCCAGATAGGGGCCAGCCGTCACCAGCGTCACATCCATCAGCTCGCCGCCCCTTGCATGGCAGCCACCGTATCGCGTATCAGGTGTCCCGCTATGCTGAAGCGCGGCGGTATGCCCGGCAGGCCATCCAGAGGGAACCACGCAGCATGCTCGATCTCCCCGGCCTGCGGCACGATTTCGCCCCCTACCCAGCGCGCAGTGAAGGCCAGCATGAAACTATGCGGAAAAGGCCAGCTCTGGCTGCCGTAGTAGCGTAGATCGCTGACCTGCAGCCCCACCTCCTCCTCCACCTCGCGCACCACGCACTCCTCCAGGGTTTCGCCTGGCTCCACAAAGCCCGCGAGCGCGCTATAAATGCCCGGCGTAAACCCAGGCGAGCGCGCCAGCAGCAGTTCACCCTCCCGCCACACCAAGGCCATCATGGCTGGGCTCAGGCGGGGGTAGGCCAGTTGGCCGCAACTGGGGCAGACGCGCGCGCGCTCGCCAGGCTTGTGCTCGGTTGGCGTGGCGCAGGCGCCACAGTAGCGGTGGGTCCTATCCCATTCCACTATCTGTGCCGCCCGCACCGCCAGGTTGAGCAACGGCGCCGGCATCTGCATCATGGCGGCGCGCAAGGCCATGGGCTGCCAACCGTCAGGCACGTCCGCCAGGGTGATGGCCCAGCAATCCAGGCCATCCAGCCTGCCCAGATAGTGCCGGCTACTCGCCGTCGGTTCGAAATCCAGTACAGGCACCGGTGCCAATGCCGCCCCTTCCACTGCGGGCAGCAATAATTTGCCCGCCACAAAGAACAGGCGCCAGGCCAGCGGGCTTGGGGTATCCAGCAGTTGCACAGCAGGAGAAAACATCATAACTAGAGTCTGGAAGCGGGGAAGTGACGCAGTATAGCTGCCAGGATATCGGCTATCGCTTATAGTTTCCTCATAAAAAAGCCAAGTCAACGCGGAGAACAAGCCGATGCGCAAGCCCCTGAACTGGACCTTCAAGCTCCCCCACCTACCCGCTGCCAAGCCTGGGGGCTGGTCGCTGCGCAACCGCTCTCTCAAGGTCAAGCTGCTGGCCATTTTCTTTGTCGCAAACTTCATCACCGGTGTGCTCTATACCAGCTACGCCTACTACCTCAAATCGCAGACCGTACTGGCCGGCATCGATGGCAAGCTGGTCGCCGCAGCCAGCGCAGCGCCCGATCTGGTGGGCGACAGCTATATCTCACGCGGTAGCTCGGCGGGCGGGATATCCGATACCGAATACACCCGGGTAGGCGAGAAGCTGCGACAACTGGCCGACAAAGTAGGCCTGAGCTACCTGTATTTTGTTGGCAGCAGCGACGGCAAGCTGGTTTACCTGGCCGACGGATTCAGCGCCGAGGACAAGAAGAAGGACACCTACCACAAGCACTTTGCCAACTTCACCAGCGCCCCCCAGGCCGCCAAGGCCGCTCTGAGCCAGGGCAAGGAAAGCTATGCCGACTACGACGCCAATGGCCCCCTGCGCGCCGTTCTGGTGCCCTTCAAGACAGAGAACGGCAAGGTCTACCTGATCGGCGCCGATGTCAGGGTAGACCATGTCGGCAAGGAACTGGCAACCACCTTCCTCTACTCGATTGCCATTGGTGCAGTGGGCTTCATTCTGGGCATGCTGGTGTCTTACCTGCTGGTGGGCATCATCGTCCGGCGGGTGCAGGCCATCAGCCAGACCATCGATACCATCGCCCGCGACAAGAACCTCACCCTGCACGTCGATGCCAGCCATGGCGATGAGCTGGGCCATATCGCCCGCAATCTCAACGAACTGATGGCCAGCTTTCGGCAGGCACTGGGCGAAGCCAAGTCAGCCTCAGGCGGCAATGCACGCATCTCCACCGAGTTTGTCGAACAGACGGCCGCCATCTCCAGCGACACCATACAAGCCGCCGAGGGCCTGGACGTGGTCACCCATCGGGCCGACGAGATCGCAAGCGTCACCGCCCAGTCGGCCGAGCGCGCCAACAGCCTGCGGGCCGAGATAGGCAAGGTGGAAGCCAAGCTGGGCGACGCTCGCCAGCAAATCGATACCATGACTGGCCAGATTGAAGCCGGCGCCCAGGCCAATCGCGAGTTCACCGGTGCCTTCAAGACACTGTCAGGCAATGTCCGCGAGATCACCGGCATACTTCGCACCATTGCCGATATTTCCGAACAGACCAATCTGCTGGCGCTGAACGCAGCCATCGAAGCCGCCCGTGCCGGTGAAATGGGCCGTGGCTTTGCCGTTGTGGCGGATGAGGTACGCAAACTCGCAGGGCAAACCAAGGAGACCCTGGGCAAGACCAACGAGATGGTCAGCCGCATCCTGTCCACTATCGAAGCCACCAGCAAGCAGGTTGACGATCAGGCACGCCAGATTGATGGCCTGGTGGCCGCCTCCGGCACGGTAGATGCCGCTATCGCCAGCACCGCCGAGCTGATGTCCCAGACCAGCGGCGTGGTCGGTGAAAGCGCCCAGGACGCCGATGCCGCCCGGCAATCAGTCGATGCTATACGGGAGGCACTGCTGGCGCTGAACGCCACCATGCAGGCCAATCGCGACAAGGCCGAGGGCATGGGCGAGGCAGCTCGCCAGTTGGGTGAGACCTCACAGCAACTCGATGGCACGCTGGCGGTGTTCCGTACCGAGTAAGTTTCGCCGCCCCCTCGCTTGGCAGCGCTTCTTGCCAGGCAGCAAAACGGCGACTTGGTGTCGCCGTTTTGTTTTCGGTGCACGCAGCCCAAAGCTTCAGGTCAGTATCTGCACGATCTCAAGGCCAATTTCATAGGTCAACCCAGCTTCGATCTCATGGCAGCGACGTACCTTCACCCTGGCTGTCATCGGCGGTACCGCCTTGCCACCGTTGCGCGGCGGCATCACCGTCACCTCTAGCTCCTCGTCGTGGCGGGGCACGAAGTTGCTATGTATCGTGAGGCCGCCAACAGAAAGGTCAGTACAGGTGCCGTAATAGCTCGGCCCGATATCCAGAGTGCGGATACGCGCGGGACAGGCTACCGGAACGCGGCGGGCTGTACGTTTATCGCGGCTCATGGCCGGCCTTTGAGTTGAATTCGCATGCTTTGCAGGGATGAATGGCTCTCTCCATAAGCATAATCTGAAAAAGTCGCATCCAGAAACATTACGATGCAGACAAACGCCTGTCATGCGCTTGAATCGCTGAAAAACTGCAGTTCAAAGCGGGATCCAAGTGCCTTTTCAAAGAACAGCCATGCTTTCGCCTAGGACGTTACAGCGGTTGCAGTCGTGACGGTGGCACTGGGCGTACCAGTAGCCGAGACTCCGCACCACCTCTCCACTGGCCCACACCATGCTACTTGCACTGATCAGCCCCCTGGCGCTGGCTGCCCACCCGCTGCCACCCTATACCGCCGCACTGGCCCCCTTGCCAGACCGACCATTCCGCGGGGTGGCCCTGATCAGCCGGGCGGGCGCCACCCTATGGCAATACCAGCAACTCGCCGCTGCAGATCTGCCGCCGCGCTTTGTCATCGGCTCGCTGACCAAGCAGATCACCGCAGCCATCGTCCTGCGAGAGGTGGATGCCGGCCGCGCCCAGCTGGATGCACCGGTAGGCAAGTACCTTCCGCAGCTCGACCCTGCCTGGCGTAGCCAAGTCACCTTGCGCCAGCTGCTTGACCACACAGCGGGCCTGACGGGTGACGCTGGCCCACCCAGCACCCCGCCCGGCAGCCAGTTTGCCTATTCCAATCGAGGTTACGATCTGCTGGGCCAGGTAGCGGCCAGCAGCAGCGGGCAAAGCTATGCACAACTGGCCAAGGAAGTATTCCAGCTGTGCGGCATGCACAGCGCCGCCATGCAGGACCAGCAGCCCAGGCAGCCAGGCCTGCATGAACAAGAGGATGGTGCACTACTGCCAGGCAAGGGCGCGGTCGCCATCGCCTCCGGCGGCATCGTTGCCAGTGCCGATGACCTGGTACGGTGGCAAGCCTGCCTGCACGGGGGCAAGCTACTGTCGTCGGCCAGCTACCGCGCCATGGTCACCCCCAGTAGCGAGCGGCCACATCGCTGGGGCACGCTGGCTTATGGCCTGGGTTTGCAGATCAGCCAGGCCGATGGCTTGCTCGAATACAGCCATAGCGGCTACACCACCGGCTATATCGCTACCCTCACCTACTATCCGGCCAGCCAGACCAGCATGGTGGTATTGGAGAGCACCAGCTGGCGCAGCAGCGATATCGTCAGGGCCTTCGCCCCCCACGATAGCCTGAGGGCCCTGTTAAGACAGCACCTTCAGGCCCCATCGGCAATCAGCCAACCTGGCTAACCTGCGCAACCGCATCGGCCAGCTCATCGATGCGGCTCTCATCCAGGCCCGCCAGATTGATGCGGCCACCGGCCACCAGGTAGATGGCAAATTCATCGCGCAGCCGGGCGATCGCCGCGTCGCTTAGTGGCAACATGGAGAACATGCCCTTGTGCTGGCGCAGATAGTCTGCCGCCAGGCCGCGCTGCGCCAATGCCGTAGCCAGCTTGTCGCGGCTAGCCAGCATGCGCAGGCGCATGGCTTCGAGCTCGGCCTGCCAGTTGGCCCGCAAGTCATCAGACGCCATGATCATGGCCACGATCTCGGCACCATGGTCCGGCGGCATGGTGTAGCTGCGGCGCGCCAGTTCGAACAACTTGCCGCGCACCAGGGCCGGCTGCGCCGATTTCACCATGGCAGCGCCAGTACGCTCGCGATACAGGCCAAAATGCTTGGAGCACGAATACACCAGCAGCATTTCGGGACAGGCCGCAGCCAATACCCGCAAACCGGCGGCATCCTGTTCCAGCCCATCGCCAAAACCCTGATAGGCCATATCGACAAACGGCAGGAATCCCTGTGCCTGCGCCATGGTGGCAATCGCCTGCCAATCGGCCAGGGTCAGGTCCAGGCCACTGGGGTTGTGGCAGCAGCCATGCAGCAGCAGCACATCATCCTGGCCCAAGCCCGCCACCGCCTCAAGAAAGGCCTCGCGCCGCAGGGTGCCTGTCGCCACGTCCAGATAGGGATAGCGCTCAACCGCCAGGCCGGCAGCCTGCATGATGGGGGCGTGGTTCACATAGCTCGGGTCGCTGATCCAGACCTTGGCATGACGCCGGCTGGCGGCAATCAGGTCTGCCACCAAGCGCAAGGCACCGCTGGCGCCAGGCGTCTGTATGGTCACCCAGGCGCTGGCGTCTGCCTCCTGCCCCAGCACCAGCTGCTCCACGCACCGGTTGAAGCGCAGATTGCCCGCCAGGCCGACATAGCTCTTGCTGGGCTGATGGGCCGCAAGCTGCTGCTCCGCCTCGCGCACCGCCGCCATCACCGGCGTATTGCCGGCGGCATCGCGATACACCCCCACGCCCAGATCCAGCTTGTGGGTGCGGCCATCTGCGCGGAAAGCCTCCGCTACCGACAATATCGAATCAACAGCCGCAGGGCTCAGATTCTGGAACATGGGTGACTCCAAGTAAAAATAGGTAAGAAACACGCAAGCGCGCCGCGAGCAAGCACCAGCACGTTGCACCTGCAGAGAGTATGAGCCAGCAGTTGCGCCAACCCTATCGGGACAAACGGTGAGTCAGCACCACGCCAGCCACGATCAAGCCCATGCCCAGCAGGGACGCCAGCGTGGGCACTTCGCCAAACAAGGGCAGCGCCAGCACCGACGCGACTACCGGCGTCAACGCGCCCGCAGCGGCAGCCCGGCCAGCACCCAAGCGCGCAATGGCAAAGGCGTAGCAAAGCGTGGACAGCAAGCCCACACCCAAGCCCTGCACCGCAACGTGGAAACCCAGCGACGCCACCGGCAGGGCCAGCAGCCCGACGGGAGGATGCAGCAGCAGCCAGACGGCCAGCAAAGCCAGCGAGCCACAGGAGATAACGGCAGCGCCCTCCCAGGGGCTCAGGCCAGACTGCTTGAGCGACACCGTGAAGTTGGCCCACATCAGGCTACCCAGCAGGAACAAGCCATAGCCCTGCCAGATATCGCCACTGCCATGATTGAGCAAGAGCATCAGCACCACGCCAGCCGCGATCAAGCCCAGTGCCCGCAGCTTGACGCTGGCCCAGGCCTGGCCGTAAAGCAATACGGAGATGGCCGCCACGAAGAGCGGCAAGGTGCCCGGTATCAGGGTCGCCCCATCGCTGACCGGTGCGTGCCGCATACCCAGGCCGGCCACCAGAAAGTAAGGCAAGCCACTGCCCGCCAGTATGCCCAGCAGATGGCGCAGGGGCACGGCCGCAATACGCCGCCACTGCCGCAGCAGCACAGGCAAAAACACCAGGCCCGCCGGGCCAAAACGCACCAGCGCCAGCTCGTCCGGCGCCAAGTTGGCACGCGCACCGGCACGTAGCGACAAGAAGAACCCCGCCCAGATCAATACCGTCACCACCAGCGCAGCCACCCCCAGCATCACGCCACGGCGCTGCGCATCAAGGGTGTCGACCAGGCCACCGGCAGGCAGCGTCAGGCGGGCATCGACAGGGGTAGTCATGGCAGAACTCCAGCGGGGCGGGGAATGCGCAAATTATCCGCCGCAAGCCAGGGTGTTTATGGGCATAGTTCGCATGGCAGCTCACCGATATTGGCAATATCCACCAATCAACCCCACAATATGAGTGGAAACCACCAAGACTACTCAGACCATGGATCGCATAGATAGGCAGATGCTGCAGTTGTTGCAACAGGAAGGCCGGCTCAGCACGGTAGAACTGGCAGAGCGCGTCGCCCTCTCGCCCTCGCCTTGCGCACGCCGGCTCAAGCGGCTGGAAGACAGCGGCATCATTAGCAGCTACCGCGCCGTACTCAACCGCAAGCTACTGCAGCTGGCCACCACGGTATTCGTCAACGTACGGCTGATGCACCACCGCGAGGATGCCGTCAGGCTGTTTGAAGAAGCCGTCACCACCATGGACGAGGTGATCGCCTGCCACGTGGTGTCGGGCGCTTTCGATTACTTGCTGGAAGTTGTGGTGCGCGATCTGCCCGATTACGAAAAACTGGTGCGCAAGCTGCAGGCACTCAGCATGGTGCAGGACATCACCAGCAACTTCGCCATACGCACCGTCAAGAGCGGCACGCCGCTACCCCTGCCTGGGCAGCTTTAAGTTCTGGTACGCTTAGCGGGGTGGCACAGTGACATTACGTGGATATGGTGCAGATTCCGCTTGAACTGATCACGCGTGCTTGCCGCACAGTTTGCGCCGGAGATTTTTCATGCGCAGGTTGCTGATCGGGTGAGCAATGATGGATCATTGGCAGCCTATTCTACCGATGCCAATGGCAACCTAGATGGCATCTAACACTCACGTCAGACGTTAGGCACTTCATGCTCAGCGATGCAAAAGCACTCCACGCAGACCTTGTTGCTCCCTTACTCGGGTCTCCGGTGGGCGCATCCGAGGAAGACGTTGGCGCGCTAGAAAGCCGCATTGGCCTCAAACTTCCAGACACCTATCGTCAATACCTTGTTTGGATGGGCCGTGACGTCAATGGAATATTCCGTGGCTCGAACTGGTTTATCTCAGATATTGAGTCAAACCGAGAAGTGCTCAAGGACTTGCTGGAAGAAATTGGCTCCCAGTACGAACTCGCGCCGTCGCATCTAGTCTTCTTCACGCATCAGGGGTACATGGCAGCGTGGTTCGATGCCAGCGGCAACGAGGTAGATCCGAAATGTTGGTTCATCCACGACGGGATGCAAGAGCCTGGTATGTCAGGCAACTTCACTGAAGTTCTGCTTGCTGATTTAAAGGGGTTGGCATCATGCCTTCCGCGGTAGGAGTTCTCTAGACACCGCTCCTCGGCCGAAGGCTTGGGGCTGTCGTGGTACTTTGCCCAGACCTATGCGTCGTGGCAGCGCGACACGAATGAAAACATGAATGGGCTGATTGGGGAATTTTTCCCGACGGTGACGAACTTCGGCGAAATTTTGGATGATGAGATTGCCTGGGTGTGAGAACTGATAAACTGCCACCCACGCAAGTGCCTAAATTGGAAAGCGCCACGAGAGACCATGGCGATAACCCGCTGAGCTTATTAACCACTTGACAGTCGCATTGGCACTTTGAAACCGCCAACACTTAATGTGAAATTAGCCCTAAAATTATTATCAAGAATCCGCAGCCCCGTCGACGATCAAACTAAGATAACGCAGCATGCGTTTAGCATCATCCTTGGCCTCTTCCGATGCCCTAGCTCCAAGCCTAAATCCATCTCTTATCGAACTATTATAATGATCTTCATTTTCTTTATGGGCCGTACCGATTTTAGCAATACTGTTTGCCACTTCGACATAGCGCAAAAAAATTTGATCAAACCTCATAGTCTGGCCTTGAACATCAAACCTTGGATATCGATGAATACTCAATCCATTAAAAACACCCGAAAATCTCTCCCCAAGATCAATTTTTCTTGACGCCGTTACTGCCGCCTCTTTATTTCTCTGCCAATAGCAAAGCAAGACGAACAAAGGAAACGCATGAAACTTCTCACTCCCTTGTAAAATCAAAAACAACTTCCGGCAAATACTCTCCAGATCACGAGGGGTCAAATCATACAAACTTGATATTTCGCCCAACATTTCAGACAACTCGCCAATCATATCCCCTTTGTGCGCCAGGCAAATCAACACCTTATCGAGCAGCGCTTTGTTTTGCTCAAATATACCCCGCACGAATTCTTGATTCGACGTTACCGGAAGCTGATACTCCAGTGAAAAAAATCTATTTAAATACTCCCTCCCATCAAAGCTACTTCCATAGACCGCTCTTGCAGAGTGTGATAACGCATCAAGATTCGTGCCAAAAACGAAAAACACCCCCTTAACAGCAAAGGTATGTTTTACATGCTCCAGCAACTCAATTGCGTAAATTGGCCTGCACCGATCCAACTCATCTATAACTATATATAGCGGCAATCCAAAATCTGAATCATTGCATCTTATACGCTCAACTATTTTCTCTAATGCTTTTTTAGTTTCGCGAATTGAGTTTTTTACTGATATATACTCAGCCTCCTGTACCTCAACATAGCTCTTCTCAGAGAGAATCAATTCTTCCGAGGCTTTCTCGAACCCACCTTTAAATCCCTCAATAACTTCACTACCACCTGGCACACATGCCTTCAACAAGGAATTTGCCACACCCCCAACAATATATTTTGAGTAATGAAAGAACATATCCCTAATTGCCACCTTAGTTTCTTCAATCAACTCTTTATCGACCACACTCATTTTCGACAGCTGCTCGACAAGTTCAAAGCAAAATGCCGCAATAGGATTTCCCGCAAAATCAGTCTCCCACGCATCAAAAGTTATCACTGGGTGCGACTTCCTTAGGTGGACTACCAAACCAGCTAAGAAGAAACTCTTACCTTTCCCCCAAGGAGCGTTTACCGCAATTGTTTGCGTCACATCAAGCGCTGCTCGCGTCCCCTCTTCTGCCTCAAGAGCATTGTCAACTAAAGTTTTCCACTGCCTCGACAACTCAAGTCCAAATTTCTTTACACCGTAATGGTCACCGATCCAGCTCTCTACGCCCAACTCCGTCATTGTCGTGCCTTTGCTCAATTGATTGAGCTATCACCATAGGCGACGTTAGAGAGCTCCGGGAAGAAATCATCAATTAATGACAACAATTTGCAAGCCTTCACCGGAGAACAGATCATCGGGTTTCTGCGCGAGGCGGAAGCCGGTGTACAGGTTAAGGAATTGTGTCGGCTGCATGGCTTCTCCGAAGCTAGCTTTTATCTGTTTCGCAGCAAGTTCGGCGGGATGAACGTGTCCGACGCCAAGCGGCTCAAAGAGCTCGAAGCCGAGAATGTCCGCCTCGAACGCATGCTGGCCAACTCAATGCTTGGGAACGAGGTCATCAAGGAAGCGCTGAAAAAAAGTGGTGCCCGCACCAAGCTGGTGTGGTTCCTAGCTGGGCGTGGGCTGAGCGAACGCTAGGCGTTGCGGGTCGTTCGGATGAGCGTGAGTGCCTTCCGCTATCGTGCCAGGCCCGACTGCAATATCTCGTTGCGCGAACGGATCGTCGAGCTAGCTGAGCGCCATCGGCGCTACGGTTCCGGCATGATATACCTGAAAATCCGGCAAGCGGGATGGGCCGTGAACCATAAGCGTGTAGAGCAGCTTTACCGCCAAGCCGGTCTTCAGGTCAGACGGCGAAAGCGCAAGAAGGTACAAGCACAGGCAACACACCCAAAAGTAAAAACCCCTCTCCATCTAGAGAGGGGTTTCCATCGCCCCTACCTTGAAGCAGGCAAGGCGCAAACCAGCATCACCGCAGCGGCGGTTTTATTGCTCGTTCAGGCGGTAGGGCGTCAACGTCATCACCACATTGCCGCCTACCCCCGCCCAATCGGTATAGGTACGGTTCTTTTCCAGGGTGTAGAACGCGTCCATATAGTCGTCGTCATTGGCGAACCAGTGGCTGGGCATGGCTTGCACAATGGCGTTAGCCACCGTCGCAATGATGGCGAACTCCGGCTTGAACACACCCAGTATCTTCTCCACGCCCGAGGTCAGCGCCAGTACCAGGTCTTTGTAGTTGGTATTGTCGTCATGCTCGTAGAACAGCACATTGGCTGCGGCATAACGGAAATCCGCCCACTGGATCAAGATCTGGTTGGGGTTGTAGGTGGTGCCCGAGTAATCCAGGTAGGGCATGTCTACCGCCACAATCTGGGCCTTGGCCTGGTCTGGCTGAACGCCCGACACCAGCGCGTACACCTCGGCCGCACCCGAGATCCAGGGTTCCTGGTCGTCCTTGACCGAGATACGGTCGAGCTTGGCGGTATCGACATAGCCACCGGCCTGCGCCCGTGCTTGCTGGGCCAGCTTGCCCGGCGCGGTCTGCATGCCATGCTGGCGCAAGGCCTGGTTGATCAGCTTGAGGCCGGCACGCATGTCTTCGCGGGCATCGATGTCGGCAACCAGCACCGGCACATTCGGTGCCGAACGGGCATCGAAACGATGGACATTGCCCTGGCGATCGTAGGCCTCGATCACCTTCCACTGCTTGTCGTCACCTGCGGGTTCAAAGGCCACCAGGGTATTGGCCAGGCTGACCTCGGTGCTGGCCGTGGGCTGGTACAGCCGCACTTGCAGCAGGCCATCGCTATAGCCCTGCAGACCCTTGTGGCGCAGCGCCTCCTGATCCAGCCGCTTCAGCCCTTGGCTGTTGACCACTTGCTTGCCGGCAAAGCGCTGCACCCGCTCATACTGGGCCAGCACATTGCGCAGCGACGCAGCCTTGGCCTGTCCGGGTTTGGCTTCGACCTTCATCCGCTGCGCCAGGCTGGCGGCAAAATCGGGGTCGTTCAGCAATTGCGATACTTCATGCGCAGCCTGGCGCTTCACCAGGTCTACCGGTGTAGCGACTGCATTCAGGTCTTCCGCCTGTACACCCAATGCCAGTAGGCAGGCAGCGCCTACCAGGCAACGTCGGGCCAGATGTTTCACACTCATGATTTCTCCTTAAGTTTTTATGGGTACTACATCGGTACGCCTTATCTCTACCAAGCGACCGATAGGTAAAACCTTAGTTGAGAGATCATGACAAATCAATATTTTGATGAAAATAATTCTCGACAGAAAATCCGGAAGGCGCGCCATGCCCGCCGACTGGTGATCACCAAGCATCCAGCCAAGTGCCCGATATATATAGGTAAATAGCGCGCATCATCCTGCCACAGCAGCCGGCCAGGCCCAACTGGTAGAAGTAATGGGCTTTGTCGATAAAACCACGCCACCCATATACATTTGTGTAAATGTATATGGGCATGCTAGTTTTAGCCCCGTGAACTCTGGCCCAGGCCGGCAGCGAACAGAGCAGCTTCCACCAGCGCCTCCGGGCGCTGTTTTTTTCTGTGCCCGCCCCCACCGGCCTGCATACCCGCCCATCCCACACCAGCTCTTGGTGAAATAGTTGGCCGCAAGCTCTAGAATCCGCCCATTCCCCTACTACGGCGCAAGCCAATGCCTCGCCCTGACCACCCTCTGGATGTAGAAGTACTGCAACAGTTCCGGCTGATCTTCCAATCCGTGCGCAAGCATTTTCAGTCAGTAGAGAAGCAATGCGGCATCTCGGGCTCGCAGCTCTGGGCTCTGGCACGCATCGCCCAACAGCCAGGCCAGCGGGTTACCGAACTGGCCCGCGCCATGGCCATACATCAATCCACCGCCAGTAATCTGATAGAAGACCTGGTGCGCCAAGGCCTGATCAGGCGCGAGCGCAGCCAGCAGGATCAACGTGCCGTCTTGCTGCACCCTACCGAGCAGGGCTTGGCCATCTATCAACGCGCCCCGCAACCGCTGCGCGGACTCCTGCCCGATGCCCTGGAAAAGCTTGACCCCGCCGTATTGCACGCGCTGCACGCCCAACTGGAGACCCTCATCCGCGCCATGGGCCAGGATGTCGACCCCAAGGCCAAGCACACACCGCTATCGGATATCCACTAGCGCGCTGGCGGGCTGAAAATAGCACTACCGGAGGGCATGCCGCCCTGCCCAGCCGCCAGCACGCCACACATCCTGCCCCAACCGCACCTTGCATTCGCACTGGCGCCCGCTTGTTGGCATCATGCGCAGCAATTGCAATCCACGAGACTCGCGCATGAAGTACCTGCTCCTCCCCCTCGCAGCGGCCATCCTCACCGGCTGTGCCAATTTATCGACCAGCCAGCCCGGCAGCAGCCTGGATGGTTCGGGCTATCCTGTCGAAGTCTGTGCCCCGCGCTATGCCGGGGTCGCCGCCAGTTGCCAGCTGTCGGGTGCTGGCAGCAAGCAGGTCTGGCGTGCCAACCTCATCAGTGATGGCAAGCTCTATATCGGTGGCGCCCTGCGCGTAGGCAGCGACGGCCGGGTGGAAGCCGCCGGCTGCCAGGTTGCCGACGACGACGCCGTCGTGGTCGACTGCCCCGGCGCCTTGCTGTCTGCCGGCCTGATCAATCTGCACGAGCATATCGACTACAGCTATCAGCAACCGCCGCAACCGCCCAAGCTCACCTGGCAGCATCGGCATGAGTGGCGCAAGCTGCTGCCGGCCGAGCGTGGCTTTGAAGGCGACGCCCCCAAAGATGCCCAGGCCCGTACCGAGGTATCCGAGCGCGCCATGCTGAGGCATGCCCTCAGCGGCACCACCGCCCTGGCAGGCGCCAAGGACTATCGCGTGTTCCTGCGTAATCTCAAGCTGGTGGACGGCCAATTGGCCACGCCAGCAGGCAAGCCCATCACCGACAACACCTTCCCGCTCAACGACGCTCGCAGCATGCAATGGCCGCTGGCCCCCTGCACCCGCGAGCAACTTACCCAGATCAAGTTCGACCCAGCCAATCCCTATGTGCCCCATGTAGGAGAAGGCACCAATGACGGGGCCCGGCATGAGATCGATTGCGTACTGGACGCCATACGCGACAAAGCCAGCCCCAGCGCCTTCATCCACGCCGTGGCTGTTGCCGGGCCACAACTGCAGCGCCTGGCCGAGCAGAAAGTCGCCGTTGTCGCCTCGCCCCGCTCCAACTTTCAGCTCTATGGCCGTACGGCCCCCCTGGCCGAGTTCAAGCAGGCCGGCGTCAATATCGCCCTGGGCACCGATTGGTCGCCATCCGGCTCGCTGACCGAACTGGACGAGGCCCGCTGCCTGGCCCGCTACAACCGCGACAGCCTGCAAAGCCTGTTCAGCGGCGCCGACATCCACCGCATGATGACCGAGAACGCCGCAGCCGCCGTCGGCCTGCAGGGCCAACTCGGCAAACTGGCCGTGGGCGAGCAAGCCGATTTCGTCCTGTTCGATACCGAAGCCCGCCCCTCGCTCAGTGCCATCCTGGATCACAGCGCCTTGCGCCAGACCCTGGCGGTCTTCATCGGCGGCCGGGCAGCCAGCCTGCCTAGCAGTTGGTTCGGCAAGCTACCGCAACTGGAGCACTGCATGGCCGACCCCCGCGACCTGTGCGGCCAGCAGCGCACCATCTGCGGCGCCCACCCGCAGCGCAACCTGGCCCAGCTAATGCAGCAAGCCACCTACACCATAGACGACGCCAAAATCTGCCAACCGCAGCCCACCAATGACTGCGTGCTGCGGTAAGTGCCTGCCATGAACTAAAATCGGTAATGGGGTATGTGCAACTGCACCGGCGCCAGGGCGACCTGATAGCGCCTGGCAGCTAGGCAGCCATTGCGCTCCCCAGCGCCTGTTGCAGCAGCTGAAACACCACCTTGATACGCATCGTCTCGCGCAAATCGGGGTGGATCAGCAGCCAGAGAGACGTTGCGCACTCGGGTAAGGGCTCCCCCACTCGCTGCAATGCGGTAGCGGCATCACCGAGTACGCAGGGCAGTACCGCCAAGCCCAGGCCGTGGATACAGGCCTCCCGCACCAGGCCAAAGCTGCTGGTGCGGTATCCCACCTGCTCCAGTGGCTGGCGCGCCGCCAGCCAGCGCAGGGTGCGGTGGCCGCTGTAGGTGTCGTCCAGCGCAATCCACGCATGGTCTTCTAACGCCAGCGCTGCGGTGGCCGCCAGATAGGGCCGCGCCCCATAGACACAAAAGTCCAGCGGTGCAATACGCTTGCCTATCAGGTAATCAGGCGGTTGTGAGGTGGGACGGATGGCGATATCGGCATCGCGCTTAGATAGATTGGCCGAGCGATTATCGACTTCTACCGTCAGGGTGATCTGCGGATATTGCCGGCGGCACTGCGCAATGATGGGTTGCAGCAGCGCGAGGGCAATGCTGTCTGTGGTGGAGATACGCACCTGCCCGCTGGGGCGCAGATCGCGGCCTGCCACCCGTAACAAGGCCTGGGTAGCCGTGCTGTCCATCTCGGCCCCCGCCCGTATCAGTTCCTCTCCCGCCGCGGTAGCGTGGTAGCGACCACCGCTGCGCTCGAACAGCCGCACGCCCAGGCGGCCCTCCAGCTGATTCAGCCGCCGGAACACCGTTGCATGGTTCACCCCCATACGCCTGGCGGCACCAGCCAGCGAGCCGCTTTCGCCTATCCAGGCAACCAGGCGCAGATCGTTCAGGTCTTCCACTTCTTGCATTTTTGCAAACCCTGCTTGTTGTTATTGTCAATTCTATTGCAAATATCGACATCATAGAATGCAGCCATCCCAACCTGAGCTGGAGACCAACATGAAACAGAATCTGATCAGCACCACCCTTGCCGTACTGTTTGCTGTGGGTACGGTCCACGCCGCAGAGCCCATCTGGGATGGCAACAAGGTGCAGATGGTGAGCGAGAAGCTGGGTGACGGCACCTATGCCTTCTATGCCGACAATGCCCGCGAGCTGAACGCCAAGGGAGGTGCAGCCGCCACTAGCGGTGGCCTGATCGTGGGCAGCAAGGGGGCGCTGCTGGTCGAGACCATGCTCAACCAGCGCCTGAACACACAGGTGCAAGCACTCAGCCAGAAGCTGGGCAAGAAACCGCTGCTCTATGCCGTCAACACCAGCGCACACGGTGACCATGCCTACGGCAATATGTATCTGCCTGCCGCTACCGTCGTCGTCCAACATGCCCATACCCGACGCTATATGGATCATCACCTGGCAGACGACAAGGCCTTCATGATCAAGCACTTCGGCACGGGCCGCGGCATCGAGGAGATCAAAGCACGTACCGGCGATGTGCTGGTACCCGCCGGCGGCACCGTCAGCCTGGATCTGGGCGGCAAGACCGTAGACGTGATGGATTTCGGCTTTGCCCAAACCGGCGGTGACCTGTGGGTGTGGGAACCCCAGGCCAAGGTTTTGTGGGCCGGCAACGCGATCATCGCCAGCAAGCCTGCCCTACCCTGGCTGCTGGACGGCAAGCTGGAAGCCACACTGGCCACGCTGCGCCGCGTCTATGATTTCCTGCCGGCCGATGCGCGTATTGTCCCCGGCCATGGCGTACCCTTGGTCAAGGAAGACCTGAAGTGGCATATCGACTACCTGGCCACCGTGCATGCCCAGGTCAAGGCCGCCGTAGCGCAGGGCCTTAGCCTGGAACAGACGGTCAAGCAGGTCGCCATGCCGGAGTTCGCTGGCTACGCCCTGTTTGGCTGGGTACACCCCGGCCTGAACGTACCCGCCGCTTACAAGGACTTGAGCGCCAGGTAAACACAGCCCAGCAAAAAGGCGGTGCCGGATTCTGGCATCCACACCGCCCTTACGCATTGCGCCCCCTTCACGGTGAGGCCAGCCTGCAATGGGGTAACCCCCAAGCATGGCCATGCAGCCAAGAACCGCTAACGCCTATGCACCACCACGGTATGCAGCCTGCCCACCGACGGCGCCTTGGCGCAGGTATCGGCCGCAGCGCAGCCGCCCTGGCGGCGGTAGCTGCAGCGCAAGCAGGGGTCTACCCGCCAAGCCAGCCAGCCTACTCCCAAGGCAACACCCAGCAGTAGCAGGCCGGCCATGATCATGCTATTGCCCCGGCTCGGTCACAAAGCCCAGCTTGTGCACACCGGCCCGCTGCGCCGCTGCCATGACCTGGGCAACATGTTCGTATTCCACCTTGCGGTCGGCCCGGATATGGACCTCGGGCTGGGGCTGCTGCCTGGCCAGCGTGGCCAGCCTGGCTTCGAATTCCGCCTTGGCGACCACGGCTTCGTTCCAATGAATGGCGCCATCCTGGGTAACGGCGATGGTCACCGTCTCGGGCTTGATCTCATTGGGGGTATTGTCGGCCCTGGGCAGGTCCAGCTTCACCGAATGGGTGATCACCGGCACGGTGATGATGAAGATGATCAGCAGCACCAGCATGACGTCCACCAGCGGTGTCATGTTGATCTCGCTCATCACGCCGCCGCCGCTGGGGCCATCGAAATTGCCGCTGCCGAAGGCCATGATCATCGACCCCCTGCGTGGCTGGGCTTGACGCTGGTCAGCACGGGCTTGCCGCCCGGCTCGGTGCGCACTGCGGGTGCGCCGGTGACAAAGTAGGCATGCAGGTCGTGGGCAAAGCGGTTGATACGGCCCAGCAAGGCATTGTTGCCACGGGTCAGCGCGTTGTAGCCCAATACAGCCGGGATGGCGACCACCAGGCCGAAGGCCGTCATGATCAGCGACTCGCCCACCGGGCCGGCCACCTTGTCTATGCTCACCTGGCCCGAGAACCCGATGCTGACCAAGGCATGAAAGATACCCCAGACGGTGCCCAGCAGGCCCACGAAGGGGGCGGTGGAGCCGACCGAGGCCAGGATGGAGAGGCCAGACTGCATGCGCTCTACCGATTCATCAATGGCGCGCTTGAGGCAGCTGGTCACCCAGTCGCTCAGGGTCAGCTGGCCGTGCAGATCCCCTTGGCTGTCGCGGTGATGCGCCACGGCATCACGGCCTTCTTCCGCCAGGTTACGGAAAGGGTTGTCCTCCCGCGTGCCATCCAGCAGGTGCAGGCCTTCGGAGAACGACTGGGCGTGCCAGAACTCGGCCGTTGCGGCGTGGGCCATGCGGCGCTGCCGCATCTGGCGCAAGGCGCGGGTCACGATCACGTACCACGACACGATGGACATCAGCAGCAGGGCTATGGCTACGCTGCGGGTCACGAAATCGCCCTGCGCCCACATATTGGCAAGGCTGAAATGGTTGGGGTTCATACCAAGAAGTCTCCGGTGTAACAGATCAGGTGGCAGGTACGGCGCGTACCGTCCACTGTGTTGGGCAAATCAGGCGTCCAGCGAAAAATTGATGGGCAGGTCATAGCGATAGGGGATGGCGGCATCCCCCTGCTTGGCTGGCACAAAGCGCCAGCGCTTGACGGCCGCCAGGGCAGCGTCATCCAAGCGGTCGTGACCGCTGGAGCGCTTGAGCTTGATGTCGCCCACCGAGCCATCGGCCAGCACATACACCGAAAGCACTACCCGCCCCGCTTCGCCCAGCTTGCGCGACATGGCCGGGTAGCCCGGTGCCTGGTTATTGAGGTAGCTGGCATTGCTCAGCGGCGGCACGATGGGGGCTGGTGCGGGCTCGGGTGCTGCTGCAGGCTCAGCCTTGGCCACCTCGACCGGCGGTGTCGGCTCGACCGGGGGAGCTGTAATGGCATTGGGCGCTGGTGGCGCCTGCTTGATCGGTGGCAGCGGCGTAGGCGTGGGCTTGGGCCGGACGACAGGCTGGGGTTTGGGCGGCTGCGGGGTGGGCTCGCTGGGCGGCGCCACGACGGGCATGGGCTGGGGCAGCACGACAGCCGTGATCACTTCGGGCGGCTTGATAGGCATGGGCCTACCCATGCCCATGGCCAGCCCGCCCAAGGCAAGCGCGTGGGCACCGCAGACCAGCAGCAAGGGGGTAAAACCAGGGTTCAAGGCGCGAAGGCTGGGCATGAAACAACAATCAAAAACAAAATGAGTTTGCGAAGTATTCTCATTTTATTGAGAATTGTTTTCAATAGCAAAAGAAATTGCTGCCGTGCAACAGATTTGCATCAGCCCTTGGCCTCAACAAAACAGCAGCTTAGCGCCACCCTCTCCAGATCGGTACCCATCATGCATGCCATCCAGGCCCTTGCCCTGCCCATGCGCCGTACAATCAGCGCCATGAGCCATTTGCCTGCCTACCACCCACCCCGCTGGCTGCTCGGCCCGCATAGCGAGACCATCTATCCCGCACTGGCCCTCAAGCGCCCTGCGCCGCCCTACCGCCGGGAAATCTGGCCCACACCCGATGGCGACGAGATCGCGATCGATTGGCTTACTGCCCCCAGCAAGGCCCATGCGCCGTTGCTGGTGCACTTTCATGGCCTGGAGGGCAGCGGCAACAGCCACTATGCCGTGGCACTCATGCAGGCGGCAGCGCACCGTGGCTGGCGGGCAGCGGTGGCGCATTTCCGGGGCTGCGGTGGCCATCGCAACCGCAAGCCTCGGGCTTACCATGCGGGCGACAGCAGCGAGATAGACTGGATACTGCGGTGTTTTCGCCAACAGCATGATGGCCCCATGCTGGCAGCAGGCGTATCGCTGGGTGGCAACGCCCTGGCTAAATGGCTGGGCGAGCAAGGCGCGGCCGCCCATGCCGCCCTGGACGGCGCGGCCGTCATCTCGGCCCCCTTGGACTTGGTCGCCGCCGGCCAGGTGCTGGACAAGGGCCTGAACCGCGCCATCTATACCCGCGAGTTCCTGCGTACCCTGCGGCCCAAGACCCTGGCGCACCTGGCGGCGTTCGAGCAAGAGCTGGCATTTTTAGGCGTGACCCCGCGCGAGATTGCCGCTGCCCGCACCTTCAAGGAATTCGACAACCGGGTGACCGCCCCCCTGCATGGCTTTCGCGACGTGCATGATTACTGGTCGCGGGCCAGCAGCAAACCCTGGCTGCAGCACATCACCGTACCCACGCTTGTCATCAATGCCAGGAATGATCCTTTCCTGCCGGCGGCGGCGCTGCCGGGCCAGCACGAAGTCAGCAGCTCGGTTACGCTGCTGCAAACCGAGCGCGGTGGCCATGTGGGCTTCACCGAAGGGCCCTTCCCTGGCCGTATAGACTGGCTGCCACGCTGCCTGCTGGCCTATTTCGAACCGCTGCTGCCTGCCTGAGCGCCCGCGCAACCTTGCCGGCCAGACACTACAATCGTCATTCAACCTTGAGCCCAACCCTGCCATGCCACAGATTGCCCCCCAGATATTCAAGGCCTACGACATACGCGGCATCGTCGGCAAGACGCTGACCACCGACGCTGCCCTGCTGATAGGCCGCGCCATAGGCAGCGAAGCCATGGCGCGGGGGCAGGCGCGGCTGGTATTGGGGCGTGACGGCCGGCACGCCAGCCCCAGCCTGGCCGAAGCCGTGCTGGCCGGCCTACAGGCCAGCGGCGTCGCGGTAATCGACCTGGGCGTGGTGCCCACGCCCCTGGTTTGGTTTGCCGCCCATCACCTGGAGACGCTATCCGGTGTCATGATCACCGGCAGCCATAATCCGCCGGAGTACAACGGGGTCAAGATCATGCTGGCAGGCGAAACCCTGGCCGGCGATGCCATCCAGGCCCTCCGCGCCCGTATTGAGGCGGGGGATTTTGCCACCGGCGAGGGCAGCTATAGCCAATACGATATCCGCGAAGACTATCTGCACCGCATCAGCAGCGATCTGCAGCTGCAACGCCGCGTCAGCGTGGTGGTGGATGCTGGCAACGGCGCGGGGGGCAGCATCGCGCCTGTTCTATACCGCCGGCTGGGGTGCCGTGTGCGGGAGCTGTTCTGCGAGCTGGACGGCGACTTCCCCAATCACCACCCCGATCCCGCCCGACCCGAGAACCTGGCCGACCTGGCCCACGCACTGGCGGTGACCGATGCCGAGCTGGGCCTGGCTTTCGATGGCGATGCAGACCGCCTGGGCGTGGTCACCAAGGACGGCACCATCATCTACCCCGACCGCCTGCTGATGGCCTTCGCCGCCGATGCACTCAGCCGCCAACCGGGCGGCAGGGTGGTCTACGATGTCAAATCCAGCCGGCTGGTGGCCCCCTGGGTCAAGCAGCACAAGGGTCGTGCCGTCATGGCGCGCACCGGCCACAGCTATATGAAGGCCAAGATGAAGGAGAGCGGCGCCCTGGTCGGCGGCGAACTCAGCGGCCATCTGTTCTTTGCCGAGCGCTGGTACGGCTTCGACGACGGCATCTACGCCGGTGCCCGGCTGCTGGAGATACTCTCCCAGGTCGACGACCCCAGCGCCCTGCTGAACGCCCTGCCACAAGGCCAGAGCACGCCAGAGATACAGATTCCCATGGCCGAGGGCGCCGCCCACGCGCTGATAGACAAGCTCAAGGCCAGCGCCCGCTTCCCCGATGCCGAAGTGATCACACTGGATGGGCTGCGGGTAGAGTATGAAGATGGCTTTGGCCTGCTGCGTGCGTCCAATACCACACCCGTACTGGTGCTGCGCTTTGAAGGCGACGACAGCAAGGCCCTCAAGCGTATACAAGCCACCTTCCGCAAGCTGCTGCACAAGGAACTTGGCACCACCGAACTGCCGTTCTGAGTTCTCCTATGCTGGGCCGGCGCAAACCCGGGCCGGCGTTGATCCAGGCGGTCTTATCGCCGCGCCACCCCACCGAGAGCGCCATGTCGCGTACCCGCAAAGCCCTGCTGTTTTCAGTGCTGTTCCTGATCGTACCAATCGTGATGGCCTACTACGCTCTGCCCAGCGCTTTTGTGGCGCCGCTGCTCAGCCTCAACCGTTCGCTCTCCAGCCTGCAGGAACACACCACCACGGTTGCCGGGCACCAGGTCCATTATCTCGATGGCGGTAGCGGCGAAACCGTCATCCTGCTGCATGGCATCTTTGCCGAGAAGGATCACTGGGTGGACTTTGCCCGCGAGCTGACGCCTGGCTACCGCGTCATCGCCCCTGATATCCCCGGCTTTGGCGAAAGCTCACGCCTTGCCGATCAAAGCTATCAATACGCTCCCCAGGTAGAACGGCTGCATGCCTTGGTCCAGCAACTGGGCCTGCGCCAGTTCCACCTGGCCGGTAACTCCATGGGCGGTACCATCGCGGCGCTATACGCCGCAAAATATCCCGGCGAGGTGCTCAGTGTTGCCTTTATCGGTGCGCCGCACGGCATACGCTCGCCCAAGCTCAGCGAGATGGAACAGCGTGTCGCCCAAGGCGAAGCCCCGCTGATTGCCCGCAACGAGGCCGAGTTCGCCGGCATGATGAAGATGCTGTTTGTGGAACCACCGTTCCTGCCCCGTCCCATCCTGCTCGACGCCGAAGCCAGCGCCATCCGCAATGCGCCATCCAACCTGCGCCTGTGGGAAGACCAGCGACGCGACGGCTATCAGCTGCAAGCCGCCCTGCCCCAGTTGAAAGCACCTACCTTGGCACTATGGGGGGAGCAAGACCGGGTATTCGATATCTCCGGCCTGCCCGTGCTGGGCTCGCTGCTGCCCGCAGCAGAACAGGTTACCCTGCCCGCAACAGGCCACCTGCCCATGATGGAGCGGCCGGCCGAGACAGCCACACGCTACAAGGCGTTTCTGGACAGCTAGCCATGGAGGGCGCGCGTGCGACAGGCGCCAGCTGTGTAAATGGCTGCTTCCGCCACTTTGGCCGACTACTTGTAATCATGTGCCGCCCCCAGTCGCTGTACCGGGCACAACAGGCAAAATTCCATATGGGGCTGCTTGCTAGCATCTATAACGGCGCCTAAGAGGTGCCTAAAAAACTCGGCCTCCACGCAAGGGCCGAGAAAAAATCTCGGCGCAGCACAGCTTGATATGCAAGGCGGGAGTTTCCTCTCGATTAACGCAGCGTTATTACGAAAGGCTACTGAAAGCACCCTCCTGCAGATCAGCGCACTACCGCCCCCATCACCTCCACCCCATGCACCCCAGTCACCCGCCCTTCTGGCACATAGATGGTCTGCACCAACCAGCGCTCCCGGCCGTTGGGCAGCTTGCCCAGGCGGTAGATGATCTGCTCGTGCTGGTCGGGGTAGCTCAGTTTCAGCTCATTGGCTATCGCGGTCCATCGCATGCCATCGCTGCCTGTGCCATCGGCATTGAGTTGCTGGCTGACGGCACGTACGGTAAAGCCCGGTACGATCAGGTGGTCCGGCAGGCCGGCCCAGGTTTTGCCCGCCAGCTCTGCAGCCGTCAGCTCCTGCAGGGCATTGCCGTCGATATAGGCCGCTGGCTGCGCCAGCCTGCCCAGCGGCGTAATGCTTTGCAGCACATTGTTGCGCAGTACGCGATGCTCACCCACTGCTCTGTAGCTGGCCAAATGCAGGCCTGGCAGGCCACGTAGCCGCTTGACCTGCAACTGGCTGTATTCGCGCCGCTGGGTGACGATGACGCCGGTTTCCACTTCCAGCTCGTCGTTGCTGTAACCAGTGCGAGTGGGCAGCGCGATGCCCAGTGCGCCATCACTAACCGCCCAAGGCGCCCCTATCCAGTAGTTGCTCTGGTTGCTCAGGCTACCCTCGGCCAGGCCGGCCAGCCCCAGGCTGATTTCAGCCCCTTCCTGCAAGGCGGTGTAGCTCCCCGGCAGCAGCCGTATCACGCTGTCGTCAACCGCTGGGTTGAGTGCCCGCAGGTAGTAACGGTCGTCCATCAGGCGCTGCATGGCGCCGTCAAAGCCTTCGGCCGGCGTGGCTTTAAGGGCGTTCAGGTGGGCTTGGTAGGCAGTGCTGTTGCGCAGCAGTGCACGGGTATCGGCAAAGCCAGCCGGCAGGCTGGCATCAGCGTCGCCTGCCCGGCGCACAACCGCCGCCATCTCCACCAAGGCCTGCGGGTCCAGCTGCGGTAGCAGGGCTTCTAGCTCGTCGCTGCTGGCCAAGGGCGCGCCCTTGTAAAGCTCGGCCAGGCGGTAGCTGGCAGTATTCAGCTCACTCAGCTCCAACCCAGGCAACTCGGCCGTATCCAGTACGAAGTCGTTCCCGGCCAAGAAGATCAACCCACCCAGGTCGC
The DNA here is from genome assembly GCF_030409555.1 of Chitinimonas viridis. GTDB lineage: Bacteria > Pseudomonadota > Gammaproteobacteria > Burkholderiales > Chitinimonadaceae > Chitinimonas > Chitinimonas viridis. The sequence goes on from NZ_JAUFPU010000004.1 coordinate 380,520, forward strand.
CCAGCACGGCATAGAGCCCAACCCGACGCCGGTCGCCCACCCCCACCGCCTCCAGCGACACCGGCTCGCTACCGTCGCCGGTTTCCAGCTCGATGCGGTAATTGCCGGCGCTATCGGTACTGGCCAGCACTTCACGCGTGCCTACCTTGGCTATCACGCTGGCTGGCGCAGCCGCCCCCAGGTAAACACTGCCACGCAGCAGCAGGCGGGCACGTATGCTCAGCTCTACCCGGCCGGTCGCCGTATTGCCATGGCCATCGCCTATCACATAGCTAAGCGTCTCATCGCCATAAAAACCCGGTGCCGGGGTGTACAGCAAGCGGCCACTGACGATGGCCACCGTGCCGTTGACTGCACCGCTGGCAGAGATCAGGCGCAGCGTCTCGTTCTCCGGCTCCCTGTCATTGGCCATCACATCCAGGCTGATGGGCACATTCCAGCTACCCGAGTACACATCGGTCACTGCCACAGGTGCGAAGTTACCGCTGCTGGAGCCGCCGCCGCAGGCCAGCAGGGCTTGCAGCAATATCAGGCTCAGCAATGTTCGAAACGGCGGCAGCGACATGAAGGATTCCTTGCTGGACATCAGCGGCGGTGTAACCAGACGAGCTTGGGCTTGCCACTATCGCGGTTGATCAGGGCACTGTAGGCGACTGTCACGCGGCCAAAGCGGGCGGCCACATCCGACTGGACGTACTGACTCTGGATATCCAGCAATCCCTGCTGCTGGAACAGCGTCTGTACCTGGCCCTGCAGCGTCTGGGTGTAGTCGTTCAGTTCAGTGGTGGTCTTGAATGGCTGGGTCTTGCACTTGGTCGCCAAGGCCGTGGCCGCCGTCATATCCATTGTCGTCACTGCCGCAATCACTTCTGCGGGGGCGAAGTTGATATTGATCGGGGTGCCTGGCGGCAAAGCCGTCACAAAAGGCGACAGTGTCTTGATCGTCTCTTCCGAGAAACCCCGCACCAGACGCAGCTCATTGATATCAAACAGCACCCGGTTGGCGGCGCGCCGCGCCGGCTCCAAGGCCAGGTACTCCATGTCCTCGGCGCCGCCGGGGTAGGTAGTCTGCTGGTCGGCATCTATCCAGTCGATCACCGCATTGGCCAGATCGGGCGACAGTTGCTTGGCTGTCAGCAGGCGCTGAAAGGCCGCTACATCGTCGGGACTGACCGTCAGGTTGGGGCCGCGCAGAAGATTGTTCAGATTGAAGCGCCCTTGCAGATCAGTCAGCCGCCCACCGGCCTGCCCCTGCTCCACCGGCAAGGTCGGGATAGGGATGGTCCAAGGCTCCAGCGCATGGTCTACCTGGTTCTGCTGGTTATCATCGCGCAGCGTCATCCGCCCCAGATTGACCGCCGACCGCGCCACATCGCGCGCCTGTGCCAGATCGTGCTGGTTCTCCACCTGACGCATCCACAAGCTATGGCGGAACGCCATAAAGCCGGCCAGCGTGGCCACCAGGGCGGCCACGGCCACGGCGGTAACAATGGCTATGCCGCGCTGCGGCAGAAGGCGGCTACTCATGGCAGGGCAAACATCCGCGTTATGGTTTCACCCGTTTCCATGGTCAACTCGATTTCCACCCCACGTGGTGGCGGCGGCGTGCCCGGCCCTTGCGGCCAGCTCAGCTGCCATTGCCCATTCGCATCCAGGTATCGTGTTTTGAAGGTCTGGACCTTGTCGAGCATGGCGAGGGCCGTGGGGCCGTTACGTGGCGCCAGGTCCAGCGAGTTCCAGAGCAGTAGTTCCAGCTTACCTTCGCGCAGGCGGTAGCCCATGCGGGTCAGTTGCCCACCGTCGTAACGGACAAACTCCAGCTGCGCGCCGTTGAAATCAATGGCCCCGGCACTGCCGCGCAAAGGCGGCTGGGCAACACCGCCCTCGTCACGCCAGGATCGGTCGGCAACCTGGGAGAAGTCTTCCTCAAAACGCGCCAATGCCACGGTCCATTCGCGCCATTTGCGATTGTCGGCATCCATCACCTGCTTGGTGGTGGCCATGCGCGCCACACCCTGGTAGGCGATCACCATCAGCACGCTGAACACAGCCAGTGCCACCAGTATCTCGACCAGCGTAAAACCATGGTGGCGGCTGCCCCTGCCCGCGGGATTCAGCATTGGGTTACTGCGACACATAGCTCACCAGCACTGCGTCGGCATGATTGGCGTCATTCGGCGGATAGACCCGCACCTCCACCCGACGGAAAGCCTTGTTGGGGGTTTCAGAAACCGTCTCGCGCCAGACAAACTCCAGCCCCGCCTGGGTCGCCACCCCTTCGTTGGTACCGGTATCCGGCAAGGTATTCATGGCTGTGTAGTTGGCAATACGATTCTGCGCCACCCAGCCGCCTGCCAGATGGCGCCGCAAGGCCATGGAGCCATCCGTCACAGCCAGTGTGGCACGGGCTGCGGCGGCCAGCGCAATGCCCAGCACGGCCAGCGCAATCAGCACCTCAATCAGGGTAAAACCGAGCGCACGCCTCATGATGCACCCGTCGTCGTGCCTGCTTGTAGGCCAGGCACTTCCAGCGTCATACGGCCCAGGGCATCGGCATTGAGCTTGCGCACGACTTCCCCGGCACGCAGTTCCACGGTAAACGGCGCGTTGACGCCTGACGGCGTAAAGATGACACGGCCATCGGGGGGGAGCGGCAGCAGGTTGACCCGCATATCCGCCACCCGCACGGCCTCGGGCAATTGGCGGACTCGCAGTATCTGGTTGTCCTCCAGCAGTTGCCACGCCCCGTCGGCATCCTGTTTCCAGAAGCCATAGCCCTGCTCGGCACGCCCAAAGGCCAGCGGCGCGCCCGCCGCAATCGCCTCGTCGCGTGCAGACTCCAGCAGCAAGGCCAGCCGCTCGGCCTCGTGCTGCAAGGCATCGGTATCGCTGCGGCTGAAGTTGACCGCCGCCAGCGTGACGATGATACCGACGATCACCATCACCACCAGGATCTCGATCAAGGTGAAGCCGGTGACACGCCTGGGCCTTTGCTGCATGGTGGATTTCAAGATGGCGGCTTAGAGCATCCAGGAGCCGATATCGGCGTCGTGGTTCTCGCCGCCGGCCTTGCCGTCCGCGCCATAGCTGAGGATATCGACTTCACCCTTCATGCCGGGGTTGAGGTAGACGTAGTCGTTACCCCAGGGGTCTTGCGGCAGCTTGGGCAGATAGGCCTTCCAGTTACCCGGAATCTGGCCGGCGGTGGGCTTCTCCACCAAGGCCTTGATACCTTGCTCGGTGCTGGGGTAGCGGGTGTTGTCCAGCTTGTAGAGGTTCAATGCCTGAAGTATGGCCTGCACATCCTGCTTGGCTGCCACCACGCGGGCCTCGTCCGGCCGGCTCATGATCTTGGGTACGACCAGCGCCCCCAGGATGGCGAGGATGGTAATCACAACCAGGATTTCTATCAGGGTGAAGCCTTGCTGCTTGCGTTGCATCTGCTATTGCTCCTTGTATTGGTGTCGCCCCGTCGGGAAGCGGGTTTCGTTTTTTTCCATCTTGGCGATGATGGCCGCAGCCACATCGATATCAAGGCTGTTGGCAAAGGCCAATGCATATAACAACACATCAGCCAGTTCTTCGGCCACTTCTGCCTTGTCCAGTTCCACCTCGGCCGGCGGCGTCCACTGAAAATGCTCCATCAATTCGGCCGCTTCGATGGCGATGCTCATGGCCAGATTCTTGCCGCTGTGGAAAGGCTGCCAGTCACGCGCCGCCGCAAATGCGGCGACGCGCTGCTTCAGTTCTGCCAGTGTCGTATCGTGGTCGGTCGCCATTATTTCACCAGTTGATTCATCTCGAACACTGGCAGCAGTATGGCCAGCACGATCAGTAGCACTGCACCACCCATCAGCAGCACCATCACCGGCCCCAACAGGCTGGTGAACGTCGCCACCTTTTGCTCCAGCTCGCCGGTTTGCTGCTTGGCGGCTTTGTCCAGCATCACTTCCAGCCTGCCACTGGCCTCGCCGCTGGCGATCAGGTGCACCAGCACCGGTGGAAACAACTTTTGCCGCTCCAGCGATTTGGACAGCACGGCGCCCTCGCGCACATCACGTGCCGCGCTGCTCACCGCCTCGCGCAATACCAGGTTTTCCACCACGCCGGCAGCCGCTTCCATGGCCTTCAGCAGCGGTACGCCGCTGCCCACCAGGATAGATAAGGTACTGGCAAGCCGTGCGGTATTGCCCGCCCGGTTAAGGCGGCCAAACAGCGGCAATCGCAACAGAAAGCCATCGACCTTGAGCCTGAAGGCAGGCTTTTTGAGCATCTGGGCAAAGCCAAAGCCGCCAGCCCCCAACAGGGCAAACACCACCAGTCCGTATTCCCGTATGCCCCCCGAGATCAGCAGCAACGCCCGCGTCAACAGGGGTAGCTCCTGCTTGGAGGACTGGAATACCGACACCATCTGCGGCACCACCCACCACAACATGCCTACGATCACCAGTATCGATACCGACAGCACCACGGCCGGATAGACAAATGCCAGCACCACCTTGGAGGTCAGTGCCTGCCTGGCCTCGATGTAATCGGCCAGGCGCGACATGACGCCGGCCGCCTTGCCCGATTCCTCGCCCGCCCGCACGATGGTGCGGTACAGCTCAGGGAACACCTTGGGATGGCGGCCCAGCGCCACGCTCATGGCAGCACCGGCCAGCACCTCGCTGCGCACGCCTGCCAGCACATCGCGTGCACGCGGGTTCTCGGCCTGTTCTATCAGCACCGTCAGGGCCCGCTCTATGGTCAAACCGGCATCCAGCAAGGTGGCAAACTGGCGGGTAATCAACGCCAGCTCACCAGTAGACACCCCGCCGCGCTGGCGGCCACCGGGTTTGCTGGCCTCGGCAGCGCCTGCCAGCTCACCCATTTCGGTCACCCACAGGCCCTGGTCGCGCAAGTTGGCACGGGCCTGTTTGGCATTGTCGGCTTCTATGACACCTTCGCTGCTACGCCCATTGGCATCCAGCGCCTGATAACGAAAACCCGCCATCAGTTTTGCTCCTGTTGTGTGGCTGGAACGGCTTCAGCAGGTAAGGGGGGTAGCCAGCCGGCTCTCCCAGCAATACTCAATGCCAGCAAGCCCAGTATCAATGCAGTCGGCAAATAGGCCAGCAAGCCCAGCAAAACATGCTTCATGCCTACCCCGGTCGCCTTGTTCAAAGCATGCGTCAGAACCGCTATCTGGTAGAACGCCAGCAACCCCGTCAGCGGCAAAGCCACGCTGGGTGGCACCGCGCTTAACAGGGGTTCCAGCAATTGGCTGCTGGTGGCCAGCACCACCAAGGGGAACAAGGTGCCCTGACCACTCCAGCGTTTACCCAGCTTGAGCCACCAGGCAAAGAACAAGGTCAGCGCCAAAGCCTGTAACCAGGTCATGGCGATAAAGAAAACCATCAGCACCGGCACACTGGCCTTGAGGTCGGGAGCGCCCAGCGCAGGCAACGCCCCCAGTACGGTCAGCAGCAGCACTGGCTGCCACCAAGTGTAGGCATAGTGCGGCACAGGCTTCACACGGAAGCAGGCAAGGTCGATGGCGTCTTTGAATAAGGGCAGCATCTGTCATTTCTAAACAACAAGGCCGCCTCTCGGCGGCCTTTGCGTAAGCTGGCGGGCTGCTAGCTCTTCACGCAATCAAGACGATCTTCCACCTGTTGCACCACCAGTTGGAAATCCTGCCGCAGCGGGGCCTCACGCCTGGCGGCCAGATAGTAGCGCTTGCAGGGTTCAATGGTAAACGGCACATCCTTCTCTACCGGCTGGGTAAAGCCCGCCACAGGCGCCGCCAGCAGCCGCAGGGTACGCTGGCCGGGCTCGGCACGGACGGTGTCACGATCCACTGTGTAGTTGCCATCGATGGCAACTATCCGCACCGGGTAGAGTTTCATATCGGCACGCCCCATCTCGCGCCGGCCATCCAGCAGGCTGGTATCCGTCACCTTCATGCTGGCGCAGCCAGAAAGACCGATCAGGGCAAACAAGGCCAAGGTGTTCACAATGCGGTTCATCTTCCCACTCCTTCGCTGATAGACAGCAGTTATTGGCAACAGAAAGATTATGCGCGCCTGCAAGCCACCTGCATGGCCCATGTTTACAGACTTTTACGCCTGAATCAGTCGAACACAACCGTCTTGTGGCCGTAGACCAGCACACGGTGGTCCAGATGCCAACGCACCGCACGGCTCAGCACGATGCGCTCCAGGTCGCGGCCTTTCTGCACCAGGTCTTCGACCGTCTCGCGGTGCGAGATACGGGTCACATCCTGTTCGATGATGGGGCCATCATCGAGCACCTCGGTCACATAGTGACTGGTGGCGCCAATCAGCTTGACGCCACGGGCATGGGCGCGGTGATAAGGCTTGGCGCCCTCGAATGCCGGCAGGAAACTGTGGTGGATATTGATCACCTTGTGGCGATAAGCCGTGCTGAACGACTCCGACAGCACCTGCATATAGCGGGCCAGCACAATCAGATCCACGCCGTGCTCAACCAACAAGGCACGCTGTGCCGCCTCGGCCTCAGCCTTGTTGTCCTTGCCGACGGCCACCACATGGAAAGGAATGCCGTAGAACTCGGCAATGCGCCGGCAGTCCTCATGGTTGGAGATGATCAACGGTATCTCGCAGGCCAGCTCGCCGGTATGCCAGCGATGCAGCAGATCGACTAGGCAGTGGTCATACTTGGAGACAAAAATGGCCATGCGCGGTTTGTGGGCGGAACGCTTGAGCTTCCAGGCCATGCCAAAGCGTTCGGCTATCGGCGCGAACGCCGCCTCGAACGCACCCATGTCCAGCGCAAAGCCGTCCAGATCCCACTCGATACGCATCAGGAACAGATCGGCATCGTCATCCTGGTGCTGATCCGCGTGCAGGATGTTGGCGTTATAGGTGTAAAGGAAGTTGGCAATGGCAGCGACCAAACCCTTGCGGTCAGGACAGGAGATCAGCAGTGTGGCGGTATTCTTCATGATGGCTAGGCTCGATGGAGGAGGCAGTAAGGCCTTGGATGCAGACATCGCAACACCCAGGCCACCCTGCCCCAGGGCACTGGCATGGCAGGCGGGCCGGTGATTCTGGCAATGCTGCGGGCAGTATGCAATCCCGCAGCCGTGTCGCGCGCTGTTCACACGCACAAATCAAACGCTTGTTTAAATCATTTGTTAGGTGCTAAGTTGTGGTCAATGGCCCGCTGCGGCAGTACCGCCAAAGTCGGGATATGTCACGGCACCCCGCACATTTGCCCGCCCTGAACCACCTGGGCGGCAAGCGCCCGGCATCATGGTGCGGTGACGATATCCCTCGCTGGTGCTATGCTTCAGGCCCTCTTACGTTGACGTCATCTGGACGTCGCGTGTACACGAATTCCTAATCCGATCTCCAGCGGAGGCAGTGTGAAAATCCTGGTCGCAGTGAAGCGCGTTGTTGATTACAACGTCAAAGTCCGTTGCAAGACCGATGGCAGCGATGTCGATGTTGCCAACGTCAAGATGTCCATGAACCCCTTCGACGAAATCGCCGTCGAAGAAGCCGTGCGCCTGAAGGAAGCCGGCAAGGCCAGCGAGATCGTCGTGGCCTCGCTGGGCGTCAAGCAGTGTGAAGAAACCCTGCGCACCGCCCTGGCAATGGGTGCTGATCGCGCCATCCATGTCGAGACCGATACCGAGCTGCAGCCCCTGGCCGTCGCCAAGCTGCTCAAGGCTCTGGCCGACAAGGAACAACCGCAGCTGGTGATACTGGGCAAGCAGGCCATCGACGACGATGCCAACCAGACTGGCCAGATGCTGGCTGCACTGATGAATGCGCCACAAGGCACCTTCGCCTCCAAGGTGGAGCTGGCAGGCGACAAGGTCAATGTCACCCGCGAAATCGACGGCGGTCTCGAAACCGTATCGCTGTCGCTGCCCGCCATCGTGACCACCGACCTGCGCCTGAACGAGCCGCGCTACGTCAAGCTGCCCAACATCATGGCCGCCAAGAAGAAGCCGCTGGACAAGACCACGCCAGCAGAACTCGGCGTGGACGCTGCGCCCCGCCTCAAGACCCTCAAGGTTGCCGAGCCGCCCGTGCGCAAGGCCGGCATCAAGGTGGCTTCGGTTGCCGAGCTGGTAGCCAAGCTGAAGAACGAAGCGAAGGTGATCTAAATGTCTATCCTCGTCATTGCCGAACACGACAACGGCTCGCTCAAGGCCGCTACCCTCAATACCGTTACCGCTGCACAGAAGATCGGTGGCGACATCCACGTGCTGGTTGCAGGCCATAACGCCGCCGCCGCCGCCCAGGCTGCTGCCCAGATCGCTGGCGTAGCCAAGGTGCTGCTGGCCGATGCCACCCACCTGGGCCACCAGCTGGCCGAGAACGTCACCCCCGTGGTAGTGGAACTGGCCCGTGGCTACAGCCATGTGCTGGCACCCGCCACCACCCACGGCAAGAACCTGCTGCCGCGCGTGGCCGCCCTGCTGGATGTGGCGCAGATTTCCGATGTGATCGCCGTCGAATCGGCCGACACCTTCGTGCGTCCCATCTATGCCGGCAACGTGATCGCCACCGTGCAGTCCAGCGATGCCATCAAGCTGATGACCGTCCGCACCACCGCATTCGATGCCGCCGCCACTGGTGGCAGCGCAGCAGTGGAGAACATCAGCGCTGGCAGCGACGCAGGCAAATCCAGCTTCGTTAGTCAAGAGTTGACCAAGTCCAGCCGCCCCGAACTGGGCGCCGCCAAGATCATCGTCTCCGGCGGCCGTGCCCTGGCCTCCAGCGAGCAGTTCCATAGCGTGCTGGAGCCCCTGGCCGACAAGCTGGGTGCCGCCATCGGCGCCAGCCGTGCCGCTGTCGATGCGGGCTACGCCCCCAACGACTACCAGGTCGGCCAAACCGGCAAGATCGTCGCGCCGCAGCTCTACCTGGCAGTGGGTATCTCTGGTGCCATCCAGCATCTGGCCGGCATGAAGGACTCCAAGGTCATCGTCGCCATCAACAAGGATGAGGAAGCCCCCATCTTCCAGGTGGCAGACTACGGCCTGGTGGCCGATCTGTTCACGGCAGTGCCGGAACTGATCGCAGAACTCAACAAGTAAGCATCGTATGAACTAAAACGGTCACCACGGTGGCCGTTTTTTCAGCCCCACGAATCAAGCAAGCGCTCGAATTGGAGATAACCATGAGCTATCGTGCACCCGTTACCGACATCCGCTTTGTGCTGAACGAACTGGCTGGCCTCAATGAGGTCGGCGCCCTGCCCGGCTATGAGGACGTCAATCCCGAACTGGCCGATGCCATCCTGGAAGAAGCCGCCAAGCTGGCCGAGAACGTGATCGCGCCGCTGAACAAGGTCGGCGACCAGCACGGCAACAAGCTCAGCGACGGCATCGTCACCACCGCGCCTGGCTTCAAGTCTGCCTACCAGCAATTCTCTGAAAACGGGTGGGTCAGCCTGCGCACGCCCACCGAGTTCGGCGGCCAGGGCATGCCTGCCCTGATCGCCATGGCCACCGAGGAAATGTGGTGTGCCGCCAATGTCGCCTTCAGCCTCTGCCCGCTGCTGACCCTGGGCGCCTTTGAAGCGCTGGAACACCACGCCTCGGACGAGCTCAAGGCGACCTACCTGCCCAAGATGGCATCGGGCGAATGGACCGGCACCATGAACCTGACCGAACCGCAAGCCGGCTCGGACTTGGCCCAGGTCCGTGCCAAGGCCGTGCCGGTCGGTGATGGCACCTACAAGATCAGCGGCCAGAAGATCTTCATCACCTGGGGCGAGCACGATATGGTGGAGAACATCGTCCACCTGGTACTAGCCCGCCTGCCCGACGCCCCCGCAGGCGTGAAGGGCATCTCGCTGTTCGTGGTGCCCAAGTATCTGGTCAATGCCGATGGCTCGCTGGGTGAGCGCAACGATGTCAGCTGCGTCTCGCTGGAGCACAAGCTGGGCATCCATGCCTCGCCTACCTGCGTGATGAGCTACGGCGACAAGGGCGGCGCCATAGGCTACCTGGTGGGCGAAGCCCACCGTGGCCTGGGCTATATGTTCACCATGATGAACCAGGCACGCCTGGGTGTGGGCATCGAGGGTATGGCCATAGCCGAGCGGGCCTATCAGCAGGCGGTAGCCTACGCCAAGGATCGCGTGCAGAGTCGCGAGCTGGGGTCGGACAACCCTGCGCCGGCCGCCATCATCAAGCATGCCGATATCCGCCGCATGCTGATGACCATGAAGAGCCAGATCGAAGCCCAGCGCGCCCTGACCTACTACGCCGGCGCCGCACTCGACCGCGCCGCACGCCACCCCGATGCCGCCGAGAAGCAGAAATGGCAGGCCGTGGTGAACTTCCTCATCCCCATCGTCAAGGGTTGGAACACCGAGCAGGTCAACGAAATCACCTCGCTGGGCGTACAAATCCACGGTGGCATGGGCTTTATCGAGGAAACCGGCGCTGCCCAGCATTTGCGCGATGCCCGTATCACCGCCATCTATGAAGGTACGACCGGCATCCAGGCCATGGACCTGGTGGGCCGCAAGACAGCCAGCGAGCAAGGCCGCACCGCCCGCGCCCTGCTGGCCGAAGTAGAGGCCGTGGCAGCACAGCTGAAGACCCAGGGCCTGGCCGAGATAGGCGATGCGCTGGATGCCGCCCTGGTCCACGCCCGTGCCAGCACCGATTTCGTGGTGGGCCAGTTTGAAGCACAGCCCAAGGCCGTTGCCGCCGGCTCGGTGCCCTTCCTCAAGCTCATGGGTATCGTACTGGGCGGCTGGCAACTGGGCCGCGCCGCACTGGTGGCCAAGCAGAAGCTGGCTGACGGCGATGCGGACAGCGCGTTCCTTGAAGCCAAGCTGATCACCGCCCGCTTCTTTGCCGCGCACCTGCTACCCCAGGTGAGCGGTCTTTCGGCGGCCATATTGCACGGCGCCGATACCGTGCTGGCACTGCCGGAAGAGGCGTTTTGAGGGGCTATGCAAGGCTGCTAGCACCAGCATCACGGTAGGTAAAGCGTAAGCACCCGGGGAAACCCGGGTGCTTGCCATTACGGCATCACTAACTCCCGCCTCTGCTGCTGCAGCACGGCGCCCCCGCCACCTGCAATGGCTGTTTCAGGCCAGCTCAGCCGGCATGCGGTAGTGGCCGGAGTCGAACCGGTCTATGCCGCAGCTGAGCGCACTGATCCAGTCCAGAAATGCCAGCAGCACCGATTTACCCACCATGTAGCGACCATGCTGGGGCACCATCATCAGGATCTCACCGCGCTCCACCATGGGCCTGACCATGTCCGCCCAGAGCCGGCAGACCTTGTTCGCCACCATATAGCGACGATGGAAGCCTTCCATGCTGGGTATGAGCCGGGTGAATTCCGCTACTGTGCTGACAGGCTCTGCCACCAACTCGTGCGCCACCATGGACGCCCCCATATCGCCCGAGAACAGGATGCGCGAGCGGGGATCGTAGAAGTGGAAATTACCCTCGGCATGCAGAAAATGGGCGGGTACGGCGGCAACCCGGCTCGCCCCCAGCTTGAACCAGCCCCCCTCGTCCGGTACTCCCAGAATGCGCCCAGCCGCATTCCCGGCGGTACAGAAATGCGGCACGAAGCGCGACCAGAGCTTGGATACCACCAGGGTGCACTGGGTGCTGATCAGCCATTTGTTCAGTGAGGCCACAATGTCCGGATCGGCGTGCGAGGCCAGAATGTACTTGAGCTCACGCGCCGGAAAATAGCTCGCCATGGCCATGATGAGGGCGTTGTAGGTCATATTGCCGGCCGGGTCGATCAAGGCGCCTTCACGCCCCGACACCAGCAGAAACTGATTGGCCTGGACGGCGTGGTCATCATCATCGTCCACCAGATCGGCAAACATCAGGCAGCGGTGGCTACCATCGTCGTACAGTGAAATCGCCATGCCTGGCCCTTTAAAGACAAAGCGCGCAGGCTATCCATCCTGGCCCATCCCCATTTTGATACAGCGCAAGATAACGCGCGATCTGCCGCCGCCCTACGCCATAGCTATCACCTATGCCAGTCTGCCCAGCCAACAGCTCACAGATCAAGCGTTTGACCGGTGGATCGACGTTGGCCCAAGGGCAAGGCAAGGCTACAATCGCCGCTTCCCCAAGTGAAGGAAGAGACAAGATGGGTTTTCTTGCCGACAAGAAGATACTGATCACCGGCCTGCTGTCCAACCGTTCCATCGCCTACGGCATCGCCAAGGCCTGCAAGCGCGAAGGCGCCACCCTGGCATTTACCTATGTGAATGACAAGCTCAAGGATCGCGTGGTCGAAATGGCCAGCGAGCTGGGCAGCGATATCGTACTGCGCTGCGACGTCAGCTCGGATGAGGAAATCGCCGCCATGGCCGCCGACCTGGGCAAGGTCTGGGACAAGGTAGATGGCGTGGTGCATTCCATCGGTTTCGCGCCGCGCGAAGCCCTGTCTGGTGACTATCTGGATTCCGTCAGCCGCGAGGCCTTCCAGATCGCCCACGATATCAGCAGCTACAGCTTCGCCGCCCTGGCCAAGGCCCTGCGTCCGCAACTGGCCGACAATGCCGCCCTGCTGACCCTGAGCTACCTGGGGGCCGAACGGGCCGTGGTGAACTACAACGTCATGGGTCTGGCCAAAGCCAGCCTGGAAGCCAACGTACGCTATATGGCGTCGGCACTCGGCGCCCAGGGCATACGCGTCAACGGCATTTCGGCCGGCCCCATCAAAACCCTGGCCGCTGCCGGTATCGCCGGCTTCTCCAAGATACTGCACCACGTGGAAGAATCCGCACCACTGAAGCGCAATGTCACCATAGAGGAAGTCGGCAACGTTGCTGCCTTCCTGTTGTCTGACCTGTCCTCGGCCGTAACCGGCGAGATCATGCACGTGGACGCCGGCTACAGCACGGTAGCCGCAGGCATGGGCGAGTAAGATCGATCGCCGTAGCATCGCAACAACGCCCGGCTGGTCCGGGCGTTGTTGTTGGTACAGATGCAATGGCTTAGACGATCTGGCAAGCGGGGTTGAGATATCACCCTGCACCATGGCGCCCCCCCTCTCTTGCCTCGGTAATATATATTGCATGCAGGTGGTCAAACAGCCATTCAACCGTCACCACAGTCAAAACACAGCGTTCGGCAAGGCGCCTAACGCGTACAACCAGTACGGCAGTCCTGCCCGTATCTGCAGGTAACAATCGGGAGCACACAGCATGCTGGCCCCTATCCGATTCGCCCTGCCCCTGCTGCTCTGTGCCACCCTGGCGCAGGCTGAAGTCGTGGAGTTCCGGGTGGCCTACGAGGACAAGGACACCCCCGATCACACCGGTGCCTCAGAACTAGTCCCGAACGATCCGGGCATCTCGGTAGAGCTGGTCAAGCTGATCGAAAAGCGGATCCCCAATCTCCGCATCAGCTTTACCCGCAAACCCTGGCTGCGTTGCCTGGCAGAATTGGAAAGCGGTGCCGCCGACGGTATCTTTGCCAGCAGCTTCAAGCAGGAGAGGCTGAAGATCGGCGTTTATCCCATGAAGGATGGTAAGGATGACCGCAGCTACCGGCTCGATACCAAGTCCTACAGCCTCTACAAGCTCAAGGATGCGGCGGTTTCCTGGGACGGTAGCCGCTTCAGCCAGCTCAAACAGGACATCGCCGCCATGCGTGGCTACGCCATCGTCGACGACCTGAGGAAGATGGGGGTCGCCGTCAGCGAGGTAGATAAATCGGAGAATGCCTTCAGGATGCTGCTGGCCGGCCGTATCGACGGCTTTGCCCAACTAACCGAGGTCGGCGACTATACGCTGAAGAAAGACCCCAGCTTCCAGCGCATCGTCAAGGTCACACCACCTATCGTGGTCAAGGATTACTACCTGCAGATCAGCCATCGCTTCCAGGCTCGATACCCTGAGCTGACGCTGAGCATCTGGAAAACGCTGGCAGAGCTACGGCAGACCGAGATGGAGCGCCTGACGCTCAAATACATGAAGGGCTACACCAGCGACTGAACGGGAGCCTAGCCGATGGATCAACGTCGGGATGAGTGGATGCGGTAGGACACGCTTATGGCTAGCCCTGACCTCAGCCCTCGCTCAACAGCCAGCTTCGTGCCACCAGGCCTTCGTCCAGTCCTGCCACATGCAGGCCATCCATGCCAACGCCACCTGCACAGACCAAGGCCACATGCAGGCCCAGATCAGGTCTATGCCAGCTGGCGGCATTACCGCCCACCGGCCTTGGCGCGGCCAGCAAGCGCCGCATCAGGGCGTAATCCAACCCCAGCCCATGGCACTTGAGCCAGGCCTCCTTCAGCGTCCAGTACTCGGTAAACTGCGCCAGCGCAGCTGCTGGCGCCAAGCCTGCCAGAGCCGCCTGCTCAACGGGGTGGCAGACCATGGCCGCCATGCCCGCGATATCCCGTCCCGGCTTGGCCAGCTCCAAATCGACCCCTACGGGCCTATCTGCCACTGCGCACAACAACCAGTCAGCACTGTGCGACAGGCTGATGGAAATACCCGCATGACCGACCACGCTGGGTGCCTCTCCTGCTTGGCTATCTATCTGCCAATCAGCGGGCTGCCCACCATACGCTTGGCTCAGTAACCTGCGCGCCAGGTAATGCCCCGCCAGAAACTGCGCCCGCCGCCTGGGCGCGCTGATCGCATCAAGCCGCGCCTGCTCCGATCCGCTCAAAGCAAAAGAGCCTGCCGCCTGCAGTTCGACTAATAGCCGATCACAGGGGGCAAGCTCCAGATGTAGCATGGGTCGAACTATTAGTTGGCTATCTTGGCGTAATTGCCCTTAAGCGCTACACCAATCACGAAACTGCCAGCATGGCACTCTATCGTCGTGTCGTTCTTGGTTTCGTTCTTCTTGTAGTAGCTGACCAGATCGACTACCGCATTGGCACCACGCTGCTTGGCCGAATTCTGAAAAGCCACCAGCGCCGACAAGGCAGCCCACTTGCAGCCAAATTCATCGCTCTTGCCGACACCATTGGTTTTCTGATTGGAGGAGTCTGTATCCAGCTTCTGCAAAACCTTGGGGGTCTTCTGACCATTCAGGAAGAACTTGACCGAACCATCCAGCTTGCCCTGAGCCTCAGGCATGGCAATCACATCAGCCAGCGGTATATGCAATACTGTGTCGCGCGCTTGCGCGGCAGGTGCCAGAGCAAAAGCCAACAGGCTACAGGCGATCAACTTCTTCATGGATTGTTTTCCCCTCGGTTCGGTCAGATAAGTATCTACAGGATCAGTTAGCTGCCACCGGTTGTGCCGGGGTAACCATCTGGGCCATGAGTATATGCTTTTGCAGATTGATCACCCAACGTTCATATGTACGATGTATGGTCATCTCCCCATTACGCATGCCATAGTCCAAGTTAAGGCTGCTGACATATTTGAACTGATAACCCTTCTCATCGTAGCTGGTGTCTAGCGTCAACTCGATCTTGCCGCCCTTGCTGTACTTGAGCGTCAGCTTCTCGGGCGTCTCTGCAATGACCTGCCAACCCAGCGAGGAAGCACCTGCAACGATAGCCGAACGCACCATGGCCTTTGATTGTGGCTGGCCATCAGCACGAGTCAAAACGACAGCAGTCGGCTCTTTGAAGACAACAGGAGCGGCTACAGCAAAGTGAGAGGAGAGTGCCAGCGTCAGGCTAACTGCAATCAAGGAGTGCTTCATCATCAATTCCTAGTTTCAATAAACAAGAACAGGGCTGATTCTTTCTGAGTCAGGCCCAACAAACTCAACCGCAATAACGATCAGAAACGCTTGAACACCAAAGACGTATTAATCCCGCCAAACGCAAAGTTATTGCTCATCACGATATCGGTTTCTATCTTCCGGCCATCGCCCGTGATGTAGTCCAACGCACCGCAGCGCGGGTCTACCGTTTCCAGATTCAGGGTGGGGGCAAACCAGCCGCTGTGCATCATCTGTATGCTCATCCAGGCTTCCAGCGCGCCGCAGGCGCCCAGGGTGTGGCCCATATAGCTCTTGAGCGAGCTGATGGGCATGCGCTCACCAAACACGCTGTGGGTAGCCTGGGTCTCGGCCACATCCCCCTGATCGGTAGCGGTGCCGTGGGCGTTGACATAGGCGATGTCGGATGGCGACAGCCGGGCGTCGTCCAGGGCCAGTTGCATGGCCACTGCCATGGTCTCGGCATTGGGGTGGGTCACATGGCGGCCATCGCTATTGGTGCCGTAGCCGATGATCTCGGCGTATATCTTGGCGCCACGTGCCTTGGCATGCTCCAGCTCCTCCAGCACGAAGGTACAGGCGCCTTCGCCCAGCACCAGGCCATCCCGGTTGGCATCAAAGGGGCGTGGTGTCAGGTTGGGGCTGTCATTATGCTTGACGCTGGTGGCGAACAAGGTGTCGAACACCGCAGCTTCGGTGGCATCCAGCTCCTCGGCGCCACCGGCCAGCATGGCGACCTGCTTGCCCGACTGTATCATCTCGTAGGCGTAGCCTATGCCCTGGCTGCCCGAGGTACAGGCGCTGGAGGTGGTGACGATGCGGCCGGTGATGCCGAAGAACACACCGATATTCACGGCGGCGGTATGCGCCATCATGCGGATATAGGTGGTGGCGCTGACGCCATCGACGGTCTTCTCGACGATCATGCGGCCAAAGTCGCCCATATTGGCAGGCGTGCCCGAAGACGAGCCGTAGGAGATGCCCATGCGGCCGCTCTTGACCAGCGGATCGCCCAGCAGGCCGGCATCGATCAATGCCTTTTCACTGGCACGCGTGGCCATCTGCGCTACCCGGCCCATGCTGCGGGTGTTCTTGCGGTTGTAGGTCTCGGGGGGCAGTACAAAATCCGGCACCGGTACACCCACCTGGGTATGCAGGCCGTCGTACTCCGCCCATTCATGCATCACCTGTACCGCATTCCGGCCTGCCTGCAGCCGCGCCAGTACGGTGGGCCAGTCATGCCCAAGCGGGCTGATCGCGCCTATGCCAGTCACCACTACGCGTTTCATCCCATCAACCCCCCATTAACTGAAATCACTTGCCGCGTAATGTACGCAGCATCCTCACTCATCAAGAAACTCACGGTCGCCGCCACTTCCTCCGGCTTACCCATGCGCTTGGCCGGTATCATCTTCAAGGCCTCGTCCAGCACTTCGGCCTCGACCATCTCGGTATCGATCAGGCCAGGCGCTACGCAGTTGACCGTGATGGCGCGGCTGGCCAGCTCCACCGCCAGCGCCTTGGTGGCGCCGATGATGCCGGCCTTGGCCGCACTGTAGTTCACCTGCCCGCGATTCCCCATCAGGCCCGACACCGACGACAGCGTCACGATACGGCCAGGCTTGCGCCGGCGTACCAGCGGCATAGTCAGCGGGTGCAGCACATTGTAAAAGCTGTCCAGGTTGGTATGGATCACGGCATCCCAATCCTCGGCCGGCATGGCCGGGAAGGCATTGTCGCGGGCGATGCCGGCATTGCAGACCACGCCGTAGTAGCAGCCGTGCGCTTCCACATCGGCCAGCAGCACCTCGGCCGCGCGGGCACGGTCGGCCACATCAAACTGCAGCACCCGTGCAGTGCGCCCCAGCGCGACGATCTCGGCCGCCACAGCATCTGCCTCTTCCACCCGGCTGCGGCAATGCAGCGCCAGATCATAGCCATCGCGGGCCAGTCGCAAGGCGATCGCCTTGCCTATGCCACGGCTGGAACCCGTGACCAATATGGTCTTGTCCATCATTCCTGCTACCTCATTCATGCTATCGCTCAGCTACCATCCGCCTGGCCCGCCAGGAATGCCTCGGCATTCTTGGGCTCGAATACGGTAAGTGCCGCGCTGGCAACCAACTGATCGCCTATCTCTATCCGGCAGTCGAACTGCCCCAATCCATTGTCGGCCTGGAAGGCCCGCCTGGCGCTTACCCGCAGGGTCTGCCCTGGCAAGAAATGCGATACCTGGCAGTCGTAGCGGCGGCTGCCCAGCAGAAACCCCACCTTGGGCTCGCCACCAGCCAGCCTGGCCTGCCAACCGGCCCAGGCCGCCACAGCTTGTGCCATGAACTCGATGCCCACCCAGCCGGCTACGCCATAGCCATCAAAGAACAGGCCGTCGGCCCGGATGTCCACCTCGGCCACCAGGGATTCCGCATCACCCGTCAGCGCACGATCGAGCAGGCTCATGGGGCCGGCATGCGGCACGATGGCCGAAATCGGGTAGTCGATCTGCGTCATGCGCCGCTCCGTGCCAGCACCACGCTGGCATTGCTGCCACCAAAGGCAAAGGAATTGCTCAGGGCGTAGTCCAGCGGCCTGCCCAGGGCCTGGCCCGGCCGCACCAGCGCCAGCGTCGGCAGCGCGGCATCTGCCACGCCATCCCACCAATGCGGCGGCAGCAGGCCGTCAGGATTGTCATGCAAGGTCAGCCAGCACAGGGCGGCTTCCAGTGCACCTGCCGCCCCCAGGGTGTGGCCGGTCAAAGGCTTGGTCGAGCTGGTAGGCGTATGCGCGCCAAACAACTCACGCACGGCCAGGCTTTCCATGGCGTCGTTCTGCGGCGTAGCCGTGCCGTGCAGGTTGACATAGCCGATATCGGCCGGCTGCAGGCCGGCACGTTGCAGGGCAGCGCGCATGGCGGCCATGGCGCCACGGCCACTGGGCTCCGGCGCTGAAATATGGTGGGCATCGGACGATTCGCCCCAACCCGCCAGCCGCACAGGCCCCTCGGCGCGGCTCATCAGGAACAAGGCCGCCGCCTCGCCGATATTGATACCGCAGCGATTGGCACTCATGGGATTGCAGCGCGGTGCGCTGACCGACTCCAGGGCCGAGAAGCCGGCCACAGTGAAGGAACACAGCATGTCCACGCCACCGACGATCACCGCGTCGCAAGAACCCATCTGCAGCAGCCTGGCAGCACTGGCCAGGGCCTTGGCGCTGGATGAGCAGGCCGTAGAGATCACCAGCGAGGGCCCGCCCAGGCCCAGCAACTGGCATAGCATCATGGCCGACGAACCCATCTCCTGCTGTCCGATATGAAAGGCAGGCGGCAACTGGCCATGCTGCCGGTGGTGATCGATGGCCAACTCGGCTTCACCTATGCCCGAGGTGCTGGTGCCCAGCACGACCGCTACCCGCTCCGGGCCATACTGGGCTATGGCTGCATCTACCTGCGGCCGTATCTGTGCCAGTGCCGTCAGCAGCAGGGCGTTGTTGCGGCTACGGTGGACGCTGGGCAACCCGGCCACGTCTGCCACGGGGGTTTGTACGGCGCCCAGATGCAGGGCGCGGCCGGGCATCAGGCTGGCGTTTTCAGCCACGCCACCGGGCGTGGTCGCAAACAGGGCTGCCCTGACGGCAGCTGGGCCATCGCCCAGGGCGCACACGACGCCCAGTTCATTGAGATAGACCGGGCTCGTCATGGCGCGGGTTCCGTGCTTTGTAAACGTGATTCAATCTGCAGCCGGTAGCCTTCGCGCTGGTTCTCCAGCACGGCATCCCCCGCCCAGCGCGGGTTCGCGCTATAGCGCACGCTCAGGGCAGTCACACCATCCTGCTGTAATTGCCGCAGGCCTTGATCATCCAGCAGCACCCAACCTGCCGGCAGCGCCTGGCGTATCGATTCGGCCGGCCAGTAAGCCAGCTGCACATCCCGCAGTACACGGCCACCGTCGACCTCGGCCGGCAGCTTGGGATGGCGGTTCTGCTGCAGATCCTGCCCGTCCCAGCTCAGGGTCAGCACACGCTGGCCCAGCGCGATACCGGCCAGCTGTACTGTGCTTGGGTCTATTTCCAGCAGGGCCTCCAGCACGCGTGGTGTTTCCTCGCGCTTGCCGGGCAAACGGTTTTCCACCCGTTCCAGCGTCAAACGCTGTGCCAGGCTGACGCTGCTGCCAAACGCCGCTGGCGCCAGGCGCAGGGCCGGCATGGCCGAGCGCGGCTCTGGCGTGCTGGCGCAAGCCGCCAGCAGCAAGGCGGCTGTGGCTATCAGACGGCGCACAGCTGCTCCAGCGTCTTCAGGCGGCGTGGTTCAGCCACGTAGGGGTTCTGCTTGTCCCAGGCATAGCCGGCCAGGATGGCGGCAATCATGCGACGTATTTCGGGCGATTGGTCCTGGTGAAAGATCACATCCTGGAAGCCGCCGGCATACCAGCTCTCCACAAAGGCGCGGAAGGCATCCACCCCGCCCTTCAGGGGATCGGCATAGTCCGCCTGCCAGTCCACCTTCTCGCCGGCAAATTCACGGGCAATGGCGGCCGTAGCCAGGCTGGCCGATTTGACGGCAATGGTGACGCCGCTGGAAAACACCGGATCGAGGAACTCGCCCGCATTGCCCAACAGCGCGTAGCCGGGGCCCCACAGCGATTTGACGTTGGCGGCATAGCCGGTCAGCTTGCGCGCCGGGGTATCCCAGACCGCGTCCTTGAGCAGACTCGCCAAGGTAGGCGTTTCGGCAATGATGGCCTGCAGGCGCTCTGTCTCGGTGCCGCTATAACGCTCGAGGAATTCGGTGCGTGCCACCACGCCCTGCGAGCAACGGCCGTTGGAGAAGGGGATGGTCCAGAACCAGACATCGACATGCTCAGGATGCACCGAGATCAGTATCTTGTTGCGGTCGAAACTGCCGCTGGGGATATTGTCCTGCACATGGGTGAAGTAGGCACCACGCAAGGGGAAAGCCGAGGGGGTTTCCAGATCCAGCAGGCGCGGCAGGATGCGGCCAAAACCGCTGGCATCCAGCAGGAATCGGGCGCTGACCTGGTAGGTCTCGCCTTCCGGCGACAAAACCGTCACCTGCGGACGTTCGCCGTCCACATTCACCGTCACTACCTGATGCCGATAGCGCACCTCGGCACCGGCCTTTTCGGCCGCCTTGGCCAGCACGTGGTCGAAGTCGGCCCGCTGCACCTGGTAGGTGGTACCCCAGCCCTTGGAGAACTTGTCACGGAAATCAAACTGGGTCTGCTTCTCGCCACGCTGGAAAGCCGCACCGTTCTTGTACTGAAACCCAGCCTCGACCACATCCTGCAGAAAGCCGGCGGCTTCGATGTATTCCATCGATTGCGGCAGCAGGCTCTCGCCAATGGAGAAACGGGGAAACTGTTCCTTCTCGATCACCAGCACCTGCCGCCCTTGCTGCCGCAACAGCCCGGCCGCCACCGAACCCGATGGGCCGGCACCAATGATCAGGATTTCTGTTTGTTCATGACGCATGGTCTTATTCCTTGTTGCTGGCGCAGTGGCCGCAGCGAATTAATGGATGATCTGCCCGGCGCGGAGGATGCCCACCACGCCGACCAGGATCCAGAAGGTATTGAGCACGGTATAAGCCCGGTCACGCCGCAGGCTGGAACACCAGGCCAGCATCACGGCATCGATGGTGTTGAATATCCAGACGAACATGAAGGGACTGGCCGCCCCCATCCAGCTCACCAGGCTGAAGCTGAAAATGCGCATCAGCACCCCTACCATCTCGATCTTCTCGATATGGCGCAGGATGAACTGGTTGAGGGTCGCCACCGGGGCAAGGGCCAGGCTGTTTGTCGTCATGTTTATTGCACTCAGGGTTGATGGTTTGCCGTGGCAAGCTGCGATACCGGGGTGGCTTCTACCTGCTCGCGGGCAAATGCTTCGCCGGGGCGGAAACAGGGTGTCAAAAGCCAGATCAGCAATTCACCCAGCAACATGGTCAGGCCAAAGGCCTGCAGGGCCGGCGTGGCAGAAAATGCCAGCAGGCCAAAAGACAGCAGGGTACTGACACCGGCCAGCGCTACCGCCAGCCAGGCGGTGCCGTCACCGGGGTGTTCCAGCAGGAAGATGCCGTAGTCCACCCCCATGCCCAGCAGCAAGACCAGCGCCAGCACATTGAACAGCTGCAAGGGCACGCCCAGCAGCCCCAGCAAGGCCAGCACCAGCAGGCTGCCCAACAAGGTGGGCAGCAAGGCACGCCAGGCAGCCAGACGGAAGCGCCAGGCCAACGCCACGAACACCGCCACATAGCCCGCCAGCAGCAGCCAACTCATGCCCAGGCGATAGCGTGCCAGCAGGCTGGATATCTCCGCCGTCTTGTCCACCCAGCGCACGCCAGGCAAATCGGTGGCCGCCTTGTTCAGCGCCGGCAACATGGCCGGGCTCAGGCCGCGCAGCATCAATACGCTGTAGTGCTTACCGTCCAGTTCGCCCAGCCACTGCGCCGCAATAATCGATGCGGCGGGGCTGGCCAGCCAGGTTGCCGGATCCAGCGCTTGGGGCGCCTGCACCGGCCGGGCCGGCTGCTCGCCCGTCTGTTCTGCAATGGCCGCCAGCGCATGCCGTTCGGCCTGTGCCGTCAGCAAGGCGGCACGCTGCTGTGTAGCCAGCGAGGGCAGCCAGTCAGAGACCGCGCGGTAACCCGGCAAGACGCCGTCCCTTACCAGGTCGTCCAGCCTTGCCTTCAATCCTTCCTCTCGCTGCAGCAACTGCTCCGGGCTATCGCCCGCCACCAGGTAGAACTGGCCAGGGCTGGGCATGCCCAGCAACCGCCCTACTTCCAGTTGTTCGGCCATCAAGCCGGCCGGCGAGCCCTGCAGCTGCCGTAGATCATCGCGGCTCTGCAGGCGCGACAGGCCCACACCCAGCACCACCATGAGAACCAATGCCAGCAGCCAGCCCTTGCGGTTGGGCTGCCAACGCGGCCAACGCGTCAGGCTGTTGGCAAGATAGCGGGCAAAGGCCGTTTGCGGCAGGGCACCCCGGTCAAACAGCGGGAACCAGCACACCACGGTCAAAAAGGCCGCCAGCAAGCCCGCAACCGAGAACACGGCCATCTGCCGCAAGCCAGGGAACGGCGCCAAACCCAGCGCCATATAGGCCACCACACTGGTCAGTAGCGCCAGTGCCATACCCGGCAGCAGGCCACGCAGTACCTGCCAGCGCTCACTGGCCGGCCGGCCCTGGCGAGCCGCGAAATAGTGGAAGCCATAATCCTCGGCCACCCCGACCAGGCTGGCGCCAAACACCAGAGTCAACAGATGCACCTGGCCAAACAGCATGGCCGTCACACTCAGCGCCACGCCGCAACCTATCAGCAGCGACAGGCCCACCAGGACAATAGGCCGCAGTGAACGGAAGGTCAGCCAGACCAGCAACAGCACCGCCAGCAAGGAACCCCAGCCTATGGTGCTCATCTCCCGGTTGGCCTGGGCCGCGGCAGCTTCGGCATGCAGCGGCACGCCTGCGGCCAGCAGTCTGATCTCGCCCATACCTTGGGCGGCCAGCTCGACACGGCTGGCCTGCAGCAGTTCGGCCAGCGGCGCCTCACCCGTCACGGCAAATGCGGCGCCCTGGAATTGGTAATTGAGCAGCGCCCACTGCTGCCCCTTGCCCTGCAACCACAACAGGCCATCGCGCGGGCGAGCGGGTGATTCAGCCGCCCGTTCGGCCCACCAGTCCTGCCACAGGCCAAGCGGGTCGGCCAGCCGGTCGCCAAACTGCGGCCCGGCAGCGGGTTGGTACAAACGCATCAGGGCAGTGCTGGCCCATTGCTCGCTTGGTGCCGAGGCCAAGGCCCGCAACTGTTCCTGGGTCAGCAAGCGGTCACGCCAGGGCTGGTAGAACGCCACCGCCGCATCCAGCTTGCCGGCATCCACCGCAGCGGGCTGCAACAACGCTGGCTGGGTGGCCAAGCGGGCCTGCACCAGCTGGGCTGCGCGGCGGGTCTGCGACCAGTCGGACGCGCCCACCAGCAGCACGATCTGGCGCTGCGACTGCTCCGCCAGCTTGCGGGTAGCCGCGCTCACAGCGGGCGCCTGCTCGTTCTCGGGCAGTAGCGCCAGCACATCGGTGTTCAGGCGGGCAGCCCGCCAGAACTGAACCTGGTGCAGCACGGTGCCCAGCACAACGACCGCCCACACGGCAGCCAGCCACAGAGAGAGACGCTTAGCGGCCAAGGCGCTTTGCCTCCTCGGCCATGGGGGCACTGGCCTCAACCAGCTTGTCGAAACGGATCAGGCTGCTGTCGCCATTGGCCTCTTCCAGCCGCACCAGTTTCACATGCCGTTCGCCCTCCAGTATCACCCGCTTGAATACCCGAGCCAGGCCCGGCTCGCGGGGAGTCAGGGCCAATACCCAGGCATCCTTGCCACGCAGGCCACCATCGGTCAGGAAGCGCTTCTGCAGCACGGCCACATCGCCGGCCAGCAAGGCAAACAGCAGCTCATTCATGGCTTGCAGTGCCGGCTCGCGGCTGGATTCCAGCTGATAGCTGGCCTGTCCCGACTCCGCCGACAGTTTGTCCGGGCTCACCACCAGGCTGGACTCAAATGGCTTGCGGGTTTGCCACAGCACGCCATGGCCACGCCACAGCAGGAACTCGCCACTGGACAGCAGGGGCTTCTTGAAGCCCGCCACACTCTTCTGCTGCTCGAACTGGCCGCGCAGGACCTGAGGGCTGCTCAGCCGCGCTTTCACCGCCTCGGCGATATCTGCGGCCCAGGCAGAACCGGGCAGTGCCAGGCACAACAGCAAGGCGTATCGGAACCACTGCTTCATGGCGTGGGCACTCCCAGTCTTTCCCACAACACCGGTGGGCAGAGGTATTGCATTTCCTGGCTCTCGGTGCAGACCGCCACCTGTATGGTGTAGGCCTTGTTCAGGCGCTGGCCGGTGTCGGCGTCGCTGATCAGGTACTCGATCTTGAGCCGGTTTTCCCATTCCACGATCTCGGCACGGATACGCAGGCGCTGATTGAACACCGCCGACTTCACATACTTGAGGCGCATGTCGACGATGGGCCAGACAAAGCCCGAGGCATACATCTGCGGATAGTCGTAATCGAACCGTGACAGCAAGGCACAGCGGGCGATTTCCAGGTACTTCACATAGTTGCCGTGCCAGACGATGTTCATCGGGTCCAGGTCATGGAAGGTTGGTGACAGCTCGATCTCGTGGGCAAGGTCAATCGACATAGACCCTCCAGGCCTCGCGCCGTATGGCGCCCAGCAACGATTGCAGCTCGCCATCCAGGGCACGGTCTTCCACCACCAGGGCGATGCGGTCTTCCAGGTCGGCCTGCATGCTGGCCAGCGCAGCCGGCAGCACCAGCTCGGCATCCAGCCGGCGGCGCAGGGCAACACCCTGGCGCGCAGCGATCAGCATGGCCGCCACGACCTGCTCGGTCAGTTCCAGCACGCGCAGGCAATCGCGCGCGGCGATGGTGCCCATGCTGACCTTGTCCTGGTTATGGCACTCGGTAGAGCGACTGAACACCGAGGCCGGCATGGTTTGCTTGAGCGCCTCGGCAGTCCAGGCCGACACGCTGATCTGCAGCGCCTTGAGGCCATGATTGATGGCCGCACGGGGGCCAGTGGCACCCGACAGATTGCTGGGTAGGCCATGGTTGAAGCGGGTATCCACCAGCAACGCCAGTTGCCTATCCAGCAGGTCGGCCACATTGGCCACCGCATTCTTGAGGCCATCCATGGCGAAGGCGATGTGGCCGCCGTAGAAATGACCACCATGCAGCACGCGTTCGTTCTCGCCATCAATGATGGGATTATCGTTGGCGCTGTTCAGTTCGTTCTCTATCAGGGTGCGGAAGTAAGGCAAGGCATCTTCCAGCACACCGATCACATGTGGAGCGCAACGCAGCGAGTAGCGATCCTGCAGACGCTGCTCATTGCGGCTGGGCTGGTCGCTGGCCAGATCCTCGCGGATACGGCCTGCCACGCGCTGCTGCCCGATATGGGGCTTGACTGCAAACAGCGCCTGGTCGAAATGGTGGGCATTGCCGGCGCTGGCCAGTACGTTCATGGCGGTCAAGCGGGTTGCCAGCTGGCACAGGTAGTCGGCACGCCGCCAAGCCAGGCAGGCCAGCGCCGTCATCACGGCCGTGCCGTTCATGATGGCCAGGCCCTCCTTGGGGCGCAGGCGCAGCGGCTGTATGCCCAGCTCAGCCAGCACATCGGCAGCATGCCGGAGCTGGCCCTGGTACATCACCTCGCGCTCGCCGCACAGCACGGCAGCCAGATAAGACAAGGGTGTCAGGTCGCCGCTGGCGCCGACCGAACCTTCTGCCGGAATCAACGGCAGGATGTCATGCTTCATCAGGGTTGCAATCTGCTCCAGCAGACCCACGCTGACGCCCGACATGCCTTGCGACAGCGAAGCCAGCCGAGTTGCCAGTACCGCACGGGTTTCTTCCGGCGTCAGGAAACGGCCGGCGCCGCAACCATGGTAGGTGTACAGATGGTGTGGCAGTTCAGCGACCAGCTCGGGCGGGATGCTGACGGTGCAGGAATCACCGTAGCCGGTGGTCACACCGTAGATGACGCCATCTTCCGCCAGCAGGCGGTCAAGGAAGTCGGCGCCACGGGCGATACGGGCGCGGAAAGCCGGGTCAGCCGACAATTCGGCCGGCTGGCGCTGCTCGGCCACTGCCACCACGTCTTCTATGGTCAGTCGGCTACCGTCAAAACGGATGGGATCAGTGCTGCGGTCAAGGTTTTGCATGTGTTTGATCCCAGAAGGGAAAGAAATTGAACCAATCAAAAGGCGAGCGGCGCACCAGGGCCGTCAGCGCGGTGGCGTAGCGGCCGGCATAGTCAGCCATGGCGGCTTCGCGCCGGCCGCGCGGCAATTGCACCTGCTCGGCAAGCTGCTCGAAATGCAGGGTGTAGCCTTTGCCCTCGTGTATGCAGCCCAGCAGATAGAGGGGGCATTTGAGCAGGCTGGCCAGCACGTATGGCCCCACCGGAAAGGGCGCCTGATGCCCTAGGAACTCGGTGGTCACTGTCTGGCTGGCAAAGACCGGAATACGGTCGCCGGCAATGGCCACGTACTCGCCGGCTGCCACCTTCTCGGCCAGCAACACCGCAGTGGCGGGGCTGATCTCGGTGACCTCCAGCAAGGTCAGCTCATTATTCGGATTCAGCCGCTTGAGCAGCTTGTTGAAGCGTACCGCGTGGCGGGTATGCACCAGCACATTGAGCTTGAGCCCGCGCTTGCGCTCGGCCAGCACGCGGCACAGCTCCAGGCAGCCCATATGGGCAGTGACAATCACCCCACCCTGCCCCGACAGGGCAGCCTGGTACAACACCTCGCTGCCCACACTGCGCACCTGGGCAAACTGGTATCGCCCCGATACCGCCAGCAGCTTGTCCAGCATGGTTTCAGCGAACAGCATCACATGCCGGACGCTGTCCTGCCATACCGGTGGCCTGCCCAGCGCACCCGTCGCCTGCTGCAGCCGCGCCAGGTATTGCATGGAAGACGCACGCAGCGCCGGCTTGGTGGCCCAGTGCAGCAACACAACCGGGTACAGGCAAAGCCGGAACGGCCAGCGACCTAGCAAGCGGTGTACCCAGTAAAGCAGCCAGATACCCAGGACAAAGGTGTTCTCGCCCATCTCGGCCCAATGCTGGCGCGATGCGGTACTCATGCGGCCACCTTGCGCCATAACAGCATAGGGGCACGCAGCAACATGCCAAGGAACAGGCGGGCGTGCATGCGCGAGATCAGGGCATTGTCCAGCCAGACCTTGAAGTGCGACACGCCATCGCTGGGGTAGCACACCCTTGTGGGCTGATTGACTATGCCCATGCCACGCCAATACAGCCTCACCAGGATCTCAGTGTCAAAATCCATGCGGCGGCCTATGTTCACCGCGTCCATCAAGGCCACGGTAGGAGCCAGCGGATAGATCCGGAAGCCGCACATGGAATCTCGTATCTGCAGCGACAGGGTATTGATCCACACCCAGATATGGGTGGCATAGCGGCCATAAAGCCTGGCCTTGGGCACGCTCTCGTCGTAAATGGGACAGCCACAGATCAGGTGCGCCGGTTGCGCCGCCGACAGCCTCAGGAAGGCCGGGATATCACCCGTGTCGTGCTGGCCATCGGCATCGATCTGCAGGGCATGGCTATAGCCCAGGCTGGCGGCCTGACGCAGGCCGGCAATCATGGCACCGCCCTTGCCCTGGTTCTGCGGCAGGCGCAGCAGCTGCACACCGGCGGCATCGGCCGCCGCCAGGGCATCAAGCACCGCAGCGCAGCCAGGTTCGCTGCCATCGTCCACCAGCAGGCACGGCAGGCCGTGCTGGCGCACGGCGGCTACCACCGCACCGATGGCCTCGCCATGGTTGTAGACCGGGATCACGGCACAGGTCTTCATGCTGGCGCTCCGAACACGATGCGCCCGCTGGCGTGCGCGCCGGCGGCAGAGGTGAGCTTGAAGCCCAGGCTGCCCCGCTCGGCCTGCCAACTCAAATCCATGCTCACCAGGCTGCCTGGCGCTATCACCTGCTGGAATTTCACCGCCTCCAACCGCAGGAAACCGGCAGGAATGGCAAACAGCTCGCGTCCAAACAGCACCGCCCAGTCCAGCTGGGTGACACCTGGCAGGATAGGCGTCTGCGGAAAGTGCCCGACGAAATAAGGTGAGCGGGCGTCGATCTCCAGCACCAGGCTGGCCTCGCCCGTAGTGCGCGACAGCAGGCGTGCCGCCGGGCGCCTTGGGTCAAACCAGGCCTGCAAGGCGGCTTCCGTCGCCTTGCCCTGGGCATTGCTGGGCAAGGTCCATGCATAGCGCCAGCGGCGCGGCAGCACGCTGGCTTCCACCAGCTCTGCCAGCGCAGCACGCAAGCGGGCATTCAGGGCACGCTTGCCCTGCTCGTCGATCAAGGCCCAACCTGCAGCACTGGGAACAGCCAGCACACCCAAGGTCAAGCGTAAACCGCTCAGCGGCAATACCCGCACCTCGGCCACCAGCCCGGTCGCCAGCAAGGCGCTCTCCATGGCCGTCAGCGAGACCCGCTTTTCTTCAATCTTGACGATGCGATCAGCGCGGCCCAGCAGCTCAAAACCATCGCCCAGCAGGCTGACCCTGTCCTCGGTGCGCTGCCAATCCGTGCCTGCGAGATGGGGCGACTGCACCAGCAGCTTCTCGCCATCCAGCTGCAGCTTCACCCCCGGCAAGGCACGCCAGGCCAGGTCACCGTCGTTCATGCGCTGGCGCCAGGCAATGCCGCCCGTCTCGGAGCTGCCATAGACTTCGATAGGCGCCCTGCCCAGCAACCGCCTGCAATCGGGCAAGGCCTCGGCAGGCAGGGGGCCGCCCGACGAGAACACTGCCCGCAGGCTGGTCTTGCCGGCCGCCCACGGCAGATTGTCCGGCAAACGCTTGAGATGGGCGGGGCTGGCCACCAGTACACAGTCGCCGTTGACCGCCAGGGCGGCCACAATATCCTCCGGGAACACCAGACGGTCGGCGGCGAACACGCGGCCAGCCGCCAGCGGCCACAACACACGGAACAGCAGGCCGTAAATGTGCTGATGCGACACCGTCGCCAGCACCATGGCCTCGCCCATATCGGTATCAAAACAGGCTGCCAGCGACTGGACTTCATCGAACAACTGCGACAGTTGCTTGGCAATGGCGACCGGTTCACCGGTCGACCCTGAGGTAAACACCACCAGACCCGGCGCCTGCCTCTCCAGCGCAGGCCAATCGGGCACTACCGTATCCGGCAAGGGCTGCAGGCTGTCCTCGCCGGCAATATCGCCGGCAAAGCCATCCACCTCGCCCCGCAAGCGCGCCAGGGTGGCGGGCAGCACATCGGCCGGCAGATAGACGCACACACCGGCATGCCAGGCACCCAGCAAGGCAGCGGCAAAGGTAAAGCTGTCGTGACAGTACAGTGCAAAGCGGCGACCCGGCTGCGCGGCAAAAGCCGCGCGCCAGTTGGCCGCCTGTTGCGCCAGGCAGGCAAAGTCCAGCTGCTGTCCCTGGCGTACAGCCACGGTCATGGCGGCGGGGCGGCCCACGGCCAGCAATTGTTCAAGGGCCAGGAAATCAGCCATGTATTACTCCAGCACGCACGCGGCGGCGAACCAGCCATTCAGCGGCGAACAACATGCCCATTAGGCAGTAGGCGATCAGGCCGTTATACAAGGCCCAGACCGCATCACTGGCCCACAGCGCCGTCACCAGGGCAATGCTGCCGTTAAGCACAAAGAAACCACACCACACCTGGGTCACCTTGCGGGTGTAGACCACGCCCTCGGGCGGTAGATCGGGCTCCTGCAGGCGCGCCAACCGTTCGATCACGCTGGGCGGGTAGATCAGGCTGGTGCAGAACACCACCAGCAGCACGGCATTGACCAGCACCGGGTAGAGCTTGAGCGGCAGCGCGTGGTTACCGACCACCGTCACCAGCGCCAGCAGCAGGGCGCCGGCCGCCGCTGCCAGCCAGGTCGGCTGACGGGTGGCAATCGCCCGCAACAGTGCCAGGCCAGCCAGCAGCAAGGCCAGCCAGCGCGGCTCGAATCGCCCCAGACCCAGATAGACCAGCACCGGGTAGCTGAGCGTCAGCAGGCCGACCGCTACCGCACGCACACGCGTGGACGCGCTCACATCAGGCCGTGGCGTCGTGCATCAGGCCATACAGAGCGTCCACCACATCCTGCAGCGTACGCACCGACTTGAAGGCATCCGGTTGCAGGCGGCGGCCTGCGATGGGCTTGAGCTTGACGATCAGATCCACGGCATCGATGCTGTCGATGTCCAGATCATCGTACAGGCGCGATTCGGGCTTGATACGCTCAGGCGCGATATCAAAGGTTTCTTGGAGAATCGCGCTGAGGCGATCGAACATTTCCTGCTTGGTCATGGTTTACCCCTGGCACCAGCAAGCCATGACATAGGCCGCTGATGCATTTCATGATTACGGTAGTACCGCATGTCCACCCGGTGCGTCCCATGGCGCATGGTGGTCATGCCGATGGCGAATTACTTGGTGCGCTGTGCAGCAACAAACTGCGCCAGTGCACTGACGCTGGCAAAGTGCTGGCGGGTTTCTTCCGAATCGGCCGACATGCTGACGCCGTAGCGCTTTTGCAGGGCAAGGCCCAGCTCCAGCGCGTCGATGGAATCCAGCCCCAGGCCATCCACAAACAGGGCTGCGGAAGCGTCGATATCGTCAGGGGTGACATCTTCCAGATTCAGCGATTCGATGATGATCGCCTTGATTTCTTGTTCAAGCGCCTGCATGGGCGGGTTTCTCCGTAGAAAAATAATCGTGCAAGTAATCGGTCAGGTGGCGTGCCGCCAGGGCCGGTTCATTACCGGCGCCTGCCAGAAAGGGCGCCACCTCGATATCGTCGCGAACGACGATAGTGAAATGCATGCGCCGCACCGGTACCTTCCACCAGGGCAAGCCCTTGGTCAGGCTCAACGGCTCGCACCGTATGGTGACCGGCGTAATGGTGCAGGGGCCACGGGTCGCGATATTGGCGGCGCCACGCTGCAGCTTCATCGGCCCGTCGACGGGTGTACGCGTGCCCTCGGGGAAGATGATCAGGTTGTTGCCGGCATGCACCGAGGTGACGCAGTCTTCCACCAGGCCGGCACCGCTATCGTTGCAGATGTAGCCGGTGGCGCGCACGGGACCACGGGTAAACGGGTTACGTGCCAGAGCGGCCTTCACCACGCAGTCGGCATTTGGCACCAGCGAGATCAGGAACACCACGTCGATCAGGGTCGGGTGATTGGCCAGGATCAGCAGGCCGGGCCGACGCAGTCGCTCCGCGCCGACGATGTCGTAGCGCAAGATGCCCA
Source organism: Chitinimonas viridis (assembly GCF_030409555.1). Lineage (GTDB taxonomy): Bacteria > Pseudomonadota > Gammaproteobacteria > Burkholderiales > Chitinimonadaceae > Chitinimonas > Chitinimonas viridis. Next base: position 412,066 of record NZ_JAUFPU010000004.1, read on the forward strand.
GCACCCGCATCAGCTCGATAAACAGCCGGAAGGTATGGTGGATGGAAAGCCGGGCCAGGCGGGTCTGCCTGGCGCGTTCGCGCACGATCAGCTGCAGCAGCGGAAAATACACCAGGCGCAGCAGCAAGCCGCCAAGGCCGAAGCTCGAAAAAGCAATGGCGGTGGCGATAACGCGCCAGCCACGATCCAGCAGTTCAAGCATGGCGCGCCCAGTGCCAGCTACGGCCGGCCACGTCATGCTGCCAGGCCGGAGCCTGCCCCAGCAGAAAGCGCAGGGCGGCCAGGTCATCCGGCAGAGTCGCCGGTTCAGACGCACCTGCCAGCAAGCCAGGCTGCAAGGATATGCCACCACTTTCGCAGCGGCTCAAGCGGCAGGCCCAAGCACGGGGGAAATCCAGGTATTCGGCAAAATCCGAATACGGCGTTGGCAGGGGCTCATCGTAATACACCACCAGCACAGCCGGCGCGCCATCGGCCAGCAGGCCCAGCGCCTCCATGAAGGCCGCCTCTACCGTCTCGGCACCAGCTGCCACTGCGGTACAAGCACCCGTATCTGCGCGGGCAATGGAGAACAAGGCACCTATGGCATTGTGCACCGACATGCTGAACGCCGTGGGCGACAGCCCCTCACCGGCGGCCAGTTGCCGCAGCAATTCCACCGAACGGGTTACGTCCCCAAAGCGCGAGGCAAAAACATGGGGACATGCCTCGGCATCGCCCTGGGCCCAATAGGCGGCCTGCAAGGCCACCTTGCCCAGACGCTCGACCCGCCGCCGCATCATGGCCGGCATCTCCGCCAACGCAGGCACACCCTCGCCAACCAAGGGTTGCGGCGCAGCCAGCCAATCCAGCCAAGCATCATTGCCGACCAGACCCGGCGCCCAAGCGGCCCAAGCATCTATAGAAAATCTTACTGTCATTAATCGCGCAATCTAATTGAACTTTTTGGCGCGAAGGAAGGCCTGAGTCCAGCACACGACCCTCACTCCCTGCCCACCCATAGGCCCAAAGGGAGCGACTACCCTCGAACGAAAGGGCGGCATTCTAACAGGTAAATTAACAAAAACAATTGCTTATGTGCTTTTTACCCATACCGGATACTACGTACAACAGGCTGATGTGCACTTGCAACATGGCTGCACAATCAATCAAAAAATTTGTTCATTGATTGTCATGTACAAAACAAAAGAGGCCATTTGTAACCAAGTGCACAAGCAAGCGCAGGCTCGCCTACACCAAAAGCCCCCTCCACCTCTCCAAGGTTGTGGCTTACATCTCTGCAGGCCAAACTGGGCATCAAGCATGTGGCGAATCCGCCAGATCAACAGGCTTTGATCCAGCACAAAGTACTTTACTGTCAATCAGTTACCCTTTACGCAGCCTGCACCCACGGGTGCACAAACCGCCACGGTCAGCTATATAAAAATTGCCTTGTGGACATCCCCAAGCAAACCACACTGGCCAGGACGGCCATCAGGTTTCCAGAAGCGCATGGATATTCAAGGCAGCCGCCATCCCACCCAAGGTGCCAACAGGCAGAATCTGGTGGCGGCGGAAAAACGATAACGTCGGAGGTGCCCCAGCCCAAGCCGCGGAGGGTGCAATGCTGAAGAAGCCGCAAGCCCTGCTGGCCCGTGCCTTTGCCACGGCAGCCAATGCCATCATGATTGCTGATCGCCACGGCCATATGGTGTGGGTCAATCAGGCCTTTTGCCGTCTGAGCGGCTACGCCGAGTCCGAGCTGATGGGCAAGTCGCCCGATCTGCTGCGTTCCGGCCAGCACGATACGGCTTTCTACCGCGAGCTATGGAGCACCATCCTGTCCGGGCGCCCCTGGCAAGGCGAGTTGATAGAGCGGCGCAAGGATGGCGCTTTCTACACCGTCAACCAGATCATTACGCCGCTACAGGATAGCCACGGCAACATTACCCACTTTATCGCCATCCAGCACGATATCAGCGCTCAACGCTGCGAACAGGAACGTATAGCCAGGCTGGCCTATCACGACAGCCTGACTGGCCTGCCCAATCGGCAGTGTTTTCTGGAGCTGCTGGACAAGGCCATTGCTGCGGCAGCCTTGCAGGGCAATATGCTTGCCGTCATGTTTCTGGACCTGGACAAGTTCAAACAGGTCAATGACACGCTGGGTCACGCGATAGGCGACCAGCTGCTGATCTCGGTCGCGGAGCGCCTTCATGGTGCGGTACGCAAGTCCGACGTGGTCGCCCGCTTAGGCGGCGATGAGTTCACCGTGCTGATCAGCGAACTGCAGCACACCGACCATGCCAATGCCGTGGCGCAGCAGCTGGTAGATACCATAGGCCAGCCCTTTGCATTCGGGCCACACAAGGTACAAACCCATGCCAGCATCGGCATCAGCCTCTACCCGCGCGACGGCGTGGAAACCCAGGCATTGCTCGACCAGGCCGACGCCGCCATGTACCACGCCAAGCGGCAAGGTGGCAGCGCGTATGCCTATTGGTCAGCCGGCATGTTGGTTGCACCACCAGCAAATCCCAGTACAGGTGCAGCCTAAGAACCTGTTCACGATTTATTCACCCCGGGCGCCAGACCGGAAAAGGGTCAGGTACAAGGCGGACGAAGCAGGCAATAGCAGCTTAATACCGAGGAGTCCAACGCAGCACATGACTCTCTCCGGTCCGGTCCTTCGGGCTCCGGGCAGGTTCTTAGTCACCCTGCGCCAACCAACGAGCCTGCAGCAATATCAGCGTGCTCTTGGCATCACGCCGCTGCCGCTCGTAGCCATCGCGCTCACGGCGTAGCTTGCGGCGCTCATCCTCGGTGGCCGCCTTGCCTATCAGCTCGCTCAGGCGATTGATCTCGCGGCCATAGCGCACCATATCGTTTTCCAGATTGTCGATATCGCGGCGCAGCTCATACCGCGCATAGCCCCGGTTGTACTCGCGCAAAAAACCTTCCTGCAGCTCGGGTGCACAGACATTGCCGTAGCTATAACCTGCCCTGCCTACGCGGTAGCCATTCTCAGGCGCGCAATAGACCAGCAGCCCCCGCTCGCGGCCGCGCGAGTATTCTGCCGGGTCGGGCAGGATATTGGTTTTCTGGCATGCCTCGGCATAGTCACCCAGGCGGCTGCCCCGACCATCCCGGCCATCCCGCTCACCCACGCCATACCAGTCACCCGTCCGGCATTCCGCCTCGCTCATGGCAGCACAAGCGCCCAACAGCAACAAACTGGCCAACAACAGCAGTTTCTTCATTTTTGTTCTCCCAGGATGGATGACTGCAGTCTAGGCCCCGCTGCTTGAATCCGCCCTGAACGGCAGGCAGCAAAAAGCCCGGCATCGCCGGGCTTCTGGGGTGGCAGTACGCTCAACCGCGCTTGTGCGAAGCAATGCGCATGCGTAAGGCATTGAGCTTGATGAAGCCTTCGGCATCCTTTTGGTTATAGGCGCCACCATCATCATCGAAAGTCGCGATAGTCTGGTCAAACAAGGTGTCCTTGGAGTCACGTGCCACCACCGACACCCCACCCTTGTAGAGCTTCACCCGCACCCAGCCATTGACATATTGCTGAGTATTGTCGATCAGCGCCTGCAGGGCGCGGCGCTCCGGGCTCCACCAGTAGCCGTTGTAGATCAGCTCGGCATAGCGGGGCATCAGGTTGTCCTTGAGATGCGCCACTTCCCTATCCAGGGTGATCGACTCGATACCACGGTGCGCCTTCAGCAGGATGGTGCCGCCGGGCGTCTCGTAGCAGCCGCGCGACTTCATGCCCACATAGCGGTTCTCCACCAGGTCCAGCCGGCCTATGCCGTGCTTGCCGCCCAGCTCATTGAGCTTGGCCAGCAACTCATGGGGCTTCTGGCGCAGGCCATTGATGGCTACAAGGTCACCCTGTTCAAATTCCATGTCCAGGTATTCAGGGGCGTCTGGCGCTGCTTCGGGCGCCACCGTCCAGCGCCACATGCTTTCCTCTGCCTCGGCCTTGGGGTCTTCCAGGTGTCGTCCCTCGAACGAGATATGCAGCAGGTTGGCATCCATGGAGTACGGTGCGCCGCCCGCCTTGTGCTTCATCTCGATAGGTATGCCGGCCTTTTCGGCGTAGGCCAACAGTTTTTCGCGGCTCAGCAGATCCCACTCCCGCCAGGGTGCGATCACCTTCACGCCCGGCTTGAGCGCGTAGTAACCCAGCTCAAAACGCACTTGGTCATTGCCCTTGCCCGTGGCACCGTGGCTCACTGCATCTGCCCCGGTCTGATTGGCAATCTCGATCTGGCGTTTGGCAATCAGTGGCCGTGCAATGGAGGTACCCAGCAGGTACTCGCCCTCATACACCGTATTGGCGCGGAACATGGGGAAGACAAAATCGCGTACGAACTCTTCGCGCAAATCGTCGATATAGATGTTCTCTGGCTTGATACCCAGCTTGATAGCCTTGGCACGGGCCGGCTCCAGCTCTTCACCCTGGCCGATATCCGCAGTAAAGGTGACGATCTCCGATTGATAGGTATCCTGCAGCCACTTGAGGATGACCGAGGTATCAAGGCCACCGGAGTAGGCGAGTACAACTTTGTTGGCGTCAGACATAAGACTTTCCTGCTAATGGGTTCAATTCTGGGGTGAGACGATCTTGGCGTAGGTATCGCCGTCCATATCTATCGTCTCAAAGCAAAGCTGGCACTGGCGCTCGGCCAGCGTACGCGGGAAATGGGCGGCGACTACAGGCTGCAGTGCCGCCAGCGCTCGTCGCTTGAACGCCACGGTACGCCGGTTGATCAGGTAGAGCTTGAGGTGGACAAACGCATGGCTGGCGTTGCCATCCCCCACATACCAGTCGGTCAACCTGATGGCGCGGCTTTTGATATCGATCTCGGCCACATCGCCGGTCTCTACCAGCGCCGCATGGAGCTCTGCAAACAGTTGCCGAAAATCCGGCTGTTCTGCCAGGTTGTCGGTGTATTCAATAACGATATGGGGCATGCTCAACCTGGGTGATGGCAGACGGCCTCGATATTGTGGCCGTCCGGGTCCAATACAAAAGCACCGTAATAGTGCGGATGATAGTGTGGGCGCAAGCCCGGTTCGCCATTGTCGCGACCACCTGCCAACACGGCGGCGGCATGGAATGCCTCTACGGCCGCGCGGCTATCCGCCCTGAAAGCGATATGGATGGGCGGTTGGTTGGGCGTACCCACGCTCAGCCAGAAATCCGGCTTGCCGCTGGCTTTCTCCCCAAAGCCCGCCACGTCGGTGTGCCCCGTCACTTCGGCGGAGAATTCCGCCAGGCAGCCATAGCCCAGGGTGCCCAGCGCAGCTTCGTAAAACGCTTTGCTGCGACCGTAGTCACTGACGGTCACACCGGTGTGGTCTATCATCCTTCGCGCCTCGATCAGTTATCTATCTTGCCCAGCAACAGGTATTCAATCAGTGCCTTCTGGGTGTGCATGCGGTTCTCCGCCTCATCCCAAACGATGGATTGTGGGCCGTCCAACACGTCCGGATCCACTTCCTCGCCTCGATGCGCCGGCAGGCAATGCATGAAGACCGCATCCTTGTCGGCCAGTTTCATCAACTCGCCAGTCACCTTGTAGCTGAGGAAATCAACCCTGCGCTGCAGGCTCTCCCGCTCGAAGCCCATGGAGACGCAAACGTCGGTAGAGACGAGATCTGCTCCCTCAGTTGCCTCGCGCGGGTCGTGGGTCTGTTCAAAGTGGTCACGGTAATCGATGCCATCCAGCACCGACATCTCATAGCCCTTGGGGCAGGCCAGCCGCAGCTTGAAGTTGAAGATACGCGCGGCCTGCAGCCAGGTGCGGGAAATATTGTTGGAGTCGCCTATCCAGGCCACCGTCTTGCCCTCGATGGAACCACGATGCTCGATATAGGTGAAGATATCGGCCAAGGTCTGGCAAGGGTGGTATTCATTGGTCAGGCCATTGATGACCGGTGCCTTGGAATAGCTAGCGAAGGTATCGACGATGGTCTGCTCATAGGTGCGCAGCATCACCACGTCACACATGCGGCCGATCACGCGTGCCACATCCTCGATCGGCTCGCCCCGCCCCAGCTGGGTATCCTTGCTGGCCAGGAACATGGCATGGCCACCAAGCTGGTTCATGCCCGCCTCGAACGACACCCGTGTGCGGGTGGAACTCTTCTCGAAGATCATGGCCAGGGTCTTGCCTTGCAGGGGCTGATAGAGCTCCCCTCGGCGCAGGCGATCCTTCAGTACACGGCTGCGGACGAACAGGTGCTCGTATTCGTCACGGCTGAAGTCGGTAAACTGGAGGAAGTGCTTGCCTAGCATGCTGGCCTCTTTGTGCGTTGCGGAAAAGCTTTGAGCTTCTCCGAGCAAGGCCGCCCGGTCAAGAAGGATTTTCCACTATGCGACATCGATTTATGGAATATCGACATCGCTGGCGACCAGATCGGCGTCAATCGGCCGGGAAAATCCGGTCGCGGCCGCAAGCCTTGGCGCGGTAGAGGGCGGCATCCGCCGCCGCCAGCAAGCTATCGGGGCTACGGCCATGGCGTGGATACTCGGCAACGCCGGCCGAGAAACTCAATTGATCCAACCTGCGCCCATCCATCTCCACCACCAGGGCATGGAAACGGTGCAGCAGGGTGCGCACCCGCCCCAAAGCCAGCTCCAAGTCGATATCAGAGAGCACAAGGCAGAATTCCTCACCACCAAAGCGGCAAGCAAAGTCCGACCCACGGATATTGCCTATCAGCATGCAGGCCAGCTCTATCAGTACCTGATCGCCCATGGGATGGCCAAAGCGGTCGTTCACCGCCTTGAAGTGATCGAGATCAATCAGCACCACACAGACCGAATAGTGCCGACGCTCCGCCAGCTTGATCTCATTGCTCAGCTCTTCCTGCAGGTAGCGCCGGTTATAGAGATTGGTCAAAGGATCGCGTATAGCCTGCTCGCGCAGTTTGGCCTGCAACCGCTCGATCTCGTCCACCTTATTGGCCAGCTCGCGGTTCAGCATCTCCAGCTCGGTACGGGCGCGCTCGGCCTCGGCCTGCTTGAGCAGGGCAAAGTCGCGCTCACGCTCGGCTTCGGCCAGTTCGCTCTGTATACGGGTAATCTGGGTGCGCGCACGGGCAGCGCTGCCCAGCGATCGCTGATACAGCTGCTGGTACTGATCCAGATAATCGTAAGCCTGCTGCCACTGTCCCAGGCTGGCATGGGCGCGTGCCAACTCACGGTTGATCTGCACTGGGTAATACGGGTCCTGCTGTTTGCTCAGATAGGCTTCGGCCTTCTGGAATGCCCCGAGCGAGGCACTCACATGGCCCAAGCCACGTTCCACTAGGCCGCGCACCCACAGGCAATGGGTAATCACCCTGGATTCGCCCGATGCCTCGGCGGCCAGCAAGGCCCGATCCACCATGGCGCCGGCTTCGTCCCAGCGGCCGTGGGCAGCATAGGTGTGGGCGGCGATAGCCTGGAAAAAAGCGGCATCCGCCTTGCCTATGCGCACCTCGTCATCGCTGAGGTTCAGATAGGGCTGTATGGTTTCGTAGGCCGCCTCATGGGCACCGATGGCCAATTGGCACATGGCCAGGTTGCCTGCCACCAAAGGCGCCAGGGCCGCCAGGCGTGACTGCCCCACCATCTCGTCAGCCTCCACCAGAAAGCGGATGGCATCTTCGTAATTGCCCGCACCATGCTGGGCATCACCGAGGTTGGAGAGTATCAAGGCCAGATGGTCTGGCGAGCCCAGCTGCCTGGCCGCAGTCAAGGCCTTGTAGCAATGGCGCATGCCATCGTCGAGCTGGCCCGCCTCTATGCTGGTAATACCCAGGCAGTTATAGATGACGAAGGCGTCTACCGGCTCGGCTCCATCCAGATCAGACACAAAGCCGATCAACTCGGCATAGGCATCATCAGAGCGACCATCGCGCGACAATAAGGCCGATACGCCAAAACTGGCCCGCATCAGGCCGCGCACATCCTTCTTACGCTCGAAGAAATGCTTGGCCGACTCAAACTCCCGCCGTGCCAGTTCCACGTCACCGTGGCGCATTTCGTAGCATGCCAGCGCCACACGGGCATAGACTTCCCCCGCGTCATCCCCCGTCTGACAGGCAAGCGCCAGCGCACGCTCGGCCAGCGAGCGCGCCTCCAGCGGGTCGCCATATTGCAGCCGCCAGGCGCCGGCATTCAGCGCAGCGATTTCCTGCGCTACCGACACCTGGGCTACTGGGGGATCATGGGCCTCAGCGGTCATGGGTTCTATGCAGTGAATATGACTCAGGATGCGCGATTCAGGCCTTGCCGTCCAGCGTTCTCAGGCCTGCCTCGTCTTCCGCTGTCAGCACCCGGATACACGGCAGCCAGCCGTCGAACACCACGCCGTGCAGTTCGGTCTGCTTCTGGCTGCGGAGCAGGTTGACCAGATAGCTGATGATCTCCGGCGTAATGACCTGGCCGGGCACCAGCACCGGGATACCCGGCGGATAGGGAACAACCTGGTCAGAGCTGACGCGGCCCGCCAAAGCCTGGTTGACCTGGTCAGCCTCATCCAGCAAGGGCGCCAGCTCACCACCGCAATAGAAGGCATCGCGCGGCAGGTATTTGAGCCGGGTGAAATGCGGAATCGCCGGCGTACGGTAAAGCCGCCGTGGTGCGCGGGTTTCGCGGCTGATACGCATCAGCGCATCGTACAGGCGCGCCACCTTGCTCTTGGTGGTGCCTATGGTCAGCAATAACGTGATGGTATTGAAGGTCGATTTCTCGATCTGGATGTTGTATCGCTCAAACAACAGTTTCTGTAGGTCGTCCACCGTGTAGCCCGATGCCGAGATATCCACGGTCACCTTGGTCGGGTCCAGCCTCACGCCGTCCTGCTTCACTTCCTCAGGCAACAGGTCATCCAGCTCCAGCACCCGGAACACCCCGGTGGAGTTGATCAGCTCCTTCAACTCCGCCGCCAGCGCCAGGGTACGGCTCAGCAGCTTGTAGCCTTCCATGCTCATCTGCCGGCGGGCCACATCCAGGCTGGCAATCATGCTGTACTGAGGGCTGGTCGAGGTATGCATGTTGTAGTTCTCGCGGAACACATGCTCATTGAACTCGACCACCTCGTTCACATGGATCATCGACGCCTGCGAGAAAGCGCTCATCACCTTATGGGTGGACTGGGTGGCAAAATCCGCCCCTGCCTCCAGCGCAGTGGGTCGGAACTCTGGATGGAAACGGGCGTGGCCATACCAGGCTTCGTCGATGATCACCTTGATGCCGTGCTCATGCGCCTTGGCAATGATGGGTGGCAGGTCATAGCGCAAGCCATCATAGGTGCACGAGGTCAGTATCATGGCCCTCGCATCGGTGTTGTCTTCTATGGCCTTGAAGATCAGCTGCTTGGGTACCGGGCCGAACAGGCCGTACTCCAGGTTGGTGCTCGAATCCAGGTAAACGGGCAAGGCGCCCGATATCACCACGCCATGGTGTACCGACTTATGGCAGTTGCGATCCAGCAGCAGCTTGTCGCCCGGTGCCAGCAAGGTCTGCAATATCACCTTGTTGGCAGTGGAGGTGCCGTTGGTGGCAAAGAAGGTGCGGTGGGCGCCAAAAGCCTTGGCGGCAATCTGCTGGGCCTCATCAATGATGCCCGTCGGGTGCAGCAGGGAATCGAGCATGGGCACCGAGCACGACAAATCGCCCCGGAAGATATGCTCGCCCATGAAGTCATAGAAATCCTCGGCCCAGGGGCTGCCGCGCAGGCTGTCGCCCGAGCTGTGGCCCGGCGTGTGCCAGGCATCCTTGGCCATGAATACATACTGCTTGAGCTTGTCGTAAAACGGCGTGTGGGCCCGCTCCAGCAACTGGGTGCTCAGTATGCGGTACCAGCCGAAATAGTCCGGATCATCACGGTAGAAGTAACCATCCACCGCCTCGCACAGCAAGGTGTTCACCACCTCGGCCTCATCTTGCTGGGCAATCAGGATGTAGACGTCCAGCTCCGGCCGGTGCGCATGGATGGCATGCACCAGGTCCAGCGCCGACATCTGCAGTTTCTTCTTGCGCGCGCCGCCCTGCTCACCGACGCGATGCAGCTGGTCATCAACGATCACAGCCTGGATATCGCCGTCCTCACGTATGGCCGCCAGGGCTTCCTGCGCGGTTTCCACCCCGATAAACGTGGCACCCAAGGGGTTGTCCAATTGCCTTGCGGCAGCATTCAATCCCTTGACCAGTGCTTTCAGCACCAGCTTCTCGTCGTTTACCAGTAAAATGCGGCTAATCGGTTTTGACACGGTTATCTCTTCCTATAATTCTTGAATTGCGGGGCGGGATCTCCGCCCAAGCCCGCAAGAATAATCCAAGCCCAAGCTACAAGCGATGATTTGCAACCCATACGAAGTCATCATCCAAGGCCTCACCCGCAATGGCCGCGAGTTCCGCCCCTCTGATTGGGCTGAACGGCTGTCAGGTATTCTCTCGACTTTTGGTACCGACCAGAAGCTGTCGTACGCCCCCTATGTGCGTCCGATGGTCATGGAAAACGTACGCTGCGTCGCCATCGACAAGCAGCTCGAGAAGATAGACCCGCGGGTGTACAGCTTTCTGATGAGTTTTGCCAAAGACAACGACCTGCGCGTTGTCGACTGCCGCCAATTGCTGGAAGAACACTACCCCAGTCAGTTCCTGGGTTAGTTTCAGTGCCCCTGGCAACAGGGGCACCATTCTACGCCGCAATTGGAGCAATTACTCCAACCTCCTGACTTCATAGCCTGAAGGCCACAGGCCGGGATTTGCTCGGCCTGCTATTGTGCTGCCGCAACGCGGCGGTTGTGCCTGATCGACGAATACAGCGCCAAAACAATGAAGGCCGCACCGATCAAACCGGTGATGACTTCCGAGATATGGTGCACCGTACCGACGAACATGATGGTCGCCAAGGCGCCGATGGCATAGAACGCGCCATGCTCCAGGTAACGGAACTGATCGAGCGTGCCCTTGGCCACGAAATAGAGGGTCAGCGAACGCACGAACATGGCGCCCACACCCAGGCCGATGGCAATGATGAAGATGTTGTTGGACAGCGCAAACGCACCGATCACGCCATCAAAACTGAAGCTGGCGTCCAGCACCTCAAGGTAGAGGAAGGCCGACAGGCCGGTGCGCGCCACCGTGCCGTTATGGTTTGCTTCTTCGTCCGACTCCAGCAAGGCAGAGAAGCCGTCCACGATGATGTAGGTGATCAGGCCAGCCATGGCAGCCAGCACGAACTCCATCTGTTTAGCCTGGGGCAGGTAGGTCGATATCACATAGATGACGATCATGCAGATGGCTATGGTCACGGCCTCCATCTTGCCCAACTTGCTCAGAGGCTCCTCGATCAGACGCACCCAATGCACGTCCTTTTCCTTGTCCAGGAAGAACTGCAGGAACACCATCATCAGGAAGGCACCACCAAAACCGGCCACCACCACATGGGCAGAAGTCAGGGTAGCCGCATAGCCGTCCGGGTCGCCAACCGCCAGTTGCAGTGCCGCCCAAGGCGACAGCTTGGCAATGACCGCCACAATCAGCACAGGGAACACCACCCGCATGCCAAACACGGCTATCAGCATGCCCCAGGTGATGAAACGATGGCGCCATTTTTCATCCATGTCCTTGAGCACCGTGGCATTGACCACGGCATTGTCAAACGACAAGGAGACTTCCAGCACGGACAGTATGGCCGCGATAAACATGGCCTTGGGGCCACCCACATAGAAAGCCGCCGCCAAGCCCAGGCCGGTGACGATGAAAGAGGATCGGAAATATTGAAGGTTGCCCACGGGCCTGCCTCAGTTGGTTTTTGTTGAAATGGGATGGCCCCGGTCACGCCGGGGTTATTGCAGGCTTCCAGAAACCTGGCTGGCTAAACCAGACAAGATGCCAGCGAACAATCTCAACGCCGCAGCGAGGCGACAGCGTGGTTGCTGGGAGCGCCCTATAGCCCGAGATTGTCCCACAGTGCATCGACCTTCGTCTTGACCTCGGCGTCCTGGCTGATGGGCACGCCCCACTCCCGGCTGGTTTCGCCGGGCAGCTTGTTGGTGGCATCCAGCCCCATCTTCGACCCCAGGCCCGATACCGGTGAGGCAAAGTCCAGGTAATCAATGGGCGTACTGTCCACCAGGGTAGTGTCGCGCGTCGGGTCCATCCGGGTGGTAATGGCCCAGATAACTTCCTTCCAGTCGCGGGTATTGACGTCGTCGTCCACCACCACAATGAACTTGGTGTACATGAACTGCCGCAAGAAGCTCCACACGCCGAACATCAGGCGCTTGGCATGGCCCGGATAGGCCTTCTTGATGCTGACGATGGCCATGCGGTAAGAGCACCCCTCTGGCGGCAGATAGAAATCCACGATCTCGGGAAACTGCTTCTGCAGTATGGGCACGAACACTTCGTTCAGTGCCACACCGAGTACGGCAGGCTCATCCGGCGGCTTGCCGGTATAAGTGCTGTGATAGATCGGGTCCGGTCGCATGGTGATGCGATCCACGGTAAACACCGGGAACCAGTCCTGCTCGTTGTAGTAACCGGTGTGATCGCCATAGGGGCCTTCCAGCGCATGCAGATAGCCCCCTATCTCCTTCATGGCTATGCCTGTCTCGCTAACCCCCTGCCAGCCTTTTTCAGCCGGTGCGATATGGCCCTCCAGCACGATCTCAGCACTGGCTGGCACCTGCAAGGTATTGCCCAGACATTGCACCAGCTCGGTCTTGCTACCCCGCAGCAGGCCAGCGAACTGATACTCGCTCAGGCTATCCGGCACCGGTGTTACCGCACCCAGGATGGTGGCGGGATCGCAGCCCAGCACCACCGAAAGGGGAAAAGCCTGCCCCGGATGCCGTATGGCATGCTCGCGAAAATCCAGTGCCCCGCCCCGATGCGCCAGCCAGCGCATGATGAGCTGACGCCGGCCTATCAGCTGCTGTCGATAGATGCCCAGATTCTGCCGTGGCTTGTGCGGCCCACGACTGACCACCAGGCCCCAGGTAATCAAGGGCGCCACATCACCCGGCCAGCAGTGTTGTATGGGTATGCGGGCCAGATCCAGCTGTTCTCCCTCCCACACCACCTCCTGGCAGGGGGCACGGCGTACCACCTTGGGTGCCATATTCAGCACCTGCTTCAGGATGGGCCATTTTTCCCACGCATCCTTCAAGCCCTTGGGTGGCTCCGGCTCTTTCAGGTAGGCCAACAGCTTGCCTATCTCACGCAGTGCTTCCACCTCCTGCGCCCCCATGCCCAGGGCCACACGGCGCGGGGTGCCGAACAGATTGCCCAGCACCGGCATGCTATGGCCCACCACGTTCTCGAACAACAGTGCAGGGCCACCGGCCCGCAGCACGCGATCGCATATCTCGGTCATCTCCAGCTTGGTGGAGATCGGCGTCTTGATGCGCTTGAGCTCACCCATGGCTTCCAGTTGGGCAATAAAGTCGCGTAGATCTTGGTATTTCATGGAGTATCCGCAGCCAGGCGCCACCGCAAAGGGCAGCAAAGGTGCAAGTATAAATCGAGGCAGCCGCTATACCGGCGTCGCCGCAACAATTCGGCCCATACAGGCGGCTTTGATTGAAGCTACATAAGCTTCTCTTTATGCTGCCCAGGCGCCGGACCCATCCAGGGCTGCGCACATTGAGGCCAGCAGCCTCACAACCATAAACGCCGCCAACAAAACTGCGCAGCGGTTCTGGCCAGGCCGGCAAATGCCGGCCGTGCATGCAGCAAGGCAGGTTTGCACAGCCACGCCCGAGGGTTTTGCCAGCGGCACGACAACAAATCCTGAGGAAACCACGCCATGCATGTCCTTGCTCGCAAGCAACGCCCCTGCCTCACCCTCCTGGCCGCCCTGGTCATGACCCTCCCCCCCGCTTACGCTGGCGACATTGCCGCCAGCCAGGCCCAGCAGTCGTCGCCCAGTACCAGCCAGGAACTCAAGGTGCTGCTCGATGCCGATCTGGACAAGGTTTTCCGCGCCATGCCAGATTTGGCTACGGCGCAAGGCATACCCGGCTACAACCACCTGCTGCCCGATCTTTCGGCAACCGCCCTGGAGACACAGCAGCAGTATGAGCGCAGTACCCTGATCCGCCTGCAGGCACTGGATGCCAGCCAGTTGCATGGGCAGGAAAAACTCTCCTATGAGTTACTGCGTAACAAGATGGAGCAAGCCGTCGCAGCACAGCGCTTCGCCTATCGCCACGCCCTGGTACTGAGCAGCCTGGGCGGCATACAGAACATGATGCCGCGGCAGGCCCAGCTCACCGCATTCCGTTCCGCCAATGACTATCAGGATTACCTGGCGCGGCTACGCGGCATTCCCAAGCTGGTGGAACAGACCATGGCAAGGCTGGAACTGGGTCGTGACAGCGGCTGGATGCGCACTACCCCCGTGGTGGACCGCATTGTCGCGGCCATCGATGCCCACATGGTGAGCCAGCCTGATGACAGCGTGGTTTTCGGCCCCTTCAAGCGCTACCCAGCCACCGTATCGGAAGCCCAAAGGCAGGCGCTGGCCGATGAAGCCAGACAACTGATCCTGAGCCACTACCAGCCCGCCTTGCAAAAGCTCAAGACCTATCTGCAGACCGAATACCGGCCCAAGGCGCCGGCCGAGGCCGGTCTGGCCGCACTGCCCGGCGGCCTGGACTATTACAACCACCTTATCCGCAGCGAGATTGCCGAGGGTATGAGCGCGGCGGAAATCCACACCCTGGGCCAGCAACAAGTGGCACGCCTGCGGCAGGAGATCGCCGCGGTGGCCAAGCAAACGGGCTTCAAAGGCAGCACCGACCAGTTCGTACGCAAGCTGGGCCGTGATCCACGTTATTTCTTCAAGTCATCCGATGCCGTGCTGGCAGCCTATCGCGCCATGTCGCAACGGGTCGATCCGCAACTGGGCAAGCTGTTCCATGCCCTGCCCCGCACCCCCTATGCCATCCGCAGCATGACCGCCGCCGAAGCCAGCAGCAGTACGGCTGCCAACTACGCTGCAGGCTCCTTGGTGCTGGGCACCAGCGGCCTGTTCACCATCAACGCCCTGGGTTACCAGACCGAGCCGACCTGGCGGGTCGAATCCCTGTTCCTGCACGAAGCCGTGCCCGGCCACCATATGCAGATTGCCCGTGCCGCCGAAATCGAAGGCCTGCACCCGTGGCGCCGCATGGGTGGCTGGAATGTCGCCTACGGCGAGGGCTGGGCGCTATATGCCGAAAAACTGGGCTATGCCATGGGGCTGTACAAGGATCCCTACCAACACTACGGCCACCTGCAGGCCGAACTGTTCCGCGCTGCCCGGCTGGTGGTGGATACCGGCATCCATGCCTATAAATGGCCGCGCACCAAGGCAGTGGACTATATGGTGCGCCAGGGTGGCCTGACCCAGGATTTTGCCGAGAGCGAAGTGGATCGCTACTTCTCCAATCCCTCACAGGCGCTGGGTTACATGATAGGCCAGCGTAAGCTGATGGAACTGCGTCAGCGTGCAGAACAGGCCCTGGGTGACAAGTTCGATATCCGCGATTTTCACGCTGTGGTACTGGACGGCGGACGGATGCCCTTGCAACTGCTGGAGCGCAAGGTCGACAGCTGGATAGCCCAGGGCGGCGGCAAGGCCTGATCGCTAGGGCACAGTAGGCGCTGCCGCTGACGCCTGCCCGGCCTGTGGGCAGGTGTCATTGCAGGCTGCCCATTCCAGCAGGGCATCCAGCGCCGCTTGCGCCTCATCCGCCCTGGGGTGGTTGATCATGCCAACCACCAGCCAGGCCTGCCCTGCCGTGTCGGTCACATAGCCCGCCACGGCCTTGACGCCATCCAGGGTACCCGTCTTGATACGTGCCCTGCCCGCCAGCGGGGTGCCCGCCAGACGCCGCCGCATGGTGCCATCCAGCGCCACGATAGGCAGGCTGGCCAGGTATTCGGCAGCAAACGCGCTGCGCTGCCCCACCGCCAGCACCGATGCCAGTTGTCGTGCGCTGATGCGGGCCGTGCGTGACAGACCCGCGCCGTTGTCCACCACCAAGCCCGGCATGCTCAGCCCCTGCCTGGCGAGCCAGGCAAGGAGTGCCGCCTCCGCCGCCTGCTGGCTATCCATGCCAGGCGGCCAGTTCAAGGCGCGGGCCTGCTCTGCCCCCATGGTCAGATACACCGAGCGCGCCATGGTGTTGTTGGAGAGCTTGTTGATATCGCGCAACTGCTCGGCCAGCGGTGGCGACACCTGCTCGGCCCACAGCCGCGCATCCTGTGGCGTCGTTGCCTCGCGGGTCGTGCCGGTTATCTCCCCCCCCAGCTCCTGCCACAGGCTACGTAACAGGCGGCTGGTGAAGTCCACTGTGCCAAACAGGCTCAAGTAACGGCCGGCCCGGCAATGGCGTGGAAAGCTGCCCTGCAAGGTCACCTTGACCCGGCCATCGGCCAGCCTCTCGATATCCGGTCTGGCCCAGCCACGAGCCCAGCGGGTGCAGTCGCCATCCACCAGCTTCATGCGGCTATCGGCCACCAGGCCCGCCAGCGGTGGCTCTATGCGCACCAACATGCTGTCCGCACCCGACTCCATGTCAAAGCGCTGCGCCCTGAAATTGGCCAGTAGGGCATCCGGCCCCACGTTATAGGCGCGTTCCGGCTGCTCATCGAACTGGCTCGCAGCAAGGTCTGGCGGCAACACAAAATAACTGCGATCCAGCACCAGGTCGCCTTCTATCCGCCGGACGCCACGTGCCCGCAGCTCACGCAGCAATAGCCAAAGGCGCTCGAATGTCAGCTTGGGGTCGCCGCCGCCACGCAGGTAAAGATCCCCCTTGAGCGTATCGCCCTCCAGGCCACCCTTGCTGTAAAGGCCGGTATGCCAGCTATGGCTTGGCCCCAAGGTCTCCAGTGCCGCCAGGGTACTCAGCAGCTTGATGGTAGAAGCAGGATTGAAGGGCGTATCGGGCTGATGCAGCAGGCGCGCACCCTCGCCTGCCAAGGGCATGACCACCGCCGCCATGGCGTTTTCCGGCACTTTGGCCTGCTTCAGTTGGCTGGCCACCATCTCAGGCAAGGCCGCACTTGCCGGTAATGCATTACAAAGCAAAACAGCGGCCCATGCCGCCAGGCTTGTTCTTATCGCCATGCTTATTCCACGTGTACCTGCCAAAGCGGCCCCCAGTCACCCGCAGCCTGGTAGACCAAGGGGCGCGCCTGCAAAAACCAGCGGCCCCTGGCCGCCGGCACAAATTCGAACTGACCTTGCAGGGTACGCTGCGGCTCGGTGATCTGCTGCGCCAGGCCCGCATCGCCAAGCTGTATATCATCGATATACCAGCCTACCCGGCTGTCGTCGGGAGTGTAGAAATCCCCCTGGTCAAACTGGTATCGAAAGCGCAATTGCACACGCCGCAAACCATAGGCCGACAAATCTACCAGACGTTCACGGTACTGCGCCTCGGCATGGGCAGGGACGCCATCACTGCCTTGTCGATAGACAGTCTCCCAGTCATCCCGGTCGTCCACCAGCACCTCCACCAGGGCCACCTCGTCGCGCCCGGCCACCCCCAGCCGGCTCATGAAGCGCAGTCTGGGCGCCGGCCCCAGCATCACGGCTTGCGACAGCGTGAGGGTCTCGTTACCCGCACCCTGGTGGGCCAGTCTGTAGGCCTGCCTGCCACTGGCAACCACCTTGCCATCCAGCACCGGGTAATCATTGCGCCCGCTATAGGAGAACAGACCGTAACCCTGCTCCGCCCCGGCCTCCACGCCCGCCGTGAGTACCTGTAAGGCTCGCCATTGCGCGCCGGTGGCACCAGGCTGGGGCAATACCCTGAAGCCGCCACCGGCCAGGGGAATCCGCCGGGCGCCTTCAACACGGGCTTCGGACAGCGTGGCATGGGCTGCCTCGGGGTCGAACAACTTCACTTGGTAAGCGTATTCCTGCCAAGCACCGGCCAGCTTCACCCTGTCTATCCTCACCCGGTACTGGCCGTCACGATCGGTCCATGCCGCATCGTGGGCCAGCGCATGCGCCCGCCAGACCAGTGTGGGCTCGCCCACCTCGACCTCCAGCGGCTCGGTCGCCACGGCCACCTCCTCATCGCCCCGCCACATGCGGATGCGCGCCTCGGAAAAGTCTGCACCCGGCAAAGCAAACGACCAGCGTGGAAAAACCACGCCATAGGGCACCCACCCCGGCGGCGGCCAGGCCACGAAACCGTCACGCACTGCGGGCCGGTTGCTGCCATAGAGGCCATCGTAAGCGGTGAAGCCACTGGCGGCATCGGCTTGCCCAGCCACCGGCACGTCGCCCAGGCCGATGAAACGTGTTTGTGGGTAGAGCAGCCAACGGCGATGATTGACCCCCTGGTTCTGCAGGCCGGCGTCACGCATAAAGGCCGTCACTGCCCCCGCGCCGTTCTCGCCACGGGCCAGCAGAGACAACCTGGCACCTTCCTCTGCATCATCAGAATGGCAACGCCAACCGGGGTCTATCGCATGGGCTATACGGCCATTGGCGGCCATCACCAAGGCCGCGGCCTGAGTCTTGTGGCTCGCCGCCGGGTCTTCCTCAACATCAGCCGGAACACCCGCCATGGCGCGAAACCAGTTGATACGGGCCAAGGCTGCCTGCCTATGCTGGGGCAGGGTCTCGCCTGCATCACAGCGGTCTATGCTGCCCTGCCAGAAACCCGAGTGTGGCGTGGCACGATAACGGACCCGATGAAACAGCCGGACCGCCTCGCGCTGTTGCGTATCCACTACCCAGCCGGCTCGCATGCCAGCGGGCACCACCGCCGCAGGCTCATCGGGTTCGGGCTGGGGTGCCGCCACCAGCGGCAAGGAAAGCAGCAGACTCAGCAGGTGCATGGTTCAGTACCCATTCCGACAGATAGCCAAGGCCTGGTTTCAGCGCTTGTTCACGATTTTTTCTCCAGGGTAAAAATCGTGAACAGGCTCTCAGACCTGCTCCCTAACAGGATAGCGACTCAAGGGGACTTCCAGAAAATACGATTTCTCAGCAAGACGAGGCATGGTCGAAAAATTTCGACCCAGCACAGGCTTGATATATAAGGAGAATTCAATATCGAGCACGGCTCGCATTGCCACGAAAGCGCGGTTTCTGGCGGCTAGCTCAAAGCTCTAGCGGGTCCACATCCAGTGACCACCTCACCTTGGCGGACCGTTCTGCGCGCAAAGCCTGCATCCAGCCCGCCAGGAACGCCCCCAGGCGTGCGCGTGAACCCGATTGCACCAACACCTGTGCACGCTCGCGATTGGCCAGCCGCATCATGCTGGCAGCAACGGGATCCCACACGGTAACGGCCTCATCAAGCGGCGCCAGGGCAACTGCCCCCTGCAGGAACTGCATGGCTTCCGCCAGGGTATCCGCCTCCGCCCTCAGCACGGCCTGGTAAAGATAGGGGGGAAAACCGGCCAGCTTGCGTTCAGCCAACTCGGTAGCGGCGAAGTCCGCATAGTTATCCGCCAGCAAGGCCTGGTATAGCGGATGCTCTGGAAAGTCCGTCTGTATCAGCACCTCACCCGGTTTATCAGCCCGCCCTGCCCGCCCTGCCACCTGGGCCAGTTGGGCATACAGCCGTTCGCTGGCGCGGAAGTCAGCCGAGTACAAGCCGCCATCCGCCCCAATCACCGCCACCAGCGTCAGCGCTGGAAAGTCATGCCCCTTGGCCAGCATCTGGGTACCGATCAGGATATCGACCTCACCCGCATGTATGGTCTTGAGTGCCGCCTCGAAACTGCCTTTGCGCCGCATGCTGTCGCGGTCTATGCGCAACACCCGGGCCTGCGGGAAGCGCTGGGCCAGCAGCTCCTCCAGTCGCTGGGTACCCTGGCCCAGCGGCTTCATATCGCTATTGCCGCAACCCGGGCAAGCCGGTGGAAAGCGCTCTTCCCAGCCGCAATGGTGGCAGCGCAGCCGCCGTTCTCGCATATGTACGGTCAAGCGGGCCGAGCAACGGGTACACGCTGCCAGCCAGCCACATTCACTGCAGTGCATGACAGGCGCATAGCCGCGTCGATTGAGGAAAATCAGGCTTTGCTCGCCCCGCGCCAGGCGGTTCTCTATCGCCCCCAGGGTATGGGCGTGCAAGCCATCAGCCAGATGCTGACGCCGGGTTGGCACCAGCTGCCAGCTAGGCGGCTGCGCCCCGGCAACGGCACGCTGAGGCAAGGCCAGGCGTTTGTAGCGCCCCGCCTCGGCGTTGTACCAGCTCTCCAGCGCTGGCGTAGCCGAGCCCAGCACGATGGCAACCTGCGCTTGGCGGGCCCGGTACACGGCCACATCGCGGGCCGAGTAGCGCAGGCCTTCCTGCTGCTTGAAGCTGGCATCATGCTCCTCGTCCACCACCACCAGCCCCAGCCTGGGCAGGGGGGTAAACACCGCCAGCCGGGTACCCAGCACGATGGCAGCCTCACCCCGTGCCGCACGCACCCAGCCCGTCGCACGCTCGCCATCGGCTACACCGCTATGCAGGCTGATTATCTCCACGCCAGGAAAACGTTGCCGGAAGCGCCCTTCCAGCTGGGGCGTCAGATTGATTTCCGGCACCAGCACCAGTGCCTGCAGTCCTCGCTGCAGCACCTCGGCAATGGCATGCAGATAGACCTCGGTCTTGCCGCTACCGGTAATGCCGCAGAGCAAATGGCAGGCAAACCCCGCCGATTGTGTGATGGCCGCAACAGCAGCAGCCTGCCCTGGGTTGAGCGCCGGGCCGGCCACCGGTTGCGGTAGCGCAAGCGATAGCGCCACCTGCCTGAGCTGGCCTTGCTCCAACCACGCCTGCACCAGGCGCCATGCCGAGCCCGATTCCGCACGCAATTGTGCCTCGCTGCAGGGCTCCGCCAGCATGGCCGCCAAGCGCCGCTGCAGGCTGGCCCGCTTGGGCAGGCTGTCCAGCAAGGCCTCGGCGTCCACTGCCTGGTAGGCACAGGCTGGCGCCACCCGGTACGGTGCTATCTCACGAAACCTGCCCGGCAGGGCCGTATGCACCACCTGTCCCAGCGGGTGCTGGTAGTAATCGGCGCAGAACTGCAACAGGTCCAGGATATCGGCCGGCAAGGTGGGCAGATCGTCCAGCAAGGCCTCCACCGGTTTGATGGCAACGCCTGCATCAGCGGGGCTATCGGCCACCTCGATGACCATCCCGACCAGGGCACGCCGACCAAACGACACGACTGCGCGCTTGCCCACTGCCGAGGCATCGGCATCCGCCAGTTCGTAATCGAACAGCCGGGCAAGCGGGACATCCAGGGCAAGGCGGAGATAGGGCATAGGCCTGTCAAGAAAACTATTTTCGATACGCCGCAACGCCGCTAAATCCGTGTTGCGACAGGGATTTTCGGCCTGTCCACAAATCCTGTGGATAACTTTGTGGGCAAGTTTGGGGAAACGCGCTAAACCCCGGATACATCAAGCGCTTTATTATGTTGCACAAAAAATAGGCAACATTTAATTAACTTAAAAATCAATGCTTTACGCAATTTGCACCGATTTGCGGCGCGAACATGCAGTGCTTGACAAGCGCGTTTCAGCCAAGCTGCAACTCTGTGCATAACTTAGCCACCATTCAGGTGGCAGCACTTCAACATTGCAACGCAAGTTGCTGTTTTATATGGATGATGTCGAGGTTGACAAAAGCCTGCTGCAGTGCAGCAGGCTGGCACGGATTTGGTGCATTTACTCAGTTTGAATGATACGGGCGAGACAGGCGATGAACGGCATCGACCAAGGCTGTCACATGTTCCGGCGGCGTGAATTGCGAGATACCGTGGCCGAGGTTGAACACATGGCCTGCCCCCTCGCCATAGCTCGCCATCAGCCTGGCCACTTCCGCCTCTATGGCAGCAGGCTTGGCAAACAAGGCATTCGGATCCAGGTTGCCTTGCAAAGCAACCTTGTCGCCCACCCGGCGGCGGGCGTCCGCCAGGTCTACCGTCCAGTCCAGCCCTATGGCATCACAACCGGTGCTGGCAATGTCCTCCAGCCACAGGCCACCGCCCTTGGTAAACACGATCACCGGCACACGGCGGCCATCATGCTCACGTATCAAGCCAGCCACGATCTGCTTCATATAGGCCAGCGAGAACTCCTGATACTTGCCATAAGCCAGCGCGCCCCCCCAGCTATCGAACAGCTGGACTGCCTGGGCACCCGCCTGTATCTGGGCATTCAGGTAGGCCGTCACGGCCTGGGCATTCACTGCCAGGATATGGTGCAGCAGTTCCGGGCGGTCATACATCAGGGTCTTGATGCGGCTGAAGGTGTCCGAACCGCCCCCCTCCACCATATAGCAGGCCAGAGTGAACGGGCTGCCGGAAAAACCTATCAGCGGCACACGACCATTCAGGGCGCGGCGGATCGAGCTCACGGCATCGAACACATACTGCAATTCGGCCATATCCGGCACCGACAGCGCCCGAATAGCCGCCTCATCCCGCAATGGCCGCTCAAACTTGGGGCCTTCACCCTCGGCAAAATACAGGCCCAGCCCCATGGCATCCGGCACGGTCAGGATGTCTGAAAACAATATGGCGGCATCGAGCGGATAGCGCTCCAGTGGCTGCAGGGTGACCTCTGTAGCCAGTTCGGTGTTCTTGCACAAATCCAGAAAACTGCCGGCACGCTGCCGCGTGGCACGGTACTCCGGCAGGTAGCGGCCGGCCTGTCGCATCAGCCATAGCGGTGTGTGCTCGGTAGGTTGGCGCATCAGCGCGCGCAGGAAGGTATCGTTCTGGAGTACGGACATGATGTTCTCTCAACTGCCGGGTAGCGCCGGAGCGTACCCGCTTGCTCGGGATGCCGGTAAGCCGGCATCGGGAATGGTATTCAGCCCAGCCAGCCCTTATCGCGGGCAGCCTCCAGCTTGGGCAGCACGTACTGCCACAATGCTGGTGCGGCATCATTGATGGGCAGGTTCTTGCGTATCACCTGCTCGAACCGCACGCTGTTCTCCTGCCAGCTGGCGCCTTCATTGGCCAAGTTCTGCAGCATGGGCAACAAGCGGTCACAGGCATAGGCAAAGCGCCCATCTGCCGTTGCCCGCTCTTCGTACTCCCGCCACAGCGCGTGGAATTCGCGGGCCTGCTCGGGGGGGAGCATGCCGAACAAGCGTTCGGCCGCCGCCACTTCCTTGTCGGCCTTGCCTGCTGCGGCTGCCTCGTCGTACAGAAAGGTATCGTCTGCATCAATTTCGACGATATCGTGCAACAACAGCATCTTCACCACTCGCTCCACCGCCACAGGCGGCTCGGCATGCTCGGCCAGCAGCATGGCCATCAGGGCCACATGCCAGCTGTGCTCGGCCGTGTTCTCATAGCGATCCAGCCCCACCGGCCGGGTACGGCGCAATATGGCCTTGAGCTTGTCCAGTTCCAGCAAAAAACCCAGCTGTGCGATCAATTTATCCATGTTGCCCGGCCGCCAGGTTCAGTTCATCCCGAAAACCCTGAGCCGCCGCAACGGCCGCATCCAGATCGCAGCCCTGTGCATACTGTATGCCCCGGCTAGCGCTGACCACAGCGCCAGTGCCATCCGCCAGAAAGGCCGGCGCCAGCGTAGCGGCAGTTGCGCCTTGTGCACCCAGGCCTGGCAACAGCAAGGTGGCTTTGGGCATCAGTGCACGAAAGCGTGCCAGCTCGGCCGGATGAGTAGCGCCCACGACCGCCCCCACGCTGGCCAGCGCCTCGGCTTCTTCCTCGCCCAGGCGCGCCACCTCGCGGGCAACATACTCGGCCACGCTGCGGCCGTCGGCCATCAAGCCCTGCAAGTCTCCGCTATCGGGGTTGGACGTACGCACCAGCACGAAGACCGCCCCGCCATGCTGGCGCGCCGACGCCACGAATGGCCGCAAGGTGGCAAAACCCAGATAGGGGTTGATGGTAATGGCGTTACCGGCATGCCTGCCCTCCAGCCATGCCTGGGCATAAGCTTCGGCAGTCGAGCCGATATCGCCACGCTTGGCATCCAGCAGCACCGGCACATCCAGGCGCCGGGCCAGCATCATGACTTCGTCCATCAACTGCAGGCCCGGCAGGCCAGCAGCCTCATAGAAAGCCGCCTGGGGTTTGACGCAGGCAATGAACGGCGCCACCGCCTCCAGCACGGCCAGGGTGTGGCTACGCATGGCCTCGACACTGTCGTAGGCAGTAAGGCGCGGATCCAGCCCCAGGCAAAGCCGGGTCTTCAGCGCATTGCCGCGCTCCACTAATCGATACTGAAACAATTGTGCTTCCTCGTGCTATCCCAGCTCGTCAGCCAGGCGGGCGACCAGCGCATGATGCGACCAGTGTTTGCCGCGCCACGCTTGGCGCGCCGCCCACCTGATCGCAATCGATACGGGTGACTTACTTCTGCCAGCTGTCCTTCAGCCCCACGGTGCGGTTGAACACCGGGCGGCCGCCGGCCACATGCTCGTAGCGGTCGGTGACGAAGTAGCCCAGGCGCTCGAACTGGTAGCGGGTTTCCGGTGCGGCATCGCGCACAGCCGCCTCGATATAACCGGTAACCGTGCGTAGCGAAGTCGGGTTGACGAACTGGCGGAAGTCTTCGTACTGGCCGTCAGCCCCCCGTACCGCATCAGGGCGCTCCACCGTGAACAGTCGGTCATACAGTCGCACATCAGCTTCGATGGCATGCTCGGCAGACACCCAGTGGATCACACCCTTGACCTTGCGGCCGACCGGATTCTGGCCCAGCGTTGCCGGGTCGATGGAGCACTTCAACTCCACCACATTGCCTGCTGCATCCTTGATCACTTCGTCGCACTTGATCACATAGCTGTAGCGCAAGCGCACTTCGCTACCCAGGGTGAGACGCTGCCAGCCCGCTGGCGGCACTTCGGCAAAGTCATCGCGCTCGATATAGAGCTGCGGTGCAATCGGCACTTCACGCTCGCCAAATTCAGGATGGTGAGGATGGAAAGGCGCCGTGCGGCTGCTGGTCACGCCAGCCTCGAAATTGGTCAGCGTCACCTTGATCGGGTCCAGCACGGCCATCACGCGGGGTGCCTCCGCTTCCAGCATCTCGCGTACCGCGCCTTCCAGCACGCTGTAATCAATGATGTTCTCGCTCTTGGACACACCACAACGCTGGGCGAACAGGCGCAGGCCGGCCGGGCTGTAGCCACGGCGGCGCATGCCCGAAATGGTCGGCATGCGCGGGTCGTCCCAGCCTGTCACCAGGCCATCCACCACCAACTGGTTGAGCTTGCGCTTGGAGGTGATGGCATACAGCAGCTCCAGCCGCGAGAACTCGATCTGCTGTGGGTGGCAATCGATACTGATGTTGTCCAGCACCCAGTCGTACAGCGGGCGATGATCCTCGAACTCTAGCGAGCACAGGCTATGCGTGACGCCTTCAATGGCATCCGAAATACAATGGGTGTAGTCATACATCGGGTAGATGCACCACTTGTCGCCCGTACGGATATGGTGGGCACGACGTATGCGATAGAACACCGGATCGCGCAGATTGATGTTGGGCGAACCCATATCTATCTTCAGGCGCAGGGTCTTGCTGCCGTCCTCGAATTCGCCCGCCTTCATGCGGCGGAACAGATCCAGGTTTTCCGCCACCGAACGATCACGGTAGGGGCTGTTGCGGCCAGGCTTCTGGAAATCGCCGCGATATTCGCGCATTTCCTCGGCATTGAGCTCACAGACAAAGGCCTTGCCGGCCAGTATCAGCTCCTCGGCGTAGGCATACAGGCGGTCGAAATAATCCGACGCCCAGCGCACCTCGCCATCCCAGCTGAAACCTAGCCAGCGCACGTCTTCCTTGAAGGCCAGCGCGTACTCTTCCGACTCCTTCTCCGGATTGGTGTCATCAAAGCGCAGGTTGCATTCGCTGGCGTAGCCCTTGGCTTGGTAGTCTTCCTTGATGCCAAAATTGATACAGATGGCCTTGCAGTGCCCGATATGGGCATAGCCATTGGGCTCGGGCGGAAAGCGGGTAACCGTGCGCTGATGCTTGCCCGAGGCAAGGTCGGCATCGATGATGTTACGGATGAAATTGCTGGCGGCGGGCGCGTTGTTTTCGGTAGTCATTGAATTCCGCAAGGCGTTGATTTTGTGCAATGCGGCGATTTTACCCGATTCGGCGCCCGCACCCCATGTCTCGCTGGATTCATCCTGCTGCCCCGCCATCCAGCCAGCCCCATCAGGCCGGTCAGGTTCTGAACATGAAGTACACCGCCCCCAGCAGGCACAGGCCCGCCCAGAGGAAATCCCACTTGAAGGGCTGGTTCATATAGAACACGGCAAAGGGGATGAACACCGTCAGGGTGATCACCTCCTGCATGATCTTGAGCTGAGCCAGGTTGTAGACGGTAAAGCCGATACGGTTGGCCGGCACCTGCAGCAGATACTCGAACAGGGCGATGCCCCAGCTCAGCAAGGCCGCGATATACCATGGCTTGGCCGACATGTCCTTGAGGTGGGCATACCAAGCAAACGTCATGAACACATTGGAGCACACCAGCAGGACGATGGCCTGCATGCCCGGCGGAATAGCAGTAAACATATGCGTGCGACCGGCGTTGGCCGGCGACTCTGATAAAATGGGAAGTTTGAACAGCCGCGAACCTGCCGTCCAGTCGATGCCCGCCTACCGCCTCCCCTCACTGTTGCTCAGTTTGGCCCTGATATCCGGGGCATACGCCGGCGAGGCCGAAGACATAGCCACCAGCCTCAATCGCGGCCAGGCCGACGCTGCCCTGCAAGCCGCCGACAAGGCGCTGGCAAAAACACCACGAGATGCCCGGCTACGCTTGCTGCGCGGCAACGCCCTGGCACAGCTAGGCCGCAGCGCCGAAGCCATACAGGTTTTTACCGCGCTGACCAGCGATTACCCCAACCTGCCCGAACCCTATAACAATCTGGCAGCGTTGTATGCCCAGCAAGGCCAGCTCGACAAGGCAAGGGCCGCCTTGCAGATGGCCTTGCAGACCAACCCAGCCTACGCCACTGCGCATGCCAACCTGGCTGATGTCTATGCCCGCCTGGCGGCCCAGGCCTACGACAAGGCCTTGCAGCGCGACATCGTGGAACGGCAGAACGGCAGCGCCGCCCCGGTGATCAAGTCCGATGCCCCCAGGCTGGCCCTGGTGCAGGATCTGCTCAGCCGACCTGCGCCTGGCGGCACGCCGGTACCTGTCGTCGCAGCAGCACGGCCACCAGTGGTGGTCGCTGCAGCCAAGCCTGTAGCCCCACCCGTCACCGTGCCGCCGGTCGCAACAGCCAGCAAGCCTGTCGCACCGACTACACCAGCCGTGGTTGCACCCGTCCCCGCCAAGCCCGCCGAAGTCAAACCCACGCCGGCCAAACCCCTTGAACCCAAGCCCGCCGAGCCCAAGGTGGACGACAGCGCCAACGAGGAACAAGTGGTCAAGGCCGTGCGCGGCTGGGCCGACGCCTGGTCAGACAAGCGTGTGCCTGCCTACCTGGCCAGCTATTCGCGCAGCTTCAAGCCTGGCGGCATGAGTCGCAGCGAGTGGGAAAAACAACGGCGTGAGCGTATCGACGCTGCCCGCAAGATTGAAGTCAAACTGGCCAATATTCGGGTCAAGTTCAGCGATGGTGGCCAGACTGCCACCGTCAGGCTGGTGCAGCGCTACAAGTCCGACAAGCTCGACACCTCGACAGGCAAGACCCTGATACTGGAGCGCAATGGTAGCCGTTGGCTCATACGCGAAGAGCGGGTAGGATAAACACCATGCGTCGCTCCTGGTTCAAGCTGACCGCCTGCCTCGCGGCAGGCCTCTACCTCGCCCCGGCTGCCAACTCCATGCAGTGGCAGCGCCCCACCGTCTCTCCGCTGGCCAGCCTGCTGGCGCAGAACCCGTTGGCGGCGGCCCGTGGCAATCCCGAGGAGGTCGTGGTAGCCGCACTGACTGCGATACGGCAGAACCGGCTGGACGAAGCCGGCCGCCTGGTCGACGGGCTGCTGGAGGCCAAACCCAACTATCGCCTGGCCCACCTGCTCAAGGGCGACCTGCTGATGGCCCGGTCGCAACCCCTGGCTGGTATAGGCAGTGCACCGGTAGTGGACGACAAGCTGGATGATCTGCGCGCCGAGGCCAGCGCCCGGCTTTTGCGCTACCAAGCGCCGCCCCCCGCCCAACAAGCCATTCCTGCCAATCTGCTGCAATTTGCGCCAGACCAACAATATGCCATCCTGGTCGACGCCGGCCGCGCCCGCATTTATCTCTATCGCAATGACAATGGTACGCCGCGCTATGTCCGGGATTTCTACGCCACCATAGGCAAGCTGGGTTTCGACAAGGCCCGCGAAGGCGACCAGCGCACGCCGCTGGGCGTCTATTTCGTCACCGGCCATATGCCGCGCGAGCAGTTGGACCAACGCTACGGCAAGCGCGCCGAACTCTATGGTGTCGGCGCCTGGCCGTTGAGCTACCCGAATGACTGGGACCGCCGCCAGGGCCGCACCGGCAGTGGCATCTGGCTGCACGGCGTGCCCTACGATACCTATAGCCGCGCACCCAAGGCCTCCAACGGCTGCGTTGCCATGTCCAATAGCGATATCAGCGCGCTCAGTCCCTACCTCCTACCGGGCACCCCAGTCATCATTGCGGGCGAAGTGGAATGGCTGACGCCCTCGGCCTGGCAAGCCCGGCGCGACGGCGCCCTGGCCCAGGTGGAGGCTTGGCGCCGCGACTGGGAGAGCCTGAATACCCCGCGCTACCTGAGCCATTACGCCAGTGACTTCAAGAGCGGCAATGCCGACCTCAATACCTGGCGCGCTCAAAAGCAGGCCGTCAATGCCGGCAAGCAATGGGCCAAGGTCAAGCTGACCGACCTGAGCCTGTTCGGCTATCCCAGCGCACAAGGCGATCTGCTGCAGGCCAGCTTCATGCAGGACTACCAAAGCAGCAACCTGAACAACCAGATGCGCAAGCGCCTCTATATGCGCCAGGAAGCCGGTCGCTGGCGTATCAGCCTGGAAGGCTCAGCAGGCTAAGCACCCGCCGTCGTTGGCCGTGCATAAAAAAACCGTCCATGGCTGGACGGTTTTTTTGCTGCCACGACAGTGCCGATCAGATCACCAGACCGCCATCAACCGACAAGACGGCGCCGTTGATGTAACTGGCGTCATCACTGGCCAGGAAAAGGTAGACCGAGGCGATCTCCTCAGGCTGGGCCAGACGGCGCATGGGCACCTTGTCTTCCATGGCCTGTATCACCTTCTCCGGCATATCCTTGAGGATGGGGGTGGCAACAAAACCGGGGCAGACGGCATTGGAGCGTATGCCCTTCTTGCCCAGCTCCTTGGCCCAAGTCTTGGTAAAGCCTATCACGCCAAACTTGGCGGCAGCATAATTGGTCTGGCCGAAGTTGCCGTACAAGCCCACTACCGATGAGGCATTCAGGATCACACCCGATGCCTGCTCCACCATGGTGTCAACCACCGCACGGGTGCAGTTGTAGACACCCTTGAGGTTGATGTCGATAACCCGGTCAAACTGTTCTTCGGTCATCTTGGTCAGCTGGGCATCGGCCACGATGCCGGCATTGTTCACCAAGACATCAATACGACCCCACTTGGCCTTGACCCCTGCCACCATCTCGGCAATCTGTGCCTTGTTGGTGACATTGACCACGTAGCCCACAGCCTCGCCACCAGCTGCGAGGATTTCACTCACCACCGCATCGATACCGGCGGCGTTCAGATCACAGACCACCACGCGAGCGCCTTCCTTGCCGAAGCGCAAGGCAGTGGCGTGGCCTATGCCACTGGCAGCGCCAGTGACGATGGTAACTTTGCCTGACAAACGCATAACTTTCTCCCTAAAAGGCTGGCCGCGTGCAGGGCCGGAAACAGAGCAAAAAAACTGAAAAGACATGGGGAAACGCAGCACCCCTCAGGGGCACTGCGCTTCTGTCTGCTCCATACTTCTTCTTTGTCTTATCCGGTTGAGCGGCCCTTGCGGCGGCTCTGAGAGACGGTGACCTACCTACATCACCGGCTTGATCGCCCAAAACTGGTTCATGGGCGCACTGAAGATGAGCGCGCATGATAGTACGGGTGATCTAGAGCGGCAACTCTAAACGGGTAGTTTCCATCAGAGTCGCCTCCTTGTTTACAAAATGCAACAGTTTTGGCTTAACGGTATGCCATTGGCTTGGCACTGCCATAAAAACTCAGCATAGCGGCTCTGTCCAGGTGTGCAAACAAGGCCTGAACAGTTTGGCCGGTAGCGCTTACTCCAGGCCCTGGCTGGAGAGGTAATCCTCATAGCCGCCGGTGTAATGCACGTAGCTGCCGTCGCCCCTCAGTTCCAGCACCTGGGTGGCCAGTGACGAAACAAACTGGCGATCGTGCGAAACAAATACCAGGGTGCCCTTGAACAGCTCCAGCGCCAAGTTCAGCGACTCGATCGATTCCATGTCCATATGGTTGGTCGGCTCATCCATGACCAGCACATTGGGTTGCTCCAGTATCAGCTTGCCATAGA
Organism: Chitinimonas viridis; assembly: GCF_030409555.1. Classification (GTDB taxonomy): domain Bacteria; phylum Pseudomonadota; class Gammaproteobacteria; order Burkholderiales; family Chitinimonadaceae; genus Chitinimonas; species Chitinimonas viridis. The sequence continues at coordinate 442,531 of NZ_JAUFPU010000004.1, forward strand.
GCATACGCCCCTTCTCACCACCGGAAAGTACCCGCACAGCCTTTTTCACGTCGTCACCGCTGAACAGCAAGCGTCCGAGGATGCCACGTATCACCTGGTCATCGTCACCAGGGCGTCCCCACTGTTTCATCCAGTCGAACAGGGTGTCATCACTGTCGAAATCTTCTTCGTGATCCTGTGCGAAATACCCCACCTGCGCCTTCTCGGCCCACTTGATTGAACCCGAGTCCGGCTTGAGTACGCCGACCAGCATCTTCATCAGGGTCGATTTACCCACACCGTTGCCGCCTATCACCGCCAGTTTCTGGCCGGCCTCGAATATCAGGTTCAGCCCCTGTATCAGCGGCTTGTCGAACGACTTGGACAGGTGCTGGGTCTCGAATGCCTGCCTATGCAGCTTGAGCTTGTCGTCAAAATCAAAGCGCACGTAGGGGTTCTGGCGCGAAGAAGGCTTCACATCGACCATGCCTTCCTTGATCTTGTCGGCCAGCTTGAGCCGGCTGGTCGCCTGGCGTGCCTTGGATTTGTTGGCAGAGAAACGGGCAGCAAACACCTGCAGCTCGGCAATCCGCTCCTTGGCCTTGGCATTGGCGCCCAATGCACGCTCGCGCGCCTGGGTGCTGGCCAGCATGTAGTCGTCGTAGTTGCCGGGGTAAATCTGGATGGTGCTGTAGTCCAGGTCGGCCATGTGGGTACAGACCTGGTTCAGGAAGTGGCGATCATGCGAAATAATGATCATGGTGGAGTTGCGCTCGTTCAGCGTGTGCTCCAGCCAGCGAATGGTATTGATATCCAGGTTGTTGGTGGGTTCATCCAGCAGCAGCACATCCGGATCACTGAACAGGGCCTGCGCCAGCAACACCCGCAGCTTCCAGCCAGGCGCCACTTCGCTCATCAGGCCGAAATGCTGGTCGGTCGGGATGCCCGCCCCCAGCAGCAACGCGCCTGCGCGGGCTTCTGCATCATAGCCACCCATCTCGCCAAACTTCACTTCCAGATCAGCCGCACGCATGTAGTCGTCTTCGGTGGCCTCCGGATTGGCATAGATGCCATCCTTTTCGTGCATGGTCTGCCACAGCTCGACATGCCCTTGCAGCACCACATCAATCACGCGCTGGTCTTCATAGCCAAATTGGTCCTGCCGCAACTTGCCCAAGCGCACGCCGGGGTCCAGACTGACATTGCCGGCCGTGGGTTCGAGATCCCCGCCCAGTATCTTCATGAAAGTGGATTTGCCCGAACCATTGGCACCAATCAAGCCGTAGCGATTGCCGCCACCGAACTTGACCGACACTTTTTCGAACAGCGGCTTGGCGCCGAACTGCATCGTGATATTGGCGGTGTTGATCACCTGGTACGCTCCTGGTGGGTGTTTTCTTGCACACCCGTCACAAAAATAAAAATCCGCGCATGGCGCGGTACGGCAAAATTGAGTAATTTTATCACATCAGCACAATCTGACCGTCCGGTGCAATGTCGCTGATCCACCGATAACAAAATACGAGATATGTTCGATTTCAAAGGCTTGATCGACGCACTGATGCGCCGTGCCCGTGAGGAGGAGGATTCTGGTCCTTCTGCCACGCGCCTCCTGATCGATCTGCCACGCGACGAAACCCTGGTCGTCCTGACTGAGATCATCAAGGCACTGGCGGCGCTCAACCGCAATGCCAAAGTGGGATTGAAGGAGCGCTACCAGGCCGTGCAAGCCTTTGATGACAAGGCCCGTCCCCTGGCGCAGGTGCTGGTACGGGTATTCCGGGGCGAAGAAAAGATAGACAGCATCAGCCCCCGCCAGGCCCTGCCCAGCCTGCTGGCCTGCTGGAAGGAGCTGGCCTCGGCCTACAAGCTGTGCCTCAAACAGCATGCCCAATCCCCCAACAAACGCTTCGCCCAGGATGCCGAGCTGATCACCCTGCGCTCGGTCAGCTACTATGCGCTGCAGGCCAAATGGGCCTACATGCGTTACTTTGATGCCGAACCAAGGCTATGGCGCAGCCTCAACCGCTTGTACCAGATTGCCGAAGCCGCCGGCTTTGCCAACAAATCCATGCAGGCCTACCCCGATGCTGAGGCCACCAGCGTCAGCCAGATCTATCGCCACGCCATGCTGCTCAAGCTGGCAGAGCCCGAACGGCGGCGGATAGAGGAAATTTGGCAGTTGGACCGCTGGCTGCAGCATTGGCAGGAGAAAGTCACGCTGGAAAAAATCATCCGGCCGCGCGACCAGACCTATGCCATCAACCTGGATGAAACCCGCCCGCCCATGAAGTTGCGGCGCAATATGGTGGGGGAGCGCTACCGCTATCTTGATACTGAACCGCTGGCGGACTATCTGGCCGAACTGGCACTCAATGCCGGCAAGGGCATCTTCCCGGTGGCCATCCCGGTACCTGCCAAGGCCGACCAACCCGCCGTCGCCAGTCTGCTCAGCGACCTGGCCCTGATCTATTCCCGCGCAGGCCAGACCCGCTCCCGTCGCAGCGAGCGGCGGCACAAGGAACACAGCACCAGTGCTGCACTAGGTCTGAACCGCATCTACCAGCTGTTGCGCGCCAATGGCGGCGCCCGCGACTGGGAGGAATGGATGCTGGCGGACGAAAGCGCCAACGGCATGGGGGCGCACTACAAGGCCAAGTTCGACGACAAGCTGGCGGTGTGCGAAGTCCTGGCATTGAAAGACGAGGATGGTGTGTGGCTGGCGGTGGTACGCCGCCTGAACAAATCGCGCGAGGGCCTGGTCAAGGTCGGTGCCGAGCGGTTGGGCATGCAGCCCACACCGGTGATGCTGGAGGACAACGGCCAGAGCCTGCCAGCGCTCTACTGCGCCGAGTCGCCACACGGCCGGATACTGCTGATGGGGCGCGACAAGCACCATAAAGGTGGGCTCTACACGCTCTCATCCGGTAGCAAGCGCTACCAGATCACGCTGGGTGCGGCCATTGAAACCCTGCCCGACTACATCATCAGCAGTTTCAGCGTCACCGCCAAGGGCTGACTCAGCCCGCACCGCCCACAGCCTTCACGCCTGATCGGGCCAGACCACCAGGCGGTTGCGGCCGCCATGCTTGGCACCATAGAGCGCCTTGTCCGCCCGGCTGATCAAGATGTCCAGGCTCAGGCCGGGCTCCCATGCGGCCAAGCCAAAGCTGGCCGTCATGCCGATAGGGCCAGCCGGCGTCACGATGCTGATCGCCGCGATGGCCAAACGTAGCCGCTCGGCCACTGCAATGGCCGCCGCCAACGGCGTGTCCGGCAGCAAAGCCACAAACTCCTCGCCACCGAATCGGGCCAGGATATCGACCTCCCGCAATACGCCAGTGGCCGTACGCGCCAACAGACGGATTGCTTCGTCGCCGGCCTCATGGCCATGCTGGTCGTTAATGCGCTTGAAGTGATCGATATCGAAGATCATCAGCGCCAAAGGGGCAGGCTGCCGCTCCAGTCGCACCAGCTCTATGGCGCTACGCTCATGCAGGGCACGGCGGTTCAGCAAGCCGCTGAGGCTGTCGGTATGTACCAACTCCTCCAGCCTTGCCACCAGTCGCTGCCGCTCTTCCAGTGAGGTAAACAGATGGCGATTGGCCACATCCAGTGCCTCTGTGCGCTTCGCTACCTGCTCTTCCAGCGATTCATTCAGCGCCTGCAGCTTGCCCTGCTCCGCCTTGAGCGCGTCCACCAGATGCCTGAACGAGCCCGCCAGTTGTGCTGTCTCGACAAAGGTGGATGAGGTCGGGATCTGCGCATTCATCTCGCCCCCACGCAAACGGTCTGCCACATGGCTGAGCTGATGCAAGGGCTGGGCGATGCGCCTGGCCAGCCACAGGCCAAACAAGGCAAACAGTACCGCCATGGCCGCCCCGATGGCCCGCACCATATCCTGCATCTGCCTGACTGGTGCATAGGCTTCCTGCGCCGCCTGGCGAGATACGATGGACCACCCCAGACCAGCGTACTCGTCATAGCCACGGGTCTTCACCAGGGTGGTCACATAGTCCTGGCCATCCGGCCAGCGCAGCAACTGTCCGCTACCGGTCGCGGCCGCATCCAGATTGACCGGCAACAACACCCCCGCCCTGCCCTGCGGCGCCAGCAGCGTCTGGCCCTCCCTGTTCAACACAAAGGTCTCTACGCCGCTGGCGCGCCTGCTGGCCGTGAATACATGCTGCTCAATATCGCGTGCCCACTCCCAGGACAAATGCACACCCAGCACGCCGCGCAGGTGGCCAGTGGTGCCAAACACCGGTGCCGCCACATCAACAAAGCGCAGGGGCTCGCCGGAGGCAGGTGGCGGCAATATCTTGGCCAGCAGCTTGGCCTCATGCACGTCCCCCACGAACGGCCCTTGCTTACCGCTGATAAACCATGGCCGGGCAGCAACATTCGCGCCCTCCAGTATGCCGTCGGCCGAATAGACCACCTTGCCATCCACATCGGCAAAGCCTATCCAGGCGATCTTGATATCGTTGCGCCGCAGCTTCTCCAACAGGAAACGATTGTCCGCCACCGCCGTGTCCGAATCACGCATCTGTTGCAGACTGGCCAGCAGCTCCACCGTGCGCAATCGATCAGCCAGGCCGGCATCCAGCCGTGCCCGCATCTGGTCGGCCAGCTCGGTCAGGCTGGTGCCGATATCCTGCCGCAGGGCATCAGCCGTCAAGCGGCCCAGCAAGGCCGAGAGCAATACCGCCATCAGTACCGAGACTGCGGCAAAAGCCAGCGTCAACGTAGCCTGCAGCGATAAACGCGGCATCTTGACACCCCTATCCATACCGAAAGCGACGCGCCACCATCACGCTAGGCTGGCAGCGGTGCTTGCAGCAGCACCTTGCCCATCAGGAATTCATCCACCACCCTATCATCCCAGCACAGTGCGGCGCGCTTGCATCCCTCAACGGTAAAACCAGCGGCCAGATACAACTGCCGTGCAGCTTCATTATGTGCCATCACAGTCAACTCCAGGCGCCAGAATCCTGCCTTACGCGCCCAGTCTTCGGCAGCAGCAAACAGGGCGCGCGCCACCCCTTGGCGCCGAAATGCCGCGCCCACACCAGCCACGATATGGCCGCATCCCCGATTCTTGCGCGCCATGCCCCCTGTAACGGTGATGAACCCCGCCAGTTGCCCGTCCTGCCAGGCCAGCAGGAACAGTTGGTTGTCCTGCTCGGCAAACCGGCTGAAGGTGCTGGCGATCTCGGCAGCCGTACGGCTCTGGTACTCCTGCGGCGTAGGCAACATGGTGTCGGCCGTGGCAATCAGTCCGGCGAAAAAGGCCAGGTAGGCTTCCGCATCCTCAACCCGAGCGGGGTGTAGCGCCAACATTGTATATATCCGTTGTGTGATGGCGGCATCGTACCTGCGATGACACATCGCTGAAAGACACGGACTGACATCTGTGCTTGAATCAGACTGTCGACCCGCCATGAAGACCACACCATGTTTGCAGCCCTTTCCATTCGTACCCGGCTTGCCTTGCTCTGCACCTTCCTGCTGGTCTTGCTGGCGGGTGTCAGCGGTTTGGGCATGTGGGGCATACATAGCGGCAATCAGGAGCTGGCCGGTATCTACGAGCAACGCACGGTGCCGGTGGTCGACCTGGCCGACAGACTGGAGCGCTTGCACCAGGGGCGTGCCTACCTGTTGCTGGCGCTGGATGCGCCGTTCCCCGATGTCGCCAAGCAGCATTTTGATGCCATCGACAAGCTGGAAGCGCCCCTGAAGGCTGCGATGGCAGCACCATCCACCCGCAGCGGCACCGAGGCTGCCGCCTACGCTGGCTTTGTCGATGCCTACCAGACCTACGACAAGAGCCGCAAGGGGCTGCATGCCGTGGTGATGCAGGGCGACATGATGGCCGCGGGCCAGTTCTACCGTGAGAACGTACGCACGCCGTTCGAAGCCACCACCAAGTCGCTGGGCGAATTGATTGCCATGCAGCGGGAAGCCTCCAAGGCCTCCTATGAGGCGGCAAAAGCCACCGGCAACAAGCTGCGGGGCGTGCTCATTGCAGCCGTGATCGGCGGCATCATCATTGCCATCCTGTTTTCCATCGCCATAGTCCGCTCGGTGCTGGGGCCGCTGGACGCGGCCATCCGCCTGGCGGGACGCATTGCTGCAGGCGAACTGGGCAAGACGGTGCAGTTGCAGGACAAAGGCGAAATGGGCCGACTGGGCAAGGCGCTGGAAACCATGCGGGTGCAGTTGCGCGACATGATGTCGGCCATAGGAGAATCCAGCCGGCAACTCGACGGTGCAGCCCATTCCCTGCGTAGTGCCTATGCCGAGATTGCCGACGGCTCGTCCCGCCAAAGCGAGGCCACGGCCTCCATCGCCGCCGCCGTGGAGCAGATGACCGTCAGCTTTGACCACGTATCGCAGCGTAGCGGCGAGGTACGCAGCCAGGCCGAACGCGGCTGGCAACTGGCCGAGGCAGGCTCCAGCCAGGCCGATGCCGCCAGTGCCGAAATAGGCCGGGCCGCCGAGGCGGTGAACGAAACCCAGGCCACCATAGACCGGCTGGAGAGCCACGCCCAGAGCATAGGCGGCATCGCCGCCACCATCCGCGAGATTGCCGACCAGACCAATCTGCTGGCGCTCAATGCCGCCATCGAAGCCGCTCGCGCCGGCGAACAGGGCCGGGGCTTTGCCGTCGTGGCCGACGAGGTGCGCAAGCTGGCCGAGAAGACTTCCTCCGCCACCACCGACATCATGGCTGCGCTGGACTCAGTCCAGCGCGAGACCGGCCAGGCTGCCAGCACCATGCGCCAAAGCAGTCGCCAGGTGGCCAATGGTGCCGATACCGTGCGCGCCCTGCTGCCTGCCCTGGCTGAACTCAAGGCCGGCTCCGGCACCACCAGTCGCGAGCTGGACGAGCTGTCAGGCGTCTACCGCGAGCAGACCAGCGCCAGCCAGTCCATCGCCCAGCATCTGGAACAGATCGCGCAGATGACCGAGACCAATAGTGCCAGCATAGCTCGCAGCAGTACGACGGTAGGCGAGTTGGAACGGCTGGCGGGGGAGCTGGAGCAGGCGGTGAAGCGCTTCAGCCTCTAGCTTGGGGGGCAGGACACACGACAGCCACAATGCACGCCACGGCCTTGTCCCTGACCGCTCAGGTTTCGTCTGTCTCGAGCAAGGCCATCAGCTCTCCTGCCGGTGGCAGCCAGAAGGTAAAAGCGGCTCCCTGCCCTGGTCGGCTCTCGGACTGTATGCCGCCGTGATGACGATGGATTACCCGCTGGGCAATGGCCAGCCCGGTACCGCCACCGGCAAAGCCCCCCTCGCCCTGAAAGGTCTGAAACGGGGCGAACAGCTTTTCTGCAGTTGGCGCATCAAAGCCCACACCATTGTCCAGTACCACGAACTCGCGCCGGCCGCCCTGGTGCCGCTCAAACAATTCCACCCTGGCATCGGGCATATGCTCGGTAAACCGCCAGGCATTGCGTAGCAGGCAATCGAGCAAGATGCGCATCAAGCCGGGGTCGGCATGTACCACCAGGTGCGGCGCAATCACTACTGACATGCCAGGCCGGGGTTGCTGGTTCTGCAGATCGGCCACGATCTCCAGCGCCAGCTGGGTCAGATGCACCTTGCCGACATTCAGCGGCCGTAACGAAATCTTCGACAGGCTGACCAGATCATCCAGCAAACGTCCCATGCGCTCCGCCGCATTCAAGGTTCGTTCCAGGTAATCCCGTCCGGGTGTATCCAGCCGGTCGGCATAATCCTCCCGCAAGATGGAACCAAAGCCGTGCACTGCCCGCAAGGGCGCATTCAGATCGTGCGATACGGCATAGGTAAACGCTTCCAGCTCCCGCATGGTGCGTTTCACATGTTCGGTGCGGGCCGTGACCCTGGCCTCCAGCTCGGCATTGAGCCGCCTGACTTCGGCCTCGCGCCGCAGCCGCTCCAGCTCGGCTGCGGTGCGGCCAGCGAATAGCGCCATCAGCTTGCGCGCCAGCTCCGCATCGGTCACTGGCAGGCTATCCATCACCACCATCAGGCCCAGGGGGTTGCCGTCTGCCCCCATCAGCGGCATGGCCAGGTAGCTATTTACATTGAGTTCGCGCAAGACCGGTGCATGGGGAAAGCGTGCCTGTGCATCATTCAATTGCAGCCAGCCCGCCGTGCTGTAGACCTGCTGGCAGGGCGTATTGAGCAGGGCGAAATCACGCGGCGGCGCGGCGCGCCCATCCTGGCTGAACGCCAGGGTGCGCATATGGGTAGGCTGATGGACGGGGTAGACTTCCGAGATCAAGGCATAGCCCATGCCGAGTGCCCGGCACAGTGCATCGGCCAGCGCGCCAAGAAAGGCCCGCCCAACCTGGCTATCCGTATCGGCTTGCACCTGCTCGACCAGAGCATCAAAGCGCTGGCTGTGGCTGATATCCTGGTTGATGCCGGCCATGCGCAGCGGCACCCCAGCTGCATCCCGCTCTATCCAGGCGGTGCCGCGCACGTAGTTCCAGCCGGCTGCAGACTTGACCCGAAACACCGTGTCGTAGGGCCGCTCCCCACGTAGCGCAGCGATCACATCATCCCGCACGCGCAGGAGATCGTCTGGGTGCAGCAAGGCCAGCCAACTGGTGCCGTCCAGTGCCACCCGGTGCGACAGCCCATAGACTTCATACATGGCGTCGTTCCACAGCAGCCGGTTGGCCGCCACCTCCCAGACAAACACCCCCAGCTTGGCGGACTTGGCGGCATCCAGCAAGGCAATGGCTATGCTGCCGGGATCGTCGAGTTCCTCGGCGGAGCGTATGTCCAGGCGGCTGAAATCGGGAATGACCATGGTGTGATGGCAGCGGTAGATGATCCAGTCTAGCCCAGCCCGTCAGCGGCTGCCGGGCACAACAAGTGGGGTGCGGTGCGTCAACCGGGCTGGCGCAGCCGGCTTTCCAGCCACATGCTGGCCACATGGCGGCCTGCCGGTGCCAGCATCACCGCAGCCACCCCGATATTGCCCCGTTCCAGGCAGACATACTCGGTCCAGTGCGGCCCGATATCGGCTATCCCTTCGGCGTGCATGCCGGGGTTCCACACCACGGCGCTGCGCATGCCTTCGCCCCCCACCACAATCTCGCGCTGCCCATCCAGCAACTGCAAGGTGCCGGCGGCCGTCTCGAACACGGCGTCGATAGGCTGATCCAGCAGCACCGTGCCATGGTGAGGCGTCGTGACATGCCCCACCTCGCGCCGTAGCCGACCACTCAGGCCCTCCACCGTGCACTGCCGGCTGTCCGTCACCGCAAAATAACTGTGCAAGGCATAGCTGAACGAGAACGGTTGCGTATCCAGGTTCTCCACGCTCAAGTCAAACTGAAGCCGCTCATCCAGGCTGATAGCCAGCTCCAGCCGAAAGGCATGCGGCCACAGCGCACGTCCCTCAGGGCTGTCCTGCAAGGACAGCACCACCCGGTCTGCCTGCTGCGCCTGAACCACCCAGTCCTGATTCCTGGCAAACCCATGTGCAGGCAAGCCATCGGGGTGCTTGCCGAACCAGGGGAAGCACACCGGCACGCCACCGCGTACCGGTTTGCCCGCCTCGATACTGGCCAACGGCGATAGCCACAACAGCGGCTGGCCACCGATTTCCGCCTCCATTACCTGCGCCCCTTGCCGGCTGACACGCGCACGGCCATGGGCTGATATCAGTTCGATGCAATCGTCCATCCGTGCTCCACAAGTTAGCGTCACTGCATGGTCATTCGGTACTACTGACCCAACCCGACTAGCAGCGCTGGCCACTGGTCAGCCACTCCTCGCCCAGCGAGGCCAGCACACCCAGATACAGTATGCCACCCCGTGGCGACAGGCCCAGTGCCAGCGGCGAGTTGAGTTCACCAGGCCACACCGCAGCCCGCCCCAACAACAAGCAACCGCTCAACCATGCCCAGGCAGCAGCTGGCCACCAGCTTCAGATACAGGCGCTCATGGCGCAATGCTGAAGCGATGGCAGCCGTCGGCATCGCGCCGCCGCACCAGCTTGCCGCCATGCCAGAGGTAATTGAGGTGGGCGATGCATTCCGCCAGGGCAAACATGGTCTGGTACAGATCGAACATGCGGCCGAACAAGGCCGGCAGCAGCTCATAGGCTGTCATGGGGCCATCCATGGCCGCCAGCATGGCAGCCAGGCGCTCGTCGTGGTGGGCCTTGAGCGCTGCCACCCTGGGCTGTATGCCCACAAACGGACGACCGTGCGACGGCAACACCAGGGTGTCCTCGGGCAAATGCAGGAAGCGATCCAGCGAAGCCAGGAACTGCCTGAGCGGATCACCATCAGGCTCACCGCCCCACACGCCCACATTGGTCGATATCTTGGGCAACAGCATATCGCCAGCAATCAGCACGCCCTTATCTGCGCAGTACAGCGCCATGTGCTCGGGCGAATGACCGTAGCCCGGTATGGCCAGCCAATCCGACCCACCCAACCGGAGTACATCGCCAGCCAGGATACGGTTGAACGTCACCGGCAGGCTCTTTACGCCCCAGTGGTAGGTATTGCCCCGCTCGGCATACTGGGCCTGCTTGGCCTCGGGCAGCCCGTGCAGGGCAAAATGCCGGTTCAGCGCCGCCACATCATGCCCTGGCAAGTCATGCCACACCGCCTTCGCCAGGGCGATCTCACCTAGGCTGGCATGGAAGGCGGCATCGAAGCGTGTCGCCAGCCAGTCCGCCAGGCCGATGTGATCGGGGTGATAATGAGTGGCCACCACCCGGGTCAAGGGCCTGCCGCCCATGCTGCCGCCGAAATGCTGCTCCCACAGCGCCCGCGTATCAGCGCTGTCGTAGCCCGCATCGACGGCACACCAACCGGCCTGCTCTTCCAGCAGCCACAGGTTGATGTGGTTGAGCGCAAACGGCAATGGCATCTTCAGCCAATGCACGCCTGCCGCCACCTGCAAGGTCTGGCCCGGCATCGGCAGGGTATCGTGTAGGGGGTAGCGAAGACGGTGGGGCATGTGCAGGCAGACGATCGAGGGCGAAGCGCAATTATGACAGCCGCGCTACCCTCTGCTATCTTCGCCAGGCAGATATAAATACAGGCCATCATGTCAGACGACCGCATCTACACCATTACCGAACTGGCCCGTGAGTTTGACCTCACCCCCCGCGCCATTCGACATTACGAGCACGAGGGCCTTCTGGCGCCTGGGCGGCAGGGCCGCAACCGGGTGTTTACCCGGGCGGATCGCACGCGCCTCAAACTTATCCTCCGCGGCAAGCGACTGGGCTTTTCGCTACAGGAGACCTTTGAGCTGTTCTCGCTCTACGATGCAGCACGAGATGAGCGGCCGCAGCTGGTCAAACTGCTGGAATTCCTGCGTCCCAAGCGCGAGGCCCTGGTGCAGCAGCGTGCTGATATCGATGCCATCCTGCTGGAAATGGACAAGCTGGAACACGAAGCTGAGGCCTTGCTGCGCGAATAGCCGGTCTTTGCAGGCTTTAGATTGACGTTAACGTCAACGTAAAATACAGTATCGAGCAAATGCTCGGCATGGCGCCCGGCTGTCTTTCGCAGCCATGCCCGGCGGTAAAATCCGCTATCAATACCGTGGCGCACCGCGCTGCCCTGGAGACGACACCATGCACATCCCCGCCCTCAATTTCGGCCTAGGCGAAGACATCGACATGCTGCGCGAAGCCGTGCAGAGCTTTGTCGCCGCCGAGCTGGCACCGCACGCCGCCAAAATAGATGAAGAGAACCTGTTCCCCGCAGACATGTGGCGCAAGTTTGGCGATATGGGACTGCTGGGTCTCACCGTCGAGGAAGAATACGGCGGCAGCAGTATGGGCTATCTGGCGCATATCGTCGCCATGGAGGAAATCTCCCGCGGCTCGGCTTCGGTTGGCCTGTCCTACGGCGCGCACTCGAATCTGTGCGTCAACCAGATCCACAAGAACGGCAATGCGGCCCAGAAGCAGAAGTACCTACCCAAGCTGGTCTCCGGCGAATACGTCGGTGCGCTTGCCATGTCCGAACCCAATGCTGGCTCCGATGTAGTGAGCATGAAGCTGCGTGCCGACAAGCAGGGCGACCGCTACGTGCTCAATGGTTCCAAGATGTGGATCACCAACGGCGGCGATGCCGACGTGCTGGTGGTCTATGCCAAGACCGACGTGAATGCCGGCCCCAAGGGCATGACGGCCTTCCTGATCGAAAAGGGCATGAAGGGGTTCAGCCACGGCAGCAAGCTGGACAAGCTGGGCATGCGTGGCTCCAATACCTACCCACTGTTTTTTGACGATGTGGAAGTCCCTGAGGAAAACGTGCTGGGTACGGTCGGCAAGGGCGTCAATGTATTGATGAGCGGCCTGGATTACGAGCGCGCCGTGCTGTCCGGCGGCCCGCTGGGCATCATGGCGGCCGCCATGGATGCCGTGGTGCCCTATGTGCACGAGCGCAAGCAGTTTGGCCAGGCTATCGGCGAGTTCGAGCTGATGCAGGGCAAGCTGGCCGACATGTACGCAACCTGGAGCGCCTGCCGCGCCTATGTCTATACCGTGGGCCGCGCTCTGGATCGTGGCGAGACCACCCGCAAGGATGCCGCCGGCGCGATACTGTATGCTGCCGAAAAGGCAACCTGGATGGCCGGCGAAGCGATCCAGACCCTGGGTGGCAACGGCTATATCAATGAGTACCCGGTCGCCCGTTTGTGGCGCGACGCCAAGCTGTACGAGATCGGCGCCGGCACCAGCGAGATCCGCCGCATGCTGATAGGCCGCGAACTGTTCAACGAAACCCGCTGATATCCACTCTCACGAGCCGGCCCTCAGGCCGGCTTTTGTGCTCAAGGAGCTCTACCATGTCCGAATCCATCGTCATTGTCTCCGCTGCCCGCACCCCCATGGCCGGGCTGATGGGTGACTTCGCCAGCCTCACCGCCAGCCAGCTGGGCGCCGTCGCCATCAAGGCCGCCGTCGAGCGCGCCGGGCTTGCCGCAAACGACGTCGAAGAAATCATCATGGGCAACGTGCTGCCCGCCGGCCAGGGCCAGGCGCCCGCACGCCAAGCTACGCTGGGTGCCGGCCTGCCGCTGTCGGTCAATGCCACCACCATCAACAAGATGTGTGGCAGCGGCATGAAGGCCATCATGCTGGCCCACGACATGCTGCGTGCCGGCAATAACAGCGTGATGGTGGCAGGCGGCATGGAAAGCATGAGCAATGCCCCCTATCTGCTGGCCAAGGCACGCGGCGGCTACCGCCTGGGCCATGGCGAACTGAAGGACCATATGTTCCTCGATGGCCTGGAAGACGCCTACGACAAGGGTCGCCTGATGGGCACGTTTGCCGAGGAGTGCGCCAGCAAGTACAGCTTCAGCCGCGAGGCACAGGATGCCTTTGCCCTGACATCGCTGAGCCGTGCTAACGCCGCCATCGGCGCCGGGCATTTCCGCGATGAGATCAGCCCGGTGACCGTGGCTGGCCGCAAGGGCGATGTGTTGATCGATACCGACGAGCAGCCTGGCAAGGCCATGCCGGAGAAGATCCCCGGCCTCAAGCCCGCCTTCAAGAAGGACGGCACCGTCACTGCGGCCAACTCCAGCTCCATCTCGGACGGCGCCGCCGCTCTGGTGCTGATGCGCGAGTCGGATGCCAAGGCCCGGGGCCTGAAGCCGCTGGCCCGCATAGTCGGCCATGCCAGCCATGCGCAGGAACCGGGCTGGTTCACCACGGCACCGGTCGGCGCCATCAAGAAGTTGTTCGAAAAGACCGGCTGGAGCGCCGACTCGGTCGACCTGTACGAAATCAACGAAGCCTTTGCCGTGGTCACCATGGCCGCCATGGCCGAGCTGAACCTGCCGCATGACAAGGTCAATATCCATGGTGGCGCCTGCGCACTGGGCCATCCCATCGGTGCATCGGGTGCCCGCATTGTCACCACGCTGCTGTACGCACTCAAGCAGCAGGGCAAGACCCGTGGCATTGCCAGCCTGTGCATAGGTGGCGGCGAAGCCACTGCCCTTGCCGTTGAGCTGTACTGAGTTAGCAGACCCGGCGGCAAGGGCTAAAGTGGAATGACCATCTACGGGAGTCTACTCATGCGCCCTGCCCTGCCCATAGGCTTTACCCTGCTTGTCACCCTGGCAGCTTTGCCTGCCAGGGCGGAGCTGCGCACCGTCCTGTGCGAGTGCGACTCTCCGCCGCTGGTCGAGTTTGCACCGGGCAGCTACAAGCCCACTGGCGGCCTGATCAAGGATATGAGTGAGCTGATCGCCCGTCAGATGGGTGTCAAAGCCAGCTATGTGGTGCTGTCGCGTAAACGTATCGACCTGGCTTTGACCCGTGGTGAAGTGGACTTGCTGTGCTTCGCCAACCCCGCCTGGACCTCGCTGGCAGACAAGCTGCACTGGACCGAAGAGATCGTGCCGCAGGTGGAAAGGGTGATGATGGACAAGACGCGCGCCGCCCGGACCAACAACGTCAACGACCTCAAGGGCATGCGTATCGGGTTGATACATGGCTTTCACTACCCTGCCATCGATCCCTTGATACTGACCGGCGATATCAAACCGGTGTACGAGAAGGATCATGAATCCAACTTCAAGCTGCTAGAGCGCGATGCCGTGGATGGCCTGATCAGTGCCGATCTGCAGATTGCCCACTATCTACGAAACCCCCCAGCCAGTGGCCGGCCTTTCGGCATGTCCAACTATGTGGTCAGCAGCACGCCCACCCATTGCGCCGTGCCCAAGGCCAGCCCCATCAAGGTGGAACGGGTCATGCAGGCTGTACAGCAGCTCAAGGCCCAAGGCGCGTTTGACAAGCTACTCAACCAATACCGGGTAGCACAACCTGCCCGCTAGGCAAGAACCCATGACGCTTTACTTCGAAGACCTCAAGCCAGGACGTGTATTCAAGGCAGGCCCCCTACAGGTGGAACCTGCCGAGGTGCACGACTTTGCCAGCAAGTACGATCCCCAGCCCTTCCACCTGGACGAAGCGGCCGGCGCCGCCAGTGTTTTCGGCAGCCTGGTGGCCAGCGGTTGGCAGACAGCGGCCTACAGCATGCGCATGCTGGCAGCCAGCGAGCTCAACAGCATTGCCAATGGTCTGGTAGGCCTTCAGATAGACAAACTGATGTGGCACCAACCGGTCAAACCGGGCGATACCCTGACAGCCGAATTCGATGTCATGGGCCGCAAGCATTCGCGTTCTCGCCCCGCCTTCGGCGTGGTGCAACTGGCCTGGCGCACCTTCAACCAGCACGGCGAGCTGGTGATGAGCCTGGAAAACGCCATCTGGGTCGCGGTACGCGATCCGGAGGGGAAGTGACATGGCACTGACGCTGTATGGCAGCAGCTACTCACGCAGCTTGCGCGTGTTGTGGATGTTGAAGGAACTGGACCTGCCGTTCGAGCATATCCCGCTGGAGTGGCAGGAATGCGGCAAGAATGCCGACTACCTGGCCATCAACCCGACCGGCACCATACCGACGCTGGTGGACGATGGTTTCGTACTGGCCGAATCGCTGGCCATCAACCTCCACCTAGCACGCCGGTATGGCCGCCTGTGGCCTGCTGCCGAACAGGATCAGGCACTGTGCTGGCAGTGGTCGCTCTGGGCTGTCGCCAGCATGGAGGCTAGCTATATCCAGTGGGCCGACCACACCCTGTGGCTGGCACCAGAAGCGCGCGACCCGGCCCAGGCCGCAGCGGCCACCGAAGCCCTGCAACGCCCGTTGGCCAGACTGGAGCAGGCGCTGAAGGGCCAACCCTGGCTGCTGGGGCACGATTTCAGCGTGGCCGATCTCAACGTCGCGGGCTGCATCAACGGCCTGCGCCGGTTCGACCTGACAGCCTACCCGACCATGGCGGACTGGCTGAACCGCTGCCTGGACCGCCCGGCCTATCGCGCCGCCACCCAACTCCCCTGAAACGCCGGTACAGGCGTCCCCCTCACAGGAAGCAGCAGGAAGAGACACAATGATATTGAACGAAGAACAACAGATGATACGCGACGCAGTGCGCGACTTTGCCCGTGAAAAGCTGTGGCCCACGGCCGGCTTGCGTGACGAGACACTGGCCTTCCCCTATGACGAGCTGGCCGTGGCGGCCGACCTGGGCCTCTTGGGCCTGACCGTGCCGACCGAGTGGAATGGTGCCGGCCTCGACTACCTGTCCTCGGCCCTGGTCATAGAAGAACTGGCCGCTGGCGATGGCGCCTTTTCCACCATCGTATCGGTACACAATTCGGTTGGCTGTGGCCCCATCATGGCCTTTGGCAGCGATACCCAGAAAGAGCAGTACCTCAGAAAGCTGGCATCCGGCTCCTGGCTGGCCAGTTTCTGCCTGACCGAGCCACAGGTCGGTTCCGAGGCGGCAGCGATCAAGACCCGCGCAGTCAAGGACGGCGACCACTACGTGCTCAACGGCGCCAAGCAGTTCATTACCAATGGCAAGAACAGCCAGCTGGCCATTGTGATTGCAGTCACCGACCCGGCAGCCGGCAAGAAGGGCCTGAGCGCCTTTGTCATCCCCACCGACACGTCCGGCTATACCATCTCGCGGGTGGAGAAAAAGCTGGGGCAAGCTGCCTCTGATACCTGTGCCATCGTGCTGGACAACTGCCGTGTGCCCACCGCCAACCTGCTGGGCCGCGAAGGCGAAGGCTACAAGGTAGCCCTGGCCAGTCTGGAGTCCGGCCGTATCGGTATCGCCGCCCAGGCCCTGGGTATGGCACGCTCGGCCTATGAGTGCGCCCTGCGCTACAGCAAGGAGCGCATCACCTTTGGCCAGCCTATTTTCGAGCACCAGGCCGTCAATTTCCGCCTGGCCGATATGGCTACCCAACTGGAAGCCGCCCGCCAACTGATCTGGCATGCCGCCAGCCTCAAGGATGCCGGCATGCCCTGCCTCAAGGAAGCCAGCATGGCCAAGCTGTTTGCCAGCGAAATGGCCGAGCGGGTCTGTTCCGATGCGATCCAGATCCATGGCGGCTATGGTTACTTGAACGATTTCCCGGTAGAGCGCATCTATCGAGATGTACGCGTGTGTCAGATATACGAAGGCACCAGCGACATTCAACGACTCGTCATCGGTCGCGCTATCGGCAACGAAGTGTAGGCTGCCGCCGCAATACGCCCCGACGACCCAAGGAAATAGAGATACAGACATGCAGGAACAAATACAGCGCATACGCCCCGACCAGGGCGAGGTACTCCGTGGCCTGCGCCTGTCGGGCCTGAACGAGGCGCCCGATGCCTTTGGCCGCCGCTACGCAGAGATCGCCGCCCGCCCCCTGCAGTATTGGGATGACCATGTACGCCGATATGCCACCAGCGCGGAATCAGCCACCTTCGTGCTGTACCGCACCGGCAAGCCGGTAGGCATGGCCGGTGCCTATCTCGAAGGTGGTCGCCGCGATCATGCCTATATCTGCAATATGTGGGTGGAACCCACCTTTCGCCGCGGCGGCGCTGGCGCTCGCCTGGTCAATACCGCCAATCGATGGCTGGCCGAGCAAGGGGTGGAGCGCATCAACGCCTGGGTAGTTGAAACCAACGACACGGCGCTGCGCTTTTACGAAACCCTGGGATTCATGCGGACCGAACAGAAGCGACAGATGCCCAGCAACCCCGATATCCAGGAAATCCTGCTGGTATTCGATACCGCCTTGCTATGAGCACCATGTTCGCCGCTACCCCCAGGCCGCCCTACTATGCCGTCATCTTCACGTCGCAACGCAGCGCCGTGACGGCCGGTTACGACGACACCGCAGAGCGGATGGTGGCGCTGGCGCAACTGCAGCCGGGCTTTCTGGGAGTGGAGTCGGTGCGCGGTACTGATGGTCTGGGTATCACGGTCTCCTACTGGGAGAGCGAAGCCGCCATCGCCAACTGGAAGCAGCATGGCGAACATAGCCTGGCCCGTGAGCAGGGACGCAAGTCGTGGTATGCCGCATTCGAGACCCGCGTTGCCCGGGTCGAGCGCGCCTACGGTCAGCAACGCCCCGGCCTGCGCTTCGTGCCGGCGGGCGAGGCGGACAAGCCTTACATCCTGGAACAGACCCGCCTCAATCTGCCCCAGCGTGCGCTGGGCAATTGGGGCGTCGAGCAGCTGGAGCAGGATTGGCCCTTGCTGCAGAACCACCTGCTGTACTTGGATAAAGACCGCATAGGCATACTGCGCTGGCGCCTGCGCGACGAGAGCCTGCACATTTCGGATTTCCAGATCGAAGCAAGCCATCGCAATCGCGGACTGGGTAGCCAGGCCATGCTGCAGTTCGCCCAGCTGGCTCGCGCCCAGGGCCATGCCCGTGTCTCGCTGCGGGTCTTACACGACAACCCTGCCCGGCGCTTGTATGAGCGGCTGGGTTATGCCGAAATCGAACGCAGCGATCACTGGGCCGTACTGGCCAAGTTCGTCTGAACCGTCCACAGGAGCCGCCATGCAGACCTTTCACCTCGACGCCATCAGCCAGGACAGGCAAACCCTGGGCGAGGCCTACCACGAGTTTCTGCGCAGCCGTGACATGAGTGCCGGTGTCTATCACCTGCAGCCAGGCGCACACGACAGCCAGGGCGCCCATCAGGAAGAATCGCTGTATTACGTGATCAATGGGTCCGCCAGCATGCAGGTGGGCAGCGACAGCCTGGAAGTGGTCGCCGGCAGCATCATCCATGTCCCGGCCCGCGTCGCCCCGCGTTTCAGCACGGTACATAGCGCCCTCGACGTACTGGTGGTGTTTTCGCCAGCCGAATCGGCCCCCACCGTCGCCATACGAGGCGCGGTGTAAAGCCCCTATCGATCTCTCCTTACCCGCAACCGCCTGCCGTCGGCAGGCACGACCATGCCAAGACCCGCGCCCCGGCGCTGACCGAGACCAGATGAATACCTTACCCAACACCATCAACCCCAAGGCAGAACAGTTCCAGACCAACCAGGCCGCCATGCAGGTACTGGTGGACGACCTGCGCCTGCAGGCCGCCCGTGTCGAGCAAGGTGGCGGCGAGACCGCCCGCAACCGCCATACCGCCCGGGGCAAGCTGCTGCCGCGTGATCGCGTGGCGCAATTGCTCGATGTCGGTTCGCCTTTCCTGGAAATCGGCCAGCTGGCAGCCTACGGCCAGTACGACGACCAGGTGCCGTCTGCCGGGCTGATCGCCGGCATAGGCCGGGTCAGCGGGGTGGAGTGCATGATCATCGCCAACGATGCCACGGTAAAGGGCGGCACCTACTACCCGATCACGGTGAAGAAGCACCTGCGCGCGCAGGAAATCGCCATGGAAAACCGCCTGCCCTGCATCGCGCTGGTGGACTCCGGTGGCGCCAACCTGCCTAATCAGGACGAAGTCTTTCCCGATCGTGATCACTTCGGTCGCATCTTCTACAACCAGGCCAATCTCAGCGCCCAGGGTGTACCCCAGATTGCCGCCGTGATGGGCAGCTGTACGGCAGGCGGTGCCTATGTGCCCGCCATGAGCGACTACAGCGTGATGGTCAAGAACCAGGCCACCATCTTCCTGGCCGGCCCACCGCTGGTCCGCGCCGCAACCGGCGAGGTGGTAACGGCCGAGGAGCTGGGTGGTGCCGATGTACATGCAAAGATCAGCGGCGTGGCCGACTACTATGCCCACAACGACGCCCATGCGCTGGATCAGGTGCGTCGCATCGTTGCCAACCTCAACTGGGTCAAGCCCATGACGGTCGCCACCAAGCCTGTCCTGGCGCCGCTCTACCCGGCAGAAGAACTCTACGGTATTGTCGGCGCCGACCTGAAAAAGCCCTTCGATATCCGCCAGGTGATCGCCCGCATTGTGGACGGCTCGACCTTTGACGAGTTCAAGGAAACCTACGGCACCACGCTGGTCACCGGCTTTGCTCACATCTATGGCTATCCGGTCGGCATCATCGCCAACAACGGTGTGTTGTTCAGCGAGTCTGCCCAGAAGGGCGCACACTTTATCGAGCTGTGCAGCCAGCGCGGCATTCCGCTGGTATTCCTGCAGAACATCACCGGCTTCATGGTGGGCAAGAAATACGAGGCCGAGGGGATCGCCAAGCACGGCGCCAAGATGGTGACCGCTGTGGCAACCAGCAAGGTGCCCAAGTTCACCATGGTGATCGGCGGCAGCTACGGCGCCGGCAACTACGGCATGTGTGGCCGGGCCTACAACCCCAACTTCATGTGGATGTGGCCCAATGCCCGCATCGCAGTGATGGGGGGCGAGCAGGCCGCCGGCGTACTGGCCCAGGTGCGCGAAGAAGCACTGGCCAAGCAGGGCAAGACGCTGTCCGATGATGACAAGGAAGCCATACGCAAGCCGCTGCGCGACCAATTCGAAGCGCAAAGCCACCCCTACTACGCTACCAGCCGGCTGTGGGACGATGGCATTATCGACCCCAAGGACAGCCGCCGCGTACTGGGCCTGGCCATCTCCGCCAGCTTGAACAAACCCATAGCCGACACCAAGTTCGGCGTGTTCCGGATGTAAGGTCTACCGCCCATGTCCCGCCCCCCTACACCTGCCGCCCGCCTGCTGCAGCCGCTGCTGTGGCTGGCCTGCACGGTGGCGGCCTGGGCCGAATCCGGCCCGGCTGTCCTATTGCAGCCCATGGGCCGCATTGCACCGCAGCAGGTGGAATCCGTGCGCCAGGCCATCAGCCAGGTGTATGGTTTTGAGGTGGCCGTCGGTACAACACAGGGCCTGCCCCATGCAGCCTACTACCCGGCACGCCAGCGCTACCGGGCAGATCGGCTGCTCGACCATCTGGCACAGCAACGGGCGGGAGATGGCCCCATCATACTGGCGCTGACCGATGCCGATATTTCCACCACCCTGCATGGCAAACCAGATTGGGGGGTGTTTGGCCTGGGCTCGCTGGACCGCAAGGTGGCGGTCGCCTCAACCTACCGGCTCAGGCGGGGCGCCAGTGCGGCGCAGCAGCAACTGCGGCTGAGCAAGGTAGCAGTGCACGAGATTGCCCATAACCTGGGCCTGCCGCATTGCAGCAGTGCCTTGTGCGTATTGACCGACATGGAAGGCAGCATGAGCAAGCTGGACGCCGCACCGCTGGCTTTCTGCAGCACCAGCCGCGTCTGGCTACGGCTCAAGGGCATCACCGTGGCGGCCGCGTCAAATTGAACATGGATACGGTATACCCAACCAGGCAGCGTACCGTTGCCGTCTCAGGGAGAGTGCATGTTTTACCTTAGCCCCGGCAGCAAGATAGACACGGCTCAGTTGCAAGCGGCGATGAATTTCGTCGCCCAGGGCTTTGCCCGGACCTACGCGGCCGACATGCTGATCACCTTTGACCGCAATCTCGCCTTCCTTGAAGACCCTACCTTCAAATCGGCCTTCGAGCGGGAATCCGCCAACAACGACCGTGACCAATCCCTGGCCTGGCGCATTCATACCGCCACCTGGGCGGCCAGCCAGGCACTGCATGTGCAGGGCGATTTCGTGGAATGCGGGGTGTTCGAGGGATTCACCTCGGCCTGTATCTGCCATTTCCTGCAGTTCCAGCAACAGCCTAGGCAGTTCTGGCTGTACGACACCTTTGCCGGCCTGCCCGAGCAGTATTCGACTGCAGAGGAACGCCAGCTCTGGAACGGCATGTATCAGGATCCACAGTACGCCGGTCTGTTGCAGCAGGTCAGGCAGCGCTTCGCCAGCTATCCCAATGTGCGGATCGAGCCTGGGATATTGCCCGATCAACTGCAGCAGGCCAGCCCCGAACGGATCGCCTTCCTGCACCTGGATCTCAACTCGGCACCGGCCGAGATCGCTGTACTGGAGCAGTTGTACGAGCGTATCAGCCCTCGTGGCGTCATCCTGCTGGACGACTATGGTTGGCTAAGTAGCAGACACCAGATGGAGGCAGAACGGGCCTTCTTCGGCCAGTGCCAGGTACCGATACTGGAGTTGCCCACCGGCCAGGGTCTGGTCATCAAGCCATGAGTACAGCGGCACCACAAACCATTCGGATATGGGTCGATGCCGATGCCTGCCCCAGTGTCATCAAGGAAATCCTGTTCCGCGCCGCCGAGCGCTGGCAGGTGCCCACCACGCTGGTGGCCAACCAGTTGATACGCATACCGCCCTCGGCCTGGATACGCAGTGTGCAGGTGCCCGCCGGCTTTGATGTGGCGGATAGAGAGATCGTTTTGCAGGTCCAAACCGGTGACTTGGTCATCACCGCGGATATTCCGCTGGCGGCGGCCGTCATAGAAAAAGGCGGCCATGCCATCAACCCGCGCGGCGAGATCTACACGCCCGAGAACATGGCCGAAAGACTGCGGATGCGGGACTTCATGGAGGCGCTGCGCAATAGCGGCGTAGAGACTGGCGGACCAGCCGCCTTCAGCCAATCGGACCGGCAGGCTTTTGCCAATCAGTTGGACCGGTTCTTGCAGAAACATCAAGCCTAGGAGACAAGATCATGAGCACATCCCTGACCAAGCACATTGCCAGCAATGGTGTGGCTACCCTGACCCTCAACCGGCCCGAGCGCCACAATGCCTTCGACGACGTTCTGATTGTGGAGCTGACCGAGGCACTGCAGGCGCTAGCGGACAATCCGGCTGCACGTGTCGTGGTCTTGACCGCCACCGGCAAGAGTTTCTCGGCGGGTGCCGATCTGGGCTGGATGAAGCGCATGGCCAGCTACGGTGAAGCCGAGAACCTGGCCGATGCCCGCAAACTGGCCCAACTGATGCATGTGCTGGACACACTACCCAAACCGACCGTGGCCGCCGTACAAGGCCCTGCCTATGGCGGTGGCGTAGGTCTGATTGCCTGCTGCGACATGGTGTTTGCCGCACCCGAGGCCATGCTGGCCCTGACCGAGGTCAAACTCGGCCTGATCCCAGCCGTCATCTCCCCCTATGTGGTACGCAAGATAGGCAGCAGCCATGCAAGGCGCTACTTCCTGTCGGCCGAGCGTTTCACGCCTGACACCGCCTTGCGCATTGGCCTGGTACATGAAATCGCCCCGCAGGACGAAGTCGGCCCACTGGCACACAGCTGGGCGGCGCAGTTGCTCAACAACGGCCCGGCCTCCATGCAGGCCGCCAAGCAACTGGTAGCCGAAGTGGCTGGCCGCCCTGTCTGCAGCGAGCTGAACGAGCATTGTGCTCAGCGCATCGCCCGGCAGCGGGTCAGCCCGGAAGGCCAGGAGGGGCTCACCGCCTTCCTGGAAAAGCGCCCACCCAACTGGGTCACCCAATAACGACATGACTGGCGTACCGGCGCCTGGCGCCGGTACCGCCTCCCTCCCTTGCAGCACTGTGCTTCACAACGAGCCAAACCGATGTTCAAGAAAATCCTGATCGCCAACCGGGGCGAAATTGCCTGCCGAGTCATCAAGACAGCCCGCCAGATGGGTATCAAAACTGTCGCGGTCTATTCCGATGCCGACGCCGATGCCCGCCATGTGAAGCTGGCCGATGAAGCATTCCGCCTGGGCCCGCCGGCACCACGCGAGTCCTATCTCAAGGCTGACCTGATCCTGGAAATCGCCCAGCGCACCGGGGCCGAGGCCGTCCACCCCGGTTATGGCTTCCTCAGCGAGAACGAGACGTTTGCCGAGGCCTGTGCTGCCGCCGGCGTAGTCTTTATCGGCCCACCCGCCAGCGCCATCGCCGCCATGGGCTCCAAGTCTGCCGCCAAGACGCTGATGGAGAAGGCCGACGTACCCCTGGTGCCCGGCTACCACGGTGACAATCAGGACGCCGCCTTCCTGCAGGCCGAAGCGGATCGCATGGGCTACCCAGTACTGATCAAGGCCTCGGCCGGTGGGGGCGGCAAGGGCATGAAGATCGTCGAGAAGAGCGAGGATTTCGCCGGCCAGCTCGCCTCGGCCAAACGCGAAGCCGCCGCCAGTTTTGGCGATGACATGGTGCTGGTGGAGAAGTACCTGACCAAACCGCGCCATATCGAGATACAGGTGTTTGGCGACACCCATGGCGAGGCTGTCTACCTCTTCGAGCGTGACTGCTCGGTACAGCGTCGTCACCAGAAGGTACTGGAAGAGGCGCCGGCACCCGGCCTCAGCCCCGCCTTGCGGGCACAGATCGGCGAGGCGGCCGTACGGGCGGCCAAGGCGGTGGGCTATGTCGGCGCCGGCACGGTCGAATTCATCTTCGATACGCTTTCCGATGCCTTCTACTTCATGGAGATGAACACCCGGCTGCAGGTCGAACATCCGGTGACCGAGATGATCACCGGTCTCGATCTGGTGGAGTGGCAATTGCGCGTGGCCAGCGGTGAGCCGCTGCCGCGCCGGCAGGATGAACTACGCATAGAGGGCCACGCCTTCGAGGCTCGCGTCTATGCCGAGGACCCTGCACGGGACTTCCTGCCGCAGATAGGCCGCCTGGCCCATATGCGCCAGCCACAGGAATCGGCCCATGTACGGGTCGATACCGGCGTCACCAGCGGCGATGAAATTTCGCCCTGGTACGACCCCATGATTGCCAAGCTGATTGTCTGGGATGAGAACCGCGACCGCGCACTGGATCGCCTGTCCAGCGCCTTGGCCGAGTATGAAGTCGTCGGGCTGGATACTAACCTCGACTTCCTGGGCCAATTGGCCAGCCACCCCGCCTTCCGCGCCGCCGAACTCGATACCGGCTTTATTGTCCGCTACCGCGACACCCTGATCCCGCCACCTGCCGCCGTCAGCAACGAGACCCTGGCCCTGGCCGCCCTGGCAGAGCTTGCCCTGCTGGAAGGCAAGAGCGAGGCTGCCCGCCAGCGTGTCAAGGATGCCGACTCACCCTGGTGGCAGGTAGACGGCTGGCGCCTGAACCAGGACAACCGCCACGCCCTGCATTTCCGTCACGGCGAAACAGAACATGCGGTGATGGCGCACTACCGCGATACCGGCTATCTGCTGGAGATTGGCGAGGCACAGATTGCTGCACACGGTACGCTGACCGAGGGCCAGCTCCACGCCACACTGGATGGCTATCGCCTGAGTGCCAGCGTGGTACGCGATGGCAACACGCTGACCCTGGTACGCAATGGCCACAACATCGCCCTGACCCCGTTCAACCCCCTGCTGGCTGGGCTGGAAGCCGTCGAAGCCGGCGGTGGCCTGACCGCCCCCATGCCCGGTACGGTGGTGGCCGTTCACGTCAAGGCTGGCGATCAGGTGGAGAAAGGCACGCCCTTGGTCATACTGGAAGCCATGAAGATGGAGCACACCATACTGGCCCCCCAGGCCGGCAGAGTGGCCGAGGTGTTCTTCCAGAAAGGCGAGCAGGTCAAGGAAGGCGCCGCATTGCTGGAAATTACCAGCGACTAGGCTCCTGTCGGGCTGGGTGGCCCTTATGACGAAAGCCCTGCTCTGGGTGCATCAGAGCAGGGCTTTATGGGCACCCTATGTCAGGCGGCTTGCATCAGAAGCTGGCGACAGACAGATACTGCGCCAAGCCATATAGATTACGGGTCGTCGGCGAATAGTTGAGCAAGGTCGCCTGATTGCCCAGCAGGTTCTGCAGCTGGGTCTGGCGTGCTCGCGCGACGAAAGGATTGCTATCTGTCGTATTCGCTGCGCGTAGCCCTTCTGTGCTGCGGCGCAACTGGCTGGTCACCGTGCTGTTCTCGGTCACCCCCTTCACCTCGCTGGCCACTTGCGACAGCAGGCTGGTCACACCATCGGCGTTGGCTTCAAAGGCGCGGTTGAACTTCTCCTCGTCCAGCTTGAATCGCCCTTCACCCGTACGTTCAACCCCTAGCTGCGACAGATTCAGCCGCTTCAGACCGCTACCGGATTCAGCGCTCCCCAGCGCCGTATCCAAGTCGTCAGCGATGCGGCGGGTCAAACCATCTGCCTGCAGATTGCCCGCCTGGCTATAAAAGCCATTCAGTGCGGCCACCAGCTTGCCGGCACTACGGCTGGCTTCGCTGGCATCACGGCTCAAGCTTATGCGCGCCGTTCCCGTGCCCTCTATATTCAAGGTCGCCCCACTCAGCGCCCGGCTAACCTGGTTGCTGGGACTGCTGATAGCCCGTCCATCCACCTTCAGTTCCGCATCCTGCGCCGCGCGAAGCTGGGTGAGATTGCGCCCCGCCCCTGCCTGCTCGACCGGATCAAACGCCAGCCGCGACAGCCCTTGGGTGCTATCCGTGCCATTCGCATCATTGTCGCGTACCCGGATACGGAAAGCCTGGTCCGTACCCGTATTCTGGCCGGTCAGCTCCAGCCTGGCGCTACTGTCTTCCTGCACCACCCTGGCGCTGATGCCCACACCGGCGCGATTGATGGCATTGGCTATACCATTGAGCGAACTGTCGAGCACGCCTATGGAGACCTGCGCCGTGGCCTGGTCGCCTTGGGTAAAGGTATTGGTGCTGCTGTTGAAGCGGCCAAAGTCAATATTGAGCGTACCCGTGCCCACCAGGGTGGAAGGATCAAACGCCTGGCTTTGCAGGCGCTGCGATTCAGCGGCCTGTGTCACCTCCACGGTCGCGGCACGCAAAGGGCCCGCTTTCTTATCCACATTGGCGCTGATCTGCCTGTTGTCGGAGCGCAGGCTTACACCAGCGACTTCATCATCGCTATCCAGCCCGCCTACGGCAGTCTTGAGGTTGGTCAGTGCCGATTGCAGGCGGCCATAGTCCGACAGTTTGACCTGGGTGGAACCGGGCAGGCGCAAGCCACCCACGCTGCTGCCAGCCCCATTGCCTGCAGCCGCGTTCAACCCCGTTGCTCGCCCAAGGCTTTGCAGACGCAGTGGATCGTTGGATACTAGGCCGTAAGCCCGGCTCAGGTTGCTGGCGATGTTGGTGAGATTCACGATAACCTCCACGCAGGCGCTATGGAAGCAGCACCTGCCCTCTTACTATACGCTTGATTTTACTAGTCTTAGGCACCGTTCTGCCAAGCGGTGCGGTATTACCCAAGGAGTCTCTGATGTGCCAGCTGATGGGCATGAACTGCAATGTGCCTACTGATATCTGCTTTTCATTTGAGGGTTTCCGCCGCCGTGGCGGTGAAACCGACCACCATGCCGACGGCTGGGGCATAGGCTTCTTCGAGGGTCGTGGCTGCCGCCTGTTCATAGACTGGCAGGCCTCCACCACCTCGCCCATTGCCGAGCTGGTGCGCAGCTACCCCATCAAGTCCACCAACGTGATATCGCATATCCGCAAGGCCACCGTGGGCAAGGTATCGCTGGCCAATACCCATCCCTTCCTGCGTGAATTGTGGGGGCAATACTGGCTATTCGCCCACAACGGCGACCTCAAGACCTTGCCCGCGCTCAGCGCCGAGCGCTTTCAGCCGGTGGGCGACACCGATAGCGAACATGCCTTCTGCTGGCTGCTCGAGCAGCTGTCTGCCCGATTCCCGGCCAAACCAGACGCAGCCACCTTGCAGGCCGCCCTGAGCCAGCTGGCCGCCGAGCTATCCCGCCACGGCACGCTCAATTTCCTGCTATCGAATGGCGAATGGCTGGCTGCCCACTGCGCCACCAATCTGCACTACATCGTCCGCAAGGCGCCATTCGGCCAGGCCCACCTGATAGACCAGGACATCAGCGTCGATTTCGATGCCCTGACCACCCCCAACGACCGCGTCGCCCTGATCGCCACCCAGCCGCTGACCGACAACGAGGCATGGACAAAAATGCAGACGGGTGAACTGGTCGTCTTTGTGGACGGCCAACCCACCCGCTAGGATGCTTCACGCTGCTTCATAAGCCGGGCCGAATGGCGCTTTACGACCTCTCCAATCATCCGGCCACACATTCTGGAGCAGATATGCAGATGAGGCTGCGTTGAACCCTTACGCCATCACCTCTAGCTTCTCAATATCCTTCCAATCCGCCGCACGGCCAAGCGCGTGCATGTACTTATCAAATGTGGTTACCACCTGATCAGAATTGGGTTGATCCAAGAGCCATACTGAATCACATTCGAAACACAGCGAAAAACGAAGCTCTGGCTTAGCTTTGAGTCGAACCCACCAAATGGCATCTTGCAGACAATAAGGACAGAGCTTCATGTTTAGATGGTTCTTAGCCTTCAAGAGCTTGAAACAACACGTTCCGCGCCATGTTATTTGGCATAGCCAAAATGGCAAGCACCCGGTTTTACCGGGTGCCAGCATCTCACTTATCCAAACGATACCGCTCGCCAGTTCCTCACTGGCACCCTACCAGACTCAGTCTATGGTGCACTCGAAGTCCTTTTGATCAGCCTGCTTCTCCAACACGGCCTCAGGCGGCTTGTTGGTGCCCTTGTCGGTGGCGATGGGCACGCCACTGCGCGGCGGCACGGTGATCGGTGGCGTGGTTAAGGTTCCCACATAACCGAACTCGCCGGTGCCGAACTCCTGTGATCCCCCCTGGTTCTGCACCACGATGCGGCCATCTGCCACGTCAACATACAGGCCATCCAACGGGATCTGCCCTTCGTTGCTGCGATACTCGTCGCACTGGCTTTCCTCCTTACGGCAGAACAGCACGCCATAGTTGGTGCCGCGTATGCCTATGGTCGCTGTCGGCGTTGCCATGCGGTAGTTCTCCAGACCATTACGCTTGCCTACCAACCCAGTCACCGCTCGCAAGCCCCCTTTGACCAGCCGGAAGAAGGCGTTGTCTTCCTGCGGCTTGGCCTGATCGAACTTGTAGTCATCGATCTTGAGCTGGGTATTGGGCCGCAGGGTCAACTCCCCGCCATCGCTGAACTTCAGCCTGGCATAGGTATTGGCCCCGGTGGAGAGCAGGTCACCCTTGTCCACGCTGGACTGCAAGCCCAGTATCTTGACGATACCATCCGCCTTGCGTGCACTCAGCACACCGGCCAGCTGCGTTACGGTACCCGCCTGGGCTGCGTAAGCAGGCACGGCGAGGGTGAACGAGACCAGAAGCGTCGCCAGCTTCAACATGGGGCTAGCACTTCTTGGTTTTCTTGTTCTTGTCATCGCCTTGTTCCTCATCAGTTTGCGTCTGGTCACCGCTCTGCTGCTCGTCTATCTTCTTCTGGGCATCGTCCTTGACGTCGCCCGCATTGTTCACCGTGGTATTGACCGAATTGATGGCATTGACCGTGTCATTCTGGGCGCTGTCATCCGTTGTTGGTGCCGAACTGCCCGGCACCAGGCCACCCGATGCATCGCGTACCACGGCATAGCCTACGCCGCTGTTGAACTTCAGCTGATCGGCAGGCACATCCACACCCATATCGATACGCCCACCCGCGTTGACTGTCAGCTGACCACCACGCACATTGATACGGCCTGGCGTGACCGAGCTGACTGCGCCAGTCGTCGCATTCACTGCCACCGCACCGGTCGGGCCGGCATCCAGCAGGCTCAGCGCGATATTGCCTTGTGCCGTGTACCCTATGCTGCCGCCGTTGGTGGAGGTGGTGGTGCCTGCTGCCATCAGCACATTGCCGGTCTGGGAATTCACCGTCACTGCCCCGTTGCCGCCCAGTACGATATTGGCGTTCTGGGCCACGCTGCCACCGGCATCCACCAGGCAACCGCCCGTGGTGCTCTGCAGGATGCCGTTGATGGTGATGTCATCGTTGCCCGTACCGGAGCCCGATTTGAGGGTAATTCCCGAACCGGCCGACACGCCACCAGCACCAATGGTGAGTGGGCTATGGGTAATCAGATCCACCGAGGTACCGGCCACGACCGGACCGGTGGTTGTCAGGCCGCCGTTCGATTCGATACGCACGCTGCCCGAACCTGCGGTAGCGCTCTGCACTTCCAGCGCAGTTGCATTCAGTACATCGATGGAGCTGCCAGCCTTGGCTTGCAGCACCTGCAGGCTGGTTTTAAGCGGCCCTATCATGCCACCCGCCGAGAAACTGGCAAGGCGGGCGCTGACGCTGTTGCCGCTGCCCGACCCCACGATATTGCCCGATGCCGTGGCAGTCAGGTCGCCGCTGGTCAACAGCCCCGCCAGGTCTATCACGCCCAGGCTGGCCAGCTTGATGCCCTTGCCTCCACCCGCTGTGCCTGCTGCCGTCAGGTTGCCGCCCGCCGTCAGTTCGATGGCGCCATCGGTGGTCGTCACCACGGCATTCAGGGCGTCTTTCTCGTTGATGAATACGCCGCCAGCACTGGTTACCTTCAGGTTGTTGGCTGCCACCCGCAGCGCCTCCGCGCTGGTTCCCACTCCGCCGGATGCCACTGACAGCTCGATATCGCCGCCTTTGACTTCGCCACTCAAGCCGCCAGCCAGGTTCAGTAGTACCGAACCGGAGCCCGCGTCGATCGAGGCCAGCAATCCGGTTGCATCAGCGGTCTTGAGCTGGATAGCGCCGCTACTGCTGCCCAGATTCGCACTCGCCAAACTGCCCAGACTATTGATGAAGACGCCGCCACTACCAGACTTGGCCGTGAGGTTACTGGTATTGACCGAGGCTGCGGCACCCGAACTACCTATGCCAGTAGCTGCGATCAACGTCAGCGTCGGCGCAGTGATGCTGACGCCGCTGGCGGTGGTAATGCTGCCGCCGCTGTCCAGTGTCAATGCGCCGCTGGAACTCAGATTGCCACCCAGATTGAAACTGCTGGCCGACTTGAGCGCCAGTTCCGCCGCCTCCAGGCTCACGCCAGCCGGCGTGTTCAGGTTGCCGCCACTGGCCAGCGAGAGCTTGGCCAGCGAACCGCTCAGGGCGCTGACAGTGAGGTCGCCGCTGGCCGTGGCCAGCGACAGGCTGCGATTGCTGCCCCCCACCGTCGCGCCAACGGTACTAGCACCGCCACTGGCAAAATCGATATCGCCATTGGTGGTGGTCAGTTGTGCCGTGGTGCCATCTGCTTCATTGGCAAAGATGCTGCCGCCACTGAGCAGGGTCAGGTTGTTGGATGCCAGTTGCAGGCGCTGCCCGGCATTGCCTATCGAACCCGCCGATTGGACATGCACATCGCTGCCCGCCAAGCTGCCGGTCATATCACCGGCCACGCTCAGGCGCACATTGCCCGAACCGGCATTCACCGCCGCATTCAGCGGCGAAGTACCCACGCTATTGATATAGATACCGGCGCCACTACCGCTGGTAGAGGCCAGCAGGTTGCTGGTGTTGACGTTGGCACTGCCGCCTTCGGTGCCTATGCCGCCTACGGCGCGCAAGGTCAGTGTCGGGGCCGAAATGGTGGCGCCCGCCGCGGTCGTGATCACGCCACCGCTATCGAGCGAGAGCGCCGTATTGGCAGTCAGGTTGCCGCCCAAGTTGAAGCTGTCTACCGATTTCAGGCTCAAATCCGCCGCAGACAGATTGACACCTGAACTGGTGATCAGGCTACCCGCCGATGCCAGCGTCAGCTTGTTGGCCACATCGCTGAGGCCCGCTACTGTCAGGTTGCCGCTGGTGGTTGTCAGCGACACATTACGGCCGGCACCGCCGGTCGATGCTGTCACACTGGCCGCCCCCCCGCTGGTGAAGCTGATATCGCCATTGTTGGTGGTCAGTACGGCCGAATCTACGCCATCGGCCTCGGCAATGTAGATGCCCGAGCCGCTACCCGTGGTGGTGGCCTTCAGCAGGCTGCTGGCATTCACCCTGACAGGCCCGCCGTCAGCGCCTATGCTGCCTGCCGCCATCAGCGTAATGCTGCCACCGCTGGCACTGGCCAGGTTCAGGGCGCCTGCGCTGTTGACCAGCACGTCTCCGGTGCCGGTCAGGCTGCTGAAGGACAAGTCGCCCGCACCGGTGATATTGATGCCGCCACCCGAGCTGGTTGCGCTTAGCGAGGCCGGCCCTTGCGCGTTGTAGACGATATCGCCAGCCGCATTCAGGGTTGCCTGGCCCGCATTGGAGGCCGCATAGATACCGGCACCCGCACCGGTGGTCACCAAGGTCAGATTGTTGGCTGTAATACCCAAGGGTGCACTGGACGACCCCAGGCTGCTGGCCGATGTCAGGGAGATCAGACCGCCGGTTATGGCAGACAGGCCGGTAATGCCGCCACCACTGTTCACAATGATATCGGTGGCCGTAAGGCCATTGAGGCTCACACCGGCGCCCGCCTTGATGTCGACCACATTGGCGCTGACCATCGCACCTGCGTTGAAGCTACCTGTTATATCCGTACCCAGGCGGCCTGACAGGGAGATACCTGTCGGCAGATTGACGTTATTACCGGTCAGCAGCAGGTTGTTGGTAAACAGACTGGCTGCCAGGCCAGTGCTGAGGGTGAGATCGCCAGTGGGCTGGAAGGGCGACAGCGTCAACGACGACAGTGGCGAGGCCGATGTACCCAGCGACTGGCCGCCAAAGACGATATTGTCCGCCGCCACGGTGGCACTGCCTATGCTCAGTGCCGGCGCCGAGCTCATATTGAAGGTGCCGGCCTTGACGTTCAGATTATTGACAAACACCGACGAGCCATTAAAGGCAACCGAGCCAGCAGACCCCGCTTCCAGCGTCAACCCGCTCAGGTTGTAACTGTAGTTGCTCAGCGACACACTACCGCCGCTGGACTTGAGAGCAAGCTCATTCCCAGTGATGCCGGCACTGGCGTTGATGTTGTTCAGTGCCGAAACAAACAGGTTGCCGATATTGAAGGACGAGGTTTCGCCACCTGCGAACAGGCTCAGGTTGCCGGAGCCTTGCATATCCAAGGCTATGGTACTGATGGTGTCCGATCCCGAGCCGATATAAACCGACATGCCACCGCCGCTGGTCAGCTTCAGCGGGGCGCTCTTGGAGCCCACTGCTCCCGTACCACCCATGCTTTGCAGATAGAGGTTGCTGGCGGACACCATGCCCGAGGCGCCAGCCTGCACTGCCGCGTTGCCGGACTTCAGGTTCACGCTCGTGGTGCCTGCTACCAAGGCATTAATGTCGATGCCGCCGCCACCATCCAGGCTCAAGCCACTGGCCGCAGTGACGTTGCTGTTAACTGTCAGCTTGCCATCACTAACCAGATCGACAAACCCGCCCCCATTCACTACACCATTGACTGTCAGCGGGCCTACGCTCTTAATAGTGATGTTGTTGGGGCCGGTAACGGCATTGGCGCCGAAGTTGGTCAGCGCCATCGCAGTATTGTTGTTTACATTCAACGAACTGGCGCCACTGCAGCTGCCTTGGCAAACCGCCGCGCTCAACTCGGCAATCTCGTTGACCGAGCCACTGCCATTGAGCAGGATATTGCCTGTCCCCGAGGCATTCTCCGAGGTCACGATCAGGTGCTTGGCTTTGACATGCGAGCCAGCCACCTGCGTAATGTCGCCGAACTTGGAGTTGAGCTTGACCGTGCCCCCCGCCCAGCCTATGCCGACACTACCCACCTTTAAACCCTGATTGATACCGGCAGTCTCGGTAACATCGAGGGTCAGGCCGTTATAGCTACCATCGTGGGCAGCATTGATCTCGGTCTGGGTGGTCTTGCCATCCAGGCCGCCTATGGTGACATTGCCCTTGGCAGCAATAATGAAAAGGGCATCGGTATCCACCCGCGTGTTGGCGCCGGAATTGAATCCTCCCGTACCCACATGCAGATTCACGGTCGGCGCCATTACGGTCGCCGTACCGGTCATGCTGGCCGTGCCATTCAGTGACTTGAGTTCTACCGTGCTATCGCTATCAAGCGAGCCATCCAGAGTGATATGACGGCTGGCGTCAATTTTCAGCAGGCCCACAGCGTCCACCAAGCCGCCAGAGCCCAGGTACACATCCCGCCCCATCAGGGTTACCGCGCCGCTGCTGGCAGTGATATTAGCGCCCGAAGCAATCGAGATGTCATTGGTCGCCTGCAACAGTACCGAGGTGGAACTATTGATGGTGCCGAGGTGGAAAATTCCGTTGCCCGCAATCAGGTCTACCGGGCCACCGTTGGTCGTGATGGTGGCACCCGAACCCACCAAGATATCGTGATCGGCATCCAGCACCACACTGCCCAGATCGCTGAGTATGCTAACGCCGCTTAACACCTCGATATCGTTGTTAGCTTGCAGCGTCAGGCCGAAATCACTCTCGACATCCTCGGCAACCGTGATGTTGTTGTTCGATTGCAGTGTAACCATCGCCGACGCACCCTGGATATTGATCAGGGAGGCGGAGATATAGGAGTGATCGGCGTGCTCGGCGTAGCTAAAGGTGTTGTCCAGCAAGGTACCGCCGCTGCTACCATCCACGCACACCGTCGGCAGACACACGCCAGGTGCGGAGCCTATCCACAGGTCGGTTGGATCCAGCAGCAGCTGCCCCACCTTGCCATGGGTCGATGAGAGATCCACCACCGAGCGCAGGTCGAGGTGGCCCTTGCTCGAAATCTCGGTAAAGCCACCGTCACCACCCAACTGCCCACCACGGGCGCTCAGGTTGCCTTGCACACGGGTCGCCAGGTCAGACCAGACTATCAGCCGGCCACCCATGCCATTGCCAGTGGCGTTGGCACTCACCGTCGCCCCTTCGGCGATAGCGGTAACCTGCGCATTCTGTACGTCGGGGTTCTTGCCCTGGAAGTCACCACCAATACGTATCTGGCCACCGCCGTCACGCCCATCGGCCACCAAGGTCGCACCGTTGAACACGCCCACGCGCTTGCCCAGCAAGGTCGCCTGCCCGCCCACACCCGCCGTGTTGGAGACATCCACCACACCACTTACCAGGGTATCGCCCGCACTGGTCTGTGCCAGCACTTGCCCCCCCTTGGCCTCGGTGCGGCTACCGGCAGCCAGGTTCAATGCGTCGGTGGCCTTGAAGACGATCTTGCCGCCCTCGCCCACTTCGGCACGGTTGGCGCTGACCACGCCCTGCTGCATGATGGCCGCAGCAAAGATGCCTATACGGCCTTGCTCGGCAATCAGTTGCCCCACATTGACCACTTGGCCGGCAGGTGCATGCACCTTCACGCGCAGGCTGGTATCAACACCATCGACCAACTCCACACTGCGGCCAGCCGAAAGCAATATCTCGCCCTTGGGCGAGACGATGACACCGCTGTTTTCGACATTGGGTGCAATCAGGTAGACAAAGCCGCCCGACGGCGTGGTGATATTGGCGGCATTGCTGATATTGCCTGTGGCCGCACCTTCAAACTTGAGCTTGCCGGCCCTGAAATCGTCGTCGCTAATATTGAGCGTCGAGGCCACCAGGCCCGCCGTATCAATCTGCGCCCCCTGGCCGAACACAATCCCGTTCGGGTTAATCAGGAACACCCGCCCATTCGATTGCAGCTGCCCCAGTATCTGCGAAGGATCCTGCCCGGTGATCCGGTTCAGCACCGCGCTATTGGCGTTCTGCTGCACGAAGCGGGTCAGTTCGTCCTGATTGATGGAGAACGACTGCCAGTTGATCACCGTACCCGGCGTATTGGTCACGATCAGGCTGTTGCCTTGCTGGTTGAACGTGGCACCACCGGACACCACCGTACCACCGGTAGGGTTGGCAGCGACCAGCGGCGCATAGCAGGCCAGCGTGGCAACAAACAGGGATTTCATGGCAAAACCGGGCTGCTGCGAGATACTCATGGTGACTCCTTCCGCTCGACGCGGAGGCGGTTTAACCGCCATATTTATCCAGTTACTGCGACACGCAAACGTGCCGGCTCAATATGAAACAATCGCCGAGACATGGGCCTTGGTATCGCCCTTCTTTTTAGGCTGTCCATCCTGCTGCCCTTCCTTCAGGGTCTGCGCGATATCCAGCTTGATTGATGCACGCTTCCCCCAGCCCAACCGTAAGCCTATACCCGCCCCCGCCAGCTCGGTGCTGTCGATCTCGCCCAGCGCCACGTCATTCCGGGTAATCCGCCCCCAGTCCAAAAACACCAGGCCACGCAAGGTCATGCTTTCCCAGCCCCAGCGCTTGGCAAAATCCGGTGTATAGGCCTCCAGGGTCAGGTTCACCCCCTCATCATTGGCGAATTCCCGCTCGTCATAGCCACGCACGCTATTGGCACCGCCCAGGCCAAACTGCTCGCCTGGCGCAAGCGCATCGGGCGTCAGCTGTGCATTCATGCCCACATGGGCCGTCCATTCGGCAGGCAGGCTGATATAGGCATTCCCGCCCAGGCGCGCAATCGTGTATTCGGTGGTAGCCGTCAGCCGGCCCGACTTGGATAGTCCGGCACCTGTCTGGCCCAATTCATCGCCACCCGGCAAGTTGCGTGACAGGCCAGCGCTCCAGTCATAGCTGGACTTGGCATTTTGCCATTGCCCCTGATAGGCAAGGCTAACCGGTTGCACCGTATAGCGGTTGGAACCCACGGTATTACCGCCACCGAAGGTAGAGCGGGTATTGAAGCGGCGCCAATCCAGGCCCCACTGCAGCTTGTGCTGCAACGCCCCTTCGGCCGGCAGGCCCTGGGTATAGCGGGCGCCAAACACGGTGCCCTTACCGGTGACATTGAACAACCCGGCCAAGGCCGCCGATTCCACATTGGAATAACCACCAAACAGGCTCAGGCTATCGCCCCAGCCATAGAACGGCACGCGGTAGCCTATGCCGAATATCTTGACCTTGTCCGCCTCGCTGGGCGAGGTGGTGAACTGCGTGGTCAGGACATGATCGAGATCGAACAGATTGGAGTGCTGGTAGCCCAGCGACAACCGCGCCTCCCCGGTCTCCTTGGAGCCGGTGTTGTCCGCCTGGGCAAACACCCGCCATGGCCGCTCATCGGCCACCTTGACGCTGGCATCCACCGTTTGCGGCGTCTCCCCCGCCTGCAGGGTTACGGTAAGGCGGCGGGCGGGGCTCTCGTTGGCAAGACGCAAGCTATCGGTCACTGAACCGGTATTGGGTACGTCGCCCTCGCGCAGTGCTGGCAGCGCCCGGCGGATATTGCCCTCGCCGTAGTACTGATTGCCCTCGATACGAACCTTGCCCAGCTTGGGCTCGACCACCTTGAACACAATGGTGCCCTGGTTCATTTCCTGTTCTGGCAGATAAACCTGCAAGGCCCCATACCCGGCCTTGCGGTACAAGGTCTCCAGCGCCTCCAGTGCGCGTTGCACATCGGCAAAATCGCGCCCCTGCCCGGCAAAGGGCGCCAGAGTGGCCTGGATACGCGCATCCGGCAGCACGGTATTCCCCTCCACCTTGTACTGGTTGATCGAGAACCTGAGCGTTTCTTCTGCGGCGGCTACCGTAGTGCATGCCAGCAGTAAAGCGGCTAAGTGCGATTTCATTCTGACCCCGGGCAAGATTGATGCGGTCTTACTTTAGACGGCATGAACCGCAAGCGCCAGCGCGATTCAGCGCTGGCGGCCTACCCGGCGGATAGCTGCAACACTATCGCGGCCGGTAATCGGTTCACGAGTAATTATTACGGCAAGTATGCTGGCATTACTGCACAGTTGCTGGATTGTGCCCTCGCCACCTGTCATCCCCCTCATACCAACAGGAAGCCCGCAACGGTACTACCGTCACCCCGCCACTACCTCATCATAGGAGGCGCTGAGAAAATCACAGCCTATCAAATACCGGCCGCATGTCGGCATGAAGGGTATCAGGCACCCTCCGCCGTATCGCAGCCACGGCCACAAACAGGCAAGTGATAGCTATAGTGGCCTGGCCTGCTAGAAACCGCCCACCATGGACATGGACTGCAGCAACTGCATGCCTTGCTCCGAGACATAGTGGCGGAAATTGAACTGCTTGAGCTGCCTGAGCACCGTGCTCGGATCAAACTTGCCCGACGATATCTGGTCGCGGATGCGCTTGAAGCGCCCGCACTCCAGCAGCAAAGCCTGCCGCCGTTTGATTACCAGCTGTGCGTGGTGCTTCTCGATGATGACCGAGAGCTGCAGCCAGATCAGCAAGCCGCCCGCCGCCCACCACCACTCGGCAAACAGGGCAATGATGCAAAGCAGGACCAGCAGCAGATACCACACCAGATCTGCATGGGGAAAATCCGGCGCCCAGTTCCCCAGCTTGGGCCAGTTGAGCTTGAGCTGGCTGATGATGCGCTCGCGGTCGTTGGCATCACGCTTGAGCCGCGCCCAAATGGCATCGAACTCCAGCGCGATATACCACTTGTCGAACAGCTTGGATTGCAACCAGCCCGCCGCGCGGTAGTTCTCAATCTTGCTATTGAGCAGTTGCCGATACGCATCACTGGCCAGCGGCGGCAGCAGCTCCCACTCCGGGTGGGCCAGTTGGCGGCGCACGATCAACGGAAAACCCAACACTTCCGTCAACTGCGCCCGCCGTACGCCGATTGCATTCCGATCAAGCCTATCATCCATCTTGTCAAGGTTGGCGTACTCCTCGACCAAGGTATCCAGCTTCTCCAGCGGCGGGGATACCAGCGGATTCTTGGCCAGGGTGCGGCGCTGATTCTCCACTTCCTCCAAAATACCCGGCACAAGGTACTGCGCCTCAATCGGCCAAGGCATGCGCAGGCAGTTCTCTACCTTGAAGAACACCTCTTCATAGTGAGACGCAAACGCCCGCTTGTACTCCTCTTGCGCTTGCGCATCCTTGTCGCGCTCGCCGGTATTCAGGGGGGGCGATGGTGGCCGCCGCTGCAAGTCCAGCCGCAGGTTGTTCACCATCTGGGCAAACTCCGGCGCCACGCCTACCCGTGCAAACATGGGCGCCAGTTCCTTATAGCGCTGGCGTAGCTCTTCCAGCTCTTTCCAGATATCCCACTGCGGTTTCTTGTTCTCGGCCATCTCGACGCGGCGTCCCTAGGCTGGCAGGCGGTTATGCAATGCGGCAGGCTTCCTCAAAGGCCAGGCGTGGGTTGCGCGGAAACAAGCCTTCCGGCACGCCATAACCCAGATTGATAAGGAAATTGGACTTTACCGTGGTACCCGCAAAGAACGCCTCATCCACCTTGGCATTATCAAAGCCAGACATAGGGCCGCAATCCAACCCCAGCGCCCGCGCCGCCAGCATCAAATAAGCGCCCTGCAATGTGCCGTTGCGAAAGGCCGTGGTCTGGATGACCGCATCATTGCCGGCAAACCAGCTACGGGCATCGGTATGCGGGAACAGCTTGGGCAATTGTTCGTAGAAGGCCAGATCGTGCCCCACAATCACACAGACTGGCGCCTTCAGCGTCTTTTCCAGATTGCCTTCGGACAAAGCAGGCCGCAGCTTCTGTTTAGCCTCGGCAGACTTCACAAAGACAAAGCGGGCCGGCGATGCATTGGCGCTGGTCGCCCCCCACTTGAGCAAGTCATACAACGCCATCAGCGTCGCATCGTCAACTTCGCGCTCGGCAAAAGCATTGTAGGTACGCGCTTCTCGGAACAGTTGGTCGAGAGCTTGAGGGTCGAGCGTGGCTTTCATGTAGGGCAATTCAAAAAGTGATACAGACCGGGCCTAGCATAGCCGTCCGGCAGGTGGAATGCCAGTTCCAGCCCTGGCCCGACACAAAAACAAACGCCCCGGCTAAGCCAGGGCGTTCTTGTTTGCACTGCTACGCATCAGGGATGCGGACAAGCCAAGCCCCGCCTCAGCAGGGCCTCGCCAGCACGACTTAGTCGCGCTCACCACCCAGTGCAGTCAGCAAGCTGAGCAAGTTCACAAAGATGTTGTACACATTCAGGTACAGCGACAGCGTGGCCGTGATGTAGTTGGTCTCGCCACCGTTCACGATGCGGCTCACATCAAACAGAATATAAGCCGAGAAGATCAGGATCACCGCAGCCGAAATCGCCAGCGACAGCGCCGGCAGCTGGAAATAGATATTGGCCAGCGAAGCCACTATCGCCAGTATCAGGCCCACGAACAGGAACTTGCCCATGAACGAGAAATCACGCTTGGTCACGGTCGCCAGTGTGGCCAACGAGAAGAAGATCACCCCCGTGCCACCCGCCGCCATGGCGATCAACTGGGCGCCATTGCTGAACTGCATGGCAAACTGCAGGTACTGCGACATCCACAGGCCCATGAAGCCGGTGTAGGCCAGCAGCAGCACTACGCCCATGGCGCTGTGCTTGGTCTTTTCGATAGCGAAGAAGGCGCCAAAGCTCACGCCCAGAAACAGTATCAAGCCCATCCAGCCGCGCAACATGAACTGCATCTCCATGCCCAACCAAGCGCCCAGCGCAGTCGGAATCATGGACAAGGCCAGTAAGGAATAAGTATTGCGCAGTACCTTGTTCTGGGCGGCGCTGTCTACGCCCTGCCCCAGACCACCGGCTGTCGTTTGCCATTGCGATTGCATGATGCTGACTCCTCAAACGGGATTGAAACCAAGATGTGACTCAGATTGCGCCGCAGCAGCAAAGTTTCAAGTCACGCAAACGCTACTGTAGCCAAAATCCCCCGCTTGCGGTAGCATCTGCGCCCGCTTTGTACAAAGATTGCAGGCCCGCCCTCAGCGGCCTTACCCGCGCTGCCGATAAGCTTGGCAGGCAACAGTCGAATCCAACAGCAAAGCAAAGGAAGCGTGGCCGAGTGGTTTAAGGCAGCGGTCTTGAAAACCGCCGTAGGTGTGAGCCTACCGTGAGTTCGAATCTCACCGCTTCCGCCAGAATTTCGCAAGCCCTTGATCTAGTTTGTGACGGGAACCATAAAGTTGCCGCTGCGGTAAGTATATGCTTCCACTTTGCCGTATTTTCTTACAAGTCCCGTAAGAAATGGCACTCCAGTCGCTCTTCCCTTCCGGCCCACGTCAGCTTGTAAGCTAGGCCACTCAATGGTTTCAGCGACTCTCCCCCTGAGCATCGCCCTTGCGGGTGTATGCCATTGAACTGGCAACTTTATGCTTCGTTTTTCGCATAACGGCAACTTTATGGTTCCCGCTTTTCGCGTGTGGAACCATAAAGTTGCCGCTTTTCGTGCGAAGTGGAAGCATATGGGAAGCATAAAGTTGCCATTCCACTAATAACTCAGCAGCCCGTCCGAAAGCCGCACCCAAGTTCCGTCACCTCGTGACTAAATCATCGCTAAACATGACTCGCGCTACGCTCATCGAAATTGACCTTCACTCAGTCGCCACCGCCAACGAGCTGCACCAGTTGCTCATGGAGTCCTTGGATTTCCCAGGTTGGTACGGCTGCAACTGGGATGCCTTGTGGGATGCAATAACTGGATTAGTAGAGATGCCTGAGGCCTTGCGCCTAGTCGGATGGGCCGCCTTTGAGACGCGAATGCCAGATGAGGCTAAGTTGATGCGCGAGTGCTTGGACGAAATGGCTGCGCAATTTCCATCATTAGCCCCAAAGGTTGATTATCTTTCTGCCGGTGACTGGCACTCAATCTATCCAAGCTCGTGCAGCTGAGCTAAGGAGGGCATCATGATGGCTTGGGGCCTTGAAGGCTAGATCACCGACACTGGAGCGTACATCCTCGACAAACGACTGCCAAATCCGGCAGCCCTCTCACCTATCGAAGATCACTGGTCGGCAATTTCGCTACGTACACGCCTATATGCGGCCCGCAACCGAGGGTTCTGCAGCGACAGCCGAAGGTGGCGTAGCCGCTCCGTCACACGGCGAATACTTGGCCGCTGACCGTCAGCTGCTATCCCCAGCGCAACCACTTGGACCGTCCGAACACGCTCCGACCAC
Source organism: Chitinimonas viridis (assembly GCF_030409555.1). Lineage (GTDB taxonomy): Bacteria > Pseudomonadota > Gammaproteobacteria > Burkholderiales > Chitinimonadaceae > Chitinimonas > Chitinimonas viridis. The sequence continues at coordinate 483,926 of NZ_JAUFPU010000004.1, forward strand.
CGGCGATTCGATTGTGCATGCCGATGAGCCCGATGCTTCTCGCTTAACTTGGCCATGGTGGCACGATGCCGATAACGCAGTTGGGAAACGGTAACGCCGACCTTCGCAGCAGCAGCCGCTGCGGAAGGAGGCGAGTCGGTGCCAGCCATGAGCAGACCTAGTTCAGCCTCAGTATTGTGCTGCGCGATGGCCGACGCTGCTTCCCGGCGCTTGATAGCCACACTCGCGAGAACCGGCATGATCGGCGGCTGCTTGCCACCGCATTCGCCCAGCAACTCGCGAACGCTCAGGCCGGTGGCGTCACACAACTGCAGCAGCTGCGGAAACACCGGGCGCTGCTTCTTCGCCACCCAGGTGCTCACGCTGGTCTTCGTGAAACCCAGCCTCAGCGACAACGCTCGTTTCCCGCCTTCCGTCCAGGCATCGGCAAGCGCGGAAAGCCGACGGCACAAGTTTGCATGTGTCGCCCATGTCTCGGCATCGGTGGCATAGTCCAGCATGTTCTCGATCAGCATTGCGCGTAGCAATTGCCGCTCCGTTGGCACCTCGTCTGCGCCTTGGTGGACAAGCTCGCTGCCGAGGTAGCCGCGGCATTGCGTGCAGCGATGCTGGTCAGGGTAGTCCGGTACCGCATGCTGGGCACGTCCGCACCACGGACATGCGCTCGCCAGCCGCCTTCTGTGCCGAGGGCATGCTTGGTAACAGTCCAGTGACCAGGCCAGCAGGAAATGGCTGTCCTCACGTGCCTGCCGCTGCGACACCAGGCATTCTGGGCACCATTGCGCTCGCTCTGCCACCAGCCCGAAACCAACTGCAGGTACGACGCCCGCCCACGGCAGCATGGTCAAATGCGCTAGACCATCGCGCCCTGTTAAAGCCTGCAGGGCATGAACAAAGGCGCAGGCATATTTGCCCACGCCTGCCATCGTCCGCGCCTGGTCGGCGTAGAACCTGCCGCATGCAGGCCCGCCGCCGAGATCTGCCAGCGGCAAAATCTCGGTGCGGATCAACTGGCGCGGACTCATCGAATGCGCTCGCGCCAAGCGCACCAAGTAAGACAGCAGGCTTTCACCTGCGGCCGTACCCACAGCAATGGGCGCCAGCGAAAACAACCTGGTTGGTAAATCACCACTGGCGCCGCTCACGACTAGCCCTCGCCCGAGGCAGCATCTTTCCGGCCTACCGGATCGCGACGCGCGCTGCGTTCGCCGACACGCCGCTTCTGGCGGGGTTTGCAAAAGTGTCGACCGATATCAGACTTGCCGGCCTGCCCGAGGCCAGCCTTGTGCGCCAGAACCAGGTTCTTCAAGGCATCGAGCGATACTGCGGCTAGCTTGCGCTCACCGACCAGTGCCTCCTCAATGATGGTCTGCAGGCAGCGGTTCTCCATGGCGTAGTGCTCCATGTCCTCGATCGAGAGCTGGTCTTGACCAGCGTTTAGTGCCGCCTCGACCACGGCATCCAACCACACCTTGAGGATGCCAACGCAGCCGGCCGATTTGAGGTAGAAATATTCGAACTGCTCCGTCAGATCCGGAACCTGCGCGAATGGCATATGCGCGCCGAAGGTCTGCAACGCACTGCCGAACGCGGTGCAATCGTCTGCATCATCCAGCCGATAGCGCGGCAGATGGATGATCCGCGAGCGGCGTACCAGTTGCGCCGACTGGTCGCGAATCTCCAGCAGGTCGTAGGTACCGACCAGGATGATCGTCACCCCCGTCTCGATCGCGAGCGACTTGATGACCTCAAACCGCCGGCGTAGCTCCTTGGGGTTGCAGCCGACGACTATTTGGTTTGCCTCGTCAATGATGAGCACGTGGGCACTACGATGCTGCAGTGCGACTTCGATAGTGCGCTCATAGCCGCCGGTCGTCAGGCGGTTCTTTGCCATATGGAACGGCGCTTCGCTGAGGCGGCCAGGATCGCCGCCAAAGTCGAGCTTCAGCTGTGGATTCGTCTGGTCCAGCCGGCATAGCAAGCGGATATAGAAGTCGCGCCAGTCGAACCCTTGCGACCCCGTCGTCACCGCCGACAGTCGCACGACGGGAATCATGCCCGGCGAGTATCGGCGATTCGGCTCGAAGTGATTTGCCACCTCGCGTTCCAGTCGCGCAGCGAGCGTGGTTTTGCCGACACCCGTCGGGCCGGTGACGATGACAATGTCCGGTCCCGTTTCGCTGAGAATGGCGTCGAGCGTATCCTGCAGCGCCATATCCAGGCGTGCGTGCAGGATTGTCTTGTCGAGGAAGTAGGTGAGTTTTTGGCTGGGAGTGCCCGCCATCACAGAGGCGGGAACTTGGGTGTGGGTGTACGCCATGATTAGAAGTCTTCGCATTGATGGTAGGTTTCGCGGGGTGCGGGAGGCAGTGCGGAAAGGTCGGCAACGGGCATCTCAGATTCGAGCTCGTGCGCCAGATTCGCATCGCGTTCTTCGCGGAGCCGCCGTTCGTCGTCGTACAGGTTGCGGAAGAATGCCGCCCGTTGGTCAGCACGGATTTCCCGGTGCTTCCCGTCCTTCAGCATGAGCCCACGCAAAGCCGCGGAAGCAAGTCGCACTTCGCGTTCAGTACGATAGGCATAGAGCGGCGCATCATGAGCTCTACACTGCTGCCACTCGCCATCGACATAGGCATAGAGCACCGCCATGTTCAGCGGGTCATACCGGACGGCGACCTCGGTGTTCTCATGCCTCGGCGCGCGGAATGCCTCGCACCAGTAGTACTCGCCGTAGTGCTTCACTCCCTTGCCGGGATACACGTTGCGTTGTGGCCGGGACTTTGGCGCCGGCAGGCAACTGAGAATGAATGCGGCGTCATAGGGGATGCGAACATGCTCGCGAGCACCGAACTCCGCAACGCCGGCGTCGAACACCTCATTCGGCGTCGCCTGCAAGCCGCCATGCGGTGAGATGTGATAAACGTTCTCGAACCAATCATCCAGCGTGCGTTCGATCGCATCGAGCGTCCAGATAGCGAGCCGCCGCGGATCGTGCGTACGACTGCACTTGCGCACGCACTGCAGGATAAGCGTGTTGCCCTGCAAGACATGGATCAAACCTTTATTGGTCGCACCGAACAGACGCTCCATCACTGAGCCAAAATGCCCTTCAGCAGGCGGGCGCGTCTTCTTCTGCATCTCGAAAAAGGCCAGCAGGATCTCGAAATAGCTCCCCGAAAACTCCTTGCCGCCATCCGTGATGATTTTCGAGGGCAACCTGCCGTGACGGCGCACACACTCCCGTATGACCATCATGCAGCTTACGGCGCTAGGCGAGTCGAAGCTGAGGTAATAGGCAAGCACCTTGCGTGAATAGCCGTCAATCAATGCTGTCAGCCACACGCGCCCAATGACGGTGCCCAATGTCTCGTCGACCAGCTGGAGATCCAACGGCGTGTGGTCGATATGTGCAACGTCAAATGGGTAGGCACCATGAGGCAAGAACCCACGCTGCTCAGTCCACACCCAAGGCTTAGAGTCGTACGCCATACGGTGTCCGTCAAACCGAAGCGCATCCTCATGGACACCTACGTGATGCTTGCGCCATACGGCGACCGTCTTTGCACTAGGGACCGGTAACCCTTTGGCAAGGCATCGCCCCCGGATATCGCCGTAAATATCTACCTTGGTTCTGCGCGTACCCCGATCGCGCTCTTCGCGCTCAACGTCGGCGATGACTTCAAAAACCTGCTCAGGGAATCGCGGCGTGCGGTTGCCTCGCGACATGAAGTCCGGGATCAGGCCCAGCGCGCCAACACCAACTGCCACCTCCGCCTGGCGGAACTTCGCCGCGTAGCTGCGCATTGTGCGGGCACAACGTGATACCGCCACACCACGACGATATTCGTTGAACTGCCGGATCCAAATGTGGGCTTCAGCAGTGGCGCGAACACATGCGCGCCGTACGATGTTTTCCCGTATGTGGGCGGCAACGTTGTTCGTGAGAGCGGCTCCAACAAGCTTCCCATCGTGGGCAAGCTGTTCGATGCTTTCCACGTCGAGGCGCACGGGCTTGCCGCTTGCAGATACCAGCGTCACCTGCGCTCCCGCCACCACGGCCACCGTGTAGGCAGTACCCTCCCAAGACAAGGGTTCGCCGGCCTCAAGAGTAAAAGGCGATGTGCATGGCACAGTCAGCTTCGCTTGATTGCCATCGCTCTCCGCAAAAGTGGCCGCCAATTGATCGCGATAGACCCGGGCAAATTCGTCCATCAGCGGCCGAGCCGACAGATCGACGTAAACCTCGCCTGCGACGATCACCTTGTAGACCGCGTCCGCGGTCAAACCAGCATCCGCCGCGATCAATTCATGCAAGGGCATCCAAGCAGAGCTTTCAAACAGTCGCTGGACGATACTGCGCTCATCATCACTTGGCGGCGGACAATCCGCCCGCATGTAGTCGGCCAAGAAATCGAGATTCCGAAGCAAATTCCAGTCGAAGCAACCCGACGGACAAATCATGTAACCCAGACCGAACTGTGAGGCGAACGCCTCGCCGGGCGGGCTGATCCACTTGCCGTCGCGCTTCGCGTAGCGCTCTGGCTTCTCTATGTGCAGCTTTGCAAGCTCTTCATCGGTTTTACATTCAACCCAACCGACGAAGGCGTCAGAGACCAGAAAAAAGTCGGGCGTATGCGCATATGCGACTGAGCGGACGCCGTTGTGGTAGGCCAGCTTCAGTGGTTCGGGCTGATCGTAGAACTCGTGGACAGCCGCGTCGTACTCCCAGGTGTAGATGGCTGCTAGCTCGTTCGTATGACTCTCGGCCTGGATGATGCGGCCCATTTTCCGCGAGGGATATCGGCAGGTCATGCTGCCCCTCCCTGGCCTTACTCGCCGACTCGGCTCGCTGCCTCGAATACGCATGACGATTGCGCGCGCTTCCAAGGACAGCTGGTGGCGCTCCAGAAAGGCTGCCAGTTCCTGTTCATTCAGCATGGCGGCATCCTCTTTGCGAAGGACGCGGGCGGCGACTGGGCCGCCACGCTGGCACGCTGGGCGCGGTATGTTGCGGTATCGGCAACCGCCACTGGATAGTACGCCGACGCAGCACGCTGCTGGCATCGACTGAGGGGGTATCGTTTTTCATGGACGATCTCCTGCTTCGCCGGCATACCTTGGATGGGTAGCCGACGCTGGTTTGAGAAATCGCGGGACGAACGATGCCACACCGACGACAAAAAACTGCCGGCCGGAGTTGACATAGCATGCTGGGGAGACGAAACTGGAAGTGAGCAAAGGTCAGTCACCAATGCGTCGTACCAGAAAGCCCATGAGCCGCTAACTCTTGGGCTTTCGTCTTTTCAGCGTCACGCGTTTTGCATATTGGATGATCAAAAATTGCCTAGTGTGTCTGCGCCTCACCTCCCGTGATCAGTGTTGCCTTTAACATTGAATCCGGCTGGTCTTACCGCTTGATAGCCGGCTCACCTGCCCACCTATCTTCATTATTTCCCGCCTATGTCGGCACCCAATAGCTTTTCGGTTCTTGCAGCAGTACGCTCGGCAACCCAAGCCTGAACTACGACCGGGTCCCAACGTCTTGTTCTCCCTATCAGGTAGTGGGCCGGTGCCTGGCCATCGGCAATCAGCGTTTCGAGGGTTCGCTTCGAAACGTTGAGCAGCTCGGCCAGTTGCCGCGCCGTCAGGTGTGTGTGTGATTGCATCATGAGCCCAAGTTGTTGCAGGTCAGTGCAGTTTGACGGCGCGCCGTTGGCAACTCAATGCCAACTAAAAACATATATTGTTAAACTAGAGATAATTTTCTCTCTTATTTTCAATGCAATACGCTTAACATGGCCTTATACAGACCACCCCATTTGTAGAAAAATTACCGCCTGAGTCGTGCCAGAACCTCTTAAGTCACCCCTGCAAGATGCTCCCCTGCTGCGGGAAGCGAAGGCCATGGTGGTGGCAAGGCGGCCATGGCTCACCAAAGACCTGCTTTCCCTAGAAGCCGGCAAAGTGGTCATCACAGGGCTCTACCACCTCATGTGGTCGTCGACGCACGCCAATAGCGCGAAAAAACGGCTCGATAAAGCTGCAACGTATGACCCTAGGCAGGTCTGCCACCTTCCACACCGTCTTGGGAGTTCCGATTTTTCAACCGAAGTTGAGGTACTTGGCAGGGCGCTGCTCAGCCTCCCGGAAAGCCGCCGAAACTTAGGCATGTCAGCGAAGCAATTCCTGTCGCAGCATGAAAGAAACGACGTACACGGCAGTTGTTTCGTTCCTCTGCCTGGCATGGCACCACCCGACTTGGCCAAGTCGGCGTATGCGTACCTATTTGATAAAGCAGCTCCCGCAGCGCCGGTAGATGGTGATACGGTAGCCGCTCTTGCATGGCTGGGTTTATCGTTCTTGGGACTTGCCCGAATGACGCTGTGCCGGTTTTGCCCACGATGGGCATTTCCTGGAACTGGCGTCTGCCCCGCGCATAGTCAGGCTGTTGTTACCGACGGCACCGCTTCCGAGAAAGCCGCCCGCTTCCGATTTGCCCGCCAAGTTGGTGAGCATTACAACTACTATCAGCGCGATATCCCGAAATTTGTACCTATCAGCAACGAGAATGTATGCGCGTACATATCGCGCCTGCTGTGGTCCACCGTGCTACCAGACGAGGAAAGAACCGCTCGGGCAATCAAAGCGCAAATCCGGCGAAGTGTCCTTCTACAGGACTGGGTTGGTGGAGATTTCAGCAACTTGAAAAGCCAGCATTTATACATCCGCCTGCGTCAAACCATTGATCCTTTCGAGTACCGCCCGCGGGTCTGGCGTTGGAAGCTTCAACGGTTGAGATTATGGCTGACGTATGCCGATATGGTGCAGTGCCAACCGCGAAAGAAGTCTAGACGTACGCGCGACCGCATTCGGACTGCGAGTGAACTTGAGTCACTAGGCTATACCCAATCCGAGATTGCCAAGGAGCTTGGTATTACGCCGGCCGCAGTTTCACTCTGGCTAAAGAGATCGGGCCACAGCACCTTTGAGGCATTGCTTCGTTCGGTAAATGAGGAGCAGCTTCAGTACACCTTGCGTAGTGTCCAAGCGTTTGAAGCAAAGCTTCTGGCTGGCTACAGGCCAAACTTTTCTGGAGTACGTCGCTAATCGTTGCTCCTGCACAGCGCTTCCTGGGGGAGCGCATTTTTGCTACCCAGAACAAGCTACCAAAGCCGTTGGATATCAGGGTTGGTGAGCACTCGATGGTTGTAACGGAGCTTGCCAATTGGCTACTGAAGCGGTCATGCAACCTGAACTTCCCTAGCAACGCTCTCAGGATCTCATCACTTGGCGCCAACACCCCGGACAAGTTGGGCAATCTCGCGGCGATCGCCAGTCCGGCGGAATCGTAATCGGGCGCGGACCAAACAGGACGACCATAACCTTCAAGAAAGCGATGAGCAGCACTAGTCGTTGAATTTGAGGAACCGCCGCGCCACATGATCAGCGGGTTACTGGAGACACGACTGATATCAACCTGAAGGTCATCGATGCGCTCAAAGGTCTCCCAATTCTCAACGAGAACCACTTCGTCATGCTGAAGGTTATCGATAGCCTGCTGATATCCCCATTCCAGATTGGCGCCCAGAGGAAGGAGCAGGGAACCTCCACACACCATCAATGGCTTTTCTTGGATAGACGGGCTGCGTGACGACGATAGCCCGACCGTGCGACCTGCAAGACCTTGCAGATCGGCTCGACCCCAAAGGTCTCCCGGTGTACGTCGACAAAGTTCCTAAGGATTTGAGTCAGCAGTCGAGCCCCACCTAAACAAAAAACGCGCTGGCCAGCTTAAGAATCTCGTAGGCACGGCACAACTCCTTTACTTCGCGTTCCGACTCCTTGAGCAGCCGTAGCTCGGCTGGGTACCCTGCCCTGGCGGGCTGTTTGGCAATCTGCCGTTTCCTTGATCGCTATCAGCTCGCTCCTTCGTGATGACTGCCACAATGCAAGCATTCCATCTCACCAGCAGGCTTGCCATGCTAAATCTCGGAAACAGCGCCGCGCCTGGGTTTGACGACCCCATTGCTTTGCTGATTGCCTGCCACGACAAGGTGCGGCGGTTTGCAGCGCTCAGCCTGCGGCTGGATCAGCATTTGCAGCAAAAGGGGCAGGATAGCGAGGCGGCCAGTGCCGCCAGCAATATCCTGCGCTACTTCGACATAGCTGCGCCGTTGCACCATGCCGATGAAGAGGAGGACTTGTTCCCTGCCCTACGGCAACTGGACGATGCCGGGCTGAACACCGCCATGGCCAAGCTGGAGGCAGAACATGATGAACTGGCTGCATTATGGCGTGCGGTGCGCCCCTGGCTGGAGACTGTTGCCCAGCAAGGTCTGCCGGTTCGGCCGGTAGAGCTGGATGCTTTTGCGCAGCGCTACCCTGCGCATGCGCAGAGAGAAGAAGACGAGATTTACCCTGCCGCGCACCAGTTAAGCGCCCAGGTGCTGGCGCAAATGGGTGAACGGATGCGGGCACGCCGGGAGTATGCGGCATGAGCCTGACTGTATTTACTGTCTCGCCACAGCCGTCGTCCTGGCGCCGTCTGTTGCAGGTGCCGCATCGGCTCTATTTCAGCGCTGGCGTGCTGGCCATGCTGGGCCTGGCCGCCTGGTGGATGCTGCGCCTGCTCGTGCCTGGCAATGGGGGCTACCCTGCCATGCTGGTGCATGCACTGCTGATGCCCTTGGGTATTTTTCCGTTATTCATGCTGGGTTTTATCTTTACGGCCGGGCCGCGCTGGCTGAATGTCGAGCCGGTGGGCGGCCATGCGCCTGTTGCGATGGCTTATCTGCTTGGCCTGCTATTGGCGCTGCTGGGCTTCGCCCGAGGCGGGAGCTGGCCCGCCGTTGGCTTGCTGTTGATGCAACTGAGCTGGAGCATTGCCACCTTGCGCTGGTTGCAATGCATCAACAAGAGCACCGCACAGGACAAGCGCCATGCGGTACGGTTGTTTTGGGCCATGGCAGCCGGGGCAATGGCCTTGATGCTGGCATTGCTGTGGGTGCGCTCAGGCGAGGGGGTATTGTGGTGGTGGTGCCGGCAGCTGAGTCTCTGGGGCTTTCTGCTGCCGGTATTCTTGATTGTTTCGCACCGGATGATTCCCTTCTTCACCCAGTCGGTGCTGCCTGAGCGTACGCCGTGGCGCCCCAATTACCTATTGGATGGGTGGCTGCTGCTGTGCCTGGCGCTGGTGCCGGCCGGCCTGTTGGGCTGGCCACTGCTTGAGGCTGCACTGGCCCTGTGCCTGTCGGCCAGCCTGGCCTATACCAGTTGGCGCTGGGGTTTGTGGGCAAGCCTGGGCAATCGCCTGCTGGCCATGCTGCACCTTTCGTTTGCCTGGCTGGCGCCGGCCTTGCTGTTACAGGGCCTGGCCGCCTTAGGCGTGCCTGTGGGGGCGGCCCCCGCCCATGCGCTCGGCATGGGCTTTTGCTGCACCATGCTGGTGGGGTTTGTCACGCGTGTCAGCCTGGGTCATGGCGGCCAGCAGTTGCAGGCAGACAATCTCTATTGGGCCATCTACCTGGGTCTGCATGCAGTGGCTTTGCTGAGGGTGCTGGTGGCGGTGCTTGCCTGGCCTTCGGCCTGGTTGCACCTGGCCTCGGCAAGCTGGCTATTGCTGATGCTGGCATGGGCTTGTCGGGTATTGCCGATCTACTGGCGCGCCAGGGCTGACGGCAAGCCAGGCTGAGCGCTAAGAGCCTGTTCAAAGGATTGTTCCGTAGTTGCGCTGCGTCCACGGCGCTACTCGTTGCCGGCCCTATGGGGCCGGTTTTTTTGGCTGACGAGCCGGGGTCTTGATCCTGGTCAAGTGTTTCAAATAAGCCCGGCAACACCCTGCAAAAACACAATATCTAGTGCCAAACTGGCTGCATGACTACTAGATGGAGTGTTTATGTCGATCCTGCAGGTAATGAAGCGTGATGGCCGGCTTGTTGAGTTCGATGAGCGCAAGATTGCCGCTGCCATTGCGGCGGCGGGGCAGGCAACCGGCGAGTTCGACAAGTCGGTGGCAGATCTGCTTTGCCGGCATGTCTGTCAGAATCTGGCTGGGCAGCCCTGCCCTTCCATCGAGACCATACAGAATACGGTAGAAGAGGCGCTGGTGGCGTCTGGCTGCTGGCGCACTGCCCGTGCCTATATAGTCTACCGCGAACAGCATGCCCGCCTGCGCTCCTTGCAACATACCCTGGTGGATGTTGAAAGCGCCATGGAGGAGTATCTGGATCAGCGCGACTGGCGGGTCAATGCCAATGCCAACCAGGGCTATAGCCTGGGTGGGCTGATACTCAATGTTGCCGGCAAGGTGACGGCCAACTACTGGCTTAACCATGTCTATAGCCCCGAGGCGGGCCGCGCCCACCGCGAAGGGGATTTGCACATACACGATCTCGATATGCTGAGCGGCTACTGCGCAGGCTGGTCTTTGCGGCAGCTGCTTACCGAGGGTTTCAATGGTGTACCCGGCAAGGTAGAGGCCACACCCCCCAAGCATATGTCGGCCGCCATAGGCCAGATTGTCAATTTTCTGGGTACGCTGCAAAACGAATGGGCGGGGGCGCAGGCCTTCTCCAGTTTCGATACCTATATGGCGCCCTTTATCCGCCGCGACGCTATGCGCTACTGCGAGGTGAAACAGGCCATGCAGGAGCTGGTCTACAACCTCAATGTACCGAGTCGCTGGGGCACCCAGACACCATTTACCAACCTGACTTTCGACTGGACCTGCCCGGCCGACCTGCGCGAGCAGATACCGTATGTAGGCGGTGAGGAAATGCCGTTCAGCTACGGCGATCTGCAGGCTGAAATGGACATGATCAATCGGGCCTACATCGAGGTGATGATGGCCGGGGATGCCAAGGGACGTGCGTTTACCTTCCCCATACCCACCTACAACATCACTCCGGATTTCGATTGGGATCACCCCAATACCGCCTTGTTGTTCGAGATGACGGCCAAGTACGGCCTGCCCTACTTCCAGAACTTCCTGAACTCGGATCTGGAGCCGCACATGGTGCGATCCATGTGCTGCCGCCTGCAGCTGGATCTGCGGGAGCTATTGAAGCGCGGCAACGGCCTGTTCGGCTCGGCCGAGCAGACGGGATCGGTCGGCGTGGTCACCGTCAACTGCGCTCGATTGGGTTATCTGCATGCTGGCGACGAACGTGGCCTGCTGCTGGCGCTGGACAGGCTACTGGAACTGGGCCGCGATGTGCTGGAGGTAAAGCGCAAGGTGGTGCAGCGCTATATAGACCAGGGTCTGTATCCCTACACCAAGCGTTATCTGGGCACCCTGCGCAATCATTTCAGCACACTGGGGGTGAATGGCATCAATGAGATGATCCGTAACTTCAGCCGGGATGCTTACGACATCACTTCGCCGCAGGGCCATGGCATGGCGCTGCAATTGCTGGACCATGTACGCAGCCGCATGACAGAGTTTCAGGAAGAAACGGGCCATCTGTACAACCTGGAGGCCACGCCGGCCGAGGGCACCACCTACCGCTTTGCACGAGAGGATAGGAAGCGCTGGCCGCAGATACTGCAGGCGGGTACGGCGGAGCAGCCGTACTACACCAACTCAAGCCAACTTCCGGTCGGCTATACCGACGATCCGTTTACCGCACTGGCCATGCAGGAGGCCCTGCAAAGCCGCTACACCGGCGGCACGGTCCTGCATCTCTACATGAACGAGGCGGTATCGAGCGCAGAGGCTTGCAAGCGCCTGGTGCAGCGATCTCTGGGGCAGTTCCGCCTGCCCTATGTGACGATCACCCCAACCTTTTCCATCTGCCCCAAGCATGGCTACCTCAGCGGCCATCATGAGTTTTGCCCCAAGTGCGATGCAGCCCTGCTGGCACGCACAGAAGCCTGTTGTACCTGATCCATCACCCAAGGAGAACACATGAACAACGCAGTCGCAGAACGTACTCAAACCACCCTGGACGAACAACAGCGTACCCGCTGCGAAGTCTGGACCCGTGTAATGGGCTATCACCGTCCAGTCAGCTCGTTCAATACCGGCAAGCAAGGGGAGTTCCATGAACGCCGCTTCTTCACCGAACAACAGCCTGGATAGGGCCATCGGCCTGTTTCATCAGGTGGCTCCCGGGCCGGCTCTGGTCGGCCCGGAGGAGCCCGCCGTGGCGGGGCTGGTGCCCTTCTCCAGTGTGGATTGGCCGGGGCATCTCAGTGCCGTGGTATTTATCGGCGGCTGTCCCTGGCGATGTGGCTATTGCCATAACCCGCACCTGCAGAGCCGTCGTGCCCAATATCACTGGCCGGCACTCTGCAGCTGGCTGGAAACCCGCCGCGGCTTGCTGGATGCCGTGGTGTTTTCGGGGGGCGAGCCGCTATCGGAACGTATGCTGCCGCAGATGATCGCGGCAGTCAGAACCATGGGTTTCAAGGTGGCGTTGCATACGGCAGGTATTTACCCGAACCGGCTGGCGGAAATACTGCCTGATCTGAACTGGGTGGGGCTGGATATCAAGACCCACGCCAAGGGCCATGATGCGCTGACCGGGCGTGAGCGCAGCCACGCGCCGGCGGCCGCCAGCCTTGAGTTGATGCTGGAGTCGGGCGTCCCCTTCGAGTGCCGCACCACCTGGAGCCCGGCTTGGCTGAGTGAGGCCGAGCTGCTGGCCCTGGCGCAGGATCTGGCAGCGCGTGGCGTGGTGCAGTATGCCGTGCAGAACTACCGCGTCAAACCCGATATTGCGCCGACTGCCTGGCTGAGTACGGCTGCCAGGCAGCAACTGCAGAGCTGGTTCCGCTGCTTCGAATACCGCTGACGGGTGGCGACCCTGCCCAATCAGACTAGCTCTTCTGGCGGATTCCGACGGATACCCGGCGGGCTTAGCATGAGGGCATTCTCACCGGCTTGAACAGGTACATCATGGCCATCAAACTCGACATCGAAGCCCTGCTGGCGCATCTGCCCCTGTTTCGTAGCCTGGACAAGACCCAACTGGTGCTGATGGCCCAGGCCAGCCAGGAAGTACGGGTCGCCAAGCATGGCTTCGTGTTTCATCGCGGCGATGCAGCCAGCGGGCTGTATGTGGTTGCCGTGGGCGGGATCAAGCTGGCCATACCGTCAGCCAATGGTCAGGAGAAGGTCATTGAATTCTTCAGCCCTGGCCAAGCCTTTGGCGAGGCGGTCATGTTTCTGGACAAGCCCTATATGGTGCAGGCGCAGGCGCTGGAGGACACGCTGCTGCTGTGGATAGACAAGCAGGACATCTATGCTGCCATAGACCGAGACCCCTCCTTTGCCCGGCGCATGCTGGCCGGCCTGTCGCTACGCCTGCATGCGCTGGTGCAGGATATAGAAACCGTCAACCTGCAGAACGCCTCGCAGCGGGTCATCAGCTACTTGCTCAAGCAGCCGCGCGAGGCAGAGCATGTGCAGTTCCCATTCAACAAGAATGTGATTGCCTCCAAGCTGGGGCTCACCCCCGAGACCCTGTCACGCCTGCTGCACCAACTCAACAGCAAGGGCTATATCGCCGTCGATGGGCGGGATGTGCATATCCTGGATGTGCCGGGGATGGAAGCGCAGCTCTACGGGCGTTGATGGTCCGCCCAAGCGGGCCATTATTGCGCCACATTAAAAAGCAAGCGATTGATTGGTAACGATTTATTCGATTACACCACCCTATCCACTTGATCAAGCTCAAGGCGGCAGGTGCGCGCGCAGCTTAGGCTGGCGCCACTACTCAACCGGGGCAATCAATGATGTGGTTCAACTCATTCAAGCTGGCAGGCCGCGAACTGCTACCCATAGTGCAAGGCGGCATGGGCGTGGGCATCTCAGCTCATCGGCTGGCTGGTGCCGTGGCGGCGCAGAATGCGCTGGGCACCATAGCCAGCGTGGATCTACGTCATCACCATCCCGATCTCTTGGCGGCTACGCATCGCTGCCGCGATCACGCGCTTATTGATCAGGCCAACCTGACTGCACTGGACAGGGAGATACAAGCGGCACGCAGGCTGGCCCAAGGCAAGGGCGCCATTGCAGTCAATGTCATGAAGGCTGTACGCGAGCATCCGGCTTTGGTCAGGCAGGCTTGTGAAAGCGGCGCCGATGCAATCGTGATGGGCGCCGGCTTGCCGCTGGACCTACCCGAAATGACTGCCGACTATCCCAAGGTAGCCTTGATCCCCATCCTGTCGGACGCCCGTGGCGTGGGTATCGTGCTGAAAAAATGGCTGAAGAAAGGCCGGCGGGCTGATGCGGTGGTGATAGAACACCCTGGATACGCCGGTGGCCACCTGGGTGCGGCAAAGCTGGCCGAGCTGCGCGACGAGCGCTTTGATTTCGAGCGGGTGCTGGCTGAATGCCATGCCCTGTTTCAATCCCTGGCACTGGGCAAGGATGCCCCCAGGCTGATTGTGGCAGGTGGCGTGGATAGCCACGAGAAGGTACGGCGCTGGCTGTCGAGTGGTGCCGATGCGGTACAGCTGGGCACGGCCTTTGCCGTGAGCGAGGAAGGCGATGCCCATCTGAACTTCAAGCAGACACTGGCGGATGCCGATCCAGCTGAGCTGGTTGAATTTGTCAGCGTTGCCGGCCTGCCCGCCAGGGCCGTGGCCACACCCTGGCTCAAGCAGTATCTGCGCCGCGAAGCCAGCCTGCAGGCCAGCGCCCGCGCCGATGCACGTCGCTGTACCCAGCGCATGGATTGCCTGAGCCAATGTGGCTTGCGTGACGGCATCAGCCGCATAGGCCAGTTCTGCATCGACCTCAAGCTGGCGGCTGCGGTGCGTGGCGAGGTCGACAAGGGCCTGTTTTTCCGGGGAGCCAGCAAGCTGCCCTTTGGGCAGGCCATCCGGCCGGTCAGCGAGTTGATCGACTACCTGCTGCATGGGCGCTATCCGGCTGCCATCGGCCAGCCGGCCTGAATACGGTTTGCTTGTCCTTGCTCAAGGCGGCGGCCAGCGCCGCTCATTACCATCAGCGCATCCCAACCACTCGATGGAGACCATCATGTCCGGCATCGTCTGCGAGCAGACTTTTCTATTCGACGCACGTGGCGTCGCCAAGCGCTTCCGCCACGCCGCCATCTTTGGTGCACTGGAAGCCTTGCGCGAAGGCGAGA
This sequence comes from Chitinimonas viridis, assembly GCF_030409555.1. Classification (GTDB taxonomy): domain Bacteria; phylum Pseudomonadota; class Gammaproteobacteria; order Burkholderiales; family Chitinimonadaceae; genus Chitinimonas; species Chitinimonas viridis. The sequence continues at coordinate 499,027 of NZ_JAUFPU010000004.1, forward strand.
CCATGCGCTTCGTCAACGACCACGATCCCCTGCCCTTGCTACAGCAAATAGGCCAACGCTACCGGGATCAGGTACGTGTGCATTATGTCGATCACGATGCAGCTCATGTCGTCATCGACTTTTCGGTTCATCCGGCCGAGCAGCAACGCTCGGAAGGTGGCTGTGGCAGTAATGGTGGCGGTTGCGGCTGCAGTGGGTCGTAGTGGAATGTGCCCATGACAGCACACCACTTTGTCTCGTGCGACCCGCGCACTGGCGAGATTTTTGGCGAGCGCCCGCATTGGTCCATGGGCCAGTTGCAGGACGCACTTGCGCTCGCCACGGCAGCCAGCCAGCGCTGGATGCATACCGACGCCACACAGCGCAGTGAGCGATTGCTGGCCTTGGCTGAGGCATTGGAACGCGCCCGGCCCTCGCTGGCGTGCAGTATCAGCCGGGAGATGGGCAAAGGTCTGCTGGAGGCCGAGGATGAAGTCCTGCGCGCTGCCAAGTGGTGCCGCTTTATGGCACAACAGGCAGCAGTGTGGCTGGCAAACGAGCACAACGACACCGGCCAGATACTGCGCAGACCACTGGGTGTGGTACTGGCAGTGACACCCTGGAACTACCCGGTGTGGCAGATGCTGCGCCCGTTGGCCGCTGCCCTGGCTGCTGGCAATGCTGTGCTGATCAAGCCGGCCTGCAATGTCGCACAGACCAGCGCGCTGGTTGAGACACTATGCCGTGACGTGCTACCGGTCGGCCTGATGCAATGTCTGTGGGTGGATGAACTGGGTACCCATGCGGCACTGGCCAGCCCAGCCGTGGCCATGCTGGTGTGTACCGGAAGCGAAAACACCGGGCGGCAGCTTGGCGCCCTGGCGGGCCACCATCTCAAGCCCGCCGTGCTGGAGCTGGGCGGCAACAATGCCTTTATCGTGCTGGATGATGCCGATATAGACGCCGCAGCCTGCGCCGCAGCCGAAAGCCGCTGTGTGAATGCCGGGCAAGCCTGCACGGCAGCCAAGCGCTTCATCGTCCAGCAAGCCGTGGCTGCAGCCTTTACGTCCGCCCTGGTCGAGGCCATGGCGTCGTATCGCTGCGGCGCCGCACTGGCCCCCTTGGCGCGTGCTGACTTACGCCACAAGCTGGGCCTGCAGGTCGATGCCAGCCTGGCAAACGGCGCTTGCTGCCTGTTAGGCGGGCAGGCAGCGAGTGGGCGTGGTTATTATTATCCTGCCACCGTGCTTGCCGATACCAGGCCCGGCATGCCGGCGTTTGACGAGGAGCTGTTTGGCCCGGTTGCCGCGATCAGCGTAGTGGAATCGGCTGCCGTAGCGGTGCAGCTGGCCAATGCCGCACGACAGCAACTGGCGGCCAGCATCTGGAGTGCCGATGCGCCTCGCGCACAATATCTGGCAGGCCAGCTTAAGGCTGGCATGGTTTGCTTCAACCGCCGTCCCAGCAGCCGGTTTGAGCTACCATTTAGCGGCAGCGAGGCATCGGGCTACGGCAGTACGCTGGGTCGCGATGGTCTGCTGACATTTACCCGTCCTGTAGGCTGGATGTGAGCCTGCTATGGACTTGCAGCATGCAGGGGAGAGACGAGGCAGGCGCCAGTGACACGCTGGCGCCGGACGTCTGTGCAACCTGAAACAGCAAACACGCCCCAGATTTATTCGCCCCCAACTCTCGCCGCCACGATGGAAATCCATCTTGCACGGTGCGTGGGGGCGCCTCGCTGACATGACCATTCTATTGAGATATCGCCATGAACCATCCCTTGCTGGTCGAGCTGGCAAGCCTGCTGCCACCGGCCAACCTGATACTGAATGCGGACCGGTTGGCGCCTCGCCTGCTTGATGCGCGCAAGCGCCTGCGCGGGCAGACATTGGGCATGGCCTTGCCCAGCAGTGTCGAAGAAGCCGCCATGATCATCACCCGATGCCGGGCGCACGGGGTATCCATCGTTCCACAAGGTGGGAATACCAGCTTGGTCGGTGGCGCCACACCCATGAGCGAAACCAGTCTGCTGTTGGGGTGCGATCGTCTGAAACGGATACGCCAGATAGACCCATGCGGTTACACCCTGACGGCAGAGGCCGGCTGTGTGCTGGACGATATCCGCGATGCAGCCCAGACCGAAGCGCGGCTCTTCCCGCTCTGGCTGGGCTCGTCGGGTAGCGCCTGCCTGGGCGGGCTGATCGGCACCAATGCCGGCGGCTTGCAGGTACAGCGCTATGGCAATACCCGCGAGTTGGTACTCGGCATAGAGGCCGTGTTGCCGGACGGACAGATTTTCCGTGGTCTGCATCCATTGCGTAAGCGGAATGCCGGTTACGATCTGAAACAGCTGTTTATCGGCGCCGAAGGCACACTGGGCTTTGTGACGGCGGCAACGCTCAGGCTATTTCCGCAAGAGCGTGGCCAGGCGGTCGCCATGGTGGCGCTGGACCATGCCGAGCAGGTTCTGGCCCTGTTCGATCAGACCAAAGCGGCCGTTGGTGAGGTGCTGACGGCCTTTGAGATGATGGACAGCGAGGCCATGATACTGATGGCCAGGCATTTCCCAACCCTGCAACAGCCGTTTGCCGCCCCACCACCCTACTCCGTGCTGATTGCGCTGAGTGGCAGCGAGAGCGATGGCGTACTGGCCGAGCGCCTGATGGAGCTGCTGCTTGCCAGCGGAGGCGAGAATGCCGTATTGGCCCAAGACGGCAGCCAGGCCAAGGCGCTCTGGGCGCTGCGTGAGCATATACCGGCGGCGCAGACCCGCCAGGGGCCGTCGATCAAGCACGATCTAGCATTGCCCATCAGCGCGATACCCGCCTTTATTGCCGAGGCCGCCAGCCTGCTGAAGCAGTGGCTGCCACAGGTGCGCCCGGTGGTGTTTGGCCATGTGGGCGATGGCAACCTGCACTACAACCTGGGCCTGCTGCCAGAGGCAGAGACAGGCCAGATCGAGGCGGAAGCCAATGGCCTGCTATTTGACCTAGTGGCGCACTATGGTGGTGATATCAGCGCCGAACACGGCATAGGCCGGCTGCGTATTGCTGCCGCCGATGCGCACCACGACCCGGTGGAACGGGCACTGATGCGCCAGGTCAAGGCCATGCTGGACCCGACTGGTCTGTTCAATCCCGGCGTATTGTTCTAGCGCCTGGCGGCAGGCCCTGCCTCACCTATCAGGATTGCAGGAACTGCCACCAGCACAGCACGATGGCTGCCCATGCAGGCATAACCAGCAGCATGGCCTGCCCACGGCGCACTTGCCCTGCGCCAGCAGCTTGCAACCAGAACAAGCGCATGCTCCACAGCAAGCCCAGACCCAGCAATGCCAGTTGTGCCACGCCCTTCCATGGCAGCATCAGCCCCATGCCACGCAGCAGTGACAAGCTGGTGGCTGATAGCCCCAGGATTAAGCCCGTGCCTGCCAGCGGCGTGAGGCAATAGGCCAGTTGCAGGCGTCTGCTGCGCCACTCTGGTTGCAGCGCCCGGGCTGACACACCCAGCCAGAACCAGAGCCAGCTCCCCAGCAGGCTGCCGACCAGTGCGATATAGCCAACTATCATGGCGCCATCCAGCCAGCAAAAACTGTCGTTTAGGCTGGGGTAATGCGTCAGCAGCCACCAGGGCACATCGTCATCCAGCAGGAACAGGCCGGCTTCATGCTCAATCAGCCAGCCCGCCACGGCCTGTTTGGCCGTGACAAAGGTGCTGCTGGCGCTCCACTGAAAGGCACCGATGGCTACCCCTATCATGCCGTACAGCAGCAGTAGCACCTCCCAGGGCTGCGCCTGATCGGGTCGCAAGCGGGATATCTCGCGGTTAAATGGCCGACAGGCCAGTTGTACGGCATCACGCTGGCCGGCGCAGCGGCCGCATTGGTGGCACAGGCTAGCCCCCTCCATGCGGCGTATGTCGATCAAGGGGGCGCAATTGATGGGAATGGTCTTGCGTGTAGTGCTGGACTCCCAGGCCTGCCTATCTACCGCGTAATGCAAGGGCGCCAATCGCGCCAGCAGGCCGAACACGCCGCTGACAGGGCACAGATAACGACACCATACCCGCTTGTTGCGGCCATAGAGATAACCGACCAGCATGGCGGCAAGGGTGGACCCGCCCAAAATCAGCAGCGCAGGCTGCGGGTATTGATACACGCTGATCAACTGGCCATAGACGGTAGTGGCGACAAAGCCGACCAGCGGCCAGCCCGGCCATTTCAGCCAGGCGGGAATACGCCGGCCTCGACCATGGCCACTGGCCCATTCAGTCAGCATGCCCTCGGGGCAGAACAAGCCACACCAGCTGCGACCCAGCAGCAGGACGGAGACAATAACCCCAGGCCACCAGACACCCCAGAAAACGAACTGGGCGATCCCTGCCATGCTGCTGAACAACTGCGACTCGGCCGCTGGTAGTGGCAGCATGGCCGGCACGATCAGCAGCACCGCGTAGACAAGCACGATGCCCCACTGGCCCGCCTGTATGAAACGGCGATGGGCGCGCAACCAGAGACCCAGGCGAGACAGGGTGGCATCAGCGGGCATGCCTGCCTCGCCCCAGCCAGGCCCATACCAGACCCCAATAACCCAGCAGGGCCAGCAACGGACTCAATGCCGGGTGCGCCCGGTAGCCGGTGAAACTGGCCAGCAGATTGCCGGCACGGCTGGCGTCATCCAGTAGCCAACTGCTGTCCCAGAGCTCGTCCACCAAGGTAGGTAGCCAGCCCAGCATGGTCATTTTCTCGGCAGCCGCCAGCAAGAGCGCGCCGCCCAGCAGTAGCAACAAGGTTTCGCTCAAGCGGAAGAAATGCCGCCAATGCAGCCAGCGGCCGCCCTGTTGCAGCAGCCAGTAGGTCAGCATGGCCAACATCACAGCCAGCAAGGCGGTCAGGCCTAGCTGGCCGGCGCTTTGTTGTCCCAGCCCCAGGCCGTACAGGAACACCACCGTCTCGGTACCCTCCCGGGCGATGGCCAATGCCGCCAGCAAGGCAATGCCTGGGCCGGCACGCTGTGCCACATCCTGTTGCAAAGCATGCTTCATCTGCCCGCCCTGCTGCCGCATCCACCCCACCATATGCACGATCAAGCCGCTGGCCAGCAGCATCATGGCCAATTGCATCTGCTCTATGGCGCCTTCTGGCAGGGCGCTGAACAAACCCAGCAATGCTGCCGCAAAGGCCAGCGCCATGAGCGTGCCGGCAGCAACGCCGGCCCAAAGCCAGCGCAATTTGTGCGTGGAATCCACCCCCTGGCGCAGCCAGGCGTGCAGTATGCCGATGACCAGCAGGGCTTCGGCGGATTCACGCCAGAGTATGAACAGGGCTTGCGTCATGGAGCATCAGTGGGCGGTGAGGACAAGGCGTCCGGTGTCAGGGTGAAATTCATCGATGAACTGATACTCGCCGGGCCTGAGCGGGTTGAGCACTACAAAGGAGCTTGCACCCGGCGCCAGCACCTTCTCCACCCGCAGTCGCAGATTCTCGAACTCGATCGGGCTTTGCCCGCCATTGCGCAGTACCAGCTTGATGCGCTGGCCTGCCGGCACTGTGAGCACCGCCGGGCTAAGCCGGCCATGTTCAGCTGTAATGGTGTGGGTGATCAGCTCACCTGCGATACTGGTGCTGGCGGTCAATAGCAGTACCAGCGCCGTGGCGAGATGGGTTGCTGCCTTGCCTGTCATAGCGCTCAATAGCCCCCCTTCTTGCCTATGCCTGCATACACAAATGGGTACTTCAGTGTGATGGGGGCAAACCAGGCAGCCACACCGGTTTCCTTATCCACATGGCGCCCAAAATGGGCGTGGCCGCTGCCGCCGGGTGGCAATATGCGCAGGGTGAGCATGTATTTACCCGGCCCCGCCAATTTGACATTGTCGCCATAATGCGGCCCGTCGCTAGCCACCATGGGGTGCATGTTGCCTTGGGCTACCGGCTTGCCGTCCGCCTTGCTCAGTTGGTACTGCACCTGCAGCCCAGGCACCCAGCTCCCCTCAGGAAAGCCATTGGCGTTATTGGCCAAGGCGCGTATATCGGCCTCCAGGTGAATATCAGACGCCGCTGCCGCCCGCATCATGCCGGCAGGCTCCATCTGCACAGGCTGCAGGTACACAGCGGCCACTTCGAGACCGCTATGCATCTGCGGTTTGCCTATAGGGTATTCCAGCGCCATGGCGCTGCCTTGCGCCAGTAGCAGGGAGAGTGCGAGCAAGGAGGTGGTGCGTAAGGACATTGGTTTCCCTTTAATGTTATTAATAATCGTTATCAACATTGTGCGTGGACAAAACGGTGCCGGCCTTGTCCTGCATCAAGGAAACAGCAGGCGGCGCCAGGGTGGGCCGCCTGCCAGGCAGACGATTCAGCCTACCTGGCCCGCCTGCATGGGGGCCTCGCTGGGCGCATCCAGCCCCATGGCCTCGGCCGCCTGCTCCCGCAGCGTACGCGCTGCGCCGCTCACCGCCAGCCACACCACCTGCCGCTCTTCCTCCTGGCAGTCGGTATGCAAACGCTTCTTCGCCCCCATCTGATTGAGTACCAGATGGGTATCAGGCGTGACGCCGACATTGCTCAGGCAGGCACTGACACAGGCGAGCGCACAACCATCGAGCGCCAGGACAGGGCGACCGCTGCGCGCCAGCTTGACCAGCACCGGCACCCCTCCCCCTACTCCGCTGATGCAGGACATCTCAGCCTCACCTTGCCTATCCAGCGCGATGGCCAGATCATTGGCAAGCTGGGCCACGCTGGAACAACCCGAACAGGCATATACCAAGGGGCGGGTACGTGGATTCATGGCAGACTCCTTCAATCAGAGAGGTAACGGTGGCGCAGCCAGGCAGGTCGCTCAGTCGCATCCAGCCAGTTCTTGACCATCAGGCCCAGCTCGGTATCGCCGCTGATCTTCAGGCGGCGCTGAAAGAACAAGGTGTCGGCATCCATCTCGCCCTGCAGCAGGCTGAAGAAATCGGCCGCGCTTGCGCTGAGTTCCAGATCCGCCTGGGCATCCCAACTCGGCCTGAAACTGCCATGACGGCAGCAGAACAGGCAGCGCAGGCCCAGATCTGTCACATCGATGGCGAAACGCTTGCCTTCCAGTTCGGCGGGGGGAAGCAGCCAGTTGAGATGGCGTGCCACCAGCAGGCCTGCAGTAAAGTGCAGTGACAAAAATGCGGGGGGTAAGCGCCGGCCTAGCGAGACCAACAGGGCCGGTGGTTTGGGTAGCTTGAGCATCAGGCCTCCTGCCCCAGCCAATCGATGCCGGCCTTGCCATGCCAGTAACCGTTGCAACGGCGCATGCCGGCGGGTAGCGGTATGGGCAGTGCTGCCCTGCCTTGCCGCCACTGATGCAGGGCAGCGACAGCATCCAGGGTGCCCCTGGATTGTGGGCTGACACGCAACACCTCGACCCCCATACCGTGCAGCTCACCAGCTTGCTCCAGCAGATCCAGACACTGTGCCGACTGGGTCTGGATACCGTTGATTGCCAGGAAGTCACCCGCTTCCTGGGTGCGTAGTGCCAGGCCATCGGGATAGTCGATGCAGCGAAAGCCACATTCGTCCTTGCGCAGATGAAAATGCCGGGCAGTAAAACAACGTGCAGAAAAAGCCAGCGGCATCCTGCCCCAGACCATGACCTCGGCCTGCAACCCTGCAGGGCGTTCTGTAAGCAGGGTTCGCAGATCGGCCTGGCTCAGTTCCAGCGGGGCGACGAAGCGCTTGGCGCCTTGCCCAGCCAGCCAAGCCAGGGTGGCACCATGGTAAGCATTGAGGTGCGGGCCAGCCACGAAAGGGCGGCCGGCAAGGCTGCGTATGGCGCCGACCTCGCCGACCTCGATCATGAATTCCGCCTGGTTGACCAGGCGCTTGATCTGAGCGACCTCGGTGCTGGTTTCCACCAGGGTGGGAGAGGAGAGGATGACAGCCTTGCCGGCAGCCCGCAGTTCGCCTGCCAGCGCCAACCAGTCGGCTGCGCGCAATTCGTGCCGCCGGCTGCAGACAGTTTCACCGAGGTAGACAATATCTACCGGGCTACGCCCAACCTGTTCATAGAAGTCGAGCGTGGTCTGCCTGGGCCAGTAATAGAGCAAGGGGCCCAACGAAATCTGGCTGGATATCATTTCCATGGTCGGTCGAATGCCCCTTGGGTAGTTTGCGATCCTTCTGCATGCCGCGACAGGCTGGCCTGCCAGTCTGGCCTGACCACATAGCGGGCGGGTGCCAGGTTGGCGGCATTGATGGCGGCCCGCAGCGTGGCGATGACCTGGGCCACATAAGCCGGACTGCGTTGGCGCCCCTCTACCTTGATGGCCTTGACCCCCATGGCTGCCAGGCGCGGCAGCAGGCCGAGCGCATTGAGACTGGTGGGCTCTTCCAGCGCATGGTCAAACCGGCCTTCAACCTCAAAACGGCCCTTGCACAGGGTCGGATAGGCAGCCGGTTCGCCAGGGGCGTAGCGATCAATCAGGATGCCATTCAGGCGGGCATCGAGCTGGCCGCCGATTTCGCTCCAGCGCACGGCATGGGCCGGCGAGCAAACGCCCTTGTTGTTGGGTGAATCGCCGGTGGCAAAACTCGACAGCAAGCAACGGCCCTCGGCCATCACGCATAGGCTGCCAAAGCCGAATACCTCGATTTCCACCTGGGTCTGGCGTGTCACCCGCTCGATTTCCTGCAGCGTGAGTACCCTAGGCAGTACCACCCGCTGGATATTGAACTGCTCGCGCATCAGCTCAATCGCATCTGCGTGGGTAGCCGAACCCTGTACCGACAGATGCAAGCGCATGCGCGGGTAACGCTCGTGGGCATACACCATCAGCCCTGGGTCGGCCAATATCACGGCATCGGCACCCAGATCGTGCGCTGCGTCCACGGCGTTGCGCCATTCCTGCGTCCGGCCAGGCTGGGGGAAAGTATTGATGGCAAACAGCACCTTGCGCCCTAGCGCATGGGCATGCTCGACACCCGTGCAGATATCTGTTTCGCTGAAGTTCAGGCCGGCAAAATTGCGGGCATTGGTGGCATTCTTGAGGCCGAGGTAGACCGCGTCTGCACCAGCCTCCAGTGCTGCTTTCAGCGCAGCCAGGCTACCGGCCGGCGCCACCAGTTCCATGGGGGGAGGTAGATTGTTCATGCGGCCAAGTCTAGGCAGCGCAGGCAAGCTGCGCCTTAACGCATATCAAGTCTTTGCCAGTTGCACATAGCGGGACAATACATAGAGCAGTAGCCCCCCAAGGCTGGCCTGTGATGCGGCAAACAACAGGCCGGCTGGCAGGGCAAGCCTGGCTGGGGCGATGGGCAGCATCAGCAGGCATAGCCAGGCAAACAGAACCAGCATCACCTGTATCCACTGCAAGGCAGGTGGCAGCAGCGTCTGCATGGCGGGTACCCGCACATGGGCAGGCAGTTGCCGACGCAGATGCAGCCACACAAGAAAGGGAATGATCTTGCCCAGCATGGCATTGATGGGTAGCACAGCCCCGCCCACCAGTATCAATACCCCTAGCCACCATGCTATCGGCCAATCCGCTGGCAACACCCCCTCCAGCAAGCCCAAAACGGCGGCCAGCCACCAGGATAAAGCGGCGACACACCATAGTGGCCAGGCAACATCGTGCTTGCGCTTGGCTTCAAGGGCCGCATAAAGCAGCAGGCAGGCCAGTAGGCATAAGGCCAGCCAGCACAGCGGGCGCCAGGGAGACGGCAGGCCTGCCAGCTCCAGCAAGCCCAGCGCCAGCGGTAGCCAGATCAGCCCAGGTAGCAAGCGGGACAGGCGCGCGTCCAGCTTGGGGGCTTGCCAGAACATGGGCAGCACGGTAGCAGCGACACCTGCCAGCAAAACCGCCAGCCAACCGCCCGCTCCCCAAGCCACATGCAGGTCCAGCACTGACCGCAGGGGCAGGCCCCAGCCATAGGCCAGCACCCCAGCCAGTGCCGCACCCAGCAGCACGGTTACCAGCAAGGCCCAGGCTATCCAGCGCAACACGCGTGTGCTGGCATTGGTAGGGATGACTTGCCAGCCAGCCACAACAAGTGCGATTACCACACTGCCCACACCGATGGTTGCAATAGTGCCACCAAGGATAAAACCCGTTGGATTGCTACCCAGAAACCCCCAGACCAAGCCGCCCGCCGTGCCCACGCAGCAAGGTGCTACCCAGGGTGCCAGCCAGCGGGTGGCTGGCACCGGCACGCCGGCCAGCACAGGGAAAAGCTGGAACAAGGCCCCCAGCATCACCGGCAATAGCATACCCAGGGCCAGCACATGCACCAGGCTCAAGCTAAGTGGCGCAAAACGGTGCGGCAAACCCTCGGCCGGCCCCAGCGCCAACAGCAGCCCCGCCACCATGCCAAGCCAGGGTGCCGGCAGCAAGCAGCCAAAAATCACGCCGGGTGATGGCGCCAGATGGAAGGCAAGGTTCCTGGGGGCATTCATGTCGTACAACTGGCGTGGGTATGCGCCAGCAGCGCGCCCAGATCCCCTATATGTGCGCGACACATGGGGTAGAGCACCCCTTCTTCCTTGGCATTGTGCTGCTGGATAAAGATGAACAAGGTGTCGAGTTCAGCCTGCAGGGCCGCATAGTCCTCTGCCAGCAGCAGGCTGCGGCAGTTCTCCAGTAGATCCCGCATGGCGTAGTGCTCGTCGCGCATGACCTCGGTGGGCCCATGCAGCAGGCCGGTGGCTGATTCAAAGGCCGGAAACAGTATGGTTTCCTCCAGCTCGAAATGCGCCAGCATGGCCTGCTCGGCCTCGTGAAAATAGCGCTGCCCGGTACATAGGTCGCGCTGCTGCACGGCAGCCTCCAGCCTGGCAAGCAGGTCGTCGCATTCGTGATGTTGATAGATCAGGCGGGTAATGGCATCAGACATGGCGGCAGCACCGATAGGAGAGTGTTGCCCATGCTAGGCGGCCACGGCACCTGCCGCCTTGACCTTGGGCAAGCAAGTGGGCATCGGGGCGGGCCAGCTTGATCTCCATCAAGGGTCTGCGTACTCCCCACGAGCGTGCCGGACGAGAGGGCCATAATGCAGTTCTCAACAGGCGCCAAGAGCCAGTTCAACGTCTTTGCACCGCACAACCCAAGCACCACTAAAACATGACTGACCCAGTAGAACGCCACTCCCTGCTTGAGGACGCACAAGCCCTGCTGATAGGCACCCTGTTGGTGGCCTTGTCGGTATTGCTGCTGCGCCAATCCGGCCTGTTGACGGGCGGTACGGCGGGGCTGGCATTCCTGGGCTACTACTTGAGCGGCCAGCCCTTCGGCCTGGTGTTCTTTGCGCTCAATCTGCCTTTTTACCTGTTTGCCTGGCGAGCCCTGGGCTGGGTATTTACCCTCAAGACCTTTGCCGCAGTCAGCCTGCTTTCGTTCTACAGCGAATGGCTGCCCAGCCTGATACATCTCGATCACTTGAACACCGCCTTTTCGGCGGTGCTGGCTGGTTTGTTGGCAGGTACGGGACTATTGATGCTGATACGGCACCGGGCCAGCCTTGGGGGACTGGGGGTGCTGGCACTTTACCTGCAGGAGCGACATGGCTGGCGTGCCGGCAAGCTACAGATGGCTGCCGACTGCCTGATATTGCTGGGCGCCCTGCTGGCATTGCCGGCGGCCGGGGTATTGCTGTCGATTCTGGGCGCCATGGCCATGAATATGGTGATTGCGATTAATCACCGTCCTGGGCGCTACATCGGCATGTAGGTGCTAGCTAAAGGTCTGCCGGCCGGGCACGCAAGGGGACAGAAATCGAGATTATTGCCAACGCCCCTCAAGGCGCCGCCATGTCGCTGATTCCATGCTCCACCGCATATACCGCCACCTGCACCCGGCTGGTCAGGTTGAGCTTCTTCAGTATGTTCTGCACATGGATCTTGACCGTACTTTCGGCCACATCAAGGTGGCGGGCGATCTGCTTGTTGCTTTCGCCACGCGCCAGGCACTGGACTATCTCACGCTCCCGGGTTGTCAGCTTATCCCGCTCGGCCGGCTGACTGCTTGCCACCGGCGCAGACTGTGCCCGAAATTGCGCCACCAGCTTGGCGGTCATGCTGTCGGCGATGACCGGCTCGCCACGATGGGCCTTGCGTATGGCTGTCGTCAGTGCTTCTGCCTCGATATTCTTGATCAGATACCCTCGCGCACCATCGCGCAAAGCCTGACCCAACTCATCGGCCTCTTCCGACACGGTCAGAATGATGATGGCTGCCGTCGGCACATCCTGCAACAGCAACTGCAGTGTCTCCAGCCCGGACAGCCCCGGCATGTTCAGGTCAAGCAAGATCACATCGGGGTGGAATTCCTTGGCACGCTTGATGCCTTCTATGCCGTCCGCGGCTTCGGCAACCACGTCCAGATCGGCTTCGCGCTGCAAGAGCTGGCGTACGCCGGAACGAAACAAGCTGTGGTCATCTACCAGTAAAATACGAATGGTCATGGTCTATCCAAGTGTATGAAATCAGGCTGCCTGGCGGGCAGTCTGCGGCAGAACCAGTTTGATGCTGACCCCTGCCCCAGGGCGAGCATCCAATACCAAGGAGGCATTCAGCCGCTTGGCGCGCTCTTGCATGATATGCAGACCCACATGGCGCTCGCCACGTTCCGCCACCTCGGCGGGCTCGTAGCCGCGCCCATTGTCGCGTATCACCATCTCGAAATCCCGCCGATTGTTGATTTCGACCGTCGCTTGGCTGGCCTGCGCGTGCTTGCGTATATTCGACAGCGCCTCCTGCAGGATGAACAGTACCTGCAACTGCTGTTCTGGCGGCAAGGGGGCGCCCTCCAACTCGTCCACCTGCAACAGCACCGCCATGCCGGTCTGCCTGCGGAAGCGGGCAATGGTGTCTTCCACGGCCGCCAGCAAGGCCCCCTGGCCCAGCTTGCTGCGAAAGTTCAGCAGCAGCTCGCGCACATCCTGATAGCTCTCATCAACGCCCGTCCTTAACAAAGGCACAATTTCACGTACTTCCTTGAGGTCTTCCCGGCCTAGCGCCGAGTCCAGCATCTGCAACTGCAGATTCAGGAAGTTCAGGCCCTGCGCAATACTGTCGTGCAGGCCCTGGGCGACCAGATTGCGCTCCTCCGCCACCGCCAGCTGGCGGGCCTTGGCGCTGAGACGGCGATTATCCAGCGCCACCCCCAGATGCTGCCCCAAGGTCTCCAGCAACTGCGCCTCGGCAGCCGGCACCTCATGGGTGCTGCGAAAATGCAGCGAGAAGGAGCCCAGCACCTCGTCACGGGTCACCACCCTGAACACGGCCAGACCCTGAAAACCCTCCTTGGCGCAATGAAAGGCCTCCGGCTGGGGCAGCTTGCGGAAGTCGCGTATCACGACCACTCCCTGCTTGGTGGCTTCGCCACAAAAGCAGGCATCCACCTTCATGCAGTGCTCGGTTTCTTCTAGCGACTCAGACAGGCCTTCGGAGACCACCAGATGCAGCTTCTCACCCAGGGGGTCGATCACGCGGATGCTGCCGCCATCGGCATTGAACTGCTGCATTACCCGCTGCAGAAAGCCATGGCACAGCGTGTCGATGTCTGTAGGCTGGTTCAGGAAGGCGGCCATATCATAGAGCGCGCCAAGTTCGCGATTCTGGTTGGCCAACTGCGCCGTCTTTTGCTGCACCCGGTCTTCCAGTTCGCGGTACAGGCCTTCTAGCTCATCTGCCATGCGGTTGAAGCCATAGGCCAGCACGCCAAACTCGTCTCGGCTTTCCACCGGCAGCCTTACCCCAAACTCCCGCGCCGTCATGCGGCGCAGGCCCTCTTGCAGATGCAGCACCGGCGAGATGATCCAAAGGTAGAGCAGATAAATCAGTGTCAGCGTGCCCACGCAGGCAATACCCAGCAAGACGGCCTGCGACATGCGCAGCAGTGTGGTCTTGCCGGCATTGTCGGTTTCTATCATCTGCACTAGGTGGTCGGCCTCTTGCACGAATACGGGCAAGGCGCGCAAATAGGCCGTGTGGTCGCGACCTTGCAGTGTGGACTCGGCAGCAGGCTGCAACTGAGTCATCCAGGTACGCTCCACCAGTTGCATTTGCGCGCGGATTGCCGCGTCATTCGGCAGAAATAGCGGACGGGACGGCACCCCCCGCTGCAGGCGGGAGAGCGTATCGCGCTGGGCCTGCAATTCGGCATGCCATTGTGCCGGCCTGGCTGCGCTGGCCTGCAACAGCTCGATACCTACCCGGTTGGCACGCATGCGCAAACTGCCGGCATCATTGATCGCAGCCCCCGCCCCCTCAAGCTGCCAGGAAAGCCACAAGGTCCAGCCTATCATGCTCAGTACCACCAGCAGCGCCAACAGGGCACTGGCCACGATACGCGTCGACAACCTGTCCCGCAGAGCGGGCTGATCTACCGAGTCGGCTATCTGTGCATCCGGTCTGTTCATCAACTTGATCCCGTTCAAGGCACGCTGAGCTGCCCTGCGCTATTCTGTTTCCCAGTCTGCCCCGGGCAGACTGACTATCCCAAGACACTGTATATCAGGGCACCATGAGCTACCTTACCCTGCGCCATCTCCATATTACGGCGGCCCTCCTTAGTGTGGGTCTGTTCATGCTGCGCGGCGGCCTGGCCCTGGCCGGGCACAATTGGCGCCAAGTGCCTACGTTGCGCTGGCTGCCCCATGTCAATGATACCGTGTTGCTGTCGGCCGCCATCAGCCTTGCCTGGCTGAGCGGCCAGTACCCGTTCCAGCAACACTGGCTGACGGCCAAAGTGATCGCCCTGCTGGCTTACATCGCCACCGGCAAGCTGGCGCTGCAGCCTGAGTTGAATACAAACCGCAGGGCGTGCTGGCTGCTGGCAGCGCTGGCCTGTGTGGCGTATATCCTGGCCGTTGCCCGCACACGCAGCCCGTGGCTGGGACTGGCCTGAGAACCCGTCATCTGAATATTTTGGCCGCTTATCCACCCGTCACCGGCGGAAAAATCGCCACTTCGGCTCCAGACGGTATGGGTGTGCCCTGGTTGGCAAGCTCCTGATTGACTGCCACCCGGAACACTTTATCGACCGCCAGCTCGACCGCCCAGGCGCCGCCACGGCTGCGCAGGTGTGCCAGCAGGCCAGCCACATCCCATGGCGTAGCCGACGCGTCCAGATACTCGCTCTCGCAGCCCAATACCTCGCGCAAACGGGCAAAGTACAGTAGTTGTATGGTCATGATGGGGTCATCAGGCGTAAGAGCCTGTTCAAAGTCTTTTCACCGCGTCGTTCGCAACCTTGCCGGATGAAGGGCAAGGCGCAAGCCGCGCAGCGGTACGGGTACCGTAAGCGGCTTGCAACGCTGCCATTCGCCGGCAAGGCTGCGAACCCGAAGGGCTGATCTGGAAAACGGCCATTCACTGCGTTGTGGCGCTTGGCAATAACTTGTTATTGCCTGCGCACCACGCCTTGTGCCTGGCCGTTTTCCAGACCAGCGACGCGGCGAAAAGACTTTGAACAGGCTCTAAGCCAATTCAAACAGGTGGTGACAACGCACGCGCATGCCCGCAGCCAGCCGGGTACGCTCAGGGATTTCCAGCAATACATCCGCCTCTGCCAGCGAAGCCAGCGCCGCCGACCCTTGTTGCTCATAGGCCTGCACACAACGCTGTCCTTCCTGCTCCAGCAGCCTGGCACGCAGGAATTGCCGGCGTAACGCCATGTTTTCCACTGACTCCGCCAGGGGCAGGTAGCAGGGCAAACGGCTACGCATGTTCTCGCCGCAGGCCCGCTGTATAAAAGGGCGGGCCAGCAGCAGAAAGGTGATGGCCGCCGCCACCGGGTTGCCTGGCAGCCCCAGAAACGGCTTACCCTGGACATGCCCGAAGGCAAATGGCTTGCCGGGCTTGATGGCGACCTGCCAATGACTGATGGCGCCCAATGCCTCCACTGCCGTACGCACATGGTCTGCCTCACCGACAGACGCACCGCCCGAACTGACTAGGATGTCGCACTGGCCGGCTGCAGCCTGCAGCCGCTCCCTGGTTACTTCCAGGTCATCAGGCACCCAGCCGAGATCAAGCACCTCGGCACCGGCTCTGGCGGCAAGCGCTAGCAGCTGCGGGCGGTTAGCATCGTATATCTGGCCTGGCGCCAAGGGCTGGCCCAGCGCCTGCAACTCGCTACCCGTAGACAGTACGCCGATCACCGGTCGGCGATACACCTCCAGCGCCGCATGTCCCTGCGTGGCCAGCAGCCCCACCTGCAATGGACGTAGGCGTTCGCCGCGATACAGCAGCACGCTACCGGCGCTCAGCTCACTGCCCCGCAGGCGCATGTGTGCGCCATAGCACAGCGGCGAGGCCAGGTGCACTTGGTCTCCTTCCACCTTCACCTGCTCCTGGGGCACCACCCCCTGGCAGCCCAAGGGCAATGGCGCCCCCGTAAGCACCCGCACCGACTCGCCGGCGGCGATCTGCAGCCGTTCGCCAGCTCCCGCCGCTGCATACCCCACCAGGCGGAACGGCCCCAGAGGTTGCTCGGGGCGCATGGCAATGGCGTAGCCATCCATGGCGCTATTGTCAAAGTCCGGCAATTCATGCGTGGCCTTGATGGTCTGAGTGCTGACGCGACCAGCCGCCAGATGCAGGGGCACCTGCTCCGTACCTGGGGTCGCTACCGGATGGCTGGCCAGGAAGTGTTGTATGTCCTCTAGGCTATGCATGTGATTGCAGGCTTTCCAGAATGAACGCCGCGATGAAGGCGGGCTGATTGAGATCGAGCACGGGCAAGGTAGTGTCTATGGCCTGATCACTGGCAACTGCCAATAGCTCAGGCAGCTCCGGGTAAAGGGGCGCCAGTCCCAGTGCCGGCCGGTACACTTCCAACCGCGGTATGGCAAACCGCTTGTATCCCTCGACCAGGGTCAGGTCAGCAGGGGCCAGCCGCGCCAGTTGCGCATCCAGGCCCGGCTCCGGCGCATCATGCAGCTCATGGAAAATGGCGAAGCGATAGGGCGTAGCCAGTAGCACCTCGGCAGCGCCGGCTGAACGGAATCGTGCGCTGTCCTTGCTGGGCGGCTCCAGTTGCACATCGTGGTGGCTGTGCTTGATGACATTGACGCGCAAGCCCTGTGCCGCGAAGCACGGCAGCAGGGCTTCGATCAGGCTGGTCTTGCCGCTGCCAGAGCGGCCTATCAGGCCAAATACCCGACTCATGCATCCTCCGGAACCAGTGGGCACACCAGCGGCAGAAAGGCATCGGCACGCGGTGAGTAGGCCAGCAACGCGCCTGCATCCAGATCGAAGTACCAGCCATGCAAGGTGATGTCGCCCTGGGCCAGCCGTTGCTGCACCCAAGGGAAGGATTCAAGATTCCGTAGCGAAACCAGGATGGCCGCCAATTCGCACGCCCGCTGCCGTTCGGCCGCTGTGGCCATGGGTAGCTGCTGCGCCACCCTGGCCCTGGCCGGCTCGGCAATACGCACCCAGCGGCCGATGAAGTCGGTCTCGCCATCAACCGGGAAACGCTGCTCCACCAGGGCGCGGATGCCGCCGCATTGGGCGTGGCCCAGGATGATGATGCGTGCCACCCGCAGTTGATCTACAGCGAACTGAATGGCGGCTGCCACCCCCTGGTGGCTCAGGCCATGGTTGCAGGGCGGCACCAGATTGGCGACATTGCGTACGGTAAAGATATCGCCGGGATCGCACCCTAGCAGCAAGGCAGGATCGACCCGGGAGTCGCAGCAGCCTATCAGCAGTGTATTGGGGTGCTGACCCTCGCGCAGATCGCGGTACAGGGCTGGCGTCTGTTCGAAGTAGTGCAGCTGAAAGCGCTGAAAACCATCAATGAAGCGTTCAAGGTCATGCATCTCAGCCCCCAGTCTGGGACATGAAACGAACAATTTTGGTGGGCTGGGTAGTGAACTCATGCCGCTCTGGCTTGGCCGCGATGGCTGCCACGATGGCGGCACTCAGCTCCGCATCACTGGCACCTGCACGCAACTGCTGCCCCAGCGCCACCTTGTCTTCCTGGCCCAGGCAAAGATACAGGGTGCCATCCACCCCAAGCCGGACGCGGTTACATGCGGCGCAAAAATGCTGCGACATGGGCGTGATGACACCCAGGCTCATCTCACCATCGGCAGTCGTCCAGTAACGCGCAGGCCCAGCCCCCTGGCCTTTTACCTCGGGTATCAAGCCAAAGCGCTCAGCCAGCCGCAGCCCCAACGCCGTCAGATCGACCACGCCAGTCTGCCTGCCGGTGTCGCCTATGGGCATGGCTTCGATCAGGCGCAGGATAAAACCGTGCTCAATGGAGAAATCCACCATGCGCTCCACTTCGGCTTCATTCACCCCCGCCTGCACCACCATATTGAGCTTGATCGGTGCAAAGCCGGCCGCCTTGGCCACAGACAGGCCCTGCAGCACATCAACCAGGCAGTCGCGCCCGGTTATCCTGGCAAAACAGCTTTCATCCAGGGTATCGAGGCTGATATTCAGGCGCCGCACACCTGCCGCACGCAAGGCGGTTGCATGCTGGGCCAGCTGGGTACCGTTGCTGGACAGTGATAGATCCTGCAGACCGGGCAGGCCGGCTATCTGCCCCGCCAGGGTGGCAATCCCGCGACGCAGCAAGGGCTCGCCACCGGTCAATCTCACCTTGCGTACGCCCAGTTGCACGAACAGGCCAACCAGTCGGCTCATTTCCTGGTGAGTCAGCCAGTTGGCAGGCTCCTCAAAGCCTTTAAAGCCCTTGGGCAGGCAGTAGGTACAGCGCAGATCGCACCGATCGGTCACCGATACACGCAGGTAGTCGATGCGGCGATGGTAGGGGTCGATCAATACGGGTGCGGCAGTGGGAGTAATCATGGCAACAGCCCGAGGGAGTCTGGCCACCATTGTGCGCAGCCTGCGGCGGCATCGCTATTCGCTGTAGGGACTAGTCATTCTGGCGAAGCGCTCCTGCACGGAAAAAACCCGGCAGCGCGGCCGGGTAGAGGTAGCCGCAGGCAGAACCGACCGGTGGCGCGCACACCAGCCGGCTGGCAAGCCAGCCTAGCCTTGAGGCGCCCATCAATACAGGCGTTGAGGTTCGCCTTGGCGGTCAAATGCCAGCAGCTGCTGCACCCTGCCTTGTTTGATCGCTTCTATCATGCGATTCAGATGGGGTTCGGCCTCAGCGCTGCCCGGCGCCTTGCCGCCACGACCAGCCAGGCTGGCAGCAAACAGCAGCTGCCACGATGGCCCCATCTGTTCAGACTCGGTACGCAACTGGACAAAGTCGCCGATTTCCTCAGGCAGCTTGTCGACACACATCAAGGGCGCCAGCGTACCGCCCTGCCCCGCGTCAAAGCGGGCGCGCTCCTCCAGACTGGCCTGCTCTGGCAACTCGGCCCTGGCAAAGACAAACAGCAAGCGTTGCGGTTGATCTTGCTGCTTGGCAGCAAGGAGAAAATCCGAAAACGAGTTGATGGGCAAGGACATATCGATTTCCTGGGTGGCGTGATCTTCACGGCGTTCATTGCACCAGCGGGCTGTCGGCGCCTTCCAGCGCAATGCCTTCTATCCGGGCGCGGCCGACCAGCAGTTGCAGGTATTGGCGCCAGGCGGCGTCCTGGCTGGCAGTATGCAGGGCGGCGGCAATCTGCTCGGCAACCTGCTCATAGGGCAGCAGACGGCCTTCTACCCGTCGCGCCACCCGCACGATATGCAAGCCAAAGCGGGTTTCCAGCAGGCGCGGCAGGATGCTGCCCGGCGACATGGCAAACACGACACGCTCGAATTCCGGCACCGTATCGCCACGGCTCAGTTGCCCGAGGTTGCCGCCTACCTCGCCTGAGGGGCAGTTGGACAAGGTACGGGCACGCTCGGCAAACAAAGCCGGTTCAGCCAGCAACTCAGCCAGTGTCTGCTCCCCCAGGCCGCGCAATGCCTCCAGCGGCACCCTGGGTGTGACTTGAAAGAGGATATGGTCGACCTCGACCAGCTCACCCACGGTAAAGCGCTGGGGGTATTGCTGGTAGTGACGGCGACAACTGGCCTCGT
Source organism: Chitinimonas viridis (assembly GCF_030409555.1). GTDB lineage: Bacteria > Pseudomonadota > Gammaproteobacteria > Burkholderiales > Chitinimonadaceae > Chitinimonas > Chitinimonas viridis. The sequence goes on from NZ_JAUFPU010000004.1 coordinate 518,985, forward strand.
CCGGCGTAGGCACTTGCACCTCACTTGCCAACAGTGCATCGATGGCAGCCTCCTCATCGGCAGATGGCAAACCCAGCCGCCTGGCTTCATCCAGCAGCACCCGCCGCAGCACCAGTGCCGTCATGGCGCGCTGCATGGGGTTGGGGGCATCGCCGTGCAGCGGCAGTTCCTGTTCCATATCGGCGTCACTCAGTTCTACGCCATTCACCACAACAGCCATATTGGCCTCCTGGTACGGTAAGGCGCCCGGCCGGGCCGAGCGCAAGCTAAGAACCTGTTCTAAGGCGATCAGCGTGGGCGAACCAGCTGCCAAGCACGGCCCAGGTAGGTCACCGAGGCAAAGCCACTCCAGACATGCACCAGCCGGGTGAAGGGGAAGATGACAAACAAGGTCATGCCCATGAACAGATGCAGCTTGAACAAGAGATGGGCACCGACGATAAAGGCAGCGGCGTCGCCCTTGAAGGTCACAATGTGCTGCGCCCAGGCCATCAGCAAGACCATCTCATGGCCATCCATATGCTGGGCCGAGACGAAGATGGTGGACAAACCCAGCAGCAAGGTGACCAGTATCCAGAGCAGCAACACCTTGTCGCCAGGCTTGGTGACGGCACGGATGCGCGGATCGCTCAGGCGGCGATGCAACAGTATGAGCAGGCCCAACAGGCACAGGCCACCCATGACACCCCCGGCCGCCATGGCGAATGCCTGCTTGAAGCCATGCGTTACCCCCAGTGCGTCCCACACCGCTACCGGTGTCAGCAGGCCGACCAGATGGCCAAAGAACAGCCCAATGATGCCCAGGTGAAACAGGATATTGCCCAGTCGCAGATTGCCACGATGCAGCACTTGTGAGCTGTCGCTCTTCCAGGTGTATTGCTCTCGCTCGAAGCGGGCCAGGCTACCCAGGATAAAGATGGCGAAAGCAATGTAAGGGTAGATGCCGAATACGAATTGGTGCAGGTAGCTCATGATGGTGCTCCCGGTGGATTCAATGTGCGCTTGCCGCGCGCGGGTAGAACTGCACGGTGTGGGTGCCGCTCAACGTGGGCTTGAGTAGTGGCTCGACACCATCTACGCCCGGACCAAAGGTTTCCATGGCCTCGTCCATGTCCCGCACCGGCGGGTCGGTCTGCTCCAGCGGCACCACGGCCGTCAGGGTGCACAGCACCGCAAAGACAGCGGCATAGGGGCTTTCGTTGCGACCCAGGCGGCGGCCTATGGCGGCCAGCACATGTATCGCATCACCCAGCAGGGCTTCTGCCTGCGCTGGGCTCACCAGGCTCAGATACTCAAGAAACAGCGGCACATGGTCGGGCAGTTCAGCCGCATCGGGCTCAAAGCCGTGCTGCTGATACTCGTGCAGCAGATCGACCATGGCCTGACCACGATCGCGGCTTTCGCCATGCACATGCTCAAACAGGTGCAGTGAGTGAGCAGGGTTGCGGTCAAAGGTGGCGACATAGTTCTCCTGCAACGCGATCAGATCATGCTGCTTGAGGAAATCCGTCAGCTCGGCAAGTGCTTCCTGGGCATCGGGATACGCATCCAGTGCGTCGTCGATTTCCATCAGGGCGTCGATAAGGTCCGGCTCAGGGTAAGTAAGCAGGGCGGAAAGAATGCGGTATAGGCTCATGGTGTACTCCTGAAACGCGGGGGATGGTGTCGCAGCACAACGTCCCGGAAGGCTGCGACGCCTCCCCTGTCGTTTACTCCTCCGTTGTCACAGGCTTCTTGCGCGACTTGGGCATCTCGACAAAGATCACGCTACCCTGCGGCTTCTTGCCAAACAGCGAGCCTTCCGAGGTACCACCAGAGCAGCCATTGCCGAAAGTAAAGCCACAGCTACCTTTGTCGTTGAAGCTATCCTCGACCATTTCCTTGTGGCTGGTCGGAATCACGAAGCGATCCTCGTAGTTGGCGATGGCCATGATCTGATACATATCCTCCACCGTGGCCGCATCCAGCCCCACTTGCTGCAACAGGCTGACCTCCTGCTTGCCATGCACCACCTCGCCACGCTTGTAGGCACGCATGGCGATCATGCGGTCAAGCGCCGTCACAATGGGTTTTTCCTTGCCCGCCGTCAGCAGATTGGCCAGGTAACGCACCGGTATGCGCAAGCTCTTCACGTCAGGAATGATGCTGTCGCCCAGGGTCTTGTGCGGCATCCGGCCGGCCTCTGCCGCGCTTTGTATGGGCGACAGCGGTGGGATGTACCAGACCATGGGCAGCGTGCGGTACTCGGGATGCAGGGGAAAGGCCACTTTCCATTCGCAGGCCATCTTGTAAACCGGCGATTTGCGGGCCGCTTCCAACCAGCTTTCCGGTATACCCTGCTTGCGGGCTTCGGCAATCACGGCGGGCGAGTGGGGATCCAGGAAGACCTTGAGCTGCTCCTCGTACAGATCCTGCTCATTGGGGGTGGAGGCAGCCTGTTCAATCAGATCGGCGTCGTACAGCAGCACACCCAGATAGCGGATGCGGCCTACGCAGGTTTCCGAGCAGACTGTGGGCTGGCCAGCCTCGATCCGGGGGAAGCAGAAGGTACACTTCTCTGCCTTGCCACTCTGCCAGTTGTAATAGATCTTCTTGTACGGACAGCCCGAGATGCACATGCGCCAGCCGCGGCACTTGTCCTGATCCACCAGCACGATGCCATCATCCTCACGCTTGTAGATCGAGCCGGACGGACACGATGCCACACAGGTGGGATTCAGGCAGTGCTCGCACAAGCGCGGCAGGTACATCATGAAGGTGCTCTCGAAAGTCGAGTACATCTCCTTCTGCAGGCCTTCGAACAACTGGTCCCTGGAGCGCGAGCTGAATTCGCCGCCCAGGTCATCCTCCCAGTTCGGCCCCCACTGTATCTTGTCCATCTTCTTGCCGGTGATGACAGACACCGGCCTCGCGGTCGGAGGCGTCTGGCTCAGTGGGGCTTTTTGAAGGTGCTCGTAGTCATAGGTGAAGGGCTCGTAGTAGTCATCTATCGCCGGCAGATTGGGGTTGGCAAACAGATTGGCCAAGATCTTGAGCTTGCCGCCCTGGCGAGGTTCCAGCTTGCCTGCGGTATTGCGCTTCCAGCCGCCATTCCATTTGGCCTGGTTTTCCCATTCCTTGGGATAGCCGATGCCAGGCTTGGTTTCCACATTGTTGAACCAGGCGTATTCCACCCCGTCGCGACTGGTCCAGACGTTCTTGCAGGTGACGGAGCAGGTATGGCACCCGATACATTTATCGAGATTCAACACCATGCCGACTTGGGCGCGGATTTTCATTTGGCGACTCCTTCTTCGTCCTCGACGCGCGGCCCTTCCAGCCACTCCACTTTCTTCATCTTGCGCAGCACGACAAACTCATCGCGATTGCTACCTACCGTGCCGTAGTAGTTGAAGCCATAAGCCTGCTGGGCATAGCCACCTATCATGTGGGTGGGCTTGAGCACCGTACGAGTAACCGAGTTATGGATACCACCACGCTTGCCGCTGGTTTCCGCGCCGGGCACGTTCACGATCTTTTCCTGAGCGTGGTACATCAGGCACATGCCCTGCGGTACGCGCTGGCTCACCACCACGCGGGCGGTCAGGGTGCCGTTGACGTTGAAGACTTCCACCCAGTCGTTGTCGACGATGCCAGCCTGCTTGGCTTCGGCCTCCGATATCCAGACGTGCGGGCCGCCACGGCTTAGCGTCAGCATGCGCAGATTGTCCGAATAGGTGCTGTGTATGCCCCACTTCTGATGTGGCGTAATCCAGTTCAGCACCAGTTCATGCTCACCATTCGAATGGCGTCCCAGCATGGGCTTGACGGTCTTGGTGTCGATGGCCGGCTTGTATACGCACGAGCCCTCACCGAAATCCAGCATCCAGCGGTGATCCTGATAGAACTGCTGCCGGCCCGTCAGCGTGCGCCAGGGAATCAGCTCATGCACATTGGTGTAGCCTGCGTTGTAGCTGACCTCTTCGCTCTCCAGCCCCGACCAGGTCGGCGCCGAGATGATCTTGCGCGGCTGCGCCTGCACATCACGGAACCGGATCTTGTCGTGTTCGCGACCGACTGCCAGGTGGGTATGGTCTCGACCAGTGATCTTGCTCAGAGCGTCCCAGGCCTTGACCGATACATGACCATTGGTCTCAGGCGCAAAGGTCAGGATCATCTCGGCTGCATCGATCGCGCTATCCAGCCGTGGCCGCCCCTGGCTCACGCCCGGCTCGGTCACGGTCTTGGTCAGGCCGGCAATCTCATGCACTTCGTGCTTGGTATCCCAGTTGATGCCTTTGCCGCCATTGCCCAGCTTGTCGAGCAAGGGGCCGATGGAGGTGAACTTCTTGTAGATATCGGCGTAGTTGCGTTCCACCACGGTCATATTGGGCGCTGTCTTGCCCGGTATCAGGTCACACTCACCATGCTTCCAGTCCTTGGGCTCCAGCGGCTGGCCCAGTTCGCCCGGGGTGTCATGCATCAGCGGCGTCAGTACGATGTCCTTGCGCGTGCCGAGATACGGCCCGCCGATGTCACTGAACTTCTTGGCCAGCAGCTTGTAGATTTCCCAGTCGGTCTTGCTCTCCCATAGCGGCTGTACGGCCTCGCTGAGAGGGTGGATGAAGGGGTGCATGTCCGAGGTATTGAGGTCGTCCTTTTCATACCAGGTAGCGGTAGGCAGCACGATGTCGCCATACAGGCAGGTGGTACTCATGCGGAAGTCCAGCACGGTCAGCAGATCCAGCTTGCCCTCGGCAGCCTGCTCGTGGAACTTCACCTCGGACGGCCGGATGGCGTCGGCCTCGTCGGCGAACAGGGCGTTCTGGGTACCCAGCAGGTACTTGAGGAAATACTCATGGCCCTTGCCGCTGGAGCCAAGAATATTGGAGCGCCAGACAAACATATTGCGGGGGAAGTTAGCCGGATTGTCAGGGTCTTCACAACTCATGTGCAAACTGCCCGACTTGAGCTGTGCGGCGGCATAGGCCACCGGATCTTGGCCGGCTGCTTCGGCCGCAGCCACCACGTCCAGCGGATTGGTTTGCAGTTGCGGCGTCGAAGGCAACCAGCCCATGCGCTCGGACTTGGCGTTCAGGTCTATCATGCTCATGCGGCCATACTTGGCACGGTCTGCCGTGGGGGCGAGTATCTCGTCCACGTGCAGCTTTTCGTGGCGCCACTGGCTGGTGTGGGCATAGAAGAAGCTTGTGCCATTCATCTGCCGCGGTGGGCGCTGCCAGTCGCTGGCGAAAGCCAGCGGGGCCCAGCCAAACTGGGGCCGCAGTTTTTCCTGGCCCACATAGTGGGCCCAGCCACCACCGCTCTGGCCCACGCAGCCACACATCATCAGCATATTGATGATGCCGCGATAGGTCATGTCCATGTGGTACCAGTGGTTCAGCGCTGCGCCGACGATGACCATGCTCTTGCCATGGGTGTCGTGGGCATTCTGGGCGAATTCGCGTGCAACCTGGATCACCAGTTCGCGCCGCACTGTGGTGTGTTTCTCTTGCCAGGCCGGGGTATAGGGCACGTCATCATCAAAGCTGGCAGCGACATTGCCGCCACCCAGGCCACGGTCTACGCCGTAATTGGCCATTTGCAGGTCATACACAGTTGCCACAGACACGGTTGTGCCATCGGCCAGGGCGATACGCTTGATCGGTACGTTGCGCACCAGCAGCTCATCGTGCTCGCCGCCAAAATAGGGGAAGCCCACGCCTGCAACGTCATCGCGCTGATCAATCAGGCTGAGCAGCGGATCGACCTCGCGGCCGCTACCGCCATCCTTCTGTTCCAGATTCCAGCGGCCCACCTTTTCGCCATCATTGACCTTGCCCTCGCCCCAGCGGAAACCGATGGTGCCGTTAGGCACCACGACATCGCCGCTACGGGCATCAATCTGCAGCGTTTTCCACTCCGGATTGTTTGCCTCGCCATGATTGCCCGCCAGGTGGGCTGCACGCAGGAAGTGATCGGGCACCAGGCAACCGTTGCGCTCCTTCAGCATCACCAGCATGGGCATGTCGGTGTACTGTTTGGCATAGCTGCTGAAGTAGTCTGACTTGCCTGTCAGGTGAAACTCCTTGAGGATCACATGCCCCATGGCCATGGCCAGGGCGGCATCGGTACCCTGCTTGGGCGCCAGCCAGATGTCGCCAAATTTCACCATCTCGCCAAAGTCGCTCGACACGGCCACGGTCTTGGTGCCCTTGTAGCGAACCTCGGTGTAGAAATGAGCGTCCGGGGTACGTGTCATGGGCACATTGGAGCCCCAAACCATCAGGTAGGTCGAGTTGTACCAGTCGGCCGACTCAGGCACATCGGTCTGCTCACCCCAGATCTGTGGGCTGGCCGGTGGCAAATCACAGTACCAGTCGTAGAAACTCAGGCAGGCGCCGCCAAGCAGGCTCAGGTAGCGGGCACCGGCAGCGTAGGACACCATGGACATGGCCGGAATCGGCGAGAAGCCCACGATGCGATCAGGCCCGTATTTCTTGATGGTCAGTGCATTGGCGGCCGCAATGATCTCGGTGGCCGTATCCCAGTCGGCCCGTACAAAGCCCCCCTGCCCGCGCACACTCTTGTAGCGCTTGGCTTTCTCTGGGTTCTGACTGATGGATTCCCAGGCAGCGATCGGATCCATGGTCTTGCGGGCTTCGCGCCACATCTCGATCAGGCGGCCACGTATCATCGGGTACTTCACCCGCTGCGCCGAATATACATACCAGCTGTATGAGGCACCGCGAGGGCAGCCGCGGGGCTCATGATTCGGCAGGTCTGGGCGGGTACGCGGGTAATCAGTTTGCTGGGTTTCCCAGGTGATCAGACCGTTCTTGACGTATACCTTCCAGCTGCAGGAGCCGGTGCAGTTCACACCGTGGGTGGAGCGCACGATCTTGTCGTGCTGCCAACGGCTGCGGTAGCCGTCTTCCCATTTGCGATCCTCATCCACCACCGCGCCATGACCGTCCGAGAAAGTGGACTTCACGCGCGACATGAATTTCAGTCGATCCAGAAAGTGACTCATTATTGCTCTCCATGACGGTCACCCTGAAGGTGGCCCGGGCTGCGATTGGGATAGTGCCACTGTAGGTTTTTGCGCCTGCGCTTCCCATTCACCGGAGGGAGGGGGTAAGGCAGCGCAGTGGGACTAGTCCGCATAGGCCATATGGACTAGTCCCACATGGCCACAAATAAAAAAGCGCCCATAAGGGCGCTAGGGGATCAGCAAGGCATGAGCGCCTGCTTGCGTGCGTAATACCACCAGGTGATGGCCATGCAGCTCAGGTAGAAAGCGATAAAGCAGAATAGCGCGCCATCCACCCCGCCGGTCAGGTCTATCGACGTGCCGAAGCTCTTGGGAATGAAGAAGCCGCCATACGCCCCTATGGCGCCGGAAAAGCCCAGTACGGCAGCCGCCTCTTTGCTGGCATCCACTACCGCCTGTTTTTCGGCTTTCTCGCCACGCCCCTTGGCTTCGCGCTGACGCTCAGTCAGGAAGATCACCGGAATCATGCGGAAGGTAGAGCCGTTGCCTATGCCGGTAAGGGCAAACAACAGGATGAACATGGCCAGGAAGCCATAGAAGTCGCCCCCCTGCCCGCCTTGTGGCAGGTAATGCAGCACCCCGAAGACGGCCGCAATCATGCCGGCGAAGGTCCACAGTGTGACGCGCGCACCGCCCAGCTTGTCAGACACCCAACCACCCAGGGGCCGCGCCAAGGCGCCCACCAGAGGGCCGAGAAAGGCGTAGGCCGTGGGGTTGATGCCAGGAAACTGGGACTTGGTCAGCATGGCAAGGCCTGCAGAGAAGCCGATGAAGGAACCAAAGGTGCCCACATAGAGCCAGCACATCAGCCAGTTATGCTTGCGCTTGAAGATCACAGCCTGATCGGCAAACGACGCCTTGGCATCGGCAATGTCATTCATGCCAAACCAGGCGGCCAGGCTGGCAGCGATGATAAAAGGCACCCAGACAAAGCCGGCATTCTGCAACCAGATGCTTTTTTCCACGCCATCCTTCACATACTGCTGCGGCTCGCCACCCATCGCTCCCAGCAGGCCCATGGATATCACCACGGGCACCACAAACTGCACCAGCGAGACCCCAAGATTGCCGATCCCGGCATTCAAGCCGGTGGCCAGGCCTTTTTTAGCCTTGGGGAAAAAGAAACTGATGTTGGACATGCTGGAGCTGAAGTTGCCCCCGCCCAGGCCACACAGCAGCGCCAAGATAAGCAAGGTGGGGAAGCTGGTACTGGGGTCGCGCAACGCGAACCCCATGCCCAGTGCCGGTATCAGCAGGCTGGCGGTGGAGATGGCCGTCCATTTGCGCCCGCCAAAGATGGGCACCAGGAAGGAATAGAAAATCCGCAGGGTTGCTCCAGACAAGGCCGGCAGTGCCGTCAGCCAGAACATCTGGTTCTTGGATAGCTGAAAACCTGCCTTGTCGAGGTTGACCACCACCACACTCCAGAGCATCCAGACACTGAAGGCAAGCATCAGTGCCGGAATGGAGATCCATAAATTGCGATTGGCAATCCGCGCACCGGTTTGCTCCCAGAAGCTGGTATTTTCCGGTTCCCAGCGCTTTAGTACGTGACTGGACATGATAGATATCCTTGATGGAGGAAAAGAGTGAATCCGTAAGCGCTTGCTTTGGAACAGTTATGCCGCACGGGAAGCCAAGGCGCGCTGCCCCTCTGCGACGCTCTCCGGGCGGAAACTGAAGTGCATCCAGACCAGGCTGACGCAGACCGTGCCATACAGCAGCATGAAGGCACTGGAGCGGATGCCGGTCAGATCCAGTAAGGCGCCGAACATGATGGGCAGGATGAATCCGCCCAAGCCGCCAGCGAGACCGACCACGCCAGAAACCGCACCAATATTGGTGGGGAATTCGTCTGATATGAACTTGAATACCGAAGCCTTGCCTATCGCCATGGCGATACCGACCACAAACAGCAGGACGGTAAACAGCGTCGCATTCAGGCCAATATGGAAGGTGCGAGGGCCTTCGACGGTAAGGATGGTGAATTGGGTTTGCGGATAGCTGAGCAGAAAGAAGGCAATCCAGCACACCCACATCACCCACCAGGTGGTCTTGTAGGCACCGTATTTGTCCGACACCCACCCACCAATCGCCCGCAGCACCCCACCAGGCAGAGAAAAACAGGCAGCAAGCAATGCAGCCAGCTTGAGATCAAAGCCGTATTCGCCGATGTAGTACTTGGTCATCCATAGTGCCAAGCCCACGTAACCACCGAATACCACGGAGTAGTACTGGCAATAGCGCCAGACGCGGGGGTCGCGCAGCATCTTCAACTGCTCGCCAAAACTGCCACTTTGCTTGACCAGATGAGCGGGATTGCTGGCCGAGAGAAACCAGAACAGCACGGCTGTCACCAGCATGGCAACAGCGTAAACCTTGGGCACGATCACCCACGCGCCACCCGCCGAGGCAATCAGCGCAGGCGCCACGAATTTGGTCAGGGCCGAACCGGAGTTGCCCGCGCCGAACACGCCCATGGCAAAACCCTGGCGGCTCTTGGGAAACCAGCGCGCGACATAGGGCGTACCCACCGAGAACGAGCCGCCCGCCAGGCCCACAAACAGCGCCAGAACCAGGAATTGCCAGTAGGCAGTTGCATAGCTCATCAGCCAGATGGGAATGACTGTGGACAGCATCAGTATGAACAGCACGATGCGGCCGCCGTAGCGGTCAGTCCAGATGCCCAGCGGCACCCGCACCAATGAGCCCGTCAGCACGGGCATGGCGGCCAACAGGCCAAACTGTGTTTCAGATAAATCCAGCTGCTTCTTGATGGGTATGCCTAGCACGGCAAACATCATCCAGACCGCAAAGCAGATGGTGAAAGCAAACGTACTGGATAGCAGTACCGAGGTAGCCTGGCTGTTGCCGGCTGTAGTGTCCTTAGCCATGATGCTCTCTCACGATCGTCTATATCTCGTGAAAGCCAGCTTAGAGAGGCCAGGCGCTGTCCACCATTCGCCAATAGAACCAGATAGGCCTGGGCAGACTGACTAGTTCGCCTGGGTGATATCTCGTAGCAACCCAAGCAAGTCACGCCCCTGTATCGTGCTCGCTAGCCCGCATCTTTCACCAGTAGTGCCCAAGTCCAAAGCTAACCTAAATTTTTCGCAGGCCTCGTGGTGTGCTGATGCCGCTTGCCGAGATTCGGGCAAATCCGTGACCGCAAGACGCAGCCCCCTACCCCAGCGCTGACAGCGTGCCCAGGGCGCACCCAGGGTGGGCTCAGGATTAGTTGAATCGGGCAGCGACGAGCAGTTTGGCAACGTTATGCTTCCCGACCCCGGAGACTTTATGGTTCCCGTCACATAGTTGTGGCGGGAACCATGAACTTGCCACCGTGGCAGGTATACGCTTCCACTTTTCGCCAATTTCTTACAGCCATCGTAAGAATCGGCCTCTCTACACGCCCTCCGCGCCGACGTTCTTAAGCCGGGAATCCAGTCACCACAACGGTTCCAGCGCCCACCTCTCAAATCGCGCAACCTCGCAATCCCAGCCGTTTACGCAGCAGCTTTATGCTTCGTTTTTCGCAAAACGGCAACTTTATGGTTCCGTGATTTCGCGACTGGAACAATAAAGTTGCCGCTTTTCGTGCGGAGTGGAACCATATGGGAAGCATAAAGCTGCCACATTAGGCTCAACTATACGCAACGCAAAGACGACGCCGATGGCTACCTTCACACAACTGGATTGGACGCGCCCCGATGTGCACGCAATCGTCAATTCCCATGGACTCTTGGTAATCGACGCCACCAGCGCACCCGACCATCGAAGCTGGCTGTCAAACCATCGCTACGAAACGCTCGATCTCGACTTCAAGCAAGGCATATCACCCGTGGTCGAACACCTTGGGCATGTACTTCACTGGCAGAACCAGTTTGGTTACGCTTTGCAGCCTGACTCCCGAAACCTGGATGCACTTTGGGATGGGTTCGAGTTTGAGGTGCCAGTAGAAGGTGGGCTGGTATGCTGGCTTGCGGATTTCGAAACCGCATGGGTTGAGGACAAGCGATGGGCGCAAGGTTTTATGGTCATCATCACCGACTATTGCCTACAGCAGCTTGCATTAGGTAGACGCTTCTATGCCATCCTAACCGTATCAGGAGCTGAGTCACCGATTCTGGGCCAGCGGGTAGCAGACATTGCAGTGCCACATCCATACAGCATGTGACCAGTATCATCAATTACTTCTACACATCGTATGGAAACATGCATTGGCGTCGGGCACAATGAAAAACATATATCCACTTCAACAGGAACTTGAATGCTCATTCGAGCACTCAAGTTGCAGAATTAGGTTTGAAACGGAACGACTGCCAACACAAGTGGACACTACCATGCGCGTTGAGGTTTCGACTGACGGCGGTACTACATGGTCAGCACTACCAATGAGTTTAGGCTGGCTATCCTACCCTTTGCTTTGGACATCAGCAGAACCAGCGTGGCCGCCTGAAATTCCCATTTCTCTAGAGTGTATTTCGGACGCCATCTCATTTAACTACGTTGATGATGCAGACGAGATGAGATGGATGAGGAAGCCCTCAGAATGGCGTGCCAAGTATAGTAACGAATCTTGGGGTCACGAATCTTGGGGTCAGAATCTTGGGGTCAGGTCTTGTATTTTGCATCCTCCAAACAGCCTTGAAATGCAAAATACAAGACCTGACCCTATGCTTTCTTTCCGCGTCGTTTGCAGCAGTACCCCATATTGTCGAAGCGCTTGCGCTGGCGCCAGAAAAGGCCGGCAGCGACTATTTCCAGTTCCCTGCGTGGGTAGAGATTTGTCGCCGCAAGCAAGGTGCTGTGCTGCCGCCAAACTTGGAAGTGGCCTACCGTGCCGCGCTAGCTCGAATGCCATCGCTTGTCGCCCTTGGTGCAACTGCCGACTGGGACGAAGGCATGGTTCGTTGCGCACTTGCCGCAATTGCGGCGGCCAAGGGCCAACATCAGATAGCCGAAGCGGTGCTGGAACTATCGCCAGACATTGCGGGTGTGTTCCTGGAGCGCCTAGACGAGGGAGATTTTGAGGCCGAGCAGTAGCTCATTTAGGGCAGTTACACAACAAGCACCGGTTTTCTTCTTGGATCAAAGAAGTCAATATTAAAATCGTAAAAAAATCTCTCCGCCCCTATCTCTCTTATTAATGAAACCTCTTGTTTATGCACTGGATATATCTGCGAAATATTCACAATCCAATCATCAAGGTCCACTCTTAGATCAGACACCTCCAAACTACTACTTGCAAAAACCAAAAACGCCGACATATCAGATTCCTCAGAAATTTGCCGACCAAAATCCAGCACTTCTCCGTACGAAAATAAACACCGCCCCCATCCACAACGAACGAGTTCACCCATAGCTAAAGCCCAAGCAATATCGGTTGAATCCATGGAGATAACCAACTCTGGCTTACTATAGCGCCACTCTTTACAATCCGCCAATGACAGCCCGAAACTGAAAGCCGTCAGGCACCCTGCTTCGGGCACATCCACATACGAAGACACAATGATCTTAGGATCATTCTCCATCCGGAAGAAAGCGCCCTCTCGTCCTGCAATTGACTCAACATGATCGAAGTACTTATCAATCTTTTCTTTCATAGCGATGACTCCTATTTGGCCCATTTTACCTTATCCCGCTCGGCCTATAGAGCCATGGCATCAGGCCTCAATACTGTGCGGTTAGATTGTTCGCACGATCTCACCGCCACCCACCACGATAGCCACTGGATTGCACTGTAGTCATGGTTGAGCCCAAGTTGATTCATCCACGACAGCAAGCGCTGAGATCAATCTAACCGAACAGTGTTGCATCAGGTCTTGTATTTTGCATTTTCAAAACAGCCTTGTAATGCAAAATACAAGACCCTGTGATGCCTTGACCCTGTAATTCCCGGCAGCACTAGGCGGCCGTGCGCAACAATCTGTGATCAGGTTCCAGCTAGCGGTATGCTTCGCGCCGGTTGCCGATCCGCACTATCAGGAAGTGCAGGACGCCGCCCTCGAACTTGGCAGTTGTCCGGCGCTGCGCTTTGCGGCATGTGACGGGCTTTGCTTAGGCCGCCCGACTGCATTGTGTGGGTTACGGTTACCGGGACAACCTTGGCATGATATAGGACGTGCCAGCGGGCGCCACTATTCCACATTTTCAAGCAGCTGTTTGTCCTCCCAAACGTCTTCATAACTCTCAGTTATTAGAAATCGCCAACCCGGCGGCAACCCTAGATAACGCAACGCCAATGGCACCCAATCTTCTAAGTGTTTAACGTGTAATGGCAGAAAAAAATCGGGATCATCAGACCACTCTTCTCCTGCCCAAATATACCATCCACAGGCACCACCTTCCGGCCTTATTCGAAGACCATTAATTGGACGAAGCCCAGAAACCACATTACGAGCGACTCCCACCTTCAATTCAGCATCACAAGCCCAAAAGGGCGCTTCATATTTTTCACACAATACCCTCTGCGCATTTTTTTCCATATCGCTCATTGGTCTAAAATCCCAATCAAGTTCTCATACGCCTAGCAAAAGCAGCCAGCTGCCCCCTTGAATTACTGAACAACTGAGACAATGGGGTTGAACAGCCACGACAAAGCACTCCCTTTTCACATCTATCTTACCAGTACAATAATACTCAACAACTAGCAGATCCTTGTGGTCAGATACTTGCTTTGAGCTAATCGCACTGTACATCCATCCCCGCAAAGAACAGCAGCGATACAAATGAAAACGCCGGCACAAGGCCGGCGCTTCTTACACCTGCGGTGCCAACTCAGTCCGGCTGATACACATAGGCCTTCTGGTTCACCCGGCCTGCCTCGGCCTCGGCCTGAAAACCGCGATCTACCTGCTTGTCCCACAGCAGTGCGCGGCCTTCCACCTGGCCCTTGGCCACCTCAGGGTTCTTGTCGAGGAACTCACGCAGGAACTGGGTGGTTTCGGATACGTATGTGGTGTCTTTGAACAGCAATGCCATGATGGGTTACCTCTAGCCTAGATCCAGACAGTCATTATACCGCCAGATACCCTAAGCGCATGCAGGGACTTGAGCCCGCTGCAGGCATGGCCGAAAAAACAAACCCCTGCACTGAGGCAGGGGTTTGTTGTCGCAGCGCGGTGTGCAGTATCAGATGCGTTCCACACACAAGGCAACGCCCATGCCGCCGCCTATGCAGAGGGTAGCCAGGCCCCGCTTGGCATCGCGCCGCGCCAGTTCGTGCAGCAGGGTGACTAGCACGCGGGCGCCTGATGCGCCGATGGGGTGGCCCAGCGCGATTGCGCCGCCGTTCACGTTGACCTTGTTCCAGTCCCACTTCAGCTCGCGGGCAACCCCCAGAGCCTGAGCGGCGAAGGCTTCATTGGCTTCGATCAGGTCGACTTGGTCCAGCGTCCAGCCGGCACGGGCTAGTGCACGCTGGGTGGCGGGCACCGGGCCCATGCCCATGATGCTGGGCTCGACACCTGCCGAGGCATAGCCGGCCACACGCGCCAATGGCTTGAGGCCCAGCTCGGCAGCCTTGGCTGCACTCATCAGCATCAGGGCTGCGGCGCCGTCATTGATGCCCGAGGCATTGCCGGCCGTAACACTGCCCTCTTTGTTGAAGGCAGGGCGCAGCTTGGCCAGTGCATCCATGGTGGTGCCCAGCTTGATGTATTCGTCGCTGGCAAATGCAACCGGATCGCCCTTGCGTTGCGGCACCAATACGGGGGTGATTTCGTCGGCAAAGCGGCCTGCCTTCTGGGCGGCCTCGGCCTTGTTCTGCGAGGCCAGCGCCAGCTCGTCCTGCTCCTGGCGGCTGATGTTGTACTTGGTGGCGATGTTCTCGGCGGTGATGCCCATGGGGTACTGGTTGTATACATCGGTCAGACCGTCGTACATCATGCTGTCCACCAGGGTAGCGCTGCCCATGCGTATGCCATCGCGCGAGTTGGGCAGCAGATGCGGCGCCAGCGACATGTTCTCCTGGCCACCGGCGATGACGATATCGTTATCGCCCGACAGGATGGATTGCACTGCCAGATGGGTGGCCTTGAGGCCGGAGCCGCACACCTGGTTGATGGTCAGTGCTGGCACATGCACCGGAATGCCTGCCTTGATCAGTGCCTGGCGGGCTGGATTCTGGCCCAGGCCTGCGGTGAGCACATTGCCCAGTATCACTTCGCTGATCTGCTCGGGGGCCACGCCGGTCTTCTCCAGCAATGCCTTGATGACGGTAGCACCCAGATCGGGGGCAGACACCTTGGCCAGGCTGCCGCCGAATGAGGCTATGGCAGTACGTTGTGCGGCAACGATTACGACTTCAGTCATGATTTGCTCCTACTTGGGTGGGGAGGCCGCCCGCAGCATCAAGCTGGCGCGGCGTCTGCATTACGCCCCATATTGATGGGGCTGGATTCCAGTTGTGCTACTACTCAGTGCCCGCCGTGGCGGGATTTGTTCAAGCCCGCAGCCGGCTGGCAGACGGAAGGCCGGCACCGGCTGGCTGACGCCATGCCTGCCGGCCCTGTCTGCAGTCAGGCGCCGACCTTGGCCTTGACGTAAGCGCCCGGCGCCGGCTCGATGGCCTTGTAGCGGGTATTGCCCGGCTTTTTGGGCGCAGCTACCTGCTTGCCCGATTGCGGCGCCAGCCAGTTATCCCAATCCTGCCACCAGCTACCTGGGCGGCTCTCGGCACCGGCCAGCCAGCTGTCGGCGTCGGCCGGATGGTCGTCGTTTACCCAGTAATTGCGCTTGTTGGGGCCGACCGGGTTGATCGAGCCGGCAATATGGCCCGATGCGCCCAGCACATAGCGTACCTTGTCGCTGCCCAGCAGCTGGGTGCCCCGGTAAGCCGATTGCCACGGCACGATATGGTCTTCGCGGGCGGCAAAGATATAGATGGGCCAGTCGTATTTGGCTACATCCACCGGCACACCGCAGACCGACATGGCACCAGGCTTGGCCAGGTTGTTCTCCAAGTACATATTACGCAGGAAGAACGTGTGCATGGGCAGGGGCAGGTTGGCCGAATCGTTGTTCCAGTACAGCAGATCGAACGGTGGGGGTGTCTTGCCCTTGAGGTAGTTGTTGACCACGTAGTTCCAGATCAGGTCATTGGCGCGCAGCATGGAGAAGGCCCGGGCCAGCTCCTTGCCGCTGATCACGCCGCCCTCGGCCAGCTTGGCCTCGCGTTTTTTTACCAGCTCTTCGTCGACAAACTGCTTGATATCGCCCGGCTCGGTGTGGTCGATCAGCGAGGTCATGAAGGTCACACTCTCGAACCAATCCAGCTCGCGGGCTTTCATCACCGCCAGGGTGGTCGCCAGGATCACGCCGCCTATGCAGAAACCCAGCACATTGATCTTGTCCTGCTTGCTGATCTCGCGCACTACCTCGGCAGCCTTGATCACGCCGCTCTCGACATAGTCGTCCCAGGTCAGCTTGCCCAGCTCGGGGGTGATGCTGCGCCAGGACACCATGAATACCGTGTAGCCCTGTGCCACGAAATGGCGAACCATGGAGTTTTCGGGCTGCAGATCCATCAGGTAGTACTTGTTCACCGCTGGCGGCACAAACAGCACTGGCCGCTCGTATACCTGGGCGGTCGTCGGTGTGTATTGGATCAGCTGGAACAAGGGGCTCTCAAACACCACCGTACCGGGTGTGACCGCCAGGTTCTCGCCCACGGCGAACTGCGATTCGTCGGTCATCGAGATATGGCCCTTGGCCATGTCTTCAGACAACTTGCGCAGCCCTTCGGCCAGGCTCTCACCCTTGGTATCCAGCGCCAGTTTGATGACTTCGGGGTTGGTCAGGGCGAAGTTGGAGGGCGACATGGCGTCGATGAACTGCTGGGTATAGAAGCCCACCTTGACGCGGGTGGGGTCATCCATCGGCACACCATCGACCAGCTCGTTCAACCACTTGGCGCTGAGCAGGTATTGCTGCTTGATGTAATCGTAAAACGGGTATTGGGCCCATTCAGGGGCAGCGAAGCGGCGATCGCCCTTGCTGGCTGGCGGGTTAGGTTGTTTCTCGCGGGTACCCAGCAGACCCATCCAGAGATCCATCTGCTGCTGGTAGTAGCTGCTCTGCAGACCCACCAGCTGCTGGGTGTTGCCCATCAGACCCTGCATGAACTGCTCAAACGCCTTGGGCTGGCTGTCGCCGGCAGGGCGCATGCCGCCCACAAAGTTTTCCAGCAATTTACGGTTGGCGTCGGTCAACGATTGCAGAAAGGCCTGATAAGGCTGGGATTCGCTGCCTGCTTGGGGTTCGGTACTGGACTGGCTCAAGCGCTGTCTCCTGATCGGTTTGCCCGTATTTTTGTATGAGTGTGGGCAGGGTAGATGCTGCAACGCAGCAAATTTGTACGCGCCCGCATTTTAGGCATGCCCTACCAGCGGACACAAGCGCCAATACATGACAGGTCATCTTGTCTAGCGCTCGGTCAAAAATGCACTGTAAAAGCAATACCTTGGTAATATTCGCCACTTCCTGGGTCATCACAAGCGCTTAATTCTTAAGCAATTATTAAGAATTCACTTGACTTGCACGACCTTAACCCATGATTTTCATGGCTTTTCATTGATCGCTTATGTATTATCGATTTATCGTGTATCTACATTCCGGAGACGTTGCATGCAGTCCCGCCTCTCCGCGCTAATTGCCGGTATCGTCGTGATGTGCTTGGTGTCCTTCCCCGCCCCTGCCGAGGCGGCCAAGGCCAGCAAGAAGCAGGTCAGCAGCAAGACGATACGTAGCAAAGCCGCCAAGAAACCAGTCAAGAAGTTGCGCTATGTGCGCAAGGGCAAACCCAGCAAACTGGCTTTGAATAAGCCGCGCTTGCGTGGCGGCAAGATCACCCGCGTCTCTACCCGTGCAAGCACCCTGGACTTTGGCGCCCCCATAGGCAATCCGGGCGAATTGGCGCTGTACTCCAGCTCTGCCGTGGTGGTCAACGCCATTTCCGGCGAACGCATCTATGGCAAGAACAGCAACAGCCCTGCCCCCATCGCCTCCATCACCAAGCTGATGACGGCCATCGTGGCGTTGGACATGCATCTGCCGCTGAATGAATACATCACCATCACCGAAGAAGACGTCGACACCCTTAAGAACACCAGCTCGCGCCTGATGGTAGGCACCACACTCAGCCGTGGCGAGCTGATGCACCTGGCACTGATGTCGTCCGAAAACCGAGCCGCCCATGCACTGGCCCGCACCGCCCCAGGTGGTACCGCAGCCTTTATTGCCCGCATGAACCGAACGGCGCAATCGCTGGGTATGTATCGCACCACATTTGCCGACCCCACCGGGCTTACCAGCGCCAATGTCTCGTCAGCAGAAGACCTGATCAGGCTGGTGCAAGCGGCCCATCACTACCCCGAGATACGGGCTTATTCGACCAGCGAAGGCTACAACTTCGTCTCCAACGTCAATAATCGTCTGTACGAGTTCCGCAATACCAACCCCTTGGTTCGGAGCCAGAACTGGCAGATAGGCTTGTCCAAGACCGGCTATATCTCCGAGGCAGGCAAATGCCTGGTAATGCAGGCCACCATCAACGACACACCCGTCATCATTGTGCTGCTGGATTCAGACGGCAAACTGACCCGCATCGGTGACGCCAACCGTATCAAGAAATGGCTTGAAACCAGCCCTGTCGCCATGTTGCGGGCGGGTTAGCACAACGCCGCATGCATCTGCTCAACGCCCGCTGACGCGGGCGTTTTGCTTTGCAGTGCCCGGAGCATAACCCCAATGACAAGAAGTACTTGCATCCATCAATGAGAATCAATATTATTCGATAAACATTCTCATTGCATACACGCCATGTACGTCTGCATCTGCAACGCCGTCACCGACAAGCAAATTCGCCGTGCCATCAACGATGGCTGCGGCAGCATGCGCGAGTTGCGCATGGAACTGGGCGTGGCAGGCTGCTGTGGCAAATGCGCCCCTGATGCCCGCGCTCTGCTGCTCGACAGTAAGCGCGAACAGATGACTGCAGGCCAAGGAGCCACCATCACCCTGGTACCCGCCTAAACAGACTTGCGTTTCCTCTTGCCGCACCCGGTCTAACTGGCATACGCTAGCGAGATAGGGGCGGCTGTGCTGCTTTGCAAATTCGATTCTGCAAGGAGGGCATCATGAAGGGCGATAAAAAGGTCATCAGCTTCCTGAACGGGGCGCTGAAGAATGAGCTGACGGCGATCAACCAGTATTTCCTGCATGCGCGCATGTTCAAGAACTGGGGCTTCCAGGCACTCAATGAACATGAGTACCATGAGTCCATCGATGAGATGAAGCATGCCGATGCCCTGATAGAACGCATCTTGTTCCTGGAGGGCCTGCCCAATCTGCAGGAGCTGGGCAAGATCTATATCGGTGAAGATGTAAAGGAAGCCTTGCAGTGTGACCTGAAGCTGGAGATGGAAGCCATCCCCCTGCTGAAGGAAGCCATCGCCCACTGCGAGAAGGTGCACGACTACATCAGCCGGGAACTATTCGAGCACATCCTCGAAAGCGAGGAAGAGCATGTGGATTGGCTAGAAACCAACCTGGGCCTGATCGAGCAGATAGGCTATCAGAACTACCTGCAATCGCAGATGTCTGGCAGCGGTTCCTGATATCTCGCCAGCGCGCCATCAGTGCTCGCGCCTGACTAGAGCTTGAGTCGCTAAAGAAACAGCAGGTGCCACTGCACGAAAGCCGCTGATTACTTACATCAGCGGCTTTTTCGTTGCCGGCGGGCCTATGCGTCAAGCGACTCAGGTAAAGGCTATCACGTGGTCTATTTCCAGCCGTATGCCTATGGATTCACCAATGGCATGATCGTGATGGCTGGGCACCAGGCTAAGCACTGTCGCGCCAGAGGGCAGCGCCAGGGTGTAGAGGAACTGCGCACCCCGGAAAGCTTTCTTCACCACCCGCGCCTGCAGCGTGCTGGCATCGTCATGCAGCACATCATCAGGGCGCAGCAGTACCTGCACCTTGCTACCCGTCGCACAGTCCTGCATGGCCCGGCAGTTGCGCCTACCCAGCTCGAACACCAGCTCGCCCGGCCCCACCACCTCGGCAGGCAGGAAGGCCCCCTCCCCGACAAAGTCCGCCACGAAGCGGTCGGCCGGTTCATGGTAGAGCGCGTAGGCCGCATCCCACTGCCGCAGGCGGCCACCTTCCATCACCCCTATCTTGTCAGCCAGCGCAAATGCCTCGTGCTGGTCATGGGTTACCAGCAAGGCCGTCATGCCACGGCTCTTCAGTATGTCTCGCACCTCCTGCGACAAACGCTCCCGCAGCTCCACGTCCAGGTTGGAGAACGGCTCATCCAGCAATAGCAGGCGCGGTGCGGGCGCCAGGGCCCGGGCCAGCGCCACGCGTTGTTGCTGCCCGCCCGACAAGGCGTGGGTGTAGTGATCTGCATAGCCCGCCAGCCCCACCACCTCCAGCAGCTCATCGACACGCCGGCGGCGCGCTGCCGATGCCACGCCTGTCATGCCGAAACCGACGTTCCCCGCCACCGTCAAATGCGGAAACAGGGCGTAGTCCTGGAACACCATGCCCACCCCACGGCGCTGTGGCGGCCAGTGGTCGGCCACGGTGGCTACCGTGTCGCCATTGATGGCGATGCGGCCAGCCCGGATCGGCTCGAAACCGGCAATGGCGCGCAGTGCGGTGGTCTTACCGCAGCCGGAGGCCCCCAGCAGGCAGCCGATTTCACCCTCCAGCAGGGTAAAGGACAAGTCGTGCAGCACCCGCTTGTCGTCATAGGTCACACCCACGCCATCCAGCGTCAACAGGCTCTTGCTCACGCGTGTCTCTCCGTCTGCACCGCCAACAGGATGACGGGGATCAAACCCGCCAGCACGATGGCTACCGAGGGCAAGGCCGCCATCTCCCACTGTCCTTCACTGGTCATCTCGAACACCCGTACCGCCAAGGTATCCCAGCCAAAAGGCCGGGTCATCAGGGTGATGGGCATTTCCTTCATCACGTCCACAAACACCATAAGCGCCGCCGTCAGCAAGCCCCCCCGCAGCATGGGCAGGTGTATGCGCCACAATACCGCACGTCGCCCCAGGCCCATGGAGGCAGCCGCCTCCTCCTGGCTAGCCGTAATGCGCTGCATGGCCGATTGGGTAGGCTCGAACGCCACCGCCAGGAAACGTGCCGCATACGCCAGCAGCATCACCAGCAGCGTGCCTTTGATGACTTCGCTCACACCCGGCCAGCCCAAGGCATGGGCAGCGGTAATCAGATGATTGTCCAGCCAGGCCAGGGGAATGAACACGCCCACCGCCAGCACCGTGCCCGGTACCGCATAGCCCAGGGTGGCCAGGCGTGCCGCCAGGCGGCTGGCGATATCGCGCTTGCGCCGTACCGCGTAGGCCAGCACCAGCGCCAGCACGACTACCACGCCGGCAGCCCCCGCCGACAACACCAGTGAGCGACCGACAAAGCCCATATAGCGCAAATCGAGCTGCTCGGCCGCCACCGTCCACGCCCAGTAAAGCAGCTGCGCCATAGGCACCAGAAACGCCAGGCTCAGCACCAGCAGGCAAGCTCCCGCCACCAGCCAGCCTCGCCAGGGCGGTAGACGCTCCGGCCGGTTGGCAGCCCCTCGCCCCGTCGCGGTATAGCGCTTGTCACCACGGGCGCGCTGCTCCAGCAATGCCAGGGCCAGCACGGCCATCACCAGCAGCGATGCCAGTTGTGAGGCGGCGGTCAGGTTGAATAGGCCAAACCAGGCCTTGTAGATGGCCGTGGTAAAAGTGTCGTAATTGAACGTAGCAACCGTGCCAAAATCGGCCAGGCACTCCATCAGTGCCAGGCTGACCCCACCCACCAGCCATGGACGCGCCATGGGCAGCGCCACCCGCCAGAAACCCTGGCGACGGCTCAGTCCCAGCGACGCTGCAGCCTCCAGCGCCCGCCTGCCCTGTGTGAGAAAGGCATTACGCGCCAGCAGGTAGACATAGGGGTAGAGCACCAACGTCAAGGTCAGTATCACGCCCCCGCGTGAGCGTATGGACGGAAACCAGCTGCTGTCGCCCGCAACATCGCGTATCAGGCTTTGCAGCGGCCCGGTGAAGTCGTACAAGCCTATCTGCACAAAGGCCAGCACATAGGCCGGCATGGCCAGCGGCAAGGCCAACGCCCAGGCAAAATGCTTGCGGCCGGGGAAATCATAGATCGCCGTCACCCAGGCCAACGATACGCCCAACCCCAGCGTGCCCACTGCCACCCCGGCAATCAGCCAGGCGGTATTGATCAGCAACTGCGGCAGTACAAACTCCGCCATATGCCGCCACACCTCGCCCTCGGGCTGCCACAGGCTGGCCAGCACCACCCCCAGCGGCACCAGCGTGACTGCCGCCACCAACCAGGCAAGGGCATGCTCATCCAGCCGGCGCGGCAGGCGACGGGGGGTGGGCGGCAAGGGAGCGGTATGCGGGATATCGATGTCCATAAGACGGATAAAGCCAACGGCCGCTTGATTGCGGCCGTCGATGATTCATTCTACCCAAGGCAGCGTGCTGCTGCTAAGCGAAACCGCCATCAGGATTGATGCAGGTCAAAAGCGCCGGCCGGAAACGGTACTTTCCGGTCGGCGCTCCGATGCTTGCTGGGTGCAGGCAGTCCGTGTGCAAGAACCTGCGCAACAACGCCAGAGCGGTTTTGTCAGCCGTGCTTAGCGATAGCCTGCGCGGTCCATCAGCTTGACTGCAGCTGCCTGCAATTCACCGGCCTTGGCCACGTTGATGTAGTCATGCTTGAAATCACCCCAGGCAGCCACCTTGGCATCAGGCTTCACCTTGGTGTTGACGGGATACTCCATGTTCACGTCGGCATACAGGTTCTGCGCCTTCTCGCTGGACAGCCATTCGATCAGCTTGAGTGCACCCTTTTCGTTCTTGGCATGGCGGGTAACACCAGCGCCCGAGATGTTCACGTGTACGCCCGTGGTCTTCTGGTTAGGCCAGAACACGGCCAGCGGCAAGGTGGGTTCCTTTTCCATCAGGCGGCCGTAATAGTAGGTATTGGCAATACCTACTTCGCACTGTCCAGCCGCGACGGCCTTCAGCATCATGGTGTCATCCGAGAACGGATCGGTTGCCAGATTGGCAACCCAGCCACGCACGATCTGTTCGGTCTTAGCCTCGCCCAAGCGGGCAATCATGGTGGCCACCAGCGATTGGTTGTAGACCTTCTTGGAAGTACGCAGGCAGAGCTTGCCCTTCCACTTGGGGTCGGCCAGATCCTCGTAGCTTGCCAGTTGGGCAGGCTTGAGCTTTTGCGTGTTGTAGAACATGGTGCGAGCCCGTACCGACAAACCATACCAGCTGCCCTTGGGGTCGCGCAGGTGGGCAGGTACATTGGCCTCCAGCACAGTGGACTTCACCGGCTTGAGCAAACCCATCTGCTCGGCCTGCCACAGCACGCCAGCGTCCACCGTCAGCAGCACATCGGCTGGGGTATTGGCACCCTCAGCCTTGATACGCTCCATCAGCGGGCCTTCCTTGTCGGTCACGAATTTCACCTGCACACCGGTTTCCTTGGTGTAGGCATCAAACAGGGGCTTGATCAGCGATTCGATACGGGCCGAATAGACCGTCACTTCCTCGGCCATGGCGGGCATGGCAGCAACAAAGGCAGCGGCAAGCAACAAGGGGCGAAACTTCATGGGGCACTCCAGCTTTTGGATAGGTGGAAGAATCTGCCGGGCACCCTCAAGCCATTGTCAGGCGGTGTTTGCTCAAGACACTACCAGCCTACCCATGACACCACGGGCATGACTGATACGGGCCAAGCGCACCTATCCCGCCTACAAACCAGACTGTGAGGAAAGCACCCTGCAAACGCGATTCTCTCACGAATGAGAACGCTTATCAAAATTGCCAGGATGGACTGGCGGATAACGGCAGCAGTGATCGAAGCGGTTCTGGCATACAATCGCCCCCTTATCCCTGTCGTCCCGGAATACCGTCCTATGTGGTTCAAGAACCTGCAGCTCTATCGCATTACCGATCTCAGCAAACTGAATGCCGACCAGCTCGATACCGAGCTGAGAAAGCGCCCCTTCGTACCACTGGGCGCCACCGATCGCCTTGCTGCCGGCTGGATCCCTCCCGCCAGCCACGCACCCGACATCTTTGCCTACCCCAACTCCGGCGCGATGCTGATAGCCCTCAAGACCGAGGAAAAGCTGCTGCCGTCGAGTGTGGTCAAGGAAGTGGCCGATGAGCGCATCACCGAGATCGAAGCCAAGGATCTGCGCAAGATAGGCAAGAAGGAAGCCAAGGAGATACGTGAACGCGTGGCGGAAGAACTGCTGCCCCGTGCCTTCTCCCGCTCCAGAGTCCTGCGTGCGCTGATCGACTTTGAAGCTGGCTGGATATGGGTGGACAGCGCCACGCCGGCCAAGGCCGAACTGTTGATCCAGTTTCTGCGCGAAAGCCTGGGCACCCTGCCCACCAAGCTGCCGCAAACCCAGCTCGACCCGGTCACAGCCATGAGCACCTGGCTGGAGCATGACGCCCCCAGCAACTTCACCCTGGACGCCGATTGCGTACTCAAGGCACCGGGCGACGGCGGCGCGCAGGTGACTTGCCGCCGGCACGATCTGAACTCTGACGAAGTCAAACAGCATCTCAAGACCGGCAAGCTGGTCACGCAGCTGGCGCTGAGCTGGGACGAGCGCATCGCCTTTGTGCTGACCGACAAGCTGCATATCAAGCGGCTGACCTTCCTCGACCTGCTGGAAGACCAGATCAAGGAAGCCAATGCCGAAGATGCCGCCGCCATGTTCGACACCACCCTCACACTGTTGGCGCAGGAAGGCCGCGGCCTGATTGCCGCCGTGATCGAGGCGCTGGGTGACGAACTGGGCGAAATAGCAGCGCCCGCCGCACCGATTGCTGCCCCTGCTCCTGCCCCTGCCCCCCAGGCAGCGGCACCGGCAGGCAAGGTAGACGTACCCTGGTAAACCTAGGGGATCGCAGCGACTTCGCCTGAACACCGTTTCAGGCCCTTAGACCGGCAGGCCGCCCTCATGGCGAACCTGCCGGTTTTTTCATCCTGGACGCAGGTGCAATCAGCTGCAGGCCCGTGCCAGCGCCCCAAACCGCCCCTTATCTGGAGGAGCGGTATCGCCCATTGATCAATTGCTACAGCAAATGTCATCCGACAGGCCTACATTTGGGGGAAAGCCTATCAATCACCCATCCACCAACGCATGTCCGATCGCCTGAACAAAACCCTGATCTGCAGCGTGGTTTTTCTCGATATCGTCGAATACTCGAGACAGCCCGTCAGCACCCAGATGCGCCTGAAAGAGGCGTTCAACAGCCTGCTGTCCAAGGCGTTGCAGGATATCGCCGTCAGCGACCGCATCATCATCGATACCGGTGATGGCGCCGCCATCAGTTTCCTGGGCGACCCGGAAGACGCCCTGTTCGTGGCCATTAGCCTGCGCGACGCCGTGTTGCACAACAACGACCCGAACTTCCCTCGCTTTGCCATACGGATCGGCATCAACCTCGGCCCGGCCAAACTGGTCAAGGACATCAACGGCCAGCTCAATCTACTGGGCGACGGCATCAATGCCTCGCAGCGGGTCATGAGCTTTGCCGAACCCGGTTGCATACTGGTGTCGCGCTCCTACTACGAGGTGGTGTCCTGCCTGTCGGACGAGTATGCGCAGCTATTCCAATATGAAGGCTCACGCACCGACAAGCACGTACGGGAGCATGAGGTCTACCAGGTCGGTTTCGGTGAGCTGGCCAAGCGGGCGATGCGGCCCGGCGGCATCCGGCGTGCCAAGCCCGGCAGCCCTGCCCATAACAAGCGCATGCTCAATCTCCGGCAGGGCGGCATAGGCGCGCTGTTGGTCGTGGTCTTGATTGCGGGCAGCTGGTGGTTCATGCAGCGCCAGGATGCGCCGCCACAGCTTGCCTTGCCGGCTGCAGCACCAGCAGTGGCGCAGACGGAGGCCGCTCCCGTCGCAGCCCCGGCTGCGGCTGACCCCGCCAAGCGCGAAGCCATCGCTACCAAACCGGCCGCGACATCCGCACCGCCTGCCACCCCTGCGCCAGCCAGCACGCCTGCAGCTACCCAGACCAGCACGCCCACGCCTGCCCCTGCCCCTGCCTTGCCGCCGGCAACTGCCATCGCACCGCCAGCCGAAGCTGGCAAGGCCACGCAGAAAGCCCAGGAAAAACCCACCGTCAAGACGACGCCTGCCGGCAAACCCGCGGTCAGCAAGCCTAAGCGTCAGGCAGAGACCGATACCCCCAGCCAGCCAGCTCCCAGACCGCGTGAGAAGGCCAAACCCTGCCCAGTGGCGGAATGCACACCGGATGGCCGCCCCAAGCGCGACCGCTAGCCTTGCCGGGCACAAGCCAATCCAGGGGCGATGCAGGCCGCTGGTATATATAAGTAACTGATTCTACACTCCAGCATCAACCTGCTGGAGTTGTCCATGCTACGCCCCACCCTGCTTGCCATCGCCCTGCTCGGTCATGTCTGTGCGGCAGACCGGATTACCGATGCCCCCTTTGCGACGCGCTCGGAGGTCATCGCACCCAAGGCCATGGCCGCCACCAGCCAGCCACTGGCTACCCAGATTGCGCTGGACGTGATGAAGCAGGGCGGCAACGCCATCGACGCCGCCATTGCCGCCAATGCCGCGCTGGGACTGATGGAGCCAGTAGGCGCCGGCATCGGTGGCGATTTGTTCGCGCTGGTGTGGGACAGCAAGACCCGCAAGCTCTACGGCCTGAATGCCAGCGGCCGCTCGCCCCGCTCCCTGACGCTGGCCCAGCTCAAGGCCGAGCTGGACAAGCAGGGGCTCAAGACCATTCCGCCCTTGGGCCCCCTGCCGGTCAGCGTACCGGGCACGGTGGACGGCTGGTTCAGCCTGCACGCCCGGTTCGGCCAGCTTCCCATGCGCGATATCCTGGCACCCAGCGTGCGCTATGCCCGCGAGGGCTTCCCGGTCAGCGATGTCATCAGCTACTACTGGCAGCGCAATGTCCGTTCCCTGCTACCCTACCCCGGCATACGCGAGCAGTTCACCCGTGATGGCACAGGCCCGCAGAAAGGCCAGCTGTGGACCAACCCCAACCTGGCCCGAACCTACGAGATGCTGGGCAAGCAAGGTCGCGATGCGTTCTACAAGGGCGAGATCGCCCGCAAGATTGCCGCCTATATGGCGCGCAATGGCGGCTATCTCAGCTATGACGATCTCGCCAGCCACAAGGGTGAATGGGTGGAGCCGGTATCGGTCAACTACCGTGGCTATGATGTATGGGAGCTCCCGCCCAACACACAGGGTATCGCCGCCCTGCAGGCCCTCAACATCCTGGAAGGTTACGACCTCAAAGCAGCCGGTTTTGGCAGCACCCGCCATGTGCATTGGTTTGTCGAAGCCACCAAGCTGGCCTTTGCCGACCGTGCCCGCTTCTACGCCGATCCCGATTTCGTCCGGACACCGCTTGAGCAGCTGCTATCCAAACAATACGCGGCAGAACGGCGCAAGCTGATCACTGAAGAGCGCAGCCTGCAAAAGGTTGAGGCAGGCAATATCGCACTCAAGACCAGCGACACCATCTACCTGACCACCGCTGATGCGCAGGGCAATATGGTGTCCTTGATACAAAGCAACTACCGTGGCATGGGCAGCGGCATGGCGCCAGAAGACCTGGGCTTCATCCTGCAGGACCGTGGCCAGCTGTTCGCGCTGGATCCTGGCCATGCCAATGTCTATGCCCCCGGCAAGCGGCCCTTCCACACCATCATCCCGGCCTTTATCAGCAAGGATGGCCAACCCTGGGTCAGCTTTGGCCTGATGGGGGGTGATATGCAGCCGCAAGGCCATACCCAGATCGTCATGAACCTGATCGACTTTGGCATGAACCTGCAGGAAGCAGGCGACGCACCGCGTATCTATTGGGACACGCCGCAGCAACCCACCGGCGGCAGCATGACCGATGGCGGCGCAGTCAGCCTGGAGACTGGGTTTCCCTACAGCACCATCCAGCAGTTGCTGCAGAAGCGGCACAAGCTGGGCTACGACTTGGGCGGCTATGGTGGCTATCAAGCCATCATGCGGCTACCTAATGGGGCCTGGGCAGGCGCCAGCGAATCGCGCAAGGATGGCCAGGCCGCCGGATACTGAGTCGGGCAGGCTGCCTTTGAACAGGCTCTTACTCGCCACGCTCACGCAGAAAGCGCTGCACGGTCTCGCGCGCGGCGCGATTCATTTCGGCCTCGGACAAACGGGTACGGCTGGCGCTGTTACCCAGCCTGGTGTAGAGGCGGTATGCCAGCAAGACAGACAGGATCAATGCGAGCGCAAAAAGAGCGAGTACAAAAGGGCTGGGCATGGTGTAACTACATAAAGGTATAAAAACTATCGTCTATATATATTAATCGATACCTTGGGCGGCGGCATAGCCCGGCTGCGCCGGTAGTCGAGGTAAAATGGTGAATAGCCTGGCTTATCACCTCAGAGGCAGACGATGTAAGGCCAGAGCCAGGACGCGCCCCTCCTAGCAAAACCGGAAACCCATTCATGCACCCCGAACTCTCCCCGCTGGGCCGCACCAGTGCCTATGTCGAGCAATACGACCCCAGCCTGCTCTTCCCCATACCCCGCCAGGCCAAGCGCGACGAGATCGGCGTACCGAGCACCCTACCCTTCTTTGGCAGCGACTTCTGGAATGCTTACGAGCTCTCCTGGCTTAACCCGCGCGGCAAGCCGCAAGTCGCCCTGGCCAGCTTCATGGTGCCGGCGGACACGCCCAACATCATTGAATCCAAAAGCTTCAAGCTCTATCTCAACAGCTACAACCAGACCCGGCTTGATGGCGTGGATGCGCTGAGGACTCGGCTGCAGGCCGATCTATCGCAGGCTGCCGGCGGCAATGTGAATGTACGCATCGTCCTGCCAGAGGCCTTCGGCCGGGAGCGTATGGCGGAACTGGATGGCTATTGCATCGATAACCTCGATATCGAGGTAGACCACTACACGCCGCAACCGGGCTTGCTCCGCACCATGGAGACCGGCGAGGGCATCGTGGAAGAGACCCTGGTATCTAACCTGCTTAAATCCAACTGCCTGGTGACTGGCCAACCCGACTGGGCCAGCGTGCAGATACGCTATCGGGGCATGGCCATAGAACGCGGCAGCCTGTTGCAGTATCTGATTTCGTTCCGGCAGCACAATGAGTTCCATGAGCAATGCGTGGAACGCATCTTCATGGATATCAGCCGGGAATGCCGGCCCGAGGCCTTGTCGGTCTACGCCCGCTACACCCGCCGTGGCGGTCTGGACATCAATCCCTTCCGTACCAGCTATACCCAGGCAGCCCCAGCCAATCTGCGCACGGCGCGGCAGTAGCGCGTTGTGGCTGCGGGATTGCCGTGGCGGTCTAAACTGGGTAGTGCCGACCGCCCTATTGCCCAGGAATCCCCCATGCCTCAAGCCCTATCCGATGCCGAAGCCGCACAACTGCTGAAAAGCCTGACGCTGCCAC
Organism: Chitinimonas viridis; assembly: GCF_030409555.1. Classification (GTDB taxonomy): domain Bacteria; phylum Pseudomonadota; class Gammaproteobacteria; order Burkholderiales; family Chitinimonadaceae; genus Chitinimonas; species Chitinimonas viridis. The sequence continues at coordinate 548,550 of NZ_JAUFPU010000004.1, forward strand.
CGCTACCGCAAAGCCTGGCCGAGTTCCGCCGGGCCAAGGCAGCAGGGGCCGACCTGGCCGACATGAGCGATTTGATCGGCCGCGATCTCAGCCTCGCCGCTGCAGTGCTCAAGATCGCCAACTCGCCCGCTTTTGCCAGCCGCCAGCTCAACAACCTGCAGGATGCGGTCATGGTCCTGGGAGCAGACAACCTGGACATGGTGGTGACCAGCGTTACCCTCAAGAATGCCATCCCGCTGGCCCCCATCCTGCGTGCATTCTGGGATGACGCCACCCAGATTGCCGCCATTGCCAGCCATCTGGCGCGCCGCTGGAATCTGATCAAGCCGGAGCAGGCCTACTTGTTCTGCCTGTTCCGCGATTGCGGCATTCCGGTGCTGACCCAGCGCTTTCCTGCCTATATCGCCACCCTGGCACGGGCGATGGAAGACCCGGCCAACTTTATCCGCATCGAGATGGACAGCCGCTCGACCTCACATGTGGTGGTGGGTTATCTGCTGGCGCGTTCCTGGTTCATGCCCTCGGCGATGAATGAGGCCATCCTGCATCACCATGATTTCGACCAGCTCGGCGATGACGAGCTGCTGGAACCGGAATCGGCCCGCCTGATTACACTGGCGCGCCTGGCCGAATACCTGCTGTTCAGCCGCCTGCGCCGCGATGCCGACCCACACTGGCCGCATATCCAGGCGGCCATCTTGGCTGAACTGGGCTTTGACATCAGCTTGATGAGTGAACTGACCGAGGTCGCGACCGACGCCCTCAAGTAGCCCACAGCACCGGCATCACGGCCAGCGCAAGCGCTCGAAACTGAAGGGTGCGGCTGGCGAGGGCATAACGCCTTTCAACCTGGCATCATGTGCCAGTGCCGCCTTGGGGTAGGCCAGTACGGCCCAGGGAACTGCCGTCAGGAAGTGCTGTGCCGCCGCCTCGTACAGCTTGGCACGCTTGGCCTGCTGCGGCGTGGCCCGGGCGGCATCGATCAGGCTATCGAACTGCTTGTCACACCAGCGCGCAGTACTGGTCTGAGCCGCATCGCAGGTCAATAGATTGCCATACAGCTCATCAGGGTCCAGGCTATTCATCCAGCCTGATATCACGATGGCGTGCTCACCCAGGCGGCCACGCCGCCCAAGCTCAGCCGCCTCCATGGCCACCAACCGGGTCTTGACGCCCAGCTTGGCCCAGTCGGCCTGCACCAGTTCGGCGGTCAGGCGCGGATTGACATTGGAAGCCCCACCACCCACCCGGGCCCAGATACTGGTTTCAAAGCCATGGGGGTAGCCCGCCTCGGCCAGCAGCTTGCGGGCCTGCTCCAGCCTGGGCGCTATCGGCGGCTGGCTCGGTGCGCCCCATAGGGTGTCTGGGGCGTAGGGCAGCATGCCCGTAGCGGCGCGCCCTTCATACACGGCCTGCACGATGGCCGCGCGGTCTATCGCCAGACTGAGTGCCTGCCGCACCCGCACATCATTGAACGGTTTCTTCTGGCTATTGAACGCCAGAAACGAAGTGATCTGCGGTTGATAATGCACCACCCTTACCTTAGGCGTATCGCTCAGCGCAGCCACATCCTGCGGGCGCAGGCTCTCGCTCAGGTGGCACTCGCCGGCGCGGAGCTTCTGCATGCGCACCGAGGCATCGGGGTTGATGCTGAAAATCAGCTTGTCCATGGCAGGCCGGCCCCTGAAATACGCCGGGTGAGCGACATAGCGTATGACGGCACCCTTCTCGTACTTGAGCAACTGATAGGGCCCGGTACCCACCGGCTCGCTGCTGAGCCTGGCCAGTTGCCCCGCCAGCGCCAGGCGATTGCCGTACTCGGCCGAGACAATGGACATCGGCCAGGATGCCATCAGCGCCGGGAAAGGCGCATAGGGCTTGGCCAGCACAAAGCGCACCGTGTAGGCGTCGATCTTCTCGCTGGCCCGTATCAACGCCCCCCAATCGCCAGACAGCGCGGCCGGGAATCCGCCTGGTGCCGTGGCGGCGCCCGGGTGGCTGGTCACGACCTGCCGGCGTACGCTCCACAACACATCGTCGGCATTGAAATCGCGGCTGGGCTTAAAGCCCGCGGTGGTGTGGAACTTCACGCCACGGCGCAGCTTGAAGGTCCAGCTACGGCCATCGGCCGACATGTTCCACTTTTCCGCCAGCTCCGGCACCAGCGCACCACTAGCCGGTGCATAACCCACCAAGCGGTTATACAAGGGGTAGGCGGCAGCGCGGTGGGTTGCGGCGGTATCCGACAAGGCCGAGTCAAATCCGTCGGGGTCGGCATCGGCACAGAACACCAACGGCTGGGCCGCCAGGAGGTTTACTGCCAGGCTACTGCAAAGCAGGGCCAAGCCAAGGCGCGAACGAAACAACATCAACTGAACCATCCCTTCAAGGCCGGCCATGCGGCGCATGCCGTGCCGGCCCTGTATTGATCTCTGTATGTGCTCTGATCCGCAGCGACTCCAGAGCCGCTGACCAGTCACTGCTGGCAGCTACCACTCAACGCAGATAGGCCAGCGCCTGCTCATGCAAGGCGGCGGTTGCCGCCACCAGTACGCTGCCGTCGGAGTCCTTGTTCAGCTCGCCGCCCAGCCAGTCTGTCATCGTGCCACCTGCACCCTGCACCACGGGCACCAGGGCGGCAAAGTCATGCAGTTTGAGGCCGCTCTCCACCACTAGGTCATAACCACCGCAGGCCAGCAGGGCGTACAGGTAGGCATCGCCGCCCCATACCGTAAAGCGGCAACGCGCCTGCAGATCGGCAAAGCGCTCGCCTGCGGCGGCCTGCAGATATTGCGGTCCGGTCGAGCCCAGCCGGGTAGCTGCCAGATCCGTGACATCCGAGGTCTGCACCACGCTGCCATTGAGGGTGGTAGGCAGGCCCGCCACCCCCACCCAACGCTCGTTCAACACCGGCTGATCGATAATGCCCAGCACCGGCTTGCCATGGTGGAGCAAACCAATCAGGGTGCAGAAGGTCGGCCGGCCCACGATAAAGCTCTTGGTGCCGTCAACCGGGTCCAGCACCCATACCCATTCGGCTCCATCCCGCTCACGCCCGAACTCCTCGCCGATGATGCCGTGTTCCGGCGCATGCTCGGCCAGCAAGGCACGCATGGCCTGCTCTGCGCCACGATCAGCCAAGGTCACCGGGCTGGCATCGAGCTTGTCGTCTACCGCCAGGCGGGTGCGGTAGTACGGCAGAATGACCGCACGGGCAGCATCGGCCAGGCGTTGGGCCAGCGGCAGGAAATCGGCGGGATGACTCATGGGCTTTCCTGGTGCGTAAACAAAGGAGGCAGCCATCTTAGAGCCTGTTCGATATCTTTTCACCTCGTCGCCGACTTGTCGCAGGCTATTTGAGCCTGTGCCAGCGTTATTTTCCCGGCTTGGATGGCTTGAGCTTGCCTGTCAGACGGTCCAGCACATCAGGTACCAATCGCTCGGCAAACCCGAACAGAAAGCTCCATACCGCCAGCTTGGCCAGTTCATGGCCACCTGTAGGCAAAGGGATGCTGGGCCAGTCGGCCGACTTGAACTGGGGGATCAGGCTGGCATTGAGTGCCGGGCTGAACAACTGGGTAAACAGGCCGCTGGCAAGCAGGCTGTAGCCCACCAGGGCAAACAAGCCCGCCAGCAGCATGCCTTGCACCACACTGTCCTGCCCTACGTCCAGCGCACAGAGATTACCCAGGGCGGTGCCCTGGCTGGCATCGCCGCCTTGCGAGGGGCCTGGCGATTGCGCGCGCCGTGCAATGCTGGCATAGCCGCCGCCGATACCCAGCCAGGCCACCATGCTCAGCAGTGCCAGCCCCTGCCAGCCGAACAGCATGCCACTCCAGCTCACTAGCACCGCGATTGCGGTCACCGCCCACAGGGTAGCGGCCAGCCTGCGGCGCAGCCGCCAAGCCTCCTGCTCGCGCAGCAGGTTCTTGCGGAAAGCCCATTGCCGTTCCGATTGGAGATTGAGCGCCCATGCCCGCAAGCGCGGCTCGTAGTCCGCGCGTGTCGGATCGGGCAAAGCTGCGGCAGTCTGGTGAAACAGCTGGCCCAGAATGCCGGCGCGTTGTTCCAACTGGTAGAGCGGCATCAGTTGCACCACCCACAACTCCAGCGTAAACAGTTGCTGCCAGTCCAGCGTATCGCTGTTATTAGCCAGGGCTGCGGCTTCGCCATAACGGGGTAGCTGAGCAGCCTCGACCGGCAAGGCCCGAAAATCTGCCACGACTTGATCGACGTAGGGGCCACCCACGGCTCTTACCTGTGCCAGGGGACGATAGGTGCGGCTACCCGCCATGGTTTGCTCCTCCTCGGTTAGGGCCTCATCCTCACCCAAGGTGGGGATGTGCCGTTTTTTGTCTGTACAGCATCAACAGCCATTGGCCGAATTGCAAGCAGCAGCCTTAATCGGCGAAAATTTTGCTTCATCCCCCCAACGGATTCCCCCATGCGCCCTGCCTTGTTGCTGCTTGCCTGCCTGACCTTTGCACAGGCCCAGACCGTAGAGGAAGCCCGGCTACAGCAGGTTGCTACCCGCCTGCCTGCGCTCAATACCGCCTTTGCTGGCCTGACCCGGGACTTTGCTCATGACTGGGCCAACAGCCGCGATGCACTCGAAGCCACCCGTGTTGCCCGCGAATATGGCCGCAAGCTCTGGCTTGGCGCCAAGGCCAGGCTGCATGAACAAGGCGATTTTGATGACAGGCCGCTTTATTGGGCCAGGCTGGCGCTGACCAGCATCATCCGGGACAACAAACCCGCCTTCCCCCTGTTTGAAGCGGACCGGACGACCGCCATCGCCGCGCTGGAGCAATCCAGCCGTGGCATGGATGAAATCCGCTACGACCCAGACCGCAAGATCAAGCGCATCCTGCTGACGGGTTTTGATCCCTTTGCACTGGAACGCAATCTGGACCAGAGCAATCCCTCCGGCGTGACCGCCTTGCTGCTGGATGGCGAGGAAATCGTCGTCAACGGTGAGCGCGCACGGGTGGAAGTCGCCGTCTTTCCGGTGCGCTATGCCGATTTCGATGCCGGCATGGTGGAAGACTTCCTCACCCCCTGGATGGCCGGTCCACGCGCCCTAGCCACCTGGCAAGCGGCGGCGGGCAAGCTGCCAGCATGGGTAGAGCCCCAGGTGGACATGGTGGTCACCGTCAGCATGGGGCGCGAACAGTTCGATCTGGAGCGTTACCCCGGCCTGCGCCGCTCGGCCAAGGCTACCGATAACCTGGCGGCCCTCAGTGGCGGCAGCCGTACGGCACCTGTCATACCCTTGCTGCACGGCCTGCCGCTGGTAGGGCCGGAGTTCGTCGAGTTCTCCCTGCCGGTGGCCGCCATGCAGACCGCCAACGGCCCCTACAAGGTGCAGGACAATCGCTGGGTGCGGGTGATGCCAGATACCCGCATGGCCGCCGGCGGCCTTGCCGCCCTCCATGGCAAGACGGCAGTTGAAGGGGGCGGCGGCGGCTACCTGAGCAATGAGATCTCCTATCGCTCGGTACGGCTACGCAACCAACTGGGGCTGACGCAATTGCCGGTTGGTCATATCCATACACCCTCCATCCAGGCTTTCGAGCCCGCCAAGACCGCCGACATCACCAAGCAGGTGCTGGAGATGCTGAAAGCCGCCATCAAAACACTGTAGCGGCCGGAGACGCTCAGGCCGGCAGCAACTTGAACGCCACGCCGGGGCAGTGCAGCGGCTGCGCATGCAGGTTACCGCCCGGTGCCGGGACAGCGCCCAGCACCACATCGTGCAGTTGGCCGGTGTAGCGCACCGTGTAGGGCCCAGGCTTGCCCAGGTCGTAGACCAACCCCAGATCCACCTCGACCTTCAGGGTCTGGCCGGCGATGAGCTTGCGATAGTCCACCGGCTGTGGCGTACCCCGCTTAAACATGGGCCCTTGGTATGCAAGCTCGCCAGCGGGCCCGCGCACGGTCAGGAAGCGGCCTTTCAGGCCTTCCAGCGGGGTGTTCCAGGCCAGCACCCAGACATCCTGCGGGCTGCGGTTATGCAGGCTGAAGCCCAGCATCACCGGCTGCCCCAGCTTGGCGTTGGGTGGCGCCAGCAGTTTGCACTCGAGCATGGGTACGGACGCCGCCTGCGCCAGAGGAATCAGAAGGAAAAAACCGGCCGCGCAAAGCGGCCGGATCAACAGGGGTATCTTCATGTCGGCTCGATGCCAGACAGGAGAAGAGGGAGCAGCTGGCCAGGGGAGCAAGCCACCTGCCCCATCGTCACCTTATGGCAGGTAAGGCGTGTTTTCGGTGAAGTACTCGTGGCTGTCGGCGTTATCCAGTGCCTTGGTCGGGCTCTTCTTGGCCAGGCTCTTGGCGGCCGTCTGGCCATAGGCATGGTCATCGGTGCCGGCTACGACATTGAAGTGCGACAGCTCATGCACAATGGTGCCGCCACGCGAGTCGGTACCGGTGTTGGCAGCCGCCCAATAGGCACCGCACAGGTAGATCTTGTACGGCTGGGTTGGATAGACGTAGGCGAAGGTGCCGCTCTCGGTACAGGAGCAGTCAAACACCAGGGGCTTGGTATCCAGCGCATCCTTGATCTTCACGAAGTGCGACTTGGCCGTGTTCCAGTTGGTGCTGGAATACTTGCCGAACCAGGTGACATAGCGGGAGGTGCCCGACGGTGTCCCGTTCAGGTAGCTGACCGAGGCATTGGCGTAGGAGATGGCTGCCGACACACCGCTATTGATCTGCGACTGACGAGTAGCCGAACAGTTGCTGGCATAGGACACGCTGGACGCAGTGATGCGATCAAGCAGGGCCGACAGCTTGCGGCCTTCCTCGGCCTGCCTCAGCAAGGGGCTGCTGCGGCCCTCTACCCACAGTGCCACATCATTCGAGCGCAGCATCTCCGACTCGACTGCTGCCTCGATACCTGCAGCCGCGGCGGTCTCGTTGATGCCCTTCAGCGGACGCTTGAGCATACGCTCGCTATCGGCAGCAAAGCGGATGCTGTAGCTGCCGCTTTGCGACATATCGTAGACGGAGGAAAGCTTGACGCGGCTGCTGATGGTCTGGCCGGGGCGAACCGTGATCAGGTCGGCTGCAGTGGGGGCACGGCGCTTGACCAGCGGGCCGAGATACTCGACCGGCTTGCCATCACGGCTGACTTCGAACATCGGGTCCTGTAGGCCGTTGCCTGCCACATACCACTTGTACAGGTAAACGGGCTGACGGCTCTCATTGGTGTAGCGTACATCGACTTCCACATCCTGCGTGGCCATGGCGGACACGCGGGTGGAGGCGACGCTGACGCGCAGATCCTGCGCCTGAACCAGTACCGGCGCTGCGAGTGCAGACATGACGGCCATTGAAACAATCCAGCGGTGTTGCATAGTTGCTCCTAGTTCTCACCTTGTTATGTTGGCTGCTTGTGGCAGCCGCTCCTGCCCCTGTGCTGCTTTTTTATTTCGGGGCTCCAATATGGTTAGACTAGGGAAAACCCACATACAACTTGTACGTTTGTCCAGTGGATCAAATGACACAGCCACCCGGCAAGCACGCCATTGGTCAGGCCAGGTGCCGAGATGTGCAGCAGACCGCAACCCGCAGGCGGCCGTCCAGTCCAAGCTAGCGGAGTGGCAAGCGACAGAAAAATGCATCACGACTGATTGACGTTTACGTCAATGTGAAGTTACAAAGCTAGCCAGCAATGCAGCACACCCTGCAAGGTGCTTCGCGCAAGCCCGGTTCCCGCGCATCCACCATACCCAGGCAAGGCTGCAACCATCCAAAACAAGGAGCGAGACATGACCGAGAATGTAAAACTGCTGATCAACGGCGAATTCACCGAATCGAGCGCCAGCCAGTGGCAAGAGGTACGTAACCCAGCCACCCAGGAGGTCTTGGCCCGCGTGCCCATGTGCGGCAGTGATGAAGTCGCCCAGGCGGTAGCCGCCGCCAAGGCAGCCTTCCCGGCCTGGCGCGCCACGCCGATTGCCGAGCGGGCTCGTGTGTTCCTGCGCCTGCAGGCCTTGATACGCGAGCACATGGATACACTGGCCGCCACCCTGACCCGTGAGCAAGGCAAGACCCTGGCCGATGCCAAGGGCGATGTATTCCGTGGCCTGGAAGTGGTGGAACACGCCTGCTCGGTCGGCAGCCTGCAGATGGGTGAATTCGCCGAGAACGTCGCCGGTGGCGTCGATACCTATGCCATCCGCCAGCCGCTGGGCGTCTGTGCCGGCATCACGCCATTCAACTTCCCCGCCATGATTCCGCTGTGGATGTTTCCCATGGCCTGCGTGACCGGCAATACCTTTGTGCTCAAGCCCAGCGAACAGGACCCCATGACCCCCATGCTGCTGGCGCAGCTAGCACAACAGGCCGGCTTGCCCAAAGGGGTGCTCAATGTGGTGCATGGCGGCGTCGATGCGGTCAACGCCCTGTGTGACCACCCTGATATCAAGGCCATCTCCTTTGTCGGCTCGGTAGGGGTTGGCACCCATGTCTACCGCCGGGGCAGCGAGCACGGCAAACGGGTACAGGCCATGCTGGGCGCCAAGAATCATGCGGTTTTCCTGCCCGACGCCAACAAGGAGCAAACCCTCAATGCCCTGGTGGGCGCCGCCTTTGGTGCAGCAGGCCAACGCTGCATGGCCATCTCGGTGGCGGTGCTGGTGGGCAAGGCGCGCGACTGGATACCCGAGATCGTGGCCCGTGCGCAAACGCTCAAGGTCAGTGCCGGCCACGAAGCCGGCGCCGACCTCGGCCCCCTGATCAACCGGCAGGCCCTGGCACGGGTAGAGAAACTGATAGGCCAAGGCGTCGAGGAAGGCGCCAAACTGGAGCTGGATGGCCGCAACCCGACCGTAGCGGGCTACCCCGATGGCAACTTCGTCGGCCCCACCATCTTTTCGGGCGTCAAGGCCGGCATGCAGGTGTATGAGCAGGAGATTTTTGGCCCGGTGCTGTGCATCGTCGAAGTGGACACGCTCGACGAGGCCATTTCCTTCGTCAATGCCAACCCCTATGGCAATGGTACGGCCCTGTTTACCCAGAGCGGCGCTGCCGCACGCCGCTTCCAGCACGACATCGACGTCGGCCAGGTGGGTATCAACGTGCCTATCCCGGTGCCGGTTCCCTTCTTCAGCTTTACCGGCTCGCGCGGCTCCAAGCTCGGTGATCTCGGCCCCTATGGTAAGGAAGTGATCCGCTTCTACACCCAGACCAAGACCGTGACCGCCCGCTGGTTCGACGACGAAGCGACCGCCGGCCCCGTCAACACCACCATCTCGCTGCGCTGATCGCCAAGGAAACCCGATGACCAACGCTTGCCATATCGCCTTTATCGGCCTGGGCCACATGGGTGGCCCCATGGCTGCCAACCTGCTCAAGGCCGGCCACACGCTCACCGCGTTCGACCTGGTACCAGCTGCCGTCGAGGCCGCCGTGGCACTGGGGGCGAAGGCCGCCCCCAATGCCCTGCACGCCGTCACAGAGGCCGACGTCGTCATTACCATGCTGCCCGCCAGCCAGCATGTAGAGGCCCTTTACCTGGGTGAAGGCCGACTGATACACGCCGTCAAGCCGGGCGCCCTGGTGCTGGAGTGCTCCACCATCTCGCCCGAGGTAGCGCGTGCGGTCCATGCCGCAGCCAAGACCCGTGGCGTGGCCATGCTCGACGCCCCAGTGTCGGGTGGCACAGCCGGCGCCACTGCCGGCACCCTCACCTTCATCATCGGTGGCGAGGCCGCCAACCTGGAGCGCGCCCGCCCCTTGCTGGAAGCCATGGGCAAGAACCTGTTCCATGCCGGTAGTGCAGGTGCGGGCCAGGTGGCCAAGATCGCCAACAACATGCTGCTGGCCATCCACATGATAGGCACGGCCGAAGCGCTCAATCTCGGCGTGGCCAACGGCCTGGACCCCAAGGTACTGAGCGATATCATGCGCGTCAGCTCCGGCGGCAACTGGAGCCTGGAAAAATACAACCCCTGGCCAGGGGTGATGGAGAACACGCCCGCCAGCCGTGGCTACGAAGGCGGCTTTGGCGTGGACCTGATGCTCAAGGATCTGGGCCTCGCCATGGAGGCTGCCCTGGCCAGCAAGTCCAGCACGCCGCTGGGCAGCCTGTCGCGCCAGCTCTATGCCCTACATAGCAGCCTGGGCCATGGCGGGCAGGATTTCTCCAGCATCCAGCAATTGCTCAAGCGCAGCTGAGCACACGCACCGCCAGGCCAAGAGGAGGGTACCGTCATCAGGCGGCCCCCTCCGCTTGCCCCCGGGGCTACGTCCGGCAGTAGCGGTTCCCAAGGGCGATCAACTGCGAGCCAGCCAGAGACGCCATCAAGCCTTGAAGGTCACCAGCGGCAACAACCTGGCCACCGGGGCCAGCAGGCCAGCCTCTTCCTGCGCAGTCAGAACCGGGCCTATGGGCTTATAGGCGTGCGGCGCTTCTTCAATCCGCCGCTCTTCCCGCAGCGTCACACAATGCCAGCTACCGTCCGCCTGAGCCTGACGCATGCGGCGCACCTCCTGCCGTCTCAGCTGACGTCCCGCACCATGGCTGCAAGACCACAGCCAGTCTGCATTGCCCAGGCCTCTTACCAGATAAGACGCATCGCCCATCGAGCCGGGTATCAGTGCCAGGTCGCCACTGCGTGCCGGCGTCGCCCCCTTACGGTGAATATTGAAGCCCTGCTCCTGCAGCACCACGTTATGGGGTACATCCACCACCAGGCGTGATGCCATTGTACCAGTCACCTCGGCCAGTTCCTTGCGGACCAGCTCGGCCAGCACCACCCGATTCAACCAGGCATAGCGGGCGGCCGTACCCATGGCTACCAGGTATTCCGCCGCCAGCGTGCCCGCCAGGCCATACAGGCCGCTCGCAGGGTGCTTCACCCCTTGCGGCCAGGCATCGCGTGCCTTATCCATCCAGCGCTGCCCCACATAGAAACCCAGGTCACGCGAGCCGCTATGTATCATCAGCACCACCTCCCCTTGCTTGAGGCCAGCCCGGTAGGCGGCATGCCGATCCAGCACGGCATCCACCCGCTGGAACTCCACAAAGTGGTTACCTGCGCCTGGCGTGCCCAGACAGGGGTCGCGCAGCAGCTCCCGACTACCCACCATGGCATCAGGCGCATAGCGACTATTGCCAGCAAAGTCCGCAAGGCCTATGCAGCCCGCCAATTCTGCGGCCAGCCTAGCAGTATCGACACCGGCCCATAAGCCCTCCCTGCCCAAGCTGTCTATCAACCCCAAGGGGCCAACATCAAACAGGTTACGGAAAGCCTGGCTGCGCAAAGGCACATCGCGGCCGTTGTCGAGCAGCACCCGGGTCAGCCTCGCCAGTAATACATCGCGATGCTGGGCAAAGCCCGCTTCATCCAGCCCGGTGGTAATCAATCGCATGCCACAGTTGATGTCCGTGCCTATGCTGGCCGGAATCACGAAATCCGGCCCTGTTGCCACCACAGAACCAACGGGCGCTATGGAGCCGGGGTGAAAATCCGGCGTGGCGCAGGCCTTGCAAACCGTATGGTGGCCATCTGCCGAGCGTACTGCAGCGAAATCCAGCAGTTGCCGAACGGCCTTTTCTTCCAGCGGAAAACTGGCGGGGAGTAAAACAGTGGCGGCGCTGTCGGCACGGGCGAGCTGGTAAACACCCCGGTCGAACTGCACCATCACACCCTGGCGCGCCAGGGCTTTTTGTAAACGAAGTAAGGTAGACATTGCTGCTTTCCAGAGACATGGCAATGCCCCACGGCCAATTGCGTGGGGGCATGTCCTTCTGCAGCAGCAAACTTGAAGGGATGCGCAGTCTAGCAATATCGCCGCTAGCCAGTAAAGCAGCCCAAAAAAAGAGCGCCCACCAGGGGCGCCGCAGTCAGGGAGATCAATCATGCGAGGAAGACACCGGAGCGGTTTGCGCTGCCGCTCCGGCTGCTGTAATGCCTAGAACTGGTACTGCACGCCAGCCGAGTAAGCATTGATACGCTGTTCACCGCCGGCCTTCAGGCGATCGTAGTCGGCGCGTACTGCCCAGTTCTTGTCCAGCTTGTAGCTGGCGCCCACCCCGTAGGTCAGGCCATCCTTGGCAGCGTTGCCCAGGGTATCGCCGGTGCGGGCATAACCGAGCTTGCCGTTGACTTCTATCTGCTCATTCACCGGCAGGATGCCGACGGCGCGGACATTGGCAGTCTGATCAGCCATGCCGGTACGTTCGTTCAGGCCGGTGTAGCCGCCCTCGACCGCAAAGTTGTCGCTGAGCCGATAACCGACACCAGCACCAAGACCGTTGGCGACCTGTTTGTTAGCGTGGGTTTCACGGGCATGGGTGGCTTGGCCGAATACGTACACGCCATTGGCGTCGGCCATGGCCGGCACAGCGCTCAGGCCGGCGATCAAGGCGCTCAGGGCGATGGTCTGTTTGGTCATGGTCTTCATGGTCCTACTCCTTCAGAGTTTGCAAAGTAAGCCGGCTTCCGGCCGGCGGTGGCCTTGTCGTTCTTGCCACGGTTTGCATTCTGCCGTTTGACCACACGGCGATAAATAAGCGATATTTCAATTCATAGTTTAATAAACCTGAACAATTCGAAGGAACTTTTGCCATGGATCGCTTTCGTGCCATGCAGACCTTTGTCCGCGTTGCCGAGACTGGCAGCTTTGTGCGCGCCGCCGAGGCCATGGGGCTGTCCAAGGCTTCCATCTCCCTGATTATTTCGGAACTGGAAACCGAGCTGGGCGCCCGCTTGATGCAACGCACCACCCGCAAACTCTCACTCACCGAGGCAGGCCAGGCCTACCTGGCGCGTTGCCAAGATATCCTGGAGGCGGTAAACGAAGCCGACGCCATGCTGACCGCCCGGCAGACTGAAGCGCGTGGGGTATTGCGTGCCTATGCACCACTCAGCTTTGCCCAGCACCATATCGTGCCGGTGCTGCCGGCCTATCGGGCGGCTTTTCCGGAGGTGCGCATTGATCTGGTACTCGGCGCCCGGCCGGTGGACATGGTGGAAGAAGGATTCGACCTGGCCCTGCTGTTCGAGCAGCAAGGCCTGGCCAGCAGCCTGGTGGCAAGACGCCTGGCCTACTCCGACCTGATACTGTGCGCAGCACCAGGCTATCTGGCCCAGCACCCTCCACTCGACACACCAGCAGACCTTGAAGGACAGCAACTGCTGGCCAGCGGCAACTGGCTGGATAGCCGGCTTTACCGTGGCACGGAAGAAACCCTGAACGTACGCTGGCCCACCCCCGCCCTATCGTGCAACACCCAGGATGTGCTGCGTGCCAGCGCGGTGGCCGGCATGGGGATCGCCATCCTGCCCTCCTATGTAGCCAGCGAATCGCTGCGCCTGGGCGAGCTGGTGCGGGTGTTGCCAGCGTGGCGTGCCGGCCGGCTGGATCTTTGCCTGGTTTTCCCCAGCCGCCGATTCTTATCTGCCAAGGTCAGAGGGGCCGCCGACTTCATCCTGGCCCGCTTTGCCGAGTTTGCCGGCTCAGCCGGGCAAGACCCATGGCTGGCCGCCGCGCACCCCGCTTGAGGGCAGCAAGGCCATGTCACAGCGGATAACTAAAGAGAAATACTTCCCTCACCAGGCTGCGTAGCGATACAAGCGAGATTGCAGGCAGCACCTACCAGCTAGGCGCAATCGCCAGGCCGATCACCGGCTCGCTGCTGGCGATCTCGCCTATCAGCCGCGCTGCGCCGGTATTGAGGTCTACCAGATACAGACTGGGCGCCCTGCTGCCGGCAGTGCGGAACGCGGCAAAGGCAGCGTTATCCTTCCAACTGATATCAAAGCCCACGCCCCCTTCGGGCTGTGCACCGAGCTTGCCCACGGTGTACAGCTTGCCGCTATTGGGGCCGACCGCTGGTTGCACCCCCTCGCGCGTACCTTGGGTCACCAGCGTGGCCGCCGCTGCGTCGATGGCAAAGTTGGTGGTGCCGGTTTTACTGACCTTGCTGTAGGTGTAGGCTGCCCCCGCGATCGCTGGCTTCTGCCCCATGGATGGGTCGCCGTCAACATAGGCCAGCTGTGCATCCTGCTGCACACCCTCAGCGCTAGCGTCACCATCAAGCTGTGCGCCAGTATCGGGATGCAGACGCAAATTCACCCCGTCGTAGTTGACCACGCGCAGCCTATCTACCACCGGGTTGAAGTCCAAGCCCCACTCCCCTGCCACCGGCAGCGTGACACCCATCGGCGCCACGGCTGTTGCCTGACCATTGCTTGGTTCAATCACATAGAGCCGGCCACCGCTGGTCAAGCCGTAGAGCTTTTCATTGGCGGAACGGAAATCGATGCCCAGTAGCCGTTCACCGGCAGTCAGGCCACTGATGGATAGTGTCTGCTCTATCTTGCCCGGCACACCCGCATTCATGCGCAGCAACTTGCCACCGGCAGTCAGCACCCAGGCGGTTTCCGATCTGGGTTGCTGGGACGGGGCGGTCGCGCAGGCCGCAAGCAGGCTGCATGCAAACAGCGGAACAAGGCGGCTCATTGTCTATCCTTTGTATCGACCAATGCCGGATCGGCAGTAGCCTTACGTTAGACAATCACACCGTACTTCGCCAGTTGCGGACAAACTGCCAGCGCACTGCCACCCGCAGGCGGAGCACAAGCGCCAGGGTGGGCGCCGGCAATGACCAATTGGTCGGCATGGCCCATTGCATCGGCAGCGCCAAGCTTATCGCGCCGCTCAGGTGTCATCGACGGCCATAGCGTCGTCCGGCTACGGGTACACCCCTTGCGCAGAGCACGATCGTTCTCCACAATACACAGAGAACGAACGTACTCCGCATGACCGGATCAAGGAGGAAGCATGGCAAGCAGCGAACAGATCGTGCAGCAGTACTGGCAAGCCGCGCACAGGCGCGATTGGGCCGGGTTTGCGGCACTGCTCGATGAAAACGTGGTCTACGAGGTGCCGCAGACCCGCGAGCGCATCCGGGGGCGAGATCACTATCTGGACTTCAACATCACCTACCCCGGTGATTGGCAGCTCAGGGTAGACAGTGTGATCGGCAATGCGCAGCAGGCGGTATCGCGCATCACCTTCTTTGTCGATGGCACCAGTTGCGAGGGCATCAGCTTCTTTACCCTGCAGCACGGTCGCATCACCCACATCCTCGACTACTGGCCCGAACCCTATGATCCACCTTACCGCCATACCGCGCACATCGAGCGTTACTAGCCTTATCTCCCGCAAACAGGATCAGACCATGCTGCACCATATCTCCTTCGGCGTCCGCGAACTGGAACGCTCGGCCATCTTCTACGATGGCACGCTGGCCACCCTGGGCTATATCCGCGTCTGGTCGGACGACGATGCCATAGGCTATGGCCTGCCAGGTGGCGAAGATCTGCTTTGCATCAAGCAAAGGGCCGCCACCCACCCGCCGGGCGCGGGTTTTCACCTGGCCCTGACGGCGTCCTCGCATGAAGCCATACAGGCCTTTCACACCGCAGCGTTGCAACTGGGTGGGCAGGACAATGGCGAGCCAGGGTTACGCCCCGATTATGGTGACCACTACTATGCCGCCTTTGTGCTGGACCCGGACGGCTACGCACTGGAGGCCGTATTGAACGCCCCCTGCTCCTGCTGACCCGGCTTAGAGCCTGTTCACGATCATTTCACCCCGTCGCCGGTCAGGCCCTTCGGGTTCCGGGCATCGCCGGTAGCGACCGCCGCGGCAGCGGCCGGCGTTACAAGCCGCTTGCGGTACCCGTACCGCGGCGCGGCTTGTACCTTGTCCGCTATCCGGCACTGCCCGGAACGCCGGGGCGAAATGAGCGTGAACAGGCTCTCAGGCCCGCAGATAGCGCAACATGCGGCCGCGATAGGCCTCGCCAGAGGCCTGCGCACCGTCCATCGAGATGTCACTGCAGTCATAGCCCCGCTCTGCCATCAACCGGTTGAAATGGCCATGGTTGCCGCGCTTGGGGTCCACGATCAGGACTTCCACTCCGTCATTGGAATGGCGGTCGATAAAGGCCGATAGCCAGGCAGGCTGGTCACGCTCGTACAGCACATCGCTGCCGATGATGAGATCGAACTGGCCCAGGCTGGCACCGCTGCCGTACCAATCGCCGGTGCGGTAGACCATGGGTGGCAGCGCATTCAGGCGCAGGTTTTCCAGCAGAAAGGTCTCGGTCAGCGGGTGCACGTCGCTGGCGATCACATCAGCACCTCGCCGATGCGATACCAGGCTGGCCAGCGCCAAACCACAGCCCAGCTCCAGTATGCGGCGGCCATCTACCTCGCGCAGGGCCATTGTGGCGGCCAGCATGCGTGCCGATGGCCAGACCATGCCGAACAAGGGCCAGCTTGCCGGCGATATGCCAGCCCGCTCCGCCTCACCCAGCGGGTCGGCATATTGCTGGCGATCCAGCAGCGAGCGTATCTCCAGGTCGGGCGTGCCATTGATGGAGACGGATTCGAACTTGACCTGGTAGCCCAGGTGGGCGGTAGGCATGGTGCTTCCTTGAAGGCGGTACGTGAATGTTCTGGACGAACAGGCACGACGCCAACCGGAATGCGTTGCGCGGGGCTCATGGCACACAGTATGGCCGCGAGCGAGCGCAGAGTCTGTTCCGGCAAGGGCTATGCGGGCTGAACAGGGCAAGGCCCTATGGTACTTGCTTTGCCTTGCCCCGTCCCGCTGGCGTACTGCGATCGAACTGCGCCAACGGCTGGCCGGCGGCAGAATCCGCTATCAGCTGCAGCAAACGCCTCTGCCGGGTGGGCTCCTGCTTGGCACTGATTACCCACCAACTGGCGCTACGCTGGTACCAGGGCGCCTGCAGCTGGAAGTAAGCCCAGGCCGCCGGATTGGCCTGCAGCTGCTGCAGGTAGCCATCGGTCAAGCTGGCATGCTCACGCTCATAGGAATACACCACAGATTTCTCAGCCTGCCTGGCCTCAAATGCTGCCAGGCCCGCTGCCTGCATGCGCCCCTCTGCCTGCAATACCGCCACGCGACCGATATTGACAGCGCTCCAGATACTGCTGCGTTTGCGTGGCGTAAAACGTATGGCATAGCTGGCCTCGTCCACACGCTTGCGTATCCCATCTATCCAGCCCACGCACAGCGCCTCATCCACCGATTCCGGCCAACTGATGCTGGGTAGGCCAGATTCCTTCTTGTAGAACCCCACCCATTGCACCGTCGCCGTGGCGTGGTGCTGCCGCAACCAGTCGCGAAAATCAGCCGGGGTTGGGAAGTAGCGCAGGTTTTCGATTTCCATGAGCAAGGACTCAATCAAACGGAGGCAGGTAGGGTATCGGCCGCCAGCGAACCCGAGTAAGTCAGTACGACACCCAGCAAAGGCACGGAGATAGCCACCGAGAACTGATAGCGCCCATCAACGATACGTTTGTGTGCGCGCGTGCGGGGCAGGCACCAGCGCGGCAAGGACAGGCGCCCCAAGTGGACCGCGCGGGTCTGCCAGTGCCATCCGCCCTCGATGACCTCTACCCCCAGTTCCAGCACTATGGCGCCACTTTGTTCTATCCAGTAACCGCTGGGCCAGTACCCTCTGGGCACAAACAGCGAGCGGAACCAGTGCTTGCCGTCAAAACAGCGATCCCAGTGCAGGCCATCCGCACCGGGCCGGATATGCACGGCCAGGGTATGAGGTGCCACTTCAGTCGGCACCCCCAGCTTGGTCGCCAGGCGTCGCCCCACCAGACCACCCAGTCCTTTACCGAAAACGATATCGACAGGCCCCCGGAGCAGGCCGCCCTGCAGGTGCAATGCCTGCAGCAAAGGATGCAGGCGGGCGAATTGCGGGCCCAGCCAGTCGTGCACCAGGTTGTGATCGCTGTTGACAGCTAGGGGAGCGGGCATGGCAAGGTCTGTGGGCATGGGCAGGCAGCATCAACGTGCACGGGGTAGGCCTGCCGCATCATACGCCACCATCGCAGAGGGCGGCATCAGGCGAGCCGGATGCCGGCGTCGCCTTGCATATTCACCCTGCTCTGCCGCCGCTACCGCAGGACGGTCAATACTCCCAGAACACCCGCTGCAGATTCTGGCTGTCACTGAACTGGCTCAAGGCTACGGCCGCCAGTATGCGGGCCTTCTGCGGATTCAGATCGTGCGCCACCACCCAGTCGTGCTTGTCGTCGGGCTGCTCGGCGTTGCGCAACACAAAGCCGGCCGGCACCCTGGCAGAGCGGATGATCTGCACGCCCTTGCCCCGCAGGCTTTGCAGGGTAGGCACTATCCTGTCGGCCACCGAGCCATTGCCCGTACCCGCATGGATGATGGCGCGGGCACCCGCTGCCGCAGCGGCCTCGTACAGGCTGGCAGGCACATTGCCATAGCCGTAGACAATTTCTACCGGCGCCAGTTGGTCCAGCTTGTCGATATCGAACTCGCTACTCATGGTGTGGCGTTTCACCGGTGCGCGGAACCAGTAGTTCCGGCCTTCCACCACCATGCCCAGCGGCCCCCACTGGCTGGCAAAGGCATTGGTCTTGATATTGATACCCTTGCCCACATCGCGGCCACTATCGATCTGGTCGTTCATGGTCACCAGCACGCCTTTGCCCCTGGCATCGCGGCTCGCCGCCACGACCACGGCGTTGTAGAGATTCAACGCACCATCGGCCGACATGGCCGTACCAGGCCGCATCGAACCGACCACCACGATGGGCTTGTCGGTATGGACCGTGAGATTGAGGAAATAGGCCGTCTCCTCCAGCGTATCGGTACCATGGGTGACGACGATGCCGTCCACATCCTGCTGCTTGGCCAAGGCCGAAATACGCTTGCCCAGCTGCAGCAAATGGCTATTGGTAAAGCTCTCCGAGGCGATCTGGAACACCTGCTCGCCGCGTATCCGGGCCACACGGGCCAGCTCCGGCACACTCAGCATCAACTTGTCCACCGGCACCTTGGCCGCCTGGTAGCTGGCACTGTTGGCGGTGCTGGCACCCGCACCGGCTATGGTGCCACCGGTCGCCAGTATCACCACATTGGCCTTGTCCGCCGCCCAGGCAGCCGCATTGAACGTGGAGGCCGCCACACCCACCAGCAACCATCTTTTCCACAGGGTCAGTTCCATCGCTTGTCTCCATCTTGTTGTAAGGATGAAGACAAGCTACCGCCTCAGCACCCGCGGGCAGAATTGGGGGATATCACATTGGGACAGCCCCCATTGGGGTTAGCACCTAGCCCCGATCCACCCTGCTCTCGCTACGGGCAGCGTCAGAACCCGCCGTTGATGCTCAGGTAAACCTTGCCATGCTTGTTGTCGCCATAGCTCACGGCAAAATAGGCCGGCCCCAGCCGAGTATCGCTACCCACAAACACGGTTCCCGAATACAGCAGCCTGTTGCTGTCTAGCGTGTTATCCAATGGCTGCCATATACGTGCTGCCTCCAGAGAGAAGCCCCAGAACCCGGCGGTGCCCAGCAAGGGCGTCAGACGGGTCACATCCTGCGACAAGCGGAACTGGCTGCGGAAGATACGTTCGGCACGCAACTCATCGATGCCATAGCTGGACAGCTTGAACAGCCCCCCGGCTCGAGGCAGTGCGTTGATTTCCGCCTCGCGGCTGTAGTCGTACTGGGTGTCCAGATAGGCAGCCCAGTTACCCCAGCGCTGGGCATGCTTGAGCGTCCACTGCGCCTTGTGATAGTTGGCTTCGCCGCCCAGCTTGGTCAGGTTGCTATACAGATGCAGGCCGGCAAAGCTACCCTCGCGCGGAAAGCGGGCGCTGTCCAGTTGGTCATAGACCAGGCTGTAGTGCACGCCCCCTTCGTTGCCACGGCCCTCGCCCAGTGCAGGATCACCGGTCGCGCGCGACAGTCGCTTGCGGCTGTATTCCAGCCCCAGCCGCATTTCGCCCCAGCGTCCCCACAGGCTGCCCAGGTCCAGCTTGATGCCGCGTTCGGCCAGCCGGTACTCGGCCAGACGCTCGCCCTCGAAGTAAATGGGGAAGCTATCGTTGCTGAAGCGGCCTTGCAGCTCGGTGAAGAAAGTGCCGTCACGGTTCAGCGGTTGGTAGAACTGGGTCGTCAATCCGCGTGATTGCCCCAGGAACAAGCGTGTCTTCCACTCCGCTCCGCGAGCATTGATCCAGCTACGGCGATACTGGGCACTGAGCTGGAAGGCCGCGTCATCATCGAAATCCGTGCGCAGGCCCAGGCCAAGATCCAGGTAGCCCGGCCCCCAGGGCTTTTCCTTGGGTAGCAGTTGCACGGTTTCGCCATCGCCGTCCCGTACCATGCGATAGTCTATCTGCTCGAAATCACCGCTGGCGTAGACCTTGCCCAGCTTGTCATGGAAAGCCGGTACATCCAGCGGCTCGCCGGTTTTGACCTCCAGCGCATCCTTGAGCACATTGGGGTTCACGAAACGCGTGCTGTCCACCACCACCGCACGTACCGGCCCTGGCTGGTAAACACGCCCCGCCAATTGCTGGCGCCACTGCTGCCAGCCTGCTTCATTCACCCTGTAGGCAAGCAAGCTCGGCAGCGCCAGCCTGGCCGCCTCCTCACCAGCGGCCACCGCATCCAGCGCATCGGCAAATGCGGTGGGCGAAAGATTGCCCAGCTGCGGCGTGATCAGGATATCGCGCGTCCCCAGCTGCTTCAGTTGCTCATCCACGTTGCGCTGCATCAACGCCCGCACGGTCTGGTCCGAAATAGCCAATACATCGGTAGTCTGCTTGCGTGTCAGCAGCGGTGAGCTGACGTCCACCGCGATGACCACATCGCCGCAAAGGCCACGGGCCACATCCACCGGCAGGTTGCGGGCAATGCCGCCATCCACCAGTACCCGGGTATCACGCTCCACCGGCGGAAACACCCCCGGCACCGCCATGCTGGCACGCATGGCAGCCGCCAGGTCCCCCCGCGACAGCACCACCATATCGCCAGTCTCCAGATCAGCCGCCACCGCCCGATAGGGCACCGGCAGGCCGTCGAAACTGGGCAGGGTAGCGTTGTTCACCAACTGGCGTATCAGCAGATCCACCTTCTGGGTATTGATGGCGCCCTTGGGAAACAACAACTGGCCGGTATCCGACACACCCAGGCCCAGGTTCATCATATTGAACCAGTCGTCCTGCTTGTCGCGATAGCTGCGTTGCTGGCGCTGGGGCCGGTCGTCCAGCACATCATCCCAGTCTATCTGGCGCACGGTGGCATCCACATCTGCCGCCGAGCGCCCGCTGGCGTAGATACCGCCGACCAGCGCCCCCATGCTGGTACCCACCACGCAGTCCACTGGCACCCTGGCCTCCTCCAGCACCTTGAGCACGCCCACATGAGCCAGCCCACGGGCACCGCCGCCGCCCAGCACCAGCGCGACACGCGGTCGCTCTGCCGCCTGGGCCAGGCCTACTGCCAACAGGGTCGATATCAAGGCGTTGCAAGCTAGTCTGCGCATGGTCGTGGTTGGGTATCAGGTTCAGCGGATTGCAATGAAATAAGAATCTCGGCCTTGAGCCAATCTATAAACGTCTGCAGCACCGGGCGATGCGGTGGCGGCGCGGCAGTCACCAGCCAGTACGACCACTGGAACGGCAAAGTCGCCTCGAACAGGCGTACCAGCTTACCGCTGGCCAGGTCATCCTGCACCAGCGAGCGGCGCGCCAGGGCAATGCCCTGCCCCTCGGTCGTCGCCTGTACCAGCAGGCCGGAATCGCTGAACACCAGGCCCTGGGTAGGCTCAGGCAGATCCAAGCCAACCAGGTCAAACCAGGGCTTCCAGGGTTCGCCATCGCCCCGCAGCAGAGGCCGCCCTGCTAGTTCAGCCGGCGTGCGCGGCAGGCCGCCAGGCAGCTTAGGGCTGGCCACCACCATGAAGAATTCATCGAGAAAACGCTCGGCATACACACCGCGCCAGTTACCCGGCCCCAGGCGTATGCCCAGGTCTATGCCCCCAGTCGTCAGTGACTCCAGGGCCTTGGATGACTGAACCCATAGCTCCACCTCAGGGTAGGCCTCGATAAACCGGCCCAGCCGTGGCGTCAGCCAGCGCGCTGTAAACGAGGGCAAAGCCGACACGGTCAGCCGTGGCCGCTCCCGTTCGCGCCGTATCGACTCCAGCTCGCCTCCCACATCGACCAACAGGCGGTTCAGCGTAACGGCCAGGCGCGTGCCCTCGGTGGTCAGCGCCAGGCCACGCCCCTGGCGGACAAACAGGGGAAAACCCAGTTGCGCCTCCAGCGACTTGATCTGGTGGCTCACTGCGCCGGGCGTCACAAACAGCTCCTCGGCAGCACGCGCCACGCTGCCGGTACGGGCAGCCGCCTCGAAGGCCCGCAGTGCAGGCAGCGAGGGTAAGCGTCCTGGCGTTTTAAATAGTGAATCCAATTCAACTATCCAATGAGAAATGGTCGATTGTGCCTGCGCCCTGCCGCGACCAGAATTCACCTCAAGCAAGGCCAATCTCGGCCCACAACGCAAGCAAGGAAAGGAGCACGGCAATGTTGTACGAGTTTATAGAATACGAACATCGCTTGGCACAAAAACAAGTACTGACACTGCAGAGTGTCGAAGGTGCCGTGATCGTCTGCGAGCAAGGTGGCTTGTGGCTGACCGAGGAAAACGGTGGCGACATCGTGCTGCAACCTGGCCAAAGCTATCGCCTGCGCGGCGGTGGGCAACTGGTGATCGAGGCCTTGCATACCGCTCGGCTGCAAATCCTGCCAGCCGTACACCAGCACGCCAGAACGGTAGTACAACTAGCTTATGGCGTGGTCAACGACTTGCTCCATGTCATTCGTCGCCCGCTGGCGCAAGTAGTCGGCCACGGTGTACATCGGTCGCAAACCGATGGTCACGCGACACCCGCAAGTGCAGGATGCAAGTGCGCCTGAGGTTCAAGGTGCCGCATGCAGACCCGAAAGGAGCGTCATCATGGATCATCACTATGAAGAGCAGCACTTCGATGAAGCGCACCACGTAGACGACGTACTGGAACCCGTCATCCTGTTCATAATCGGCACCCTACTGGTGGGCGCCCTGCTGGTGGAAATGTTTGTAGGCGCGCGCAGCGAGACCACGGCCAGCGCCCCCGACACCCGCCCCGCCATCAGCAAACAGACCTGACAGGTAGTGCCCGAGCTACCCGCTGGCGGTGTTCCACTGCCAGCGGACTTCCTACAGCCCTACCTATTCAAGGTACAGGGATATCCGGATAACTACACCCATGGACCAGATCAACTACTACGCCAGCCAACTGGCGTATGAGATGGACGCGGCCGAGCTACGCGGCCTGCTACCCGCCGATCAGCATCTTGCCCTGATCGATGCCCGCCACCCCGAGGCCTACACCCTGGCCCATCTGCCTGGCGCCATCAGCCTGCCGGCGCGCCAGCTCACCCCCTTGAGCGCCGGCCACCTCGAGCGGGAGCGCCTCTACATCTGCTACGGCGACGGTGCCGGCTGCCAGGCGGCCCAGCGCGCTGCGCTCAAGCTGGTCCAGTTGGGTTATACGGTGAAAACCCTGGCCGGGGGTATGGACTGGTGGCAACGCCAGGGCTATCCCCTGGAAGGCTTGATCGCCGAGCCCCGCCTGGCCATGGCACACTGAATCCTTATTTTGATGCCTACCCCGTAGGAGGTTGCTGGAAAACTCGACTTCGAAGCAAGACCAGGCGCGAGTAAAAGCGCACAGCGCAGCACAGGCTTGATAGGTCAGGCAAGCTTCCCCTCGGGCAGCGCCATATCGCGACGAAAGCAAGGTTTCCGGACCTTCCCTGTCAACCCGCACAGAGAGTCGCCATGATCCAACTGCATTACGCCCCCAGCACCGCCAGCATGATCCCGCATATCCTGCTTGAAGAACTGGGCTTGCCATTCGAACTGATCACAGTGGACAAGGACGGCGGCGAGCTGGATAGCCCCGCCTACCGACAGCTCAATCCGAATGGCCTGATCCCCGTGCTGGTAGACGGTGAGCTGGTGCTGTACGAGACGGCTGCCATCTGCCTGCACCTGACCGATCAGCAGGCAGCCGCCGGCTTGGCGCCACGGCCCGGCACACCAGAGCGTGCCCATTGCTACAAATGGTTGAGCTGGCTTTCCACCACCCTGCAAACCGCCTTGATCGTCTATTTCTACCCAGAACGCTGGGCCAGCACCCCGGCGGCAATCGCCGATGTGCAGGCTCATGCCCAGGCGCGTGTGCTCACCCTCCTGGAACAGCTGGATGCCCAGCTCGCCAAACCGGGCCAGGACTGGCTATTGGGCCCGGATTACAGCGTGGTCGACCTCTACGCTACCGTGCTATGCCGCTGGACCCGTAACTTCAGCGGCAGGAAAGCGCGCGACTACCCTCATATCGGCCCCTGGCTGCAGCGTGTGCTGGCCCGACCTGCCGTGCAGCGTGTCATGGCCAAGGAAGGCCTGCAGCAGCCCTGGGTGTAGCCCGCCCCTCGGGGGGCCGCGCCAGGAGATCCAGCCATCCTCCGCGCACGGGCGTGGCAGGCCATATCCAGGCTGCCATGCCCGCCGCGTCACACTCTGCCGACAAGCAGCCATGCCAAGTCGACGCAGTTTGCTTAAACTGGTGCCATTCGCCAGCACGAGACCTACGCCATGCATCTGCTCGCCCACCGTGGCTACCACGCCCACAGCCCCGAGAACACGCTGGACGCCTTTGCCGCTGCATTGCGCCTGGGCTTTGAAGGCATAGAGACCGATGTCCGCGTCAGTGCCGACCACGAGGCCGTGCTGTTTCACAACCGGGTTGCGGCCAATGGCGAGCCGGTTGCCGCCCTGACCCGCAAGCAGCTATCCGATGTCTGCGGCTATACCGTACCCACCCTGACAGAAGCGCTCCACGCCTTCCCCCATACTTACTGGAACATCGAGATCAAGACGCCAGCAGCCGCCAGCCTGGCGATTCCCCTGCTCAGCCACTATGAGGACAGCCATCGGCTGCTGGTGACCTCGTTCCGCCACGAGGTAGTCCAGTCCGCCGCCGAGCAACTGAGCGTGGAGTGCGGTTATCTCAATGCCCACCGTCCCGCTGCCATCAACAGCCTGCTCCATGCCGCCCTGCCCCGCCCCAATCTGCGCACCCTGGTGTGGGACTGCGAGATTGTCGATCCCGACATCCTGCTGCAGGCAAATGCGCTGGGTTTTCGCAATATCGTCTACGGCGCAAAGACGGCCTACGAGCACCAGTTGATGCGTGAATTTGGCGTACACGCCATCATTACCGACTACCCCGAGCATGTAGGCCTGCTTGCCTGATGCGCTGCGCGATCACCAGCCGGATTCGGTTGCCCAGCGCGCTTGGGCAGACAGTGCGACCTGACCGCTTATCGGCTGGCGAACCCATGCTACAACCGCCCCCAGCCCGATCTGCAGTCGCTGCATGATGGCCTCTGGCAAGACGGCCATTGGGCTGGGCGGGTTAGTCCCGAAGGCCGGTCCATGCGGCTCGGCCATGGGCAGACAGGCAAGGAACTCAAATAGCCTGCCGCAGTCCCTACATCGCCCCCGGTTATTCAGGTTAGAATCGCCGCTTTCTTATCTTCCGCCCATCACGGATTCTTCATCATGCTGAATGGCAGTCTGGTCGCAATCGTGACCCCGATGTTCGAGGACGGCAGCCTCGATTTCGCCAGCCTTGAAAAGCTGGTCGAGTTCCATATCGCCGCTGGCACCGCCGGCATCGTCGCCGTCGGCACCACGGGTGAGTCCGCCACGGTAGACGTGGAAGAACATATCGCCGTGATCAAGGCCGTTGTCGCCGTTGCCAGTGGCCGCATCAAGGTTATCGCTGGTACGGGTGCCAATTCGACCCGCGAGGCCATCGAGCTGTCCCGTCGCGCCCAGGAAGCCGGTGCGGACATGACCCTGTCGGTCGTGCCCTACTACAACAAGCCCACCCAGGAGGGCATGTTCCAGCATTACAAGGCCATCGCCGAGGCCGTCGCCATTCCCATGATCCTGTACAACGTGCCTGGCCGCACCGTTGCAGACATGAGCAACGACACCATACTGCGCCTGGCCGCCATCCCGAATATCGTCGGCGTGAAGGAAGCCACCGGCGATATCGCCCGAGCCGCCGATCTGGCCATGCGCGCGCCCAAAGGCTTTGCCCTGTATTCGGGCGACGATGCCACCGCCCTGGCCTTTATGCTGATGGGTGGCCATGGCGTGATTTCCGTCACGGCCAATGTCGCACCCCAGCTCATGAGCGAGATGTGCGCTGCCGCCCTGCGTGGTGACCTGGTTGCCGCCCGTGCCGCCAACGACAAGCTGCAAGGTCTGCACAAGCATCTGTTCATCGAAGCCAACCCCATTCCGGCCAAGTGGGCCTTGAACCAGATGGGCATGATGCCAGCCGGCATACGCCTGCCCCTGACTCCACTGACTTCCGCCAGTGTTGCCCCCGTGCGTGCTGCCATGCAGCAGGCCGGTATCGAAATCTAAGGGTTATCAACGTCATGATTCGTTCTACTCGTACCGTGGCCGCCATTACGGTTGCCCTGCTGGCTGCCGGCTGTGCCAACACTACTTTCCGCGTGCCCTTCTTTGGCAGCGACGAAGAAAAGACCCCCGAATACGCCCAGGCGCGCAAGTCGATACAGCGCAAGGATCTGGAAGTACCGCCCGACCTTGCCACGCCCGGCGTCAACAACACCTATGACATTCCCGGCCTCAGCGGCGTCACGCTATCCGCAGCCGGCCAGAAGGCCCTGGAATCCGGTGCCGTGCTGCCCAAGTTCGACAAGGTGAGGATGGAATCGGCCAGCGGTCAGCGCTGGCTGGTCGTCAGCGCCCCGGCCGAAACTGTCTGGCCGCAGGCCCGCCAGTTCTGGCTGGACCAAGGCTTCAAGCTGACCATAGACAACCCCTTGGCCGGCATACTGGAAACCAACTGGGCAGAAGAACGCCCCGAGCTGCCCGTCGGCACCATCCGTGCTGCCCTGCAGCGTGGCTTGGGTACGCTGTACTCCAGTGGCATGGTGGATCAGTACCGTATGCGCATCGAGCGGGGTACCGAGGCCGGCACCACCGAGATCTACATCAGCCATCGCGGCATGGAAGAGAACTTCATCGGCGCCAACCGCGAAGACACCCGCTGGACCAAGCGCCCCGCTGAACCTGCCCGCGAAGCCGAGCAGCTGAAGAAGCTGCTGGTACGCCTGGGCGTGACGGCCGATACCGCCAACCAGGTGGTCAACAGCACCACCACGGCAGATAGCAGCAGCACTACTGCAGCCACCAGCAGCGGCGAGCGCGCCAGCATGATTACTATGGCCGATGGCAAACAGGCCATCCAGCTGGCCGAAGGCTTCGACCGTGCCTGGCGCCGTGTGGGCCTGGCACTGGAACGTGCCGGCTACAGCATCAGCGACCGCGACCGCTCGCTGGGTGTGTACTACATCCGTCCGGGTGTGATGCAGACCGCCAAGGAAGGTAGCAGCTTCTGGGATACCCTGGCCTTCTGGAAGAGCGAAGAGAAGAAGGTGGATGCACCGCTGAGCTACGAATACGTGGTCATCGTATCGGGCAAGGACAGCCGCACTGTCGTGCGCGTGGGCGGCAAGGATGGCAATGCCCTGCCAGACACTACCGTTGGCAATGTGCTCAACCCTTTGATAGGCGAGTTGCGCTAAACCGTGCAGGGCCGCCTGCACCGCCGTACCCGCCCCAAGGTCTTGCATAGACCCTTTTGATATCGGGTAGCAGCAGTCAGTCTCGAAACGCGCCACCTCTTGCTGAGGTGGCGCGTTTTTTATTACCCCCGGGCGCCTACCCACCCTGCCCCATCCCGCTTATTGGCCTGGCCCCCACCTTGCCAAGGTTGGGTGCGACGTCGATTTCATCGCGGCTGCGCCGTAGTGTGTCCGCCTGCAACAGGGCGATGAACTGTGCGCAACACCCCTACCCAACGGGCTTGCGCCGTTTGTAGGCGATCATTTACTTACTACAAACTTACTTATTGCTTACCAATTTCTTACCGATGCTTGCATTTAGCTTACAGCACTCCTATGCTGACGCCACTGGTCTGTAAGTGGACACATAAACGACGGACATCGCTGTCCAGGGCCAGGCAAACCAATAGACAATGTGACAAAGGAGACAACATGCATAGCTTACAAGGACTTCTTGCGCTCAGCGCAAATGTCATTGTCATTTCCATGGCTTCAAACCCGGCTATCGCAGCCGATTACACCCAAGGCATCGCCGAATCCGGCAGCACGGCCACCATCTGGTTCAAGTCCAGCGTCAATACCACTTGGGCGGATGTGCACTATCGCATCAATGCGGGACCGCAACAGAACGTACGCCTCAACTATGTGGGCGCCAACAGCCGCTATGAACTGCCGCTCAGCAATATCAGCGCCGGTAGCCAGCTCAGCTATTGGTTTACCTACAACAACGGCATGCCCGCATACGATACCCCCAGCACCACCCACACCTTCGCAGGTGGTGACGATGGCGATGGTGACACCGGCACAGCCATAGACCTTGGCCCCAACGTCAAGGTTTTCGACCCCACCATGCCCGCCACCGCCATCCAGTCAGCCGTGGATGCCGCCTTCAATGCGCAGCTGCGCAGCCCTACTGCGCAGTTCGGTTCGCAACGCCATGTCTTCCTGTTCAAGCCAGGCCGCTACAACGTCTGGGTAAACACCGGCTTCTATACCGCCTTGGCAGGCCTGGGCCGCAACCCTGGCGATGTCACCCTGGCCGGCGCAGTGAATGCCGACAGCGGCTGGAACCACGGTGACGAGAACAATGCCACCCAGAACTTCTGGCGCTCGGTCGAGAACCTGTCCATCGCCCCTAATGGCGGCACCAACCGCTGGGCGGTGTCGCAAGCCGCGCCCATGCGCCGTGTCCATATCCGGGGTAACCTGGTCATGAGCCCCTCCAATAGCGGCTGGTCCAGCGGTGGCTATATCGCCGACAGCAAGATCGATGGTGTGGTGGCGACCGGCTCGCAGCAGCAGTGGTACACCCGCGACAGCAATGTGGGCAACTGGTATGACGGTGTGTGGAACACCGTGTTCTCGGGCGTCACCGGCGCCCCCGCCCAATCCTTCCCCTCACCGCCCTATACCACGCTCGCCACCACGCCCATCTCCCGGGACAAGCCCTACCTCTATCTCGATGACGCAGGCCGCTACAGCGTGTTCGTCCCCACCCACAGGATCAATGCGGTGGGTGCCAGCTGGTCAGGCGGCAGCACACCGGGCTACTCCCTGCCGCTCAGCCAGTTTCATATCGCACGCCCGGGCGACAGCGCAGCCGCCATCAACGCCGCGCTCGCCAGCGGCAAGCACCTGTTCTTTACGCCGGGCGTGTATCAGCTCAACGACACATTGCGCGTCACGCGGGCCAATACCATCGTACTGGGAATCGGCTTCCCCACGCTGATCCCCCAAGGCGGCGTCAATGCCATGAGCGTGGCTGATGTGGATGGTGTGCGCCTGGCCGGCCTGGTGTTCGATGCCGGGACGGTCAACAGCGCTGCCCTGCTTACCGTCGGCACGCAAGGCGCTCAGGCCAACCATGCGGCCAATCCCATCAGCGTGCAGGATATCTTCTTCCGCATAGGCGGGGCACTGCCGGGCAAGGCCACCACCAGTCTTATCGTCAACGCCAACGATACCCTGCTCGATCATATCTGGGCCTGGCGTGCCGACCACGGCAGCAGCCCAACCGGCTGGGACATCAACACCGGCGATACCGGCCTGGTTGTGAATGGCCACAATGTGCTGGCCACTGGCCTCTTCGTCGAGCACTACAAGAAGTACGAGGTGATCTGGAATGGCGAGAACGGCAGGACCATCTTCTTCCAGAACGAAATGCCCTACGATGTTCCAAGCCAAGCCGCCTGGACCAGTGGCCGGGGCAACGGCTGGGCAGCCTACAAGGTGGCCGATGGCGTAAAGAAGCACGAGGGCTGGGGCATGGGCAGCTATTGCTTCTTCAATATCGGCGGGCAGAACACGCATATCAACGCGGCCCGGGGCTTCGAGGTGCCGGTCACGCCCGGTGTACGCCTGCACAATGTGTTCACCGTCTCGCTGGGCGGCAACGGCACGATCTCGAGGGTGGTCAATGACAGCGGTGCGGTCACCGGCAGTTCCACCACCCCCAGCAATGTCCTGAACTACCCCTGATACACATCGGCTGCGTACATCGGTGCGCGCCCCCACACGCGGCGATCCCCCACGGGGGCTCGCCGTGTTCCCCGCAGATTTCGCTGATAAGGAACCGCCATGTTCATGTCGTTCAAACCGCACGCGCTATGTCTCGCCCTCTCCTTGCTCGCCGCCTCGCCTTGCCTGATGGCCGAGGATTTCTCCAATGGCGTCAGCCACACCAGCGGCAGCAATGCCACCCTCTGGTTTGATTCCAATGTGAACACCAGTTGGGTCGATGCCCACTACCGCATCAATGGTGGTGGCCAGCTCAATGTCCGCATGCACTACAACCCGGCCAGCGGTCGCTATGAGACACCCATCCCGGCAGGCATAGGTAGCGTGGTGACCAGTTGGTTTACCTATAACAATGGCCAGCCCGCCTATGACAGCCAGCCCGTCACAATCACGCTGGGCAGCCCGACGCCGCCCGGCTCCACGATAGATTTCCCGGCCCAGGGCACCACCTTCAACCTGGTCAATGGCACCAAGGGCGCCTATGCCGACAACGCCGTGTACTGGACCATGGTAGGCATGGATCCCACAAAGCAGGATGCCTACGTGCATGTGGACTGTGCCGGCAACCTGGTGCCCATGCAGCCGGGCGACAACCAAGCCAGCGGCACCGGCTACGCCAACTACTCCATCCCCCTGTCGCAGTGCAAGCGCGTCACGGTGCGGCAGATCAAGTCGGCACGGCTCTATCTCAGCGTGGGCAGCCCGCTCTTCCTGCGCGCCAACGGCAACCCGGTCAACGGCTACGCCGGACCGAACATCGACAATCCGTCCGACCCCAATATCCCGGTCATCTTCGACTTTGTCGAAATGCACCTCGACAACCAGGCCTTCTTCGGCAACACCACCCGGGTTGACATGTTCGGCTTCCCCGTCCGCATGCGGCTGCAATCCAAGAGCGGCTTTGACCAGACGGTGGGCGAGACCGAATCACGCGCTGCGCTGTTCAATGCCTACAGAGCACAGACTTCGGCGCCGTTCCAGCAACTGGCACGCTCGCCCTACCGCATCGTCGCACCCACCCACGGTGGCTTTCAGGCCGGCGGTCCGTACAGCCAGCATCTCGATGGCTATATCAACGCCATCTGGTCCCAGTACAGCTGGCAGACCCTGACAATAGACACCGCCCTCGGCACCTTCACCGGCCGTGTCGTGGGCAACCAGTTCCGCTTCAGCGACGCCCAAGGCACCTACTACGTCAACGGCAAGCCAAGCACCGCCCAGACACTGGCCTGCAATGGCGTGTTTGCCGACGCCACCCACGCCGCACCGGGCGTGGCTACTGCCAAGCAGCTGCAAATCCAGGCCCAGTTGTGCGCAGCACTGAACCGCACCGTGGCGCACGATGCCAAGCTGTGGTCCAGGGCGGACAGCTTCTACCAGCAACAGGCCACCAACGAGTACTCCCGTTTCTGGCACGCCCACAGCATCAACGGGCTGTCCTACGGCTTCTCCTACGACGACGTGCGCGAGTTCAGCTCTTCGCTGACTGCCGCCAATCCCAGCATCGCCACCATTACCGTAGGCTGGTAAGCCATGCCGCCGCCGGCTCCACAGCGAGCCGGTGGCGCTACTCCTGGCCGCTTGTGCAGGTAGAGTCCAACCCATCCCGACCCACCGCAGGCAGCCGTCCAATCACGCCATTGTCATTTATTCCATTGCCATCGCTGTGGCAGCCGCTACACTGCCGCGCTGGTCGCCCAGGCGATCCTTTTATATATGCAAGGGAGTAGGAAATGAAAAAGCACCTGATTGCCGCCATGTTTGCCGCCACCACGCTGGGCACCGCAGCCCAGGCCGGCGGCCTGGACAGCCTGCTGGGCGATAAGAACAAGATGGGCGCCGTCTCTGATCTGGTCAGCGCCGCCACCATCAGCGACAGCGACCTGAAGAATGTAACGCAGCAATACGTAGCCAGCTCCGACAAAAAGGAAAAGGTCGCTCCCGCCAAGGACAAGTACGCCAAGCGCCTGGCCAAGCTGGTGGCCAAGCACCAGAACGAAGACGGCATGAAGCTGAACTTCAAGGTCTACCTCTCGCCCAACGTCAATGCCTTCGCCACCGCCGACGGTAGCGTGCGCGTCTATTCCGGCCTGATGGACCTGATGACCGACGACGAGCTGCGCGCCGTGATCGGCCACGAAATCGGCCACGTCAAGCTGACCCATAGCCTCAACGCCATGCGTACCGCCTATCTGGCCTCCGCCGGCCGCAACCTGGCTGCCTCGCAGGGCGGTGGCATCAAGCAGATGGCCGAGTCCGACCTGGGCGCGCTGTCCGAAGCCTTGCTCAACAACAGCTTCTCGCGCAGCCAAGAGACCGATGCCGATGACTACGGCTTCGCCTTCATGCAAAAGCACAAGTACCCGCCCGCCGCCATGGAAAGCGCCTTCCGCAAGCTGGCCGGCGACGGCGGCAAGCAGACCGGCCTTGATGCCATGCTGTCCACCCATCCCGATCCGGAAAAGCGCGCCAATCGCGTGAAGGACAAGATGGCCGGCAAGTAAGCCACCATGTTGTAGCACCGCAGGGGCGCAGATTGCGCCCCTGTTGCATGGCAGCGCGACTGCACCTGTCGACACGAGCAAAACTGCGCTATCGTTCGCGCCTCTCTACCGTGCGCCTGGCCATGCATCCCCTCAAAAAGCTCCTGGGCTATGCCCGCAACTACCGCAGCGACTTCCGTCTCGCCGCGCTGTACTCGGTCATCAACAAATTCTTCGACGTCCTGCCCGAGGTACTGATCGGCGTAGCCGTCGACATCGTGGTCAATGGCGAGAAGAGTTTTCTGGCCAAGCAGGTACTGGGCAGCTTTGGCATCACCGACACCTGGCACCAGCTGCTGCTGCTGGGGGTGGTCAATGTCCTAATCTGGGGCGGCGAATCGTTCTTCGAATACCTCTACTCCATCAAATGGCGCAAGCTGGCCCAGGATCTGCAGCATGACTTGCGGCTGGACGCCTACCAGCATGTACAGAAGCTGGAGATGGCCTATTTCGAGAACCAGCGCACCGGCAACCTGATGTCCATCCTGAACGAGGACATCAACCAGATGGAGCGCTTCCTCAATGGCGGCGCCAACCAGATCATCCAGGTGGTGTGCTCGTCCATCATGGTCAGTGCCGTGTTCTTTGCCCTGCAGCCTACCCTGGCCATCATCTCGCTGCTGCCGGTACCCGCCATCCTGTTGGGGGCATTCTGGTTCCAGAAACGGCTGGCGCCGCGCTATGCCGAAGTCAGGGTGGCCGCAGGCGATGTCAGCGCCCGACTCAACAACAACCTGCTGGGCCTGGCCACCATCAAGGCCTTCGCCAGCGAGAACTTCGAAGCCAAGCATATCGAGGAGGCCAGCAATGGCTACCGCGAGGCCAACAGCCGCGCCATCGCCGTCAGCTCGGCCATCACCCCCGTCATACGCATGGCCATCCTGGCAGGCTTTACCGCCACCCTGGTCTACGGCGGCTGGCTTACCCTGCAAGGCGAGCTGGCAGTGGGTGCCTATTCTGTCCTGGTGTTCCTGACCCAGCGTCTGCTGTGGCCACTGACCGGCCTCGCCGAGGTAGCCGACATGTACCAGCGTTCCATGGCGGCCATCGACCGCGCCATGAACCTGCTCAACACCCCCATCAATATCCCCTACGAGGGCCGCCACTTCCCGGCAACCGGGGTAAAGGGCGAACTGGTGTTCGAGAACGTGGGTTTTGCCTATGGCGAGACCCCTACCCTGCAAGCTATCAACCTCACTATCCCGGCCGGCCGCACCATCGCCTTCGTGGGCAGCACCGGCTCGGGCAAGTCCACCCTGGTCAAGCTGCTACTGCGCTTTTACGATGCCCAGTCAGGCCGCATCCTGCTGGATGGTCAGGCCATCTCCGAACTGAACCTACAGGACTTGCGCCGCTGCATGGGCTATGTGGCGCAGGACAGTTTTCTGACCGATGGCACCATCGCCGACAACATTGCCTATGGCTTGCCTGATGCCAGCGAAGCCGCCATTGCCGCCGCCGCCCAGGCGGCCGAGGCCACCGAGTTCATTGCCAAGCTGCCACTGGGCTTTGCCACCCGGGTAGGCGAACGCGGCCAGAAGCTGTCTGGTGGCCAGCGCCAGCGCCTGGCGCTGGCTCGCGCCATACTCAAGAACCCGCCTATCCTGATACTGGACGAAGCGACCAGCGCGGTAGACAACGAAACCGAGGCCGCCATCCAGCGCAGCCTGGACATCGTCAGCCGCGACCGGACCACCATCGTCATCGCCCATCGCCTCTCCACCGTGCGCCAGGCCGATTGCATACACCTGCTGGAAGGCGGTCGCATCGTCGAAAGCGGTACGCATGAGCAATTGCTGGCCCACAACGGTGGCTATGCGGCGCTCTGGCGCCTGCAGACGGGCGAGCGTATCGGCCAAAGCTGAGTGGCGACAACACCCCACTGGCCGAATACCAAACCCGGCGGGGTGATGTGCGCAACACTGGCCAACTGTTTGATTAATTAAATATTCTCTTAATCACCGGCCCGGTAGAATCCCGCCCGCGCAACCGGCATCCGTTTCGGCTGCGTTGTCTATAAGGGAATACCGTGAGAGAGAAACAAACTACGTACTGCGTTGCACTGGCACTGAGCCTCGCCGTCAGCAGCGCCTTGGCCGCCCCTGGCAGCCGCAACCCCGATCATTTCGAGTTCGACGCCACCCTGTCGGCACCCTATGCCGGCCGCGATATCAACGGCGCACGCACCTTTGCCCTGCAATTTGATTACCCCGGCGCCCATTACCTGCAGACCGTGGCCTGGCGCCTGGAGCTGCTGGACCCCAAGGGCAAGCTGGTCGAGCGCTGGGACGGTGAGTCGTCCTATCTGGGCCGGCCATTGACGGTGGAAGTCCCCTGGGCCGGCCGCAGCGGCAAGCATGCTGGCCTGCCTGACGGCACCTACAGCGTGCAACTGCATGCCACCGTGGCCGATCCCGTCCTCGCCCGCAGCATTGCCGGCAACACCAGTGCACGGGTAAGCCGCCTGCTGCAGACTGCCGACGATCACGACCGCAAGCTGCAGCGCTGGGATATCCGCGTCGGCAATCCGGCCAAGCCGGCCATGCCCCGCTTTGCCGGCCTGCCCACCGTGCAGCGCAAGGGCGGCATGCGCATACAGGCAGCCCCCGCTACCGGCTCGCTGCCCTATACCGTCTACTACGGCAACCTGCACAGCCAGACCAATGATTCGGATGGCGGCGGCGCCATCGGCAGTTGCACTTCTTCGCAGCCCGCCCAGACAGGCCAGTACGGCCCGGCCGATGCCTTCAGCTACGCCCGCAATGCCGGCCTCGACTTCCTGATGACCTCGGAGCACAACCATTATTTCGATGGATCCTCCAGCACCAATAGCGCAGCCAATCCCACCACCGCCCGCAACCGCTACCAGGCCGGCCTGGCCGCGGCCAGCAACCACAACACCGCCAACCCCGATTTTCTGGCCCTTTACGGCATGGAGTGGGGTGTCATCAACAACGGTGGCCACCTCAATATCCTGAATGCCCATGAGCTGCTGGCCTGGGAGTACAACAGCAGCAACCAGTTGATCGGTGACCGCTTTGTTGCCAAGAACGACTACGCCAACCTCTACGCCACGATGAAGCAACAAGGCTGGATAGGTCAGTTCAACCACCCCGAGCGTAGCGGCCAGTTCCTGATCAATGGCACGGCGCTGGGCTATGACGCCAATGGCGACGAAGTCATGGTGGCGACCGAGATCATGAATACCTCGGCCTTCTCCTCCAACACCACCGAGACCGAGACCGGCCGCAGCAACTACGAAAGCGCCTACAACATGCTGCTGGAGCGGGGCTACCATGTCGCGCCCACCACCAACCAGGACAATCACTGCGCCAACTGGGGCACCAGCTACACCAACCGCACCGGCGTACTGATCCCCCAAGGCGCCGCCTTGAACCTGGCCAGCTTTGTCGAAGCCATGCGCGCACGCCGGGTGTTTGCCAGCATGGACAAACAGTCGCAGCTGATCTTCACCGCCAATGGCCACATCATGGGTGCCCGCTTCAGCAACAGCGGCCCGCTGACGCTGACAGCCAACTTCGCCAACAGTGCCGGCCGTAGCGTGACCCAGGTGCAGATATTCGAGGGCGTGCCGCGGCGCAATGGCACCGTCACCCTGTTGTCCACCGACGCAGTCACCACGGTGACGCCAGCCGTTGGCGAGCACTTCTACTACGCCAAGCTGACTCAGGACGACGGCAAGGTATTGTGGTCTGCCCCAGTCTGGGTCAACCAGACTTCGGGTGGCGGCGGCACCGATACCACGCCCCCTACTGTGACAGCCACCGTCACCGGCAGCAGCGGCAATATCAGCCTGGCCGCCAATGCCAGCGACAATGTTGGCGTCAGCAATGTGGAGTTCCTGGTCGATGGCAGCAGCAAGGGTAGCGACAACAGCACGCCTTACAGCCTGGTACTGGACAGCACCACCCTGGCCAACGGCAGCCACACCCTGGTGGCCCGCGCCCATGACGCCGCCGGCAACAGTGCCAGCAGCAACCCGGTCAGCTTCAACGTCAGCAACAGCACCGGCGGTGGCAGCCTAGCCGAGACCGAGTCCAACGGCAGCCTCAGCAGTGCCAACGTGGCAGCACGCACGGTCAGCAGCATCAATGGCACCATGGGCACGGTCAGCGACAAGGACTACTACAAGCTGACGCTGAACCCCGGTGAAACCCTGCGGGTGAACATGAGCGGCCCCACCGACAAGGACTATGATCTCTACCTGGTCAATGGCAGCGACAGCACGCTCAAATCATCGCTCGGCAATACCTGCACCGAGAGCCTCAGCTACACCAATGGCAATGCCAGCCAGACCGTCTACCTCAAGGTCATCAGCTACAAGGGCAGCAGCAGCAGCCAACGCTATACCCTGACGCTGAGCTACACCGGCGGCACCGCCAGCATCAAGCGTTAACCCACTCCGGGTAAGGTGGTACACCCACCGCCACACAGCAGGGGCAAAGGCGCCACAACGCCCTTGCCCCTGCCTTGTTTCGATTGCCGACCCGAGCAAGCGCCTGTCTATAATGGCCCCAGATGCCAACAACAGCGGAGACAACCATGAGCAAGTGGACAGCCTTTCCCCATGACGCAGCCGCCTTCGACTACGACGGCGACAAGCTGTGGAAACAGTGGGAACGCCTGCACGCCGGCGATCAGGAGCCCTGGCCAGAAGATGAAGCCAGCCAGGAAGCCTGGCGCGCCTACCATCGTGGCGATTTTCAGAATGCCGTGGCCCTGGGCCTGAAATCCGAAACCGGCTCGGGCATGAATGCCGCCAACAAGGCACAGAGCATCTACGCCACCTATCTGGTGGAAGACGAGGACGAGAAGAAAGAGCTGTTCGAGGAAGTCGCCGACCGCGCCGAAGTGGCCGCCAAGGAGAATCCCAACAACATCAATGCCCACTACCAGCACGCCTATGCACTGGGCCGTTACAGCCAGGCCATTTCCATCGCCAAGGCACTGACCCAGGGCATCGCCAGCAAATGCAAGGCCAGCCTCGATAAAACCCTGTCGCTGGCCCCGGAGCATGCCGAAGCACATATCGCGCTGGGCGCCTACCATGCCGAGATCATCGGCAAGGTCGGCAGCATGGTGGGCTCCCTCACCTACGGCGTCTCCAAGGATGCATCCGAAGCCCACTACGAAAAGGCGCTGGAGTTGATTCCCCATTCCGCCATTGCCCGCATCGAATACGCCAACGGCCTGCTGACCCTCTATGGCAACAAGAAGGTCAAGGACGCCACCAAGCTGTATGAAGAGGCCGCCGAATGCCAGCCCTTGGATGCCATGGAGAAGCTGGACGTGGAGTTCGCCAAGTCCGAGCTGACTGACGATTGATGCGCCCGCTTCCCTGCCCTGCAGGCAGGGAAGCTGCGTGCCATGCCTGCCGCCCATCCCGGGCTATTGCGTGCAACCCAACCATAGTGTTAGTCTCTAGAAAGAGATTACGGATACTCCAGCAATGACCCAACACCAACTCGATCACTGCCAAAGCAACGCTGCCCTCGTGGCCGCTGGCGCCCGTGCACCCTTTGCAGATCGCGCATTGCTGGCAATGCCGTACTAGCCTTTTGAGCACTGCTCGGGAGGCTGAACGCCTACCCGGGTAGCAGTAACACCCCGACCCCGGTAGGCCTCAAGCCACCGGGGTTTGTTTTTTCTTTCACAGCAGGAGTGCGCCATGCGTACTTACGACAAGTTGATCGCCGTAATTTGGTCCAGCCAAGGGAGCAGAGGCTTGCGCTCGCCCTTTGGCACGAACCTGGTGACCACGGTACGCCCTGCGCACTGTGTCGCCTCCCCGCAAGATACGGCCTAGCCCTATCCTCGGCATCCATGCCGGACGGGGCTGTACAGCACCTATCCGGTTGGAAGAACCACCCCGGAATTGGTGCAAACCCTCCGGGGTTGTTTATTGGAAGACACAGATCATGGAAGACAGAAAACTACGCAATATCGGCATCATCGCTCACGTCGACGCCGGCAAGACCACTACCTCCGAACGCATCCTGTTCTACACGGGCGAGAACTATAAAATGGGCGAAGTCCACAAGGGCGCCGCCACCATGGACTACGACCCGCAGGAAAAGGCACGTGGCATCACTATCAATAGCGCCGCCACCACGGTCTTCTGGCAAGGCACGCAGATCAACCTGATCGACACGCCTGGCCATATCGACTTCAATATCGAGGTCAACCGCTCATTGCGCGTGCTGGACGGCGCAGTGGTGGTATTCGACGGCGTCGCCGGTGTGGAGCCGCAGACTGAGACAAACTGGCGCCTGGCCGACAAATACCATGTGCCGCGTCTGGCCTTCATCAACAAGCTGGATCGTACCGGCGCCGACTTCCTGCGCGTGGTTGGCATGATGCAGCAGCGCCTGGGCATCATCCCCCTGGTGCTGCAGCTCCCCATAGGTAGCGAAGGCGAGTTCCGTGGCCTCATTGATCTGGTTGAGATGCGCGCATTGCTGTGGTCGGCAGACCATCTGCCCGTGCCCTATGAGGTGGCAGCGATACCGGCTGCACAACTGGAACTGGCCCAGCACTATCGCAAGCTGTTGGTTGAATCCACCGTGGAGTTGGATGAAGACTTGCTGGCGGCCTACCTTGACGGTGCCGACCCCAGTGCCGATGCGCTACGCCAAGCCATACGGCGTGGCACCATCGCCGGCACCTTTGTGCCGGTGCTGCTGGGCTCGGCCTATCGCAACAAGGGGGTGGAGCCGCTGCTGGACGCCGTCAACGCTTACCTGCCGGCGCCCGGCGAAGTCCTGGTGGCCAGTGAGCACGATATCGCGGTGGATCCTAACGGCCCCCTCGCGGCACTCGCCTTCAAGGTGCAGCACGATGATCACGGCATGCTGACCTTCACCCGGCTATACCGTGGCCGCCTGGCGGTGGGTGACATGGTGCTCAATGCCACCAATGGCAAGCGCGAGCGGATCGCACGGCTGTACGAGATGCATGCCAACCGCAAAGTGGAGCGTAACTTCGCCATCGCCGGCGATATCGTCGCCATTGCCGGGCTCAAGGCCACGGTAACCGGCGATACGCTGACCGCGCTGGCGCATCCACTGGTGCTGGAACGCATCGATACACCGGAGCCGGTGATCGATGTGGCGGTGGAACCCAGGACGCAGGCCGACCAGCAGAACCTGCTCAAGGGTCTGCAGGCCCTGCTGTCCGAGGACCCCAGCCTGCATCTCAAGCAGGATCACGAGACCGGTCAGACCGTGCTGTCAGGCATGGGCGAGCTGCAACTCGAGGTCACGCTGGAGAAGCTGCGTAGCCGCTTCAAGGTGGAGGTCAACGTCGGGCAGCCGCAGGTGGCTTACCGCGAAACCATCACCCAGGCTGCCACGGTGCGCCATATGCACAAGAAGCAGACTGGCGGCCCCGGCCAATATGCCGAGGTGGAACTGTTGGTAGAGCCGCTACCCCACGGCAGCGGCTTGGTATTCGGCCACCAGTTGACCGGTGGCGCCATCCCCCGCGAGTTCATCCCCGGGGTGGAGGCTGGTGTACGCAACACCGTCAAACAGGGCGTGGTCGCAGGCTACCCAGTGGTCGACCTCAAGGTCACCCTGGTGGATGGCAGCTACCACGAGCGCGACTCTTCGCCCTTGGCGTTTGAGCTGGCGGCTGGTGCGGCCTTGCGCGAAGCACTGCGCAAAGCGGCCCCGGTGCTGCAGGAACCCCTGATGGCCGTGGAAGTGGTAACACCGCTGGACCATGTGGGCGATGCCATTGGCGATCTGAACCGTCGTCGTGGACAGGTTCGCGAGCAGACCATGCGTGGCAATGCCGTCGCCATTGCTGCCCATGTGCCGCTACGTGAAATGTTCGGCTACATCGGCCAGTTACGCGCACTGACAGCCGGCCGTGCCAGCTTCACCATGCAATTCGACCACTATGCGGCTGTGCCTGCCCATGTGGCCAGCGCTGTCACCGGCTAACCCGGCTGACAAACTCAAAGGCGGACACCTCGGTGTCCGCCTTTTTATTGGCCGCAGCAGGCTGCAGCCCTACGCCTTGGATACCCACCTACTTCGGCAGCTCATATCCATACGACTTCACAATCCTATCGAAGCTCCCATCCTTCTTCATCGCCTCTAGCGCAGCCTTCCAGGTCTCGGCTTCCGCCTTGTCAAACTTGAGTGAGGCCCCCAGGTAGATACTGACCCTGCTGGCCACCGCGCCTCGCTTGAGCTGCTTGGCATCCAGGCCCGCCGCACGCTGGCCCTGCAGCGCTGAATTCCAGGCGGCCAGCCAGGCGTCGATCCGGCCATTGGCCAGCTTCTGGGCATTCATCTCCTCCTTCACCACATCTTCAATCTTGGTAAAGCCCTTGGACTTGGCTATGCCCGCACCCACCGAATCACGCATCACTCCCACGGTAAGCGCCGGATTGAAGCTGCTGACATCCACCTTGCTGGTGGCATGGCCTATCAGCACGAATTCCTCATCCACCAGACCAGTCACCCACTGGTAGCTGGCTTCGCGCGCGGCATTGCGGCCCAGCGGTATCAGCAGCACATTGGCTTCGGTTTTGCCTGTCTCCAGCATTCGGGTAAAAGGCTGCACATCGATCTTGCCAGAATGCCCCACCCGCTTGGCCATCTCGCGCACCAGGTCGGCTGCAACGCCCTTGACCGCGCCTTTTTCCATGTAGACAAAGGGCGGTACTTCACCCGCCACGATACGCGCCTCACCCCAGGCCGGCAGCAGTGCAAGGCCAAGAGCAAAGGCAAACAGCTGGGAGAGAGACAGGCGCATGGAGGACTCCAGATAGGGTGTTTGATTTGCTCTGGGTTATAGCCGCTACAAACATGAAAAAGCCACCCCGAGGGGTGGCTACACGCTGAGCGGGTCAAGGCCATGCTGATCAGGCTGCGGACAGATGCGCCCGTATCACCTCGGCCAGGGTCTTCACCCCTTCCTCGATCTTGTCGGGCGACGCGTGGCTGAAGTTCAAGCGCAACTCGTTGGACACACGGTCGGTAGCATAGAAGGGCTTGCCTGGCATAAAGGCGACCTTACGATCTAGTGCCGGTTG
The DNA here is from genome assembly GCF_030409555.1 of Chitinimonas viridis. GTDB lineage: Bacteria > Pseudomonadota > Gammaproteobacteria > Burkholderiales > Chitinimonadaceae > Chitinimonas > Chitinimonas viridis. Next base: position 590,288 of record NZ_JAUFPU010000004.1, read on the forward strand.
CAGCAGGCCATAGCTGTCGATGTCAGCCTTGAGCTTCAGCCAGAAAAACAGGCCACCGGGCGGCACAGTCCAGTCAGCCAGGTCATGGAAATGCTTGTCCAGGGCAGCAGCCATGATGTCTCGCTTCTGGTGATAGAAATCACGCAGGCGGGCAATATGGGCCGGATACTCGGCCGAGGTCAGCAGCTTGTGCATGGCCCACTGGCCCTGCCGGTTGGTATGCAGGTCGGCAGCTTGCTTCAGCTTGTAGAAATGCGGCATCAAGCTGGGGTGGCAGGCCAGATACGCCACGCGCAGACCCGGGATGGCCGTCTTGGAGAAGGTGCCGAAATGCACCCAAGGTGCCGACTTCAGACGGGAACAGATCGGGGCACGGTCGCACTGGTCATACACCAGCTCGCGGTAGGGCTCGTCTTCTAGCAGCACCACATTGTGCTCATCGAACAGATCGGCCACCCGCTGCCGGGTAGCCTCGTCATAGCAGACGCCCGACGGATTCTGAAAGGTGGGGATCAGGTAGGCAAAGCGGGGCTTCTCGCTCTTGAGCTTGCGTTCCAGCTCTTCCAGATCAGGGCCATTGGGTGTCAGGCCCACTTCCACAAAACGGGCGCCGAACAGGCTGAAGCACTGCACGGCAGCCAGGAAAGTCGGCGCCTCTACCAGCACCGGTGTGTCGTGATCCACAAACAGCTTGGCCGCCAGATCCAGGCCCTGCTGCGAGCCGGTCAGTATCAGCACATTGTCGGCCGTCACCGGTACGCCGTTCTTGCTCATCTCGGCGGCAACCGCCTCGCGCAGCCACTTCTCGCCTTCGCTGGGGCCGTACTGGCTCAGGCCATCAGGCAAGCCATTGAAATCGAGCTTGGGCATGGCTTCGGGGGCAGGCAGGCCACCGGCAAACGAGATCATGTCAGGCTGGTTGGCCACAGCCAGAATCTCGCGTACCAGCGAGCCCTGCAGACGGGAAAGGCGTTCGGAAAACATGGGCATTCCGTAGTATTGAAGGGGAAACTACGCACCCTGAACGAAAAAACGCACCGCCACAAGTGACGGTGCGCATTCGTATGCCCCCAACCGTACCGGCCCGTCCAGGCTACCGCACGCCGGCACGGCCTATCGCCAGGCTAGCAACAGCCGCATCAGGCGTGCTTGCCAGCCTCGCTCTGCATCCGCAGCACCGCCAGATGCAACTCAGCCAGCTCGGGATCAGGCGGGCAATCCACCACGCTCAGCAGCGTTGCCAGTACCAGCTTCTCAAACTCCTCACCAAACCGCTCAATGATCCGGGCGGGCTCGGCCACCAGCTTCTTGTCTGTCATCACGCCGAAATTGACCCTGTCGTTGTACGAAAGGATGGACACCCCCATGCCTATCTCACCCGACTGCGGCACCCAGAACTGCAGGTCGCTCACCTTGTTACCCGCCATGTAGATCGGATCGCGCGGGCCGGGTACATTGGTCATGACGGCGGTGGATTTGGTGCTGAAATACTCGATGGCCGGCTGCTCGACGATATTGGGCAAGGAGCCCACCACACTGAGCAGACCCAGGGTAATGATGGCATCGTAGCCCCCCTTGATCTCCTCCATGCGACGCTTGACCTCATACACCCGCTCTATCGGGTTGGCCACGCCTATGGGTAGCGGCAGGAAGACCAGACCAAAATAATTGCCCAGCTTGTCCAGCTTGCTCTCAGGCCGCAGGTTGACCGGCACCGAGGCGCGGATGTCGAGGCCATCCACGTTCTGCCCCTTCTCCACCAGATAGGCCCGCAAGGCTCCCGCCACGCACGACAGCAGCACATCATTGATGGAACAACCCAGCGCCTTGCCCACATGCTTGACCTCGGGCAGCGGCAACGATTCGGACCAGGCGATGCGCTTGGCGGTAGAGAGCTTGCCCTTGAACTTGGTACGCGGGTCGGCCGGCATGGCCGCCAGCTTGGCCAGCCCCTGGCTGATGGCCAGCCCCGTCTGGGTGTACTCGGCTATCTTGCCCGGATTCATCATCAGGCCGTAGCTGGTCCCCAGCACCTTGCCATAGCTCTTCAGCACCCCGGCGTACATCTTGGCCACCGGCTTGTAGAGTCGCATGAAGGGATCGTCTGGTTCCCGTTCGCCAGCCTGGAACTTGAGCTTCTTCGGCGCTGGCGCACTATCGCCGTCGGCTTCCTTGTCGGTCAGCGACAACAGCACCTGTATCAAAGCGATGCCATCGCCGATGCAATGATGTATGCGCGCAACGAGTGCGCTGCCACCTTGGTAGTTCTCAACCAAGTGGAACTGCCAAAGCGGCTTGCCGAAATCGAGCGGGGTGGAAATATGTTCGTTGACGAAGGCCTCCAGCTCAGGCTTTCCCGCATCCCCCGGCAACGCCACCCGATGCAAGTGGTTGTCGATATCGAAATCCGGGTCGCTTTCCCATGCGGCGTTGGTACCCGTACGTACCACCCGCTGCTTGAAGCGCTGGTACTTCAGCAGGCGGCTTTCCAGCACGCCGCGCAGCCGGGCAATGTCCATATGGCCCTCAAAGAACATGATGCCGGTAATCACCATCAGGTTGGTTGGCCTATCCATGCGCAACCAAGCCGTGTCAACGGCCGACATTGATTCCTTGCCCGAACCAAAGAGATTCAACAGCATATTTCCCACCCTGTGTCTGAATTGTGGTTGTTGTTTACGAGTCGGACGACCGCTCGCTTGACGTTGCTCTCGGAGGATTATAGAACACAGCTAGTCGCCGCCGACCACTACACGGTGCGGCTTACGGGCACGTCAATCGCCCAGACTGCATACGCATACGAATAACGAGGAGCAAGCCCCATGACTTATTTCGTGACCGGTGCTACCGGTTTTATCGGCAATAACCTCGTCCAGACTCTGCTGAAGAAACGCAAGGGCAAGATCTACGCGCTGGTACGCAAGGAATCGCTGGAAAAGTTCGACAAGATCAAGGAACGCTGGGGCAAGGACGCTGATCGCGTCATCCCGGTGGTCGGCGAGCTGGGAAAGACCCAGCTAGGCGTCTCCAAGAAAGACATCGCAGAGCTGAAGGGCAAGATCAAGCACTTCTTCCATCTGGCCGCCCTGTACGACCTCAAGGCTACCGCCGAGGAACAGCTCGAAGCCAACGTAAACGGCACTCGCCACGCAGTGGAGTTCGCCGAGGCCGTCGAAGCCGGCATCTTCCATCACACCAGCTCCATCGCGGCCGCCGGCCTCTATGAGGGCGTGTTCTCGGAAGACATGTTCGAAGAGGCAGGCAAGCTCAACCATCCCTACTTCCGCACCAAGCACGACTCCGAAGCCATCGTCCGGCGCGAATGCAAGCGCCCCTGGCGGGTCTACCGGCCCGGCATCGTGGTCGGTAGCTCCAAGACCGGCGAGATAGACAAGATCGACGGCCCCTACTATTTCTTCAAGGTCTTGCAGAAAATGCGCAAGATCCTGCCGCCCTGGATGCCTGCCATCGGCATAGATGGTGGCCGCATCAACCTGGTACCTGTGGATTACGTGGTCGAAGCCATGGACCACATCGCCCACCTCAACGGCCACAACGGCGGCTGCTTCCATCTCACCGACCCCGATGCCAAGCGCGTGGGCGAAGTGCTGGCCATCTTTGCCGAAGCCGCCCACGCCCCCAAGCTGACCGTGCGGCTCAACCCGGCCATTTTCGGCTTTGTGCCGTCGATGATACGCCAGGCCATCAGCTCGCTGACTCCCGTGCGCCGCGTGCGCGATGCAGTCATGCGTGATCTGGGCCTGCCGCCCGACATTATGAACTTCGTGTCCTACCCGACGCGCTTTGACAGCCGCCAGACCCAGAAGCTGCTGGCCGGCACCGATATCAAGATCCCGGCACTGGAAGACTATGCCTGGAAGCTGTGGGACTACTGGGAACGCCATCTGGATCCGGATCTGTTCATCGATCGCTCGCTGTCCGGCGTATCGCGTGGCAAGAACGTGCTGATCACCGGCGGCTCCTCCGGCATCGGCCAGGCAAGCGCCATGAAGCTGGCAGCAGCCGGCGCACACGTCATCATCGTGGCACGCGACATGGAGAAGCTGGAGGCCACCAAGAAGGAAATCGAAGCCTGCGGCGGTAAATGCTCGGTGTATTCCTGCGACCTGTCCAGCCTCGATGCCATTGACGAGCTGGCCAAGAAAGTACTGGACGAGCACGGCCACGTGGATGTGCTGATCAACAACGCCGGCCGCTCCATCCGCCGCGCCGTTGAAAACAGCTATGACCGCTTCCACGACTTCGAGCGGACCATGCAGCTCAACTACTTCGGTAGCCTGCGCCTTACCCTGGCCCTGCTGCCTAGCATGAGCACCCGCAAGAGCGGCCATGTGGTCAATATCTCCTCCATCGGGGTGCTGACCAACTCGCCACGCTTCTCGGCCTATGTGGCCTCCAAGGCAGCCCTGGACGCCTTTACCCGCTGTGCCGCCAGCGAGTTCTCCGATCGTGGCGTCTACTTCACCACCATCAATATGCCGCTGGTGCGCACCCCCATGATCGCCCCCACCGACATCTACAAGAACATGCCCTTCATCATCAGCCCGGATGAAGCGGCAGACATGGTGGCACAGGCCGTCATCTACAAGCCCGTACGAGTGGCGTCGGGCCTCGGTATCTTTGGCCAGATGATCCATGCCCTGGCACCACGCGTGGCACAGATCATCATGAACACCGCCTATCGCATGTTCCCCGACTCCTCCGCCGCCCAGGGCAGCAAAGAAGGTGGTCGCGCTCAGGAACTGAGTGCAGACCAACTGGCGTTCATGCAGATCATGAAGGGCATACACCTGTAAACCTACACGGCCATGGCAGCACAATGAAATAGGCAGGTGGTTCCCCACCTGCCTTTTTCATTGCCGACCCTGGCCGCGCGACCGCGCCTTTACGGACGCCATTCAGCCGCAAGCTAGCCGAAATGCTGCCCCAGAAAACCCTTCACTTCCGACTCTATCCTGGGCTTCAATGCCATCAGCAGGAAACCCAGCTTGGCGTCTACCACCACCTCATCTGCCGCCACAGTCAACTGACCAGAAACACCAGGACGCTGGAAGTGCAAGACCTCCCCCTCCCAACGGTAGTCCATGCCGAACTCCTGCTTCATCTGCTCGGCAACTTCACCAGCCAGCTTAAGTGCCTCGTCGTGCGGCTTGCTGTGGGGGTACTGTATATGTATCGACATGTGCTTGCTCCACCGTACTGTTTATCAGTGCGCAACCGCCACCACCGGCAAGCTGCTTTCGAATGCTGTGTAGCTTAGCGCCAAATCCGCCGCCTGCCAGCCCTTCGTAGCCATTCTCCGGAAAATTCTTCATGAGCCCTCAACTCGTACCCCGATCTCCCATAGCCTCACTAGCCCCAGAATCTGCGAGGCATCCCGAGTAGATCGCACACGGCCTAGCCTGACCTTGCACCACTATTACTACACCGGCTACCCTGACCACAACTCGAACTGACTGCAGCCTGAGCTGGAAGCAACTGGGTTTTGAATATTTTTAAGGACTCATATGACCATACACATCATCCAGCTCGGCAGCCCTCGCCTACCCAACGAAGGGCTGCGCATCGGCACGGTACGTCGCCCGCCGCGCGGCGTGCCCAAGACCGAGTTTGCCAGCCGCAACTATTACGATACCTGGCTGCCCAACCTTGCTCCCAGTAGCGAGCTGATGGCCTTGGGCAAGGCCGCCGTCAGCGAAGCGGACTGGGCAGGATTCAAGCGCCGCTTCCGCGCCGAGATGAATGAAGCCGATGCAGCCAGGGTGCTGGATTTGCTGGCGGCACTTTCGAACCAGAGTGAGCTGGCCATAGGCTGTTATTGCGAAGATGAAGCCCGTTGCCATCGCTCGGTGCTGAGAGAGCTCCTGGCAGAGCGGGGTGCACGCTTGGCAGAGCTAGCAACAGATTCACCACCCCATACCCACACTTGATACCTATACGCCGCCAGAAAGCCACCATGAACCCTGACAGCAAACCAACCGCCTCCCTACTCACCATAGGTCTGATCGGCGGCATGAGCTGGGAGTCCACTGTTCCTTACTATCAGTACATCAATCAGGCCGTGCGGCAACAACTAGGTGGCTTGTACTCAGCACGAATCGTGCTCTACAGCGTGGACTTCCATGGCATAGCCCAATTGCAGCGCGATAACGCGTGGGATGAAGCAGGCAGGCAATTGGCCAGCGTTGCACAAAAGCTGGAGGCAGCAGGCGCAGATCTGCTGGTGCTGTGTACCAACACCATGCACAAAGTGGCCGATATGATCACGGCAGCCGCCAATATACCCTTGCTGCACATAGCCGACCCCACAGCAGCCGCCATACGGCAAGCCGGCATGCAAACAGTGGGGTTGCTCGGCACCCGCTTTACCATGGAACAAACGTTCTACCGCGACCGCATGCAACAACAAGGCATAGCCGTACTGGTACCGGACGCCCCCGACCGCGACATCGTCCATCGCGTCATCTACGAGGAGCTGTGCCAGGGCATTGTCGACGACTCATCCCGGCGTGAGTACCAGCGCATCATCAAGCAGCTTAAGGATCAAGGCGCGCAGGCCGTGATCCTCGGCTGTACCGAGATCAGCTTGCTGATCGGGCCTGAGCACGCAGCCGTACCCTTGTTCGATACCACTCGCCTGCATGCCTACGCAGCGGCCAGCATGGCAATGTCCACCAACGCGGGCTGAAGCGGCCTAGCGCCACGCGCCCTCATTCACCGCCTGGCGGAGCCAAAGGCCGTAATGCAATCGGTGCAGACATCACGATAGAGGTACGCGTCTCGCCAAAGTGATTGATGCTACCCACGAACTGCTCCAGGTGGCGGATATTGCGTGTCACCACCCGCAAGATAAACGAATCCTGTCCGGTGACATGCAAGCACTCCAGCACCTCCGGCATGCTCTGCAGCTGGGCAATCAATCTAGCCTTATCGGGCTGGGCCGTGGTCATGCCTACCAGGGCCATCACGTCGTAGCCTACCGCCTCGGCCGACACCAGCGCACGATAACCCCACACTACTCCAGCCTCTTCCAGGCGCTTCAAACGTTCCGATGCTGCCGGCACGGATAGCGCCACCTTGGCCGCCAGCTCCGTCAGCGAGATACGTCCATCAGCCTGTATGGCCTGCAGTATTTTCCAGGACTTGCCATCGATCTCCATAAAATCCCCATGTAATCGCAGAATACTCAAAAGAATTTTAGGCAAACATCCAAAAAATCCTTAAGGACACTATTCAAGCACGGGTCACAGGCTTGGACAATCTATCCATACAACCTGGAGCCCACTCATGGATACCCCCCTCTTCCTGAAAGCTTGTCTGATCGGCCTCTCCATTGCCGCCCCGGTAGGCCCCATAGGCCTGCTATGCATACAACGCACGCTGCAGCATGGCGCCCGTACAGGCTTTGCCAGCGGCCTGGGTGCCGCTGCGGCAGATGCCTGCTATGGCGCTATCGGTGCACTGGGCATCACCAGTCTGACCCGGGCGTTCACCGCATTGACCTTGCCACTGACGCTAGTCGGTGGTGCCATGTTGATCTGGATGGGCATAGGTATGCTGCGCAGCAAACCACCCGCTGCTGCTGCAGAGGTCAAACACGGCAGCCATGCCAGCGCATTCGCCTCGGTCTTTGCCCTGACGCTGACCAACCCCATGACCATACTGTCGTTCGTCGCCGTCTTCGCTGTGCTAGGTCAAGGCCAAACAAGCAGCATCAGTCAGGCGGCGCTCATGGTCGGTGGCATCTTCACCGGTTCAGCCTTCTGGTGGCTAGGCCTGGCATGTGGGGTAGCCGCAGGTAGGCACCACCTTAAACCGCCCTACCTGCGCTATCTAGGCCAAACCGCCGGGCTCTTGCTGATCGGCTTTGCCTGCTGGCAATTGATCAGCCTGGTGGCCTGATGTATCCGCAGGGCGAAAACCATGTAGCGCCCGTGCACGCTCCTCCAGGCGAGGCAGATGGTCACACCAGATCAACACAACCTCCTCCATTCTGATGATTCGAATCCACCCAAGCCCTGACTAGACTTCCTGGGATCGAGGGCCGTTGCAGGCACCGGCCAGACACAGCAATCAGGAGGGATTGATGCCACAGACGTACAAGCAACGATATGACCGCTATAAAAAGGAAGTGGATGCTGCAGTCGGCAGGCCACTCGGAAAGTGGGGGCAGTTCAAGGCGTTTTTCGCACCCAATAGCTTGAGCACGGTTCGCAAGCAAGCCATAGACAACGCCAGGAACGCCAAGCGGGCAGCTGTCACACGGGAAGATCAGGCGAACCGGCTATACCAGACGCACAACATCATAGGCAGAACCCAGGCACCCGGTCAGCGACCAACCATTTACTACCGCACCAGCAGCGGCACTTTCGGGCATATCACCCAGGAACATGGTATCGCCAACAATATAGGTCGCGAGCCCGCACGCAAGGACCCCAGATACAACTTTGGCAATACGGGCCCCCACGGCGTACTGGAAGAGAGAATAGGAAACCGGGTGGTACACACATCCCGTAACCCCTTTATGCCCGCCGTAACGGAAGGCGATCGCCGGGCTCTGCAACAGGCCCACCGCGATTTTCCCGATATCAAGGATAGGTATTAGTCGACGTTAGCCCCGGCAAGATCAGGTCAAGAAGATCCAAGATCCGACAGGTCCTACGCCCCTGCCATCCCCAAACCCAAACCCGCAAAGCAAAAGCCCCAGACTCTGCTGAGTCTGGGGCTTTCAAGGGGAGCCTGGCGG
>NZ_JAUFPU010000005.1 GCF_030409555.1 Chitinimonas viridis
TTCTGGCTGGCGACGAAAGGGCGGCACTCTACCCGAGGCGGGTGAATGGTGGCAAGTCATTGTTATTGATAGATTTGCTGCAAAGCAGCAGGAATGAGGCTGGGTGCGGGTTTCGGGGCAACCGCTGTATCGATGGTGGGGGCGATGTGCGATCACGTAAAAATACGTCTGCTTGTCTAACCCCTTCCCCATTGCTTCCTGTATGTCTTCTTTTGCAACTTCCTCGGTGTGGCAGCCCGCGCCCAGATTTCGGGTCCGTACCAGTGGCCGGTTTGTGACCTGCCGGTTAGCGGAAGCCATTACTGGTAAAGCCAAAGGCGATATCCGGACCCGCAGCGGACGGCAGATGCTGATTGATACGGGGCTGACCGCGCATGAGCTGATGCTGGCTGCCCGCTTTGCGGGTTGGGAAATCGAGATGAGTCGATTGCAGGCTTGGTGCAAACCGCCACTCAGTGGCGGCGATGTGGCCATCACCATACCGGAAATGGCTGCCCTGCTCTGGGCCGTCGAGCGCATGCAGCGTGTGCTGCAGGCTGGCTATACACCGTCTGGCGATACACGTGAACGGGCATGCCGGCACTGTGGCCGTGGCTATCAGCTCACGGGCTATAGCGTGGGCGAAACGGCGGTCGATGAATTGTATTGCCAGTGCGGGGAGCTGCTTCAGCGCGTCACGGGGGATTGTGTTTGGGGGGCGCGCCACGAGAGTGCGTAACAAGGGTAGCCCGAATAGAAACCTTGCCATGAGCTACCCGCTGGTCAAATCCGATCAGCGAGGCGTCCACGAGTGCCAGTACGATGGGGGCTTGGCTGTTTGCGTAAAAAGCAATCACCGAGTGACGTTGTCGGGGATGCGATCTGCTAAATTGAGACCCAGTTCTAGCAAGGGTTTGCCGGTTGCGACCAAGAATTTTTCATTTACTGTGGCACGGGATTCGGATCTTTGCGGTAACTGTGACACAGGGGTCATGAAAGCGTGTCAGAGATAGTGAAAAACGCCTTATGAATCAATGAGCCATTTTTCACTAACCTTGGCACCCGACAATACTCGATGAAGGCGGCTTCGAGCGCGCAGCCCAACACCTCCACCTATCACAAAGCGCCATCTCGCAGCGCCTGCGCACCTTGGAGCAGACCCTGGGCTGCGCCCTGCTGATACGCACATCGCCGCCACAGCCCACGGCGGCCGGCCATACCCTGCTGCGGCACATACGCCAGCTACGCCTGATGGAGGCAGCCGTGGCCGATCAGCTACGTCCGGCGCCGGGCCGCAACATCAGCCTCAGCGTGGCGGTAAACGCCGACAGCCTGGCCACCTGGTTTCTGCCTGGCGTACAGCCAGCGTGCGCGCGCCAAAGCCTGCTGCTGGAGGTGATGCTCGATGACGAAAACTACACACACAGCTGGTTGCAGCGCGGTGAAGTCAGCGGCTGCATCACGGCCCTGGCCACACCACTGGCCGGGGGCGTGGCAGAACCCCTGGGCATGATGGAGTATGCCTGCGTGGCCACCCGCTGCTTTGCCGCGCAATGGTTCCCCCACGGTTTACAGGGCCTGTGCTGGCAGCAGGCCCCCGCCATCAGTTTCAATCGCAAGGACAGCCTGCACGCCCATTTTATCGAGCAGCATTTTGGCGTAACGGCAGCCCAGTTTCCGCGCCATCTGCTACCCTCGCCAGAGGCTTTCCTGTCTGCCATACGGCTGGGGCTGGGCTATGGTTTTGTGCCGGTATTGCAGTTGCCAAACCTGGCCCATGAGGCCGAGCTGGTCGAACTCGCCCCCGCGCAGCGCCAACGGGTGATGCTGTACTGGCAGCATTGGCGGCTGGAACCCGAAGCCGCACAGCGGCTGAGCCAGGCCGTCATGGCGGCAGGGCAGCAAGTCCTTGTTCAACTCCCCTACATCACGCACTGATCATGTCCAGCCCGCACCCCGCACCATCCGGCCTGCAACCCCGCCACCTGGCCATGCTCTCCATCGCGGCGGCCTGCCTTACCCTGGGGCTGAAATTCTGGGCCTACCATCTGACCGGCTCGGTCGGTCTGTACTCCGATGCCATGGAGTCTTTCGTCAATCTGGCCGCCGCTATCGCAGCGCTCGTGGCGCTGACCATCGCCGCCCAGCCCGCCGACCCAGGCCACCCTTTCGGGCACGAAAAAGCCGAATACTTTGCCAGCGGTCTGGAAGGTGGTTTGATCTTCGTCGCCGCTTTGGCCATCGCTTACGAAGCCGTGCAGCGGCTGCTGCATCCCGCGCCAGTGGCACAACTGGGCATGGGCATGCTGATTTCGTTGGTGGCCAGCGCCATCAATGGTGGGCTGGCCTGGCTGATGCTGGGCTACGCACGCAAGCACGACAGCATCGTGCTCGAAGCCGATGCCAAGCACCTGCTGACCGATGTCTGGACCTCGGCCGGCGTTGTAGCCGCGCTTTGCCTGCTGCTGGTGCTGCCGCCGAGCTGGTGGTGGCTGGACCCCCTGATCGCCATCGTGGTGGCCGCCAACATTGTCCGTACCGGCGCCGACCTGCTGCGCCGATCGGCCGACGGCCTGATGGACGCCGCCCTGCCCGCCGAAGAGCAGGGCAGCATACGACGGATACTGGAGCAGCAACTCGCCCCTGGCCTGCGTTACACCGGCCTGCGCACCCGCAAGGCAGGCAATCGGCGCTTTGTCGAATTCAAGCTGCTGGTGGCACCCGCAATGACCGTGGCCGATAGCCATGCGCTCTGCGACACCCTGGAGGCGGCCATCATGGCTGAGCTGAACCGCTGCCAAGTCACTATCCATGTGGAACCACTGACTTCCTGATCTCCTCGCTGGGCCGCTGGACGCAAAAAGGCCGGTCTCATCACCGGCCTTTTTGTCCATGCCGTCCTGTCGGCGTGTTACACAAGCTACAGGCCGATTACACCGCCATCGAGCTTACGCACCACCACGGTTGCCGAGCGTGGCCGGCCTGCTGGATTGGCATCGGGCCAGGCAGAAACCGCCGTCGGCTTGGCAGGATCCGACACTTCGCTGGCCGGTTCGCCAGGATGCTGGATATTGATGAACAGCGTGGTTTGATCGGGAGTGAAACTGATACCGGTGATCTCACTGCCATTCGGGCCGGTCAGGAAGCGCCGAACCTCGCCAGTCTCGGGCAGCGCGGCCAGCATCATGTTGTTGCCCATGCCCGCATATTCCTTCTGGTTCAGTATGCTGGTGCTGATGTCGGTCTGTATCCAGAGGATGCCGCTATCTGAGAAGGCCAGGCCATCGGGGCTGCCAAACAGATCGCCCAGCTGCTTGTGGTTCTTGTGCTCTTCGGCTGCCGCATCAGGCCGGCCACCCATGGCGAAGATATCCCACTTGAAATCTGCTGCGGCCACATCGCCGTCGCGCTCCTGCCAGCGGATGATCTGGCCGAACAGGTTGTTCTTGCGTGGATTCGCGGCATCCACTCCAGGCTTGCCCTCCGCGCCGCGCTGGTTGTTGTTGGTGAGCGTGCAGTAGACCTCACCCGCCTTGTGCGGGTTGACCGATATCCATTCCGGCCTGTCCATCTTGGTGGCACCCACCAGATCAGCCGCCAGGCGGGTCTTGATCAACAGCTCACCCTGGCTGGCGAAGCCCTTGTCGGCCGTCAGGCCGTTCTTGCCCTGGGTCAGTTCCAGCCAGCTGCCGCTGCCATCCTCGTTGAAGCGGGCCACATACAGCGTGCCTTCGTCCAGCAGATCGCGGTTGGCCTTGCGGTTCTTGGGGTTCCAGGCCTTGGCACTGACAAACTTGTAGATGTACTCGAAGCGCTGGTCATCACCCATATAGATCACCACCCGGCCATCCTTGGCCAGTGCAGGCGTCGCCCCTTCGTGCTTGATGCGCCCCAGGGCGGTACGCTTCACCGGCTTGGAAGCGGGATCATAGGGGTCGATCTCTACCACCCAGCCAAAGCGGTTGATCTCGTTGCGATTGATCTGCCTGTCCCAGCGCAGGTCGATATCGGCCCACTTGTAGAGCTTTTCTTCGTCCTGCACGCCATAGCGGGTCTTGTTGAAATCGTGATCCTGCTTCTGGCTGAAATCACAGAAAGCAGCGTCGAAGTTCTCTTCGCAGGTCAGATAGGTACCCCAAGGCGTCCAGCCATTGGCGCAGTTGTTAAAGGTACCCAGCACTTCACGCCCTGTGGGGTCGTCCTGGGTCTGCATCAGCGGATGGCCAGCGGCCGGCCCCTGCAGCGCCATCGGCGTCTCCAGCGTGATGCGGCGGGCATAGCGGGAAGGACGCACCACCTGCCAGCTGCCGTCTTTCTGCTTGGCCACCTCAATCACCGATGCCCCTACCGCCGCCAACGCCTTCTTGTACTTCTCTTCGGTCATCTGCTTGTTGCCGTCAGTCGTCAGCAAACCCGGATCAATGTACTCGTGATTCATGCACAGCAGGCCATGCTTGGCTGCCCGCGAGCCCATGGGCAACGGAAAGAAGTGCATGCCATCATGGTGCATGCCGGCCTGCACCCCCTGCTCTGCCGCACTGTTGCTGGCATCGTGCTTGAAAGCCGGCATATTGCCCTTGATGCCGACGGGGTCACCCCAGGCATAGAGCACTTCTGCCGTGTAGCCATCGGGTACCACCACCTTGTCAGCGTTCGAGAACGGCACGGATTGGAAACCCAGGGCCGTGGCCTTGCGCGGCATGGCCGGCAGCACGGGCTTGGCCGCCTGCGCCTGCATGGGTAACAGTCCGGCGAACAGGCCCGCCGCCGACAGGCTGGCGCCGCCGGCCAGCACGGTACGGCGGCTCAGATGGGCATCGATCAATTGCGACAGGCTGGGATTATCCGAGCCATTGCTGACCAGCTCGTCGTGTTTGTTGAGGTGCGACATGGGGCGCGTCCTGATCGGGAAGAAGACGCAGCACGCTAATACCGGAGCATGACAGGACCGTGACAGACAGCACACACAGGGCCACATGGTGACTTCCTGTTGCAGACACGCCATACAGAAAACCCCGCAAGGGGTGACACCAGGCAGACACTGGAGCCAGCCGTACAGCCACAGCACAACAGCTGGGCAACAGACAACACCGCGCGCAACCCGGCACCTGCTGGCTAGTGACAGGCCTGCCGCAACCAGGTCTCCATATCCCGCAGGACCACCGCCAAGGCATCGGCCTGCCAGCGGCTGCCGTCGTAGTTGATGTTCAAACCCAGCCTGCCGGCATGGGTGGTCACGGCGGTGAACAGGGGTTGATTCGGCATGGGGAACAGCACAAAGCCCACATCATCGAGCGCCAGCGGGTAATCCCCCGCCAGCGCCAGCCTGCCAACATTGCTGACCAAGCTGGTCTGTGGGCTGGCCGCCAGTAATTCGGTAAACCGTAGCTGCCCTTGCTCCCCCGCGCCAAGGCGTGCGGCGCCAGGCATCAAGCGGTAGAGCAGATGCCCGTCACCACGCTGCAGGCAATGCTTGAGGTCGGCCGACAATGTGCGCGCCAGGGTCCAGAAATCCAGGCCCGAAGCCACGCGGGCGCGGCTGGTCAGCAAGGTCACGCCAAAGGCCGGGGTATCCGCCGCCAGCCGATGGGCCAGCTGGCTGCGCAGATCCACCGGGCTGGTCAATGCCAGGGTATGGGCATCTCCATCAGCAAAACGCCCGTACAAGGCCTGCAGTTGTGCCGCGCAGATGGCGCCATGCACGGTGGTGGCCGCCGCCCGCGCCCGGTGCTGCAGGCAGTCCAACTCAGTCACATCCAGTTGCAGCACATGCGTAGCAGGCTGCAGCGCCTGGTTTGAATGACCATCGTAACCCGGCAGTTCAGCCGGTTTGCCCAGCGGCCCGAACTCGGCCTTGCGCGCAGCCTTGATCGCCTGCGCCGCCGCCTCTCCCGCTTGGTCCTGCCATGCGGCGGGATAGCATGCGTGCAGCGGCATTGCCGGCAGCCTGGATGGCGCAGTGGTCTGCCGCTTGACCGCCAAGGCCAGCAATTCAAGCAGCAATGCCAGGCCAGAACGGCCATCCGCCACGCTATGGTGGAACAGCAGTGCCAAGCGCCAGCGCCCGTCAGGCCAACGCTGCCATAGCACCCGCCACAAGGGGGCGCTATCGAGGTCGAAGGGTTGCACCACCCACCGCGCCAGCGCCTGCCTGCCGTCATCCGCCGGATGGCTGATGTCCAGCCCCACCGCGCCTGCCTGGGGTACAAATTGCAGCTGCTCTGCCATATCAAGATGGATGGCCACATTGAGCAGAGGATGAGCCGCCTGGACAGCCTGTAGCGCCGCCCGCAAGGCCTCTTCTTCCAGCACCGTCTGCCCCTCGGCGTAGACGGCAAAGTTCATGGACGACACCCGATCCAGCATCCAGAACAGGGACTCGGCGGGGTCCAGCGGTCGTGCGATAGACATGGCGGCAAACCTGGGCGGCAAGGCCACCACTATAACCAGCACCTGCCGGCTTGGCAGCAGTTTTACGGGGTGCGGCGCGTGGCGCGCGGGGTGCGGCATTGCCCGCCAGTCAGCCAACACCAGGCGAGCAGGCCGGCAACCCTCACTAGGGCTGCATTCTGGTATTCAACGATCTGAATTCATCACAGGCTGTAACCCGGCTCGAAGCGACTGCTGTCACTGCTCTGTCATCTCGTAGCTCATCTTGAGCAGACCGGTGATCAGGGTCGCCAGCACCGTCGCCAGTGTCGCCCCCGCCAACCAGGACCAATATGGCAGCACGGGCGCCAGCAGCGACTCGGACAGCACCCCGACATTGACCAGCAGCACCAGGATAAACAAGGCAATGCCCGCAAACACCAGCAGCAACGTCAGTTTCAGCAAGCGGCCAGCCCAGCGGTCTGCCTTCTGCGCCGGGCTTATCTCCTGCGCGATCAGCCCCGCCAGCGGGTCTATCCTGTCTGTTTTGCTCATGGCCGCCCCCTTTTCTCGCTAGTGTGTAACAACTCAGACAGCATAGCCGGGCTGGCGCCAGTTGCCAGCCGCTTCAGGCGCTAGCGACACTACAGGCTGGCTGGATGCAACAGCCAATTGCAGCGCGCTCACAAGACTAACCCAGGGTAGATGCAATCGCTCATCTGCAGGCTTTGATTGGCTAGCCTCCCCGTTGCGCCAGTCTAACTCGCCACACCACTCCCGCCGCCAACCGCTGGCCACTTTACGATAATAATCAATTACTTAAAATCTCGCCCCGGCCCTCTCTCGCGGTGTATCGAATCCAGAAGCACCGTACCCAGAACCGCAAGCAGAATCCTTCCCACAGGTTTTTCAAGCTCGCGTAATCTTGCACCGCCAGTTACCCCCCTGATGCCACACTTAGAGCTTGCTCAAAGTCTTTTCACCGTGTCGCGGCCCGCAGGGCTCGCAGCCCTGCCGGATGAAGGGCAAGGCGCGAGACAAAAAGACCTTGAACAGGCTCTGAGGCCCTTTGGCATTTATTCAGCGCCGACAGCAACCGGCCTATCCGGGCTGCTGCACCATTCGCTCCAGGAACCGGGATACAGCCGTGCGCCAGGTAAACCCGCCACTTCCAGCGCCAGCAGATTGTGGCAGGCCGTGACGCCGGAACCACATTGCTGCACCGTATCGTGCGCATCCTGCCCGGCCAGCAAAGCCTGCCATTCGGCGCGCAACTCACCTGCCGGCTTGAAACAGCCGTCAGCCTGCAGATTAAGCTGAAAGAAGCGATTCAGCGCCCCAGGGATATGGCCTGCCACCGGGTCTATGGTCTCGCCCTCGCCGGCATATCGACCTGGTGCGCGTGCATCGACCACGGTGAAGTCGCCCCTATCCAGGTTGGCCAGCACGGTATCAACGTCAACTATCCAGCCATCCTGCACCCTGGCACTGAGCTGCTGTGCCGGCAAGGCAGGCACGCTGCTGTCCATGCCGCCGCCTGCGGCCAGCCAAGCGGGCAGGCCACCATCGAGCACCTGCACCGTCTCATGCCCCAGCCAGCGCAGCAGCCACCACAACCTGGCGGCATAGGGGCCGCCGTGGGCATCGTAGGCCACCACGTGGCTGTCACCACCTATGCCCAGTTGCCCCAGCCGGTCAGCCAGCGCTGCAGGATCTGGCAGCGGATGGCGGCCGTTGCTACCGGTCTTGCTGCCAGACAGGTCTGCGTCCAGATGGGCAAACACTGCACCCGGCAGATGGCCCAGGGCATAGGCCTCACGACCGGCCTGCGGATTCATCAGGTCGTGCCGGCAATCCACCAGCACCACCTTGGCGCGCCCTTGCAGCGCCAATAGTTCTGTTACGGAAATCAGGGGGGACATACAGCCTTCTCCGTCTTATCAGCACCGCCCAGGCCCAGGAGCCGGGCCGGCACGGTTGCCAGTATCACGCCCAACAGGGCAAAGCCAAAAGCCAGCAACTGCATGCCACCCAGTTGCTCGCCCAGCCACCACACCCCCACCAGGGCAGCCGAAACCGGCAGCATCACGGCAAATACACCGCCCTCACTGGCGGGAATCGCCTTGAGCCCCGTCATCCATAGCCAGACGGTCCAGACACTGGCGGCCAAGGCGTAGAACACCAGCAGCACCCAGGTAGGGCCTGCCACCCCGGCAAAATCAAACTGCAAGGCAACATAGAAGCCCATGGGCGTCATCAGTACAAAGCCCCAGAGATTGATCAAGGCGCTGATGCGGCGCGGCCCCAGGCTGCCTGTCAGTTTCTTGCCGATAACGGCATAGGCTGCTTCGCACAGCACGGCGCCCAGTACCAGCAGGTTGCCCAGCCAGCCCTGGCCATGCTGGCTGGCAGTCACCGCATGTGCCGGCTTAGCCAGTGCCAGCAGCCCTATGCCCAGGGCTGCACAGGCTATCGCCAGCCAGATGCGCAGGCTGATGCGCTCGCCCAGGAAAACCCAGCTCATCAGTGCCACCACAGCGGGGATGGCCGCCATGATAACGCCGGCCGAGACTGCGCTGGTCATGCTGACACCAAACAGCATGCAAAGTGAGAACAGGAAGTTGCCGACAAATGACTCCAGGAACAGCAGCCAGCGGGTGTGGGAGGTCATGGCCGGTTCGTCTGCTGGTTTCCTGAGCCAATGCAGCATGGCAAGGCCGCCGATGCCAAAACGCAGCCAGGCAAGCAGAAAGACGGGGAACACGGTCGTCAAAGGCTTGGAGAGGGCGACATAGCTCCCCACTAGCGACATACTGAGGGCAAGACAGGCACAGGCGAGGGTGCGATTCATGGGCGGCTCGGGCTAGCCGGTACGACAGGCCGCCCAGGGGCGGGATCACCTCCGATGGGCGACACTTGTACCGACGTCCTATTGTGCATCAGTCGCCGGCATAGCCGGCATCACAGCAGCAGAATATAAGCCGTAACAGGCAGCACCGTTGCTACCAAGCGCCAGTCTGTGGTCGATTCAGGCCTGGTGCAGCAGGCAGATAGCCTGCGCCTCTATGCTGTCGCCCGCACCCACAGGACCCAGCTTTTCATAGGTTTTGGCCTTGACGTTGATCTGCCCTTGCGCCACCCCCAGGTCGGCCGCGATATTGGCCACCATGGCCGGGATATGCGGTGCCATCTTGGGTGCCTGCACCAGGATGGAGGCATCGACATTGCCCAACTGCCAGCCTGCAGCCTGCACCCGGCGATAGGCCTCGCGCAGCAAGGCACGGCTATCGGCCCCCTTGAAGCTGGCATCCGTGTCGGGAAAATGCCGGCCGATATCGCCCAGGCCCGCAGCACCCAGGATGGCGTCGGTAATCGCGTGCAGCAAGGCATCGGCATCTGAATGCCCCAGCAGCCCCTTGTCGAAGGGAATGGTCACGCCACCCAGTATCAGTGGCCGCCCCGCCACCAGGCGGTGCACGTCCCAGCCCTGGCCTATACGTATGCTCATCGTGTCGTCCTTGCTTGCAGGTATAGCGCGGCCAGCGCTAGATCCTGCGGATAGGTCACCTTGATATTGCGCTCGTCGCCCATGACCAGGCTGGGCGACATGCCTGCAGCCTCAATGGCGCTGGCCTCGTCGGTAATCGCCTCGCAGGCGCCCTCAGCCAAGGCCCGGCACAGCGCGCCATGGCGGAACATCTGGGGTGTCTGGGCGCGCCACAGACCATCACGTGGCACCGTGGCGGCTACCCGGCAGGCCGCATCGGCACGTTTGAGGGTATCGGCCACCGGCACGGCCAGCAGGCCTCCCACGCTGTCATCACCCAGGGTGGTGATCAGGCGGGCCACATCGGCGGGGTCGATGCAGGGTCGGGCTGCATCATGTACCAGCACCCAGTCGTCTGCCGCCAACTCGCCAGCCAGCGCCTGCAAGCCATTGCGCACGGTCTCGGCGCGGCTGGCGCCACCGCAACGCAGCACGGTCAAGCGGGGCATATCCACCACCCAGTCCGGCTCGAACCAGCTGTCGTCTGCAGACAGCACCAGTACCACCTTGTCCAGCTCGGCCACCGCCAGCATGGCCCGCAAGGTATGCAGCAGCAACGGTTCGCCCAACAAGGCCAGGTATTGCTTGGGCACACTGGATGCCATACGGCTGCCAGCACCCGCAGCGGGCAGTAGGGCGACGTAGCGGCTCATGCGGCCGCTTCCGGCTTGGGCTCCAGGGTACGCCACAGGCAGCTGCCCTTGACCGCTTTGTCCAGCCCGTCCAGATAGGCTGCATGTTCGGCCAGCTCGGCCGCGGTAGCTGCGCGTACCCGGAGCGGGCCACGGGCCACCTTGGCCAGCCCCAATGCGGCCTCCTGGGCCGAGCCGGCGTCATCGGCAGCGACAAAGTCCATCAGCAGGCTGTCCTGACCACGCGTCATGCACAGATAGACTTCGCTCAGCAGCTCGCAGTCGATCAGAGCGCCGTGCAAGGTACGGGCGCTTCTGTCCACCTCATAGCGATCGCACAAGGCGTCCAGATTGTTGCGCTTGCCGGGGAACAGCTCCTTGGCCTCTTTCAGCGTATCGATGATGCCGCTGACGTAATCGGTGATCTTGCCCAGACCCAGCTTGCCCAGTTCCATATTGAGAAACCCCACGTCAAACGGGGCGTTATGGATAATCAACTCGGCATCGCGCACGAACTCGATGAACTCCTGGGCGATATCAGCGAACTTGGGCTTGTCGGCCAGAAAACTGGTGGTCAGGCCGTGCACATTCAGCGCCCCTTCCTCGCTGTCGCGGCCGGGGTTGATATAGCGGTGCAGGTGGCGGTCTGGCGGCGACAGTTTGCGGTTCACCATCTCGACTGCGGCGATTTCCAATATGCGGTTACCGTCTTCCACCCGTAGGCCGGTGGTTTCGGTATCAAGAATAATCTGGCGCACGGGGTGTTCCTTTGTTCAGTCCAGCGGCAGGGTATCCAGCGGCAGGTTATCGTCGTAATGGTAAAGCAACAGGTAGTCCTCCCACCCCTCCTCACCCGTGCACATGGCCATGGAGGTGGCGCGCAAAGCATCGCCCAGGGCACCGGCACCGTAGAACGCGGTTTCCAGCAGGGGCCAGACACGGCCAGGCTGTTCAGTCTCGAACATCAGGTTCACGTAAGGGCCATCGTCGTCCCCTTCTTCACGCTGAAAACCACTGATCAGCGGCTTGTGTACCCGCATAGCTTCGCAGGCCGCCACCACGGCGGGGTGATCGAAGTCTGCAATGCGATCAGGCTGTATCTGTATGCAAAGCGTGGCCATGGGGCTTCCTTGATGCGTGTTGGTTGGTAGGCTAGCTGGTGAGGTGTGCTCAAAGGCTCGACGCTAGACTGGCGCGGGCAGACCCGTACAGCCGCACCGCGCGGGCGCCACGCCGCTGTGCCGGGCATGCGATCAACGCAGGGAGTCGACCCCGCGATTGGCCAGGCTGTCTGCCCTTTCGTTACCGGCATGGCCAGCATGGCCCTTCACCCAGGCCCACTCGACCTGATGCTGGTTGCGGGCGATATCCAGCCGCTGCCATAGCTCGGCGTTCTTGACCGGCTTCTTGTCGGCGGTCTTCCAGCCATTGCGCTTCCAGCCGTGTATCCAGGTCTCGATGCCGTTCTTCACATACTGAGAATCCAGCCAGACCTTGACCTTGCATGGCCGCTTCAGGGTTTCCAGCGCCATGATGACGGCCATCAGCTCCATGCGGTTGTTGGTTGTATCGCGCTCGCCGCCGAATACCTCTTTCTCCTGGCCCTTGTAGACCAGCAGCGCCCCCCAGCCACCGGGGCCAGGGTTACCCTTGCAGGCGCCATCGGTATAGGCGACAACCACATCCTCGTTCATCGCTTGGCCTTTTTTGCACCGCTGCTGGCCTTGGCCGCAGCCGGCTTGAAGCTGTAGCGGTATTCATCGCTCTTACTGCCCTTGAAGTTGTCGGCATTGGGCAGCAAGGCCTCGCGCTTGAAGCCCAGCGCTTCCACCAGGGCAATGGAGGCCTTGTTGCGGGTATCAATGAATATCTTGAATTCCTCGGCCATGAACGGGCCCATCAGGTGCTCGCGCAGCTTGGCCACAGCTTCGGCTGCATAGCCCTTGCGCTGGTGCGGGGTGAAGATGAACCAGCCCATGCTGGCCACATTGTCTTCATCCACCGTCGCCTCCACCAGGCCAACATACTCGCCATCGGTCAGGCGCACCGCCCAGTTCAGCCACCATTCGGCGCCATCGGGCGAACTGCGGCTTTCCAGCCGCTGATAGCGTGCGGTCAACGCCTCCAGTGAGGCAGGCGGGTTCTGTGGCACAAAGCTGAACAGGCTGGCATCACCAAAGCCATCGTATAGCGAGGCGGCATGCGCAGCGGTAAGAGGTTCGAGCGTCAGGCGCTGGGTGGTAAGTACAGTATTGGCTGCGCTCATGGTGTTCTCTTCAACTCTTCAAATAAAACAAACAAAAACGAAACCCCAGCCATAAAGCTAGGGGGTGACAGGGGGTTCATCCAGCAAGGTCCGATACAAGGTCATCAGCATCCCTGCGGTCGCCCCCCAGATGATCTTGCCTTCCCAGTTGAGCGCGTAGGTCACCGCCCGCCGCTCCGGGAAATTCAACACCCGCTCGGTGTAATTGGCCTTGTCCAGCAAAAAAGCCAGCGGCACTTCAAACGCCTCGTCCACCTCATCGGCTTGCAGGCGCATTTCAAAACCCGGTGCCAGTAGCCCCACCACCGGGGTCACCCGGTAGCGGGTAATCGTGGTGTACTGGGCCAGGCGCCCTACCGGCTGCATCAGCCCGACAGCGATACCGACCTCTTCCTCGGTCTCGCGCAGGGCAGCCGCTTCCGGGGTTTCACCCAACTCCATGCGCCCCCCCGGAAAACTGATCTGGCCGGCATGCTTGGCCAGCTTCTCAGTTCGCTTGGTGAACAGCACAGTGGGGCCAGCAGTATGCATGACTATGGGCACCAGCACCGCTGCGGGCGTGGTGTCATCGTCAGTGTGTACATCACCACCTGCCGGCAGCCTGACGGTATCGAGCCTATGCGCGAGCCAGTCGCGGGCGGCGTCGAAATCGGGGGGCAGTATCAACATCGGGTTATTTTACCAGCCTGCAACCTGCTACGGCAGAACACCGTTCAACATCAGGTCCATAGGCAGCTGATAAAAAATGCCATCACCCCTACACCTGCGGCAGCCGGAAATCGCGCCAATGGGCAATCAGCCTGATGGCCAGGCCCAGGGCAAACAGGCTCCAGATGACGGCGGCGCCCTTCCAGCCCAGGCTGTTGGCGGCGTAGAGCAGGCCAGCCACCAGCATGGACACGGTGCCGTAGACATCCTTGTGCAGGATGAAGGGCACGTCGTTGACCATCATGTCGCGCACGATGCCGCCGCCTATGGCAGTGACAAAACCCACGAATAGCACGCCAAAGAAATTGAGGCCGTAATGGATGCCCAGCTCGGCTCCCGCCAGACTGAAGGCAATCAGGCCGATGGAGTCGGCCACGATAAACACCCGGTACATGCCCACGCCATAGACCTTGTGCAGGCTCATGGCCCAGCTCACCAGCAAGGTGGCGGTGATGACCCAGACGGAGCTGGCATCAAAGAAGATGACCGGTATGCGATTGAGGAGGATGTCGCGTATCACCCCGCCGCCTATAGCCGTGAGCAGGGCGACGATCAGCACACCCAGCAGGTCGAAACGTTTCTTCACGCCTATCAGGTAGCCCGAGACACTGAACGCCGCCGTTCCGACCAGGAACAGCCAGTCCATATCGAACAGCAGGCCGGACAATCCTTGCCAATCCACCATCAGCCCCCATCCTGCCGGCTGGGTTGCAGACTGCGGTAGAGCACGATGTTCTCGTGCTGCTCGCCATCCAGCTCGAACACCGTCTTGCCCAGGGCGGTAAAACCGCGTGCCGCATAGAAACTCAGCGCATCGGCATTGCCGTGGTAAACCCGGAGCCACATCCCGGCACCACCCAGCTCGGGCAGCAGGCTATCGGCCGCCTGCAACAGGGCCGAGCCCAAGCCTTGCCGCTTGAAATGGCGTGAGAGATAGAGCGTTTCCAGTTCCACCGACCCGCCTTCGGCTTGCGGGCAGGGCGTTGCCATACTCAGCTTCAAGTAACCCAGCAGGTAGCCTTGGGCTTCGACCACCAACACCCGCCGCAGCGGGTGGGCCAGCACCTGCTCAAAGTGCGCTGCCGTGTAGGTATCCAGCACATAGCGGGCAATGGCGGGGTTGACCCCGTCAAAAGCATAGGTATCGAGCCATACCTGTATGGCCAGTGCGGCCAGTGATACCGTGTCTTGCGGCGTTGCCGCGCGTAGCGTGTAATTCATGCTGCGTTCAATCCAGGTTGCCAGCACACATCGGCTTGGCCTGCGGCCTTGTTGGCGCTGCGTGCCAGCACGAACAGCAGGTCTGACAGGCGATTGAGATATTGCGGCGCCAGTGTCGATACCGATTCGTTCACGGCCAGTGCCACCAGCGCACGCTCGGCGCGGCGGCAGACCGTACGGGCTACATGCAGCGCGGCCGCTGCACGGCAGCCGCCGGGCAATATGAATTCCTTCAGGGGCATCAGGGCGCTATTGAACGTTTCCACATCGGCCTCCAGCCGTGCCAAATGCACCTCCTGCAGGGCAATGCGGCCCGGTATGCAGACCTCGCCGCCAAGATCGAACAGATCGTGCTGTACCCGCACCAGGCTGTTGCGCAAGGTATCAGGCAGGTTCTCGGCCAGGGCCACGCCCAGATGGCTGTTGAGTTCGTCTATCTCACCCATTACATGGATGCGGTGGCTGGCTTTGGATACCCGGCTACCATCACCCAGACCGGTACTGCCATCATCGCCGGTACGCGTCACGATCTTGCTGAGTCGGTTTGCCATCATATTCCTTGCGAGTTCATTTGCGGATTAGCCGCCGTGCGACGACGGCCTGCGGCCAGTAGGCCATCCACCAGCAAGGCCAAGTCCGCCTCGCTGGTACGATGATTCACCAAGGCCACCCGTATAGCCAGTTGGCCGTTGATCATGGTGGTGGAGGGCACAGCCAGTCCATCTTCCTGCAGATCGGCCACAATGTCGGCATTCAGTTGGTCCAGGTCGGCTGCGGCGGCCCGGAAACGGAAGCACACCACGTTGAGCGCCACGGGCGCCAGCATCTCCAGTTCGGGCTCGGCCGCCACCCGCCGCGCCAGTTGCTGCGCCAGTTCACAACTGCGGTCTATCACGGCACCCAGCTTGTCTGCACCATAGACCTTGATGGTCATCCATACCTTGAGCGCCCGGAAGCCACGTGACAGATCAGGGCCGAAATCGGTTGGCCAGGGCCGGCCTGCAGCCAGGCCCCGCTCCTCCCGCCGCAGATAGGCGGGCTGGGTAGCAAAGGTGGCCGCATGCAGGTCGGCATCCCGTACCAGTATGCAACCCGCGTCATAGGGCACCTGTGCCCATTTATGGAAATCAAACGCCACCGAATCGGCTTCGCTGATACCGGCCAGCAGGGGCCGCTTCTGGGCCGACAGCATGGCCAGCGCACCAAAGGCGGCATCGACATGGAACCACAAGCCATGCAGGCGGCTGAAGCGTGACAATGCCATCAGATCATCAATGGCGCCGGTATCCACCGTACCCGCACTACCCACCAGCATAAAGGGCTGCAGACCCTGAGCCTGGTCATGGGTCACGGCTGCGGCCAGTGCATCCATATCCATCCTATGCTGTGCATCGCACGGTATCAGCCGCAGGGCGGCCGTACCCAGGCCGGCCATATCCATCGCCCGCGATACGCAGTTATGTGCCTCAGTCGAGGCATAGGCCACCAGGGGACACCCCTGCAGACCGTCCTGGCGTACGGCCCCACCCAGGGCGCGGGTGCGTGCGACCAACACGGCGATCAGATTGGCCAGCGAAGTACCGGTAACCAGGACACCGCTGGCGGTGGATGGAAAGCCCAGCATCTCGGCAGACCAGCGTATGACCTGCCGCTCCACCTCCACCGGGGCGTGATCCCGCCCACCCAGATTGGCGTTGAGCCCACCGGCCAGCAACTCGGCCAGCATGCCCACCGGGTTGCCGCCGCCATGCACCCAGCCGACGAAGCGTGGGTGGATATTGCCGCCGATATAGGGCTGCACCAACGCCTGGAAATCGGCATAGCTACCCGCCAGATCACCGGCCTCTCGCGGCAGCGGCGTCTTGAATGCCTCTCGCACCTCACCCGGCATGGCCTGCCAGACCGGGCCATCGCCCACACCGGCCAGCAACGCCACCATATCGTCCACCATGCGGTGGCCCAGGCTGCGTACCGCCTCCCAGTCCTGAGGGTCCAGCGTGTCGGGTTTGGCGGTAAAGGGAGTGTCGTGGGTCGTACGCATGGTTGTCTGGCCGGGGCCGTAGTTCTGGTGCAAGGGGGGCGAGTCTAACGCAGCCAGCGCGGGCTTTCTCATGAAATCCACCATGCCGCCGCACCATCGCGGTGCATAATCCAAGCACGCACGCCGCTCGCCATTATTACCACTGTAAAAACAGGACATACGGTCAGGCAAGCACTTGATTATTGCTGGTTTTATGCCGACGCTAAGAGGCCTGATATAAAAAGTCCGCCGGCATTGATAATGCGCCGCCAACAAAACCCAGCCTAGCCGTTCAGCTTGTATGTGCAAACGATGGCCTCAAGCTATACGGCAGGTTTGCGCAACCACCCAGGCAGGGGTATCTGAGCGGTGTCACTGGGCAGGATCAGCCCGCCACGACGCGTGCCATCCCGACTCGGCCAGGACGTGACTGCCAGGGCGATCAACAACAACGAACGGGCGCGCGACGTTGGATACTGCTGGCATCGACCCTCTCACCGGTTTTCTG
Organism: Chitinimonas viridis; assembly: GCF_030409555.1. Taxonomy (GTDB): domain Bacteria; phylum Pseudomonadota; class Gammaproteobacteria; order Burkholderiales; family Chitinimonadaceae; genus Chitinimonas; species Chitinimonas viridis. The sequence goes on from NZ_JAUFPU010000005.1 coordinate 17,251, forward strand.
GACAGGCACGGATGCCTGCGCAATGCGGCACGCCTGACCGAGCACGCCCATCGCGATCAAAAGCCGCTGTCGGCCATCTGGGTCAACCTGGACCGCTTCCGTAAAATCAATGGCTCACTGGGCATGGGTGGTGGTGATGCCGTCATCGCCAAGATGGGCGACCGCCTGCGCAGCCGCAACGAGCACCGTGCCCATATTGCCCGCATGGGTAGCGATGAATTTCTGCTGCTTGCCCCCGCCCACGGTTGCGAGGAGGCCGCCAGCCTGGCCAGCGAATTGCTGCAACTGATTGCGCAGCCCATGGAAGTGGGCGCCATGAGTCTCTACCCCACCTGCTCAGTGGGCGTGGCCTCGCTGGAATATGCCGAGGAAGCAGAAAGCCTGCTGCAACGGGCCGAGCATGCCATGCACGAGGCCAAGCGCCAGGGCGGCGGCCGGGTTGTGCAGTCGGGTGACGAGCAGTTACCAGGCCGCCTGGGCATCAAGCTGGCCAGAGAGGAACTCGAAGTCGAACACAAGCTGCATGCCGCTCTGCAGATAGGTGGGCTGTACCTGCATTACCAGCCCATCGTCAGCTTCAATGGGCGTATAGAGGCCATCGAGGCATTGATGCGTTGCGAACTCAATGGCGAGATGGTGCCGCCGGTCAAGTTCATCCCGGTGGCAGAAAAAACCGGCCTGGTCATCCGCCTGGGTGAATGGAGCCTGATGCAAGGCGCCATGCAGGCCAAGCGGCTATCCGACCTGGGCCTGCCCACCAAGGTGGCTGTGAATGTCTCCCGCGCCCAGCTTACCGCCCCCAAGTTCTCCCAGGCGCTCTATGCGGCCCTGCTCTGCAGCGATGTAGAACCCAGGCTGATCGAGCTGGAAATCACCGAATCGCTGTTCATGGACGTGTCCGAACTGGTGCAGTCCAATATGCGTGCCGCCATCGCCATGGGCGTCAGCCTGTCCATAGACGACTTTGGTACCGGTTACTCCTGCCTCGCTACGCTCAAGGATATCCCCGCCGGCAAGCTCAAGCTCGACCGCGCTTTCGTGGTGCCCCTGCCCGAGGACAGGCGGGTGTACGCCGTGGTCAAGGCCATCAGCCAACTGGGACGCGAGCTGGGCATGACGGTGGTGGCAGAAGGCGTGGAGAACGAACAGCAATCCTGCGCGCTGCAGGACGCCGGGGTCGATGCCATACAGGGTTATCTGCACGCCCGCCCCATGAGCGCCGATGCCGTCACCGGCTGGCTGGATCATCAAGCCGCCCTGCTGAAAGCCTAGTCAGATGGGGACCGATCACACATGACTACGGAAACCACCCAATCGCCCTCGGTGGAAGAAATCTATGCCAGAACGGTGCTGGATATCGGCATACCGCCACGGCCCACCATACTGGACATCCTGGCGCGCGAATTGCGCAGTGGCGAGCCCGACTTCGGCCGTATCGCCCAGTGCGTCAGCGAAGACGTCAGCCTGTCGGCCGGCCTGATCAAGACCGCCAATTCGCCTTTTTTTGGCTTCCGTGTCCGCGCCCGCACGGTCTCCCATGCGCTGACCATGCTGGGCATCAATATCGCAGGCAAGGCCATCGCCGGGGTGGCGCTACGCAATGCCTTCCCGGCCAGCCCGGCACTGGAACGCTTCTGGGACGCCTCCGCCCGCATTGCCGAATATTCCGGCCATCTGGTAGGGCTATTGGGTGTGCGTGAAGGCATACGCAGCGATGATGCCTATACCTTCGGCCTGTTTCGTGACTGCGGCATGCCAGTGCTGATGCGCAAGTTCCCCGCCTATCGCGACACCTTGCTGCGCGCTAATGCCAACCCCGACAAGCGCTTCACCGCCATAGAAGACGAAGACTTCCCCACCAATCATGCCATTGTGGGTTGCATGCTGGCCCAAAGCTGGTCGCTGCCTGAGGAAATCTGCCTGGCCATCCGCCACCATCACGACTTTTTATTGATGCAGTCAGGGGCAATCAGCCTGCCGCCGGCCAGCCGACGACTGGTGGCGCTGGCGCAACTGGCCGAGTACATACACCAGCAACATAGCGGCATGAACCAGACCGAGGAATGGGCAAAGCTGGGCATGGCCAGCCTCAGCACCCTGGAGCTGGGACAGGTACAGTTGGACGAGTTGGCAGCACAGGTAGTGGCGCACAGCGCACAGGCAGATATCGAATAGTTAGCCGCCGGGCACTTCCAGTTTTGCGCCAGGCAGGCTACAACAGAGGCCATGCGCGAATACCAAGACTACGATGCCCTGGGCCTGGTCCAACTGATACAGACTGGCGAAGCCACACCGTCAGCTTTGCTGGAAGCAGCCATTGCCCGCTGTGAGGCAGTAAATCCAGCACTCAACGCCGTGATCGTGCCGCTCTACGAGCAGGCCCGCACCCTGGCGCGCCAGCCACTACCGCCAGCACCCTTTGCCGGCGTACCCTTTCTGCTCAAGGATCTGCTGGCCGCCCTGCAGGGAGCGCCCCTGGCCAATGGTTGCCAGGCACTCAAAGGCTGGGTATCCGATTACGATAGCGAACTGGTCAGGCGGTTCAAGGCGGCAGGCGTCGTGATCTTCGGCAAGACCAATACGCCGGAGTTCGGCCTGCTGGGCTATACCGAACCCGAAGCCTGGGGACCGACCCGCAACCCCTGGTCGCTTAGCCACTCACCGGGTGGCTCCTCTGGCGGCGCAGCAGCAGCCGTCGCAGCCGGTATCGTGCCCATGGCGCACGGTGGCGATGGCGGTGGGTCCATACGTATTCCTGCCAGCAATTGCGGCCTGTTCGGGCTCAAACCCAGCCGTGGACGCATCCCCCTGGGGCCGGATTTCGGCGAGGTCTGGGCCGGTGCCGTGCAGGAAGGCGTGGTCAGCCGTAGCGTACGCGACACCGCCGCCATGCTCGATTGCATTGCCGGGCCCGAGCATGGTGCCCCCTATGTGATTGCCGGCCCAGCCACTACTTTTGCCCATGCCGCCAGCCAACCGCCCCCCCGGTTACGCATAGGTGCGGTATTAAGCACGCCCGACACGCCCATGCACGCAGACTGCCGCGCAGCCGTTGAAGCCGCCGTGTCACTGCTGCACGAATTGGGCCACGAGGTCGAAGAGGTTGCCCTACCTTACGACCATGCACAGCTGCTGGATTGCTACCTCACCATGTACTACGGCGAAACCGCCACCGATCTGCGTTGGCTGGCACGCCACCTGGGCCGGCCATTACGCCGTGGCGATGTAGAGCTGGAAACCTGGATACTGGGACGCATGGGCGAGCAAATGCGCGCCGCCGATTTCAGCGCGGCCAAGCGCGACTGGAATCAACTGGCACGAGCAATGGGGCATTTTCACCAGCAGTACGACCTGCTGCTCACCCCCACGCTGGCAGCACCTCCTACCCGAATAGGTGAACTCAAGACACCACCATTGCAGCGCGCAGCCTTGTCGGCCATCGCAACCCTGGGTGGCATAGGCCTGCTGCGCAAGGCCATACACGAGCAAGCCTGCATCAACTTCGCCCGCATGCCCTACACCCAGCTGGCCAACCTCACCGGACAACCGGCCATGTCGGTGCCGCTGCACTGGAACGCCGCCGGCTTACCCATAGGCGTGCAGTTCGTCGCTGCCATCAACCGCGAGGACTGCCTGTTGTCCCTGGCTTGCCAACTGGAAGCCGCTCGCCCATGGGCACATCGGCGTCCAGTGCTAGCGTAAGAGCCTGTTATGCACTCAAATCCTTAATGTGGGGTAACGGGCCGAGCGAGCGCCAAGGCCCCCCTGGCGCTAGACCTAGGTGCCCCCAGAACCAGTTGGCGCTCGCCGCCAGATTGAGTCGGCATCCGGGGCGTTGCGACCATTTGATTGAACCACCCTGCCAGAGCTGGTCGTATCGCAGCCGGTGCAGACAAGGTTATGCTACGGTCAGGCGAGCCGGTTATGAGGCAGTAATAGCTGGTGCCGGTTAGTCTTCTGAAACACACAGATTCACGTTCAACAAAGCCTGCTTCACCCCAGCCTCGGTAGTTGGGGGTATCCTGCGTTGTGGTGGCTTTGCATCGATTGCCGCAAGGCCATATCAAGTAGCGAACTGCTTCAATACACTGGCAACGCCGGACAAGTATCATCGTCTGGCAAGGGGTTTCACTGCGCGTTAGATGGAGGACGCATGAAACGCCTGCAACACCTGCCTGGATAGAATCAACTCGGCATCCAGGTGGCAGCAGCAATGATTGCGTCGGTAGACGGGTGGATAAACCTGCACCGACGGTAGTTTGCAATCAGGGGAGAAATGGATCAGACACTGGTAGCGCACTCGGGCGCCGACAGCTGTTTGGTGAAGCGTAGTGTACGAAAGCATCTATGAGCACAGAGAATGCTGTACCTAGAGAAATATCAAAGCCTGATCTCGGCTTCAACCGAAGCAGAGGCCTTGCAGCAACTGAGCAATGTCGCCAGCCAGTATGGTTACGACAGCATCTTGCTGGCAGCCGTGCCCACGCCCGGCCAACCACTCGAAACGGCCTATCTGCGCAGTACCTACGATACGGCATGGCGCGAAACCTACGACAAGCGGGGTTTCGGCGCCATCGATCCTACCGTGTCGCATTGCTTCTCGCATTCAGCCCCCATGGTGTGGAGCCCGGATAGCTTCAAGACGCAGGACGAGCGCGCCCTGTATGAGGAAGCGTCTGGCTATGGACTCAAGGCCGGCATCACCCTGCCCTTTCACGGGCCCGGGGGCGAGGTCGGCATGTTGACGCTGGTACGGGATGAGTTGGCCAATCAGGGATTCTACGAGTCGCTGCGATCTTCAATGAGCGATCTGGCCTTGCTGCGCGACTTGGCGTTCGAGGTATTGCGCCCGCATATCCACGCCCAGACGCCGGCCAAGCAACAGCCGGAAGCCATACTGCCCAGCCTCACCAGCAAGGAAATGGAGTACCTGAAGTGGCTGACCGCAGGGAAAACCGACTGGGAGATATCCCGCATCATGGGGGTGTCGGTCGCTGGCGCACGTTTCCATATCGCCAATCTGCGACGCAAGTTTGACGTCAGCCGACGTACCGACGTGGTCGTCCGTGCCCTGCAGATGGGTCTGGTTGCGCTCTAGGGTTGCCAGGCGGCCGGCCGAGCCGGCTGCGCGGCATGGCTGGCGTGGGCCACGCCGGTACTTAATCAGCGGCAGGCGATATCCGAATAGGGTATCGCACGCCTGAACGACACGTAGGGATAACAATGCACCTCAACAGCAGAGTGCGCCTGGGCACACCCTGCTGCTCGATCAGGCTGCAAGCCGGACTAGGTTCAGTCGCAGGCTACTTCTACCTTTGCCATCGCCAAGGATAAGTCATGATCGGTCACACGACCATCCAGGTACAGGTGTATCAGGATCTGCAGCGATGCCGGCAAGGGCAGGCCTTGCTCGAAACGGCTACCGCTGGACTGGCTGACGCCAAAGCGCCGCCAGAACTCGGTCTGGTTCTCTCCCAGGATCTTGCGCAAGCAGCGCAATTTGTCCTTATGAGCCAAAGGAAGGGCAAAGCCCCGCTTATCTCGTGCATTCAGCACGTACATTGCCTGTGCGGACATACTGCCTCGCTATTCTGCCGTGAACGACGGGCGCAAAGTCTGTCATGCACCCCATCCATCCACACCTAGCAAGGTAGCTAGTACCGCTATTAACCTAACTGCATATATTTTATGCGGCCTGGGTATGCCTAATCACGGGAGGATGTAAATGCAAACCATGTCTCAAACCATACAGATCAGTCGGCGCCAGCAGTTCAATGGCGGCGACTTGCGCGCCATACATTGCCTGCGCGCCCGCGTCTTCAGGGACAGGATGGGTTGGGAGGTTCCGGTGCTCGCAGGCATGGAAATCGACGGCTATGACGCCCTTGAGCCCCACTACATGGTGTTGCGCAATCACAGCCAGGATGTCTATGGCTGCTGGCGCCTGCTGCCCACGCTAGGCCCCTATATGCTCAAGGACACCTTCCCCGAGCTGCTCCACGGCCAGCAGGCGCCGGAACAAGCCGACGTGTGGGAGCTGAGCCGCTTTGCCATAGAAACGGACGGCTCGCACACCTTCGGTTTTGCCGACCAGGCACTGGATGCCATGCGCGAAATCGTCCGCTTTGCTGACGAGAACGGCATACGTCGCTATGTCACCGTCACCACTACCGCCATAGAGCGCATGCTGCGCCGCGCAGGTATCGAGATCAGCCGCTTCGGCCCACCTATCCGCATTGGTGTCGAGAACGCTGTGGCGCTGACCATAGAACTGGGCGATCAGACGCACAATGCCTTGTTCGGCTTGAAACACTAGCCACGCAGGTAGGAGGTGATGGACTGAACAGGCGCCCGATGTCGAAGCAGCCTGATACCGCAGGCACCTAACTGGATCAAACGCAGCACGGAGCAAGAGCAGGAGGAGAAAAGAGGCAGGCGCCCCACCCACAGGTGGGGCGCACTGACCCTGCCCCTGCAGCAGCGATCACGCCACCTGCTTCAGTGCAGCGCGATACAAAGCCTGGTAAGCCTTGGCCGGGCCCGCCCAGCCAAAATGCTGCTGCATGGCATGCCGCCTCACCTCGCGCCAGGCCTGGGGCTTGGCATACAAGGCGAAGGCCCGTCGCACCGCCGCGTCGAAATCAGCCTGCTCAAATCGCTCGAACAGCATGCCAGTGGCGCTGGCGTCCTGCAGGTTCTCCAGGCTGCAATCCCGCACACTGTCGGCCAGTCCACCGGTGCGGCGCGCCAACGGCAGGGCACCATAGCGCATGCCATACATCTGGGTCAGTCCACAGGGCTCAAAGCGCGAGGGCAGCAGCACCACATCGCTACCGGCAAACAGCCGATGTGACAAAGGCTCGTCAAAGCCCAGCCTCACCGCCACGCGGCCTGGATAGCGGCCCAGCAGTTCGCTAAAGCCCGCTTCCAGTTCAGGCTCACCACTCCCCAGCACAGCCAGTTGGCCGCCTTGGGCCAGCAAGGCCTCAGCCCCGGCCAGTACGAGGTTCAAACCCTTTTGCTCGGTTAACCGACTCACCACACAAAACAGCAGGCCCGTCGGTTCTGCCACCAGCCCCAGTTCCGCCTGCAAGGCGGTCTTGCAGCGGGCCTTGCCACCGGTTTTGTCGGCATCGAAATGGCCCGGCAAGGTGGGGTCGGTAGCCGGATTCCACAGGGCTTCATCCACACCGTTGAGTATGCCGCTCAAGGCAGCCCGCCTATGCCGCAGCAAGCCTTCCAGGCCGCAGCCATGTTCGGCGGTCTGGATCTCAGCGGCATAACTGGGGCTTACCGTCGCCAACCGGTCGCTGTAGTACAGCCCGGCCTTGATAAACGACAGCTGACCGTGGAACTCCATGCCATCCATGGCATAGCACTGCGCCGGCAAGCCCAGCTCGGCAAACAGGCTGGCTGGGAACAGACCCTGGTAGGCCAGATTGTGTATGGTGAACACACAGGCTGCGTCGGCCATATCGGGTGCCGGCGTAGTCTGTTTCAGGTAGGCCGCTGCCAGGCCGGCATGCCAGTCATGACCATGCAGTACATCAGGCCGCCAATCCGGCAACAAGCCCTGCGCCATACGTGCTGCCACCCACCCCAGCAAGGCGAAGCGTCGATGGTTATCGGTATAGGGATGATGCTCGGCATCGGCATAGGGATTGCCCACGCGGTCATACAGCCCTGGTGCATCGATCACAAAGGCAGGTACGCCATCAGGCAGGTAGCCTTGCCACAGGGTTAAGGGGCCACTGCCCAAGCGCGGCGGCATGCTGGCCTGTACCTTGGCGTCCTGCAGCCCTGCCCGTATGGCCGGAAAGCCCGGCAACACGATACGGGCGTCCAGCCCCAGCTGGCGCTGCGCCGCCGGGAGCGCTCCCACCACATCGGCAAGGCCGCCAGTCTTGAGCAGGGGGTAACATTCAGCAGCGACGTGCAAAACCTTCATCAGTGGTCACTCGGTAGGTAAAGCGCAGGGGCATGGCACCCTAAACGGCATCTCGGCATCTCGGCATCTCGGCATCTCGGCATCTCGGCATCTCGGCATCTCGGCATCGGACCAGACCAGTGCGCTTGGGTTCAGCCAAACGCTGGTGCTGGTAGCCTGCCATGAAAGAGATCGTTGAAACGACAGCCTATCCAGTTGAAAAGGGGCAGCTGCGAGGGAGAACGCAATCTGCGGAGCGCCCGGCGCCATGGCTTCACCGATGCCCGTCCAGTCCGGCACCACCCACCCATGAGCTGAGCCCATGGCAAACGCTCACGACACAGCCAGTCCCGCCAGCATGTCACGGGTAATCAACACCACACCACCCTCGCTGCGGTGGAACGACTTGGCATCTATGGCGGCATCGTCCCCCACGACTAGGCCTGCCGGTATCTTGCAGCCACGGTCCACGATCACTTTGGTCAAGCGAGCGCCCTCGCCCACATCCACATCGGGCAGCAGCACTGACTGATCAATCACACAATGCGGATGCACCCGCACCTTGTTGAACAGCACGGAGTTGGTCACCTGCGCCACAGAGACGATGCAGCCACCCGACACGATGGTGTTGTAGACCCGATGCTCGCCGCCCGCATCCTGCACGAACTTGGCCGGCGGTAATTGCTCCTGGTAGGTCCATACCGGCCAGTTGCGATCGTACAGGTCCAATTCCGGTGTAATCGAAGCCAGGTCCAGGTTCGCGGCCCAGTAGGCATCGATAGTGCCCACATCACGCCAATAGGGCTTGGCATGGGGATAACTGGCCACACTGGAAAGTGAGAACGGATGGGCCACGGCCCGGCCTTCCGCCACCGCAGCCGGGATCAGGTTCTTGCCGAAGTCGTGCTCGCTGCTGCTGTCATGGATATCCTCCTCCAGCAGGTGGTAGAGGTAATCCGCGTCGAATACATAGATGCCCATGCTGGCCAGCGCCCTATCGGGCTTGCCGGGCATGGCAGGTGCCTGAGCCGGCTTTTCGACAAAGGCCACGATCTTGCGGTCGGCATCGGCCTCCATCACGCCAAAGGCCTTGGCCTCGGCCAGCGGCACCTCGATGCAGGCCACCGTGACACCGCCCTTCACGCCCAGGGTCTCCAGCGATTTGACGTGATCCAGCAGCATGCGGGCGTAGTCCATCTTGTAGATGTGGTCACCGGCCAGGATGACCACATACTCGGGCCGGTAGCTACGGACGATATCCAGGTTCTGGTACACGGCATCAGCCGTGCCACGGTACCAGCTGTCTTCATCCACCCGCTGCTGGGCGGGCAGCAGGTCGATGAACTCACCCATCTCCGAGCGGAACATGGCCCAGCCACGCTGCAGGTGGCGCAGCAGAGAGTGGGACTTGTACTGGGTTACCACGCCTATGCGGCGTATACCGGAATTGAGGCAGTTGGACAGGGCGAAATCGACAATACGGAACTTGCCGCCAAAGTACACTGCCGGCTTGGCCCGCTTGTCGGTCAGCTGCATCAGCCGCGAACCTCTCCCCCCGGCCAGCACCAGGGCAATACTGCGGCGCGGCAATTGCCGCGCAATGATCAGGTCATCCATATGGCTCCCATGCACTACCGGCACGCTGTTCCGCCTCCTGGCCGGGACGGCAGCACCTCTGCCGCCTCGCCTGTTGCCGTCCTGTCATGCAAGCCGGCCTACCCGTTCATTGTTGGCAGAAAATCCGGCCTTGGGAAATTTGTTATGCCGAATCAGGTGACTACATCAGCCCTTACCCTGCCGGTGTGCGCCTCGATCTCGCCCAGTTGTGCAGCAAACCGGGCCACTTCGGCCAACGCCGCCTGTGCTGGCTGCGCATGTTGCGCCACATCGGCCAGATAGCGCTCCAGGTAGACCCGCAATGTGGCCCCCTCGGTGCCCGTGCCCGACAGGCGAAACACGGCGCGCGATCCATCGGCCAAGGCCACCCGTATGCCTTGCTGCCCACTGACCGTGCCGTCGACCGGATCGGTATAGGAGAAATCATCCGCCAGGCTTACCTGAAGGCCATGTACCATCTGCCCAGGCAACGCAGCCAGCTTGCCGCGCAAGGTCGCCATCACAGCCTCGCCTGCCGCCAGCGGCAAACCTTCGTAGTCGTGTCGGCTATAGCAGTGCCGGCCATAACTGGCCCAGTGCTCGCGCACGATCTCGGCCACCGGCTGCCGCCTTACTGCCAGCAGGTTGAGCCAGGCCAGCGCCGCCCAGATGCCATCCTTCTCCCTGACATGGCTAGCACCCGTGCCATAGCTCTCCTCACCACACAGGGCTATCCGGCCTGCATCGAGCAGATTGCCAAAGTACTTCCATCCCGTGGGGGTCTCATAGCAATCGAAACCCAACCGTGCCGCCACCGCATCCACCGCGCGGGAGGTGGGCATGGAGCGGGCCACGCCAGGCAGTCCATCGCGAAACTGCGGCAAGGTGCGGGCATTGGCCGCCAGAATGGCCAGGCTGTCCGACGGCGTTACCACGCAGCCCCTGCCCAGTATCATGTTGCGGTCTGCATCGCCATCAAAGGCGGCCGCAAAGTCTGCCGCGCCCGCTCCCATCATGTGGGCCACCAGGCCCGCGCAGTGCACCGGATTCGGATCGGGATGCTCGCCCGCAAAATCGGCCTGGGGCGCTGCATTGCGCACACTGCCCAAGGTGGCGCCCAACAGGTCTTCGAACAGCTTGACGGCGTAGGGGCCGCCTACCGCATGCAGGGCATCCAGCCGCACGCGGTGGCCTGCGCGCAGCCAGTCACGTATGGCATCGAAGTCCACCAGGGTCTGCATCAGGCCGGCATAGTCGGCAACCGGGTCTATCACCTCGACCTGCATGGTTTCCAGCTGGCTGCGGCCCAGGCTACCCAGGTCGATATCCTGGTTATCGCAGCAGTAAAAGCACTGCAGCACCTGGCTGGCAGCATGCATGGCCTCGGTCAGCCGTTCCGGTGCCGGTCCGCCGTTAGCCGCATTGAACTTGATGCCAAAGTCCCCCTCCGGCCCGCCTGGGTTGTGGGAGGCCGACAGGATGATGCCGCCCACCGCACCATGGCGCCGTATCAACAGCGAGGCCGCCGGGGTGGACAACAGGCCGTGCCGACCCACGATGACCTTGCCTACGCCATTGGCCGCCGCCATGCGCAACAAGGTCTGTATGGCCCCATCGTTGAAATAGCGGCCATCGCCCCCCACCACCAGCAAGCCACCTTTGAGTGCCGGTACCGCATTGAATATGGCCTGGACGAAGTTCTCCAGATAGTGCGGCTGGCTGAAGGTGGTGACCTTCTTGCGCAATCCCGAGGTACCGGGCTTCTGGTCCAGGAAGGGGGTAGTGGCAAATCTCAGTACGGCCATGGAATGGTTCTCTCCGGGTAAGCAGAGGGATTATCCGTCCACACCCGCCATCCGTGCCAGAAAAGGCAACAGTCGGCGCCATCGCAGCAAAGTGTTCATCACGCCTGCAGGCTGCTTGTTGTACCCTGTTGATTGCACCGCGCCAATACCCCTGCTGCGTGAGGCCACACCGGCCCAGGGGTCGGTTTTGGTGCAGCGCCCAACCCTGCTGATACCCGAACCAGCCCATGACCACCCGCTCCCAAGCCAGCCAGTTGATCGAACAGTATTGGCAGTATCGCTACAAGGACGCGGGTGAGGCGCGACGGCTGGCCGAAGCCGCGCTGGCCAGTTGCGCGGGGCCAACGGCACAGCGTGACGCGGCGATGGCGCGCTTCCTGATACTGACCCACTCCACGCTGGAAAACCCCCACGCCTCCCACGTCAAGATCTGTGAGCGCCTGCTGCAGACCTTCCGTGAGCAAGGCGATGAGGAAGCCGTGCTGCTGGCGTATGCACAGCAGGGCATGACACTGTGGAGCACCGGCCGCAGCGACGAGGCCTGGGCCATACTGCGAGACAAGGTCGAGCCGCAGCTGGACCGACTGTCGCCGTTGCACCGCTATACCGCCTATATCGCACTGCATTGCGTGGCCGGCGGCGTCAAGGATGAAGTCACCCGGCTACGCCATGACTACGCCTCGCTGCAGCTTGCCCGGCAGTTGGACGACCCGCCCCGTATCGCCCTGGCCCTGCACAATATTGCCGAAGTCCACCTGAACTACGGCAACTTCGAAGAAGCCCGCGACTGCCTGCGTGAGGCGCTGGCGCTGGCTCAGCAGTTCCAGTTGCGTAACCGGCTATGGGGCGTCCCCCCCTATCTGGCCATGGCCAATATCGCCCTGGGCGATGCCGCGACCGCTGCCAGCCTGATGGATGACTGGATGCGTCGCGAGAGCAATCGCACACCCGGTTATTTCGACTTCATCGGCAACCTGATGGCCATCTACCTGGGCGGGCTGCAAGAATCGCAATGGGCTGCAGCGGAGATCTGGCTGAAACGGGTCGAGATCGAAATTGCCCGTCGCCGTGCCAGCGACGATATGGGTAGCCTGGACTTGTTCGGTGTTTTCTACGCTTGGGCCAAGGGCAGCCTGCGGCGCAGGCAGGGTCGTTTCGCCGAGGCCATCATCGCTCTGCATGCCGCAGACCTGGTCTATGACCTGTGCGAATCCATGTTCATCCAGGTAGACGCACGGCACGAGCTCTACCTGTGCCACGCCGCCCTTGGTGACAGCGCCGCCGCACTGGCGGCCCATGTCGACTACGCCCGGCGCCAGGCCGCCATGCTCAACAGTGCCAACAGCCTGCGGCTGCAAAGCATGTCCATACAGCATGATGTGGAAACCGAAAGGCTGAAGCGGCAAAAGGCAGAAGAATCGACACGCCTCAAGAGCGAGTTCCTGGCCAATATGAGCCACGAGATACGCACGCCGATGAACGCGGTGATCGGCCTTGCCCACCTGGCCTTGCAAACCGAACTCAGCGCCAAGCAGCGCGACTATGTCAGCAAGATCCACCGCGCCGGTAAATCCCTGCTGGCCATCATCAACGACATCCTGGATTTCTCCAAGATCGAGGCCGGCAAGCTGGATGTAGAGAGTGAGCCCTTCACCCTCGACGACGTGGCCATCAATGTGGCCACCGTGACCAGCCAGAAGGCCGCAGACAAACAGATAGAGTACCTGTTCCACATCGCCCCCAATGTGCCGCGCAATCTGATGGGCGATGCACTGCGACTCACCCAGGTGCTGATCAACCTGATCAACAATGCCATCAAGTTCACCGAACCCGGCGGCGAGATCGAACTGGCCGTCAACCTGCTGGGGACAGAGGCCGGCAAGGTGCAGCTGGGCTTCGAGGTGCGCGATACCGGCATAGGCCTGACAGCCGAGCAGCAGGCGCGTCTGTTCCAGCCCTTTACCCAGGCCGATGGCTCTACCACCCGCAAATATGGGGGTACCGGACTGGGCCTGTCGATATCGCGCCGCCTGGTGGAACTGATGGGGGGACAGATAGGCGTACGCAGCGACACCGGCGTGGGCTCCACCTTCCACTTCCAGTTGACGCTGCCCCTGCCCACAGGGCCGCAAGCCAGTCTGGTACTGCCGGCCCGCTTCAACGACGCCCGGGTACTGGTGGTGGACGACAGCGAGCACGCTCGCGCCATCATGGCGGAGATGCTCACATCGCTCCCCCTACGGGTGGATGAAGTAGGCTCGGCCCGCGAGGCACTGGCCTATCTACATACAGCCGACCAGACCGACCCCTACGACGTAGTGCTGACGGACTGGCACATGCCCGACATGGATGGCATGGAGCTGATCCACACCCTGCAGCGCGACGCCAGCTTGAGCCACCCACCCAAGCTAGTGCTAGTGACCGCCTTCGGGCTGGAATCCGTCGTCAATGCGGCCGAGCAGGCTGGTATCGACGGCCTGCTGTTCAAGCCTGTCAGCCCATCCACCCTGGTCAATACCCTCACCGGCGTATTCCACCAAGCGCCCACGACCACCACCCCTGCCGAGCACACACCGCCTGCCCGCAGCTACGCCGGCAAACGCATACTGCTGGCCGAGGACAACGCCATCAACCAGCAGATTGTGGTGGAGCTGCTCAGCGCCATGGCACTGGAGGTGGACCTGGCCGAGCACGGCCAGCAAGCCGTGGAAATGGCGCTGGCCGCTGCACCGGGCGACTACGCCATGATATTGATGGACCTGGAAATGCCGCAGATGGACGGCCATGCCGCCACCCTCACCTTGCGTCAGCACAGCCAGCTGGATGCCATCCCCATCGTGGCACTGACAGCCCATGCGATCTCCGATGTGCGTCAGCGCTGCATGGAAGAAGGCATGCAGGATTACCTGACCAAGCCCATACAGCCCGAACAGTTGTACAAGCTGGTAGGGCATTGGCTGGATCGCGGCCACCAGGCAGTACCCGCACCTGGTGACGAGGAGGTAGGCGACATGCCGCTGCCAGTGCTGCACGGTGTCGACGTTGCATTGGGGCTGCGCTATATGGGCGGCAAGCAGCACCTGTATTTGCGCCTGCTGACCCGGTTTGCCACCGGCTATGGCAATACCGTCGCGCTACTGCGCAACCAGTTGGCACAGGGGCAGTATGAGGAAGCCAAGCGGCTGGCCCATACTCTTAGAGGCTTGGCCGGCAGCATGGGCGCCACCCAGGTCTCGGAGGTGGCGGCCGAGCTGGAAGCCACTTTGCCCGTGGTCGGTGAAGCACCGACCGATCACTGCCTGTCCGTGTTGGCAGAGCTGGATCGGGTATTGCAGCCACTGCTGACCGACCTGGCAAAACTGGCCAGCCTAAATGCCTCGGCCTCGATAGCGGCCACTTGATATCCATCACCGCCACCAATGCACAGCGTTGCAAGTGCGGAACAAACCCCGCAAACCCGCACAAAATATGGACATGCAGGATTGCTAATCTTTTGCCCGCGTACAATACTCAAGCAGCCCGCACACCAGCGCTTGGGCGCGAGTGCTAACGGACTGAACCACCACCTCTAAATAGGAGAGAGCAATGGCAGAAAAAAAGGCCGCCCCCAAGAAAGATGACGTGCTCGCCGCGCTGCAAAATGCGGTCAAACACATTGAGACCCTGGAACTGGAGCTCAAGACCATCAAGAAGCATGTGAAAGGTGTTGCGGATGGCGTCAAGCTCGCTCCTTTCCATGTCGATCCTCCCGTCAAAGCTGCGGCCAAGCCAGCAGCCAAACCCACTGCCGCGAAGCCTGCTGCTGCTGCCAAACCCGCAGCAAAACCGGCAGCCAAGCCGGCTGCCAAACCCGCAGCAGCAAAACCTGCTGCCAAGCCCGCAGCAAAGCCCGCCGCCAAGAAGAAGTAAATCTCGGCGCGAGCAATCTACTGGCTCGTCTGCGGCGTTATCGTACTGCGGTACATAACGCCGCTTTTATTTGGCCTGTTAGTACGGGGGCCGAACAAGACAGCGCAGTACATCGCCACCAGACACGATGGCGGCACACTATCCCTGCCCTAGTCCAGCCACCGGAGCCTAAACACCATGCGCTATAAACGCGCGCTAGCCCTGAGCATCCACTGGCAGGACGAGCAACTGGCATTCAGCAACTACCTGCAGCACCACTGTGTCAGCGGGCATCCGCTCACCGTACAGGTACTGGACTACTTTTCGGACTGGCGCAGCCTGGACGAGATAATGGCCCACTTCACCCAGTATTCCCCGCAGAGCCTGCGCAAGACCTTGGAGCAGCTGGTGGCCGAACAGCTACTGCTGGAGGAAGGGTCTGCCCAGGCTGCCAGCGATGCCCTGCTGGCCGATCAATGGGCACCCTGGCTACCCGAGGGGGCATTTCACTTCGCCACCAAGGACACGCCGTTCGCCTCGGCGGCCTCGTCAGAAGAAGAGCTGGCTGCCGTCGTACCCGTGACCGAGCCACCGGCCCTCTACCGTTCCGCCCTGGGCGGCGAACCCATCAACCTGCCCCGCGCGCCCAGCCCCAAGGATGCCTTCCACCAGACACTGCTGGCACGCCGCACCCATAGGGCATTCTCGCCGCAAGCCTTGGCCCTGGATGAACTGAGCCGTTTGCTGGGTTTGGTCTGGGGGGTGCAGGGGCATGTCGACAGCGCAGCCTTTGGCCGCTTGCCACTCAAGACCAGCCCCTCGGGCGGCGCCCGCCACCCGGTCGAAGTCTACGTCATGGTGCTCAGGGTGGCAGGGCTGGCGCCAGGTATCTATCACTACCACCCCTTGCACCACACACTCACCCTGGTCAATCCGGTCGCCACGCCGGCGCAAGCCAGCCTGTATTGCGCCGATCAGGAATACTTTGCCGATTCTGCGGCGCTATTCCTGATGACGGCGGTGTTTGAGCGCACCATGTGGAAGTACCACAAGCCGCGCGCCTACCGCGTGGTCATGCTGGATGCCGGCCACCTGGGCCAGACCTTCTGCCTCACCGCGACTGCCATGGGCCTGGCGCCGTGGGGCACAGCCGCGCTACGCGATAGCCTGATCGAGCAGGACCTGGGTATAGATGGGATTAGCGAGTCCGTCCTGTTCGTGACGGGTGTGGGCCATCCGACCGAGGCCGCAGACGCAACCGAGCCGGAATAACCGCCACCACCGCCGGCATCACGGTCGCCTGGCGATGAAGCGACGCGTCCTGGCAGGCAGGGCTACCAGGTCACCCTGCCGCCGGTATCGAGTACCAGTAGCCATACGGTATTGGCTGGCAGCACCACCTGTTGCTGGAACAGCGCATCACCGGCATCGGGCTCAGCGGTATCCAGCACACGCAGCCAGCGGCCTGGTCGCAGATTGAACTCGGTGGCAACTGCCTCGGCGTTGATTAGCAGCAGGCAACGGTCACGGGTCCCCTCCGGCCCCAGCTCCACCGCCAGGCTGAACTGCTCGCGGCCATCCCACTCGGCTGGCGTCATCGCACGGCCTTCGGCATTGCGCCAGTCCACATCGCGGCGTTCGTAACCGCCGTGAGCCTCGGCGCTGAACCAGCGGCCGTGGCGCAGTGCCGGATACTGGCGGCGCAAGGCCAGCAGCCTTGCCACATATGCCGCCTGGGCAAGGTCGATATACTGCCAGTCCAGCCAGCTGATCGGGCTATCCTGGCAATAGGCGTTGTTATTGCCCTGCTGGGTGTGACCCATCTCATCCCCTGCCAGCAGCATGGGCGTACCCTGGCTGAAGATCAGCGAGGCCAGCAGCGCCCGCTGCAAACGCCCCCTGATCTGCAGGATGCCGGGGTCGTCAGAAGGCCCTTCCACGCCGCCGTTCCAGCTGTGGTTGTTGCCATGGCCATCGCGGTTTTCTTCGCCATTGGCCTCGTTATGCTTCTGGCTGTAGCTGACCAGATCACGCAGGTTGAAGCCATCGTGGGCGGTCAGGAAATTGACACTGGCCCACGGCGGCCGGCCGCGCCGCTCGAACAGGTCACTGCTGGCTGTCAGCCGCCGGGCGTATTCACCCCGGGTGGGGCCGTGATGCAGCCAGAAGCTGCGCATGCTGTCGCGGTAGCGATCATTCCATTCCGCCCAGCCGGGCGGAAAGCCCCCTACCCGGTAGCCATCGGGGCCGATATCCCAGGGCTCGGCCACCAGTTTCAGGCGGCATAGCAGGGGATCGGCCTGTATGGCAGCGAAGAAGCTGGACCAGGCCTCGAATGGCCCATGCATGCCACGCGCCAGTATGGGCGCCAGGTCAAAGCGGAAACCATCGACATGGCACTCCAGCGCCCAGAAGCGCAGGCTGTCCAGCACCAACTGCAGGCAACGTGGCTCGGCCAGGTTGAGGGTATTGCCGCAGCCCGTCCAGTTCTCACAGTGGCCGTCTGGCGCCAGCCGGTAATAGCTGCGGTTGTCCAGCCCGCGCAGGTTGAATGCAGGCCCACCGACGCCCCCTTCGGCCGTGTGGTTGTAGACCACGTCCAGCAATACCTCGATGCCTGCAGCATGCAAGGCACGCACCGCCGACTTGAATTCCGTCACGGGGTCGCTGCCAGCCGCATAGCGCTCCTCTACCGCCATCAGTGCCACCGGGTTGTAGCCCCAATAGTTCACCATGCCACGGGCCAGCAAATGCTCCTCATCCGCGCAGGCCGCCACAGGCAGCAGTTCCACCGTGGTCACGCCCAGCCACTTGAGCCAGTCTATGCTGGCGGGGTGTGCCAGGCCGGCATAGCTGCCGCGCAATGCCTCCGGCACTGCCGGGTTCAGCCGGCTGAAACCCTTGACATGCAGTTCGTAGATCACCGTATCCGCCCAGGCTATCCCCGGCCGTCTGTCATCCTGCCAGTCAAAGGCATAGCTGCCGTAGTCGGGTGCATCAACCACGCCCTTGATCGCATGGGCGGCGTTGTCACGCGGGTCGGGCCGGCTAGGGTCGCCCGGCAGGTGATCGCAGAAATCCCCCTGCCCCGCATAGCGCCCGTGCAGGCGGCGGGCATAGGGGTCCAGCAGGAGTTTGGCCGGATTGTAGCGATGGCCGCGTTGCGGCATCCACAGGCCATGGGCACGAAAACCATAGATCAGGCCGGGCTCAGCCTCGGCCAGATAACCATGCCAGACGCCCGCATGGTGGCCGGGCAAGGGCAAGCGCGCCAATTCCCGGTGCCCCGCAGGGTCGAACAGACAGAGCTCGACACGGTCTGCATTGAGCGCATAGACGGCAAAGTTCACCCCTGCGCCATCCCAGTAGCTGCCCAGTCGGAACGGATCTCCCGGTACCAGTCCAAGCGCCAGTGTCATGATGGCATCCAGCGAAAGAACTGGGTCGCCAGTGGCCCCAGCGTCAGCGCTACCGTATGCGTACGGCCATGGCCGGGCTGCGGCTCGCTATGGGCATCGCCATTGCCCACATCACTGCCGCCATAGTGGCGCGAATCGGTGTTCAGTATCTCTACCCAGCAACCGGCCTGCGGCACCCCCACCCGGTAACCGGTACGCACCTCGGGGGTAAAGTTGCACACCACCAGAACCATGCCGCCCTGCCCATCATGGCGGACAAAACTGAGCACCGAATTGGTCTGGTCGTCCCAGCATATCCACTCAAACCCAGCCGGATCGCAATCGAGCCTATGCAACGCCGTTTCCTGCCGATAGCAGCAGTTGAGATCCCTGACCAGGCGCTGCATGCCCGCGTGGCGCTCATCCTCCAGCAGGTGCCAGTCCAGGCTGGCATCATGATTCCACTCCGCCTGCTGGGCAAACTCCCCCCCCATGAACAGCAGCTTCTTGCCCGGATGCGCCCACATATATCCCAGATAGGCACGCAGATTGGCGTAGCGCTGCCAGTCATCGCCCGGCATCTTGCCCAGCAGCGAGCCCTTGCCATGCACGACTTCGTCGTGGGACAGCGGCAGCACATAGTTTTCGCTGAACGCGTAGGTCAGGCCCAGACCCAGCTGGCCATGGTGATGACTGCGATGCACCGGCTCGCGCCGCATATAGTCCAGCGTGTCGTGCATCCAGCCCAGGTTCCACTTGTAGTGGAAACCCAGGCCACCGTGCTCAGGCGGCCGGCTGACCTGCGGGAAAGCGGTGGATTCCTCGGCCAGAGTAATGGCCCCCGGCTCTGCCACGCCTACCCAGTGGTTGGTCTGGCGCAGGAAAGCAATGGCCTCCAGGTTCTCCCGCCCGCCATGCACATTGGGCACCCACTCGCCGTCGGCCCGGCTGTAGTCGCGGTAGAGCATGGAGGCCACCGCATCGACCCGCAGGCCATCCAGGCCGTACTGGCTGAGCCAGAACAGGGCATTGGCACTGAGGTAGTTGGCCACTTCCCGCCGGCCGTAGTTGTAGATCAGGGTGTGCCAATCGCGATGAAAGCCCTCGCGCGGGTCGGCATGCTCATACAGATGCGTACCGTCGAAACAGGCCAAGCCGTGCTCATCGGCCGGAAAATGCCCCGGCACCCAATCGAGCAGCACGCCCAGCCCTGCCGCGTGGGCGGTCTCCACAAAATGACGGAAATCCGCAGGCGTGCCAAAGCGGGCACTGGGTGCATACAAGCCGGTAGGCTGATACCCCCAGGAGCCATCGAAGGGATGCTCGCTGACCGGCAGCAGCTCGATATGGCTGAAACCCATCTCGCGCACATAGGGCACCAGCGTGTCGGCCAGCTCCCTGTAGCTGAGCCAGCCTCCATCGGCACGCCGACGCCAGGAGCCCAGATGCACCTCGTAAATACTGACAGGCTGATCCAGCCCCCCCTGCCGCTGCCGCGCTGGCAAAGCAGGGGGTAGTTTCGTCACCACCGAGGCATTGGCCGGACGCAATTCGGCCGCGAACGCAAAGGGATCGGCCTTCTGCAGCGCCACACCGTCCCAATCGAGCACCTCGAACTTGTATTTCTCGCCTGCCGCCACGCCAGGCAGAAACAGCTCCCACACCCCACACTCGCGCCGCAGCCGCATGGGATGGGCCGCACCATTCCAGAAATTGAAATCCCCCACCACGCTGACCCGCTTGGCATTGGGCGCCCAGACACAGAACAGGGTGCCATCGATGCCATCCAGGCATTGCGGATGGGCGCCCAAGGTCTGCCAGAGCTGGCGATGGCTGCCTTCCCCTATATGCCACATGGCCTCGGCCGAGAGCTGCGGCGGAAAGCGGTAGGGATCATCCAGCTCCAGCTGTACTGCCTGCCAGGCAACTCGCAGACGGTAGTGCGGCGGCAGACTGGGCAAGCAGCCGGCGAACAATCCACGCGCATCCAGCTGATCAAGCACCGCCAGGGGCGCCCCAAGGGCATCGGTCACCTCAACCCGGCAGGCCTCCGGCTGCCAGCTACGCAGCCATACCCCCAACTCGCCAGGATGGGGGCCCAGCACGGCAAAGGGGTCGCCATGCTCACCACGGCATATCGCCTCCACCACCCAGTGATCGAGCATCGCGCCCGTCATGCCAGCTCCCCAATTCAACGCCGCCAGATCGACGTCTCCTTATCCTAGATGGGATTGGGCCGGTAGGCACGCTTGGGCAACTACTCGCTACGCATGGACTGAGGCCGGGCAAGGTGAGCGACGGGCTTTATAAGCTGATTGACCGAATATCTTCAGGCAAGTCAGGGGCAGCCAGACACCGGCAGTAGCTGCAAGAATAATGCCCCCCGCACATAGCGCGGGGGCAGGGATTGGTGCCCGGTACCATGGGCTCGTCCGGGCAGGAGCCACATCCGCCCAACGGCAGCGGAAACGTGCGCGGATTCTGCCCTTGCTTTGTTGCAGGCAGTTTGCAGGTACGGGTGTTTTGCCATGGGCCCGAATACCGCTCAACTTCACGGCAATCCTGCCGATAAGACAAGTACGGGGCAACTGCTCCGCCAGGAGCCCCGCCATGCTGATCCAGCTGTTTTGCCGAGCTGATATGCGCACCGTTGCCGAAGTGGCGGCCCAGTATCGGGCACTGGGCTACAAGGCTGAAACGTGCTGCAAGCGTGGGGTGTATTACCTGAAGCTGTGGCAGGATGAACCCGCAAGGCACCAAGGGCCGCATACTGCGAGCCTGACGCGCCTGCAGAGCGGGTAGCAGAAAGCAAGAGGCCGGACAGTTGTCCGGCCTCTTGTCTTAGAGCCTGTTATGGACGCCAGCCATAGCTGGCAGGCAACGCACGGGGCAGATGCCTACCCCATGACGCAGTCTGGCCTGGACTCAGCCCGCAAAACGCGGGGTGGGCCGAGCCAGGTAGAACCATTCCTGCCCTGCCTGCGCCCTGGCGTTCGGGAACAGGATGTAGCCCTCACAATCGGCCTTGACTGGCGTGCCATCGTGGCGTGTGCCAATCAAATCGCCTGCGGACAACCGGTCAAAGCTGGACCAGCCATGGGCAAATGCATCGTCCGGGTGGGCACGATCTATCACCTCATAGATATGCAGAGCCTCGACCTCAGCGACAGGCTGTGGCGCGGTGGCGGCAATCAGGCCCAAATGGGCCAGGGTGTTGTGTATGGCCTGGTAGGCCACCTCAGGTGCATGCGGGTCGTCGTGCTGGCCGCACTCCAGGGTCAGGGCATAGCCGCCCTGGGCGCGCATGTATTCGGTGGTGCCCACGCCATAGCGTGCATCGGCATTCAATAGCTGGCTACGGCTGGCGCCCGGCCCCATGGCCGCGCGGCGGCGTTCCACGCCTCTTGCGTAGGTGCTCAGCCAACCATCCACCAACCGCCCTACCCCCAGCCGCAGTGCCAATGCCTCTTCCGCAGCGGCATGGGCAAAGGGTTCCAGCGTGCCGGTATTGTCTTCCGGCCCCACCATGGCAAACGGGCGCCCCTGTGCCTGGAAGGAATGCAGATCAAGCAGCACGTCGTGTTCTGCCAGCAGGGGGCACAGCCAGTTGGCAATATGGTCTTCAAACTCGACCGGCTGATCGGTAGGGCACAGATTGCGGTTGAGATTGCGATCGCCCATGCGCTGCTTGCGCTCATAGGCCAGCGGGTTGGTTATCGGCACCAGCGTCAGCTTGCCTGCCAGCAGTTGCACCGCACCGCTGTCCAGCTCTGCCATCAGGCGGGTGATGCCCTGGGTGCCGCAGATTTCATTGCCATGAACCGCCCCCAGCACGATCAGACGAGGGCCCGGCTGCAAGCCGGCATAAGTGACGGATTTGAACTGTTGCATGGGTAGGCTGGTCAGGCGAAAAGGGAAAACAAGTATAAGCCGCACCGCACAATGCTGTTGGCATAAACCAACAAATAACCGCAGGTGTGATTTCCCTCACAGCATTCTACCAATGCTATAGGCATAATGGCGCCGCTTTAAGGTGGCTTCCGGCACCTCAGGCTCCAAGCAAGACCATGCGCGAACGGCCAATTTCGACACAGCATAGCTTTGATATGCAAAGAGAAACTGTCTTAAACAGCGCCGTATTGCGACAAAACCGGGGCGCTGAAAGCGCTCTTATGGGCTGCCATCCCCAAGATAAACAGGCCGCCCGCTTTATCCCGCCAGGACCAGACCGCATGAAATTCGATAGCCTGCAGCATCTCAGCACACCAGCCACCCCGCCGCATCGCCTGATGGGCGATACCCCTTCGGCACAAGTGGCCAGCATGATGGCGCATGGCTTGTGGCATCAGCTGCAGCTACGCCGTGACGGCACGTTGTGGGCGTCGGGCGACAACCGCTATGGTCAGCTTGGCGATGGCAGCCGCCAGGATCAGCGCCGGCCGGTGCTGGTGGGGCGTAACTTCTGCGCCATTGCAGCGGGGCGCTTCCATAGCTTGGGTTTGAAGCGCGACGGTAGCCTTTGGGCTTGGGGCTACAATGGCGACGGTCAGTTGGGTGATGGCAGCCTGGTCGACCAGGCTCGGCCGGTACAGATAGCACGTGGCTGCATGGCCATTGCCGCTGGTGCCTTGCACTCCTTGCTGCTGAAGCACGATGGCACGCTCTGGGCCTGGGGCCACAACGGCCAGGGCCAATTGGGCCATACCGTGGATGCCAAGCAGGCACTGCCCACGCCCATGGGCCACGGTTACCGTGAAATCGCCACGACGGACTACCAGAGCATGGCACTGCACCATAGCGGCCAGCTGATACGCTGGGGCGTCACCCCTGGCGAAGAATCCGAAGACGGCAGCTTAGGCACCACGCGCGTCCAGTACGACGATATCAGCCTGGGGGACGAAACCTGCTTTCTGCAGGCAGCCCAGCTGATGGCTCAGGCCGAACCGGCCTATCAGCTACCCCGGTAAGGGCCTTTCTGGCCCTGCCATCGTGCTCCTGCCCATAGGGATGCCTGTACGGCGCTAGGCGCCCTCAATCGGCTCGGGCTGGATAGGCAATACGATGCGGAAGGTCGTACCGTGCCCTGGCTCGCTACGGCAAATGATCTGCCCACGGTGGCGCTGGATGATGCCATAGGAGATCGACAGGCCCAGCCCCGTCCCCTTGCCCACCGGCTTGGTGGTAAAGAAGGGCTCGAAGATCCGGGGGAGCACCTCGGCTGGGATACCGTCGCCATCGTCGCTGATCTCCAGCCACACCTGCTCGCCCTCCACCCCGGTACGTATGCCGATATGGCCTGACACCTGCATGGCTTGGGCCGCATTCACCAACAGATTGAGCAGCACCTGGTTGATCTGCCCTGGCTGGCAATAGATCTCGGGCAGGTCGCCGTAATCCTTGCTCACGGTTGCCTTGTACTTGATCTCGTTGTGGGCGATGCTCAGCGTGCTGTCTATGCACTGGTGTATGTCCACCAGCTGCCAGCCGTCTTGATTATCCAGCCGCGAAAATTCACGCAGATCCTGCACGATCTTCTTGACCCGCATCAGCCCTTCGCGAGACTGCACCAGCAGATCGTCTATATCCTGGCGCAGGAACTCGAAATCAATATTCTGCTTGAAGCGGGCAATGTCCTCACGTTGCTGCTCGGTCAACTGGGCCTGGCTGGCCTCATACCGCCCCAGCAGTTCGAGTATGTCCAGCACATAGCTACTCAGCGTATTGACGTTCGATGAGACAAAGCCTATCGGGTTATTGATCTCATGCGCCACGCCCGCAGCCAACTGGCCTATGGATGCCATCTTCTCGGATTGCAGCAATTGTGATTGGGTACTGGCCAAGCGATTGTTCAGCTCGGTCAATTCGGTATTGCGCAGTTGCAATTGCACCGTACGTTCCCGCACCTGCTGCTCCAGCTTCTCCTGGTAGTTATGCAGCGCCAGTTCGGCGCTTTTCTGCTTTTCTATATTCAACAGATAACCACGGAACACGCCGTCCTGCGCAAATCGGCCACCATGCAAGGCCACCCATTGCTCGCCCCCGTCATCCCGCCGCAGTCGCAACTCGTGCTGCAAGGCAGTGGTCTCCTCTGCCTGCCAGACCGTCATCAACAGAGCATAGTCGTCCGGGTGGGTACGCTGCAGCAGAAAATCTGCCTGCAGCCATGCCGTGGTTTCTATGCCTAGTATTTCTGCACACTGCGGCCCGATATAGCTAAACACCGCGGTTTGGCAATCGGCTATCCAGGGCACGGCATGGGTTGTTTCCAGCAAGGCACGGTTGCGCTCTTCCGACTGTTGCAGTGCAGATTGTATATGGCGGATCGCCGCCACTTCGCCACGCAAGGTCTCTTGCATATTGTTCAAGGCACTGACCAGCACATTCAGCTCGTCATTCTCGCCGGCCCAGCGGGGGCGTGACAGATGCCAGGGCTGATCCAGATTGCCGATATGGCGCTCGCGTATTTGCCTCGACAGCAAGGTGAGCGGGCGGCTGATCCATTGCGTGACGATATAGAGAATGAAGATCGAGACGAAAAAAGTCTTGGCACTTTGGGCCGCCACAATCAGTAGGCCATAATCCAGCACCCGCTCGTACACGCCAGTCAGCGAGGGAATCACGATCAGTTGTCCAACCTGAGTCGTCAGCCCTGTACTGTCCATATAGGTCAGATCCAGCCGGTGCACTTTGCCTGGCAGGACGCTGGGCTTGACCCCCGCCACGATCATAGGCTTGCCTTGCGGGTCGGCCACCTCGGCATATTTGATGTCCGGCAGGTTCACCAAGCCGTTGAGCCGACTGCTGATCTGGTAACGGTCAAAATTCCAGACAGCAGCAGCCAGGCCCGCCTGATTCACATAATTGAATTGTTGTATGCGCAGATCGACCTGCGATACCTCCTGCCGATAATTGAACGCCAGCTGCACACCGCTGGAGAACAAGGCGGCGAAGGCGCTGAAGCCCAGGATGAACACCAACAGGCGCCAGCTCAGCGGGCTCTCCTGGCGATAGGCCCTCAGCGCCTTGAACAGCATCAGCACGCCTTTGCCCGTGCTTGGCCCCTGCGCTGTCCGGCATAGGGCATCCCCTTGTCCGCGCAATCATTCATCCAGCAGCACCTCGCCATTGGGCCCCCACTTTACCTGGGTGATGCCGGGGCTCTCGGCTTCCAGCCTGGCCAGCAGCAACTCATGCTTGTTTACCTTGGCCTGCTCGGCACGCACCATGTCGGCCAGCCGCTTGTTCTCCTGCAATAGCTGCCGGGTGGCCAGGCCCTGCCGCAGAACATGCTTGAGCTCGCCCTCATGCCAGGGCTTGGTGATGTAACGGAATATCTGCGCCTCGTTGATGGCACCGATAATGCCGTCGATATCGGCATAGCCCGAAAGCAGGATGCGCACCGCATCCTTTTGCTTGGTGCGGAAGAACAGCAGGAATTCCACGCCATTCATCCCCGGCATGCGGTAGTCCGAGATCACGGCGTCGTAGGCCTTCACATCTGCCGCCTTGAGCGCCTCTATCGGGTCGGCGTAGCAATCCACCGTCAGCGGTATGCTGTTGCCCTGCTCATCATCCAGATTATTGAGGCTGCGGCGCAGGGCGCTCAGTATGCCGGGCTCATCGTCGACCACCAGTATGTAGAACATCGCTTCCTCCGGGCTATGCCCATCCTGTTTTCAGATTCCGCTACTGAGGTGCCGGCTCTTCAGGCTTATAGATATAGATCGGCAAGGGTTGCCGCGCACTGCGCTCGAAGCTGTATATCTGCTCTATCAGGCGCTCATCCAGGGGGTAATCCTTGGCCAGTAGCAGCATGCCTGCCTGGGTGCTGAGGTCGCGCGCCAACACCATGCCAGGCTTGAGCTCACTGCTGCGCATGGCCATCTCCACCCGTATCGGCTCTGCCAGCGTATTGCCAAGCAATGTGGTGAAGGCCTCCACCACGGCAGGGTCGTAGCGCTTGCCGGCGTGGGCGATGATGCTCTTGTAGGCATCGTCCCGGCTCAAGGCGTGCTCCTCCAGCGTACCGCTCTGCAATGAGTCGAAATCGTTGGCCAGTGCCAATATGCGTGCGCCCATGGGTATCTGCTCCATGGCGAGCCCATCCGGGTAGCCCTTGCCATCAAAGCGCTCGTGATGGTGGCGTATCAGCAATGCCGCCTTCTGCAGCTGTTCTAGTGCCATCAACGCCGCCTGGCCATTGACCGTGTGCTTCTCATACTCGGCCCGCTCGGTCGGGCTCAAGAGGACATAGGGGGTTTGTATCAATTTGTCGGGCAGGCCCAGCTTGCCGATATCGTGCAGCAGGCCCGCCACCATGATCTCCTGCGCATCCGCATCGCTCAGCCCCATATGCCTGGCCAGTTGCTTGGCGAGGTCGGCCACGCGGCGTGAGTGCCCGCCTATACTGCCGCCCCGCATTTCAATCAGAGACGTAAACACCTTGATCGAGGTGACAAAGCTCTTCTTCAGACTGTCGTGCGCGTTGCTCAGCAGGCCCATGGCCTTCTGCAGCTCAGCAGTACGCTCCTTGACCTTCTGCTCCAGCTCCCGGTTCTGCTGCCTGACCAGTTGCTCCAACCTTGCCTTCTCGTCGCGGAGCGATTTCACCACCAGCGCATCCCTGACCACGGCAACAAACTCGTCGTCCTGCCAGGGTTTCAGCAGATAGCGATAGATCTCGCCCCGATTGATGGCACGCATGGTGTCGGTCATGTCGGCATAACCGGTCAGGATGATGCGCAGGGTATCCGGCCAGCGCTCCTTGACGATGCACAGCAGCTCCGCCCCGCTCTGCTCCGGCATGCGCATGTCGGAGACCACCATATCGACTGGGTGTTGTTCCAGATAGGCCAGCGCCTCCCTGCCGCTGCCGGCCGTGGCAACCTCGTAGTCGGCACTGCGAAACAGCCTGCGCATGGCAGACAGGATGTTCGCCTCGTCATCGACAAACAGGATGACAGGTCGTCGGCCGCTCACGGCGGCAGGGGTATCTGGCTGTACATTCGCATCCATGGCGCGCTCCCGTTTTCTTATCCAGCGCTCAGCGCAAACATCGCTGTCGCCTCGGCGTTGACTCGCTTCACCACGCCACCAAAGCGCTTCTCGCCTATTCTCTCCACCAGCTGCAGCCCCAAGCTCTCGGCTTCTTCCCGGTTCTGTCGCCGCAGGCACTCCAGATAACGCGCCAGTTGGTAGGCGGCGAACAGCGTCTGCTTGAGCGGTGTATCGCAGCGACCTATGTCCTGGTAGTCGCGCACGGCCTCTATGATGTTGTCGGGCATATGCCATAGTTTCAGTGTCAGCACCCCCAACTCGATGTGATCAAAGCCCAGCACACCCATCTCATCCGCGGTATAGCCGGTCGCGGTCGCCCCATCCTGATAAATCCGCTCTATCAGCTCTCGCGCGTAAACCAGCAGCATCAGCTTACCCACACCGTGCAGCATGCCCGCCACAAAGGCGACATCTTCGGGGGCCTTCAGCACACCAGCCAGTTCACGTGCGGCCAGACCGGTCACGATAGAGTGGGTGACGAGGTCACCGGCCAGTTGGTCATCCAGTTGCAGGCCAAAGGTATCGAGCAGATAGCCGCGCATCACGATGCTGCGTACCGAGGACATACCCAGCACCGTCAAGGCATGCCGTATCGAGTCCACCCGCTTGCTTAGGCCAAAGAACGGCGAATTGGCGACCCGCAACAGGCATACCACGCTGCCGGGGTCCGTCGCGATCACGCGCTCCAGCTCATGCACATCGCCCGCCTCCCAATCAAGCTTGGCAATCAGGCTGGCAAAGGCCGGATTGAACTTGGGCAGCTCTCCGCTATGCTGCTTCAGCCAGGTTTCGGCGGCCGAAGCAGGCCCTGCCTGGGTCTCGTCAGGCGCCGTAGTCATCGATCAAGTCCTGTCTTTTCAGCGTTATCCAGCAAGGGAATCAGGGTGAGTATCATGCCCAGCTCGGCATCGCCGACCTTGAAGGGAGTGGCTTGGTAAAAGTAGCGGTGGCCATCTGGCATGGCGTGGTAGCCCTGCGCCTGGCCACTGGCAAGCGTGGTGCGTATGGCAGGCGGCAGCGCCCCATTGATGCCGAGGCCAACACACAGCTCCGGGAACAAGCGGCTAGCCATCTGGTTACTGACGGCCACCGTGCCGTCCTGGGCATAACCCACTACAGCCACCGGAGCCTGATGCAGCACCTGCTGGGTGACCTTGAGCACCGACATGCCGAAGTCACGCTCCCCCTCGGCGCCTACCAGCGCGCTTTCCAGCAATTGCGTTGCTTTCTCCAGCGCTGCATTTTTCAGCAACAGCTCTTTTGACAGGTTCTCGTAATTGATCTTCAGCTCATAGTGGGCAAACGCTGCCGCCACCTGCTCACGCAGCAGGTCGTCCTCCCACGGCTTGGTCAGGAAACGGAATACCGACCCCCGGTTGATGGCATCGGTCACCGAATTGAGTTCGGTGTAACCTGACAGCACGATACGCACGCTGTCGGGCTGTATCTCCTTGGCCAGGCTGAGGAACTCGGTACCGGTCATGCCCGGCATGCGCTGGTCCGAGATAATGACCCCCACCGTCGTCTTGTTAAGCAGCGCCAGCCCCTCCTGGCCAGACCCGGCCGACAGGATGGTGTAACCGTCACGGCGAAACAGCCTGCCCAGCGCAGACAGGATGTTGGCTTCGTCGTCCACCACGAGCAGTACTCTGTCCATGGAAATTCCGTCATCGCTATGGGTTGATCTCAGGCTGCTTCCTGCGCTGCGGCCTGGTCCAGCTCAGCCGCATTGACCGGTATTCGTAGCGTGAAACAGGTGCCCTGCCCGACCTCGCTCTGCACCGATACTTCGCCATGCATGCGCTTCATGATGCCGAAGGCCAGTGACAGCCCCAGGCCAGTGCCTGTCCCTATCGGCTTGGTGGTAAAGAAGGGATCGAATATCCGCTTGAGGTTCTCTTGCGGAATGCCGCAGCCGTTATCGACCACATCGACAAACACATTCTCGGCGTCCAAGCGGGTACGGACCGTGATGGTGCCGAACTTTTCGATGGCATGGGCAGCGTTGACCAGCAGGTTCAACACCACCTGGTTGAACTGGGAGCCCAGTACCTGTATTTCCGGTAACTCGGCGTATTCCTTCACCACGTCGGCCTTGTACTTGATCTCGTTACGGACAATGTTGAGGGTGCTGTCTATCGATTTATTGAGATTGACCGATACCCACTCACCCGAATCCACGTGCGAGAAATCCTTGAGGTCCTGCACAATCTTCTTGACCCGGTCTATCCCCTCCATCGACTCCTGCACCAGCACCGGCACATCCTCGGTGATGTAGGCCAGATCGTAGCGCTCCCCAATGAGTTGCTTGGCCCCCTCCTCGATGTTTTCCATCTGCTTGTAGGCATCTAGCGCGCCTATCAGCTTGCGGGTGTAGTCCCGCAGGGTGCCCAGGTTGGAGTTCACGAAACCGATGGGGTTATTGATCTCGTGCGCGACACCCGCCGCCAACTGGCCGATGGAGGCCAGCTTCTCCGCCTGGATCAACTGGCTCTGCGCCGCTTCCAGCCGCTTGATCAGTTGCGCCTGGCTATGGGCCTTTTCTTCCAGTTCCTGCTCGATCTGCCGGCGCGCCTCCACTTCGTCTATCAAGGCCGCATTGGCCTCCTTGAGCCGGTGTGTCTTGCTCTTGATATGCCTATCCATTTGCGCCATGTTCTCGAACAGGTAGTTGAGGCGCTCGGCGATCTTGCTGAACTCATCGTCACCATGTACGCGCAGGCGCAAATCCCAGTCATGGTTGTCGTTGATCTCGTTCAGCCCGTCATAAATCTCGGTAATCGCCTGCCTGGCCCCTCGGGTCAGCATGGCAATCAGGTAGACCCCACCGACGACGGCCAGTACCAACACCAGCAACATATAGAGCTTGGCCTCGCCAGGTGGCAATACCTGTTCCACCCCTTGCAGGGCGATGAATCCCAATATCCCCAACGAGCCCAGGCAAAAAAACAGCAGCAGCTGGAAGCGTTGTTGCAAGCTCAGGTTGGACCAGAAATTGGCCTGCCTAGACGGCATGTCCGTAGCCGATGTCGCCAGCGCGGCCTGCGCGGCCGGTGTGTGCTCGATGTCATCCATGGCGATCCTTGTCCAACTCATATTTGATAAAGGCTTCGGCAACCGCAGCCAGCAACTGCTCATCGTTCCAGGGCTTGGTCAGGAACTTGTAGATCGCACCATGATTTATGGCCTCGGTGACTGTCCTCAGGTCGGTGTAGCCGGACAGGATCATGCGCACGGTTACGGGGTACATATCCTTGACCCGGTTGAGGAACTCAGTGCCGCTCAACTCCGGCATGCGCTGATCGGCCAGGATAACGCCGACCTCATGGGTAGCCAGCAGCTCGAATGCCTCTGTGGGGCTGGAGGTCGTCAGTACGCAGTAACTACCGCTACGCAGCAGCCGGCGCAGTGCTGCCAGCACGTGCTGCTCATCGTCCAGCAGCAGCAAGGTCTGCTGCTCGCGCTCCTTGCGCCAGGGCGGCAGCGTGGCGCGATCCGCCATCATGCTGGCACAGGCATCGGGCGGTAGCGGCCGGCTGAAGTAGAAACCCTGTATCAGGTCGCATCCCGCCTCGGCCAGTAGTGCCAATTGGCCCTCGGTCTCCACGCCTTCGGCCACCACCTCCAGCCCCAGTTGGTGCGCCATGGCCGCCACGGTACGGGAGATGGCCAAGTCATCGGGGTCGGTGGTGATATCGCTGACAAAGCTGCGGTCTATCTTCAGCTTGTCGACTGGGAAGCGCTTGAGGTAGCTGAGGTTGCAATAGCCGGTGCCAAAGTCATCGATGGACAGATGCACCCCCATTTTGCGCAACTGCTTCATGACCTCGATGGTGGTGGTGGGTGCGTGCATGGAGGTCGACTCGGTCAGCTCCAGCTCCAGCCATTGCGGCTCCAGCCCGCTGCTGGATAGCGCAGACCGTACCGTGGCCACCAGCGCGCCCGGTTGCGCCCATTGTGCCGATGCCAGATTGACCGCCATGGTGATGGCAGGCAGGCCGGCACGCTGCCAGTCTGCCGCCTGCTGGCAGGCTGTGTGCAGCACCCGTTCGCCCAAGGCGATGATCAAGCCCGATGCCTCGGCCAGCGGAATGAACTGCGCGGGCGGAATCAGGCCCCGGGTGGGATGACGCCAGCGCACCAAGGCCTCCACCGCCACGATACGGCCTGACGCCAGGCTGGCTTGCGGCTGGTAGTGCAGTTCAAGCTGGCCAGCCCCTTGCAGCGCCTCGTGCAACTGTCCTTCCAGTATCAAGCGCTCATGCGCCTCGTCGGACAGGATGGCACGGTAGAGCTGGAAGCCCGATGCCTGATCGAACACCGCCCGGTGCAAGGCGGCCTCGGCCGCCTGTACCGATGCCATGGGGTCTCCCCCGACACTATGCAACGTGGCACCGAGATAGGCGGGCAGGAAGAACTCGCGCTGATCCAGGCGGTAGGGTTGCCGCAGTTGATCCAGCATGCGCTGCAACTGCCTGGGTAATTCGCCCTCGTCCTGTACTTCCAGCATCAGCGCAAAACTGTTTTCGCCCACCTTGGCCAGCCAATCCCCCGCCTGCTGCCAGGATTGCAAGCGCCGCGAGGCCTCTCTCAGCAACTGGTTGCAGGTGGCAATACCCATGCTGTCGCGCACTTCCGCCAAGCGCTCTATCCCTATCAGCACCAGCGCCAGCTGGTCCGGCTCGCGCTTAGGCGTGGCGCGTTGCAGGCGCAGTTGCAGCAGTTCACGGTTGGGCAGGCCGGTCACGCTGTCGTAGTGGCGCAGAAAATAGGCCTGCTGCTCGGCCTTCTCCTGCTCGGTCACATCGATGCCTGCCAGCACTGCATATTCGGATTCCGACCCCAGCCGCTGCAGCCGGCCGGCCGACCAAAGTATGGCGCGGCAGCCATCCAGAGTAGTGCGCCAGGGCGAATGCCCACCTGCCTCCTTGGGCTCGTCTGTATCCAATTGGGCAAACTGCTGCCGCAGCCCTTCGCGCTCCTCTTCAGCGGCAAACAGGTTCCAGTAATCCAACCCAGCCACCGCCTCCTGCGTCTGCCCTATTGCGCTCTCTGCCGCCGGATTCAACCGGGTGATGCGCCCCCCGTTATCCAGCACCACGATCAACGCGCCCGTGGTGTTCAGTACCGCTCGCAGCAACTGCCGCTCGTGGTCCAGCTCCTGCTGCATGCGGCGCTGGTCCCGCATGGCATCACTTTCTGCCAGCGCGCGCAGCACCACGACCGGTAGCCGGGCCAGATTCTGCTTGAGCACATAATCGGTTGCCCCCATCCGCAGGGTTTCCACCGCCCGCTCTTCGCCCAGCGACCCTGTCACAAACACAAAGGGCACATCGGGTGCCAGCTCACGCCTCAGCAGCAAGGCCGAGAGGCCGTCATACTGCGGCAAGGTGTAGTCGCCCAGAATCAGGTCTGGCTGCCAGCTCTGCAAGGCAGAGCGGTAGTCGCTCTCGTTGCTGACATGCTGTATTTCCATCACCAAGCCAGCCCGCCTCAATGCGTCGCTGGTCAGCTCCACATCTGCCGGCACATCCTCCAGCATCAATACCTTGATCAGTGAGCGCTCCATGACAAATCCGTCTCAATGCCCGGATCGGGCAGGTGAATACATTTCGCCCGGCGCAGGGAAAAGCGCCTCTTGCGGTAGTGCAAAGCCAAAAGTCGCCCCCTGCCCCCGCTCCCCCTGTGCCCATACGCGTCCACCGTGGCGGCTGGCGATACGCGCCACGATGGCGAGGCCGATGCCATCGCCAGGAAACTCATCGGGCCCGTGCAGACGCTGGAATACCTTGAACAGCTTGGCGGCGTAGCGCGGGTCAAAACCCACACCGTTGTCGCATACCTCGTACAAGCACTCGCCCTCCTCCCGCCGTCCCCGTATGGTGATATGGGCATCGCTCCCTGCTTGCCGGTACTTGATGGCATTTGCTAGGAGCTGCAGCCAGAGTTGCTTGAGCAGGGGTCGGTCGCACCAGACCGAGGGCAGGGTGTCCACCTCGAACGCGCCACCGAACTCCCCCCCTACATCCAGCCAGGCATCCCGTACCAGCGAGGTCATATCGGTAGTGGACGGCGCCATCGGCTGATTGGTGATACGCGATAGCAGCAGGAGCTTGTCGATCAAGCGGCACACCGTACGGCCGCTGTCTCGCACGACGCCCAGCAGGCGTTTGTCCTCCTCGTCCAGTCGTTCTGCCGCCCGTCGTTCCAGCATGCCGGAGAACCCGTCTATGGCGCGGAGCGGTGCACGCAGATCATGCGAAATCGAATAGCACAGGTCATCCAGTTCACGAGTCACGGTCTCGAGGCGAGCCTGCAGCAGCTGCTCGCGGCCATCCGACTTGGCCGTATCGCGTACCACGCGGCAATTCAGCAGCAGGGCAATCACCTGACCCTCGCGGTCCTGCAAGCCTTCTATGGCTATCTGGTAGTCGCAGCCCACCCCTTGCCGGTCGGTCAGTTGAATGCGGGTATTGATCACCTCACCCGCCCATGCCCGCGCCAGGTGCGGCGACAGCAGATTGCTCATGCTGGCCGGCCCCACGCCGCTACGCTGCATCAATAGCTGCCAGGCATGGTTAGCCAGCAACAGTTCGCCTTCTCGGCCAAAGGTGGCGGTTGCCACACCCTGTGTGCAGTCAGTCAGCGACATGGGCGGCCTTGTCGAGTTGAGCACGGCATTCGAGCTATCGGCATTCATACATCCCTCCTGGGCGCGGGACGGTTCAGTACCAGCCAGTACAGCCCCAACTGGCGGGACGCCTGGACAAACTGGTCGTAATCCACCGGCTTTTGCACATAGCTATTGGCAAAATGGTCGTAGGCCTCCAGCCGGTCTTTATCTTCGTTGGATGAAGTCAGTACGATCACCGGCAGATGCCGTATGCGTGTGTCGCCCCGTATCGCCCGCAATACTTCCAGGCCGGACATCAGTGGCAGATTGAGATCCAGCAGCACCACGGCCGGTATATCCGTCACATCACGGCCAGCATGGGCACCCTGGGCAAACAGGTAATCCAGCGCAGCCAGGCCGTTGCGCATACGCAGGATGGGGTTGCCTATGCGCGCCTCCTGGAAAGCCATGGCCGTCAGCTCGGCGTCGGCATCGCTGTCTTCCACCAGCAAGATGATCTGCTCGTTGCTCATGCCGCGGCCTCCAGCGTGAAGTAAAAGCAGGCGCCCTGGCCGGGCGTTGCCTCGGCCCAGACCCGGCCCTCATGGCGGGTCACGATGCGCTGGACGATGCTTAACCCTATGCCGGTGCCACTAAACTCACTGTCGTCGTGCAGGCGATGAAAGGGGCTGAACAGCTTGCTGGCATAGCGCATGTCGAAACCTGCCCCGTTATCCCGCACATAGAATGCCGCGCGCCCGTCTCGTAATGTTGAGCCCACCTCGATCAAGGCAGCTTGCTGGCGGGCAGTGAACTTCCAGGCGTTTCCCAGCAGGTTCTCCATCAGGATGCCCACCAGCCGTGCATCAGCCTGTACCGGCAGCGACCCGGCCAGGGTGGTGGCAACCTGGCGCGTCGGATCTCGCTCGGCCAGCAAGGCCAGCAAGCGTGTGGCCACGGCCGCTAGGTCCACCTGCTCGCGGTGGACGTGCTGCCGGGTAATGCGGGCAAGGTTGAGCAGGTCGTCTATCAGCTGTCCCATCTGCTGCGCTGCCGTACGCACGCGGGCCAGATAGTGCTGCTCCTGGGCGTCCAGCTTGTCGCCGGCGTGGCTGAGCAAGGCACGGCTGAAGCCATCGATGCTGCGTAGCGGGGCCCGCAGATCGTGCGATACCGAATAGCTGAACGACTCCAGCTCGGCATTGACGCCCTCCAGCTCCCTGGCCCATTGCCTGCGCCGCTGTGCCATGCCCAGATGAGTGCGTACGCGGGCTAGCAACTCGCGAGTGGAGAATGGCTTGACCATATAGTCGTCGGCACCGGTATCAATACCCTCCAGCATCGGCTCCTCGCCGGCCCTGGCCGACAACAGCAGCACAGGTATCTGCGCTGTGGCGCTGGCCCGCCGGAGCGCACGCAGCAGGCCTACGCCATCCAGCCTGGGCATCATCACATCGCTGACCACCATATCGGGTGGCGCCGCCAGTGCCTGGGTCAGCGCGTCCTCGCCATCCACCGCCAGGCTTATCTGCCAGTGGGCAGACAATATCCCGCTCAGGTAATTACGCATGTCCAGGTTGTCGTCCACCACCAGGATGCGTGCCATATGGGAAGGTGCAGCTTCGGTAGGCAGTGCCGCCACGGCGGCCTGACCACCAGCGGGCTGCCCCAGCCAGGTTGCAGCATGCAGCAGGTAGGCCTGCTTGCCGTCCGATGCAGCTATCAATGGTTCATCCTGGCACTGGGTGGCAGCCAGATGGGCACGGCCGCTGGGCAGGAAGACCTTGAAGCGGCTGCCCTGCCCCTCCACGCTGTCTACCGTTACCCGGCCGCCATGCAATGCCACGAACTCCTGCACCAGTGACAAGCCTATGCCGCTGCCTTCAAAGCTGCGCCCGCGCGTGCCCTCCACCCGGTGGAAACGCTCGAACATGCGCGGCAGCTCGGCGGCGGGTATGCCACAGCCGGTATCCCAAACCGCCAGCTCAGCGCCCTGCCCCAACCACCGCAGCCTTACCCCTATCTCGCCCTGCCAGGTGAACTTGAAGGCATTAGACAGCAGGTTGAGTACGATTTTTTCCCATAGTGCCGCATCAACATAGAGCGGTTCCGGCAGGGCCGGGCAATCCACCACCAGCCGCAAACCGGCTTGCTCCAGCAGCGATTGGAAGCTGCCTGCCAGCCCCGTGGTGAGGCTAGCCAGATCGGTCGGCGCAAAGCGCCCCTGCAGGCGACCCGATTCGATGCGGGCAAAATCCAGCAAGCTGTTGACCAGGCTGAGCAAGCGCACCGCACTGCGGTGTGTCGCCTGCAGATGGTCACCATCCAGCGTGCCACCCGGCTCGGACAATGCCGACTCGACATGGCCCAGTATCAGGGTCAGCGGCGTACGGAACTCATGGCTGACATTGTTGAAGAAGGTCGTCTTGGCCCTGTCCAGCACCGCCAGTTGCTCTGCCCGCCGGCGTTCATGCTGGTAGGCATCGACATTTCCCAGCACCCGCGACAGGTGTTGTGCCGTCAGGCGCAGGAAATCCATATAGGACTCATCCAGCGCGCGCCTTGGGCTGATGCCGGCAATCAGCAAGCCATAGGGCAAGCCGGCGCCGGCGCGCACCAGGGGGAGGATCGCAGCCGTGGTGGTTGATTCCGGCCACGGTCCGCCTGGCAGGTGGCCAAACCGCTCGAACAGATCGCGCCGCACCAGTACTTGCCCACCTTGCAGCACCACACCCGGCGCCCATCCATCAGCGCCGTCCAGTGGTATCTCCAGGGGCGCTCCCGCTGCCCCGGCCACCATATTGGCCTGCGCAGCCAGACGTGCCGTCTGGCCATCTTCGGACAGCAGGTAAAACAGCACAAAGGGCAGATCGTGTTGATGGTGCGACAGCACCGTGGCGGCCTGTACGCAGGCCTCGTCAAAACCAGGGGCGGCCAGTTGCTCGCCCAGTTCTCGCAGTGCTGCCAGCCGGCGATGCGAGATCACCTGTTCGGTCACCTCGGCAACGGTCTCGAATATGCCGCCCACCGCGCCGCCCTCGGCACGCGCAGGGGTATAGGAAAACGTAAAGTAGGCTTCCTCAAGATAGCCATTGCGCTCGACCGAGAACGGGGAGGCCTCGACCCATACCGCTTCGCCGCTGTCGAACACACTGGCCATCATGTCGCGTATCAGATGCCATATCTCGGACCAGCAGTCAGCCGCACGCTGGCCCAGTGCAGCAGGATGCTTGGCACCGAGGATGACCCGGTAGGCGTCGTTGTACAGCTGGACCCGCTCATCCCCCCAGAAGATCACCGAAGGGAAACGGGATGCCAGGCAGAGTTCCGCCAGGGTCTGGAGACTTTGCGGCCAGAGCGCCATGGCGCCTAGCGGGGTGCGCGACCAATCCATCTGCTGAACCAGCTCGCGCATGGGAACGGTGGCACTGGCCGGCATGACCATACACAGACTTCCTCTCTCCGATACCGATCTCGCTGCCGTAGCGGCGATCCGCGCCTCCCGTCGTTGCAGGAAGTCTTGGTAGGTGTGGCCTTTGCCTTTTCGGCATGGCTTTGCTCTCCTTGCAGTCAAGTTGGCGACAAGGGAATAGTCAAGGAATCAGATACATCCAGGCAGTCCAAAGCGCCTGCACTAGTCCAGACAGTTAGAACTTGCGTCACCAAGGGCAACACCTATAGTCGATAGACCTGCCGGATAGAGCAGGCGCCACCCATAAATCAAGCCGGAGGATAGCGATGCGGGACGACCCCCTTGGTGGATCAGTGCGCCTGAACCACCACTCTGCCCTGTGGGTAGTCGCCCTGGCGTGCTCGCTGCCTACGCTGGCCAACGGCATGCCTGCGGCCGAGCTGGCCGACCTCAGCATAGAAGAGCTGGCCAATATCGAGGTCACCTCAGCATCCAAGCAGGCCGAATCCCTGTCACTGACCAGCGCCTCGCTGTTTGTCATCACCGGCGAGGACCTGCGCCGCAGTGGCAAGACCACTCTGCCAGAAGCCTTGCGCCTAGCCCCCAATCTGCAGGTGGCGCGTATTGATGCGCGCAACTATGCCGTCTCGGCGCGCGGCATGAACGATGCCTTCTCCAACAAGATGCTGGTACTGATCGATGGCCGGGTGATCTACTCGCCTCTGTTTTCTGGCGTGTTCTGGGATGCTCAGGATGTGGTGCTGGAAGACATCGCCCGCATCGAGGTCATCAGCGGCCCTGGCGCCACGCAATGGGGTGCCAATGCCGTCAACGGTGTCATCAATATCATCAGCAAGCGGGCGCAGGACACCCAGGGCGGCCTGCTCAGCCTGGATCGCAGCCACCAGCAGGGCAATGGCGTCGTCCGCTGGGGTGGCGCCCTGCCCGGTAACGGCCATTACCGCCTGTACGCCAAGCATGCCGAACAGGACGACACCTACCGTGCCAACAGCACCCGCACAGCCACCGGCATGCGGCGCAACCAGTATGGTTTTCGCGCCGACTGGGAGGGTGGTTTCAGGTTGCAGGGCGATACCTACCAGGCTGCACTACACCAGGCTGGCACCCGCAATATCCTGACCCGAGGCCACAATCTGCTGGGACGCTGGGAGCAGGCATCGGACCAGGGTGGCCAGTTCTACCTGCAAGCCTATATCGACCGCACCCGGCGGGATCAACCCGCTGCCTTTATCGACAAGCTGAACACCACCGAACTGGAATACCAGCATCAGTTGCCGCTGAACGCCCAACACAAACTCAGCTGGGGGGCCGGCTACCGCCAGGCCAGCGACCATATCCGGGCACAGACCCGGGGTTCTGCCTTCCTGCCGGAGAAACAGGATCTCTACTGGGGCCACCTCTATGTGCAGGACGAGATCAGCCTGAGCAGTACCTTGCGGCTGATACTGGGTGTCAAGCTGGAGCGCAACAGCTACAGCGGGTTGGAGGCCATGCCCAATCTCCGTTGGAATTGGGCACTCGATGAAAAGCATCAGCTATGGGGAGCCGTGTCGCGCGCCGTCCGTGCACCCTCGCGCATAGACCGGGATTTTCACGTCCCGGCCGTGGCCCCCTACCTGATTGCCGGTGGCCCCAACTTTGCCGCCGAGATCGCCGACACGGTCGAACTGGGCTATCGCGGCCAGCCCAGCGGCGTGCTGTCCTATTCCACCACCCTGTTCTACACCCGCTACGACAAGTT
This sequence comes from Chitinimonas viridis, assembly GCF_030409555.1. GTDB lineage: Bacteria > Pseudomonadota > Gammaproteobacteria > Burkholderiales > Chitinimonadaceae > Chitinimonas > Chitinimonas viridis. The sequence continues at coordinate 56,709 of NZ_JAUFPU010000005.1, forward strand.
GCGCAGCGGCGAGCCCAACCCCAGCGGCGCCGGCAATGCCGTGTTGTCCAACAAGATAGCGGGCCATATCACCGGCGTGGAGATGTGGGGCATCTGGCAGGTATCGCCCTCCTGGCGACTCAGCGGTGGCTGGGTGGCCCAGCACAAGCGCCTGAGCCGCAAGGCCGACAGCCGGGACAACAACGGTGCGCAGAACATGGGAGCCGACCCCAACCACTATTGGAACCTGCGCTCGCAGCACGACCTGGCAAGCAATATGACGCTGGACCTGGCCCTGCGCAGGGTGGGCGCCATACCGCGGCCGGCCGTACCTGCCTACACCACGCTGGATGCCAGTTGGTCGTGGACGCCCCAGCCAGGGCTGGAGCTGGCGCTGACCGCCCAGAACCTGCTGGGCGACCGCCACCCCGAGTTCGCCAACGCCCCGGCACGCAGTGAATACGGACGGGAGGCGCATGTACAGCTGCGCTACCGATTCTAGGCACCAAGGCATACCCCGACCCGGTGTGCCATCGCCCTACCATGCCGCACGCCCACATATTTGCAGGCTACGGCCAGTTGATGCCGTGGCTGCCCGGCGCTGGTGTACATGGTGCCTGCTGGTGCTGTGCTGCCTGCTGCCCATGGTCGCCGCCGCCTCGGATGGCGCGCTGGAATACAAGGTCAAGGCGGCCTACCTGTACAAGTTCAGCAGCTATATCGAATGGCCGGATAGCGCCTTTACCTCGCCCGACGCCCCGCTGATCATCGGGGTACTGGGCGCCGATGCGGTAGCCCACGAGCTTGAAGCGCTGTTGGCGGGCCGCAGCAGCCAGCAGCACCCGCTGGCGCTCAAGCGCCTGCAGGCGGGGGCAGACCTGGCCGGCATACACATACTCTTCATCGGCAAGCGCGAGGCAGACAACCTCAAGCCCTTGCTACAGCCACTGCAGACACGACCCGTGCTGGTGGTAACCGAGTCGGCCAACGCCCTGGCCGCCGGCAGCATCATCAACTTTGTCCTGCACGATCAGCGGGTACGGTTCGAGATCGCCCTGGGCAAGGCGGAGCACAGTGGGCTCAAGCTGAGCGCCCGTTTGCTGGCCGTTGCCACGCAGGTCAGGAACGGCACGCCATGAAGCTCCGATACGGCTTGCGCTCCATACGCTACAAGCTGCTGCTGACCCTGCTGGCCAGCAATCTCTGCACCCTGCTGGTCGCCGCGGTGGTGCTGACCTACAACGACCTGCACGAATACCGGCAGAACCTCAGCAGCGAGCTGGATACCCAGGCAGAGATACTGGGGCAAGCCAGCATTGCCGCGCTGGAGTTCAACGACCCCAAGGTGGCCCAGGAGAACCTGGCCCTGCTGAAGATCAAACCCGGCATCATCGCAGCCGGTCTATATACCGCGACCGGCACACTATTCGCCGGTTATTCCCGCGAGCACACGCAGCCGCATCGATTCCCCACGCTGCCAGGGCTGGATGGCATACAGACCGCAGATGACGAGATGTGGCTGTACAAACGGGTAGTGAACCAGCAGGAAATACTGGGGACCGTCTATCTGCGTGCCCAATACGACCTGCAGCAGCGACTGGAGCATCATCTGGGCATCCTGGCGGGCGTAGGCCTGTTGAGCCTGCTGGCCAGCCTGCTGATCTCCACCTGGCTGCAGGCCTATGTCAGCAAACCCATCACATCGGTCAGCAACACCGCCCTGCAGGTGGTCAGCAGCCGCGACTTCAGCCTGCGTGCCCACAAGAGTACCGATGACGAGATAGGCTATCTGGTGGATGCCTTCAACGAAATGCTGGCCGAAATAGGCCGCCGCACCGAAGCCATCGAAGCCTCGCAGCAAGCCCTGGAACATGAGGTAGCCGAGCGTCGCGAGACGCAGCTGGCCCTGCAGCACAGCGAGCGCCGCAACCGCTCGCTGCTGACTGCCATGTCGGTGACCATCTGGATTAGCGACAAGCTGGGCGGATTCACCACCGAACAACCAGCCTGGGCCGACTATACCGGCCAGGCCCTTGCCGACTACCAGGGTCTGGGATGGCGTAGTGCCTTTCACCCGGATGACCAGGGCCATCTCGATCGGGCCTGGGCCAGAGCACTTAGCCAGCCGGCTTCGTTTGAGCTGGCTGCGCGCCTGTGGCATGCCGGCTCAGGCCGACATCGCCATATCACCCTGCGCACCGCCCCGCTGTTTGACCAGGCCGGCGAACTGGTGGAGTGGATAGGCGGGATCAGCGATACCGACGATCGCTACGCGGCAGAACAGGCCGTCGCCCAGCTGAATGCCGAACTCGAGCAACGGGTAGCCGAGCGCACCGCCGAGCTGGAAGCCGTCAACAAGGATCTGGAAAGCTTCAGCTATTCGGTCTCGCACGATTTGCGCGCCCCGGTGAGGGCCATCGGCGGCTTCGCGGCCCTGCTCAACCAGCATCAGGGCGCCCAGCTCAACACCGAGGGCCAGCGCCTGCTGGGCATAGTGCGCAGCGAAGCCAGCCGCATGGGCTACCTGATAGACGATCTGCTGGCCTTTTCCCGATTGGGGCGGCAGGCCATGCAGCTGAAGCCGCTGGACATGATGGCACTGGTGCAAAGCACCTACAGCCACCTGGAAAGCCAGCACCAGGGGCCACCCGTACAGTTCAGGCTGGACAACCTGCCCGACACCCTGGGTGATATGAGCCTGCTCAGGCAGGTTTGGGTCAACCTGCTGTCCAATGCTCTCAAGTTCAGCAGCAAGCAGGCGCAGCCCAGCATCGAGGTTGGCGCCATCAGCGATGACGAAAAGCATACCTACTATGTGCGCGACAACGGCACCGGCTTCGACCCCGCCTACAAGCAAAAGTTGTTTGGCGTGTTCCAGCGCCTGCATGATGCTGCCGACTACCCAGGCACAGGCGTAGGATTAGCCCTGGCACAACGCATCATCAACCGCCACAACGGCACCATATGGGCGGACAGCACTCCGGGTGAAGGCGCCACCTTCTACTTCACCCTACCGCGCAGCCATTGAATATCTTGCAGGAGCAGCACCATGGAAGAGATTGAGCACATACACATACTGCTGGTAGAGGACAACCCGCTGGACGCCGAGCTGACCATGTACGGGCTGCGCAATACCATCGCCAATACCATTACCTGGGTGAAAGATGGACAGGAAGCCCTGGACTACCTGTTCCGCCAGGGCGAGTACCAGCACCTGGACGCCGCCATGCCCGGCCTGATACTGCTGGACCTGAAGATGCCCAGGGTGGACGGCACCGAAGTGCTGCTACAGGTCAAGGCCGACAGCCGCACCCGCCGCATCCCCGTGGTGGTCATGACTTCCTCGCGCGAGGAGTCGGATATCCTGCGCAGTTACGACCTGGGGGCCAACAGCTATGTGGTAAAGCCGGTCGATTTCGACGGTATCAGCGACGTGGCCAAGCAGGCCGGCTTTTACTGGATGGTGGTGAATCGGCATTTGCAACAGTGACGGTTGGGCGGGCGCCGGGCATTGCCCGCCGGCATAACTGGAGGCTCCTCTGGCTATGTGCGTACTGTTTTTGCTAATTATCGATGCGATTTGAAAGCAATGGATTTTCACCTTCTGCAATTAATGATAGAAAATGCAGCCAAACAAGCCTTCGATGGTGTTCGCTTGCGTTACCCCGACCAAAAATTCTGCGGTTACGCTCTGTATTCCGACCCGGATGCCATCACAATTTTCCCTGCGGTAAATTCTCTTCAAAACCTAGAGAAACTCGTTGACAGCGACCCAGGAGATGCAGTCTATTATAGATGGAGCCCTGGTGAGTGGGATCACGAGTTCGAGGGTGCCGAACACTTCCAAGATATATGTAGAATATTGCAGGAAGAAGCACATTGCAGTCATTCAACTGAAGCAAGCAAGAGACTTAAGGAGAGAGTTTATGAAGCCTGCGTGCTTGTATTGGAAAATATGAAAATCCAGGGATATTTTTACAATAGCAATGACCCCTTTGCTTTGGTCTTCACCGTTACAGGAGGAGAGACACAAAGTGAAATAGATTGGATTGGAAAATTAAACAACAGCGAAGCACTTAATGAGTTTATTCGATGATCCGACTCCAATGCATAGAACATCTCCTCAATCCACAAAGAAACCGCTCTTCAGGCCCGTGAACTTCCTTGCTGAAACACATGGCTCACCTGTCAAAAAATTTATCTCAAAAGGCAGCAAATAAACCAAATATGAATGTGTGGTTTGGCCTCAATACTATTCGGTCAGATTGTTAGCGCGATCATCGCTATCCACGACGTCAGAGTCTGGATTGCACTGCAGCAATGCTTAAGCCCAAGCTGATTCATCCACGGTAGCAGCCGTTGAAACCAATCTAACCGAACAGTATTGAGACCTGCCCCGCGACCCCTCTAGTTCTTTGAGCGACTTTAAAACAAATATGCAGCCGCGGGCTGAAAAGTGGATTAATGGTAGGCTATAAAGCATTACCATCTGGGTTTCATGAATAAATGAGAGGATGATTACGACTAGGAAAGACTACTCTGATGAAGATGAGTACTACACCCAAGGCTTTGAGCGTGAAGGTGTTCTATCAATCTGGATCGGTTTACTCGGTGATAAAATAGACGCGGGCGCAGATGTTTTACAGGACTTGTGTGGAGTCGGCCATTACCGCCTTGATGATCAAGAAATTAATAGCTTAGACTTTGAAACAGCTGGGATTGATAGATTGCTAGGTGATTTATCTTATTCAAGGTCGTTTCTTGTGCGTGCGGTTGAGGCTGCAAGTAAGAAGGGATTGAGTGAAGCCAAATGGGTCACGGCGCAATATAACTTCGATTATGATCCTTCCCTAGTTTGTAGGCTGGTTGCTGCAGACCCCGTTTTTATCGGGAGTTTCACATACTCGGAGGATGAGTAACCTGTAGTCCCAAACAGTGTATCTACAACTCTGCACTCTGTGAAGTTTAGCAAAAGCAATCGTGCATATGACAGCTATGAAGCATATTTATATGCACGTAGCTCCGAGGCACAAATTCAAAGCGAAATCGCAGAATTTGGCTTGGACAAAAATCATGGCGATATTAAAATCCAGTACGCCGGAGCGAGTATCGGAACGTCGGGGAGGGGGTCCCCCACTGAGTCCGAAGGTAATAAATATTTACCAAGAAGGTCTTGGCTCAACCAATCGGGAGTTTATTGAGCTTATGGCGTAAGAAATCCATCGCTCGAAAACAATGGGCTTGTTTCCTGCAAGCCTTTAATCAAACTTGGATTCTACTGTGGGGTCAATGGCAAAATCCTATGCAATTGAGTACGCCAACCGCTTACTTGGAAAGGACAACCAAATGCAATCAAACGGAATGCTTGCAGAAGAAATCGATTGCCTGGAAAGGGCTATCTTTTATGGAAACTTGGAGCTGTTGAAAGGAAAGAAATGTCCAATATGCAAACAAGGTAAGTTGCTTTATAGCGTTACCAAGAATCTCATTAACATCGAAGCTAAGCCAGGGCGGCGATATAAGGGATCGGTAAATATATACTGCACGGGTCTTTGTAATAAAATGATTACGCATGCGAACGCATTCATCCCTGCTTGGGCGGAAACTATCTCTAATTGGGATGAGCTATCTGACTCTTTGGCTTAATGGGTGCCGAGCAAGCTCAAGCAGCGGTTGGGCTTGCTGTTCCAAACAAGAATGCTCGCGCAGCAAAACACCATGCGGGCCTTTACTATCCCGAGTCTACCGGGATGACTATCGGTCCCAATCAGCCCATCAACGCTGAAACCCGCTTGCCAGCCCGTACGCAACGCCACAAAGCAGAAAGGGGCTACGTTTTCACGTAACCCCTTGATTTTCTGGTGCCGACAACCGGAATCGAACTGGTGACCTGCTGATTACAAGGCAGCTGCTCTACCAACTGAGCTATGTCGGCACAGGGGGCGAATTATACCGATCTATCAGCTTTTGCGAAGATCTTTCGACAGAAAAAATGCATCCGAGAAGAACTCGTCTGCCGGAAGGCCACGGCCGGTGAAGCTGCCGTGGGCGGCTTCCACCATCACCGGGGCGCCGCAGGCGTAGACCTGGTAGCCCGCCAGGTCGGCAAAGTCGTGCAGCACGGCCTCGTGCACAAAGCCGGTACGGCCATGCCAGGCGTCTTCGGGCTTGGGTTCGGACAGCACCGGGATAAAGGTGAAGTTGGGCATCTCGGCCTGCCACTGGCCTGCCAGCTCGGGCATATAGAGGTCGTCCAGCGTGCGGGCGCCCCAGTAGAGGATCATCTCGCGCTGGATATTCTTCTTGATGGCGTATTCGACAATGCTCTTGATGGGGGCGAAGCCGGTACCGCTGGCCAGGAAGATGATGGGCTTGTCCGATTCTTCACGCAGGAAGAAGGAACCCAGCGGGCCGGTGAAGCGCAATATCTCGCGCTCGCGCATCGAGTTGTGGACGTACTCGGAGAATTCGCCACCGGGCACCAGCCGCACATGCAGTTGCAGGTAGTCTTCGGTGTGGGGTGGGTTGGCCAACGAGAAGCTGCGCTTCTTGCCATCCTTGGTATGGATGTCGATGTACTGGCCGGCCAGGAACTGCAGGCGCTCATTGGTAGGCAGCTTGAGCGAGAGCACGGCCACATCGTGCGATACCCGGTCTATCTTCTCTACCCGGCACGGCAGGGTGCGGATCTGAATATCCTTGGTGGCCTGGATTTCGCGGCATTCGATCACCACGTCGCCTTGCGGTTCGGCGCAGCAGAACAGGGCCAGGCCTTGGGCTTCTTCGGTCTTGTTGAGCGCCGAGCCGGAGTGTTCGCGATGGCTGATCTCGCCCTGCAACACGCGGCCCTTGCAGGCGCCGCAGGCACCGTTACGGCAGCCGTAAGGCATGTTGAAGCCGACGCGCATGGCGGCATCCAGCAGGGTTTCGCCTTCTTCTACGGTAATTTGCTGCTTGCTCGGTTCGATGGTGAGCTGATGCGACATGTTGATTCCTGCTGGCGCACACGGTACGGCTACAATCGCACCATGCGTAAAAGAAGACTATTGATCGTGGGTTGCGGCGACGTGATGCAGCGGGCCTTGCCCTGGCTGACGGCACGTTTCCGTGTCTATGCCTTGTGTCGCAGTACCGAGCAGGCCCTGCGGCTGCGCAGCCAAGGCGTGGTGCCGGTGCGCGGCGACCTGGACCAGCGCCACAGCCTGCAACGCCTGGCTGGGCTGGCCGAGTATGTGCTGCATAGTGCCCCGCCACCCAATACCGGCAACAACGACCCGCGCAGCATGCGATTGGCCGCAATGCTCGCGCAAGGCGCGATTCTACCACGGGGGCTGTGCTACATCAGTACCAGCGGGGTATATGGCGATTGTGGCGGCGCACTGCTGAGCGAAAGCCAGCCCTGCCGGCCCGAATCCGCCCGTGCCTGGCGCCGGGTTGCGGCTGAGGCCTTGCTCCGGCGCTATGGCCGGCGCAGTGCTTGCCGGGTAAGCATACTGCGCGCCCCTGGCATCTATGCCGCAGACCGGCTGCCGCTGGAACGCCTGCAAAAGGGCACTGCCGCACTGCGGCCGGAAGACGATGGCTACAGCAACCATATCCATGCCGATGATCTGGCCCACGCCGCCTGCCTGGCCTTGTTCCGTGGCCGCCAGGGACGTGTCTACCACGCTTGCGACGACAGCCGCTGGAAGATGGGGGAGTGGTTTGACAAGGTAGCCGATACCTATCGCCTGCCCCGACCACCCCGGCTATCGCGCGCCGAGGCAGAACAGCAGGTATCGCCGGCTTTGTGGTCGTTCATGCGGGAATCACGCCAGCTGAGCAATCAGCGGCTGCGCAAGGAGTTGCGACTGCGGCTGGCCTACCCTACGCCGCAAACCCTACTCGACCGGCTGGGCGATCAAACGGCCCAGTGATCAGTTGCGCAGCAGCTGGTGTCGCTCGCGCTCCAGTTGCGCAATATAGCGCTGGAGCAGGTTCTCGGTCTGCCGTGGCAGGTCGACAAAGCGAGTGCCCAGCATGGTCTGCACGGTGCCGTCCCGCTTGGTGACCTGGCGCTTGCTGCGTATCTCTATGGTCAGCTCCACCATGCCGAAGGTGCCAAGGTCGACACGGCAGCCGGGGAACACATCCAGCTGCTCCACTTCGACCTGGCCCTGCATCCACAGCCCCATGCCGCCGATGGAGATATCGTGCAGTGGGAGATCCAGCACCCGGCCATTGGGGTGGCGCAGCTTGCACAGCAGCGGCTTGCCTATGGGGGTATCGAGCCGGAAATACTCGCGCCGCTGCAGCTTGATCAGATCGTTGGGGAAGGCGGCTTCAAAAGCCGGGCGCTCGTCGTAATCAACCAGCGAGATGCCGCCATCGAGCACAAACTGGATGCGCACGCCCTCGGGCGCTGCAGCGAATACGATGTGATCGGCACGCAGCAGCGAGCGGTTGATGGCCTCTACCCCGCAGATGTCGAACCAGAAGCGCTGCTGCTTGGTGTCGCACTCCAGTATGGCGGACAAGAAGGAGAACTGGCCGTGATCGAAGTACACCGAGACCAGATCACCCTTTTGCGCCAGCGAACGAAGCACGAAACCGATTTCTACCGGCGTACGCAGCAGAAAGCTGCTGACGTCCACGCCTTCTGGAATCAGCGCAACGGGTGCCTTGCCTTCCTGAGAGGGGTTGTTTTCCGCTTCCGCCACAGTGTTTGGGAGCCTGTTTATATATTGATGATTTCGGGATTTTGCCACAGCCGGCGCGGCATCCACACTAGCGCGATGTTATCCACAGCCCAAAGTCCGGCACCACATCGACCCATTTTTACAACAATAGACCAATGTCATGAGAAAACACCTTTGCCCCTGCACCATAGCTGACAAACAGGCGCAACTTGCCTTCCCTGTCCAGAATATAGCTGCCCGCGCTGTGGTCTACGGTGTAATTTGTCGCATCGGTGCCATTCCGCTGAAAAACAATGCGGAATCGGTCGGTCACCGCCCGAATTTCCGCCGTGCTGCCGCGCAATCCCAGAAAGTCGGGATGGAAGGCAGGCACGTACTGGCTCAGCAGCGCCTGGGTGTCCCGCTCCGGGTCCACCGTCACGAATAGCACCTGCACCTGCTTGGCCTTGTCACCCAGTTGCGCCATGGCCGCCTTCAGTTCGCTCATGGTGGTGGGGCAGACATCGGGGCAATGGGTGTAGCCGAAGAACATCACCACCACCTTGCCCTTGAACTCCTCCAGCCGGCGTTGCTTGCCATGGTGATCGGTCAGCGCAAACGGGCCGCCTATGGGGGCGCCGGTCACATCGGTGGAGAGGAAGGCCGGCTTGGGTGCCTCGCTGCAAGCAGTGAGCGCCAGGCAGGTAGTCAGCAGCAAAGTACCCAGAGTACGCAGGGATATCATCGTAGCGGGATGTGCAGATAGTGATCCACCAACAGCGCGGCAAACAGCAGCGAGAGGTAGAGGATGGAATAACGGAAGGTGCTGCGTGACAATTCATCGGTATAGCTGCGCCAGATGCGCCAGGCGTAGACCAGGAAGATGGCATCGAGTATCAGGGTGGACACCAGATAGATGCCGCCCCCCATGCCGGTGGCCACGGGCAGCAGGGTGACTGCCGTCAGTATCAGCGTGTAGAGCAGCACATGCAGCCGGGTGAAGGCTTCACCGTGGGTGACGGGCAGCATGGGCAGCCCGGCACGGGCATAGTCGTCGCGCCGATAGAGCGCCAAGGCCCAGAAGTGGGGTGGGGTCCAGGCGAAGATGATGAGGAAAAGTATCATCGCATCATGGCTGACTTCGCCCGTGACTGCCGCCCAGCCCAATATCGGTGGCATGGCGCCCGATGCCCCGCCGATCACGATGTTCTGCGGGGTGCTGGGCTTGAGCACAACCGTATAGATGATGGCGTAGCCGACAAAGGTCGCCAGGGTCAGCCACATGGTGAGTGGGTTGGCCCATTGGTGCAGCACAAACAAGCCTATGCCGCCAACCACCAGGGCAAAGCCCAGTGTCTGGCCGCTGGTCACCTGTCCACGCGGCAGGGGGCGGGCCCTGGTGCGGGCCATCAGGGCGTCAATCTTCTGCTCTACCAGGCAATTGATGGCCGCAGCGGCACCGGCCACCAGGGCAATGCCTATGGTGGCGGCCAGCACGGGCAGCCAGGGTGGCAAGGTGGGGGTCGCAAGGAACATGCCGATGACCGCACAGAAGACGATCAGGGCCACCACTCTGGGCTTGGCCAGGGCAAGGAATTCACGCAGCCGGGCTTTCAGGCCCAGTGGCGGTTTGGTCAGGGTCACGGCACTCATCACATTTCTCCTGCGCTTTGCCCTTAGCGGCGCTGCGCCAGCCGGTAATTCAGCACCACCATCAGCAGCAGCAGCATGGCAGCGCCAGCATTGTGCAGCACGGCAACCGACAGCGGCAGATGGAAGACCACATTGCTGATACCCAGGCCTACCTGCAGCAGCAACATGCCAGCAATGGCGAGCGCTAGGCTACGCAAAACACCCTGTGCGTACAAGCGCCAGCTCAGTATGCCAATAAAACAGAACGTCACCAGCGCCCCCAACCTGTGCAGCCAGTGTATGGCGGTCAGGTTGGCCATGCTCAGCAACTCCCCTTCCGGTGTCTGGCCCAGCTCGCGCAGCACATGGAAGGCATCACGGAAATCCATCTGCGGTACCAAGGCACCCTGGCAGGTGGGGAAGTCGGTGCAGACAACGGCGGCGTAGTTGGTGCTGACCCAACCACCCAGGATGATCTGGCAGGACACCACCAACAGGCCGACGAAGGCAGCCAGGCGGAATCCGCCTGCACGCTCTACCCTGGCCCAGTCCCGCTGCCGCAAGGCCAGCCAGGTCAGCATGGCCACCAGGGTCATGCCACCGATCAGGTGGCTGGTGACGATGGCGGGCTTGAGCAGCTTGGTTACCGTCCACATACCGAGCGCACCTTGGAAGCACACCACGAAAAAGATGGAAACCGCCAGCAGGGGCGATTGCCGCAGGCGATCGCGATGCTTGACGGCCATCACGGCCAGCACCAGCACCAGCAGGCCCAGGGCGCTGGCCAGATAGCGATGCACCATCTCTTTCCAGGCCTTGGCCATGCTGACCGGGCCATGGGGTGCCTCAGCATGTGCCGCCAGTATCTCGTCCACCGCATGTATCGGCGTGGCCTTGCCATAGCAACCGGGCCAATCGGGGCAGCCCAGGCCGGCATCAGACAGGCGCACATAGGCGCCCAGCACCACCACGCAAAGCGTCCAGACGACGGCCAGGAGAGTGAGTTTACGAAACATGATCAACCCAGGTTCTCATTGTTCTTCAGGAACTTGCCCACTTCCTTGATCACCCGTACCGGGTCGGCGGTACGTGGATAGCGGATCACCTGGTTGCCCAGCGGATCGATCAGGTAGTAGCCGGTGGCCACGTCGCCCTGCAAGGGAATCGCCTCCAGTGCGCGCACCGTGCGGGCACCATCAGCAGCGGCCACTGCCTGCGCCGATGGCGCGGCGGCATCGGTCACCAGCCACAGCCGTTCTACCCTATCCATGAACTTGCCTTGCGCCATGCGTATCTGGCGCAGGGCATGCAGATCTTTCTGGCAGGCTTGCTGGCAGTCGCCGCTGGCGGCCATGACCAGCACCCAGCGCCCTTTCAGATCAGCCAGCGCTGCCGGCTTGCCGTCCAGCCCTGCTTGCCGGAACGCCGGCACCGGGCCAACCTTGAGCAACTCGCCATAGGTCTTGCCGCCCTCGGGCCGCCAGACGTAATAAGCCAGGTAGGAAGCCAGCACCGGTGCGATGGTGATGGCGATCAGGGCAAACAGTATCCAGCGGCCGTTGCGCTTGGGTTGAGTGGCAGCATTCATGTGTTACGGCGCTTCCAGTGCAAGATAAAAAACAGAACGACGGCCAGGGCCGCAAACAGAAACCACTGGCCTGCATAGGCGTAGTGCTTCTCCACGCCAAAATCCACGGCTGGCCAATCACGGGCCAGCGCATCACTCTCACCTAATTGCTGCGCCAGTGCCGGCACCACCGATGCCGGCACCAGCTTGCGGTACCGTGCCCAGTCCAGATTCTGCCAGACCACGCCACCAGCCTGATCCGCCGCCAGCTCCACATACTGCTGCTGGGGTGGCTGCAGGCGTATCTGCAACACCACAGGCCCGGCCGGTAGCGGTACCTGTGGCTGTACCCCTGGCACCTTGGGCAGCCATCCCCGGTTGACCAGCAACAGGCGACCATCCGCCAACTGCAGCGGTGCCAGGGCATGGAACCCTGCCCTGCCCTTGTGTATCCGGTTGTCCAGGAATATCTGGCCGCTGGCCAGCCATACACCTTCGACCTGATAGCGCCTTTGCCATGCGGACTCCCCAAGCTCGCCCCGCCAGGGCAGCAGTGCCAGTTGGTCCATGGCCTGCTGGCGCTCCGCCAGCGCCTGTTTGTGCTGCCCCCGCCCCAGTTGCCAGCAGCCCAGACGCAAGGTCAGCACCACAAACAGCAAGGTAGCGATGATGATCAGCAGGCGGGGACGACGCAAGGGCATGGCAAGAAGCAGACGGGGATGGCGATAGGGTTGGATACCGAGGGGTGACTGGGCATAAACTCGGGTTTTTCCCGCTTGCGCCCTACATCATGAAAATCATTGTCGTGCTGATGATACTTGGCATCCTGTTTGCACTGGGTAGCGCCATGTTCTCGCTGATACGCAGCAAGGACAGCTCCAAACGTACCGTCAAGGCGCTGACCCTGCGCATTAGCCTGTCGGTCGCCCTGTTTCTGTTCCTGATGCTGTCCTACCGCCTGGGCTGGATACAGCCACACGGCGTGTACTGAGCCAGTGAGCGCCGCCAACCGCAACCGGTTGGCGCTGCAGCTGGCCTTTACAAACAAAATGGTGCAGCCTGCGCTGCACCATTTTTACGCCTTGCGGCAGGCCTTACAGCCAGTACACGAATACAAACAGGATCAGCCACACCACATCCACGAAGTGCCAGTACCAGGCGGCAGCTTCGAAAGCGAAGTGGTGCTCGGCGGTGAAGTGACCCTTGACCGAGCGGAAATACATGACGGCCAGCATCAGCGCGCCGATGAACACATGCATGCCGTGGAAGCCCGTCATCATGTAGAACGAAGCGCCATACACGCCGGAGGCCATGGTCAGGCCCAAATCGCCCCAGGCGTGGGCGTATTCATAGACCTGCAGGCCCAGGAACAAGGCGCCCAGCAATACGGTGAGCAGCAGGCCCAGCTTGAGCTGGCCACGCTTGTTTTCCATCATGCCCCAGTGCGCCCAGGTGAGGGTCACGCCGGAAGTCAGCAGGATCAGGGTGTTCCAGGCCGGCAAGCCCCACGGGCCCATCACCTGGTAGGGTTCGGTGCCATTGGGCGCGACGGACATGGGCCACATGGCCTTGAAATCGGGCCACAGTATCTTGTGTTCCATATTGCCCAGCTCGGGCACCGAGATACTGCGCAGGTAGTAGAGGGTGCCGAAGAAGGCGGCGAAGAACATCACCTCAGAAAAGATGAACCAGCCCATGCCCCAGCGGAAGGAGATATCAACCCGCTTGGAGTAGACACCGCCTTCGGACTCGCGGATCACATCACCAAACCAGCCGAACAGCATCCACAGCAGAATGGCGATGCCGATGGCCAGCGGCACCCAGGAGAACGGCACCGAGTTGACCAGCAAGGCGGCGCCCAGGCCGATGCCGAACAGCGCGACGGCGCCCTTGAATGGCCACCAGGACGGTGCGGGTACGAAATAATCAGGCTGCTGCGTTGTTGCCATGTTGTCTGCTCCCTTTTCGGTCTTGCGTGTCCGCCGCTACTGCGCCGGCACGATGCTTTTTACCAGGATGATCAGGCCGGCAATCAAGACTGCGGCACAGATCAGTGCGGCCAGAATGATCTGGACCGGCTTGAGTTTCTGCAGATCTTCCTTGGAATCCTTGCCTCGCCGTATGCCGGTAAAGGCAGCCAGCACGGCGCCTACGGCGCGCAGGGGATTCATGCTGGACTTCTCTTGCTCACGCATGTTCTAGGCTGCCGGTTGGGCCGTGCCGGCCACTTCAAAGAAGCTGTACGAAAGGGTGATGGTATGGATGTCCTCAGGCAGGCTGGGATCAATCACGAACACCACCGGCATGCGGCGCTTCTCACCGGCCGCAAATTGCTGCTTGCTGAAGCAGAAGCACTCCAGTTTGTTGAAGTATTCGCCAGCCCGCTTGGGGCCATAGCTGGGTATGGCCTGCGCCACGATGGGGCGGGGTCCGTTGTTCTCGATATCGTAGACCACCTGCACCATCTGGCCCGGATGCACCTGCAGCTTGCGCTGCTCCGGCGCAAAGCGCCAGGGCAGGTCGGCCCGCAGGTTGGCATCCAGCTCCACCGTCACCGTCCGGCTGGCCACCACCTGGGTGTTTTCCACCTTGTCGGGGCGCAACAGGTTGTTGATGCCCGTGGCTTCGCAGATCTGGTCATAGAACGGCACCAGCGCAAAACCGAAGCCGAACATGCCAACGGCAATCACGATCAGCTTGGCCATCAATCGGCGGTTATCGGACTGCAGCGTATCCATCAACAGGCCTTATTGACCAAACAACCATAAACGGGCGGCAAAGCCGAGACACAGCACCACCGCAACGCTAACCAGCACCGCGGCGGTACGCAGGTTCTTGCCAGCCATGCTTAGTGCAACTGCTGCTGGGCGGCGAGCTTGTCAACCAGCTCACGCGACGGCGGTTGCTCCCAGGTGTGGAACGGCGCCGGCGACGGCACTTCCCACTCCAGGGTATTGCCGCCTTCCCATGGCTTGGCCGGTGCTGGGCCGGCACCACCACGGATGGTGGGCAGCAGCACAGCGAACAGGAAGTAAATCTGGGCGATACCGAAAGCAAAGGCGCCGACCGAGGCCAGGGCATTGAATTCGGTGAACTGCACGGCATAGTCGGGGATACGACGCGGCATGCCAGCCAGGCCCAGGAAGTGCATGGGGAAGAAGGTCACGTTGAAGGCGATCATCGACCACCAGAAGTGAATCTTGCCGCGGGTTTCGGAGTACATGAAGCCGGTCCACTTCGGCAGCCAGTAGTACACGGCGGCAAACAGCGAGAACAGCGCGCCGGCGACCAGCACATAGTGGAAGTGGGCTACCACGTAGTAGGTGTCATGCAGCTGGATATCCACTGCGGCAATCGACAGCACCACACCGGAGAAGCCGCCCATGGTGAACAGGCAGACGAAGCCGATGGCAAACAGCATGGGGGTCTCAAATGTCATCGAGCCCTTCCACATGGTGGCGATCCAGTTGAACACCTTCACGCCGGTAGGCACCGCGATCAGGGTAGTGGCGTACATGAAGAACAGCTGGGCCGTTACCGGCATACCCACGGAGTACATGTGGTGCGCCCACACCATGAACGACAAGATGGCGATGGACGAGGTGGCGTACACCATGGAGTGGTAGCCGAACAGGGTCTTGCGGGCGAAGGTGGGGATCACCTGGCTGACCACGCCGAATGCGGGCAGCGCCATGATGTACACCTCGGGGTGGCCGAAGAACCAGAAGATGTGCTGGTACAGCACTGGATCACCACCGCCGGCAGCATTGAAGAAGCTGGTGCCGAAGTGACGGTCAGTCAGCACCATGGTCACGGCACCGGCCAGCACAGGCATCACGGCAATCAGCAGGTAGGCGGTGATAAGCGAAGTCCACACGAACATCGGCATCTTCATCATGGTCATGCCGGGGGCACGCATATTGAGGATGGTGGTGATGATGTTGATCGCGCCCATGATGGACGAGATACCCATGATGTGGATGGCGAAGATGGTCAGGTCCATGCCCATGCCCATCTGCGTGGACAGCGGGGCATACAAGGTCCAGCCTGCGGCAGCGGCACCACCTGGCACGGCAAAGCTGATCATCAGCAGCAAGGCCGCCGGTGGCAGTAGCCAGAACGACCAGTTGTTCATGCGGGCGAACGCCATGTCGGGCGCGCCTATCATCAGCGGAATCATCCAGTTAGCCAGGCCGGTAAAGGCCGGCATGATGGCGCCGAACACCATGATCAGGCCATGCAGGGTGGTGAACTGGTTGAACAGCTCAGGCCGGACAAACTGCAGGCCGGGGCTGAACAGCTCAGCCCGGATACAAAGGGCCATCACGCCGCCGGTGAGGAACATGATGAAGGCAAACCACATGTACAGCGTGCCGATGTCCTTGTGGTTGGTCGCTGCCAGCCAGCGGGTCAGGCCGTGTGGATGGTGATCGTGGTGATCATCGCCGTGGGCGTGATCAGGCGTGTGAACGGTAGTGGTCATATTCTTGTCCTCGCTCTGTGCTGCCGTCACATGCTACGGGCGGCTTTGATCTCGGCAGGCTGGATCAGCTCGCCGGTCTTGTTGCCCCAGCTATTGCGGGTAAAGGTTATCGCCGCAGCGATTTCGGTATCGGACAGGGTCTTTTCCCATGCCGGCATGGCGCCCTTGCCCTTCAGCAGCAGATGCACCTGATCAGCCTTGGGGCCAACCACCATCTTGGAGCCATCCAGCGCCGGGAAGGCGCCCTGGCCCTTGCCGTTGGCCTGGTGACAGATGGCGCAGTTGCTGTCGTAGACCTTCTGGCCACGCGCCACCATCTCGGGCAGCGTCCAGACCTTGTTCGGGTCGTCCTGGTTGGCGGCCATCAGCTTCTTCTGCTCGCCCACCCAGGCATCGTACTTCTCTTGCGAAACCACATTCACCACGATGGGCATGAAGCCATGGTCCTTGCCGCACAGCTCTACACACTGACCACGGTACACGCCTTCCTTCTCGGCCTTGAACCAGGTGTCACGTATATAGCCGGGGATGGCATCCTGCTTGACCGCGAAGGCCGGCACCCACCAGGAGTGGATCACATCATTGGCAGTCAGCAGCAGACGTACGCGCTTGCCCACCGGCACCACAACGGGGTTATCCACTTCCAGCATGTAGTCGGCATTGCGTACCGGCTTCTGGCCTTCGTAGTTCTCGTACTGTTCTTGCGGGGTAGCCAGGCGGCTGTGGAAGCTGATGCCCTCGTCGAGGTAGTCATAGCCCCACTTCCACTGGTAGCCGGTGACCTTGATGGTCATGTCGGCACCACGGGTGTCCTTCTGGGCAATGATGACCTTGGTGGCAGGCCAGGCCATGGCCACCAGGATCAGCGCCGGGATAATGGTCCAGACGATTTCCACTGTGGTGCTTTCGTGGAAATTGGCGGCCTTGTGGCCCGCTGCCTTGCGGTGCTTGAAGATGGAGTAAAACATCGCTCCAAATACCACCACGAAGATGACCGAGCAGATCACCAACAGGAAGGTATGGAGGTCATATACCTCTTCACCGAGTTTGGTAACAGGTGTCTGCAGATTGAGCTTGTAGTCTGCCAAGGCAGATAGGCTGGTGCCGAGCGCCAGCGCTGCAAACGACCAGGATGCGCGTTTTTTCATGTTGTCCCCATGACGGAACGCCCACGGATGCAGGCGTCTTTTCCCTCTGCGCCGGTGTTCCGGCGTCGTGTCTGTTTCGCGGCATGTCTTGATGACGATCAAGGCATGTGGCAAAAAGTCGCACGTATGCTAGCAGAGCTGTCGGGGCGGCTCAACGGCAGTTCAGGGCCGAAGTCCTTATTTGATAAGCATTTTGAGCTCGAATCCGAGCATTTGCTCTTGATTCGACTCGGCTTTTTGCCCGGCAGAGAAATTAGGGATCACCCCAAGGCAAGGGGCCGCAATGTGTTGCGTTAAATAGGCAAGATTGTCCTCGCGCGCCCGCATGGCCGGATCCACGCAGTTTGCCACCCAGCCTGCCAACGGCAAGCCCCGTGCCGCAATGGCTGCCACCGTCAGCATGGCGTGGTTCAGGCAACCCAGCCGCAGGCCCACCACCAGGATCACAGGCAGCCCCAGTCTGGCGGCAAGGTCCGCCATGGTATGGCTGTCGTCCAGCGGTGCCAGCCAGCCCCCTGCCCCCTCCACCAGCACCAGTTCTGCCTGCCCTTGCAGTTGCTGGTAGCGTGCCTGTATCAGGCCGATATCGATCGCCACGCCCGCGCCGCGCGCCGCCAGATGCGGCGAAACAGGCGGCACAAAGGCATAGGGATTGGTCAGTGCACGGGGCGCCACCACATTGCCGGCGGCCTCATGGGCCAGCACATCTTCATTATCCAACCCGCCATGCGGTCCCGGCACGCAGCCTGAGGCAACCGGCTTCATGCCAACCGCCTGCACGCCGCCCGCGACAGCCGCGCGCAGCAGGTGGCAAGTGGCAACCGTCTTGCCTACCTCGGTGTCGGTGCCGGTAATGAAATAGCCATGGGCCATATCGACCTCAGGTCTTGGGGCGGGGACGGAACTCGATGACCTGACGGCCATCAGCCAGTTGCGGCTTGGCTTGCGGCTTCCAGGCGTGACCATAGACCACCTCATAGGTGGCCGGCAGCTTGCCATCACGGCGCAACTGCTCATAGGCGGCCTCGGCACGGGCAAAGGCCTGCTTGCCCATCAGGCCGCGGCTACGCCCCATGGCCACATTGTGGGCACCGATGGCTTTCAGATCTCGCATCACGCTGCGGACGTCGGCATAGGTCAGCACGATCTTTTCCATATCCATGACGGGCGCAGAAAAGCCGGCATGACTCAGGGCATCGCCCAGATCGTGCATATCGATAAAGCGGTTAACGTGGGGCTTGTCATCCACCTGGCCAAAAGACTGCTTCAGTTCCAGCAGGGTATCCGGCCCGAATGTACTGAACATCAGCAGGCCCTCCGGCCGCAGCACACGATGGCACTCATGGAATGCCGCATCGGGCTCGTTCAGCCATTGCATGGCCAGACTGCTCCAAACCAGGTCTACCGAATCATTGGCCAGCGGCAGGGACTCCAGATCGGCGCAGACCTGCCAGTGACGCTTGCCGAATACCTTGCCCAGCAAGCCTATCCGGCCTGCCGCCACCTTGAGCATGGCCATGGCCAGATCCAGCTCGATCAGCCTGGCATCGGGATAGCGGCCACGCAGCTTGGGGCCGGCATAACCCGTACCACAGCCTGCATCGAGCATCTGTGCCGGCGCCAGCTTGACCAGTTCCAGCCGCTCGAACATACGATCGGCCACTTCGCGCTGCAGCACCGCCGCGCCATCGTAGGTGCGTGCCGAACGCTCGAAGGCACGGCGTACCTGCGATTTATCGGTGTAGAAACTTTCCATGGGCACTGCCACCTTCAATCCATCAGGCCCGTGCAGCCATGCGGCCATGCACCAGCTTGATCAACATGGGCAAGAGGGAGAGTACCACCACCACCACCACCATCAGCGACAGGTTGTTCTTGATGAAAGGCACGTGGCCAAACTGGTAGCCCAACGTCACCAGCGAACCCACCCAGGCCAGGGTGCCCACCACGCTGAAGAACAGGAATTTGCCGTAGGCCATATGGGCCATACCCGCCACGAAGGGCGCAAAGGTACGGACAATGGGTAGGAATCGGGCCATGGCCACGGTCTTGCCGCCATGACGCTGATAGAACTCCTTGGTGCGCTCCAGGTAATCCCGCCGGAATATCTTGGACGACGGATTGCTGAACAGGCGCTCGCCAGCCCTGCGCCCTATCACATAGTTGACGCTGTCACCCAGTATGGCCGCCACGATCAGGCAGCCAGCCAGCAGGAAGGGATCCATATCGCCCTGTGCCGCCACCGCGCCCGCCACAAACAGCAGCGAATCGCCCGGCAGGAAGGGCATGACGACCAGCCCGGTCTCGCAGAAGATGACCAGGAACAGGATGACGTAGATCCAGGGGCCGTACTGCGACACCATCATGGCCAGAAACTGGTCCAGATGGAGAATGATGTCTATCAGGTTGAAATCCAAGGCTACATCCCGGCAGGTGAATCAGGGCCTTGCCCTAGGCAAAGACCAGCAAGCAGTCGGCTACAAATGGACAACGCCGACAGCACAACCCGAACCCAGGTCGTACTGCCGGCGAGCATCCCGAATCAAACGACCGCTTCTTCCTTGACCCTGACTGGCTTGACCATGCTTTCACGGGTCAGGCCAAACAGCAGCAGCAGGGGCGAGGCCACCAGCACGGAAGAATAGATACCGAATACGATACCGATGGTCAGCGCCATGGCAAAACCATGCAGGGCCGGGCCGCCAAACAGCAGCATGGCCAGCACCATCACTTCGGTCGAGCCATGGGTAATCACGGTACGGCTCATGGTGGCGGTGATGGCGTTGTCTATCACCTCATTGATGCCCTTGCCACGCATACCAGCCTTGCGGAAGTTTTCGCGGATACGGTCGAACACCACCACCGATTCGTTCACGGAGTAACCCAGCACCGCCAGCACCGCTGCCAGCACGGTGAGCGAGAACTCCCACTGGAAGAAGGCAAATACACCGAGAATGATCACCACGTCATGCAGGTTGGCGATGATGGCCGAGACCGCAAAGCGCCACTCGAAGCGGATACCCAGGTAGATGATGATGCCAACGCACACCAAGGCCAGGGCTGTCAGGCCATGGGTCACCAGCTCCTCACCCACCGAGGGGCCGACGAACTCCACCTTGCGGCTCTCGACCTTGGCATCGGTCTTGCGCAACTCGGCCATCACCGTCTCGGATAGCTTGGCGCTGGTGATATTGCTGACATTGGGCAGACGTATCATCACGTCACGCGGGCTACCCAGCAGTTGCACCTGGATTTCCTGGTGCTTGCCACTGAGATTGAGCGCCTCGACCGACTGCCGTACCTGGTTAGGGTCGGCCGCCTGGCTGTAACGCACCTCCAGCACCGTACCACCAGTGAACTCAATACTGAGGTTGAGGCCCTTGTAGAACAGGAAGAACACCGCGAGCAGGAAGGTGGCGAGCGAGATGGTCGTCGTCAGCCGCCCATAGCTCATGAACGGTATGTCTTTTTTAAGGTGGAACATTTCCAACATGATCTTGCTTCCTTATACAGCCAGCGACGTGACCTTGCGGCGGTAGCCGTAGATCAGGTTGACGAGAGCGCGCGACACCACCACGGCCGAGAACATCGAGGTGATGATGCCCAGGCAATGCACCACGGCAAAGCCACGCACCGCGCCCGAACCAAAGATCAACAACGCCACACCGGCAATCAGGGTGGTGATGTTGGAATCCAGAATGGTGGCCCAGGCATGCTCGTAACCGGCCTTGATGGCCGTCTGCGGTGGCACGCCAGCCCGCACTTCTTCCCGAATGCGCTCATTGATCAGCACATTGGAGTCAATCGCCATGCCCAGGGTCAGCGCGATGGCGGCAATACCGGGCAAGGTCAGGGTGGTGCTCAGCACCGACAGCAACGCGATCAGGAACACCAGGTTGGCGCCCAGGGCCAGCGAAGCCGTCACGCCGAACATGCGGTAGTAGATGACCATGAACAGGACCACGGCACCAAAACCGTAGAACATCGAGTTGAAGCCCTTCTCGATATTCTCCTTACCCAGGCTTGGGCCTATGGTGCGCTCTTCCACCACTTCCATGGGGGCGGCCAGAGAACCGGCGCGCAAGAGCAGTGCAGTATCGTTGGCATCGGCCGTGGACATGGAACCGGTGATCTGTACTCGGCCACCGCCGATTTCGCCGCGTATGACCGGGGCAGTCACCACCTGGCCCTTGCCCTTTTCCACCAGCACCATGGCCATGCGCTTGCCGATATTTTCAGCCGTCAGCTGGCGGAAGATATTGGCTCCTGCCGAATCCAGGCCAATATGCACGGCTGGCTGATTCTGATCATCAAAACCAGCCTGGGCATCATTGATGTTCTCGCCAGTCAGCTCTACATCAGTCTTCAGCAGAATGGGGCGGTTGCCTCGTGGATCCAGCTCCTCCAGCAGCTCGTAACCCGCGGGCACCTTGCCGGCCAAGGCTTCCGACAGCTTGGCAGCATCCTCTTCCACCATGCGTACTTCCAGCGTGGCGGTACGACCGATGATGTCCTTGGCACGAGCAGTGTCCTGCACGCCGGGCAACTGCACCACGATGCGATCAGCACCTTGCTGCTGGATCACTGGCTCGGTGGTGCCGAGCTCGTTAACCCGGTTATGCAGGGTGGCGATGTTCTGTTTCACTGCATCAGATTGAATCCGGCGCTGCTCCTCATCCGTCAGCGTCAGCAACAGGCGATAGCCGCCTTCGCCGCTTTGCTGGGCAATCTGCACGGTAGGCAGCGAACGCTCGATTGCCTTGCGGCTCTCCGCCAGGGTCGCCTCATCGCGCAACTGTATTTCCACCCCGGTGGCCAGGCGCTTGATGCTGCCGGCACGTATCTTCTTGTCCTTGAGTTCGCGCCGCACATCCCCGGCCACCCGCTCATAGGCCTTATCCACTGCAGCGCGCATATCCACCTGCATCAGGAAATGCACGCCACCGCGCAAGTCCAGACCCAGGGCCATGGGCTTGGCGTGCAACTGGGCCAGCCAGCCTGGCGTGTTGGGCAGCAGGTTCAGCGCTACAACGTAATCGTCGCCAAGCGCCTCTTGTATGGCCGTCTTGGCCTTCAGCTGCGCCTCGGTGCCGGCAAACTTCACCTTCAAGCTATTGTTCTCGAGGAAGGCACCCTCGGGCTGGATCTTGGCTGCCTGCAGCAGCTTTTCGATCCTGTCCATCACCGCCGTATCGACCTTCACGCTGGAGCGCGTACCGGATACCTGTACAGCAGGGGTTTCGCCATAGCGATTGGGAAGGGCATAGATCAAACCGGCCACCAGGGCGATCAGGATGATCAGGTTTTTCCAGAGAGGATAACGATTCATGGCGGGGCAACCCGTGCGGCACATGGCCGAATGAAGAACGGGCAGCCCACAGGGCTGCCCGATTGAAACTTAGCGTTGAGCTTTGATCGTGCCTTTTTCCAGCTTGGCCGCAACAGCGCCACGCTGAATGACGATTTCCACGCCATCGGCGATCTCTATGGTCAGGTGCTGTTCGCCAGCCTTGACCACACGACCCAGGATGCCGCCATTGGTGACCAGCTCATCACCCTTGCCGATGGCGTCTATCATGGCCTTTTGCTCCTTCATGCGCTTTTGCTGCGGACGAATCAGCATAAAGTAGAACAGCACGAAGATGACGGCCATGGGGGCCAGTTGCAGCAACAGCGAGCTCTCAGCAGCCTGGGCTGGTGCAGCGTAAGCGGGGGAAATGAACATGGGTAAATCCCGGTAAGCATTGAAAAAACAAGCCGCGCATTCTAGCCCCCCACGGGGGCAAAATCCACCAGCGACCGATGACGATAGCGTATTAGATGATGGTCGGCGCAACAGTTCACAAGACTGGCGACTAAAATAAGCAGCAGATGCAGGCCACCGCAAGCCAGCACATCCACAAAAAGGACTCCGACATGCGCATCACCCCCTTACTCCTGGCCTGCCTGATGGCCGCCCCCGCACTGGCCGGCGATGCCGTGGCAGAGGCTTATAACGCCGAAAAGACCCGCATCGCCGACACCTACAAGCTAGCCATGGCGGAATGCAAGGAACAACGTGGCGCCCATCACAAGCAGTGCAAAAAGACGGCGGACCGCGCGCGGCAGGATAGCCTCAAGATGGCCAGCCGCGAGCGCGATGCCGCCCTCAAATGCCGCAACAGTTGCGGCCTGGTCACCGAAGTGAAGCAGCAGGAGCGTGACGGTGACAGCACGGGTGTGGGCGTAGTGGGCGGCGGCGTGGCCGGTGCCGTGATAGGCCGGCAGATCGCTGGCAGCGATGCCAGCAGTTCCACCAAGAACGTTGCCACCGCCATCGGCGCCGTAGGCGGCGCCCTGCTGGGCAAGAAGATCGAGGAGAAAGCCCGTCGCCACAAGGTCTGGCAGGTGAGCTTCCGCCTATACAACGGCGAAGTCGCCCATGCCGAGTTCAACGAAGACCCCGGCATGCAGCCCGGCGACAAGGTGGCCATCAAGGACGGCAAGCTGATGAAGCGCTGATCCGGCCAAGCACGGCCCAGAGGCGGCGGCTAACTCAGCGCCCCTCCTCCATGTCAGTCCACGCCGCGCCCACGCTCGGCATGGAATTGCGCCACAAACTCGGCAAACTGGCCGGCCTCGATAGCCGCACGCATTTGCGCCATCAGCCACTGGTAGTAGTGGAGGTTGTGGATGGTATTGAGCCGCGCGCCCAGTATCTCGCCCGTGCGGAACAGATGGTGCAGGTAGGCGCGGCTGAAATTGCGGCAGGCATAGCAGCCACAGCTTTCGTCCAACGGCCGCACATCGTCCTTGTAGCGTGCGTTCTTGACCTTGACATCACCCCAGCGGGTAAACAGCCAGCCATTACGGGCATTGCGGGTAGGCATGACGCAGTCGAACATATCTATGCCCTGCGACACCCCGTAGACCAGATCCTCCGGCGTGCCCACCCCCATCAGGTAACGGGGCTTGTGGGCAGGCAGCCTGGGGGCGGTATGCGCCAGGATGCGGGCAAAGTCCTCCTTGGGCTCGCCCACGCTCAGCCCGCCGATGGCAAAGCCGTGGAAGCCCATCTCCTCCAGCCCCGCCAGGCTTTCTTCGCGCAAGCGCTCATGCATGCCACCCTGCACGATGCCAAACAAGGCATTGGGGTTCTGCAGCCGCTCGAACTCCTCCTTGGAGCGCCGGGCCCAGCGGGCCGACATGCGCATGGAGGCGGCTGCCGTCTTCTCATCAGCCGGATAGGGCGTGCACTCGTCGAAGATCATGACGATATCGGAGTTGAGCACATCTTGTATCTGCATTGACACCTCAGGCGTCAGAAACAGCCTGTCGCCATTGACCGGCGACTGGAACTTGACCCCTTCCTCGCTGATCTTGCGCAGGGCGCCCAAGCTGAACACCTGGAAACCACCCGAGTCCGTCAGGATGGGCTTGTCCCAGCCCATGAAGCGATGCAGGCCCTCGTGCTTGGCGATCACCTCCAGACCCGGCCGCAGCCAGAGGTGGAAGGTATTGCCCAGAACGATCTGCGCGCCTATCTCGTCCAGCTCGTTCGGTGCCATGGCCTTGACCGTGCCATAGGTACCCACGGGCATGAAGACAGGTGTCTCCACCACACCATGATTGAGTTCCACGCTACCACGGCGGGCGCCGTGGCTAGTGGTCTTGAGGGTAAAGCTCAGGCCGTTGTCCGGCATGGTATGACTCCTTGCACCACCGGATACACAGCCCGGCGCGCGTCAGGGTTAGAAGAATAGGAAACCGCGAGCCATGCTCAGCGGGTATAGAAGATAGGGTTGCCGCCGTTGTGTTCGGCCATGGTCAGGCGCATCGGCGCACCGCTGTCGACCCGATTGACATCCACATTGCCCTCATAGCCCGAACCGGTATCTATATGGCAATGCGATTGATGGATGACCGGGTAGGGTACCGGGTTATGACCGCAATAGGTCAGCGACAGCCCCTCCCGCCAACTGGGGCCACGGTGTTCCAGCGCCGCTACGGCAGCCTCATCCGCCAGATTGCGACTCCAGATCAACCGCTCCACCGCCTTGTCATCGGCACTGTCTAGCTTGGCATCCAGGTCCGCGTCGCGGTACAGCGACATATCGGCCGGCGATTGCAGCAAGGCGGCATGCACCACATTGAATCGCTCGGAGGTGCCAGGCCCCACCACCAGCACATGAGGCAGGCGCTCCACCACCCGTGCGGCCGACTGCAGGGCCGGGTCACGCTTGAGTATGGAACCCAGGGCCCAGCCGCCACCATTGGCCACCGACAAGGCGATGGCAGCATCGTCTCCGGTCAGGGCGTTGAGCAGCATCTGCTCATGATTACCCAGCACGCAATAGAACCAGGGCTGAGCCAGCAGCTTGAGGCAGCCCATGGCATCCGGCCCCCGATCCACCAGGTCGCCGGTGGCGAACAATCTGTCGCCCCTATCCGGATTAAAGCCGGAGAGCACCAGCAACACCTCCAGATCCCGCCGGCAGCCATGCAGATCGCCCACGACAAAATCGCGACCTTTTTCGTTGCGCGGCAAGAAGGCGACGCGTGGCGTCACAGGGGCGGTATCGGGCATGACAGGATTATGGCAGCAGACGGCAGGTTTTACCGCCGCTCCAGCAGCATTGCATCTCCGTAACTGAAGAAACGGTATTCCTCACGCACAGCATGAGCATAGGCCAATTGCATGCGCTCGTAGCCTGCAAAGGCCGACACCAGCATCAGCAGGGTGGATTTGGGCAGGTGGAAGTTGGTGATGAGGGCATCCACCAGCCGGAACTCGTAACCCGGCGTGATGAAAATGTCAGTATCACCCTCGGGCTCGGCCATATCGCCATGCTGGCACGAGGCCTCCAGCGCACGCAAGCTGGTGGTGCCCACCGCCACGATGCGGCCACCCTGCTCGCGGGTACGGCGTATGGCGGCCTGTGTTTCGGCAGGTATGCTGTAACGCTCATGGTGCATGCGGTGCTCGGCCAGATTCTCCACCCGCACGGGCTGGAAAGTACCTGCCCCCACATGCAGGGTCAAACGGGCATGCGCCACACCCTGCCCCGCCAGCACCGCCAGCATGGCATCGGTAAAGTGCAGGCCGGCCGTCGGTGCTGCCACCGCACCAGGCTCCCGCGCGAATACGGTCTGGTAGCGCTCGGCATCGGCGCCATCAGGCGTGTGTTCTATATAGGGCGGCAAGGGCAAGGCGCCGGCAGCGTCCAGCACCGTCAACACCGGCTGCTCAAAACGCAGATGAAAAAACTCCCCTTGCCGCGCCAGCATCTCCGCCCGCCAAGTGCCGCCAAAGTGCAGCCAGCTACCGGGCTTGGGCGACTTACTGGCGCGCACCATGGCCAGCGCCTCATGCTCGTTCAGCACCCGCTCCACCATGGCCTCAACCTGGCCGCCACTGTCCTTCTGCCCCAACAAGCGCGCCTTGATGACGCGGGTATCGTTCAGCACCAGCAGATCGCCGGCGCGGAGCAAGCTGGGCAGCTCGGCAAATCGCCTATCCGCCATCCCCGCCTGCACGGGCAGATGAAGCAGGCGGCTACCGCCACGCTCGGCAGGGGGAAACTGGGCGATCAGGTGATCGGGCAGGAAATAATCGAAATCGGAGAGCTGCATGGCTAAAAAATTCGGCATATTCCAGGAAAACACGCCATTATATCAGCCCACTTGCCGCCGCCCCCGATCCTGCGCCAGTCTCTAGGACATCAGCGTAAACCCTTACGCAGCGCACATTTCCGCAACAAGTACGGCCTATTTTCGAGCGGGCGCTTGACCGAATTTTCGGCGATCTGTAGACAACGTGCGCGTATCTGCGGCAAACTCGCCGCCATGACTCAGCCGACACAGCACAATTTGGCTGGACAGCCCAAAGACATTTTGGTAGTGCACGGACCGAACCTCAATATGCTCGGCCGCCGCGAACCACAATACTATGGCGCTGACACCCTTGCCAGCATAGACGCTCGTCTTATCGAGCAGTCGCGTGCTGCCGGCTTGTCCTGCACCACCTTTCAAAGCAATAGCGAAGCTGCGCTGATAGAGCGTATCCACGCCGCCTTCACCGACGGCACCGGCTTCGTCATCATCAACCCGGCCGCCTATACCCATACCAGCGTCGCCCTGCGCGATGCGCTGGCGGCGGTCAAGTTGCCATTTATCGAAGTCCATCTCTCCAACGTCCACGCCCGCGAGCCGTTCAGGCATCACTCGTATTTTTCCGACCTCGCGGTGGGCGTTATCTGCGGGCTGGGCGCAGCCGGCTACGGTTATGCGCTGCAGCACGC
This sequence comes from Chitinimonas viridis, assembly GCF_030409555.1. Classification (GTDB taxonomy): domain Bacteria; phylum Pseudomonadota; class Gammaproteobacteria; order Burkholderiales; family Chitinimonadaceae; genus Chitinimonas; species Chitinimonas viridis. The sequence goes on from NZ_JAUFPU010000005.1 coordinate 84,455, forward strand.
GATTGACTATCTGAATCGCCAAATGTCGACCTGACGCAAGCCTTCAGGCCAGACAAGACAAACCAATACCTAAAAAAGGGAACGGGCATGGATCTACGCAAGCTCAAGAAGCTGATCGACCTCGTGGAAGAATCCGGCATTGCCGAGATTGAAGTCACCGAAGGCGAAGAGAAAGTCCGCATCACCCGCGTATCGCAAAACGCCCCGGTGATGTACGCACAAGCCCCCATGCAGCAATACAGCATGCCCAGCAGCGCCCCCGCTGCACCCGCTGCTGTGGAAGCCCCGGCTGCCAGCGCCCTGCCCGAAGGCACGCCGCTCAAGTCGCCCATGGTCGGCACCTTCTATCGCGCCTCCAGCCCTGGCGCCAAGGCTTTTGTCGAAGTGGGCCAGCAGGTCAATGTCGGCGACACCCTCTGCATCATCGAAGCCATGAAGCTCCTGAACGAGATCGAAGCGGAAACCGCTGGTGTCGTCAAAGCCATCCTGGTCGACAATGGCTCGCCCGTCGAATACGGCGAGCCGCTATTCATCATCGGTTGAAATTCTGTGAGGCTGGAGGGATAGGACCCGAGGCTGCCACTGCGCCCGCGCCCCATCCCCGGCTCCTCACCCCTCACGGAGTTAATCCATGTTCGAAAAAATCCTGATTGCCAACCGGGGGGAGATAGCCCTCCGCATCCAGCGCGCCTGCCGCGAGATGGGCATCAAAACCGTGGTCGTCCACTCCGAAGTCGACCGCGAGGCCAAGTACGTCAAGCTGGCCGATGAATCGGTCTGCATCGGACCAGCACCGTCGCCACAGTCCTACCTGAACATCCCCGCCATCATTGCCGCAGCCGAGGTCACCGACGCCCAGGCCATCCATCCCGGCTACGGTTTTCTCAGCGAGAATGCCGATTTTGCCGAGCGGGTGGAGCAAAGCGGCTTTGTCTTCATCGGACCGCGCCCTGAATCCATCCGCCTGATGGGCGACAAGGTCAGCGCCAAAGATGCCATGAAGGCCTCAGGCGTCCCTTGCGTGCCAGGCTCTGACGGCGCGCTGCCGGACGATAACGAGGAAATGCTGAAGATAGGCCGCCGCGTCGGCTATCCCGTCATCATCAAGGCCGCCGGCGGCGGCGGCGGTCGTGGCATGCGGGTGGTCCGGCAAGAGGAAGACCTGATCCGGTCGGTGGAAATGACACGCACCGAAGCCGGTGCAGCCTTTGGCAACCCGACGGTGTATATGGAGAAGTTCCTCGAGAACCCTCGCCATATCGAGATACAGGTACTGGCCGACGAATACGGCAATGCCGTGTTCCTGGGCGAGCGCGACTGCTCCATGCAGCGGCGCCACCAGAAGGTGATAGAAGAAGCCCCCGCCCCCGGCATTACCGACAAGCAACGCAAGCGGGTAGGCGAAGCCTGTGCAGAGGCCTGCCGCCGCATCGGCTACCGTGGCGCCGGCACCTTCGAATTCCTGTTCGAGAACGGCGAGTTCTACTTTATCGAGATGAACACCCGGGTACAGGTGGAGCACCCGGTGACCGAGCAGATCACCGGCATTGATATCGTGCAGGAACAGATACGTATCGCGGCAGGCGAAAAGCTCCGCTTCAGCCAAAAGGATATCGTGCTCAAGGGTCACGCCATGGAATGCCGCATCAATGCGGAAGACCCGTTCAAGTTCATCCCCAGCCCGGGCAAGATCACCACCTACCATCCGCCAGGCGGCCCTGGTATTCGGGTCGATTCGCATATCTACCAGGGCTATACCGTCCCCCCCAACTATGACTCCATGGTGGGCAAGGTGATCGCCACCGGCGATACCCGAGAGCAGGCCATGGCACGCATGCGCATCGCCCTGTCAGAGATGGCGGTGGAGGGCATCAAGACCAATATCCCCCTGCACCAGATGCTGTTCACCGACAAGGGCTTCGTCAAGGGCGGCACATCCATCCATTACCTGGAGCACCTGCTGGCCGAGGCCAAGGGCTAAGCCAGGCCAACGTGGCTTGAGCGCATGACTGCCCGCAATAGCTGTTAAAATCCACAGTGGCCGAGCCTTGATGCTCGGCCACTGTCATTTCACGCTGCCCCTGGAGTATCGCCATGCCCTGGCAAGAACTGCGTATCCACGCCGATTCCACCCACGCCGAAGCCCTGTCTGACGCCCTGTTTGACCTGGGTGCGCTCAGCGTCAGCATCGAAGACGCCACCGCCGGCACCGAGCTGGAGAAACCCATTTTTGGCGAACCCGGCATGCCGCTGGAGCAGTTGTGGGAACAAAGCGTGGTGGTGGCCCTGCTGGAAGAGGACAGCGATGCCGCCTTGATGGTGGTGGCCGCCGCGGGCACAGCCGGCATCGCCTTGCCGCGCCATAGCGTCAGCCGGGTGGAGGAGCAGGACTGGGTGCGGCTGACCCAGTCGCAGTTCGAACCAATACAGGTATCGGACCGGCTGTGGATCACTCCTACCTGGCACGAGGCCACGCCCAATGCCATCAATATCGCGCTGGACCCAGGCCTGGCCTTTGGCACCGGCAGCCACCCCACCACCTGGCTATGCCTGCAGTGGCTGGATCGCCAGGTGCGCCAGGGCGAGAGTGTGCTCGACTATGGCTGCGGCTCGGGCATCCTGGCCATCGCCGCAAAGCTGCTGGGGGCTGGTGAGACCCATGGCGTGGACATAGACGAACAAGCCATGACCGCCAGCCGGCAGAATGCCGAGCAGAATCACGTCGGCGCCGACTTCTTCCTGCCCGATGCCGCCCCGGATCGCACTTACGACCTGGTTGTCGCCAATATCCTGACCAACCCGCTCAAGATGCTGATGCCGCTGCTGGCCAGCCGTTGCCGCAGTGGTGGCCGCCTGGTGCTATCCGGCATCCTGGCGGAACAAGCCGACGAAATCATTAGCCTTTACGCCCCCGCATTCGAGCTGGCGGTATCCGCCGAGCGCGAGGGCTGGGTGCGGATTGCAGGTACACGCAGCTAAGTCGGCATGACACTTTACGCACACCCCGGCCCCGCCTCATGCGGATAGTTAGACACGCCCGCAGAAGCTGCGGCTAAAATCCGGCTCCATGTACCACATCACGCGCTGCCCCAACTGCCGCACCAGCTTCCGCGTCACCGACGCCCACCTCAGTGCCTTTGATGGCAAGGTGCGCTGCGGGCGATGTGCCTTCGTCTTCGACGCCCTGAGCCAGTTGCAGGGGGAATCGCGGCCTCGTGAGGCAGCCAAACCAGCGGCAGCAGCCCCATCGCCCAAGGCCACACCTGTACCGGCGCCGGAGCCCGCGGTAGCGCAGCCCAAGCCCGAACCGGCCAAGCCGACCGCCGCCGAAACCCAGGCACAGGAAGACGCAGCCTACGGCCTGGACAGCGTCACCAGCCAGTTGGAGGCGGCAGCCGAAGCAGAACGTGATGGCAAGGATGATTCGCTCGCCAGCCAGAGCCTGCAACACCTGGCCAGCGTACTGTCGCAGGCCGGCCTGCCCGCCAGCCTGGCAGACAATGCCCCCAAGGCAGCCACAGCCCAAGCCGAGCCGGACGGGATGCTGGAGCTGGACCTGAACTTCCGCGAGGCCGAGCATGAGGCAGCGGTCGCGCCTACGCCTGTCCATGATCATCTGGGTGACGACCACGGCCTGCATGATCTGCCCGCCGGTGGCATAGAAGTCATCGAGATTCCTCCCGCAGAAGCAGCCGCCGCCTTTTCCAGCGCAGACTTCGAGGCCTGGCATAGCGCAACCAGCGCCAGCGTGGAAGCTGCCCTGCCTCCGGCCGAGACGGCCGAGCCTGAACCCGCCGTAATAGCTGCTGCATCGCCCCTGGCCGGCGACACAGCCAGTGGCACCTATCGCCCCATTCTGACGGCACAGGACGAAGCCATGCTGCGCGTGCCAGGCGGCCCCTCGCCCTGGCGCTGGTTGTGGAGCATACCGGCCCTGCTGGCCGCCATTGCACTGGGCGGCCAGCTTGCCTACCGCTACCACACCGACCTTGCCATCCAGCTCCCCGGCATGGCCCCCAAGCTGCAGCGGTTCTGCGCCATGGCAGGCTGCACCATGACCCTGCCATCGCGAGCCGAGTTCCTGCGTACAGAATGGAATGAGCTGGTATCGCTACCCGAGCACCCCAATCTGATCCAGCTGAATGCCACCCTGCGCAACCAGGCCAGCTACGCCCAGGCCCTGCCCATGCTGGAGCTGACCTTGACCGACGATAACGACCGTATCGTCGCCCGCAAGGCCTTCTCCCCGCGTGACTACCTGGCCCCGCTGGCCGATGGCACCCCATCCCCACTGCCAGCCAACCTGGCTGCCAATGGCGAGTTGCGGGCCTTCCTGCAACTGGACCTGGGCGATATGCGCTCCAGCGGCTACACCCTGAGCTGGTTCTATCCGGTACGGCACTAGCCGGGTGCCACAAGCCGGTATGGCACAGGCCCGGTGAATTCCACGCAACCGGCTTGCTTTCATGGCTGCGGCTGTCGATACTGTAGATGCCATCAAACGGAGGACAACAAACATGGCCACTGTGCTACTCAACGGCGAGCCGATAGGCGTGGGCGGCCGCTTTCCGCGCGTAGGCGACACCGCGCACAGCTTTATGCTGGTGGACACCAACCTAGGTGATGTCCCGCTGTCCAAGTTCATCGGCAAGCGCAAGATCATCGCCGTGGTACCCAGCGTGGATGCCGAAATCGGCCTGAGGATCACCCGCAGGCTGGAAAGCATCGCCGATGGCTTCCCCAACACCAAGTCCTTCGTGGTGTCGGTTGATACCCCCTATGCCATGGCCCGGGTGATTGCCACCGAGGGCATACGCAAGGTGCACCTGCTCTCTACCCTGCGCGGCCGTGATTTCCACAAGGATTACGGCGTCATGATCACCGATGTGCCACTATCGGGCATGATGTCCACCGCCCTGTTTGGCCTCGACGAAAACGATACCGTGCTGTTCGCCGAACTGGTGCAGGACGTCAATGCGGAACCGAACTACGACAAGCTGGCCGAAGCCATGCTGGCGCAGGAATGACAGACATCGATTGAACCCGATGCTCACCGTATCCCATGACACCATTCCCGCTCCGGCGGGAATGGTGTTTTCTAGGCTACCGAATCCCGCTGGTACGACCGCCTACCCAACCGGGAAGCTGCGCCGCCCGGCACCAACCTACCCGTTTTTCTAACCAGGAGTCCCTCCATGTCCACCGTTACCCTGCGCGGCAACCCCATCCCCGTCAATGGCACCTTCCCCGTGGTTGGCAGCACCGCCCCCGCCTTCAAGCTGGTCGGCGCCGACCTGGCTGACGCCACGCTGGAGACCTTTGCCGGCAAGCGCAAGGTGCTGAACATATTCCCCAGCATCGATACCCCGACCTGCGCCATGTCCACCCGCAAGTTCAATGCCGAAGCAGACAAGCTGGCCAACACCGTGGTGCTGTGCATCTCGGCCGACCTGCCATTTGCCCAGAAGCGCTTCTGCGGCGCCGAAGGCCTGAGCAATGTGGTAACGCTGTCCACCATGCGTGGCCGTGAATTCATTACTGACTACGGCGTCGACCTCGCCGGCGGCCCGCTGGCCGGCGTGACCGCGCGCGCGGTAGTCGTGCTGGATGAAGCCAACAAGGTGATCCACGCCGAACTGGTTGGCGAAATTGCCGATGAGCCCAACTACGAAGCAGCCCTGGCCGTGTTGAAGTAAGCGCAGTTCGCAGGCCACCAATAGGTGGCCTGTTTCATTTTCCAGCCCCATCCAGCCAGTGATCCCAATATGGCCTACCGCCATTCCCTAGCCGCTCGCGCAGAAAATCCACACAAGCCCTGACCTTGGGTGAGAGATAGCGGTTGGGCAGGTAGACTGCCAGGGCGGTCTGCGGTGGTACGGCGTAGTCCTGCAACAGGGGTCGCAAGCTGCCGTCGGCAAGCTGTCCCGAAGCGGCGAAACTGGGCAAGCGCACTATACCCAAGCCACCCAGCGCCGCCAGCAACAGGGCCAGGCTATTGTTCATGCGTAGCGGCCCGCTGACCGGCTGCTGCCAGGGCTGCCCCTGCAGCAGGAATGGCCAAGCTCCGCCCGGCGTCAGTGCGGGATAGGTAAGGCAGGCATGCCCTGCCAGGCCTGAGGGCTGCATGGGTGTGCCATGCTGGGCCAAGTAGGCTGGGCTGGCGCAGACCACCCAGCGTATGGGCGCCAGCGCGCGCGCCACCAGCAGGGGGTCAGGCTTGTCGGTCACCCGTATGGCCAGGTCGTAGCCTTCTTCAGCCAGGTCCACCAGCCGGTCGCTCAGTTGCAAATCTACCTGCATGCCAGGGTGGCGCTTCAGCAACTCGGGCATATGGCGTGACAGATGCTCGCTGCCAAAGCTGATAGGCGCTGTAATGCGCAGCACGCCTACCGGCTGGGCATGCAGCCTGTCCACCGCCCTACGTGCCTCACCGGCCTCCAGCAATACCCTGCGGCAATGTTCATAATAAGCCATGCCCACCTCCGTCAGGGACTGCCGGCGGGTAGTGCGCTGCAGCAGCTTGGCTGCCAGCCTTGCCTCCTGTGCCACCAAGGCCTTGCTGACCGCCGACTTCGACAGCGCCAGCCGCTCGGCCGCCGCCGTCAGGCTGCCGGCTTCCACCACGGCGGCGAACAGCGCCATGCCGGCCAACTCGTCTGGGCTGATGTAATTGTCTTCCATGAGAAACAATATTGTTCTTTTTTGAATATTTATCAACTCAAAGAACGAATCTACACTGCAGTCACTCGAAGTTGCTGCCACTCAATCACGGGTTGCAGCCCCTGAACCCTTATGGAGAACATCATGCGTGCTGTCGCCCTGACCCAATACCTGCCTATCAGCCACCCCGAATCGCTGCTGGATATGGAACTGCCCCGCCCTGCCCAACCCAGCGGCCATGACCTGCTGGTGCGTATCGAAGCCATCGCTGTCAATCCGGTGGACTTCAAGATCCGTGCCCCCAAGGACACGGTGGAAGCCAATCCCAAGATACTGGGCTGGGATGCCGCTGGCGTAGTGGAAGCCGTAGGTGAGGCCGTTACCCTGTTCCAGCCTGGCGACAAGGTTTATTACGCTGGCGATATCACCCGCCAAGGCAGCAACGCCGAATACCAGCTGGTGGATGAGCGCATCGTCGGCCCCATGCCCACCACGTTGGACTACAGTGCCGCCGCCGCCCTGCCACTGACGGCCATCACCGCCTGGGAGGCCTTGTTCGAGCGGCTGCGGCTGGACCGCCACGGTCGGGATGCCGGCAAGACCCTGCTGATAGTCGGCGGTGCCGGTGGTGTGGGCTCCATCGCCATACAGCTGGCCAAGCTGGCAGGCCTGAAGGTCATCGCCACCGCCAGCCGGCCGGAATCCCGGGCCTGGTGCCAGACCCTGGGGGCAGACCATGTGGTCAGGCATGGCAGCGAACTGCTGGATGCCGTGCGCGCTGAGGGCTTTGCCCAGGTGGATTACATATTCTGCACCAGCGATACCGACGCCTACTTCGATACCCTGGCCGAACTGGTCGCGCCGCAAGGTGGCATCGTGTCCATCGTGGAAGCCGGCAAGCCACATGACATCGAGAAGCTCAAGGCCAAGAGCGCCTTCTTCGCCTGGGAGATGATGTTCACCCGCTCATTGTTCCAGACCGCCGACATGGTAGAGCAGCATCGCCTGTTGGTTGAGGTGGCCCGGCTTATAGACAGCGGTACGCTCAAGACCACCCTGGGTGAGAAACTGGGCAGTATCAATGCTGCCAACCTGCGCCGCGCCCATGCGCTGCTGGAAGAAGGCAAGGTCATAGGTAAGCTGGTGCTGACAGGCTTTTGAGAGCTTGGTATGAACTGACGCCATTGATGGGCGTTACGGAGATGACAGGCGCCAGGGAGACCCTGGCGCTAAACCGCAGCGCAGCCTGATACGTTGAGCTCTCCCTTGTTTTCTTCCACACACCCCGCCCGCGCCGCCGCGCGGGAGCCTCGCTGACGCTCGTTATCAGTTTGAATTGGCTTCAGCGCCTGTTATGGACTGAAGTCATAGACGGGTGATTAACGGATGGTGCTGGCGCCAGGGAGACCCTGGCGCTAGACGTCAGTGCAACCTGAACCGGCGGCCTCCCCCCCGATTGCCCCCTAGCCACCGCGGCGGAAGTCCACTTGCACGATGTATGCAGACCACCTCGCTGACGCTCATGGCAGGCAACTTTGCCTGGCAGGCCATAGGCGCTAAGCTCATGGCCTTTTGTGTTGCGACACCGTCATGCTGCCCTGGCCCCTGCCTCATCTGCTGCACTCTCCCTGGCTGCTGCCACTGCGTGGCGTCCTGGCCGAGTTGGATTGGCAGCAGTTCCCCTGCCATGCCGACTGGCAGGCGCTGCCGCCTTCCTTGCAGGCGCTCAATCAGGCCGGGTTGCCAATAGGCTTTGCCGACCCTGCCGAACTGGCCGATGGCAACTACGAGCTGCGCATCGCCCAGCAAGGCCTGGTGGCTACCCGGCCCGACAACTGGCACGACTGCTTCAACGCGCTATGCTGGCTGGCTTGGCCGCGAACCAAGGCGGCGCTGAACCAGCAGCATGTGGATGAGCTGGCCTGCCAGGCGGGATCGCTGCGTAGCCGGGCCCGTGATGCCGCTACCCTGTTCGATGAATCCGGGCTGGTGCTGGCTGTAGCGGACCCCACCTTGGCCGAAGCGCTGCGGATACACGATTGGCCGCAGCTCTTCCAGGCCCGCCGAGGGGACTGGGGCCGGCTGATGGAACCCTGGAGCGTGGGCCACGCCCTGATGGAAAAAAGCCTGGCGCCATTCAAGGGCATCGTGGCCAAGGTCATGCTGGTGGCGGTCACGGCCGACTGGTTCGAACTCGACCACCCTACCCGGCTACAGTGGCTGGACAGTCAGCTGGCCGAGGCCATAAGCCGCGGCCAGTTGCAGAATCCACGCGCCTTGCCGCCCCTGCCTGTACTGGGCATACCCAGCTGGTGGCCGGAGCAGACGACAGATTTCTATGCTGACGAGACCCATTTTCGTCGCAAGCGCAGCGTCGTTCATCAACGCTGAATGCATTTCGCCCGCCTAAACCGCATTTCATCGCAAAGCACTCCGCGACCTCGAGCAGACGCGCTAACTTTCGCCTCGCCAGCCAGTCAGCCGGCTTTAGGGGGAGAGAAAGATGTTCAGTCCGTTTACCTTGGGCCGCCGTGCCCCAGCCGTACCCAGTACGCTGCAAGGCAAGGTCGTACCGTTGCGCACACCTCAGCCCAGCAAACCCATACGTGACCCGGCGGTGCGAATCGCCTAAGCTCGAGGCATGCCCACCGCAGCCCACACTACGCTAGCTACCGGAGAGGTGCGCCGTTCACTCTGGCGCAACCTCCTGGTCACCCTGCTGTTCAACACCCTGGCCGGGGTGTTCTTTGCCTTGTCCAGCGACTCGCCCACCTGGCGGGTGATGCTGACCATACAGGTCATCGGCTTCTCGGTTTTTGCTGCCATTACCTTCACCTTTTCGGTGATCAAGCCTGCGCCCGCGCGCGAGCCCTGGTACTTCGCCGCGGCCGTGTTCATTGGTGCGCTGGTGGGGCTGGCCTTCAACTGGGTGGCTCGGGTGGACGAACTGGCGGATGTCATCAGCCAGTACCCGCACTACCTGGCTTTCAGCCTGTTCTTCTTTCTGCTGGCTGCCGGCGTCATTGGCAGCATCCTGTGGGGCCGGGAGAAAACCAGCCGGATGGAATCGGCCTACCACCTGGAGCAGGCCAAGCGCGCCGAGCAGGACAAGCTCCTGATACAGTCGCAGCTGCGCATGCTGCAGGCGCAGATAGAGCCGCACTTCCTGTTCAATACCCTGGCCAGCGTGCAAAGCCTGATCGATATTGCGCCAGACCGCGCCAAGCAGATGCTGGGCCTGTTCAACGACTATCTGCGCGCCTCGCTGGCCCGTACCCGCAACGAGCACAGCACGGTCAGGCAGGAGCTGGACCTGCTGCAGGCCTATCTGGGCATACTCAAGATACGCATGGGCGAGCGCCTGGATTTCAGCCTGAGCTGCCCCGAGCCGCTGCTGGATGCCCACCTCCCCCCCATGCTGCTGCAGCCCCTGGTGGAAAACGCCGTCAGCCACGGGCTTGAACCCAAGGTGGAGGGCGGCACGGTACAGGTCACCCTGGATATCGATGGCGGTCGACTGGTCGCCAGCGTCATCGACAACGGCCTGGGCCTGCCGGAAGAAGTCCGCGGCCAGGGAGTGGGGCTGAGCAATGTACGCGCCAGACTGGCTACACTGTACGGTAGCGCTGCCGGGCTGTCATTGCAGTCCAGCCCGGCGGGTGGCGTCACTGCCCGGCTGGAACTGCCGCTGAATCACGGATAAAGACATACCGATGCAAACACCCACCGCCCTGATCGCCGACGACGAACCCCTGCTGGCCGACTATCTCAGGATCAAGCTGGGCCAGCTATGGCCCGAGCTGGACATCATCGCGGTGGCCCGCAATGGCCTTGAGGCCGCTGCCGCCATGCGCGAGCACGAGCCCGACGTGGCCTTTCTGGATATCAAGATGCCCGGCCTGACCGGCCTGGAGGTGGCCCGTTCGGCCGATGGCTGCCACTGTGTGTTTGTCACGGCCTTCGATCAGTATGCCGTCGAAGCTTTCGAGCGCGATGCCATTGATTACCTGCTCAAGCCATTCAGCGACGACAGGCTCAGCCGCACCATCACCAAGCTGCGCGACAAGTTGGCCAGCCAGCGCCCGGCCAATAACGGCGCCCTGCTGGACAGCCTGCGCGCAGCCTTGGGTGGCGGCCTGCCCATCACCCCCGGCAGCCACCGGCTGACCTGGATACGGGCCGGTCAGGGCAACGAGGTCAAGCTGATCGCGGTAGACGACGTCTGCTACTTCCACGCTGCCGACAAATACACCACCGTAGTGACCCGCGAGGGCGAGTACCTGATACGCACCTCCTTGAAAGAGCTGCTGGAGCAGTTGGACGCCGACCAGTTCTGGCAGGTACATCGCGCCACCCTGGTCAATGTGCGCGATATCGCCGAGGCCTGCCGCGACTTCACCGGCAAGGTAACGCTGACCCTGAAGTCCCGCCCGGAGAAGGTGGCCGTCAGCCGCGCCTATGCCCATCTGTTCAAGCAGATGTAAGAGCCTGCAAAGTCTTTTCGCCGCGCGCCGGCCCGCTGGGCTGATCTGGAAAACGGCCAGGTACAAGGCGTGGTGCGCAGGCAATAACTAGTTATTGCCAAGCGCCAAAACGCAGTGAATAGCCGTTTTCCAGACAGCCCTTCGGGTTCGCAGCCTTGCCGGCGAATGGCCGCGTTGCAAGCCGCTTACGGTACCCGTACCGCTGCGCGTCCTGCGCCTTGCCCTTCATCCGGCAAGGCTGCGAGCCCAGCGGGCCGCGACGCGGTGAAAAGACTTTGAACAGGCTCCAGGCCATCCCCACGGGCGAAAAAAAGCCGCTACCCAGGGTAGCGGCTGTTCCATTCGCGGCGCGCCCAGGTATCAGGCGCCGCGGTGCAAGCTTGCCAGCAGCTTGTCCTTGTCCTGCCACATCTCGTGCACCCAGGCCTGCACCTTGGCGCGGAACACAGCGTCGCCACCGTAATCGCCACGGGTCAGCTCGGCCGGAATAGGCCTTTCCTTCACCAGCACCACAATCTGCTTGACCCGGCCAGCCAGGAAGTCCCAGAAGCTCGGTGGGCCATCGGGATAGTAGATGGTGACATCGATCAGTGACTGAAACTTCTCCCCCATGGCGTTCATGGCCAGGGCAATGCCGCCGGCCTTGGGCTTGAGCAAATGGGTGTAGGGCGACTGCTGCTGCGCATGCTTGGCAGCGGTATAACGGGTGCCTTCGAGAAAGTTGATGACCGAGGTCGGCACCAGGGCGAACTTCTCACAGGCGCGGCGGGTGGTCTCCTGATCCTGGCCACGGGCTTCCGGATGCTTCTTGAGATAGGCCTCGCTGTGGCGCTTCATGAAGGGGAAATCCAGCGCCCACCAGACCAGGCCAATCACAGGCACAAAAATCAGTTGTTGCTTGAGAAAGAACTTGAGGAAGGGAATATGGCCCTTGAGGGTATGCTGCAGGACAAAGATGTCGACCCAGCTCTGGTGATTGGAACTGACCAGGTACCAGCCCTTGGGGTTGAGCTTCTCCAGTCCCTCCAGCCGCCAGCTGATCTTCTGCGCCAGTGCAATCCAGACACTGTTGTTGTAGACCCAACCCTGTGCCAGGGTATTGAGCACCCTATCCACCGCCTTGCGGATGGCGGTGAACGGCAGCACGAACTTGATGATAGCCAGGGTCAGTATCATGAACCCATAAACCAGCACATTCAGCGCCAGCAGCAAGGAGGAAATCAGGCCGCGCAGGAACGCGGGAAGGAAGTTCAGCATGGCGAACCTATCTACTGCTTGATAATGCGCCGCATTGTATGCCAATACGGCGGCGGTTTCGGTTGATGCCGGTCAGCTTTCCTGGTGCCCACGCATCAATCGCACATAGTGCTGGGCCGAGTAGGCAAAGTGTGCGATCTCCTCGTCGGTCAGCGCCCTGACTTCCTTGACCGGACGGCCCAGGTAGAGGTGGCCGGAACGCAGCACCTTGCCCGGCGGTACCAGCGAGCCTGCACCTATCATCACCCGTGGCTCGATCACGGCGCGATCGAGCACGATGGTGCCGATGCCGATCAGGCATTCATCGCCTATGGTGCAGCCATGCAGAGTCACCTGGTGGCCTATGGTTACTCGCTCGCCTATGATCAGCGGCGCGCCCAAGGGGTCTTCCGGCCGCTTGTGGCTGACATGCAGGCAGGCCAGGTCCTGCACATTGGAATCCCGTCCGATATGGATATGATTGACGTCGCCACGAACGATGGCGCCCGGCCAGATAGAGGCGTTCTCGCCCAGCACCACCTCGCCCACCACCACGGCAGCTTCATCGACATAGGCAGAGTCGGGCACAACAGGCTTGATACCTTTGAACGGACGTACGGCCATGGTTAAACTCCAATCCAATACAAGCGCCCGAGTATAGCCGAGAGCCATGTGCTAGCCCATGCCAGCCCTTGCCTTGGGGGCAGATCGCCCCCATCTAGCCTCAATCAGACTTCCTATCGTTACCGGACCGAGCCTACGCCATGACCAACCCCCTACTCGATTTCTCTGCCTTGCCGCAGTTTGGCGCTATCCTGCCCGAACACATCACCCCCGCCATCGAGCAGTTGCTGGCCGAGGCCCGTGCAGCCGTGCAGGCGGCGGAGACCGTCAGCCCTGTCAGCTGGAATAACTTTGTACGCCCGCTGGATGACGCCAACGAGCGCCTGGGGCGTGCCTGGGGACAGGTGAGCCATCTCAATGCCGTGGTCAATACCCCTGCACTGCGCGAAGCCTACAATGCCAACCTGCCCAAGCTAAGCCAATTTGGTGCCGAACTGGGGCAGAACCTGGCCTTGTTCGCCCAGTACAAGCTGTTGGCGCAAGGCCCCGAGTATGCGGGCTATGACGCCGCCAAGAAGCGCATCATCGAAAACGCCCTGCGCGACTTTCGTCTTGGTGGTGCCGAGTTGGCCGATGAGCAGAAGGCGCGTTTTAGCGCCATCAAGGAGGAGCTGGCCAATCTGTCGGCCAAGTTCGAACAGAACCTGCTGGATGCCACCGATGCCTTCGCCCTCCATGTGGACAGCGAGGCCGAGCTGGCCGGGCTGCCCGAGGATATCAAGGCCATGTGCCGTGCCGCCGCCGAGAAGGATGGCAAGCCCGGCTACAAGCTGAGCCTGCACATGCCCGTGTATCTGCCGGTGCAAAGCTACTGCGACAATCGAGAGCTGCGTGCCCAGCTCTACCGCGCCTACAGCACCCGTGCGTCTGAGTTTGGCCCGGCCGAACTGGACAACAGCGCCCTGATTGATCGCATCCTGGCCCTGCGTGGCGAGCTGGCCGCCATGCTGGGCTTTGCCAACTATGCCGAGTATTCGGTCGCCACCAAGATGGCCGACACCCCGGACGAAGTGCTGGTCTTCCTGCGAGACCTGGCTGCCCGTGCCAAGCCGCACGCCCAGCGCGACCGCGCCGAGCTGGAAGCCTACGCCGGTGAGCACCTGGGCCTGGCCGACCTGCAGATGTGGGATCTGGGCTATGCCACCGAGAAGCTGAAGGAAGCCCGCTACAGCTTTTCTGAGCAGGCTGTGAAGCAATACTTCACCGAGCCCCGGGTGCTGGCCGGCCTGTTCAATGTGATAGAGACCCTGTTTGGCCTGAAGGCAGAGGCCGACACCGCGCCGGTATGGCATGAAGACGTGCGCGTCTACCGCCTGGTCGATCAGGCCGGCAAGCTGGTAGGGCAGTTCTATTTCGATCTCTACGCCCGCGAAGGCAAGCGTGGCGGCGCCTGGATGGATGACTGCCGCAACCGCAGGCTGAAGTCTGAAGGCCTGCAAACCCCGGTCACCTACCTGACCTGCAATTTTGGTCGCGGCGCCGACGGCAAGCCGGCCACCTTCAGCCACGATGAAGTCATCACCCTGTTCCACGAAATGGGCCATGGCCTGCATCTGCTGCTGACCGAGGTCAATGAACTGGGTGTCGCAGGCCTCAACGGCGTGGAGTGGGATGCCGTGGAGCTGCCCAGCCAGTTCATGGAGAACTTCTGCTGGGAATGGGAACGTCTGGTGGCCATGACCGAGCATGCCGAAACCGGCGAACCCCTGCCGCGCGAGCTGTACGACAAAATGCTGGCAGCCAAGAACTTCCAGAGCGGTATGGGCAACGTGCGCCAGCTGGAGTTTGGCCTGTTCGACATGGCCCTGCACAGCCGCGACAGCGCCAGCCAGGAAACCGTGCTGCAACTACTGCAGCGCGTCCGTGAGGAAGTCGCCGTCAACCTGCCGCCCGAGTGGAATCGCTTCCCCAATCTGTTCAGCCATATTTTTGCAGGTGGCTACGCAGCGGGCTATTACAGCTACAAATGGGCCGAGGTGCTGAGCGCCGACGCCTATGCCGCATTCGAAGAAGCGCCGACGCAGATCAGCCTGACCGGCCAGCGCTTCCGCCAGGAAGTCCTGGCCGTTGGCGGCAGTCGTCCGGCTATCGATAGCTTCAAGGCATTCCGCGGGCGTGCACCCAAGATAGACGCCTTGCTGCGGCACTACGGCATGGCCAGTTAGGCGCAAGTTTCTAATCTGCGGCGCTAGCGGCCGGGCCGGATCATACCGGCAACAAAAAACCCGACACGCATGTCGGGTTTTTTGTTGCCGCAGAGACAAGCTTAGAAAGCAGCTTGCAGGCCCACAGACATTGCAGAGCGCTTCTCATCGCTCAAGCCAGCCGTGTAGCTATAGCTGAAGTAGGCATTCACCGTCTTGCTCAAGCTAGCCGAAGTACCGACGTTGATCACCGCATAGCTGGTGTCCGGCGTGTAGACCTCAGTGGCGAAGCTGGCTTGCTGGCCGATCTGGGCCGCGCGCACGGTACGGTCTTCGTCCTTGCCTTCGCTATAAGCCATCACCGAGGCATAGGGCTTGAAAGTGCCCCAGTCGGCGTTCAACTTGACCCCAGCGCCCAGCAGCATGGAATCGATGCGCTGCTTGTCATAGCGCATGGAGGTGCTGCAGGACGTCGCATTGGCAATGTCACCGCACTTTTCGGCATAACCACCGACGCTGGTCTCGCTGACGGCCAGGCTCAGCGTGGGCGTGACGCTGTAATCGCCCAGCGACAGCTGATAGCCACCCACTACGCGCAATGCAGCCTGGCTACCTGTGGTGTCACCCTTTTCGGTACGGCTCAGGGTGCCCAGCTGGATGTTGCGGCGGATCTCGCGGAAACGGGCCGAGCCGAAGGAGGCATCGGCAGCCACGCTGATGGGGCCGCTTTCGTAGCGGACAAAGCCAGTCAGCAGGCGGGTGTTGGTATCGAAACCACCGGCCTTGTTGCCGAAATCGGTATCGCTGTTGGCCTGGGTAAAGGCCATACCGATCGAGGTACCTGCATTGAACTGGTAATCCAGGCCTGCAGTCAGCGCGGCATTGCGGCCGTTGCTCTGCATGCCCAGGCTGTTGGCATCATGGTCATTGCTCAAGCGGGTAATACGGGCAAAGGTGTCGAGCACCCCAACCGAACGAGCTTGGCCCACACGCTCATCCAGCACGGCTTGTGCCGCATTGCGGGCAATGGGCTGGGTATGTGCCAGTTGGGCAGCGTAGTAAGGCGCATCCAGTGTGGACATCAGCACCTGCGCCAGCAGGGCATGCGTCTTGGGCGTGGGGTGGAAGCCATCGGCAAAGAAGAAGTTCTCGGCACCCGGGGTAAAGCCGGCCGCGCCTTGGACGCAATTGCTGGCATCGGCGCAAGCCGTACCCGTGACATTGCTGTAGCCGAAGGCTGTGGGGTTGGCCAGCACTTCAGTCATCATGCGGTAGGCATCGATGGCGACAACGTCACCCACCTTGCCCAGGCCAGCATTCAGGGTGTTGTTGAACACGCTGCCTGCCAGCGAATTGGCCGAGGCCAGCGCTGCCGAGGCGGTGGAACCCACCTTACCCTGGATAGGAGCAACCAGATTGGCGGCCACTGCCGCAGGGGCCGCTGCACGCAGCTGCGCGGCCGCTGTGGCGTTGATCAAACCGGCACCGACCAGTGCGTCCACAGCGGCATTCACTGCCGTGGTGGCGTAGCTGGTGGCAATGGCATTCTCGGCATTGGTAGCCGCCACAGCATAGGTCGCCAGCGTGGTGCTGCTGCCATTCAGGGTGGTCTTGACCGCACCTGCGCCGGCAGTCTGCATACCTGTCAGGGTAGTAGCCTGGCCATTGGCAGCCTGGATGGCACCGCTCATCAAGCCTATCAGTGCAGCATTGCTACCCTGGCCCATTTGCTGTGCCAAGCCACCAGCGATGGTGTTGGCGGTAGTGGCATTGTTGACGCCGCCGTACAGCGCGCTGGCCACGCCTGCTGTCACCTGGCCGTAGACTTGGCTGGTCAGTTTGGGGGTGCGGCTGATATCCACGGCATTGCCGACGATGATGTGCTTGGCGCCCGCTGCCTTGAGACGCTGTACCTGCGCCACCACGGCTTCAGCAGCCAGGGCACCATTGGTGCTAGCGGTAGCCGGGTTAGCCAGGGCAGCAGCCAGGTCGTTATTTCCTACCCAGACCATGTACAGCGCATTAGGATCAGCCTTGCCGGTGTTGCTGGCCAGATGGGCACCAATCTGGTTGGGCACCAATTTGGTTTGCACCGGATCATTGGCAGCCAGGCTGCCAGGCAGCACCACACCACCGCCTTCGGCGAAGTTGTTGCCGCCGGCCGTGACCTTGCCCTGCCCCAGGTCGATCGCCAGTACAGACTTCAGGGTGAAACCGTAGTGGCGCGCCAGGATGTCGGCATACAGGTCGTTGACCGAGCCATCCGGCTTGCGGGTGGTCCAGCGATTGTTCTGCGGCACGCCAGGCAGGCCAAAGTAAGCGCCGGTATCGGTCAGGCTGTCGCCAAAGAAATAGATGTTGGAGTAGTTGCCTGCCGCCTGGGCTGCCGGGGCAAAGGCAGCGGCTACCAGAGCGGATGTGATCAGGGTGCGTGCAAGGCCAAAGCGCTTCATGGGATTTTTCTCTCTCCGGGTGTGATATCAAGGGCACAGAACCCCGCCACTCCTCAAGGGGAAATGCAGGGTAATTGCCCGGTGTGCTTTAGAATTCGGGTGTAACGGCAGTAACGCTTGGTCAAGCGCTTGTCAGGTAGCGGTGACGCGTGCCGGGCTCCTGGCCACAAGCCGCGTGCTTACTCGCTTCCAAGGCATTCCGCCGCCACTATAAGACATTTCAGAGTTATTACACTAGATGCCTATCCTAGACATAGACGTGATCGTCATCGGCGCAGGTGCTGCCGGCATGATGGCAGCAGCCAGCGCAAGCCAGCGTGGACGCGGTGTTGCGCTGGTCGACCATAGCGAGCGCTTGGCCGAGAAGATTCGTATCTCGGGCGGTGGGCGTTGTAATTTCACCAATATTCACTGTGCGCCCGACCGCTATCTGTCGCGAAATCCCCACTACTGCAAATCGGCACTGGCCCAATACAGCCAGCAGGATTTCATCGACCTGGTCAACCGCTACGGCATAGACTGGCATGAGAAGAAACTCGGCCAACTGTTTTGCGACCACTCTGCCCAGGACATCATCAACCTGCTGAAGAGCGAGTGCGACCTGGTGGGTATCGAATGGCGCATGGGTACCCAGGTTCTCGGCGTCAGCCAGACCGATACCGGCTTCCTGGTGGAGACCAGCCGCGAAACCTGGCGCTGCCAGAGCCTGGTCATCGCCTCAGGCGGGCTATCCATCCCCCCCATCGGTGCTACCGGCCTGGGCTACGAGATCGCCAAGCAGTTTGACCTGCCCATCACGCCGCTGGCTGCAGGCCTGGTGCCACTCACCTTCGAACCCAAGGATCTGTATGGTGAGTTGGCCGGGGTATCACTGGATTGCGACGCCCACGGTGGCGAGGGTCCGCATTTCCGCGAGAACGTGCTGTTTACCCATCGAGGGGTATCGGGGCCTGCCATCTTGCAGATTTCATCGTACTGGACACCCGGCCGGGAAATCACCCTGGACCTGCTGCCAGGCCGTGACGTCACCCAGTTGTTCGAGGACGCCAAGCGCTCCGATGCCCTGCTGCCCAATATCCTGGCCGACTGGCTGCCCAAGCGCTTTGCCCAGGCCTTCTGTGCCGCCCATGTGGCCATCAAGCCCATGAAGCAGTACACCCCGGCCGAGCTGGCACTGCTGGCCAGCCATCTGCATGGCTGGCGGGTCAAGCCCAGCGGTAGCGAGGGCTACAAGAAGGCCGAAGTGACACGGGGCGGCGTGGATACCGACGCACTCTCGTCCAAGACCATGATGGCGCGCAAGGTGCCGGGCCTGTTCTTTGTAGGCGAGGTGGTGGACGTAACGGGCTGGCTGGGCGGCTATAATTTCCAATGGGCCTGGTCATCGGGCTGGGTAGCCGGCCAGAACGCCTAGTACGCAACAGTGCCGAAGCCGGTAGCATCCATTCGGCCCGCACTGCCTGAACGACGGGCGCTAAGAGTCTATTCATGATTTTTCACCGGGGTGAAAAATTCGTGAACAGGCTGTCACTGCTCAAACAATTCCCCCTGCGGCCTGGCCTTGGCCTGTAACAACTTGCGTACCGGCGTAGGGATACCGGCCTTCAGTGCCTCGCTACGCCGCAACCACGCCAGATCAGCATCGGCCACCCTGTGCTGCCCGCCCGTCACCCGTAAGCGCAGCGGGGTAATGGTCAGGCGGAAGTGGGTAAAGGTATGCACCAGAGCGGGTAGCGTCTCGGCCAGTTCCACATCCAGGCCGAAACGCTGCCGGCACAGCAACTGCGCCTCGGCCGCCGAGGCCGCTTCCGGCAGACTCCACAAACCGCCCCAGATACCGGTAGGCGGGCGCCGCTCCAGCAGCAAACGCCCTTCATGTTCCAGCAACAGCATGACAGTCTGGCGCTCGGGTATGGCCTTGCGCGGCTTGCGGGTGGGCAACTCCGCCTGGCGCCCCTCGATATGTGCGCGGCAGTCCTCCCGCAAAGGGCAGGCCTGACAGCGTGGTTTGCTACGGGTGCAGAGGGTCGCGCCCAGGTCCATCATGCCCTGGGTATAGGCCGGCATATCTGCGGCCTGCTCCGGCAGCAGCGCCTCGGCCAGGGCCCATAGCTGCTGCTCCACCTTCCTCTCGCCAGGAAATCCCGCCACGCCTGCCCAGCGGGTGAGTACCCGTTTGACGTTGCCATCGAGTATGGGACTGCGCTCGGCAAAGCAAAATCCGGCAATGGCCGCTGCGGTGGAACGCCCCACGCCGGGCAGCATCTCCATCTCTGCCGCCGTGGCCGGGAAGCTACCGGCAAACGCACTCATCACCTTGCCGGCCGCTGCATGCAGATTGCGCGCGCGGGTGTAGTAGCCCAACCCGGCCCAATGGGCCAGCACCTCATCCAGGGGTGCCGCTGCCAGGCTAACTACGTCAGGGAAGGACTCGGTAAAGCGCTGGTAATAGGGAATCACCGTCGCAACCTGTGTCTGTTGCAGCATGATCTCGGACAGCCAGACCCGATAGGGGTCGGCCACCTGCCAGGGCAGATCATGGCGACCGTGGTTGCGCTGCCAGCGGGTCAAGCGTTCGGCAAAGGGTAGGAGCTCTAGGGGCATGGCCTGACAAATCCGGGAGGGTCGGCTGCGTGATACGCTTGGATATCCCCCGCGTCAACCCTGTAAACGGAATGCAGCATGAGCTACACCCTACACCCCAAGGCCGTCAGGCTGGAATTCTCCGCCCAGGCCATGGCCCACGACAACCTTTCTGGCGCCGTTTTCACGGGCGAGTGGCTATGGGTGGCAGGTGATGAATCCTGTGCGGTAGAGCGATTGCAACTGCTGCCACGGCAAGGTGCCGAGACACTGCGCTTTGGCCAGTCCACCAGCTTCAGGCTGGCCGACCTGCTGGACCTGCCTGGCGAGCCAGACGAAGAAGCCGACCTGGAAGGCATGGCACTGGCAGGCGGCTATCTGTGGGTGGTGGGTTCGCACGGCCTCAAGCGCAAGAGCCCCAAGCAGGGTCGCAGCCATGTCGACAATGCGCGCCGCCTGGCCAAGCTGAGCCTGGATGGCAACCGCCGCCTGCTGGCAAGGCTGCCGCTGGCCGAAGACAGCAAGGGCCGCCCCACACTGCAGCGCACCACCCTGGATGGTCGCCAGGCCGCCCGCCTGGGGGGCAATGCCCGCGACAACCAGCTAACCGATGCACTGGCGTGCGACCCACACTACGGCCCCTATCTGCACCTGCCCGGCAAAGACAATGGCTTCGACATCGAAGGGTTGGCCGTGCTGGGCGACAGGCTGCTGCTGGGCCTGCGCGGCCCTGTATTGCGTGGCTGGGCAGGGCTGCTGGAGCTGCGTATCGTGGCTGACGGCGACCAACTGTGCCTGGCTCCGCTGGGCGAGGACGCACCCTTGCTGCGCAAGCATTTTCTGGATCTAGAAGGGCTGGGCATACGCGACCTGCATCTGGCAGGCGACGACCTTTACCTGCTGGCCGGCCCCACCATGGTGCTGGATGGCGAGATACGGCTCTATCGCTGGAAAGATGCCCGCAAGCACCTGAGCAGCAACCAGGAGGCGGCGGTGTTCTGGAGCGAGTTCGAGACCTGCGCCACCCTGCCCCATGGCCGTGGCTGCAACCGTGCCGAGGCGTTCTGCGCCGTTCCCATGAACCTCGCCCGCCGGCCCAGCTGGCTGGCGCTGTACGACGCACCGGGCAAGAACCGGCGCGAGGGAGAAGCCGCAGTATTTGGAGATCTGCTGGAGGATATCTGAGCCAGGCAGGCGACAACTGGCGGCCCCCTGGGCGCCAATGCGGCACACCTCCGGCACCCCGCCCAGGGCCGGGGATCAGCCCTCTCCCTGGAAACCCTGCCAGTCAAGCAACAAAACGAAAAGGGCTTACAAGCTGTTGCTTGTAAGCCCTTTGGTATTACTGGTCGGAGCGAGAGGATTCGAACCTCCGACCCCTTGCACCCCATGCAAGTGCGCTACCAGGCTGCGCCACGCTCCGACTCGAAGGAGGCCGAATTATACCGGTCTTTTTCCCTCTGGCAAGCTAGTTTGCAAGAAAATCTCGCAAATCTTCCAAGTCATGCCGCAGCCGGGCCAAGGAGGCCGCTGCGGCCGTCTCGGCTTCGGCCTCGTGTTCGAGGGCCGCAGCCAAGCTGGTTTCTCCGTGTTCCGCCGCATCCAGCGCCTGATGCTCCAGGCGATTGCGTGCCCCGCTGATGGTGAATCCTTCTTCATACAGCAAGGTACGGATGCGACGAACCAACAGCACCTCATGGTGCTGGTAGTACCGCCGATTGCCGCGCCGCTTCACCGGCCGCAACTGGGTGAATTCCTGCTCCCAGTAACGCAGCACATGTGGCTTCACCCCGCACAACTCGCTGACTTCACCTATGGTGAAGTAGCGCTTGGCGGGGATGGGCGGCAGCTCAGCTCTCGGTAACGAGCTTTCCGTCTGCATAGTTGTCTTCCACCATGCCCTTCAGTTTTTGGCTGGCGTGGAACGTCACCACGCGGCGGGCCGAGATGGGTATCTCTTCGCCCGTTTTAGGGTTGCGGCCAGGGCGCTGCGGCTTGTCACGCAGCTGAAAATTACCAAAACCGGACAGCTTCACACTCTCCCCGGATTCAAGCGACTGGCGGATCTCTTCGAAGAAGGCTTCCACCATGTCTTTGGCTTCACGTTTGTTCAAGCCAACCTTGTCAAATAGCAGGTCGGCGAGTTCGGCTTTAGTCAGTGTCAATGTCATGATTTTTGATGCGGATTTCGTCGCGAAAACCTAGCTTCGGAGCTGGGCTTGGACGTGTTGTTGCAGCGCGGCGACGAGCTGGGAGACGGCGGAATCGATGTCCGCGTCCGAAAGCGTTTTCTGAGTATCTTGCAATATCACCTTGAATGCAAGGCTCTTTTTCCCTTCCGGCACCCCGGCACCACGATAGACATCGAAGCCTTCTATGGCAGTGACATAGGGCTGCTTGACGCTCGCCATGGCATCCAGCACCTGCTGGTACTGCACTGCGTCATCCACCACAAAAGCCAGGTCACGGCGCACCGGCTGGAACTTGGAAATCGGCTGCGACCGTATCAGGTCACGGCCGGTCAGCGCCCCCAGGTCCAACTCGAACAGCACCGGAGCGGCATTCAGATCGTAGCTTTGCACCCACCTAGGATGGAGTTCGCCCAGCACGCCAATGATGGCGCCATCCAGCACGATCTGGGCACAACGACCGGGGTGGAAGGCTGGATGCTCGGCCCGCTCGAAGCGCGCCACGCGCGGTGCCAGCAGTGCCTCCACATCGGCCTTCACATCATAGAAATCCACCCTGGCCGCCTTGCTGCCCCACTGCTCGGCCAAACGCGGCCCATGAGCCAGGCCCGCTACCTTCTCTGGCTGCTGGGTCGCCTCCACACCATGGAACACCCGGGCTACCTCGAACAGGCGCACACGCTCGTGCTTGCGGTTGAGATTGGCCACCAGGGTGCTGACCAGACCGCCTATCAAGGTAGAGCGCATCACGCTCATCTGGCTGGCAATCGGGTTGAGCAGGCGCACCGGCTGCAGGTTGGCAGCGAAGTCCGCCTCCCATTTCTCTTCTACAAAGGCGTAGCTCACCACCTCTTGGTAATCGCGTGCGGCCAGCGCCTGCTTAACCAGCAAGGACGGACGCAGCTTGCCATCCTGCTTGAGCATGGCCTGGCCGGATACTGGTGGGCGAGTGGGTATCTGGTCGTAGCCGTACATGCGGGCCACTTCCTCGATCAGGTCTTCCTCGATATTGATATCGAAGCGGTAGCTGGGTGGTGTCACTGCCAGCGTCTCGCCATCGCGCACCACCGCCAAGCCCAGCTTTTGCAGCATAGCCACGATCTCATCAGCGGCCACCGTTACCCCCAGCACCCGTGCCACCCGCGCGACCCGCAGGGTCACTGCCGGGCGTGCTGGCAGGGCAGCCAAGGCCTCGGTCACGCCGCCCGGCTGTCCACCGCAAATGGCCAATACCAGCTCAGTGGCACGCTCCAAGGCATTGCGGCAGTTGCCAAAGTCCACGCCGCGCTCATAGCGGTGGCTGGAATCCGAGCTGAAACCCAGGCGACGGCCCTTGCCAGCAATGATTTCCGGCGCAAAGAAGGCCGATTCCAGGAACACATCCTGGGTCTCGCCCACCTGTACCGAGGTGGGCATGCCGCCCATGATGCCTGCCAGTGCAACCGGGCCATTGCCATCGGCAATCACCAGCATGTCAGGCTCCAGCGTCAGTTGCTTGCCATTGAGCAGCTCAAGCTGCTCGCCCGCTTGGGCGAAGCGCACCACGATATCGCCCTGCAGCTTGGCGTTATCGAAGGCATGCATGGGCTGGCCCAGTTCCAGCAGAATGTAGTTGGTAATATCAACCAGGGCCGAGATGGAACGCAGGCCGCTGCGCTCCAGCTTGCGCTTCATCCAGTCCGGCGTCGCTGCGGCAGCATTCACCCCGCTTATCACGCGGCCGGCATAGCGCGGGCAAGCCGTGGCGGCATCCAGCTTCACGCCGCGCTTGTCGTCCAGCACCGGGGCGACTGGCTTGATGGTAACAGCCTGGTAGCTGCTGCCGGTCAGCGCAGCTACTTCACGGGCTATCCCGCTCAGGCTCAGGCAATCAGCACGATTGGGGGTGAGCTTGAGCGTGAGGATGCGGTCGTCCAGATCGAAGTACTGGCGGAAAGACTGGCCTACCGGCGCATCGGCGGGCAACAGCAGCAAGCCATCGCTCTCCTCGCTGACGCCCAGCTCGCGGGCCGAGCACAGCATGCCAAAGCTCTCCACGCCACGCAGCTTGGCTTCCTTGATCTTGAAATCGCCGGGCAGGCTGGCGCCCACCAGCGCGCAGGGCACCTTCACCCCCACGGCGACATTGGGTGCACCGCAAACTATCTGCAGCGGCTCGCCGCCCTGCCCCGAGTCTACCTTGCAGACGTTGAGCTTTTCGGCATTCTCGTGCTTGCGCACTTCCAGCACCTGCGCCACCACCACCTTGTCAAAAGCCGGTGCGGCGGCGTCGTTTTCTTCCACTTCCAGGCCGGCCATGGTGAGCAGTTCGGCCAGTTGGGCATTATCCAGCGCGGGGTTAACCAGCTCGCGCAGCCAGGATTCAGAGAATTTCATGGCTTGATCCCTCAGTATCTTGTCGGTTGGGGCCGGCACGGCCCCGTATGCATTGCCGCCAGCCCACAGATGGGCTGGCCCAGTCGGCTTAGCGGAACTGGTTCAGGAAGGTCAGATCGTTATCGAAGAACAGGCGCAGGTCGTTGACGCCGTAATACAGCATGGCAAAACGATCCAGACCGATACCGAAAGCGAAACCGGTGTATTGCTCTGGGTCTATGCCCACATTGCGCAGTACATTGGGATGCACCATGCCGCAGCCACCGACTTCCAGCCAGCCGCGCTCGCCCAGCACATCCACCTCGGCCGAGGTTTCGGTGAAGGGGAAGAACGAAGGACGGAACCGTACCTGCAGGTCATCGCGCTCGAAGAAGCGACGCAGGAAGTCGATCAGCGTTGCCTTGAGGTCGGCAAAGCTGACGCCTTCGGCGACCCACAAACCTTCCATCTGATGGAACATAGGAGAATGGGTTGCGTCCGAATCCACCCGGTAGACACGGCCAGGGGCCACGATCTTGATGGGCGGCTGGTGGTTCTGCATATAGCGAACCTGGATGGGGCTGGTGTGGGTACGCAATACCAGCGGCTCGCCATCACGGCCGCCTTCCACGTAGAAGGTATCCTGCATGGAACGGGCAGGATGGCCCTTGGGCGTATTCAGCGCCTCGAAGTTATGCCAGTCGTCCTCGATCTCGGGGCCGTCAGCCACCTCAAAGCCCATGGACTGGAACAGTGCAACGATGCGCTCCTTGACCAGGGTCACCGGATGCAGGCCACCCGCCAACTGACCACGCCCAGGCAGGGTCACATCCAGCGCCTCGGCGGCCAGCTGTTGCGCCAGCTTCTCGGCTGCCATGGCTTCGCGGCGGCCGTTCAGCGCCTGCTCAAAAGCCGTCTTGGCCTGGTTGATCACCGCGCCCTGTGCCCGCTTCTCTTCTGGCGGCAGCGCAGCCAGCTGCTTGAGCAGGTCGGTCAGCGCCCCGGATTTACCCAGGTAGCGCGCCTTCACGTTCTCCAGCTCGACTGGATCGTGGGTGGCCGCCAGGGCGGCCAGACCTTCATCGACTATCGCTTGAACATTGTCCATCTTGCATCGCTCCTCATCACTGGCGATGGATTCTCTAGGCGAAAACCCATGGCGAGTGGGGCGACAAAAAAAGGGAGGCTTTCGCCTCCCTTTTTCAGCTACCGGTAGCTCAGGCCGCGAGGCTAGCCTTGGCTTGCGCAACAATGTGCGCAAACGCGGCCTTGTCGAACACGGCGAGATCGGCCAGCACCTTACGATCAACATTGATCGAAGCGCGCTTCAGGCCGTTCATGAACTTGCTGTAGCTCAGACCCAATTCACGCGATGCGGCGTTGATACGGGCGATCCACAGCTGACGGAATTGACGCTTCCGCTGACGGCGGTCACGGTAGGCGTATTGACCGGCCTTCATCACCGCCTGTTTGGCGATGCGATAGACGTTCTTACGACGACCACGATAGCCCTTGGCGAGAGCGAGGACTTTCTTATGGCGAGCGCGGGCTGTTACACCACGTTTGACGCGAGGCATGGTTTATTCCTTTCCCGAGAAGATTAAGCGTACGGCAACATGGCGCGCACGGAAGCCATATTGGTCGGGTGGACCATGGTCGTGCCGCGCAGTTGGCGCTTGTTCTTGGTGGTCTTCTTGGTCAGGATGTGGCGCTTGAACGCCTTGGAGCGCTTGACGCCCCCATTACCCAACACCTTCAAACGCTTCTTGGCGCTCGATTTGGTCTTCATCTTCGGCATGACGTACTCCGTTTTTGCCTTAGTTAGATTTGGCACAGGGCGGCGCTTGCACGCACTTAATACCCAACACCACGGTTATTACAACAAGGCACCCGGATTCACACCCGGGCAGGGCTTGTTGCCACCCTTTATCCTGCCAAAGAAAGAAAGGTCAGACCTTCTTCTTGGGCGCCAGCATCATGATCATCTGACGGCCTTCCAGCTTGGGGAACTGCTCCACCAAAGCCAGCTCACCCAGATCGGTTTCAATGCGCTTGAGCTGCGCCATGCCGATCTCTTGGTGGGCCATCTCGCGACCGCGGAAGCGCAGGGTGATCTTGGCCTTGTCACCCTCTTCCAGGAAGCGCGTTACATTGCGCAGCTTGACCTGGTAGTCGTTCTCGTCGGTACCCGGACGGAACTTCACTTCCTTGATCTGTACCTGCTTGACCTTGAGCTTTTGCTCATGGCGCTTCTTGCTCTCGCGGTACTTGAACTTGCCGTAGTCCATCAAGCGACAGACAGGCGGAACAGCATTCGGGGCGATCTCAACCAGATCAACCTCGCGCTCTTCTGCCATACGCAATGCTTCGGCAAGGCTCACAATACCGAGCTGCTCGCCTTCCTCGTCGTTCAGACGCACTTCGCGGGCGGTGATTTCACCATTGATCCGCGGCTCTTTATCCTGAGCGATAGCGCTTACTCCCAAGTAAAAAACGAAAACCGCGCGACCCGAACGAAACGGCCCCGTATTTCAACGGGACCGTCGGACTCAGACCTTGATCATCTCCGCATTCCAGCGCTCAACCAGCGCCGCCAGCGTCATCTGACCCAGATCTTCACCACCGCGGGAACGCACGGCAACTAATCCAGCAGCTTTTTCCTTATCCCCAACGACCACCTGATAAGGTAGCTTCTGCAAGCTATGTTCGCGTATTTTAAAGCCTATCTTGTCACTTCTCAAGTCCGACTCGACTCTAAATCCCTGTTTTTTGAGGCTTGCCGTAATTTCAGCCGCATAATCGGCCTGGTGTTCGCTGATACTCATGACCACCGCCTGGGTTGGCGCCAGCCAAAGCGGGAACGCACCAGCATGGTTCTCGATAAGAATACCGAGGAAACGCTCCAGCGAACCGAGTATGGCACGGTGCAACATCACCGGCCGCTTGCGGGCACTTTCTTCCGAGCTGACATACTCGGCATCCAGGCGCTCCGGCAGCACAAAGTCCAGCTGCAGGGTGCCGCACTGCCAGGATCGGCCCAGCGCATCCTTGATGTGGTACTCCACCTTGGGGCCATAGAAGGCCCCCTCGCCCGGCAGTTCCTCCCACGCCACGCCGCAGGCCCGCAAGGCATCCCGCAGGCCATTCTCAGCCTTATCCCAGGTCTCATCCGTGCCGGCACGCTTCTCCGGCCGCAGGCTCAGCTTGACCGCCACATTGTCAAAGCCGAAGTCGCGGTAGACCGACATCGCCAGCTCATTGAACGCGCGCGACTCCTCCACGATCTGCTCTTCGGTGCAGAAGATATGCGCATCATCCTGCACAAAGCCACGCACCCGCAGTATGCCGTGCAAGGCACCAGACGGCTCGTTACGGTGGCAGGCGCCAAACTCAGCCAGGCGCATGGGCAGGTCGCGGTACGAGCGCAGGCCGCTGTTAAAGATCTGCACATGGGCCGGGCAGTTCATGGGCTTCACTGCGTAGTCGCGCTTTTCCGACTCCGTGGTGAACATATTCTCGCGATAGTTTTCCCAGTGACCAGACTTCTCCCACAGCACCCTGTCCATCACCATGGGCGTGCGCACTTCCTGGTAGCCCGCAACCGACAGACGCTTGCGCATGTACTGCTCGACCGATTGCCACAGACTCCAGCCCTTCGGATGCCAGAACACCATGCCAGGCGCCTCGTCCTGCATATGGAACAGGTCCAGCTGCTTGCCCAGCTTGCGGTGGTCGCGCTTCTCGGCCTCTTCCAGCATGTGCAGGTACTGCTCCAGATCTTCCTTCTTGGCCCAGGCCGTGCCATAGACACGCTGCAACATCTCGTTACGGCTGTCGCCGCGCCAGTAGGCGCCCGCCAGCTTCATCAGCTTGAACACCTTGAGCTTGCCCGTGGACGGCACATGCGGGCCACGGCACAAGTCGGTGAACTCGCCCTCGCGATACAGCGACAGCGCCTCGTTGGCCGGAATGCTCTCGATGATCTCCGCCTTGTAGTGCTCGCCTATGCTCTTGAAGTAGGCCACCGCATCGTCGCGGCTCAGCTCGTAGCGCTCCACCGGGATATCACGCTTGGCCAGTTCACCCATCTTCTTTTCTATGGCCTCGAGATCCTCAGGCGTAAAGGCACGCTTGTAGCTGAAGTCATAGAAGAAACCATGCTCGATGACCGGACCTATGGTCACCTGGGCATCCGGAAACAGCTCCTTCACGGCAAACGCCAGCAAGTGCGCCGTAGAGTGGCGTATCACTTCCAGCCCCTCGGCATCCTTCTCGGTGATGATGGCCAGTTGCACATCGCGATCGATCAAGTAGGAGGTATCGACCAGTTTGCCGTCCACCTTGCCGGCCAGCGCTGCACGGGCCAGGCCGGCGCCTATGCTGGCGGCGACGTCAGCGACGCGCACTGCCTGATCGAAACTACGTTGCGAGCCGTCGGGAAGCGTAACGATGGGCATTTCATTCACCTTTGCGGTTGAGGTTGCCGGTTGGCCTTTCAGCCAGTTGACGATGCATATGCGTAGAGTAAGGACGAAAAAAAAGTGCGACCTAAGTCGCACTTTTCTTTTGAACAAACGAATTTCCGAAAGCCGACTCAGCCCAAGTAGAGAGTGCCGGTAGTAGTAGTTCGGAATGACATGATTCGCTTGCTCCGTGTTGGTAGGCGCGATTGGACTCGAACCAACGACCCCCACCATGTCAAGGTGGTGCTCTAACCAGCTGAGCTACGCGCCTGCAAAGAGCTGCGCATTCTAGGGATGTATTGCCATTCTGGCAAGCATTTCAACAAAGAATTTTGCAGATTTTTTACCACGACACCGCACATACAGAAAAAACAAGTACTTACATGCCAGGCTTGCGCCAGAAATAGCGCGCAACAAAACCGGGATAGGCCGCCACTACGAACAAGGCGAAGGTGGTGACATAGAACTGCCAACGCTGGGTATGCACTGGGCCGTAGCGGCTTTCCAGCCACAAACCCAGCCCACCCACAATGAAATACAGCAGCACCAGCTCCAGCAGCCGCCAGCCCAAGGCCTTGCGCCCACTGGCCGGCTTGCGCACGAACAGGATGGACTCCAGCATAAACGGCAAATTGGCGGCCAAGGCCGCCAATCCGATAAAAACGATTAAAGTCGTATTCACATCACACCCAGGCTATGACCCACCGACTGGTAGCACAGCACCAGCAAGCGATTGGGCATCAGCCCCAGTACCAGCATGGCCAGGCAGTTGACCGAAAGCAGTATGCGCATATCCAGCTTCACCGCGATCGGGCTCTCATCGCTGGGCTCATCCATGAACATCAGCTTGACCACACGCAGGTAGTAGAAGGCACCAATCAGCGAGAACAGTACCGCCACCACGGCCAGCCACACCAGCTGCGCCTCGACTATGGCCTGGATGACCGCCAGCTTGGCAAAGAAGCCGACAAATACCGGGATACCCGCCATGGAGAACATGACGAACAGCATCATCCAGGCAAACCAGGGGCTACGCTTGGCCAAACCCTTGAGATCTGCCAGGCGCTCGGCCTCGAAACCCTGGCGCGACATCAGCAGCACCACACCGAAACCTGCCACGGCCGTGATCGCATAGACGATGGCGTAGAACATGGCCGCCGAATAACCCTGCACGGTGCCCGCCAGGACGCCCAGCAGCAGAAAGCCCATATGCGAGATGGTCGAATAGGCCAGCATGCGCTTGAGGTTGGTCTGGGCGATGGCGACCAGATTACCTACGCCTATGGATAGCACAGCCAGCACGATCAGCATGCCCTGCCAATCGGCCATCAGGCCAGGCATGCCCTGCACCAGCAGACGCATGACGAAGGCAAAGGCTGCCAGTTTGGGGGCAGAGCCGATCAGCAGGGTGACGGCGGTAGGCGAACCCTGATAGACGTCGGGCACCCACATATGGAAAGGCACATTGCCAAGCTTGAAGCCGATACCGGTGACAATGAACACCAGGCCGAACACCATCAGGGTGTGATTGGCCGAACCATCTGCCACCTTGGCAGCGATGGTATGGATATCGAGCGAACCAGTAGCGCCATACACCATGGACATGCCGTACAGCAGCATGCCTGACGCCAGCGCGCCCAGCACAAAGTACTTCATGGCCGCCTCGGTAGCCGGCTGGGAATCACGCGGCAGCGCCACCAGGGCGTACAGCGACAGCGACAGCAGCTCCAGGCCAACATACAGGGTCAGCAGATTGGTGCTGGACGCCATCACCATCATGCCCAGCAGGGCAAACAGCGACAGGGTGAACAACTCGCCACGGTACATGCCACGATCGGCGGCGTAGCTGCGGCTATAGGCCAGCATCAGGCCTACCGCGCCGTACATGCCCAACTTGAGCACATCCGACATGGCATCGGCCACGAACATGCCGGAGAAGGCCACCCGTGGCGTCCAGGCAAAGCCGTTGACGGTAAGGAAGGCGGCACCCAGCAGCGTCACCATGGACAAGGCGTAGGTAATGTCGCGCCTCTCGTCCTTGATAAACAGGTCGATCAGTAGGATAGCCGAGGTAGCACACAGCAACCAGATTTCCGGCAGGGCCGCGACCAGATTCAAACTAGCGAGCGTCATTCTTGTTCAATCCCGTATTCGTATCGGCGCTTATCAAGGCAGCTTGGATGTTTTGACATGGGTAATCAGCGTATCCACGCTGGCGTGCATCTTTTCGGTGAAGGCCTGCGGATACAGACCCATGCCCAGTACCGCCACCGCCAATACTGCCAGCACGGCGAACTCACGGGCATTGACGTCCTTCAAAGCCGCCACGTTTTCATTGGCTACGTCGCCGAAGATCACCCGCTTGTACATCCACAGGGTATAGCTGGCGCCAAACACTAGGGTGGTGGCAGCAAGGAAGGCGTACCAGAAATTGACCTTGACGGCGCCGATGATGACCATGAACTCACCAACAAAGCCGGAAGTAGCCGGCAGGCCGGAATTGGCCATGGCAAACAGCAGGGCAAAGGCCGCGAACTTGGGCATGGTATTGGCCACGCCACCGTAGTCCGCAATCTTGCGGCTATGGACACGGTCGTACATCACCCCTATGCAGAAGAACATGCCGGCCGATACAAAGCCGTGCGAGATCATCTGTACCAGCGCACCTTCCACGCCATAGGTCGTCGGCGCACCATCCACCAGCATGTAGAAGCCCAGGGTAACGAAACCCATGTGCGAGATGGACGAATAGGCGACCAGCTTCTTCATATCGGTCTGCACCAAGGCCACCAGGCCGATATAGACGATAGCGATCAGCGACAGCACCACAATGATCCAGCCCCACTCACGGGCAGCATCGGGTGCAATCGGCAGGGCAAACCGCAGGAAGCCATAGGCACCCAGCTTCAGGGTGATCGCGGCCAGGACCATGGAGCCGCCGGTAGGCGCCTCAACGTGGGCATCGGGCAACCAGGTATGCACCGGGAACATCGGCACCTTCACCGCGAAGGCGAAGAAGAACGCAATCATCAGGTAACCCTGGACCGCCAGGGGCAGCGCGACGCGCTGGAAGTCGGCAATCTCGAAGCTGCGATCCGTCTGGAAATACAGGTAGATAAAGGCCACCAGCAGCAGCAGCGAACCCATCAGGGTGTAGAGGAACAGCTTGATGGCAGCGTAAACGCGATTCTGTCCACCCCACACACCCACTATCAGGTACAGCGGGATCAGCATGGCTTCGAAGAACACATAGAACAGCATGGCATCAAGTGCGGCAAACGCGCCGTTGATCAAGCCAGACATGATCAGGAAGGCTGCCATGTACTGCGCCACACGATTCTGTATCACTTCCCAGCCAGCTATCACCACCAGCAGGGTGGTAAAGGCATTGAGGATGACGAAGAACATGGACAGGCCGTCAACACCAAGGTGGTAGTTGATATTGAAGGTCTCAATCCAGGGACGCATCTCCTCGAACTGCATGCCGCCATGCATGGGCGCAAACCGGGTGTAGAGCGGAATCGTGACGAGGAAGCCCAGCAAGGCCCCCACCAGGGCAATCTTGCGTGCCCAGCCAGCATTCTGGTCGCCACCGGTCACCAGCACGAAGAGGCCGGCCACGATCGGCACCCAGATCGCCAGACTCAACAGATGTTCAGACATATCCACCCTTACCTACTGAATGTGTTTTCTATAAACGCGTAAACGCGATCAATGCGGGATAACAAAACGGCCCAGCCACCAGGTCAGCAGCAGCAGCGCACCGATGATCATGGCAAAGGCGTAGTGATAGATGTAGCCGGTCTGTACGCGACGCACCAGGCCAGCAACGGCGCCCACCAGCTTGGCGGTGCCATTCACCACGATGCCGTCGATGATGACCGTATCACCCACCTTCCAGAGCACCTTGCCCAGGCCACGGCCAAACGCCGCAAAACCCTGGATATAGAGGTGATCCATGTAGTACTTGTTTTCCAGCAGCGTGTAGATTGGTTGCACGCGTGTCTTGATGGCAGCCGGAATATCCGGGCGCTTGAGATAGAAATAGGCCGATAGCGCCACACCGCTCAGTGCCAGCCAGAACGGCAGGGTCACGAAGGCATGCAGGCCCATCGCCACGGCGTTGTGGGCATGATGTATCACCGCTTCCATGGCAGGGTGGGCTTGCAGATTAACGAACAGCACATCCTTGAAGAAATCGCCTGCCAGCATGGGGCCGATGGCAAATGCACCGATCAGCACCGACGGGATGGCCAGCAGCATCAGCGGACCGGTCACCACCAGGCCAGGGCTGTGGGGCTTTTCGCCGGGCGCCAGGCCATGTTGATGGTCATCGCCATGCTCGTCGTCGTGGCCATGGTGCTCATCGGCCTGGCCGAACCGCTCCTTGCCATGGAACACCAGGAAGAACATGCGGAAGGAGTAGAAGGCCGTGACGAACACGCCAGCCAATACGGCGAAGTAGGCAAAGCCTGCCGCCGGCAGCTTGGATGCCTCAACCGCCAGGATGATGGAATCCTTGGAATAGAAGCCCGAGAAGAAAGGCGTGCCTATCAGTGCCAGCGAACCCAGCAGCGAGGTCCAGTAGATGGCAGGCATGTACTTCTTCAGGCCGCCCATGCGACGGATATCCTGATCATGGTGCATGGCCATGATGACCGCGCCGGCAGCAAGGAACAGCAGTGCCTTGAAGAAGGCGTGGGTCATCAGGTGGAACACCGCCACCGAATAAGCCGATGCCCCCAGCGCAACGGTCATATAGCCCAGCTGCGACAAGGTGGAGTAAGCCACCACGCGCTTGATGTCGTTCTGGATGATGCCCAGAAAGCCCATGAACAGCGCGGTGATGGAACCTATCACCAGGATGAAATTGAGCGCGGTGTCGGACAGTTCGAACAGTGGCGACATGCGCGACACCATGAAGATACCGGCAGTCACCATGGTAGCGGCATGGATCAGCGCCGAAATCGGGGTCGGGCCTTCCATCGAATCGGGCAGCCATACATGCAGGGGGAACTGTGCAGACTTACCCATTGCGCCGATGAACAGCAGGATACAGGTCACGGTCAGCAGCGACCATTGGGTACCTGGCAGCAGCGAGATGGTGGCGTCCTTCAGGGCCGGCGCATTGGCGAACACATCAGCGTAGTAGAAGGAGCCGAAATGCGACAGCACCAGGCCGATACCCAGCAGGAAGCCGAAGTCACCGACACGGTTGACCAGGAATGCCTTGAGGTTGGCGAAAATGGAGGTAGGACGCTTGAACCAGAAACCAATCAGCAGGTAGGACACCAGGCCCACAGCCTCCCAGCCGAAGAACAGCTGGATGAAGTTGTTGCTCATCACCAGCATCAGCATGGAGAAGGTGAACAGTGAGATATAGCTGAAGAAGCGCTGGTAGCCGGGGTCTTCTTCCATGTAGCCGATGGTGTAGATGTGCACCATCAAGGACACGAAGGTCACCACCACCATCATCATCGCGGTCAGCTTGTCGACCAGGAAGCCGACAGCCACATCCAGGCCATCCACCGTCAACCAGGTGTAGACGTTGCCGTTGTAGGCTTCGCCCCCGTTGAGCAGGTCGAACAGCACATAGAACGAGCCAGCGCAGGAGGCCGCCACGCCGAGTATGGTGACCCAATGCGCCCCGGCACGGCCTATGACGCGGCCGAACAGGCCGGCCACAATGGCACCGAAGAGCGGGAACAGGGCTATCAGCAGGTAGAGCGTAGGTTTATCCATTTTTCGCGCGGGCTGTTTCTTGTTGAGTCGTCAGGCTCGATTGCCGGGCTTAGCCCTTCAGGCTGTCGAGGTCTTCCACATTGATCGAACGCTTGTTACGGAACAGCACGACCAGGATGGCGAGGCCGATCGCCGACTCGGCGGCGGCCACGGTCAGGATGAAGAACACGAAGATCTGGCCCGCCGTATCGCCAAGGTATTTGGAGAAGGCGACAAAGTTCATGTTCACTGCCAGCAGCATCAGTTCGATGGCCATCAGCAGCACGATCACGTTCTTGCGGTTCATGAAAATGCCGAATACCGAAATCGCGAACAGGATCGCGGCCAGTACGAGGTAATGAGTCAGGGTCATGGCTGTCTATCTCGTCTTTCGGTTCAGGCAGCCGGCTTGTCGTCAGCTGCGGCTGGCGCTTCCGGCACTTCCACTTCGGCTTGCATCTTCACAATGCGCAGGCGGTCATTGCGCTTCACGGCAATCTGATCGGCCGGGTTGATGTACTTGGTGTTCTTGCGACGGCGCAGGGTCAGCGAGATGGCGGCGATGATCGCCACCAGCAGCAACACGGCGGCCAGTTCGAAGGCCAGCAGGTAGTCGGTATAGATGGGGATGCCCAGCTGCTTGATGTTGGAGACACCCTCAGGCAGCGGCGCCACCGTGGTAAAGCTCTCCAGGCCGTTCCCCTTGGCCAGCAGGATCAGCACCATCTCGGCAGCCATGATGGTGGCCACGATGGCGGCAACCGGAAAGAAACCCCAGAAGCCCTTGCGCAACTCCTCGAAGTTGATGTCCAGCATCATCACCACGAAGAGGAACAGCACCATCACGGCGCCGACATACACCAGCACCAGCGAGATGGCGAGGAATTCGGCCTCGATCAACATCCACAGCACAGCGCCGGTAAAGAAGGACAGCACCAGGCTCAATGCAGCGTGTACCGGGTTCTTGGCGGTGATCACGCGCAGGGCGGACACAATCAGGATGGCCGCGAATATGTAAAAGATGACGGTGGTCAGAGTCATGGCTACCGGGGCTTTCCGTTTAGCGATACTTGGCGTCGGCTTCGCGATTCTTCGCGATCTCGGCTTCGTACTTGTCGCCCACTGCCAGCAGCATGGGCTTGGTGTAATACAGGTCACCACGTTTTTCGCCGTGATATTCCAGTACATGGGTCTCGACGATGGCATCAACCGGGCAGGCCTCTTCGCAGAAACCGCAGAAGATGCACTTGGTCAGATCGATGTCATAGCGCGAGGTACGGCGGGTACCGTCGTCACGGACTTCAGACTCGATGGTGATGGCCATGGCCGGACAAACCGCTTCGCACAGCTTGCAGGCAATGCAGCGCTCCTCGCCATTGGCGTAGCGACGCTGGGCATGCAGGCCACGGAAGCGCGGCGAATACGGCGTCTTCTCTTCCGGGAACTGCACGGTGATCTTGCGCTGGAAGAAATGCCGGCCCGTGAGCATCATGCCCTTGAGCAGTTCCAGCAGCAGGAAGGTTTTGAAGAAGTTCTGAATCTTTTCCATGATGCCCAGCTTATTTCCAGAGCGAATAATCGGTTTGCATCCAAGCAGCCACCACCACGATCCAGATCAGGGTCACGGGGATGAACACCTTCCAGCCCAAGCGCATCAGCTGGTCATAGCGATAGCGTGGGAAGGTGGCGCGGAACCACAGGAACAGGAACATCACGAAGCTCATCTTGGCCAGCAGCCAGAAGATGCTGGGCGCTCCGAGCACCGGTATCGAAGCCGGAAACGGCGACAACCAGCCCCCCAGGAACATGATGGAGGTCATGGCGCCGATCAGCCACATATTGGCGTATTCGCCCAGGAAGAACAGCGCAAAGCTCATGCCCGAGTATTCGATCATGTGACCAGCCACGATCTCAGACTCACCTTCAGCCACATCAAACGGCGCGCGGTTGGTTTCTGCCACGCCCGAGATCAGGTAGACCAGGAACAGCGGGAACAGTGGTATGAAGTTCCACGACATGAAGGAGCCGCCAAAGTGGCCGTGTCCCTGCTGGTTCACGATATCGCTCAGGTTAAGGCTGCTCGATACCATCAACACGCCGACCAGGGCGAAACCCATGGCCAGTTCGTAGGAGATCACCTGGGCCGAGGCGCGCAATGCACCGAGGAAGGCATACTTGGAGTTGGACGCCCAACCGGCCACGATGATGCCGTAGACACCCAGCGAGGTGATCGCCATCACATACAGTAGACCGGCATTCACATCTGCCAGCACCAGGCCTGGTGCAAATGGGATGACCGCCCAGCCGACCAGCGCCGGCGCCAGCACCATGATGGGCGCAAAGAAGAACAGGCCGGTAGATGCGGCACTGGGAGAGATGATCTCCTTCAGCAGCAGCTTCACACCGTCGGCGATAGGCTGGAGCAGGCCATAAGGACCCACACGATTCGGGCCGATACGGATCTGCATGTAGCCGATCACCTTGCGCTCGGCGAGCGTCAGATAGGCCACTGCACCAAACACCGGCAGGATGATCAGGACTATCTTGAACAAGGTCCAGGCCAGGGTGCCCAGCATGGGGCCCAGCAGACTCAGAAAACCATTATGCAGCGCGTCGATCATGCTTCTCTCCTCAGGCGCGCGTCAGTTGGATGGAACCGAACATGGCACCCAGCTGGGCCGTGGTCGGATGAGCGGTTGCCAGGCGTACCACACCATCAGCCAAACCGGCCATGATGGTAGCGGTATAGCTGCCCTGCGCCTCGCCCTGCTGAACCTTGACGGTATCGCCTTCGGCAACACCCAGCTGTGCCGCAGTGGCTGGCGACAAGCCTGCCAACGGTGCAGCGGCATCGCGGGTTTTCTGCAGTGACGGCGCGCGGCGAACCAGCGCATCAGCCTGGTAGATAGGCACTTCACCCATGCGCACCAGGCCAGTCGCTGCTGCCTGCAGCGTCACGGCCAAGCCGTTGACTGCATTGCCCAGCTTGGCGGCAATGCCAGCCTCGCCCTGCGGCAAGGCCGCCTTGCGCACGGCTTCTGCATTGTCGAAATCAAAGCCCTCGCTGGCCAGCAGATTACCCAGCACACGCAGCACCTTCCAGCCCGGACGGCTGTCACCCAGCGGCTTCACCACACCGTTGAAGGTCTGCAGCTTGCCTTCCATATTGATGAAACTGCCGGCTGTTTCCGAGAACGGCGTAATGGGCAACAACACATCAGCGTAGTCCACGGCGCCGTGCTTGAATGCGGAGAAGGCCACGACCATCTCGGCCTGCTTCACCGCAGCCAGCGCAGCTTGGCCATCATGGCTGTCGAATTCGACTTCGTTGTTGAACAGCAGCACAGCCTTGCGTGGCTTGCTCAACAGATTGCCACTGGTGAGGCCCAATACCTGCGCGCCAACGGTGTTGGCGGCTTCGCTCAACCAGCCCACGGTTGCGCCAGTAATGGCGGCGAGCTGGTTTGCCAGTGCGGCCAGTTCGGCAGCACGGGGGTTATGGGCTGCCAGGTTACCCAGCAGCACGCTAGCGCGGTCGCCCTCGGCGGCTGTGGCATCGACCAACACCTGAGCAATGCCGCGGGCAGCGGCACAGGGTTCCGCAGCGGCTACATCGGCCGGCACTGCTGCCTGCTTGAGCTCTGCCGCTGCCTTGACCACGCCGGCCAGTGCCTCGACCATTTGGTCCGGGCGGCTGATCAGCTTGGCGGCAATGGCGCTGAATAACTCATCATCCGCCGGATTCAGTATGGCCAGCTTGAGGCCACGCTTGGCACCCTGGCGCAGACGCTGGGCCAGCAACGGTTGCTCCTTGCGCAGGGTCGACCCCACCACCAGCACGGCCTTAGATAGCGCCACGTCGGCAATGGGCTGGCCCAGCCAGGCGGCACCTTGCTGCGCAGCAGCCAGGCGCTCATCGGCATAGCGGCCGCCTACGCTGGCGCTACCAGCACCCAAGGCCTGGCTCAGCTTGTTGAGCAGGAACAGTTCTTCCACCGTGGAGTGTGGCGTCGCCATCACGGCCACGGTGTCTGCGCCGTAATCACGGCTAATGGACTTGAGGCCATTACCGACGTATTCGAGCGCGGTCTGCCAATCTGTTTCCAGCCAGACACCACCTTGCTTGACCATGGGTTTGGTCAGGCGCTGTTCGCTATTGAGCGCTTCGTAGGCAAAGCGGTCGCGGTCAGCGATCCAGCATTCGTTGATGGCTTCGTTTTCCAGCGGCAGGACACGCATGACGCGGTCGGCCTTGACCTGCACTACCAGGTTGGCGCCCAGGCCATCATGCGGGCTCACGCTCTTGCGACGCGACAGCTCCCAAGTACGTGCGGTATAGCGGAACGGCTTGGAGGTCAACGCGCCCACCGGGCACAGATCGATCACGTTGCCGGAGATTTCGGAATCCACTGTCATGCCGATGAACGACATGATCTCGGAATGTTCGCCCCGACCCGCCATGCCTATCTCCTGCATGCCGGCCACTTCTTCGGTGAAGCGCACGCAGCGAGTGCAATGGATGCAGCGAGTCATGTCGGTGGAAATCAGCGGGCCCAGATCCTTGTTGGGCACGACGCGCTTTTCTTCTTCATAGCGCGAGCTGGAACCGCCATAACCGACGGCGATATCCTGCAGCTGACACTCACCGCCCTGGTCACAAATAGGGCAGTCCAGCGGATGGTTGATCAGCAGGAACTCCATCACGCCCTGCTGGGCCTTCACTGCCATATCGGAATGGGTGTACACCTTCATGCCATCGTTCACCGGCGTAGCGCAGGCGGGCAGCGGCTTGGGCGCCTTCTCAACCTGCACTAGGCACATGCGGCAGTTGGCCGCGATGGACAGCTTCTTGTGGTAGCAGAAGTGCGGGATGTGCGTACCGATAGAACGCGCAGCCTCAATGACCGTAGTGCCATTGGGGACTGTCAGTTTGGTACCGTCGATTTCGATTTCAAGCATGGTCGGGCTGCCCGAACTTTCGTTTCTAGCTGGCGGATGCCGGTTATTTCACAGACTGCAGGCGAGCGGCCCAGACTTCAGGCCGCCACGTCGTGGGCGATCAAAAGCCCGGCACTAAGCACTTCTTGTGTTCGATGTGGTGCAGGAACTCGTCGCGGAAGTGCTTGAGCATGCCTTGCACCGGCATCACGGCAGCATCACCCAGGGCACAGATGGTGCGGCCCGCGATGTTCTTGCCCACCGACTCAAGCAGATCCAGGTCTTCCGGGCGGCCCAGGCCGCGCTCGATGCGATCCACCACACGGTAGAGCCAACCCGTACCTTCGCGGCACGGGGTGCACTGACCGCAGGATTCTTCATAGTAAAAATAGGACAGGCGACGCAGCGCCTTGACCATGCAGACGGTTTCGTCCATCACGATGACCGCGCCCGAACCCAGCATGGAGCCGGCCTTGGCAATGGCATCGTAGTCCATAGTGGTTTCCATCATGATATGACCAGGCAGCACCGGCGCAGACGAACCGCCCGGAATCACGGCCTTGATCTTCTTGCCGCCACGCATGCCACCAGCCATTTCCAGCAGATCGGCGAACGGCGTACCCAGCGGGATCTCGTAGTTGCCGGGACGATTGACATGGCCGGAGATGGAGAACAGCTTGGTACCACCATTATTGGGCTTGCCCAGTTCCAGGAACTTCTGGCCACCTTCACGCACGATATAGGGCACCGAGGCAAACGTCTCGGTGTTGTTGATCGTGGTGGGCTTGCCATACAGGCCATAACTGGCCGGGAACGGCGGCTTAAAACGCGGTTGGCCCTTCTTGCCTTCCAGCGACTCCAGCAGGGCA
This sequence comes from Chitinimonas viridis, assembly GCF_030409555.1. Taxonomy (GTDB): domain Bacteria; phylum Pseudomonadota; class Gammaproteobacteria; order Burkholderiales; family Chitinimonadaceae; genus Chitinimonas; species Chitinimonas viridis. The sequence continues at coordinate 125,174 of NZ_JAUFPU010000005.1, forward strand.
GTTTCCTCGCCACAGATATAGGCACCATAGCCATGGTGGGCATGCAGCTGGAAGCAGAACTCGCTGCCCAGGATGTTGTCACCCAGGAAACCAGCACGACGCGCTTCTTCCAAGGCCGCCTCGAAGCGCTCATAGGCCTCGAACACTTCACCGTGGATATAGTTGTAACCGACGGTAATGCCCATGGCGTAGCCGCCTATGATCATCCCCTCAATCAGCGCATGCGGATTGTTGACGATGATGTCGAGATCCTTGAACGTACCCGGCTCGCCTTCATCGGTATTACAGACCAGGTACTTCTGGCCAGGAAAACTGCGCGGCATGAAGGACCACTTCAGGCCCGTAGGGAAGCCCGCACCACCACGTCCACGCAGGGACGAGGTCTTCAGTTCGGCAATGATGGCATCCTGGGTGATGCCCTCGGCAATGATCTTCTTCAGAGCGGCATAGCCGCCGCGCTGGATGTAGGCATCGATGTTCCAGGAGTTCGGATCATCAAAATCGACGCCGTCGAATACAACGCCTTTGACGTAAACGGTCATACGCTTCGTCCCCGGCCTTAGTTGAGTTCGGCCAGTTTGCGATCAATCGCATCTGGCGTCATATGGTTGCACATGGTGTGGTTGTTCACGAGCAGCACCGGGGCGTAGCCGCATGCACCCATGCACTCGCCTTCCTTGAGCGTGAACTTGCCATCGGCGGTGGTTTCGTTGAAGTGGATACCCAGCTTCTTCTGCAGGTATTCACCGGCATCGACACCACCAGACAGCGCGCACGGCAGGTTGGTACAGACGGTGATCTTGTACTTGCCCACCGGGGCACGGTCGTACATGTTGTAGAAGGTCGCCACTTCGTGGGCGGCCATGGGCGCAATACCCAGGTATTCGGCCACGAACTTGATGGTATCGGAAGACAACCAGCCTTTTTCCACCTGGGCGATGCGCAGGGCGGACATCACGGCGGAACGCTTCTGGTCGGCGGGATACTTGGCCACTTCGCGATCTATCTGCGCGAGGGATTCCGGCGTCAACATCATCGGTCTATCTCCCCAAACACGATGTCCTGCGTACCAATGATGGCCACGACATCCGAAATCATATGGCCGCGCGCCATTTCGTCGAGCGCGGACAAGTGCACGAAACCTGGTGCGCGTATCTTCAGGCGGTAGGGTTTGTTGGCCCCATCCGACACCAGATAGATGCCGAACTCCCCCTTAGGATGCTCGACTGCAGCATAGGCCTCGCCCTCAGGCACATGCATGCCTTCGGTAAACAGCTTGAAGTGGTGGATCAGCTCTTCCATGTTCGACTTCATGTCGACACGGCTGGGCGGCGCCACCTTATGGTTGTCGGTGATGACCGGGCCGGGATGCTTGCGCAGCCAGTCCACGCACTGCTTGATGATGCGGTTGGACTGACGCATTTCCTCGACACGGCACAGGTAACGGTCGTAGCAATCGCCGTTGACACCCACCGGAATATCAAAATCGAGCTTGTCGTAGACTTCGTAGGGCTGCTTCTTGCGCAGATCCCACTCCACGCCGGAGCCCCGCAGCATGGCGCCGGTCAGGCCCAGTTGCACAGCACGCTCAGGCGACACCACGCCAATACCGACCGTACGCTGCTTCCAGATACGGTTGTCGGTCAGCAGGGTCTCGTATTCATCCACATAGGTGGGGAAACGCCGCGTGAAGTCTTCGATGAAATCCAGCAGCGAACCCTGGCGGTTCTCGTTCAGCTGCTTGATGGCCGCCGCGTTGCGCACCTTGGATGCCTGGTACTGCGGCATGGTCTCGGGCAGATCGCGATACACACCACCAGGGCGGTAATAGGCTGCGTGCATACGGGCGCCAGACACCGCCTCATAGCAGTCCATCAGATCTTCCCGCTCGCGGAAAGCGTACAGGAACACCGTCATTGCGCCGCAATCCAGACCGTGTGCGCCTATCCACATCAGGTGGTTCAGCACACGGGTGATCTCGTCGAACATGACGCGTATATACTGGGCACGGACAGGCACCTCAATGCCCATCAGCTTCTCTATGGCCATGACATAGGCGTGCTCGTTGCACATCATGGATACATAGTCCAGGCGGTCCATATACGGCACCGACTGGATGAAAGTCTTGTGTTCGGCCAACTTCTCGGTAGCGCGATGGAGCAGGCCGATATGCGGGTCGGCACGCTGCACCACTTCACCATCCAGCTCCAGCACCAGGCGCAATACACCGTGCGCGGCGGGATGCTGGGGACCGAAGTTCAGCGTGTAGTTCTTGATCTCAGCCACCGTAGTTCTCCTCGCGGATGATGCGCGGCGTGATTTCGCGCGGCTCGATGGTCACGGGCTGGTAGATCACCCGCCCCTGGGTCGGGTCGTAGCGCATCTCGACGTGACCGGACAGGGGGAAATCCTTGCGGAAGGGATGACCGACGAAACCATAGTCAGTCAGAATGCGACGCAGATCCGGATGACCAGTAAAGACGATGCCGTACAGATCGAACGCTTCGCGCTCAAACCAGTTGAGGCCAGGCCAGACATCAATCATGGAAGGCATCACCGGCAACTCGTCGTCGCCACAGAAGATGCGGACGCGCAGGCGCACGTTATGCACCAACGACAACAGATGGTAGACGACAGCAAAGCGTGCGCCATCCCAGCCACCGTCCTTGTAGGTGCTGTAGTCCAAACCACAAAGATCGATACAGCTCTTGAGCTGCAGCGATTCGTGATCACACAGGGTACGGGCAATCGCCGGCCAGTCGGCCACCTTGACTACCAGGGTCAGCTCACCCAGTGCTTCTGTCAAGGAAACGGCCTTGTCACCCAAGGCCGTTTGCAGCGATTGTTGCAGCGCTTCGAGTTTGGTCGCCATGATGCGTATCTTGGTTAACGCGCGATGGTATTGGTGCGCTTGATCTTGTTCTGGAGCTGTATCAGGCCATAAAGCAGGGCCTCAGCCGTCGGCGGACAGCCCGGCACGTAGACATCGACCGGCACTATGCGATCGCAACCACGCACCACGGAATAGGAATAGTGATAATAGCCACCACCGTTGGCGCACGATCCCATGGAGAGCACCCAGCGGGGCTCTGGCATCTGGTCGTACACCTTACGCAAAGCGGGTGCCATCTTGTTGCAAAGGGTGCCCGCAACAATCATCAGATCGGACTGACGTGGACTGGGCCGGAACACGATGCCAAAACGGTCAAGGTCATAACGAGCGGCGCCCGCATGCATCATCTCAACCGCGCAACAGGCCAGACCAAAGGTCATGGGCCAGAGCGAGCCGGTACGCGTCCAATTGACCACCGTATCCACCGTGGTCGTCACGAAGCCCTTTTCCATCACCCCCTGGGTGACGGGATTCTCGGCTACTCCCATTCCAGCGCACCTTTCATCCACTCATAGATGAAGCCAACCACCAGAATGCCGAGGAATACCATCATCGCCAGGAAGCCGGGAAAACCGATTTCCTTGATGACAGCCGCCCATGGCAGCAGGAAGGCCACTTCAAGATCAAACAGGATAAACAGGATGGCCACGAGGTAGTAACGCACATCAAACTGCATGCGCGCATCCTCGAACGCCTCAAAGCCGCATTCGTAGGGAGAGAGCTTTTCCGAGTCAGGACGATTGGTGCCCAGCAGCAGGCCAACCACCTTGCCCAGCGCCATAGGGGCAACACCAACCAGCAGACCCACCACCATGAATAGCAGGACCGGGAAGTAGTTCTCGAGCATGGAAGCTCCCAGGTACGGTTTACAAGTTTATTAGACGTGATGGAAGTCTAGCTTCCATTGACACCATGGCAACCACAATAGACGGTTAACCATGGATTTTTGAATTTGGTGCCGACAGTGAGACTCGAACTCACACAGCTTGCGCCACTACCCCCTCAAGATAGCGTGTCTACCAATTTCACCATGTCGGCAGCGGACCAAATTTTTGAACAGCTTTTTTGAACAACAATCAGTTCGGGATACCACCCTGCTTGCTGTCTTGCGCTGGAGCAACCGGTGCAGCCTGCTTGTCGGCAGCAGGCTTATCACCCACCACAGTCGACATCACGCCCGCATCCGCCTTACCCATTGGCCTGGATTCGATAAGAACCAAACCAATCAAAGAAGCGAAGAAGATTATAGCACAGTATTTGGTGGCCCTACTCAGGAAATTTGCCGAACCACTGGAACCAAACAAACTACCCGCAGAGCCAGTACCAAAAGCCGCACCCGCATCAGCACCCTTACCCTGCTGCAACAGCACCAGCACGATAACGCCCACAGCCGCCAACAAGTTGACAACTTGGATCAGGCTTTTCCACAAATGTAAGTCTTCCATACCCTCTCAACCCGCAGCGCGACATATCGCGCCGAATTCTCTTGCATCCAGCGAAGCACCACCCACCAACACACCATCCACAGCCGTCAGAGCCATGATGTCGGCAGCATTGCTCGCCTTGACACTGCCACCATAAAGCACCGCATACGCGGGACCAAGGCAGCGCTTGATAAACTCATGCATGGACGATATCTGCTCATTCGAAGCAGCGCGCCCCGTACCTATTGCCCAGACCGGCTCGTAAGCCACACAAAACCGCTCCGCACCCGCCCCCCGCGCCATCAGCGTATGCAGCTGCGCGAGTTGCGATTCTATTCTTGCCTCAGCCCCGCCCGAATCGCGCTCCGCCAGGGTCTCACCCACGCAGAATACGCCAAACAGACCCACCTCCAGCAGTCGCGCCAGCTTGGTAATCACCGCAGCATCTGTCTCGGCAAAATACCGGCGGCGCTCCGAGTGACCCACAATCGCCAGACTGCAGCCCACATCCTTGAGCATGCGGGCAGACACCTCGCCAGTGTAGGCACCATCACCATACTCACTGACATTCTGCGCCCCCACCCTGATGGGCGATGCGGCCAACCTATCCACCGCAGCGGACAGATAAGGCGCCGGCACGCAAACCGACACGTCGGCGGAAAAGCGCTCCACAGACAACTGATCAAGGACCTCGCCCATCACAGCAGCCGAGCCATTCATCTTCCAGTTGCCGACCACCTGCTTGCGCATCATCGGTACCTATCCACACCCAGCAAAGGCCGCGCATTCTACAGGGTCGCCCGGCAGCGCGTCAAACCGGCGCGACATCGAGCAACTCGCCGCAAAAGTTGTAATGTGGCTGAAATATACGATGATTATCATCACTTCCGTTTGCAGAGCCTAGGCAGTAGCGCAGGGCCTTACCAGCCGCCGGCTTCGCGAGTTACCGCACTATCGGAACAGTCAAATCAAACGGAGAGTCACCATGTACCAGTCCCTTGGCCGCAAAATGGTCGCCATCGCCATCATGAGCCTGGGTGTTGCCCACGCTGCCGACATCACCGGTGCCGGTGCCAGCTTCCCGTATCCACTGTACTCCAAGTGGGCCGAGGTCTATAAGCAGAAGACCGGCAACGGCCTCAACTACCAGTCCATCGGCTCGGGCGGCGGCATCAAGCAGATACAGGCCAAGACCGTTGATTTTGGCGCCTCCGACGCCCCGATGAAGCCCGAAGAGCTGAGCAAGCACGGCCTGCAGCAGTTCCCCACTGTCATGGGCGGCGTAGTGCCGGTTTACAACCTGCCCGGCGTTGCCGCCGGCCAGGTCAAGCTGACCCCAGCCGTATTGGCAGATATCTACCTGGGCAAGATCAAGTCCTGGAACGACCCCGCCATCGCTGCCTTGAACAAGGGTGTCACCCTGCCAGCCCTGGCGATCAACATTGTCCGCCGCGCAGATGGTTCGGGCACCACCTTCATCTTCACCAACTACCTGTCCAAGGTCAGCCCTGAGTGGAAATCCAAGGTCGGCGAAGGCACGGCAGTGGCCTGGCCCGCCGGTATCGGTGGCAAGGGCAATGAAGGGGTTGCGGCCTACGTTCAGCGCCTCAAGGGTGCCATAGGTTATGTGGAATACGCCTATGCCAAGAAGAACAAGCTGAGCCACGTCGCGCTCCAGAACAAGGATGGCGCCTACGTGCACCCGAGCGAAGAGTCGTTCAAGGCGGCCGCCGCCTATGCCGACTGGAAGAACGCCCCTGGCTTCTACGAAATCCTCACCAATGAGCCCGGCAAGAATTCCTGGCCCATCGTCGGCGCCACCTTTGTGCTGATGCACAAGAAACAGGACAAGGTTGCCAACGCCCAGGAAGTGCTGAAGTTCTTTGACTGGGCCTATAGCGCGGAAGCCGACAAGATGGCCCTGGATCTGGACTACATCCCCATGCCGGATGAAGTCGTTGCCCAGATCAAGGCTTCCTGGAAGCAGATGACCGACACAGCCGGAACCATCGTTCTGAAGTAAACTCAGCGCCCTTTCCGCATCCCTGGGTGCGGAATCGCAAGCCACGGCAGGGATTGATGAAGTTCATCAATGCCTGCCGCTTTGTTCGTAACAACGCGAGAAGCCCATGCCCGAAAAAGCCCGACCACCGCGCTTCCAACTGGCTGATGCCGTATTTTTCAATCTGACCCGTGGCGCAGCCTTCCTGGTCCTGGCGCTGCTGACCGGCATCATATTGTCGCTGGTGCATGGCAGTTGGGATTCCATTACCCACTTCGGCTATAAGTTCATCTTTTCCTCGTCCTGGGATCCAGTTGCCGAGGAGTTTGGTGCCTGGCGGCCCATCCAGGGCACCCTGATCACCTCCTTCATCGCGCTGCTGATCGCCGTGCCGGTGAGCTTCGGCATTGCCCTGTTCCTGACCGAGCTGGCGCCTGCCTGGCTGCGCCGCCCACTGGGCATCGCCATCGAACTGCTGGCGGGCATCCCCTCCATCATCTACGGCATCTGGGGCCTCTTCGTCGTCGCCCCCATCCTGATGGATGGCCTGCCCATCAAGCTGGGCGAGAACGTGCTGTTCACCATCCCGCCCATCCAGCCTTGGCTGACCGAAGCCACGTCCGGTATTCCGCTTATTGGCAAGCTGTTTGACGGCCCACCGTTCGGCATAGGCATGTTCACCGCCGGCCTGATCCTCGCCATCATGATCATTCCCTACATTGCCTCGGTAATGCGCGACGTGTTCGAGATCGTCCCCGCCATGCTGAAGGAATCGGCATATGGCCTGGGCGCCACGACTTGGGAGGTAGTGTGGAACGTGGTGTTGCCCTACACCCGTAGCGGCGTCATCGGCGGCATCATGCTGGGCTTAGGGCGCGCGCTAGGCGAAACCATGGCCGTCACCTTCGTCATCGGCAACTCCTACGACGCCATCGAGTCGCTATTCCACCCCGGCAACTCCATCGCCTCCATCTTGGCCAACGAGTTCGCCGAGGCAAGCGCTGCACTCCATTACGGCGCCCTGATCGAGATGGGCCTGATTCTCTTCCTCATCACCTTCGTGGTGCTGTCCTGCTCCAAACTGCTGTTGCTGCGCCTGCAAAAGGGCGATGGCAGCCATAGCTGAGCAAGGGGATACTAGATATGAACCAGTCACTCTACCTGCGCCGTCGCCTCATCAACGGCTTCAATCTCACCATGTCCACCCTGACCATGCTGTTCGGTCTGTTCTGGCTGTCGTGGATACTCTTTACCCTGTTCAGCAATGGCTTGTCCGCCATCAACCTGGACGTATTCCTCCACGATACCCCAGCACCGGATAGCGAAGGTGGCGGCCTGCGCAATGCCATCTTCGGCAGCCTAATGATGGCAGCCGGCGGCACCGCCATCGGCACACCGATAGGCATCATGGCTGGCATCTACCTGGCCGAGTACGGCCAGCGTGGCTGGCTGGCCCCGACAGCGCGCTTCATCAACGATATCCTGCTGTCAGCCCCATCCATCGTGATCGGTCTGTTTGTGTGGATTGCCTATGTGCAGCATGTGGGCCACTTCTCCGCCTGGGCTGGCAGCTTTGCACTAGCCCTGCTGGTGATACCCGTGGTACTGCGCACCACCGAAAACATGTTGCGACTGGTTCCCCACAGCATGCGCGAGGCCGCCTATGCCTTGGGCGCACCGCGCTGGAAGGTGGTGACTGCCGTCACCCTGCGCGCTTCCAAGGCCGGCGTGCTCACCGGCATCCTGCTCGCGGTGTCGCGTATCTCTGGCGAGACCGCGCCGCTGCTGTTCACCGCGCTCAACAACCAGTTCTTTAGCGCCGACATGAACGCGCCCATGGCCAACCTGCCGGTGGTGATCTTCCGCTTTGCCATGAGCCCGCACGACAACTGGATCAAGCTGGCCTGGGCCGCTGCCCTGATCGTGACCCTGGCGGTACTGGCGCTCAATATTATTGCCCGCGTGCTGCTCAAGAAAGACCAAGCCTAAGCCGGCCGATTGATGACATTGCAAGAAAGTCCAACACCATGACCGCGACCTCCTCCACGCCCAAACTGGCTGTCCGTAGCTTGAACTTCTACTACGGCAACTTCCATGCGCTGAAGAACATCCATCTCGACATCCCCGAGAAAAAAGTCACCGCCTTCATCGGCCCTTCCGGCTGCGGCAAGTCAACCCTGCTGCGCACCTTCAATCGCATGTACGATCTCTACCCCAAGCTCCGCGCCGAGGGGGAAATCCTGCTGAATGGCGAGAATGTGCTGAACAGCCAGACCGACCTGAACATGTTGCGCGCCAAGGTCGGCATGGTGTTCCAGAAGCCCACCCCCTTCCCCATGTCCATTTACGACAACATCGCCTTTGGCGTGAAGCTCTACGAGAAGCTGAGCCGCGCCGAGATGGACGACCGAGTGGAATGGGCGCTGCAAAAGGCTGCGCTGTGGAATGAGGTCAAGGACAAACTGCGGCAATCGGGACTGGGCCTGTCCGGCGGTCAGCAGCAGCGCCTCTGTATCGCTCGCGCCGTGGCCGTGAAGCCCGAAGTGCTGTTGCTGGATGAGCCCACCTCGGCGCTGGACCCCATCTCCACCGCCCATATCGAGGAGCTGGTGCACGAGCTCAAGCAGGACTACACCATCGCCATGGTGACGCACAATATGCAGCAGGCCGCTCGGGTCTCGGATATCACCGCCTATATGTACCTGGGCGAGCTGGTCGAAGTGGGCGGAACCGACCAGATATTCACCAAGCCGGCGCGTAAGGAAACAGAAGACTACATCACCGGCAAGTTCGGCTAGGCCATATGCCACAGAGGGCGCCTCTGCGCCTTCCTGGCAAGCAAAAGGCGACGGTTGCAACCGTCGCCTTTTGCTTTAGCTATCGCGCGCCCAACTACAAGGCAGCCTGTGCCACCACTTCAGACAAGCGTTCAGCCCAGCGCTCGGTCAGCGCCATATCATCAGCCTCCACCATCACTCGTAGCACCGGCTCGGTACCCGAAGGGCGCAGCAACACCCTGCCCCGACCCGACAACTCGCATTCGGCCTCGACCAGGGCAGCCTGTATGGTAAGGCTGTCGCGGAAATCAAAGCCTTTTTGTATCTTCACATTGCGCAGTATCTGCGGATAGATCGTCAGATCGGCGCAGAACTCCGCCAGGCTGCGGCCCGACAGTCGCACGGCAGCCAACACCTGCAGGGCAGAAACTATGCCGTCCCCAGTGCTGTGCTTGTCCAGGCACAGCAGGTGGCCGGAATTCTCACCACCCAGTTGCCAGCCTTTTTCCTTCAACACCTCCAGCACATAGCGGTCACCCACCTTGGCCCGGGCAAACGGGATATCCAGCCTTGCCAGTGCATGCTCCAGCCCCAGGTTGGACATCAGCGTCCCGACTGCCCCACCCTGCAGCAGCTGCTGCTCCTGGCGGAAGCGCGCCATCACATAAAGCAGTTGGTCGCCGTCGTAGAGGCGCCCCTCGCTGTCGGCCATCATCAGGCGGTCGCCGTCACCATCCAGGGCAATGCCGAAATCGGCTTTCTCGGCCAGCACCCGCTGGCGCATGGCCTCTGGCTCGGTAGCCCCCACGCCCTCGTTGATGTTGAGGCCATTAGGCTGGTTGCCCATGGCAATGACATCCGCGCCCAACTCATCAAACACATGCGGCGCAATCTGGTAGCCCGCGCCATGGGCGCAATCGACCACGATCCTGACTCCGCGCAGGTCGTACTCATTGGGGAAGGTGCTCTTGCAGAATTCAATGTAGCGACCCGCCGCATCCACTACCCGCCACGCCTTGCCCAACTGGTCAGCCGCCACGCAGTTGAGCGGCCTGTCCAGCTCAGCCTCGATCTCCAGCTCCACGGCATCGTCGAGCTTGAGCCCGCCTTCGCCAAAGAACTTGATCCCATTGTCCTCAAAGGGGTTGTGCGAGGCCGAGATCACCACGCCGGCCGAAAGGCGCAGGGCACGAGTCAGGTAAGCGACGCCCGGGGTAGTCAACGGCCCCGTCAGGTGTACATCCACGCCGGCAGCCGACAAGCCAGCCTGCAGCGCAGACTCCAGCATATAGCCCGATATCCGGGTGTCCTTGCCTATCAGCACCGCAGCATGGATACCACCGCCCCGGCGGGCAGACAGCACCTTGCCGGCTGCATAGCCCAGCCGCATGGCAAAGTCCGGGGTAATCGGGTAGTCACCCACGCGGCCACGCACACCATCCGTGCCGAAGTATTTCCTGCTCATGCTCACTCCCTGCTTTGGTCCGCCATGTTCGCCATGGCATGGTTTATGGTTGGGCGCCTGGGTTGGGTGCCAGCGCCACCGCTATTGTTAGCGCATCCACCGTATCGCGTACCGCGTGTACCCGCAAGACACCTGCCCCAGCCTGGGCAGCCAGCAGCGCCGCCGCAACACTGGCCGCATCGCGTTGTGCAGCCGGCCTGTCATCCAACAGCCTGCCCAGCATGGACTTGCGCGACACCCCCACCAACAGCGGGCTACCTAGCCCCACCAGTGTGGGCAAGGCCTGGAACAGCGCGATATTGTGGTCCAGCGTCTTGCCAAAGCCAAAGCCGGGGTCCAGCACGATGCGCTCGGGCGCCATGCCAGCTGCCAGCGCCAACGCCCTGCGCTGACGCAGGTAGTCGCTGACTTCCTGCACCACATCCTGGTATTGCGGCTCGGCCTGCATGCTTTGCGGCTCGCCCTGCTTGTGCATCAAGCAGACTGCAGCCGCACTGTCGGCCACTGCTGCCAGCGCACCGGGTGCCTCCAGCGCAGCAATATCGTTGACCATATCCACCCCCAGCGCCAGCGCAGCGCGCATCACCTCGGTCTTGCGGGTATCGATGGACAGGGGCACCTGCCATTGCACCAGCTCGTGCAAAACCGGCAGCACCCGCGCAAGCTCCGCCTCCACACCAACCTGGGGCGCACCTGGGCGGGTGGATTCGCCACCGATATCCAGGATATCCGCCCCCTCATCCAGCAATTGCCGGGCGTGCGCCAGGGCGGCAGGCAAGGCATCGTAGCGTCCGCCATCCGAAAAGGAATCCGGCGTCACGTTGACGATGCCCATGACCAAGGGCCGATTGAGGGTAAGCCGGAAACGTCCGGCGTGGAGCAGTGTGGACATGGCAGAAAGCACAACAGCGGGACATGCCCGCTGCTGTATTTGCTTGGTGTTAGAGTTCCTGTGCGGGCGTCGTGGTTGGCTGGGGGGCCGAACCGCTAGGGCTGTCACCTGCTGGCGGCTTGCTGCCCGCCGAAGGCCGGGGAGGACGCGGCGGCCTGCCCTGCATGATGTCCTCCACCTGCTCGGCATCAACGGTCTCCCACTCCATCAGAGCGGCCGTCATGGCCTCAACCTTGTCGCGATTTTCTTCCAGCAGGCGCTGTGCCAGCGCGTACTGCTCGTCGATGATACGGCGGATTTCCGAATCCACCTGCTGCATGGTGGTTTCCGACAGATTCTTGTGGGTGGTCACCGAGCGGCCGAGGAACACCTCGCCCTCGTTTTCGCCATAAACCATGGGGCCCAGCTTGTCCGACATGCCATAGCGGGTAACCATATCGCGGGCAATGCTGGTGGCACGCTCAAAGTCGTTGGACGCCCCCGTGGAGATACGGCCCACGAACAGGTCCTCGGCGATACGGCCACCAAACAGAATAGCCAGGCGGCTCAGCATCTGATCCTTGTAGAGCGAGATGGCATCGCGCTCGGGCAACTGCCAGGTCAGACCCAGGGCGCGGCCACGCGGCACGATGGTGACCTTGTGTACCGGGTCGGTGCCCGGCAGCAGCTTGGCGACCACCGCATGGCCCGACTCATGGTAGGCCGTGGCCCGCTTCTCGTCCTCGGTCATCACCATGGAGCGGCGCTCCGGCCCCATAAAAATCTTGTCCTTGGCCTGCTCGAAATCATTCATGTCAACCAGGCGCTTGTTGCCACGGGCAGCAAACAATGCCGCCTCGTTCACCAGGTTGGCCAGATCGGCGCCCGACATGCCTGGAGTGCCACGGGCCAGCACAGCAGCATCCACATCGCTGGCGATGGGCACCTTGCGCATATGCACGGCCAGTATCTGTTCACGGCCACGGATATCAGGCAGCGGTACCACCACCTGACGGTCGAAGCGACCAGGGCGCAGCAGCGCCGGGTCCAACACGTCAGGCCGGTTGGTCGCAGCGATCACGATCACGCCGGAATTGCCTTCAAAGCCATCCATCTCCACCAGCATCTGATTGAGTGTCTGCTCACGCTCGTCATTGCCACCGCCGAGACCCGCGCCGCGCTGGCGGCCAACCGCATCGATTTCATCAATGAAGATGATGCAGGGAGCGTTCTTCTTGGCGTTCTCAAACATGTCACGGACACGGGCGGCACCAACGCCGACAAACATTTCCACAAAATCCGAACCGGAGATGCTGAAGAACGGCACCTTGGCTTCGCCAGCAATGGCGCGCGCCAGCAGGGTCTTACCCGTACCGGGCGAGCCCACCATCAGGATGCCGCGGGGAATACGGCCACCCAGCTTCTGGAACTTGCTGGGGTCGCGCAGGAAGTCGACGATCTCGGTGACTTCCTCCTTGGCTTCATCGCAACCGGCCACATCGGCGAAAGTGATGGGGTTGTTGGTTTCATCCAGCATACGGGCACGGCTCTTGCCGAAGCTGAAAGCACCACCCTTGCCGCCGCCCTGCATCTGGCGCATGAAGAATATCCAGACACCGATCAACAGCAGCATGGGGAACCAGTTGATGAAGATGCTCATCAGCAGGCTGGGCTCATCCTGCGGCTTACCGCCGAACTTGACGTTGTGCTTGATCAGGGTGTCGACCAGGCGGAAATCAAACGGCGCAAAGCTGGAGAAACTGGTGCCATCATTGCGCTTGCCACGTATCCACTGACCACGCAGCAGATCGCCCTCGATCTCGATGCTGGCAATGCGGCCTTCCTGCACCTCGCTCATGAACTGCGAGTAAGGGACCTGGGTTTTCTGTTCCTGGCCCTTGGAGAACTGGTTGAACACAGTCATCAGCACCAGACCGATGATCACCCAGATTGCGATATTCTTGCCCAGATTATTCACGGGACGCTCCTAATTACCGGCGGTTTCGAAACGGCCACGCCGGCAGCGGCCATCATTACATACGGATTCTATCGGCAAGGGACCAGCCCGTCAGGGCTTTTTTCCCCTACCCAACAGGTAGATTTCTGTAGAACGGTCGCGCGAGGCGTCCGGCTTGCGCGTTACCACCGTCTGGAAGGTAGCGCGCATGGCTTGCATGTACTCGGTGTAACCCGAGCCCTGGAAGGTCTTGACCAGAAAATGGCCGCCGGGTTTCAACCAATCGCGGCAAAATTCCAATGCCAGCTCACAAAGATAGAAACTGCGGGCTTGGTCCGTCACCGCCATACCGCTCATATTGGGGGCGATATCGCAGATCACAAGGTCTACCAGACGACCGCCCAGCAATTCGGTGAACTGCTTCAGCACCGCATCCTCGCGAAAATCCCCCTGGATGAATTCCACCCCATGCAAGGGATCCATGGGCAGGATATCCAGCGCAAACACGCGACCATGGTCACCCATGCGCCGGCGGGCCACCTGCGACCAGCTGCCTGGGGCCGCACCCAGGTCCGCCACCCACAGGCCGGGCTTGAGCAGCTTGTCCTTCTCATCTATCTCCAGCAGCTTGTAGGCAGCCCGCGCACGATAGCCATCCTTCTGTGCCCTTTGCACATATTGATCGTTGACGTGTTCCTGCAACCACGCCTTGCTGGTTTTGCTTCTTGTCATAAACTTTGCTGCCTATTATTGAAACATCCCGGAATCTTCTTGCCACGCTATCTAATAGTCGCTACGTTCCGGAGAGGATTCAGCTAGAATTCGTCGCTTTTTCGCGGAGTTACATGAATGGAACTGAGCAGAGACGAGCGCCTGTACCTGCGCGCTCAAGCCCACGGCCTTAATCCGGTAGTGATGATAGGCAATAATGGCCTGACCGATGCAGTCATGCGTGAAATCGCGCTCAACCTCGACGCCCATGAACTGATCAAGGTTCGCGTACAGGGTGACGATCGCGAAGCACGCGAGACCTGGTATGCCGAGATATGCTCGGTGCTGGGCTGTGCCCCCGTGCAACACATCGGCAAACTATTGGTATTGTACCGCCCTACTCAGGATGGCAAACCAAAGATTCAGCTGCCCAAGCCCGGCCAGAAGCAACCCAGCGCCAAAGCGCTGGAAACCGCCAGCAAAAAGGCGGCGGCCAAGCCTACGGTGGCTACCGGCCGCGCTGGCAAGATGGCTAACAGCAAAGGTAAGCCTGCTACCCGGATCAAGGCCAAGTAGGTCTGTCGCACTAGGGCTTATAAACAAGAAGCCGGCTTACGCCGGCTTCTTGTTTTGGCGCTGGCGCAAAGCGCCGGGCGGCAATCAGTCCTGCTTGAACACCACGTCCGTATCCACCGTAAAGCCAGCAGCAGCCTGCTGGAACTTCCACTTACTTAGCGCAGCCACCACGGCACGATCAAAAACCCGGCGTGGCTTGGCATCCAGGATATCGACCTTCACCACCTTGCCCGATTCATTGATGGTCATACGCGCCCTGACACTGCCACCGTCCACGCCATTTCGTGCCGCCTCAACCGGAAACTCCGGCTGCTCACGGTAGATAGGCTTGCGGTTAGGCGCAGGCGGCTCTGGCTTGGCCAGCATGGGCTGGGCACTTGCCACCTGCACCGATGGTGCGGGTTCAGCCTTGGGCGTAGGGTCTACAGCCAGTGGCACCGGTGCAGGCGCTACCGGAGGGACAGCAGCAGCGGTCGGCGTGGCCTGCGGGGCAGCGGCAACGGGCTGCAGCGCCACAGGCTTGGGCAGCGGTGCTACAGCCAGCTTGGGTTCGACGGGTTTGACCGGCAATGCGGTCGGCTTGATCTCTTCTGGCGCCGGCTTGGGGCCAGGCGAGAACCAGCGCGCCGGGTTGGGCATCACACCCAATATCTGCTGTTCGGTTTCTTCCGGCGCCAGCTGGGCAACCGGCGTGCCATCGGCGGCACGCTGCTGTGCCACAGGCTGGGGCGACTGCTGGGAAAAGGCCACCAAGCTACCGACTACCGCCACGGCGCCGGCACCCGCCAGCCACCAGGGCAGCTTTTTCTTGCCGCCGGGGGCAGCAGGCGCTGCATGGGCAGCTGTTGCCACATTGATACCGGATCCCAGGGGTTTGAGCAGACCCAGCTTCTCCAGGCGCTCCATATCACGGGCAACCTGGGCGGTATCCACCGAGTGGCCGGCAGCCATGCGCTCGGCCATCTCTGCGACAGACAACTGACCATCGCTCCACTGCAGGAACTTGCGCTGGTTGATACTTAGACCGTTGGCTGGTGCAGCAAGCTCGCTATCACCAGTAGGCGTGCGGGCGTATACCGCCAGCAGATTTGGACTGGACATTGCTTACAACTCCCCTGATAGCTCCGCGCTTGGATTTTTGCGGATGCAGGGGAGTAGATTAGCGCCTACTGATGATAGCGTCAGAAAAAACTGGAAATTATGCTATATGCCGTCGCCAGAATGCGACAACCCCTACTTGACAGCACCGCGCGTTACATAGACAAGCCCCAGCACGCTCTGTATCAGGTAGATCAGACTGGAGATGGTTTGCCAGCTCTGAAAGCCTCCGCCGAACACGCCCTCAGCGGCGGTGTGCATCTGTGGCTTGACCTCGGAGATCACCGGGAACACCGCGAAATGATTCACCAGGGTCAGTATCAACATACCCAGGATCAACCAGAACTCCAGTGTCTGGAAAGCCCGCAGGCCCTCATCCCACAGTATGTGGAAAACGATATAGATACCTGCCACGATGCCGACCCAGGCCATGGCACGGAACATTACCGCCACCATGCGATAGGCTAGGTTGTTGTCCAGCTGCTGAAACAGCAAGGGGCCTACCAGCAGGCCTATGACCCACAGCCCACCTATCCAGAACACCGTCAGGATGGAGCGCAGCGCATTCGGAAACGTTTGCATCGCTACCTTTCGTGGGAGCCGGCAAGCCGGATCAGATGTACTTCACGTCCAGCACTTCGTACTCGCGGATACCGCCAGGCGCCTGCACCTCGGCCACATCGCCGGCCGACTTGCCGATCAGTGCACGGGCGATGGGGCTGGAAACGGAAATTTTGCCCAGCTTGATATCTGCTTCGTCGTCACCCACGATCTGGTAGGTCACGCTGTCGCCGGATTCCAGGTCTTCCAGATCCACGGTGGTACCAAATACGATACGACCTTCGGCATCAATCTCGGCCGGATTGATGATCACGGCATTGGACAGCTTGCCTTCCAGATCGGCAATACGCCCTTCCACAAAGCCCTGCCGCTCCTTGGCCGCATCGTACTCGGCGTTTTCCGACAGATCGCCATGCGAACGGGCTTCAGCAATGGCCGCAATCACCGAAGGGCGCTCAACGCTCTTCAGCTGCTGCAACTCGGCCCGGAGCAATTCCGCGCCCAAAACGGTAAGAGGTACCTTGATCATTTCGTGCTTCTCCATGCCGGCCACCTTTCTGGCCGGGTGCTAAAAACAAACCCGATGGCAACGCCATCGGGACAAAAACAGAGCCGCCGCGCCCAGGCGCGGCGGCCGGCTAACAATTAGACTGGTCAGGCCGTCTTGAGACGCTCGTGCAGACCCTGCACCGAATAGACCGTCCATTCCCGCATGTGCTTGATGCCATAGGCCGCAGCACGGCCACCTGCCACCGTGGTGTAGATAGGCACACGGCCCTTGAGTGCCTCAAAGCGTATGGAATAGGAATCCTGAATCGAGGCACGTCGCTCGTCAACCGTATTTACGATCAGGGCAATTTCGCCATTCTTGATCATGTCCACGATATGGGGGCGGCCTTCCTTGACCTTGTTCACTTCCTGCACCGGAATACCGGCAGCATGCAGCACGGCTGCAGTACCACGGGTCGCCACCAGCTCCAGCCCGGCATCCACCAGCATGCGGCCCATCTCTGCCAGCTGCGGCTTGTCGGCATCGCGCACCGACAGGAATACCCGGCCCGAGGTCGGCAGTTTTTCGCCAGCACCCAGCTGCGACTTCACATAGGCTTCCGCGAAAGTGTCGCCCACACCCATGACTTCGCCGGTCGACTTCATTTCCGGCCCGAGTATGCTATCCACACCAGGGAACTTGATGAAGGGGAAGACGGCTTCCTTGACCGAATAATACGGCGGGATCACCTCGCCATGCACGCCTTGCGCTTCCAGCGTCTGCCCCACCATGCAACGAGCAGCAATCTTGGCCAGCGGCCGGCTGGTAGCCTTGGACACATAAGGCACGGTACGCGAGGCCCGTGGGTTCACTTCCAGCACAAAAACCGTCTCGCCCTGGATGGCAAACTGCACGTTCATCAGGCCGATCACATTCAAGGCACGCGCCATGGCAACAGTCTGGCGACGCAGCTCATCCTGCATCTCCTGGCTGAGCGAATAGGGCGGCAGCGAACAGGCCGAGTCGCCTGAGTGCACACCGGCCTGCTCGATATGCTCCATGATGCCGCCTATCACCACGGCCTGGCCGTCGCTGATGGCGTCCACATCCACTTCGATGGCATCGTTGAGGAAGCGATCCAGCAACACCGGGCTGTCGTTGGAGACCTTGACCGCCTCGCGCATATAGCGCGTCAGGTCATCCTCGCTATGGACGATCTGCATGGCACGGCCACCCAGCACATAGGAGGGGCGCACCACCAGCGGGTAGCCAATCTCGGCGGCCAGCACCAGTGCATCCTTCTCGTTGCGGGCCGTTGCATTGGGCGGCTGCTTCAGGCCCAGGTCGTGCAGCAGCTTCTGGAAGCGCTCACGATCCTCGGCGGCATCTATCATGTCCGGGCTGGTGCCGACGATGGGCACGCCATTGGCCTCCAGCGCCCGCGCCAACTTCAGCGGCGTCTGGCCACCATACTGCACGATCACGCCGGCCGGCTTTTCCACATGCACGATTTCCAGCACGTCTTCCAGCGTCAGCGGCTCGAAGTACAGGCGGTCGGAGGTATCGTAATCCGTAGACACGGTTTCCGGGTTGCAGTTGACCATGATGGTCTCGTAACCATCATCGCGCAGCGCCAGGGCGGCATGCACGCAGCAATAGTCGAACTCGATACCCTGGCCGATGCGGTTGGGCCCGCCACCCAACACCATGATCTTCTTGGCATTGGTAGGCTGTGCCTCGCACTCTTCCTCATAGGTCGAGTACATATAGGCTGTATTGGTCGCAAATTCCGCCGCGCAGGTATCCACCCGCTTGTAGACCGGGCGCACACCGAAGCTGTGGCGGCGTGCACGCACGGCAGCCGCTTCGGCACCCAGCAGGATAGCCAGGCGGCGGTCAGAGAAGCCCTTGCGCTTGAGGCGGCGCAGTTCGGCGCCATCCAGGCTGTCCAGGCTGCGCTGGGCCAAGGCCTTCTCGTCCAGGATCAGATCTTCGATCTGCGCCAGGAACCAGGGGTCGATCTTGGTATGGCTGAACACATCATCCAGGCTCATGCCCAGACGGAAAGCATCGGCCACATAGAGAATACGCTCAGGCCCCGGCGCGCCCAGTTCGGCCGCCAGCTTGTCCACGTCGGTGGTGCGCTCGTCAAAACCAGCCAGGCCGGTCTCCAGGCCACGCAAGGCCTTCTGCATGGATTCCTGCAGCGAACGGCCTATGGCCATCACCTCACCCACCGACTTCATCTGGGTGGTCAGGCGATCATTGGCCTGCGGGAACTTCTCGAAAGCGAAACGCGGGATCTTGGTGACCACGTAGTCGATGGAAGGCTCGAACGAAGCCGGGGTCAGGCCGCCGGTAATGTCGTTCTTGAGCTCATCCAGGGTAAAGCCCACGGCCAGCTTGGCCGCCACCTTGGCAATGGGGAAGCCCGTTGCCTTGGACGCCAGCGCAGACGAACGCGATACGCGCGGATTCATCTCGATGACGATCAACCGGCCATCCTTGGGATTGACCGAGAACTGCACATTGGAGCCACCGGTATCCACACCGATTTCACGCAGTACCGCCAAGGAGGCGTTACGCATGATCTGGTATTCCTTGTCAGTCAGCGTCTGGGCCGGTGCCACGGTGATGGAGTCACCGGTGTGCACACCCATGGGATCGAAGTTCTCGATGGAGCAGACAATGATGCAGTTGTCGTTGCGGTCGCGCACGACTTCCATCTCATACTCTTTCCAGCCCAGCAGCGACTCTTCGATCAGCAGCTCGTGGGTAGGAGAAAGATCGAGGCCCCGGGTACAGATCTCGATGAACTCTTCGATGTTGTAAGCGATGCCGCCGCCCGTACCGCCCATGGTGAAACTGGGGCGGATAATGGCCGGGAAGCCCAGCTTGGATTGCACGGCCAAGGCCTCATCCAGCGTATGGGCAATACCGGAACGGGCCGAGCCCAGGCCGATCTTGTCCATGGCCAGCTTGAATTTCTGACGGTCTTCCGCCTTGTCGATTGCTTCGGGCGTAGCACCGATCAACTCGACCTTGTACTTGTCCAGCACGCCATTGCGCCACAGGTCCAGCGCGCAGTTAAGCGCCGTCTGGCCGCCCATGGTGGGCAGGATGGCATCCGGACGTTCCTTGTCGACGATCTTGGCGACCACTTCCCAGGTAATGGGTTCGATGTAGGTCACATCGGCCATCTCCGGGTCGGTCATGATGGTGGCCGGGTTGGAGTTGACCAGGATGACCTTGTAACCTTCTTCGCGCAGGGCCTTGCAGGCCTGAGCACCGGAATAGTCGAATTCGCAAGCCTGGCCGATGACGATGGGGCCGGCACCGATGATCAGGATGGATTTGATGTCTGTACGCTTGGGCATGGCGTGTCCTTATTGCTTGTGTTGCGCCATGGCGGCGGTAAAGCGATCGAACAGGTAGGCGACGTCGTGCGGACCTGGGCTGGCTTCGGGGTGACCCTGGAAGCTGAAGGCCGGGCGATCGGTCAGGGCGATACCCTGTACCGTGCCGTCAAACAGCGAACGGTGGGTGATGCGCACATTGCCCGGCAGGGTGCTCTCATCCGCCTGGAAGCCATGATTCTGGCTGGTGATCAGCACGCGACGGTCATCCAGATCCTGCACGGGGTGGTTGGCACCGTGGTGGCCAAACTTCATCTTGCTGGTCTTGCCACCGGCAGCCAGCGCCAGCAACTGGTGACCCAGGCAGATGCCGAACACCGGCAGCTTCTTGTCGAGGAAGGTACGGATGGCCGCAATCGCGTAGTCGCAAGGCTCCGGATCACCCGGGCCATTGCTGAGGAACACGCCATCGGGATTGAGCTTGAGCACATCCTCGGCCGAGGTCTGGGCCGGCACCACGGTCAGCTTGCAGCCACGCTCGGCCAGCATGCGCAGGATGTTGTGCTTGACGCCGAAATCGTAGGCCACCACATGAAAGCGTGCATTGACCTGGGCGGCGTAGCCCATGCCCAACTGCCACTCACGGGTATCCCAACGATAGGCCTCGGTACAGCTCACCACCCGCGCCAGATCCTGCCCGGCCATGGAGCCAAAGCCGCGGGCCAGTTCGATCGCACGATCCGCATCCACCTCGCCGGCCATGATGCAGCCCGACTGCGCGCCCTTTTCCCGCAGGATGCGGGTCAGCTTGCGGGTGTCGATATCGGCAATCGCCACCGTGTTGTTGCGACGCAGGTAAGCGTCCAGTGTCTCTTCCATGCGGAAGTTGGAGGCGCGCAAGGGCAGATCGCGCACGATCAGGCCAGCGGCAAACACCCCATTTGATTCCGCATCCTCGCGATTCACGCCCACATTCCCAATGTGCGGATAGGTCAGCGTGACGATCTGCTTGCAATAAGACGGATCGGTAAGGATTTCCTGGTAACCGGTCAGCGCGGTGTTGAACACCACTTCACCAACCGTATGGCCATCGGCACCGATGGACGTGCCGTGGAAGAGCGTGCCATCGGCAAGGGCGAGCAAGGCTTTGGAACGTTGTTGGGACACCGGCGACTCCTGAATTGCGGTTGTCAGGACGCATTACGCGCTCTAGACGTAAGAAAACGGGATAGGCGTGCCTATCCCGTTCCCTCTGATAATTCCGTGATTTTCAGGGCGAATTCTAGCCGAAATGCCCCCGCCCGGCAATCCGCAAGCGGGCCTTGCAAGCAGTTTGCAAGATTGCGGATAACCCGTGTTCAAGCCCTCCAACAAAATCCGGTGTGGCGGCTACGACCTGGCCCGCATGCGCAGGCAGCACCTGGGCACAGCAAGCCTGCTCGCCCCTGCCACAAAGATTTTGCCGGTAGCGAACTTTAGAGCAATGCCTCTATCTTGCTGACCAGCTCCTCGGGCTTGGTCGATGGTGCAAACCGGTCTATCACCTTGCCCTCGCGATCCACCAGAAACTTGGTGAAGTTCCACTTGATGGCCTCGGTGCCCAGCAAGCCCTTGGCCGAGGTCTTGAGGTATTTGTATAGCGGGTGGGTGTCGTCACCATTGACATCTATCTTCTCGAACATGGGAAAGCCCACCCCGAAGTTCTTCTGGCAAAACGCCCCTATCTGCTCGGCATCACCGGGCTCCTGCCCGCCAAACTGGTTGCAGGGGAAACCCAGCACCTCAAACCCCCTGTCCTTGAACTGCTCGTACACAGACTGCAAACCCGTGAACTGGGGGGTAAAGCCACATTCGCTGGCGGTATTGACGATCAGCAACACCTTGCCCTTGTAGGCATCCAGGTTCTCAGGCGTACCGTCCAGTCGTTTGGCGGCAAAATCATAGATGGGAGCAGACATGGACCAAGGCCTCCGGAAGAAATGATGAATACATCATAGCGCGCCAGCGAAGCCAGCGGCGATGAAGGATAATGGCAGCATGTCCACCCGCTACGCTTCTGGCCTCGCCCATGCTTCCCGCCCCTCCCCCAGGCTCGCTGCCGACGCAGTAGAGCAGGCCCTGTCCAAACTGGGGGAGCAAAGAGCCGCCGCCGTGCTGCTTTTCCTCTCCGCCGATTTTGCCCACGACCCACGCCCTGCCCTAGTGGCCGCCGCCCGCGCGGCCCAGACGCTGGCCGTGGCAGGCTGCACCGCACTGGGGGTAATGAACGAGGACGACTGGCTGGTAGATACGCCGGCCGCCGCCGCCATGCTGATACAGCAGTTGCCGCCAGCCCAGGCCGATACACCGAGACTGACGCTGGCCGCCCCCAACACCCTGGACCTGGCCTGGCTGGAAACCGGTTGGGCGCGCTATGGCGGCATTGCCGGCGACGCAACAGGTGTCGGCCCCTACAAAGTCTGGCGCCAAGGTCAGATTGCGGCAGACGGCAAGGCGGAGCTGGCCTTGCCGGCCAGCGATGTGCTGGTTTCCCGAGGCCTGTCACCGGTCAGCCCGGCCTTCACGGTCACCGGCATTGCCGGCTTCGAGCTGCAAAGCCTGGACGGCCGCATGGCTGCCGCCACGCTTAGACGCAGCATGGTAAGCCTGCCGGAACTGCATGAACTGGCCCTGGCCACCCTGGATGAAGACAGCCAACCCAGCCAATGCTGGCCACTGGTGTCGCTCAACCCCGATGGCAGCGTCACCGTGGCTGCACGGCTGTTTCCCGGCGAGCGGGTAGTATGGATGCGCCGCACCGCAGCCACCGCCCTGTCCGAAGTACAGGCCATGGCCAGCCAGCCTGCACCTGCAGCCGGCCTGCTGTTCTCCTGCGCCGGCCGTGGCCCGGCACTGCACGATGGCCAGGACAGGGAATGGCAGACCCTGGTGCGCGCCTGGCCGGGCACACCTCTGGCCGGCTTCTACGGCAACGGCCAGCTTGCCCGGCTGGACGGCGCCAATCGCCTTTTGCATCAAAGCCTTGTGCTGGCAAAGCTGGACTGACGACCGCGGGCAGCGGAAAATACCCCCTGCTTCCCTTCCGGCCACACCGATGTTCAATCCCACCCGCGACCAAGCCCGCCGTTTCCTGTTCGACACCTGGGCCAAGCAGAAACAATCCGCCCCCCTCACCGACCTGGAGAAAATCGCCCTGGCCGTGCTGGTACGCCATCCCGAGTATCACGCCATCGTCGACGCCCCCGAGCGCTACGCCGACCTGGATTACCTGCCCGAGTTTGGCGAGACCAACCCCTTCCTGCATATGAATATGCACCTCGCCATCGAGGAGCAATTGTCGATCAACCAGCCCCATGGCGTGCGCGAGCTCTACCAGGCGCTCTGTCAGCAGACAGGCGACGAGCATCGTGCCCAGCATGAAATGATGGATTGCCTGGCGGAGATGATATGGCAGGCCCAGCGCAGCGGCACGGGGCCGGATGGCGGGCTTTACCTGGCCTGCATGCGCGGCAAGGCCGGTATGCCCGACCCCATGGCAGGCTAGCCGCCCACCCGTTTGCGCGGCAAGGTGGGAGGACGTTCGAGCTTCTGCAGCCGCTGCTTCACGGCTTTCTGCACCTGCTCCCTATCTGGCTTCTGACCAGGCGGCAATGCCTCCATGCGCTCGCGCACAGCTTGCCTGCCCTGCTCGATCAGTTGTTCGCGCTGATCAGGCGACAAAGGCCGGGCGCGGAAACCGCCCTCTCCCCTGTCATGCAGCCGCTCCAATATCTGATCCAGCCCCTGCTCCCGGCCAAACTGCTGCAAGCGCTCGAACAGCCGGGGGCGCTGTGCCAGCAGGCGCGGCAAGGCGCCGTCAGCCGCCGGCAGGTAGCCGCTCTCGCCGGGCCGCACCGCCAATTCCTGGCCTGCAACCTGCATGACGCTCTCGCCCTCGTGCACCCATTCATACACCCCTGCCGGCGTATCGGCGTCAGCCGAGTGATCCTGCAGCACGGTTTCGTGATCAGTACCGCGTATGCCTATGGTCATGGTTGGGGTAGCCAGCCGATAGGACGGCCGGTTACTTTGGCCTATCAAACCGGTAACCGATCGCAACGCCCCACGAACCAGCCGCAACCACGCCCGCGACTCACTGGCCTGCTCAGCCTGGTAGCGGTATTCATCGATACGCAACTGGGTATTAGGTCGCAAGGTCAGGCTGGCGCCATCGCTCATGGCCAGCACCATCCAGCCACCACTGCCGGTGATCAGGGTGTCTCCGGCCTCGACCACACCATTGAGCATGGCCGGCTTGCTGGCACCCGCATCATCCTGCCGGCCGTACTGCCCACCTGCGGCTTCTATGCGGCCCACTACGGCAGCCTGCGCAGTCGCCAGGCAAAACAGCAAGGCCCACCAGAACAATCGCATGGCCATGTCAGCGGAAGCTGTAGTTGTAGCTGAAGTTGAAATCCTGCTGCGGGTCAGCGTCAGAGAACCCGCGCAGATAGCTGAAGGTAAAGTAGCCACGCTCACCCAAGGGCAGGCCGGTAGACAAAGTCAGCGTGCGCGACGCCTCGCCACCAGGGGTGGCACTTTGCGACCAGGCATAGTCCAGCCCCAGGTCCAGCCCATCGCTAAGGCCATAGCCCAGGTAAAGATCACTACTCCAGGTATTGCGCGTGGCATAGCCGCTTTGCTTGCCTATCCAGTTATAGCCCGAGGTCCAGCTGAGGCTGTAAGGCCCCATGCTGCGGCTGTAGCTGCCACCCAGCGACCAGTCTGTCTTGCCGGTAGAGAAACCCTTGGCCTGGCTTCCGGTGGGCAGCTTGACCACGGCGCGCAGATCCAGGCTGCTGCCGTCCTCCAGCTCGCCCAGCATAAAGCTACGGCTCAGCCCCAGATTCAGGTCACCCCAGCCGCTGACGCGGGCAGCACTGCCATCCGGCCTCGGGCCCGTCACCGGCACCCAGATGGTACGGCCGGCCAAACGCAAAGGACGATAGCCCTTGATGGCCGAACTGGTAGTAGTGGCAGCGCTGCGCTGATCCCGCCAGTTGCCGCTGGCGTCCAGACTCCAGTCGCCACTGCGATAGCCGAGCGACAAGGGCATGCCGGTCTCCAGTACGCGCGGATCGTCGTACTCACTGAAACTCAGGCCGCTGCTCAGCGTGAATTCGCCGGCCCAGGCCGACGAAGCGAGGCAGACCGCCACACACCCTGTGAACTGGCGCAGCATGGAACGCACCTTTTTATATTGACCCTTGTTTCTCATTCTAGGCAGCAAATCCGGCGCAATGTCAGGAGGGATTTCGCGTAGCAGGGTCTTCCTTGAATTTCCTGCCATCCAGCCGGCTGCGCAGCTCCTTGATACGGGCCTCGATAGCCGACATCTGGTAGAAATCGCCGCCGCTGCGGCGGGCAATATTCAGCTGCTCTATAGCTGTACTGGGTTCGTCCAGAAGTGCGTAATACTCAGCCATGGCGCGGTGCGACGGGCCTTGCATACCTTGCAGGGCATAGGCCTGGGCGAGGCGTTTATGCAGCCCTGGGTCCCCCCCTCGCTCGGCCAGCGCCCCCTCCAGCAGGGCAATGGCCTGCTTGCCCTCATTCTGTCGCATCTTTACATCAATCTCGCCATAGACCAGCGCCTGGGCACCAGGGAAGCGCTCCCGCCCGGCTGCCAGCAAGGCAGCGGCATCTGCCAGCCGCCCCTGCTGCAGACGTATGCTGCCGGCCAATGATTCAAACATGGCATGGCCGCCCGGCAAGGCTTGCTGCGCCTGCTGCAAGCGCACCCAGGCGGCATCTGCCCGTCCGGCCAGCAGCAGGGCATGGGCATAGCCATATTGCTGCGCCGCCTCGCTGGTGTACTTCTTCTGCCCTGTAGTGCCCTGGTAGTAGTCCAGCGCAGCGCGCGGCCCCAGTTGCAGCCCGCGTGCCTTTTCCCGCACCAGCAGGTAGTCCACGCTGTCCGGCCATTGCCGGTAAGCCTGCTCGGCCGCGCGCGACTGGCTGTCGCTGATGCGCTCGCCGGTGACTGGGTGGGTACGCAAAAAAGCAAAAGCCCCGTTGTCCACATTGCGGTAGTGCTTCTGCATGCGGTCGAAGAAATTGGGCATGGCGTGCATGTCAAAGCCGGCACCCTTGAGGGTGGCCATGCCTACCCGGTCGGCCTCACGCTCCAGATCCCGGGAGAAATCCAGATAGCGCTGCGCCTGGTAGCCCTCGCTGGCCGCAATGGCCGCCATGGGCGCATCGCCGCCGCGGCTTTGCGAAGCCGCCAGGATGGCCAGGGCCAGGGTGCCCAGCGTCATCAGGCCGGCACCCTTTTGCGACTCCACCATACGGGCATAGTGATGCTGGGTCACATGGGCGATTTCATGCGCCATGACTGCCGCCAGTTCAGACTCGTGCTGCGACAGCACCATCAGGCCGGTATTGATGCCGATGACACCCCCCGGTACTGCCCAGGCATTGATGGTGTTTTCGGCGATGGGAAAAAAGCGGAAATTGACCCGATTCTCATTGCTGGCCGCCACCAGCCGGTAGCCCAGGCGCTCCAGGTACTCAGTCACTTCCACGTCGTCCAGCACCATGCCGGAACGGCGCAACTCGCGCACTGTCATGTCGGCAATATAGCGCTCCTCATGCGGTGGCAGGTTCGCCAGCGCCGAATCGCCTAGATCTGGCAGTTCATTGGCGCTGGCCACACCCGCCAGACCCAGCAGCACGGCAAATGTCAAAGCAGAATATCGTTTCATGGGGGCTATGATAGGCATGCAGGCAAGCTGGTTCCACTCCACCCTGCCCGGTGGCGCTTTTTTACAATTGGATACAGGCTTACCCGGCTTTGACCTCAGCCGCCGGCAAACCGATAATTCGGACTTTGCCCAGCACAAGACATTACAATGCGCGCCCTGGCTGTCCTATTGATCTGCCTGAACACCCTGGCAGCGCCTCTGCCCGATTGCCGCCAGGTGGCGCAGTCGCTCAACGGCAAGCTGCAAGGCCAGCTCAACACCACCGAACTGGCGCAAAGCCTTAGCCAGCTCAACCAGACCGGCCAGTTGCCGGCCCAGTTCGTCACCAAGAAGCAAGCCCGCCAGGCTGGCTGGCAGCCCGGTCGCCCGCTATGGCGCAGTCCGGAGCTGCAAGGCAAAAGCCTGGGCGGCGATCATTTCGGCAACCGCGAAAAGCGCCTGCCACGCGGCAACTGGCGTGAGGCCGACCTGGACTACCGTGGCGGCAAGCGCAATGCCAAGCGATTGGTATTTGAACCCAGCCGGGATGGCCGTCGCTATGTCACCATCGATCACTACGAGCAATTTACCGAGATATCCCCATGCCGCTGACCCGTATCGAATTCGTCAATGTTTCCCAGGTAGAGGATTTCTACGAGCAGCTGGAAGGCCAGCTGGAGCTCGATTACGAGATGGGCCACAACCTGGATGGCCTGTATGACGTACTGTCCAACGATGTAGAAGGCACGGTCGAGATCGTCTGGCACGATGCCGGCTTCTCGCGCGTGGCCCTGGGTGACTGGTTCCTGCGCATCATGGACGTGCTCAACATTGTCTCCACCGAGCGGAGCGATCTGACAGTCACCCTGGACTGAGCAACAATCCGGGGTTGGGCCAATAGCGCCACGGCCCCGGCCACTTACGATACTCCAAGGTAATGCCCATGCTGGTACTCGGCCTCGAATCCTCCTGCGATGAAACCGGTGTTGCCCTGTACGACACCGAGCACGGCCTGCTGGCCCATCACATCCATACCCAGATGGCCATGCATGCCGAATACGGTGGCGTGGTGCCGGAGCTTGCCTCACGCGACCATATCCGGCGGGTACTGCCGCTGACCGAGGCCTGCCTGCACGATGCAGGCAAGGTGCGTGCCGATATCGACGCCATCGCCTTTACCGAGGGCCCCGGCCTTGCCGGCGCCCTGCTGACGGCAGCGGCAGTGGCCAATGGCCTGGGCGTGGCGCTGGGCAAACCCGTCATTGGCGTGCACCACCTTGAGGGCCACCTGCTTTCACCCTTGCTGGCTCAACCGTCCCCCAGTTTTCCGTTTGTGGCCTTGCTGGTATCGGGCGGCCATACCCAGCTGATGGCGGTGCATGGCGTAGGCCACTACCAGTTGCTGGGCGAGACGCTGGACGATGCAGCAGGCGAAGCCTTCGACAAGACTGCCAAGCTATTGGGCCTGGGCTACCCAGGCGGCCCCGCGCTGTCCAGGCTGGCCGACCAGGGCGACCCCAGCCGCTTTACCCTGCCCCGTCCCATGCTGCATTCGGGCGATCTGGATTTCAGCTTTGCCGGCCTCAAGACAGCGGTACTGACCCTGGTAAAGAAGCAAGGCGAGCTAGACGATGCCACACGCGCCGATATCTGCGCCGCCTTCCAGGCTGCCGTCGTGGACCTGATGACCAGCAAATGCTGGGCCGCACTCAAGCAGACGGGCCTCAAGCAGTTGGTGGTCGCAGGCGGCGTTGGCGCCAATCGCCAGCTCAGGGCCGGGCTCGATGCCATGGCCGCCAAGCGCAAGCTCAAGGTCTATTACCCGCCGCTGGATTTATGCACCGACAACGGCGCCATGATTGCCTATGCCGGCGCCCAACGGCTGCTGCATGCGCGTGAGGCCGGGCCGTTTGCCGTGCGTCCGCGCTGGGATCTGGCCAGCCTGCCGGCAGCCTAGTGCCAGCGCCGCATCTGCCCACGCACCCACCACCACAGCATGGGCATCTGGCAGATGCCAAATAGCAGGAACCCGGTCTCCAGACCATCCTGCCCACCCCGGCCAAACCAGCCCAGGTAGTAGCACCAGAACAGCAATATGCCCAGCACGGCGAGTATCTTGAACGCCTGCGGCACAGGCGTGGGCGGGTGTATGCGCACCCGCACCTCCTCCTCGGCCCAGCGGGCCTTGACCTGGATGCGCATGCGCCGTTTCATGCGACCTCGAAACGCGCCTTCAGCACATCGTCCAACGCCAGCTCCAGCACATCACCGGCCTGGATGGCAGCCACCCCCGCCGGGGTGCCGGTATAGATCAGATCGCCCGGCTGCAAGGTAAAGCGACTGGAGAGGTAGGCAATGATGGCGGGCAGATCATGGATCATCAGGCTGCAATCCCCCACCTGCCGGATCTGGCCATTCACCTGCAGGCTGAAGCGGGCTGCCTGGGGTTCCGGCAACTGTGCCGGCACAATGAAACGCGACAGGCAGGCCGATCCATCAAACCCCTTGGCCACCGCCCAGGGCAGGCCCTTGTTCTTGGCCTGGGTCTGCAGATCACGCGCGGTCAAGTCCAGCCCCAGCGCATAGCCGGCCACGTGGCTCATGGCCGCATCGCGGGCTATATGTTTGCCCCCCAGCCCTATCGCCAGTACCAGCTCGGCCTCGTGGTGCACATCGTTCGAGTAGTCCGGCAAGGTAATGGCCGACCCTTCATGCAGCAAAGCCGAGGTCGGCTTGAGGAACACTACCGGCTCAGGCTCCAGCGTGTTGCCCAGTTCAGCCGCGTGGGCTGCATAGTTTCGACCTATGCAGTAGATATTGGCGACAGCCAGCTGGCTGCCGTCAGTAAAGTGGATGGTAGGCATGCCATGCACCGAGTAGGGAGTCAAAGATAACGCACCAAGGTAACCAGCAGTATCAGCGCCAGCCAGAACAACAGCGTGCGCCAGACCAGGCCCACCGCACTGGCCAGCATATTGGCATCCGCCTCCTCGCCCAGCCCCAGTTCGGGGCGAAAGCGTACGGTATGCTCCTGGTGCAGCGGCATGCCCAGGCGCACACCAATGGCGCCTGCGCCAGCCGCCAGCAAGATGCCGTAGGTCTCACTGATCCAGCGTTCGGCCTGCTGCCGCCAGCAGAACACGGCGTCTTCGAAATCCCCCACCACGGCAAAGCTGGCCGCCGTGGCACGGATGGGCAACCAGTCGATGACATAGGCCGCCTTGTCGGCGAAATTGCCGAAGCGCTCGCCGCGCCGACGATCCCTTGTACCCCATTTGAGCTGCAAGATGGTGGCGGCGCGATAAGCAACGGCACCGAACGGGCCCAGCACGATAAACCAGAACATGGGGCCAAATACGTGGCGATAAGCATCGATCAAACCCTGCTCGATCGCCACCCGCGCCACTTCGGCCTCGTGCAGCTCGCTGGCCGGCTCTCGCGTCCAGCCACCCAGCAGGGTACGGGCCGTTGCCAGATCACCTTCCTTCAGTGCGTCGGCCACCCCGGTAAAGGCCGGGCTAAACTGCCTGAAACCCATGGTGACATACAATACCGCCAGGCCAAACAGCCAATACAGCGACCAGTGCACCAGGTACAGCAGGCCGGCCACCAGCAGCACCAGCACACTGGGCACCAGCACGGCAATCATCCAGCCGACCACGCCATGGTGGTACTCGCCAGCATTGAAATTACGCTCCACGCTGTCGGCAAAACCACGGTAACCGCTATAAAAAAGGTTGCCGCGGCCAACCGGGTGGAATTGTTCCAGCAGCAGGGCAAGGACGAGGGCTAGCCAGGTCATAGGTCAGAGTCTGGGGATGGGCGATCGACGCATAATAGCGCAAAAGCTCCAGCCTTCGCCGCTAGGGCAAGCCGCCTTGCCCACGCGCCCATAGGCGCATAGGTAATAACTTAGTAATTTAGTCAACCATTGGCGTGCAGCGCAGCACACGCTATCATTCAGCCGCATACCAAGAGCCGGCTGCACACGGCCCGGCTGTCAACCGTCCTGGAGAACCCTATGGAACACAAGCTTCCCGAACTGCCCTATGCCATCGATGCGCTCGCACCGCACATGTCCAAAGAGACGCTGGAGTACCATTACGGCAAGCATCACCAGACCTATATCACCAATCTGAACAACCTCATCAAGGGCACCGAGCACGAGAATGCCACCCTGGAAGAGATCGTGAAGAAGGCACCGGCCGGTGGTCTGTTCAACAACGCCGCCCAGGTCTGGAACCACACCTTCTTCTGGCTGGGCTTCAAGCCCAATGCAGGCGACGCACGCCAACCCGCTGGCAAGCTGGCCGATGCCATCAATGCCAAGTGGGGTTCGCTGGACGAATTCAAGAAGGCCTTCAACACCGCCGCAGCGGGCAACTTCGGCTCGGGCTGGACCTGGCTGGTCAAGAAGGCTGACGGCAGCCTGGACATCGTCAACACCTCCGCCGCCGCCACTCCGCTGACCACGGCAGACACCGCCCTGCTGACCGCCGATGTATGGGAACACGCCTACTACATCGACTATCGAAACAGCCGCCCCAACTACCTGGAAGCCTTCTGGAAGCTGGTGGACTGGGACGTCGTGGCCGCCCGCCTGGGTTGATCGCCCGCGTGTAGGTCAGCCGCCTGACCACGCCACAGCAATGGCCCGGATACCCTCCGGGCCATTTGTCTTTCCGTCAGCCTTCATGCGCGGTAAGGGGCAGGGAAAAGTAGAAAACAGCCCCCTCCCCCTCTCGCCCCTCTGCCCAAACCTCGCCGCCATGGCGGGACACAATGCGCTTTACATTTGCCAGGCCTATACCCGTACCGGGAAACTCGTGCTCGCCATGCAAACGCTGGAACACGCCGAACAATTTGTCGTAATACGCCATATTGAAGCCGGCACCATTGTCCCTGACCGAATACACCGCCAGCGCCCCGTCAAGCCTGCCGGCCACTTCTATCACCTGGCGTGAGCGCCCACGCGAGTACTTGAGTGCATTCGACAGCAGATTGACCCATACCTGCTTGAGCAACACCGGGTCACCCAGGGCGGGCGGCAAGCTGGCCACCTGGTACACCACCTCATTGTCCCGGTTGTCGGATTGCAGTTCCAGCCAGACACCCTGGGCCAGCTGGGTCATATCCACCTGCCGTACCCGCAGAGGCACCTTGCCCACCCGGGAGAACTCCATCAGGCTGATGATCAGCCCGTCCATCTTCATGCTGCCTTCGCGGATCACCGTCAGCAGCCGCGATGCTTCTGCATCCAGACCGCCACCCAGATGGCGTTGCAACAACTGTGAAAACCCCTCTATCGCCCGCAAGGGTGCACGCAAGTCATGCGAGACCGAGTAGCTGAAGCTCTCTAGTTCCTTGTTGGCCTCCTGCAGTTGCACTGCCCGCTGGTTCAGGCTCTCGATCAGCTGTAACCGTTCCAACGCCTCGCTTAGCTGACGCGCCACCATGCCGATGACCTTCAGATCCTCACCGTCGAACACCGCACCAGATCGCGGTAGCGCATTGATCACACCAGCAACGCCCTGCGCCGTCGACAAGGGCGCAATCACATGGGGGTGCGGCAAAGCAGCCGCCCCCGTACCGCGCAGACAGGCGCAGTCGGCAATATGCACTGGCGCATTGCGCCCATCGGGCGGCAACAACGATAAGCCAAGGCACACCTCGCTACGTGGCGGCGCAGGCAGCAGACTCTTGCTGCAAAGGGTATCCAGTCCCGCCTTGCCATCAGGCAACAACACCCAGGCCGCCTGATAGCCCAGCAGCTCGGTCATCCCCTGCAAGGCAGTCTGGCAGGCATCCTTTGGCGTTGCCGCATTGCTCAAGGAACCGGCCAGGGCATAAAGGCTGCGCAATATCCGGTTGGACTGGGCTATCGCCTCCTGTTGCTGCTGCAGTTCCTCATTCAGACGCAAGGCTTCGTCATAGGTCGAGATCAGCATATCCAGGATCTGCTGCCGATCCGAATTCACGAACACCTTCTTGCCAGCCAGAATGATTTCCAGGCCCATCTGTACTTTCCTGCCGTGGCGCAATTCCATGTTGAGCAGGATGTAATTGATGCGTGAAATCAGCGCGACCGGGTCATAAGGCTTGCGCAAGAAGTGCGTGGCGCCGCACTCCAGACTACGGGTGATATCGTCCCAGCTCACCAGCGACGTCATCATGATCACCGGTATGTCGTGCAGCGCCGGGTCCTTCTTGATGGTGTCGCAGAGCTGGTAGCCATCCATCTCGGGCATGACGACATCGGTAATGACCATCGTCGGCAGGGTTTCCCGCAACACCGCCAGCGCTGCGCGGCCGTTCTCGGCCATCAATACAGTGAACTGCTCCGCCTCCAGCACCATGCGCAACTGCGCTGCCTGGGTAGGGCTGTCCTCTACCACCAGTATGGTGATCGCCGACCTGTCGTAGGAAGAAGACGCGTCCATGCATTGCTCCAGGAAGGAGTGCCACCCGCCAGCGCAGCACACCGAATGCGGTTGCTGCGACTACTCAGTCCACCTAGCCTTGCTTGTCGCGCAGCACCACATGCTGGGTGGCAGCGACGGCATCGATCAAGGCCGCGGCCTGCGCAGACGTGATCGGCTGCTCACACTGCCGCACCGACATGACTAGGCGTTCGAGCTGCCTGCTCTGTGCTGCGATTTCCGGACGGTCCACTACCTGGGCAGCACCTTTTAGCCCATGCGCTTCGCGAAACAGCCGTTCCAGCGCACGTACCTGGTTATCCCCCGATGCAGCAGGCTCCAGCCACGCCAATAACGGTGTCATGGCATCGATATGGCCTTGGGCCTCACGCCAGAACGTCGCCAGCAGGCGCTCCTGAAATTCCGTGGTATTGCCATGCAGGTCCATCATGCGCCCGCCCGAGACAGATGGCGTGGGGTAAACGCGCTGGCAGGATGGCAGATGACGCAAGGTAGCCCTGGCATAGGATTGCCAGCAAGCGCCCTTGCAGCGGCTAGGTCATTCATGTGTCCTCCTCGTGCCCATGACAAGGGCACCAGCTTTGCAGCATCGTGTGCTACTTATGACTATGTTATATGGCTTGTTCAATTCGATTTTTAGCGGTCCAGGCCCCGGATGTAAAGCGGACCTATTACCAGCAGCGATGCGTCACGCCACGCACAGTACGGTAGCCGACATAGCATGGGCGGCTAGGTAGCGGGCTGGGCAGCCATCGGGCAAGGCTTGGGATGAGCATGCAGGAAAAGAACGAAGGCGGAAAAACTCGATACAGGCAGCAGTACACCTGTTGCCACAGCAGGCAACCCCAGCGCAACCGCGCCAGCCAAACTGCCCTAACAAAGCCAGTTGCTCCCGCATCACCCTTACGATGCAGGCAGCGCCTCGGTGAACGCCCTACTCAGCAGGCCACAAAACGAGCCCGATAGCGGCGACAGCGGACAACTCAGGCGGCCATGCGCCAATCAGGCTGCGGCTGCGCATTGCTCAGGCCCAGATCCTGCGCGCGTTCCAGTACGGCGCCTTCGCGGCGCCCAAGCCGGGCGGCGATATCACGCAGTTCAAGGTTTTCACGGAAACCCGCCAACAGGATTTCATCTTCCAAGCTACTCCAGCGCTTCGCGTTTTGCATGCCCTGCCCTTAATAAAAAGCGGTTGATGTATCCAGACACCAGATTAGGTGGAATGCTCTACTGCGTGTTGTGAAGTATTGCCAGTTATCTTCCGTTTATGAACTAGTAACTCTGATTGTCGCAAAACCAGCCACACCCGATGTAATAACCATGCCTACCCTGATGCCAGCGATAAAACATCGGCGCCACTCCGCAATATTCAGTACTCGAACATGGTCGTATTACGCTTGCCTAGTATTACCTTACACCAACCCCATGCCGACAGCATAGTACATACGCATGAAATCACCACCAGTCACTGCCTCTCAGCAGCCCACTGCAAAAAAGTACTGATGACTCAAGGCCATGCAGATGCCACATGTCCCGGCAAACTCAACACAGTTGCATCGCCCCTGAGCCGAAAAAGCAATTGGCAGGCTGGTAGCCGTGGCAATGTCATCGGCCGCACCCATGAATAATTATTTTCTAATATTAATAACTCGGCTGAGCACGACGAGGTAAGGTAGTGCCTAGGCCACAATTATGGCGCCAGGATGCATAGTCCGCCGACCCACATGGTCGCCCACGCCGAATAGCACCGGTCACGGGAATAGCTATCCGCAAAAGCGGCGTGTTTTGTTGAAGAGCCTGTTCACGCTCTAAGGCCTGGTGTGGCGTCAAAGCCTTGTTCAAGGCAGTCGCAAGGACGCTGGCCTAGCAGTCCATAGGGAAGCAACACTGGATAGCTGGGTGCTCAATCAGGATGCCCCCTGCCTTCTTCCGGCGCTGCTAGCTTTGCCCCTTACCCCAGTATGTAGTGCGAGCTAGGTTCGCCAACAGCGTTGATGCTCAGTCCGGCAAGCACGTCCTGACACCACGGGCTTCACGCAGGATGCGCTCGAACAGGTCCGCGACGGCAGGCACATCGCGCACCAGCCCCTGGGCCTGGCCTATCAGTTGCACGCCCTGATTGTGGTCGCCCTCCTCGATGGCCAGGCGGATGGACTCGGTTGCCGCGCCAAACTGGGCCAACTGCTTGATGGCGGCAGGCTGGGCAAACGCTCCTGCCAGCACCTTGCCGGCCGACATGCCCATACGCTTGGCTGCCAGCATGGCGCGTGGCACGGCCTCAAAAATGGTCAG
The DNA here is from genome assembly GCF_030409555.1 of Chitinimonas viridis. GTDB lineage: Bacteria > Pseudomonadota > Gammaproteobacteria > Burkholderiales > Chitinimonadaceae > Chitinimonas > Chitinimonas viridis. Next base: position 160,812 of record NZ_JAUFPU010000005.1, read on the forward strand.
CGCACGGCTGGCCTTGCGGCGGGCCGTGGGGGTGTCCATCATGCGGCAGGGTATGCCATCGAATTTGGCACTATAAATCGTGTCGTTTACTGCCTTGGCAACAATCATGCCCTTGGTGGCTGCATGCACCGGGCTCTCGCGCGTTGCTGCCAAGCGAGTGCCCATGGCCACTGCATCTGCCCCCAGCGCCAGCGCCGCCAATAGGCCACGGCCATCGGCAAAACCGCCGGCAGCAATAATGGGTAGCTTCACCGCATCGCGTATGGCCGGTATCAGGGTCAACGAGGTCACGGCACCGCCATGCGCCGCCGCTTCATGTCCGGTCACCAGCAGGGCATCCACCCCTATCTTCTCGGCGGCACGGGCATGCTTCTCGGTCGTCACGGTAGCCACCACCTTGCCACCATAGCGGCGGGCGCCTTCCACTATCCAGTCGCCCTTGCCCAGCGAGAAATTGATCACAGGCACTTTTTCTTCCAGCGCCACCCTGGCATTGTCGGCGGCGCCCGGCATCAGCAGAGTGACCCCCACCCCAAATGGCTTGTCGCTGAGCGCCCGTATCCGCCGTATGGCAGCACGCGTCTCCTCCGCACTGAGCGGCCCTGTCGCCAGAATGCCCAGACCGCCCGCGTTTCCCACTGCGGCAACCAGCTCGGGTACGGCGATATAGCTCATGCCGGGGCAGATCAGAGGTTTGTCTATGCCGAAAAGTCGGGTAATGCGGGTTTGCATGGCAGCCTTGCTCAGGGGACAATGTGGGTCGATTCTATCGTTTTAAACAAGCGCTTGCTTGGTTTTGTAAACACTTGTTTACGCAGCAATAGTGCAAGCTGACTGTCATCGCCACAATCGCGGTTTACCCGCCCGGCCCGCAAGGATTTCCCTATGCTTATCGTCGTTATCGGCTACCTCTACGTCGTCGGCATCGTCGGCGTCGTCGCGCTGGCCAGCGGCCACATTGCCTCCGGCATCTTCACCCTGCTGTTCGCCGGTCTGCTGCCCACTTGGCTGTGGCTGAGCATACTGCGGCGCAAACGCATCAATCATCGTGCGCTGCTGCAAGAGCAGGCAGAAGCCCAGGCAGCCGCCGCCCCCGCCAACAGCGAGCCCTGAGCCCGGCTGGCAGCCCTGCCCTGCCCTGCCCTGCCCTGCCCTGCCTTGCCTTGCCTTGCCTTGCCTTGCCTTGCCTTGCCTTGCCTTGCCTTGCCTTGCCTTGCCGCCAAAGCTGTTACGTTATAACATTTAGCATATGAAGCATGCGCATACCCATGATCTTGAGCACGACCTGCTCGCCGCCGCACAGTGGTGCGCCAAGCGCGGCGAGAAGCTGACCGACCAGCGCCGCGAGGTGCTGGCCTTGCTGCTGTCTGCACAGGGCTCGATGAAAGCCTACGACCTGCTGGCCGAGATACAGAAGCAGCGCCCCACGGCCGCACCGCCCACGGTTTACCGCGCGCTGGATTTTCTGGTGACGGCCGGTCTGGCGCACAAGCTGGAATCCAAGAACGCCTTCGTCGCCTGCTGCGATTTTGAGCACCCGCACCACGGCCTGATGTTGATCTGCGATCGCTGCCACAAGGTGACCGAGCTCAGCGACGAGCGCCTGGCAGCCCGGCTGGCAGAAGACGCCGCCAGCCACGGGTTTAGCGTGGCTGCCCAGGATATAGAAGTGCGTGGCCTCTGCCGCAACTGCCGCGATGGCGACACCGAGGGGGCAGCATGAAGCGCGCCAGCCGGATGATTGCGCTGTCGGCCTGGCAGCGCGTGCTGCTGGTGATGCCTGCGGTAGTGCTGCTGTGGGCAGCCGTCTGGTGGGCCACCGGGGGGCAGGCATGAGCCACCACCACGATCACCAGCATGATCACGCCCACCATCCAGCCGGTGCCATCCGGCTCAGCAATCTGACGCTGACCTACCACCGCCACCCGGTTGTGCACCATGTATCCGGCAGCTTTGCCCAAGGCGAGCTGACAGCCATCGTCGGCCCCAACGGCGCCGGCAAGAGCACCTTGCTCAAGGCCATGATGGGCTTGATGAAGCCCAACCACGGCAGGGTGGAACGCCATGGCCTGGCCCCACGCGAGATCGCCTACCTACCGCAGCAGGCCGCTATAGACAGGGACTTTCCGCTCTCGGTCCAGGATGCCGTCCTGCTGGGCGATTGGCGCAACTCCGGCTGGTTTGGCCGCATCAGCCGGTCCGCTCGGCAGCGGGCAGATGCCGCGCTGGAGCGGGTAGGCATGGCCGGCTTTGGCGGGCGTCCGGTCGATGAGCTGTCTGCCGGCCAGTTCCAGCGGGTGCTGTTCGCCCGCCTGCTGCTGCAGGATGCCCAGCTGATCCTGCTGGATGAGCCATTTACCGCGCTGGACGCCAAGACCACCGCCGACCTACTGGCGGTGATCGCCGGGTGGCGCCGCGAAGGGCGTACCGTGGTGGCAGTGCTGCACGATTACGAGCAGGTTCGCAGCCATTTTCCGCAGACCTTGCTGCTGGCCAAGGAATGCATAGCCTGGGGGCCAACCACCGAGGTACTCACACCCGCCAACCTGGCGCGCGCCAACGGCATGCCGCAAAACTGGGACGACGATGCGCCGGTGTGCCATCGCGACGATACCGGCGCGCCGACCACACCGCCCGCGCACGACCACACCCTGCATAGCCACTGATTGCTGCCATGACGCCTTACGAAATCCTTTGGCAGCCCTTTGCCGACTTTGCCTTCATGCGCCATGCTCTGGTGGGCTGCCTGGCGCTGGCGCTGGGCTGCGCACCCATAGGCCTGTTCCTGGTACTGCGGCGCATGAGCCTGATGGGTGATGCCATGAGCCACGCCATCCTGCCCGGTGCCGCCATTGCCTTCATCGCCTATGGCCTGTCACTCACCGCCATGAGCATAGGCGGCCTGATTGCCGGCCTGGTGGTCGTGCTGGCCGCCGGCATGGTGACCCGCGCCACCCAGCTCAAGGAGGACGCCAATTTCGCCGCCTTCTATCTGGTCTCGCTGGCCAGCGGGGTGTTGCTGGTATCCAAGTGGGGCAGTAACGTCGATCTCATGCATATCCTGTTCGGCACCGTGCTGGCCGTCGACGCTGCCGCACTGGTCTTTCTTGCCGCCGTTGCCACCACCACCCTGGTGGTACTGGCCCTGTTCTACCGCGCCCTGGTGGTGGAGAGCTTCGACCCAGAGTTCCTGCAGAGCATGGGCGGCCGCGGTGCCTGGGCGCACTTTGCCTTCCTGATACTGGTGGTGCTCAATCTGGTAGCCGGCTTCCAGGCCCTGGGTACCCTGATGGCCGTGGGCCTGATGATGCTGCCCGCCGCCAGCGCCCGCCTGTGGGCCAAGGAGTTGCCCGCCATGCTGTGCGTGGCCCTGGGCATCGCCCTGGTGTCGGGCTATGTCGGCCTGCTGATTTCCTACCATGGTGACCTGCCTTCCGGGCCCAGCATCATCCTTACTGCCGGCCTGGCCTACTTTGGCTCACTGGCGCTAGGCCGCCGTGGCGGCCTGCTGTGGCGCTGGCTAGGGCATGAGCACCTGGAAGCCTGATCTACCTACCCCTGGAGCCACCCCATGAAACCCTTACGCTGCCTCTATGCCATGCTGGCCGCCCTGAGCCTGCATGCCAGCGCCGACAAGCTACCGGTGGTAGCCTCGTTCAGCATCCTCGGCGATATCGTGCAACAGGTAGGTGGCGACAAAGTCAGCGTCACCACCCTGGTAGGGCCTGATGGTGATGCCCACGTCTACCAACCCAGCCCGCAGGACGGCAAGACCCTGGTGGCCGCCAAGCTGCTGGTCGTCAACGGCCTGGGTTTCGAGGGCTGGATGGATAGGCTGGTCAAGGCCAGCCGCTACCAAGGCATACGTGTGGCCGCTGCCGAGAAGATCGTGACCCAGAAAATGGGCAGCGACCAGCATGACCATGGCCACGACAAGGGCCGCATCGACCCCCACGCCTGGCAAGACCCGGCCCGCGTGCGACGCTATGTCAGCAATATCGCCGATGGTTTGGCCAGCGCCGACCCCACCAATGCCGGCTACTACCGCAAGCGTGCAGACAGTTACACCGAACAGCTGTTCGAACTGGAAAAGTGGGCCGCCGAGCAAGTCGCCAGCGTCGTCCCCAACAAGCGCCGTGTCATCACCTCGCATGACGCCTTCGGCTACCTGGGCCGCCGCTTCGGCATCCAGTTCCTTTCGCCCCAGGGCGTCAATACCGAAGCCGAAGCCTCGGCACGCGGCGTCGGCATGCTGATCAAACAGGCACGCAAGGAAAGCATCAAGGCCATCTTTGTGGAAAACGTCAGCAACCCCAAGCTGTTGGAACAGATAGGCCGCGAGGCTGGCGCCAGCTTGGGCGGCCGGCTGTATTCCGACGCCCTGTCGCGGGCAGATGGCCCCGCCCCCAACTATCTGGCCATGATGAAATACAATGTCAGCACCCTGGTGGCCGGCATGAAGCAGAACTGAAGCCCCGGACAGGCTCTGGCGGCTGGCCCGACCATGGCAGCAGCCAAGCCCGCGCCGGCATTTGATGAAGCTCTGCGGAACCAAGCCGCCACTGTCGTTGTCTGTAGTGCATTTCCTCGCTGAGAAAGAACCCGGACATGCAATGCCCTGTTTGCAGAGAAACTGCGCTGGTAATGAGCGAACGTGCTGGCGTCGAGATCGACTACTGCCCGCAATGCCGAGGCGTATGGCTGGATCGCGGCGAACTGGACAAGATACTGGAGCGCAGCCGCGCAGCAGATGCGCCGCCTGCCCAGGCCAGACCGGCACAGCAACCCTATCCACAGCAACAGCAGCCCTATCCGCCGCAACAGCAACCGCACTACCACGAGCAGAAGTACCATAGCGACAAGCACTACGGCCAGAAGCCGTATCGCAAGAAGAGCTTCTTGGAAGAGCTGTTCGACTGAGCGGCCGCGGCTAAGAGCGGCTAACAAAACCCAGCGTAGCGGTTCTGGCTAGGCGTGCGAGAGATGGCGCGCGCAGCAGGCGCGCGCAGCTGACAGTACTTGGGTACGGCAAGCTCACACAACAACGCCAGAAGGTTTTTTAGCTGCTCTTATTGCCCTGCCACACCCAGACCAGATGGCAAGGCAATGCGATAACGCAGGCCCTCCGCCTCGCCATACTGTGCCGGCTTGCGGAATCGCTCCAGCAGCACACCACCGTTGCGGGTGATGACCTTCTGCGATGCGATATTGTCCGGGTCGGTGGTCAGCTCCACATAGGGCAAGCCCTCGCAGGCCAGCTCCCGCAAGAACAGCCGCAGGCCCCGTGTGGCGTAACCCTTGCCGCGTTTGGCCGGTATCACCGCATACCCCACATGGCCCAGCACATGGGCCGGCAAGCTGGCCGTGCCCGGTTGCCAGCGAAAATCCATCACCCCGCAGAATTCGCCATCCCACAGCCACATCCGGTATCCAGGCAAGCGCGCCACCACCGAGCCATCCGGCAGGGTGATGGCCGGCCCCAAGGCCGCTCTGTCCACCATGCGAGCCAGGTAGGCGTCGGGGTCATGTTCTATCTGCCCCAGGGTATCGCCGGTACTCGAGCCCGGCACGTTGTTGGGCGACCAGCCTTGCGCCAGCGCAGCCATATAGCCCGGCAGATACGCTCGCGCTGGCCACACCAGGCACAACTCGCCGTCCACCGGCGCCACCCCACTCACGGTGCCATCCAGATCATTGATGCCATGCGGCCCGTCACCCTGTCGCGGCGATAGGAAAAAAACTGCTGCGCATCGGCCACCGTACACAGACCGCCACCGTAGACTCGGCTGACCCCAGCCGCAGCCAGGCGCTGCCGGGCCAGGCTATAGATATCGGCCCACCACTTGCCGGGCGCCACGCCAGGGCGGAAGGCCATCGCCGCCGCCGGGTCGTGCCCCACAAAGGCCTGCCTCACCTCATCCCCGACCTCGAAGGCATCCGGCCCGATCGCCGGCCCCAGCCAGGCCAGCAAACGAGCCGGTTCGCCCAGGCGGGCAATGGTCGCTTCCAGCACGCCATCGTGGAGGCCGCGCCAACCGGCATGGGCCGCCCCAACCGCCATACCATCCTCACGGGCAAATAGCACCGGCAGGCAATCGGCCGTCATAACCAGGCACACGGCGCCAGCACCAAACGCCACCGAGGCATCGGCCTGCGGCACAGGCGTGGCGGCATGGCCCGCCTCCACCACTACCGTGCCGTGCACCTGGTTCAGCCAGGTGGGCTCAGCCGGCAAGGCTGTGCGCAGCAGGGCGCGGTTGGCTGCCACGGCCGCAGGAGCGTCGGCAACATGGTCGCCCAGATTGAAGCTATCGTATGGCGGCAGGCTCACGCCACCCCGGCGCGTGGTGACCAGGGCGTGTACCCCCTGCGGCACCGGCCAGTCCGGCGTCATTGCGTGGCGTATCCAGTCACTCATGCGCTGTGCTCACGTAGTTGTCGTATCAGTTGCTGCATATCATCGGGCAGCGGGCTCTCCCACACCGGGCTGCTGCCTGTCTCCGGGTGGACCAGCGACAATCGCGCCGCATGCAGTGCCTGCCTGTTCAGCGCAGCCAGTGCGGCAGCCACGGCCGGTGGCTGGCTGCCCGGCTTGCCGCCGTAGACCGGATCGGCCGCCAGCGGGTGATGCAGATGCGCCATATGTACCCGTATCTGATGGGTGCGGCCAGTCTCCAGCCGGCACTCCACCAGGGTATGGCGGGCATAGCGCTCCAGCACGCTGTAATGCGTCACCGCCGGCTTGCCATTGCCCACTACTGCCATCTTCAGGCGGTTGCGCGGATCACGGCCTATGGGGGCATCCACCGTACCATCACGGGGCAGTACACCTTGGGCGATGGCCAGGTAGTGCCGCTTGACGGTACGTGCCTGCAACTGACGCACCAGCTCGGTCTGCGCCTTCAGCGTGCGGGCCACCACCATCAAGCCGCTGGTATCTTTGTCCAGACGGTGCACAATGCCGGCTCGCGGCACACCGGCCAGCTCGGGATAGCGGTGCAACAGGCCATTGAGCAATGTGCCAGACCAATTTCCGGCAGCCGGGTGAACCACCAGGCCTGCTGGCTTGTCGATGACCACGAGCGCGGCATCCTCGTAGACCACGGGGAAGTCCAGTGGCTCGGGCTGGAATGCGGACTCCTGAGGATCCGTATCCAGCGTCAGCACCACGGCTTCGCCGCCCCACAGCTTGGTCTTGGGGGTAGCGCCCTTGCCATCCAGCAGTATGCTGCCGTCGTCTATCCAGCGGGCCAGCCGGCTGCGTGAGTAATCAGGCAGCAGTTTGGCCAGCACGGCATCCAGGCGACCACCGGCCGCATCTTTCGGCACAGTAAGACGTATGCTTTCTGCCGAATCGTTATAATCGTCGGCTTCGATATCGGAGTGTTCCATGAAGCGCATTCTACCTTTACTCGCAGCAGCCTTTCTGCTGACCGCCTGTGGCTCGCTCGGCAAGAAGCCGGACGCCGAAAACAGCGGCCCCACCGCAGAGGCCATGTACAGCGAGGCCAAGACCGAACTGACGGCTGGCAACTACACGCGTGCGGTTCAATTGTTCGAGAGCCTGCAGGCTCGCTACCCCTATGGTCGCTATGCCCAGCAGGCCAGCCTGGAGATCGCCTACGCCAACTTCAAGGATCAGGAACCCGAACTGGCCCTGGCCGCGATAGATCGCTTCCTCAAGCAATACCCGGCCAATCCCAGCGTGGACTACGCCCTCTACCTGAAGGGCCTGGTCAACTTCATCGAAGACCGCAGCCTATTTGCCTCCATCTCGCAACAGAACATGGCCGAGCGCGACCCCAAGGCCGCCAAGGAATCCTTCGAGGCCTTCCGCGACCTGGTTACCCGCTTCCCCGAAAGCCGCTATGTGGCCGACGCACAGGACCGCATGGCCTTCCTGGTCACCGCCCTCGCCGACCACGACCTCTCAGTCGCCACCTATTACTACAATCGTGGTGGCTACCTGGCAGCCGCCAATCGCGCCAAATCCGTCATCGAGAACTATGCCAATACCGACCGGGTCGAAACAGCCTTGGTCATGCTGGCAGCCGCCTACGACAAGCTGGGCCAGTCCGAGCTGCGCGACGATGCCCGCCGTGTGCTGGCCAAGAACTACCCCAACAGCAAAGTGGCCGAAAGCCAGATTTTTGGCGAAACACCCTGGTGGAAATTCTGGTAATTGCACAAAGGGGGTTTACAAGTCGGAAGAACCTCCTTAATATGCGCGTCTCTTCGCTGCAGGCAACACCGTAGCGAAGCCCGAAGTGGGGGTATAGCTCAGCTGGGAGAGCGCTTGCATGGCATGCAAGAGGTCATCGGTTCGATCCCGTTTACCTCCACCAAAGAATACGATGTGTTGGTTCGCCAGCAGATCAAACGGCCAAAGTCCCCATCGTCTAGAGGCCTAGGACACCACCCTTTCACGGTGACTACCGGGGTTCGAATCCCCGTGGGGACGCCAGCTAAACCAGCTTGGCGTTAGTTAGCCAGGTTGGCACGATCAGATTGATCCACCAGGTTCTCTCTGATCGCAACGCCAGCGTTGCATGCAGTATAAAGCAGTAACTTGGGGGTATAGCTCAGCTGGGAGAGCGCTTGCATGGCATGCAAGAGGTCATCGGTTCGATCCCGTTTACCTCCACCAAGGAATACGATGTGCCGGTTCGCCGGTAGATCAAACGGCCATAGTCCCCATCGTCTAGAGGCCTAGGACACCACCCTTTCACGGTGACTACCGGGGTTCGAATCCCCGTGGGGACGCCACTACGGCAAGCAAAAGGACATCTTAGGATGTCCTTTTGCTTTTTCTGCTGCCGCTATCCGGCATGCTTACCCTGGCGCACGAACGGCAGGCTATCCTCCCACGCACACGATAGCCGCAACGGAGCCCTGCATGCCGCAACCCTCACTAAGTACCGCCATACAACTGCTGGCTCAACGCCGTCGACACGGCCACCAAGGCAGCGTGCTGCCAGCAGCCTGCCGCCCAAGCGACATCGACACCGCCCTCGCCATCCAGGCCGGCGTGGTTGCCGAGCTGGGCGACACCATAGGCGGCTGGAAATGCGGCATGCCCAGCGAGCACAAACTGGTAGTCGCGCCTATTCTGGGCAGCAGCCGACACCAGGCATCCCCCTGCCCCGTCTGGGCACCGCAAGGCCAACTCAAGATAGAAGCCGAACTGGCCTTCATACTGGCCACCGATCTACCCGCCCGCAGCCAGCCCTACAGCCCGGCCGAAATCGACACGACCATCGGCAGCGCCCATCTGGCACTGGAACTGATAGGCACCCGCTACACCGCCGACAGCGGCGCCAGCTACCTGGACCAACTGGCCGACGGCCTGTTCAATCAAGGCCTGCTGCTCGGCCCCGCCCTGCCCCTGGCAAGCGCCTATCAGGCCAGCACCCTGGCCCTGCAACTACAGATAGGCGACGCCACACCACAAGCCCATGCCGGCCAGCACCCCGCTGGCACCCCCTTGGCGCCGCTGTATTGGCTGATAGAGTGGCTACGCAGCCAAGGCCGGGGCTTGGTGGCTGGCGAGGCCATCATCACCGGCGCCTATGCCGGCGCCTGGACCGTCCCCCTAGATACGCCCATTACCGTCCAGTACGGCGACCTAGGCAGCATGGCCGTCACGTTCTATACAGCCCATGCAGGTTAGGCCTGCAGCAGCGCCCAACCCATTGCCCTAAGTACTGCTGTGAGCACTTCTATCAAACATCAGGACCCAACAATGGCATTCGACCTTGTCGTAGGCACGAGCATCGAGCACAAGGGGGCATCAGCCATCGTGGGCAGCATCGAGTTCAACGAGCTTCCCGCGATATCGCGACTCATAGCGCGAGTGGACTCCTTCTTTCTGCACCGTATTTCCAACCTTTTTGAAGACCAATCCTTCTCGCCAGAAGAAGTCGATCAAGCGCTGACGCATCTGCTGCCATTGCTAACCTCGGGGCAACTGCATCCGGATGAGAGAAGCATGCTGCACAAGCTGGTTGCCGCGCTGTCATACGCAAGATGGAAGCAACAGCCGCTCCACGGAATCGCGGACTAAGAGCCGCCAACAAAACCCGGCGCAGCGCTTCTAACCCATCATCCGTCGCTGAGCCTAGCCATCATAGGCTCAGCCGCATATGCCACCGATCACCCGCATAAGGCTTTATCGGATGCGCATAACCCCCAGCCAAGCACCATCACAGCAACCCATCACCCCCGCTGAAAACCCCGCCGATACTGCTCCGGCGTCGTCCCCGCCAAGCGCTGGAACATGGCGATAAAGGCCGAAGCCGTGCTGTAGCCGAGATCGAATGCGATCTGCTGTATGGTGCGGCCCGCCTCCAGCGCCTCGATGGCCCGCAGAAAGCGCAATCGCTGGCGCCATTCGCCCAGGCTCATGCCCAGCTCACGCTGGCAATGCCGGGCCAGGGTGCGCTCGGTGGCATGCACCTGGCGCGCCCATTCAGCCAATGAGCGGTTATCGCCGGGCTCGGCCTGCAGGCCATCCAGCACGGCGGCCAGTGCCGGCGTTTCAGCAAATGGCAGGTAGCGCACCTCGCTCCGCGCCAGCGCCAGCTGGTCCACCAGCACCTGGGCCAGCCGCAGGTCGGCATCGTCTACCGGCACTTTCACATCGCGCTCGGCAAAGTCTGCCAGTATCGCCTTCAGTATGGGGCTGATCACCAGGGTACAGGCCTGCTCGGGCAGGCCTACGCAATGAGGCAGCGCCAGGTAGACCGAGCGGTAGACCACGGCGTAGCGGTTGTAGCAACTATGCAGGGCATTTGGCGGTATCCAGACCGCGTATTGCGGCGGCGATAGAAAGCGGCGGCCGGCGATTTCCAGCTGCATCACCCCGTGGGCTACATAGTTGAGCTGCCCCCAATCATGGCTATGCGGCGCCGAATGAGTTTCAGCACCGAACTCATCATGGCGGAAATAAACCGGCGCAGGCAGCTCGGCAAAATCCGGCACCCGCAGATACTGACGCGTCATCACCCCACCCAACCGCATGGTCTGTCTTGAAATCATTGTATCCATCTACTCAGACACCATCGACCGGCTACAAATCCACACTCACTTAGTACCGTACAAACATATTACAAATAAATTAGAGTACAAGCTCAACGCTGAGCAGCCGTAGCAAACGTAGCCACGCTATACGACCACCACCACCTCAGCGCCATAAACTCAAAAATCATCTAAAAACATAGAAATACGTCAAACACAGCCGCCCAACGGTACCCTAATCGGGTATTTTTTGCGTCTATTTAGCAACAATCATAAATAACAGTACGAAAATTCCTCCACTGCGCTAGGGATATCCCATATATTCGCCCCGCATTGCGGGCACCGGATTTCCTAAGGTCATCAGGTAGCAGGCAGCAAAAGCCACAGCAAGTGGTAGCAAAAATGAAGTGCACGGTCTGAAACCAGCCTTGGACAGAATGCTTTCTGTTCATGGATACGTCTCTGATTAGATAGCACAAAAGAACGAATAATATATTCAAGAGGAACGAGGATGCAGTACGATTCCGCTCGCCCTGAGGATGCCATTGCGGCCCTCAGTACGGCTGCGACGGCAGCCGAAGTCTCGTCCAAGGCAACCATGGACCGCCTGGTTGATTGGGCTCAAGCGCCTACCCGATGCGAATTTCCCTATCTCGCCATCGTCGACGCCTACCATTGCGTCGGGAAGCACTTTGTGTCACCGGATTTGCTGGCCGCTCTCAACACTGCCCGCACCGTACTTGACCAACTCGACCCGCCGGCGGCCGCACCTATTCGCGCCTTCCTCAATATGGCGCTGGATAAGTACGACGGCACCTACGACTATCGCTCCTACATCGCGCTAGACCTGCTGCCCCTGCCGCGCGAAACCATCTTGCTGGACGAGCAGATCGATCCTCAGGCAAGGTTGGATCGCCTGGTATTCCTACTAGTGATTGATCTCGCACGCTTCGAGATCGACGCCTTTGAGGGCAAGGCGCGTTGGCTGCCCAAGCTACCGACCAACGAGCAGACCATGCAGACCCGCTGCGCGCGGACACTCAAGGCCTTGCAACCCTACCTCCAGCGCCTGGGCTTGGCCGATTTGGTTGAAAGCATTCCGCCCGCATCCCGGATGGCGACGCTGTGCAACCTCACCCAACAGATGATGAGCCCAGAAGAGCGCCTGTACCTGCAGCTCACCAATGTACCCGTATCACTTGTTCACGACGAGTACATGTTTATCCGCACTCTGCAGACCTTCGAGACCGTCTTTGTCTGGGTGTCGGCCAAATTGCGTCTCGCCATCGAGGTAGGGGTAAACAATCTCGACAGCGCCATCCAGTACCTGGACGATTGCGCGCGCCACCTGCAAGAGGCCGCCCCCTTCTTTCACGTGCTATCCACGCTGAAGGTCGAATCGTTTGCCGATTTCCGCACCTACACCGAGGGCGCCAGCGCCATCCAGTCGCGCAGCTACAAGCGCGTGGAGTCGCTATGCAGCAAACCCAGCCCTGAGCGCCTGCACTCCATCGCCTACGACTCGGTGCCCGATGTACAGCAACAGGTACAGGCAGGCGGCGGCACGCTCAACGACCTCTACCTGGCAATCCAGGCATCAGGCCGGAGCCCCGAAGATGCAACTCGCTTGGCCGATGCCATGCAGCGGTTCGAATCAACCCTGCTGCAATGGCGTCGTTCGCACTACGGTATCGCCCTGACCATGCTGGGCAAGGGTACCGGTACCGGCTACACCGCCGGCACCCCCTACCTCGACGAGGTCCGCAATCTACCCGTATTCACCGCACTCAATGCGGCGGCAAGCATAGAAGGATAAAGGTGGTGACCTTGACTAGCCATACATCGCGCGTGGGCATCGTTGGCGCAGGCCCTGTGGGCCTGACCCTGGCGGCTCGCCTTGCCACGCAGGGCATCCCCAGCATTGTGCTCGACAAATCGCCCCATTTGATGCCCAAGGGGTCCAAGGCTTGCCTGATCCAGGGTGACGTGCTGGAAGTACTCGACAAGATCGGATGCGCAGACCGCATCGCAGAAGAGGGCATCCATTGGAGAGTGGCCCATACCTATATCAAAGATGTAGAAATGATTACCCAAACCTACCCTGAGCGCGTGGGGTTTGGTCAGTTCGTCAATATCTCTCAATACCGCATCGAACAGGAGCTGCTGGCCTATGTCGAGCAGAGTCCGCTAACAGAGGTGCGCTGGTCGCACGAGGTAACCGCAGTAGCGCAGCATGATGGCTACGTTGGCATCTCTGTCACCACGCCCGAGGGAGACCAGACGCTCACCTTTGACTATCTGGTCGCCTGCGATGGCGTACGCAGCAAGCTGCGCGACCTCACCGGAGTCGAGTTCACGGGCTACACCCACCAGGATCGCTTCCTTATCACCGATATCCGCGCCAACATCCCACGCACCAAGGAGCGGCATTTCTTCTTCGACTCACGCTTCAATCCTGGCCGCCAGCTGGTAATGCATCCCCAACCGGACAATATCTGGCGTATCGACTGGCAGCTCGCACCCGGCGCCGACATCGACAAGGAGCAGGCCGATGGGCGCCTCGACGCCCGCATCCGCAAGGTCATCGGCGACATTCCCTACAAGATCGAGTGGCTGAGCACCTACCGCTTCAACCAGCGGGTAGTGGAGCGATTCAAGCTTGGCCGCATCTTTTTTGCCGGCGATGCCGCCCATTCTCTGCCTCCGTATGGCTCACGCGGCATGAACAGCGGCATCCAAGATGCTGACAACCTGTCCTGGAAGCTGGCTTACGTGCTCGATGGCAAGGCCGACGAGCGCCTGCTCGACAGCTATCACGATGAACGCTATCCGGCCGCGGTGGAAAACCTGCGGGTCACCGAGGCCACCATGAGATTCATGGCACCTCCCACGCGCTGGGAGCGCCTGCGCCGCAGCGCCATCTTCCAGTTGGCGGTCCCCTTCAAGGGCATACGCAGACTGGTAGATCACGGGAAGATGGCCGAACCATTTGTGTATGAAAACGGCACACTCTACTCACATGCCGCCAACCACCCTCTGGTTGGGCAGTTCGCCCCCGACGGCAGCATCTACCTGGATGGCACCAGGTCACGCCTACGCAAACTGTTTGGCGATGGGTTCGTTTGCCTGTTCTTCGGCACGCAGGCGGAGTCGGATGCGTTCTCGGCCATGACTCGGCAATTGCCAGTCCCGGTACCGCTAAAGTACGTGCTGACCCATACCAAGGGCACGCCCCCGCCTTCGGCAGACGATGGCACCACCGTAGCGGCTTACGACGACATCCTGTTCTACCGCAAGTTTTACACCGGTGAACCGGCCTGGTACCTGATACGGCCAGATGGCCACATCGCTACACGGGGCGCGCTGAACGACGCCTTGCGACTCAGAGAAGCTGTGCTGCACTCATCAGCTTGCTTGCCGACGACGCACTGACGACTGTTGCCGCACAACACAAACCAATAAATGACTGGAGGAATCCATGAGCGGAAACACCCCCGCTTATGCCTGGCTGAACGGCACCATCGTTCCTTGGGATCAATGCTTGATCCATGCGCGCACTCAAGGCGCGTTCTGGGGAGCGAACGCCTTTGAGGGCGTGCGCGCCTACTGGAACAACAGTGACCGGCAGCTCTATATCTACCGGCTGGAAGACCATATCGCACGCCTGCGTGCCTCCATGCATTGCCTGGACATGCCGCAAACCTATAGCGATACCGAAATCACTGCAGCCATCCTGGAGCTGCTCCGGGCCAATCGTTACGAAGAAGACGTGCATATCGTCATCGTTCCCTACTTCGCCATGGGTCGTAACTTTGATCCACTGTGCCACACCGAAGATACGGGCATGCACATCACCGTCCTGCCCATGCCCCGCTCGCCGCGCTATCACCAGGGGGCAAAGGCAGGTATCTCCAGTTGGCGCCGCATCAGCGACGACACCATGCCACCCCGCATCAAGACTGGGGCTAATTATCACAATAGCCGGCTGGCTCAGCATGAGGCGGTCCGCAATGGCCATGACACGGCGATCCTGCTCAACCACAGGGCAACCGTAGCCGAGTGTCCCGGATCCTGCCTCGCCATCTACCGTGACGGCGTGCTCTCCACGCCGCCGGGTACCAGCGGTGTGCTGGAGGGTATCACCATCAATGCCGTAGCACGGCTGACCGCCGAGCACCTGCCCCTGCGTTTTGAACGACGCGAGATCGACCGCACCGAGCTGTATCTGGCCGACGAGGTACTGACTTGCGGCACCTTGGCTGAGATCCAGCCCATTGTCTCTGTGGACGGCAAGGCCATAGGCAAGGGCCAACCCGGCCCAACCACCAGGATGCTTCAGGAGCTGTACGAGGCCGAGGTCAGGCTGAACCCGACCGAAAAGTACAGCTTGGCTGTGTACTGACCGTCGCCAACCAAGCGAAAGTGCCATGAAAAACGAACCGATACTGACCCAGTTGGCCAGCCAACTGACCCAGAAGCAAATCCGGGTAGTCGACCTGACAGCACCACTGTCTGCCGACACACCCGTCATTCGCCTGCCCGCCGAACGCGGTCAACCCTGGGCCTTCCGCCTTGACGTGATCAGCCGCTACGACGAGAAAGGACAAGAGGTGTATTGGAACAACATCTCCATGTCCGAGCATACCGGAACGCACTTTGACGCTCCGGTGCATTGGATTACCGGACGTGAGTACGCCGATGTATCACAAGTACCCGTACAGGATCTGGTCGCTCCTGCCATCGTGATCGATATGTCTGGGCAGATCGATACACCCGACTTCCTGCTTGAACGCCATCATGTTGAAGCATGGTGTGATAGGCACGGTCCCCTGCCCGAGGGTGGCTGGCTGCTCTACCGTACCGGTTGGGATGCACGGGATCACGACGTGGAAGCCTTCCTCAATGCAGGCCATACGCCGGGAATCAGCGTCGAGTGCGCGCGCTGGCTAGCGCAAGACACACCCATCATGGGCATAGGCGTAGAGACAGTGGGCACCGATGCCGGCCAGGCCAAACACATGAATCCTGCCTACCCCGTTCACTGGTTCATGCATGGCGCCAGGAAATATGGCTTGACCCAGCTCAAGAACCTCAAGCACCTGCCACCCACCGGCGCCGTTGTCGTGGTGTCCCCACTACCCATAGTCGGCGGTTCGGGCAGTCCTTGCCGAGCCTACGCCCTGGTCTCTGCCTAATCCCCTACCCAGATAGCGAATCCACCATGGTTGATCTCACCAAGATTCTAAAACCCGGCGTTCATTTGACCGAGCGCCGCAACTTCCGCGAGAAGCTCGCCACCCGCAAAGACTACCTGCGTCTCGATCTGAACGAGAACCTGAGCGAGCTTAGCCCGGAGTTGTTCAACGACATGATGTCGACAGTCCAGCCCGGCACCTTCACCGCCTATCCGGATCTGGGTCCCATCTATAGCCGTATGGCTACCCATGTCGGCGTCAGCGAAGACCAGATTGTGCTCACCAATGGTTCCGACATGGGTATCAAATCCATCTTCGACGCCTGCATCGAGCGGGGAGACCATATCGTCCTGCACGATCCCTATTTCCTTATGTACGAGCGCTATGCCCAGTTTTTCGAGGCAGAGCTTGAGGCCGTACCGGTCTGCCTGGATTGGCGCCCAGATTGCGAGGCCATGCTAAGCCGGGTGAATGAACGCACCAAGATGGTGGTGGTGGAAGAGCCCAGCGGCAATCTCGGCACAGGTCTGACCGCCGAGGAGCTTGAGCATATGGCCGCCGAACTGGCGCGCAAGAACGTCCTGCTGGTCATTGATGAAGCCTATATGTACTGCGAGCGCCAACACAGCCCTCACCTGCCCCTGTTGGAGAAGTACGGCAACGTCATTCTGGTACGCACCATGTCCAAGGCCTATGGCCTGGCCGGTGCCCGCCTCGGCGTCCTGATCTCCAGCCCGGCCATCGCCCGCGAGTTGTACAAGGTTCGCTCTCTGTACGAGATCAGTGGCATCACCGCCAACGTCACCGAATGGCACCTGAACCACCCCGAGGTATTGGCCGAGTACCAGGCAACCCTACGCGAGGGCAAGCGCTATCTGGAGAAGGAATGTGCCCGCCTGGGCATCAACTTCAAGGATACGCCTGCCAACTTCGTGATCATGGAGGTAGACCCAGGTCAGCACACCGCCGACTACAGCGCGCGCCTCAAGGAAAAACGCATCCTTATCGGCAAGCCTTATTCCTTGCCTCATCTGCTGGGCTGGGCCCGTATTACCGTGGGCACGCCTGCCCAATGCCGCCAGCTGGTAGAAGCCATGGAGGCATTGATACTGGAGCGCGAGGCAGCCTAGGTACCCCGCTTGCGCCCCAGCTATTCCCAATCAAGGGCCGGCCCAGCCGGCTCGAACACCACCTTACGACTGGAAAAAATATGTCCGAAATCAAGCGCTCCAACCCTGTCGGCATCAATCACCTCTCCCTGGAAGTGGGCAATATCGCCGAAGCCATCGCCTTCTACAGCGGCTTTCTGAACCTGAACGTGGTTTACGAAGACCAGGCTTCCACCCCCATCCCCCGTGAAGAACTGGCCTCACTGGAAATGGGTGACCAGTTCATTGCCTTGACGCGTGGCGACACCCGCGCCGCCGACCGCGACCGGCATTTTGGCCTGGTAGTGGACGATAAGGAATTGGTACGCGAAAACCTGGAACGCATGGGTGTGGAGATATTGCCAGGCTCAACCATGAGCTTTCTGGACCCATGGGGTAATCGCATCGAGATCGTCACCTACTCCAAGATTCTGTTCGGTAAGAGCGACCCCATCCTCGAAACCATGGGCCTGGGCGGCCTCGCCAAGAGCGAGCGCACCATCGAGCGCATGCGTGCCAAGGGCTTCCTGCATACCGAACCAACACCGAACTAAGTCCCACAGGGCTGACCACCAGCCCTGTGTCTGTACCAGGCTTACTGCTAGAGGCAGGCCTTGAACTCCTCACCGAATAGATCCGATGGCTAAGAGAATCGCATACATACACCCTTCGTTTTATGTCCCGTATATCTTCGAATCAGCCGAGCGCAACGATGTCGAGTTCGTGGTGATCCTGCCCCCGGGCGAAGTGGTACAGAACGAATATCCTTGCGTGACGGCTTATGAAACCCTGCCGCTCTATACAGACCCCGAAGCTGCCCATCACGGGATAGCCGAGCTACATGCGCGGTGGCAATTCGACGGCATCATGACCATCAAGGAATCCTGCATGGTCTGGACGGCCGAGGCCGCAGGTAGGCTAGGCCTGCCGGGCATCGACCCGGAAGCGGCCAAAGCGGCTCGGGACAAGGGCACAATGCGCCAACGCTTCAAGCAGGCAGGCTTGGTCACGCCGAAATTCGCCGTCATCTCCGGCATGGCGGAAATCGAACTATGCCGCGAGATGGCCTTCCCCTTCATCGTCAAGCCCGCTTCTGGCTATAACAGCGATGGAGTACAGCTGGTTGCCAATCAAGATGAGCTGGAAAAAGCGATCCAGGTTGTCGAGCGGCTCAATGCCGATATCTACCACAAGGTATCCTGGCACGACGGCCAGAACTTCTCCAATGTGGTAGTGGAAGAGTTCATCGAAGGCGGCGAGTACGTGGTTGAACTGTTTGCCCTGGACGGCAACGTGGTTGCACTCAACTGTGGCTACAAGGGCCATCCTGCCGGGCCATATTTCGAGGAGACGGTCTATCTGAGTCCTCCTGCCCTGCCACAGGAGAAAATCCGCGAAATCCAATCAGCTGCCATAGGCGGCATGCGCGCCCTGGGCTTGCAAAACGGCCCCGGTCATTGCGAGCTTCGCCTCAATCACCTGGGCCAGCCTGTCATCCTGGAGATAGGTGCACGCATAGGCGGTTCAGGTTGTGCCCATTTCAATGTCGAAGGCTCCACCGACATCGACTTCTCCAACCTTTGGTTCTCCTATCTTACCGGCGCACCCAAGTCCAGCTACTGGCCACCCATCGCGTCCAACACCGGCAAGGCCGCCAGTAGCTGGATCCTGCCTCTGGGTGGCAACGGGCTGCTGCATTCCATAGACGGGCTCGACCAAGTGCGTCAGCACCCCGACTGCGAACGGGTACTGATGTTCGCCCAGATCGGCAAACATTACCGACCCTACCCCAATTTCGACGGATTCCTGGCCATCGTCTTTGGCCAGCACGCCAGTACCCAGGCCGGTGAGGAGTTCTTCGACTTTCTTGAGCGCACCCTCAAGGTGAACTGGGATCCCGCACCAGCAGTGCAGCCGACCGAGTTGGCCGAGGCCTGAGCCACACCACGCGTACAGAGGAAACACCATGAAAACCATACTACTGCTTGGCGCAGGTACCGGCTCGCCCGACGCTGTGCTCAAGCTCAAGCGCCTGGGCCTCAAGATAGTCATGGTCGAGCTGCGCCATGTGTTCGACTTCAAGAAATGCGAGCCGGCTGACGAGATCATCATCAGCGACTACCGTGCGCCCGACTTCATCGACTTTGCCCTCAGGCTGCGCGAAAGCTGGCACTACGATGTTGCGGTATCCATCACAGAGGCTGGCGTCGCCGTCGCCGCCCGTATCAACGAGCGTATCGGTTCGCGCGGTGCCAACTTGAAGGCCATCGGCTACCTGAATGACAAGGCGGCCATGCGTGCCCTGTTGAAGGAACACGATTTCAGCCCGGTGGCTTCGCAGGTGATCAGACACGAGAGTGACCTGGCCGCAGTGATCGCTGAGGCCGGCTTTCCACTCATCGTCAAACCCGTGGACGGTGGCGGCAGCCATGGCATCCATTTAGCCCACGATACCCATGAGGCCATTACCGCAGTCGCTGCGCTACAGGCCGAGGGGCTGCTTCCACTGGCCGAACAGTACATCGACGGGCAGGAGTACAGCGTCGAATCGTTCAGCTTCAATGGTCACCACGCCATTGTGGCCATTACCGAGAAACTGGTGAACGAGCGCTTCATCGAAATCGGCCATGTGGTACCCGCCCGCTTGGACGAAGCGACAGCCGCCCAGGTCGCCCGCTTCATCGAAGATTTCCTGGGGCTGGTCGGGGTCACCAACGGGCCATGCCACACTGAAATGAAGATCAGCTCCAAGGGCATGAAGATCATTGAGTCACACAACCGTCTTGGTGGAGGCAACATCCCCAAGCTGGTGGAACTGGCGCGCGGCATAGATCTCATCTCCCTGAACGGTCAATGGGCTACCGGCATGGTCGAGGCCAACATACCCAGCATCCGGCCAAAGGGGGCCGCTGCTATTCACTTCTTCGTTTTCCCCGAGGGTGAAGTCATCGATCTTCAGGGCATAGATCAGCTCAGGTCGGATCCGAGCACGGTCGAGTACCGCTGCAGCTATACGAAGGGAGATACCGTCCCCCCCCTCGCCAGCAACAGTAGTCGTGCAGGCTATGTGGTCGTGCATGAGGCAGATGCCAACACGGCCATCGAAAAAGCACGACACCTTGCAAGCGGTGTCGTCGCGCTCACGCGATGAACGTCCCCCAACACGATAGCCCGGAGAATCCATGAACATACTCGTGCTGCAAAGCGTACGTTACGACCTCATATGCTATGACCGCGCCATCGATCACCATCGCCATCAGGTCGTCTACATCGGTACAGCCGAGAAGCACGCGCAGATTCCAGCAGGGCTGCCCTGCGAAAAAATCGAGCGCGAGGGGCGACGCCCTCTTTATGAGGAAGTGAGTGAAATCCTCGAGCGCCTGGACCGGCAGTTCGATTTCCTGATCGCCATATCCGAGCACGAACTGGTCGATGCGGCCCGCCTGCGTGAACGCTTTGGCATCCCCGGCCCCATGCCACTTCAGGCCCGCAAGGTACGCGACAAGACCTTGATGAAGCAATGCATCATCGACGCAGGCATCCGGGCCCCCCGTTACGCCGCGCTCGATCACTGGCTGGCCGGGCAGCAACTAGCGGTAGCCGATGACGCATCCATCATACTCAAACCGGTCGATGGTGCATCCTCGGTGGATGTCCGGCGATTCGACAGCCAGCAGACCCTGGCAGATGCCCTGAAGGCAGGCCGGACCGGCGTAGCCGCCCTGGACGACGGGACAGGCGATACCGCGCGCTACCAGGTGGAAGAGTTCATCGAAGGGCGTGTTGTACACATAGACGGGATCGCCAGACAGGGAACGATACAAATTCTGGTAGCCAGCCGCTACGTTGGCACGCTGATGGGATTCGCTCACGGCAAGCCAGCCGGCTCCATCCAGTTCGACACCACCGACGAGATGCAGCAATGGGTCAGCCGGATTCTGCAAGCTGTTGAAATTCGCGACGGCGCGTTTCACCTCGAGATCATCGAAGGCCAGGACGGTCCCGTCTTCCTCGAGATTGCCCATAGGGTGGGCGGCGCACGTATCACAGAAGCATTCGAGCGCAAGACCGGCATTCACCTTGCGATAGCCGACATCGGCACCATCGTCGACCCGGACTATACCCTACAGCCGAACTGGGATTCGTCAGCCTACTACGGCTGGTTCATCGTCCCTGCACATCAGTTGAACAAGCCCTACTGTCGCGTAAGCGGCTATGACGCGCTGCTGGCGTCAGGAACGGTGGAAACACTGAATGTGCTGGGCACAGACAAACCTGTGCCAAAGAAGATCAGCTACGCCGAAACACTGCTGCCGCTGGCGGGTCTCGTACGCGCCAATAGCTCGCAGGTGCTGCAGGACACCCTTGACACGCTGTTCAACGAGCTGGTGCTGGAAGGCCTGGATGAGTCGGCAGCGGCCTGAGATCGGTGTTGCCCGTAAGGAGGAAATAAACATGAAGAACTATGAAGAGTCAGTGTTGGCCGGTGACGGCCCCAACGACTACGTGAAGTACATGCGCACCAATGCCCTGCTCTCGCTACAGGTGCCGGAAGAACAGCGTCTGCATCGCGACGAACTGCTGTTCCAGATTACCCACCAGTCCACCGAACTGTGGCTCAAACTGGCCTGCAACGAGCTGGATGAAGCGACACGCCGACTCGCGTGCAGCGGCGTGAGCGATGCAACAGCGCTTGTAAGGCGCGCCCAGCGATGCGTTGAATTGATCACCGACCAGCTCGATATCCTCACCCACATGACCCCCTGGGACTTTCATCAGGTGCGTCCTGCACTGGGCAACGGATCAGGGCTGGAATCCCCAGGCTGGCGCGACATGCAGCGTGTCGGCAATGCCCTCTCGCGCGGTTTCGATGCCCTGTGCGAACTGGAGGACGTAGACCTGGTAGACGTCTACAAGGCCCAGCGCAACAGCCCCTTGTTCAATCTGGCCGAAGCCCTGATCGACCTGGATGAAGCGGTGGCGCTCTGGCGGACGCGCCACTACAAGGTCGCAGTGCGCACCATCGGCCATAGCACGGTAGGTACCAAAGGCATGCCTGTGGACAAGCTGGCCCGCTTGCTCAATCACAAGTTCTTCCCAGCACTCTGGGACGTACGCTCCCAGCTGTTTGGCGTCGAAGCGGCGTATTGAGCGATGACGCCTGAACGCTTCCGAGCCACCTACTTTCCTCAGCTGCTAAGCCAGTCCTACCTGGCTTCATGCAGCCTGGCGCCGCATTCACCAGTGCTTGAAGCCGCAATCCATAGCATGTTCGAGGCTATGCGGGGCGACGGACTCGCCTGGCCCATTTTTGAGGAAGAGGTGCATACGCTGCGACAGCGTATCGCCCAATTGATCGGTGCGAAACCGGAACAGATCGCACTGATGCCCAATGCGAGTACCGGCACCTATCAGGTAGCCTCGACTCTGGCTTGGTCTGATCGGCCCGGCCTGGTGCATGCCAGTCATGAATTCCCTTCCATCGCCCATGTCTGGCTGGCGCAGACTGCACGTGGTGCGCAGCCGGTTAGTGTGGATTGCACCGACGGCCACGCAGCGATCCTTGCCAACTACCTCACTGCGATCGGCCCCGACACGCGGCTGGTATCTGTGCCTCTGGCCAGCTATGCCGAGGGCAAGCGTCTACCTGTCACCGAGATCGGCCTCGCCGCGCGCAACGCAGGTGCGCGGCTGTTCGTCGATGCCTATCAGGCACTGGGTGTAGCTGACGTGAATGTCGATGCTCTGGGCTGCGACTACTTGGTCGGTGGCTGCATGAAGTATCTGCTAGGCCTTCCGGGTGTCGCCTTCCTATATGTACGCGAGGCCTGTGGCAATGATATTGACCCGCAGCTTACCGGCTGGCTGGCTCGCCGCGCGCCCTTCGACTTCAACCCAAGCCTACTCGACTATCCAGATACGGCCACCCGTTTCGAGACTGGCACACCACCCATTCCAGCCATCTACGCCGCCAACATCGGTTTGTCTCTATTGTTGCAACTGGAAGTCATGGCCATCGAATCCCACGTGGCCAGCTTGGTGGAGTACGCCACCCGACAGTTGCTGGCCATGGGCGAGTGCCTGACCTATCAGCCTCGGCCGGGCGAGCACGGCGCGCACCTGGCACTGTATGACCCGACACCCACCCGGCTAACTGCCTTCTTGCAGGAACATGCCATCACCGTCAGCCCAAGGGGAAAGGCCGTAAGAATCTCCTTTCACTACTTCAACCTGATGGCAGACGTTGACAGGCTATGCAGTGTCCTACGGCGGTACAGGGCGCAACGAGGAAATGAAGCGACACGCCATACAGAAGCGGTCATGGCCGCCGGAGCCACGAAATGAGTCACCTCTTCTTGCCGCTGAAGTCGGCGCAGTTTCGCAAGTATTCTGCTGCTACGGTGTTGAGCGCCATAGGCAATGGTATGCATTTCGTCGCCATGTCCTGGTTTCTCTATCAGCATACCGGCGCTGTCACCTCCATAGGCCTGATGCTCATCACCAGCATGTTACCGGCCATGTTCCTGTCGCCCATCGCGGGCGTTCTGGTTGATCGTTGGAACGAGAAATGGATATGCGTAGCAGTTGATACACTGCGCGGGCTGATCTTTGCCTGCTTGGTATTGGCGCTCTACTACGACCATTGGGTGTTGCCGGCGATCTATATCTCTGCCTTCCTGGTAGCAACTTGCAATCTGTTCTATTCGCCCGCCTTGAGCGCCATGGTTCGTGACATCTCAACCAAGGAAAACCTGCTCAACGCCAACGTCCTGGGTAGTACCAGCCAACAGGTTGGATTGTTATGCGGTGCCAGCCTCGGCGGTTTCCTCGTAGCGGAAGCAGGCGCAGTTAACGTCATCCTGCTCAACGCCGCCTCCTTTTTTGTCTCGGCCATGCTCATCGCTTGGATACGCAAGACCTCGCATGAGCACAGCAAATCCGCCCCACGTTCGCGCCATGCATGGGGCGAGCTCCGCGAGACATTGGAATATGTGAAACAGCACCGCTTCATCATATGGCTGGCCGTGGTACAGATGCTGGACACCGTCGTCCTGTGCGTCACCAACACCATACTGCCGGTCTTTGTCAGCAAGGAACTGGCAGGCGGGCCCGAAGCCTTCGGTCTCATCGACGCAGCATGGGGCGGTGGAGCCATCCTCGGAGGAATACTGCTTTCCTATCTGGCACGGCATGTTGATCGGCATAAGATCATGATCATCGGGCCAGCAGCCCTGGCTCTGCTACTGATGGTCTTCCTCACATCGCAAAACACGGCCCAGGCCATCGTTGGCTACTTTCTCCTGGGGCTCTGTGTCTGCGCGGTCGGCATCAACACCAATACGGTACTCGTGGCCGATGTGGATCCTGCTTATTTCGGCAAGATCAAGTCGGCCATTGCCATGTTCATCTCCTACATCAGCCTGGCCGTATACGGACTCTTGAGCTTGTTTGGAGACCTCGTCTCCTCTCGATGGATCTATGCAGCGCTAAGTGCGTTTGTCATGGCCGGCGTTGTTGTCAAACTCGTGCGAATGTATCGGCAGGGTAGTCCTGGTCAGCGTGACCTGCAGCCCGCCGCAGAAGACAGCGCCGCCTGAGCGGCTCAACTAGGAAAGCGACATGAAATACGAACAGCTAGACCCCATGGCCGATGACTTCGCGCGCTTGGCCGAAGATGCAGGCATCTTGCCCATCGGCGCAGAGGTGATCATCGACGGCCCGCGTGTCAAGAAAAGTGATGTGGACGAAGCTGCCTACGCGACCTATCGCCTGCTGATCGCCTTGCACGATATTTTCAAGCAACGTTACGGTGGCTCCCTTGAAGCCTTTGGCCACGCCCTGGGCCATACGTCGCACGACCTTGAGGTCTACCTATGGGATCAGGGCACCTTCACGCCCGAAGTCTTCACCCGCGCCGACACCGTACTTACCGATGAAGGCTTCAAGTTTGTCGAGTTCAATGTCGGCAGCTCGGTAGGCGGCATGGTGAACTCATCGCTGGCCTATCTGCTGGGCTTCCCGCAGCAGGATGTCCCGCTGCAGGCCTGGGCCCAGCATGTCGCCAAGCGCATACCGTCCGGCAGCCTGGGCATATTGGTAGAGGACGAAGGGCCGCTGGACAAGATGCGGCGGGACCTCAACGTCATGGCCCAGCAATTGGAGCAGGCAGCGGGTGTCACCGCCATCGTGTGCAGCCAGAAGGAACTGAGCTGGGATGGTGAGCAGTTATGTATAGGTGGTCGCAAGATAGACTGGGTATACCCGCTGTTCTTCCCCAACAACGTGGCCGCCGACCCAGAATCCTATAGTGCGTTGCGTGCTGCCCTGTGCGAAAACCGCGTATTCATGCCCATCACCCGCCGTGCCAACATCTTCGGCAGCAAGATGGCCTTGGCCATGCTGCATGACATTGCTGCCACGGAATCCGTCGACTCCCCTTTCCGCCAACTGGTGGAACGCTGGGTAGCCTGGACCACCCGCTTGGACGAGGGTCGCTTGTCCTTCGCCATAGAACACCAGCAGTATCTGGTACTGAAGCCGGTACTGGGCTTAGGCGGCAAGGGCGTGGTGATTGGTCGCGAGACAGATCCCGATAGCTGGCGCCAGGCGTTGACAGGTGCACTGGTGCAGCAGCAGGAGATGTTCATCCTGCAGCATTTCTACCCCCCCGCGGTGGAAACAGTCACCACCAGCCACAGCCAGCATGGTCGCCGCAGCTATGAGGCCCGATGTGTGTGGGGCATCTATACGCTAGACGGCCACTCTGGCGGCACCCCTTTCATGCGCAGCAGTCCTGTCCTGCGCACGGCCGTCATCAACTATGCCACCGGCGGGTCCGTAGGTGCGCTGCCCATGCGATAGGTCGCTCCACCACGCGGAGCCGCCCCCTGTGTCGGCTCCATGCTTTCTTCGTCTTTTATCCAGTCCCTTTCTATGCCCAATTTCAATGCGCCCGTGCCGAAGGCATTGGCACTCCTCTTTCTGTCTGCGCCCAACCTAGCCTACGCAGAGGCTGCTACCGAACCCGTACCCGCTGAGAGTATCCGTGTCACTGGTTCACAAATCTCCCGCCGCGCCAACGATGTCACCGCCAAGGTCGTGATAGCCCGCGAGGAGCTGCAACGCTATGGTGATGCCAACCTGGCGGATGCGCTGCGTAGGCTGCCGGGCGTCACCGTGTCTGGCGGTATCCGGCTGCGCGGACTGGGCGAGGGCTATACCGAGATCCTTATCAATGGTGACAAGGTACCGCAGGGGTTCTCAATAGAATCACTCTCGCCCGATATGATAGAGCGGGTTGAAATCCTCCGGTCCGCCACTGCCGACAGCAGTGCACAGGCCATAGCCGGCACTATCAATATCCTGCTGCGCAAGTCGGTGTCCAAGAAACAGCAATCATTGAAAGCCAGTGCCGAGCGGATAGGTGAGCGCAATGGCGGCAGCTTGGGCTTCCAACTGGCCGACAAGCAGGATGACCTGTCCTACAGCCTGGTGGGTACGCTTCGCCGCCTGCAGACAGAATCGCTGCCCCGCATAGATCAATCCGGCTTCGATGCCGATGGGCGAGAGAACCTGCGGCGACATATACAACAGATCAACCGCGAGACCACCGACAGCATCTCGCTCACGCCTCAGCTCAATTGGGCGCAGGAAGCGGATAGTACGCTGACTTGGCAAGGCTTCATCGACTACAAGCAAAACCAATACAGCTCGGACAACCGAACGAACACACAATTTGGCGCACCCAGTGTCTACCCGCACTTTCACGAACGTTCCAGCTCGGACACCACGCTACTGCGCAATGATCTGATCTGGTCACGCAGCTTTGAGACGGGCCACAAACTGAATGCCAAACTCTCCCTGAGCCACCTCGACCGCAAGAAGAACTACGATTTCCTTGGTTACGATACGCTGGCTACGCTAAGGGATCTGCGCCATGTCGACTCCACCCTGGCAGAGAGTGGCCTGGGCTCCAACGGCAAATACGCAATGCCCGTCGGTAGCGATCATCAGCTGGCATTTGGCTGGGAGTTGGCCCATGCGGTGCGCAAGGAAAGCCGAAGCGAGACCGATAGGTTGGAATACGGCAGCGTGAAGGAAGAGATTGATGAGCGCTATCGCGCAACGGTACGCAAGGCAGCCGGCTTTATACAAGACGAGTGGCAAGTGACGCCAAACTGGCAAACCTATATGGGTGTGCGCTGGGAAGGACTCTATACCCACAGCGAGAGCAATATCTCGCAGCAGATAGACACGCGCTCGTCCGTCTGGAGTCCTGTATTCCAGACGCTCTGGAAGATTCCGGGCATGCCTAAGGATCGCGTGCGCTTCGCCTTCAACCGCAGCTACAAGGCTCCCACAACGGCCAGCCTGGTACCACGCCGCTACGTGGAATACAACGACAACAGCCCAACCAACCCCAGCCGCCAGGGCAATCCCAAACTGCGGCCCGAACTCTCATGGGGCGGTGAATTCACCTACGAGCATTATTTTGCAGGCAACGGACTGCTTAGCCTCAATGCCTATGCCCGCACCATTGATGATGTGATGGTGCAGCATCTGTTTCAAGATGAGGCTGGCAGCTGGATCAGCACCCTCAACAACAAGGGCAAGGCAGATATCCATGGCGTAGGCCTGGAGTCCAAGCTGCCCCTGAGGACGCTATGGGCCGATGCTGCGGCAGTGGATATCCAACTGGACATGAGCTGGAACTGGTCGCGTGTGCATGAAGTGAAGCGACCAGACAATCGTCTGGACGAGCAAGTACCCTTCAGTGCAAACCTGGGCCTGACCTGGGCCGCCAGCGACCAACTGACCCTGGGGGGCAACTTCAACTACAAGCGCGGTGCGTCTGCTGCCATTTCCGACTTCCTGACCAAACATTCAGAGACGGCCCGTATCCTTGACCTCTATGCCACTTGGAAGGTGAACGGCCAGACCCAGCTGCGGCTAACCCTTGGCAACCTGCTGGGCCAGGACGCAAAGACATGGATACGCAGTGCCAACGCTGGCGCGAACTCATTGCGTAGCTTCACCACACCGAGCGATCGCACCATCAAGTTGCTGTTGGATCAGAAATTCTAGGCAGCTACCGCATTGGCACGATCACGCCAGGAGCCGTGCAAGCTGGCTCCTGGCGATCACTCACCGAGGTCGGTCAGGCACTGTCCCTGCCGCCAACTATCACGCACGTCACCGGCACTGCAGGCTCTAAGTCCGTCCTGCTGGATGACCTGTCTTAAATTCACTATATCCGCTCCTGCAGACAAGGCGACAATGTCGTCATAGAAGGAGCCTCACCATGCTGCAATACGCTTTTCCCCTGCTGGCCGTACTGATCTGGGCCGGCAATACTGTCGTCAACAAGCTGGCCGCCGGTGCCATCTACCCAGCCGAGATCGGTTTCTACCGCTGGCTACTGGCCGGCCTGTTGTTCACCCCCTTCATGCTGCGCCCCGTCCTGCGCAACTGGCCCGCCATCCGCCCCCACCTGGGCAAGCTGGTGGTGCTGGGCATACTGGGCATGGCCACCTACCAGAGCCTGGCCTACTACGCTGCCCACCTCACCACTGCCACCAATATGGGCATCATCCTGTCGCTGATGCCCCTGATGGCATTGGCACTGTCGATTGCCATGTTGGGCCAGCAACTGACCCTGGGTGCGCTGGCGGGCGCCGTGGTCTCGCTGCTGGGCGTGCTGCTGGTCATCAGCAACGGCCGGCCCGATACCTTGCTATCGCACGGCATAGGCCGAGGCGACGCCATGATGCTGGTCGCCACCCTGGCCTACGCCATCTACAGCGTGCTGCTGAAAAAATGGCAGCTCAAGCTGCCGCCGCTGCAGATGCTGTATATCCAGATCCTGGTCGCCATCGTCGGTCTGCTGCCGCTGTACCTGGCTTCGCCCAAGACCGGGCTGACCGCCACCAATATCCCCATGATCATATTTGCCGCCGTATTTGCCTCCATGCTGGCCGCCCTGGCCTGGATGCACGGCGTAGCGAGACTGGGGCCCAGCCGCACGGCCCTGTTCTTCAACCTGCTGCCACTTTTCACTGCCCTGATCGCCGCTGCGGCGCTGCACGAGGCCCTGGCCCTGCACCATCTGCTGGGCGGCATATTGATACTGGGCGGGGTACTGATCGCCGAACGCTGGCTGACGCCCTGGGGTAGTGCCCAGCCTACCAAGACGGCGACTTAGCGTCGCTCAAGCCAAGCGCTCAGGGTGGGTATAGACCGTCATCCTGTCCTCACGAGCAAATCCCACCAGGGTGATACCCGCCTCCCCAGCCAGTTGCACCGCCATGGCGGTGGGGGCTGAGATCGCCGCCACCAGCTCCAGGCCGGCGCTGGCTGCCTTATGTACCAGTTCATAAGAGGCCCTGGACGTCAGCAGCACGGCCCCGCCAGGATGGGCCTGCCGGTGCATTGCACCTATCAGCTTGTCGAGCGCGTTATGGCGGCCTACATCCTCGCGCACCAGCAGACCGCCGCTGGCATCCAGCAGTGCTGCCGCATGTACGC
The DNA here is from genome assembly GCF_030409555.1 of Chitinimonas viridis. Lineage (GTDB taxonomy): Bacteria > Pseudomonadota > Gammaproteobacteria > Burkholderiales > Chitinimonadaceae > Chitinimonas > Chitinimonas viridis. Next base: position 190,696 of record NZ_JAUFPU010000005.1, read on the forward strand.
CACCGGTCTGCCAGTTTAACGGCTGCAGACTGACCAATTGCCGCAAGCCGGCATGCAACTGGGCAGCCGTCATGCGCAAGCCGTCGCCCACATGGGCAATCGGACTGATGGCGGTGTCCAGTGCCTCCGCCCCACACAGGCCGCAGCCGGTTCGGCCTGTCAGCTGGCGTCGCCGCGCTTTCAAGCGCCAGAAGCAGGCCTGGGCCAGGGCTATCTGCAGGCTCAGGCCGCCGGCCTCAGGCACAATCTCCACCGCACGGATATCCGCCGGCTTGTCGGCGATGCCCTCGCTCAGGCTGAAACCCAGGGCAAAATCCGCCAGGTCCAGCGGGCTGGCCATCATCACCGCGTGCGATAGGCCGTTGTAGACCAGCGCTACCGGCACCTCCTCAGCCAGTTGTTCGGCCACGACCTCACGGCCATCGCCTCTCAGCTGCAACGCCTGGACCTCGCCCCAGCCGTGGTTCAGTCCTGGCATAGCGCACGCGCCTTGTCTGTCAGCCACAGGCGCAAGCGGCCACGCTCTTCGGTGCTGCGCACCAGATCCAGCCCCTGCAGTTGTGGGTTGTCGCCCAGGCCGGCCAACAAGCGCTTGAGTTCGCTCAGGCTCAGCCCCAGGCGCTTGCAGGCCTTGTGGATGGATAGCCCGTCCTCTTCCAGCAACAGCTGCAACAAGGCCAGCGTCATCGCCTCTTCATCTGCCATCAGGCTGCCTCGCTCGGGCTCAGCCGCACCCGGATGGACTTGGCCGTCGGCGTGCGGGCACGGTCGGCATAGCTGCCTAACGGCAGCAGGGTATTTGTTTCCGGAAAATAGCTGGCCAAGCAGCCGGCCGGAATGTCGTATTCCACCAGCAGGAAACGCTTGGCCACCCGCTCACCATCACGCCAGACCGAGGTGATGTCCACCCACTGCCCGGCTTGCAGTTGCAGGCGCTGCATATCGGTACGGTTGATAAAGCAGACCCGCCGATGCCCGCTGACACCCCGGTAGCGATCATCCAGGCCGTAGATGGTGGTGTTGTACTGATCGTGCGCACGCACTGTCATCAAGGTGAACAGCGACTCGTCTGTGGGTTCTGCCTGGCGCGCCGGCAAGTCATGCACCATGAATCGCGCCCGCCCACCCTGGGTGCGCCAGCGCTGCTCGCGGGCACTGTTGCCCAGGTAGAAGCCTCCCGGCTGCTGCACCCGCTGGTTGAAATCGGCAAAGCCCTCGACCACTTCGGCAATCTTGTCGCGTATCCGGCTGTAGTCCTGCACCAGCCACAACCAGGGAGTCTTGCTCTGCGGCAGGGTGGCCGCAGCCATACGGGCCACGATCATGGGCTCGGCCAGCAACTGCGGGCTGGCGGGCGGGTTCATGCCCTGCGAGGCATGCACCATGCTCATGGAGTCCTCTACCGTCACCGCCTGCGGGCCGCTGGCCTGCAGATCAATCTCGGTGCGGCCCAGGCAAGGCAGTATCAGCGCCTCGCGGCCATGCACCAGGTGGGAGCGGTTGAGCTTGGTGGTGATATGCACGGTCAAGCCGCATTGCCGCAACGCCTGCCATGTCATGGCCGTATCCGGGGTGGCGGCGGCGAAGTTGCCCCCCAGCGCCAGGAACACTTTCACCTTGCCGGCCAGCATGGCCTCTATGCTGCCCACCACGTCGTAGCCTGGCGCTCGTGGCGGGGCAAAGTCAAAGGCCTGCCCCAGCCTGTCCAGAAAAGCCGCTGCCGGCTTCTCGTTGATACCCATGGTGCGGTCGCCCTGCACATTGGAATGCCCGCGCACCGGGCAGGCGCCCGCACCTGGCCGCCCCACATGCCCCCCCAACAGCAGCAGGTTGCCTATCATCTGTATGGTGGCCACCGAATGCTTGTGCTGGGTAATTCCCATGCCCCAGGTGCAGATGGTGGCGCGGCTGCCGGCATAGATGGCGGCCGCCTCACGCAGCTGCTGCTCGCTCAGGCCGGATTCCACTACCAGTGCCGGCCAGGTGGTATCGGCGATATCGCGCACCAGCTCGGCATGGCCACTGGTATGGTCGGCGATAAAGTCCTGGTCACCGTAACCTTGCTCCAGCAACGCCTTGAGCATGCCTTTCACGGCGGCCAGATCGCCCCCTATGCGCAGGGGATAGTAGGCGCTGGCAATCTCGGTACTGCCGCCGCTCAACATCTGCCAGGCATCCTGCGGATGGGTAAATCGCTCCAGCCCCCGTTCGCGCAGGGGGTTGAACACCACGATACGACAGCCCCGGCGAGCCGCATCACGTAGCGTTTCCAGCATGCGAGGATGGTTGGTGCCGGGGTTCTGGCCAAAGATGAAGATGGCCTCGGCCAGCTCGAAATCATCTAGCGTAACCGTACCCTTGCCTATGCCCAGTTGCTCGCCCATGGCCACGCCCGACGGCTCGTGGCACATATTGGAACAATCCGGCAGGTTGTTGGTACCGAACTCCCGCACAAACAGCTGGTACAGAAACGCCGCCTCGTTGGAGGTACGGCCCGAGGTATAGAAGGCCGCCTCATGCGGGCTGGCCAGTGCCTGCAGATGGTGGCCTATCAGGGCGAAGGCCGCATCCCAGCTAATTGGCAGGTAGCAATCGGTGGCAGCATCGTAGCGCAAGGGCTCGGTCAACCGGCCCAAGGCTTCCAGGCTGTAATCATCCAGCTCGGCCAGGCGGCTGACACTGTGCTGGCCCAGGTAGTCTGCCGTCAGCCGCCGGCTGGTCGCCTCGGCCGCCACCGCCTTGACGCCGTTTTCGCAGAATTCGAAGGTGGAATGGAAATGCTTGTCCGGCCAGGCGCAGCCTGGACAATCAAAGCCATCAGGCTGGTTGGTGCGCAACAACGTAGGCAGGCCCAGGCCTGCCACCTGCTGCTCGCGCAAATGCTGCAAGGAACTCTTGAGGGCGCCCCAGCCACCGGCCGGTTGCTGGTACAGACGTATGCGCTGCTTCATGGCGGTTTTCCACGGATAACTGGCCAGATTATGGTGCCAGCGGCCACCTAGGTCGATTGCAAGACGATCTCTACCAGTCCTCCGCCCCACTCGCTGCGTGCCAAGGTCAGTTGCCCACCATGGGCGGCAACGATGTCCGCCACCACGGTCAGGCCTATGCCATGGCCGGGCACCTGCTCATCCAGCCGCACGCCACGTTGCAAGGCCGCATCCGCATCGCTGAAGCCAGGACCGTCATCCTCTATGCGTACGGTCAGCCTGTTGCCCTGCTGCACGGCTGTCACCCGCACGCGCCCCTTGGCCCATTTGGCCGCATTGTCCAGCAGATTGCCGAACACCTCGAAGGCATCGCCTTCATCCAGCCGCCAGCTGAGCTTGGACGGGCATGCCACGGCATATTGCAGCTGACGGTCGGCATAGACCTTGGCCAGGGAATCCACCACCCGCTGGAATACCGGCAGCAACAGCAGCGGCGGCGCAAACCGGGCCGCACCACTGGCTGCCGCACGTCCCAGCTGGTGCTGGACAATGCCGTCCATGCGCGCCACCTGCTGGCTCACCGTCTGCGCCAGCTCTGCCGGCTCGTTCAGCGCGCCGCGCAAAACCGCCAAAGGCGTCTTGAGACTATGGGCCAGATCACCCAGTGCGTCCTTGTAGCGGGTCTGCCGGGCGCGTTCCTGTTCGATCAGGGTGTTCAGGTTGCCGGTCAGGCCAGCGATCTCGGCCGGGTAACGCCCCTCCACCCTGGCCTGCTCACCGGTTTCAACGCGGCGTATCTCCCTGGCCACCCGTCGCAGCGGTGCCAGGCCCCAGCCCAGCAGCAGGGTCTGCGCCAGCAGCAGCAGCACGCCGGCACCACCCAGCCAGGTCCACAGGGTACGGCGGAAGCTGGCCAGTTCGCGGCGGAATGCCACGGTGTCTTCCAGCACCGAGAAGGTCAGCGGCATGGCGCGCGGCCCTTCGGACCACTTCACGCCATAAGCCGCCGCCAGATAGGTCTTGCTGCCGCGCTCCAGTTCCTCATAGCGCCACTCGCCCGCATCCAGCCTACGCGGAAAAGGCGGGGACAGCCCCAGGGTGGACGGCGACTGCCACTCTTCGCGGTGATTGGGGTTGGAGATATTGGCGTACAGGCCAGACGAGGGCAGAGCAAGGCGCGGCTCTGGCAGCGAATAAGGCATGATCAGGCCGCCATCGGGGTCCAGCTCGGCACGGGCCAGCAACAGGTAGATGGTCGATTGCAGCCTGTCATAGCGGGCCAATCGCACGCTGTCGGCGTGTGCCCGCTCCAGCGCCCAGCCAGCACCAACCAGAAAAGCCACCAGTACCACGGCAGCCCCCAGTATCAAGCGGGTACGTATGGAGCCCGCCGGACGGACAGCGGGTGGCGCCGTCAGGTTTGTCGTCATGCCAGGACGAAGCGGTAACCACGTCCGCGCAAGGTCTCTATCGGTGCCAGGCTGCCGTCCGGATCCAGCTTGCGGCGCAGCCGGCCTATCAGCACCTCCAGCACATTGCTGTCGCGGTCTTCATCATGCGGGTAGAGATAATCGGACAGCTCCTGCTTGCTCACCACCCGCGCCCGCTCACGCACCAGCAGTTCCAGCACGCGGTATTCAAAGGTAGTCAGCTCGATGGGCGTGTCACCCAGGCTGGCCTGCTGGGCCGAGAAATCCAGCGACAACGGGCCTATGGTCAGGACATCCGAGGTCGCCTTCAGGGCACGGCGCAGCAGGGCCTTCACCCGCGCCGCCAGTTCGGGGTATTCAAAGGGCTTGACCAGATAATCGTCGGCACCGGCCTCCAGCCCCTTGACCTTGTCCTGCCAACTGCCACGGGCCGTCAGTATCAGGATGGGCAGGCTGCTGCCACCGGCACGCAGCTTCTCTACCACAGTCAGGCCATTCATGCGTGGCAGGCCCAGGTCGACAATGGCCAAGTCTATAGGGTACTCACTGGCCTGGAACAAGCCGTCCTCGCCATCGGCCGCTTCATCCACCCGGTAGCCATCCGCTTCCAGCTGCTTCTTCAGGCCCTGCCGCAGGGCAGTCTCGTCTTCAATCAACAACAGGCGCATGGTCTGCTCACAAAGTGCGGCCGCTGGCCACGTCGATATAGATGATCTTCACTTCGCCTTGCGCCGTCACCACCTTGACGCGCCAGGCAGCCTTGCCCTCACGCTCGCCCTTCTCTACCGACAAGACCCGGCCGCCGCTCTGGCGCTGCGCGGCGGCAGCGGCGTCATCACGGCTGACATCAGCCCAGGCGGGCAGGGAGAAGGCTAGCAGCAGGCTGCACAGCAAGGCATAGGGTTTCATCATGGCGTGTCCTGTCAGGGTGGTTCCCGATATTGTATTACGGCTCAAGCGGTTCGACCGAGACTCGCACAGACATGGTCTTGCCGGGATTGTCGCGGGTAAAGGTGGTGTATTGCTGGCCACGGTACTCGTAGTTGACACGATAGCCAGTGATGCGACTCTCCCAGTCCTCCACCGTGCGGCAACGCTTGATCTCACGCGGCACTTCCTCGTACCGTTCGTGGTTGTCACGGTTGTCTATACGGTCACCGGCCAGCGCACCGACCACGGCGCCCAGGGCAGTGGCAGCCTCGCGGCCATGGCCCTTGCCGACCTGGTTGCCGATCACGGCGCCAGCAATGCCGCCCACCACCGCGCCACCATACTGACGCTCGCCGCCAACGCGACGGGTCTCGGTCACCCATTCGCTGCTGCACTCCTTGCGCGGCGTGCTGTAACGCTCGTATTGCGGCTCCACACTCTTCACACGGGCCGTATCATTGAAGCTGTCTGCGTGGGCAGCCAGGAAGCTGGTGGCAATCAGGCTAAAGAGGGCAAGGTGTTTCATGGCGTGCTCCTTACGTTGGGGTATGGAACGCACTATGCGCCGGGTGCAGTGAACCAAAGCTGAATGCTCCATACCTCGCCATGACACAAAAAAAGACCAGCCGCCGGGCTGGTCTTTTCTGCTGCAGCTGCAGCCAGGCAGGTCAGAATGCCTCTGGCAGCTTCTGCAGAATGATGAGCCGGCGGTTCTCGATACGCACATACCCGCCAAACACCAGTTCCTTCATGATACGGGCCACCATTTCGCGGGATGAGCCCACCCGGTCGGCAATGGCCTGCTGGGTCATATGGCCCTCGATCTGCAGTACGCCTTCCAGTTCCACCGCCAGGTCTTCAAACAACAGCCTGACGCGGCTATAGACATCCTTCAGCGCCAGGTTCTTGACTGCCTCGGTCAATTGCCGGGTACGCCGGACCAAACTGACCAGCACCTTGAACTGGATATTGGGATGGTTGTGCAGCAGCGCCAGGAAGTCCTCCTTCTGGATCACCAGAAAGGTACTCTGTTCCTCGGTTTCCACCGATGCCGTGCGCGGCTCGTCATCCAGCAGGGCCAGCTCACCCACATACTCGCCCGGCCCCAGCACGGCCAGCACGTATTCCTTGCCGTTGGAGTCGCTGACGAACACCTTGAGCCGCCCCTGCATCAACAGGAACATCGAGCTACCGGCGTCCCCTTCGTTGATGATGATGGCGCCCTTGGGGTAGGTCTTGGCGGCGGCGGATGCCTCGATATGGGACAGCTCCTCATCGGAGAGTCCGTAGAACAACGGGATTTGCTTCAGCGTGGCGATCATGCGACACCAAGTGGTTGATACGGTGTTGTTCAAGCGCCGGCAGCAGTAGTTGCCGCTGCCGGCTTCTCGGTGACAGGGGTCGAGCTGGTTTCGCTCGCCGCCTCATCCGCAGGCTCGGTGCCCCCGCCTATCTCCACCGAGGTCACCGGCCCTTTGGGCGGCTGGTCGGGGGGTGGCGTGATGACATCGAGCTTGTTCTTGGTCATATATTCGTTCATCTCTTTCCAGCCGGCAAAAATATCGGCTTTTGAGACACGAACGTTGCGCTGAAAGCAGTCCTCCAGCGCCCGACCGGAATGCCGGCAGGCAGCACCGATTGCCCGGCCATTGAGCTTGGCCTGGTTGGCCAGCTCGGTCAGGCGCTCACAACCGGAGAGTCCCAACACCATCATGGCAAGCAAAAACATGCGTGTTGTCATTGTGTTCCGGCGCTTTATTAATCCTGTTTACGAATTGTAAGCCAGATTCTGGCATTACTCACATAGGGTTAATCGGCAGTAACTCACTCTATCTTGAGGGCAGGGTTGGGAATCTCGCCAAATCTTTCTGGCGCGTACAGGGCTTCGACCCGTGTTGGCGGCAGGGCAAAGTCGCCACGGGTGTTCAGTCGCACGGTGTATTCCACCGTATGGCTACCCTTGGGCAGCCACTCGTAATAGGCCTTGTAGGCGGTTTCACCCTTCTCCTCAAAGGTCGGCCCGGCACCCGAGCTTTCCTCGTTGCTTGCCAGCAACTTCGAATCAGTGGCAAAACCACGGCCCAGCAACTGCGCACCAGCCGGTATCGGGTCATTGATGGCAACCCAGCTCATGTCAGCCTGAGCGTGTATGGTCAGGCGCACGCGCCAGACATCGCCCCTGGCCTGGCCCTTGCCGCGCGCCTCCACTGCAGTCCACTGCTTCTCCACCCGGTAGCCCGAAGCCAGCGGCGCCTTCAGGGGCAGTGCCGCGCGGGCCTGTATCACAGCCCAGGGCTTGCCGCTGCCCTGATGACTCAGGCCCAGGCTGCCGGATTTGACAGGCCAGGCCAGCTTGAGGCTGCCGCCCTTGGCCGATTTGTCCCAGTCCAGGCTTTGCTCGCCAACCAGCTTGGCCACCGTACGTCCGGTGGGCTGGCCGGCTTCCACTTCGGCGGCAAAGCGTCGTAGTGCCAGCGTGCCCCAGACATTGGCGACCGTGGTATCCCAATGGCCGCGCTGCTGCCGTCCTACCAGGCCACGGGCGATACGGCCCAGGTCTGCCTGCTTCTCCTTGCGATCCAGCGCCGCAATCAGGATGCGCGCTGCATCAGCATCCTGGCTGTCCATCATCCACCAGCCTTCCCAGCGTTCCGTCCCAGAGAAATTCAGGGTCGTGCCAGACAAATCCAGCCGGGCATTCAGTACCTGCCTGGCCTCCTTGATACGCTCGGCCCGCTGCGGCAGGTCGGTCACCTTGTCCAGCACTGCCATCCAGTCCAGCAAGGTCGCGGTAGACCAGCGATTGGGCTCCAGCACCAGGCCATCGAGCATGGCCGTGCGGGCCGCGCCGTGGCGCGCCAGCGCCGCAATGGCATCGAGCTTGTATGCGGCACGATTGGTACTGTTGCTGCCCGACGGCGTAATTGCCAGACGCCCCTGTACATACGCGGTCAGGGCGGATTTCATGCGTTCCCGGCCGGCATCCGGCAAGGCCCAGCCACTTTCGGCCGACAGGGTCAGCAAGTGGGCGGTCAATACCGGGCTACCACGCGACAGGCCAGGGAAATACATCGCCAGTCCATCGCTATCGAGATAGGCATCCAGCTGGCCGACCACAGCCTGCCAGCTAGCCTGATCATTCAAGCCAAAGGCGCGGGAAGTCTGCTGCTCCAGGCAGGTATAGGGGTAGCGTCGGAAATAGCCTTCCACCCCATCCAGCGCTGCAGCCAAGCTGGGCGACAAGGTCACCTCCAGGCCGCCACGGCCCTGCAGGGCATCGGCAGGCCGCGCCACCGGCAGGCTGTAGTCGGGTGCCAGCTGGGCCAGCGTTGCTTGCAGCACCCGCACCGGCACGGCTTCCAGCACCGCCTGGGGCTGGCTGATGGTGTCGTACAGCTTGCCGCTGTCGCTGGCCACCTCCACCGTCCACTTCAATTCACTGGCATCGCCCGGCACCGTGACTGGCCACAGCAGTTCCTGCGCGGCACCGCCCGCCAGCTCCACCTGCTGTGGTGCCAGCGCAGCCAAGCCCTGCACCTTGGGCCGGACCACCAGCTTGAGTGCCTGGCTGGTGGTATTGCGCACGGTGAAACCCGCTTCGAAGCGATCGCCCTGGCGCACACTGCGGGCCAGACCAGAGAACAGCATCACATCCTTGCTGGCGCGTATGCTGGTCGAGCCTGTTCCAAACCGGTCGGCACCCGCATTGGCTACGGCAACGATACGGAAACTGGTCAACGAATCATTCAGCGGCACCTCCACCATGGCTTCACCCTTGGCATCGAGTACCACCCTGGCCTTCCACAGCAGCAGCGTATCGAACAGCTCGCGTGTGCCGTTACGGCCACCGCCACCGCCTGCCGGCACGGCTTTACGCCCATAGTGGCGCTTGCCTATGACCTGCCCCTGGGCAGTCGCCGTGTTCAGGCCATAGGGCCGCTCACCCAGCATGGCCTCCAGCAGTTTCCAGGAGTCATTGGCACGCAGCGCAAGCAGGCCCTCATCCACCGCCGCCAAGGCAACCTCTGCGCCCTTGGCCGCTGGCTTGCCATCCGGTGTCTTCACCGCAATGCGCACCATCGCCTTGTCACGTACCTGGTACAGCGCCTTGTCGGCCGTCACCTTCACATCCAGCTTGTAGCCCTTGATACCCACCGGCAGCTTGATGATGCCCAGCTTGTAGGCCGGCTTAGCCAGGTCAACCATGGCCGTGGCGGCAGGGTCCATCAGCCGGCCGCGCACCACCAGCACCGAGACATAGACATTGGGCCCATGGCTGGCTTTCAACGGCACCTTGACCACCGGGTTGGCCGCAGTCAGGTTCTGGGTGCGCCACTCCAGCACCGATTCCCGCTCCACCGCGATCAGCGCCGTCGCCTCGCGGAATGGCATCTGCACCCGCAGCGTGGCCGTTTCGCCCGGCTCATAGGTTTTCTTGTCGGCAATCAGGTCGATGCGGTCGCTGTCACTACCACCCGACCAGCTCGTCCCATCACCGTAGGCGTACACCTCGTCATAGGTGTAGGCCGTCTTGCCTGCGTCGTCCTGGGCGGCTACCCGCACCACGATCTCGCCCACATGCTTGGCCGGCAACAGGCAAGGCATACGGCCACGCGCATCGGTCCGGCCACTGCACAGTTCACCCAGCGCCTTGTAGCGGGTGGTGCTCTCATAGCTGTAGAAGCCCCCCACCAGGCGCTTGCGGTGGCTGAATACCTGCCGCAACCAGGCCTCCGCCTTTACCGTCCGGCCAGCCAGCGGCTTACCCACCAGGCTGGCCAGGGCCAGTTGCATGGGTGTGCCGTTGGCCCCCATCTCCTCGACCTTGAGCCCGGGCTGCAAGGCCGCAGGCCACAGCGCCGTGGCGTTGGCCGCCGTCTGCACCTCGCCATTGGGGTCACGGTATTCCAGCTCGGCGCGCAGCCACATTGGCCGCGAGGGCATGGGCCAGCCACTCAGCGCAAGGCTGGCACCGCCTGCCTTATCCAGGGTGGCGTCCAGCACGCTCAGCACCTGCTCGCCACCCTCTCCTTCACCACTCAGGCCCAGCACTTCAGGCGATACATCGCCGCGCGAGAAATAGAAGCCCTCGAAATCATCGAGGCTGCGCCCGCCCATGGGCGCAACCGACGCCCGCAGCTTCACCTTTTCGCCCGCAGCAGGGCCGCCTGCCAGGTATTGCACCTGGGCCACGGCATTCACCTTGTCGCTGGCCACGGCATGCGGCGGCAGTTTCAGGGCGCCCCGCATCAGCGGCACCCGGAACTCCGCCACATTGAAATCACCGGCCGAGCCCAGGCTATCCACCTGCTCGCCCCGCTTACGCTCCATCACCACATCGTAGCTGCCCAGCTTGGCCGCTTCCGGCACCTTCCAGCTCAGGGTGGCGGCACCGTTCTTCCAGCTCACCGGCAGCACCACGCTGTCGTCCGAACCACGGTGCGTCAGCTTGATCTGGTTGGGCAGTTTGGCATCGGCCAGCCAGCCAAAGCCACCCGCCGTCTTCTCGCGGGCGAACACCTTGATGGCAACGGTTTCGCCGGCACGATATAGGCCGCGATCAAACACTGCATGAAAGGTACGGCGATAGTCACGGTCGTATTCCGTGTTCAGGCCAAAGCGCCACGACTCGATGCCTTGGTCCCACTCCGAGGAGACAAAGCTGACATCATCGCCCAGGCGGGCAAAGGCATAGATGGGGCAGTCATAGCGTGAACCCGGCAGCGGCTGGGCATGGCGCCATACGCCCTGCTTGTCGGTCTTGCCGCTGGCCAGCAGCTTGCCCTTGCAATCAAGCAGGCTGACACTGGCCGCATTGACCAGCCAGCCCTTGTCCAGCGTGGTCACCCACACCAGGGCATCGTCGAAACCACGACGGAAGTGCACGCCCAGATTGGTCACCAGGCCGCCTGCGGCTATCTGCATGGGCGCCACCGGCTGCAACAGGCGCTGCCCCAGGCGGGTGCTCTCCACTTCCACGATGGTCAGGCCCGATTGCGGCAGCGGTATGCCTATCACTTCGGCGGCCTTGTCGTCGTTGGGCGCCGGCAGTCGATAGCGTTTCACATCGGCCACCCCCTTGAGCAGCGACGCCGCCCGGTAGTCCTGGTTTTCGCTACCGTTGGCGCCACGGCGCAGGCGCAAGTACCAATTCAGTATGTCTGCCTCGCGGGTCAGCGTCAGTTGCCGGTACACCAGGCCCAGGCTGGCCTGGTTGGGCGCAGCATTGCCAGTGGCGGCCTTGGCCAGGTCCACGATCTTGTCCAGCACGCCCGTCGCAGCGGGTTCGTTGGCGCGCGCGGCCTCGCCGACATTGCGCACCGTCACCGGCAGCGCCCCTACCGACCGCTCGACAATACCGAAGCTGGCCGCGAACTTGGCCAGGGGCGGGAAGCTGTCGAGTTTGACGGCCAGCGGAAACTCCTTGGCATTGGACAAAGGACGGTTGAACTCATCACGCAGATTGGCAGGCAGGCTCAGGCGCAAGGTGCCGCCTTCGGGGAACAAGGGCTTGAAACGCACCCCCTGCACTGGCTCCATGCGCTTGCCGTCTTCGTCTTCCAGCGTGCCCGGTTCGTTGATGATGGGCTCGGCGGCCCAGCGCTGCTTGCCGTCGCTGCTGCTCAATACGATGGCGCGGGCCGTGGTCGCGCTGACCGAGGCACTGAAATACAGCTCGATCGGGCTGATGGGTACACAACCTGCCGTCCCACGGGTGCGCTCGCATGTCAGCGTCGCAGTAAAGTGGGGGCGCACCTGATAGTCAAAGCTCATGGGCTCGCGCAGGCTCAAGCCGTTTGCGGTGGCAAGGCCGGCGTCGAATACCAGTTTGATGGCCGTATCAGCCGGCAGGGGACGCTGGCAGCGCAGCGCCACGCCATTGTCGGGCCAGCCCGCTGGCGCGCCGAATACCGCCTTGAACAGCTTGTCCCGCTCGGCTGCAGCCAACACCACCACGGGCAGACGCTCACGCAGGCCAGCAACTTCACAGCGGGTCTTGGCCAGCAGGCTTTGCGGCGTAGGGGCGACGTCAAAGGGAATGATGAAGACCTGATTGTCGGCCACCCAATCGCCACTGCTGGGCCAGGTACGGCCATATCGTCCACCCGGCTCAGGCCCGCCGGTGCTGAAGTCATAGCGCACGGCAGCCAACGCCTCACCCTTCAGGGTCTTGGTCCCCGGCTTGAGCGAGAACTGGCATTGCTTGCCGTCAGGCAGGTCACGCACAAAGTCATAGACCCAGGTCTTGTCGTCTATCCAGCGGCCACTGCCCTGCTCATCACCACACGCGATACTGAACGGGTCGGGCAGGCGTGGATCGCCAAACCGCACCATGGCATCGCTGAATATGGCCTTGGCCTGGCGGATATTACGTACCGCACCTTGTGGTGAAAATGATTCGACTTCGGCAGCGGTGGCCAGGCCGCACAACAGGGCGGCAAACAAGGCTGGACGCATGGGTAGACCTCCGGGGTAGCTCTGATTTTGCTACATGGTAGCAGGCCGCCCCGCATATGCCGTAGGAATGCCCGATGACAAGCGTGCGCTTGACCGGGCGATTGCGTATAAAATACCGCATCGTCTGGACACATCAGCACCTACTAGAAAAGCATCATGACCACACAAGAAGAGAAGACACGACGGGCCGAATTGATCGCAGCCGCCAGCCGGCTGTTCAAGGAGCAAGGTTATGAGCGCACCACCGTGCGTGACCTGGCCCAGGCGGTTGGCATGCAATCGGGCAGCCTGTTCTACCACTTCCGCACCAAGGAAGAGATGCTGGTCGCCGTGATGGCTGCCGGCATAGGCGATCTGACCGATCGCCTGGAAGAAGCACTGGGCCAGGCCAAGACGCCGATGGACAAGCTGCGCACCGTCTGCCGTGTCCACCTCGACACCCTGCTGGGCGATGACAAGGGCGCCCTGTCGGTGCTGCTGTACGAATGGCCCAGCCTGTCGGACAAGGCCCGCGCCGAACTGATCAAGCTGCGCGACAGCTACGAGCGCGACTGGCAACAGGTGCTGGACGAAGCCGCCGCCGCCGGCTTGGTACACGAAGACACCCGCCTGCTGCGCAAGGTACTGCTGGGCGGCCTGCACTGGACCATCATGTGGTATCGCCCGGAAGGTGGCGGCACGCCATCCGACCTGGCCGACCGCATACTCGAGCTGATCATCCGCAAAAAGTAATCCGCCACGGTAAGAACAACGCCCTCCCATACAGGAGGGCGTTGTCGTTTGTGCCGTCGCCTATCCACCGCCGCTAGCGAGGCTCTCGCGCGGCGGCGAGTGCGGGGGGATACAACCAGGAGAGCGCCTGCGGGTTCAGCTTGCGCTGCTGTTGAGCGCCAGTATTGCCCTGTCGCCTGCTCCGCCGCCCACCCGCTATCCCTTTGGGTTCATAACAGGCGCTAGCGCTCCAGCGTACGCACCCGCGTCACGTAATACATGGTCTCGCCAAAGCAGGTGGTGGGCACACCCACATGCTGCTCGTAATAGAGCGTCACCTTCTTGCCCAGGCTGTCATTGATGGCCTGTACCAATTTTTCGTCATGCACGGTAAAGGTGAACTTCTCGGTCAAGGTCCCTGGGATATTGATCATGGCCAGTTCGCCCTCCCAGGTCTTGCAGATCCAGCCCTTCTTGGACAGCTTCTGCACAAAGCCCGCCCGCTCGCCCTCGGCATAGCTCCAGCTGGTCACCACCCAGAGATAGCCCGCCAGCGAGAGCCCAGCCAGCAGCAACAAGCCCAACAGCCAGCGGCCCCAACGTAGATTGGCGAACGGGTTTTGCATGGTCACAGCTCTCGATAGCGGTCATGAACGGCCGCAATCTTAGAACCGTGACGTGGAATAGGCGAGTGTTTCCGAATGTGTCCCTATCTTGCACACGCTTGGGCGCGAACAGAATCGCAAACAGCACCGTGGTCCAGATGCTACTCCGGCGGCAGATAGTTACTCAGATGCCGCTCCAGCCGCCCCTCTGACAAAGCTTTTGCAATAGCCTTATCCATCCGTGCCACCAATGCCGGGTCGGTATCCGGTGGATAGACTGGGTAGAGCGCAATCGGCGGCACCGGTATTTTCACCAGGCGATACTGCACCGAGGCAATAGGCCGAAAAAAAAGCGGGGTCAGGGGGTTGGAAAAATACGCCGCATCGATGCGGCCCAGCCGCAGCTTGCCCAGGTTGGCCAGCTCCCACTCGGGCACCCCGGTCCTGTCCATATTGATGCCAGGGTTATCGAGAAAATCCGGGCTTTTGCCGCCCACTGTCCAGCCTATGGTAAAGCCAGCCAGATCCTCCGGGCGGTTAAGCTGCTTGAGCGGCGATGCTGGTAGTACCGCCAGGCAAGGCTCGAAACGGGTAACCAAGGTGTTGCCGAACCGTAGCTGCTGCAAGCGCTCCGGGGTACGTGTCAGGATGGGGGAGAACTGCAGCTTGCCCAGCCGCAGATCCTCCACCAACCGGCTGACTGTTACCGCACCATGCCAGCGCAAGGTCACACCGGCACGGGGCGCCACGTCCTGGTTGTAGAAATCCACCAGCGCCCCGCTCACCTTGTCGTTACCGGCGGCAATGATCCAGGGCGCTACGGAAAACGCCCCCACCTCCAGGGTCTCTGCCTGCGCAACGCAAAGCAGACACAGGGCCAGCAAGCATCGGTACATGGATAGGGTGTCTCCAGTGGGCATGCACCCAGTCTAGATCACCCCCCAGGCTGTGTCAGATTGCCTCGGTACGCTGCAGCAACCAATCGCGCGCTGCGCCCTCCACCAAGGGCAGCAAACGGCTGCATACGGTGGCGTGGTAGTCATTGAGCCAGGCCAGTTCATCGGCACGCAGCAGCGCCTTGTCCACGCAACGGGTGTCGATAGGGCACAGGGTCAGCGTCTCGAACGCCAGGAACTCGCCAAACTCGCCGCCGCCGGCCGATACATTCAGCAGCAGGTTCTCGATGCGCACACCCCACTGGCCCGGCCGATAGATACCCGGCTCGTTGGAGGTGATCATGCCCAATTCCATGGCGGTATGCGGCTCGGGCGGGCTATGGGGCGAGATGGACTGCGGCCCCTCGTGCACATTGAGGAAGTAGCCCACGCCATGGCCAGTGCCATGGCCGAAATCGATATTGGCCGCCCAGATGGGCGCCCTTGCCAGGGCATCCAGCAGCGGGCTGCGGGTGCCTTGCGGAAAACGTGCCATCGACAGCGCAATCATGCCCTTGAGCACCAGGGTGAAATCGCGCTGCTGCGCCGGGCTGACCTGGCCCACCGCCACCACACGGGTGATATCGGTGGTGCCACCCAGGTACTGGCCACCGGAGTCGATCAGCAGCAGGCCGTCGCCCTCTATCACGGCGTGGCTTTCGCGGGTGGCGCGGTAATGCGGCATGGCGCCGTTGCCATTGAAACCGGCAATGGTGGCAAAACTGGGGCAGACAAAGCCGGCACGGCGCTGGCGTGCGGCAGTGATCTGCTCGTCTATGGTCAGCTCGGTCACCCGCTCACGCCCCAGCGCCTGCTCCAGCCAGCTGAAGAACTCGCACAGCGCAGCGCCGTCCTGCTCCATGGCCTGCCGCACAAACCCGGCCTCGGCCTCGCTCTTGCGCGACTTGGCAAAGGTGGAGGGGTTGATAGCCTCGATCACCCTGACACCTGCCGGCACGGCCTGGCGCAGGCCCAGTGTGATGCGGCGCGGGTCGATCAACAGGCTGGCGGCTGCCGGCAGCGCCGCCAGGGCGGCGGCTGCCTCGGCATACTCGGCCACCTGCACGCCATCCCCCGCCAGCTTGGCGGCCAGGGCCGCATCCACCTTGCCGGCCGCCACAAACAGGGTGGCGCCATGCTGGCCGATCAAGGCGTGGCCGACGAACACCGGGTTGTAATTCACGTCGGCCCCGCGCAGACTCAGCAGCCAGGCCAGATCGTCGAGGGTAGAAACAAAGTGCCAGTCGGCGCCCAAACGTCGCATCTCGCCACGCAGCTGGGCGAGCTTGTCGGCCCGGCTCACCGTGGCATAAGGCGCTTCATGCTGGTAGATGGCGGCATCGGGCAGGCTGGGGCGATCGGTCCAGACGGCTTCCAGCAAATCCAGTTCGGTGCGCAGCACGATGCCTTGGGCATCCAGCGCAGCTTGCAGCGCACGGGCTGCCGCCAGGCCCAGCACGGCGCCATCGACGCCCACGCTGGCGCCCGCCGCCACATTGCCCGCCAGCCAATCGAGATGCGCCGGGCTGCTGGCCACCGCAATCTTCATCAGCGCAATGCCCGACCCAGCCAGCTCGGCCTCGGCCTGGGTCCAGTAGCGGCTGTCCACCCACAACCCTGCAAAATCGGCGGTCACCACCAGCGTGCCCACCGAGCCACGGAAACCCGTCAGCCAACGCCTGCCCTGCCAACGCCCCGGCAGGTACTCGGACAGATGCGGGTCGGCCGAGGGCACAATATAGGCTGCAAGGCCTTGCGCCTGCATAGCGCTACGCAAGGCAGCAATACGGGCGACGACGGGATTCTGGCTGGAGGCGTTCATGGCGATTCCTGTACGGGATAGGAAAACGACCGGCCTGTGGGGCCGGTCGCGACAGCAGTTCGATAGGCGCGGCAAGGCGCCACTTTAGGCAGCGCAGCCCCCGCTGTATAGATACAGCCGGGGCACGCCGGCATGGGATCAGCCCAGCAGCTTTTTCAGGTAGTGACCGGTATGGCTGGCCGGGTTGGCCGCCACATCCTCGGGCGTGCCCGTCGCAATGATCTGGCCACCACCTGCCCCACCCTCGGGCCCCAGGTCTACCAGCCAGTCGGCCACCTTGATCACATCCAGATTGTGCTCAATCACCACCACCGTGTTGCCATGCTCGGTCAACCGCTGCAACACCGTCAGCAGCAGGTCGATATCATGGAAATGCAGGCCGGTGGTCGGCTCATCCAGGATGTAGAGCGTGCGGCCGGTATCGCGCTTGGACAGCTCCAAGGCCAGCTTGACCCGCTGTGCCTCGCCACCCGATAGCGTGGTGGCGCTCTGCCCCAGTCGGATATAGCTCAAGCCCACGTCCATCAGCGTCTGCAGCTTGCGGGCTATGCTGGGCACGGCATCGAAGAATTCGCGCGCCTGCTCCACCGTCATCTCCAGCACCTCGGTGATGTTCTTGCCCTTGTACTGCACTTCCAGCGTCTCGCGGTTGTAGCGCTTGCCGTGGCAGACATCGCAGGGCACATACACATCCGGCAGGAAGTGCATCTCCACCTTGATCACGCCGTCGCCCTGGCAGGCCTCGCAGCGGCCACCCTTGACGTTGAAGGAGAAACGCCCCGGCCCATAGCCGCGTTCGCGCGACATCGGCACCCCAGCGTACAGGTCGCGTATGGGGGTAAACAGCCCGGTATAGGTCGCCGGGTTGGAGCGCGGCGTGCGGCCTATGGGCGACTGGTCCACATTGATGACCTTGTCGAACTGATTCAGCCCCACGATCTCGTCATGCGCGGCCGGTTCCTCGTTGCTGCCATAGATAGCGCGGGCCGCAGCGGCGTACAGGGTGTCGTTGATCAGGGTGGATTTACCCGAGCCGGACACCCCGGTGATGCAAACCATCATACCTAGCGGCAGGGCAAGGTTCACGCCCTTGAGGTTGTTGCCACGGGCGCCTTTCAAGGTCAGCCAACGGTCTGGCTGCGGCTGGCGCCGCTGTGCGGGTACCGCAATCTTGCGCACGCCGGAGAGGAACTGGCCGGTGATGGAATCCGGGTTGGCCATGATTTCCTCCGGCCTGCCCACCCCCAGCACCTGGCCGCCGTGCTCGCCGGCCCCCGGCCCCATGTCTACCAGGCAGTCGGCAGCGCGTATGGCATCCTCATCATGCTCCACCACGATCACGCTATTACCCAGGTCGCGCAGGCGCATCAGCGTCCCCAGCAGGCGGTCGTTATCGCGCTGGTGCAGGCCAATGGAAGGCTCATCCAGCACGTACATGACGCCAGTCAGGCCCGAGCCTATCTGCGATGCCAGCCGTATGCGCTGGGCCTCGCCGCCCGATAGCGTGTCGGCCGAACGATCCAGGCTGAGGTAATCCAGCCCCACATTGACCAGGAAGCCCAGCCGGTCGCCTATTTCCTTGACGATCTTCTCGGCAATCTGCGCCTTGTTGCCCTGCAGGGTCAGCTCCGCAAAGAACTTGCTGGAATCACGCAAGGCCAGCTGGCTGATCTCGAATACATTCTTGTCGGCAATGCGCACATGCCTTGCCTCCAGCCGCAGGCGGGCGCCATGGCAGCTGGGGCAAGGCTGGTTGTTCAGGTACTTGGACAATTCCTCGCGCACCGCGACCGAATCGGTCTCGCGGTAGCGCCGTTCCAGGTTGGGGATGATGCCCTCGAAGGGGTGCGCCCGCTCGAACTTGGTGCCCCGCTCGTTCAGGTAGATAAAGCGTATCTCTTCCTTGCCCGAACCATGCAGCACCACCTTCTGCACTTCCGCCGTCAGCGCATCCCACTCGGCATCGACATCAAAGCCATAGTGCTCGGCCAGCGCCTGCAGCATCTGGAAATAGAACTGGTTGCGTTTGTCCCAGCCCTTGATGGCACCGGCTGCCAGGCTAAGGTGAGGCAAGGCCACCACCCGCTTCTGGTCGAAGAACTGGATGGACCCCAGGCCGTCGCACTTGGGGCAGGCCCCCATGGGGTTGTTGAACGAGAACAGGCGGGGTTCCAGCTCGGGCAGGCTGTAGCTGCAGACCGGGCAGGCAAACTTGGCAGAAAACCAATGCTCCTTGTTGCTGTCCATCTCCACCGCAATGGCGCGGCCGTCAGCGTGGCGCAGGGCCGTCTCGAAACTCTCGGCCAGCCGCTGCTTCAGGTCTGCCCGCACCTTCAGCCTGTCCACCACTACCTCGATGGTGTGCTTCTTGTTCTTGTCCAGCTTGGGTATGGCATCAATCTCATGCACTTCGCCATCCACCCGCACCCGCACAAAGCCCTGGGCGCGCAGCTCGTCGAACAGATCCAGGTTCTCACCCTTCTTGCCCATGATCACCGGCGCCATGATCATCAGCTTGGTGTCCTCGGGCAGCGCCAGCACATGGTCCACCATCTGGCTCACGGTCTGCGATTCCAGCGCCTGGTTGTGATCGGGGCAATAAGGCGTACCCACCCGCGCATAGAGCAGACGCAGATAGTCATGTATCTCGGTCACCGTGCCCACGGTGGAACGGGGATTGTGGCTGGTCGCTTTCTGCT
Source organism: Chitinimonas viridis (assembly GCF_030409555.1). Lineage (GTDB taxonomy): Bacteria > Pseudomonadota > Gammaproteobacteria > Burkholderiales > Chitinimonadaceae > Chitinimonas > Chitinimonas viridis. The sequence goes on from NZ_JAUFPU010000005.1 coordinate 210,216, forward strand.
CGATGGAGATCGCCGGCGACAGCCCCTCGATCAGGTCCACGTCCGGCTTTTCCATCAATTGCAGGAACTGCCGGGCATAGGCCGACAGGCTTTCCACATAGCGCCGCTGCCCTTCCGCATAGAGCGTATCAAAGGCCAGCGACGACTTGCCCGAGCCAGACAGGCCGGTAATCACCACCAACTGGTGACGCGGCAGATCCAGATTCACATTCTTCAGGTTATGGGTGCGGGCACCCCGTATGCGTATCAGATTGTTCGGGTCGACAGGATGGTAGCTCATGGCCGGGCTCTAACTGGGCGGGTAAGGCAATCCGCGAGTTTACCGGAGTTACACGGCAAAAGTTCTGCTGCCGCACGGCACTACTGCACGCTCCTGCCAAACCTGCCCCAGGCCACACCGGGAGTACCGCAGCCATCAAGGCTTGCCGGCCGTAACACCCGCCACAGCAGCCCCGCCCTCCTGCCATGGCATAAGTTAAATCAGCACACCAGGCGGGGATATCGCGGCAGATTTGCTAGAATCCCGCCTTTCGCATTCCGGCAACACCCTCCAGCCCCCCAAGCACCATGTCCCCGCTAGAACTCCGCGCCTCTGCCGGCTTGTCCGGCCTTTACGCACTGCGCATGCTTGGCATGTTCCTGGTGCTGCCGGTGTTCGCCCTGTATGCGGCCAAGCTGCCGGGGGGAAACAACCACACCCTGGTCGGCATCGCCATGGGCATCTATGGGCTGACCCAGGCATTGCTGCAACTGCCGCTGGGCATGCTGTCCGACCGCATAGGCCGTAAGCCCGTCATCTATGGCGGCCTGTTGATGCTGGCCGTAGGCAGCGTGATCGCCGCCATGGCCGACAACCTGCTCTGGCTCACCATAGGCCGTGCCCTGCAGGGTGCCGGCGCCATCTCGGCCGCCATCACCGCCCTGCTGGCCGACCTGACGCGTGAGGAAAACCGCACCAAGGCCATGGCCATGGTCGGCGGCAGCATAGGCATCACCTTCTCCATCTCCCTGGTCGCCGCCCCTGCCCTGGCAGACAGCATAGGCCTGTCGGGCATCTTCCTCCTGACTGGCGGGCTGGCGTTGGCGGCCATCATCGGCGTCTGGCAGATTATCCCCGACCCCTCGCAAAGCCGCTTCCATTCCGACGCCGAAGCCAACCCCAAGCGCCTGGGCGCCGTGCTGCGCGATCCGCAGCTGCGGCGACTCAACTATGGCGTATTTGCCCTGCATGCCGCCCAGATGGCCCTGTTCGTCACCCTGCCGCTGGCACTGGTGCAGACCGTGGGCCTGGCCGCAGGCGAGCACTGGAAGGTCTACCTGCCGGTCATGGCCATCGGTTTCATCCTCATGGTGCCCGCCGTCATCGTGGGCGAGACCCGCAACAAGCTCAAGCAGGTGTTCACCGCCGCTGTCGCCCTGATGCTGGTGGCCCAGTTGGGCATGGCCAGCGGCTTTGGCACGCTGACCCAGATCATGGTGTGGCTGGGCCTCTATTTCATCGCCTTCAATATCCTGGAGGCCACCCAGCCCAGCCTGATCTCCAAGATCGCCCCCGCCGATGCCAAGGGCACCGCCATGGGGGTTTACAACACCACCCAATCGCTGGGTTTTGCCGTGGGCTCGGCGGCTGGCGCCACCCTGTACCAGCACGGCGGCGCCCTGACCGTCCACCTGTTCTGCGCCGCCCTGATCGGCATCTGGCTGGTGGTCACCTTAGGGCTTAAACCCCCTATGCCGGTGCGCACCATGATGTACCATATCGATGATGCGCAACTGGGCAACGCCACCGAGCTGGCCCGCCAGCTATCCCAACTGGCCGGCGTAAAAGAAGCCGTGGTGATCGCAGAGGAAGGCGTGGCCTACCTCAAGGTCATGCGCGAGGGATGGGACGAAGCCGGCGCGCATGCGCTGCTCGGCATCGCCTGAGCCCAGATACACCCGCGCTGGTATGCCCGCGCTGGCAGCAGTTTTAGTTATTCAGTAAACACATACGACGGTGGCCGGCAAATCCAGTGCCGCGCCACCTTATCCATTGGAGAAAACGCAATATGGCATCGCTCAACAAAGTCCTGCTGATCGGCAATCTGGGCCGCGACCCCGAGATGCGCTACATGCCGGATGGCTCGGCCATCTGCAACTTCAGCATCGCCACCACCGAAACCTGGAAGGACAAGAACAGCGGCCAGAAGCAGGAAAAGACCGAGTGGCACAACATCACCATGTACCGCCGCCTGGCCGAAATTGCCGGCCAGTACCTGAAGAAGGGTAGCTCGGTCTATATCGAAGGCCGCCTGCAGACCCGCAAGTGGCAGGACAAGACCACCGGCCAGGATCGCTACACCACCGAGATCATCGCCGACGAAATGAAGATGCTGGGCGGCAAGTCCGGCGGCATGAGCAGCGGCGCCGAGTACGATCAGAGCGCCCCCAGCTACAACGACGCCCCCTCGGCCCCACCCGCCCAGCGCGGCGGCGGTGCCCCAGCAGCCGCAGGCGGCCAATCGCGCCCTGCGCCGCAAAAGCCGCAGAGCTTTGACGACTTTGAGGACGATATTCCGTTCTAAATGGAATCGGCACCGTTTTGCCAGCAAAGGCCCGCACTCCAAAAGGAGGCGGGCTTTTTCTATCCCAGGCGGTTTCATAAATACCCGGCGGCCCGCATCTAGCTACTTTGGTGGGATGATCGCTAAGCTGATCGAACCCTTGTTGCAGGAGTTCAGTCATGCTCGCAGCCCCTCAACGCGCCATCATCACCAACCAGCCCGGCGATATGCGCCACTCCATCGACGGACTGGCACTACTGGCCGAAACCGTACTAAAACGCTCGCGACTATCCGGTGAGTTGTTCGTGTTTCTCAACCGCACGCGCGATACGGTGAACAGACCACACGAACGGACAAAGAACAAGGTAGAACGGCGAACCTCGGGTTGGTCTTTTCATTCATTCCTACTACGTTGAAGAAGAGTCCGCTTGATAAGTGCAAAGCACAACTGGGCAGTCGTCATAAGGAGGAAGCATGTCTACCGCCTGCGCGTTGATCTCAATCGCGCCATTGCGCCGCTCGTCAGTAGGTACCGGTCATGCCTAACCTTGACCGTGCGGACTGGTATGCAATCGAAATTCCTGCAGCAACAGAGTACGTCGATGTATTACGTGCGATGGCGCTCTGCCAACGCAGTATGCTCATACGTGACAAAAGCGAGGTTGGCGGACAGCTGGTCGAAATAATGGCTACAACTCCCCAGGAAGCTGCCGACCGTGAAGTTGTGTTTCGTCAAATCTTGACGGACCAGATACTCCGTCGGCAGATCGCTCAGAAGGCTGATACCACCATTGGTGGCATTGCCGACGCCATTTTGTACAAGGCGGGTGCATGCTGACCGACGCATATCCCACTACCCTCTACCCGTTTCGTTTCCGTCGACTTGCACCAGACAACATCGTCGCTGTAAGCGAGACAGGTGATCATATCTTCCTGAACGATTCCACCCTATCAGATTTAGTGCATCGCTTTGCCAACTTCTCTGCTCCACAAATTGCCGAACTTAAATCTAAATTCTTCTTAGGCCCCCCGGGTGGAACACCCGGCCTACGGCGTTTGATCAGCTCCCGCATCGCAGCCAAGCATGAAACCGTCCTAAGCGGCCCTTCACTACATATCATCGTCCCGACACTACAATGCGCACATTCTTGTCGCTATTGCCAAGTCAGCCGGGCACTGGATGATGAAGGCCATACCATGTCGATGGATGACTTGGATGCTGCTTGTGACACCATCTTCGAGAGTCGCGCCCAAGCCCTGACTGTCGAGTTTCAAGGCGGTGATCCGTTACTCCGGTTTGATCTTATTCGGCATGCCATAGAGCGTATTCAAACAAGGAACATTGGAGAACAGCGTCACCTGCGATTTGTTGTGACCTCAACTCTGCATCAGCTTACAGAGGAGATGTGTCAGTTTTTCAAGGCTCATAAGGTTTACCTCTCGACTAGCATTGATGGGCCAGAGGAGCTGCATAATCGAAACCGACCACTTCCCGGAAAAGACGGCTACGAACGCACGCTCAAAGGTATGTCACTTGCAAGGAGGATCATCGGGGTAGATGCCGTCGCAGCACTGGTTACCGTCACCAGGAACTCACTCGAATACGCTGAAACCATTGTTGATCAGTATGTTGATCTAAAACTACACGATATCTTTCTGCGGCCGTTGAGCAACTACGGCTTTGCTGTGAAGAATGCGCATGCCCTTAGTTATTCTCATGCAGAGTTTGCCGCGTTCTATGCTCAAGCGTTCGAGCGGGTTATTTACTGGAACCGGCAAGGCTATCCATTGCGAGAGGTCGGAGCGTCCATCGCATTAAACAAAGTGCTCTCAACGCATGACGGAGGCTACGTAGATTTGCAGTCTCCCAGTGGTGCAGGCTTGGCCGCGATTGTTTACAACTACGATGGTTTTATCTATCCCAGCGACGAAGCACGAATGCTTGCGGAAATGGGTGATTTCGGGTTACGGCTCGGTAAGATTGGCCAACCGCTAGCCCAGGTGCTGAAAAGCCCTGTACAGCGAGATTTGATTCAAGCTAGCCTGGGTCGATATGTACCCGGCTGTGATGAGTGTGCTTATCGCACCTATTGCGGCCCCGATCCGGTGAATACCTACGGCCGCTTCGGCACCACACGTGCGCCAATTTATTTAACTGACCACTGCCAACGCCAAATGTGGCTTTTTGATTATCTATTTCAAAAGCTGCACGGTGAGGATGAGGACTTCCTCAATCTGGCGTTCGAATGGGCGAAACCCAACGGGGGATAGCGTATGCGTAAGGTGCACGCACGATCGCTAGGTATCGGAGACCGGACCGTCATGCGGGTCATACCGCTGGGTGAGTTAAGCCATGAATGGACTCCGGAACTGCAGTACCTGGTCCCCGTCGCCGATGCTCAGGACGCTCAGGAACTGCGTCAGTTATGCACCGGTGGGCTGCACAATCTCTATCCATTGTTATCTGAATCGCTTTGGGAAACGTCCTGGCAAAACAACGCTGTCGTCGGGGATGTAACGCTGCTGGAGGCTGGCGACGTCGTGGTGTCTCAGCCGCATCGTAATGAAATCCAGGTCCAGTATCGGCCGAGCGACGATCATCACGCCATCTTCCTGACCAATCGCTGCAATAGCTACTGCTTAATGTGCTCACAACCGCCGACGCCACAAGACGACAGTTGGTTGGTTGGAGAGGCAATTGAAATACTCCGGCACATCTTACCCTCCCCTGCTGTGATTGGCATGACAGGTGGAGAGCCTCTACTACTCGGCCCCAAGCTACGGGAAGTATTCGATATAACAGCCGAATTGCACCCCACCAGCCGCATCGACTTGCTCACAAATGGCCGCCTGCTGGCCAACCCAGACTGTGTGAAGCAACTATTGGGACAATTGCGCGCGAATGTGTGTTGGTTAGTTCCGCTGTATGGCCACGCTGACTTCCTACATGACTTCGTCGTGCAGAGTCACGGTGCTTTCCACGAGACGTTAGCAGGCCTGTTAAACCTGCAAAGCTATGAACAAGCTATCCAATTGCGCATTGTCTTGATTGAACCTGTCCTTGAAATCCTGCCACAACTATGCGCCTTCATAGGCCGTAATCTGCCTTTTGTACGTGAAGTGGCCATTATGGGATGCGAGCCCATCGGTTTTGCATTGGCTAACCGTGCTCAGTGCGAAATGGACTTAGGAAACTGGCATTCGGAGCTGCTTGCCGGCATAAGTGCACTGGATAGAGCTGGTATCCCTTGCATCCTCATGAACACCCCGTTATGCACGTTACCTTCAGCATTATGGCGGTATGCCCATCGCAGTATTTCGGATTGGAAGCGTGTGTATGTGGGCGAGTGCGAGCAATGCTTGGTCAAGGATGCATGCGGTGGCCTTTTTGCTTGGCAGGAGAAAGGTTGGCGACCCGGTGCAATAGTCCCCATTCGGGAGGTAATGACGACATGAGCAAATTCAAAACAACAATGGCACTTTTTTTGGCTGGCGTGCCCTTTGGCACCGGCAAAGCCACCGCTATCGATACGAGTTATGTGCCTCCACAATTGGATCAAGACGCTGGTCCAGTTTCCTTGCAAGCGTTGAATCGGCCAGGCGATAACCTCTTCGCGGGTCATCGGTCTCATTCATCCCATCGAAGTCACAGTTCTCACCGCTCTCATAGTTCACACTACTCAGGCTCAGGAGGGGGTAGCAGTTATAACCCTCCGGCTTATGTACCGCCAGCACCAGCCTACACCCCGCCCCCCTCCTCCGCGCCAAGCTTTGCTCCATCCTCTCCGGCAAAGAAGGCTACAGGGACGGATCTAGGAGCTGATCTTGAGGCATCCACACCAACACCGACACTCAGCAGACCGGAGAAGCGCGTACTGCAGATCATGAGAGTTCAAATCGCGCTAACCAGACTAACACTCTATGAAGGGCCTATAACCGGGGTTTTGGATGACCCAACCAAGGAGTCGCTGACCTTGTTCCAGCGCCTGAAATCACTTCCAGAGAACGGTTTAATGACGACTGAGACACTTAACGCACTTGGGGTTCCTGCGGTGAAATAAATATGGTGTGACTGTTGGCAACAGGGGCCTAGCAGGCATAAACCATGGGCTCTTGCATTTTGCATCACCTAAACAGCCCTGGAGCGCAAATAACAACCACCTTGATTGTGCGGGGGTCAGGTCAGTTCAATTGACCAACTGACCCGCACCCGATGCAGGTCAGTTGTCATGCGCTCAGCAGATACTCCCGCACCAGTTCGCGAGCCCGGTGCAGCCGGCTCTTCACTGCGCCGGGTTGTTCACCAAGACGCTCGGCGATTTCCGCAATCGTCAGTTCTTCAAAGTCCCGCAGCAGCACAACCTCAAGGTAGTGCGCAGGCAAGGATTCGAGCGCGTGCGCAAGGTCGACTCTCAAGGCATCGTCAGTGCGGCGGGCCAATTGCTGCTCTGCCATCTCGTCCTCAAGCGACTCATGCTTGAACAACATACGTCCGAGCTTGCGGCACTCGCGCTTGATGATAGTAAACAGCCAGGAGGAAAAGGCCACCGTCGCCTTCAGGCTTGTGACCTTACGCGAAATGATCAACAGCGATTCCTGTACGGCGTCATCCACGTCGCTGACATGGCAGTGCCTGCGCGCATAGCGACGCGCGTCTGCCTGGCAGACCGCGAGCAGACGAGCAATCGCTGCCTGGTCGCCTGCCTGGGTTGCCAAGATGAGGCTATCCCGTTCGATCACGCTGTCGACCATGGCTCAGCGCACCTTGCCGAGCTTGCGGCCAACCAGCGCGCACATAGGGCAAAAACCCACCAAGCCGGTCATGGCCATCACGGCGCCCATGATGCCCATGCCTACGGCGAGATTCGATATCCCCCAATTCATCGCGGCGAACACGAGCGCCATTGCGCCCATAACGATACGCAGGATGCGTTCCCAGTTGGGGACATTCTTCACGTAGAACATTGCAAGCTCCTTTGACTATTGCTGGTTCGAGGACATCCCTCACTTGCTAAGAGGAACCGAGCCAGCAAAACGGTTCGCAGGCGACTAAAAGAATTTGCGCACCATCCACGTCACGTCTACTCGTCCAAGCTGCATTTACGCCCCTGCGCCGCGCCGCATCCTGCCCGGTGCCGTACCAAACCAGCGCCGCACTGCCCGGCTCAGGCTGCTGGCATCGTGATACCCCAGTTGTCGGGCCGCTTCGTCCAGACCGGTGCCGGCCATGATCAGGCGTTGCGCCTCCTGCTTACGGGCTGTATCGAACAAGGCAGTCCAGCTACTGCCCTCCTCCGCCAGCTGGCGCTGCAGGGTACGTACCGTGGTGCCCAGCTGGGTTGCTACTGCTTCGGCACTAGCCTCGCATAGCGGGCGGGCGGCCAGCCACTGCGTAATAAAGCCGGATAGGTAACCTGCCGGTGGCAGTAGGGCCAGTTGTTCGTCTATCAGGCGGCAATGCATGGCACACAGGCCGGCGTCGGCATGCGGCAGCGCCTGGGCAAGGTCCGCGCGTGAGAAGGTGATCGAATGTACCGGGGCGCCAAACACAGGCAGTACGCCGAGGATGGAACGGTATGCGTCGATAGCCCCCTGCGGCGCATGGCTGAAACTCACGGCGCGCGGCTGGGCGTGCGAGGCCGATAGCCAGCCTGCCATGGTGACCAGGCCGGCGACGATGGCCTCGATCTGCTGTGGGAGCAGGTGCAGCCGCATGGCGCGTGGTGTGTACACGATGGTGACCGAATCACGGATGGCTGTCGCATCAGAGGTCAATACGCCGCCGTCGCTAACCAGGCGCTGGTAGCGCAGCATCAGCTGCATGGCCTCGCCCAGCGTGGCGCTACTCATGATCGCGTGTCCCAGCACATAGAAGGTCGATGGCCGCACCTGACTGCCAACCTTCAAGCCGAACAAGGCATCGCCAGACAAGGCAATGGCGCGCTTCCAGAGCTGCTGGGCGACGCTCAGGCCCACGCGGTTGCCTGCTGCGGCGAACTCCCGCTCGGTGATGGGCAAGCCATCGAGCAATTCCTCGCGGGCAATGCCCGCCGCCTCGGCCGTTTCCAGCAGGCTGCGCAGATAGCTGACAGCAACGGTATAGGGTTCCTGCATCACAGCCTTCCATGGGCGCCGCTACGGCAACAGCCTGGCTTACATTGGCGTGAAATGTCAATTTTTGCTCCGTGCCGTGTCAATGCGCTCCCAGGCCATCGGCGCTACAGTCGACGCCAACCTAGGAGACCGCATGTCCAAGATTGCCCATATCGAGCTCTATCACGTTGCCTATCCCTTGAAGCGTGCGTTCTACCCGAGCTGGATACCCGGCTATCCGCAGACCGAGAACCGCTTCGACCTGATACGGGTGATTACCGAATGCGGGGCGGAGGGCTGGTCTGCCGGCCCCGCCATGGGCAGGGAACGGCGCGGCTTTGGTGAGTTGATCGCGCCCTACCTGATCGGGCTGGATGCGACTGACATCCCCTTGATCCAGCAGCGCTTGCGCGAGATGTCCTACCTTGGCCTGCGCAATGCCTGGATAGAACCGGCGTTCTGGGACATCAAGGGCAAGCTGGCCGGCAAGCCGGTCTACCAGCTGCTGGGCGCCGAGGCAGGCAATATCCGGCTGTACGCCTCGACCGGCGAGGTCAAGTCGCCGGGCGAGCGGGTGGAGGAGGCACTGGCGCGCCATCAGGAAGGTTTTTCTGCCATCAAGCTGCGCGTGCATGATTTTGACGAGCGCCAGGATATTGCGCAGGTTGAGGCCGTGATCAAGGCGGTGGGCGACCGCATGAAGGTGGCGGTGGATGCCAACCAGGCTTGGCGCGTGACCGCCATAGCCGATGCCCCGCTATGGGACCTCGCCCGTGCCAAACGCTTTGCCGACGCCTGTGCCGATCTTGGCGTGGCCTGGATAGAAGAGCCGCTACCCATGGACGACTATGCCGGCCAGGCAGAACTGACAGCCTACAGCCGGGTGCCGATCGCCGGCGGCGAGCTGCATACCGGTGGCCTGGCAGAACTGAAGATGATGATAGAGCGCCGTTGCTATGCTTACTTCCAGCCCGACGCCATGTTCACCGGCGGGATTGCGCAGACGCTGGAAGTCATCCGCCTGTGCAAAAACGCCGGCCTCAAATACACGCCCCACACCTGGACCAATGGCATCGGTTTTGCGGTCAACCTGCAGCTGATGGCTGTGGGTGGCAACCGCGAGCAGGGCCTGCTCGAATATCCGCTCAACCCGCCCTCGTGGACGGTAGAAGCCCGCGACGCCATACTGACCGAGCCCTTCATGCACCATCGGGGTGAGCTTGCCTTGCCCACCACGCCCGGCCTGGGTTTCGACATAGACCGGCGGGCGCTGCGGCGCTATGGCCGGCGATTCTTCAGCATGGGCAGGCTGGGCCTGATGCTGCACACGGTGCGCCAGAAGGGTTTCAAGACCGCACGCGAGATCGACACCACCCGTCGCCTGCACGGCGTCAAGGCAAAGGAATTGGCATGATACTTTGCATCCTCCCCTCCCTCGATTACGACCCGACCGAGAGCGCCGTGCCCTGGCAGGCGCTGCAGCAGGCCGGCGTGCAGGTACGCTTTGCCACACCGACAGGCGCACCGGCCCATGCCGACCGGCGGCTGACCGATACCGGTTTCTCCATCATGTCGCCGGTATTCATGGCCAGGCCCACCGAGCTGGCCATCTACCGGGAGATGGCGAAGGACCCGCATTTTCTCTCGCCACTGCCCTATGCAGACGTAGACCCCGACGCCTTCGACGGTTTGCTGATCCCCGGCGGCCATGCACCCGGCGTCAGGACCATGCTCGACTCGGACGAAGCCAAACGGATCACGCTGGGTTTCTTCCAGGCCGGCAAGCCCATTGCCGCCGTCTGCCACGGGGTATTGCTGCCCGCCCGCACGCTGGACCCCGCCACCGGACGATCGGTACTCCACGGCCGCAAATCCACCGGCTTGCCAGCCTTCATGGAACTGTTCGCCTGGTTTGTCACCGCGCCATGGCTAGGCCGCTACTACCGTACCTACCCCTGCTCGGTGGCCACCGAACTCAAGGCCGCGCTGGCCGACCCGCGCGACTACGCACACGGCCCGGTATTGCCGCTGCGTGACAGCGCAGACAATCACGGCAATGGCTTCGTAGTCGAGGATGGCAACTACCTGTCGGCACGTTGGCCTGGCGACTGCTACCGCTTTGCCCAGCGGTACAGCGAACTCGTGGTGCAGTACCAGGCCAATCGCGGGCAACGGTAAACACGGCTTGGCCCTTGCGCTACCATGTTGGCGATCAGGCTACGACCGCCCTCCGCCCCAACCCATCTGCGCCAGCCGGGCCTAGGCACCCCAGTCCGCACAGCGTCGCCTCTAACGACTCGTCCGGCGGCATGGATGGATGGCGTTAGGCATCGCCACGCACAACCCGCGCCACCTACTGGTGCTGCATCCCCTTATAAAACCAGCATCAGCTAGGCCACGCGCTTGCCAGCTGGAGAATACGCTTCAAACGGTTAGACCAGCCTAATTGATTGCCGTGGCCTGGGACCACACCGCTTGCCAAGTGCCATCTTGAAGCTCGTAGGTGTCCGTATGCCAGCAATGGATCACTCCAGACGCGAACTGGAGCTTTGCTTTGTAGCGGATGACAGCCATCGACGGTGAGAGTCGAACTTCGCAGGGACCGATTTCCCAGCCCTCATAACGCAGTGCACCTGACTTGATGTCTTCGAGATACTCGGTGAGCGAGTAGGTCCTGCCCCCTGGGGTGATCAATTGGTAATCCCGAGCGTGAAGTCGCATTGCCAGCGCTATGTCGCGTCGGACCAAGGCTTGTGTCCGCTCGCTTTCGAGAGTTCGGATGTAGTCGGCTGAGGGTGCTGAAGTCATTTCCATACATCGTAAAAAAACGTCTGTTTGTGTGGTCTAGCGTTCAAGGGAGTTTCCAGAGGTTTCGCTTTCGTCCCACTTGAAAATCGAGGCTTCCTTCAGTCTCCCCAAGTTAACCGGGTAGGCGCGCAAGCGTCAATTCTCCCAAGCTCTTGGTATCAACGCCGCCAGCGCACCAGGCCTCAAAGCAGGCTTGTTGCGCGATTCATACCATGCACGGACCTTCAATAAATCTGTAAAGAAATAATCTATAGTTTTCAGCAGGCCCATGACCACAGGCCTTGCTGCAGCGCCGTCTGCGCGTTGTCAGGACGTCATACCCAAGGAGCGCCAGATGAAGCTGAAAACCCGTGTGTGGCTGATTATCTCGGCCTCTGTCCTGGGCATGGCACTGGTGTCGGCCTTCAGCCTGATCGCCCTGCGCGACACCATGCTGGATGAACGCAAGATACAGATAGACCGTCTGCTCCAGCTTGCCGTCGGCATGCTCGATCACTATCACAAGCTGGAAACCAGCGGCGCCATGAGCCGTGACGAGGCGCAGGCCCGGGCCAAGGCTGCCTTGGGTGGGCTGCGCTCGGGTGATGACTATCTGATACTGCGCTCGATGGAGGACGTGCTGCTGGTCCACCCCGATCAAAGCCGTATCGGCAAGGTGGACAAGGGCGCCAAGCTGCCTGATGGGCGCCATATCTCGGACGAATACCGAGCCATCCTGGCCAAGGCCGACAGTGGCTTTGCCGAGACCATGGCAGCACGGCCAGGTAAGAAGGATGGCCCCAAGGTGGCCAAGCTCAACGGTATACGCAAGTTCGAGCCCTGGGGCTGGATGGTGGGTTTCGGCCTGTTTGTCGATGATATCGATGATGCCTTCTGGGCCCGTGCCGTGCAGTTCGTGCTGCTGAGCCTGGCCATCATCGGCGTGCTGGCCACGCTCTCGCTCACCATGTCGCGCAAGATACTGCAGCAGCTGGGGGGCGAGCCGCAGTATGCCCACGATATCGCCGTGGCCATCTCACAGGGTGATCTCAGCCAGACCGTGACCATCAGTGGCTCGGCCGGCGGCAACAGCATGCTGGGGGCCGTCAGCCGCATGCAGGCCAGCCTGCGCGATATGGTAGGCCGCTTCAACCAGGCCTCTTCCACGCTCGCAGGGGCGTCAGAGCAACTATCGGGGCGCATAGGGCAGATAGAGCAACGCTCCAGCGAAACCGCCAATACCACGGCCGCGACGGCGGCTGCGGTAGAGGAAATGACGGTCAGCATCGCCCACGTAGCCGACAGCACCAAGGCGGCCGAGGCCAGTTCGTCGAGTTCGGCCGAGTTGGCCCTTACAGGCCAGAAGCTGGCCTCGGATGCCGCGGCCGAGATACGCCATATTGCCGATGGCGTGCGCGCCGCAGTCGAGTTGGTGCAAGGGCTAGATAGTCGCTCTAAGGAGATCGACCGTATCGCCGTGGTGATCAAGGAGATCGCTGAACAGACCAATCTGCTGGCCCTCAACGCCGCCATCGAAGCCGCCCGTGCCGGCGAGCAGGGGCGCGGTTTTGCGGTGGTAGCAGACGAGGTACGCAAGCTGGCGGAGCGCACAGGGGTAGCTACCCAGAACATCTTTGAAGTGACCGGTGCGGTGCAGAACGATACCCAGTCCATCGCAGGCCGCATGGGCGAGGTGACCGGCCTGGTCAACGGCGGGGTGGAGCAGACCGAGCGGGCGGCCGAATATCTGCAGCGCATCAGTGGCAGCGCAGAAGCCACCTTGGGGCAGACGCGCGACGTCAACCTGGCGCTGTCGGAACAAAGCCAGGCCAGCGAGAGCATTGCCCGCAATGTGGAGCATATCGCCGAGATGACGGCCGAATCCGACCTATCGCTGCGTGAAATCAGCCAGGCGTTTGCCGAGCTCGACGTGCTGGCGCAGGAACTCAAGCATACCGCCAGCGGCTTCAGGGTCTAGGCGTGAAGTGGGTAGCGGCCACCAGGCACACCTACACGGTTAATCCAGATCAAGCCATGGAGTAATACCAAGCAACCGCTTTGGTGCCAAGGTTACCATTCAATATATTGCAACAATTGTTACGCTCAGGAGAGGCACGCCATGCTCAGAATTACCGTACTCACACTGGCAGCCTGCTGCGCCACTGCCGCGCCGGCCAGCCGTGAATACAAGATGATAGTCGACCCCTCGGCCTACGAGGCTTACGAACCCAGCGAAATCTCCTTCGTCATCGAGCGTAGCCTGCTCAATCTGGCCAAAGGCCCCATCAAACTGGAAACGCGGGGCAAGACTTCTCGCGACAAGACCCGGGCCGTGCGTTTTCTCGATACCCCCGGCGACTGCCTGCTGACCAAGGCCGGCTTGATTGTGCGCGACCGAGGCAACGAAAAGAAGCGCACCCTGACCATCAAGCTGCGCGGTGATGTGGATGGCAGCTGGACCAAGGGCGCCAAGGTCAAGGAGGAGGAAGACGTGGTGCCGCCGCTGCAGATCAAGCAGTCGCGTGCGCTGCAAGCCAAGCTGGAGAGCAGTGCCACGCTGGACACCATCAAGAGCCTGCAATCCTACCTGCCGGAACTCGAACGACTGGGCATACCGGCCGACAAGGCTGTGCAGCCGGTGATCAAGGAAAGCATACGCGAAGAAACCTTCACCCTGCCCGAGATCAAGCTGGGCAACAGCTGGGCCGAGACTGAGCTATCGATGTGGTACTTCGGCGATGAAGAGCGCCCCGCCCTGATCGAGGCCTCATTCCGCTATGAAATGGACGGCAATGCCGAGGCCAACGAAGCCACGGCCAAGGTGGCTGCCCAATGGTTCAAGCTGTGGCAAAGCCCTTCGGGCCTGACACCCGATCCCGTCGAGTCCACCAAGACCGCCTTTGTCTTCAAGCGCTCTGCCGACTTCTGCAAAAAATGAGCGCACACCCCATAGGACTTTGGAGTAACTGCATATGAAATCCCTCTACTGCGCATGTCTGCTCGCCGCCAGCATACTGATGCCCACCCAGGCACAGGCCGATGATCTGGACCTGATCAAGGCCAAGGGTGAAATCGTAATTGGGGTAAAGGACTCGTCCCCACCCTTTGGTGAATTCAATCCCAAGACCAAAACCGTCATGGGCTACGACATAGATATGGGCGTCGCCGTCGCCAAGCGCATGGGCCTCAAGCCTGTTTTCAAGACGGTGGAAACCGGCAACCGGGTGCAACTGCTGCTGGATCGCAAGATAGACCTGATCATGGCCAGCCTGGGCAAGACACCCGACGTGGCCAAGCAGGTGGACCTGAGCTACGGCTACTTCATGAACCAGACCAAGGCGCTGGCCTTGAAAGGCGTGATCCGCTCGTACGATGACTACTACACGGTCTCCATCGGCGTCACCGCCGGAGGACCGTTGGAAAAACTGATGCGCAAGCAGTTCCCCAGCGCCGAGCTGGTCACAGCGCCGGACAAGCCCGAGCTGACCGCCATGCTGACCAGCGGCAAAGTGCAATCCATTGTCGCGGCCGAAGCCTTGCTGATCAGCATCTGGAACGAGCTGCCCAACAAGCAGCGCTACGAAATGCCGGACTACCCCATCAACGTCAACCCCATCGCCATCGGCATGCGCAAGGGCGAGACCAAGCTGCGCACCGCCATCAACCGCGCCCTGACCGAGATTGAAGACAGCGGCGAAGCCGAGCGCATCTATGAGCGCTGGTTTGGCGCCAATACCACTACCCCCATACCACGTACTTTCCGCATCAATCGATATTGATACCCCGCAATTTATCCCATCAGGAAGAGAGCACTCCAATGAAACTACATGCAATTGCCGCCGCACTGGCCTTGGTCGGCACCGTGGCCTCGGCCGCCGATAGCAATGTCACCGTCTACGGCCGTATGGATATGGGCCTGGAGCTGCATGATGACGGCAAGCTCCGTCGCGTTGCCGTTCAGAACTTCTCCTCCCGCCTGGGTTTCCGTGGCGAAGAGGGCCTGGGCGATGGGCTGAGCGCTATCTGGCAGATCGAGAGCGGTGTATCGCCCGACGACAGCGCCAATAGTGGCTCATTTGCCAGCCGCAACAGCTTCGTCGGCCTGAAGGGCGAGTTTGGTACGGTGCTGATGGGCAACTACGATATGCCGTTCAAGACGCTGGACAAGAACGTGGGTCTGCTGTGGAACCAGGGCGACTCGGTCGAGCAGATCACCCACGGCAAGGCATCGGAGCTGAACTTCCATACCCGCCAGAAGAACGTGATCCAGTACCACAGCCCCAAGTTCAGCGGCGTCCAGATCAAGCTGGCCTACGGCCCGGATGAGGCCAAGGGCAGCTACACCGCCCCAGCCGAAGTGGGTTCCAACCGCCAGGTGTATTCGATGTCGGCAGAGTACGATGGCGGCAAGTGGAACATCGGCGCAGCCTATGACGTCAAACAGGATCTGGAAGCGAAGGGCAAGGACTGGCATGCCAGCAAGCTGATTGCCGGTGCCAAGTTTGGTGACTTCACCCTGGGCGCCGCCATCAGCCAGCTCGACAACGACGCCGGCCGCAAGGTGGATACCCTGACCGTGAACGGTGCCTACAAGGTCGGCCCCATGACCTACAAGGCATCCATCGGCACGGCCGATGAATCCGCCGCCAACGCCAACGACGGCGTGGACCTGTTCGCCATCGAGGTCAATTACGCCATCAGCAAGATGACGTCCTTCTACGGCTACTACGCCCAGTTCAACAACGACGCACGCGCACGCGCACGCTTCGAAGCCGGCGACAACAAGTACCGGCCGGCACGCGGCGACGATCCCAAGGTGTTCGGCGTCGCCATGCGCCACAACTTCTGATCGACCTATCAGACGGGCTTGCCCGCGCTGCACACAACAAGACCCGCTCAGGCGGGTCTTGTTGTTGGCGCAGGTCTATCAGGCAGAGACGCTAGTCCCTGCCTGCAAATGGCCGCCGCTCAGGGCAGCGCCTGCAGGCTGGCCTTGGCTGGCCGCGAGAAGTTATAGCCATCATACCTGTCCCAGTTGATGGACCAGGTCATCACCCCACGGTAGCTGGGATACGCCTGCTTGGGCCGCACGCTGCCGCAGCTCACCAGCTGGGTAAGGCAGGTCAGCGCCTCCTTCACGGTCTGCTGCGTGACAAAACCCTGGTTGGCAGAGCGCGGGCCGGACGGCACGCCAAACGCCACCTGGTCAGGCCGCAGCCCCTTGAACTCCCAGCCATTACCGTAATTGACCTTGAAGCCTTCGATCAGCATCAGGCTCCCCCCCACCAGCGCATCGACCGTGCCTTCGTTCAAGGTCCGGTTGTCCACATAGGTGAAGCCACCATTGTTGTAGTACTGCACATGGATCATGTTCAGGTCATCACGCAGGCCGTCAATGATGGGCAGGTAAGCCCCCCAGATGCCGGAGTTCACCACATAGCCCCCCTGCACATACGGGTGCTCGGGTGCCATGGAGAGATAGAAACCGGGGCCTACCCTGGCCTTGAGCTGCTTCATTGCCGTGATCAGGTTGTTGATGATGGGCGTACCCAGCACCACACCGGCACCGCTTTCCAGGTCCAGATCAATACCGTCCAGCCCGTACTTGTTGATCAGGCCATGCAGGCTGTTGACGAAGTTGGTCACGTTCTCTGGCGTATTCAAGGTCATCCGGCCTTCCTGCCCGCCTAGCGACAGCACCACCTTCTTGCCTCGCGCCCGCTTCTCGGCAATATCGGCAATGAACTGCGCCTCCGTACCTGCGCCGGGGTCCAGGTTGAAAGTCACACTGCCATTGCCCCCATCCTCGCCAAACGAAATCATGATCACGTCCCAATCGTCAGAGACGTCCCGTATGCGCATGGTAGGGCCGCTGGGATTGGTGAAGTTATGCCAGTACCCGATCAGTGCATGCTTGGGCAGGCCTGGTGTGGGTGTGGGTGTGGGTGTGGGTGTGGGTGTGGGTGTGGGGGTCGGGGTCGGGGTCGGGGTCGGGGTCGGGGTCGGGGTCGGGGTCGGGGTCGGGGTCGGGGTCGGGGTCGGGGTCGG
>NZ_JAUFPU010000006.1 GCF_030409555.1 Chitinimonas viridis
GCTGGCACCGAAATGGTGATGCCAGGCGACAACGTTGAAGTGGTTGTTGCCCTGATTGCTCCGATCGCCATGGAACAAGGTCTGCGCTTCGCTATCCGCGAAGGCGGCCGTACCGTTGGCGCCGGCGTGGTCGGTAAGATCATCGAGTAATAAAGAGTTTCAAGTTGTAGGCGTGGCTTAGGCTGCGCTTATGACTTTGCAGGCGAGTAGCTCAATTGGCAGAGCACCGGTCTCCAAAACCGGGGGTTGGGGGTTCGAGACCCTCCTCGCCTGCCACCTAACAAGTGGTTGTGTTAACTATCTAAGAGAGCCGTTTTCCGACTGGAAAGCGGCTGTCTTTATTTTCGGGCAAAAGCCGACGCATGGAAAAAGTAGACAAATTGAAGTTGTTCGCCGCCTTGGCGCTGGTGGCTGCCGGTATCGCCGGCTACTACCTGTTGCCGGCCGATCAGCAAGCACTGCGCGTGGTGTCTGTGTTGGCGGGTGTGCTGTTTGCCGTGACGGTGGTGTGGTTCTCCGTGCCTGGCCGTGACTTTGTCGATTACGCCCGTGATTCCGTCAAGGAAGCCGAGAAGGTCGTCTGGCCTTCCAAGAAGGAAGTCTGGCAAATGACCGGTGCGGTCTTTGTCTTTACCGTGGTGTTGTCGTTGTTCATGTGGCTGGTTGATTCCGGTCTGAGCTGGCTGCTCTACGACCTCTTGTTGAAGCGCGGCGGCTGATTTATTCCCCGGAGAATGCTTGATGGCGATGCGTTGGTATGTGGTTCATGCCTACTCGGGTTTCGAGAAGAGTGTGATGAAGGCACTCAGGGAGCGTATTGATCGTTCCGATATGCAACATCTGTTCGGCCAGATTCTGGTTCCGGTCGAAGAGGTGATGGAAATTCGCAACGGTACCAAGGCGCTGACTGAGCGCAAGTTCTTCCCTGGCTATGTGCTGGTGGAGATGGAAATGACCGACGAGACCTGGCACTTGGTGAAGAATACGCCCAAGGTGACCGGCTTTATCGGTGGTTCGGGCATGCGACCCACCCCGATCTCGGTCAAGGAAGTCGAAAGCATCATGGCCCAGATGCAGGAAGGCGTGGAGAAACCCAAGCCCAAGGTCCTGTTCGATGTGGGTCAGGTGTTGCGTGTTACCGAAGGTCCGTTCGCGGACTTCAATGCGACCGTGGAAGAAGTCAACTACGACAAGAGCAAGCTCAAGGTGTCGGTGTTGATATTCGGTCGTGCCACGCCGGTAGAAGTTGATTTCTCGCAGGTCGAAAAGGTTTAAACTCTCGGGTTCTGCCTTTCGGGCTGTTTTAGTGCCTGGCGCAAGCCGGGTTTTGTCAAGGGGAGCGGGTTCGCCTGCGTTTGTACCCATTTTAGGAGCATACCGTGGCTAAGAAGATTATCGGCTACATCAAGCTGCAGGTGCCGGCTGGCAAGGCTAACCCCTCGCCACCCATCGGCCCGGCACTCGGCCAGCGCGGCCTGAACATCATGGAATTCTGTAAGGCGTTCAACGCCCAGACCCAAGGCGTTGAGCCTGGTCTGCCGATTCCTGTGGTGATCACTGCTTTTGCGGACAAGTCCTTCACCTTCGTGATGAAGACCCCGCCGGCCACCATCCTGATCAAGAAGGCTGTTGGTATCACCAAGGGCAGCTCCAAGCCCCATACCGACAAGGTTGGCACCATCACCCGCGCTCAGCTGGAAGATATTGCCAAGACCAAGACTCCCGATCTGACCGCTGCTGACCTGGACGCCGCCGTGCGTACCATCGCTGGCTCCGCTCGTTCGATGGGCCTGAATGTGGAGGGTGTGTAAATGGCTAAGGTTTCCAAGCGCGTCGCAGCCCTGAAGGCCAAGATCGACCGTAACAAGCTGTACGCTATCGACGAAGCACTGTCGCTGGTCAAGGAAGGCGCCACCGCCAAGTTCGGTGAGTCGGTTGATGTTGCCATCAACCTGGGCGTGGATGCTCGTAAGTCGGACCAGGTTGTGCGTGGTTCGGTCGTGCTGCCCAAGGGCACCGGCAAGAGCGTTCGCGTTGCCGTGTTCGCCCAGGGTGCCAATGCCGAAGCCGCCAAGGGCGCCGGTGCTGACATCGTTGGGTTCGAAGACCTGGCAGAGCAGATCAAGGGCGGCATGATGGACTTCGACGTGGTGATCGCCACGCCGGACGCCATGCGTATCGTCGGTCAGCTGGGTACCATCCTCGGCCCGCGTGGCCTGATGCCTAACCCCAAGGTGGGTACCGTGACCCCGAACGCAGCCGAGGCCGTGAAGAACGCCAAGGCCGGTCAGGTTCAGTACCGTACCGACAAGAACGGTATCATCCACAGCACCATCGGCCGCGCCAGCTTTGACGCTGCTGATCTGAAGACCAACCTGACCGCGCTGATCGACGCCCTGCAAAAGGCCAAGCCAGCATCGTCCAAGGGCGTGTACTTCAAGAAGATCGCCGTCTCCAGCACCATGGGTGCCGGTGTACGCGTTGATGCTGCTACCGTTCTGGCTGCATAAGTTTTAGTAGTACCGGGGTGCGGCGCGAGTCGCACCTTAATCGGACTTTGGGCCGCAATGCTCGCAAGAGCTACGCGGATTATCAAAGACCGTAGGGGCTGGCAGTGCTTTGTGCTGCTGTCTTAATCGGCAAGCGATACGGGATGAGCAATTGTCCGCGTCGCCCCGCCCTACGCAGATGGTGTACCCAAGAACAGGATTTCCCTCCCGTCGCCTATCTGGCGTCGGTTAGTTCTCCTGATGATTGGTCGCCATTTCTTTAGGCTCCATCCCCGTTGTGGGGAAGGATTTTCCAGGAGGGTAGACCTTGAGTCTCAATCTCGACGATAAAAAGGCTGTAGTGGCTGAGATCTCGGCAGAAGTTGCCAAGGCTCAAGCCATCGTGGTGGCCGAATATCGTGGCATCCAGGTCAGCGCCATGACCAAGCTGCGTGCTGAAGCACGCGCCAAGGGCGTTTACCTGCGCGTGTTGAAAAACACGCTGGCACGCCGCGCTGTTGCCGACACCGCATTTGCCGATCTGGCCAACCACATGGCTGGCCCGCTGGTGTACGGCATTTCTGCCGACCCGGTGGCTGCTGCCAAAGTGCTGGCTGACTTTGCCAAGACCAACGACAAGATCGTGGTCAAGGCTGGCTCCTTCGACGGCAAGACGCTGAACGCCGCTGAAGTTGTCCAACTTGCTTCCATTCCGAGCCGCGAAGAGCTGCTGTCCAAGCTGCTCTACGTTATGCAAGCTCCGGTTGCCGGCTTCGCCCGCGGCCTGGCTGCACTGGCAGAGAAAAAGCAAGGTGGTGCAGCTCCGGCCGAAGTGGCCGCCGAAGCACCTGCCGAAGCCGCCTGATCGCGCGCTACACGTTTTAGATCTCACGACTTATCTGTATTCAGGAGTAATTAAACATGGCTCTGACCAAAGAAGACATCCTCGACGCCGTTGCTGGCCTGACCGTTCTGGAACTGAATGACCTGGTGAAGGCATTCGAAGAGAAGTTCGGTGTTTCCGCTGCTGCTGTTGCTGTTGCTGGCCCTGCCGGCCCTGCCGCTGTGGTTGAAGAAAAGACCGAATTCGACGTTATCCTGACCGGCGCTGGCGCCAACAAGGTTGGCGTGATCAAGGTTGTGCGCGAACTGACCGGCCTCGGCCTGAAGGAAGCCAAGGACCTGGTCGACGGCGCTCCCAAGACTGTCAAGGAAGCCGCTGCCAAGGCTGATGCTGAAGCCATGGTCAAGAAGCTCATCGAAGCTGGTGCTACCGCTGAGATGAAGTAAGTCTCCCTAGGGGACTTGCTAAAGGCTGGCGATTTCGGTCGCCAGCCTTCTTGCGCTTGTGGGAATTCGCTGTACCGACTGTACTGATTGTGCGTTGCCAAACCGGAAATCCTGCCCATTGCGGGTTTTGTGGTTTGGTTTTAGCGCCCCAACTCGACCGGAGACTCTATGAGTTACTCGTTCACTGAGAAGAAACGCATTCGTAAAAGTTTTGCGAAGCGGGCGAACGTTCTGGACGTTCCTTATCTGCTCGCCACCCAAATCGACTCCTATACAGAGTTTCTTCAACTGGGCGTTCCCATGGAGCAGCGCCGCACCAGTGGCCTGCAGGCAGCATTTGCCTCGATCTTCCCGATCACCAGCCATAACGGCTATGCCAAGCTCGATTTCGTCAGCTACCAGCTGGGCGAACCGCCGTTCGACGTGGTCGAGTGCCAGCAGCGCGGCATCACTTTCGCCGCACCGCTGCGCGCGCGCGTACGTTTGACCATCTTTGACCGCGAGTCGTCCAAGCCCGTGGTCAAGGAAGCCAAGGAGCAGGAAGTCTACATGGGCGAGATTCCGCTCATGACCAGCAATGGCTCCTTCGTCATCAACGGCACCGAGCGTGTCATCGTGTCGCAGCTGCATCGCTCCCCCGGCGTGTTCTTCGAGCACGACAAGGGCAAGACGCACTCGTCCGGCAAGCTGCTGTTCTCCGCTCGTATCATCCCCTACCGTGGTTCCTGGCTGGACTTCGAGTTCGACCCCAAGGATTTGCTGTACTTCCGTATCGACCGTCGCCGCAAGATGCCGGTGACCATACTGATGCGGGCGCTGGGCTATAACAACGAACAGATTCTGGCAGACTGCTACGACTTCGACACGGTACGCCTGTCGAAGAAGGGCGTGTTCCTGGAAGTGGTGGCTGATCGCCTCAAGGGCGAAGTTGCCAAGTTCGATATCGTTGCCGGCGACGGCAAGGTGCTGGTCCAGAAGGACAAGCGCATTACCGCCAAGCATATCCGCGATCTGCAGACGGCTGGCGTGACCGAACTCGAGATTCCGACCGACAACCTGGTTGGCCGCGTACTTGGCGCCAATGTGGTGAATCCGGATACCGGTGAGATCGTGGCCCGTGCCAACGAGGAAATCACTGAAGATCTGCTGATCAAGTTTGAGTCGGCTGGTGTGACCTCGATCAAACTGCTGTATATCAACGATCTGGATCAGGGCGCTTACATTTCGAACACCCTGCGTCTGGACGAAACGCCAGATCGCCAGGCTGCCCGCGTGGCCATCTATCGCATGATGCGCCCAGGCGAGCCGCCCACCGAAGATGCAGTGGAAGCGCTGTTCAACGGCCTGTTCTTCTCGGAAGATCGCTACGATCTGTCGGCCGTGGGCCGCATGAAGTTCAACCGCCGCGCCTACCCCGACCGTCTCGATGAGAAGGCGCCGGGCTGGCAGAAGCGTTTCTACGAGCGCGTGGGCCCGCAGGGCACTACCGGTTCGGGCGTGCTGAACACCGACGACATCGTCGCCGTGATCGGCATTCTGCTGGAACTGCGCAACGGCCGTGGCGAAGTGGACGATATCGATCACCTGGGTAACCGTCGCGTCCGTTCGGTGGGTGAACTGGCCGAGAACCAGTTCCGCGCCGGTCTGGTGCGGGTTGAGCGTGCCGTGAAGGAACGCCTGGGCCAGGCCGAGAGCGACAACCTGATGCCGCACGACCTGATCAATGCCAAGCCGGTCAGCGCTGCCATCAAGGAATTCTTCGGCTCCTCGCAGCTGTCGCAGTTCATGGACCAGACCAACCCGCTGTCGGAAATCACCCACAAGCGCCGTGTATCGGCTCTTGGACCGGGCGGTCTGACCCGCGAGCGCGCTGGCTTTGAAGTCCGCGACGTGCACCCGACCCACTATGGCCGCGTCTGTCCGATTGAAACGCCGGAAGGCCCGAACATTGGTCTGATCAACTCGCTGGCCATCTATGCCCGCACCAATGAGTACGGTTTCCTGGAAACTCCGTACCGCAAGGTGGTGGACAACAAGGTGACCGACGAGATCGAATACCTGTCTGCCATTGAGGAAGGCAAGTATGTGATCGCTCAGGCCAACGCCAAGCTGGACGACAGCACTGGCGAACTGATCGACGAGTTGGTGACCTGCCGTGAGCATGGTGAAACCATCGTGGCCCGGCCCGAGCGCGTACAGTACATGGATGTGGCGCCTAGCCAGATCGTATCTGTCGCTGCCTCGCTGATTCCCTTCCTGGAGCACGATGACGCCAACCGTGCCCTGATGGGTGCCAACATGCAACGCCAGGCTGTGCCTTGCGTGCGTGCGCAGAAGCCGCTGGTCGGTACCGGTATCGAACGCACCTGTGCGGTCGACTCGGGTACGGCTGTGAAGGCGCTGCGTGGCGGTCGTGTCGACTATGTCGATGCCAACCGCGTGGTGATCCGGGTCAATGACGATGAAACCAGCGCCGGCGAAGTCGGTGTGGACATCTACAACCTGACCAAGTACACCCGTTCCAACCAGAACACCAATATCAACCAGCGTCCCATCGTGGAAGTGGGCGACCAGATCTCCGCTCTGGACGTGATCGCCGACGGCGCATCTACCGACCTGGGCGAACTGGCGCTGGGCCAGAACCTGCTGGTGGCTTTCATGCCCTGGAACGGCTTCAACTACGAAGACTCGATCCTGATCAGCGAGAAGGTGGTGGCCGATGACCGCTACACCTCCATCCATATCGAGGAACTGTCGGTTGTTGCCCGCGACACCAAGCTGGGACCGGAAGAAATCACCCGTGATATCTCCAACCTGAGCGAGCGCATGCTGGGCCGCCTGGATGAGGCAGGTATCGTCTACATCGGCGCCGAAGTGGAAGCCGGTGACGTGCTGGTCGGTAAGGTGACGCCTAAGGGCGAAACCCAGCTGACGCCTGAAGAGAAGCTGCTGCGCGCCATCTTCGGTGAGAAGGCCAGCGATGTGAAGGATACCTCGCTGCGCGTGCCCTCGGGCATGAGCGGTACCGTCATTGACGTGCAGGTGTTCACCCGCGAAGGCATAGACCGCGACAAGCGCGCCCAGGGCATCATTGACGATGAGCTGAAGCGTTTCCGCCTGGACCTGAACGACCAGCTGCGTATTCTGGAAAACGATGCCTTCGAGCGTCTGGAGCGCTTGCTGGTCGGCAAGAAGGTCAATGGCGGTCCGAAGCGCATTGCCAAGGGCACTGAGCTGACCCGCGAATACCTGGCCGACCTGACTCGCCACGACTGGTTTGATATCCGTCTGTCGGACGAGGATGTGGCCAAGCAGCTGGAGCTGATGAAGGACAACCTGTCGCAGAAGCGCGCTGAGTTCGACCTGCGCTTTGAGGACAAGAAGCGCAAGCTGACCCAGGGCGATGAGCTGCCCCCGGGCGTGCAGAAGATGGTCAAGGTCTATGTGGCCGTGAAGCGTCGCCTGCAACCTGGTGACAAGATGGCCGGTCGTCACGGTAACAAGGGTGTGGTGTCCAAGATCCTGCCGATCGAGGATCTGCCGCACATGGCTGACGGTACGCCGGTCGATATCGTGCTGAACCCGCTGGGCGTACCTTCGCGTATGAACGTGGGTCAGATTCTGGAAGTCCACCTGGGTTGGGCTGCCAAGGGTCTGGGCAAGCGCATAGACCGCATGCTGGCGGAAGAGTCGGGCAAGGCTGCCAAGAAGGCCAGCGAGGTGCGCAAGTTCCTCGAAGAGGTCTACAACAGCCGTGGCAAGCCGGAAGACCTGGGCAGCATGAGTGACGATGAAATCCTGGAGCTGGCAGACAACCTGCGCGATGGCGTGCCGTTTGCCACCCCGGTGTTCGACGGCGCCAAGGAAGAAGACCTGATGGCCATGTTGCAACTGGCTTATCCGGCTGAATCCGAGCATACCCAACGCCTGGGCTTCAATGACACCCGTACCCAGCTCAAGCTGTATGACGGCCGTACTGGTGAGGCTTTCGAGCGTCGCGTGACCGTGGGTTACATGCACGTGCTGAAGCTGCATCACCTTGTTGACGACAAGATGCACGCCCGTTCCACTGGCCCGTACTCGCTGGTTACCCAGCAGCCGCTGGGTGGTAAGGCGCAGTTCGGTGGTCAGCGTTTCGGTGAGATGGAAGTGTGGGCACTGGAAGCCTATGGTGCTTCCTACACGCTGCAGGAAATGTTGACGGTGAAGTCCGATGATGTGAATGGCCGTACCAAGGTCTATGAAAACATCGTCAAGGGCGATCACAAGATCGACGCCGGCATGCCGGAATCCTTCAATGTGCTGGTGAAGGAAATCCGCTCGCTGGGTATCGACATCGATCTGGAACGGTACTAAGTCAGATGGCGCGCGGGGTGAGGCGGTGAGGCCGCACCCCGTTGGCGCCGAAAGAGTGTCGCGCAGTGGCGCGGCGCTTGGCAGGGCCTCACTCGTGAAACGAGGATAAAGACATGAAAGCTTTGCTCGACTTGTTCAAGCAGGTGACCCAGGAAGAAGAATTCGATGCCATCCGCATCGGCCTGGCCTCGCCCGACAAGATCCGTTCGTGGTCGTACGGTGAAGTCAAGAAGCCTGAAACCATTAACTACCGTACCTTCAAGCCTGAGCGCGATGGCCTGTTCTGTGCCCGCATCTTCGGGCCGGTCAAGGACTACGAGTGCCTGTGCGGCAAGTATAAGCGCCTCAAGCATCGTGGCGTGATCTGCGAGAAGTGCGGCGTTGAAGTCACGCTCAGCAAGGTGCGCCGTGAGCGCATGGGCCATATTGAACTGGCTTCGCCGGTTGCCCATATCTGGTTCCTGAAGTCCCTGCCCAGCCGTTTGGGCATGGTGCTGGACATCACCCTGCGTGATATCGAGCGGGTGCTGTATTTCGAAGGCTTTATCGTCATCGAACCGGGCATGACGCCGCTGCAACGCGGCCAGCTGCTGTCGGAAGACGACTACCTGGCCAAGGTGGAAGAATACGGCGACGAGTTTGTCGCGTTGATGGGTGCCGAAGCGGTGCGCGAACTGCTGCGCACGCTGGACATCAACAACGAGATGGAAACCCTGCGGCACGATCTGCAGAACACCGGCTCCGAAGCCAAGATCAAGAAGATCGCCAAGCGCCTGAAGGTGCTGGAAGCCTTCCAGAAATCGGGCATCAAGCCTGAGTGGATGATCATGGAAGTGCTGCCGGTGCTGCCGCCGGAACTGCGTCCACTGGTCCCGCTGGATGGCGGCCGTTTCGCCACCTCCGACCTGAATGACCTGTATCGTCGCGTCATCAACCGTAACAACCGTCTCAAGCGTCTTTTGGAGCTGAAGGCCCCTGAAATCATCGTGCGCAACGAAAAGCGCATGCTGCAGGAAGCCGTCGATTCGCTGCTGGACAACGGTCGTCGCGGTAAGGCCATGACTGGCGCCAACAAGCGTCCGTTGAAGTCGCTGGCTGACATGATCAAGGGTAAGGGCGGTCGCTTCCGTCAGAACTTGCTGGGTAAGCGCGTCGACTACTCGGGCCGTTCGGTCATCGTGGTGGGCCCGACCCTCAAGCTGCATCAGTGTGGCCTGCCCAAGAAGATGGCGCTGGAGCTGTTCAAGCCTTTCATCTTCCACAAGCTGGAAGTGCTGGGCCTGGCTACCACCATCAAGGCGGCCAAGAAGCTGGTTGAGCAGGAAGTGCCGGAAGTCTGGGACATCCTGGAAGAAGTCATCCGCGAGCATCCGGTGCTGCTGAACCGTGCGCCCACGCTGCACCGCCTGGGTATCCAGGCGTTCGAGCCGGTGCTGATCGAAGGCAAGGCCATCCAGCTGCATCCGCTGGTCTGTACTGCCTTCAACGCCGACTTTGACGGTGACCAGATGGCTGTGCACGTACCGCTGTCGCTGGAAGCGCAGATGGAAGCCCGCACCCTGATGCTGGCCTCCAACAACGTGCTGTCGCCAGCGCACGGCGAGCCTATCATTGTGCCGTCGCAGGATATCGTGCTGGGTCTGTACTACATGACCCGCGAGCGTATCAATGGCGTGGGCGAAGGCCTGCGCTTCGCTGATCTGGAAGAACTGCTGCGTGCCTACGAAACCCGTCAGGCGGAGCTGAATGCCCGCATCAGCGTGCGCCTGAAGGACTGGTACAAGGACGAGAGCGGCGAATGGCAATACAAGCTGGTGCGTCGTGAGACCACCGTTGGCCGCGCTATCCTGTCGGAGATCCTGCCCAAGGGCCTGCCTTTCGAGAACGTCAACAAGGCGCTCAAGAAGAAGGAAATCTCCAAGCTGATCAACGCTTCCTTCCGTCGTGTCGGCCTGCGTGAGACGGTTATCCTGGCTGACCGCCTGATGTACACCGGTTTCACCTATTCGACCCGCGCTGGTCTGTCCATCTGTGTGGACGACATGCTGGTGCCGGCCGAGAAGGCGACGCTGCTGGCCGAGGCCGAGCGTGAAGTGAAGGAAATCGAAGCCCAGTACACCTCGGGTCTGGTGACCCAGGGTGAGCGCTACAACAAGGTTGTGGATATCTGGGGCCGCTGTGGTGACCAGGTTGCCAAGACCATGATGGCTCACTTGGGTAAGGAAAAGACGGTAGACCGCGAAGGCAAGACGGTAGACCAGGAATCGTTCAACTCCATCTATATGATGGCCGACTCCGGTGCACGGGGCTCGGTGGCGCAGATTCGCCAGTTGGCAGGTATGCGGGGCCTGATGGCCAAGCCGGACGGCTCGATCATCGAGACGCCGATTACCACCAACTTCCGTGAAGGCCTGACGGTTCTGCAGTACTTCATCTCGACTCACGGTGCCCGTAAGGGTCTGGCCGATACCGCGCTGAAGACCGCCAACTCGGGTTACCTGACCCGTCGTCTGGTCGATGTGACGCAGGATCTGGTGGTGACCGAGGACAACTGCGGTACCAAGAACGGTGTGGCCATGAAGGCCGTGGTGCAGGGCGGTGACGTGATCGAAGCCTTGCGCGACCGTATCCTGGGCCGTGTGGCTGCCATTGACGTGATCGATCCGGCTACCCAGGAAACTGTGTACGAAGCCGGTACCCTGTTGACCGAAGATATCGTGGAGCGCATCGAAGCCCTCAGCATCGATGAAGTGAAGGTGCGTACCCCGCTGACCTGCGAAACCCGCTACGGTCTGTGTGCGCAGTGCTATGGTCGCGATCTGGGCCGTGGTCAGCGCGTCAACGTGGGCGAGGCTGTCGGTGTGATCGCGGCGCAGTCCATCGGTGAGCCGGGTACCCAGCTGACCATGCGTACCTTCCACATTGGTGGTGCCGCTTCGCGTGCTGCGTCGGCCAGCCAGGTGGAGACCAAGTCCAATGGTAAGGTCGGCTTCGCCGGTACCATGCGTTACGTCACCAACACCAAGGGCGAGCAGATCGTCATTACCCGTTCGGGTGAGGTGGTGGTGTTCGACGATGCTGGCCGTGAGCGTGAGCGTCACAAGGTGCCGTACGGCGCGACCCTGATGGTCAACGATGCCCAGTCCATCAAGGCTGGCGCCGTGCTGGCGACCTGGGATCCGCATACTCGCCCCATCATTACCGAATACGCCGGTCAGGTGCGCTTCGAGAACGTCGAAGAAGGCGTGACCGTGGCCAAACAGATCGATGAAGTGACCGGTCTGTCCACCCTGGTAGCGATTGATCCCAAGCGCAAGGCTGGCGCGACGAAGAGCGTCCGCCCGCAGATCAAGCTGCTGGACGAGCATGGCGTGGAAGTGAAGCTGGCCGGTTCCGATGCAGCGGTGAACATCACCTTCCAGGTTGGCGCCATCATTACCGTGAAGGATGGCCAGCAGGTGGGTGTGGGTGAAGTGTTGGCCCGTATCCCGCAGGAATCGGTGAAGACCCGCGACATTACCGGTGGTCTGCCGCGTGTGGCCGAGCTGTTCGAAGCCCGTTCGCCCAAGGATGCCGGCATGCTGGCCGAAGTGACCGGTACCTCGTCGTTCGGCAAGGACACCAAGGGCAAGCAGCGTTTGATCATCACCGATCTGGACGGCACGCCGCACGAGTACCTGATTCCGAAGGACAAGCATGTGCTGGTCCACGACGGTCAGGTGGTGAACCGTGGCGAAACCATCGTGGACGGCCCGGCCGACCCGCACGACATCCTGCGCCTGCAGGGTATCGAGACGCTGGCTCGCTACGTCACCGAAGAAGTGCAGGAAGTGTACCGTCTGCAGGGCGTGAAGATTAACGACAAGCACATCGAGGTGATCGTTCGCCAGATGCTGCGTCGTGTGGTGATCGCCGATGCGGGTGATTCCGACTTCATCATGGGTGAGCAGGTCGAGCGGGCTGAAGTGCTGGAGGCGAACGACAAGCTGATCGCCGCCAACAAGCAGCCGGCGATATTCGACAACATTCTGCTGGGTATCACCAAGGCCTCGCTGTCGACGGATTCCTTCATCTCGGCTGCTTCGTTCCAGGAAACCACGCGTGTTCTGACCGAAGCCGCGATCATGGGCAAGCGCGACGAACTGCGCGGCCTGAAGGAAAACGTGATTGTGGGTCGCCTGATACCAGGCGGTACGGGTCTTGCCTACCACAACAACCGTCGTCGTCAGAAGGCAGGCCAACTGCCCGGCATGACCGAGATGGTTGCTGCGGTTGTCGATGCAGAACCCAGCCAGGAAGAAGTCTGACCCGGTGGCTGCGCAAGCAGCCGCTGGTTGACGTATCGACAACCCTTCCGTCGGCCCTTCACTACAAAAGTGATGGGCGGCGGGAGGGTTTGTTGACATTAAGCGCTTGATTTACCTATAATCCGCGCTCTTTTGTGGGGGCGGCCCCTCGTGCGTCTTGCGCGAGGCACGCCATTTTTTACTTTTGGGAAAAAGATAATGCCAACCATCAACCAGCTCGTCCGTAAAGGACGTGTGGCGGAAACGGCCAAGAGCAAGGTTCCTGCGCTCGAAGCCTGCCCGCAAAAACGCGGTGTTTGCACTCGCGTGTACACCACGACCCCGAAGAAGCCTAACTCGGCTCTGCGTAAGGTCGCCAAGGTTCGCCTGACCAACGGTTTCGAAGTGATTTCGTACATCGGCGGTGAAGGCCACAACCTGCAGGAACACTCGGTCGTGCTGATTCGCGGCGGTCGTGTGAAGGACTTGCCTGGTGTGCGTTACCACACCGTGCGTGGCTCCCTGGATACCGCTGGTGTCAAGGACCGTAAGCAGGCTCGTTCCAAGTACGGCGCGAAGCGTCCGAAGGCTTAATTCGCCTGGGTTGGGTCGCGAGCCCGGTCTTGCTTGTTCAAGACATTCGCGACGACGGCGTAGCGCCCCTGTGCGCATCGTCGAGTAAGTGACCAATCCATCGGGATGGTCGCGAGCGCAAAATTTCTTGCGCTCAACTGAATACTACTGAGGTTGAAACATGCCACGTCGTAGAGAAGTACCCAAACGCGAAGTATTGCCGGATCCAAAGTTCGGTAGCGAAGAACTGTCCAAGTTCATGAACGTCGTCATGCAAGATGGCAAGAAGTCGGTTGCCGAACGCATCGTTTACGGCGCGCTGGAAATCGTTGAAAAGAAGACCGGTAAGGCCCCCCTTGAGGTGTTCTCCCAAGCCCTCAACAACGTGAAGCCGGTCGTTGAAGTGAAGAGCCGTCGCGTCGGTGGTGCAAACTACCAGGTGCCGGTTGAAGTGCGTCAGACCCGTCGTATGGCGCTGGCCATGCGCTGGCTGCGTGAAGCTGCCCGCAAGCGCGGCGAAAAGTCGATGGGTCAGCGTCTGGCTGGCGAATTGCTGGATGCGGTCGAAGGCCGTGGCGGCGCGATGAAGAAGCGTGACGAAGTGCACCGTATGGCTGAAGCCAACAAGGCCTTCGCCCACTATCGCTTCTAATTCACCCTTTTAAGCAAAGGTATTGGCTGTGGCACGCATTACACCCATTGAACGCTACCGGAACATCGGTATTAGCGCGCACATCGACGCGGGTAAAACCACGACGACTGAGCGTATTCTTTTCTACACCGGTGTGAACCACAAGATCGGTGAAGTGCACGATGGCGCCGCCACCATGGACTGGATGGAGCAGGAGCAGGAGCGTGGCATCACGATCACCTCCGCTGCGACCACCACGTTCTGGAAGGGCATGGCTAACCAGTTCGAGCAACATCGCATCAACATCATCGATACCCCCGGTCACGTCGACTTCACCATCGAGGTGGAGCGTTCGATGCGTGTGCTGGACGGTGCTTGCATGGTTTACTGCGCTGTGGGCGGTGTTCAGCCCCAGTCGGAAACCGTTTGGCGTCAGGCCAACAAGTACAAGGTGCCGCGCTTGGCCTTCGTGAACAAGATGGACCGTCAAGGTGCCAACTTCTTCCGCGTGGTTGAGCAAATGCGCCTGCGTCTGCGCGCCAATCCGGTGCCTATCGCGATTCCTATCGGCGCTGAAGACGGCTTCACCGGC
This sequence comes from Chitinimonas viridis, assembly GCF_030409555.1. GTDB lineage: Bacteria > Pseudomonadota > Gammaproteobacteria > Burkholderiales > Chitinimonadaceae > Chitinimonas > Chitinimonas viridis. The sequence continues at coordinate 14,218 of NZ_JAUFPU010000006.1, forward strand.
GTGGTTGACCTGTTGAAGAACAAGGCCATCCTGTGGGACGAAGCTTCGCAGGGTATGAAGTTCGACTACGTCGACATCCCGGCTGACCTGGTCTCTGTCGCTGCCGAATGGCGCGAAAAGATGATCGAAGCTGCTGCTGAGTCGTCGGAAGAGATGATGAACAAGTACCTGGAAACGGGCGAGCTGACCGAAGACGAAATCGTCGCCGGCCTGCGTGCACGTACCCTGGCTTGCGAAATCCAGCCGATGCTGTGCGGTACCGCCTTCAAGAACAAGGGCGTGCAGCTGATGTTGGACGCTGTCATCCAGTTGCTGCCGTCGCCGGTTGATGTGCCGCCGGTTGAAGGTGTGGATGATCGTGATCAGCCCGACACCCGTCAGGCTTCCGATGAAGCGCCGTTCTCGGCGCTGGCCTTCAAGCTGATGAGCGACCCTTACGTCGGTCAGCTGACCTTCTTCCGCGTTTACTCCGGCGTCGTTAATACTGGCGATACCGTGATGAACTCGGTCAAGGGCAAGAAGGAGCGCATGGGCCGTATCGTTCAGATGCACGCCAACAACCGTGAAGAAATCGCGGAAGTTCGCGCTGGCGATATCGCTGCCGGTATCGGTCTGAAGGATGTGACGACCGGTGAAACCCTGTGTTCGCCTGACCACGTCATCACCCTGGAGCGCATGGTATTCCCTGAGCCGGTGATACACGTTGCCGTTGAGCCTAAGACCAAGGCTGACCAGGAGAAGATGGGCGTTGCCCTGAATCGCCTGGCCAAGGAAGATCCTTCCTTCCGCGTGCGTACCGACGAAGAGACCGGCCAGACCATCATGTCGGGCATGGGTGAATTGCACCTGGAAATCCTGGTGGATCGCATGAAGCGCGAATTCGGCGTGGAAGCGAACGTGGGTGCCCCGCAAGTGGCCTACCGCGAAACCATCACCAAGACCGCCATCGACATCGAAGGCAAGCATGCCAAGCAGTCGGGTGGTAAGGGTCAATACGGCCATTGCGTGATCACTGTCGAGCCTTCGGGCGAAGGCAAGGGTTACGAGTTCATTGACGAAATCAAGGGCGGTACCATCCCCCGCGAATTCATTCCGTCGGTGGACAAGGGTATCCAGAACACGCTGAAGTCGGGCGTGCTGGCTGGCTTCCCGGTGGTTGACGTTCGCGTTCGCCTGACCTTCGGTTCGTACCATGACGTTGACTCGTCGCAGATCGCCTTTGAACTGGCCGGCTCGCTGGCCTTCAAGGAAGCCATGCGCCGCGCCGGTCCCGTGATCCTCGAGCCTATGATGGCCGTTGAAATCGAGACCCCGGAAGAGTACATGGGCGACATCATGGGTGACATTTCGTCGCGTCGCGGCATGCTGCAAGGCATGGACGACAACCCTGCCGGTGGCAAGATGGTCAAGGCTGAAGTGCCTCTGTCCGAGATGTTTGGTTACTCGACCACCCTGCGCTCCATGTCGCAAGGTCGTGCTACCTACTCGATGGAATTCAAGCACTACTCCGAAGCGCCTAAGAACGTCGCTGAAGCCATCATCAACAAGAAGTAAACCGACTGCCGGGCCAACTGCCCGGCGGTTGTAAACCCAATTCAAGACTAAGGATAGAAGCAATGGCAAAGGAAAAGTTCGAGCGGACTAAGCCGCACGTAAACGTTGGCACCATCGGTCACGTTGACCACGGCAAGACCACGCTGACCGCCGCGATCACCACGATCCTGTCGAAGAAGTT
>NZ_JAUFPU010000007.1 GCF_030409555.1 Chitinimonas viridis
TAAAGAGCGTTTGCTTCTTCAGACCCACTCCGCTAAACTCATTCGTTTCGCTTCGTTTTTGTCTGCGTCAGCAGCAGAGAAGCGAACTATACGCACCCTCCCCGTACCCGTCAACACCTCCTCCGCAAAATTCCGCTACTTTCCGCACCAACACGCCTAAGTCGCTGATCTGTAATATCTCCGCAACACCCTATTTTTATCGCTTCCCAACCAAAACCCGCGCCAACTCGCACGCAGCGAAAGATCGCGCCCTGCAAAAAAACCGAGAAAACCTCAAAAACCAGGCAAAACGCCCCGCAAGCGGGGCGTTCGAGGGTGTGGTGATCGAAATTTGCTATATAAGTTTAGTGAACGCGCGAATAGCATGGGCCACTTGAAAATCACAAGCCCCACCCACAACTTAAGCAGCAGAGAGGCTGCAACTGCGCAGCCCACCCGAACATACCGCCAGGAAAACGTATGCCTACCATCACCATGTACAGCACGGGCGTCTGCCCCTATTGCATACGTGCCGAGCAGCTACTCAAGAGCAAGGGCGTTGCCATAGACGAGAAGGTACGCGTGGATCTGGATCCCGTCCGCCGCGATGAAATGATGTCACGCACCGGTCGCCGCACCGTGCCACAGATCTATATCGACGACTTCCACGTAGGGGGCTATGACGACTTGGCCGCACTGGATCACGCCGGCAAGCTCGATACCCTGCTTGGTCGCTAAACATGGCATATGCTGTCTGAATCTGCGATGATTCGCCCGCCATTTCTTATCAACAGTTCAATCGTTTTCAGCAGGAGTCGCCATGAGCGATCAGCAAGCACAACCCGTTTTCTCCATCGAAAAACTCTTCGTCAAAGACCTGTCGCTGGAAGTCCCCCACGCACCGCAGATCTACCTCGAAGCCAATCAGCCTGAAATCGAGATGCAGCTGCATACCGAGAGCAAGGCTATCGACGAAGGCTATTACGAGAACATGCTCACCGTCACCGTGACGGCTCGCGTGGGCGAGAAGACGGTATTCCTGGCCGAAGTAGCCCAGGGTGGCATCTTCCAGGTGCGCAACATCCCCAATGAAGATCTTGAGCCCATCCTCGGTATCGCCTGCCCTAACATCCTTTTCCCCTATGTGCGCGAAGTGGTGTCGGATCTGATCAACCGTGCCGGCTTCCCGCCCGTCATCCTGGCACCGATCAACTTCGAACAGCTGTATAGCCAGCGTCAAGCTCAGGCAGCCAGCCAAGATGCGCCCGCAACTGTTCAGTAAGTATCTGGCAGCCAGCCTTGCTGGCCTGGCCGCCCTCTCCGCCACCGCGCTGGAGTTCCGCTCGGTGGCGGAACACGGCGCGGTTTTTTATGATGCCCCCTCCCTCCAGGCCAAGAAGCTGTTCGTCGCCAGCAAAGGCTTGCCGGTAGAAGTGTTGGTCGACAACAAGGACTGGCTACGGGTGCGCGATCAGTCGGGTACGCTGGCCTGGGTAGCCAAAACCACGCTCAACGCCAAGCGCAATGTCGTCATCGCGGTAAACCGGGCCGAGATACATGGCGCCGCCGACCTCAAATCCCCCCTGTTGTTCGTCGCCGACAAGAGCGTCATTTTCGAACTGCTCGAAACCGGCAAGACTGGCTGGGTCAAGGTCAGGCATCGCGACGGCGCACAAGGCTATATCCGCATAGAAGAGGTCTGGGGCCTATGAAACTCACCGTATTGGGCGCTGGTGCCTGGGGTACCGCGCTGGCCATGAGCTTTGCCGAGCGCCATCAGGTCACCCTATGGGCCCGCAATGCCGAGCAAATCGCACAGATGCAGCAGGTCGGCGAGAACAGCCGCTACCTTCCCGGCCAACGCTTCCCCGCAGGCCTGGCCCTGGAATCAGACCTGCCGCGTGCGCTGGCAGGCACCGAGCTGGTCTTGATCGTCACCCCGACCGCCGGCCTGCGGCCCTCGCTGCGCGCCCTCACTGCATTGGGCAACCAGGCGCCCGTACTATGGGCCTGCAAAGGCCTGGAGGCCGACACCCAGCAACCGGCCCATGAAGTCGCCGATGCCGAACTGCCACCCTCGGTGCCGCGCGGCATACTCACCGGCCCGAGCTTCGCCCAGGAAGTGGCCGCCGGCCTGCCCGCCGCGCTGACCCTGGCCTCGGAGGACGAAGTCTTCGCCGGCAGCATGGCGGCCACCCTCAATTCCAGCAAGCTGCGCATCTATTCCAGCACCGATATCATCGGCGCCGAGATAGGCGGCGCGGTCAAGAACATCATGGCCATTGCAGCCGGGGTCAGCGATGGCCTGAAGCTGGGCCACAATGCCCGGGCCGCCTTGCTGACGCGCGGGCTGGCCGAAATCACCCGCTTTGGCGTGGCACTGGGCGCCCGCCCGGAAACCTTTACCGGCCTGTCCGGCCTGGGCGACTTGATACTCACCTGTACCGGCGATCTATCGCGCAACCGCAAGGTAGGCCTGTTGCTGGCCGAAGGCAAACCACTGGCCGAGATCATCCAGAACCTGGGGCATGTGGCCGAAGGCGTCAATACCGCCCAGGCAGTGCAGCAGCAAGCCTTGCGCCAGCAGGTCGAGATGCCAATTACCGCAGCGGTCTGCCGTATGCTGTTCGACGGCCTACCCGCCGCAGAAGCCATTGCCGGCCTCATGGGCCGTGGCGTCAAAAAGGAAGCTGCCTGAGCATGCCCTGACCGCGTCAGCCAAGCAGCATCCCGCGCGCCATCAAGCGTACAACAGCAGCGGGAAGGCTGACGCGGCAGCCTGCCGCAGCAAATCCCAGCTCAGAAAGCCCACTAGGCATGCCATCCCACCCGCTTCAAACTTACCGTGGCGCATGCCACTGTGGCGCAGTCCAATTCGAAGTCGAGACAGACTTCCCTGAACTGACGATGTGCGACTGCTCCATTTGCAAGAAGAAGAACGCACTCATGGTCAAGGTGCACGAGAGCAGCTTCAAACTCCTTGCAGGCGACGACTCGCTCACCGAGTACCAGTTTCACACCAAGACAGCACGACACTTCTTCTGCAAGGTCTGCGGTATCTATCCCTTCCACCGCAAGCGCGTCACCCCCGACCATCTTGGCATCAACGTTCACTGCCTTGAGGGCTTCAACCCTGAGGGCATACCGGTTCGCCAGGCAGTCGGCGCCGCCATGTCATAAGCAGCCCAAGCATCCTGAGGCGTCCATCCCCAACCCGGTGCCCCTCCCCCGGGCAAACTGCTGGCGCAGCCGATGATGACGCCCTCAACGGGTACTTTATAAGGCCGCCAGAAACCGCCGCTGCGCCGCCACGAATTCGCCTTCGTGCGAAATAAAGGGCGCGTGCCCGGCCCCCTGATGCAGCACCAGCTCCCCCTGCGTTGCCTGTGCCAACCAATGGCCAGCCTCTGGCGGCGTCATGCGGTCACGCTCACCAAACTGCAACAGAACCGGGCACTGCACCGCGGCCATGCGCGGGCGCAGATCAGCCTGCTGCAATATGCCCAAGCCGGCCATTAGCGCCGCCCGCTGCGGTGCTGGCCGCGCCGCCAGGCTGGCTTGCAGGGCCCGCAGCACACTGCGGCCATCCTGGCTGCCCATCACCTGCAGCGCCAGGAACATATCCAGGGTAGCCGCATAGTCCCGCGCCAGACTGTCGGCAAACGCCGTCAATGTCTCGGCGGGCGTTGCACTAGGCCAGTCCGGCCGCTGCATGAAACAGGGCGAGGATGCGCACAGCGTCAACGAGCGCACCTTGTGGGGTGAGCGCAGCGCCCATTCCGTCCCGACGGCGCCCCCCAGCGACCAGCCCAGCACATGCACCGGCAAGGGGAAGGTCTCATCCAGCGCCGACGCCAGGGCAGGCAGGTCGTAGGGATGCACCATGTCGCTGGCACCACAGCCGGGCAGATCGACGATATGCACGCAGAAATCCGCCGCCAGTTGCTCGGCAGTTCGCTGCCACACCGCACCGTGTATGCCCCAGCCGTGTATCAGAACCAGATCCGCCCCCTGGCCCAGGGTTTCCATATACAAAGACATGCCTAATTACCAACTAGTTCAAGCAAGGCGGCAAGCAGGGCCGCCACATCCGTCGTCTCATGCGTGGCAGACAGCGTCACCCGCAGCCGGGCGGTTGCCACCGTAGGCGGGCGTATCGCCGCTACCCAGATACCGCGCTCCCATAGCTGCTGCGATAGCCGCAAGGCCTGCTCGCTGTTCGACACCACGATGGGCTGTATGGCGCTCTCCGACGGCAGCAACGCATAGCGGCTGGCTCGCAGACCCTCGCGCAGCTGGGCGATATGCGCTTGCAGGCGCTCACGCCGCCAACCCTCTGCCGCCATGACCGACAGCGAGGCACAGGCGGCCTGTGCAATGGCCGCCGGTGCAGCCGTCGTGTAGATCGCCGTATGGGCCTTATTGATCAGCCACTCGATGACCGCCGTCTCGGCGGCCACCAAGGCCCCGGCCACGCCAGCCGCCTTGCCCAGCGTGGCCAGATAGATCAGCCGCGGGGAGCGCAGCCCCCAGTGCGCCAAGCTGCCACGGCCCCCACCCAGCACACCAAAGCCATGGGCGTCATCCACATACAGCCAGGCGTCGTAGCGCTCCGCCAGCGCCAGCAAGGCGGGCAAGGGCGCCATATCGCCATCCATGCTGTAGACCGCATCCACGGCGATCAGCTTGCGCCGCGCCGTGCTTGCCGCCAGCAAGTGCTCCAATGCCGCCAGGTCGTTGTGGGCAAAACGGCGAAAATCCGCCCTGCTCAATACACAGGCGTCGTTGAGCGAGGCGTGGTTGAGCTTGTCAGCAAACACCGCATCGCCCCGCCCCATCAGCGCCGTGATCACCCCAAGATTGGCCATATAGCCTGTCGCAAACCCGAGTGCCGCCGGCAAACCCAGCCAGGCCGCAAACTGCTGTTCCAGCTGCTCATGCGGCAGCTGGTGGCCGCAAACCAGGTGCGATGCGCCACTGCCTACGCCATAGGCCTCCACCCCCGCCTGCACGGCCACCCGCAAGCGCACATCATTGGCGAGGCCCAGATAGTCGTTGCCACAGAAATTGAGTAGGTGCTTGCCGTCCACCTCCAGGCGGGCTGCCTGCGGCGAGCTCACCACACGGCGACGGCGACGCAGATGGCCGGCGTCCAGCGCAATCAGCCCCGCCTCCAACTCATCTAGCATAGAGAATCGATCAGTCATGGCTGGCATTTTATACCGCCGTTGCCACACACCACGGCAGCTCTGTTATCTTTCTGCCTCATCAAAAAGACTTGCCCATATTCAGGAGGCACACATGTCCGACCCAAACATCAATCCCTACGCCAGCCAGACCGTCAACCTGGACGACGATCCCCGTACCGGTGAACTCGCCAGTCGCTGGACACGGTTATGGGCTGCACTGATTGATGCACTGATCAATATGGCCTATGCCATCCCCCTGGCTTTTGCCTTTGGCACCATGCAGCTGGCCATGAAGGGGCAGACACCCTCGTTCGGCACCACCTTGATGCTGGCAGGCCTGGGCTTTCTGTGTTTTGTCGCCATCCATGGCTACCTGCTGCATACCAAAGGCCAGACAGTGGGCAAGAGCCTGCTGGGCATACGTATCGTCAGCACCAGCGACCAGCCTGTGCCCCTGGCCCAGCTGCTGCTGCGCCGCTACCTGCCCATCTCGGTTGTGGCCATCATTCCGGTAGTGGGCGGCATTCTCACGGTCATCGACGTACTGTTCATCTTCCGCGATGACAAGCGCTGCATACACGACTTGATTGCCGACACCAAGGTTGTCAACGCCGCCTAAACCAAGACATAGAGCACCCGCATGCAAGCGATACGTACAGCCCTACCTGATGTCGTCATCCTGGAGCCCAAGGTCTTCGGCGATGAACGCGGTTTCTTCTACGAGAGCTTCAACGCCCGGCTGTTCCGCGAGCTGACCGGCAGCGATGTCGAGTTCGTGCAGGACAATCACTCGAAATCAGTCCGAGGTGTGCTGCGCGGCCTGCATTACCAGTTGCAGCAAGCCCAGGGCAAACTGGTTCGGGTTGCGTCTGGCGAAGTACTGGATGTCGCAGTGGACATACGCAAGTCCTCCCCTACCTTCGGGCAGTGGGTGGGCGTGCGCCTGTCGGCCGAAAACAAGCGCCAACTCTGGGTGCCTGCAGGCTTTGCCCACGGTTTCGTGGTCTTGAGCGAGACCGCCGAGTTTCTCTACAAAACCACCGACTACTACGCCCCCGCGCATGAGCGCTGCATCGCCTGGAACGACCCGACGCTGGCCATAGACTGGGAGTTCGACGGTGAGCCGCAATTGTCCGGCAAGGATCAGCAGGGCAAACTCCTGGCCGAGGCCGACCTGTTCGACTAAGCGCCATTCAGCACGACAAGCCCAGCCCGCCCCAGGCGAGCTGGGCGACCTCGCCACCATCCCGGCCTGACACCGCAAGGGCCAAACGAAGCGCCACAGTCCATGCTGCGTACCGCCTCAGCGCCTGCGATGAACCTGCATCGCTGAAAAGCTGAAGCCCACTCAAAAAGACGGCGTGTGCCAGGGGCTACCAGCCGCCAGCTCAGGCATCCCCACAGCATTGCCTTGCATCCATGGCAGGTGTTCAGAGTTTCATCAGCAACTGCAGCAGCCACATCGCCAGTATGGCCAGCTGCCCCAGGAAACAACTCAGCCTAAGCCACACCTGCCAGGCCCGCGTACCACTCAGGTGCACCAGCGACTGGCTCACCCGCAGCCCCAGCAGCAGAGGCGCCGCCGCATCAGTGACGGCGGTCTGGCCGGTGGCAATGGCATACAGCAGCACGGTGGCCACCAGGGGCAGATTCTCGATGCAGTTGCCATGTACCCGCACGATACGCTCAGCCAGATCCCCCAGCCCCTTGTTGTCGGCGGTGAAGCCGTTCACCGCCCGCTCGCCCCGCAGCAGGAACAAGGCACGGTGATTGATCAACAACAGCACCATCAGCACACACCAGCCGGCGTAGCCCAGCAAGGCCACCGCAGTGGGATTCATACCTACTCCTTCGTCTATTGCGTCACGGTTAAAGCGCCTTCACCACCCATTTGAGGGTTGCGTCATCGGGGTGGGGGCGTATATCAAACCCCAGTTTCTTCATCAAACCCAGCATGGCCGTATTGGATCCCAGGATATCGCCCTCTATCGACGACAAACCAGTATCACGGGCGGCCTTGAATAGCGCCTCCATCAATTGCACGCCCAGGCCCTTGCCCTGCCAACGATCAGCAATGGACACCGCAAACTCGCAACTGGCGGCATCGGGGTTGGCGGTATAGCGAGCCACGCCGGCGATGCGCTCACGGCCATCCTCCGTCACCGTGGCAGCCACAGCCATCTCGCGGGCGTAATCGAGCTGGGTAAAACGCACCAGCATGCCGGGCGACAATTGCTTCAGCGTACTCATGAAACGGTTGAAGCGGCTCTCATCCGATAGCTCCACCCGAACAAAATACTGCAGCTCATCCGCATCTTCCGGCCGCACCGGGCGGAGCACACAGGCCATGCCGTCCTTCAACTGGCCGTGGGTGATCAGATGTGCCGGGTAGGGGTGCACCGCCATATGGCTATAACGGCGGAAGCCCGGCGGCAATGCCGCCACGACTATGCTGGCATCCACGGCAACCGCCCCGTGTTCATCCACCACGACCGGGTTCAGATCCAGCTCCACCATCTCCGGCAGCTCACACACCATCTCGGACAAACGCAGCAGTATCTGCTTAACCGATTCGACATCGGCCGCCGGATGGTTGCGGAACGGCCCCAATGCCCTGGCCACCTTGGTGCGCTTGATCAGGTTGCCTGCAATCATGTCATTGAGCGGTGGCAAGGTCACCGCCACATCCTCGAATACATCCACCGTCAGTCCGCCAGAACCAAAGGCAATGATGGGCCCGAACACCGCGTCACGCGCCACCCCCAGCATCAACTCCCGGCCATGGCGCTTGCCATGCATCTTCTGCACCACCAGCCCATGCACGCTGCCCGCCGGCAAGCGCTGCCGGGCGTAGGCCAGCATGGCCTCGGCATTATCGGCCACCTGCTCCAGCGAATTGAGATTGAGCAGCACGCCGTCGATATCGCTTTTATGTATCAGGTTGTCGGCATCGATCTTCAAGGCCACCGGCAAGCCGATGCGGGCAGCAGCAGCCACCGCCTCCTCCGGCGTCGCCGCCGGCAGGGTGGGTGGATGGGGAATATGGAATGCATCGAGCACCACCAGCGACTCCGCCGTGGTCAACAGGCTGCGGCCTGCCGCCAGGGCGCCCGCTATCACCTGCCTGGCCTGTGCCACATGGGGCTCGCTACGGCTGCTGAGCGGGCCGGGGGTCTGCAGGCTCAGCTCCTGTATGTAATTCCAGGCCGCCAGGCTGGCAAACGCCTCCACCGCATGCTCGGGCGAGAAGAAGTACGCCATATGGGCCCGATCCAGCAACTTGCGGGACAAGGCGATCTTCTTGTCCCCCAGCCAGACCAGCATCAATAGCTTGTCGGTCTTGCGCCGCAGCGCGATCATCCGCTCAGCCGTGGCAAGATGATCCGTCCCCGCCTGCGGGGTCAGCACCACCAGTACGCCATCAACACTCGGGTCAGCCAGGCAGGCCTCGGCAGCTACCAGAAAGCGCTCTGGCGGCGCATCACCCAGAATATCCACCGGGTTATCGTGATTGCCTATGGGCGGCAGCGATTGATCCAGGTAGGCCACCGTGGCCGCATCCAGCCTGGGCATCTCCACCCCCAGCTCGCGCGCCCTGTCCACCGCCATACGACCGGCGCCATAGCCATTGGAAATCACCGCCAGCCGGCGGCCGCGCGTGCGGTAGTTGGCCGCCAGCATGCGGATGGCGATGCTCATGTGCACCATGGTGGGCACCCGCAACACGCCTACCCGGCGCAATGCGGCATCAAACGCATCGTCCCGCCCTATCAGCCGGTAAGAATGCGTACGGGCGGCATGGTCTGTCGGGTTGGGGTCACGTCCCACCTTGAGGCAGACCACCGGCTTCTGCCGGGCAGCGGCGCGCAGCGCGCTCATAAAGCCACGAGCCTCGCCTACATCCTCCAGGTACAGCAAAATGCCCCGTGTCTGGGAGTCCTGCGACAGAAAGTCCAGTATCTCGCCAAAGTTCACATCCGCCGCCGCCCCCATGGAGACCACGGCCGAGAAGCCCACCTCATGGGCTTCGGCCCAATCCAGAATGGCACTGGCCACCGAGCTGGACTGCGACACCAGGGCCAGATTGCCCGGCTTCACATGCCCCTGGTAGTTGGCAGCAATCAGCCCCTGCGATGGCCGCATCATGCCCAGCAGGTTGGGGCCCAAGAGGCGCACACCGTATTGCCGCGCCATGGCCACCGCCTCTTCCAGCAGGGCGCGATTGCTGGAATCCACTGCCACAAAATCGCGCGACAGCACCAGCGCCATCTTCACACCACGCTCGCCGCACTCCCGCATCAACCCCGGCAGGGTGCGAGCCGACGTGGTGATGACAGCCAGGTCTATCTCATCGACCGGCACCGCCGCGATGCGGTCGTACACCCGCTCGCCAAACACCGCGCCATGCCGCAGGTTCACACCAAACAGAGCGCCCTTGAAGGGTGCATCGAGCAGGTTGCGGAACACGCGGGCACCAACCGAATCCGTGGTTTCGGATGCACCGATCACCACGATATTGTTCGGCTGGAACAGCGGGCTGAGGTAATGCGCCTTCATTGCGGTCCAGCGCTCCATGGAGCCATCCCATCTCGTGTGGTTGTAGCGGGCAGTTACAGTGTAGCCGCTGCCCAGGCAAGGCTAGTGACGCTATCGCCGCCCAGCATGCAGCCCAGGCATGCCGCAGCGCTCCTGAACCTGCCTGCAGCCCCATCCTCTACAGACGGGCATCAAGCCGGCACATCAAAGCCCGCAGCCTCTATGGCAGCGCGTATTGCAGCCACCGTGGCCTGCTGTGGCTCGAATACTACGGTCGCTTCCGCTTCCGCTAGGCGCACCTGTACGGCACTCACGCCAGCCACCGCCTTGACGGCGCGTTCCACCGAAGCCACGCAACCACCGCAGCTCATGCCTTCCACCTTGAATACCTGTTCCATCACTTGCTCCTTTGCCTATCGCTACGGACATGACCTGAGCACCAAGCCTATCACCACGCCGTCCCCTGCCATAGTGCAGCAATCTTCCGCGCACGTTGTGGTCAACAGAGCCGATACCGGGCGGGTATAATCCTTCCGCTGATTAAATCTCTCCTGCATTGAACCAAGGACAAACCATGAATCTCGACCGCGTATCTGCTGGCAAGGACGTACCGAACGACTTCAACGTCGTCATCGAAATCCCCGCCAACGCTGCCCCCATCAAGTACGAACTGGACAAGGAAACCGGCGCCATGTTCGTGGACCGTTTCATGGGCACCGCCATGTTCTACCCATGCAACTATGGCTACGTGCCGCAGACCCTCAGCGAGGATGGCGACCCGGTCGACGTGCTGGTCGTCACCCCCTTCCCCCTCAGCCTGGGCGTGGTGGTGCGCTGCCGTCCGCTGGGCGTGCTGAAGATGGAAGACGAGGCCGGTATCGATGCCAAGCTGATCGCCGTGCCGGTGGACAAGCTCTGCCCCATGTACAAGGAGATCAAGTCCACCGGCGACCTGCCCCCGCTGCTGCTGGAACAGATCCGCCACTTCTTCGAGCACTACAAGGACCTCGAAAAGGGCAAGTGGGTCAAGGTAACCGGCTGGGACGGCATCGAAGCCGCCCAGAAGGAACTGGTCGACGGCGTAGCGCGCTACAAGTAAGCCTGCTCAGTCACCGCCCAAAACGGCCGCCGCAAGCGGCCGTTTTTCATTTCCATTCATCCCCTTGATCGACAGCTCGTCGCATCGTACTGGCCCCCGCCCTTGCCTCTCTGGCATAAGAACCCGCGAAGAACCCAAGTCACTGATGGGCGGAACGGAACAGGCGTCAAGGAAACCCAGGCGCGGGACGTCAGTGCAGCCTGGGCCAACAGGCGCTCCCTGACTGAACCCATACCCAGCCCTCCCGCTGCGCTGGCGCTGGGTAGCCCACGAGCTGGCTTCGGCTTTTCAACTAAAAAGCTTACAACAGGGGACAACACATGCAACTGACCCGCCTCACCTGCGCACTCGCGCTGGCACTACCACTCAGTGCCCTTGGCGCACCCAAATCCGGCATAGACCTGAGCAACTTCGATACCAGCATACGCATACAGGACAATCTCTATGCAGCGGTCAATGGCGGCTGGGAGAAAAAGACCGAGATCCCGGCCGACCGCACCAGCTGGGGCGCCTTCCAGCAGTTGCGTGATCAGTCCGAACAGCAGGTACGCGGCATCATCGAAGCGGCCACCAAACAGGATGATGCCAACGCACGCCAGATCGCCGCACTGTATGGCAGCTTCATGGATCAAGCCCAGGTAGAGCAGCTGGGCAACAAACCACTCAAGCCACTGCTTGAGCAGATAGCCGCCATCAAAAACCAGGCTGGCCTGTTGACCGCGCTGGGACTATGGCAAAGCCGGGGCGTGCGCCTGCCGCTGCGTATCAGCGTCGATCAAGACAGCAAGGACGCCACCCGCTACCTGCTGGATATCCGCCAGGGCGGGCTAGGCCTGCCCGATCGCGACTATTACAGCGAGCCGGATGCGCGTATGGCCGCAGCGCGTGCCGCCTACAAGACCTATCTGCAGACCCTGCTCATGCTGGATGGCGAAACGGCCCAGGACGCCAGCACCAAGGCCGACGCAGTGATCGCCCTGGAGGGCAGGCTTGCACACGCCCAGTGGAGCAAGGTCGACAATCGCGACCCCGAGAAAACCTACAACAAGCTTGACCGTGCCGGCCTCAAAGCCCTGGCGCCGCAGCTGGATTGGGACGCCTTCCTGGCCGCAGCGGACGCCGCCCAGGCCACCGAGGCCAATATCAGCCAGCCGGGCTACATCAGCACCCTGGCCAAGCTGCTGCACAGCGAGCCGCTGCCGCTATGGCGGGACTACCTGCGCATCCGGGTGCTGGACGGCTACGCCCCCTATCTGTCCAGCCCGTTTGCCGACGCCAGCTTCCACTACCACGACCAGGCCATAGCCGGTGCCAAACAGCCACGACCACGCTGGAAACGTGGCGTGGAAATAGTGGAGAAGAACCTGGGTGAAGCCGTGGGCCAGCTCTATGTGGCGCAATACTTCCCGCCCCAGGCCAAGCAAAAGATGCAAACCCTGGTGGACAACCTGCTCAAGGCCTATGGCCAGAGCATAGACAAGCTGGAATGGATGAGCCCCGCCACCAAGCAGGCGGCCCAGGCCAAGCTGGCCAACTACACGGTCAAGATCGGCTACCCCAAGCGCTGGCGCGACTACAGCGGGCTGACCATCAAGCACGATGACCTGCTGGGCAATGTGCTGCGCGGCCACCAGTTTGACTATGCCCGCGAACTTGCCCACCTGGGCCAGCCCATAGACCGCGAGGAATGGGGCATGACGCCCCAGACGGTGAACGCCTATTACAACGCCTCCCTCAATGAGATCGTGTTCCCGGCGGCCATCCTGCAGGCCCCGTTCTTTGACGCCGAGGCTGACGATGCGGTCAACTACGGCGGCATAGGCGCGGTCATCGGCCATGAGATCAGCCACGGTTTTGACGACGAAGGCAGCATGTTCAACGGCCAAGGCAACCTGCAGAATTGGTGGCAGGCCAGCGACAAGGCCGCCTTTGGCAAGCTGGCAGAGCGCATGGTGGCGCAATACAGCCAGTACCAACCCATAGCCGGCCGCTACGTCAACGGCAAACTGACGCTGGGCGAGAACATCGCCGATCTCTCCGGCCTGCAGATTGCCCACAAGGCCTATCTGCTCAGCCTGGACGGCAAGCCGGCACCTACGCTGGACGGCTATACCGGCGAGCAGCGCTTCTTTATCGGTTTTGCCCAGGTCTGGCGTAACAAGACCCGCGAAGCCCGACTCCTGCAACAACTGACAACAGGCCCGCATTCGCCCTCCACGCTGCGCCCCATCGGCGCCGCCGTCAACAGCGATGCCTTTATGGAGGCCTTCAACGTCAAGCAGGGCGACGGCATGTTCAAACCCACCAGCGAGCGCATACGCATCTGGTAGGACACCAACGCTTCTTGGGGCCGCGCAAGCGGCCTTTTTTTGTTGGTCATGCCCCCCTTGTCCCACGCCCCACAAGCCGCTGCCCTTGCGCTATTCTGTGCTCCCCATCCGACACGGAAGACCGCCATGCGCTACCAGCCACTGGGCAGCAGCCAACTCCAGGTCAGTGCCCTCTGCCTGGGTACCATGACCTTTGGTGAACAGAACACTGAGGCCGAGGCGCACGCCCAGCTGGACCTGGCCTATGAGCGCGGCATCAATTTCATTGATGTGGCCGAGATGTACCCTGTCCCCGCCCGGGCAGAAACCCAGGGGCTGAGCGAACGCTACCTCGGTACCTGGCTGGCACGGCAACCGCGCGACAAGCTGATCATTGCCACCAAGGTGGCCGGCCCTGGCCGAGGGCTGCAATGGCTGCGCTCACCCTTGCGTTGCGATGGCCCGCAGATTCAACAGGCCGTAGAGGCCAGCCTGCAGCGCCTGCGTACCGATTACATCGATCTTTACCAATTGCACTGGCCTGCCCGTAGCGTCCCGCTGTTTGGGGCCAGCCAGTACGAACCAGCCGATGAGCGCCACCAGCCCAGCCTGCACGAGCAACTGACTGCGCTGGGACGGCTGGTGGAACAGGGCAAGATACGCTATGTGGGCCTCTCCAACGAAACCCCCTGGGGTGTCTGCCAGTTCATCAAGCTGGCAGAGCAGCACGGCCTGCCCCGCGTCGCCAGCGTACAGAATGCCTTCAGCCTGGTGAACCGCAGCTTCGAGCAGGGCCTGGCCGAAGTCTGTCATCGCGAGCATGTGGGGCTGCTGGCCTATAGTGCGCTGGCCTTCGGCCACCTGAGTGGCAAATACCTGGATGACCCGCAGGCCGCCGGCCGTATCACCCGCTTTCCTGCTTTTGGCCAGCGCTATGGCAAGGAACAGCTCCCGCCTGCCGTCGCCGCCTATGTCGCGCTGGCCCGGGAGCATGGTCTCAAGCCTGCCCAGATGGCCCTGGCCTGGGCGCAGCACCGCTGGTATGTCAGCAGCACCATCATAGGCGCGACCCAATTGGGGCAGTTGGCCGAAAACCTGGACAGCACCGAACTGGTGTTGCCGCAGGCCGTGCTGGATGGAATAGAAGCTATCCACCGGCGCTACCCTAATCCTGCCCCTTAGAAGCTGGCGTAGCGCTGCTCGATGGCGGCGTAATCGCCCCGCTTGCGCAGGGCCGCCAGCGCCGCATCGAAGCGGTCTCGCTGGACGGCGTTGCGAAATCCCATGCGATAGTTGGTGGGGGCAAACAGTTCGTGCCAGGCCAGTGGCTTGCCCATGCCTGGCTGCCCTGCCATTTCATGCTTGAGATGGTACTGGATGATGCGCTTGTCACCGACGATGACATCCACCCGGCCACCCATCAGCTGCTGATTGCGCCGCAATTGCTGCGGCTCCTCGCGATACAGGGGGTTGGCCACGGTCATGGCCTGGAAATCCGGCCCCAGCAAGCTACGCGCCCGCTGGAATGAACTCACCGAGTAGCGGCCCAGATCCGCCACATTGCGCAGAACGATGCGCCGCTCGGCCAGCGTGACCGCGAAATTGTGATACCGGATATAAGGCTGGGAGTAGAACGCCTTGACCCCGCTTTGCTCGCCCGTGGTGGTCAATGCATCGATTCCGCCCTCCGCCAGCATCTGGTGCAGGCGCTCCTGCGGGGCAAAAAAGGGTTGCACCGTCAAACCCGCCTCCTGCGCCACCGCCACCACGATTTCATATTCCAGGCCGGTATTGCCGGTCTCGAAGATATAAGGGGGCTTGTAACTGCCAAAGCCCACCACCAGCGTCTCAGCCCAGGCTGCGGGCCCACCCGGCAGCACCAAGCCGACAAGCAGCAACAACAATCGCATGATGATCTCCTCCTGGCAGTCCCATCAATAGCTGTCGTACTTCTTCTCGATGGCGAGGTATTCCCCGCTCTTGCGCAGCGCATCCAAGCCCGCATCAAAACGATCGCGTTGTTCAGCCAGCCTGAAGGCCACCTGGTAGGGCGTAGGGGGAAACAAGGTAAACCAGTTGACGGGTTGGCGGGTATCCACCACGTCCGATACTTCGCGATTGAAGTATTGAATGATGCGTCTGTCACCTACTACCACATCGATACGGCCCGAATACAGCAGGCGATTGCGAGCAATTTGCTGAGCCTCTTCCCGATACTGGGGATTGTTGGACGCCATGGCCTGGAACTCCGTGCCCAGCAGGGTGCGGGCGCGCTGGAAGGCGCTGACCGAATAGCCCCCCAGATCCGCAATGCTGCGCAGATTGAGCTTGCGCGAGGCCAGCGCCACCGCCACATTGTGGTATTCGATGTACGGTTTGGAGTAATGAGCCGGCACGCCACTGCGGGTATTGGTTGTGGCAATGGCATCAATCTGGCTCATCTCCTGCATGCGATGCAGCCGTTCCATGGGTGCAAAAAAAGGTTCCACTTCGAAACCTGCCGCCATGGCGGCCTGCACCACGATATCGTATTCCAGCCCGCGCTTTTCCTGCTCAAAGATGTATGGTGGCTTATGGGTCCCAAAGCCTATGCGCAATTTCTCCGCCGCGCAGGCGCACGACAGTAGGAACAAGCTGACAAGTAGCAAATGACGGATCACGGCTTGGGCGGCTCTATAACCTCAATCATTTCTTTATAGCGCAAGGGCGTGGCATCGCAGCGGCCAAAACAGACTTCAATCTGCTTCAGATTGCGCACCCGCCGCCCCTCCAGCATGGCGGGCTGCCATACCGCCCGACGAAAGGCACCGATGGCCAGGTTGTTGAGTATCTCGTCCGCCGTGGATTCCACCACCTCGACACGGTCGGTCACACCAAACTCATCGACATAAACCGCCACCTTCACCCGCCCATCCAGCTTGGCATGTCCCATGTCCAAGGGCGTATCGACCCGCACTTCCACCAACGATTCCGCCGCGACATCCACCTCCTCGCTGGTGTACCAGGTGGTATCGCTAGTGCCGCCAAACACCGCTATGGCGCTGGGCAAGGATGACACCAAGGCTACCTCGACCGGCTCGGCTGCAGGCGTGGCTGGGGCTTCTAGCGTGGGTGGCGTTACGGGTGCCGCAGGCTGTGGTTCAGCCATACCGGGCTGCGTCGGCAAGGGCGCCGGCGGGGCGGGCTGAAGCGCCACCCTGGCCAGCTTGGGCTGCAGTGTCACATCCAGGGCCAGGGCATGGCGCCCCTGCCCTGTTACTGCTTCCGCCCCCAGCAGCGACAACAAGCTTGCATGCACCAGCGCAGAACCCGCCAAGGCATAGAAGAGTCGTCGCGGCATGGGCACGGCAATACGGCTTACTTGGTCTTCTTGGCCGACAGCTTGGCTTCAAACTCTTCCAGCGGGATGGCGCCCGATACCAGCTCGCCGCTCTCGAATACCATGGCAGGCGTACCGTTGATGCCCAGCTTGTCCGCCAGGGCCACCGTGTCGGCCACCGGGTTAGGGCAGCTATCGCTACCCTCGGGCAGCTTGCCTTCGAACATCCAGCCTTGCCAGGCCTTCTGCCGGTCAGCCGCACACCAGATCAGTGCCGACTTGCGGGCCGCATCGGGATGAAGCTGGGCCAAGGGGTAGAGGAAGGTGTAGACCGTCACATTGTCCAGCTTGGCAATGGTTTCGCGCTCTATCTTCTTGCAGAAAGGGCAATCGGGGTCAGAGAACACCGCCACCTTGCGCGCACCCGTACCGCGTACGAGCTTGAGCGCCTTATCCAACGGCAGGCTGGCAAAATCCACCCGCGTCAGCTCCTTCATGCGGCTTTCAGTCAGGCTGACCTTGTTCTTCACGTCCACCAGATCGCCGACCAGGATGAAGTCGCCACGGTTGTCGGTGTAGATGATCTGGCGGCCTTCCATCACCACTTCGTAAATACCCTTGAGCGGCGTGGTGCGCACACTCTCAATCGGCCGATTGGGGAATTTCTTCTGGATGTCGGCCTTGAGGTTAGCAGGCGCATCGCCAGCTGCATTGGCACACGCTGCCAGCGACAAACCCACCAGCGCTGCGAATAACCGTTTGTTGAAAGCAATCATGTGATGTCCTGCGTTGGGTGTAAAAAAGATTAACGAAAAGCCTGCCGCATCAGGGTCCGCTTAAGCGGCGCCAATGCATCGGTCAGTTGCAGGCCCATATTGCGTACACGGCCCAGAACCGGGTCTGGGCTGGCAAACAGCTTTTGCAGGCCGTCACAAACGGTCTGCATCAGTAGCACTTCTTCGGCACGGCTGCGGGCGTAGCGCTGCAGCAGCATGGCATCGCCCGGGTCACGCCCCGGCTTGGCGTTGAGCAGATCCGCCAACACCCTGGCATCGCCAAACCCCAGATTAACGCCCTGCCCAGCCAGAGGATGCACCGTATGGGCAGCATCCCCCACCAAGGCCAGTCGTCTACCTATGCTGCGCTCGGCACGGCCTAGGCTGAGAGGAAACCCCGCCGCAGGGCACAAGGGCACCAATACGCCCAGACCATGCCCACCAGCAGCCGCAACCCGGGCGGCCAGCAGTTCAGGCGCCAGGCCCAGCAACTCGGTCGCGTGCTGATTGCCGGTAGACCAGACCATGGAGATACGGTTGCCCGGCAAGGGCAGCCAAGCCAGTATCCCATCATGACCGAACCATTGCCGGGCAATATCACCATGTGGTCGCTGGCAGCTGAAATTGGCCACCACACCTTGTTGCTCATAGGGCTGGCGGGCAAAGGCGATACCGGCCTGCTCACGCAGCCAGGAATGCGCGCCGTCGGCAGCCACGGCAAGACGAGCCTGAATGCTAGACCCGTCCGCCAAGGTCAGGCTGACGTGGTCCGCATCAAATTGCACAGCATGGAGGCTGGCCGGCGCCAATAGTTCCACTCGGCCTTGCAAGGCCTGCCATAGCAGTGCTTGCAGGCCCCTATTTTCTACCGTTGCAGCCAGTTGTTCACTGGCCAGCTCCAGCGCATCGAAATGAATACGCCCCCCGGCATCGCCCCGCACGTCCATCTCGCGTATGCAGCCGGCGCGCAAGGGCGGCCAGGCGCCAAGACCCGCCAGAAAAGCCTGGCTGCCGGGGCTGATGGCAAAGATGCGATTGTCCCAATCCTGCGGCAGGGAGGCCGGCAGCGGCGGCAGGGCTCGCTCCAGCAAGGCCACCCGCCACTGTCCAGCCAGGGCCAGGGCCAAACTGGCACCGACCAGGCCGCCACCCACGATCACGATATCAAATTCTCGCTGATTCATGCCGTACCAAACACCATGCGTTGCGCAAAACCACGCCGCAGCGGCTGGAGATTGTCCAGCGCCAGCAGGCCTGCGGCCCGTAGATGCCGCACCGGCACCGATTCCAGGCCAAACAGCCGTATCAGCCCGTCGGTAAAGCCCACGGTCGCCAGGCTGTCGCGCTGTCGCAAGGCAGCATAGCGGGCCAGCATGTCCATATCCCCCAGCGCGGGCGGCGGCGTCGCCGCGATCACCCTGGCCAGGGTGATCGCGTCACGCAAGCCCAGGTTGAAGCCCTGGCCCGCTACCGGGTGCAGGGTCTGGGCCGCATTGCCCACCACCGCGATACGGCGGCCATGGTGCGCATCCGCCCACTTCAGCCGCAGCGGAAACGCAGCCCGTGTCCCCACGCGCGTCAGCAGGCCGGCCCGATCGCCCATGCGGTCCTGCAAGGCAGCCAGAAACGCGGCATCAGGCAATCCCAGCACTGCCAAGGGGTCGTGAGCGGGCCGCGTCCAGACCAAGGCGTAATGATCCTGCTTGGGCAGCATGGCAATCGGGCCGTCCAGCGCAAAACGCTCGAACGCTTGGCCACGGTGCGGTGTATCGGACCAGACTTCAGCCACCACAGCCTGCTGCTGGTAATCATGTTCGGACTGGCCTATGCCGCTGCCAGCCAGCAACTTCCCACCTTCGGCCAATACGGCCAGGCGGGTCGTTAGCAGACGCTCCTGCCCGCCCTGGCTGACGGTGACCACGGCATAGCCATCCAGCGACTTCAGGCCACTCACCTGCGCCCCCGTCAGGTAATGCACGCCGCCGGCCTGTTCGGCCAGTCTGGCGTGTATGGCCATGGCCAGGTCTGCATAGGGCAGCACATAGCCCAGCGCTGGCAAGCCCAGGTCTACATCACTGAGCTTGACCCGACCAAAAGCCTGCTGCTGCGAGACATGCACGGTATGTATTGGCGTTGCGGCCGCCTGTGGCCAGACACCCAGGCCCGCCAGGGTCTGCCGGCTGGCATGGGCCACCGCCAGGGCGCGGCTGTCCTGCGCGGGCTGCTGGCGTGCCTCCAGCACACCGACCTGCCAGCCACGGTGGGCCAGCAACAGCGCCAAGGCGCCCCCCACCGGCCCGCCGCCGACGATAATCAGATCCAGATGATCGGGGAAATCGCGCATCAGCGCCCCACCCCCAATAAATCATGCAACTGGGCATACTGCAGCAGCATGATGGTTTTGCCATCGCGTATGGCACCGCTGGCCACGGCGGCGACAGCCTCGGTAAACGACCACTCCAGCACTTCGATATCCTCGCCTTCCTGCTCCAGCCCGCCACCTTCAGCCTGCCTGTCGGCCGGCTGATACTCTGCCACAAAGAAGTGCAGTATCTCGGTCACCGAGCCAGGCGACATATAGGCCTCGAACACCTTCTGCACCTGCCCCACCCGGTAGCCGGTTTCCTCGGCCACCTCGCGGCGTATGCAATCGGCCGGGCTATCGGCATCCAGCAAGCCGGCGCAGGCCTCCACCAGCATGCCATCAGTGTTGCCATTGACCCAGGTCGGCAAGCGGAACTGCCGGGTCAGCACCACGGTTCCCTGGGCACGGTTATAGAGCAGGATGACCGCACCATTGCCACGGTCGTAGACCTCGCGGATCTGCTCCTGCACCTCGCCATCACGGCGCGTCAGCCTGTAGCGGTAACGATGCAGCAGATACCAGTTGTCCGACAGCAACTGACTGTCCATGATCTCGACCCGGCTCACGGCAGGCTTACCCGGCTTGACGGGCCATGGTGGCTTCGATGTCCGCCACGGTCTTGGGCGTCAGCGCCGTCAGGTTCTCATGGCCATCGCGGGTCACCACCAGGTCGTCCTCGATGCGCACACCGATATGCAGGAACGCCTCGGGTACCTCGACATAGTGGGACGGCGAATCCGGCAGCAAGGGGCGGAAGTACAGGCCAGGCTCCACTGTCAGCGCCATACCGGCCTCCAGCGCACGCCAGTGCCCGTCGATCTTGTACTCGCCGACATCATGCACATCCAGCCCCAGCCAATGGCCGGTGCCATGCATGTAGAACTGCTTGTAGGCTTCGCTCTCTATCAGGCCATCCACCGTACCCTTGAAAATACCCAGATCCAGCAGGCCCTGCGTCAGGGTGCGGACCGAGGCATCATGGTAGGCAATACGGCTGGCACCAGGGCGCACCTGCTCGAAGCTGGCTTCCATGGCGGCCAGCACCAGTTGGTAGATGTCCTTTTGCGGCCCGCTGAACCTGCCGCTGACCGGGAACGTGCGGGTGATGTCGGCAGCGTAGCCATGCAGCTCGCAGCCGGCGTCTATCAGCAGCAAATCGCCGTCATGCATGCGGCGGTTGTTCTCGTGGTAGTGCAAGCAGGTGGCATTGGCACCGCTGGCCACGATGCTGCCATAGGCCGGATAGCGCGAGCCGTTCTTGTAGAAGTGGTACAGCAACTCGGCCTCCACTTCGTATTCGAACTGGCCGGCGCGGGTAGTCTGCATGGCCCGTATATGTGCCTCGGACGAAATGCGGCCGGCCTCACGCATGATGGCCACTTCGCTATCGTCCTTGAACAGCCGCATCTCGGCCACGGCGGCACGTACATCGACAAACTCAATCGGTGCCGGCTTGCCGTTGCGTGCCCGCGCCTGCACCTGCTGAACCAGCCCCATGATGCGGCGATCCCACTGCTCGTCAAAGCCGATGGGGAAGTACAGCCGTGGCTGGCCGGCGATCAACTCGATCAGCTTGGCATCGAGCTGATCGATGGCATAGGCCTCATCAAAGCCAAACTGCTCACGGGCCGCTGCCGGGCCATAAAGAAAACCCTCCCAGATTTCGCGCAGCTCGTTCTTGGGCTGGCAGAACAGGGTGGATTTCGCTTGCTCGCCCAGCTGTATCACCAGCACGGCTTCCGGCTCATGAAAGCCGGTCAGATAATAGAAGCTGCTGTCGTAGCGGAAGTGGTAGTCGGTATCGTTGCTGCGATTGCGCACGCGCGCCGTCGGCAGTATCACCAGCCCCTCGGGCAGGCGCTCGTTCAGGCTGGCACGACGACCACGGTGACGTTCAACATTGATCTGCATGGTATGCATTCCGGATGGGTGCCTCCCTCATCATGGGAGAGGGGCTGGATAGACGCACGATTATAGCCGCATCCGCCAGGGCTACGCCCCGGTGCGATGGGTGTTAGAGCCTGTTCAATGTCTTTTCGTCGTGTCGCTGAGCTGGAAAATGGCCAAGCACAAGGCGTGGCGCGCAGGCAATAACAAGTTATTGCCAAGCGGCACAACGCAGTGAGTGGCCGTTTTCCAGCTCAGCCCTGCGGGTTCGCAGCCTTGCCGGCGAATGGCCGCGTTGCAAGCCGCTTACGGTACCCGTACCGCTGTGCGTCTTGCGCCTTGCCCTTCGCCGGCAAGGCTGCGAACGACGCGGCGAAAAGACATTGAACAGGCTCTTAGATCTGACCAGACGGATGGCTATCGGTTGCGACAGGTGGCAGATCTTTCAAGCCGCCAGCGCTATGCCTCGAAGCGAAAGCATTGGTGGATCTTGCGGTTGCGAAAATCCTCAGGCACCGACTGCGCCGAGATATCGCGGCATAGCGGCTGCAGCCCAGCATCCAGCTCGAACCCGCGCAGGTTGTTCGAGAAGTACAGCACACCACCGGGCATCAGCAGCTTGCGGCACTGCTGCACCAGCTTCACATGGTCGCGCTGCACATCCAGGATATCCAGCATCTTGGCAGAATTAGAGAAACTGGGCGGATCCATCACGATCAGGTCGAATAATTGCCCCTCATCCATGGCGTCTTCCAGATAGCGGAACACATCCGCCCGCACCAACTTGTGCCGGACAGGGTCCAACCCGTTCAATTCGAAGTTGCGGCGGGCCCACTCCAGATAGGTATTGGACAAATCGACCGTCACCGAGTCAGTGGCGCCGCCCGTGGCCGCATAGACGGTAAAGCTGCCGGTATAGGCAAACAGGTTCAAAAAGCGCTTGCCTGCCGCCTCCTCCCCTACCCGCTTGCGCGTGGGCCGGTGATCCAGAAACAGTCCGGTATCCAGGTACTCGTCCAGGTTCACCCAGAAGCGCCGACCCTGCTCGCTGACCACGAAATCCTCACTGTGGTGGCCGGTGCGGCTGTACTGGAACTCCCCCTTCTGCCGCCGGCGCAGCTTGAAGGCCACGGTCCTGGTTTCCATGCCCAGCACCTGGGCCACGCAGGCCTTGACCTCAGCCACCCAGGCCGCATGCTCCTCATCGGTCTGCTGCCAGCCGGTATCGTACTCAGCAATATGAGCGCGACTGCCATAGATATCGACGGCGACCGGGTACTGGGGAATATCCCGGTCATAGATGCGGTAGGCCTCGGTATGCTGGCGCTTGGCCCACTTAGCAAAGTGCTTGTGGCTCTTGGCAAGGCGGTTCTGGAAATCCTGCAGGGCAGACATGGCTAGACTCGAATGAAGAAGTGACAAGCCGGCGAATCAGCACCCGCCGGCTCTAAGAGCCTGTTTACGATTTTCACACCAGGGGCGAAAAAATCGTAAACAGGCTCTTAATAAGTATGAAGATGAAATATATGCAGCGCGCGCCAGGGGCGCTTGCACCCAGGCAACTGGCTAGCCCTTGAGCGTCATCTCGATAAAACGCCTATGCACCGGCGCAGGCACATACTGCCTGAGCACCGACTCCCATCCCACCGGTCCCACCAGGCCTTTGATCATAGTGGAACTCACTTCGGCGATCTCACGGGGTGGCATCAGGAACACGGTGTCGATATCCGGCACCAGATCACTGTTCACATAGCGCATGGTGCGCTCGAACTCGTAATCGCTGGCAGTGCGTATGCCACGCAGGATGAAATTGGCACCAACCGACTGGGCGTAGTTCACCAGAAACTGGTTCTCGAAGCTCACCACCCTGAGCTTGGGCAGGTGGGTGGTGCATTCGCGCAGCATGGCTTCGCGCTCTTCCACCGTAAAGGTGCTGCGCTTATCCGGGTTCACCCCGATGGCCACGATCATCTCGTCGAACAGCTCGTAGCCCTGCTCTATCATCCACAAGTGCCCATTGGTCACCGGGTCGAAGCTGCCTGCGTAGACCGCGCGTTTCATCGTAAGGGCATTCCTGTTCACTGGGCCGACCATTCTAGAGCCTGCGCCGAACTATTTCACCTGCCCATTTGTGGCATTGCCCGCCGCTATCTTTCCAGCGCAGCCAACAGGCTAAACAACATATGACATCCGGCAAAAAAACGGCCCACATCAAGGCGCCAGAACATGTCGCACGCATAGCCTTTTGCTGCGTTTCTTGCCACACCGCCAAGCAGACCACTTTGCTTTTACAACAAGTGCTTACGCCATCCTTCACGGCAATTTTCCAACAGCGACAATACCATTAGCGCATCACGATACGACCATATTGAACGCACTGGGCAATCAGGCGCAAACTCAGTCCGGCATTGACCAAGATAAAAGGGAGAAAACCTTATGCGCGCAGTAACACAGGGAATCCTGCTGGCCCTTTGCCTGATGGGTAGCGCGGCACAAGCCGCCATTGTCGTCGGCCAGAGCGCACCGCTCACTGGCGTGGCGGGCGAATATGGCCGCCATCTTTCCGAGGGTGCGAAAGCCTACTTTCTTTCCCTGAACAAGCAATCCGGCGGCATCAACGGCGAGCAGGTCAAGCATATCGTCTATGACGACGGCTTTGACGCCAAGCGCACACTGGACAATACGCGCAAGCTGATAGACCAGGACAAGGCCGTAGCGCTGATGGGTTACTTCGGCGCCGACGGGACCTATGAGTTGCTGCGACGCAGCTGGCTGGAGCAGGCCGGCATCCCGCTGGTGGGTCTCACCAGTGGCGCAAGCTCGGTACGCGATGCCGCCTCGCCCTATATCTTCAACACCCGTGCAGGCCAGCAGGACGAGGTCATCAAGCTGGTCACCCAGATGAAGCGCCTTGGCATAGACCGCTTTGGTGTGCTTTACCAGGACGATGCCTTTGGCCGCGATGGCCTCAAGGTCGCTCAGGCCGAGGCCAAGAAGGCCGGATTGAGCATCGTAGCGACCGGCAGCTACAAGGCCAACACCCTGACGGTGGAGAGCGCTGCCAAGAAGCTGGCCGAGGCCAACCCGCCCGCCATCCTGATGATCTCCATCACCAAGCCTACCGGCGCCTTTATCAAGGCTTTCCGTGGCCTGGGTGGCGGTGCCATCCTGTATCACACTTCCACCGTCGATTTCGACGAACTGGTGCGTGAAGTCGGCGCCGAGCTGGCCCACGGCCTGGCCATCGCCCAGGTCTATCCCTACCCTTGGGACAACCAGAACAAGCTGATACGCGAGTACCGCACCGCCATGGCCGAATATGCCTCAACCAAGACCCCCATCAGCTATGCCTCACTGGAAGGCTTCATCATGGCCAAGCTGGTAGCAGAAGCCATAGGCCGTGCCGGCCCCAGCCCCAGCCGCAGCCGGGTATTCCAGGCGCTGTCCAACCTGGGCGAGGTCAACTACGGTGGCTTCCGCATAGGCTACAGCCCGACCGACCGGGCCGGATCGCGCTTTGTCGAGCTGACCATCATCAACCAGAAGGGGGAGTTGTCGCGGTAGTTATGCCTCCAGCCAAATCGTGGCAGCCCCGCGCATAGCCATCCACGCACCACAAACAAACGGCCACCCAAGGGTGGCCGTTTGTTTGTGGTGCGACTATCTGGTTTGGCGTCTGCAATGGGCTTGAAGCGTTGAAAAACCGAAGCCCATTCACAACCGTAACGAACGCCAGGATTACCCTGGCACCTGCCCAGCCATGTCTTG
Source organism: Chitinimonas viridis (assembly GCF_030409555.1). GTDB lineage: Bacteria > Pseudomonadota > Gammaproteobacteria > Burkholderiales > Chitinimonadaceae > Chitinimonas > Chitinimonas viridis. The sequence continues at coordinate 25,228 of NZ_JAUFPU010000007.1, forward strand.
AGTCCCCAACAGGCTCTTAAGCAGCAATCTCTTCAATCCGGTGGCAAGCCACCAAGCGATCATCGATAGGCCGCAACAAGGGCACTTCCTGCTGACAGCGCTCGACCGCGTGAGGGCAGCGCTTGTGAAAAGCGCAACCCGACGGCGGATTCAGCGGGCTGGGCAACTCACCGGTGATCTTGATCTTGAGCCGGCGGTCTTCCTCGCGTATGGCCGGCGTCGCACTCATCAAGGCCTGGGTATAGGGATGCAAGGGCCGGGCGTAGATGGTGTTCTTGCTGCCATATTCCACAGCAGCGCCCAGATACATCACCATCAGGTCGTCGGCCACGTGCTCCACCACGCTGAGGTTGTGCGAGATAAACACGTAACCGGCGCCGAACTCCTCCTGCAGATCCATGAAAAGGTTCAGTATCTGCGCCTGTATGGAAACATCGAGTGCCGATACCGGCTCATCCGCCACCACGATGCGCGGATTCAGGATCATGGCGCGGGCAATGGCGATGCGCTGGCGCTGGCCACCCGAGAACATATGCGGATAGCGCCGTACATGCTCGGGACGCAGGCCGACCTTCTGCACGATGGCGTCGATCTTCTCCTTGCGCTCGGCCGAGCTCAGGCTGGTGTTGATATACAGCGGCTCATCCAGTGTGGCGGCGATGGTCTTGCGGGGGTTCAGCGAGGCATAGGGGTTCTGGAACACCATCTGCACCTTGGCACGCATGGCTTTCACCGTAGCGTGGTTGGCCTGGGCCACATTGACCCCCTCGATGCTGAGCACGCCCGAGGTAGCCGGTTCGATCATGGTGAGCTGGCGCGCCAGTGTGGACTTGCCACAGCCCGACTCGCCCACCACAGCCAGCGTCTTGCGCGGCTGCAGGGTAAACGACACGCCATTGAGCGCCTTGACCGTGGCCTGGCCCTTCATGAAACCACGGCTGACCTGGTAGTGCCGGGTCAGGTCCTGTGCCACCAGCAGATCGCTCTGGGTCGGCGGGAGATTGTCCAGATTAGCCATGAGTCGATTCCCCTTCGGCATTCAGCGGGTAGTAGCAGCGCACGCCATCCAGCAAGGCGGGCCGCTCCTGGCTGCATTTATCCTGTGCATAGCGGCAGCGCGGCGACAGCAGGCAGCCCTTGGGCCGGTCATAGTGACCAGGCACGATGCCGGGCAGGGCCGACAAGCGGCGGGCGCCCTTGGAGTGTTCGGGTATGGCTTCCAGCAGGGCCTGGGTGTAGGGATGCCTGGGAGCGCGGAACAAATCCGCCACCGGCGCCTGCTCCACCACCTGGCCGGCATACATCACGCAGATACGCTTGGCCATCTCGGCAATCACGGCCAGATCATGGGTAATCATGATCAGCCCCATATTGTGTTCCTTCTGCAGCCGCTCCAGCAGATCCATGATCTGCGCCTGGATAGTCACATCCAGGGCGGTGGTCGGCTCATCGGCAATCAGTAGCTTGGGATTGCAGGCAATTGCCACGGCGATCATCACGCGCTGGTTCATGCCGCCGGAAAGCTGGTGCGGATAGGCACCAAGGCGGCTCTTGGCAGCCGGTATCTCCACCAGCTCCAGCAACTCCAGCGCCCGCTTCTCCAGCGCAGCACCGCGCAGACCCATATGTACCTTGAGCGATTCCTTGATCTGGAAACCCACGGTATACGATGGATTGAGACTGGTCAGCGCATCCTGGAAGATCATGGAGATGTCCTTGCCCACGATCTTGCGGCGCTGGGCCGGCTTGAGCTTGAGCAGGTCATGGCCATCGAACACCAGTTCGTCTGCCGTCACCCGGCCAGGCGCATCGATCAGGCCCATCAGGGCCATCATGGTGACCGATTTGCCAGAGCCCGATTCACCGACGATGCCAACCAGCTCACCACGGTCAATATCAAAGTCCAGGCCGTCTACGGCCGGAAACGGATGCGCCAGCGAGCCGAACTCCACGCGCAGGTTGCGGATTTTTAGCAAGCTCATGACCGCTCCTTAGGCTGCACGCTTGAGTTTGGGGTCCAGCGCATCGCGCAGGCCGTCACCCATCAGGTTGATCGACAGCACGGTCACCAGTATGGTCACGCCGGGCATGGTCACCACCCAGGGTGCCCGCTCAATGTAATCACGCGCGGCCGACAGCATGGTGCCCCACTCCGGCGTGGGTGGTTGCACGCCCAGGCCCAGAAAGCCCAGCGCAGCGGTTTCCAGGATGGCGGACGAAAAGCCCAGGGTGGCATTGACGATGATGGGCGCCATGCAGTTGGGCAGCACCGTCAGGAACATCAGACGCAGCGCGCCGGCACCCGCCACACGGCTGGCTGTCACGTATTCCTTGTTGATCTCGGCCATGGCGGCCGCCCGCGTCAGTCGGGTGTAGCTGGGCAGCGTGCCAATGGCGATGGCGATCATGGTATTGATCAGACCAGGCCCCAGGATGGTGATGATGCAGATGGCCAGCAGGATGCCGGGCAAGGCCAGCATCACATCCATCACGCGCATGATGACCGTACCGGCCCCCTTGGGGAAGAACGCCGCCAGCAGGCCCAGCACCATGCCCGGTATCAGCGACATCAGCACCGACATGAAGGCAATGAACAGCGAGATGCGGGCACCGTGAATCAGGCGAGAGAGAATGTCGCGGCCCAGCTCATCCGTACCCAGCAGATAGGTAGACATCCCACCTCCGGCCCAGGACGGCGGCGTCAGCATATGGTCGCGGTATTGCTCGACCGGATCATGCGGTGCGATCCAGCCGGCAAACACACCGCAGAAAATCACGCTGAGAAAGATGAACAAGGCCACCACGGCGCCCTTGTTGTGCGAGAAGCTCTGCCAGAACTCCTTCAGCGGAGACGGGTAGCTGGGTACCACATCAGCGATTTGGACTTGAGTCGTCATGTTCGCTCCCTTACTTGGCCGAACGGATACGCGGGTTGACCACGCCGTAGAGGATGTCCACGAACAGGTTGACCACGATAAAGATGGTGGCCGAAACCAGGATGCCTGCCTGTACCACCGGATAGTCACGGCGAGAGATGGAATCCACCAGCCATTTTCCTATGCCGGGCCAGGAGTAGATGGTCTCTGTCAGTACCGCGCCACCCAGCAGGGAACCCACCTGCAGGCCGATCACGGTGATCACCGGTATCAGGGCATTGCGCAGCGCATGCACCACCACCACGCGGGTGGGTGCCAGGCCCTTGGCGCGGGCGGTACGGATATAGTCCTCACGCAGCACTTCCAGCATGGAGGAACGGGTCATGCGGGCTATCACCGCCAGCGGGATGGTGCCCAGCACGATGGTAGGCAGTATCAGATGCATGGCAGCTGACTTGAAAGCCCCCTCCTCGCCCGACAGCCAGCTGTCTATCAGCAGGAAGCCAGTGCGCTGGGCGATGTCGAACTCGATGTCTATGCGGCCTGAAACCGGGGTCCAGCCCAGGGTCACCGAGAAGTACATGATCAGGATCAAGCCCCACCAGAAGATGGGCATGGAGAATCCGGTCATGGACACCCCCATCACCCCATGGTCGAACACCGACCCTCGCTTGAGACCCGCAATCATGCCGGCAGGCAAGCCCACCAGCACGGCAAACAGCAGGGCACAGATGGCCAACTCGACGGTGGCGGGAAAGAGCGTCAGGAATTCCTTGGTGACCGGCTCGCGGGTCACCAGCGAAATACCCAGGTCGCCCTGGGCCAGATCCTTGACATAGCGGAAGTACTGGATGTGCAGGGGCTGATCCAGTCCCAGGCGCTGCATGGCCGCCGCGTGCATGACCGGATCGAGCTTGCGCTCGCCCACCATGACCTCGATCGGGTCGCCTGGAATCATGCGTATCAAGGCAAAGGCAACCAGGGTAATACCGATAAAGGTCGGTATGACAGTTGCCAGTTTCCTGAGGATGAAGGAAAACATGTACTTACCTCCGAGACACCAGGGTGAATAACCCTGATCGGGGGGTGGAAAAGCGCGCGATGTTACGCGCGACTAACGCCAGCGGCAATTACCGCTCCTGCATGCCTACGCTGCATGGTGTTTGCGCCACAGCTACGGAAAACCCGTCTAGCCAAATCTGCAATCGACGAGGTGAATCAAAGCGCTGTATCTGTACGCCTTGCGCGGCCAGCCCGGCCAGCACCGGTGGCAGTTCGCGGCGGCGGCGCCAATAGGTCTGCAGAAACCACAACAGGATGGAATCCCGGCTCAGCGCTTTGCCCAGCAATTCCTGGTTGCCAGCCCATAAACGCTCCCGGCTGCTCACCCTGCGCCAGGTACGCCCCAGCAATTGCCACAGATTGCGGGCAAAGCCGTAATCCAGCCAGATCACCAGTTGCAGATGTGGCGCGTACAGATCACGCACGGCCGAATAATTGCCATCCACCACCCAGGCCGGCGCCGCTACCGCTGCAGCGACCCGCTCGCGGAACACCGTCGGGGCGGCCGGCCGCCAGTCGGCCTCCCAGTGCAGCGCATCCAGTTCGATATGCTGTAGCCCCAAGCGCGCGCAAAGCCGGCGTGCCAGCGTGGTCTTGCCCGCACCCGTCGTCGCCGTCACCCAGATGCGTTGCACGGCTACCACCACACCGGCTCGGGCTGCAGCTGCACACCAAAGCGTTCCGCCACATCGGCCTGCACCTGCTGCATCAGCCGCCGCACATCATCTGCCGTGGCGCCACCATGGTTGACCAGCACCAGGGCCTGCTTCTCGTACATGCCCACTGCCCCCAGCTGCCGGCCCTTCCAGCCTGCCTGTTCGATCAGCCAGCCCGCCGCCAGCTTGGCCCTGCCCTCGGCATGGGGATACACCGGCAGGCCTGGGTAGGCTGCCCGCAAGGCATCGGCCTGCGCTGCAGGCACGATGGGGTTGTGGAAGAAACTCCCAGCATTACCTATCACAGCCTGGTCGGGCAGTTTGCTCTGGCGGGCAGCCATCACGGCCGCCGCCACTGCCTGCGGGGTAATGGCCTCGCCGGCCAGCCTGCTGCGCAAATCCCCGTAGTCCAGCCGTGGCTGCCACTGCTTGGGCAGCTTGAACAATACGTCGGCAATTAGCCATCGACCGGCCTCGGCCTGCTTGAACACGCTGTCGCGGTAACCAAAGGCGCACTGCTCAGGGGTAAACACCGTGGTAGCACCATCTGCCAGGCTCAATGCGGTCAGGGCATGGAAATGGTCTTTCAACTCCACCCCGTAGGCCCCGATATTCTGTATAGGGGCGGCCCCCACCGTACCCGGTATCAGGGACAGATTCTCCAGCCCCGGCCAACCCTGGGCCAGGGTCCACTGCACAAAATCATGCCAGTTCTCGCCCGCCGCTGCGGCCACATACCAGGCCGTTTCATCCTCACCCAGCAACTGCCGGCCCTGCAGCTCGACCTTGATTACCGTGCCATCCACCGTGGTGCCAGGCACCAGATTGCTGCCGCCGCCCAGCACCCGCACCGGCGCCACGGCGCCAGCCAGCAGCGGCGCCAGCTGTGCCGCCTCGGTCAAGCGGCTAAGCCGCTCCGCCCGTGCAAGCAAGCCCAAGGTGTGCAGCGGCTGCAGATCAGCCGCCTCGGTCGTCATCATGTTGGTCCTTGTGCACCGGGGCAAAGAATACGAAATTTGGCGATTATAAGGGGAGCTGCTGGAAACCTCGGCTTCCAAGCGTCGCTTATGGGCTTAATTGGTGAAAAAACTGAAACCCGCTCCATAGGCCAATTCAGGCAGGGGCAAGCAACGGCGAGTGTCGGAGGGGTAAAGACAGTCAGGGAGCGCCCTCAGCATACTCGACGAAAGTGGGCTTGCTGGAACTGCCCTATACTGAGCAAAGTCCATCCATCGCAGCACGTATGACCATGCTCGCCCGTTACCTGCTGTTGCTGTTGTGCGGCCTGATGGCCTGCGCGGAACCCGTGCGGGCCTATACCGAGGACTTCCCGCCTTTCAACACACTCAACGAGCAAGGCCAGCCCAGCGGCTATGCGGTGGAATTGCTGGGTCTGCTGATGAAGGAGGCCCAGCAGGAATACCGGCTGGAGCTGGTGCCCTGGGCCCGCGCCCTCAGCAATGCGCGCCAGCAGCCAGGCAGCCTCATATTCACCATCGCCCGCACGCCAGAGCGCGAGCCGCACTTTCACTGGATAGGCCCGATTGCCGCCCGCAGCACCGCCATGATGCGGCTGCGCGACGGGCATGCCCGTGCCAGCAGCCTGCAGGAGGCAAAAGCCTACAAGGTCGGCGTCATCAATGGCGATGCCGGCATGGAGCTGTTGCTGTCCCAGGGTTTTGTCCGGGGCGTCAATCTGATCCCACTGGACAAGCGCAACGATCTGGTGCGGCTGCTGCAACTGGGTTCGCTGGATTTTATCGTCGCCAGCCCCACACTCATCCAGTACGTGGCCAGCCGCGCCGGCATACAGCCAGACCAGCTCGAGATCAGCCTGACCCTGCTGCGCCAGCCCGAGGGCTTTTACTTTGCCCTCAATAAGCAATCAGACCCCGCCCTGCTACAACGATTGCAAGCCGCGTTCGAGCGCCTGCAGGCGCGGGAGGCGGTAGACCAGCTCAAGCGAAAGCACGCCATAGAATGAAGCTGGCCGTATTCGACACCCATAGCTACGACCAGCAGGCCCTTAGCGCGGCCAATGTACGCCATGGACACGAGATCGTGTACTTCGAACCCCGCCTGCATGCCGCCACGGCGTCGCTGGCTGCCGGCTTTGCCGCCGTCTGTCCCTTTGTGAACTGCCGCCTGGATGCGGCCACCTTGCAGCAATTGGCTCAGGGTGGCACCCGCCTGGTCGCATTACGAGCGGCTGGCTACAACGGCATAGACCTGGCCGCCGCCAAGGCACTGGGCATGACCGTGGTGAGGGTGCCGGCCTACTCTCCCCACGCCGTAGCCGAGCACGCCTTCGCCTTGCTGCTGACCCTGGTGCGCAAGACCCACCGCGCCTACAACCGGGTGCGCGAGGCCGATTTCTCGCTGGATGGGCTGGTGGGTTTCGATCTGCACGGCAAAACCCTGGGCATCATCGGTACCGGCCGCATAGGCCGGGTAGCGGCCCGTATCGCCACCGGCTTCGGTTGCCGGGTGCTGCTATGCGACCCCCAGTCCGATCCAGCTTTTGCCCAGCAACTGGATGCCAGCTACTGCGAGCTGCCGCAGTTGCTTGCCCAGTCCGACATCGTCTCGCTGCACCTGCCCTTGACGCCCGACAGCCATCACCTAATCAATGCAGAGTCACTGGCGCGCTGCAAGCCCGGCGTCATCCTGGTCAATACCAGCCGTGGCGGGTTGATCGACACGCCCGCCCTGATCGCTGCGCTCAAACGGGGGCAGCTGGGCGGGGTAGCGCTGGATGTGTACGAACTGGAAGAAGGCGTATTCTTTCAGGATTGGTCGGGCACGGGCCTCGCCGATGATCAACTGGCCAGGCTGACCACCTTCCCCAATGTGCTGATCAGTTCCCACCAGGGATTCCTCACCCGAGAGGCACTGGCCAATATCGCCGACACTACGCTGGAGAATGTCCGAGCCTTTGCCGCAGGCGAAACGCTGATCAATGCCATATCATGTTGAACACGGGTAATTGTGACACCGGCCTTGCCTGGATAGCGTCGCGCCCAAAACCCAGCGTAGCGTTTCTGGTCAGGCGTGTGGACGACGACAGTACGCAAGCACGGCAAGCCCTCACAACGACACCAATAAGGTTTTGTTAGCGGTCGTAGTACATTCAGCAAGTGTTCACCCAGCCATGGCAGAATGGTCACACGCAAAGGATGGGGTGTAAGAAAAGCCGGCTCATGCTCGACCAAGGTTCACCGGATCTTCCCCTTAAACACCGTTACACCAAACAGGAGTTACCCAAATGGACAAAAAGCAAGCTCTGATCGCCGGCGCCCTGACCAGCCTGATCGCCCTCGGCCTCTCCTCCGGCGCCATGGCCGACGACAAGGCCGCCAAGGAAAAATGCTACGGCGTGGCCAAGGCTGGCAAGAATGACTGTGCCGCCGCCAACGGCTCCCACAGCTGCGCCGGCCAATCCAAGACCGACAACGACAGCAACGAGTGGAAGTACGTCGCCAAGGGTACTTGCGAAAAGATGGGTGGCAGCACCAAGCCGGGCGAAAAGAAGTCCTAAGAGCCCGTTCACGATCTTTTCGCCGGGGTGAAAAATCGTGTACAGACTCTAAGCCCAGGCCAACTGGAATACGCAACGGGCGGTCATACCGCCCGTTTTGCATTGCCCCTGCCCCTAGTCCATACCGCCACCATGCATACCTCCCTCCCCCTCGCCGCCGGTCTGGGACTGCGGCTACCCCATATCCGCGAAGTGATAGACAGCCGCCCTGCCGTTGCCTGGTTCGAGGTGCATCCCGAGAATTATTTTGGCGGTGGGGCCAACCTGGCCGCCCTGCGCCGGGTAAGGGCAGACTACCCGCTCAGCTTGCATGGTGTGGGCATGGGCCTGGGGTCGGCGGTGGGGCTGGATGCCGGGCATCTGGCCCGTTTTCGCGACCTGATCGACGCGCTGGAGCCTGCCAGCATCTCTGAGCACCTGTGCTGGAACCGCACGGGCGAGGAGTGCTACAACGACCTGCTGCCTTTGCCCTACAGTGCCGCCGCGCTGGACTTCATGGTGGAACAGCTTGGCCGAGCGCAGGACGTGCTGGGCCGCCCCCTGCTGATCGAGAACCTGTCGTCCTATGTCAGCCTGGTCGACGATGCCATCCCCGAGGGTGAATTCCTGGCCGAGCTGAGCCGCCGCAGCGGTTGCGGCCTGCTGCTGGATCTCAACAACCTCCATGTCAACGAGCACAATCTCGGACGCAGCGCCCACGCCGCCCTGGCGGCACTGCCGCTGCAGGCCGTGGGCGAAATCCATATCGCCGGCTTCGAAGAGCGCGACGACGGCCTGTGGCTGGACACCCATGGCACCCCCGTGCGCGAAGCTGTCTGGGATCTGCTTGATGCCGCACTGGCCCGGTTTGGCCCACTGCCCGTGCTGCTGGAACGTGACACCAAGCTGCCGCCACTGGCCGATCTGCTGCAGGAAACCAGCCGTGCCCAAGCCGCGCTGGACAGACTGGGAGTACGGCCATGAAACTGGATGAACTGCAGCGACGTTTTGCCCAGGCCCTGCACGATGCAGCAGCCGCCCAGGCACTGTTCGGCGCCAGCGCCCACGGGGCCAGCGCCTATGCCAACAACACCCTGTTCAACCGCGCCGATGCCCTGGCCGAAGCCTACCCCATCGTACGCCAGCTGGTAGGCGATGACTTCTTTGGCGGCATGGCCCGAGCCTATGCCCGCGCCACTCCGTCCCGCTCGGGCGATCTGAATCGCTACGGCGATGGTTTTGCCGAGTTCATCCGCGACTTCCCCCCCGCCCAGGACATACCTTTCCTGGCCGATGCTGCCCGGCTGGACTGGCTGTGCCACCTGGCCTACTACGCCGAGGACAACCCGCCCTTCGATCTGCCGCGCCTGGCCAGCGTGCCTGCAGAACAGCATGGCAGCCTGCATTTTCAACTGGCCCCATCCGTCAGCCTGCTGCGCTCACCCTGGCCCGTCGCCAGCCTGTGGCTGGCGCACCAGCCCGAGGGGGGCGATTTTCCCTCGCCCGACCAGGGCGGTGAAATGGCGCTGGCCTGGCGCAATCCGCATAACCGGGTACAGGTACGCCGGCTCATGCCTGCCGATCACGCCTTCCTGGCAGCCTGTGCCCGCCAGCTACCATTGGCCGAAGCGCTGGAGTGCGCCATGGATGAAGACATGGAATTTGATTTCGGACTGTCATTGCAGCAGTGGTTGCACGACCAAGTCATCGTCGATTTCAATGAAAGCCCGTCAACATGAACACCCTGCTCGCCCGTAGTCTGCAACTGGGCCGTTGCGCCATCCATCTGACAGACCGCTGGTTCGCCCCGGTGGCCGATCTGGCCGCCCGCCTGTATATCGCCCAGGTATTCTTTTCCGCCGGCCTGACCAAGCTGAATGACTGGGACACCACCCTCTTCCTGTTCACCGAAGAATACCGTGTCCCCCTGCTCCCCCCCAACCTGGCCGCCCTGGGGGGCACCTTCGGTGAGCTGTTCTTCCCCGTGCTGCTGGCGCTGGGCTTGGTCGGCAGGCTGGGCGCGCTGGGCCTGTTCGGCGTCAACCTCATGGCCGTCGTCTCCTACTGGCATGTGCTGGGTACGCCCGAACAAGCTGCCGGCCTCACCCACCACCTCGTCTGGGGTCTGCTGCTGGCCAGCCTGATCGCCCATGGCCCTGGCAAGCTGTCGCTCGATGCCCTGATACGGCATCGCTGGCCCGACCTCGGCAAGGCCGCCTGAAACCTGGCTGCACACGCCCTCTCACGGCACTGCAGCCTGGGTCAACGGCTCAGTATTGCGGTGCCAGCGGCTGTACCCGCTCGCGGTTGCCTAGGTTCCATTTGGCACAGTACCACTTGGTCTGCTGATTGGTGGTACCCACCAGGACCGACAAGGTATCGCTGACATAGCGCAGTCCATCCACCGTCTGCACCGGCTTGAATGCCACCTTGAGGTTTTGCTCCAGCGTGCGCTTGACCTCCTCCACCGGCTGGGCAATCAGCACACCCAGCATCAGCGCACGGCTGGTGTCCACATTGGTGAAGACTTCCACCGTGCTGGCCCCGCCCAGCTGCGCCCCCTGCGAGCTCCACCAGCGGGCCTCGCCCCAATCGCGGATGCTGGCCTGCAAGTGCTTGTCGAAATAGCCTTGCCAGAACGCCGTGCTCCAGTCCGAGCGGCACAGCAGGGCCGACTCGACCTTGTCATTGAAATCGGTAGGTAGTGCCCATGCCGGCGCAGCGGCCATCACCGCCAACGCCCCAAGGGCCGTCAGCCTGATGGCAAGGCGGTGGCGCGTGCTGCGCCCCGGCCGCCGGCACACAGCTGACTCAGCCGCTATTGCGCAGGCCGGCCGCAATGCCATTGATGGTGAGATGTATCGCATACAGCACATCCTCGCTCTCGTCGCCCTCGCGGAACCGCTTGATCAGGTCCACCTGTATATGGTTCAGCGGGTCCAGATAGGGTAGCCGGTTCTTCAGGCTGCGCGCCAGCAGCGGGTTGTCGCCTAGCAATTCCTTGTGACCGGTGATGGCCAGCACGGCATCGACTGAACGCCGCCATTCAGCCTTGATGCGGCCAAAGATGCGCGCCGCAATATCGGCGTCCTTCACCAGCGTGGCATAGCGACTGGCGATCTGGATATCGCTCTTGGCCAGCACCATCTCCATATTGCTGATGGTGGCGCGGAAGAAGGGCCAGTCACGATACAAGGCAGCCAGCTCCTCAATGGCCGCCTCACCGCGCTCGCGGCGGTAGTCCTCGATGGCCGTACCAAAACCGTACCAGCCGGGCAGCATCAAACGGCTTTGCGCCCAGGAGAACACCCAGGGTATGGCGCGCAGGTCGGCAATGCTGTTGGTCGCCTTGCGTGCCGCCGGACGGCTGCCGATATTGAGCTTGGCAATCTCCGAAATCGGCGTCGCTTCGCGGAAATAGGTAATGAACTCCGGTGTGGCATAGACCAGGTCGCGGTACTCACGGTAGGCCATGCCCGACAGCCGCTCCAGCAGCTCCAGCCGCTCCGGCGTATCGGCCTGCAATGCCTGTTCAGGCGGAAAGCTGGCGCTGAGGGTGGCCGCCAGCAGGGTTTCCAGGTTGCGGCGGCCCACCTCGGCATCGGAGTACTTGGCGGCAATGATTTCGCCCTGCTCAGTAATCCGTATCTGCCCCGCCACCGAACCTGCTGGCTGCGCCAGGATGGCCTCGTAGCTGGGGCCACCACCACGGCCCACCGAACCACCCCGGCCATGGAACAGCCGCATCTGTATACCTGCCTGGCGGAACACCTCCACCAGTTTGACTTCCGCCTTGTACAGCTCCCAGTTGGAGGTCAGGTAGCCGCCATCCTTGTTGCTGTCGGAGTAGCCGAGCATGATCTCCTGCACATTGCCACGGCTGGCCAGCAACTGGCGCCAGGCGGGCAGGCCGAACAGCTCGCGGACTATGCTGTCGCTGCCACGTAGGTCGGGTATGGTCTCGAACAGCGGAATGATGTTGACGGCGGCAAAGGGCTGGGGCGACAGGGCCACCAGACCGACCTCCTTCAACAGCACGGCCACCTCTAGCAGATCGGACACGCTAGTGGCATTGGAGATGATGTAGTTGGGCAAAGCCGCCGCGCCATATTTGGCATGCACCAGGGCAGCGGTGCGGGCAATGGCCAGTTCCTTGGCCGTTTCCTCGCTGTATTGCACATAGGGCGTCACCAGCAGACGAGCACTGGCCAGCTCGCGCAACAACACGGTACGCCGCGCAGCCTCATCCAGTGCCAGATAGTCTTCCAACCCCGCCTTCTGGAACAGCTCGGCCACCAAGCGCTCATGCACGCCGCTGTGCTGGCGCATATCCAGGGGTGCCAGATGAAAGCCAAACACCGTTACCGCCCGTATCAGCCGGCGCAGCCGGCCACTGGCCAGCAGGGCAGAACCATGGCTGGCCAGCGACGTGGCAATGGCCTGCAGATCGGCAACCAGGTCGGCGGCGCAGGCATAGGGGGCCGCCCCTTCGAACGGCAGTATCTCGCCCCGGAACTTGCCCAGCAGGTGAGCCGTCGCCAGGATGCGCTGGCGTATCGCCGCCATGGCCTGCCGGTAGGGCTCTTCTGCCCGGCTGATGGGCTGGTCGGGCGAGCCTGCCGCAATCAGCCGCACCGCTTCGCTCACTGTCACCAGGCGGGACGACAGGCTCAGTTCGCCCTCCAGCTTGGTGGCTTCCTCGAAATAGAAGTCAAACGCCACGGCCGCCTGACGGGCCGCCGCATGCAGGGTCACTTCCGGGGTCACAAAGGGGTTGCCGTCGCGGTCGCCGCCTATCCAGCAACCTACATGCATAAAGGTCGGCAAGGTCACCGGCGCACCCGTCAGCGTAGACAGCCTGTCCTCCAGCTCGATATAGATGCGCGGCAGTTGCTTCAGGAAGGTCGAGCGGAAATAGCTCAGCCCATTCTCGATCTCGTCCTTGACCGACAGCTTGAACGCCCGGATTTCGCGGGTCTGCCATAGCGTCAGCACCACCCGCTGCAGCGCGATCTGATTCTCTTCCAGCTCCTCCGGCGTCAACGCCTGGCGATCCCGCATGGTCAGGGTACGGGCAATGGTGCGCTCGCAATCGAGCTGGGTCTTGCGCTGCACTTCGGTGGGGTGCGCCGTCAGCACCGGCGCAATCAGGGTGGCCGCCACCATATTCTTGATGGCCTCGGCCGAGATACCGCGCGCCACCAGCGCATCCAGCGAATGCGCCAGGCTGCCGCGCTGCGGCTGGCTGCCCTGCATGCGGTGGTAACGGCGGCGGCGATTGTGATGCAGGTCTTCTGCAATATTGGAAAGATGCGAGAAATAGCTGAATGCCCGCGCCAGTGCCACGGTGTTGTCATGCGACAGGGTAGCCAGGGTAGAGGCCAGCTCATCTGCCGCCGTGGAGTCTGCCTCCCAGACAAAACGCACAGCCAGCTCGCGCACAGCCTCGATCTGTTTCAAGGTGTCCTCGCCGGTCTCGGTCCGTATGGTATCGGCCAGCAGGCGGGCAAGCAGATCAAGATCCTGCTCCAGCGGCAGGTCTTTGGCGGCGGCATTGTCGTAAAGGGCCATGGCGAGTCTCGTGTCGGTGGGGATGCTGCGGTGCGCTAGCGAGAGTAAAGGACTCACACCGTGTAGGGAATTGTAGTCGAACTACATACCGGAAAATCCTCTGCTTTGCCGTTTTTCTACCACCCAGGCGCAACAAAGCCCGCATGACAGCGGGCTTTGTTGCGCACCAGAGTAGGCTTCCTGCTTCGTAGCAAGGGCTACACAGGCTCTTAGATGTCGTAAAGCGCCTTCAACTGCGCAATCCTCGGCGCCAGCTCCGCAGCCTCGCCTGGCTGCAGCAGGCTGATGATACGGCCCAGCACCCGCTTCTCGTTATCGTCCAGCTTGCCGTCGCGCAGGGCGATGGTCAGTATCTGGTCGAACTCGGCGCGGTCCAGCTTGCCGTCATTGCCAAAGCAGCTGATGGATCGAAAGCTCATCTCCAGGTAATCGTGTGCTTCGTTTTGACTCATGTTTCTTCCTTTGCATAAGGGGTTAGTTGTCTGGGTCGGCGATGCCGGTCGTCAGATCGGTATTTCATCGGCGGCGGGTGGTGGCTCGCTGCTGCGTGGCTTCAGCTGCAGCTTGCTGGCCCCTACCTTGCTGGCGATAGCCTGCAGTTGTTCGTTCAGTAGTTGCACCCGGTCCCAGATGTCATGGTCCAGCCTGATCTTGTGGTTCATGGCGCTGACCACAGGCACCAGCCCGGTATCGAACGATTGCGCCATGCGCTTGACCGTTTCGGACAAGTCCCCCAGGTCTGGCGGGGCCACCTGCACCGTGGTCTGCTGCGCTGCCATGGCCGCCCCCAGGCTCGCCAGGGCTGCCTGCACGCCCTCGGCCCATTGCGGGGCATGGCCAGCCTGCAAGGCCAGGTGTATCTCGCCCAGTTGCCCGGTGATGTGCGACAGCTGGGTAGCCAGCTTGCTGGCGCCATCGGCCTCGTCGCCACCCGTGCGCTTGATATGCTGGTAGTCGCGCTTGATCTGGGCCCAGCGCTCGGCTTCGGCGGCCGACATGCCACCTCGCAGCTCAGCCAGGCGCAGCAGGTTTTCCTCGGCACCTGCAGTCAAGGTCTGCGCCTCGCCCTGGTAATGGTCGGCCAATAGCTGGGCCAGCTCAGCTTCACTCTGCAGGGCGTTCACCTTTTCGGCCAGCTTGGCCATATTGCGGTAGCTACCCTGCAGCTTGAATGCCGGCTCGGTGCGATAGGCATCGGCCTGGGCGGCCGAGGCAATATAGCTGGCGTTGACCTTCATCACTGTATCGCGCAGGCGTAGCAAGCGCTGCAACACCCCTACGATCTCACTGATCTCGGCCTGGCCGTAGGGATGGGAAAGTGCCGACGGCGGTATCTCTTCACCGGCCGCCATGCGCAGGAAGCGGTGCAGGTCATCCGGGTCACGGTTGGCCAACGGCGCCAGTACCGGGTTGCTGGTCAGGCAGTTCTCGATATAGCTGAGTGCAAACAGATCCTCCTTGCCACCCAGCACATCGCCCAGATTGTAGATATCCGCCCGGTTGGCCAGCATGTCGGGAATCTTGAATACATCGCCCGACTCGGTATAGGGGTTACCTGCCATGACGATGGCAAATTTCTTGCCGCGCAGGTCGCAGGTCCGTGGCTGGCCATTCCACACGCCGTCTATGCGGCGGGTGGCGTCGCACAGGCTGATGAATTTCTGCAGGAAGGCCGGATGGGTGTGCTGGATATCGTCCAGGTAGAGCATCACATTGTTACCCATCACCAGCGCCAGATTGAGCTTTTCCAGCTCCTGCCTGGCGGTGACATCGGGTGCGTCGGCCGGGTCCAACGAGCTGACCTCGTGCCCCAGCGAAGGGCAGTTGATGCGCACGAACACCAGCCCCAGCCGGTTGGCCAGGTATTCCATCAAGGTGGTCTTGCCATAGCCCGGTGGCGAAATCAGCAGCAGCAGGCCCATCTGGTCCACCCGGCGACTATCGCCTACCGTCCCTATCTGCTTGGCAAAGTTCGCCCCCACCAGAGGCAGATAGACTTCCGAGATCAGCTTGTTGCGCACAAAGCTGCTCAGCGGCTTGGCCTGGAAATCCTTCAAACGCAGCCGTTCCCGCTCCCGTCCCAGCAGTTCGCCACGCAGCGCCTGATATTGCTCGAAGCCTGGCAACACCTGCTCCACATGGTGGCGCAGGCGCTGGGCGAAATCGTCCAGCGTCAGCTGCAAGCACCCCTCATGCAGTCGGGGATGCTGACCCAGCAAACCTGTCACCTCCACCTCCAGCACCGCGTTGACGCGCCGCCTGGGCAGGTCAGCCAGCAGCACGGCGGCGGCCTCGGCCACAAAATGGGTAGAGCCGCCATGACGCCGGACATAGCCCTGCAACCAGGACTGCACCGCACGCCAGCGCTGTACCAGGCCGGCATGTCCCAAGGCATCGCGCCAGTCGCCAAAATGGCCGCGCTCGGTCAGGGTGCGCACAAAAGCCTGCGCCAAGTCGTCTGCCGCTGCCGACAACACAAACTGCAGCGCCGTCTGGCCTAGCTCCTCGGCCAGGTAGCTGGCCACCAGCGGGGCAGCCGGCAGTTGGTCGGCCGCCTCAAACCCTGCCTGTTGCAGCCAGGCCTCCAACTGTTCGGCCAGCTCGGCCACCAGTTGCTGCTGGGCGCCATGCTCGTCAAATTCGCCCAGCAGCAGGCTGGCCTGGCGCGCGCGCAATGCCAGGGCATGCTGGCGGGCCTCGTCCAGGCTGGCCCAGAACAACTGGGCCACGGCCCGGCTCAGTGGCGGAATGGCCAGCGTCCCAGCAGCCGTGCGCATGGGTAGCAGGGCTGCCAGCACGCGGCTAGCATCCTCGTCATGCACGCCCTTCTGATAGCCCTCCTGATAGCGGGGTGCGGCAAAGGTCTGCACCTTCTGCAGCAGGGTACCTTCCAGCGCTGCCACATCCAGCTGGTTATTGCTCAGGCCCTCCCACCCCTGTTCCGCCGCGCGCAGCACCTGCCAGGCCAGGTACTCTGCACGGTACACCTCTGGGCTCTCGGACGGCAGGGCCAATCCCCAGTAGGGGCGCAGTCCGGTCAGCCGGTCATCCGCAACCGGCTCGGTATAGTCCGTCCCACTGAGGTGGACACACAGCGTATCGTCCCGCGCAGCCAATGCCAGTTCCAGCGCCTGCTGGCTGACGCTGAACCGGTGCTTGCCCAGCCGTATCAGCTTGCCGCCGTCTTCAAAGATGTCAGCCTGGTCGCGCAAGGCGCGTACTGACTGATCCTGGGCCGACTTGAGCTGCCCTTCCAGCTGGTCGGCACTGACGTTGTCGCCCGCGCCACGCAGGCTGGCGATCAACTCACGCAGCTTGAGTACCAGTTGGTCGGCCGCAAAATAGGTCTGCAGCGCCGTGGCATCGGCGAACTTGCCTATCTTCTTGGCAACGCCGGCGGCCAGGCGGTCGGCCGCCGCCTTCAGGCTGCCCAGCTTCTGCTGCCGCTCGGCCAGCAGGCCCTGGCGCTTGGCTTCAAAGGCCTCGAATACCGCCTCGCGCTTGCCCAGGATATCGCCCAGGAAGGCCTCATGCTCGCCAAAGCGGCCTTCCAGCTCCTCCAGCTGCCCCACCAGCCTGGCCAATTGTTCGTCGCAGGCTTCCGGCGTTGCCGCCAGGTTGAGGCCATTGTCCAGGCTCTGGCCAAACAGCTTGAGCTGGGCACCGAATTCCGCCTGGGCCTCAGCCACGCCAAGCTGTTTCTTGCGGTTGCCGGCCTCGGCACGCAACTGGTTGACCCTGGCATAGACCGTGGAAATAGCATCCAGCAGACGCGTGCGCAGCACTGCGTCGCCTACCTTGAGCGCACCCAGGGTTTCCGTCAGCAGGTCCAGGCTGTCACCCACATCGTCCAGTGCGCTCAGCAAAGGCGCCAGTTGCGCAACAGTAGCGGCGCCCGGCACCTTGGCGGCAATCTCGGCCAGTTGGGTATCAAACGCCGCCAATGCTGCCGGCTCCGACAGGAACCGCACCGCGCCTTCGCCCAGCAGATCCTGCTCGCGTGCCAGGATGGCATCCAGCTCGGCAATCCGGGCCGTATCGATATAGCGCAGGTCTTTCAGCGTCAGCAGCTTGCCCCTTGCCTGCCGAAGCCTATCCAGCAACTCGGTGAATTGGCGCGGGTGCTGCCAGATGGTGCGCTTGATCTCCGCCACCAATGCCGCCTGATTGGCCTCAGCCTCGGCGATGGCCTGGGCGGCCGTACGGCGGTATTGCTCGACCTTGTCGAACTCGTCCAGCATCAGTCTGGCGGTATGGGCCAGCTGTTTCAGGCCCTCCGCCAGATCGACTTCCGGCGTGGCCAGCCAGAAATAGCCATCCACCACGCGGCGCGCGCGCTTTTCCAGGTCTTCATACATGGCGCGGGCAGGGGCCGATGCCTGTGCGGCACGGGCCAGCCCAAACAGCTCGGCAATGCCGCGTACCAGCTCGCCATTGCCCAGCTTGCCAAGAAAGCTCTGCTTCTCCGTCGCACCAGCCGCATGCTCGTCGGTATGGAAAGGCGTATCCCACAACTGCATGGGATGCAGCCTGACAGGCTCGTCGGCATCAACCGAAAACGCGAGCATGCGGCCATCGGCATACAGGGCATAGCCATGGCCGACGATGGGATTGGCCAAGCGCTTGTGTATCAGGTTGTAGGGAAACAGGCCGTAGCGGCCCGCCTCCAGATTGCAGAAGACATACAGCACATCCTCGCCATTGGGCGAGCGGATAAGCCGGTCGAACCCCATACCAGCGCAGTCGGGGCCGAAGTCCTTGTACTCACCGCTGGCCAGGTAGATGCCGCCGGGAAAGATGATGCCCTGATCCTCGGGCAGGCTGATGCAGGCCTGGCCCAGGGCATCGATACGCTGTACCGAACGGGTACGGGGGTTGAACACCAGGTAGCGGTAAGCGGCCTCCCGGTATGGCCGTATCTTCAGCAGCAGCACGCCGCCGGCGCGGGCGTACTGGATGTCGGCATCCATCAGGGACTGGGTGCTGTCCTCCACCGGCTCGCTATAGATACCCAGGCCGGTCTCGGTATTGTTCTCCACCTTGATGGTCAGGTCACCCCCCACCGTCTCGACAAACACGGTATCGAGGACATTGACGTGTGGATGGCGCCCCAGCACATGCTGCTCGCGGGTGGTGGCCTGCCACTCGAAATCATGGCTGGGCGGCAGGGCCATATCGCGCTCACCGCGATTGTCGATGTAGCTGGCACGGCCATCGACCGCCAGCTCCCAGCGGAACACCCGCAGGTTCTGCATGCTGGGGCCGGTCTTGAATGCCGCCAGCAGCTTGCCGTTGACCAGCCGCAGTTGCAGCAGACTGGCCTCCTTATAATAGCCATACAGCTCGCGGAAATCCTGCTCGAAGCGGGCGTCGTCCAGCAGACTGCCCGCCAGCGGCAGCGCCTCCAGCTCAGGTCCATCGGCCGACTCGGCCAGGCGGTAGAGACCGAACACATCGCTGATGCGTGTCTCCTGCTTCAGCCCCAGGAACACGTTGTAGCCAAACAGCAGTGTATCGCCCACTCGGACAATATCGCGGGCGGTGCAATTGCTCTCGGTACGGGCCCGCACCCGGGCAGCCAGCGCCAGCTTGGATTCGCCAAACTCGGCCAGGCGTGCCGTATTGAGCGCTTCGGTCTTGCCCTCCAGCTCGCGGCCCTGCTTGGCTAGGCGGCCCTTTACCAGCTCATAGCCGCCGCTCTCCGCTACCTGCAGGTCGGTTTCTTGGTCTGTGGTCTGCATCGGTACTCAATCATGGCGCAGGGCGGTCGTACCACCCTGCGCGGTTGCAGGATCAATGGCTCTTGCTGTCGTCGCGGCTCAGGTAGGCCAATAGCTCGGCACGGTTGGCCTGACTATCCAGCCAATGCCTCAGCCGCACGGCCTCCTGGTAGACCGCCTCGCCCAAGCGGCTGCGCCAGGCCGACTCCCGGTGTGCCACGGCCTCTGCCTCGCGCACCCGTCGTTGCCACTGCGCCGACACCACCTCATCCAGCACGCCATCGTAACCATGCTGGCTCAGGGCAGCCCACTCATTCCCATCCAGCCAGACATGCTGGCAGCCAGCGCAATGGTCTAGCCGGAAGGGCAGCCCAGCTGCCACCCGCAGGCGGTTCATCAAGCGATGGCAATGCGGGCAGGCAGCTGCCTGCGCCACCTCAGCAGCGACATCCTCGCCGCCCACCACCACCGGCTCGGGTTTGCCGGCAGCCTGGCGTTTGGCACGCCAGGTCCGCCAGTGCTCCATGGCCAGCCAGCTACCGTGGCATTGCGCGCAACTATCAGCCTTGAGGCCCGGGCTCAGTTCGGTCGTTGCCAGCACCTGGTCGCTGCAACGTATGCAATTGGTCGCCATCGTCAGCCCCTTACTTACGCCCGAACTTGCCCAGTAACTGGCCTATCAGGGCTTTCTGCTCTTCACTGCCTTCGCTCATGACCTTGGCCAGGAAGGCCGATACCGTGAGGTTCTGCAGATCATCGGTGCCCACATTGCCCATGATGCCCTTCACATCGGCGAGCAAGTCCTTCTCGCCATTGAGATGGCCCTTGAACACCGTCTGCAGGGTCTCGCTCTTGCCTATGGTGGCATCTATGGCCTTGCCTATGCCCAGCGCATTGACGAAGCGCTGGAAGTAGTCGCCGTCGCCCCCCACGATGTCGATCTTGGCGTTGCCCAGAGCAGTGGACAGGACCTCGGCCTGTTCGCGGGCAATCGAGGTATTGGCCTCGATGGCCTTGAGGGTCTCGATATGGGCATTGTCCAGCCGCATGCGGAATTCCTCGTGCGAGCGGGTGTCTTCGGTCATCGCGCCCATGGCGGCAAACTTCTCCTTCAGGCCGGCTGCTTCGGCCACGAAGCGGGCCTGGATGGCAGACGCTTCGGCCTCGCCCTGTTGGCGCAAGGCATCGGCATCCGCCAGGCGCACATGCACATCGGCCAGGCCCAGCTTCTCCTTGCCGGTGGCCTCAGCTTCCAGCTTGTCTTTCAGCGCGCTGGCTTCGGCATGGCCAAACTTGGCCACAGCATCGGCATCGGCCAGCTTCACCCGCACCGCCGCCATGCCATCCTTCTCCTTGGCATCGGCCTGTACCGTCATCACCTTGGCCTCAGCCAGGCCGGCTGCCGCGCTGAGTGCCTCTATACCTTCGGCCTCGCGCTTCTTCGACTCGGCTTCCTTCTCTGCCACCTTGAGCTTGGCCTCGGCCAGCGTCAGCTGCTCGGCCGCCTTGTGCTTGGCGCGCAGCTCCTCGGCCTCGGCCGCCTTCACATCCACCACCATCTGCTCGGCGGCCCGACCTTCGGCGCTGATCACGGTCGCCTTCTTGTTGCGGTCGGCTTCCGACACCACCCGCAGCTCATTGATGGCTTCCTCCTGTTCCGCCACGGTACGTTCCACGGCAATCCGCTCGCGTATCACCTCGGCGATGTTCTTCTTCTCGACTTCAACAGCCTTTTCCTTGTCTATCTCCTGCAAGGTCACTTCGCGCTCGCGTGCCACCACCTCCAGCTCGCGGGCACGGACAACCTTTTCTTCCTCGATGGCCACAGCGCGCTTGCGGTTGTTCTCCGCCACCTCGGTTTCACGCTTCATGTTCTCGTTCTGTACAGCCAGGTCCTGCTCCATCTTGATGCGGGCGGTCTCGGCCTTCAGTCTTTCCTCGGCCTGCACCTTGGCGGCCTCAGCCTCCTCCCGGGCACGCACCGAGGTGATCTCGCGCTGCTGCCGCGCCTCGGCATCGGCCTGCTGCCGTTCCAGCTCCAGCAGGGCTTCGGTGGTCTGCACATCCTTCTTCTTGATCTGCATCTGCTCATTGCGCTGCAGCTCATTGGTCTGCACGTGCTCCACCGCCGTCAGCTCGGTAATCTTGCGTATGCCCTGGGCGTCCAGGATATTGCTGGGATCCAGCTTCTCGATGGGCGTCTGCTCCAGGAAATCAATGGCCGCATCGTCCAACACGTAGCCAGACAAGTCGTCGCCTATCTGGCGGATGATCTCGTCGCGGAATCGGTCGCGCGCCTGGTAGAGATCAACGAAGTCCATGGACTTGCCCACAGTCTTGAGCGCCTCGGAGAACTTGGCAGAGAACAGCTCCTCCAGCGTCGATTGATCGGACGCACGGGCGCAGCCAACAGCCTGCGCCACCTTGAGTACATCCTCGGCGGTCTTGTTGACGCGGATGAAGAAGGTGACCTTGATGTCGGCGCGGATATTGTCGGCGCAGATCAATCCCTCCTTGCCCGAGCGGTCGATCACGATGGTCTTGAGCGATATCTCCATCGTTTCCTTCTTGTGGATGATGGGATAGGCCACCCCACCGGTGAAGGTGACATCCGGCACGGCCTTAAGCTTGTTGATGATCAGGGCATGGCCCTGCTCCACCTTGTTGTAGAACTTCGCGAACAAGGCAAAGATGCCGAAAATGATGACGGCAAGTACGCCGACAGCGATCAGAATGGCTTCCATTGGGGTATTTCTCCTTGAGCTGACGGCCCCTGGCGAGGCTCTGTAGCGGGTAATCCAGTAATTTATTGTTGAACAGCTATTGCGTAGGCATCAAATCAGCGGTGACTCCACCACCTCGTAGCAGCCACTGCCTTCGTCGTAGCTGATGATAGTGGCCACCGAGCCCTTGACCAGACTATTGGGAGCGGCAGCCCTGACCCGGATGGCGATGGCCGTGCCTTCGGTTTCCACATTGGCCTGGCCAAAGCGCTCATCCACCTTCAGCGTGGTGATCTGGCAGCTCAGCCCCACCAAGCTGGCATTACCCCGGGCGTTGTGTTCCACAAACAGGCCACGCATGGGGCGCAGCGCGCGCGCGGTGACAAATACGGCAGCCGCCAGTGCCGCTATCAGCACCACCGTACCGGCCAGCAGCGTCATCCAGCCCGGCATCCAGAACAGCAGGTAGCGGTCTGCCAGGTAGCACAGCAGCCAGGCAATCAGCACCACCAGGCTGATCACCACAGAGAACGGCACGCCGGTAAGTCCAAAGGCCACCACATAGCTGGCGATCTGGCCTAGCTCGCCAGGATCGGCATCCAGGTCGACATCAATGTCCAGCGCATCCAAGTCCAGTAGCCCGAACAGCGCCAGCACCCAATAGATCAGCAGCACGCCCAGCAATACTGTCAGCAGATTGGTGGGGTAGCTGGCCAGAGTGGTCGTGATTACATCTAGCATCTTGTTGTTGTCCTATGTCATGCGCGCCATACCGCATCACGGCGGCGGCGGGTGGCGCTGGGCAAAGGCGATCAGCTCCGCCGTCACCCGCTCCTTGATGGCCAGCCTGTCCTCCGCCGCCAGGCCAAAGCGGGCACCCAATGCATGGTAGTCCGCCTCGGCCAGCGACACCGTCAAACGTGGCCGTTTGGGGCGGGTAGATACGGGCAGGTTCAGCACCTGCCTTATCTGATCCGACGGCGACAGCTCATTGCGATAGGCGGCATAGCGCACCGCGCGCAGCACCGCCTCCTCCACATCGAATGCCACCTGCACCGCCTTGATTGCCGGTTCGGCCTCGCCCCAGCGTGCCGGTAGCTTAGGCATCGCCAGGCTCATCCGCAGGGGCCGCACGGCGGGCGGCAATCCGTGCCAGCACCGCAGCGCGCCGGCCAGCGTTCTCGCCTATGCCGGCGGCTTCCAGCTTGCGCTCCAGCGCCTGCCCACCTATCTCATTGTCCAGCTCGGCCGCCGCCGTCATCCGGTCGGCCAGATCCTGCTGGCGCTGCTTGATGCGCTCCAGCGACTCCCTGGCCGACAGCAGCTTGGAACCACCCGAGCCCATGCTATGCGAGATGGATTGCGTCGCCCGGTGCACGCTTTCGGTCGTCCTGGCCATCACCAGCTCACGCTCATGCTCGCGCACCTTGGCCTCGGCCTGCTTGATCAGCTCCTTCAGCCTGGCAATGCTGGCCGCGAATTCCGTGCGTGCCTGCTGCTGCGCTGCCAACTCGGTCTCCAGCGCCACGATGCGGTCTGCCACCTCCAGCGCCAGGGCATCTTCGCCCTTGTCCATGGCGGCCACGGCGTGGTTCTCGAAGCGCGCCTGCTCAGCCGCCAGCCGCTCGATCTCGCGCCCAGCCTGCATTTCCTTGGCCATCACCATGGTCAGGTCCTGCCTGGCCTGGGTCAGGGCTTGGCGGGCGTCGGTGATTTCCTGCTCGTAGATGCGGGTTCCGTTGGCATCCACCACCGCCTCGCCCAACTCACGCACACTGCCGCGTACTGCCGTAACGATCTTGTTGAAGATAGACATGATGACGCTCCTTCTCGCTTACTTCAGATACTCGGCAAATGCATCCAGCGCATCCACCGCGTTTTCGCTGAGGGTAGCCAGCTCCTGCGCCAGCTCCTCTGCACGGGATTGACGCGACAGCGCGCCATACACCACGAACCAGCCCTCCACCCGCGCAAACGACGACAGCGGCATGGGGATGTTCAAGTCCAGCAGCGCCTCCAGCAGCGCCACCCGGCGCTCTGCCAGCACCTCTTTGTCGTGCCAGAGATAGCAGATGCAGATGATCTGTTCGCCGCTATGGGTCAGGTAGATGGGCAGCTCCTCACGCCCGGCCAGCGTGGCCTGCACCACCTCCACCTCGCCCGGTATCGGCTGCCACTCCACGGTCAGCCCATAGACCGCCTCGGCAATGCGCGCGGCTGTTTCCATCCTGCTTTGAAACTCGGTCATTTCCCACCTCTTCTACCTGCGGCCATCGGTGCGCGCCTGTCGCGTCCTACTGATTGCCGTGTGCGTTGAAGTTAGAATTTCCGACATAAAATGTCAAGACATAAAATGTCACACACCCACAGCAGCCCCCGCCAGGCGGCCGGCGGCGGCCCGGAAAACAAAACGGGCCGGTGTATACACCGGCCCGTGGCTAGACTGTGATGGCGCTGCTAGTCGGAAAAGATCACCTGATCACGGCCACTGTTCTTGGCCTGGTACATGGCTTCATCGGCCCGTATCAGCATGGCATGGCCATTTTCGTCCTGTTTCAGCTGCGCCACGCCGGTCGAGAACCGGATGTCGATATGCTGGCTGTGATGGAAGAAGGGCGTCTTGGCGTTGACCTGGCGCAGGCGGTCCACCAGAAAGCGTGCGCCGTTCAGGTCGGTTTCGGGCAGCAGCACCAGGAACTCCTCGCCACCGTAACGCACCAGTACATCGCTCTCGCGCAGCACTGCCTTGGCTATGCTGGAGAAATGCATCAGCACCTTATCGCCCACCAGATGGCCGAATCTATCATTCACCTGCTTGAACTCGTCCAGATCCAGTATGCCTACCGTCAGCGGCAGATTGGCACGGCGGGCGCGCTTCACTTCACGGGTCAGCAGATGCTCCAGACCCTGCCGGTTGAGGGCCCCGGTCAACGGGTCCTGCTCCAGCGTCTTGCGGTTGATGGCGAGATCGGACTGTATCTTGTCCATGGTCGCCTTCAGCTCCTGCAGGTCGCGATGCGACGCATTCACGGTCTGACGGACCGAGCCGGTGGATTCGATCAAGGTGCTCAACACCTGCTCCAGCGTATCGGCATCGTGGCTGCTGCGCAGGGCATCCAGCGACTGATCCATGACCTCGCTGCCACGCAACAGGTCTTCCAGCAGCACTTCCGAGGTCTCGCTCATGCCGTCGAGCACGTCTGAAACACGGAACAGCACCTGATACGCACTCTTCAATTCCTCGTCGCTTTTATCCGTGGGGGACTTGATTGCGGCAATGGCGTTGTAGAATTTCGTATAGTTTTCCGGTGTCGGCGGCAAACCCAGCTCCGCAAGGCGCTTGAGCGCGATGCGGGCGATATCCGACGGCGTCAGAGTGGGTGACTGGGAAGGCGTCATCGAGCGTTCGTTCATTTATCGTCAACCACTTATATTACCAGAGCTTCGCGCAACTGAGCCGGGGCGATCGCACAACAGGACTCTATGCACATCCATATTCTTGGCATCTGTGGCACCTTCATGGGCGGTATCGCCCAGCTTGCTCGCGCCACCGGCCACACCGTGACAGGCTGCGATGCCAATGTCTACCCACCCATGAGCACCCAGCTCGAAGCAGCTGGTATACAACTCATTGAAGGCTACTCGCCCGAACAGATCAATCTCAAGGCTGATATTTACGTTATCGGCAATGTGGTGACGCGCGGTAATCCGCTGATGGAAGCCATACTGGACGCCGGCCTGCCCTATGTTTCCGGCCCGCAATGGCTGGCCGAGCATGTGTTGCGCAATCCGGCGCAACCCCTATGGGTACTGGCCGTGGCCGGCACTCACGGCAAGACCACCACCACCTCCATGCTGGCCTGGATACTGGAATACGCCGGGCTGGCGCCAGGCTTCCTGGTGGGCGGCGTGCCCGAGAACTTCGGCGTATCGGCCCGCCTGCCCGGCGAACCACGGCAGGAGCCCGGCGGCCGCTCACCTTTCTTCGTGATAGAGGCCGACGAATACGACACCGCTTTCTTCGACAAACGGTCCAAGTTTGTCCACTACCGGCCCCGTACCGCCATCCTCAACAACCTGGAATTCGACCACGCCGACATCTTTGCCGACCTGGCCGCCATCGAGACCCAGTTCCACCACCTGGTCCGCACCATCCCCAGCCAGGGCCTGATCGTGGCCAATGGCCGCGAGGACAGCCTGGAGCGGGTGCTCAAGCGCGGTTGCTGGTCGCCGGTGGCGCGATTTGGCGGTGCCGACGGCTGGCAGGTCGGCGCGGTTCACGACGATGGTTTCGACATCATCCTCGACGGCGCCCCGCAAGGCCGCCTGCGCTGGGACCTGATGGGCGAGCACAACCAGCTCAACGCCCTGGCCGCCCTGGCCGCTGCCCGCCATGTGGGTGTCACGCCCGAGGTCGGCATCGCCGCTCTGGCCGGATTCCGCAACGTCAAGCGCCGCATGGAAGTGCGCGGTACCGTCCATGGCGTGACCGTCTACGACGATTTTGCCCACCACCCCACCGCCATCGCGACCACCGTGGCCGGTCTGCGGCAGAAGATAGGCCGCTCGCGCATTCTGGCCGTACTGGAGCCACGTTCCAACACCATGAAGCTGGGCACCATGAAGCAAGCGCTGCCCGCCAGCCTGGCCGAGGCCGACCGGGTGTACTGCTACGGGGCCAACCTGGGCTGGGATGCCGCAGAGGCGCTGGCTCCCATGGGTGAAATCGCCCAGGCCCACGATGATTTGACTAAGCTGGTAGCAGCGGTCGCGGCCGAAGCACGGCCTGGCGATCACATATTGGTCATGAGCAATGGCGGTTTCGGTGGCATACACCAGAAGCTGCTGGCAGCCTTAGCACCCTGAGGATAACCATGCAGAACAACGATGCCCTGGTACAGCGACTGGTTCAATCGGTGCGCTTGTTTGGCGGTTTTACCGCCGAAGAAGCCCGCCAGTATCTCGCCGCCTGCCAGTTCGAGCAGCACCCGGCCGGTAAGCGCCTGCTGAACGAAGGCGAAGACGGTAGCGAGCTCTACGTACTGCTGTCGGGTACGGTAGCCGTCAACCGCTTCGCCGGCATCACCGAGCACGAGCTGACCCGTCTGGGGCCAGGCGAGACCTTTGGCGAACTCGCCCTGATCGATTTCGGCTGGCGCTCTGCCAGCGTAGTGGCCATAGACGATGTGCGGGTGCTGGTATTCAAGCGTGCCAGCATGCCGCGCCTGGCCGGGCTGGAAACCAAGCTTTACCGCAACCTGGCCATCATGATGGCAGGCCGCTTGCGCGAAACCGACGCCAGGCTGGCCGAGATGGCCGAGCAGAGCCAGGAGAAGCAAGCCTTCGAAAAGCTGGCCAGCGAAACCCAGCGCTACTTTGTTGGCTAGGGTCTTGCTAGCATGTCGGCCCAGCCACCGCCTGCCAGCCACCACCATGCCCCGCCAGATCGCCTTTCTTCGCGCCATCAATGTCGGTGGCCACCATGTCAGGATGGAAGACCTGCGCCGGCACCTGTCGGCCTTGGGCCTGACGGGTGTGGAGACCTTTATTGCCAGCGGCAACGTCATCTTTGATCGCGACGAGCGCACGGCTGTCGAACTCGAACAGGCCATCGCGCACCATCTGCAGCAGACGCTAGGCTACGAAGTAGCCACCTTTGTCCGCAGCGATGCCGAACTGGCCGCCATCGCCAGCCATCCAGCTTTCGAGGTGGAGAGGACTGGCAGCGGCCCACTGGCAGTCTGCCTGCTGGCCCAGCCCATGAGCCCTGCGCAACAGGCCACTCTGCTGGGCATGCGCAACGAACACGACGATTTCCATATACATGGCCGCGAGGTGTACTGGCTGCGGCGACAGCAAGCAAGCGAGTCGGTATTCAGCAATATGCTGTTCGAGAAGACCCTCAAGCTCAAGACCACCCTGCGTGGCATCAATACGCTGCAGAAGCTGGCGGCAAAATACCCAGCCGCTTGATCACCATCGCTACTGCCGGCTAAAGTGGCGATGTCTGGGTGCAGCAAGCGCCTCGCCGCACTTGTTGGCGCTCCCCCGATACACCTCATTACAAAGAAAGGAGGTCAATATGGTTATGTCTTCGTGCACCGTCTGGTTCGCACGCCTTTATGGCATGTACGCCCGCTCCTGCCCCATTTCTGTCGCGTTGCGATAGTGGGTCGGAGCAAAGCCCTCATTCCTGCCGAAAAGCCCTTCTTCCGCTTTTCCTGAGTCCTTTCCCGACTCCTGTCGTCAGCGCTTGTGTTGATGTGGATGCCTGCATCCCAAAAATATGGCAAGAGCGATGACTACACTGATTTCCGCACTCTCCCTGCAACTGGATACCGCCGACGGCGCTTTGTTCCAGGATCTGTCCTTTACCCTCAACCTGGGCGACCGTGTAGGTCTGCTGGGTCACAACGGCTGCGGCAAGAGCACGCTGCTGGGCTTGCTGACCGGCACCCGCGAGGCCACCGCCGGCACGGTGCACCACGCCCGCGCCTGTCGCCTGCAACATGTGGAGCAGCATCTGCCTGCCGAGCTGGCCGGCTTGACCCT
This sequence comes from Chitinimonas viridis, assembly GCF_030409555.1. Taxonomy (GTDB): domain Bacteria; phylum Pseudomonadota; class Gammaproteobacteria; order Burkholderiales; family Chitinimonadaceae; genus Chitinimonas; species Chitinimonas viridis. The sequence goes on from NZ_JAUFPU010000007.1 coordinate 53,905, forward strand.
GCACGCCGCCCTCTGCGCAGCCGTGGGCAACCATCCCGATGCACGCTGGCGCTCGGATGCCATGCTGCAGGAGCTGGGGTTCGAGCCCCATCACGCCCAGGTGCCCGTCTCCGGCCTGAGTGGCGGCCAGCACACCCGCCTGCTGCTGGGCCGTGCCCTGCTGCAGGAACCCAATATGTTGCTGCTGGACGAGCCCAGCAACCACCTGGACCTGCCCTCCCTGCTCTGGCTGGAGCAATTCCTGCAGCGCTGGACGGGCGGCTTTATCCTGGTCTCGCACGATGCCAGGCTGCTCGACAACGTTACCCGGCAGAGCTGGATACTGCGCGACAAGCGCTTGTACTGCTTTGACCTGCCCTGCAGCACGGCGCGGGCAGCGCTGGACGAGATGGACCAGGCCGCCAGCCAGCGCCATGCCGCCGAGCAGAAGGAAATAGACCGGCTCACCAGCAGCAGCCAGCGCCTGGCGATCTGGGGCCGTACCTACGACAATGAAGACCTGTCACGCAAGGCCAAGGTCATACAGAAGCGAGCCGACCGGCTGCGCGAGGAGCAGACCTTCGTCACCCAAGGCCCGCCATGGCGCCTGGCCCTGCAAGGTCAGGCCCTGGCGGCCGACCGCCTGCTGGCGCTGAGCGCACTGCCGGTAAGGCCCGCCGCAGGCTTGCCGCCGCTGTTTACGCTGGAGGATTGCAGCCTCAAGGCCGGCGACCGGGTTGCCCTGCTGGGCGCCAACGGCCTGGGCAAGTCCTCGCTGCTGCGGCAATGCTGGCAGGCCTTGCAGCACGAAGCCCAGGCTGACGGCATCCAGTTCCACAGCCAGGCTGCCGTTGGGTACTACGATCAGTCACAACAGCAGCTGCGCGACAACGATGACCTGATGAGCGCACTGGCGCCCTTTGCCCGCCTGTCCGGCCGCATCGCCGAGATGGACAGGCGCAGGGCCCTGATCAGCGCCGGATTTGCCTACCCCCGGCATGGCCAGAAGGTGGCGACACTCAGTGGCGGCGAGCGCTCGCGCCTGCTGTTCCTGGGGCTATCGCTGGCCAGCTACCATCTCCTGCTGCTGGACGAGCCGACCAACCACCTGGATATGGATGGCAAGGCCGAGCTGGCCCAAGCCCTGCTCGGCTACGCCGGCGGCGTGTTGCTGGTATCACATGACCGCGAGCTGATAGAGCGCGCCTGCAACCGCTACTGGCTGATACGCGATGGCCGGATAGAACAATGGCAGGATGCCGCACAAGCCTATGCCCGCATGCAGGAGGTGGCGCCCGCCACCCTCAGCCGGCCAGCCTCAGCACCGGTCGCGCCAGCTGCGGTGAGCGATACCGACCAGATGCTGGCCCGCTTGTGCGAGCTGGAAGCACGCCTGGCCGACGACCTTGGCCGCAAGCCGCGCCAGCAAAGACCGCAGGCTCAGCAGCAATGGCGCCAGGAGATCGCCAGCCTGAGTCAGGTCTTGGGTTTGTAGCGATCAGGCAGCAGGGTCGACCCTGCTGCCTCACCTACTCACGCCACCAGGCATCCCCGGCCGGTGGTTGCAACATGTCGACCGGCTGCCCCATGCGCGGCGTGGTCAAGGCTACCTGCTGAGCCTGTGCCAGGGCGCTGATGCGCTCGAAAGGCTCGTGCCAGGCATGCAGCGACAGGTCGAACGTGCCGTTGTGTATGGGCAGCAGCCACTTACCACGCAAATCCAGATGCGCCTGCAAGGATTGCTCCGGCAGCATGTGGATATCTGCCCATTGCTCGTTGTAGGCGCCCGTCTCCATCAGGGTCAGGTCAAACGGGCCGTACTTGTCGCCTATGGCCTTGAAGCCAGCGTGGTAGCCGGTGTCGCCGCTGAAGTAGAGCTTGAGCCCTGGCGCGGCAATCACCCAGGATGCCCACAGGGTGCTGTTGCGGTCGCTCAGGCTGCGGCCGGAAAAATGCTGCGCCGGCGTCGCGGCCAGCATCACCCCGCCTACCCGTGTCTCCTGCCACCAGTCCAGCTGCTGCACCTTGGCTGCCGGCACGCCCCAGGCCACCAGACGGTCGCCCACACCCAACGGGGTATAGAAGCGCTCCACCTTGGGGATGAGCGCCTGTATGGCCGCATGGTCCAGGTGGTCATAATGGTCATGCGACAGTATCACCCCCTTGATGGGCGGCAACGCCTCCAGGCTGATGGGGGGCTGATGGAAGCGCTTGGGCCCCAGCCACTGCAAGGGCGACGCCCGCTCCGAGAATACCGGGTCGGTCAGCCAGAACGCCCCTTCCAGCTTCAGCAGCATGGTGGAGTGGCCCAGGCGGTAGAGGGTGTTGTCAGGCGCGGCCAGCAGGTCGGCCTGGCTCAGCGCCAGCACCGGAATCGCCTTGCGGGGCGTGGTGTCCGGCGCTTTGTCCACCAGCATGCTCCAGGCGGCCTGCAGGGTCTGGCCCAAGCCGGGGCTGGGCGTGGTGGCGACATTGCGGAAACGACCTGCTTCAAACTGCGTGGAGCGCGGATAAGCAGGCACGGTGCTGCAGGCATTCAAGGCAAGGTAGGCCATGGCGACGGTCAATCCTATCAGGGTCAGGCGTAGGGGCTTCATCGGGTTCTCCGGAGCAGATCCTCTGCCCCTTCGAGATAAATTACACTACACAGTGTAGTTTTATGCAAGAAAAAAGTACACTGGTCAGTGTAAAATCAGATTCAACCCCCCCAGGTATCCGCCCTCCCATGTCTGAACCACTACGCCTGACTGACCAGAAACGCGCCGCCATCCTGGCTGCGGCCATTGCCGAGTTCCGTGCCAACGGCTTCCAGAGCACCAGCATGGACAAGATCGCCGCCAGCGCCGATGTCTCCAAGCGTACGGTCTACAATCACTTCCCCAGCAAGGAAGAACTGTTCGCCGAAATCCTGCTGCAGCTCTGGCAGCGCAGCCTGGCCCGGCGCGACCTGCCCTATCGCGCCGATCTCTCCCTGCGCGAACAATTGCTGGCTCTGGTGGCGCAGAAGCTGGACATGCTGGACGACGACAATTTTCTCGACCTGGCCCGCGTCGCCATCGCCGAGACCATACATACGCCCGAGCGGGCACAGGCCATGGTGGCCAAGATGGGCGAGCGGGAAGAAGGCTTGACCACCTGGCTCAGGGCCGCCCAGGCCGACGGCAGGCTCAGGCCGCACGACCCGGCGTTCGCCACCCACCAGCTGTATGGCTTGCTCAAGGCGTTTGCCTTCTGGCCCCAGGTCACCATGGGCCAACCCCGCCCCTCGGCCGAGGCAAGGCAGCACATCATGACCACCACAGTAGACATGTTCCTGGGCTACTACGCCCAGCCCAGCCCCACTGGAACCTAGCCCATGCAAAATTGGCTCTTTCTCGCCATCGCCATCGTCGCCGAGGTCATCGCCACCTCGGCCCTCAAGTCCAGCGATGGCCTCACCCGGCTGTGGCCCTCCCTGCTCACCCTGGGCGGCTACAGCATTGCCTTCTATTTCCTGTCGCTCACCCTGCGCACCATCCCCATGGGCACCGCCTACGCCATCTGGTCAGGCGCAGGCATCGTCCTGATCGCCCTGATCGCCTGGCTGCTGCACGGCCAGAAGCTCGACGCGCCCGCCCTGCTGGGCATGGCCCTGATCATCGCCGGGGTAGTGGTCATCAATCTCTACTCCAAGGCGGCAGCGCATTAAGGCACGCAGGAAGTCACATCAAACCAGGCGCGCCGAGCCCATCATTCAAGCCATAGTGGCGACTTTAGGTCACGCGATGTCGCTCCTGTGCAGACTTAGCGGGCAATCCGCCAAGCCAGCCGTGCCGCCACCTTGGCGGTGACACCATCGCGGTCAAAGGCCGGGTTCAGCTCGGCGATATCCGCCAGCATCAGCTTGCCCGTAGCCTTGGCGGCATCGATCAGGGCCTCGACCACCGACAGCTCCACGCCGTAGGCTGCCGGCGCCGAAACGCCCGGCGCCACGCTGCCCGGCAGGACATCAAGGCAGACGGTCAGGTATAGCCAGTCCACTTCGTCGGCAAAGAAGGCCAGGGTATCGAGCAGGTCTTCCATCCTGTCGCGCGTACACTCCTCGTCGCCGCGCCACTGCACGCCCAACTCGCGGGCACGGTGGAACAGGGCCTCGGTATTGCCCGGTTCAGAGATGCCATAGACCAGGTAGTTGAACGACATCCGGTTGGCCGCGCAGGCCTCGGCAATCTGCCGGAACGGCGTGCCGGAACTACCGCGCTCGCCTGCCCGCAGATCGAAATGGGCGTCGAGGTTAACGATGCCTACGCGCGGCGGCCTGCCCTGCAGCTCGGCGTGGCGTGCCAGGCCGAGGAAGCTGCCATAGGCAATCTCGTGCCCACCGCCCAGCACCAGCGGAAAATGCCCGCGTTGCAGCAGATGGGTCACCTGCCTGCCCAGCTCCTGCTGCGCCTCCTCCAGCGCATCGCCCACGCAGCGCACATTACCGGCATCGTAGATATGCCCCTCATGGTGCCAGGCCAGGTTGGCCAGCGCCTTGCGCAGGGCCAGCGGCCCCTCTTCTGCACCAGGCCGGCCGTGATTTCGCTGCACCCCGGCATGGCATGCAAAGCCCAGCAAGGCCGTACCAGGAGGCGCATCATCGTGGAAGGCCTGCAGGCACTCATGCCAGCGGCGGGCCAGCGGGCCTTCCTCGGCGTCTACGCGGCCTTGCCATACGGCCATATCAGCAGCTTGGTACATAGTGGGGCTCCAATGAGAATAGCCTCCCGGCTTGGGATGGACGGGCACTAGCCAGGATAGGACAGGAATAATTCGGTTTGCAGCTTGCCAGGGGGCCTTTGCCATTGCCAGCCGCTAGCCTGCAGCACTTCGGCCAACGCCGCGAAAAGCGGCTGGGCAGATCGTCGGTTGCCAAGCGCGATGCCATCGTAGGCGTAACCGGGCCGGCGCAGAAAGACGCACTCTGCAGGCAAATCGGCCACGCCAGGATGAAGATACAGGCCACTTCCTGGCCGGATGGCAGTACGCCAGACAGGTAGCAACAGGCACATTCGGTAGTAGGTCACGCCACGCCTGCCAACCACCAGTACCTCAAGCAAGCCCAACGGCAACAATAGCAGGCACCAGACCCAAACCGGCCAGGGTGGCAACAGCAGAAGCGTGGTTGCCATATCGCTGTCCCACAACACAAACAGGTAGATGCCCATCATGAGCATATACATCTGCAAGGTCACGATGCCGGCGGGTAGCAAGAATAAGTGCCAGGAACCGATGCGGCACTGATACCACCAACCGCCCGGCCTTGATAACCATCGCCACGCCTGGCTTGTGCTGGGTGGAGCCATGCGCTAACCCTGTTGACCGTTGTACCAGCGCCCCAGCAGCGGCTCGCCGCCCAACCAATAGCATAGCTCGGCCGGCCGGTTGATCTGCCATAGTGCCAGGTCGGCGCGCTTGCCGACTTCCAGTGTGCCGGTCTGCTGCTGCAGGCCCAGCGCCTGCGCTGCATGGCGCGTCATGCCGGCAAGGGCCTCGGCCGGAGTGAGGCGGAACAGCGTGCATGCCATGTTCAGCGCCAACAGTGGGCTGGAGGCGGGCGCCGTGCCGGGATTGCAGTCAGTGGAGACCGCCATGGGCACACCCGCCGCCCGCAAGGCAGCGATAGGTGGCAGCTTGGTCTCGCGCAGGCAGTAGAAGGCGATGGGCAACAGCACGGCGACCGTGCCATGCTGCGCCATGGCGGCAATGGCCTGCTCGTCCAGCCACTCCAGATGATCAGCCGACAGCCCATCATGCTGGGCCGTCAGCAGCGCCCCGCCAGAGTCGGACAACTGCTCGGCATGCAACTTGACCGGCAGGCCCAGCGCCTTGGCCGCCTGGAACAGGCGCGCCACCTGATCGCGGCTGAAGCCTATCTGCTCGCAGAAGGCATCGACGGCATCCACCAGCCCTTCCTCCGCCAGCGGCTTGAGCCAGGCAATGCAGGCCTCGATATAGTCATCCGGCCGGCCCTGGAATTCGGGGGGCAGCGCATGGGCCGCCAGGTAGGTGGCTTGTACGCCGACCCGCCGCTGCTGGCCTAGCTGCCGCGCCACCCGCAGCATCTTGCGCTCGCTGTCGAAATCCAGGCCATAGCCGGACTTGACCTCCACCGTGGTCACCCCCTCGCGCAGCATGCCGTCCAGCCGGCGCAGGCTCTGCGCCAGCAGCTCGGCCTCGCTGGCAGCGCGGGTAGCGCTGACCGAGGAGCGTATGCCGCCGCCAGCACGGGCAATCTCCTCGTAGCTGGCGCCATTGAGCCGCAACTCGAACTCATGCGAACGGTCTCCGCCAAATACCAGGTGGGTATGGCAGTCGATCAGCCCAGGCGTGAGCCAGCCACCCTGCCCGTCCACCTCTTCCAACTCACCCAGGCCGGCCGGGATATCCTGCTCTGCCCCTAGCCAGGCTATGCGGCCATCGCGCACCAGCAGGGCGGCATCATGCAGCTCGCCGTAGCCGTCGGGCTGGGCAAAGGTGGCAAGGTGGGTGTGGCGTATCAGCAGGTTCATGGCTTTGGCGTTGTCTGCAGACCCAGGTTTCAGGCCAGGTTTTCAATTTTTCAATAGGCCGTGCCGCCGGGCAATAGCGCGGCGGCACGAGTAGGCAGCAGGGGGGAGTGCTGCCGTCTGGTGGCCGGCACCCCGCCTGATCAGCGACCCAGCATGGGCAGGTTCAGCCCCTGCTCGCGGGCACAAGTCTGTGCAATCTCGTAGCCGGCATCGGCATGGCGCATCACGCCTGTGCCCGGGTCGTTCCACAGCACCCGTTCGATACGCTTGGCGGCAGCATCGCTGCCATCACAGACGATAACCACGCCGGAATGCTGCGAATAGCCCATGCCCACGCCACCGCCGTGGTGCAAGGACACCCAGGTCGCGCCGCCAGCCGTGTTCAGCAGCGCATTGAGCAAGGGCCAGTCCGAGACGGCATCGCTACCGTCGCGCATAGCCTCGGTTTCGCGGTTCGGGGAGGCCACCGAACCCGAGTCCAGGTGATCGCGGCCGATGACCACGGGAGCCTTCAGCTCGCCCGTCCTGACCATCTCGTTGAAGGCCAGCCCCAGGCGATGCCGGTCGCCCAGACCCACCCAGCAGATACGGGCCGGCAGGCCCTGGAAGGCGATACGCTCGCGCGCCATGTCCAACCAGTTGTGCAGGTGCGGATCATCGGGTATCAGTTCCTTGACCTTGGCATCGGTCTTGTAGATGTCCTCGGGATCGCCCGACAGCGCCACCCAGCGGAAGGGGCCTACGCCCTTGCAGAACAAGGGACGGATATAGGCCGGTACAAAGCCGGGGAAATCGAAGGCGTTGCTGACGCCCTGGTCCAGTGCTACCTGGCGGATATTGTTGCCGTAGTCGAGGGTGGCTGCACCGCGCGCCTGCAGGTCCAGCATGGCTTGCACATGCACAGCCATGGAGCGGCTGGCCGCCTCCACCACGCTCTGGGGTGCCGATTTCTGCTTGTCGCGCCACTCCGCCACGCTCCAGCCTTGCGGCAGGTAGCCGTGTACCGGGTCATGGGCCGAGGTCTGGTCGGTCACCACATCGGGGGTGATGCCACGCTGCACCAGCTCGCCAAACACATCGGCGGCATTACCCAGCAAGCCCACCGATACCGGCTTGCCTTCAGCCCGGGCGGCATCCAGCATGGCCAGCGCCTCATCCAGGGTATGGGCCTTCTTGTCCACATAGCGGGTCTTCAGGCGGAAATCGATGCGGGTCTCGTCGCACTCCACCGCAATCATGGAGAAGCCCGCCATGGTGGCGGCCAGCGGCTGGGCGCCACCCATGCCACCCAGGCCACCGGTCAGTATCCAGCGGCCTGCCGGCTTGCCATCGAAATGCTGGTTGGCAACGGCGTAGAAAGTCTCGTAGGTCCCCTGCACTATGCCCTGGGTACCGATGTAGATCCACGAGCCGGCCGTCATCTGGCCGTACATCATCAAGCCCTTCTTATCGAGCTCATTGAAATGGTCCCAGTTGGCCCAGGCCGGCACCAGATTGGAGTTGGCCAGCAACACGCGCGGCGCGTCGGCATGGGTACGGAACACCCCCACCGGCTTGCCGCTCTGTATCAGCAGCGTCTCATCGTCGTTCAGGGTCTTGAGCGTATCCAGAATGCGGTCATAGCAGGCCCAATCGCGCGCCGCCCGGCCTATGCCGCCGTAGACCACCAGCGAAGTCGGGTGCTCCGCCACCTCGGCATCCAGATTGTTCTGGATCATGCGGAAGGCTGCTTCGGTCAGCCAGCTCTTGCAGCTCAGCTCGCTGCCGCGCGGGGCGCGGATGACGCGGCTGGGGTCGATGCGGGGATCGGTCATGGTGGTCTCCTGTCGGGGAAGGGTAGATCGAATCAGGCTGCGCCGGGGCTGAGGTCCAGGCGCAGAAAATCGGTGGTTGGATGCTTGGGATTGGCAGCGTCGAAGCGCCAGCCATGCCGGCGGTAGAAGGCCAGAGCAGGAGCATTATGTCTGTCCACGCTGAGTCGCGCGGTATGGCAGCCGTGGCGCCGCAGATAGTCGACGGCATAGTCGTGCAACTGCCCACCCAGGCCTTGATGGCGCCAAGCCGGTAGCAGGTAGAACAGATGCACATAGCCCTGCCCAGGCTGATCTAGCTCGTGCCTGACCTCCAGTTGACCGACGATCTCATCCCCCAGCCAGGCATGCACATAACCATCCGGGTAGTCGGCGCAACGCTGCGCCAACCTGGCCCGGTACAGCTCGCCCGCCGGTCCGGCATCGCGGTCGAACGACTCGGTGGTACCGAACGATACCTGGTAGGAATCCCGCCGCATGGCATAGGCCTCGGCAAAATCATCGTCCAGTTGGATGGGGGCAAGGCGCAGATGCATCATGGCCTACCTTAGAAATGCCCGCTGAACTGATAGCGGCCGGCCGGGTGGTACAGGTTGGCCACACTGGCCACCAGGCCACGCGAGTAGGTGCGGCGATGCAGCACCAGGCACGGTTCGTCCTTGTCCATGGCCAGCCTGGCCTTGGCAGTACGATCGGGCCGGCGGGCCTCGATACGGTATTCCACCCGTGACAAGGGCGCGGCACGGGTCAGGTATTCGTTGGGGGTGATGCGGCTGTAATCCTGCTTGAGGTAGTCCGGCGCCAGCTGTGGATTGGCCCAGCGTTCCTCCAGCTGGATGGGCAGCCCGTTCTCGCGATGCAGTATCAGCGAATAGAACAGCGGTGCCCCCACTTGCAAGCCCATCTCGGCGGCCAGTGTGGTATCGGCCTTGACTGCCTGTAGCTTCAGCAGCTCGGCCGTATGCTCATGCCCACGTGCGCGGATTTCCTCGGCGATGCTCTTGATGTCGACCAGCGTGCTCTGGTACTTGGTGGCCGCCACAAAGGTGCCCGCGCCCTGGCTACGGGTCAGCACCCCCTCGGCCGCCAGCTCGCGCACGGCACGGTTGACTGTCATACGGGCCACATCGAAGCGCTTGACCAGCTCGTTCTCGCTGGGCACCTGATCACCGGCACGCCAGCGGCCTGCCTGTATCTCGCTCAGCAGGTAGTCCTTGATCTGTTGGTAGGCCGGTGTACTCATGTTCTCCTCACCTCAGAGCCCGTCATGGACTCAATTCATCGCTGCTTGTAGCGGATTACACGGGTGCCACCAGGCAGCAAGGCAGCCAGTACCAGCAGCCCCCGTGATTGAATCCACGCACCTACGCCGAGGCGCGTGGCACGCCGCCTCAGGCCTGCGAATCGAAACGGAACGGCGCCAGCTTGGCAAAAGCCCCGTCGCGCACCAACTGGGTGATGGCCTCGATATCGGGAGCAAAGTAGCGGTCGATACCGTAATGCGGCACCTTGCCACGGATCAGCGCCATGGCGGCCAGCAAACGTGGCGAGGTCTGGTGCGGCGCACGCAGATCCACCCCCTGTGCCGCAGCCAGCAGTTCTATCGCCAGGATATGCGCCACATTCTCGGCAATATCGCCCAGCTTGCGGGCAGCGAAGGTTGCCATGGACACATGGTCTTCCTGGTTGGCCGACGTCGGCAGAGAATCCACCGAGGCCGGATGCGCCAGAGTCTTGTTCTCGCTGGCCAGCGCAGCAGCCGTCACATGGGCAATCATGAAACCAGAATTCACCCCGCCATCCTTCACCAGGAAGGGTGGCAGGCCGGACAGGGTGGCATCGATCAGCAGTGCAATACGACGCTCGGCCAGCGCACCGATTTCGGAAATGGCGATGGCCAGGTTGTCTGCAGCGAAGGCCACCGGCTCGGCGTGGAAGTTGCCGCCGGACAGCACTTCATTGGTATCGGGGAACACCAGTGGGTTGTCGGATACCGCGTCGGCCTCGCGCAGCAGCACATTGGCGGCATGACGCATCTGGTCCAGGCAGGCACCCATTACCTGCGGCTGGCAGCGCAGGCTATAGGGGTCCTGCACCTTGTCGCATTCCTTGTGGCTGGCATTGATGGCGGAACCATCCAGTAGCTGGCGATAGGCCGCCGCAGCGTCAATCTGGCCGGCATGGCCACGCAGCTCGTGGATGCGGCGGTCGAACGGCACTACCGAGCCAGCAGCCGCGTCCACGCTCAAGGCACCGGCCACCAGGCCGGTCTGGTACAGGTCTTCTATGGCATACAGGTTCACCAGCGCAATAGCAGTGGAAGCCTGGGTACCGTTGAGCAGGGCTAGGCCTTCCTTGGCACCCAGGGTCATGGGGCTGAGGCCAACACGGGCCAGTCCTTCCACGGCCGGCAGGAACTTGCCATCCACCATCACCTCGCCCACACCCAGCAGTACGGCTGCCATATGGGCCAGGGGGGCCAGGTCACCCGACGCCCCAACCGAACCCTTGGCAGGGATGCTGGGCAGCACATCGGCATTCAAGAGCTTGAGCAGCGCCGTGATCACTTCCAGCCGTATGCCGGAATAGCCACGGCCCATGCTGGATATCTTGAGCGTCAGCAGCAGGCGCACCATGGATGCGGGCAACGGCGCGCCCACGCCCACGGCGTGCGACAGCACCAGGTTCTTTTGCAGCAGTTCCAGCTGATCGGCCGGGATATGGGTGGAAGCCAAGCGGCCAAAGCCGGTATTGATGCCATAAGCCGGCGCCCCCTTGGCCACGATGGCCGCCACGGCGCGAGCGCCTGCCTCAATGCCGGGTACGGCCGCAGGGTCCAGCGTTAGCTGCACACCACCCGCCATGATGGCACGCAGTTGCTTGTGGGTCAGTTTACCGGGGGTCAGGGTCATGGCTTGCATGGTGTCTCTCGCATCGGATGATCGAATGAAACACAGATTACTCGTCTACATTTGTATAGACAAGATCGATTGCAAAAAAACCTGACCCGCAAGGGAAATCCCCCAGCCATCGCTGGCCCGCCACCAGCACCCAAAGGCTGGGACAGGCGGCCAACCCGCCTTGGCTGCCTCAGCGGCTGTTATGAACTTGAATCATTGAAAAACCGCCGCGCATTCAGAATGCTGACGGACGGCAGCGAGGGGTGTGACCCCCTCAGGAGAGAACCCGCCGGCTCAGGCTGCGCTCACGCCCAGCGCCGGGGTTACCCAGGCGCCTGCGCCATTCATCACCACCCCACTGGCATGAAGTCTCGCCTATAGGCTTGTCATTTCTTGGGCGCAGCGGCCGCTGGCTTGGCGGCGTTACCCAGCTTCTCCCGCAGGGCCGTGGTATCGAGCTTGTAGCTGGGCGACGCCAGCGGGCCGCTGATCTGTATCGGCACCTGCACACCTTTCAGGGCATCAAGTTCGGGCACGCCGCTGCCGCCACGCACGGTGGCATTGAGCAGATAGTCCACCTCGCCCCGGCCTATATCGATACGGCCATCGCCCGCCAGATTCAGGAACGGCGCACGGATGACCAGGTCACGGCTCTCGGCCACGCCTTCCTTGATCACGAAACGGGCGCTGAGGTCGGAAAAGCGGGTACGCCGGGCCACGTCTGCCGGTATGGCACCGCCCGTCAACCTGGCCAGGTTGGTGCGCAGGCCGCGCAACACATCGCCCACATCCAGGCCGGCAATGGCGCCACGGGTCAGCATCAGATCCACCCGCCCCGACATGCCCTGGCGCAGTGCCGCAATACTGCTGGCCGGCGCCGTGATATCCAGATTGAGCGTACCCCGGCCTGACAGACGGTCTATGCCAAAGGTATCGGACATCAGTGCCGCCACCTCCATGCCGGTCAGTGTCTGCAGCATGTGCAGCCTGGGTTTAGCCCCCCCTTCCAGCAACAGCTTGCCATTGAGCTGGCCGCCGTAGATATCCGCCCGCAGCGGATCGAGCTTGAGCTGGCGCCGCTTGGTATCCACATGCGTCTGCAGGTTGAATACCCGGAAACGGCCTATATCCAGCTCGCCTATGCGCACCTCGCCACGCGCCACCAGGCCGCTCAGCCAATCCAGCGACAGCGGCTGTGCCGGGTCCAGCAGCGGCGCCGCTTCGGCATTGGGCAGGTAGGGGGTTAGATCGAGCTTGGCCAGATCCAGTGCAAAGGCATAGCGTGAGGAAACAAAATCCTCCAGCGACAGCTGTGCCGTGACTGGCGCCCCATCCAACTGGCCCCGGCTATCCCAGTCGAAGCGCTCGCGCTCCAGATCCACCGCCGTGCGGCCAGCCAGCGCCAGCTTGATGGCGCCTTGCGGCAAGGCCTTGTTACGGTATGAGCCCGTCAGGGTAAAGGCCGGCAACTCCATGGTGCGCCAGTTGCCCATGCGCAAGGGGCTCTCTATCTCCAGCTGGGCGTTCTGGGTGTCATCCAGCAGCTGCAGGGTCAGTCTGGCCTGGTCGGCAGCCAGGCCACCCGTGGGCTCCGCAGCCAGCCGTGCCAGCTTCAGTTGGCCGGCGATTTCGCTGAGCCGGCTCTTGATACCGAACTCCGCCTCGATCTCGCCGGTTGCCAGCCCACCCTCGCCACCACGCAGCGCCGGCGTTCTGAGCTTGGCCTGCCAGCGCTGCTCGCCCCGCTGCACGGTTGCCTGCGCCACCACCTGCTGTAGCTGCGCCCGCCATGGCAAGGCCCCCAACTCCAGGTCGCCAGCCAGCTCGAACCGGCCATCGCGCCATTCCGGTGTCTGCGCATTGATGGCCAGGCGAAATTGCTTGAGCCTGGCCGCCAGCTTCGCCCGGTCTACCCGCAGCTTGCTATCCACCCGCAGCCCACCGCCCCAGTCCGGTGCAGTCAGCTGCCCCACCACCGTGACCGCTCCATTCTCCCCCTCGGGGTCCAGCGCGTGCAGGTCCAGCTTGCGAAACCGTGTCGTGGCGCCATGGGCGTCCTGCCAGTTCAGCGCGGCCGACACCAGGTCCACCCGCTCCGGCCGCCAATCCACACGGCCAGGCTTGGGGCGCCGCGCCAGCAGATCGTCGATATTAAGCGTGCCATCCAGGCGCTGGTAGGCATTCACTACCAGGCCTTCGACTCGGGCATCGACCAGCTCGGCCCGGCCCTTCACCAGCCCCCCCCAACCGAGCGAGAAGCGCGCGCTCTCAAAGTGGGCAAACAGGGCGCGGCCATCCGGCTCGCTGATGGTCAGGTTTTCCAGGGTGACATTGGGACGCGGCAACAAGGCAAGGCGCAAGGCACCTATCTCGACCTTGCGACCCAGCGAATCACTGGCATCGGCAGCCAGCTTGTCGCCCAGGGCACTGAGGTTGAATAGCGGCACGGCGACCACCACCGCCAGTAAAAAGGCGAAGACATAGAGGCAGCGACGTAGCCGTAAGGGAATCTGGTACAAAGGCATGGCCCGATTATGCCTGTGGCAAGGCTCACCATGCCACGACCCTTGCACGATTTATATTTGCCCGAATACAAATCAAGCGCTTGCGGATGCCCCACACGGCGCAACGCCCTGCCAGCGAGCAACAACGCAGTGCACAGATAGTGGCCAAGCACCTGGCACCTGCACAGCCCTAGCTAGCAATCAGTGACTAGCATCCATGGCAGGCTCTATGATGCGCCATCCTCACTCACGAGCCCATCAAGCATGAGCAATCCACACATTACCGAGATCAAGGTACGCGGTTACCACCTGGATCTGTACGGCCACGTCAACAACGCCCGCTACCTGGAGTTCCTGGAAGAAGCCCGCTGGGGCTTCACCGAAGACCATGGCTCGCTGGAATTCTTCAGCCAAGCCGGCCTCGCCTTTGTCATCGTCAACATCAATATCAACTACCGCCGCGCCGCGCTGATGGGCGAAGAGTTGAGCATCGCCACGGCCATGCAGAAGATAGGCAGCCGCAGCGCCGTCATCCACCAGGTCGTCAGCCTCAAAGGCAGCGATACCGTCATCGCCGAGGCGGATGTCACCTTCGTGATCTTCGATGCCAAGCAAGGTAGCGCCATCGCCATGGATGGCGAGCTGCGCACCATGTTCGAGCGCTTGCCGCACTGGCCACCAGCCAGCTGATACCGCAAGCCGCCTGAAGACGCGAAAAGCCCAGACAAGGTCTTGGGCTTTTGCTTGCCTTGCTGGCCTTAACCTAAACCCGGTAGCGCGACACCGTCACCTGCATCTGGTTGGCCAGGGCCTGCAACTGGTTGGCCGCATCCGCCGTGACGCCGGCAGCGCCGCTGGTTTCCTCAGACATCTGGGCGATGCGCTCAACCTGCTGGGCGATGTTGGTACTGGCCGCGCTCTGCTCGCGGATGGCATGGCTGATATCGTCCACCATTTCCACCACCTGGCCCGAGCCCTGCCGTATCTGCAAGATGGTCTCGCCGGCCCCCCTGGCCTTTTCCACGCCGACATCAACCCGCTCCACCACCTCGCGCATACGGCTCACCGCCGCCTCCGCCCCCTGCTGTATGGTGGCGATCAGGGCGCCTATCTCCTGCGTGGACACCGAGGTACGCTCCGCCAGCTTGCGCACTTCGTCGGCCACCACGGCAAATCCCCGTCCCTGCTCACCTGCGCGGGCCGCCTCGATGGCGGCGTTCAGCGCCAACAGATTGGTCTGGTCCGCCACGTCCTTGATCACGCTGACCACGGCACCGATATTGGCGCTCTCGCGCGCCAGCAGATTGATCTGTTCCGAGGCATCCGCCACCCGCTCGGCAATGCCGTTGATCTCAGCCACCGTGGCCTTGATCACCACCTCACCCTCGCCCGCCATATCGCCTGACCGCCGCGACATGGTATTGGCCTCATTGGCCCTGTCGGCCACATGGTTGATGCTGACGGTCACCTGCTCCACGGTCGCCGCCATATTGGCGGCCGATTCACTGGCCGAGGTGGAACTGTGCGACATCTGCCGGGCCGCATCGGCCATGCCGTTGGCCTGGCCCGCGACGCCGTCGACGCCGCTGGCGATATCCCGGAAGCTGGTCTGCAAGGTATCGAGCAGGCGATTGAAGGCCGCCACCGTCATGCCTACCTCGTCGCGGCTGCTGATGGGCACGCGCTGGGTAAAATCGAGGTCCCGACCTATGCGCTCCACCGTGCGCTCCATCAAGGCCAGCGGGCCGGAGACTGCGCCGTAGATCCACCAGCCAAACCCCACCAGCACCAGCACGCCCAGCGCAATCACCACCATGAACAGATTGCGTGACGACTCATACACGCTCTCCGCCTCCAGCGCTGCGGCCTCCTGCATCTTGATGTTGTAGCCCGCCATCTTCTCGATGGAAGCCTGCAGCACCTGCTCGGCAGGTATCACCTTGCCGTACAGGGCCGCCACCGCCTGGTCGGCCTGGGCCGCGTTGGAGCTTTTCAGCGCCTCGGCATAACCGGCCTGGTAGGTGTCGAAGGCCGCCTTCATGGCGCCATAGTTGGCCTTATCGGTCGTATCCGAGGCAAAGCTGGCATAGCCATCCACCGCCAGCTTGGCCTTGCTGACTGCCTCATCCACCTTCTGGTTGAAAGCTTTCTTGAGGTCCACATCCTCTTCCATGATGTGGGACAGCAGCAAAGCCCGCATCTCGCGGTAGGCAATGGCAATATCGTTGGTGGCCTGAACCCGGGGAATACTTTCGACAGTGAGCGACTGCACCTGGTTATTCAGTGAAACAAAGGCCTTCAGACCTATGCCACCCACCGCAAGCAGTGCAACCAGGGCAACAGCCAGCATCACGACAAGACGCTTGCCTATGGACATATCGGTGTTCCTTTCTGGATTTCGCCTTCGCCTACAGCCAGCGAAGCCACGCGCGCCAGCCCACGTTGCCCGGCACCCTCCCAGAGAGGTATCAACTGCAGCAGCAACGCACGCCGGGCACGGCCAGCCTGCGCCGCCCCGAATCGAGTAAATACACTATAGCGTTGGTGCCAGCAGGATGCTGACCTGAATCAAACGATGATGCCGCCACCCAGGCAGGCGTCGCCGTCATACAGCACGGTTGACTGGCCAGGCGTCACCGCCCACTGCGGTCCATCGAACTGCAGCCTGGCCACGCCGTCGCGCACTTCCAGCAACTCGCAGCTGGCATCGGCCTGGCGGTAGCGCGTCTTGGCGGTATAGCGGCCTGGCCTGGGTGCCTCGTCTGCCACCCAGCTCAGTTGGTCGGCCAGCAGGGTATCCTTCAGCAGCAGCGGATGATCATGGCCTTGCACCACGATCAACTCATTGGCCGCCATGTCCTTGCCCGCCACATACCAGGGCTCGCCCGGCCCACCGATGTTCAAGCCCTGGCGCTGACCCAAGGTGTAATACATCAGGCCCATATGCTCGCCCACCGTACGGCCCTCAGGCGTACGCATGCGGCCAGGTACCTTGGGCAGGTAGCGGTTGAGGAACTCACGGAAAGGACGCTCGCCGATAAAGCAGATCCCGGTGGAATCCTTCTTGGCATGGTTGGGCAGCTTGATCTCAGCCGCAATCTGCCGCACCTCGGTCTTGCGCATTCCCCCCAGCGGGAATACCGCCCGCGATACCTGGTACTGGCTCAGGCGGTACAGGAAATAGCTCTGGTCCTTGGTTTCGTCCACTCCGCGCAACAAGCGGGTGCGCCCGTCGGCAGCCAGGTCGGTGCCGGCATAGTGGCCGGTTGCGATCTTCTCGGCCCCCAGGCTGATGGCATAGTCCAGAAACGCCTTGAACTTGATCTCGGCATTGCACAGCACATCGGGATTGGGCGTACGACCAGCCTGGTACTCGCTCAGGAAATAGGCAAACACCCTGTCCTTGTACTCGGTGGCAAAGTTCACCAGCTCGATATCGATGCCCACCAGGTCGGCCACTGCGATGGCATCGCGCGAGTCCTCCTTGATCGAGCAGAACTCGTCGCTGTTGTCATCTTCCCAGTTCTGCATGAATACGCCGACCACGTCTATCCCCTGCTGCTTGAGCAGCCAGGCGGTTACCGAGGAATCCACGCCGCCGGATAGGCCGACGACTATGCGCTGGGTCTTGTCAGTCACAAGCAATACTCTTCTGCGGCCTAGGCCGCGTTATCGGGATATGTCCTTCCTGCTTGAGGCAAGGGAACACACTCCCCAAATTAGCACTTCATCCTGCGCCATACCTGCCGCTCAAGCAGCGTTTTTGTCGTAGTGGCGTATCAGGTCCAGCGGATAGCGCCGTCCCGCGCGGTAATCCTCTATGCATTGCAACACCAGAGGACTGCGATGCTGCGCCTGGCAGGCGAGGACTTCCTCATAGCTCAGCCATACGGCACGGACGATACCGTCGTCCAGCACTGCCACCACGTCGCCGGGCCTCGCCTCGGCCGCAAAGCGATGGCTGCAGACCGCCACCCCGGCAACCTGGCCAGGCGCCAGGTCGGCGGCGTAGGCAAAGCGCAGATAGGTCAGCCCAGGCTTGCCGGGCGGTGACCACTGGTAGATGCCCACCAGAGCAGTGGGGCACACCTGATAGGCGGTTTCCTCGCGGGCCTCGCGTATGGCCGCCGCCAGCAAGGATTCATCATCATCGAGGTGTCCCGCAGGCTGGTTATAGCGGCGACCATGCTCAGTCAGTTCTTCGACCAGCAGATAGCGCCCGGCCTGCTCGACCAGCACAGCCACAGTGGTATTCGGTTTCCAGATGGGGTCAGACACGGCGCATACAAGCCTTGCAGCGGGAAAATCCTGCCATTTTAAACGCTTAGCGCCTTTTCAAGTTCTTTCCGCCATCGCTGGCCAATGCCGCCACCCCAGCACGCCATACCCACTGCAGCGCAACACCCCATGCACCGTAACAAAACCCAGCGAAGCGGCTCTATTAGCAGCGCCAAAAGCAAAAAAGGCGGCTCGCGCCGCCTTTTGCCATTCAGGCCGAAGCCGTCCTTATCAGGACTTCTTCTCTTCCTTCTTGGCTTCTTCCTTCTTGGCTTCAGCCTTTACTTCAACCTTCTTCTCTTCCTTCTTGGCTTCGGCCTTCACTTCAACCTTCTTCTCTTCCTTCTTGGCTTCGGCCTTGGCTTCAACCTTCTTCTCGTCCTTCTTCACTTCGGCCTTGGCGGCATCAGCCTTAGGGGCTTCGCTCTTGGCAACTTCGGTAGCGAAGGCAGCGGTAGCGAACAGGCCGGCGATCAGAGCAGCGATCAGTTTCATGGTGTTTCCTTTGATTGGAGGAGGAGTGGATACAGCTTGGAATTATTACGACGGTATGACACGTCACCCGGCTTAACGCAGACCCCAGCAAGGCGGTTGACACAGCATTGGCAAGAAATCTGATACCAGCCAGCCGCTGGCCCAGGCGCAGCCACGCCACACATAGCCCGCAAAATCGGGATTTGCCGCACAAAGTCGTTGACAGCACCACGCCAGTGGTATTGAATCGGTATTGTATTCAACTGGTATCAAACCAGTCACAATAAGACCGGTATCTATCGGTCACGCGGAGTTAGTGGATGTCTCTTGAATTCTTGATCGGCGTCGATGGCGGCGGCACAGGCACCCGGGTGCTAGTGGCGGATCGCGACGGCCGCGAGCTGGCACGAGGCAGCGCCGGGCCATCGGGTCTGGCGCTGGGCATAGCGCCAGCATGGCAAGCCATACAGGTCGCCTGCGACCATGCGTTCGCCAGCCTGGGACAGCCTTTCGATGCCGCCCGCTGCGCCATGGGCCTGGGCCTGGCAGGTGTGCATAACGCCAGCTGGGCCGCGGCATTCCTGGCAGCCGCGCCGGCACTCCATGCCATCAAGCTGGACAACGATGGCTTCACCACCCTGCTGGGCGCGCACGGTGGCCAGCCTGGCGTCATCGTTGCCATCGGCACCGGCACCATAGGCGAGGCCTGGTTCGGCGACAGCCCATCCGGCCCGCGCAAGCGCACCGTATCGGGCTGGGGCTTTCCCTGCGGCGACGAAGGCAGCGGTGCTTGGATAGGCATGAAGGCCACCCAGCTGGCGCAGAAGGCATTGGATGGACGACTGCCTCGCGGACCACTGGCTGAGGCAGTAATACAACATCTTGGCGGCTCGGTAGACAGCGCCTATGACTGGCTGGCGCAGGCTCGCCAGACCAATTACGCACAACTTACGCCGCTGGTACTAAGCCACGCCACGAACGACGGCGCCGCTGCTACCATCTTGCGCCAGGCTGGTGAAGAAATTGCGGCGATAGCGCTAGCGCTGGATCCTGAATCTCATCTGCCACTGGCGTTCTGTGGTGGTCTTGCTGCGGCATTGCAACCCTGGCTACCAGCAGAACTGGTCCACCGTGCGCGCCAGCCTTTGGGCGACTCCGCCACTGGCGCGCTGCATCTGATTAGGGGAAATACATAAATGGACAAGGCCCGCGAAGCCGCCCTTCTGGCACTCAAGCCGGATGCAGACAGCAGCACCCCGCTTTATCTCCAGGTTGCCAACAAACTCTCCAGCGCCATCTCCACGGGTCTCTGGCAAGCCGACGAGGCCCTGCCCTCCGAGCGCGTGCTGTGCGACATGCTGGACATCTCCCGCGTCACCGCCCGCAAGGCCATGGACATGCTGTTCGAGCAAGGCCTGATCGTCAGGCGCCAGGGCTCGGGCACCTATATCGCCCCTCGCCTGGTACAGCCACTGTCGCGCCTCACCAGCTTTTCTGAAGAAATCCGCAGCCGTGGCTTTGCCCCCTCGTCGCGCTGGCTCAGCCGCGAGACCGGCATCGCCAGCCAGGAGGAAGTCCTGCGCCTGGGGCTGTCGCCGGCAGCCAACGTGGCCCGGCTCAAACGCCTGCGCATGGCCGACGACACGGTCATGGCGGTGGAAACCTCCACCCTGCCCAGCCGCTACCTGGCCGACCCCACCGTGGTGGCCGATTCGCTGTATGCCTATCTCGACAGCCACGGCAGCTCAGTAACCCGCGCCCTGCAGCACATCAAGGCCGTCAATGCCACCGACGAGATTGCCCAACTGGCAGGCATACCCTCGGGCACAGCCATGCTGATGATTACCCGAATAGGCTATCTCGACAGCGGCCTGCCGGTGGAGCTGACCTACTCCTATTGCCGCAATGACTACTACGACTTCATCGCCGAACTCCGCCGCTGAGCAAAGAACCTGAACGATGCAAAACCTGCACGGCAATATCCTCACTCCCGATGGCTGGCAACACGGCGAACTGCGCTTCGACACGCATATCACCGCATTGCAGGGCCAGGCACGCGATCCCGCCGGCAACGCCGACGACATCATCCTGCCTGGCTTTATCGACCTGCATGTCCATGGTGGCGGCGGTCGTGATGTCATGGAGGGGGGCGATGCCCTGTCGGTGATCACCCGCATACATGCTCGGCACGGCACCACCAGCCTGCTGGCCACCACCATGACGGCGCCCAAGCGTGAGATAGAACATGCGCTCAGCGGCGTGGCCACCGTGGTGGCGCAGCGCACCAGCGGTGGTGCCCGGGTACTGGGCGTGCATCTGGAAGGCCCTTATATCAACCCCGGCAAGCTCGGCGCCCAGCCCAACTTCGCCCGCGACGGGGTACTCAACGAGATCAGCAGTTTCAACAATCTCGCCCCGCTGCGGGTACTGACCCTGGCGCCCGAGGTGCAGGGCCATATGGCCTTGATCAGCGAACTGGTGTCACGCGGCATACGGGTACAGTTGGGCCACACCCTGGGTAGCTACGAGGATGGCGTGGAAGCCCTCAAGCATGGGGCGTCCAGCTTCACCCACCTGTTCAATGCCATGACCGGCCTGCATCACCGCGAGCCCGGCATGGTGGGCGCAGCACTGGCCCACGCCGAGTACGCCGAGCTGATACCCGACCTGTTGCATGTGCACCCTGGCGCCATCAAGGCAGCCCTGCGCGCCATACCCAAGCTCTATTGCGTCACCGACTCGACCGCCGCCGCCGGCATGCCTGACGGCAACTACAAGCTGGGGCGTCATACCGTCACCAAGTGCATGGGTGGCGTGCGCCTGCCCGATGGCACGCTGGCCGGCTCCACCCTGACGCTGGACGAAGCCCTGCGCAACCTGGTGAGCCTGGGCCTGGACCTGGACGACGCCGCCCGTCGGCTATCCACCTACCAGGCCGAGCTGCTGGGCCTCGATGATCGCGGCCAGCTCAAGCCCGGCGCTTACGCCGACATCGTGGTGCTTGATCGCAACCTGAAACTGAAGGCCGTCTATGTCGAAGGCGAGCCGGTAAATCTGACGTCGGAGAAGTAAGTGACTACTTGCATGTGGAAAGAGATGCGCGAAGGCGCAGCTGCCATCGCCCGCCAGGCAGACAAACAGGATGCCCGCTATGCCGAACTGGGTGCGCGCCTGCGCCATACCGACCCGCATGCGCTGGTCACCGTGGCACGGGGCAGTTCCGACCATGCCTCGGCCTACCTGGCCTATCTCACCATGCTGCGGCTGGGCCGCCTGCCCGTCTCGCTGCCCATGTCGCTGGTCACCCTCTACGATGCCCCGCTGGACGTGGCAGGGACGGTCGCCGTCGCCGTCTCGCAGTCTGGCCGCAGCCCCGATGTGGTCGAACCGATCAAGCGCTTCCGCCAGGGCCGCGCCCAAACCATAGCCCTGGTCAACGATGCCGCCTCGCCGCTGGCCGAAGCCGCCGAATGGACGCTGCCGCTGGAAGCCGGCCCCGAATACGCCGTCGCCGCCACCAAGAGCTATATCGCCAGCCTGGCCGCTGGCGCCCGCCTAGTTGCCCACTGGGCCGATGACGCTCAATTGCTCAACGGCCTGGCAGCCCTGCCCGATAACTTGGCCAAGGCGCAGGAAGTGGACTGGTCCCATGGTGTGGAGGTGTTGCAGCAGGCCGAGCGCATCATGGTGGTGGGCCGAGGCCTGACCCTGCCGGTTGCCCTGGAGGCTGCCCTCAAGTGCAAGGAAACCGCAGCCATCCAGGCCGAGGCATTCTCGGGCGCCGAGATCAAGCATGGTCCCATGGCACTGATAGACGAAGGCTACCCCCTGCTGATCTTCGCACCGCGCGGCCCGGCGCAGGCGGGACTGATCAAGCTGGCAGAAGAAATGCGCGGCCGTGGCGCCAAGGTACTGCTGGCGGCCCCAACCGATGTGGCCGAGCGCGAACTGACCCTGCCGCTGGGCCCGGTACCGGAACTCGACCCCATTGCGGCCGTCACCGCCTTCTACCCCATGGTAGAGGCCCTGGCCCGTGCCCGTGGCTACGACCCCGATCAACCGCGGCACCTGAACAAAGTGACCTTGACCCGTTAGCCCGCCGGGCCAGCACTGGCCACGCCGTGGGCCACCAAACGGCAGGCCAAGCAATTGACCCACCCTGGCACCAGGCCAGGGAAGAGACGACACCGCGCCCAAGAGCCCGGTGCAGGATTGGAGGGCGTGCCAACGCGCACGCCTGCTAGACGACAACAGACTGATGGGGTGTATGCACCATGAAGACCAACCGTATCGCCAAGACAGCCCTGCTGCTGGCAGGCCTTGCCCTCTGCGGCCAGGCACAGGCAGCCAAGCAGCGCCTGGAATTCTGGACTCAGAGCCTGGCGCCCAAGTTCGCCCCCTATTTCA
This sequence comes from Chitinimonas viridis, assembly GCF_030409555.1. Taxonomy (GTDB): domain Bacteria; phylum Pseudomonadota; class Gammaproteobacteria; order Burkholderiales; family Chitinimonadaceae; genus Chitinimonas; species Chitinimonas viridis. The sequence continues at coordinate 76,791 of NZ_JAUFPU010000007.1, forward strand.
AGGATGTGGTCAGCCGCTATAACGCGTCCAACGCCCATGTCGAAGTGGTCTGGGTGGATTACCCCTGGGACGTGATACGCACCAAGTTCACCGCCGCCATCGCCTCGGGCAAGCCCCCCGCCATGGCCAATATGGACGTACCCTGGGCCTATGAATACAAGCAGAAGGGGCTGATACAGTCGGTCGACCCCCTGGTGGACAAGAGCCAGTATGTCGGCGGCGCCCTCAAGGACGTCACCTTCGATGGCAAGCTGTACGCCTTCCCTTTCTATAACGGCGCCAATGTCATTGCCTACAACACCGAGCTGTTCAAAAAAGCCGGCCTGGACCCGAAAAAGGCCCCCGGCAGCCTGACCGAACAGCTCAACTACGCCAAGATCATCAAGGCCAAGACCGGTGTCGCCGGCTTTGCCCCCACCCTGGGCCCCACCAAGCTGGAAGGCCTGATGGCGCAGGAAGGCCTGGAGGTATTGAAGGATGGCCGCGCCGTATTCAACTCGCCCGCCCACGTCGCCCTGGTGAACAAGCTGGCCGACGCCTACAAGGCCGGTGCCCTGCTCAAGGACAATCTGTTCGCCCAGGACAACTTCCAGGTCTCGATGGCCGCCTATAACAGCGGGCGGCTGGCCATGCTGGTATCGGTTCCCGCCGCCATGACCCGGGTACGCGACGACGCCCCCGGCATCTACAAGGTCACCGATGTGGCCGGCCTGCAGCTCAGCCCCACCGGCATCGCCTCGGGCGGCTGGCAGTTCACCTTCGTGGTGCCGCGCAATGTCGATGCCAAGCTGCTGCCGGAGATAGGCAAGTTCGGCAACTACCTGACCAATGCCGAGAACCAGCTGGCCTTCTCGCGCTTTGCCGGCACCCTGCCCACCTCCAAGCGGGCCGCGCAGGACACCCATTTCCAGACCTACCCGGCCAACGCCGGCGCGGTGGAAAAAGCCGTGGTGGCCGCCGCCAAGAACCTGGAACAGACACGCACCATCTACCTGGGCGGCGTCAAGGATGCCGAGCTGCTGTCCACCCGCCTGTCCGCCGCCGTCGAGCAAGCCGTCACCGGCCGCAAGGACACCAAGCAGGCGCTGGATGAAGCCGTCGCTTTCTGGAACAAGAAACTCGGCAAGTCCTGATACCGATACAAGGCCTTGACCCGCTACGCCCGCCCTGGGGCCGACGTAGCGGGTGCCGCACGCCCATACCGGGCAAGGCGACCTGGCTGATCCCGGCGTGGCCGGTATCGCCCTGACACGCAGCTGCCGTACACCGGCATGGAGACATCTATCGTGGCCCACTCCCGCAAAGCCACCCTGACGGCCTATCTGTTCCTGACCCCGGCCATGGTTCTGCTCCTGGCCTTTGCCTTCTGGCCCGTCGGCTTCGGCTCCTATATCGCATTCACCCAATACAACCTGATCGACGCACCGGTATGGGTGGGGCTGGAGAATTTCCGCGAGCTGTTCGACGACGAACTGTTCATCGGCTCGCTGAAGAATTCCGCCCTCTACCTCATCGTGGTGCCCGTCATCCAGGTATTGGCCATCCTGCTGGCGGTCCTGGTCAACAACAACCTGCCCGGCATCAAGTTCTTCCGTGCCGCCTATTACCTGCCGGTGGTCACCACCGTGTCGGTCATCGGCATCATCTGGAACTTCATGTACAACGACGATGGCGCCCTCAATGCCATCCTGCGCTGGCTGCACCTGATCAACGAGCCCATAGGCTTTCTCACCGACGACCGCATCGCCCTGTTTGCCGTCATGTTCGTCACCATCTGGCGCGGCCTGGGCTGGTATATGGTGCTCTACCTGGCAGGCTTGCAGGCCATCTCGGCCGATGTCTACGAAGCCGCCACACTGGACGGCGCCAATGCCTGGCAGAAGTTCTGGCGCATCACCGTGCCCCTGCTGCTGCCCACCATCCTGCTCTGCTCCATCATGTCCATGCTGGCCGCCGTCAAAGCCTTCGAGGAAGTACAGATCATGACCCAGGGCGGGCCATTCCAGTCCACCTACACGGCGCTCTACTACGCCTATGAATTCGGTATCAAGTCGCTCAACTTCGGTCGTGCGCTGGCCGCCAGCCTGGTCATGTCGGTCATCTGCATGCTGCTGGCCTGGCTCAACTTCCGCTACCTGCAGCCCAAGAACCCATGAGCCAAGCCCAAACCATGCCGGCAATCGCCCCCTCGTCCGCCACCGCGCTGCAGCGCGGCCTGCGCAGTGCCCGCCTGCGTCGCATCGTCCGGCGCCTGCCCCACTACCTGCTGCTGTCCGTGCTGGCCATCATCACCGTCTATCCGTTCTGGTGGACCCTGGTCACTGCCCTCTCCACCACCGGCGACGTCTACAGCTTTCCACCGCCGCTTTGGCCGCAGGACCCCAGCTTGGTCAACTTCATCGAGGTATTCGACACCATCGATCTGCTGGCCTTCTACAAGAACTCCCTGCTGATCTCGGGCGCTACCGTGGTGGGCACCCTGGTGATCTGCAGCCTCGCCGCCTATCCGCTGGCACGGATGCAGTTTCCCGGGCGCAAGCTGGTGTTCGGCGCCATTATCGCCACCATGATCCTGCCGGCCGAGATCAACTTCCTGGTCAACTTCATCACGGTCTCCAAGCTGCAGCTGACCGATAGCGTGACCGGCGTGGTCCTGCCCAATCTGGCGGGCGCGGTCGGCATCTTCCTGATGAAGCAGGCCTTCGAGGCCGTGCCGCAGGATCTGATCGACGCAGCCCGGGTAGATGGCGCCAACGAGTGGGAAATCTTCTGGAAGATCATGCTGCCCTTGGCCAAGCCCGCCCTGGGTGCGCTGGCTATCCTGACGCTGGTGACCGCCTGGAACCAATACATCTGGCCCTCGGTGGTCATGACCAGCCCGGAGAACTTCCCGCTCAGCGTAGGCGTGCAGTACCTGTCGGGCTCCTTCAGCTTCAAGACCCGCGTGGTCGCCGCCGGCGCCGTGCTGACCGTGATCCCCATCCTGATCGTCTTCCTGTTTACCCAGCGCTATTTCCTGCGTGGCTTTGATGGTGCCGTGAAATGACCCAGAACCTGAACCAGCTTGCCGGCCGTGCCCTGATGGTCGATGTGCCCGGCGATGAACTGACCGCCGCCGATGCCGATTTCCTGCGGCAGCTTGATGCCCGAGCCATCTGCCTGTTCCGCCGCAATGTCAGCAGCGCCGAGAGAACCCGCAAACTGGTGGCCGACCTCAAGGCTGTCATCGGCCAGGATGCTTTGATAGGCATAGACCAGGAGGGCGGCGCCGTGATGCGTACCCTGTTCATGCCGGCAGCACCCAGCGCCATGGCCCTGGGCGCAATTGGCTCCGACACCCTGGCCTACCAGGTCGGCGCCGCCATCGCTCGCGGCCTGGCATCGCTGGGCATCAACTGGAACTACGCGCCGGTGCTGGACCTGAACAATAACCCCCGCAACCCCGTCATCGGCGAGCGCAGCTTTGGCGCAGATCCAGTGCAAGCCGCCCGCCTGGCCGGCGCCTGGATGGCCGGCCACCTCAGCGAAGGCGTGGCCACCTGCGTCAAGCATTTCCCCGGCCACGGCGACACCCATACCGATTCGCACCTGGCCCTGCCCATCGTCGACAAGTCACGCACCGCCATCGAGCAATACGAACTGTCGCCGTTTCATGCCCTCATCCATCAGACCCCTGGCTTGATGAGCGCCCATATCGTCTTCCCCGCCTTCGACAATGAGCGCCCCGCCACCCTTTCGCCTGCCATATTGCAAACCCTGCTACGCGACGAATGGGGCTACCAGGGCGTCACCATTACCGATGGCATGAATATGAAGGCCATACGCGAGCGCTGGGGCCAGGCCCAGGGCACGGTCATGGCAGTCGCCGCAGGTGCCGACCTGTCGCTGGTGCTGCAGTTCAGCGATGAAATGGCCGATGCCAAGCAGGCCTTGCTGGCGGCCGTCGCTGCCGGCACGCTGCCCGCCGCAAGGCTAGCCGAGGCGGATGCGCGCGTCACCGCCATGGCCCGCCGCTATCCCGCCGAAGTCCGTCCCTACAGCGCCGAACAGGAAGCCGCCGACCGCGCACTGTTTGCCGGTGCCTGGGCGCGCGCCCTGACTCTGGTAGGCGAGGCGCAAAGGCCGCCACTGGGTAGCAGGGTCAGGCTGGTATTGCAGGCCGACGCCCCCTCCGACGGCGTATCCGAGCCCGGCCTGGCGGCCAGCGTGCTGATCGCCAAGCTGGCGCCACTGTACGCGCTGGACGTAGTGAGCTACACGCGCCGCAGCGAGCTGGATTGGGCCAAGCTCCCGCAGGATGGCGTCTACACCATCGTGGCCTCAACCACGCGCGAACGCTACAGCGCAGCCGAGCGCAGCAGCTGGCGCCCGCACCTGCACCTGGCGCTATGGAACCCCTATGCCGCTGCCGACCTGCCCTGTGCAGCGCTGGTCAGCTATGGCTTTGCCGACCCGGCGCTGAATGCCGTGGTGGCCTGGCTCAAGGGCGAGCTGAACGCTACCGGCCAGTTGCCCGCTCCGCTGGACGCCTGATACCGCGCAACGCAAGCGCGTTGCCCGCCCCTCCAAGGCCCGCATGACCCACCCTTTACAGGGGTGTCGCATGCGGGCTTTCTGCTGTCTGCCACTGGGGTTTGCACAGGGATTTGGTACAAGCGTCCAGCGTCTGCCGCACAAACGCAACACTTGCAGACAAGCACCATAAAGGCGTTGACAGTGTTGTTACAGTGGTATTGAATCGGTCTTGTATTAAATTGGTATTGAAGCGGTGTCAATACGACAATACCGCTGGCCAACAACAAGGAACCGGTCCATGGCCGAACTGAAACTGAAAAACCTGCAGAAGACCTACGAAGACGGCCCCACCGTTATCCACGGCATTGATCTCGATATCCGCGATGGCGAGTTCATGGTCTTCGTCGGCCCCAGCGGCTGTGGCAAGACCACCACCTTGCGGATGATAGCCGGGCTAGAGGACATCAGCGGTGGCGACCTGTCCATAGGCCAGCGCCGGGTCAACGATGTCCCCGCCGCCAAGCGCGGGGTTGCCATGGTGTTCCAGAGCTATGCCTTGTACCCGCACATGACCGTGCGCGAGAACATGGGCTTTGGCCTAAAGCTGGCCAAGAAACCCAAGGCCGAGATCAACGAAGCCGTCGAGCGCGCCGCCCAGGTGCTGCAGATCACCCATTTGCTTGAGCGCAAGCCCAAAGCGCTTTCGGGCGGCCAGCGCCAGCGCGTTGCCATAGGCCGCGCCATAGTGCGCAAGCCCGACGTCTTCCTGTTCGATGAGCCGCTGTCCAACCTGGACGCCTCCCTGCGCGTACAGATGCGCATCGAACTGGCCAAGCTGCACAAGGATCTGGCCACCACCATGATCTACGTCACCCACGATCAGGTTGAGGCCATGACCCTGGGCGACCGCATTGCTGTCTTCAATGGTGGCCGCATCGAGCAGGTCGGCACCCCGCTGGAACTGTATCAGCAGCCAGCCAACCAGTTTGTCGCCGGCTTCCTCGGCTCGCCCAAGATGAATTTCCTGCCGGCCCAGCTGCGCAGTGGTAGCAACAGTGGTAGCGATATTGTTCTAGCCGGTAATACCAGTATTACTCTGCCCCAACAGTACCGCCTGCAGTCCGGCAGCCCCATCACCCTGGGGGTGCGGCCTGAGCACATCGCCTGGCAAGGCCAGGCCGAGGACAACGCCATCCCTGCCAGCGTCGACCTGGTGGAGCACCTGGGCGGCGAGCAGATCATCTACGCCCGCGCCGACGGCATGGACACCCAGATCGCCTTCTCCCTGCCCAGCAAGGAAACCGCACCACACCGTGGCGAGCGCGTCTGGCTCAAGCCCGAGTTGGCTGCCTGCCACCTGTTCGATGCGGCCGGCCTGGCCCTGCCGGGCAGCGGCCAACCCTATCCGTAGCACCCGTATACCCCGCCTTCGCCGGGTAGGGCGAAGCCGGGATCGTTGTTCAGCATCAGAGCGGTACTAATCCAATTACAGGAGAGCGGCATGTTTAACGAAAGGGGTTTCGCCATGCAGTACAAACCAACGCCCGTCGCCTTGGCAGTAGCCATTGCCATGCTGGGCGCAGCAGCACCCGCCTACGCGGCCGATGCACCGGCCGCCCAGCCTGAGGTGAAGGCGGAGGAAGTGAAGGTCACCGGCATCCGGGCCTCCAAGCAGCGCTCACTGGTTGCCAAGCGCAACGCCGCCTCGGTCGTGGAAGTCGTGACCTCCGAAGATATCGGCAAGATGCCAGACAAAAACGTCGCAGACTCGCTCCAGCGCGTTCCTGGTGTCAATACCATCACCGCCGGCGGCACCGAGGGCGGCTTTGGCGAAAACGACCGTATCAGCCTGCGTGGCACCCCCCCTAGCCTGACCGCCACCACCATCAACGGCCACGGCGTCGGCACCGGCGACTGGTTCATCCTGAACCAGACCGGTGCAGGCCGCAGCGTCAGCTACTCCCTGCTCCCGTCCGAGCTGGTAGAACGCATCGAAGTGCGCAAGAGCGCCCGTGCCGACATCACCGAAGGCGGCGTCGCCGGCTCGGTAGACATCCAGACGCGCCACCCGCTGGACGCCAAGACCCAGTTTTCCGCCACCGGCAATATCCAGGCCGTGTATTCGGAACTGGCCGACAAATGGGATCCCCAGCTGAGCGCCTCCTTCAACTGGAAGAACAGCGCCAATACCTTCGGCATCATGGTGCAAGGCTTCAACGAGAAGCGCCATCTGCGCCGCGACGGCCAGGAATTCTTGTGGTGGGACACCCTGGAAAACCTCTGGGGCAAGAACAACGACGTACTGGCAGCCGCACCCGAGCTGCGCGGCAAGAACATCAGCCTGCTGACCGGCTCGGCCTGGTTTGAGCAGGAGCGCGTGCGCAAGGGTGGCCTGATCACCCTGCAGGCCCGCCCCGCCGAAGGCATCAACCTGGAACTGTCCGGCTTCAGCTCCAAGCTCAACGCCTCGAACTACAACCGCAACCAGATGTTCTGGGCAGTGTCGCCACTCACCAATGGTGTCGTCCCCTCCAGCTACACCATAGAAGGCAGCACCGTCACCGCCATCGCCTTCCCCGCCACCTGCCCTGCCCATCTCAATGGCGCCTGTGGTGGTTCCTGGATACAGGACGCGATCGGCCGCAAGGGCGCTTACGCCAAATCCGACTTCCTCAACCTGGATGGCCGCTTCAATATCAACGACCGCTTCACCCTGACCGGCCAGCTTGGCACCACACGTGGCGAAGGTGGCACGCCGCGCGATACCATCGCTGAGATTGGCGGCCCCTACGTAGGCGGCAGCTACAAGCTCAATGGCATGAACGGCGCGGCCACCGTCACCATACCAGGCGTGGCAAACTTTCCCACGGCAGGCAATATCGACACCTGGGGCGGCAAGGTACTGACCAAGGATTCCGAGGACTACGGCCAGATTGATGGCCGCTATGCCTTTGCTGAAGGTGTCGTCCCCACCCTTAAGTTTGGCCTGCATTTTGCCAAGCATGAGCGCAGCCTGGAGCAGTCCGGCAGCATTACCGACCCAGCAGGCGTGCCACGCAGCAGCCTGGGGGCCGTTACTGGTAGCTATCCAAGCGACTTCGGCGCCGGACTGGGTGGTGGTGTGCTTGGCGGCTCCTGGGCCATTCCCTTTGACCAGCTAATTGCCTGGGGCGACAAGTACAAGCGCCCCGACCGGCAGGATTGGGCCAGCTCCTACACCATCAGCGAGCCCACCAGTTCGGCCTACATCATGGCTGACATTCAAACCGACGAAGGCCTGAGCGGTAATGTGGGTATCCGTTTTGCCCGCACCAAGGAAGAGATCAAGTCCTATGTACTGGATGCCAACGGCAGTTTCCAGGGGCCAGGCAACACCCGTTACGCGGCCAGCGTAGTATCGTCGGATTACACCGACGTCCTGCCCAGCGCCAACCTCAGGCTCGATATCGGCAGCGATCTGGTCGCCCGGATTGCCTTGGCCAAGGTCATGGCCCGTCCCGACTTTGGCCGCCTGGCCGGCCTGAGCCTGAACGATACCTCGCTTAGTGGCAGCGGCGGCAACCCCTACCTCAAGCCTATCCGCTCGACCAACTTTGACGCAGGGGTGGAATGGTACTTCGGCAAGAATGCCATGTTGTCAGCGGCCTTCTACTCGATGGACCTGTCATCCTATGTCTCGTTCGGTACCTACAACGCCGTATTCCGCAACGGTGTCGAAAGCCAGAAGCAGGGCAAGGACGTATTCAGCACCTATCTGATGAATACCCCAATCAACACCACAGGTGATGTCAAGGGTCTAGAGCTGTCGCTGGAAATGCCCATAGGTGGCGGCTTTGGCTTCAACACCAACTACACCTATGCGGATGGCAAGGAAACCAGCGTGGCCTGTGAGGCCAAGGAAAATGCCGGTGACCGGCACGCTTGCGACCTCGTCGGCACCTCTGAGCATTCCTTCAACCTGGGCGGTTTCTACGAAGTGGGCAAGCTGAGCGCCCGCATCGCCTACAACTACCGCTCCGCCTTCCTGAACGGTATCGATCGTCGCAGCGCGGTCTATCAGGATGCGGTCGGCACCTGGGTCGCTTCGCTCGGCTACACCATCAACGACAACCTGGCGTTGAGCTTCGACGCCAAGGACATCAACAACCCACTGCTGAAGACCTATGTCTACGACAAGACCGGTGCCAAGCAGCCGCAGTCGTTTTACAAAAATGGCCGCCAGTACTATGTCGGCCTACGCATGAAGTATTAAGCCCTGGCAAGGGGCAGGCCGTCGCAGCATGGCGGCCTGCCCTGTTCCACCGTGCGACAAAACACCGCCATTGCGGTGGCCGGCAAGGCGGCGTAGCAGGTCCCGGCCCATCTTCCATCAAGGTTCACTCCTCTCTGGCGCGTGTTGCATCCCCTGTGGGCCATGCCACCGCGCCATTTTTTATGCGTCACCCACCATGAAAAACGGCGCACCGGCCAAGCCGGTACGCCGCTTATCGTTACCCCTAGGCTAGCGCCTGAGCTTGCTGAAGCGCGGCAGGTTGTCCACGTTCTTGCTCAACTCCTCCATGCGCTCACCCATGGCCGCATCCAGCCGGTCCAACCGGTCATTGGGCATGGGGTGGGTTTCCAGTAGAAAACCCAGGCCAGGGTCGTTGGCCGATTCCGACAGGGTCTGCAACACCCCGACCAGGCCATAGGGGTTGTAGCCGGCACGCGCGGCAATCACCACCCCCATGCGGTCGGCCTCGTACTCATCCTCCTTGTCCAGCCCCTTCAGGTACAGCTCCTTGCCACCGCCTATCAGCTTCGCGGTATTGGCCGCGCTACGCTTGCCGGTGTTGTCGGCATACTGGGCGGCGATGTCAGACAAGGCCGCCGTCCCCAGGCTTTTCTGGATGGCACTGAGCTGGTGCTTCTTCAACACATGGGCGATTTCATGGGCCAGCACCCCCGCCAGCTCAGCCTCGCTGCGCAGGCGCTGCAGCAGCCCGCGGGTGACCAGGATATGCCCGCCCGGCGTGGCAAAGGCATTCACATGGGGATGGTCTATCACCCCGAATTTCCAGGGCAGGCCTGGGCGCTCGCTGTGCTGCGCCAGCCACACCCCCACCCGGTTCACATAGCGCTGCATCTCGGCGTCGTCCACTAGCGGTGCCGCGCCCAGCAGGGTGGCGGCCAACTCGCCGCCCATCTGCACTTCTTCGGTCTCGGTAATATCACGATTGGCGTCCACCACCTTCTTGGCAGTCTCCAGCCCCTTGATCAGCTTGCCCACATCCCAGGCCTGGGCCGGGGCGGCAAAGGCCAACAACAGGGGCAATATCAGTTTGCGCATGCTGAGCTCCTTCTTCCCTGTCATTTGCCGTCAGCCGATTTGGGCAGGTAGTCGACCTTCACGTCTTCCAGCTTGCCGGCGCGGGCAAACCGCTTGGCATCTTCTGCCGTGACCTGCATGCCGTTGAGCTTGGCCAACTGCTCCATATCAGGCTGGGCCTCCTTCAGCCCATCCTTGCTGATGCCTTTGACGCCTGTAGTCTGGGTCTTGGACGAACTACCGGTCTGGAACACCGATACCAGCGATCCCAGCCCACCACCGCCACTACCGGGCTTGGCCTGGCTGTTGCCGGTGCGTACATTCAGCATCTTCACCCAGCCGACCTGACCGTCGGCCTTGATCTGTATCCAGGCGCCTTGGCGCTGCACGATCTCTACCGCCGCCTTGGCCGCCACATCGCTGACCTTGGCCGCATCCGCAAAAGGCTTCTGTTTCAGTTCTGCTGCCCGCAGCACTGTGCCCATCTCTGCCGCCTGCGCCACGCCGGCCGCCAACAGCAAGACAGTTATCGCTATTCTCATTGCTTCAACTCCCGTTTCCGCTCGTGCCCAGACGCCCGGGCTCAAACAACCTGACTTCCTGTTCCCTGCCTTTTACATGGTGCAAGCCGCAATCACGGTAGCTGAAATCCGCCTGCGCCAGCAGCATGGTCGACTCCGCCACCAGCACCCGCGCCACCCCCTTGGTCTGCCCTTCTATACGGCTGGCCAGGTTCACCGTGTCACCTATTGCAGTGTAGTCCAGTCTATCGCGGGAGCCGATAAAGCCGACAACCGCTGGCCCGCTATTGAGGCCGATACCGATGTCGAAATCATGGCCCAGCTCGGTCAGCTCGGCCTTGAAGCGCACCAGCGCCTCCGCCATCTCGATGGCGGCAGCTATCGCATGCCTGGCGTGATCCGGGTCATTCACCGGGGCGCCCCAGAAGGCCATGATGGCGTCGCCGATGAACTTGTCCAGGGTGCCGCCGTGGCGGAAGATGATTTCCACCTGGGTGGAGAAGTAGCGGTTGAGCAGGGAGACGATGGCCTCGGGCGAGCGGGTTTCCGACAGCGTGGTAAAACCGCGTATGTCCGAGAACAGCACCGTCACCTGGCGGCTTTCGGCATTCACCTCGGTATTGATCTCGCCATTGGCCACCAGATCGCTGACCACGCGCGGGTCCAGAAAACGCTGGAACATGCCCATGGCCCGCTCGCGCTGCTGCCGCTCCTTCAGGTAGGCCAGCAGGGCACACAGCCAGAAATAGCCCCAGCCCCAGGCCAGCGGCGCAAACAGGGGCAGGAACACCCCTCGCCCCAGTTGCCACCAGGCTATCGCCACCACCAGCACATTCACACCCAGCAAGCCATACAGGATACGGGTAGGCGCATAGCCACGGGCAAACAGCCAGGCGATGCTGCCCAGCAACAGCGCAATAAAGGGCAGCACCACCGGCCTGGGTTTCTCGCCCAGCCAATCACCAGCCCGCAGGTTGTCTATGCTGGTAGCCAGGATATCGACACCGGGATAGGTGCTGGCCAAGGGGGTAAGACGCAGGTCCATCAGGCCCGGCGCCGCCGCACCGACCACCACGACCTTGTCCTTGAACTCCATCAGCGGACGGCGGGGCTGCTCGCGCTGGGCGTCTTCATATAGGTCGGCATAGGACACATGCTGCCAGGCACCGCGCCAATTGAGTAGGATACGGTCACCCTGCTGCGGCAGCGGCCAGCCCAGGTCGCGCGCCAGCCGGGCTGGCATGGAGGGGAAGCGCCACCCCTGGTAGTCCTTGTAAAGCAGGTAGTGGCGGCCCACCAGGTCGCTGTCTTCCACAAAATTGATCAGCCCGCCGCGCATGGCTTCCGGCTGCTTGTGCTGCAGCATCACCAGGGGCAGCAATACCGGGATACGGGTTTGCGGATTGGCCCCTGGCAGCGCCACCACCCCCACAGCAGGCGGGATCATGCTGGCCATGGGTCCACCACTGCCGCTGTCCTGCAGCGCCATGGCCAGGTAGACGTTGCTGTGCGCCGCCACCGTCTCGGCAAAGGCCTGATCATGCTCGGGGCGGTAAAAATCCATCTCGTTGAAATGGATATCAAACACGATGGCGCGCGCTCCCTGGCGCGCCAGATAATCGGTCAGCTCGCCATGCACCGAACGTGGCCAGGGCCAGCTGCCGGCCGCCTCGTTCATCCGCTCGAGCGAGCGCTGGTCGATATCGACCACCACCACGCCGGTCGAAACCGGGCGCCGCTTGGCATGCTCACGCAACAGCACATCGCCGGCGCGCTGGTCGATGATGCGGCTGGTGTGCAATACGGTGTAATCCAGCAACACCAGCAACAAGCTGATGGCCAGCCAGTGCCACCAGGAAAAATGGCGCAGCAGGCGTAAGAGGTGGGCGGAGGTCATGGCGTGGCCGGGCGATCAGACAGCTTGCTTTTTAGCAGCCTGCGGCCCCGATCTCCAGTGCCGTCCGCTTATTTCAACGGCCCCATGCGCGTCAGGGCTGGTTTGTGCTGCCGCAGCATCTGCGCCACAAAGGCATCCCGCTGGGTAGGCGCGCAACGGGCCAGCATGCGGAAAGTCTCACTGGGCAGGCGGCGATAGCGCCGGCGATCCCGTTGCGGGTGGACCTGCCGCCAGCGGTTGAACACCAGCCAATCCCACAGCTCATCAGCCACCGGCTCACCTATCTTCATGACCAGGTCACGATAGGCGATGTAGTCGCCAATATGGGGCCGGGGGCCAGGGTCAGGCAATTGCCGGCTGACACGCATGCCCAGCAAGCCGCGCAGGCGATCACGCCAGCGGCTGTTACCACGATTTCGATAATTTGGCGTGTGATACATGGCGGCAATCCGTTCCTCAACAAGCCTCTGTGCCTGCTCTATCTTAGGCAAGCCACAGCTCAAATGCGTAAGGGCCGGATAACCGGCCCTCGGTCGGGAAGTACTGAATCCGTCACAGCGGCCATGCCAGCCCGCCCGCAGACTCCCCGTCTACTGGTCTGTTACTCGTCCATCAGGGCGGTGGTGTAGACCTCCTGGACATCGTCCAGGCTTTCCAGCGCATCCAACAGCTTCTGCATCTTCACGGCATCGTCGCCGGACAGCGGTGTCTCCGCCTGCGGCTTCATGGTGGCTTCGCCCATTTCAGCCTTGAAACCGGCAGCCTCCAGGGTTTCCTTGATGGTGACGAAGTCATAGGGAGGGGTGATCACCTCGATGGAACCATCGTCATTGCTCACCACATCGTCAGCGCCAGCCTCCAGCGCCGCCTCCATCAAGGCATCCTCATTGGTGCCAGGGGCAAAGATCAGGTAGCCGCAGTGTTTGAACTGGAACGACACGCAACCGTCAGTGCCCATATTGCCGCCGTACTTGCTGAAAGCATGGCGCACATCGGCCACGGTACGGGTCTTGTTATCGGTCAGGCAATCCACCATCACGGCGGCACCGCCTATGCCATAACCCTCGTAGCGCGTTTCCATGTAGTCCACGCCCTCCAGGTTGCCGGCACCGCGATCAATGGCGCGTTGGATATTGTCCTTGGGCATATTGGCGCCCAGGGCCTTGTCCACCGCCAGTCGCAGGCGCGGGTTGGTGGCAGGGTCAGGGTCACCCATCTTGGCGGCAACCGTGATTTCCTTGATCAGCCGCGTGAACAGCTGGCCGCGCTTGGCGTCCTGACGACCCTTGCGGTGTTGAATATTCGCCCACTTGGAATGGCCGGCCATGATAAAAATCCTCGAAAACGAATCAGAAGAAGGCCGGCATTTTATCACAGCGGCATTTGCTGCTGGCTGGCAGCTCTTCTACACTGCCTTGGCTTTGCCATTTCCCTACTGGAGTTCACCATGAAACTGCTTGCCCTTATCGTTCCCGCCCTGCTGGGCCTGAGCCTCGCCCATGCTGCCGACGCCCCCGCCACGGCCAAGGAACCCACCAAACAACAGAGCAAGATGGTTCAGTGCAACAAGGATGCCGAGGGCAAGAAAGGCGACGAGCGCAAGAAATTCATGAGCGAATGCCTCAAAGCCAAGCCCGCCAATCCTCAGCAGGAGAAGATGAAAGCTTGTAACAAAGAGGCCGAAGGCAAGAAGGGCGACGAGCGCAAGAAGTTCATGAGCGAGTGTCTGAAGAAGTAACCCAGCCATCACCCCTGCCGGCGTGGCTCGCCTGGCGAGCCACTGTCATCCGCCACCGCGACGGCCACGCGGATGATGCGCTGCATGCAAGGTTGCCAGCCTGGCCTTGGCCACATGGGTGTAGATCTGGGTGGTGGTAATGTCCGCATGCCCCAGCAGCAGTTGCACCACCCGCAGGTCCGCGCCGTGGTTGACCAGATGGGTGGCAAAGGCGTGCCGCAGCACATGCGGGCTCAGGCGCTGGGCCGCTATGCCCACCCGCAGTGCGTATTGCTTGACGATATACCAGAAGCCCTGCCGGGTCAGCGGCTGGCCATGGGCATTCACAAAGGCAATCGGGTGGGCACGGCCACCTAACAACTGAGGCCGCCCTTCGGCCAGGTAGCGCCGGAACGCCTGCTGTGCCGGCTGGCCCATGGGCACCAACCGCGTCTTGTCGCCCTTGCCATGCTCTATCCGCACCGAACCTTCGGCCAGGTTCATGGCCGCCAGCGGTAAGACCACCAGCTCCGACACCCGCAGGCCAGCCGCATACATCAGTTCCAGCATGGCCGCATCACGCAGGCCCAGCGGCGTATCCAGCGCGGGCGCACGCATCAGCGCCTCCACCTCCACCTCAGACAGCGTCTTGGGCAGGGGCCGCACCAGCCTGGGCCCATCCAGCTCGCCGGTGGGGTCCAGGGCTATCGTCTCCTCCTCCAGCAAATGCCGGTAATAGCGACGCAAGGCCGACAACAAGCGGCCACGGGATGCCCCATTCTTGCCCCGCATCAAGGCGGGCAGACGGCGCTTGTCCACCTCGCTCAACGCCGCGGTCTCGGCGTAGCGCGCCGCCAGCAAGGCCAGGTAATCCCTTATCTGGTCGGGGCCAGCGCTCAGGCTGTCGCTACCCGATTGCGCCAGCCAATCGGCCCATTGCGTCAGATCGCGCCGGTAGCTATCTGCAGTGTGGCCGCTCCACCCCTCCGCCAGCCAGGCAGCATCGATAAAACCGTCTATTCTGTCCCGATCCGTCATGGCGGACATAAAGTCACCACCTCATGCTGCATTTTGCTCGAACAGGCCGATAATTCCAGCCCATGATCACCCTGCTGCTACCTGACTTCCTGCTGATACTGCTGGGCTATGCGCTCAGGCGCAGCAGCTTTCGCGACGATGGTTTCTGGCAAGGCATGGAACAGTTTATCTACTACGTCCTGTTTCCGCCGCTGCTCTTCAATGCGGTGTCACGCGCACCGCTGGACATGGCGCAAAGCGGCCCCATGCTGCTGGCCGGTCTGCTGTTTACCCTGGGCGGACTGTTGCTGGGCTATGCCGCCCGCTGGCTACTGCAGGCCACACCCACCGCTCTGAACAGCGGTACGCAATGCGCCTACCGCTTCAATACCTATGTGGGCCTGGCCATCATCGGCGGCCTGCACGGCCAGCAAGGCATTGCCGCCTTCGCCGTGCTGGTCGGCCTGCTGATTCCACTGGTCAACCTCGTCGCCATCCTGCAACTGACCCAGGGCCAGGGCAACCGCATCTGGCGCGAGCTGCTGGCCAACCCGCTGATCATCGCCATTACCCTGGGGCTGTGCTGGAATCTCAACGAATGGTCCTTGCCCACCTGGCTGCACCACGGCCTGGGCCTGCTGGCAGGTGCCGCCCTGCCACTGGGTCTCATCACCGTAGGCGGCGCCCTGCGCCTGGCTGCCTGGCGCGGCGCGCCCTGGCTGGTTGCCTGGTGGTCGGTGGTCAAGCTGCTGCTGCTGCCCTTGCTGGCCGTTGCCTGCTGCCGCCTGCTGGGGGTGACCGGCGTGTACTACCAGGCAGCGCTGGTACTGGCCTGCCTGCCCTCTGCCACCACCGCCTATATCCTGGCCGTGCGCCTGGGCAGTGACGGCCAGCTGGTCGCCGCCACCATCACCGCCACTACCTTGGGCGCCATGCTGACCGTGCCGCTCAACCTCGCCCTATGGGGATGAAGGTCCCGCGGGCATAAAAAAACGGCCGTCTTGCGACGACCGTCTTTCAAGCAGCAGCAGTGTCCGTCGCTTAAGCGGCGGCAACAGCGACCTTGCGGGCCGGCAGCTTTTCCTTGATACGTGCGGACTTGCCCGAGCGGTCGCGCAGGTAGTACAGCTTGGCGCGACGCACATCACCACGACGCTTCACTTCAACCGAAGCAACCAGCGGCGAGTAGGTCTGGAAAGTACGCTCAACGCCTTCACCCGACGAAATCTTACGGACGATGAAGGAGCTGTTCAGGCCGCGGTTACGCTTGGCGATAACCACGCCTTCGTAAGCCTGCAGACGCTCGCGGTTACCTTCCTTCACCTTCACTTGCACGATGACGGTGTCACCGGGGGCGAATTCGGGGAGGGTCTTGCCCAGACGGGCGATTTCTTCTTGTTCCAGCTTGGCGATGAGATTCATCGTTCAATACTCCAGTGTGAAGCTTGTTCCTTCTCGGGCTGCCAGCCACCTCTCGGTGCGCTCAGGCATCCTCTTTACGCGCATCCTGGTCCTGTTCGGACTGGAACTCACGGAGAAGACGAGCTTCCTCTTTTGTCAGTTGGCGATCCCGCAGCAACTCGGGCCGACGCAACCACGTCCGCCCCAGCGACTGCTTAAGCCGCCAACGCCTGATCGCTGCATGATTGCCCGAAAGCAGGACTTCCGGAACCGCCATGCCGCGATATTCTTCTGGACGGGTGTAATGCGGGCAATCCAGCAACCCGTCCACAAAACTGTCTTCCTGCGCCGAGGCCGCATCATTCAGCACCCCGGGCAACTGCCTGACCAGCGCATCGATCAGCACCATGGCCGGCAATTCGCCGCCCGACAGCACATAGTCGCCGATGGAGATTTCCTCATCCACCTGGCGCGCAATCACACGCTCGTCTATGCCTTCGTAGCGACCGGCCAGAATGATCAGGCCGGGCTCCTGCAGCAGTCGCATCACCGACTCATGGGTCAGCGGCGCGCCCTGCGGCGACATATAAACCACTCTGCTACGCGCGGCGCCGGCAGCAGCCTGCGCTGCCCTGGCATCCTCGATGGCGGCCTCCAGCGGCTCTGGCAGCATCACCATGCCGGGGCCACCACCATAGGGGCGATCATCCACCCGCCGGTAATTGCCCGTGCTGTAGTCGCGTGGGTTCCAGCACTGCAGGCCAAACAAGGCTTGCTCGTGCGCCCGCTGCGTCACGCCATGCTGGGCAATCGCCTCGAACATGGCAGGAAAAATCGTGACGACATCAAAGCGCACGTCAGTAATCCAGGCCCCAATCGACCTTGATCACGCCGGCTACCTGGTCAACGCTGTCGATGACCGGGCCCACGAACGGGATCAGGCGTTCAGCCTGGCCATCCTTCACCACCAGCACGTCATTGGCGCCGGTGCTGAGCAGGTTGTCTACCTTGCCCAGGCTTTCGCCCTGCAGGTTGACAACGGCCAAGCCGATCAGATCGGCCCAGTAGTATTCACCCTCATCTGCCGGCGGCATGGCGGAGCGCGGGATCGCAACCGTCATCCCCTTGAAACCATGGGCGACATCACGATCCGTCACGCCTTCCAGCTTGGCAGACAGATTCTTGGGCTGGCGATTACCCTCTTCGACACGATAGGCGCGCCAGTTGCCATTACGGCCCAGCCACCAGGTATCGTAATCAAACAGGCTATCGGCGTACTCGGTGTCGGAAACCACCTTCACCCAGCCGCGTATACCAAACGCACCTGCGACAAAACCCATCGGCACCAGATCAGCCGGTACACCGGCCGGTGATGCTGCGATGGGCTTTTGGTCCGCCGGCTTCATGTCGGCGCTCACGTCCTTCGGCACTTAGGCCGGCAGACGCTTGACCAGCTTCTTGACGCTGTCAGCCAGCTGGGCACCGTTGCCAATCCAGTGGCTCAGGCGGTCAGCAGCAATGCGCAGACCCTCTTCGCCATCCTTGGCTTGGGGGTTGTAGAAGCCAATGCGTTCAATAAAGCGACCGTCACGGCGGCAGCGCTTGTCGGCCACGACCACGTTGAAGAACGGACGATCCTTGGCGCCACCACGGGCAAGACGAATCACAACCATTATGTTGTTCCTAAAATTCTGGTTAGGCGGAGAAAGCCGGGCATTCTACAACCACCCGGCACAAAGCAGCAAGAAGATCTTGCAACTCAAGTAATTAGACCGTATCGGCAAACCACACAGGCGGCTGCCAGACGGGGCGCACAGCCAGCGCACCCTCGTTGCACAACGACAAAGCGGCAAGCCTTGAACAGGCGCCTAGAGTCTATTCACGATCTTTTCCCCGGGGGAAAATCGTGAAAAGGCTTTTACATGCCGGGGAGCATGCCCTTCATGCCCTTCATCAGCTTGAACATATTCTTGCCGGAGAATTGCTTCATCATCTTCTGCATGTCCTCGAACTGCTTGAGCAGGCGATTGACTTCCTGCACGCTGACCCCGGCGCCGGCAGCGATACGGCGCTTGCGGCTGGCCTTGAGCAACTCAGGCTTGCGCCGCTCCAGCGGCGTCATCGAGCGTATGATGCCCTCCACCCGGCGCATGGCTTTTTCAGCCTCCGGCCCCTGCATGGCCTGGCTCATCTGGCCCATGCCCGGCAATTTGTCGAGCAGGCCGGACATGCCGCCCATTTTCTTCATCTGCTGTATCTGCGCCAGGAAGTCCTCAAGGTCAAAACCCTTGCCAGACTTCATCTTCTTAGCCAGCTTCTCGGCCTCTTCCACATCGACCGTCTGCTGCACCTGTTCGATCAGGCTGAGCACATCGCCCATGCCCAGGATGCGCGAAGCCATGCGCTCGGGGTGAAAAGGCTCCAGCCCGCCCACCTTCTCGCCCACGCCGATGAACTTGATCGGCTTGCCGGTCACATGCCGCACCGACAGCGCCGCACCACCACGGGCATCGCCATCGAGCTTGGTCAGCACCACGCCGGTCAGCGGCAAGGCCTCACCAAAGGCCCGCGCCGTATTCACCGCATCCTGCCCCTGCATGGCATCCACCACGAACAGCGTCTCTATCGGGTTGAGCAGCGCATGCAGTTGCTTGATCTCGGCCATCATGGCTTCGTCTATCGCCAGGCGGCCCGCAGTATCGACAATCAGGACATCAAAGAAATGCCGCTTGGCATGATCCAGCGCAGCACGGGCGATATCGGCCGGCGCCTGCTTGGGGTCGGAAGGAAACCACTCCACCCCCACCTGGCCCGCCAACAGCTTGAGCTGCTCGATGGCGGCAGGCCGATACACGTCAGCCGAGACCACCAGCACCTTCTTCTTGGAATCTTCCTTCAGGCGCTTGGCCAGCTTGCCGGTGGTCGTGGTCTTGCCCGCCCCCTGCAAACCTGCCATCAGCACGATTGCCGGCGGCACTGCAGCCAGGTTGAGGCTGTCGTTGTGGTCGCCCATCAGCTTCTTCAGCTCATCGTGCACCACACCAATCACCGCCTGGCCCGGCGTCAGGCTACCCATCACCTCCTGCCCCAGAGCGCGCTCCTTCACCTGCGCCACGAAGGTTTTCACCACAGGCAAGGCGACATCGGCCTCCAGCAGGGCCATGCGCACCTCGCGCATGGCGTCCGAGATATTGTCCTCCGTCAACCGGGCGTGACCGCGCAGGGTTTTGACGACAGTGGAAAGACGGCTTTGCAGGTTGTCAAACATGGGAGCAATTCTCAATCGGCACCCAGCGGTGCTCTGTTAGACTTGAGCAGCCTCTCGACACGAGGCCGAAGACTGGTTCGGAAACTGTTTACCGCTATCTTGCCCGCCAGAAGCAGGGCCGCAAACACGGCAGCCGCAGCCGCACGGGGTAGCTGCCGCAGTGCACTAGCGATGCCGGCAAGCGCGTAAACAGATTCCCAAAGGCTGTTTAAACCCGGCAGTTTACCTGACTTGCCGCAACCCGACTTGCCAACACGCCCCATGACTCAGTACCTCACCCTGCTCCCCCTGCTGGTATGGCTAGGCTACCTTGCACTGGCCGGCTGGCTGTGGGCATCACGCCGGCCGCCCATCCAGGACTTGCCGGCCACCCGCCTCAAGCTGGAGCACAGCCTGCTGGGCCTGCTGCTGCTGCTGCACGCCCCCCTGGCCTTCACCCCCCTGATCAGCCTTGCCCCCCATTTCGGCGCGCGCGAAGCCCTGGGCATGCTGACCTGGATAGCGGTACTGATCTACTGGACAGCAGCCTTCCTGATCAAGCTGGAAGGCCTGCAGGTCATCTTGCTACCCGTGGCAACCTTCAGCCTGGGTGCCAGCCTGCTGATGCCTGCCGGCCACCCGACACCGTGGCTGTCCGCCCCCCTGATGCAGGCTCATTTCGCCATTGCCATGCTGGCCTATGGGTTTTTCGCCGTGGCGGCGGGGCTGGCCGTCCTGATGCGGCTGGCCGATCGCCAGCTTCACCACCCAGGCCGCGGCCTGCTCAGCCAGCTACCACCCTTGCTGGCACTTGAGCGGCTGCTGTTCTCCACCCTGGCGCTGGGCTTTGTGCTGCTGACCGCCACCCTGGTCACCGGCACGGTCTTCTCCGAGGCGCTATTCCACAAAGCCGTCACCTTCAATCACAAAACCCTGTTCTCGCTGGCCGCCTGGCTGGTATTCGCCGCCCTGCTCTGGGGCAGGCAAACGCGCGGCTGGCGCGGCCGCATTGCCGTGAACTGGACGCTGACGGGCTTCACCCTGCTGCTGTTGGCCTATATTGGTAGTCGGTTCGTACTGGATGCGCTGCTGCAACACTGATCGCCGCAGCCAAGCGGCAGCGCCATCCGGCGATTATGCAAGGCGAAATATATGCCTACGCCATAAAAAACCCATCAAAGCCAGACGGCGCAAGGGTTTTCGGCTTTACATACGAACTTGACAAAGGCATTATTTATGCCAGCCTTCTAAATACGGCGCAGTTCGCGTCACCTTCCGCAAGGACGCATTACCTATGGCGCAATCCCCATCCACCCTCTCTGGCATCGCCCGCGCGCTGGTTCAGCAAGGCCGCTTGCAGGAAGCCGATGCGGATGCCATCCAGGCACAGGCACAGGCCAACCAGACCAGCTTTGTGCAGGCCCTGGTTGCCAGCAAGAAACTCAGCGGCCTGCAGGTGGCCGAGTTCGCCGCCCAGACCTTCGGCTATCCCATGCTGGACCTGGCCCAACTCGACCCGGCCTATATCCCGCCCGGCGCGCTGGATCGCAAACTGATGCAGACCCGCCGCATCGCCCCGCTGTACAAGCGCGGCACCAAGCTGTTCGTAGCCATCTCCGATCCAACCTATCTGCAAGCGCTGGAAGATGCCAAGTTCCAGAGCGGCGCCGTCATCGAACCCATCATTGTCGAAGACCCCAAGCTGGGACAGTTGATCGACAAGCTGGTCGAGGCCAGTGGCGCCAACCTCAAGGACATGGTGAACGACCAGGACGACCTGGACCTCAACGTGCCCGAGGAGAGCCAGGTAGAGGCCGACACCAGCACCAACGAAGTCGATGACGCCCCGGTGGTGAAATACATCCAGAAGCTGTTGCTGGATGCCATCAATAGCGGCGCCTCGGATATCCACTTCGAGCCCTACGAGAAGTTCTACCGCGTCCGCTACCGCATCGACGGCGTGCTGCGCGAAGTGGCCCAGCCTCCGCTGGCCATCAAGGAGAAAATCTCCTCCCGTATCAAGGTGATCTCCAAGCTCGACATCTCGGAAAAGCGCATCCCGCAGGATGGCCGGATGAAGCTGGTGCTATCGAAGACACGCGCCATCGACTTCCGGGTCTCCACCCTGCCCACGCTGTTCGGCGAGAAGATCTGTATGCGGATTCTCGACCCCAGCTCCGCCACGCTGGGTATCGACGCGCTGGGTTACGAGCCGGATCAGAAAGCGGCCTTGCTGGACGCCGTCCATCGCCCCTACGGCATGGTGCTGGTAACCGGCCCCACGGGCTCCGGCAAGACAGTGTCGCTCTATACCTGCCTCAATATCCTGAATGAACCCGGCATCAATATTTCTACCGCCGAAGACCCGGCCGAAATCAACCTGCCCGGCATCAACCAAGTCAACGTCAACGACAAGGCCGGCCTGACATTCGCGGCCGCACTCAAATCCTTCCTGCGGCAGGATCCCGACATCATCATGGTCGGTGAAATCCGTGACCTGGAGACCGCCGATATCTCGATCAAGGCCGCCCAGACCGGTCACATGGTGTTCTCCACCCTGCACACCAACGACGCGCCCGCCACCCTGTCACGTATGCTGAACATGGGCATCGCCCCGTTCAACATCGCCTCGTCGGTCATCCTGATCACCGGCCAGCGGCTGGCACGGCGCCTATGTTCGGCCTGCAAGAAACCGGTGGACATACCGCACGACGTGCTGTTGCGCGCCGGCTACACCGAGGACGATCTGGACGGCAGCTGGCAGCCCTATGGTCCTGTCGGTTGCGATATCTGCAAGGGCTCGGGCTACAAGGGCCGGGTGGGCATCTATCAGGTCATGCCCATCTCTGAAGAAATGCAGCGCATCATCATGCGCCAGGGTAACTCTATAGACATCGCAGACCAGGCCAAGCGCGAGGGTATTCGCGACTTGCGCCAATCCGGCTTGCTCAAGGTCAAGCAAGGCATGACCTCGCTGACCGAAGTAGAAGCCGTCACCAACGAATAAGGCTGTTAAGCCAAGGAGTAACCGCATGGCGGTCGATAAGAAAAGCCAGGTCAAGGAACAAACCTTTTCCTGGGAAGGCAAGGACAAGACGGGTAAAACCATCAAGGGTGAAATGCGCGCCGGTGGCGATGCCGTGGTGCGTGCCAGTCTGCGCCGCCAGGGCGTTACCGTGCTCAAGATCAAGAAGCAATCCCGATCCATGGGCAAGCGCATCACCGAGAAGGACATCACCTTCTTCACCCGCCAGATGGCGGTCATGATGAAGTCCGGCGTACCACTGCTGCAGGCCTTCGACATCGTCGCCAAGGGTCACGCCAATCCCAGCGTGACCCGCCTGCTGACCGAGATCAAGAACGACGTGGAAACCGGCGCCAGCCTCACCCAGGCCTTCCGCAAACACCCGCTCTACTTCGACCAGTTGTTCTGCAACCTGATACAGGCGGGCGAGCAGGCCGGTATTCTCGATGCGCTGCTGGATAGACTGGCGACCTACAAGGAAAAGATCCTGGCCATCAAGGGCAAGATCAAATCCGCCCTGTTCTACCCAATCTCCATTCTGGTGGCAGCCTTTATCGTGATCACCGTGATCATGATTTTCGTGATTCCGGCATTCAAGGATTTGTTCTCCAACTTTGGCGCCGAACTGCCCGGCCCCACCCAGCTGGTCATCAACATATCCGAAATCTTCCTGGCCTATTGGTGGGCCATCTTTGGCGCCATAGGTGGCAGTATCTACGGCATCATTCAGCTCAAGAAACGGTCACGTAAGTTCCAGCAATTCATCGACCGCACCTCCCTCAAGTTGCCGGTGCTGGGTGATGTGATGCGCAAGGCCACCATCGCCCGCTGGACGCGCACCATGTCCACCATGTTTGCCGCCGGCGTACCGCTGGTTGAAGCACTGGATTCCGTCGGCGGCGCCGCCGGCAATATCATCTATGCCGACGCCACCAAACGCATCCAGACCGAAGTCAGCACCGGCACCAGCCTGACTGTCGCCATGCAGAACAGCGAAGTCTTCCCCCCCATGGTGATGCAGATGGTTGCCATCGGCGAAGAATCCGGTGCACTGGACGCCATGCTGGGCAAGATCGCCGACTTCTTCGAACAGGAAGTGGACGAGGCCGTCGATGCACTGACCAGCCTGATGGAACCCATGATCATGATGGTACTGGGCCCCATCATCGGTGGCATCATCATTGCCATGTACCTGCCCATCTTCAAGATGGGTGCCGCCGTCGGCGGCTGATGCAATGACGCTACTCAACCTCGCCGGCATTGAGCCGGCGTTCTTCATTGTCTTCTCGCTATGCCTGGGCCTGATCGTAGGCAGCTTTCTGAACGTGGTGATCCATCGCCTGCCCAAGATGATGGAGAGCGAATTCCGTCACGAATGCGCGGTCATCGATCTGCCCGAAGATGCCGAAGAGCCCGCCAGGCCACGCTACAACCTGGCGGTACCGCGCTCAGCCTGCCCGGGCTGTGGCGCCCTCATCACCGCCCGCGACAATATCCCCGTACTCTCCTGGCTATGGCTACGCGGACGCTGCCGTCACTGCCAGACTGCCATCAGCCCGCGCTATCCGCTGGTGGAGCTGGCGACCGGCCTGCTCACTGCCGCCATGGCCTGGCACTTTGGCCCCTCCCTGCTGGCAGTGGGCGCCATCCTGCTGGTGTGGTTCCTGGTAGCCCTGTTCTGCATCGATGCCGATACCTATCTGCTGCCCGACAGCCTGACCCTGCCCCTGCTCTGGCTGGGCCTGCTGTTCAACCTGCACGGCATCTTCGTTCCCTTGCAGGATGCCGTCGTCGGTGCCATGGCCGGCTATCTGCTGCTCTGGCTGGTCTACTGGGCCTTCAAGCTGGTCACCGGCAAGGACGGCATGGGCTATGGCGATTTCAAGCTGTTGGCTGCCCTGGGCTCCTGGATGGGCTGGCAGTGCCTGCCTGTCATCATCCTCATGTCGTCGGTAGCCGGTGCCATCATAGGCATCAGTCTGACCCTGCTGGCGCGGCGCGGCTGGGGCAAGCCCCTGCCTTTCGGCCCCTACCTGGCCATAGCCGGCCTCGCCACCCTGTTCTGGGGCCCGCAACTGCAAAGACTGATCTGGGGCGGCTACTGATGCCTCGCCTGCCGGAGCGCCCCTCTTGCGCGTGATAGGCCTGACCGGCGGTATAGGCTCGGGCAAATCCGTCGTCGCCCGGGCTTTCCAGGTGCTGGGCGTGCCCCTGGTCGATACCGACGAGATCGCCCATCGCCTGAGCCAGCCCGGGCAGGCTGGTGCCGCCTGCGTAGCGCAACTGTTCGGATCAGATTACCTGACGCCAGATGGCGCCATCGACCGTCCCAGGCTAAGACAAGCCATCTTCAGCGATCCCCAGGCCAAGGCCAGCCTGGAATCCGCCTTCCACCCCCTGATACGCCAGACTGCACTGGCCGATCTGGCCGACCTGCCCACCACCACACCCTATTGCCTGCTGGCCGTGCCCCTGCTGTTCGAGACGGGCGCCTACGCCAATACGATCACGCGCGCCCTGGTGGTCGATGTCCCCGAGGCACTGCAGATCTCCCGTGTGATGCAGCGCAGCCAGCTCAGCGAGGCCGAGGTCAGGGCCATCATGGCCGGCCAGATGAGCCGCAGCGAACGTTTGGCTCGAGCCGACGACGTGATCACCAACGACGGCGACCTCGCGCAACTCGCGGATAAAGTTAAGGTTTTACATAAGAAGTATCTGCAAGCACCTGAATCGGAAACCGATTCAGCTTAATCGTTTGTAAAAATGGGGCGAATCTTGCACAATCGAGCGCTAATACAGGCCTAACCATTCCACGCCCAACGTGATCAGCTACGAATTCCCCGTCAACGAACGTATCCGCACCTTGCTGCGGCTGGAGGATTTGTACGACCGTGCCGCCTTCTTTGCCGGTCGCGATCACCCCTTGGAGCATCACGCCTCCCTGCTGTGCCTGTTCGAAATCATGGAAGTGGCCGGCCGCGCCGATCTGAAATCAGATCTGCTGCAGGAGCTGGACCGCCAGCGCCAGACACTGGAAGGACTGCGCGACAATCCGCAGATTTCCGAAGAAGCGCTGGATATGGTACTGGCCGATATCGAGCACACCCATGGCCGCCTGCTGGAGCCCACCGGCAAGTTCGCCCAGCACCTGCGTGAGAATGAGTGGCTGATGGCCATCAAGCAGCGCTCCGGCATTCCCGGCGGCGTTTGCGAGTTCGACCTACCCTCCTACCACTACTGGCAACAAAAACCGGTAGAAGAACGCCGGCACGAACTGGGTGGCTGGCTAGGCCCCATGCTGCCCATCAAGGACGGCATAGACATCGTGCTGCGGATATTGCGCAACAGCGCCAAGGTAGTACCCCTGGTGGCCCGCAATGGTGCCTTCCAGCAGATGTCGGGCGGCAAGCTGGTGCAGCTGCTCAAGGTAACACTGGCCTCCGACATTCCCTACGTTCCCGAACTCTCGGCCAACAAGTACGCCATCAATGTGCGTTTCGTCACGCCTGCCGCCGGCTCCGACCGCCCCAGGCAGTGCGATCACGATATCGATTTCGTCCTGGCCTTCTGCAACCTCTGATCCATGTCCCAACGTCAAGTCCCCTGCCCGTGTTGCGGCAAGCTCAGCCCATGGTCCAGCGATAATCCCTGGCGTCCGTTTTGCAGCGAACGCTGCAAGCAGATAGACCTGGGCCTATGGGCTGCCGAGCAGTACCGGGTTGCAGGCAGCCCGGTCGATCCACTGGCTGACGACGGTAGCGACCACCGCGCCTAGGCGTCGTTAGGCCGGTAAGAAATCCTTCATTCCACGGTCACCTGACCGTCATGGCAGCACTCTAAGTTTGTTCCTGAGACCACGAACAGACCTGGAGCCCCAGCGCCATGCTGCATATCGAACTGCAACCCACCACCCCGGTCCGGCCCAAGCTTAGCGTCAGCCTGGCCAGCAGCGACAGCGACGTACGCGCAGCGCAGGCCTTGCGCTACAAGGTGTTTGGCGAAGAGATGGGCGCTCGGCTCAACAGCCGCCATAGCGGCCTGGACGTAGACCTGTTCGACCCCTGGTGCGAACACCTGCTGGTACGGGACGAAGCCAGCAACGAAGTCGTCGGCACCTATCGCATCCTGCCGCCCCACCAAGCCAAGGCACTAGGCAGCTACTACTCCGAAACCGAGTTCGACCTGACCCGCTTCCAGCACATCCGCAACAGCATGGTCGAAGTGGGGCGCTCCTGCGTACATCCTGACTACCGCACCGGCGCCACTATCACCCTGCTGTGGGCCGGCCTAGCCGACTACATGAGCCGCCACGGCTACGAATACCTGGTCGGCTGCGCCAGCATCAGCATGGCGGACGGCGGGCATGCTGCCGCCAGCATCTACCGGGAGCTGAGCAAAAAATCCATGTCGCCGGTAGAGTGGCGCGCCCATCCACGCTGCCCGCTGCCCCTGGATGCACTCGATGATGCCGTGCCGGCCGAGATCCCGCCGCTGATCAAGGGCTATATGCGCGTGGGGGCCTATATCTGCGGCCTGCCGGCATGGGATCCGGACTTCAACACCGCCGACCTGCTGATCCTGCTGCCCATGAGCCGGATGAATAACCGTTACGCCCGTCACTTCATCGCCACCGCATGACCGGGGTGCTGGCCGGTATCAGCGCACGGTTTGCTGACAAGCCGCTGCTCGCGACATTACACTCGCGGCTTGTCACCATGAAAACACCGCGACTATTACGCGCGTGGCGTTCCGCCCGCCTCTTCCTGCATCTGCTGCTTGGCCTGACCGAGGTAGCCCTGCTGTTCAAGCGCAGGGATGCCGCCAGCCGGGCGCGCGCCATCGCGCGCTGGTCTCGGCGCCTGTGCCAGATACTGGGCATCGAGGTGGAAGCACGCGGCGACCACCCTGAGCTGGTGCCTACCAATACCGTGCTGGTGGCCAACCACGTGTCCTGGCTGGATATCTTTGTCATGAATGCGGTCTGCCCATCGCGCTTCGTGGCCAAATCCGAGGTCCGCCGCTGGCCCCTGATAGGCTGGCTATGCCATCGGACCGGCACCCTGTTCGTGGCCCGCGAACGCCGCCATGACACCGTGCGGGTCAATCGCCAGATTGCCCATGCGCTCAGCAGCGGCGATTGCATTGCTGTCTTCCCCGAAGGCAGTACCACCCATGGGCTGGATGTCGCCAGCTTCAATGCCTCGCTGCTGCAGCCCGCCATAGAAGCTGGCGCCCAGCTGCAGCCCATCGCCCTGCGCTACTACGACCAGCACGGCCTGCGCAGCACGGCTGCCGCCTATGTGGGGGAAATGAGCCTGATTGAATCCATGGGCCTGTTGCTGGCTGAACCGCGCATGCGCGTCACCCTCGATTACCTGCCCACCCTGGCCGCCCAGGAATATGGCCGGCGAGAGCTGGCGCAGCTGGCGCAGCAACGCATCGCCGAACGGGTGCGTAGCGACATCGAGCTGGTCGTCGCAGCACCTGAGCCCTCGCAACCGGCTAACGGGGACGACATCAGCCCCAGTCGCTAGAGCGCGCTTGGCGTGATGGCACCTGAAACACCTGCCTATCCTCCAGCCGCACACCAGCCAGGCTGCCACCCCAGACACAGCCGGTATCCAGCGCGATGACGTCAGGCCTCAGCATCAAGCCCAAGGCCGACCAATGGCCGCTGACTATACAGACATCCTGGTGCTGCCTATCCGGTGCATCAAACCAGGCATGCAGATAGGCCGGCGCATCGTCCAGCTCACCCTTGAAATCCAGGTCCAAGGCCCCTGTGTCCGTTAGCAGGCGCATGCGGGTGCAGACATTCACCACCAGGCGCAGCCTGTCCATGCCGACCAGCCCCTCATGCCACCGGCTGGGTTGATTGCCATACATCTGCCCCAGGAATTCCTTATACCCCGCGGAGGCCAGCACCGCCTCGACCTCCGCCGACAGCGCCACCGCCTGTTGCGGCGTCCAGTCGGGCAGCAAGCCCGCATGGACAAGCAGATAGCCACCGCATCGCCGCACCAGCGGCTGACAACGCAGCCAGTCCAACAGCAAGGGGGCGTCAGGCGCCGCCAACACCTCGGCCAGGGTGTCCCTACCCTTCTGCCTCGCCAGGCCCGCCTGCACCGCCAGCAGGTGCAAATCATGATTGCCAAGCACGATATCGACACAGTCCCGGTGCTGATACACCCAACGCAACACCGCCAGTGAGTCTGGCCCACGATTGACCAGATCACCTACCAGGAACAGCCGGTCCCTACCCGGCTGAAACGCCATGGCGGCCAGCAAGTCCAGAAACTCCTGATAACAACCCTGCAGGTCGCCTATTGCATAGCTGGCCATGGTGAACTCGATAAGGGGAAGCCGTCGATTATAGTGATATCGGCAGCTTGCGTGCTGGGCTGGCTATCGCTGGCAGCGAGCACTAGACTCATGCGAGGAGGACAGATGATAGAGCACCCTTTAGCCAGTATTGATGCCTGGACACGCTTCTTCGAAGCCAGCACCTTCCCCATACTCGCCCGCAGCAAGGCAGAGCTGGTCAAGCTGGTGGAGAAAGGCGAGGATGCCACGGTGCTGGATCTGGCGGCCGTCGCACACCACGACGCCCTGCTGGCACTCAAGATACTGCGCTATCTGCAGCGACACCGTTCCGCCCAGCAACTGACCGACGTCACCACCGTAGAACGGGTCATCCTGATGGTGGGGGTCGACCCCCTGCTGCGCGCCTTTGTCGAGTGCGACACAGTCGAGCATATGCTGCAGGGGCACCCACAAGGCCTGAAGCAGGTCCTTCGAGTGCTGCAGCGAGCCTTCCATGCCGCCATCAGCGCCGAACTCTGGGCCGGCCACCGACACGATATCGACGGCGGCGAGGTGGGCACCGCCGCCTTGCTGCGCGATATCGCCGAAGTACTGGTGGGCTGCTTCGCCCCCAAGTTGCTGCTACGGATACGCGCCATGCAACAACTGGACAAGCGTCTGCGCAGCCAACTGGCGCAAAAGACCGTGCTGGGCTTTCCTTTGCTCGAGCTACAGCTGGCGCTGATCGAAGCTTGGCACCTGCCCCCGATACTGAAGATGCTGATGGATGAAGGCCACGCAGAACACCCCAGGGTGCGTACCGTCACCACCGCCGTGGCCTATGCCCGCCATAGTGCCAATGGCTGGAACGATGAGGCGCTTCCTGACGACTATCAGGCCGTCGCCGACCTGGCCGGCATGGGTTACGACAAGGCGCAGCACCTGTGCCACGAAGCCAGCCGCAAAGCGCAGATAAGCTGGGACTGGTTTGGCGATGATCCCGCCGAGCCGCCACCACCCATACAGATATCGGCCCACCCCAGCTAATGCTGCCGCTATGCCGAAAGCAGTACGCTAGACGTAAAAAAGCCAACCCTAAGGTTGGCTTTTTCATTGGAACACTGCGGTTTAGGCAGCTTCCACCACTTCAGCAACTTCCGGACGGTCCAGCAGTTCGACCAATGCCATAGGAGCATTGTCGCCCTGACGGAAACCGTACTTCAGAATGCGCAGGTAGCCGCCGTTACGGTTCTTGTAGCGTGGGCCCAGCACGTCGAACAGCTTCAGGGTCAGCTCACGATCGCGAGTGCGGTCGAAGGCCAGACGCAGGTTGGCGACAGTGCGCTCCTGCTTGCCCAGAGTGATCAGCGGCTCAGCCACGCGACGCAGTTCCTTTGCCTTAGGCAGCGTCGTCTTGATGACTTCGTGCTTCAGCAGTGCGTTGGCCAGGTTGCGCAGCATCGCCAGACGATGGCTCGTCGTGCGATTCAGTTTGCGGTTACTTTGACGATGACGCATGGTGTTTATCCCTTGTCTTTCCAGCCTGGATTACGGCTTTTCCAGGCCGACCGGCGGCCAGTTTTCCAGCTTCATGCCGAGCGTCAGACCCTTGGAGGCCAGCACTTCCTTGATTTCATTCAAGGACTTGCGACCCAGGTTCGGGGTCTTCAGCAATTCGGTCTCGGTACGCTGGATCAGGTCACCGATGTAATAGATGTTTTCAGCCTTCAGGCAGTTCGCCGAACGCACGGTCAATTCCAGATCGTCAACCGGGCGGAGCAGGATCGGGTCGACCTGCGGCGCACGAGGCGCCTCAGGTTCGACTTCAGTGCTCTTCAGGTCAGCGAACACGGCCAGCTGCTCGACCAGGACGCGGGCGGCAAAACGAACCGCTTCTTCCGGATCGATGGCACCGTTCGTTTCGATCTCCATCACCAGCTTGTCGAGGTCGGTACGCTGCTCAACACGAGCGCTCTCAACCGCGTAGCTGACGCGACGTATCGGGCTGAACGACGCATCCAGCAGGATGGAGCCGATGTTACGGCCCTCTTCCTTGTCCAGACGCACGACAGCCGGCTGGTAGCCGCGGCCCTTTTCAACCTTGATCTCCATGGCGAGCTTGCCGCCAGCAGAGAGGTTGGCAATCACGTGATCAGGGTTGACGATCTCGACGTCGTGAGGGACTTCGATATCGCTGGCCTTCACAACGCCTTCGCCATCCTTCTTCAGGGTCAGCAGGGCTTCACCACGGCCGTGCAGCTTGAGCACCACACCCTTGAGGTTCAAGAGGATATCAACGACATCCTCCTGAACACCGTCAAGTGCCGAATACTCATGCAACACGCCTTCGATCTTAACTTCGGTCGGCGCATAGCCGGGCATCGACGACAGCAGGATACGGCGCAACGCATTGCCGAGCGTATGGCCGTAGCCACGCTCAAACGGCTCCATCACGACACGCGCCTGGGTAGACGACGATGCCTGCACATCGATGATGCGCGGTTTCAGCAAGTCATTCGCGTTGCTTTGCATAAACAATCAATCCCTTTATCGAAACGAGCGACGATCCGTATTTACGGTTCGATTACTTCGAGTAGAACTCGACGACGAGCTGCTCGTTGATGTCGCTGGACAGGTCGCTGCGTTCTGGGGCGCTCTTGTAAACGCCTTCCATCTTCTTGCCATCGACACTAACCCAGCCGGGGAAACCGATCTGCTCAGCCAGCGCGAGCGCTTCCTGAATACGAACCTGCTTCTTCGACTTGTCGCGAACAGACACCACGTCGCCAGCCTTGACCTGATAGGAGGCGATATTCACCACCACACCATTCACGGTGATCGACTTGTGGCTGACCAGCTGACGAGCTTCCGAGCGGGTCGAGCCGAAGCCCATGCGGTACACAACGTTGTCGAGACGCGCTTCCAGGATCTTCAACAGGTTTTCACCGGTCGAGCCCTTACGGCGGGAAGCCTCTTCAAAATAACGGCGGAACTGACGCTCAAGAACGCCGTAAATACGGCGAATCTTTTGCTTCTCACGCAGTTGCACACCAAAACCTGACAGACGGGGCTGCTTAGCACCGTGTTGACCAGGCTTACTATCCAGCTTGCACTTGCTGTCCAGAGCGCGACGTGCGCTCTTCAGGAACAGATCTGTGCCTTCGCGGCGCGAAAGTTTACATTTCGGTCCGATATAACGTGCCATCTCGGGTCTCCGGAATTAGATACGACGCTTTTTCGGCGGACGACAGCCGTTGTGCGGTACGGGGGTAACGTCGGAAATGCTGGTGATCTTGAAACCCAGCGCATTCAACGCACGCACAGCGGAGTCACGGCCTGGGCCGGGTCCCTTGATGCGGACTTCGAGGTTCTTGACGCCATATTCCTGGGCAACTTTACCAGCATGCTCCGCTGCCACCTGGGCGGCGAATGGTGTACTTTTCCGAGAGCCCTTGAAACCAGCACCGCCCGAGGTAGCCCAGGAGAGAGCATTTCCTTGGCGATCAGTGATGGTCACGATCGTGTTGTTGAAGGAAGCGTGCACATGCACGATGCCTTCCGACACGACCTTTTTGACTTTCTTCCGTACACGCACTGTGTTTGCTTTAGCCATTGCTATTCCTTAAGTGCTTACTTCTTCCCTGCGATCGACTTACGCGGGCCCTTGCGGGTACGCGCGTTCGTGCGGGTGCGCTGACCACGCGCGGGCAAGCCCTTGCGATGGCGCAGACCACGGTAACAACCGAGGTCCATCAGACGCTTGATGTTCATCGTAATCTCACGACGGAGGTCACCCTCAACCGTGAACTTGCCGACTTCCTCGCGCAGCTTGTCCATCTCTGCATCGGTCAGGTCCTTGATCTTGCGATCAGCAGGAACTGAAGCGATGGCACAGATGGCCTTAGCGCGAGTCTGTCCGATCCCGTAAATGGCTTGCAGGCCAATGACGGTATGCTGATGATTGGGTATGTTTACCCCAGCAATACGGGCCATTCTCGTTACCCCAGATGTAAAAAGTTGCGGATTCTAGCACCAAACGCCAGCCGACGGCAACTGACGCGGCTTAACCTTGACGTTGTTTGTGCCGCGGATCCGTGCAGATCACACGCACAACGCGGTTGCGGCGTATGACTTTGCAGTTACGGCATATTTTCTTGACCGAAGCTTGAACTCGCATCGCTCTATCCTTTCAATGAAAAACCGCGTCACTTCGAGCGGAAGACTATACGGGCACGGGATAGATCGTAGGGCGTCAGCTCCACGGTCACCTTATCGCCAGGTAGGATACGGATATAGTGCATCCGCATCTTGCCGGAGATATGGCCCAGTACCACATGACCATTTTCCAGTTTCACGCGAAAAGTCGCGTTGGGAAGGTTCTCCAGAACCTCCCCTTGCATCTGAATAACGTCTTCCTTCGACATGACTCGTTCGGGTTATCTATCGTTAGTCACAGGTTCGTATCAGCCAGCCTTAAAGTTCGCCTTCTTCAGCAAACTCTCGTACTGGTGAGACAGCAGATACGACTGGACCTGTGCCATGAAGTCCATCGTTACCACCACCACGATCAACAGTGAAGTACCGCCGAAATAGAACGGCAGGTTCCACTGCAGGAGCAGGAACTCCGGAATCAGGCAGATGATGCTGATGTAGATCGCACCGATCAGCGTCAGACGCAGAATCACACGCTCAATATACTTTGCGGTCTGTTCACCCGGGCGTATGCCAGGAATGTACGCACCGCTCTTCTTCAGGTTCTCAGCCGTTTCCTTGGGATTGAAAACCAAGGCGGTATAGAAGTAGCAGAAGAAGATGATGGCAGCTGCGTAAAGCATCACATACAGCGGCTGACCAGGATGCAACATGGAGCCGACCGGCTTCAACCAGGAGAAGAAGCTGGACTCGCCACCCCAGGACATCAGGGTAGCCGGGAACAATATGATGCTCGAAGCAAAAATCGGCGGTATGACACCAGCCATGTTCAGCTTGAGTGGCAGATGGGTATTCTGGCCTTGCATCACGCGGTTGCCCACCTGACGCTTGGCATAGCTCACCAGCACCTTGCGCTGACCACGTTCCACAAACACCACGGCAGCAGTCAGCAAGACCACGCCAGCCCCCAGGGCCAACACCAGCAACACAGGCAGCGCACCTTGGTTGGCCAGCTCCAGGGTCTGACCTATGGATGCCGGTATGCCAGAGGCAATACCCGCAAAGATCAGGATGGAGATACCGTTACCCAGGCCACGCTCGGTGATCTGCTCACCCAGCCACATCAAGAACATCGTGCCGGTCACCAGGGTCAACACGGTGGTGAAGTAGAACTCCGCACCACTGACACCTGGCACAACCAACTGAGAATTGAGCGCCCAACTTGCCGCACCGAAGCTTTGTGCAACAGCGATAACCACGGTCAGATAACGCGTGTACTGCGTGATCTTGCGACGACCTGCCTCACCCTCCTTCTTCAATTCCTTCAGCTTGGGTACGACTTCCGAACCCAGCTGAACGACGATAGAAGCAGAGATATACGGCATGATGCCGATGGTAAACACCGTTGCCCTGGACAAGGCACCGCCCGAGAACATGTTGAACATGTTCAGCAGCCCGGCCCCGCTCTGCGACATGTCGAAGAGCTTGGCCAAGGCTATCGGATCAATACCTGGTATAGGGATATGCGCACCGATGCGATAAACGATCAAAGCACCTATGAGGAACAAGATTCGTTTTTTCAGATCTGCATACTTGCTTGCAGTACTGGCCATCGCAGGATTTGCCACGTAGTCGCCCTATCTCAAGCTTTATTCGACAATGCTGCCGCCGGCGGCTTCCAGAGCAGCACGGGCGCCGGCAGTTGCCGACACGCCACGCAGCTTGATAGCCTTCTCCACCTTACCAGCCAGGATCAGCTTGGCAGCCTTGGCACCTTGCGGCACCAAGCCAGCCTGCTTCAACACCAGCAAGTCGGCTTCTTCAACCGGCAGCTTGTTCAGGTCGTCCAGACGCAGCTCAACCGTGTGACCCTTGGTCAACGACTTGAAACCACGCTTGGGCAGGCGACGTTGCAAAGGCATTTGACCGCCTTCGAAGCCTACCTTGTGGAAACCACCCGAACGCGACTTCTGACCCTTGTGACCACGGCCACAAGTCTTGCCCAGGCCAGAGCCAATGCCGCGGCCTACACGCTTAGAAGCGTGCTTGGCACCATCAGCGGGCTTGATCGTATTCAGTTCCATTTAGCCCTCGCTTTTCAGCAGATAGCTGATCTTGTTGATCATGCCGCGGTTTTCCGGGGTATCGATCACTTCCACCGTTTGGCGGATGCGACGCAGACCCAGACCACGAGCGCACGCCTTGTGCGCTTCGAGACGGCCAATCAGGCTCTTGACGAGCGTTACCTTGATCTTGGAATTAGCCATTTGCCTCGGCCCCCAGGATGTCCTCGATGGCCTTGCCGCGCTTTGCAGCAACTTCAGCCGGGCTGCGCAGCTTGGACAAACCGTCCAGGGTGGCACGCACGAGGTTGTAAGGATTGGTGGAACCGTGGCACTTGGCCGAGATGTTGGTCACGCCCATCACCTCGAACACAGCGCGCATCGGACCACCGGCCTTGATACCAGCGCCTTCAGCGGCAGGTTGCATGAACACGGTGGTAGCACCGTGCTTGCCAACGACTGCGTGCTGAACGGTACCGTTCTTCAAGCTGATCTTCACCAGCTTGCGGCGGGCTTCTTCCATTGCCTTTTGCACAGCCACGGGCACTTCCTTCGACTTGCCCTTGCCCATGCCAATACGGCCATCACCGTCACCGACCACGGTCAGTGCGGCGAAACCCATGATCCGGCCACCCTTCACCACCTTGGTGACGCGGTTGACGCTGATCATCTTCTCCCGCAGGCCGTCGCCGCGATCTTCGATTTCTGACTTCGCCATGATTACTCCTTAGAATTCGAGGCCGGCTTCACGAGCGGCGTCGGCCAAAGCCTTGACGCGGCCGTGGTAATGGAAGCCCGAGCGGTCGAAGGCAACGGCGCTTACGCCAGCAGCCTTCGCCTTTTCGGCGATACGCTTACCAACAGCAGCTGCAGCAGCGATGTTGCCACCGTTAGCGATGTCCTTACGGACATCCACTTCCAGGGTCGACGCGCTGGCCAGCACCTTGCCGCCGGTCTCATCAATGACCTGGGCGTAGATATGGCTGTTAGTGCGATGAACCGAAAGGCGCACCACTTTCAAGCCGGCAATGCGGGCACGGGTTTTGCGGGCCCTGCGCAAGCGAGTTTCGTTCTTGTCCATGATTTCAGCCTCGATTACTTCTTCTTGGTTTCTTTCAGGACCACCACTTCGTCGCTATAACGTACACCCTTGCCCTTATAGGGCTCTGGAGCACGGTATGCGCGAATCTCAGCGGCAACCTGACCAACCTGTTGCTTGTCGACACCCTTCAGGAGGATCTCGGTCTGCGTCGGGGTTTCCACCTTCACACCAGCCGGCATCTTGTGCGCGACAGGGTGGGAGAAACCCAGCGTCAGATTAAGAACTTCACCTTGAGCCTGGGCACGATAACCCACGCCTACCAGGTTGAGCTTGCGCTCAAAGCCCTTGGAGACACCGGTTACCATGTTGTTCAGCAGTGCACGCATCGTGCCGGACATGGCGCGGGAGTGCTTGCTTTCATCAACGGCCTTGAAGACCAGAGCGTTGTTTTCGACAGCGATCTCGACAGCGCTATCCAGAGGACGCGATGCGGTACCGAGCGGGCCCTTAACAACAATCTCGCCACCGGCCAGCTTGACTTCAACGCCGGCAGGCAGAACGACTGGGTTTTTAGCTACGCGGGACATGTTCTACTCCTTACGCCACGAAGCAGAGCAGCTCGCCACCGATACCCTGGGCGCGTGCTTTGCGGTCAGTCATCACACCCATGGAGGTGGAGACAATGGCGATACCGAGGCCGTTCATAACCTTGGGGATATCGTTCACGCCCTTGTAGATACGCAGACCAGGCTTCGAAACGCGATCGATGCGCTCGATAACCGGACGGCCGGCGTAGTACTTCAACTCGATATCGAGCTGGGGCTTCTTTTCATCGCCGGTCACGGCGAAGTTTTCGATATAACCTTCATCCTTCAGCACGGTAGCGATAGCCACCTTGATCTTGGAGGAGGGCATCGTTACCGACGGCTTGTCCGCACGCTGAGCGTTACGGATGCGGGTCAGCATATCGGCGATGGGATCATGCATACTCATTCGTGATCTCCTTACCAGCTGGCCTTGACAACACCGGGGATCTCACCACGCATGGCGATCTCACGGAGCTTGTTACGGCCGAGGCCGAACTTGCGGAACACACCACGCGGACGACCGGTAACCGAACAACGGTTACGCAGACGCGTCGGGTTGGCGTTGCGCGGCAGGGCCTGGAGTTTCAGGCGGGCGGCGAAGCGCTCTTCGTCGCTCAGGTTCTGGTCGTTGATGATTGCCAGCAGCTGTTCGCGCTTGGCGGCAAACTTCGCCACCAGCTTTTCGCGCTTCTCTTGACGGTTGATCAAAGCGAGTTTAGCCATGGCAAACCTCAGTTCTTAAACGGGAACTTGAACGCGGCGAGCAGCGCACGGGCTTCTTCGTCGGTCTTCGCGGTGGTGGTAATCGTGATGTTCATACCACGCAGGGCGTCGATCTTGTCGTACTCGATTTCCGGGAAAATGATCTGTTCCTTGACGCCCATGTTGTAGTTACCACGGCCATCAAAGGACTTGCCCGATACACCGCGGAAGTCGCGCACGCGCGGCAGAGCGATGGTCACCAGACGATCCAGGAATTCATACATACGATCGCGACGCAGGGTGACCTTGCAGCCAACCGGGTAGTTGTCACGAATCTTGAAGCCGGCAATCGACTTCTTCGACAGGGTCACGACGGGCTTTTGGCCGGTGATCTTGGTCAGATCGCCAACGGCGTGCTCCATGACCTTCTTATCGGCCACAGCTTCGCCAACACCCATGTTGACAGTGATCTTCTCGATGCGCGGCACTTCCATGATCGACGTATAGCCGAACTTTTCAGTAAGCTGCGGAACGACGGTTTCTTTGTAGAAATCTTGCAAGCGTGCCATGTTTAGCCCCCGACCACTTCGCCGTTCGACTTGAACACGCGAACTTTTTTGCCGTCGTCGAGCAACTTGAAGCCGACGCGGTCAGCCTTCTGGGTCGCTTTATTGAAGATGGCTACGTTGGAAACCTGGATCGGCATCGTCTTATCCACCACACCGCCAGCAACACCGCGAACCGGATTCGGCTTCTGGTGCTTCTTCACGACGTTGATACCCTCAACGATAACCTTGTCATTGACCAGAACACGCAGGACGGTGCCGCGCTTGCCCTTGTCTTTGCCAGTGATAACGACGACTTCGTCGCCTTTACGAATCTTATTCATGCGCGTACCCCTTACAGCACTTCTGGCGCGAGCGAGACGATCTTCATGAAGCGCTCGGTGCGCAGTTCACGCGTCACCGGCCCGAAGATGCGGGTGCCGATCGGCTCAAGCTTGTTGTTGAGGAGCACGGCGGCATTGCCATCAAACTTGATGAGCTGACCATCGGCACGACGAACACCCTTGGCAGTGCGAACAACGACGGCGTTATAAACGTCGCCCTTCTTCACGCGGCCACGCGGTGCGGCGTCCTTGATACTCACCTTGATGATGTCGCCCACCGAAGCGTAACGACGCTTGGAGCCACCCAGCACCTTGATGCACATAACAGAGCGCGCACCGGTGTTGTCAGCAACATCCAGCATGGATTGCATTTGAATCATGGAAACAAACCTCCAACTTAACCCGTCAATTCCGCCGGCATACCCGGCAGCGCCGTAGCAAACCACGGCACAACGGCCAGTTTTGGACCCCGATAGGGATAAAACTCCGACACCGAAATGATGGAACACCATTTCGGACGAAGGATAAACAGCAGGGCATTCTACGATATGTAGAATGCCCTGACAAGCACTTACGCTAAAAAAGTGATCAGATCACTTGATTAGGCGGTACGAGCCTTCTCGATGAGACTGGTCACGATCCAGGACTTGGTCTTGGACAGAGGACGAGTTTCCTCGATGGTCACCATGTCACCTTCGCCGTAGGCGTTGGTTTCATCGTGCGCATGGTACTTCTTCGACAGACGAATGATCTTGCCGTAGAGCGGGTGCTTAACCTTACGCTCAACCAGCACAACCACGGTCTTGTCCATCTTGTTGCTGACCACACGGCCGGTCAGCGAACGCTTCAGTTTGGTCTCGGTCATTTACGCCACCTTCTGAGCCAGGATGGTGCGAACGCGCGCGATATCGCGGCGAACGCGCTTCAGTTCACTGGTCTTGGCAAGCTGCTGGGTAGCCAGCTGCATGCGCAGGCCGAACTGGGCCTTCAGGAGCGAGGTGAGCTCGGTCTTGAGCTCATCGACCGATTTGTTACGCAATTCAGTCGCTTTCATCTCACTGCCCCACATGTCGGGTTACGAAAGTCGTCGCGATTGGCAGCTTGGCGGCGGCCAGACGGAAGGCTTCGCGGGCGAGAGTCTCGTCCACACCGTCCATCTCATACAGCACCTTACCAGGCTGAATCTCGGCAACGTAGTATTCCGGGCTACCCTTACCATTACCCATCCGGACTTCAGCGGGCTTGGAAGAGATAGGCTTATCCGGGAATACGCGGATCCACACACGACCGCCACGCTTGATGTGACGGGTCATGGCGCGACGAGCGGCTTCAATTTGACGCGCGGTCAGACGACCACGGCCAATGGCCTTCAGGCCCCACTCGCCGAAGCTAACCTTGTTACCGCGGGTAGCAACGCCGGTGTTACGGCCTTTCTGCTGTTTGCGGTACTTGAGTCTAGTTGGCTGCAGCATTTCGAGGTCCCTTTCGCGGCTTGCGTTCGGCTTGTTCCGGCTGAGCGGCCACTTCCTGGCCAGCCTTCACGTCACCCTTGTACACCCACACCTTGATACCGATGATGCCGTAGGTGGTCTTGGCTTCGGACGTCGCGTAATCGATGTCAGCGCGCAGGGTGTGCAGGGGCACACGGCCTTCGCGATACCATTCGGTACGGGCGATTTCGATGCCGTTCAGACGACCCGACGACATGATCTTGATACCCTGGGCACCCAGACGCATGGCGTTCTGCATCGCGCGCTTCATGGCACGACGGAACATCACGCGCTTTTCCAGCTGGGCAGCGATGGAATCAGCGATCACTTGTGCATCGGTTTCCGGCTTGCGGATTTCTTCGATGTTGATGTGCACC
Source organism: Chitinimonas viridis (assembly GCF_030409555.1). Classification (GTDB taxonomy): domain Bacteria; phylum Pseudomonadota; class Gammaproteobacteria; order Burkholderiales; family Chitinimonadaceae; genus Chitinimonas; species Chitinimonas viridis. The sequence continues at coordinate 117,044 of NZ_JAUFPU010000007.1, forward strand.
GGCACACCCATCAGCTTGACTAGGTCGCGCTTCAGGATCTCGATGTCTTCACCCTTCTTGCCAATCACCACACCCGGACGGGCGCTGTGGATGGTAATGCGGGCGTTCTTGGCCGGGCGCTCGATAACGATGCGACCAACCGAGGCATGCGACAACTTTTTCTTCAGGAACTCGCGCACCTTGATATCTTCGGCGAGCATGGCCGGGAAGTTTTTGCTATTCGCATACCACTTCGAGGCCCAGTTCTTGTTGACGGCTAGACGGAAGCCAATCGGATGAATTTTCTGTCCCATATCGTCCTCATTCGCCCACGGTCAGGGTGATGTGGCAGGTTTGCTTCTCGATGCGGTTGCCACGGCCCTTGGCACGTGCGGCAAAACGCTTCAGGGAAGGTCCCTTGTCCACATAAATGGTCGTCACCTTGAGGGCGTCAATATCGGCGCCATCGTTGTGTTCGGCATTTGCAATCGCCGACAGCAACAGCTTCTTGATGATGACCGCGCCCTTTTTAGGGCTAAAGGTCAGAATGTTGATGGCGTGCTCAACCGGCTTGCCGCGCACCAGGTCAGCGACCAGGCGAGCTTTCTGAGCCGACAGGCGTGCGCCAGTCAAAATAGCGGAAGTTTGCATGGCGGCACCTTACTTCTTGGCTTTTTTGTCGGCAGCGTGACCCTTGAACGTACGGGTCAGCGAGAATTCGCCCAGCTTGTGACCGACCATGTTCTCGTTGATGTACACGGGAACATGTTGCTTGCCGTTGTGCACCGCGATGGTCAGACCGACGAAGTCGGGCAGCACGGTGGAGCGACGGGACCAGGTCTTTACCGGGCGCTTGTCGTTGGTCGCACGCACTGCTTCAATCTTCTTGAGCAGATGAGCGTCGACGAACGGGCCTTTTTTAACGGAACGAGCCATGTCTAATTACCCCTTATTCGAATACCGGCGGCGCACGATCATATTGTCGGTGCGCTTGTTGCTGCGGGTACGGTAACCCTTAGTCGGGGTACCCCACGGGCTAACCGGCACACGACCTTCACCAGTGCGGCCTTCACCACCACCGTGCGGGTGATCGATCGGGTTCATCGCCGTACCGCGAACGGTCGGGCGAATACCACGCCAGCGATTTGCACCGGCCTTACCGATCTTGCGCAGGTTGTGCTCTTCGTTACCGACTTCACCGATGGTGGCGCGGCAATCGACGTGCACCTTGCGGATTTCACCGGAACGCAGACGCAGCTGGGCGTATGCACCTTCGCGAGCCAGCAATTGCACGGAAGCACCGGCCGAACGCGCAATCTGCGCACCCTTGCCAGGTTGCATTTCGATGCAATGGATGGTGCTACCGACCGGAATGTTGCGCAGCGGCAGGGTGTTACCCGCCTTGATCGGCGCTTCCGGGCCGCTCACCACTTGCGCGCCGGCCTTCAGGCCACGCGGAGCGATGATGTAGCGACGCTCGCCATCAGCGTAGCAGAGCAGCGCGATGTGGGCGGTACGGTTAGGGTCGTATTCCAGACGCTCAACGGTGGCAACAATGCCATCCTTGTTGCGACGGAAATCGATCAGGCGGTAGTGCTGCTTGTGGCCGCCGCCTTGATGGCGAACGGTAACCACACCGCGATTGTTACGACCGGCGTTCTTGCTTTGGCTTTCCACCAGGGCAGCGTGCGGCTTGCCCTTGTGCAGCTCGGGGCTGACAACCTTGACAACGGCGCGGCGACCGGGGGATGTGGGCTTAACTTTTACCAGCATCGTCGTTCTCCTTACTGTGCAGCCTGGAGGTCAATTTCTTGACCGGGCTTAAGGGCAACGTAGGCCTTCTTCCAGCCCTTGCGCCAGCCGTTGGTACGGCCGAAACGCTTTTGCTTCGGCTTCACATTGGTGACTTGGACGGATTCGACCTGCACTTTGAACAGCAACTCAACCGCAGCCTTGATTTCCGGCTTGGTCGCATCGCTGACGACGCGGAAAACCACTTGCTCGTACTTCTCAGCAACCAGCGTGCTCTTTTCAGAGATCACCGGAGCCAGCAGTACCTGCAGCAGACGATCTTGATTCAGCTGAGTCATGCCAGGATCTCCTCGATTTGCTTGAGCGCCTCGCGGGTGACCAGCACCTTCTTGAAGCGAACCAGGCTGACCGGATCGGCCTGCGACGGCTCGAGCACGAGCACGTTAGGCAGGTTGCGCGAGGCCAGGTACAGGTTCTCGTCAAGATTGTCGGTGACAATCAGGGTGCGCTCGTTCAGACCCATGGCAGCCAGCTTGGCAGCAAATGCCTTGGTCTTCGGGGTTTCGGCGGTGAAGCCGTCAACCACCACCAGACGCTCTTCACGCACCAGTTGCGACAGGATGGTCGCCAGGCCAGCGCGGTACATCTTGCGGTTGACCTTCTGGGTGAAGTTTTCGTCAGGGGAGCTCGGGAAAATCTTGCCACCACCACGCCACAGCGGGCTGGACGCCATACCGGCACGAGCGCGACCCGTACCCTTTTGACGCCACGGCTTGCGGGTGGACTTGGCTACATCGCTACGGCCCTTTTGGGCACGGTTGCCGCTACGGGCATTGGCGAGGTAGGCGGTGACAACCTGGTGAACCAGGGCTTCATTGTAATCGCGACCGAACAGTGCGTCGGAAGCGGTCACGCTGGCAGCGGCTTGGCCACTTGCATTGATGACTTTCAGTTCCATTACGCACCTGCCTTCACGCTGGGACGCACGACAACGTCGTTGCCCTTGGAGCCGGGAACGGCACCCTTGACGAGCAACAGACCGCGCTCGGCGTCAACACGAACCACTTCCAGGTTTTGCACGGTGCTCTTGACGTTACCGTACTGACCAGCCATGCGCTTACCGGGGAATACACGACCCGGATCCTGCGCCATACCGATCGAACCAGGAGCGTTGTGCGACACGGAGTTACCGTGGGAGGCACGCTGCGAACTGAAGTTGTGACGCTTGATGGCACCGGAGAAGCCCTTACCCTGGGAGGTACCGGTCACATCGACCAGTTGACCCACGGTGAAGATCTCAACGGTGATCTGGCTGCCAGGCTGGAACTTGGCCAGCTCGTCAGCCGTCAGCGCGAACTCGTGCAGACCACGACCAGCCTCGACACCTGCCTTGGCAAAGTGACCGGCTTCAGCCTTGTTGACACGATTGGCGCGACGCTCGCCGAAGGTGACTTGCACAGCGGCATAGCCATCTACTTCAGGAGTCTTGATTTGCGCGACGCGATTGGACGACAGATCCAGCACGGTCACCGGGATGGAAGCACCATCCTCGACGAACACGCGGGTCATACCGACCTTGCGCCCGATAAGTCCTAAGCTCATCGTTCTTTCCTTTTAAAAGGGCCAGCTACGATTGGCCGGCGATCATCGCAAGCCGCGCAGGGCGGCCTGCATCGAACGAAACTACCTGCCTTGCACCACCACCTTACGGCAGCAAAAAATACAAAGCGGGCTCGCCATTACAGCGAGCCCGCGATGATACTGCAACGTCTTGGTTTTATGCAAGAAATTATTGCAGTTTGATCTCTACGTCCACACCAGCCGGCAGATCCAGCTTCATCAGGGCGTCAACCGTCTTGTCGGTCGGGTCCACGATATCCATCAGGCGCAGGTGAGTACGGATCTCGAGCTGGTCGCGCGAGGTCTTGTTCACGTGCGGCGAACGCAGCACGTCGAAACGTTCAATCTTGGTGGGCAGCGGAACCGGGCCCTTGACCACAGCGCCAGTGCGCTTGGCAGTGTCGACGATTTCCTGGGCGGAACGATCGATCAGTGCGTAGTCGTAAGCCTTGAGGCGGATGCGGATCTTTTGGTTAGCCATGATTTTTCCTAAAGAGCGAGACAACCGGATGGTTGCCTGAACAACATGAAAGAACAAGGGTGGGCCTGCTGGCCCACCCATTGACCATTACTCGATGATCTTACCGACAACGCCGGCGCCAACGGTACGGCCACCTTCGCGGATAGCGAAGCGCAGACCTTGTTCCATGGCGATCGGAGCAATCAGGGCAACAACCACTTCAACGTTGTCGCCTGGCATCACCATTTCGGTGCCAGC
>NZ_JAUFPU010000008.1:0-332033 GCF_030409555.1 Chitinimonas viridis
CCGCCAGGCTCCCCTTGAAAGCCCCAGACTCAGCAGAGTCTGGGGCTTTTGCTTTGCGGGTTTGGGTTTGGGGATGGAAGCTGCGTAGGCAGCGGCAAATGCAATCCGCGCTGTACTTGCTATGCTTTGTGAGTCAAGGGCGTTGCATGTGTGGCGCTGGCGGCGTTACTGGCGGGGATGGGTTATCTCTGTTTGAGCGGTTATGCCATGTCGCCAGGCAAGGGGTGTGGCCCGCCTATCTGTACCGACAAGGAGACCATGATGGGTTTGATCCGGTATGGGCTGTTACTGAGCCTAGTGGCGCCTGCGATGGCAGAGGAGGCCTTGAAGGCTTACAACACCTATCAGTCACAGCCTTTTGTGGTGGGGCAAGGTGGCCTGGCAGCGGATGTGGTGTCTTACCTGAATGGCAAGCTGAAGGGGAAGTACCAGTTCACGCTCAGTACCGTGCCGCGTGAGCGCCTGAATAGTACGGTGATCAATGACCCTAAGTTCAAAGGGGTGGTGTTGTTCATGAGCCCGCAATTTGTGGGGGATGCGGACAAGACACGCTTCAGATGGTCTGCCGTACTGATGGAAGATGCCAACGGAGTACTCTCGCATCCTGCTAAGAAGATTGAATACGTCAATCCGGATACGCTGAAGGGTAAGCGCTTTGCCGGCATACTGGGTAACAAGTACGCCGGTCTGGAGGAGCGCTTCGGCAAGGATATCTATCGCGATGACGTAGCTACCGAACTGGCCAACCTGCAAAAGGTTGCCTCTGGGCGCTCGGATGTAACCATCATGTCGCAGTCCATTTACCGCTACCTCATCAAACACAATGGACTTGATGGCAAACTGCATGTTTCTGCTACGCCGCACATCAGTTTTAGCCGGCATATCTTTGCAGCCAAGGCTGAAGACAAGCTGGTGACTGCGCTGGACGAAGTCATGGCCGCGAGCAAAACAGACCCGGCTTGGAAGGCGCTATTGGCTAAGTACAGCCTCAACTGACTGAGTGGCCGTATGCGGGTGCTGGATCCAAAGGAAGGCAATGATGTTCAGGGTCGAGGCTCAAGCGTTTGCTGCGGGCTGTGCCCAAGCAGCTGGAGGGTAGTTAACGAGGTGACTTGGGCCCATATCCTGCTAGGCCAATCGCCATACCACGCTGCGCTGCTTGGCTGATTGCGGGAGGGGACGACGGCCTCTCGATTTGGGCGTGCTTAGACTTGCTCGATACAGTGCTTGAGCTGTTGCAGGGATAGCCGCGATTCCCGTTCCACCCGCCGTCGTGCAATCAGGTAGTTGTACAGCCGCCAACCGAGGCCTGGCAGTCGGTAGTCCAGTTTGCGTTCAAATACGGTGCGAGTAGGGTCGCCATGAACTGGTGAGCAGTCATAAGCCAGATGCAGCGTCAAGCCATGGTCACCTTGGGCCTCGGCAGACCAATGCTCGCCAGGCTGGTGAGCGATTACCTGCCAGTTGAGTTTGCCTCGTCGGCCGCCGGCATGGATGTCCTCATTGAAATGACAGCCAGCGGCTAAGGGTCCTGGTGCCGCATATACCGCCAGCGAGGACGGGTGCCATTGCGGCCATGCCGTGGCCGTCGAGGCATAGTTGAGCACCGCCATGGGCGAGGCCGCGACATCGATGGTGTGTCGCATCCGAGTCAGGTCTGGCACGATCGCCGCGCCATGTTGGTCTTCACGGTAGAGACTACCATAGAGCCAATCCATCAAGGGAAACACGATATTCAGGTTGTGATCGCGCATCAGCCCGTGGCGATGGTGTAGTGCGTGCAGTTGACGCATTGTGCGGATGCCAGGCAGGCGGGCCAGCGCATGGCTATCGGGCAGATGCTCACAAGCATGGGCAAACTCATAGAGCAGATAGCTACCCATCAGCATGCCTGCGAACAAGGCTGCAAAATTGGCGCTGAGAGCTTGCAGCAGTGCCCAGGCCGGTAGGGCCAGACCGGCACTGACCAGCACGATCAGCCAGGGTGGGAACAGGATCACTCGCCAGTCATGTGGGCCGTCGGGCTGCATTGCATGCTCAGCAAAGAAACTGTGGTGGTCGCCGGTATGGCGTTTGTAGAAGAGCCTGCCTAGCCGTGTCTTGTGGTGACCAAGGCGGCGGTGGATGGTGTATTCGCCCCAGTTGGCGAGCAGCAGTGCCATGGGCAGTGCCAGCCAATCTAGTAGTCGCAGCGGCCCATCAATACGACTCCAGAAGAAAGCCATGCACGCCAGGCCATAGGCGAGCACGAAGCCGCCATGCAGCCAAGGGTTGTAGTGTGGCGAAATGGTTGCCCGATACCGCGCACGGAAGTCGGCTACATCATGATCGAGGTGGCTGGGATAGATTGCGCTGGCTGATGGCTGCGGAAGCATTGCTGGCATCCTTTGGTGTGATGATGCCTAGACTAGCTGCGGTAAGATTATCTTTCTAATGGATATTCGTGCCTATAATTATTCATGAACGTGAAATTGCATCAGCTGGATTTGAACCTGCTCCGTGTGTTTGATGCACTGGTGTTAGAGCGTAACCTGACACGCGCGGCGCTGCGGCTGCACATGAGCCAGCCTGCGGTCAGCAATGCCTTGGCACGGTTACGCCTGCAGCTGGGGGAGCCGTTGTTCGTGCGCACCGCCCGTGGCATGACACCGACGCTCACCGCCCAGTCGCTGCATGGGCCTATAAGTGCGGCGCTGAAGCTGCTGCAGGACAGCCTGGCTCCGCCGCCCGCTTTCGACCCTGCCAAGGCCAAACAGGGTTTTGCGCTGTCCATGAATGACTATGCCCAGTTCGCCTTGCTACCGCGCTTGTGGGCGCGCGTTCGTACCCTGGCGCCAGGTGTGCGCCTGGGGGTGCAGCCTGATGTGGCTGATGAGTTGCCGGTGCGTCTGGCCGCGGGCAACTTGGATCTGGCAATTGATTACCTGCATTTTGATGAGCCCGAGCTGGCTTATGTGCCCTTGCTTGAGGAGCAGCTGGTGGTGATCGCCCGGCGAGATCACCCTACACTGGCAAGTGCTAGTCTGGATATGGCCGCTTACGAGGCTGCCGAGCATGTGACGATACCCGCCAGGGCTGGCCGTGGTTCGCCGCTGGAAATCGTGCTGGGATCGGCCAAGGTCCGACGCCGCGTGGCACTCCATGTTCCCTTTTACATGAGCATACCGGCCGTGGTGGCGGACTCCGAATTGCTGGGTACCATGCCGTTACGCTTGGCTCAGCATTTCGCCACCTACCTGCCGATTACGTTACATCCCCTACCTATGGTCGTGCCGCCAGTGCAGGTCAGCCTGATCTGGCACCGGAGCCGAGAGGCGGATAGCGGCCTGCGCTGGCTGCGTAGGCAGGTCACCGAAACGGTTGCGGTATTGGTTGAGGAGAGGGGCGAGTGACGCGGGTAGTCGGTGGATCGAGCCTGTATTGTCCCCCAGGCACCGGCCGACCAGGAGACAAGGTGATAGTTCGTGACGGCATGGCAGAGGGTAAGCGCCACGCGAGGAGTGGGAACGGCATGACATTGCGGGATAACAAGTCAGGGCGGGCTAGCAATACGATGCTGAACAAACGTGCAGGCCAGGCGTTCCGCCTCCTGGGCATACTTGGTGCGCTGCTCATCGGGCTGGGCCTTGCGGTTTTTTGGGCCATGCCTTCATGGCAATACTCGCAATCCGGAAAGGCGGCCCTTGCGGTGGCCCTGATTGGCGTCGATATCAGCCTGTTTCTGGTAGCCCATGCCATCACTAGCAACAAGGCCTGGGGACGGTATGTCGGCATTGGCTATAGTATCTTGATACTTCCCTTGTTCCCTATCGGTAGCTTGGTGGGTGGCTATTTACTTGTGCTGCTGCTTACCGGTTGGCTTAAGTCCGAGTCTGAGCCGGGAGATAGTGAAGATCGGCGACGCAAATGAGTGTACGTGATTGGCAGGGAGAACGGACTTTGCCGAATCACATGAGGCAATGAATAAAAGCTGGTCGGAGGATCAATGACATTGTGTCGATTTTCATTTGCACGATGCTTTTCGCCCCCAACATTTATTATGTGGGGATTTTCTTTTCTGATTTTGACTTTGTTCATACTAAGCTATTTGGATCCATTATTGGTCGATGGCTTGGTTGAGAGATTTGGATTTGTGGGTGTGTTAGTAGAGAACCCATTCGTTAGTGCGCTCCATTTGGGGGCGTTTGTGGCTATCCCGATTTCTTTGGGGTTTTCCAAAGGTGAGCGTGATCCATACATCACATATTTGGGTGGCATGATGTTCGGCATGGGGATGTGCTCATCGCTATTTTTTAATATTGCCCTCGGTATGGCGTTGGTGTTGCCATCTGCTCATATAATCAAAGAGTTCGGAATGTCATGGGACGATTAAAAGTGCTGTGTGGCACTGTTGGCGTTTCTAAACCCTCCGTTGCGGCTCTTTGTGCGGTTGCACTTAGATTCTGTAACGGTTTGATTGCGCTTGCGATAGCAACGATAGAAGGTGATGCGAGAGGAGTGGTGGGGTGAGATTAATCATTAGTTCGTTAATAGTGGCGATGGGTCTATTGTTTGCGACGTATGTTCGGATTCACTATGCATATCATCCATTTGTGTCTTGGGTGTATTCTTTGGGTTTTCTTTTCATTTATTTGGTGTGGGCGGCTCAGAACTTGTTGGTGTCAAATAAAAAGAGAAAGTTGAGCGGTAGGGTGAGGTGGTTGGCGGATGTTAGGGAGGCTTTTTTTCAGTATCCTGCTTGGCAACGAAAGTGTGCGATTTTCGTTATTGCCATAACTTGCGTTGCTTGCCTTTATTTTTTTATTGACCCTGTTGTTCAGCGGGAATTTAGAATAGGTGTGCAATAGATAAGGTTGTTGTGGGGAGGGGGCTGTTACACAGGTCGCGAAGTCGGATTGTTGTTTCAGTCAGTAGCCACTGTGGCATAGCTCTTCCGCCAAACCCAGCCAGTCACTCAGAAATTTTTGCCACTGATGCCTATTCGTTGGTTTGACCTTCTTTTGCACGATAGCCTTGTCTACTCTGATTGCATGTACGCACAAAAGGATAAGTGCTTCACATCTACCGTGTAAGGGCAATCTGCCCTTTGTGGACGGGCTGTTTTCGAGCATGCGTCCCGCAAGCGCCCATTGAACGACTCGATATAGGCGCTCTGGCTCGCAGCCCAATTTGTGCCAAGCGAGCAAGGCTGGGGCTTCCTGTCTGATCTAAGTATTTCCCTATCGAAAATCCAATCTCCATAATTTATCCACAATCTCTCCCTAATCTGCCGCCGTCAGCCGCAGTCGTGGCTGGTGCAATGCGACGTCATAAAGACACACAGACAAAGGAGAGAACAATGAAGAGGAATCTGTTGCAACTGAGCCTGGCCGGCTTGATCGCGGTGGGGCTGGGCGGTGGCTCGGCCTGGGCTGATGGCATAGGTGATTTCCAGCAGAGCTGGAGCGGCAAGGCACTGTCGCTGCAGCGCTCGCTGGAGGTTTACACGCCCCTGGCGGACAACAGCATGATGGGCACCCACAACAGCTTCAACTCCGCTGTTTATGAGGCGTGCGATCTCAAGGTGGGGTGCCGCTACCAGGACCCGCAGCAAAAACACTCGATCTACGACCAGTTGCGCATGGGGGCACGTTTTATCGAGATGGATGCGCACTGGACCACCAAGATGGAAAGCCTGATCAGCTACCCCAAGCGCTTGCTGTTGTGCCATAACGGCGGCAAGGGGGTGTGCAGTGTCAACGACAAATATCTGACCGAGGGCCTGGATGAGCTGAAGAATTGGCTCAACAGCAGTGACAGCGATAACCAGGTGGTGATTCTCTATATTGAGGATCATATGAATGGGCACCATCAGGATGCCTATAACCAGGTTAACCAGCGTATAGGCAACTGGGTCTACACCAGCAATGGCTGCGCGGCGATACCGTCTAGCCTGACCAAGGCCCAGGTGATGGCGGCGGGCAAGAAGGTGTTGATCTTCAGCGGCAAGAGCTGCAGCAGCAACGGATCTTGGGCCAATATGGTCTACACCGGCCTGGGTGATGTTGGCCGTGTGTGGGAAGACAGGACCATTGTGGGCTCCTTGAACAGCTATGTCAGCGGCGGCAGTGTGGATCACCTCAATGCCAACGAAGTGAGCACGGCACTACGGGAGGGGGCCAATATCGTGGCGCTGGACAATATGGTGACCACCGATGGCCGCTTGGCCGCGGGCGTGTGGAGCTGGTCGGAGGGCGAGCCCAATAACAACGGCGGCAACCAAGACTGCGCGGTGCAATTTGGTAGTGGCCGCTGGGATGACCGTGCCTGCAGCAACAGCTTGCCCTATGCCTGCCAGAACAGCACCGCCGGTTGGGTGGTGACCCGCGCCGCAGGCGCATTTGCCGGGGGTCAGGCTGCCTGCCTGGCCGAATATGGCAGTGGTGCGAATTTCCGGGTGCCTGCCAATGCGCTGGACAACCAGAAGCTGAAGCTTGCCAGGGTGGCTGCGGGCCATGAGGCAGTGTGGCTCAACCATGACGACCAGGTGGACGAAGGCGACTGGCGGGTCAATGGCCTCAGTGGCGCCAACCCGGCGGGCCTGGGCAGCGAAGTGCTAGTTGCGGCGGGTGGTCTGACGCTGCGGGCCAATCAATCCATCAGTACCCGTCGGCGCCAATTGGTGATGCAGGGCGATGGTAATCTGGTGTTGTATCGTCTGGATCGTGGCGTAGTGGTGGGCGATGCGCTGTGGGCCAGCTCAACCCAGGGCAGCGGCAACTATGCCGTGTTCCAGCACGACGGCAATCTGGTGGTGTACAGCAGCGCCAACAAGGCCAAATGGGATAGCAGTACTCACGGCAGTGGTACGCGGCTGGTGTTGCAGTCCGACGGCAACCTGGTGATCTATGACGGCGCTGGCAGGGCCAAGTGGGATAGCAAAACCAACCGCTGACCGCGTGGTGCAACGACAGCCCCTGTCTTTCTGGCAGGGGCTGTTTTTTTGACTGCGGATTATTGGCCAGTGCTGCGACAGCTATCGGCCGCCGCTGACCTCGATAAAACTGCCGGTGGTGTAGGAGGCAGCGTCGGATAGCAGCCAGAGTATGGCCTCGGCCACCTCGGTGGCCTGGCCGCCACGCTGCATGGGGATCTGCGGGGTAAGCCGATCCACCCGGCCTGGCTCGCCGCCATCGGCATGCATGTCGGTATAGATAAAACCAGGGCGCACGGCATTGACACGTATGCCCTCGGCGGCGACCTCCCGTGCCAGGCCCAATGTCAGGGTGTTGATTGCCCCCTTGCTGGCTGCGTAGTCTATGTATTCGTTGGCCGAACCCAAGCGGGCTGCTGCAGACGATACATTGACGATGGCGCCACCCTTGCCACCGTGGCGAGTGGACAGGCGTTTGACTGCCTCCCGCGCGCACAACAGGCTGCCGATGACATTGGTGGCAAAGACCCGCTGCAGACGGTCTGCCCCCATCTGGTCCAGCCGCATCTGGGTTTCCAGCCTGGCGGCGTTGTTGACCAGACCGCGCAAGGGCCCCAGCATCTGTTCTGCCTGCTGGAACAGACGCAGCACATCGGCCTCTTGTGCGATATCGGCCTGGATGGCTTGTGCCTCGCCCCCTGCGGCACGTATCTGCGCAACAAGCGCTTCGGCCGTTGCCTGCTGGCGCAGGTAGTTCACCGCTATGGCATAGCCGTGGCGAGCGGCCAGCAAGGCGGTGGCTGCGCCTATGCCCCGGCTGGCGCCGGTGATGATGACGGTTTGGCCCATGCGATTCCTTGTTGTCAGCGCAGGCATGAAAAACGGCCCCGCAGGGCCGTTGGTCTTGGCTGTATCAGGCCAGCTTGTCCACGCCGCCCATATAGGGGCGCAGCACCTGCGGTATGGTTACCGTGCCGTCGGCATTCTGGTAGTTCTCCAGTACGGCAACCAGGGTACGGCCTACTGCCAGGCCCGAGCCGTTGAGGGTATGCACGAGCTCGTTCTTGCCCGCTTCGTTCTTGACGCGGGTCTGCATGCGGCGCGCCTGAAAGGCTTCACAGTTCGACACCGAGCTGATCTCGCGATAGGTGTTCTGTGCCGGCAGCCAGACTTCCAGATCGTAGGTCTTGGTCGCGCCAAAACCCATGTCACCGGTACACAGGGTGACGACCCGGTAGGGGAGCTCGAGCTTTTGCAGGATAGCCTCGGCATGGCCGCGCATCTGATCCAGCGCCTGGTACGACTGCTCGGGCGCCACGATCTGTACCATCTCCACCTTGTCGAACTGATGCTGGCGGATCAGGCCACGGGTATCGCGGCCGTAGCTGCCGGCTTCCGAACGGAAGCAAGGCGAGTGGGCAGTGAGCCTGATGGGCAGTTCATCGGCCTTCAGCACGCTGTCGCGCACGGTATTGGTCAGCGAAATCTCCGAGGTCGAGATCAGGTACTGGGTCTGGCCGTCTTCGCCGCCACGCTCAACCCGGAACATATCGTCGGCAAACTTGGGCAGCTGGCCGGTGCCGAACAGGACTTCCGGATTGACGATGTAGGGGGTGTAGACCTCGGTATAGCCATGCACTTCGGTCTGGGTGTCGATCATGAATTGCGCCAGTGCACGGTGCAGCTTGGCGATCTGGCCCTTGAGCACGGTAAATCGTGCCCCCGACAGCTTGGCGCCGGTCTCGAAATCCAGGCCCAGCGGCGTACCGATATCCACATGGTCTTTGACTTCAAAGTCAAAGGCACGCGGGGTGCCCCAGCGCAGCAGCTCCACGTTGCCGCTTTCATCCTTACCCACAGGTACCGACTCGTGCGGCAGGTTGGGGATGTGCAGCAACATGTCGTTGAGCTTGTCCTGCAGCGCCGCCAGGCTTTGCTCGGCCGCTTTCAGCTCGTCGCCCAGATTGGCCACGCTGGCCATGATTGGGGCGACATCCTCGCCGCGCGACTTGGCTTGGCCTATGGCCTTCGATTTGGCATTGCGCTCGGCCTGCAGGTCTTGGGTGCGGGTCTGCAGGGCCTTGCGCTCGTGTTCCAGGGCGGCAAAGGCGGCGGTATCGAGCGCGAAGCCGCGCTGGGCCAGGCGTGCTGCGACGCCGTCGAGATCGTTACGGAGTTGTTGTATGTCTAGCATGACGAGCCTGTTCTGTATTCGGTATGCACTAAACGGCAAATAGCGGGTTTGGGGCGGATTCTAACCGCCAGCGCGCCGGGCATGAATGATTTTCAACGCTTTACATGGCCGGACGGCCAGAAAGACAGGACAGCGTGGCATCTGGCATACGCCAGGCGCTTACACGCCGTCCTTGCTAGATCGCGCCGCTTGATCGAGCTGGCGCAGGTGTGCCAGCTTCTCACTGATCTTGGCTTCCAGGCCCCGCGCCACGGGCTGATACCAACCGGGTTCGGCCATGCCGTCCGGCAGGTAGCGCTCGCCTGCGGCGTAGCCATCATCCTCGTTGTGGGCGTAGCGGTACTCGGCACCGTAGCCCAGTTGCTTCATCAACTTGGTCGGTGCATTGCGCAGATGTTCCGGCACGGGCTGCGATTGATCCTTGGCCACAAAGGCGCGGGCGGCCTTATAGGCCATGTAGCCGGCGTTGCTCTTGGGGGCCACGGCCAGGTAGATCACCGCCTGGGCGAGCGCCAGCTCACCCTCGGGCGAACCCAGTCGCTCATAGGTGTCTGCTGCCTGCAGGGTGATCTGTGCTGCGCGTGGATCGGCCAAGCCGATGTCCTCCCATGCCATGCGTATGATGCGGCGGGCCAGGTAGCGTGGGTCGGTGCCGCCATCCAGCATGCGGCAGAACCAGTACAGGGCACCGTCCGGGTTCGAGCCCCGCACCGATTTGTGCAGTGCGGAGATCTGATCGTAAAAAGCGTCGCCGCCTTTGTCAAAGCGTCGTGTGTTCAGGCTCAGGGCATTCTGCAGAAACTCGCCGTCGATCTGGCTGACACCCGCTGTGCTGGCCGCCGTATCGGTCTGCTCCAACAGATTGAGCAGTCGGCGTGCGTCACCGTCGGCGTAGCCCACCAGCGTAGCCAGCGCAGTGTCGTCAAACTGCAGATGGCCCAGCGACTTGCTTTGCGCACGTGCCACCAGTAGACGCAACTCGGCTTCGGTCAGGGCTTTGAGTACATAGACCTGAGCGCGTGACAGCAGGGCCGAATTGACTTCGAACGAGGGATTCTCGGTAGTGGCGCCGATAAAGGTGATCAGGCCGGACTCCACAAACGGGAGGAAGGCATCTTGCTGGCTTTTGTTGAAGCGATGGACTTCATCGACAAACAAGATGGTGGGCCGGCCACGTTGCAGGTAGCGCTCGGCCTCGTCCATGGCCGCCCGTATGTCCTTTACCCCGGAGAAAACCGCCGACAGCGGAATGAATTCGGCGTCAAAACCCGAGGCCATCAACCTTGCCAGGGTGGTTTTCCCTACCCCTGGCGGGCCCCACAGGATCATGGAGTGTGGCTTGCCTGCATCAAATGCGAGCCGCAGCGGCTTGCCGGCGCCCAGCAGATGGGTCTGGCCTATCACCTCTGCCAGGGTGGCTGGCCGCAAGGATTCGGCCAGGGGAGGGCGCGGGGTCTGGGTAAACAGGTCTGACATGGGTGCTGCTTGGTTTCCTGATGAGGTAGGGGGCCGGTTCGAAACGCGATCTGCCGTGTTTCGCCGGGTGCTATGGCCTCAACCAGCTATCGACATCGTCTGCGCTCGCCGCCTGCACATTCTGGTGTCGTGGCGGTTGCGCGAGGCCATGCCGGGTTTGATCAATCAGCCGCTACCACATCGGCGCCCTTGGGCGGCACGAAGTTGAAGCGGTTGGCGTCCAGCTTGGGGTTGCGGCTGATATTGCTGAAGCGTATCAGGGTAGTCTGGCCAAAGCTGTCAGCCAGCTCCATGGCCATGGGTTGGGCATCCTTGAAGCCCATGCGTACCTTCTCGAAGCCGCTGTCGCGGTTCTTGGGCGTGGCTTCTATCCATTCCAGCCCGTCGCGGCTGCCCATATCGGTCAGCTTGTAGGATTTTTCGAGGTCGTTGCTGCCGGCCAGCAGGGCGGCCGGGCTGTCGCCCAGGGCTTGGTCCAGGCGTTTGCGGGTAACCTGGTTGAGGTCGGGGTCGTAGATCCACAGCTGCTTGCCATCACCGACGACGCGCTGCTCGTAAGGCTTGACGTAGTTCCAGTCAAAGCGGCCCGGCCGCTGGATGGCCATGATGCCGCTGGCTTGCTGCTGCTTGCCGCTTTTCTGGCTGACGGTTTGCTGGAAGCTGGCGGTAAAGGCCTGGGTCTGGGACAAAAAGCCCTTGAGCTGTTCCAGGCCGCCGGCGAAGGCGGGCAGGGTCAACAATAGCAGTAGTAAGGGGCGCATGGGTGGCCTGATGGCGAGCTGATAACAGGCAGCCAGTCTACCACGGGTGCCTGAACCGGCCTTGAATGCCCCAGCCAGCAACACTGCTGCAGAAAAGACAAAGCCCCGCACGAGGCGGGGCTTTGCCTTACAACGGGCTAAGGCTTACTGCTGAACGGTAGCGTAGATTTCGACTTCCACGCGGCGGTCAGGTGCGTAGCACTCAACCAGCTTCTTCTTGTTCTTCAGTACCTTCTTGCAATCTTCAGGCTGGGTAACCGGGCTGGATTCGCCCTTGCCTTCGGAGGTGATCATGCCTTCAGGAATACCCTTTTCAACCAGGTGGGCACGGGCGGAAGCAGCGCGCTCTTCCGACAGCTTCTGGTTGTATTCATCCTTGCCGATGCGGTCGGTGTGACCCACGACGTTGATGCGGGTCTTGCTGGCATCGTACTTGCGCTCAAGCAGCACGCCGGCAACAGCGTCAAGTGCCTGCTTGCCTTCGTCCTTCAGAGTGGACTTGTTCAGATCGAACAGGGCGGCGGCGTTCAGGGTCAGGCTTTCCATCTTCACCGGAACGGCGGGCTTGGGGGCCTCAACCACAGGTGCTACGGGTGCCGGAGCCGGGGCGACCACTTCCTTCTTGGGCATCAGATCGGCATCGCACTCTTCGATAGCCTTGTCCTTGCTCCAGGAGCTGGTGCGCCAGCATTCGCCATAGTTGTTCTTTACAACGGCGGCACGCGGGTCGGTGGCATAGCCATCCTTGCCAGCGTAAGCCGAAACGGCGATTGCGCTCATAGCGAGGGCGACCAGGGTACGCTTCATCTTCTGCATAGTTATTCTCCGTTAAGACAGGATGGAATTTAGCGACGGTCATACGAACCGAACCGACGTCGGGGCCGAGTTTACTTGACGCTGCAAGCGCGCCGCAATCAGGAGAATATGACAATTGACGCCAAATTGGAGACGGATAGCTGCGCGTGGTAAAATTTTTGCTTAATTCGCCCGCCCTAGACGCCCAAAAATGACCGATTTGCAACAATTTGCCAAAGAAACCATCCCGGTAAGCCTCGAAGAGGAAATGCGTCGCTCCTATCTCGACTACGCCATGAGCGTTATCGTGGGGCGGGCGTTGCCCGATGTGAGGGATGGCCTCAAGCCTGTACACCGCCGTGTGCTGTTCGCCATGCAGGAGGCCAACAACGTCTGGAACCGGCCCTATGTGAAGTGCGCCCGTATCGTCGGTGACGTCATGGGTAAGTATCACCCGCACGGTGATACAGCCATTTACGACACCTTGGTGCGTATGGCCCAGGACTTCTCGCTGCGTTACACGCTGGTGGATGGCCAGGGTAACTTCGGCTCCATTGATGGCGACAACGCGGCGGCCATGCGTTACACCGAGTGCCGCATGGAGAAGATCTCGGTCGAACTGATGGCCGATATCGACAAGGAAACCGTCGACTTCGTCCCCAACTATGACGGCAAGGAGCTGGAGCCCTCGGTTCTGCCCACCCGTTTGCCCAATCTGCTGGTTAACGGCTCCACCGGTATTGCCGTGGGTATGGCCACCAATATCCCACCCCATAACCTGGGCGAAGTGATCAACGGTGCGCTGGCGCTGCTGCGTAACAGCGACATGAGCATAGACGAGCTGATCGATCTGATCCCGGCGCCGGATTTCCCCACCGCTGGCATTATTTACGGCATTGCCGGGGTGCGTGAAGGCTATCGCACCGGCCGTGGCCGTGTGGTGATGCGCGCCCGTACCCACATTGAGGAAGTCAGCCGCGACAAGCAGGCCATCATTGTCGACGAGCTGCCTTACCAGGTGAACAAGAAGACCCTGATCGAAAAGATTGCGGACCTGGTACGCAATAAGCAGATCGAGGGGATTTCCGACCTGCGCGATGAATCCGACAAATCGGGCATGCGTATCTATATCGAACTCAAGCGCAACGAGATGCCCGAGGTGGTGCTGAACCATCTCTACAAGCAGACCGAGCTGCAATCGAGCTTTGGCATGAATATGGTGGCCTTGGTCGATGGCCAGCCGCGCCTGCTGAACCTGAAGCAGATACTGGAAGCCTTCCTGCGCCACCGCCGTGAAGTGGTGACCCGCCGTACCGTGTACGAGCTGAAGAAGGCCCGCGAGCGTGCCCATACCCTGGAGGGCCTGGCTGTTGCGCTGTCCAATGTGGACGAGGTGATTGCGCTGATCAAGGCCGCTGCTACGCCGCCAGAGGCCAAGGTTGCGCTGATGAGCCGCGAGTGGCGCTCCACTTTGGTGGAAGAACTGCTCTCCCGCGTCGCTAGCGACGAGGCAAGGCCAGAATGGCTGTCGGCCGAGTTTGGCCTGAAGGCCAACGGCTATCGCCTGTCCGAAGCCCAAGCGCAGGCCATCCTGGACATGCGTTTGCAGCGCCTGACCGGTCTGGAGCAGGACAAGCTGGAAGCCGAATACCGCGAGATCATGGAAAAGATCGTCGACCTGCTCGATATCCTGGCCAAGTCCGAACGGATTACCGACATCATTGCCAATGAGCTGACCGAGCTGAAGACCCAGTTTGGTGACGGCCGCAAGTCTGAGATCGTGCCGTTTGGCGAGGATATCAGCCTGGAAGACCTGATCACACCGCAAGAAATGGTAGTGACCCTGTCGCATACAGGCTACATGAAGGCCCAGCCGCTGGATGAATACCGCGCCCAGAAGCGCGGTGGCCGTGGCAAGCAGGCGACGGCTACCAAGGACGATGATTTCATCGATAACCTGTTCGTGGCCAATACCCACGACTATGTGTTGTGCTTCTCCTCGCTGGGCCGGGTTTACTGGCTCAAGGTCTACGAAGTGCCGCAAGGTGGCCGCGCCTCGCGCGGGCGCCCCATCGTCAACCTGCTGCCGCTGCAGGACGGCGAGAAGATCAATGCCATCCTGCCGGTGAAGGCATTTACCGACGACCATTACGTGTTCATGGCCACCCAGTGCGGTACCGTGAAGAAGACTCCGCTGTCGGCCTTCTCCAACCCGCGCAAGCTGGGCATCATTGCCGTCAACCTCGACGAGGGTGATCAGCTGGTTGGGGTAGCCATTACCTCGGGCAGCCATCAGGTCATGCTGTTCTCCGATGGCGGCAAGGCCGTTCGCTTCGACGAGGATGATGTACGCCCGATGGGCCGTGATACTCGTGGCGTGCGTGGCATGTCGCTGGCGGAGGATCAGAAGGTAATCTCGCTGCTGGTGGCCGATTCGGAAGACTGGCAAGTGCTGACAGCCAGCGACGGCGGCTATGGCAAGCGCACGGCGATTGCCGAGTTCCGCCATACCAGTCGTGGTACCCAGGGTGTGATCGCCATGGACCTGACCGAGAAAACCGGCTTCAAGCTGGTGGCGGCCAGCCTGGTTACCGAGACCGACGGCCTGATGCTGATTACCACTGGCGGCGTGCTGATACGCACCTCGGTGGCTGAAGTGCGCGAGACAGGCCGTAGCGCCCAAGGTGTGCGCCTGATCAATCTGGACGAGGGCGAGAAGCTCTCGGGCATTGAAAAAGTAGTAGAAACAGAAGAAGAAGCCGAAGAAGAAGGCATGGAGGATCTGGGTACAGACGTGGGTGGCGAAACCGCTGCCGGCGACGAGGCCTGATCTTGTAATCGGGGTGCCGCGAGGGCGGGTGATGGCTATGCTTGATGCAAGGCCAGCCCGCCGTGCCCACCCTGTGGAGCTTTCTGATGCAAAACCTGCCCCTGCCGGTACTCAATCCGGCATTGTTCGAGGATGTGGCCAACTGGTTCTGCCAGATACCGCACTCGGCTACCATAGGCCTTGAATTCGTCATGGGCGAACGGGGCCATGCGACCTTGCGTGTGCCCTATAACACCGCTCTGGTGGGTAACCCGCGCTCGGGCGTATTGCACGGCGGGGTGATGACTTCGCTGATCGATACTACCAGTGCGCTGTCGGTGTTCTCCATGCTCAACGAGCGTGAGGCCATTGCCACCCTGGACTTGCGCATCGACTACCTGCGCGGCGCCACGCCGGGCCAGCCGGTGTACTGCACGGCCGAATGCTACCGCCTGGGCCGGCAGATCGCCTTTACCCGGGCTACGGCTTACCAGGAAGGCAACGACCAGCCCATCGCCCATGGTGTGGCAACGTTTATGCGTGAATCCAGCCAGGCCCAACTGGGCAGCAAGAAGGAAGGGGCCTGACCATGGTGCAACTGGAAATCCTGCATGCCGCCAAGGAAAGCGGTAACTACGACAGCATCATCGACCAGATACCCTATGCCAAGCTGCTGGGTGTGGTGATGCGTGAAGAAAACGGGCAGCCCTTGTTTGAATTGCCCTTCAGCGACCACAATATCGGCAATGTGCATCTGCCGGCACTGCATGGCGGCGCCATCGGCGGCTTTATGGAAAACGCCGCGCTGCTGCATCTGGTTTGGGCGCGAGAGTCGGCCGAAGTGCCACGCACCATTGATTTCTCGCTGGACTTCCTGCGCTCGGGCAAGGCCCAGAGCCTGTATGCCCGCTGCGATATCACCAAGCAGGGCAAGCGCGTTGCCAATGTGCGCATGACGGCCTGGCAGGAAGATGAAAGCAAGCCGGTAGCAGTGGCGCGTGCGCATTTTCTGCTGTCGTAGCGCTTGTGATGAAAGCCAGTCACTGGCGGGTGATGACGGACTGAGTAGACGACAGGGCGGCCTGATATCGGAGGCTTGTCCCTGATGAAATCCACGCCCCTGGCCTTGCCGCCGAGACGGAAACCCAGCTTGCACGGTGCGTGGAAGGTTCTCGGGGGCGGTTGGGCGCTAGGCCGCTACCCCGCAAGGTGATGTGCTGTACCCGGGAATGACCGCTTCTGCGTGATGGAGGCCTTGTGCCGCACCGCGATGAGGCCGGATTTCCTGGCCGTGCCCGATAGCCTGCCCGGCGGTTAAACTCGCTTGCCTTTGGGTAGTCTGAATATGGTCCCCACTTTCTGGAGCATTCATGTCCCCTGTCTTCAATTTCAGCGCCGGTCCCGCCGTTTTGCCACGAGAAGTCCTGCTCGAAGTGCAGGGAGAGTTGCTCAGTTGGCACGGTAGCGGCATGTCGGTGATGGAGATGAGCCACCGTGGCAAGGAATTCATGCAGATCGCGGCCGAGGCCGAGGAAGACCTGCGTGCGGTCATGGGTATCCCCGCCAACTACAAGGTGCTGTTCCTGCAGGGCGGGGCCACCACCCAGTTCGCCATGGTGCCGATGAATCTGATACGTGGCCACGCCAGCATCGATTTTGTCGACACCGGCCATTGGTCCAAGCTGGCCATGAAGGAAGCACGCAAGTTCGGGGTGAGCACCCATGTGGTCGCCAGTGCCGAAGACCGTGGCTACTGCTACGTGCCGGCACAGGATGGCTGGCAGCGCGACCCGCAGGCCGCCTATCTGCACTACACCTCCAACGAGACCCTGGGCGGCGTGGAATTCCCCTTCATTCCTGATAGCGATGGTGTGCCGCTGGTCTGCGACATGTCGTCCAACTTCCTGTCGCGGCCGACTGATGTCAGTCGCTTCGGGCTGATCTATGGCGGTGCCCAGAAGAACATTGGCCCAGCCGGCCTGACCATCGTCATTGTGCGTGAAGACTTGCTGGGGCAAACCGTATCAGGCACCCCCACCATGTTCGATTACAAGATCCAGGCGGAGGGTGACTCGATGTACAACACGCCACCTACCTTCGCCATCTATGTGGCGGGCCTGGTGTTCAAGTGGATGCAGCGCCAGGGCGGGCTCAAGGCCATAGAGCAGCGTAATATCGAAAAGGCGGCGCTACTGTACGAGACCATCGATACCTCGAATGGTTTTTACCACTGCCCGGTGGAAAAGGCCTATCGCTCGCGCATGAATGTGCCGTTCAAGCTGGCAGAAGAACGGCTGGATGAGGACTTCATCAAGGAGGCACGCGCCCGCAACCTGCTGCAGCTCAAGGGTCATCGCTCGACCGGCGGAATGCGTGCCAGCATCTATAACGCCATGCCGCTGGAAGGCGTGAAAGCGCTGACGGCTTTCATGCAGGACTTTGCCCGGCATCACGGTTGAACGAGTGTAAGTCACCCCCAACAACAAAGCCGGCATTGCCGGCTTTATTGTTGGGGAAGGGGTATAGAGAGGACAGCTCCATAGGCTGCGATTCCTTGAACAGGTTCTCAGGCGAGGATGCGCGTAAACCGCTCCCGATAAGCCTGCGGTGCGACACCAAACTGGCGCATGAAGGCCCGACGCAGGGCTTGTTCGTCGCCGAAGCCACAGAGAGCTGCGATGGTCTTGATGGGCTGCGGGCTGGCTGCGAGCGCCTGGCTGGCGGCTTCCAGCCGCATGGCGGCGACGGCCTTGGCGGGGGAGAGGCCAACTTTTTCGCTGTAGTGGCGAGCGAAGCTGCGGGGGCTCATGCCGGCGCGGCGTGCCAGGCTGGGAACGCTCAGGTCGGCCTGCAGATTGGCCGCCATCCAGCCATGCAGGTCGGCCAGCCGGCCATCCAGTGTCTGGATACGTAGCGGCGTGCTGAACTGCGATTGCCCACCGGGACGCTTGAGGAACACCACCAGCCTTTGCGCCACCTGCATGGCGGCCTGATGGCCCAGGTCTGCCTCCAGCAGTGCGAGGGCCAGGTCTATGCCGGAGGACACGCCGGCCGCTGTCCAGAACTTGCCGTCCTGTACGAACAAAGCGTTCTCCTCCAGCCGTATGGTGGCATCCAGCTTGAGCAAGGCCTCACCTGCCAGCCAATGGGTGGTTGCCCGGCGGCCCGAGAGCAAGCCGGTGGCGGCCAGCGTGAAGGCGCCGGTACAGGTGGAGCAGATGCGGCGTATCTGCGGGGCGTGCATACTGATCCAGTCGACCATGGCTTGCGATGCAAACGGGACATAGCCCGCGCCGCCACCGGGCAATATCAAGGTATCGACCTCGTCCAGCGAGATCTCGCTGATCGCGGTGGTATCCAGCCGCACACCGGCCGAGGTGGTGATGAGGCCGCCTTTGAGCGAGGCGACGCTGATGTGGTAGGGCGGGGCATCGGGATGGATGCGATTGGGTTGCGACAGGACTTCCAGCGGACCGGTGATGTCGAGCAGATTCATTCTGTCGCACAGTAGGAAGAGTATGTGGCGTGGCGGGCGTGGCATGCTGACGACTCCCGAGGGACAGGGGGGATTTCGCGGCGCTCAAGATTTTGAACAGGCTCTGAGTTTCTGCCATCTTGCCGCGAGCCTGCGTGGCATGAATGCCAATCTACCATCACTTTCTGCCAAACAGCTGGTTCAGGCTGCTGTGATGGTGCATTTGCGCTGCGCTGTCTCTTGGCGAGCCGGCGGCTTAGGCGCACATTGCAGCCATTCCAACGGGAGTCATACCATGTTCAATGGCACCGCCCGCCGGGTGCTGATCTGCGCCGGCATCATCGTCTCCCTCTCCATGGGCATACGCCATGGCTTTGGTTTCTTTCTGCAGCCCATCACCCAGGATTTTGGCTGGAACCGCGAGGTGTTTGCGCTGGCGCTGGGTTTGCAGAACCTGGTCTGGGGGGCGGCCCAACCGTTCACCGGCGCCCTGGCCGACCGCTATGGGGCAACGCGGGTGCTGGTGGTGGGCGCCTTGCTCTATGCCGCAGGGCTGGCCTTGATGACGGTATCGAGCAGCGGCTGGATGTTCTCCGGCTCTGCCGGTGTGCTGTTGGGGCTGGCTTTGTCGGGCTCTACCTATAGCATCGTCTTTGGGGTGATTGGTCGCGCCGTACCCGAGTCGCAGCGCTCGCAGGCCATGGGTATAGCCTCGGCTGCCGGTAGTTTTGGCCAGTTCATGATGGTGCCGGTGGAGCAGCAGCTGATCTCCGGCCTGGGCTGGATGCCGACCTTGCTGATCCTGTCGGCCATGTCGCTGCTGATCATCCCAGCCGCCAGGGGCTTAAGGGAAGATGCGCCTGCGGCAGGGCATGGAACCGGTCAAAGCGTTTGGGCGGCCGCGCGGGAGGCTTTTCGCTACCCTAGTTTCCAGATGCTGATGGCAGGGTATTTTGTCTGTGGTTTCCAGGTGGTGTTCATCGGCGTGCATCTGCCGGCCTATCTGAAGGATTTTGGCCTGCCTGGGAGTGTGGCGGCGGTTGCGCTGGCCTTGATCGGCTTGTTCAATGTGTTTGGTACCTATACCGCTGGCCAGTTGGGCGCGCGTTTCAGTAAAAAGTATCTGCTGTCGATGATCTATCTTGCGCGGGCGGTGGCTATCTCGGTGTTCCTGCTGGCGCCGCTGACGGCCTTGAGCGTCTGGATATTTGCCGCCGTCATCGGTTTTCTGTGGCTCTCCACCGTGCCGCTGACCAATGGCGTGATTGCCACCATCTTTGGCGTCAAGCACCTGGGGATGCTGTCGGGCTTTGTCTTCTTCTCGCATCAGATAGGCAGCTTCCTTGGTGTGTGGCTGGGAGGCTGGCTATATGACCACACTGGCTCCTACAACGTGGTGTGGTACATCTCCATCGGCCTGGGCATCGGTGCGGCCCTGATCAACTGGCCTATACGCGAGCAGGCCATAGGCCGGCCGGCGGCCATGGCCGCCACATGAGACGCTGGATGCGCTGGTGCCTGGTGGCGGCCGCACTGGCGGCGGTGTTTGCCGCCTATATCCGGCCCGAATCCCAGGTGGTGCTGGCCAATCTATGGGCCATGTGCGGTTTTTGAGACTATGGCTGGGGCGAAACACGGCAATGTCTTATAGGCCCAGCTGGCATAAAGCAGCACCGCCAAGCCATGCTATGCTCATCCGTCCCGCACCACCCTATGCCTGGTGCGCTTTCGCCAAGGTGCAGCATGTCTGATGAACAACTCAAATCCCACCGCGACGCCATCGATGCACTCGATACCCGCATTCTTGAACTGCTGAACGAGCGCGCCAGCCATGCCCGCGCCATAGGCGAGATCAAGGGGGGCGGGCTGGTCTACCGGCCCGAGCGCGAGGCGCAGGTGCTGTCGCGCATCAAGGCGACCAATCGGGGGCCGCTGCCGGACGAATCGGTCGCCAAGCTGTTCCGCGAGATCATGTCGGCCTGCCTCAGCATAGAGCGGCCGCTTACCATCGCCTATCTGGGCCCCGAAGGTACGTTCAGCCAGTCTGCCGCCATCAAGCATTTTGGCCATGCTGCCGTTACCCAGGCCTGTGCCAGCATAGACGAAGCATTCCGGGTGGTAGAGGCGCGCAGTGCCGACTATGTGGTGGCACCGGTCGAGAACTCCACCGAGGGTGCCGTGGGCCGTACCCTGGATCTGATGGTGAACACCCCCTTGCAGGTCTGTGGTGAGGTGGTGCTACGCATCCACCACCACCTCTTGCGCAAGGACCCAAGCTTTGACGGCATACGCCGGGTTTATTCGCATGCCCAATCGCTGGCCCAATGCCATGAGTGGCTGAACAAGAACCTGCCCGCCGAGGTGGAACGCATCTCGGTGTCATCCAACGCCGAAGCCGCGCGCCTGGCCAGCCTGGATACCCAATGTGCCGCCATTGCCGGCGACGCTGCAGCGGAGAAGTTCGGCATGCTCAAGCTGGCAGAGAACATCGAAGACGAGCCCAATAACACCACTCGCTTCCTGGTGCTGGGTTACCACCACACGACGGCCAGTGGTCGTGACAAGACCAGCCTGGTGATGTCGGCCCAAAACAAGCCTGGCGCGGTCCACCAATTGCTGAGCCCCCTGGCCGAGCATGGCGTCTCCATGACCAAGTTCGAGTCGCGCCCCTCGCGTACCGGCTTGTGGGAATACGTCTTCTTTGTCGACATCGAAGGCCATACCGGCGAGGCACGGGTGCAGCAGACGCTGGATGCCTTGCGTGAACGCGCGGCCTTCGTGAAGGTGCTGGGTGCCTACCCGGTGGCGGTGCTCTGATATCCAGCACAGGCGGCAGGGGCTAGTGGCCTTTGCCTCATCTACGCCGCCGGCACGGATGGCTGGCCGCACTGCGTGGTAGAGGCTAGCGCGGCAGACTATAGGCTTGGTACACACAGGTGGCCCACACGCTGCGGCAATATCGGGCTGGTCAAAATGGCGGCGCCACCGAGGCAGCCGTCATATCCCGTATTGCCGGCTGGTCTGCAGATGAGCCTCATGGAGGCAGGTTTTCAAGGTGGCGGCAGATGCGCCCGCCACGGTTCCCAATAGACAGAGAGTCATGAAATGAAGTCGGTTTGCGTATTCTGTGGTTCATCGTTCGGCAAGCGGCCTGCCTATCGTGAGGCGGCCGGCCTGCTGGGGCAGACATTGGCCGAGCAGGATCTGACGCTGGTATGGGGTGGGGGCCGAGTCGGCCTGATGGGCACTGTTGCCGATGCCGTATTGGCCGCAGGCGGCGAGACGGTGGGGGTGATACCGGGCTTTATGGTGGCCAAGGAGCTGGCGCACCCGGATTCCACCGAACTGATAGAAGTCGACAGCATGCATACCCGTAAGGCGCTGATGGCCGAGCGCTCCGATGGCTTTGTCGCCCTGCCGGGTGGTTTTGGTACGCTGGACGAGATGTTCGAGATACTGACCTGGGCGCAGCTGCATATCCATGGCAAGCCCGTGGGCTTGCTCAACGTGGCGGCCTACTTCGACCCACTGCTGGCCTGGATACACCACGCTGAGCAGGAGGGTTTTATCAAGCCCGGCCACCTAGCCTTGTTCCATGTTGCAGACAACCCGGCCGAGCTGTTGGACAAGATGCGGCAGCATCAGGCACCCGAGGGTGACTGGGCGGCCAAGGTGTCGCTGGCGCAAAGCTGAGCCATGCAGCCGGATCTGGCGGCCCGCCTGCTTGCCCTAGTGGCGGCTAGCCCATGGCTGATGGCGGCCTTGCGCGCCGCACGTACGCTGGGGCTGCCCGATTGGTGCCTAGCGGCCGGGGTGGTGCGCAATATGGTCTGGGACGCGGCACATGGCCGCACGCCGCAACCCTGGCCTGAGTCCGATGTGGACCTGGTTTACTTCGATGCCACGGTCACCGATACAGCACATGATGCCGGCCTGCAGGCTCGGCTGACCGGGCTCGTGCCATCGCTGGTGTGGGAGGTTAGCAACCAGGCGCAGGTGCATTGCTGGTTCGAGCGTTATTTTGGCCACCCGACGGCACCCATCACCAGTCTGGCCGAGGGCATCGCGAGCTGGCCGGAGACGGCGACGGCAGTCGGTGTCTGGCTTGATCATGCCGACCAGCTGCAGCTTGTCGCCCCCCTGGGTCTGGAGGATTTGTTCGGCCTGCTGGTGCGGCGCAACCCGGCACATGTCAGTATCGCAACCTATCGCCAGCGTATTGCCGACAAGCGTTATGCCGAACGCTGGCCCCTGCTCACTATCCTGCACGAGTAGTCTGCCGAGAGCCTCATGTCATCCAGCCCGCTAGCTCCCCAACATATCCGTGATCTCGCGCCTTATCAGGGTGGCAAACCCATCGCTGATCTGGCACGAGAACTGAATCTGGACCCAGCCAGCATCATCAAGCTGGCATCCAACGAGAATCCGCAAGGCCTCAGCACCAAGGCGCGCGAGGCCATGCTGTTGGCCATGGATGGCCTGACGCGCTACCCAGATGACAATGGCTATGCGCTCAAGGCCGCCATTGCCCGGCGTTTTGCCGTGCAGCCGTCGCAGATCGTACTGGGCAATGGCTCCAACGATATCCTGGAACTCGCTGCCCGCACCTTCGTGACACCTGGGGACACGGTAGTCTATTCGCAGTATGCGTTCGCCTACTATAGCCTGGCGACCCAAGCCGCCGGTGCGAGAGGCCTGGAGGTTCGGGCCGTGGAGTATGGCCATGATCTGGGGGCCATGCTGGCGGCCATCCAGCCTGATACCAAACTGGTGTTCATCGCCAACCCCAACAATCCCACAGGCACGCTGTGCCGGCCAGGCGATGTGCTGGAGTTTCTGGAAAGCTGCCCGCCGCAGGTGCTGGTGGTGCTGGATGAGGCGTATGTTGAGTTTTTACCGCCTGAGAAGCGCAGCGATACCCTGGCGCTGTTGCAGCGCTTTCCGAATCTGCTGGTTTGCAGGACGCTCTCCAAGGCCTATGGCCTGGCAGGGGTGCGTATCGGTTTTGGTATCGCCAGCCCAGCCGTGGCCGAGCTGTTGAATCGGGTGCGCCGGCCATTCAACGTCAACACCCTTGCTCAAGCAGCGGCTGTCGCTGCACTGGACGATGCCGAATTCCTGCGAGAGACCATCCGCATCAACACCGCTGGCATGCAACAGCTGACCGAGGCATTCATCCGGCTCGGCATCCCCTTTATACCCAGCCACGCCAACTTCATCACCTTCCACGTCGGCGACGGGGCCTTGTTGAACCAGTACATGCTGGAACATGGGGTCATCATTCGGCCGCTGACGAACTATGGTATGAGAGACAGCCTGCGCGTTTCCATCGGACTGCCTGAAGAGAACGCGCGTTTTATTGCCGTGCTGGAAGCAGCGCTGGGGGGCTAGACCTACTGGCGCGGGAGACTGGCAGATGGTTTTTGCGCTCTGTTTCGATACCAATACCCTGCATTGCTTTATGAGTGAGCGCCTGGCGGCGGACTATTGCCGCCAGCATGGCGGTGACTGGCAGCTGTGCGATGAGCAGGGCAGGGCGGTGTATCCGCCGGGTTTTGCCCCAAGGGCGCAAATGGGTTTGCTGGCTGCGCATATGTGGCTGGCAGAGACCCCTTACGCCGAGGGCGTGCTGCCGTATGGGTTTGATCCATCCCCTGGCGGCGGGCTGGAGCAGAACTAGGCGGCTGCCTACAGCAGTGCTACGCGGCTTGGCGGGCGCAAGGGCGATGCCAGGCCAGAGGCTTATCGGCTGGGCCCCGCCACCAGGCGTATCCGCGCTGCTGCCGACGTCGATAGCCACAGGCTCTGGCCGCTGCCGAAGTGAACCAGTCTGGCCTCGTATCCGTTGCGCGCATTCTGACGCAAGTCGGCGCTCCAGTACGGAAAGCGGCCGGTATGAGGGAAGAAGCCGGTAGCGATGCGAGGATTGCCGATAAAGCCGGTATCGAGCAGCAATCCCTGCAGTTCTGCCGCGCTGGGCAGGCGCCAGTCGCTGCGCTGGCACCAGCGCTCACGCCTGGCCTGGGCAATCAGATCGCTACTATCGCAGGGGATGACCTGCAGCCTGGTATTGATGCAGCTGCCGGACTTGGCCTTGCCGGTGCCACTGGCGGCATCGAACCAGGAGTAGGTGGCCGTGTCCAGATGGGTGCCTTCGTTGTCGGTCTTGTTCTCCCATACCAAGCCTGTCTGCTTGTCCACAATACAGGCCCAGGGGCCGAGATGGGGAGGCTGCGCCGCGCCTTGGGCAGTCAGTTTCTGGTAGCGGGATTCGTCGGCGGCGGCGGCCGTACAGGCCAGCCAGGCCAGGAGCGGTAGCAGGCGTTGCATGGCGGGCCTCAATCGAAGCGCAGCCGTAAGGGCCGCAGGTGATAGCTATGGCGGATCTGGGCGTGGTCGAACACGGCTACCCACAGGTAAAGCCCATCCACCAGATCGAGATCGAAAGGCGAGGCTGATTGAATGCCGCGGGCGGCCTCCAGCGTCCACCGGCCTTGCTGCCATTGTGCCGCGGCCTGTACATCGCCCCTGTCGCCTTCGAACACGGTCTTCCACAGTACCGAAGGCATTACGGTGCCAACTGGGTAGTGATCGTCCTTACTGTCGTAGGGCGTGGATTCATACCAGGACATACCCCAGTACACGCTTGGATCGTTTGCTTTGGCCTGCTGGAAGCGTGCCAGCAGGGCGGGATCTCGCGGCAGGCGCTTGGGGCGGATGTTGCCCTCGCCCGGCCAGGCCCAGTTCTCGGTGTAACCGCCGGCCTGCAGCGGGTCGGATTTGTAGCCGGCGGTGTAGCGGGTATCGCCGGGGATCACCGGGTAGGGCGAGCCGAAATGGCTGTCGTCCAGCTGGTTGAAGCCATGGGTGCGGACGGCCTTCCAGTGCCATACATCGATCAGGCCGCCACCCTGGGTTGCATGATAGCCCCTGCCCGTCGCATGTGGTGGCGCCCGGTGTACCGGTTGCCGGCCCAATTGCATGCTTCCGCTGCCAGCCGCCGCGGCATCGTTGGCAAACATGATGGCCAGCTTGTCTTCGTAGTACAGGGTTTCATCGTGCTGGTTCAGGCCGCGCTGCTTGATCTGCCAGCCTGTGGGCGTCTTGATCAAGGGCAGGTGCTGCAGGCTGGGGGTGGGGTCGGGCCAGCTGAATCGGAAGTACATGACTTCTCCCTGCCTCAGTGCCTGCACTGTCACCGGTATGGCGGCCTGTTCACGGCCTACGCCCAGTGTGTCGACGGTGCGGGCGGCTGCATGTTGCCAGGCGGCTTCGGTGCTCGCGCCATCGACGGTGATGGTCTCGGACAAGGCGATGCTGCCGACAGGCAGCACAGCGGTAGTTGCCTGCTGCCAAGTGGGCCGCAACAGCCAGGTGGTGGCGCTGATGCCCAGTACCACCAGCAGCGTGACGACGCAGGCCTGCCATGTCAGCCTTGGCAGGACAATGGCGCGTAGCTGTGTCCAGGGCGTCCAGCCGGCCTGCATGACCATATGCAGGATGAAGCAGGCCAGCAAGGTGAAGGCCAGCCAGCGATGGGCCCACAGCAGCCAGCCGCCCGCCGCTGCGCTGCCCGCCAGATAGATTGCCAGCCCCAGCAGCAGCAATGCCAGCAGCAGCCAGCGCAGGGCGTGGATCAATCCACGGTTGTAGGGCGCCATCCGACCGGCCGTGCTGTATGGGCGAGCTGCGCGGTTCAGCCACAGGTGGGTGCCATAGGCACAGGCTAGTGCCAGCCAGCCGCAGGCGAGCAGCAGGTGCAGGCCATAGACATCACCTTGCGGCAACCAATGGGCGATACCCGGGAGCAGGTCGTCCAGGCGGCTGCTGATATGGATGCGCAAGCCGCTGGCCAGGCTGGCCAGCAGCAAGGGCAGTGCCAGCCAGTGCAGGATGACGATGCGGGTAAGGGGTTTGTGCAGGGGCATGGCGGTGAAGGGGAAAGGCCCGCAATGCGTCAGCATGCGGGCCGTTAGGTCGAATAGCGTTACCGCTAGGCTAGTGGTTTAGCGCGTGGTGGGTACGGTGAAGTTCAGCAAGAGCTGCGCGGCATTGCCACTTTCGCGCGAACTGAAATCCACACCATTGCTGCTACCACCGCTGGACAGGACCACCCCGTGGTTGACCATGCTGCCATTGAGCCAGGCTTGCAACATGGCCACGCCAGCGGCATTGAGGGTAATGCTGGCGCTGCCATTGCTGGATGGCACCACGCTGCCTATCAGCGTACCGCCCGAGGTCTGGGCATAGGTTGCGGCAGTTTCGCTCCAGCTGCTGTTCATGGCATGGAGGTTGTAGCTGCCACTGGATGGATCGACCACGTTGAGCTTGATCGAGGCGCTCTGCACCGTTGCGCCGGCGGGGACGCTGGCCAGCCCCCAGCCCAGCAGGGCGCGCAACTGCTTGCCTGCGTCGTCGCCATCGGCCAGCACGGTGTTGCCATTTTGCAGGGTGCCGCTGCTGGAGACGGTTACGTCGCGGGTGGCGCTCAGGCTGATGCTCTGGCCGGGCACGCTGGTGCTCTCGTTCAGCTCGGTCAGGTTGTTGGCGGCCCGCTTGAGGCTGAAGACATTGCCGACAGCGGCCGAGTCCCACAGGCTCCAGCCGGTTGGCAGGGCCAGTGGGTCGGCATCGCGGCCCGCTTTGCTCAGCGTGTTGGTGCTAGGCTCGCTGGACAGGTACACCGTACGGATATCGATATTGCTTGCTGTCGCCTGTATCACGTTCAGGTGGGCAAAGCTGCCTTGGTCGACTATCCAGGGTGAGCTGCGGTCTGCCGTGCGCACCGGTGCACCCCAGGCGCCCTCGCCGATGTAGACGGTGCCGGCGCTGACCTCCTGGTAATCGCTGCCGTTGGGCCTTACCGGCTTGGTGTACTTGGCGATATGGGTGTCGGACTCATTGACCAGATTCATGCGGTAGTCGTAGAAGACCTGTGCCCAATCCAGTGCGATCTGGTGCACTGCTGGCTTGGACGAGCTGCGCGGGAACATGGGCTTGTGATACTGAGCCAAGCGCCATTGGGCGCTCGTGCCATTGGCCGGCAGATCGCCGTTCAGCCAGTTGCGCTGGGCCGTACGATCATTGGCCTGGCTGGAGCCGAACTCGGTATTGAGGGTATAGATACGCAACAGACTGCCGACATTGAGCGCATAATAGCTGTCGCGCAGCGAGCAACTGCCGTTGCGATCGGCATCCACGCCAAACACCGAACACATGAAGTTCATGTCCGATGCCTCGTGGTTGCCCACCGTGGGGATGAGCGGATAGGCTTGCTTGTAAGCCACACCGTTGATGGTTGTCGGGGTGTAGGTCAGCAGCCAGTCGCTGAGCCAGGTATCCATCTCGCTGGCGCTATGGTTATCGGTGTAGTCGCCACTGAACATGACAAAGTGAGGCCGGACCTTCTGTACCAGCCGGTTGCCCTGCTGGCGTTGGCTGCGATTGGTACGTGAATCGCCGCCCGCAATGAAGGTAAGCCCTTGCGGTGCGCTGGGTGCAGTGCGGAAGAAGTAGGGTTCGGTGCAGCCGGTGCTGTCGCAGGCGCGGAAGTAGTACTCGGTATTGGCGGTCAGGCCGGTGAGTCGGACAAAGTAGTTGTCCAGGCTGCTCTTGAAGGTACGCTTGATGGCAGCGCCGCTGTTTTGCCAGCTGCTTTCAGTGGTGCTGCTACCGTACTTGACGTATTGGCCGCTGGAGGCTGCCGAGCCACTGCGCGAGAAACCGATGATGGCTTCGCTGCTTGGGTTGGCCTCCCACACGACACGCACATTCTTGACGGCTGCTTCTGCTTGGCTGGCCAGTGCGAGTCCAAGGCACAGCAAGCCGATTCTCCTATACACCTTCATTTCCGCCTCCTTTATGGGTTTTGATGCTGTCTTCAGACTGAAGGGGACTGCCATCAACTACGCTTGCGTCTTGATACGGTACGGCTGGGGTATCTCTCGCTAGCGATCCGGCCGACAGGGCATCGGGGTCATGCGCGCGCCTTGTCTGGTTTTGGCAATTCTGGTTGCTGGCAAGTCCACTAAGGTCGCTGGAATGTAGTAGGGAAATATGACGAATAAAAGTCGGTGGTGCCAAAGTGGCGTGTAGGTGCCGATTTGTTGTACCTCTGACGCATATCTGTGGGCCGGTGTGGTGCTCATTGGTATGTCTGGCGGGGGTACTGGTCGGTGCCTACCGGCATCCCGGATTGAACAAAGGCTTCGATCTGGTATCGTTCTGCACCGCGTGCGGTCGCCATGCTCCTGCCCCACGCGCCCTTGTCTTGTTTTTCTATCCTGCAGGCTACCCTTGTCCGTAACCACCACTACTCGTCAGGCATCTCGCTGGCCTGGGCTTGATGGCAGTGTCCTGCTGCTATTTGCCTTTGCCATTCCGATCAGTACGGCCTTGGTCAACCTGCTGTGGCCCTTGGTACTGCTGCTGGGGCTGTACCGGGCGCAGCAGTACGGGTGGCGCAAGCTGCTGATGCAACCTGTGGTGCTGGCCAGCTGCGCCTTGTTCGGTTGGATGCTGGTCGGTATCGGCTATTCAGCCGGAGGTTGGCACGAGGGGCTACAAGGCTTGGCAACCTACAAGAAGCTGCTGCTGATACCCATGCTCAGCGCCATCCTGCTGCAACGGCCGCGTGTGGCAACGTGGATACTGTGGGGTTTTGCTGGCGCCATGATGCTGACGCTGTGGATGTCGTTTGCCAGTTGGCAGCTGGGTTACAGCTTCAACAGGGTAGGGGGCTACCCTGGTACGGCGTTCAAGTTCCATATCACCCAAAGCCTGCTGCTGGCGGCGACTGCATGGTGCTGCTGGCGCTGGAGCCAGGCCGTGGCCGGTTATGCCCGTTGGCTGATGGGGGCTTTGGCCTTGTTGATCGTCATCAACGTGCTGTTGATCGTGCCCGGTCGGACCGGCTATCTTGCGCTGGCCGCACTGGTGGCGTGGTGGGCAGTTTATCGCCTGCGCGGCTGGCAACTGGCTGTAACCCTGGTGGCCTCATTGCTGATGCTGGCTGCGCTATTGTTGACGCAGAACCCCTTCTCCCAGCGTATCCACGAGGGGATGGCGGATGTCCAGCATTACCAGGCAGGTCAGGTGGAAACCTCCTTGGGCCTGCGGTTGGATTTTTACCGGCATAGCCTCCTGTTGATTGCCGAACAGCCTATCCTGGGCGTAGGCACAGGGGGGTTTACTCCCGCCTACCGGCAACTGACTGGCTTTACCGAAGGTCTGCGTGCGGCAGACAACCCACATAGCGAATACCTGATGATAGCCGCACAACATGGCCTGCCAGGTGTGCTGCTGGCTGGTTGGCTGGCATGGGCCATGATCCAGGCGGCACGCCAGCTACCTACGACGCTGCAGCGGGAAATGGCATTGGGCTGCCTGGTGGTACTGGCCGCCTGCAGCCTGTTCAATTCCTTGCTGAAGGACTTTACTGAAGGTCATGTGATTGCCCTGTTGGCGGCGCTATTGGTTTGTTGCCGGCAAACCAGTTCGACGCCGGCATCACCATGAAGGTAGGCCCGGTACAGGGCAGCGCCCTGCCGCTTGGTGGCAGGGTAGGGATAAAAGGACTTGAAGCATGAGCGCGCCGCAAGTAAGTGTCATCGTACCGGTGCATAACGCTGCCGGACACCTGGAGGCCCTGCTGGCCTCGCTGGCGGCCCAGACGCAGCCTGGGCTGGAGTTCCTGCTGGTGGATGACGGCTCGCAAGATGATTCCTTGGCCATGCTGCAAGCCTTTGCCATCCAGGAGCCGCGCGCCCGCGTGTTTCATCACCCGCAGGCTAAGGGCTCGGCGGCTGCGCGCAATACTGCGATCGCTGCGGCGCAGGGCGAGTACCTGGGGTTTGCTGACGCCGACGATATCTGCATGCCGGCTCAGTACCAGCGGCTATTCCAGCTGGCACAGGATCAGCGACTGGATGTGGCCTATTGCAATGCCTATTGCTTTGGCCAGCAGCCGGGCGATAGCACCCAGTTGGTCTGCAGCAAGCGCAAGCTCGATGGCGTGAGGCAAGGTCGTGACTGGCTGATACACGGCTGGCAGGTGGGGGAGCGGGTATCGGCCACCTGGCTGTCGCTGGTGCGGCGGGAGCTGGTGATCGCTGGCGGCTTGCGCTTTCCTGACGGTGAGATCATGGACGACGAGCTTTGGACGCCCTCCCTGATGCTACGTGCCGAGCGGGTGGCCTGGTTGCCGGAGCCACTTTACTACTACCGCAACCACCTGGATTCCATCACCCAGACGCGCCAGCCAGAGAAAGTCATGCGGCGCCTGCAAAGCTTGTGCCGTGTGGCGGATGCGCTATTTCAGCTGGCGGCGCTGCAGCAGGGCGAGCTGGCGTTGGCACTGCGCTGGCATGCCTATCTGAATGGCGATGCGGCGCTGGGTTTGCTGAAGCGGCTGCCCATCAAGCATGGCCGGCGTGAGGCTTATGTATCGCTGCGAGAGAGTGGGGTGCTGGACAAGCTGTGGCGGCAGGCACCGACCTTCCGACTGGCAAAGCGCTTGTTGCGTGAGTCGGTGATAGCGCGGTTTGCCTGAGTGGCTGTTACTTAAGTCAGTGATTGTTGATGTCGGGCTGTGCAAGCGCCGTGGAAACCCTGGCGCTATGCGCCAAAGCAGCCTGATACAGCTGGCTCTCTGTTGATCTCTCCCCCTGTCCCAGCCGTCGTTCGGCAACTTTTGAATGCGCGTCGGTTTTCCAACGCTTTCAGTTCACGACTGGCGCTGGGATAGCTAGGGCTGAGCGGCGGCGTATTAGTCTTTGTGCTTTTCCAGTGTTTTGTTGGCCATCAGCAAATCCTGCCAGGCTTTGTACTTGTCGGGCATATTGCGCAGCAGATAGGCCGGGTGATAGCTCACCACCACCGGGGTGCCTCGGTAGTCATGCAGCTTGCCGCGCAGGCTGGCAATGCTGGCCTCCCGGCCCAGCAGGGTCTGCACGGCGAAGCGGCCGACGGCAAAGATGACCTTGGGCTTGATCAGTTCAATCTGGCGGTGCAGAAAGGGTGCACACAGGGCCAGTTCGTCCGGGTGGGGGTTGCGGTTCTGTGGGGGACGGCACTTGAGCGTGTTGAGGATAAACACGTTCTCCTGGCGCGAGCGGTCCACGCTGGCCAGCATGGCATCCAGCAACTTGCCCGCTTGGCCCACAAAGGGCTCGCCTTGGCGGTCTTCCTCGGCGCCGGGGGCTTCGCCCACAACCAGCCAGTCGGCATCGGGCTTGCCAACGCCAAATACGGTCTTGCTGCGGCTCTTGCATAGGCTGCAGGCAGTGCAGGCCGCCACTTCGGCTTGTAGCGCGGGCCAGTCCAACTGCGCGATGGCCAGCGCCCGCTTGTCAGGGCCTGTTGCGACGGCGACGGGTTGCTCTGACTGGACTTCGGCTGGTTTCTCGGCCGGCATGATCTGGGCCATGCGCGATGGCCGGCCCCCCGGCGTCTGCGTTGGCGCGATGACGGCATCAATCGCGGCATCGATAGCAGCACTCGGCGGGGGGGCAGCGATAACCGGAGTGGGCTCTACGGCGGCAGGATCGGCAGTCAGCAGTTCGCGCCTTACCCAGCAGGGTGCCAGGCCCAGCTCTTCCAGTATCAGTTCTCGCCTGCCGTCACTCATCGTCCGCCTTCATCCAGTATCAGCGCCATCAGTACCGCATCCTCACGCCCTTCGGCGGCGCGGTAGTAGCCCTTGCGCAGGCCATTTTCCACGAAGCCCAGCCTGCGGTACAGCGAGCGTGCTGCTGCGTTGCTCTTGCGCACTTCCAGAATCATCACGGCCGCGCCTTCCTCCCTGCCTTGCTCTGCCACTGTCTCGACCAGTTGTCGGGCAATGCCACGGCGCTGGCAATCCTGGCGTACACCCAAGGTAAGCAGGGACAGCTCGTCCAGCACCTGGCTTGTGACGGCAAAGCCGATCACCTCGCCGGCCTGCTCGGCTATCCAGCCACGGTGCCCCTCTGCGTAGGACTGGATGAATTGCAGGGCAGTCCAAGGGAAGGCCTGCAGCGCAGCCTCGATGGCGGCCATGGCGGGCAGATCGGTTTCTGCCAGGGGGCGGATAAGCAGTGGCGTAGCTGAATTCACGGGATATTCGTTAAAAGTAACACGGTTTTCGCTGAAAATACGCGCCCGGCATACGGCTTGGTGCGCATAATTTCAGCAAATCATTGTGGACGGCCAAGGCCATGACTAATAGTGCTGAAGGTATTGCTGTCGTTGTCAATCTGGACTACCTCACCTTGCCTTATGACGTCTGCCGCATGCTCTGGGTGGTGGTCGAACGCGCCATGGTCGAGGCGGGTTTTGTCCTCGATGGCCGGGTGTTCCTGGCCCAGAACGACACCACGGCGGCGGAGCGCGCCCGGGCGGTAATGAAGTCGCTGGAGCCGACGTTTGAATCGCTGGGGGTATCGCAGTTTGATGCCGTCCGTGAATTCTACTGCTACGATCTGGCTGCCCGGATAGACCTGAATATGATCGACACTGCTGAAGTGGTGGAGTTGATAGAAACCTTGGCCTGAGCCACTCAGGCTTTCTTCTCCCGCTCACTGGTCTTGAGCGCCACCTTGTCGCGGATGTAAAGCAGCTCCAAATGCTCGGCCTTGGTGGCACGGCCAGCAGCGAACTCCCGTTGTGCCAGCTTGAGTACGCCGCGTGCATGCGGAAAGCGCGTGCTTTCCACGCCTGCCAGCTGCGCACCATATTGCCGGGCCAATGCCTCGCCCTGCACCGCAAAACCACTGCCTACACCCAGCCAGTTGCCGTCGGGCAACATGGGCAAGGCCTGTGGGCCGCAGACCGTGGTTGCCACACTTTCCACCCAGTCATCGCCCTGCCGGGTATAGCCGGCCAGGTACAGCTCGCCCATGCGGGCATCCAGTACGGCCAAGGTCTGCGGGCTATCGGTATCCGCTGCCAGCGCAGCCAGGGTATTGACCCCGACGGTGGGTATATCCAGCCCGAACGCCAGGCCCTGGACTATGCCGCATCCTATGCGCAAGCCGGTGAACGAACCTGGACCGATGGACAAGGCCAGGCCATCCAGCTGGCTGAAGCTGGCGCCCGCGTCCGCTAGCAGCGCCTGCATCATGGGCAGCGTAAGTTCGGCATGGCGCTGCTGGGCATGCCAGTCGCGCGCCAGTACCTCTCCCTTGTACAAAAGGCAAAGCGACAGATATTCGGTTGAGGTGTCTAGCGTGAGCAGGTTCATGGTTAATCTGGCCGATGGCAGGGGCGAATTCTAACATGGGGCCTATCCATGCCCATGCTGCTCTGCGAGGACAGCACTCGCGCCACCCGGGAGCCCTTGGTGCTGGCTGCTAACAGTGGCGTTAGGCCTATAGGGATAATTGATCAAATATATTGATGCATATGACCCATTTTTTTCGCTTTCTACCGATGATGTCTTGATAAAGAATGGCATACACAAGATCGGTAAACGATCAGAATTCTTGAAAGGATTATCGCTATGTCTACTGCTGTCTTCGCTCCGCGTGAAATTGAACGCATCGTCAATGGCATGCCAACATCGGATGGCGCAGGGGTAAAGCTGCTGCGTGTGCTGACTCAGGATCTGCAGCAACGGCTGGATCCCTTCCTGATGCTGGACTACTTCCATAGCGACGACCCGCAGGATTACCTGGCTGGCTTTCCTGATCACCCCCATCGTGGCTTCGAGACCGTGACCTATATGCTGAATGGCCGCATGCGTCACCGTGACAATGCGGGCAATGAAGGACTGCTGACGGCGGGCGGCGTGCAATGGATGACGGCGGGGCGAGGTATCGTGCACTCGGAACTGCCAGAGCAGGAAGCGGGCCTGATGCAAGGCTTCCAGCTTTGGGTAAACCTGCCAGGCAAGCATAAGCTCACGACACCGGGCTACCGTGATATACCGGCTGGCGACATACCGGTGCTGCTGACGGAGCAGGGTGTCACCGTCAAGGTGATCGCTGGGCAGAGTGGGGATGTGGCCGGTGCGGTGCAGAAGGACGATACCGAACCTTTCTACCTGGACCTGCACCTGCCGGCCCAGGCCGAGTTTGAACAGGTCCTGCCCGCTGGCTTCAATGGCTTTGTCTATGTTTACGAAGGCATTGCCTTGCTGGGTGGCCGTGCACAGGCCGTGCGGGCCAGGCAAATGGGCGTGCTGGAAACCCGTGCCGAGCGCGATGGGGTACGAATCAAGGGCGGCGAGGCAGGTGCCAAGCTGCTGCTGATAGCCGGCAAGCCCTTGCGTGAACCCATTGCGCAATGGGGGCCGTTCGTCATGAATACGCGTGAGGAAGTCATGCAGGCAGTCGAAGACTTCCGTGCCGGTGCATTTTGAATTCACGCCCTGCTGCGTCGGCAGGGCGTTCCGCTTACCGAGGAAATAGCATGTCCAGCATCCAACACCTGCTCAAGCCGCACGAGCGCGACCTTGGTGGTTTCAGCGTAAAGCGGTTGTTGCCGTCCTTGCCCAAGCAGGCAGTAGGGCCTTTTATCTTCTTTGACCATATGGGGCCATCGGCTCAGGCGCCGGGAGAGGGCATGGACGTACGCCCCCATCCGCATATCGGCCTGGCGACAGTGACCTATCTGTATGAGGGAGAGATACTGCACCGCGATAGCCTGGGCAGTGTGCAGGTTATACGGCCTGGCGATGTGAACTGGATGACGGCGGGAAGTGGTGTGGTGCATTCGGAGCGCACGCCGCCCGGGGCACGCGCTCAGGGCCAGACGCTGCATGGCTTGCAGACCTGGTTTGCCCTGCCCAGGGAGTATGAGGACACGGCGCCGGGCTTTTGGCACCACCCGGCGGCCACGCTACCGCTGCTAGAGGAGCCGGGCTTGAGTCTGCGGGTGATACTGGGGACGGCCTATGGTCAGACTTCGCCCGTGCATACCTATGGCGACACCTTGTATGTGGCCGGGGAGCTGGCAGCTGGAGCGACTTTTGAGATACCGCCCGAGCATGCCGAGCGAGGTGTCTATCTGGCCAGCGGCGGCCTGGAGATCGATGGGATTGCCATCCAGCCAGGGCAATTGGCTGTGCTGGTGCCGGGGGCGACGGTCAGTGTCCGGGCCACGAGCGATACGCGTTTGCTGGTACTGGGTGGCGAGCCGCTGGATGGCCCACGCTATATCTGGTGGAATTTTGTGGCTTCTAGCCGGGAGCGGATCGAGGCAGCCAAGCAACGCTGGCAGGCTGGCGAGTTCCCCCAGGTGCCTGGCGAGACAGAGCGCATCCCCTTGCCGGAAAAATAAGCCAGCCGGGACGTGTCATTCAGTGTGCCTGCAGGGCGGCCCCGGTGCTCCGCGCTGCGCGGGGTGGGCTGTGACAGGCATTAGACAAGCGGCGGGTTTATACAGGCTATAGTGTCATCAGATTGTTGCCTGGAGGCGTGGACATGTCGCTAGCCCACCTTGGTCTGCTTGGTCTGTTGTTGATGGCGATGCCTGTCCTGGCGGCCCCTTGGGTGGTCGCCAGCGACGAGGCCTTTCCGCCTTATGCCTACCTGGATCAGAAAACACGGCAGCCGGCAGGCATGGATACCGAGATCGTGCGGGCGGTGCTGGAAGCCGCCAGCCAGCCCTATCAAATCCAGTTGTATCCGTGGGAACGGGTCAAGAAGATGCTGGATTTCAAGCAGGTGGACATGGCCTATCAGTTTGTTGGCACGCCGGAGCGTATGGAAAAGTATCGGCTGGTTGGCCCCATACGCAATGGGGTGACGGTGCTGATGACGCGTCGGGACGGCCCGGCCGACTACCAGACGCTGGAGGACTTGTCGCCTTACATCGTGGGAACGGTGCTGGGTTTCTCCTACACCGAGACTTTCGACAAGGCCACGCTGAAGAAGGATGCGGGTGCGACCAGCCCGCTGCAGTTGGTGCAAAAGCTGATTGCACGCCGGGTGGATGTGATCATAGGCGACAAGGCACAGTTGCTCTACTTGGCGCGCGAATTGGGTGCCGACAAGGATTTACGGATACTTGGGCAGCCCCTGGCCGAAGTGCCACGCTATGTTGGATTCCCC
The DNA here is from genome assembly GCF_030409555.1 of Chitinimonas viridis. GTDB lineage: Bacteria > Pseudomonadota > Gammaproteobacteria > Burkholderiales > Chitinimonadaceae > Chitinimonas > Chitinimonas viridis. Next base: position 36,456 of record NZ_JAUFPU010000008.1, read on the forward strand.
AAAGACGAGGTGATCAAGGCACAACGCTTTGCCGACGGACTGGAAAAGATACGCCGTGATGGCACCTTGGACAAGATTCTAAGCAAATGGCAGTAGGCCCGCGTTAATCCCGCGGGCACGCCAGACCGGCAGGGTATGCCTGTCCCGCTCCATTGGTCCAGTAGGGGCGGTGGCTAGTGTTTTTGCTCGTCGGTCAGCATGTCTTCCGGTTCACCAGCCACTGCTGGATATCGCCAGCGCCTGGCAACCCTGTCAAACCCGTGAGGGTATGCACATGTGATTGTTTGCCAACTCATGTCTGGTTTGCTGCCTTGATCCGCCGATACCGATTATCGCAAGATGCAGGAACAAAAAAGCCGACCTTGCAAGGTCGGCTTTTGGGGTTACGGACTGGTGTACTGCTTACTGCAACGTCTTCCACAGGAAGCTGTATTCCAGTGCAGTCATGTCGGCTTTTTGCTTGTTATCGGCCGCGCCTGCATGGCCACCTTCCATGTTCTCGTAGTACCAGACAGACTTGACACCCATCTCCTGGAACTTGGCCATCATCTTGCGGGCGTGGCCAGGGTGGACGCGGTCATCGCGGGTCGAGGTGGTAAACAGTATATTGGGGTAGCGGCTACCCTTCTTGATATTGTGGTAAGGCGAATACTTGCGGATATAGGCCCACTCTCCGGGGATATCCGGGTTGCCATACTCGCCCATCCACGAGGCGCCAGCCAGCAGCTGGTTGAAGCGCTTCATGTCCAGCAGCGGTACCTGGCACACCACGGCGCCGAACAGGTCGGGCCGTTGGGTCATCATCACCCCCATCAACAAGCCGCCGTTGCTGCCCCCCATGATGCCGAGCTTGGCCGGTTTGGTGATCTTGCGCTTGACCAGGTCCTCGCCCACGGCGATGAAATCGTCATAGGACTTCTGGCGCTTGGACTTGAGTGCGGCCTGATGCCAGCGCGGGCCGAATTCGCCACCGCCACGGATGTTCGCCACCACGTAGACGCCACCCTTTTCCAGCCAGGCCTTGCCCACACCGGCCGAATACCAGGGCGTCATGCTCTGCTCGAAACCGCCATAGCCATAGAGCAGGGTGGGGTTGCTGCCATCCAGCTTTAGGTTTTTTGCCTTGACGATGAAGTAAGGTACCTTGGTGCCATCCTTGGAGGTGGCTTCGTTCTGGGCGATCTCGAAGCCGCTGGCATCGAAGAAGGCGGGGCGCTGCTTCAGCATCTCGCGCTTGTCGCTACCGGCCGTGCCCAGATAGAGCGAGTCCGGGGTCAGGAAGTCCACATGGGTGAGGAAGTAATCATCCGACTCATCGGCATCCACCCCGGTGACGCCCAGGCTGCCAAAAGCAGGGGCATCCACCTTGCGGCTGGCCCACTTGCCGCTCTCAAAACGCCATTCATCGATACGGCCTTTGACATTGTCCAGCACGGTGACCAATACATGGTTACGGGTCATGGTCATGCCGTCCATGGCCGTGGTGGGCGTGGGGGTAAACAGCGGCGTGAAATCACGCTTGCCAGCCTGGAAGGCGGCAAAATCCACGGCCAGCAGGCTGCCGGACGGCCAGGTCTTGTCGCCAAGCCGCCATGGCTCGCGCAGGCTGATCAGCATTTGCGGGCCGAAGAAGCTGATGGTGGCGCCGGCCGGCTTGGCGATAGGGGTGAGCTTGTCGCCCTCGCGCAGAAAATCCTCGCTGGTGTAGAAGGTCACGCCGCGGCTGATGATTTCGCGGCGGAAACCGGGCTGCTCGCTGACATAGGCCGATACGGAGATATCGGCCTTCTGGCCTTCAAATACGGTCTTGGCAGCCGCCAGGGGAGTGCCCCGCTGCCACAGCTTGACTACGCGTGGGTAGCCCGAGTCGGTCAGAGAGCCGGCACCAAAGTCGGTAGCGATAAACAAGGCATCCTTGCCTTGCCAGCTGATATCCATCTTGGCTTCGGGCAGGGTGTAGCCGTCCTTGACGAAGGACTTGCTGGCGAGGTCGAACTCACGGGATACCACCGCATCTGCGCCGCCGCGTGACAGGGCCAGCATGCAACGGTCGTAGGCGGGTTGGCGACAATTGCTGCCCTTGAATACCCAGTTCTCGTTCTCGGACTTGGCCAGGCTGTCGAGGTCCAGCACGGTTTCCCACTCGGGCTCGGCGGTACGGTAGCTGGCTAGGGTGGTGCGGCGCCATACACCGCGTGGGTGTTCGGCATCACGCCAGAAGTTGTAGTAGTAAGCCCCCATTTTGTTGATATAGGGGATACGGGCCTTGGAGTTCAGGATGTCCAGCACCTGGCCACGCAGGGCCTCGAAGCCGGGCTGCTGCTCCAGCATGGCGCGGCTGACGGCGTTCTGGGCCTTGACCCAGGCCAGCGATTTTTCGCCGGCTACGTCTTCCAGCCATTGATGGGGGTCGGTGGACTTGCCTGCCAGGGTGACGGCACTGGTGCCCAGCAGGGCCAGCGATAACAGCAACTTTTTCATGGTGCTCCTCGTGAGAGACGGTGCGCTGATTGATGATTCGACGCGCGGCAGCATAAGCATCTGCGGCTGGCAGGGCGAGTTTTCTGCGATGGGCTGTTGTATTTCAGGACAGACGGGGAAGCATGCGACGTACCGCCAGCGCGATGCTGACACCAAGCAGGGCGCCCAGTGCATTGGCCAGCATGTCGAGCGGATCGAAGCTGCGATAGGGCGTCATGGCCTGCAGGCATTCAATCAGCACACCGTAGGTGCTGCAGGCCAGCAGGGTGCGGCCGTAGCGTGCCGGGAAGCACCCGGCCCACCAGGCAGCAAGTACACCATAGCCCAGCAGGTGCATGAGCTTGTCGCCCTGTGCCACCTCGGGCATGGGCGAGCCGGGCATGAGCGAACCAACCGCCAGTGCCAGGCCCAGCAACAGTCCCACGATAACTTCAGTCTTCATCCAAACCACCCAGCACCTTGCGTATGGTGTCGTAAGCAAAGCCACGCGCCTGCATGAAGCGGGCTTGCCGCGCACGTTCTGCGGGGTCGGTCGGCACTTCGCGAAACTTCTTGCGCCAGACTTCGCGTGCCCGACTCAGTTCGTCGTCTTCGGCGGGTAATTGCGCCAGCGCATCGGCGATCAGGGCATCGGCCACGCCACGCTCACGCAACTCGTTCTGCAAGCGGTAGCGGCCAAAGCGTGCGGCATTGGCATCGACATAGGCTATGGCGAAGCGGGCGTCGGATTGCCAGTTGCGCTCCACCAGCTCGTCGAGCAGGGCGTCGAGTTCCTCGCGCGCCACATCGCTGCCACCGAGCTTGCGGCGTAGCTCGGTGCGGGAGTGCTCGCGCTGCGACAACAGCTTGAGCGCCTTGCCACGCAGATCCATCAAGCCTTGCGCCCGTAGAGCCAGTCGATATAGCGGCCTACGCCCTCATCGACAGTCAGGAAGGGATATTCGTAGCCTGTTTCACGCAGGCGGGCGATATCGGCCTCGGTAAAGCTCTGGTACTTGCCGACCAAGGCATCGGGGAAGGGGATGTACTCGATGATGCCCTGCGCCACCAGTTCGTCCAATGCCAGGGCCGGCTTGCCATCATGGCGGCGGCAGGCGTTGACATTGGCGGCAGCCAGTTCGTTGAAGCTCTGTGCCCGTCCCGTACCCAGGTTGAAGATGCCCGACTGCTTGGGGTGATCCAGGAAGTGCAGATTGACCCGTACCACGTCCTCTACCGAGACAAAGTCGCGCTTCTGTTCGCCATTGCCGTAACCGTCGCATCCCGCAAACAGCTTGACCTTGCCGTGCTCACGGTACTGATGGAAGTGATGGTAGGCGACCGAGGCCATGCGGCCCTTGTGATTTTCACGGGGGCCATAGACATTGAAGTAGCGCAGTCCAACCACCTGGGCGCTCAGGTCATCCCAGCGACGGCGGACGATCTGGTCGAACAGGAACTTGGAATAGCCGTAGACGTTGAGCGGTGCCTCGAATTCACGCTCTTCGCGAAAAACCGAGCCACCGCCGTACACGGATGCGCTGGAGGCGTAGATGAAGGGGATTTCCTCGATCTGGCAGTAATCGAGCAGGGCCAGCGAATACTGGTAGTTGTTGTCCAGCATATAGCGACCGTCCTGCTCCATGGTGTCGGAACAGGCACCCTGATGCAGCACGGCGTCGATTTCGCCGTCGAAGTCGCCGGCATCCAGTTGCTCGATGAAATCATCCTTGTCGATGTAGTGCGCAATCTCGCAATCGACCAGGTTCTTGAACTTGTCGCCCTGCTTGAGATCGTCCACCGCGATGATTTCGCTGATGCCGCGCTCATTGAGTGCCTTGACGAGGTTGGAGCCGATAAAGCCGGCGGCGCCGGTGACGACGATAAACATAGGGTGGTCCGAGTAAGGTAGGGCGGGTATAGGGCGTACGCGGCATGGTCAGATGATCAGGCGGACAGCCCAGCCTGGGCACCGGCAGCCATGAGGCGCATAGCATGACCTGATTTTAGCCTTGTTTCCGGCAACTGGCTGCCCACGGTCGTCAAATCCCCACTCGCGTGCCGCGAGGCTCCACGCCAGCGGGCTGTGCGCAGGGAGGCGCCGCACCTGGCCATGCCGTGCGGTATAGCGGCCCTTACTCCAGCGTGAAACGCTGCATCAAATTGCCGGGATAGCGCACGTACAGGCTGCCATCGGCAGCGACCCAGAAGGCATCGAACAGATTGCTCATGTTGCCGCTGGTGGTCTGGACCTGGTAATCCGGTCGCAACAGATATTCGGCGCCTGTGGCATTACTGAGCGTCAGCCTGCCTTCACCGGATGGTGACACAAACCAGCCGCCTTTTTCGGCCGCCTCGGTAATGAAGGCAAGGTCATGAAAAACCGGGTAGATCAGTTGCGAAGCACCTTGGCCATTGTGCCAATGCACGATGCCCTGGCCATCGACCGCGATGCTGGTGGGCACGATGGCAGGAACCGTGCTGTAACCCAGCTGCGGCCTGCCCAGCAGGAAGGTGCCGGCTGAGGCGGGATTGCTGCTCTGTAGCTGCAGCAGGCCGTTGCTGGTTATCTGTGTCTGCAGGCCGCTCTGCTGTAGCAGAGGGGCGAAGCGGGTCATATCCTGCAGCACGGAGGTGACGTCCAGTTGCAGCAGGGGGCTGCTGAAATGGTAGCTGCCATCGGTGTTGAACTGGCTGGCACCGGTACTGATGGCAGCCAGGCTACCCTGTGGGAAAACCGACAAGCTGATGCCGGGTAGATCCAGCTTGAGTGTGCCATCTGCCTGCTGGCTTACGCTGGCGCCCAGTTGCGCTGCGAGGTAGTCCTGCGGGCTCATGCCTAGCCGGGCTGGCATGTTGCTGCCGCTAAGGCGCGGTGCCCAGAGGGGGTAGGCAGTCAATCCATCCGGGCGCTCCAGCCGGATGGGGTCGCCGGCCTTGCCGAGCTTGCCGCTGAGCGAACCGTAGTAGACCCCCAGCAACTGGCCGTCACCATTGAAGCGTGCAACTTCACCGGCCTTCAGCTGCAGGGTGGTCGCCGCAGCGGTGACATTTTTGGGGGGGTAGAGGGTGAGGGTAGCGTCACCGCTTTCCAGCGAGATCGCGGCGGTGTCGCCCAGTCGGCTGATGTGGGCGGTGGCGCCTGCGCTGCCGGTGCGTACCGTGACTTCTCGCAGCAAGGTTTCGCTGCCGAGCAAAAATCCGCCCAACAGGCTGTTGCTTGCGGTGTTGCGCAACATGGCCTCGCCTTGGGTCAGTAGCAGGCCGGTCTGGGTGCCGCCTGTTGGCTGGCGCAAGGCATAGGTGGCGAGGAAGGTATTGCGTTGTTTGGTCAGGGTCTCGGGGTTGGTCTGCACAGCCAGTGTCTGTCCGCCCAGTTGCAGCTGGGTCAGGGCCTGCGGCGCAAAGCTGATGAACACCCGGGCGCTGGCACTCTGTGCGAACTGCAGGGGTGCAGGCGGGGCGCTCAACAGGACCAGCAGACCGTTCTCGGCCACGCCGACCTGGCCGGAGAGGCTGCCGATATTGCTGACCATGTCCTGGGTGGCGGGCTGGGCGGTAAAGCCGGTGGCATCGTCCAACTGCCCGGCTGCCAGGTCGCCTTCGAACTCGAACGGCTCCGCCGGGGAGCTATTGTCGTTGAAGTCGATGCGCAGTGACTCCTGGGCATGGCCGCTTACCTTGGTGGCATTGCCGCTCTGTACTGCACTATCTGCCAGCGTGATGCTCAGGTTGTAGACATCGTGTCGGTCTTCATGGCTGCTGGCACTGCCACCCAGGCTGAGCGTGGCTTCCGTTGCGCTGTTCACCAGCAGACTGGCGCTCAGGCCCGCTGGCAGGTGGGCAATGCTGGCACGGCCGGTGTTGAGCAGGTTGGTGCCTACTGGGGCATTGAAGCTGTCGCCGCTCAGCTGTAGTGTCAGTGCATTGCCCAGAGCGCCATTGTTGCTCACTGTCTCGGTGAATACCGTGCCGGAGTAAAACAGGCTGGCTGCCTGTGCGCAGGGTTGCAGCAGGGCAAGCAGCAGATAAAGGGTAAGCAGCGTGGGCCGTGAGCGGGGTGTTTGCATGTCAGCCGGACTTGGGTTCTAGGTTGATGGACGCCGAATTGACGCAATAGCGCAGGCCATCGGGGCCAGGGCCATCGGGGAAGACATGACCCAGATGGGCATCACAGGCTGCGCACAGTATCTCGGTGCGTATCATGCCATGAGTCGTATCCCGGCGTTCGTTGACGGCGCCGGGGATGGCCTGCCAGAAGCTGGGCCAGCCGCAACCGGCGTCGAATTTGGTGGTCGAAACAAACAATGGCGTAGCGCAGCAGATACAGCGATAGGTACCCTCGGTGGTGGTATCCCAGTAGATGCCGCTGAAGGGGGGCTCGGTATGGGCGTGGCGGGTGACGCGGTACTGCGTTTCATTAAGCTGAGCGCGCCATTCGGCATCGGTTTTGCTTACTTTGGCCATGGTGGCTTCCTCGGTGTATACACTTGAAATACTGGAATACGAGTAAGTTGGGTGAAGCGGGGCGTAAATGCAAGGGCTTGCCCTAGCGCAATAAGCGCTGGATTGCCTCATGCTAGACTCCGCACCCTTGGTCGAACTCAACTCCGCAGGCTGACAATGCAACCCTGGCAAGATTTCAACGCTCCTTCCGATTACCTGAAAGACCGCGTCATCATTGTGACGGGCGCGGGTCAAGGCATAGGCGAGGTCGCCGCCATGAGTTTGGCTGCGCATGGTGCAACCATTGTGCTGGTGGGGCGTAACGACAAGAAACTGACCAAGGTCTACGATGCCATCGAAGCCGCCGGTGGCGCCAAGCCTGCGGCCGTGCCGGTGGATCTGGCCGCCATGAGCGATCAGGACTGCGTCAACTTCGCCAACCTGATCTGGAAGGAGTTTGATCGGCTCGATGGCATAGTCCACTGTGCCAATGGCTTCAATCATCTGTCGCCGCTGACCAACCAGAAGCTGGAGGAGTGGGTCAGCATGTATCGGGTGAATGTGGCCGCGCCGTTTGCCATCACGCGGGCCTGCCTGCCGTTGCTCAAGCGGGCGGAGGACGCCAGCGTGCTGTTCGTGGGCGAGCAGCATGCGTTTGATCCCAAGGCCTATTGGGGTGGTTTTGCCACTACCCGTGCCGGCCAGGCGGCGCTGGCCAAGGTGGCGGCAGATGAATGGGACAAGGCGCCCATGCCACGGGTGAACCTGCTGGTGCCAGGGCCGGTAAGGAGCCCTTTCCGGACCAAGACCCATCCCGCTGAGGACAAGGAAGCCATCCCGGCGGCAGCCGACATGGCCAGTGCCTTCCTGTGGCTGATGGGACCCGCCAGTGCCGAACTGCGTGGTCAGACATTGCGCTTCAACCCTATGGACACCAGCGGATGGGCAGGCGACTGATCGTCCTGTTGGCAAGCTTGCTGCTGTCGCCTGCCGGGGCGGCAGTAGAGGGAATAGTGACTGCCGACATTCTGCCCATGGCCTACCGCCAGGATGGCAAGGTGCGCGGCATGATGTATGAGTTGGTGCAGGAAATGGCACCCCGCCTGGGTTTCCACGGCGATATCAGGTTCTACCCGTGGCCACGGGCCCAGGCAACGGCGCGCTCGGGTGCGGCCATGCTGATTTTTCCGGTGTCACGTACACCGGATCGCGAAAAACTCTACACCTGGGTAGCGCCGTTTGGTGTCATCCGGCACCTGATGCTGACCCGCCGTGATCTGAATGTACCGTTGGACGACCATGCCGCCATGGGCAAGCTGCCGGTGGGGGTGTTGCGCGGTTCACCCCACCGCGCCATGCTGGAGAATCTGGGATATCGACGCATTCTGGAAGAACCCAGCAACGAGGCATTGCTGCGCTTGTTGGATCAGAACATGGTCGCCGCCATCGTCAGTGGCGACTGGGTGATACGGGCCACCTTGCAGCAAGCCGGGCGGGATGAGCGACAGTTTGTGTTCGGCACACCGTTGTCCAGCACCGATGTATACATTGCCGCCTCATTGACCACGCCTGAGGTGGAGGTGCTGGCTTGGCGTCATGCCATTGAGGCTGCCCGCCGCGACGGGGTGATAGATCGCTTGATGAAGAAGTACGGGGTGACCACGCCATGAGCCGCAAGCCTGACGATACGGCCAGCGCGGATATACGGCTGGACAAATGGTTGTGGGCTGCCCGGTTTTTCAAAACGCGCAGCTTGGCAGGCACCGCCATCGATGGCGGTCATGTGCACCTCAATGGTGAGCGCGCCAAACCCGCTCGCCACCTCAAGCCCGGCGACCGATTGCGCATACGGACCCAGACTGAAGAGTACGAAGTGCTGGTCTTGGCACTCAGCGAGAAGCGCGGGCCGGCCACCGAGGCGCGTTTGCTGTATGTGGAGTCGGCAGAGAGCGAGGCGGCACGCCAGTCCCGGCGCGAGGCACAGGCGCTGGCGCCGGTGTTCGATCATCCTGACGTGCGAGGCCGGCCGACCAAGAAATGGCGGCGGCAGCTGCACTACTTTGAACGCAAGCTGGCAGGCAGCGAGTAGCCCGCCAGCATCGACATGCAACAGGCCACCTCTAACGGTGGCCTGTTGCATATTGCCGAGTGGTTCAGGCGTACTCAAGGCGCGGTTTACAGCTTGGCTTGCATCCGAGCTACCGCGGAATTCACCTTGGGCATGAGGGCAGTATCGGCCGATTCGGCCTGTTTTTTTTCCCCACTCAAACCTGCAAATTATCTTCCCCCTGCCTCTACGCTGGGATCAAGCCAGCGGTTTGTTCTGAACGACGGTAAGTCGCGAAACCATCTACCTTGGACTGGCAAAGTCGATGTGATTCTGGATGCACGCTTGTGCCCCTCTGATTCAGGCATGACGCAGCCCTATGCCTTGCTGTGAGTGTCTGTATATGAGAATTCAGGCGGGTCTGTCGCTTTGCCGCCACGCTTCGCAAAGAAATCGCAACGCAAGGCTGCTAATTTGAGCACTTGCTCGATACATTGCCGTTACGGCTCCCCCGGCCGGGGGTTTACGACCCGGCTGGCTTCCCGATAACTATTAGGAGAACACGATGGATAGAAGACAGTTTATGAAGGCCGGTGGTTTTGTCACTGTGTCGGCCGCGACCGTGGGTTTGCCCGGTTGTGGCGGCAGCAGTGCTTCCACTGGCCCGGACACGCCACCTGCCAGCGGTAGCAGCTACAAGTTTCCCCAGAGTGTGGCCTCGGGCGACCCCAAGCCTGATGGCATCATGCTGTGGACGCGCGTGGTACCCAGCAGCGCGGACGATGTCACGACGTCTTCTAGCGCCAGTAATTTCAGCGTTCGGGTGCTGGTCACCGAAGCCGACAACGCTGCGGCCCTGGGCGGCAATACCGCACTGAGCGGCACTACGGTGGTGGATACCACCATCCCGGTGCTGGCCGAGTTCGACAATACCGTACGCCACAAGGTTACCGGCCTGAGTGCCGGCAAGACTTACTACTACCAGTTTGTGGCGGGCGATGTGCGCTCCAAGGTAGGCCGGTTCAAGACCGCGCCGGCCAAGGATGCCGACGTGGCCCAGCTGAAGTTTGCCTTCCTCAGTTGCCAGGACTGGAGCATCAACCATTGGGGTGCATACAGCGACCTGGCCGCCCAGAACCTGGACTTCATCATCCACCTGGGCGACTACATCTACGAAACCGTGGGTGAGGCCTTCCAGACCGGCGCGGTGGAAACGCGCCACACTGCCTTGAGCCTGCCCAATGGCACCTTCAAGAACGGGGTTAGCGGCGCCAAGTACGCTACCACCCTGGCAGACTACCGCTACCTCTACAAGCAGTACCGTACTGATAGCCGCCTGCAGGCCGTGCATGAGCGCTTTGCTTTTGTGGCGGTGTGGGACGACCACGAGTTCAGCGATGACTGCTGGAACGATGCCGAGACCTACAGCAACGGCAGCTACAACGCCACGGGCGGTGACAACAATCACCAGACCACGCGTCGCCGCAGTGCTAACCAGGCCTGGTTTGAATTCATGCCGGCCGATATCTATTTCAACAACACCACACCAGACGGCTATTTCAATATCCGCATCTACCGCGAACTGCAGTTCGGCAAGCTGGCGCATCTGGTGATGACCGACGAGCGGCTGTACCGCTCCGACCATATCATCCCGGAGGCAGCCCCAAACCCGGCAACGGGCGCCGCCATAGGCAGCATAGGCAGCCGTTATATGGCGCCCGAAACCACCCTGCTGGCCATCGAGGCGCAGAAGATGGCGGGTGCCAAGGCCGTGGGGCTGGATGAGCTGGTGTTCACTTCCATCCTGGGCCAGGTGCAGCGTGACTGGTGGAAGGACACCATGAAGAATTCCACGGCGACCTGGAAGCTGTGGGGCAACGAGGTATCGCTGTTGAAGATGGGTGTGGACGGTACCAATGCCATTGCCACCCTGCTGGCCTTGCAGGCGGTACCGACCCTAGCTTCCGGCATACAGACCGCGCTGGCATCCACCGGCGGCAATGCCGCCATTGCGGCTGTCATCGTGACTGCGCTGACCGCTGGCGCAAGCCAGGCGACGGCAGGGGCTGCCGGCATGGCACTGGCCACGGCTGATGCCATGGGAACCAGCTTGCCCGCTGCCGGGGTGGATGCTGGTCTGAGCTCGGCCGATGCGGCCATTGCGGCAGCCGCCTATATGGCAGCCAAGGCTGCAGCGGCGGGTGGTTTGGCCGCGCAGGTGGCGGCCGGCGCTCAGACCATCGCCTTTGGCATGATCAAACCCGATGTGGTGGCCAAGAAGGCAAACTCGAACTTCATCCCCGCCAATATGAAGGCAGGTCTGGCGCCGTTCTTCACCAAGTTCGTGATCAACGCCGACCAGTGGGATGGCTACAACGCCGAGCGTAAGGCGTTGATGAAGCACCTGAAGGACAACAGCATCAAGAACGTAGTGGCGCTGACCGGGGATATCCACGCCTTCTATGCCGGTACCGTGCATGACGACTACAACGGCACTGGCGGCGGCACACCAGTCATGGTGGACCTGGTCACCGCAGGTGTCAGCTCGGACTCCTTCTTCAGCTACCTGAAGGATGCCGTGGGCAGCCTGTCGGCCAGCCTGGCTACCTTGGTGTACTACCCCTTGACTGTGCCCGTCACCGGCTTGGGTGATGTAGTGCTCAACGTCAACCTGCTGGATTACACCTTGGGTAAGGCTGCGCCTACGGCAGCGAGCTTGGCCGAGAGTCTGCGTGTACAGCTGCGTGGCGCCCTGGCGGCCAAGGGGGTGCCTGAGGCGCAACTGGATGGCTTTACCACGGCAGTGCTGACCGGCTTGCAGGCTGCCCCGGCGTTTACTGGCCAGCTGCTGCCGCTGGCCGGGCAGCTGTCCAGCCTGAACAGCAACCCCTGGTTGAAGTTGGCCAATACCGATGCGCAGGGCTATGCCGTGGTGACGCTGACGACGGCTGGCCTGAGCTGCGAGTTCCGCCAGGTGAACAAGCTGGTGGGCGGCAATGCGCCCTCGGCTTCGACGCTGGTGGCCAAGACCACTACGGCCACGGTGAGCAAGGATGTGGCTGCGGTAACCGTCAGCGGTAGCTGATTAGGTTTGCCTGACTGTCGCAACAGCCCCGCCCTGGCGGGGCTGTTGCTTTGTGGGAGGCCGCTTTGCCTGCCCTGCAGGATGACCGTTCAGCGCATGGCCCGAATTTCGCTTAAGGAGATAGCCTGCCATGCCGATAAGGCTTTATCCCACTGAGAGCTGCCGCCATGAATCTGTCCCCGCTCCATCCATCACTACCCAGCCTGTATCAGCAGCCGGCCAATAGCGGTGCGCAGAGTTCCACGCGCCAGCAGGAGGCGGGCAGGGCCAGGGACGCCAGCGATACCTTGATACGTGCCAGCGATATTATGCAAAAGCGGGTAGAACAGATGCAGGGTGCCATGGGGGACATGGCGCTCGGCTTGGCCCAGGGCTTTGCGCAGAGCTTGCTGGGCAGTGCGGCCGAGGGCGCCACCATACAGTTTGACGAGACCGCCATTGCCAGCCGATCTCGCTTCAGTGCAGCCGCATTCAATCGTACCGACGAGAACGGCCAACTGCGCGCTGCGGGCTTCCAACTGGAGGACGCCAGCGAATTTACCGGCCGAGGCACCATTACCACGGCGGATGGACGGACCTTTGAGTTCGAGCTGGAAATTCGCTACAGCGCATCGCTCACGTCGCTGGCGGCCGAACGCCGCAGTGGCGGAGAGGCAGTGCCGACGACGGTCGGCGGCGGCAACCGTCTACCGCTATCGGCAGACTTTGCCGGCTCGGCGGTCGACCTACTCGACAGGCTGACCAGCGAGCCGGTGCGCCTGCCCTTTGCCTTGACTTGGAACCCGGCGGGCGAAGATCAATCTGCGGTGGCCGGCGACATGGCCATGCGCATCCTGGGTTTGCCGGGCGGCGAACGTTATCTCGACTGGCTGCCAGACTGGCAGGGCGATCAGGGCGGCGTGGATATGCGGGTGTGAGCCGGGCAGGGCTTACATATGCGAGCTATTTGCTACGCTTGTCTGCTTTCGCCTTTACGGTCGCGTTATTGAGTTCGATAGCGGCACATATCAGTGCCTTGAACGCGGTGGCGTCGACCACCTCGCCCTCCCGAATATCGATTGCCCGCCTGGTATTGCCCTCCAGGCTGGCGTTGAAGAGCTTGTCGGGGTCGCTCAGCGCCGCCCCCTTGATGAAGGTCAGCTTCACAACGGACTTGTAGGACTCGCCGGTACAGATGATCCCATTGTGCGACCATACCGGCGTACCCATCCACTTCCACTCCTCGACGACATCAGGGTCGGCTTCCTGGATCAGCGCGCGCATCCTGGCTAGAGTCTCCCCACGCCAGCCGCCGAGCTCGGCAATCTTGTCGTCTATCAGTTCGGATGCCAACTGGCTTTCCATCGCGTGCGACTGCTTCATGCTTTCCTCCTGAACGATCTGGTTTTTCCTCGTCTTTTCCAGAACAAGCCTAGCCTAGATTCCCTGGCAATGGCCGACGCCAGGTTTCCCTAGCCTGGGCTACTCTGCCTATTGTGCCAGTGTCCAAAGGGGAAACGCCGGCACAGCTGAATGGTGGGCCAACTGCGCCCGCTGACCGGAGCGGGGTATCCGGTCTTCAATCTCAAGCTCCCACTTCGTTTTGCTCCACCGGGCATATCACCGGCAAGCAGCATTGGAACGGGGGCGTCAGGTGGTGGTCTATCGGCCTGCGGTATCGCGTTGCAGTTTTGGCAAGCCGTCGCGCCAGGGTTGCTGTCAGGTGAGCGAAGCCGCCCGATTGAGTATCTGGCATTCGGCCCCTTGGGGCTTCGTGTAACCTTGCTTTTGCCTATCTAAATTGCTGGAGTCCTTATGCTTGGTTCGACCTTGTTCGGTACTAGCTATCCCCTGATACAAGCACCCTTGGCCGGGGTACAGGCCAGTGCCATGGCCATTGCGGTGAGCCGCGCCGGTGGCCTCGGTTCCTTGCCTGCGGCCATGCTGTCGCTGGAGGCGTTGCGTACCGAGTTGGCAGCGATACAGGCCGGAACCGACCAGCCTTACAACGTGAATTTCTTCTGCCATACGCCACCTAGCCCGGTGGCAGAACGGGAGGCTGTCTGGCGGGCTGCCTTGTCGCCGTATTATCGCGAGCTGGGGCTGGATATCGATAGCGTGCCGGCAGGGGCGGGGCGTATGCCATTCACGCAGGAGGCGGCCGAGGTGTTGGCCGAGTTCAGGCCCCCGGTGGTGAGTTTTCATTTCGGCCTGCCGTCAGATGACTTGCTGGCACGCGTACGGAGTTGGGGCGCCAAGGTGATTTCCTCGGCTACCACCGTGGCCGAGGCCCGCTGGCTGGAGGCGCGCGGCGTCGATGCCATCATTGCGCAGGGGCTGGAGGCAGGCGGGCATCGGGGCATGTTTCTGTCGGATGACCTCAGTACCCAACAAGGTACCTTTGCCTTGCTGCCGCAAGTGGTGGCAGCGGTGAAGGTGCCGGTGATCGCAGCTGGTGGCATAGCAGATGCCCGGGGCGTGCGTGCGGCGCTGGCGCTGGGTGCTGCCGCGGTGCAGGTAGGTACGGCCTATATGCTGTGCCATGAAGCCACAACCAGCTCAGTGCACCGGGCGGCCTTGCAGAGCGACGCGGCGCAGCATACGGCGCTGACCAATCTGTTTACCGGGCGGCCCGCGCGGGGCATCGTCAATCGGGTGATGCGTGAACTGGGGCCGATCAGTGCAGCGGTACCGGCTTTTCCCCTTGCCACGGCGGCCATGGCGCCTTTGCGCAGCCAGGCCGAGGCGGCGGGTAGCGGTGATTTCTCGCCTTTATGGTCGGGCCAGAACCCAACGGGCTGCCGGGCGGTATCGGCGGCAGAAATGACCCGGCTGCTGGCGGTGGGCTGCGGGACCAGTGAGGGGTGATGGACTGTTGTACCGCCGTAGGCACGACAGGCTCCCGCACGCCCCTCAAGGTCGCTACTGAAGCATGAAGGTTTCGTACTCCAGGGTTTCCAGCTTGCGATCCAGTACCAGCATGGCCACGGTCACCGTCAGCAGCATAGCGGCAGCAAAACCGTAGCCATAGAAGGCCGCGCCCAGGTAGAGGCTGATGGAGGTGAACAGCACGTTGCTGACCACCAGCAAGCCGGTCAGCATCAGCACGATGCGGCGGCGATCAAGGTAGAAGAACACGTTTAGCAAACCGAGGAACACCACCTGCAGGCCGGCAGACACTACGTCGACATAGAGCAGGGGCAGGTGCAGGCGGCTGATGTGCAGGGCGTCGAGCAGGATGGGGCCGAGGGCGAACACCAGCAGGATGGCGATGCCCTGGATCTTGACGATCTCGGCGATGCCCTGGCGTATGGTAGCCACCATCTCGTTGCGCATTTCCTCGATGTACTGCAGCGTTTCGCCCTCGCGCACCGCGTTGTAGAACTTCTCGTAGTACTCGACGAAGTCTGTCTCCATCCGCACCAGGAACACCGCCATGCCAGGGATGATGCTGAGGTAGGCCAGAAAGATGGGGAAGTCGTAGATTTCGGATGCGCGTAATGGGCCTATGACCTGGTTGGAGGTATAGGGGTAGTACCAGAAGATGAACTTGTCTGCCCAGGCCGCCAGATTGTAGAAAAAGCCGGTCCAGATCAGGCTGGGGTAGACCTTGCGTACCTCCAACCAGTCGAAGCGGACAAAGTCGGCGCCGGGGAACTCATACAGCACCAGCGCCACCATGCCCCACAGCAGCACGCTCTGGCCGATGAAGAACCCCCCCATCAGGCCTTCCAGACCGAAAGGGCGCATCAGCAGCGCGGCAGCGACGGTGATGCTGTAGCCCAGGAAGAACAGCAGCACGATGGCCTTGTAGCGCTTCATGCCGCTAAGGAAGATGGCGGCGATCCAGATATCGGACATGACCACGAAGGAGCCGGCCAGCAGCAGGCGGTAGAGCACGCTCTCCTCGGGGAACAGGAACAAGGCCGAGAGACCGCCCAGCAGGCCTGCGGCCAAGGTGACTGCCAACAGCACGCCATTGAAGTTGGCGAGCACGATGTAATCCTTGTGCTCGAATAGCCGGTCGGCAATAAAGCGGGTGAAGCCTAGCTGGATGAACCCCGTCAGTATCAGGCTGACCGCCATGATATAGGTGACGGTGACCTGGAACTGGGCAATGAGGAAATCCGGTACCACCACGGCGATGCTGAAAAAACCGATCAGTAGCACCCCCAGGATGGACAGTACCCAGGGGCCGGAGCTGATCAGGCCGGCGTAGAAATAGCCCTGCAGCAGGCCTAGATAGCCTTTTTTGTTCAGGAGCTTGCGCAGCTCGAAGCCTATCCCCGCCATCAGGCCACCGTCTCGGTATCGGTGGTGTCCGGCGTAGCGGTCTCGCCCAGCAGTTCCTGGTATAGCGTGCGATAACGGCCGAACATCAGGTCATCGGTATAGAAGCGCTCCACCCGGGCGACGGCCGCGGCCTGGCAGGCCTGCCAGACGTCGAAGTGTGACAGCAGGCGCAGGCAGGCCCTGCCCAGGGCCTCGGGGTTGGCAATGGGTACGACTTCGCCGGAGGGCCCCAGGGCCTTGTCTTCGTCTGTCAGGCCGTAGATCAGCTGGCTGCAGGAGCCTACATCGGTGGTGACCGCCGGGATACCGGCGGCATAGCCTTCCAGCAAGGACAGCGGCAGCGCCTCGGAGATGGAGGAGAGGATCAGCAGCTTGACCTTGGGGAAAATGTCCTCTGGCTTCTGGAAGCCCAGGAACTTGACGTTGTTGCTGAGCCCCAGGCTTTCCACCAGGTCGCGGCATTCCTGCGCGTAGGCCGGGTCTTCGTTATCGGGGCCGACTATCCAGCCTTCGGCATTGGGTAGCTCGTTGGCGACGGTACGCATGCCGCGTATGAACGTCTTGATGTCCTTGATGGGCACTACCCGGCCCAGCAGGCAGAGTATGGGCGGGCTCTTGGGGCTGTCGTCGCGGTTGGGGCGTATGGGGGCGAAGCGGGTCAGCTTGATGCCGTTGGGGATATTCAGGGTGCGCTCGGCCGGGGCGCCGTCCTCTACCTGCCGCAGGCGGTTGTTCTCGTACAGTGCCACGATCTTGTCGGAGGCGTCGTAGCAGGCCAGGCCCAGACCCTGGAAGAAGCGTATCCACAGGCTGCGGAAGTAGCTCAGTTCGCTGGCGTGCTTCTGGAAGGCATCGCGGTTGTCGCGCACCCAGTTGCTCTGGAACAGGTCTATCTTGCGTTCCTTGGTATAGATGCCGTGCTCGCTGGTGAGCAGGGGCTTGAGCCGCTTGTTCTTGAGCAGGGCGCCCAGATAGCCGGCATAGCCGGTAGATACCGTGTGGAACAGCCGCACCGGTATGAGGTTCTGGGTGACACGGGCCAGTGTCCACAAGGGCTCGTGCATGGAGCGGACGGTCCAGAAGTAATCGACAAAGGAGGGGTCGGTACACCGCTCGCGATACTGTTGGCAGATGTATTCCCAACTGGTCTTGGCATAGAGAAATTCGGCCTCGCCCACATCCTTGCTATCGAGCAGCATGCTGGCCAGCGCCTTGAACACGGCATCGCCGCCCTCGGTGCTGCCGGAGCGGAACCAATCGTGCAGCTCACGCACGGTCTGCATGGTCTGCGGGTCACCCTTGCGGGGCTTGGTTTCGGATTCGCCGTGCTTCTCGTGCAGGAAGTGGGTTTCCAGGTGCACCACGTTGTCGGGCATCTGGTAGCGTGGCTGGCCGTATTCATCGGGATTGGAGCCGATGAAGACGATGGCGTAGCGATATTCAGGGAAGGCCGTCACCATCTGGTGTACCCAGCTGGAGACACCGCCCGAGATATAGGGATAGGTGCCCTCCAGCAGCAGGGCAATATCGGCGGAATCGGCTTTGCGTATGATGGCCATCAGGCAGTTTGCGTCCAGTAGCGTTGCAGGGCGTTGACCAGGGGTGATTGCCCCTCGGCAGGCAGTTGCGCCATCAAGCGCCTTACTTCCTGGTAGTTCTTCTTGCGCCAGGCCAGTTCGGCCAAGTAGGGCACCACACTGCTCACCGGCTGGCCAAATGCTTGGGCCGCCATGAAGCAGGGCAGGGCGGCGTCGGCCTGGTTGTTCTCCAGCCGTATCTTGCCCAGCAGCATCCATAGTCCGGCATCCTCTGCCATGCGGTCCAGGCAGCTCAGCGCATAGCGCTCGGCCTGGGCCAGCGTGTGGCGGCGCATGTCGCCCTGGACCAGACGGTTGTGCACCAGCTCCCAGTTCAGTTGCGCCAGCGAGCGGTCGCGATCCAGCCTGGCCTTGTCATCAGCCGGCTCCTCGTGGTTGAGGCGGTGGATATGCTCGGCGATTTCGCGCTCCTGGTTGGCCAGGATGCCATAGGCCACCAGCCGGATATCATCAACATCGCCTGACAGTGCCTCGTGCAGCAGGGGGTTGGCCAGGCGGCGGGGCATGGCCTGGGTGGTCAGCAGTGCCTTCATGCGGATATCGGTGCGGGCGCTGGGGTTGAACATCAGTGCCTTGACCCCGCCTGCGGCGTAGGCTCGGGGGCTCTGACCCCGGCCGGAACGGTAGTTGGGCGGCTCGACCTCGCCAAAGGGGGCGAAGACTTCTTCCCGCTTGACGAAGCGGGCCAGGATCACGGCCAGCAGGATGCCCAGCACGCTGATGCCGGGGATGAAGAAGCAGAGCGAAAAGAACAGCAACAACGGTGCACGGGCCGGAAAGCGGTAGTGCGGCGGCAGGAAGTGCAGCCCGGTGAACGAGAACACGACGCAGGCCAGGGCATGGCTGGCTAGCAGCAAGGTGACCCGCAAGGGCTCAGCCTCTCCGGTGATCAGCGCCCCCAAAGCACCGATATCAAGACTGGCAGCAAACAGCAGCCGACCGCCTATCACGTGCGATCCCCCAGTGGTGCCAGGGCTTTGCGTACCAGGCTGGCCGGGTCCACTCCCAGCAGGGGCTCGGTATGGATGGTACGGTGCTGCATGCTGAAGTTCTGGCCGTACAGGTCATCGGCCCATTTGCCTATGCGCTCGATATAGCCATCCACCCCGGCATCGTTGGTCATGGGTAGCAGGGTCAGGACCGCATGGTAGCCCTCGCCGGTCAGCAGCCAGACGCCGTCCAGGCCTCGCCGCATGCGGCGTATGCCTTCTATGGTGTCGGCGCCACGCTCGGTGTTATGGAATACCTGCAGCACCAGCCAGCTTTCCACCTTGCCGGCATTGGCCAGATGCAGGAGACGACCCAGTTCTTCGGCGAATTCGGCTGGGCAGTCGGGAGTGCCTTCGCGCAACTTGCGCGTGCTCTCGGGCGTGGCCAGTGAGTCGGCCAGATAGCCCACCAGGGCCGCCAGCATCACCAGTGTCTCCTCGTGCAGGGCAAAGAAGCCGATGCGCCTGACCGTGATCAGCCCCAGGATGCGGTCGTCGGCAGTCAGCAGCGGTGCGACTAGTTGGTACTCGCTGGGCTGGCGGCGGCCTATGCCCTCCATGGAGAGGTGAGTCAGCAGATGGTTTTCCAGTGCGTGCACCACCATGGGGTCGTCCTGGTTCATGTTTGGACGTACTGGCTTGCCATCGGGGCCGGGCAGGCTACCTACATAGGCGATGGCCTCGTTGCGGCCATTGGGCAGGGCATACAGGCCAGCTTCCTCCACACCGCAGAACTGGGCCAGCAAGCGCAGGAAGCTCTCGGCGTCGGCCTCGGCTATCCAGCCCGTGGTGGCGGCCTGCTGGCCCATGCGGCGGGTGTCGATCAGGGTCTTGAGCGATGCCAAGGCATCGCGCATGGTGGTGGGCTTGAGCAGGAACTCATGTTCCAGCCGGTCGTGCGACAACCGCATCAGGTAGTACTGGTTGGAAACACGGCGCAGACGTTCATACAGGTAGGCATTGGTCTCCTGCACCCGGCGCAGCTGGATATTCCAGTTGCCGGCAAATTCACCCGCCAGCATGGTGGCGATCAAGCCACCCAGGAAGTACAGCTTGGGGAAAGGGCCAAAGGCCGCCGCATCACCTTGCCCGCCCAGCCACCACCAGGCCAGTATCATGCAGGTTGACCCCAGGCCGGCGGTGACACCATAGCGCAATGCGAGCAGCAGGGGGGCAAACCAGGGCCAGGGAAACTGGGCCTGTTGAGCCAGGGGATCGGCCGGGTCTATCCAGCGTGACAAGGCCAGCATAAGGCCGGTCAACACGATGGTTTCAAGGGCAACCCAGGAGACGGCGGACTGTTCAGCCGGCTTCAGCCGCGCCAGTAGGGCGGCGCGAAGCCAGTGCAGGTGATAGGCAAAGCGCATCGGTCAGCGGCTGGGCAGGTCGGCGTCGTCAAGCAGATCATCGATCAGCTTCTGGGCGGTGACGGCGATGGATGAGCGGCTCCAGCCGCTCTTGCCGGCCACGCCGCTCCACACCACGTTGCCGCTGGTGACATCGATGATGTTGAGGCTGACACCGACGGCGGGCTCGCCATCGACACCGACCTTGTAGCGCCATTCTTCCACGCTGCCCTGCACTGCGTAACGCACGCCGGCCTGCTTGGCCCAATCCAGCGCGGCGGTCTGGCTCTTGCGGTCTGCGGTTTCAAACAGGGCTTCGGGATTGAGTTCGGCCGGGTAGCGTGCCACTTGCTGCAGGCCCTGTGCCTGCATCAAGGCGAACACGATGGATTCGGCTGCCAAGCCGGCTTGGGGCGTATCGCTGTGGTTGGCCATGGGCAACAGCGCCCATTTGGCATCGGGCTGCCATTGCGGCGCCCGGCTGCTGTCCAGCGTGGCGCAAGCACCCAGCCATACGGTGGCTGCCAGGGTGAGCAGGGTTTGCACGGTGCGTTTCATGTTTGTTTCCTCATCGCTTGTAGGCTGTTGGGTCGCTTGATCTATTGTCTCAGCGGGGCAGTTTGTCGAACCAGTATTGCCAGCTGACCACCACACTGCGGGTTTGCTCATTGGGTTGGCTACGGGTGCCGCTGGCTTGCACCAACTCTAGCCGCAGCCTGTCTACCCCGCCCGGCAGGGCGCCGAACAGGCTGCCGCCCATGCCTATACGCACATCGTAGCCGCTGCCCGAGACCGTGTTGTGGGATAAGGCCAGGGTGGCATGGGGCGCCCACGCCTGCCGATAGGGCTCGCGGCCAGTCTCGTTGTAGCCGAAGGCTAGGCCATACTGGGTGCTGGATTGCGGCATGAAGGAGGCTAGATAGGGGCGGGGATCGCCGGTCTCGCTGAAATCGGTCACCGCGCCTGGCAGCAGGTAGAGGTAGCGCAGGGGAACTTCGCCGTCTGCCTTGTAGCGCCCACGGCTGGCGGTGAGCCGCAGGTTGATGTCGGGCTCATCCAGCCTGAAGCGATGGCCCAGCTCGGCTTCCAGCACCTTGCCGGAGCCGAAGTACTCGCCCCGCTGGGCGCGGTAGCGCCAATCGCCGTAATCCAGCCGCAGGTATTCGCGCCGGCCTATCTTCCAGTCCAGCCCCAGGCTGCCGCCATCACGCTTTCCCGCCACGATCAGGGTGGCGGCATCACTGGTGGCTTGGCCATAGTGCGCCCCGGCACGCAGGCCCAGATGGCCATCGACCTGCCAGCCGGTCTCCAGCTTGCCGGTATAGAAGGTATCGAAGCCATAGCGTCGACCGGCTTCGATGGCGAGATCCAGTTTTTCACCTTGATAGCGCCAACCCAGGCTAGCGCTGCGATCATGCGGCGGTATATTGATCAGCGTACCGTCCTGCACTTGCTGCTTGCGGTCTTCGCTCAGGGTGGTAAGGCTGTGGTGGCGGTTGAGCGCCAACTGCGTCTTGCCTATCCAGGACACGGTATGCAGTACACCCCGTTCGCTGGCTTCTATGCCGCCAGCCACCTGATGGGCATCGGGGAAGTAGGCCTCGGTCAACAACTGGTGCAGGATGGGGTCGCGGTCACGGTAGCGCAGGCCCTCGGCAGCCCAGCCCAGCTCACGGCCGTGATCATTCAGCATGCGGGCGCCGTAGATGCGATCGTAGATGGGCATGGCGGCTCCTGCACCACCTTCGCCGCCCGGTACGCCACCACGGCCCAGTAGGCGTGCGAGCTCGGCGGTGTCTTCGTTGGCCAGCGCGGTATTTAGACGCAGGTAATCGGGTGTGGCCAGCTTTTGTGCCTTGCGGCGCAGCAGGAAGTAACGTGCTGACAGCGGCTGGTCGCGGCTGTTGAGCCAGCTGGCCAGAATTTCAGCACGCGCCAGGGTATCACCCTGCTGGTTACTGGGGGCGGCCAGCAGCAGTTGCAGGAAGGGCGTCTGGCGATCGCCGGTGGTTTCGCTCAGCGCTAGGCGTGCGGCGTCGATCAGGTTCTGCGGCACCTGGACAAAGCGATTAGGGTGCTTGCGCGCCTCTTGCAGCAGTTGCTGCCACAGGTAGCGATGGATGGCGCGGGAAAGTTGGGGATAGCCGGATTGCTCCTGGGCATCGGCATAGGTTTCCAACCAGTTGCGGCTGGGTTCAGTGCGGTTGCGACGCATGCGCTGCAGCTCTGCCCGGAAGATGGCGCGGGCAATCCTGGGTTGGCCCAGTTGCAGGAAGGCGCTCCCCACCGCCTGCGCCATGGCGCCGCCTCGCATGGCCTCATTGCGCCAGGCATGGGCGTAGCCCTGCAGTTCGTCGTACTGGCGCATGTCCAGCAATAGCCAGATCAGGCCGCTACGGATGTCATTGTCGCCAGGGGCAAGGCTCAGAGCGATCTTGCTATTGAGCAAGGCGCGCTCGGGCTGGCCGTTTTGCAGCCTGACCTGGGCTGACAAGGCGTAGAACTGGGCGTTCTGGCTGAACAGCTGGCGCTGAGCCGGCGTCATGGTGTCCAGTCGCTGGGCCAGGGCCTGCCAGCGTAGCGCGGCGGCTTCCAGATTGAGCAGGGCCATGAACAACTGGGCATCGCTGTAGTGCAGCCAGGCCAGCTCCGCCGCCCGTGCGGCCTCGGCTGGATCTTGCCGCCAGGTAAGGTAGTAGTAGGCAGCCAGATCGCGTTGGCTGGGTTTTTCTGCGGCGATAAGTCGCTTGTAGGCAGCGCGGGCGTCGTCTTCCTTCTGCAGCAGGTTGGCCATTTCGGCAAACAGCTGCCAATAGGCATCGCTGGCGCCTTGCTTGTCGCTATCGCGGAGGGTGGCAAACGCCTGTTCCATCTGGCGCAAGGCAATCTGGGTCTTGGCCAGACGCAAGGCCAGCGCTGGTGTCATGCCTTGATCGGCCGCCAGGCGCTGAAGGGTAGCGGCCTCGGCAGGACGGTCGCCAATGTGCTGCTGGAAGTCGGCTAATCTGAGCAGGAAACGCGCCTCGCGCTTTTCACGATAGAGCTGGTCGAGAAAGGCAATGGCCGATTCCGGTTTACCCTGGGCATCGTAGGAGTTGATCAGCTCCTCCAGCCTCAGCTCAGTACCGCGACCACCCTTGATCATGGCCTGCAGGGCGGCGACACGCAGGTCTTCGTCCTGGGTCAAGGGGGTCAGTTCCTCCACTTGCGCCCAGGCGGCGGCATCGCCCAGCCTGGCCGCAGCCAGCCAGTGCTCCAGGGCTTCGTCCGGCCGGCTGACCCAACGGGCCACCTGCGCCAGCCGACGGCGCCAGGCCATGTCCTCGGGCCGGGCGCGGACGGCGGCCTGGGCCAGCAAATAGGCATCGTTGACGTTACGATTAGCCAGGAAGACATCGTAGCCGAGCCGGTACAGGTCTTCATCGTAGGGGAGGGCCGGCGGCTTGCCATTGAGCGGGGGAAACAAGGGCTCGGTGGTGGCGGTATTGGCGACCAGCATGAAGCTGCCAGGGTAGGCGGGCTCGCCTAGCCCGGCTAGCGAGCCCCGGTACTGTTGCAGGTATTCCTGCATCGCCATCTTCAGCGCACGCTTCATATACCGCTCAGCCAGGGCAGGCTTGCCGACGGCCAGACTGACCTTGGCCAGTTCGGCCCAGTAGCTGCCTTGCTCGCCCAGGTTGGTCGGCGGCTCTGCCAGCAACTCGCCCGCACGGTCATACAGCCCACCGCTTTGCAGATCGCGCACGGCCGCCAGGAACAGGCGACGGCGTTCGGTCTGAGAGCCGCTACGCTTGAGCGCCAGCATACGGAAGCCAGAGGCCGCGCGGTAGCTGCCCTGGCTGAGCGAGAGCGCGGCGAACTCTTCGAGTTCGTCGCCACGCAGCTGATTTTGCCGGGCAAGGTGTTGCTGCAATTTGTCCAGCAAGCTACCACCGGTGAGTGGGCGCATCAGTTCAGGCTTGAGTACCTCCAGCAACTGGCGGTCTATGGGGCCGTGCTCAATCAGGCGGATGACCAGTATCTGGATTTCGCGTTCCAGCGCGCGGTAGTGCGAGGCGGTATGCCGTCCCAGTGCCCGGTCGCGCTGGGCCACCTTGAGCAGCAGCAGGTCAATGCGCTGCTGCCATTCCGCTTCATGACGCTCACGCAGGCTCTCCGCAATGCTGCGCGCCACACTGAAGTTGCCGAGCACCATCTCCTGCTCTGCCAGGACCAACTGCAGCTCGATGTCACGAGGGCTGGCGCGTACCAGGTTGCGCAGGTATTGCAGGGAGAGGGCGTCGGTACGGGCTTGCGCCGCGATCTCGGATAGCTCTCGTCCCTTGGGGAAGATCAGCGCCAGTGCTGCTGTGGCACCGGCTGCCAGGGCCAGCACCGTGGAAGGCGGAAACAGCCGCTGCCGTGGCAGCTGTTTGCGCTCATCCAATAGCCCGGCCGGGGCGCCTGCTTTTTTCACAGGACGCTCCGGGTGAGATTGTTGGCGGGGAGTACCTTAGGGACTGCAGGCAAGATCAAGATCGGCAACCTGTTCGGCCAGTTTGTATTGGGTGCCAGCGGCAGTGCGGCTTAGAGGCTTGATAGGGCGGCCTGCCTGGCTCAGGGTGCAGTTCGTGTCATGGGCAAGGCTCCATTGCAGGGGCACGCCGCCATCCAGCTTGAAGCGTACGCCATCGGCGCGCGGCTGCCAGGCGGCAAGGTGGGCATTGGCTTCGATCAAGTAGGGGCGTTTGGCGGCTTCGGCTGCGACCACGATATCGGCAGACTGTTGGCCGCTCAGGTGCAGGTAACGGCCCTGCGGCTGCGGGCGCCAGCCGGCGATGCCCTGGCTGGCGGCGAAATCGGGTACGGCGCTCTCGGGCAGCCGTACAGTACGCAGCGCCCCTTGGTTGCGTATGCGCCAGCCGCTGTCGGTCTTGGCTACCACAACCTGATTGAAGCCGATGACGCGGTCTATATAGGCCGATGCGTAGAGCGGCAGGGTTTCCTGGCTCAGGGCATAGCGATAGACCTGGTGCAGGGCTTCTATGCTGGCCTTACGGCTGGCAGAGTAGGTGTGGTAGTAGATATTGATAGGCTTGAAGCGATAGGGCTTGTCGGTCAATTCAAAGGTTTCTATCACCCGACGGAAACCCCAATAAGGGCCTTTCCAATCGTTGGTGTAGATGTTCTCGTTCTGGTTGGGCGCGAAAATCTGGAAATTACCGCCACCCTTATCCAGCCCTAGCGACGAGATACGGGTCCAGGACGGGTGGGCGCGTGTGATGGTGGTATCGCCTGCATTCATATTGCGCAGGCCAGCCTTGTAAGTCGCGGCAACGGTCTCGCCATCAGGATCGCAGTCACCACTCCACAGCAAGACCTTGACCTGCTTGCCAGGCGGCGCCAGACGGCTGTTGATATAGGCGGCCGAGCCGGAAATCTCGCGGTCCACGCTGAATTTGTAGTCCTTCAGCTGCAGGTTCATGCCGTACAGGCTGCCTTCCACCTTGCGCTTGCCGGTCAGTGCCTGCCAGAAGAAGGGGTGGCTATAAGTATGGCTAGCGACTTCCACATGGGGTAGCGCAAAAATGGCACGCGAAGTCGTTTCCAGCGACTTGGCCATACTGCTCCACAGTCCATTGGGGGAGGTCTCGCCTTCGATGACCGACACGGTGTGGGGTACCCGATAACGCTCAATGAAGTCACGCCGCATGACTTCGGCGGCGGTGGGCGAGCCCGGTATCTCGGCCAGGCTGGGAAAGCCATCGCCATCGATATGGGTCAGCCATAGCCGCCGGCCATTCTCGGTGGTGGTATCGGCGATGGGCATGGCCGGCAGTTGCAAGGCGGCCTTCAGGAATTCCAGCGGCTGTATCACCCAATAGGTGTCGGTTTCATCGCCCGGCGCCAGTTCCACGACATAGGGCCCAAGTGCATAGCCACCCCAGGGCGTGATGCCTACTGGGTCCTGCTGTAGATCGCCACTGGCCAGGCTAAGCCAGGCCTCGCCCTCGTTCAGCTTCATGGGCTCGAAGTTGTCGCGCTGGGGGTAGGGCTTGTGCTCAAAGCCGACGGCTGCATGTTGTCTGGTGATCCGCACGGCCTCCGTGGCATTGCCATCGCGCACGCTGATGCCACGCTGCGCCATCCAGCCCGGATCGTTAAAGCCAAACCGCGATAGGATGGCCAGCGGCACCCCTTCGTTGCGGGCGCGATCAAACAGGCGCTTGAGATCACCGGCACGGCTGGGCAAGTCGCCATTCAGCCAGCTGACTATGCCGGCATAGCGTCCTGCCAGGGCGATGCTGGGCAGGGGCTGCTGCACATCCACATATTCGGGCACCAGTCCCAGATAGTTGAGCGGGGTGGCGAGAAAACGAACGTGGTCGGATTCCATCAGGTTGCCGTACTGGGCGCTGTCATACAGCACCAGCACACGCCGTGGCTGCACTTCAACCTGGCCTACACCCAGTATGTCGAGTTCAGGCGTGGCTACCCAGGGAATAAGCCCGCGTGCGCGGATGCGGGCAGCCACTTCGCGGGCCTGTTGCCTATCGCCTGCGGGTACGTAGTCGATGGCAATGACGGGCAGCTTCCATTGCTCCTGTATGGGCTTGATCTGTTGCAGCAACCAGGCGCGGTCGGCTTCCGGCACCTCGCTGTATTGGCGATTGCTTGGCTGCCAGCGGGCTTCCAACGATTCAAATGCCACGCCAGCTGCAAGCCCGTGCACTTCCGGCAGTACCTCGAAACCGCGATTGAACAGCAGCTTGGCTTGTGGATACCTGGCTTTCAGGCCCTTGAGCGCGCGTATCAGGCCGGCCTGCTGGGCAGCCTGCTCCGCCGGGGTGCTGGCCAGCAGTTGCCAGGAATCCAGTGTGTCGAGAAAGAAGTGCCGCCAACCCTGCTGCCACAGGGGGGTGATGATCTGCTCGACAAAGAAGGCCGGCCATTCAGGCTGGCTCTGGTCAATGATCTTGCCACCCCAGGCGGGGTTGCTGCTGGGAAGCCAGGCCGGGGGGATCTTGCCGGCATAGCTGCGGCGCGCCTCCACTTCGCCGACGCTGACATAGGCGAACCAGTCGGTTTCGGCGCTGACTGCCGGCGCGGCCTTGAAGTGGTCGGGCTCCAGCACCACCCAGTCGAAGGCGCGCAGCTCATTCAAGGGGGGCTGAGCGCCATAGAAGAAAGCGACAGCAGGCTTGCCACTGGCGGTGGCCAGGCAGGCCAACAGCGCAGCGATCAGGGTACGGCAGAATTTCTGCAGCATAGGTCGCTTAGCCGGCCAGCAGCTTGGCCAGGCCTTGTTCCAGGGTGACGAAGTCAATGTGCCCAAGCGCAGCCAGCAAGGCGCTGTTTTGCGCGGCGGAGTGAACAATGTCGCCTGTACGTGCGGGTTGATGGCTGACATCGAGCTGCTTGCCGATCACCTGCCCGAAGCTGGCAATGACCTGATTGAGGGTACGGCTTTGGCCTGTGGCAACATTCAATACCCCGGTCTGATCGGCGAACAGGGCACGCCGGTTGGCCTCGGCTACATCGCCGACATAGATGAAGTCGCGGGTTTGCTGGCCATCGCCAAAGACCAGCAGGGTGGCTTGCTGCTCGATCCGCTCCTTGAACTTGGACAGCACGCCTGCGTAGGGTGAGCGCGCGTCCTGGCGCGGGCCAAACACATTGAAGTAGCGCAAGCCCAGGCAGGACATGCCGTAGAGTTCGGCGTAGAGCTTGGCATACTGGTCATTGACCAGTTTTTCGAGGCCATAGGGCGAGGCGGGGTGGACCGCCGAGTGCTCGCTGAGCGGTAGCGTTATGGGTTGACCATAGACAGCCGCCGAGGAGGCATAGACAAAGCGCTGGACGCCAGCCTGGCGTGCGGCATCCAGCACATTGATGAAGCCAGTGAGATTACGTTCGGCCGAGGTAGGCGGTGCATCCACCGAGGCTTGCACCGAGACTTGCGCTGCCAGGTGCAGGACGCGATCAACGCCCTGCATGGCATGCATGACTGCCTGGGGGTTGCGGATATCGCCTATCAACAGTTCCAGCTGGGGGTGGTCTGGCAGGTTGTTGGGCCGGCCGGTACTGAGATCGTCCAGTACACGTACTGCATGGCCCTGCAAGAGCAGGTTCTCAACCGTGTGTGAGCCGATGAAGCCTGCGCCGCCAGTGACCAGTATCTTGCTCATGCCCCAACCCTTCTTGCCCTAGTATGCAATGTTGATTCAGGCACGCATTGGAACAGGCTTGCCTGCTGCGCACAACAAGACTATTCGAACCTGCTGATATGCCCGCATAGCATTGATGCTGCTGGTTTCATGACATTGGAATATTAGCCAGCCAGTAGGCCGTGGTAGCCCTTGGTTTCTTGCCTGTCATAACAAGAATAGGTGCTTGTGGATAAGTCAGTGGTGAAAGCTGGATGCCATGATGAATATATTTTTACCCTATGTGACTGAAGTGCAGCAGTAAGCGCCTGTTCACGATTTTTTCGCCCCGGGTTAAAACTCGTTAGCAGCCTCTATAGGCTCGACAAGCCGGGCCTGCCCATAGAAAATCCGCCACCGCGCTAGGTAGCGCGCCCAGCAACGCAGTCCAATCAATCCGGAAGACACGACATGCACCTTATCCCTGTCATTGCCATCGATGGCCCATCTGCTTCGGGCAAGGGTACGGTTGCCGCGCGCGTGGCGGCGGCATTGGGTTGGCACTACCTGGACAGTGGTGCGCTTTATAGGCTCACCGCCCTGGCGGTATTGCAGCGAGGCCTGCAACTGGATGATGCCCAGCAGGTAACCGCGGTCGCTGCGGCACTGGATGTGAGTTTTCTGGAGGGCATGATCTTGCTGGATGGCGAGGATGCCACGGAGTTGATACGCGCCGAGGCCGTGGGTGAGGCGGCCTCCAAGGTGGCGGTATTGCCCTCGGTACGGGCGGCCTTGCTGCAGCGGCAACGTGACTTTGCCCGTGCGCCAGGCCTGGTCGCCGATGGACGGGATATGGGTTCAGCGGTGTTCCCCGAGGCCACATTGAAGGTGTTTTTGACCGCCAGTGCAGAAGAACGCGCCAGTCGGCGCTATAAGCAGTTGATTGCAAAAGGGGAATCGGTTAACATCTTGCAGATTTTGCAGGACATAGAGCAGCGGGATGCGCGCGATCGCGCCCGCAGCGTAGCGCCGTTGCAGCAATTGCCTGATGCGCATTTGCTGGATACGACGCAATTATCCATAGAGCAGGCCGTCAAGGCTGTGCTTGATTGGTGGCAGGCGGTTTCGCCCGAATAAGCGGGCAAACTGTCGTAGCGATACCAGGTCGCTGCGGCAGCAAAGGTGCCGGTACTTGCGCAAGGCAGGTCCGGCGTTTCACAACTTGACCCCACAGGCAGTACACGTGGGCTATCTGGATAAATCTGAAATGACTACCGAAGTTTCTTCCATGGAAAGTTTTGCCGCCCTCTTCGAGGAAAGCCTGGCGCGCCAAGAGATGCGCACCGGCGAAGTAATCACTGCTGAAGTGGTTGCCGTCGAAGACAAGGTGGTGATCGTCAACGCCGGCCTGAAGTCCGAGTCGCTGATCGACATCAATGAATTCAAGAACGACCAAGGCGTGGTTGACGTCAAGGTTGGCGACTTCGTGCAAGTTGCCATCGACAGCGTTGAAAACGGTTTCGGCGAGACCAAGCTGTCGCGCGACAAGGCCAAGCGCCTGGCCGCCTGGATAGACCTGGAAGAAGCGCTGGAGCAAGGCGTCATCAAGACCGGTCTGATCTCGGGCAAGGTCAAGGGCGGTCTGACCGTCATGATCAACGGCATCCGCGCCTTCCTGCCGGGTTCGCTGGTCGACATCCGTCCGATCAAGGACACCACGCCTTTCGAAGGCAAGGACATCGAGTTCAAGGTTATCAAGCTGGACCGCAAGCGCAACAACGTGGTTGTGTCGCGCCGTGCCGTGCTGGAAGAGACCATGGGCGAAGAGCGCGAAAAGCTGCTGTCCACCCTGTCCGAAGGCGCTACCGTCAAGGGTATCGTCAAGAACATCACCGACTACGGTGCATTCGTGGACCTGGGCGGTATCGATGGCCTGCTGCACATCACCGATCTGGCCTGGCGCCGTGTCAAGCACCCGAGCGAAGTGCTCACCGTCGGTGACGAAGTTACCGCCAAGGTGCTCAAGTTCGACCAAGAGAAGAACCGCGTTTCCCTGGGCCTCAAGCAGCTCGGCGAAGATCCGTGGGTGGGCCTGGCTCGCCGCTACCCGCAGAGCACCCGCCTGTTCGGTAAGGTTACCAACATCACCGACTACGGCGCCTTCGTTGAAATCGAACAAGGTATCGAAGGTCTGGTCCACGTGTCCGAAATGGACTGGACCAACAAGAACATCCACCCGACCAAGGTCGTCCAACTGGGCGATGAAGTTGAAGTGATGATTCTGGAGATCGACGAAGACCGTCGTCGTATCAGCCTGGGCATGAAGCAGTGCATGGCCAACCCCTGGGACGATTTCCAGGCTTCCTACAAGAAGGGCGACAAGATCAAGGGCGCCATCAAGTCGATTACCGACTTTGGTGTGTTCATTGGTCTGCCAGGCGGCATCGATGGCCTGGTTCACCTGTCCGACCTGTCCTGGAACCTGCCAGGCGAAGAAGCTGTTCGCAACTACAAGAAGGGCGACGAAGTGGAAGCCATCGTGCTGTCCATCGACGTCGAGCGCGAGCGCATCTCCATGGGCATCAAGCAAATGGAAGGTGATCCGTTCAACAACTTCGTGTCGACCAACGACAAGGGCGCTATCGTCAAGGGTATCGTCAAGTCGCTGGACGCCAAGGGTGCCGTTGTTGCCCTGTCCGAAGAAGTTGAAGGCTACCTGCGTGCAACCGAAGTCTCGCGCGACCGCGTTGAGAACATCGGTACCGTGCTGAAGGAAGGCGACGAAGTCGAAGCCATGATCATCAACGTTGATCGCAAGAACCGCTCGATCAACCTGTCGATCAAGGCCAAGGATCAGTCGGATGACTCCAGCGCCATGACCAAGCTGGCCGGTGAATCGGCTGGCAATGCTGGCACGACCAGCCTGGGTGCACTGCTGAAGGCCAAGCTCTCGGGCAACCAAGAGTAATCGGCGATGTCGTCCGGTAGCCCCATGACCAAGTCCGAGCTGATCGCCAAGCTGGCGGAGCGTTACCCGCAGCTCGTGGCGAAGGACGCCGAACTGGCCGTGAAGACGATACTTGATGCCATGGCCAGCAGTCTGGCCAGTGGTCAACGTATCGAAATTAGGGGGTTCGGCAGCTTTGACCTGAACTACCGGCCGCCACGTGTGGGGCGCAATCCGAAATCCGGGACGAAAGTCGCGGTGCCGGAGAAGTACGTGCCCCACTTCAAGGCCGGTAAAGAGCTGCGCGAGCGAGTGGACGGCCAGGAGGCATAAAGCCTGGTTGTTCCATCGGACTTGCATCCAGTAAGAAAACGCGACGTCGCAAGGCGTCGCGTTTTTCTTTTGTGCAGGCCCAGGCCTGGCCGAGAGCTGGCTAGGCACTGAAGCCTTGGAAAAGAGGAAGCGCATGCACACGCCTGCTAGGGTGGGGAAAGTAGGTGGAGCCCGCTGATTCTGGCTGTGCTGACGTTCTGCGCCAGGGTCTTGCTGGTGTTTGTGCCAGCGTCGCCAACCCGCCATGACGCGGGTCCATAACAGGCGCGGAACCAAGTAAAACAGATGGCATGCCCGCTTCCCTGGCGACCTCGGCTAAAATGAGGGTCTATTCCGTGGAGCTGCCCGTGCGCTATCTCGCTTGGTTCATCAAGATTGCCCTGTTTTTGTTCCTGTTTGCCTTTGCCATCAAGAATATGGCCATGGTGACCTTGCATGGCCTGCTGGACATGCAGTGGCAAGCGCCGCTGGCGCTGGTGCTGTTTGGCGCCTTTGTGCTGGGTGCCCTGGCAGGTGTGCTGGCCATGTTGCTGCAGGTGGCGCGGCTCAAGCGTGAACTACAGCAGCTGAAGCAGCACAAAGAGAGCGGCGTACCCGCAGTGATGGAGCCGGTAGACCGGGTAGAGCCGTCGGTGCCGCTGGATGCGGTGATCTGAGCAAAACAATAACAAGGAATTACCTGTGGAATTCGAAGCCTGGTGGCTGATACTTTTCCCGTTGTGTTTCGGCCTGGGCTGGTTGGCTGCACGCGTTGACATACGGCATATTCTGTCCGATTCAAAACTGCTACCCCGGCAAT
The DNA here is from genome assembly GCF_030409555.1 of Chitinimonas viridis. GTDB lineage: Bacteria > Pseudomonadota > Gammaproteobacteria > Burkholderiales > Chitinimonadaceae > Chitinimonas > Chitinimonas viridis. The sequence goes on from NZ_JAUFPU010000008.1 coordinate 68,904, forward strand.
ACTTCGAGGGCCTCAACCATTTGCTGAACGAGCGCACCGACAAGGCCGTCGATGTGTTTGTTGATCTGGCACGCAACCATAGCGAGACCATAGAGCTGCAGTTTGCTCTGGGCCATCTATTTCGCAAGAAAGGTGAAATCGAGCGCGCCATACGGATGCACCAGAAGCTGCTGGCTCGGCCTGAACTCAAGCTCTTCGACAAGCAGTCTGCCACCTTTGAGCTGGCGCTGGATTTCATGAAGGCTGGCCTGTTCGACCGGGCGGAGGAACTGTTTGGCAAGCTCGATGACACTGAGTTTGCCCGTGCAGCCCGGCGCCACCTGCTGGATATCTACCAGCAGGAGAAAGAGTGGCACAAGGCGATTGAGACCGCGCAACAGTTGCGCGATACCAGCCATACCTACCAGCACGAAATCGCCGAGTTCTATTGCGAACTGGCCACGGCGGCCATGACACGATCACAGCCGCAGGAGGCCAGGCAGTTTCTGCAGCAGGCACTGGCTGAGCATCGCAAGTGTGTGCGGGCCAATCTGTTGCTGGGCGAGCTGGCAGCCAATGAGGGGCAGTATGAAGCTGCCATCGATGCCTGGCTCAAGATAGAGTCGCAGGATCATCGCTTCCTTCCCTTTGCCGCACGCAAATTGCTGGATGCCTATGACAAGCTGGCCAAGCCCGAAGAGGGCACCGCCTTGCTCAAGGGCTTTCTCTCCACCTACCCCGAGCTGGATATGCTCGATGTGGTTGTGGAGCGCATTGCCGCCCAGGAATCGGAGCCGGCCGCCTATGAATGGCTGCGCGAGGAATTGCGACGCAATCCCAATATGACGGGCTTGCTCAAGCTGCTGGAGGCCCAGGCCAAGGCTGCGCCGCCAGAGCGGCAGGCCGAACTCGATACCATGCTGCGGCTGACCCAGGAGTCGACGCGTGGACTCAGCATGTACCACTGTGCCTCCTGCGGCTTCAAGGCGCGCCAGTATTTCTGGCGCTGTCCTGCCTGCAATGACTGGGAGCGCTTCCTGCCGGCCCGTGGCCAGACCCGTTCCTGATCGTGCCATCCCTTTACCATTGAGAACCCGCCATGACCGTTCACGATCCCAAGATCATTGTTGCCCTGGATTTCCATGATGCCGCTGCCGCGCTGGCCTTTGCCGACAAGGTGAATCCTGCGCTCTGCCGGCTCAAGGTGGGCAAGGAGCTGTTTACCGCCGCCGGCCCTGCGCTGGTGGAACAGCTGGTGGGCCGCGGCTATGAGGTTTTCCTGGACCTGAAATTCCACGATATCCCCAATACCGTCGCCCAGGCCGTCAAGGTGGCTGCCAGGCTGGGCGTCTGGATGGTGAACGTGCATGCCTCCGGCGGCCGCAAGATGATGCTTGCCGCCCGTGATGCGCTCGATGGCGAGCCCAATCGCCCGTTGCTGATTGCGGTGACGGTGCTGACCAGCATGGATGGTGCGGACCTGGCGGAGATGGGTATGCCCGAACCCGCCGTGCAGGTGCCCCTGCTGGCGCGCCTGGCGCTGGAATGTGACCTGGACGGGGTGGTCTGCTCGGCCCAGGAAGCCTTTGTGTTGAAGAAGCTATGCGGTAACGATTTCAAGCTGGTGACGCCCGGTATCCGCCCTTTGGGCAGTGCTGCCGGGGACCAGAGTCGGGTGATGACACCCGAGGCAGCCTTGGAGGCCGGTGCCGACTATCTGGTGATAGGCCGCCCAATTACCCAAAGCGCCGACCCTGTCGCAACACTGCAATCCATACACGCTAGTCTCGCCGCTATCTGAGGGGCATGGGCCCCGCATTAGCGGAGCGCAAACGCATGAAGCTGACCATAGTCGGTACGGGTTATGTGGGCTTGGTGACCGGGGCTTGTCTGGCTGAAGTGGGTAACGAGGTGCTGTGTCTGGATGTGGATGCCAGCAAGGTGGCGGATCTGCGGGCCGGTATCATGCCCATACATGAGCCGGGCTTGGAGGCGCTGGTCAGCCGCAACCAACAGGCCGGGCGGCTACGCTTCACCACCGATGTGGATGAGGCCGTGGCTTATGCCACCTTGCAGATGATTGCGGTGGGTACGCCACCGGGTGAAAACGGTGCGGCAGACCTGCAGCATGTGGTGGCCGCTGCGCGCCAGATAGGCCGGCGCATGACGGACTACAAGATCATCGTGGACAAATCCACCGTGCCGGTAGGGACGGCCGACAAGGTGGGCGAGGCGATTGCAGAAGAATTGGCGGAGCGGGGGGTGCAATTGCCCTATGCCGTGGTGTCCAACCCGGAGTTTCTGAAGGAGGGAGCGGCGGTAGAGGATTTCATGCGGCCTGACCGTATTGTGGTGGGCAGCGATGATGAGCGCGCCACCCAGTGGTTAAGAGCGCTCTACCAGCCTTTTCAGCGCAGCCACGAGCGGCTGGTGCTGATGGACGTGCGCTCGGCGGAGCTGACCAAGTATGCTGCCAATGCCATGCTGGCGACGCGCATTTCCTTCATGAACGAGATGGCCAATCTGGCGGAAGCCCTGCAGGCCGATATCGAGCAGGTACGGCGGGGCATAGGGGCCGATCCGCGCATAGGCTATCAGTTCCTTTACCCGGGCGTAGGCTATGGCGGATCATGCTTTCCCAAGGATGTGCGAGCGCTGCGGCGTACGGCGGAGGCCCATGGTGTGCAGCTGCGTGTACTGGAGGCCGTGGAGGCGGCCAATGATGCGCAAAAGCACAAGCTGGTGATCAAGCTGGTGCAGCGCCTGGGGGCCAGCCTGCGTGGCCGCTGCATCGCCTTGTGGGGGCTGGCGTTCAAGCCGGATACCGACGATATGCGTGAGGCACCCAGCCTGACGGTGATAGACGGGCTGTTGGATAGAGGGGCGCGGGTGTCGGCTTATGATCCCACGGCCAGCAAGGCGGCGCGCAAACTCCTGGGCGAGCGCATACACTATGCAGCTAGCCCCATGGCGGCGCTTGAGGGCGCAGATGCACTCCTGATCGCTACCGAATGGAAGGAATTTCGCAGCCCGGATTTTGATGCCATCAAGCGTGCGCTGAAGCGGCCGCTGATCATCGACGGGCGTAATCTCTATGACCCGGCTTACCTGCGTGAGCTGGGATTTGTCTACGACGCAATAGGGCGTTGAAAGGCCTCGAATGAAGCATGAAGACTTGAGGCGCGCGCTGGCGGCATCGCGCGTGCTGGTGGTGGGGGATGTGATGCTGGACCGCTACTGGTTCGGCGATGTGGAGCGCATATCGCCCGAGGCACCGGTGCCGGTAGCCAAGATCAGCCGCATCGAGGAGCGTGCCGGTGGTGCCGCCAACGTGGCGCGCAATATAGCGGCTATCGGTGGGCAGGCCACCCTGCTGTCGGTCGTAGGGGATGACGAGGCAGGCAGCGCGCTGCAAAGGCTGCTGAATGAGCATGGTGTGGCTACCAGCCTGCATCGTGATGCCAGCATCACCACCACGGTGAAGCTGCGTGTGGTGGCCAGGCAGCAACAACTGATACGGCTGGACTTTGAGTACAGCCCCAGTCACGAGATATTGGCCGCCAAGCTGGATGACTTCCGGGCTGTACTGGCGCAGCATGATGTGGTGATACTGTCAGACTACGGCAAGGGTGGGCTGACCCATGTAGCGACCATGATCGAAGCCGCCAGGGCTGCCGGCAAGCCGGTGTTGGTTGACCCGAAGGGCGACGACTACAGTCGCTATGCCGGCGCGACCTTGCTGACGCCGAATCGTAGCGAACTGCGCGAGGTGACCGGACGCTGGGGGAGCGAGGCGGAGTTGGTGGAGAAGGCACAGCAATTGCGCACCCAGTTGCGGCTGGACGCCTTGCTGGTGACGCGCTCGGAAGAAGGCATGAGCCTGTTCGAGCCTGCTGGTGTGACCCATGAGCAGACGCTGGCGCAGGAAGTGTTCGATGTATCGGGTGCGGGTGATACGGTGATCGCTACCCTGGCGGCCATGCTGGCGGCGGGTGAGAGCCTGCCACGGGCCATGCAGTGGTCCAACCTGGCGGCCGGCATCGTAGTGGGCAAGCTGGGCACGGCGGTAGCCACGGCCGAGGAATTGTTCGAGCGTTGAGCCGTTTTTTTTGGGCAACCGGGAGGGTGTACAAGGCCCGGTGCTTAACCACAAGGGAAGGAGCAACCATGTTTGGCAAGCTGGCAGCAGATGCATTGGGATTGAGCGATATCGGTGCAGTGATCAAGCCGGAGGATTACGACAAGGTCGATGCCGATGACTACGTAATGCACGAGGATCAGGAAAAGATCTTCTTCCTGATCAAATCCAAGGTGGACGAGTACTGCTTTACCAACAAGGCGCTGATACACCTCGATGGCTCCAGCGCCATGAGCAAGAAGCGCATGCTGCATCGCTACAGCTATAGTTCCTATCCGGTGTCCGAGGTGCTGCTGGAAACCGCCGGAACCATAGACATGGACGTGGAAGTGAAATTCCAGCTGGGCAACAAGGCCTTCTCCATCGATGTGCACAAAAAGCATATCGAAGAGGTGAAGGACCTGTACAAGGCGCTGCTGCGTATTGCGGAACTGATGCACGAGAACGAGATTGCCCTGGCTTATGCCAAGTCCAGCCTGGAGCTGGCATCGGTGACGCTGGGACGCGGCCAGAGCGGTGGTACGCCGGTGGTGGAGGCCTTCAAGGAACTGAATCAGGCGGCGTTCTCCTGGCTCAGTGCGGCCCAGCAGAAGTATGTGGTCAAGGACTTCGGCTTTGTGTTCGAGCGCTATATCAAGAACTAAGCCCGTTGGGTCGCTGGCGACTACGCCAGGGTGTCGACAGACCGCCACAATGTGGCGGTTTTTTCTTGGCGGCGAGGCTAGTCGCTGTATTTGCGATTGATGGCTGCCAGGGTGCCGTCGCTCTGGAGCAACTGAAAGCCCTGCTGCAGCTTATGCAACACGGCAGCATCGGTGCCCGGATGGCAGGCGAGGTACAGCTCGAAACTGCGTACCGGAATCATGGGCTTGATCTTGCCGGTGAGATTCTGGCGTGCGATCAGGGCGTTGCCGCTTTCTCCGCTGGCCAGCCAGTAGTCCAGTCGGCCCGCCATCAGATTCTTGATGGAGATATCGTGGTTGGCCGACATCACCACGTTGTAGCCCTGCTTGATCATGTACAGCGCACTGGCGGAGCCATGGTAGCCGCCTATGCGGGCGCCTATGGCGCTTTCCAGGCTGCGGGGCGCCTGTGGTTTGTCGGTACGGCCGAACAGCATCCAATCGTTGTGCGCCAATGGGCCTATCCAGACAAAGCTGGCTTCGCGCTCGGGAGTGCGGGCGGTGGAGTAGACGCAATGGCCGGGCTGGCTGCGGGCGGATTCGAAAGCGCGAGCCCAAGGGGTCAGTTCTATCTTGTAGGCCAGATTGCTACGCGTCAGCAGGATTTCGACCTTCTCCGTCGAACTGCCGCCCACCCTGCCGTCAGGCAGGGGGAAGTTGTAAGGCGGCAAATCCTCGGTGAACAGCTTGAGCGGCAGGCTGTCGGCTAGGCAGGCGGGCAGCGACAAGGCTACCAGGCAAAGCATGAGCGGCCGAGACATGGCAGCCTCTTGCGGGTGATGGTGATACCACTATATGTCGGACTGCCGGTTGTGGTGGATCGTCCCGCTTGCCGTAGGGGCTTATCCGATGGGCGGCTGCGCCGCCAGGCAGGCGTGGGCGGCCGCCACGCCGCTGCGCACTGCGCCCTCCAGGGTGGCGGGGTAGTCGCCTGCCGTATAGTCGCCGGCCAGCCACAGCGCAGGGTCGGCCGTGGCATTTCCCGGCCGCTGTAGCCCGGCAACGCAGGCAAAGGTGGCGCGTTTCTCTGCGATCACCCTATGCCACAACGGTGCAGGTAGCTGGGGGTGGGCCTGTGCGATTTCCGTCGTCACGGTGGCGGCCAGCTGCGCCTGCGACCAGGCTTCGTGCGGGCCTTCGGCACTGATCACGGCCGCCAGGAGGCCGTCCTGGCCACACAGGCGGCCTCGGTCGAACAGCCATTGGGTGCTGCTGCCCACCATGCCTTGCATGGCCTTGGGCAGCCGAGTACCTGCCGGGTAGCGCAGGTAGACGGTGTAGATCGGTTGCCAGGTCCATGCGTCCAGCAGGGCGCAGGCAGGTGCGAGGGCGGGCAGGTGTTCTGCCAGCATGGCCAGCCTATGTGGCGGCAGCGCCAGTATCAACTGGCTGTAGCACCTATCGCTGCGATCCAACTGCCAGCCCTGGGCGCTGCGCCCCACCTGCCTGATCATGGTGCCGGTATGCACAGTGCAATTGCGCTCAGCCAGATAGCGCCCTGCGGCCTCGGGAAAGAGTGCCGACAGATCGGTCGCGGGCAGCAGGAAGTCACTGGCCGCGCGCTTGCCGGCCAGGCTGTCGCGCAGCACGTTGAGCAGCACCTGGGCACTGGCGGTGGCGATAGGGGTGTTGAGGGCGGCCAGGGTAAGCGGCTCCCACAGGCAACGTACCAGGTGGGCGGACTGCCCATGGTTGGCCAGCCAGTCTGCGACCGTGGTGTCCTGCGCCAGCTGGAAGCCACGCAACTGCGCACCGGCCATGGCGCGTATGGCGCTGGTGCGCTCGCCCCAGCTGAGGCCATCGGCCCATAGCAGGCCGGCCAGGGTATGCAGTGGTGCGGGTAGCCGAGGGCAGGCCAGGCGGAATACCCGCTGGCTACCCTGCTGTACATCCAGCTCCAGGGGCGTGCGAACGAAACCCTCGGCTTCCCCCACCCCGGCCAGCTGCATCAGGCGCAATAGCTCGGCATAGGCGCCTATAGCCATGTGCTGGCCGTTATCCAGTGCCACACCGTCTATCTCTACCCGGCGGGCGCGGCCACCCAGCACCGGGCCTGCCTCGAACACTTCAAGCGGCTGGCCATGGGCAGCCAGTTCCATGGCGGCTGCCATGCCGGCGTAGCCGCCGCCGATGATGGCAATGGGGTCAGATTTCTTCACGGAATATGTCGCGATACAGCTCGGGATAGCGTGCCAGCACCTGGCGGGCGCGATCCGGCTTGATGGGGTGTATGGTCTGGATGAAGTGGAGATCGCCCTCGGGCTCGATGGCCACCAGCTCCAGGATGAAGAACAGGCGCCGCTCTGGCATGAAATACAGCCAGCTGGCCGAGCCCTGGCCGTATTTGGCGATCTGGTTGTTCAGTTCCAGGAGGCGCTTGGAGTTATCGGCGCTGTAGAGAAACAGTTCGGGCGTGCCATCGGTGCGCTGGTAATTGCGCGCGATGCGAAAGGTTTCCAGCGCTTGCCGCATCTTGCGCCGACGTATTGCCTTGCGGTCTGCATGGCGCATCTCTACCCAGCCTGCGATCAGGATGGCGATGATGACCAGCGCGGCAAACAACAGATACCAGGGCGAGAAGGGCAGTTTGTCCATCAGCTTGGGCTGGGTGTCTGGGTTGGGCGATACAGGTAGGGTAGCGTCATGGCCTGATTGAACCCGCAAGCACGCGCAAGTGCAATGGACGCGTGATTGTCGGTGCTGGCCAGATAGTGGGCCTGCTTGCCCTGGGCATGTATCCAGTTGGCCGCATGGCCAACAACGGCCTTGCCTAGGCCCCGGTTACGCAGTGTGGAGGCCGTGCTGACGGCCTGGATGCTGATATGGCTGCCAGCGGCAAGATTGCATTCGGCCATGGCAACCAGTTGGCCCTCATGGATGGCACCAAAAAAGCGATCCAGCCTGCCGAAGTCACGCATCAGTGCAGGATAGTCGGCATAGCCTTGGGCAGCCAGTTCCGGGTGCATGGGGGTGCCCTGCTGGCGTGCCTGTTCGAAGTTGACTATGGGGATAGCGCTGGCTGTGGGACCGGGGCCGGGACCGTCCAGGCACAGGTGAGTGTCCCAGCCGATTTGCCAGCCGCTGGCTATGGCCAGTTCGTCGGCGGGCAGATTGCACAGGGCGACATCGGCAACAGGCGCGTGCTGATCCAGCCAGTGCAGGGCGGCATCCAGGGCGGCCTGATCCTGGGCGTAGGCCCAATACGAGGGGACTTCAGGCCGGCCGGCCCAAGGGCCGCCCAAGACCCAGGCGCTGCCGTCATCGGCCAGCATGGCGGTGGAGCCGGGATCGCACTCCACAATGTAACGCGCAAATGCCGCCATGGCGTTGTCGGGCAGGTGCGGCAGCAGTGCCGCCGCCTGGGTGAGTTGTAAGAGCCCGTTCAATGTCTACTCACCCCGCGCCTTGTTCTTTGTCCGGCAAGGCAGCAAGCCTGCCGGACTGCGACGCGGTGTAGGGGTACCGCACAGGCGCTAGGCCTAGGTGGCTGCCGCTCACGCAAACCACCAGGTTTTCCAGGCCAGCCAGAGCTTGCGTATGGGCGTGAGGCTGAGCCGCTGATTGAGCACCTTGGCAGGGCCGTCGAGTACGATTTCTTCCAGCGTGGCGCGATAAATGGCCGCCATCACGAGGCCCGCGCGCTGCTTCTTGCGGTCTGGCGCTGGTAGGGCGGCCAGGGCTTCGTCGTAATAGGTCTGCGCACGTTGAATCTGGAAATCCATCAATTGCTTGAAGTTGTCGGATTCGCGGTAGCTGAGTATGTCTGCAGCCGGTACGTTGAAGCGCTGCAGTTCTTCGACCGGCAGGTAGATACGGCCACGGCGGGCATCCTCGCCCACATCGCGGATGATATTGGTGAGCTGGAAGGCCAGGCCCAGTTTTTCGGCGTAGACATAGGTCTTGTCATCGCTGACGCCAAAAATGCGGGCGGATAACAGACCGACCACCGAGGCGACCAGGTAGCAGTACTGCTGCAGGTCGGCAAAGCTGTTGTAGCGGGCCTGGGTCAGGTCCATCTCCATGCCGTCTATGATCTGCAGCAATTGCTGTTGTGGCAGTTGCAGGCGAGCGACATGCGGCTGCAGGGCCCGGGTCACCGGGTGCTGTGGGTTGTTGGCATACAGGTTGGCCACTTCGCTGCGCCACCAGTTGAGCGTCGTGCGGGCCACGTTCTCGTCATGGGTTTCATCCACCACATCGTCCACCTCGCGGCAGAAGGCGTACAGCGCCGTAATGGCGCGGCGGGTTTCCAGCGGCAGGAAGCGGAAGCTGTAGTAGAAACTGGAGCCACTCTGGGCGGCTTTGTCTTCGCAATATTGGTCGGGCGTCACTTGATCGGTCTCACGCTGGCTGATGGCCAGGAACGCCCGGATTGTAGCGAGTTACGCGGCTTTTGCCTTGCTTATCCAGGTAATTCCGGCCAGTACCAGGCAGAGGCCCACTACCTGCAACAGTGAAAAGGGCTCGCCCAGTATCAGCCAGCCGAAGGCGATGGTCAGCACAGGCCCTACCGTGCCCATGGCGGCTGCCCGGCTGGCGCCCAGCCGTTCCACGGCACGGGCAGCCAGCCAGATGGGGAGTACGGTGGAGACCAGCGCCATGGCCAGCGCCCAGCCCCAGACGCCTTGGGGCAGGCCGGCCAGGGCATCCAGCGGACGGGCCAGCAGGAAGTGCCCCAGAACAAAGCCGCATGCCATGGCGCCGGAGTAACCGGCCAGCCGGGTGGAGCCGATGCGTTTTACATAGCGGCCGGTGCCCAGGTAATAGAGCGAAAAGGTGATGGCAGACAGGAAAACCCAGCCGCCGCCTATCAGTACGGCAGTGCTGGCGGTCGTGTGGACCAGGTCGTGCCAGAAGGCCGCCAGCAGCCCGAGGTAGCATAAGCCCATGGCGGCCCAGATGCGTCCGCTGATGGGGCGGCGATGCCAGGCCGCTTCCATCAGCAGCACCAGGCTGGGGTAGGTGAACAGAATGAGCCTTTCCAGTCCGGCCGAGATGGTTTGCAGGCCCAGGAAGTCAAACAGGCTGGAGAGGTAGTAGCCCACCAAGCCCAGGCCGGCCAGACCCAGCCAGTCGCGTTTACCCAGGGGGTCGCCCTGGGCGGAATAAGCAAGCCAGAGAAAGGCCGGCAAGGCCAGGCCCATGCGTAGCGCCAGCAGGCTGACGGCGTCGACCGGCCCGGCGGCATAGGCCAGTTTGACGAAAATGGCCTTGAGCGAGAAACCTGCGGCAGACAGCAACGCCAGGGTACGACCGTCCTGCCACCAGTGCCGGTGTTCTGATATGGCGAAGGCTGACAGGGCGCGCTGTATCATGGCTGCTCCAGGAGTGGGTTGATACGGCGCATTGTGAACCGCAGCAGCAAGCGCGAGAATGCGTTTTTACACCATGGTCCTTCGCCAATGACGAAACCTCTACGCTTTGATCTGAACGATCTGCGCTTGTTTGCTGCCGTGGCTGCGGCGGGGTCGCTCTCCAAGGGGGCGGCCAGTCTGCCGCTGGCGCTGTCAGCCGCCAGTGCCCGGTTAAGGCAGCTTGAGCACAGGCTGGGGCTGAGCCTGTTTGTGCGGCACGCTACTGGGGTGAGGTTGACGTCGGCCGGCGAGGTGCTGCTGGAACATGCCCGCCGATTGCTGCGTTCGGCACAGGACGCCCAACTGGCGATGGACGGCTTGAGCGGTGAGCAGCGCGTGGCCTTGCGGCTCTACGCTAATACCACCGCCAACAGCACGATACTGCCGGGCGCCCTGGGGCGTTTCCTGGCTGAGCATGGCTATGTTGATGTGACGCTGGTGGAGCGCCCCAGCCGCGAAGTGATTGCTGCGGTGGCGGCGGGCGAGGCAGACCTCGGTGTAATTGATGGCGACTATGAGCCCCCCGGCCTGTTGGCCTTGCCTATAGGCCGGTACCGGCTGGCCGTGCTGGCGTCGCCCAGGCATCCATTGGCCGACAGGGCCAGTATCAGTTTTCGTGAACTGGCCAGCCATGACCTGGTGGGCTTGCCGGATGGCAGCTCCATGCAGGGTTTTGTGGAAAAGCTGGCCAGGCTGTCGGGCCTGGATCTGCATATGCGGGCCAGGGCGCCGAGCTTTGCCGCCATCGCCAGGCTGGTGGCGGGCGGGGCCGGTGTAGCCGTCGTACCGGAAGCCACCGGCCAGGGCTACCGGGATGCCATGGGCTTGGCCTTGGTCGCGCTGAGTGATGACTGGGCGGAGCGGGAGCTGAAGCTCTGCCTGCGCCAATGGGAGACCCTGCCCACCATGGTCAGGGCCCTGGCCGAAGCATTGAGCGGCATAGCACGGTAGCGCCAGACAGATATTGAGCCAAGACGAACGAGATCGCCCTGGCTCAGGCTAGCCAGCCGCTGGCCGCCCGCTTGACGCGGTCATTCACGGCCAGCCACGCCGCTGTCTGCGGGGGCTGTTCCAGCAGCAAGACGTCGAAGCGGTCGCCATCGTGCTCACGCAGGGTGGCATAGAGTGCGCGGGCATAGGATTCGGCGTTCAGGGGCATGGCATGGCATTCTGCGCCGCAGACTGCCTGCAGCATTTGCGAATGGTGCAGCAGGGCTACCCGCTGGCCTGCTTCAAAGCGCTGGTAGGCCTCGGCCTCCAGAGCGGCCAGGGGGCCCACCAGCAAAGGGGTGCGGGGGGCGTAGTGGGAATCGAGCAGGCCTGATACCCGCAGCTTGGCGGTGGTCGGTTTCTCGTGGTGTATCAGTTTAACGCCCAATACGGCTTCAATGGCTTCGGCCGGGATGCCACCTGGGCGCAGCAGGGTGGGGTGGGCATCAGTCAGGCCGACGATGGTGGATTCAACGCCTACTGTGCAGGGGCCACCATCAAGGATAAGGCCCAGCGCATCGCCGAATTCGTTGTAAACATGTCCGGCTGTCGTGGGGCTGACATGGCCGAACTGGTTGGCAGACGGGGCGGCCAGTCCACCGCCGAAGCGCTCCAGCAGGGCATGGGTGAGTGGGTGGGCGGGGGCACGCAGGCCGACCGTATCCTGCCCGCCAGTGACGGCGTCGGGTACATGGGGCTTGCGGCGCAATATCAAGGTCAGCGAGCCCGGCCAGAAGGCATCGGCCAGTTTCCAGGCAGCATCGGGGATATCCTGCGCCCAGTCGGCCAGTTGCTGGCGGCCAGCGATATGGACAATCACCGGATGGTCAGCCGGCCGGCCTTTCATGGCGAAGATCTTGGCTACCGCGTCGGGGCGGCTGGCATCGGCTGCCAGGCCATAGACGGTTTCGGTGGGAATGCCGACCAGCTCGCCTGCTTGCAGCAGTGCCAGGGCCTGGTCGAGGTCGGTGGAGATAGGGCGCATGGGGCTATTTTATCGCGGTTTCAGGTTTGCGCCCGGTGTTGTCACTGGGTTAGTGCGCCACATCGGTGGCCTGCGCCATGCGCGGTGGCGTGCGCATCCAGAACAAGAGCGGCAGCAGCAGGATGATGATGGCGCCAAACCACAGGAACAGCTCGCTGAAAGCCAGCAGCATGGCCTGCTGGTTGACCTGCAGATTGATCAGGGCATAGGCCTTTTGGGTGGCGCTGGCGATGGCATCACCCTTTTGCTGGAACAGCCGGGTATAGGCCTCCAGCCTTTCGGCCATGGCGGCGTTGTCATGGGTCAGGTGCTCGACCAGCGCCGAGCGTTTGATGTCCTCGAACTTGACCAGCAGGGTGGCCGACAGCGCAATGCCTACGCTGCCCCCCAACTGCCGTACCAGATTGTAGAGGCCGGTAGCGTTGGGAATTTCGGTAGGCAGGATACGGGCCAGGCTGAGGTTGTTGAGCGGCATGAACACCAGACCCAAGCCAAAGCCACGTAGCAGCAAAGGCCAGAAGAAATCGGCCGCGCCCGACTCGGTGGTGAACAGGTGGTGACCCCACATGGCGTACATGAACAGGGCGGCTCCCGCGATGATCAGCGCATGGGCCGGCACACCGCGGGAGATCAGCTTGGCGGCGATGGGCATGGCAAAAGCGGCCGCCAGGGCAGAGGGCAGGATGATCATGCCGGTCTGGAAGGCGTCGAAACCGATCAGGGTCTGGGCATAGACCGGGAACAGGAATACGGTGGAGAACAAAGCTGCACCCAGAAAGAAGGTGAACAGCAGGCCGGCCGAGAACTGCAGGTCCTTCATGATGCGCAGGTTGACGATGGGATGGGAGATCTCCAGCTGGCGGATGACGAAGGCGAACAGCGACACGAAGCTGGTGACAGCGTAGGCGAGTATCTCGGTGGATTCAAACCACTCCAGCTTTTCACCGCGCTCCAGCATCAACTGCAGGCTGCCTATGCCGACGGCCAACAGTAGCAGGCCCAGGTAGTCCACGCTGCTGATCTGCCGGCGATGGGCGGAGTCCGGCACGAAGGCCAGCACCAGGAAGAGGGCGATGGCACCGAGGGGTAGGTTGATATAGAAGATCCAGGGCCAGGACCAGGTGTCGGTAATCCAGCCACCTACGGTCGGGCCAAGCGAGGGGCCGAACATGATGCCTATGCCGAAGATGGCCATGGCCGTCGCCATCTCCTCGGCCGGAAAGACTTCGTACAGCGTGGCCTGTGCCGTAGCGATCAGACCGCCGCCGCCCAGACCCTGGACGATGCGCCAGAACACCAGCTCGCCCAGTGAGGTGGCATTGCCGCAGGCCCAGGAGGCGACGGTGAAGATGATGATGGACAGTGCCAGGTAGTTGCGGCGGCCTATCTGGTTGGCCAGAAAACCCGAGATGGGCAGGATGATGACGTTGGCGACCACATAGCCTATCGAGACCCAGGTGATTTCATCGAGCGTGGCACCCAGGGTGCCCATCATATGGGGTACAGCAACATTGACGATGCTGGTGTCCAGCAATTCCAGCACGCAGGCCAGCGTTACCGTGATCGCGATGATGAAGCGGTTGCGATGGATGGCATCCGGATGGTTGCTGCGTAGCAGGCTGGGGAAGAAAGGCTTCATGCTGTGACCTTGGCTGGGGCGGCTGGCGAGTAGATGAATCAGGCTTGCCGGGAGAAGGCGAGCTTGATGCCGAGGAACAGGAACAAGACCCCCATGCTGCGGTTAAGCCACTGGGTAATGCCCTTGCCAGGCTGGATCAGGCTGCTGACCTTGGCGGCGGTATAGGCCAGGGTGTGGCACCAGAGCATGCCGTTGAAGTTGAATATCGCCCCCAGGAAGATGAAGGCCAGTGCCTTGCTGGGTGCGGCGGCATCAATGAACTGTGGTACGAAGGCCAGAAAGAACAGGGCTACCTTGGGGTTCAGTACGTTGGTCCAGAAGCCTTGCCAGAATATGCTGGACAGGGGCGCGGCCTGCAGCTTGGCCAGCTCACCCGGCGTGATGGCCTTGCTGCGCAGCATGCTGATGCCAACCCAGATCAGGTAGGCGGCGCCGATCAGCTTGACGATGGTGAAGGCCGTGGCAGAGGTCGCCAGGATGGCCGACAAACCCAAGGCCGTAGCGAAGATATGGACAAAGGTGCCCAGGCCTATGCCCAGCGCGGCGGCAGAACCGGCACTGAAGCCCTGGCCGGCGGCGCGGCTGGCGATGTAGAGGGAATCCGGGCCCGGCGCGATATTGAGCATCAGGCCGGACAGGATGAACAGCCAGAGGTCGTGGGTGCCGAACATGGATTGGTCTCTAGGTAGGGGATACGAGGGCGTAGCCGGTGCGCAGGGCGTGTGCCCAGTCAGGCCGGCCATTGCGGGCTGCTTGTGCGGCGGCGGATTCAAAGTCATATGGCAGTGTAAGCAGATCGACCTGCCAGCCGTGCCCCAGGCGTTCGACGATCGCGTAGCGGGCATCGGGGCTGCCGTTCTCTACCAGATGAAAGTGCGGGTGATCGTCATCGTAGGCCGGCAGGCCGACACTGCCAGGGTTGACTACCCGCCTGCCATCGGGGGCGCACAGGGTACGGGGGAGATGGGTGTGGCCGCAGGCGATCAGGCGCGCTGTCTCCTGGCCCAGGCGTGCAGCCAGCTCGGTGGGCGTGGCCATGTGGCAGCCTGTGGGGGTCACGGTTTCCATGCAATAGGCCAGGTCGCTGGTGGGGGTGCCATGGCAGAGCAGCACCTCGCCCATCCGGTGGGTGGGCAGCAGGCTGGCCAGCCACTGCAAGGTGGCAGGGCTGATCTGTTGGCGGGCGTGGCGATCACTGGCGGCCATGCTGGACAGGTGCTGGGTCAGCAATTGCCGCTCATGATTGCCTGCCAGTTGCGGCCAGCTTTGCTGCCGCAGCAATACCGCAGTTTCTTCAGGCCATAGCGGCCCGCTCAAGCTATCGCCCAGATTGGCGATCTGCGTGATGCCACGTCGGGCAATATCGGCCAGCACCGCTTGTAGGGCGGGGAGATTGCCGTGGATGTCGGAGATCAGGGCGAGGCGCATGGTGTTTCTGCCTGGGTTCAGCGTATGCGTATGCTGGCCATGACGCTCATGCCCGGGCGCAATGGGGTGGCATTGTGGTCAAAAGCGGCCAGCCTGATCTTGACGGGCACCCGCTGCACCACCTTGGTGAAGTTACCGCTGGCGTTATCAGGCGGCAATAGCGAGAACTTGGCGCCGGTGGCCGAGCTGAAGGACTCCACCTTGCCGCTAAAGGCCTTGCCGGGGTAGGCGTCTACCTCGACAGTGACAGCCTGGCCGGCCCGCACATTGCCAACCTCGGTTTCCTTGAGATTGGCCGTGACCCAGATATCGCTGAGTGGTACCACATACATCAGCGTCTGGCCTGCCTGCACCAATTGGCCGACTTCGACTGACTTCTTGCTGACCACACCGGTGATGGGGGCCAGTACCTCGGTATCCTTGAACTGGATGGCTGCCAGATCACGCTGAGCCCGAACAGAATCGACCTTGGCCTGGGCGGATTTCAGGCCGGCACCAGCCACGCCTACCTGCTGGCTGGCGGCGCTGGCCGTATCGCGTGCGGTCCTCAGCTGAGATTCGGCCGAGCGTTGGGCTGCCAGGGCAGCATCCAGCTGGGCGCTGGATGCCATACCCTTGGCAGCCAATGAGCGGGTCCGTTCCAGATCATTGTGCGCCCGCTCGGCATTGGCCGCTGCCAGGGCAATGGTCGATTGCGCTGCGGCCGCGCTGGCCTGGGCATAGCCTATCTGGGCCTCGGCCTGACCGGTACTACCCTTGCTGCCGGCGGCAGCCATGGCGATCTTCAGGTCGGCCTCGGCCTGTGCCAAGCGGGCGCCGTAGTCGCGGTCATCTATTTTGACCAAAACGCTGCTGGCGCTGACGGGCTGGTTATCGGCCACCTTCACCGCCTGGACATAGCCGGACAGGCGTGCGGCGATGGGCACGATATGTCCCTCTACCTGAGCATTGTCGGTCTCGACATACGTGCGGCCATGCCACCAGTGATAGACCACCCAGCCTGCGATGGCGGCGATGGCGAGCGCCAGTACCAGCCTGGCCTTGGTCTGTTTCTGAGATGGGTTTGCGGTGTCGTTCATGCGTGGCTCTTGAGGCTTGCACCAGCTTGGGCTGGTGTCAGGGAGAGGTGGGGGTGTCAGCCGGGATGCTGAGAACTATCGATGCCGCAGGCCCTGTACCAGTAGATCAAAATGGAAGCGGGCAAAGGCCTTGAGGTCGACCGGTTCGGTATCGCACAGCGCGAAGCTCTGCTTCCAGACCTTGATCATCACCAGCGGGGCGGTGACCGCCCGGGCGGCCATCATGGGATCGACTTCACGGAACTCGCCGCTCTGTATGCCACGGTTGATCACGTCGGCAAACAGCCGGCGGCTACGCACCACGACTTCATCCACATAGAAACGGGCCAGCTCGGGGAAATTGGTGGCCTCGGCAATCATCAGCCGGGAGATGCCGGAGGAGGTGGCGTGCTCCATCCGCTCCGCCCAACTGGAAAGCAGCTGCCACAACAGGTCGGACCAGGCGCCCTGATGCTCCTCTACCAGCGTCTCGGCGAACTCCAGCGCGGGGACGACGGTTTCGCGTACTACCGCCTTGAACAGCTCTTCCTTGTTCTCGAAGTACAGATAGACCGTGCCCTTGGTGACGCCCGCCAGCTTGGCGACATCATCCAGCCGGGTGGCGGCAAAGCCCTTGTCGGAGAACAGGGTCAGGGCGGCCTGGATGATCTCGGCCGGACGGGCATCCTTGCGGCGCTGCCAGCGTGGTAGGGGGGTGTTCATATGGGGCTCCTGGGCGGGTGAGGCCGTTACGGGGCGATGCGCCAAGCTGGGAGGTGAGTTAGTGACTTTTGAGTAATTTACTTCATTGCTGAACGAAAAGTCAATAACTGCGGGCTTGGTTGTAAGCGGCAGGGGATTGGCGTAAGGTGGCCGGCAATGCTCAGGGAAATTCATAAGAACAGTGTCCAAGTGACTGATATAAAGCTGGAAATAATCGAATCTAAGGCGCTGCTGGCAAGTGGGCAACCGCCCTTGCTATTTATCCATGGCGCCTATGCCGGCGCCTGGTGCTGGCAGGTGCATTACCTGGCTTATTTTGCCCAACGCGGCTATCACAGCTTTGCCGTCAGCCTGCGTGGCCATGGCTTGAGCGAGGGGCGCGGCGGGCTGGCGGCCACATCGGTGCATGAGTACGCCGAGGATGTGGCCCAAGCCATCAGGTTGATCGAGATGCAGACCGGCCGTCGGCCGGTGCTGGTGGGGCATTCCATGGGTGGCTACCTGGCCCAGATGGTGGCGCGGGAGCAGGTGCTGCCTGGCCTGGCGCTGCTCGCTACGGTGCCACCCGAGGGCTTGATGGGGTCGGCACTGCATTTGTTCTGGCAGCATCCCCTGCTGCTGTGGGAGCTGAATCTGCTGCAGAACGGGGGCGTACCGCCCCGGCTCGACAAGCTGCGGGAGCTATTGTTCTCGGCCCATATCGTGGAGGCTGAGTTGCAGACTTACGCGGCGCGCTTCCAGCATGAATCGGATCGCGCCCTGATAGACATGAATCTACCCCAGTTTGACCAGCGCCCGCCGCGCGGCATGCCGCCAGCGCTGGTTCTGGGCAGTCATGATGACAAGCTGATGCCCTGCCATCTGATCTACAGCGCAGCCCGGGCTTTGGGTGTGCGTGCCCATATGTTGCAAGGCCTAGGTCATATGCTGATGCTGGATGCCGGCTGGCAACTGGCTGCAGCGGCCCTGGCCGCGTGGTTGGAGGAGCTACCATGAAGATAATAGCTGAGCCGCGTCTCCGGCTGCTGGGGGTAGCCTTGCTGCCTTTGTTGCTGGCCGCATGTGCCAGTGCGCCGGACAAGCCCGCCGGCAAGGTTGCCAGCAAGCCGCCAGCGGCTCGCCCGGTAGTGGCGCCCAGCCATATTGAGGTGAGCGCGGCAGGGCGTGAGATTGTGATGTATGCCCTGGGGCTGATTGATGTGGGCTATGTGTTTGGCGGCAAGAACCCGGAAGCGGGGCTGGATTGCTCGGGCATGGTAAGTTTTATCTTCCGTAATGCAGTGGGCATGGAAGTGCGCGGCAGCGCAGCCGATATCGCTCGCAAGGGACGGCCCATCAAGCGGGAGGAGCTGCAGGCCGGTGATCTGGTGTTCTTCAACACCATGAACCGCTCCTTCTCGCATGTGGGCATCTATATCGGCGATGACAAGTTCATCCACGCACCCAGCACCAAAGGTAGGGTGCGGATAGAGAGCATGAAGACCAAGTACTTTGCCACCCGCTATGAGGCCGCGCGCTCCTTGCTGGCGGGGTGAGTCGTGGCCTTCTAGATGACGAGCGTCAGCGAGGCTCCCGCGCGGCGGCGCGGGCGGGGGGTGTGGATTCAATCAGGGGAGAGCCCGCCGGTTCAGGCTGCGCTGCCGTTCAGCGCCAGGGTTACCCTGGCGCCTGCTCGGTCAATGGTAGCTATTGATGACTTGATTCCATGACAGGCTCTCAGTTCAGGTATTGCTGCAAGCGGTTCAGCGCTGCTGTATCGGCCTGTTCTTTGGCGCAGGCATCCGGTGTGCTGGCAATGTTGACGCAGGCATCATCCGAGCCGTCAAAGCTGTGGGCTGCACCCTGGTAGACCGTCATCTGCACTTCGTTGCCAGTAAGACTGCTGGCCCCCTGCTGGGCAGCACGATCCTGGCGGGTGGTGCAGGGATACTTGAGTGCCTGGGTGGCTTTGCTGGCGTCGTAGTAGAGCTTGTCGGTGCTGGCAGCCAGGATGTGCACACTTGCATAAGGCCGCCATTTGCTGTTGGTGATGCCGTTATAGGCGCTGTTCAGGCCGCAGCCGGGATAGAAGGCTACGCCACCCCGGAAGCCACGTTGTGCTGCAGGCTTGCTAGTGGTGCCATCGGGCTCGGTGTCGGCCAGCGTGGTCATGACGGTGCTGCCGCCATGTGACCAACCCAGCAATGCCATGCGGCCTGCGGAAACCAAGTCGCTGCGGCTATCGAGATAGCTGCGGGCGGCATAGACGTCCAGCGGCCGGTCGGTGACTTCCGAGATGCCGACGCCAGCGCCATTGCTGCATTCGCTCTGATTCTGGCCTGCAGGCTTGCGCGGGCTGAAGCTGTCAACGACCAGCACCACCATGTTCTGTGCTACCAAGCGGTCTGCCCACTCGCGATACAGGGTCTGGACATTGCTGTTGTTGGCATTGGGCAGGCTGTAGCTATAGACCCCCGAGCAGCCATGCAGCATGACGACGGCGGGGTAGCGCTGATTGCCGCCTGCGACCCAGCCTGCGGGCACGAACAGCTTGGCTGGAATGGTGAGGCCTGCTGCATTCTCGAAGCTCACGTTGCTGAAGTTGCTGTTCCAGGCCATTGCAGGCAGGGTGGCGGCGCAGAGCAATGCGGTGATACAGGGTTTGAACATGGCGATGTCTCTCGGTGTGTTGATCTTGGCCGAACGGTGGGCAGCACGTTGGGTGACGCGGGTATGGGCTCCGTTTGTCCCAAGTGCAGGGGCCACAGGGTGGCTGGCGTGAGCGCATCGTCACACTGGGCGGGCCTGTGTGATCCGAAGATGTAATTAAGAGAGTACTAATATTTTGCTAAGAGCGGCTAACAAAACCCAGCGTAGCGGTTCTGGCTATGCGTGCGAGCGCTGGCATGCGCAGCAGGCGCGCGCAGCGGACAGTACGTGGGTACGGCAAGCTCGCACAACAACGCCAGAAGGGTTTCGTTAGCGGCTCTAAATGGCCTTGGCTGGACGAGAGGGCGCAGAATATGAAACTATCGCAAGCCTGCTGATGGCCGGGTTCCTGTCTTTGGATTGGGCTTGGCCATGGGCCTTTGTGCCATCCTCGCCAGGAAACCACCTTGTCGATCGCATTGTGTTGCCGTGGCGTACTGCACGAGAGGATGCGCAGCTTGGTGGGTACTTCCGGATGCTTCACGGCTAACCTGCCTGTAAAGAGTAGGCTAGCGTGCCAAGGTGTCTGGTGGCGCCAGCAAGCTCGCTATGAAGCGGCGCTGTCCAGGGGATATCGCTCCATCTATCCAGCCTATGTGGTGTCGATATGCTTTGGCGGTGCCCAGCCTCGCCCAGAAACCGAGGTTTATGGAAGCACCCTAGTGTCTATGCAACTGTACTGGAGTCAGAATGAACATACGCTCATTTTTCGTCATCGCCCTCGCAGCCTCGAGTTTTGCCTATGCCAGCAATATGGCAGCCGATGCAGGGAAAGTCAGCGAAACCGTGCCGCCGGCCAAGGAATGGAAAACCGTCCGTATTGGCGTTGAGCCGGCATTCAAGCCTTTTACCTTCAAGACACCGGAAGGTGTGCTGACCGGTTTTGATATAGATATTGCCAATGAACTGTGCACGGCAATGCAGGTGAAGTGCGAGTTCGTGGAGGAGGCGGACTGGAATGCCTTCCTGGTAAATCTGAACAAGGACAAATACGATGCCATTGTCTCTTCGATGTATATCACCGATGAGAGAAAGCAGTTTGCTGCATTCACCAAGACCTACTATCAGGTGCCGTCGCGCATCTTGGTCCGGGCGGATAGCAAGATCAAGAAACTACCCGCTGACCTGAAAGGGAAGCGCATGGGTGTGGCCATCAACTCAGCCGAAGAGCGTTATGCCTTGGGCGAACTGGCGGCAAAGGGTGCCAAGATCACCCGCTACAAGACCCATGCCATGCTGATGGAAGATATGGCGATGGACAGGCTGGATGCCGCTGCCATGGATGCACTGATTGCCGCCACGGATTTTCTGGGTAAAACCGGCAACGAGGATTGGGCCTTTGCTGGCCCGGCCATCAACGACAAAAACAACACCAAGTATTTTGGTATAGGGCCTGGCATTGCAGTGCGTAAACAGGATGAGGCGCTGCGCGTGATGTTTGACAAGGCCATAGTGACCATACGACAGAATGGCCAGTGGAAGAAGGTCAACGACAAATACTTCAGCTTTGATGCCTGGGTGGACTAGGCTTGCTGCATGATTGAAAACAAAGGCGCTGAATAGCGCCTTTGTTTTGCTTGCCCTGATGATGGGGCGTGATATGCCGGAGCCAGGCGGGATATTCAATAAACGAATCAGAGAGGACGAAATGAAATCTGCATTGTTTGCTGCAGTATGCGTGCTGGCGGCTGGCTTTTGCCAGGCGGGCGATGAAAAGATCGGCGACCAGGTGGTCTACGTCAATGATCAGGATAAGGCGATGAATGCCGCCATGGCTAAAGCCCAGGCGACGCTGGATACCTTCCTGCAGGTGGCGGAGAGCAAGCCCAGTGGCACATTGGGTTACAAATTGAAAGTCCGGTTTGAAGACAAGAACGGCGCAGAGCATATCTGGGTGACACCGTTCAAAAGGGAAAAGACAGGTTTTGTGGGTGTCGTGGCCAACGATCCTGAAGTCGTGGAGACGGTAGAGGCAGGTAAGTCCTACTCTTTCAACCGAGCGCAGATCAGCGATTGGGGCTACGTAAAGGATGGCAAGCAGGTGGGCAGCTATACCGTTTGTGTCATGTTCAAGTCCATGCCGGCCGATCAGGTCAAGCGCTACAAGGACGACTACGGCTTTGAGTGCAAAGACTGATTGGCTGTACTTGAGTCGTTAGCTGGCAGTGCCGGGCGCCGATACGCCTGATGCCCTGTCGGCTGCTGGGTGACGGTGCTGCAGTTCCGGACCTGGGTGGCGCAGGCTGCTTGACCTAGGTCGGTTGGTTTTATCGTGACGCAAAACAACAAGGGCGCCATTGGCGCCCTTGTTGTTGCTACTGAGTGCAGGGAAACAGCCTTACTCGGGCTTGGTTTCCACGGCCTTGGTTTCGACCATGACCAGTTCTTCCTGCACCGGTGCGGTGGACTGCGTCGGCTTCACTTCGCTACGGCGGCGGCGTGTTGGCGCTGCAATCTGCGGCAGTTCCGGCAGGGGCTCGAAGGCCTTGGTGGCTACCTGCACCAGGCCGACGTCCTCGGGCCGGCCGATTTCCGGCAGCTGGGGGACAACAGGCTTGGGCGCTTCAACCACAGCGGCTTCTACAACCGCTTCAACGGCAGGCGCGGGTGCCGCTATGGCTTCCACTGCTGCGGGCTCTGCCACTGGCGCTAAGGCGGCGGCTGCAACTTCGGCGGCGGGCGCGGCCACTGCCGGTGCTGCTTCCACGGCGGCAACTGCTGGCGCTGCTTCCACTGCTGCGGCCTCTGCGACGGCTACTGCCGGTGCAGGGGTGGCCTTGGCTTCGGCAGGCTGGGTAGCGGCTTCGCCCTTGCTTTCCCACCAGGCGCCTTGTGCAGGTGCGGCGGTGGTTGCTGCGGCAGGTGCGGCTTCAACCGGTGCGGGTGCGGCCTCTTGGGTGACTACAGGTGCAGCCACTTCGTTCTGGCTGGTTTCTGCGGCTACCGTGTCGGCTGCTTCATCGCTGCCGTTCTCGCTGCCTTCGCCCTGGTTCTGGTTGCTATCACCACCGCGTTCGCCACGGCCACCACGACGGCCACGACGACGACGGCCACGGCCTTCGCTACCTTCAGCGCCTTCAGGTTGCTGGCCGTCTACCGGCAGCAATTCCTGCTGGCTTGGCTCCTCGCCCTCGGCCTGTTGTGGCTTGGGTTCGGCTTGCGGGCGTGGTTGACGCGGTTCGCGCGGCTCACGTGGTTCGCGCTCGGCGCGGGCCTCATTCGCTTCGCGCGGCTCACGCTGCTCGCGTGGCTGGCGGGGCTCGCGTGGCTGACGCGGTTCGCGGGCTTCGCGCGGCTCGCGCTCTGCACGGGCTTCGCTTCCTTCACGCGGTTCGCGCTGTTCACGCGGCTGACGCGGCTCGCGTTGCTCGCGGCCCTCGCCTTGTTGCCGTTCGTTGCGGTTTTCGCGTTCGCCACGGCCTTCGCCCTGGTTGCGGCCTTCATTGCGCTCGCCACGTTCGCGACGCGGCTGGCGTGGCTGCTCGTCTTCCTCGATACGGGGCTTGCTGCTGCCACGGCGTTCTTCGCTGTTGTTGCCACGACGACCGTCGTTGTTGCGCGGCTGTTCGCTGCGTTGCTGCTCGCTGCGCTCGCCACGGCGGCCTTCGCCACGGCGGTTGCCACGGTCACGGCCGCCCTTGTTGGCGGGTACGGGCTGCTTCACTTCTTCGACTTCGGGGCCCTTGAAGAAACGGACTATGCGTTCGAAGAAAGACGGCTTGGCCTCGACCGGTGCGGGCTTCTCGACAGCAATAGGGGCCGGCTGCGACGGGGTGATGGCCTTGACGGCGGCTTCCTGGCGCGGCTTGGCGGGCTCGTCGTTCTTGCCCTTGCCGTGGCTGTGTTCTTCCTCGGCAGGCGATTCCATCATCTTGTACGACGGCAGGACTTCCTCGATATGGTTGAGGTCGTCGTGGCGCAGACGGGTAACGGTGTAGTTGGGGGTTTCCAGGTGGATGTTGGGGATCAACACCACGCCAACCTTGAGGCGCGACTCGATGGAGAAGATGTCCGCACGCTTTTCGTTCAGCAGGAAGGTGGCGACATCGACAGGCACCTGGGCGTGGATGGCGCCGGTGTTCTCCTTCATGGCCTCTTCCTGAATGATGCGCAGGATGTGCAGGGCCGAGGATTCGATACCACGGATAAAGCCGGTGCCATGGCAACGCGGGCAGGGCTGGTGGGCGGTTTCGCCCAGGCTGGGCTGCAGGCGCTGGCGGCTCAGTTCCATCAGGCCGAAGCGCGAGATCTTGCCGGTCTGCACGCGGGCACGGTCATGGCGCAGGGCATCGCGCAGGCGGTTTTCCACCTCGCGCTGGTTGCCAGCCTTTTCCATGTCGATGAAGTCGACCACGATCAGGCCGCCCAGGTCACGCAGTCGCAACTGGCGGGCGATTTCGTCGGCGGCCTCCAGGTTGGTGCGGGTGGCAGTCTCTTCGATATCGCCGCCCTTGGTGGCGCGGGCCGAGTTCACGTCCACCGATACCAGGGCTTCGGTATGGTCGATCACGATGGCACCGCCGGAGGGCAGGGCCACTTCGCGCGAGAACGCGGTTTCGATCTGGTGCTCAATCTGGAAGCGCGAGAACAGCGGAACGTCGTCCTTGTACATCTTCACGCGGTTCACGAAGCCAGGCATCACATGGCTCATGAACTGCTGTGCCTGATTGAACACGAATTCGGTGTCGATCAGGATTTCGCCGATGTCAGGCTGGTAGTAGTCGCGAATGGCGCGGATCACCAGGCTGCCTTCTTCATAGATCAGGAAGGGAGCGGGATTGTCGCGCTTGAGGTGCTTGCCCTCGGGCGAGGTAGGGGTGGGGACGTACTTGGTAATGGTCTTGCCAGGGCGCTCTGGATCGGCGGCCTGCAGCTCGAAGCTGGGGGTGGCGGCTGAATCGATGGCTTTCCACAGCTTGAGCAGGTAGTTCAAGTCCCACTGCAGCTCTTCGGCGGTACGGCCTATGCCGGCAGTACGGGCGATGATGGACATGCCGCTGGGCACGTCGAGCTGGTCCATGGTGGCGCGCAGTTCTTGGCGCTCTTCGCCCTCGATACGGCGCGATACGCCACCGCCGCGAGGATTGTTGGGCATCAGCACCAGATAGCGGCCGGCCAACGAGATAAAAGTGGTGAGGGCAGCGCCCTTGTTGCCGCGTTCGTCCTTTTCAACCTGGACGATCAGCTCCATGCCTTCTTTGAGCGCGTCCTGGATGCGCGAACGGCCGTCGGCGCCTTCCTTGAAATAGGAGCGGGCAACTTCCTTGAAGGGGAGGAAACCGTGGCGGTCGGTGCCGTAATCGACAAAGCAGGCTTCGAGCGAGGGCTCGATGCGGGTGATGACGGCCTTGTAGATATTGCTTTTGCGTTGTTCCTTGCCGACGGTTTCGATATCCAGATCAATCAGCTTCTGGCCGTCGACGATGGCGACACGAAGCTCTTCAGCTTGTGTCGCATTGAACAGCATGCGTTTCATGTTTCGTTCTCCCGCCGCCGGACAGGCAGGGGCGAACACACCGACGGCGGTTGGCCGTCGAGGGAAGACTCAGGCAGAGAGGCGTTGCAAATGGTTTAGCAAGGCGTAGGTCCCCAAGGTTCCATACTATCGTCGCGGCCGAGAGGTCGTTGCCGCGCACGGGTGTGTCCTAGTATTGCCGACTGATAGCCCTGGTTTATGGGGGCATCAGCCTGCTGATGTCCGGTCGTGCGTTTTGTCACTTTGTGCCGTCGTTGCTTTGCGGTGAACGACGTTAACCGCACCGGCATTGGCCTTGTCCGAGTTTCCCTGGTTTGGCGCACCTAAGCGCTCACGTCTGCCTTGCGCACGTGGTGCCTGGCGGGTAGCCGGCACGGCAAGAGAGAAAAAGACGTAGGGGAAAGAGCGGGAAAGGCCGCGCGAGCCGGTCGCGCGTGAGATAATCCGTTCCTTTGAAGACCGCAGCGGCCATTTTGGCCCGGTGCGGTAGAACAGACGGTCTGCCGCCGGTGGTTCCGGCAAGGCCGGCCTAAGCGGATGGCAAGACCGCCAGAGTATATGTCAGATGGACACCCCTAGCAAAGTTTCGTACCTCGTGGTCGGCAGCGAAGAAGCCGGCCAACGTTTGGATAACTATTTGATGAAGCACCTTAAGGGTGCGCCGAAGTCGCTGATCTACCGGATCGTGCGCTCGGGAGAGGTGCGGGTGAACAAGGGGCGGGCCGACGTCACCTATCGCACGGTGGAAGGCGACCAGATACGCATACCGCCCATCCGCCTGGCGGAACCCAGCGCCAAGCCTAGCCAGGCAGCTGCGGCCCGTGGGCCGGCACTGCCCATACTGTATGAGGACGAGGCGCTGCTGGTGATAGACAAGCCGGCCGGCGTGGCGGTGCATGGCGGCAGCGGCGTGAGCTTTGGGGTGATCGAGCAATTGCGTGCCTTGCGGCCCCAAGCCAAGTTCCTGGAGCTGGTGCACAGGCTGGACCGCGAGACCTCCGGCATATTGCTGGTGGCCAAGAAGCGGGCTGCGCTGGTGGCCATGCACGAGATGTTGCGTAATGACCGCGGTATGGACAAACGCTATCTGGCACTGGTGAAGGGGGTGTTCCCCGACGCAAGGCGGCATGTGCGTTTCAAGCTGCAGAAATATGTCACGGCAGACGGTGAGCGCCGGGTGAACGTGACCCCCGATGGCCAGGACTCCCACACGGTATTCAACCGCAAGGCCGCCTTTGCCGGTGCCACCTTGCTGGAGTGCGAACTGAAAACCGGCCGTACCCATCAGATACGGGTGCACTGTGCGCAATCGGGCTTTCCTATCCTGGGCGATGACAAGTACGGCGATTTTGCACTGAACAAGGCGCTGCCGCGGCAAGGGCTCAAGCGCATGTTCCTGCATGCCTGGCGGTTGACGCTGAACCATCCCATCAGTGGCGAGCCGCTCAAGCTGGAGGCGCCGCTGCCCTTGGAACTGCAAACCTATATGAACAGCCTGGAATCGCTTTGATGGCCGACCGCTTTGATCTCCTGATATTCGATTGGGACGGCACCCTGGCCGATTCCACCGCACTGATTACCCGTTCCATCCAACTGGCGTTTGCCGACGTCGGCTTGGCCGTACCCAGCCGGCAGCAAGCCAGCTACGTGATTGGATATGGCCTGAATGAAGCCATGCGCTTCCTGGCCCCCGAAGCCACGGCAGCACAGGTGGCGCAGATCGTGGATGCATACAAGACCCACTACCTGGCCCGCGACGGCGAGATTGCCTTGTTCGATGGCGTGGCCGAGGCCTTGGCTCACTACCGCTCGGCGGGCTACCAGATGGCCGTGGCCACCGGTAAATCGCGCCGTGGCCTTGATCGGGTATTGGAACAGACCGGTATGGGGGCGTTTTTCGAGACCACCCGCTGTGCCGACGAGTGCCATTCCAAGCCGCATCCGCAGATGCTGGAGGAGATCACTGAATTACTGGGTGTCGCGCCCCAGCGCAGCGTGATGATAGGCGACACCACGCACGACCTGCAGATGGCGCTGAACGCCGGCACGCCTGCACTGGGCGTGGCCTATGGTGCGCACCCCAAGGCCGATCTGGCTGCGTTGCAGCCGCTGGGCCTGTTCGATACCTTTGCTGAACTGGATGGGTGGTTGCGTGAGCATGGCTGATTATGCTGGGCGCAAGTGGCGTATCTGCGCCAGCGAAGAACTGCCCGACAGTGGCTTGGGTAAGCGCTTTCAGGCCGAGTGGGCCGGCGTGCCGGCACCGGGGTTCGTGGTGCGCTGGCATGGCAAGGTACAGGGCTACCTGAACGCCTGCGCCCACATACCGGTAGAGCTGGATTTCAATGAAGGCGACTTCTTTGACCTGAGCCGTTCGTATTTGATCTGTGCTACCCACGGCGCATACTATAGGCCCGATACCGGGCTATGCCTGGGGGGGCCGTGCAAGGGTGCGCGGCTGACCAAGCTGGTGCTGGTGGAAGAGGGTGGTGAGGTATTCTTTCTGCCGGATGCCCGGCCTGAACAGGATGGCTGGCGCTGAGCCGCTATCCCAAGATGATTGACTGGCCGGATGGCAAGCGCTGTCTGGTGTGATTGGTAACAGAGGAAACTATGAGCGAGCAAGAAAACCCGAACTGGGAACGTCAGGTGCTGGAGCGCCTGGTCATGACGACGCTGAAGGAACAGCGCAAGAGCCGTAACTGGAGCATCTTCTTCAAGTTTGCCGGCTTTGCCTGGTTGTTCCTGGTGCTGGCCATCATCGTGACCTGGCGCCATGGCGAAGCCCCTGAAGGCACTACTACCGGCCCGCATACCGCGCTGGTTGACCTGACCGGCGTGATCGCAGCGGGTGAGGGCGCCAACGCTGACACCATCAACGAGGGCTTGCGCAATGCCTTCAAGGACAAGAATACCAAGGGCGTGATACTGCGTATCAACAGCCCCGGCGGCAGCCCGGTGCAGGCAGGCCAGATCAACGATGAGATCAAGCGCCAGCGCAAGCTGCACCCCAATACACCGCTGTATGTGGTGGTGGACGATATCTGCGCCTCGGGTGGTTACTATGTGGCGGTGGCCGGCGACAAGATCTATGTCGATAAGGCCAGCCTGGTGGGCTCGATCGGCGTGCTGATGGATGGCTTTGGCTTTACCGGTGCCATGGAGAAGCTGGGTGTGGAGCGTCGGCTGCTGACGGCGGGTGATAACAAGGGTTTCCTGGACCCCTTCTCGCCGCAATCGGCTACCCAAACCGAATACGCCAAGCAGATGCTGGGCGAAATCCACCAGCAGTTCATCGACGTGGTGCGTACCGGCCGTGGCAAGCGCCTGAAAGAGACGCCTGACATGTTCTCCGGCCTGGTGTGGAGTGGCGAGAAGAGCGTGGCCCTGGGCCTGGCCGATGGTTACGGCAATGCCGAAAGCGTGGCGCGTGACGTGGTCAAGGCCGAGGAGATCGTCGACTTCACCCCGCGCGAGGATTGGGCACAACGCTTTGCCCGTTCCATCGGCGCTTCTGCTGGCGCCCAACTGGGCAGCTTTATGGAACTCAAGCTAAAGTAAGACTGGCCGATATCTATCCGGTGTAAGGTTGATCGGTTCAAGGCACGGCCCGGTAGTTTGGGCCGTTGCTGTCTCCAGGGATGAAAACAATGGCGCGCAAGCGTAAGCACGAGGACCACGACAACCACGAGCGCTGGCTGGTGTCGTACGCCGACTTCATTACCCTGTTGTTTGCCTTCTTTGTGGTGATGTACGCCATCTCGCAGGTCAACGAGGGCAAGTACAAGGTCTTGTCCGATTCGCTGACCGTGGCCTTCAGCAAGCCTGATACCTCCAGCAATGCGCTGCTGAAAAGCGATCCCAATGGCAACAACCAGAATGTGATCGCCCTGCCATTCAAGGAGCGGCGCGAGGCGCAGAAGCTGCTGCAGGAACAGGCCGAGAAGGCGGCGGCCATGAAGGAAATACAGTCCGAGCTGAAGGAGGCGCTGGCCCCCATGATTGATGACGGCCAGATACGCATCAGCGAGAACAAGCGCGGGGTAGCCATCGATGTGAACGCCAACCTGCTGTTTCCGGTGGGCTCGGCCACGCTGGAGACCACGGCCAGTGGTTCGTTACGGACCATTGCGCAGAAACTGGCACAGGGCAAGAACCTGATCCAGATCGAAGGCCATACCGATAACGTCCCCATTGCCTCGCCGCAGTTTCCCTCCAACTGGGAGCTGTCCGCAGCACGCGCCGGCACGGTGGTGCGCCTGTTCGAGGCCAGTGGCGTCGCAGCATCGCGGCTGGTGGCGCTGGGCTTTGGCGAGAACCGCCCGGTGGAACCCAATGAGAACGCTGCCGGACGCTCGCGCAATCGGCGGGTGACCATACAGATACTGACCGACACCAGCGAACAGCCGGCAACGCTGCAGAGTGCGCCTACCGCATGATGGGGCCTGCGGGGCGTTGCTTACACCTCAATACCGAGTCGCTTGCCGGGGTTCTGAGGTGGCTGGCATCCCGATAGGCTTCCCAACCCGATGCAGCATGCCGCAAAAAACCGCCATAGCTGGCGGTTTTTTATCGTGCGCGGGTAGTGCGCTATTAGGTACGGCCGGGTCGGCCGGGTGCGACTTACATGGCTTCCAGCACGGCAATACCCAGCAAGCCCAGGCCTTGTGCCAGTACCTTGGCGGTCAGGTCGCAGACCTTGAGGCGGGAGGCATTGGTCTGGCCGTCCTGTATTACTGGACAGGCCTCATAGAAACGCGAGAAGGCGGTGGCCACGTTGTACAGGTAGGCGCAGAGGAAATGCGGCTGGCTGTCGTGCGCCACTTGATGCACCACATCGGCGAAGCGCGACAGTTCCAGGGCGAGAGCGTGCTCGGCAGGCTCAGTCAATGCAACGGTAGACTTGCTGTCCCACTCTCCCACCTTCCGGAAGATACTGCGGACGCGGGTGTAGGCAAACAATAGGTAAGGTGCTGAGTTGCCTTCGAAGGACAGCATGGTGTCCCAGTCGAAGATGTAGTCGGTGGTACGGTTCTTCGACAAATCGGCATACTTGAGCGCACCAATGCCAACCGCTTTGGCGATTTCACGACGGGCGGACTCGTCGAGCTCTGGGCGCTTTTCGCTGACCAGTTGGTAGGCGCGTTCAATGGCTTCATCCAGCAATTCCCCCAGCTTGATGGAGTCGCCAGATTTGGTCTTGAACGGCTTGCCGTCCTTACCCATGATGGTGCCGTGTGCCACATGTTCCAGTTGCAGGCTGGCAGGCGCGAAGCCGGCCTTGCGCGCCACTGTGAACAACTGCTGGAAATGCAGGGCCTGGCGTGCGTCCACCACATAGAGGCAGCGATCGAGCTTGAGCTCGCGGGCACGGAAACGGATGGCGCCCAGGTCGGTGGTGGCGTAAAGGTAGCCGCCACCTTGCTTCTGCACGATATAGGCTGCCGGATCGCCTTCCTTGTTCTTGAACTCGTCCAGGAACACCACCTGGGCGCCCTGGTCTTCAGTCAGCAGGCCCTGCTGCCGCAGTTCGTCCACCAGCACCGGCAGGTCATTGTTGTAGAAGCTTTCACCACGGACATCGCCATCGTTGAGCAGCAGGCCCAGCTTTTGGTAGATATCGTTGCAGTGTGCCAGCGACAGCTCGACGAACTGCCGCCACAGCGCTAGCACCTCGGCATCGCCACCTTGCAGCTTGACCACATAGTCACGGGCCAGGTCAGCAAAAGCAGGGTCTTCGTCAAAGCGCTTCTTGGATGCCTTGTAGAACGTATCGAGATCCTTGAGCGCGTATTCCGCCTCGCCCGCCTTGCGCGATTCCACCATGAAGGCGACTAGCATGCCGAACTGGGTGCCCCAGTCGCCCACATGGTTTTGCCGTATCACATCCTGGCCGACGAAATCATTGATGCGGGCAAGCGCGTCGCCAATGATGCCGCCACGCAGGTGACCAACGTGCATCTCCTTGGCCAGGTTGACCGAAGAGTACTCCACCATCACCCGTTGGCGAGGCAGGGCATCGACGCCCAGCTTGGGGTCGGTCAGGGCGGTTTCGATCCGCTGGGCCAGGAAGCCGTCATCGAGCTTGATATTGATGAAGCCAGGCCCTGCTATCTCGAGGCTGGCGGCGATACCGGCCAGATCCACACTGTCTATGACCTTCTGGGCCAGCTCCCGCGGATTGAGCTTGAGTGCCTTGGCGGCACCCATCACGCCATTCATCTGGTAGTCGCCAAACTCGGGGCGGCCAGCCAATTGCACCAATGCCTGGCCGTCGGGTGCGCCTACCGCCGCAAGGGCAGCAGCAAAGCGTTGATTCAGTAGGGGAAGCAGAGACATATCAGTTGTGCCATCCAGGCCGGCGACCAAGCCTGCCGGGAGAGGGCAGGCGGCGCGACATGGGTAATTAGGGAAAACAGTCTGGGTGGCAGGCGGCATCCCCTCACACAGCCCTCTCCCGGAGGAGAGAGGATAGGCAGCCTGCATTGGGCGCTATTGTACCGGCTGGCGGTAGGCCGACCAAATCATCGGGATACGGTAGCGAGCACGTCGAAGTATTCGGGGAAGGTCTTGCCCACGCAGCGCGGGTCGTTGATGCGTATGGGTGTGCCGCCCACGGCCACCAGCGAGAAGCACATGGCCATGCGGTGGTCGTCGTAAGTATCAATGACGGCATGGGGTGTGAGCACGGCCGGTGGGGTGATGCGCAGGTAATCGGCGCCTTCTTCCACCGTGGCGCCCACCTTGCGCAGTTCGGTCGCCATGGCGCTGAGCCGATCGGTTTCCTTCACGCGCCAGCTGGCGACATTGCGTATGGTGGTGGTGCCATCGGCAAACAATGCCAGCACGGCAATGGTCATGGCCGCATCGGGGATATGGTTGAGATCGGCGTCGATGGCGCGCAGCTTGCCGCCACGGGCGGCGACAGGGCCGCTGGATTCTATCCAGTCCTCGCCCAGCGCAATCAGCGCGCCCATCTGTGCCAGGGTATCGGCAAACTTGACGTCACCCTGGATGGAGTCTGCACCCACGCCTTCCACCCGCACCGGGCCACCACCCAGGGCGCCAGCGGCCAGAAAGTAGGAGGCAGAGCTGGCGTCACCCTCGACATGGATCAAGCCGGGCGAGTGGTAGGACTGTCCGGCAGGCAGGTGGAATTCGCTCCAGCCACGGCGTTCCACATGCAGGCCAAAGCGGCGCATCAGGTTGAGGGTGATCTCGATATAAGGCTTGGAAATCAGCTCGCCGGTGACTTCGATCAAGGCATCTTCGCCGCTCAATGGTAGGGCCATCAGCAGGGCTGTGAGGAACTGGCTGGACACATCCCCGCGCACGCGAGTACGCAGGCCAGGGCGCTCATTGTGCTGATTCTGCCAGGGCTTGATGGCCAGCGGCGGGTAGCCTTCCGTACCCAGGTAGTCGATTTGCGCGCCCAGCTCGCGCAGCGCGTCCACCAGATCGCCTATGGGGCGCTCGTGCATGCGTGGTACGCCGCTCAGCTGGTAGTGGCCCTGCATCAGCGCCAGCGCGGCAGTCAGCGGACGGAAGGCTGTGCCAGCATTGCCCAGGAACAGATCGGCCTGTTGGTTGGGAAACTTGCCCCCCACGCCTTCCACCCGATAGGCGCGCTCGCCGGTTTGCGTCCAGTGCACGCCCAGGCTGGTCAGTGCCTCCAGCATGCGGCGGGTATCGTCCGAGTCGAGCAGGCCGCGCACCTCGGTGCTGCCCTCGCTGAGCGCAGCCAGCAAGAGAGTGCGGTTGGAAATGCTCTTGGAGCCTGGCAGGCGTACCGTACCGGCGGTGGCAGTGCTGGGGGCGAGATCGAGATGTTCCATGGGCGGCCGAATAAAAATGTTGCGGTGCAGAAGGGACTGCCGAGTGTAGCCGGGGTGGGCTGTGCTGGAAAGCTGACGTTCGCGGCAATGAGGTGTCTTGGCTATCGGGGGCTAATCCAGGCTGGGCGTGGAGAGGGGGATGGCGCTGCGGTGCGGTAGCTTTGCCAGCGTCACCTATAGTGGGTATTCAAGCCTAGACACAGGAGCAGGCCATGCGACACATCTATCTAAGCAGCGCGGCAAGGGTGGGCTGCCTGGCCCTGGTTTGTGGGACGGTGGCGGCGGCCAACTGGTCCGACCCCTTTATCGGCATGCGCTACGGTACCGATTATGCCGAGCCCGGCAATACCAAGGATATAAGCAAGCGCATCGTGCAGCTTCAGTATGTGGGTGGCTTTGCCTATGGCGATAATTTCGTAAACCTGGACCTGCTGTTCTCCGAAGCCGACGATCCCGCCCGCAATGGTGGCGGCGCCCGTGAAGCGTATCTGGCCTATCGCAATACCTTGAGTTTCTCGGCCATACGTGGGCAGCCGGTGAAGTTTGGCCCGGTACGCGATGTAGGCTGGATGACAGGGATAGACCTCAATACCAAGGACACCCGGTTTGCGCCACGCAAAAAGCTGTTTGTGACCGGCCCCAAGCTGCGTTTCGATGTGCCGGGCTTTTGGGATGTGTCGCTGCTCTTCATGAAGGAGCGCAATAACAACGGCATAGTGGGGCGCCGAGTGAATTTCGATGCTACCTGGGGCGTCAGCACGGCCTGGAGTTTCCCCATCAGTACCAGCGTGCCGCTCAAGTTCAAGGGCTTTGCCAACTATATAGGCGAGAAGGGCAAGGATGGCTTTGGCGTGCAGACCGAGCCGGAAACATTGTTGGAGTCTGCGCTGCTGGCGGATGTCAGCAAACTATATGGCAAAAAGAACCAGCTCTGGACAGGTGTGGGCTACCAGTACTGGCGCAACAAGTTCGGCAACCGGCCTGGGAATGGTACGGAGGCCAAGGTGCCGCAACTGCTGCTGGAGTTTCATTTCTAGGGCGGTGCGGTTGCCGTCACCTAAGCAGGCTGGTAGTGCCTGCAATGAACTCATGTCATGGATGGTGGCGGAATGAGCAGGCGCCAGGGCAAACCTGGCGCTGGACGTCAGCGTAGCCTGAACCCGCAGGCTCTCTCCTGTTTGAATCACCCTCGGCAATCCGCTGCCGTTCGGTTTTTCAACGACAGCAGGTTTTTACAGGGTTCGCCTCGTGCCAGGTGGACGCATTGAAGGTGCCAGTCGCACCCCGCTTGCCCCCTGTCCGCACCCTGTGGAGCGCGGCATTGCGTACCGGCCGCCGTATTGTGGTGGCGCGGTTATTCTGCCTGGCTTGTGGCCAGCATCACCGCCCAGACACGAAAGCGTGAGGGAAAATATACCTAGGCCGGTGGTGAATAGGCTTTCTATCTTTGTGTAATTATCCGTATTATTCTGATAAATATTCCTGAAATTTTCACAAATATAGAACAGGATTCTTAATCAAGATGACGGCTGCCAAACATCGGCCTCTGGACGCCCAGGACCGCAAGATACTGCGTGCGCTACAGCGCAATGCCAGGCTCAGCAATGCCGAGCTGGCGGAACAGGTAGGCCTGTCTACCACGGCGTGCTGGAACCGTACCCGGCAACTGGAAAACGAGGGTTATATTCAGGGCTATGTGGCCTTGATAGATCAGCAGAAGATGGGTTTGGCCGATACGGTACTGCTGGAAGTGACGCTGGACAGGCACGAGGATGATGCACTGGCCCGCTTCGGCGAGGAGCTGGCGCTGCTGCCCGAAGTGCTGGAGGCCTATCTGGTCTCGGGCGAATACGACTACCTGGTCAAGGTGGCGGTCGACGGCACGGCTGGCTATGAGCGCTTTCTGCGCGAGAAGCTGTACCGCATCTCAGGCATACGCCATAGCCGCTCGATGTTTGTGTTGCGCTGCATGAAGCAAGTGTCGTCCGTGCAGGTTTAAGAGCCTGTTCACGATTTTTCACCCCGGCGAAAAGATCGTGAACAGGCTCTTATTGACGGATAGCAGCGCGCTCACGGTAATGCAGCCAGCCTTCCATCAGCGCAATGACACAGGATGACGCTGCCAGTACGGGCATGCCCAGCATCAGGATGGGTAGCAAGGGCCAGGCAGCTATCGGCAAGGCTCGCCAACTGCCGGGCAGCAGCCTGGGCAGCACGCTGGCGCCGTGACGGCGACGCTGGAAGTACATCACCCAGCCGGAGACAAGGGAAAACACGACGCCCAGGCCAAACAACAGCAGCAAGCCCTGGTTCCACCAACCGAAATCGCCCCGGTGAAATGGTATGCCTATAGCCGTTGCCTTGCTGAATGCGGTTTGCTGTTCCCAGCCTGCGTAATACAGACCTTGGCCGGTATATCGATCCAACAGCAGCTCAAAGCGCTTGAGCGGCTCTGCCGTGTTGATGCTGTTGGCGCGCCAGACACCTAGAGCCTGCTTGGGTGGGGTGAGCTGCATGGCGATCTGTGGTGCCTGTTGCCGGCTGTGATCCCAGATGGCTTGCCAGCCTAGGGGTGTCGCACCATCGGGCGCCTGCGATTGCAGCTGCTTGGGCGCTCTGGGCGGCGCTTGGCCCGTCATATCGCGTAGGCTGCGTATCTGCTCGCCTGCATACTTGCTCCAGGTGAGCCCGGTGGTGAGTATCACCAGACTGATCAGGCTGAGCACCAGACCCAGCAAGGCATGCCATTGGCGCCACCAGCGCCGTCCCTGCAATCCCTTGCGCGGCAGTAGCGATGGCAAGCTATCGGGCCATGCTAGGTAAATGCCTGTCAGCAGCATGATCATGAGCCAGCTGGCAGCCAGTTCGATCAACCAGCGCCAACCTTCACCTTGCAGCAGGCTGGCGTGCAGGCTTTGCGCCCATGAGCTGAACTGCTCGTCCTCCCACAGACTGCCCAGTATCTGAGCAGTGTAGGGGTCTACAAAAATGATGAGCCGACCCCGATCCGCCGTTGCCGCATGCCCATGCCGTGCGTGCTCGCCAGCCAGGCCCGGATCTGCGCTGAACACCATTTGTGCGCTGTCGGTCGGCAAGAAGGGCGGGCGTACGCTATGGAGCACCATGCCGGAGGGGGCGTGCCGGGTGGCACGGTCTATCAAGCTGTCCAGGCTTTGCCGGCTGCCGCTGGCCTGTACCTCCCGCAGTGGGCTGTAAAGCTGTGATTCGATTTGCGGCGTGAATACGTATAGCAAGCCTGTCAGCGCAGCCAGCAAGGCAAATGGCGAGGCGATCAGCGCAGCCCAGAAATGGATGCGCCAGAGCAGGCTGCGGCGGCGGGCTTGCAACGACGGCAGAGTGGGCAAGGCGTGGGAGGGCAAGTGGGGTTCGCTCAGTTATCGAAACGCAGTTCGGCAAAGACCGTGCGCTGGGTATAGGGGTGGAAGGCCCAGTAGCGGGTGTTGTTGAGGTTGTCTACGCCTACGGCAGCGGACCATTGCTTGCTGAAGCGGTAACGAGCCCGGATGTCGGCCACCAGAAAGCGGCTGACGCTGGTATAGGTGTCGCCATTTGGGTCGGAATTATCCAGCGTACCGTATTGCTTGCCGCTGTAGCGCAGGCCCACGCTGGTGCTGAGCGCGGCACTCAGATGATAGCTGGCCAGCAGGTTGGCCCGCCATTGTGGCACCCGGGGCTGCCAGCGGCCCACGCTGGCGGGGAAGCGTGCATTGCGGGTGATGATGGAATGGGCGTAGGTCAGGCTGCTGCTGAGATCCAGGCCATGCAAGCCCACATCCTGCAATTGCAAGGCCATTTCCAGGCCCGTGGTACGTATGGCATCCACATTCTGGATATTGGTGACGTTGGGTGTGACGGTGACATCGGTCTGCGAGTACAGCGCGTCGCGGCTGTCTTCAAGGAACAGGGTGCTGCGCAGGCTACCCCCATCCAGCCGCCGCTCTGCCGTCAATTCGCTGGTCCAGGCGCGTTCGGGTTTGAGCTTGGGGTCGTTGTTGACAATGACACCGGCTGAGATGGTGCCCTGGTAGAGCTCGGCCACCGTGGGCATGCGCACCGAACGGCCCAGCGAGGCCTTGAGCTGCCAATCCGCATTGGCCCGGTAGGCGAGCGCGGCCTTGGGCGAGAAGTGCTGTTCGCTGCGCTCGGCAAAGCGGAGCCGGCTGGTGGCATTGGCAATTTCGCCACCCCAGGCCTGCCAGCGTTCGAAGCGGCCACCCAGGGTGGTGCGCCAGTCTGGAGCAAAGCGCCAGGTATCCTGCAGGTACAGGCTTTGCAGGCGGGTATTGCCGCTGAAGGCGGAAAGGGTTGTTTCAGCACCGCCGTGTTGCCAATGGCGGGTGCCACCCACCCGTGTACGCAATTGATAGGTGTCGGCTTGCACGCCTAGATCGATCTGATGCTCGCCCTGTGGGCCACCGGGGTGCCATATGCCTTTGAGCGACAGCGTACGCCAGCCTGTACCGGCCATGTCGGTAAGCTGGCCATTGCCCCCCGTCAGCGCAAGGGGCAAAGGCGTGGTGGGGCTGCGTACCTGATCGCGATGGTAGTCGTAGAGGCTGCCGGCGATTTCCCAGTCGAACTGTCCTTGACCATGCTGCTTGAGCGACAGGCCATGCATCAGATGGGTAAGCGCGCCACGGCTGGTGCCAAAGTCGGTGGCCTGCAGGCTGTACTGCCGACCGCCGAGGACGATATTACCGCTATAGACGGGCCTGCCCTGCGTATCGCGCAGATAGCTGTCCGAGTGGCGCTCGGCATGGTTCTGCCACCAGCCCAGGGTGTAGCTGGCCCGCAGGCCGGGCGTGAAATCGTAGGCCAGCTTGGCCTTGGCGTGGCGCTGCACGGTGTGTACCTGATTGCTTGCACCCAGTATCCACCAGTCCTGGTTCTTCGGATTCTTGTCGGCTATGGCGCCGGTCACGGCAACGCCGTTGCTGATGGCCGTGCCACTGCTGGCCAGTTTATTGACGAAGGCAATGGGCTGGCCATCGCTATCGAGCTGGTTGACGTTGAACCACCAGGACCAGTTGCCGTTGCGGTTGCCCAGCGAGGCGCTGGCCTGATTGCCACTGTAGTGATCATCGGTGCCGTACTGCTGGTAGCCCTGGCGAAATCCACTTAGTTTGACATGGGCTTCGAACTGCCTGGGCATGCGGGTAACGTAATCGACCACCGCGCCGACGGCGTTGCCGGAGTAGGCGGCAGAGAATGGGCCGTAGAGCACGTCCACCCGCGCAATCTCCTCGGGCGTTACCAGGCCCCAGCGTGGGGTAAAGCTGGCGCCGTTGCCCAACAGGTTGGAGAGCAGGATGCCGTCGGCGTAGACCAGCGAGCGGGCGCTGTTGCCGGTGCCGGAGGCACGGCTGGCAAGCACGGCATGATCGTAGTCACCGATAAAGCGCTTGCGCACATTCAGGCTGGGCAGGTATTTGAGCGCGTCTTCGCTGTCGATGGCGTTGATGGTTTCCTCCACCTGCTTGCCGCTGATGCCCTCCACGGTGGTGGGGATATGGCGTGGCAGGGAGCTGACCCGCTGGCCAGATACCGTGATGGTGCCCAGCTCTTTAACCGGCGCTTCCTTGTCGCGATGATCTGCAAAGGCCTGGGCAGATACGGCTGCCAGCAAGGCTGCGGCCAGTGGTGTGTACTGCATGCTGCGCTCCCTGTTTGAATCGGCCGGATTCTAGGGAACTTGGGGTGGCGCGGCCTGCGACATGTTGTCGCGGCAGCTTAGCCTGGGCGCGCTGTCAGGCGCTGTATGGTGAAGGCGAGGTATGCGCCGATGACGCACAGCACCTACCCATCCACTTCGATCAAGGCCTCAAGGTAAGGCCCATCGGATGAAATAAAGCGTGCAATGGGCATGGGCAGATACTCACACAGGCTTGATCAGGTAGACACAGCGGCGGGCACCCGCCAGGGCGTGTTCGGCACGCTCCACCGTGCAATCCGGACCCAGCACCCGCTGGAACACCTCCAGCTCGGAACGGCAAAACCCCTGGCATACGCGTGCCGCGGCGCAGATGGGGCAATGGTTCTCTATCAGCAGCAGGCTGCCATCGGCGGCAGGCTGGACTTCGGCCATATAGCCTTCCTCGTCGCGGGCCTGGGCCAGGTGGGCTACCTTGTCGTCCAGTGTTGGGCTGCTGGCCAGCCGCTCGCGGTAAAGAGCCTCGCTACTGTTTTCGCGGGCGCTGATCAGCTTGTCCAGCCCGGCCTCGCCGAACAGGCTGCGCACCTGCTCCAGCAGTTGTAAGGTCAGGTCGGCGTGGCGGTCCGGGAAGCGGGCGTGGCCGGCCTCGGTCAGTAGCCAGTAGCGGGCTGGCCGGCCTACCTTGTCGGCGCGGTCCTCGCTGCTGAGCAGGCCTTTCTCCTGCCAGCCTTCCAGGTGGCGGCGGGCGCCCATGGAGGTGAGATCCAGCATGGCCGCCAGTTGCTGGGCAGTTTGCGGCCCGCGGGTCTTGAGCAGGAAGAGGATTTGATCGGCGGTATTCATGAATGCACGGTCTGGACTGCGGCATCTTGTGAGGATGCTAAGCGCCAGTGGGTGATACGCCAGGCTGCCCAGGTGGTGGAGGCGGCACCCAGCAACAGGATCAATCGGGTATCGATCAGCGTCAGCACAGCACCTGCCATGGCCATGAGTATATTAGCCAAGCAGAAGGTGGTGGCCAGCAGGCCCATGACGGCTCCCTGGCCATGGTGGCCAAAGCGGTCGGCACACCAGGCGGGCACGATGGCGTTGTAATAGGCGTTGGGGATGGCAAACAGCACGATGGCAGCTAGGCCGAAACGGACATCGGCCAGGGCGACAAAGGCGACCGTGGCGGCAGTGCCATAGGCATAGAGGCTGGCGCGTTGCAGGGGCGGTGTATTGCTGGGGCGGCCGGCCAGCAGGGAGGTGGCCGTCATCAGCCCGCATAGCGCCGCAGTGGCCCAGGCTATGCCGCGGGCGTCGTAGCGGGCGAACTCCACCAGCCAGAGCGGATAGAACTCGTAGAAAGCAGTGACGCCGCAGGTATAGGCCAGCTGTATGGCAAACAGGGTGCGTAGCTCGGCGTGGCGCAACAGATTGAGTGCATGTTGATGGCGAGCCACCTGCCACCACGAGGTGGTGGCCTTACTGGCGGATTCACGCGGCAGGGCCAGCGCTACCAGCAGGGCGGTGAGCAGCAATGCGATGGCGGCCACCCAGAAGGGGGCCGTCACGCCCCAACCAAGGGTCGCGGCGGCCAGCAATGGCCCGGCCAGCCAGCCGAGGTAAAAGGCACCGTTCAACCAGGAGAAGGCGCGCACCCGCAGGTCACCCTCCAGCTTGTCGGCCAGCAGGGCCCGGGCGACCGAGCCATTGCCTTCCAGCAGGCCGGTGGCAAAGCGTGCCAGCATGAACAGCGGGTAAGACTCCAGCACCAGTGCCACTGCCGTGAGGGCATGGCCCAAGGCGGCGCCCAGGGCGGTGGTGATCAGTACCGGGCGGCGTCCATAGCGGTCGGACAGGGGGCCCAGCAAGGTGGAGCCGATCAGCAGCCCCAGCGGATTGATGGCCAGCGCCAAGCTGAACAGCAGCTTGGGTGGCAGCCCCATGAAGTGATTGAACTCATTGACACTGCCAGCCGCGAACAAGGGTGGCAGGATGGGGTAGGGCAGGGCGGCGCCTATGGTGGAAAGCAGGGCCAGCAGGCAGGCCGCAGTGATCAGCAGGGTGTGTTTCATGGCGGAGGCCGGTATGGGGGCAGGGCTTCAGTGTGCAACGCGTACGCCATTAAGTAAACAAAAATAGTTACAAATTAACGGAGAGGGCTGAACTTGCGGCGCGTGCCGGCGTTGTATCGTCACCCTGCTGTCATCTGCCGATTTTGCTTTGCCGAACAAGGGCGTAAACTTCCGGCCTTTCCCCCGCAGTCAAAAACAGGCCGCCATGAAGCCCGCTATTCACTACCGTATCGTACCCGTCTCGCCCGAAGCCCATCTGTTTGAAATCACGCTCACCATAGACAAACCAGAGCCTGCTGGTCAGCGGCTGGGATTGCCGGTCTGGATACCGGGCTCCTATCTGGTGCGTGAATTTGCCAAGAATATTGTCAGTATCGAGGCGTTTGATGAACACGGCGCCTTGCCCATGGCCAAGCTGGACAAGCGCAGCTGGCAGGTAGCCCCTACCCGTGCACCGTTGACGGTACGCTACACCGTGTATGGATTTGACCTGTCGGTGCGTACTGCCTACCTGGACCAGACCCGTGCCTTTTTCAATGGCACCAGCCTGTGCCTCGGGGTGGAGGGTCAGCTTGATGCACCCGTGGTCGTGGACCTGGTGGCGCCAGCAGGCAAGGACTACCGTGAATGGCGGGTGGCCACCTCGCTCAAGCCCCTCAAGGCCAAGCCCTTTGCCTTTGGCAGCTATACGGCGGCCAATTACGACGAGCTGATCGATCACCCGGTTGAGCTGGGCGACTTCACCCTGATCCAGTTCAAAGCCTGTGGCGTGCCGCATGATTTCGTGCTGTCGGGCCGTTTGCCCAAGATCGATTCCAAGCGCTTGGCGCGCGACGTCAAGGCCATCTGCGAGTACCAGATCAAGCTGTTTGGCGAGCCGGCGCCCTTTGATCGCTATGTGTTCATGAGCTTTGTCTCGGGGGACGGCTATGGTGGCCTGGAGCACCGTGCCTCCACGGCGCTGATGTGCAGCCGCGACAGCCTGCCGCAGCCGGGTGAGACCGGCATGAAGAGCAGCTACCGTCAGTACCTGGGCTTGATCAGCCATGAGTATTTCCATACCTGGAACGTCAAGCGCATCAAACCGGCGGCCTATGCGCCTTACCCGGCTGATGGCGAGGCATATTCCCGCCTGCTGTGGGCGTTCGAGGGGCTGACCAGCTATTACGACGACCTGACACTGGTGCGTACCGGCCTGATCGAGGTGGATAGCTATCTCGAGCTGCTGTCCCATACCATCACTGGCGTGTTGCGCTCGCCTGGCCGGCAGGTGCAGACGCTGGAGGATTCCAGCTTCGATACCTGGATCAAATACTATCGCCCCGATGAGAACGCCCCCAACAGCATGGTGAGCTACTACACCAAGGGTGCGCTGGCAGGCATGTGCCTCGATCTTCATATCCGCAAGGAAACTGCAGGCAAGCAATCGCTGGACGATGTGATGCTGGCCCTGTGGCAACGCTATGGCCGCGATTTCTATCAGGGCAAGCCGGTGGGTGTGCCAGAAGAGGGCTGGGAGGCCGTGGCAGAGGAAGTAACGGGCCTCAAGCTCAGGCCGCTGTTCGACCTGTTGCTGCGCAGCACCGAGGAGCTGCCGCTGGAGACGGCGCTGGCCCAGGTGGGGGTGCTATGGCAGGCGCGTGCCCAGGTGGGTGCCGGCGACAAGGGTGGCTGGCTGGACAAGGCCAAGCCAACCGGCGTGTGGCTGGGTGCGCGTACCGGCACCGATGCCGGCCTGGTGAAGCTGACCCATCTGTTTACCGATGGCCCGGCCATGAATGCCGGTTTGTCGGCCAATGATGTGCTGGTGGCAATAGACGGGCTCAAGGCCAACCAGGCCAATCTGGACGCTGTACTGGCCACGGCCAAGCCGGGCGACAAGCTGGAGGTACTGGCTTTCCGCCGCGATGAGCTGCTCAAGTTCAAGCTCAAGCTCGATAGCGCACCAGCCACGACCGTGGGCTTGAAGGCGAGCGAAGAGGACAAGGCCAAGCTGGCTGAGCGGCGCGCTTGGCTGGGAGCCTGAGGCCAAGCTGGCAGAGCTATGCCAAATCCCCAAGTCCGGCGTAGCGGCGTTGGCTAGGCCGGGCTCGGAAGCCTGATATCGACGCAACATGGGCTCGATACCAGAGGCGGGATTTGCATGCGCAATGCGATACAAGTGACGAAGGGGTTGGCACCTTGCTGTGCCAACCCCTTCGTCTTATTCCTTGCAGGGAGCCTTGAGAAGCCTCCCTTTGATCGCACTACGGTGTTGCCGCGCTCAGTACCTCAAATCCAGGTAATGACACGGCGTATGCTTTGGGTAGGCACTCGCTTCTATTCAGCACAGTCCTAAAAAATCATCTGTATGTTCGATGGCGAACATATTGATTGGCTTATTTGGCGCAAGATGAGCCTTGGCAACTTCGGATTTTGTCATTGCTTGTGTGCGTGCACCAAAAATAGTGGGCTCAAGTGGTTTTGAGTTTTTGATCTCCCATAATATGGTTCCGAGAGTACCGAAATGTTGATCAAGCACCGGCCCCAGCAGAATCACCTCCTTGCCGCTTTGCCGCCAGAGGTTCAAGAGCGTTTGTTCCCTTATCTGGAATTGGTGCCCCTGCCATTGCGTGCAGTCTTGTATGAATCAGGGCGTCCCATGCGTCACGTTTACTTTCCGACGGATGCTATTATTTCGCTGCAATATGTGATGGAAAATGGCGCATCAACCGCGATACTTGTTGTTGGCAACGAAGGCTTGCTAGGTATTACGTTGTTTATGGGCGGGGAGAGCACACCGAGTAGGTCATTGGTGCAGAGTGCAGGCTACGCCTATCGTCTACCCAGACAGCGGGTGAAGGAGGAGTTCAATCGCCATGGTCAGTTGCTACTGCTGATGCTGCGCTATACACAGGCGCTAATCACGCAAATCTCCCAGACGGCAGTGTGCAATCGTCACCATTCCATCGACCAACAACTCTGCCGCTGGCTGCTGCTTTCCATGGATAGACTGTCACACAATCGCTTGACCATGACGCAGGAGTTTATTGGCAATATGCTAGGTGTTCGCCGAGAAAGCGTCACCCAGGCTGCGTTGAAGCTGCAACAGCTCGGTGCCATTACCTATTCGCGTGGATTGATCAAGGTGCTTGACCGGCCCATGCTCGAAACGCTGAGTTGTGAATGTTACTCTGTGGTCAAGAAAGAAACCGATTTACTGCTTCATTACCTGCCGCAGCGCCAAGTCATAACAAATACCGACACCATTCCAACTGTGGCGCTTCATACCGCGTAGAGAGGTGGCGCAAAAGCCGCAGCGGTCTCACAAGAATCCGTGCAGGTTAATGGCTCCGCTGCGTGGCAAATAAAACGGTCATATAGGCCCGCTAGAATGCAGTCTTGAAACTTGGTAAGACAGGGCCCAGGGCCACTAGCAAAAAGCAGCGATGCGTTTCGGCTGGGCATGCAATGAGAAGCCCGTATCTGGGTATGGCAGGCTGATGCAACAACGCCAGCAGGGATTGGCTCGTGGCGCTCAATACCCGAAGAGTTTGTCTGCTCCCCCAATCATACTAATGGCCCACGCACTGGATAACGTCATCTCCAGTGGGCCGTTTTTTCCAAAGGCACGCGAGCACGCCAGGAACATGTCGCATCGTACGCAGACCCAGCCAGAAGAGATTGCCAACAGCCTGAGCCATGGTATTGGCCTGATCGCTGCGATGGTCGCTGCACCCATGCTGATCGTCGCCAGCATGCGCCAGGGCAATGGTGCACTGGTCGTTGGCACCGTCATTTTTTCGATCACCATGGTGCTGGTCTATCTCACCTCCATGCTCTACCACGCGGTGTCGGAGTGCCGTTGGCGCGAGCGTTTGCTGCAGCTTGATCACGGTGCCATCCCCTTGTTCATTGCAGGCAGCTATACCCCGTTTGCTCTGGGTGCGGCAGTAGGGCTGTGGGGCTGGCTGCTGTTTGGCGGTGTCTGGTTGTTGGCAGTAGGCGGCTTGGTACTGCGGGCCATGGGCCTGCTGAGGCGACCACTGTATTCCACCGGCCTGTACCTGCTGATGGGCTGGCTGGTGTTGATCGCAGCCTGGTCGCTGGCGGCGCATTTGACG
The DNA here is from genome assembly GCF_030409555.1 of Chitinimonas viridis. Lineage (GTDB taxonomy): Bacteria > Pseudomonadota > Gammaproteobacteria > Burkholderiales > Chitinimonadaceae > Chitinimonas > Chitinimonas viridis. Next base: position 113,717 of record NZ_JAUFPU010000008.1, read on the forward strand.
CCCGATAGCCTTGCTTGGCTGGTAGCGGGCGGGATGGCCTATACGGTGGGCGTGCTGTTTTTCGCCCTGGATGCCCATGTGCGCTTCGGGCATTTTATCTGGCACCTGTTTGTCATGACTGGTAGCACATGCCATGTGCTGGCAGTCATGGCCGTTGCCACCCGTTAGAGCCTGTTCACGATTTTTTCACCCCGGGGCAAAAAGATCGTGAACAGACCCCTGGTACGCAGGGCCGCTAGCGATACACTTCCTGCTGCGCCCGCCAGACCGGGTCACGCTCCATGGTGCTGAGTACGGCAGTGAGATCGGGCAGCACCTCGGCGTATTCCTTGGGTACCAGGATATAGCGCTCGAAGCGATCATGCGGTTTGCTGGCCACAAAGAAACGCCCGGTCCATTCCGGCTGGTGGCGCAGGTAGTACTCCAGCGTAGGCCGGCTGACGATGGCGGCATCGATACGCCCCAGGGCCAGCTTGCCGAGATTGGCCCCCTCGCTGAAGGCATCTTCGCGGATGATGCGGCCGGAGCGGACCAGCTCATCGACCCCATAGTAGTAATAGCCAGTGGGCAACCCGACGCGCTTGCCTACGAGGCTGTCCGGGCCATCATAGTTGATGGTCTTGTCGGTGCGGGAGACGACGACGTCCTCGTCCTGCATGAACGCGGGTGACCAAAGGTAGCGGGTACGGGTTTCGTCCTTGAACCAGATGGGATGCACGCCCAGTACCAGGCCCTTGAGCCGGCCAAGCTCAAGGTCGCTCTCCAGTCGCCGCCGTGGCAGGTAGACCGTCTTGAACTGATGGGCGCTGATGCGTTCATTCAGATAGCGGGCCAGGTCGTAATACAGGCCGACGCCGCGATCAGCATCAACGATGTAAGGTGGCTTGAGGTGGTAGGCATTGAGCAATACCTCCATGGCCTGCACCGGCCAGGCAAGCAACGTAACGATCAGTCCAAGCAAGGCGGACTTCATCGACAGCTCCTCAGACACGTATTTCTTATCAGTCTAGGACGTCAGCGCCGGCTTGGGTCTGGCTGCCGCCGAGCGGCGCGTCAGGCTTGTAGGCCCACAAAGCCGAAGTCCAGCTCCGGTCGCTTGCCTGCCATGATTTCAGCTATGGCCCGGCCCGAGCCAGGACCTTCGGTCCAGCCCAGGGTGCCATGGCCGGTGTTGAGGAAAAGATTGCGCACCGATGAGCGGCCGATGATGGGGACGTTGGAGGGGGTGGATGGGCGCAAGCCCGTCCAGTACTGCACCGAGTTGGGGTCGGCCGAATTGGGGAACAAGGAGAAGTAACGCCTGGTCAGCGCCTCGCAGCGCACCTCGTTGAGTTCGGTGTTGTAGCCATTGAGCTCGGCGGTGCCGGCTATGCGTATGCGGTCGCCCAGGCGGGTATAGACCATCTTCATGGCGTCATCGGTGATGCTGACGGTGGGGGCGCCCTCGTAATCTTCCAGCGACACGGTGGCCGAGTAGCCCTTGGTGGGGTACACCGGCAGATACACGCCCAAAGGGGCGGTCAGCAGGGGGCTGTAGCTGCCCAGGCAGACCAAGTAGTAATCGGCACGCAGGGTGTCCTGCTGGCCATCGCTATCGCAAACACGCACTCCGCTGACTTCGCCACCGCTGCTTTCCAGTGCCCGTATGCAGGTGTTGAAGCGGAACTCGACCCCCCTGGCGGCAGCCAGTTGCGACAGGCGCTGGGTAAACAGGCGGGCGTCGCCTGATTCGTCGTCTTCGGCATAGATGGCGCCCACCAGCCGGCTACCTAGCCCGGCTAGGGCCGGTTCCAGTTCGACGGCGCGCTCGGCCGTGATGGCATCGCGGTGGCAGTTGTATTGGCGCATCAGTGCCGACGACTCGGCAGCCGCATCGTAGGTCTGCTGATCAAAGAATATCTGCAGTATGCCGCGGCTCAGTTGGTCGTATTCGATACCGGTGCTGGCGCGCAGCTCGCGCAGTGTCTCGCGGCTGTAGAGTCCCAGGTTGACCATCTGGATGATGTTGCGCTCATTGCGGCTGGGCAGGCATTCGCGCAGGAACTGCAGGCCCCAGGCCCATTGGCGGGGGTCCAGCCTAGGGCGGAAAAGCAGCGGTGAATCATCACGCCACAGCCATTTCAGCACCTTTAGGGGGGCATCGGGGTTGGCCCAGGGTTCGGACTGCGATACCGATATCTGGCCGCCGTTGGCAAAGCTGGTCTCCAGGGCAGCTTCGGGCTGCCTGTCGATGACCGTGACGTCAAAGCCGGCCTCGCGCAAGAACCAGGCGGAACTGACACCGGTGATGCCGGCCCCCAGAATGATGACTTTCAACCGTTTCTCCTTGGCGCCAATATCAGGCAGGGCAAGCGATGGCGTTTGCATCGCCACTGTAGCGGGCCTAATAATAACTAAGTAGCGGCGGCGCTTGCAGACTATGTCGGCAAGTTTGCCATGTCTTCCGGGCGGAGGGCGTGGCAATGTCGGCTTGTTCGGCCAGATAGGCCTTGTTGCCGATCGCCAGGCACAGCTAACATGAATGCCATACTCGCTTTAATATGCGGCAGCCCCTCTATCGGCCGCAAGTGCAGCATGAATCAACAAGAATATCGGGGACCTCATACATGACACTAACGCTACGCCGAGCCGTCGTCCTTGCGATCCTGGCTGGCTTGCTGGTGCCTGGCATCTTTATCAGCTATCTGACCCTGCAAAGACAGGAGGATTCCCTGATCAAGCGACTGAGCGAGGATCACAACCGTATCACCGAGATTCTGGTGCTGGGCATGCAGGAGCCGCTCTGGAACCTGTCCCCCGATACCGGCAAGCCGCTACTCGAATCGGTGATGAGTGACGAGCGCATAGTCCGGGTCATCGTGCAGGACGCCACCCTGGGTACCTTCCTGGAGAAAAACAGCCCAGAGCGCCGCCAGGGCAAGCTCAAGACGCTGTCGCAGAATGTCACCAAGCAAGGCAACGATATCGGCAAAGTGACGGTCGAGATGGATGACGGTACAGCGCTGGCCTCCATCCACCAGTACCAGCGTTATTACTTCGTTACGGCTGCCATCCAGCTCATTGCCAGCCTGGCGTTTATCCTGGTCATACTGCAAAAGCGCGTGCTCAACCCACTGCAGCGCTTGATGTCCGAATCCATACGCCTGGCACGGCGTGATCTTTCGACCCCGTTTGAATGGAAGCGGCAGGACGAGATAGGCAAGCTGGGGCAGAGCCTGGAAATTACCCGGCAATCGCTGCATAGCCTGTTTGGTGAGCTGGAAAGCAAGAACAAGGAGCTGGAAGCCGACATTCTGCAGCGCAAGCAGATCGAGCACGCTCTTCGCGCCAGTGAAGACCGCTATCGGCGCTTGGTGGAATCGACCAATGTGGTGCCGTGGGAGGCCAATCCGGCCGAGTGGCGCTTTACCTATATCGGTCCGCAGGCGGAGACTCTGCTGGGGTATCCGCTGCACATCTGGTACAGCGAGGGCTTTCTCACCAGCTATCTGCACCAAGATGACAGGCACCTGGCCTACAAGCTGTTTACCGAGACTCAGGACAAGGACAACACCATCGAATTCGAGTGCCGCATGCTGGGCTCGGATGGCAAGTCGGTGTGGGTGATGCTGGTGGCGACGGCGATTCCCGATGAAGCGGGCGAGCGCCACTTGCAGGGCTACCTGATCGATATCTCGGCGCGTAAGTCGACCGAGATCGAGCTGAACCACTACCGCAACCACCTGGAGGAGCTGGTGGAGCAGCGCACCAAGGCGCTGGCGGCTGCCAACAAGGAACTGGAGGCGTTCTCGTATTCGGTCTCGCATGACCTGCGGGCGCCGTTGCGCAGCGTGGATGGCTTCTCGCAGGTGCTGCTGGAGGACTATGCCGACAAGCTTGATGACGCCGGCAGGCAGTATCTGGGCCGGATACGGCGGGCCACCCAGAATATGTCCAATCTGATTGATGACCTGCTCAACCTTTCCAAGCTGACGCGCAGCGAGGTGAATACCCAGCCGGTGAACCTGTCGGAGATTGCGACCGAGATTACCCAGGACCTGAAACTGGCCGAACCCAGCCGCGAGGTGTCGATCAATATCATGCCCAACCTGATTACCGATGCCGACCCCAAGCTGGTGCGCGTGGCCCTGCAGAACCTGCTGGCCAATGCCTGGAAGTTCACCGCCAAGACGCTCAATGGCGAGATCAAGTTCGGCGCCACCCATATCGATGGCCAGAATGCCTTTTATGTCTCTGACAATGGCGCCGGTTTTGACATGGCGTATGCCGACAAGCTGTTCGGCGCCTTCCAGCGCTTGCACAGCCCGCAGGAGTTCGAGGGGAATGGCGTGGGCCTGGCCATCGTGCAGCGCATCGTCAACCGCCACAATGGCCGCGTCTGGGCCAAGGGCGCGCTCAACCAGGGGGCTACCTTCTATTTCACGCTGCCCCGCCAGGCAGACCGCGCTGCCGGTGTGGCAACCTAGCAAAGCCAGTAGGTGCGTGATGCAAGCAAACAGGCCAGCATATCGCTGGCCTGTGTTGTTTGACGCTTGGGACTGCTTATGGCTGGGATTGCTTATGGATTGCGGGCAACCCGTAGATTGCCCGCTGTTTTATGCGTTTTGACGGTATTTGCCGGATTTTCTTTGACTTTACCCGATCAACCACCAAAACTTGCTACATGACTCGCGTTTGCACACGAGCCGGGAGTGGTTTTCCCCCCCCTCCCGAGATTTCCTCCTCCTCGGGCGGATAAGTCCAATATACGGTCCGCCGTGCAACGCCGTCATCATCCATATGGTGGATAGCGCGCATAAATGCTTGTATATGAGCGTTGGCTTGTAGAGAATGCGGTTCACAATTAAAACGCCCTGTCCGCCCAGGGAGCGGAAACATGGCTGAACTCAAAATCCGACAATACGATCTTCTGGTTACCTCCATACATGCAGTCGTCCTTGAGCCCACCAAATGGGACCATCTGCTTCGCCGTATAGGCGAGGCCATCGACGCAACCTCGGGTGGCTTCTATCTGCGCGACAAGCACGCCAGCAAGCCCAGGCAGTGGCATAGCTTTGGCCACAGCGAACAGTCGCTGGCCAACTATGCCGACCGCTATGTGTCGATGGACCCGTGGACGATGATCGTCAACCGTACGCCCGTGGGTGAGTGGGTGGCGGAGCACCAGCATTTCGATGATGCGTTTGTGGCGAAGAATGAGTTTTTCCAGCGCTATATGCTGCCCAATGGCTTGCGCCGGCTTATTGGCACCCGCGCCTTTGACGATGGCCGGGTCGAGGCGCTGATCGGTTTTCAGCGCGGCCCGGATGCCGAGCCATTCAGCGATAGTGATACCGAACTGCTGACCCGGCTCTCGCCACATCTGGAGCTGGCTTGCCGGCTGTCTACCGAGTTCTCGCGCCTGCGCATGCAGGCCGCTGTGGCGCGGCAGGCGCTGGACCGGTTGGCGGCGCCCATATGGGTGCTGGATGGGGATGGCAGGGTACTGTTTGCCAACCATGCAGCCGATGAAGGTGGCTTGCCGGGGATGGCGGTGCGCCAGGGCCGCCTGCTGGCTGACGCGCCGGCCGTACATGCCCGCCTCACGTCCTTGCTGACCCAGGCTACCTCGCGCACGGCGCAGAGTGGCGCACTGGCACTGGAGCGGCAGGACGGCGGCCGTCTGACCGTGCTGGTGGCCCCGCTGCCGGCGGGCTCGCCGCTGGTGGCGGATTCACAGCGCCCGCTGGTGCTGCTGATGGCCCATGACCCCAGCGCCAGCGATGCCCAGCCGCTGGATGTGCTGGCGGCCCTCTATGGCCTGTCGCCCGCTGAATGCCGGCTGGCGGCCTTGCTGCTGGAGGGGTGGACTCCTGCTGAATCGGCAGAGCGACTGCAAGTACAGGTTTCCACTGTCCGTACCCAGCTGAAATCCATGTTCTGGAAGACAGGCACTCATCGCCAGGGCGAACTGATGAAGCTGCTGTCGGGCGCGCTGCTGCTGAAGGTTTGAGCGCTGCCGTGACCTAGGCATGTGACGGTGGTCATGGGAACCAGGCACGCGCCATCCCTGGCGGCAACCCTTGCCCTTCCCGTCGCTCCCCATTACCTGAATATGCTTGGTTGCAGGCACCGCTTGAGCCCTGTGGCGGGCCATATATTTGCCTGCGAGCGGCTGTAACCGGGTAGGCACCGGTAGAATCTGCGCCATGCCTCGATTGCCACACGCCTTACTCCACTCCGGACCGTTCTGGATGCTGGTCGCCTCGGTCCTGTTCGCCTGCATGGGTGTGTTCGTCAAGCTGGGGGCGGCGCACTTCAGTACGGCGGAGCTGGTGTTCTACCGCTGTTTCGTGGGATTCCTAGTGGTGGGCGGCGTGGTGCTGCTACGTGGTGGCTCGCTGGCAACACCGGTGCTGGGCAAGCAATTCACCCGCGCGATTGCCGGCACCATTTCCCTGATGCTGTATTTCTATGCCATTGCCCACCTGCCGCTGGCCACGGCGGTCACCCTCAACTACACCTCACCGCTGTTCCTGGGCTTGTTGACCACCCTGTGGCTGCACGAGCGGCCATCCTGGCAGCTGTTCGGTGGTCTGTTGCTGGGGTTTGCCGGTACCGTCATCCTGCTGCAGCCCACGTTCGAGCGAGACCAGTGGCTGGCCGGGGTATTGGGCCTGTGCTCGGGTTTGGGGGCGGGCATTGCCTATTTGAATGTACGCATGCTGGGCGAGGCGGGTGAGCCCGAATGGCGTACGGTGTTCTATTTCTCGCTGATCGCCACCGTCGCCGCAGGTGGCTGGATGCTGTTTGATCGCTTCAGCCCGCTGACCTGGGGCAATATCTGGATCGTGCTGGGCATGGGCGCTTGCGCCACGCTGGCGCAATTGGCCATGACCCGGGCCTACAGCCGTGGCCGTACGCTGGTGGTGGCCAGCCTGGCCTATGCCACGGTGCTGTGCTCCAGCTTGTTCGGTATGCTGATCTGGGGGGACGCCCATGACCTTTCCAGCTGGCTGGCCATGGGGTTGATCGTAGCCAGCGGTGTGGTGGTGACGCGGAAGTAGTCCTTGCGCCTGTTGGTGGTGCAAGTCATCCAGGACCTGCGTTCATCACTTGCCCTAACCGCATATCCGCGACATTTGCTGCCCACCCTGTTCAAGCACTACAGTGAGGCTAGAGCTGTATCGCCCATCCGCAGGCCATGAAGCCGGAATGAGGACCGCCGCCCTGCTTCCAGCAGGGCGAGCCCACAGCCGACATGACATAGACAGGAGCCATACCATGGCAGGATTGAGCGAAGTACGCGGGATGAGCGCCAACCTCTCCCAAACGCTGCAGGAGAGTACGCGGCTGGTCATGAACGATGTACAGCAGCAGGTAGACCGGCTGGACCGCAAGAAGATGGCAGTCGCGCAGCAGGGCGTCGAGCGCCTGCAGGAAAAAAACCAGATTGCCGCGCAGATTTCCCAGCATCGCGGCAAGATCGATACCTACGCTTAACAGGCCCTAAGGTCTGGCGGGCGAAAAATTTGGCTTGCCATGCATGGCGAGCGCAAGCTTTGCGGGCCAGCGCCGTATAATCCGGCGCCATGCCAGATACCTACGCCATAGATCATTACGAGAATTTCCCGGTCGCCTCCCTGCTGCTGCCCAAGGCAATGCGCAGGCCGGTGGCCATCGTCTATCGCTACGCCCGCACGGCAGACGACTTTGCCGATGAAGGCGATCTCAGCCCGGCAGAACGCCTGACGCTGCTGAATGGCTACCTAGCCGAACTGGATGGCCTGCAAGCCGGCAGAGAGCCCCAGCACACCCTGTTCCGCGACCTGCGCGACCAGGTCATCAATCCGCACCAGGTGCCGCTGCAACTGTTCCGTGATCTGGTGGATGCGTTTGCCCAGGATGTGGTCAAGACCCGTTTCGCCGACTTTGGCGAGGTCATGCAGTATTGCCGCCGCTCTGCCAACCCGGTGGGCCGCATCGTGCTGCATCTGGCCGGCCGTGCCAGCGTCAAGAACTTGGCCTGGTCTGATGGTATCTGTGCGGCCCTGCAATTGATCAATTTCTGGCAGGACGTGGCCATAGACTGGCAGAAAGACCGGGTCTACCTGCCACAGGACGAGCTGGCCCGTTTTGGCGTCAGTGAAGCCCAGATTGCCGAGGGCCGGGTGGATGACAACTGGCGTGCGCTGATGGCCTTTCAGGTAGACCGTACCCGTCGCATGCTGCGCAGCGGTTCGCCGCTAGGTATGGCCCTGCCTGGCCGCCTGGGCCTGGAGATACGGCTGACGGCGCTGGGCGGCGACGCCATACTCAGGAAGATAGAACAAGCCGGCTATGACGTTTTCCGCCATCGCCCCAAGCTGACTGCGCGCGACTGGCCCATGTTGCTGCTACGCGCCGTATTCCCCAAGGCCATACGCTCATGAGACTGGCCCCCCTGCTTTTAAGGCTGCTCACGACCCGCAGCTGGGTTGGCCGACTCACCGCATTGGCGGCGCTGACCATCGCCTGCTGGATGGCCTGGCAAGATCAGCAAGCGCCTGGCTCTGTTGATGGTCAAGCCCTGAGTGGCAGGGTGACCAAGGTCGCAGATGGCGATACCCTGGAAGTCATGCTGGCGGATGGCAGTACGCTCAAGGTCAGGCTGGCCTATGTCGATGCACCCGAGTCTGCCCAGCCCGATGGTACGGTGGCTGGCCTGATGCTGGCTAAGCAGGTATTGGGCCGCCAGGTGTTGCTTGATCTACAGGGGCAGGACAAATATGGCCGTAGCGTTGCCGAGGTCCGCCTGGGCGAGGTGGATATCGGCTTGGCCCAGGTGCAGGCCGGCCACGCATGGCATTACGAGCAGTACGCCCGTGGCAAGCAGGCAGCGCTGGCTTATGGGCGATACCAGGCTGCCCAGTTGATGGCGCGGCAGCAGGGTAGCGGTTTGTGGGGTCGCGCGGGCGCGCAGGCGCCCTGGGACTATCGACAGCAGCAACGTGCCCGCTAAGAGCCGCTAACAAAACCCTTCTGGCGTTGTTGTGCGAGCTTGCCGTACCCACGTACTGTCTGCGGCGCGCGTCTAGCCAGAACCGCTACGCTGGGTTTTGTTAGCCGCTCTAAGAGCCTGTTCACGATTTTTCACTCCGTGGCGAAAGGATCGTGAACAGGCTCTTCGTTGCTAAGGGGCAAGCAGCGCCTTGCTCATCAGATACTTGACGATGCCATCGGGAAACCCCGCCAGCTCGGCCTGCACCTGATAGCCCTGCTTCTGGTAGAAGTCGGGTGCCTGGAAGCTGAAGGTCTCCAGATAGCACAGTTGGCAACCGCGCTGGCGGGCTTGGGCCTCGAATGAGGCCAGCAAGGCACTGGCGATGCCCTGTTGCCGCTGCGCCGGATCAACCCACAATTGCTGCAGCTCGCAGCATAGCCCCCATGTCCGACCCACGGCGCCACCCAGGGTGGCCTGATCGGCCGACTGCACAAAGCAGGCAAGCGGACGTACATCCTGCAAAGGGGCGGCGGCGATATTGGCCAGGTCCAGCCCTTGGTCGACCTGCGCTGTCGGGCCCGCGGGCAGGGTGTCAAATACTTGAATGGTGTGGGTATGCATGGTTGCTGCCTGGAGTGGTGTGCCATCGCGATGCGGCGATAGGGGTGTTAGGCTGGTTACCTTATTATCCATCTTTAGTTTTTCATGATTATCGGTCACGGCCCCTCGGGCTACATTGCTACCCATTACCTGTCTAAGCGGTTTACCGCCAGCGGTGTGGGCCGCATGGCTTTGCTCGCATTCGGGATTATCGCTGCCCTGGCGCCGGATCTTGATATGTTTTACTTCCACCTAGTGGACGGGAGGCAGCATCACCATCACACCTATTTTTCGCATTGGCCGGTGTTCTGGTTCGCTGTGCTGTTTGTCGCCCTGGCCTGGCAGTGGCTGCAGCGAGGCAGCCGGTATGCCGTACTCTGCGTCGTCTTTTGCGTAGGGGGCGTGCTCCATATTCTGCTCGATAGCATCGTGGGCGATATCTGGTGGCTGGCACCCTGGGTGGATAGGCCCTATGCGCTATTCACCGTACCGGCCCTGTATCAGCCCTGGTGGCTGAACTTCCTGCTGCATTGGTCATTCGCACTGGAGCTGGCTTTGTGGATATGGGCGATGCTGCTCTATCGGCGCAGGGCGTCTGCAGGTGGGGATGGTTGATCGAGATAAGGCTGCAGGATTGCGGCCAGCCAGATCATGAAGGCTTGTACCCGCTTGGGTAACTGGCGGCGATGAGCGTAGAGCAGGGAGACAGGCATGGGAGAGGCCCGATATTGCGGCATGACCTCGACCAGGCTGCCAGTCTCAAGGTGATCGCGGATGCCGATTTCGGGTATCTGTATCAGGCCCAGGCCTGCCAGGCAGGCCGCCAGATAGGCATCGGCATTGTTGACCGAGATCTTGCCTGGCATGGGTAGGAAGCGGTTTTCTCCGCTGGCGGGATCGATGTACTCGAAGCCCGTTGCCTTGGCACCTAGTGTGGGGAGGTAGTGGATAAGCTGGTGCTGGGCCAGCTCATGCAGCTGCTGCGGCTGGCCGTGGCGGGCCAGATAGCTGCTGCTGACGCAATTGAGCAGGCGCAGATGTCCCAATGGGCGGGCGATGAGGCTGGAGTCGACCAGCGTACCTATCCGCAGGACACAGTCGAATCCCTCGCGCACCAGATCGACCCGGCGATCAGTGCTACTGAGCTCGAGATCCAGCAGTGGATGGGCTTGCAGGAATTCGGGCAGGCGCGGCACCACGATATGCCGGGCGATGCCGCTGGACATGTCGACCCGGAGCCTGCCTGAAAGGCCTCCCTGGCCAAGGTGGAACATACTTTGCAGCTCATCCATATCGGCCAGCAGATCGCGGCAGCGCTCGTAATAGGCCTGGCCGTCCTGGGTCATCTGCACCTTGCGGGTAGTGCGGTGCAGCAAGCGGGTGCCCAACTGGCTTTCTAGCTGTTGTACGGCGGACGAGATGCTGGCCTTGGGCAGGCCCATGCTGTCGGCCGCCTGGGTGAAACTGGCGAGTTCGGCGACCCGCAGGTAGACCTGCATGGCGTGGAGTTGATCCATGGCTTGCTTTGATTGTTCGTATTCTGCGATCAGTCTAATCGTTTATTGCTGGTTTATGGGTTTGAGTGGTGGCAATAGACTGCAGTCACCCTACAGGCATGGCTGCATGCCTGTCAGTCAACCCTTTGAACAGGCTCTTAGAAGGAGCGAAGCAAATGAGCACGAAGATTGCAGTGGTAACCGGTGGTAGCCGTGGCCTGGGCCGAAATGCAGCACTCAAGCTGGCGGCGAAGGGCGTGGGTGTGATTCTGACCTATCGCAGCCAGGCCGACGAGGCACAGGCGGTGGTGGCAGAGATTGGTAGCCTGGGTGGGCAGGCGGTGGCTCTGCCGTTGGATGTGGCGGACAGTGGCAGTTTCGCCGGGTTTGCACAGCAGTTGGCCGCTGCCTTGGGCGAGCACTGGGGCCGGGCGGATTTTGATTACCTGCTCAACAATGCGGGTATCGGTATCCATGCGGGTTTTTCAGAGACGACCGAGGCGCAGTTTGACCAGCTGATGAACATACAGCTCAAGGGCGTGTTCTTTCTGACGCAGGCGCTGCTACCCCTGATGGCCGACGGCGGCCGTATCCTGAATGTATCGACCGGGCTGACGCGCTTTGCCTTGCCAGGCTATGCCGCCTATGCGGCGATGAAGGGGGCCGTGGAAGTGCTGACGCGCTACCTGGCCAAGGAACTGGGTGCCCGCCGAATCAGCGTGAATGTGGTGGCGCCGGGCGCCATCGAGACGGATTTTGGTGGCGGCCTGGTGCGTGACAACCGCGAGGTGAATGGGTTTATCGCCGGCCAGACAGCGTTGGGGCGGGTGGGAATGCCCGATGACATAGGCCGTGTGATGGCCGCCTTGCTGTCTGATGACTGCGGCTGGATCAATGGGCAACGCATAGAGGCGTCCGGCGGGATGTTTCTGTAGGTGGGTGATGCGGCCGGCTGTTTGGGCCCGCCGCCAGCAAGAGAAAGCCCCTCGCCGGTAGGAGAGGGGCTGTTCGGCCGGCTGGCTGAGTGCTGCGGGCCAAACCGGCTTGATGCTAGTCCGCCAGAGCCGGGTAGTCGGTATAGCCTTGCTCGGCGCCGCCATACAAGGTGGCGGGGTCCAGCTGATTCAGCTCGGCGCCTAGGGTAAAGCGGCGGACCAGATCCGGGTTGGCGATATAGGGGCGGCCAAAGGCTACGGCATCGGCGGTGCCGGCTTGTATCAGGGCCTCGGCACGTTCGGCGGTATAGCTGCCGCAGAACACCAGCGTACCCTTGAAGGCTGCCCGTAGTTGCTGGCGGAAGGTGTCAGTCAGTGCCTCGCCGCCGGCCCAGTCGGGTTCGGCAATATGCAGGTAGGCCAATTGCCGCTGCTGCAGTTGCTGGGCCAGGTAGATGGCCATGGCTTCGCCGTCGATGGGCGACATATCGCCAAACACGCCATTGGGCGACAGGCGTATGCCAACCTTGTCGGCGCCGATGGCGGCAACGATGGCATCCACGACCTCCAGCACAAAGCGGGCACGATTTTCGATACTGCCGCCGTATTGATCGGTACGCTGATTGGCACGGGCATCTAGGAACTGGTTCAGCAGGTAGCCGTTGGCGCTGTGGATTTCGATAAAGTCAAAGCCAGCGCGGACTGCGCGGCGGGCGCCCGCCACATAGGCGGCAACAATGCCGGGCAGCTCAGCCAACTCCAGCGCCCTGGGCAGGTCGGTGGGTTCGTTGCTGGGCGTGCCATCGGGCAGCACCACAAAGCTCTTGGCTCCCTGGGCCTGGATGGCGGAAGGGGCGACCGGGGCTTGACCATCGGCCTGCAGCAGGTGGTGGGAGATGCGGCCCACATGCCAGAGCTGCAGCGAGATATGGCCGCCGGCAGCATGCACCCGGTTGACCACCTGTGCCCAGCCTGCTTCCTGCTCGTCGGTATAGATGCCGGGCGTCCAGGCATAGCCTTGGCCCTGCTGCGAGATTTGTGTGGCCTCGGACACGATCAGTCCGGCATTGGCGCGCTGGCTATAGTAGATGGCATTCAGTTCAGCCGGCAGATCGCCTGGCTGGGCGGCACGCGAGCGTGTCAGCGGGGCCATCCAGACACGGTTGGGGAGGGTGGTCTTGCCAACGATATGCGGGGTAAGCAGTTTGTCGATTGCCATGATGCGTTTCCTTTTTTGAGTAGACCGGTCGTCTAGTATTTGCGCCAAATAAACCGGCCTTGCGGGCCGGATGCTTGCTACGGAAGTGCAATGAATCAGGTACTGAGCATACGTTCGGTGGCAGCACGGGCGGCGTCGAGTGCGGCGCTGCCATGCTGGACCTTGGTGACCAGCGCGGCGCCCAGCCAGAGCTGGTACAAGGCAGCGGCCAGTGTCTCTGCCGGCATGCCGGGTGGCAGGGATTTATCGGCACGGCCGATAACGATAAAGGCGGTCACCCGCTCGATGATGCCGGCAATGCCTTGTTGCATTTGCCTGCGCATATCGTCGGACAGGTCGCTGACCTCGCCGGTCAGCTTGACGACCAGGCAACGGGAGTTGCCGCTGTTCTCGCAGGATACGCTGCACCAGCCGGCGAAGTAGGCATCCAGCTTGGCGCGGCCATTCAACTGCGGGTTAGCAACGATTTCATCCAGAATAGCGTGGTAGCGGCTGAAGAAACGCGACAGCAAGGCGACGCCGTAGCCTTCCTTGGAGCCAAAGTAGTGATAGAACGAGCCCTTGGGTACACCCGCCTGCCCCAGTATCTCGGCCAGGCCGACGGCGGCAAACCCCTTGCCCAGCATGATGCCCTCGCCGGTAGCAAGCAGGTGTTCGCGGGTATCGTCAAAGTCTCGATTCAACATGGTGCGCAGTCTAAACCCGATTAGACCGGTCGTCTAGTAATTTATGCGCGAGCATGGCAAAACGGTTTGGGGTGCCAAAGGGTTTAAGCAGCCGGACCCCGAACCAGCAGCACCGGCACAGGCGATAGCCTGGCCACGCCTTCTGCCGTGCTGCCCATGACCAGCCGCTGGAAACCCCGCAGCCCATGCGTGCCGATAACCAGCAGGTCGGCATGGGTGCGGCGAGCCTCCTGCAATATCAGGTTGATGGTTTCGGCGGTACGGCATTCCTCGGCATGCACCTCGGCAGATACATCCTGCCTGGCGGCCAGAGCCTGTGCCTTGTGCAGCAGCTCCTGGCCGGCTTCGCGCAGGGCATGGACATAGTCGGCCAATTCAGCGGTGCCGTTGTAGTCCATGTAGACCAGGTGCAGATCGACTACATGGAAGAGATGCAATTTGGCACGCAAGGCGTGCGCAAGCCGGATGGCCTCTTCCAATCCGCTGGTGGCAGTGGGGCTGCCGTCTAGGGGTACCAGAATGCGTTTGTACATGGGTGACCTCCGCAGGGGGACGATAGAGTACCGCCGGTGCTGGTTATATCAAGCTTGAAAACCGGGCGCTGTTGCGGGCCTCGCGCAGATGACGATCAAACACCATGGCGATGCTACGGGTCAGCAAGCGGCCTTTGGGCGTGATTTCAAGCCCTTGGCGATGGAGTTTGAGCAAGCCATTGCTAGCGAGTTGCTGCAATTGTTCAAGCTCGTAGGCGAAATAGTGGTGGAAGTCGATCAGCCAACGGGTCTCCAGCGGCTCAAAGGCCAATTCGGACTGGCATAGCAGCGACTGGATGATGCTACGGCGGAGCAGGTCGTCGGCAGCCAGTGTCATGCCGCGGGCGATGGGCAGGTGGTGGTGCGCCAGCGCATCATAGTAGTCCTCCAGCACCCTATGGTTCTGGGCGTAGCAGGCGCCGACCTTGCCGATGGCCGAAACACCCAGCCCGATCAGATCGCACTCTGCCTGGCTGGTATAGCCCTGGAAGTTTCTATGCAGCCGGCCCTGGCGCATGGCGATGGCGAGCTCGTCTTGGGGCAGGGCAAACTGCTCCAGGCCAAGATGGACATAGCCCGCGCCCTGCAACTGGGTGATGGCCTGCTGCAGCATTGCCAGCCTGTCGTCTGCCGTCGGCAACGTGGCAGCGTCGATATGGCGCTGCGCCTTGAAGCGATCAGGCTGGTGGTTGTAGTGGTTGAGCGAGACGCGATCGGGCCGCCACGTTAGCACTTGGGCCAGGGTGTCGGCCATGCTGGCCGGGGTCTGCCTTGGCAAGCCATAGAGTAGATCGATATGGATGGAGCGGTAGCCCAGCGCGCGGCCTTGCGCGATGGCGGCGGCGGTCAGGGGCGCGGGTTGCATGCGATTCACGGCGCGCTGCACGTCGGGGGAGAGATCCTGGAGGCTGATGCTGAGGTGGCTGAAGCCATGGCTGGCAAGCAATTGCAGGCTTTCTGGCCCGATATGCCTGGGGTCGATCTCGACCGAGCATTCAGCGCCAGCAGCCAGCGGGAAATACCGTTGCAAGGCGGCCAGCAGGCGGCTTAGCTGGGCATCCTGCAGAAAGGTTGGGGTGCCGCCGCCCAGATACAGCTGCGTGACCTTGGGCGTCGCGCCATAGGCCGCGCCTTGCAGGGCGATTTCCCGTTCAAGATAGTCCAGATAGGTATCGGCCTGATTGTGGTCCGCGGTGATGACCTTGTGGCTGGCACAGTAGTAACAAGCCGATACGCAGAACGGCAGATGGACATACAGCGACAGCGGACGAAGTCCACCCAGCGCGTGCGTCGCCAACGCATGGCGGTAGCGGTCTTCGTCGAAATCTTCAGAGAAGCGATCGGCGGTTGGATAGATGCCGTAGCGCGTCACATCGTCATGGCGCTGCAGCAGCGGCAGGTCGTTCTCCAATGCAGTCGTTTCGGGTATGGCAGGGGCAGTCATGGGGGGCCAGCGTAGGTCTTGGTTGCTGACACTGTAAGTAGCAGGCAGACTAATCGTATTGACCTTCATCAAGCACCAATCATGTCCGCTGCCCGCGAAATCATCCCCATCCATGCCCTTAAAGCCGTGTGTTCGACCTGCAGTCTGCAGGAACTGTGCTTGCCGCTAGGCTTGGCGCAGGAGGAAATGGTACAGCTGGACGATGCCATCAATCAGCGCATGCCAGTGCGGCGTGGTGAGGCACTGTTCCGCCTGGGCGATGCCTTTCGCTCGCTGTATGCAGTACGCACGGGCTTCTTCAAGACCGTGGTGGTGTCGGAGGACGGCCGCGAGCAGGTGACAGGCTTTCATATGGCCGGCGAGCTGATGGGGCTGGATGCCTTTGGGACGGACCAGCACGGCTGCACCGCCATTGCGCTGGAAGACTGCGAGGTCTGCGAGCTGCCCTATCACCGTCTCGAGAACCTAGCGCTGGAGATACCGGCACTTAACCGTCACCTGTATAAACTGATGAGCCGCGAAATCATCCGCGACCAGGGCGCCATGCTGTTGCTGGGCAATATGCGGGCAGAAGAGCGCCTGGCGGTGTTTCTGCTGAACCTGTCGCAACGTATGGCGGCACGTGGCTTTTCCTCGCGCCAGTTTGTCCTGCGCATGACCCGCGAAGAGATAGGTAGCTACCTGGGCATGAAGCTGGAGACGGTGAGCCGTACCTTTTCTCGCTTCCAGCAGGATGGCTGGATCAAGGTGCAGGGCAAGCAGATCGAGGTGCTGGACCTGGCGGCCATCAAGCAGCTGGTGTCGGGCTGCATAGGCTTGCAGCATTGAGTAGTGGCAGGTGTGGCACGGCTGGGGGTTTTGGCTGTGCGCGAGGTGTTGCTCGATAGCTTGGGGCTTATCCCGGTCGGCCCCACCGCGCATGCCATGGACGCCTGAGGGGGTTCGTCCTGCTTGGCGAGGCGTCGGTATTGTATGATTGGCCTTACGGCTTGATGGCCGGAAGCCGTTGTATATACGTACACCTTATTCATCTGCTTACTCACGCCTTGCCAGTGGCACGCGTGCTTCGAGCACGCATGGTTTACTCCTTAGTCGTACCTCTACATCCATTTATCAAGCAACGCCATGTCCTATATCCGAATGATCGCCAGCGCTTTGATCGCTTTGGCAACTGTACCCAGCTACGCCAACAAGGAACCTTACTACGTCGAGGTTTGGGCCAATGTTCTCTACGGCACTGATGGCCATCCCGTTCAGTATTCGTTGGTTGATGAGGACAAATATCCCCTTGCGTTTGCAGACAACGTCAAGGCGCGGGTAGCCAAGACCAAGGTGCCACCTGCTGAGGCCGATGGTATGCCGGCAACGCTGCGAAGTGGTGTTCGGCTTGATTTTCTTGTCACCCCCAATGCCGATGGCGGCGGACAAGTAAAAATGGCGGGACTCTCGATGGGCCCAATACCGACCAAGCGCTACGCAGCGAGCTATCCTGATGACATTGGCCGTACGGGTGGTTGGGAAGGTGCTGTGGAGGCCGCCTGCACGGTTGGTGTCGATGGCAAATGCCGTTTGATTGAGGTCAAGGCGCTGCCAGGCATGCCGGAGAGTGTTCGTCGTTTTGCCAAGGCATCGCTGGAAGGTTGGTCCTTCATTCCGCAAGAGCTGGCGGGGAAGCCCATCGAAGGGGAGTATGTTTTTCAAGTGCGTTTACACACTCTGGATACCTATCCAGAAGATTTCCGCCAGGATCGCTTTTTGCGACTGCTGCACTCGCGATAGCGCCGCTTGTGTGTAGTGCATCCAGGCGAACGCCCATTCCATGCACGCGTTTTCCTGGGGCATGACCCGCGTAAGCACAGGTAGGTCGTACGCACTGGGCTTGGATTCCATCAAGCAGGTGAGCCGCCCAGGTTTTCAGCGATGAGCAGATTTGGCGTGTAGCTCCACTGGGGCAGGAGGCCGAATCTGCAGCGTATCGTAGTGAAAATAGAAAAGGCCCTGATCAATGATCAGGGCCTTTGCATTTCATGGCGGAAAGGGGGGGATTCGAACCCCCGATAGGCTATTAACCTATACACGCTTTCCAGGCGTGCGACTTAAACCACTCATCCACCTTTCCGCGAAGCCGCGCATTATGCCGTAGCTACCCGGCCTATGCAATCACCTGCGCGCAAGTTTTTTACCGGGTCGGTAGCGCACTGATTTTGGCGTGCAGGCCGCACTCCTTGTTCTCGGGGTTCTCCCACCACCAGCGGCCTGCGCGGACGTCTTCGCCGGCGGCGATGGCGCGGGTGCAGGGGGCGCAGCCTATGCTGGGGTAGTGGCGGTCGTGCAGGGCGTTGTAAGGCACCTGGTAGGCCTTGATATAGGCCCACACTTCTTTTTCGGTCCATTCCAGCAGCGGGTTGAACTTGGTGAGGCCGTTGGCCTCGTCCCACTCCTGTTCCGCCATATCGGTGCGGGTGGTCGATTGCTCGCGGCGCAGGCCGGTGACCCAGGCCTGTTTGCCGGCCAGGGCGCGTGCCAGGGGTTCCAGCTTGCGGATACGGCAGCAGGCCTTGCGCGCTTCGATGGATTGATAGAAGGCGTTGATGCCTTGCTCATTGACGTATTGCTCGACTGACTCGGCGCGCGGGAAGTAGACCAGCACGCGGGTGTCGGGATAGGCCTCGGCCGTGTGCTGCATCAGCTCGTAGGTTTCGGCTGGCAGGCGGCCGGTGTCCAGGCTGAAGATGCCGATGTCCAGCTGGTGCCGGGCGATCAGGTCAGTCAGCACCATGTCTTCCGCGCCAAGGGAGTTAGCGAAGACGGCAGGGGCATGTTCACGTGCTACCTGTTGCAGCAGGGTCAGGGTGTGGGCCAGTTTGGCCTGGAGTTCGGGGCTCAGTACGGTTTCCATGGTTTCGGGCATCCATGACAATGTGGGCGCCTCTACGGGCGCTCATGGGGAGGGTTATCTACCAGACCAGCTTGAGGCCGACCAAGGCGAGCATCAGGGCCAGTACCGGGCGCAGTGCGCCGTCGGGCACGCGGCCGGTCAGGTGGCTGCCCACCCAGATGCCGGGCAGCGAGCCGCAAAGCAGGTTGGCCAGCAGCAACCAGTCTACGTGGCCAAGGCCGGCGTGACCCAGGCCGGCGATCAGCGTCAGCGGGACGGCGTGGGCGATTTCGGTGCCGACCAGGCGGGCGGTGGGAATCAGCGGGAACAGCAGGAAAAGCGCAATGGTGCCGATGGCGCCTGCGCCGATGGAAGTCAGGGTCACCAGCACGCCCAGCAGCACGCCGACCATGACTGTCTTGAGGGGGAGCGAGGGCTTGCTGTCGGAGGATGTTGCTTGTTTGCCACGGGTCAGTGCCAGCAGGCGTGTCTTGAACACGATGGCGAGGGCAGTGAGCAGCAGGGCAATGCCGAGGGCGTGCTTGATCAGGGCATTGAGGGTGGTGACATCGGGGTGCCAGACATGCAGCGCCAGAACGGTAAGCAACGCAGCGGGGACACTGCCTGCGGTGAGCCAGCCGTTGACCTTCCAGTCTATATTGCCAGCGCGCTGGTGCACGATAACGCCGCCGCACTTGGTGAAGGCGGCATAAAGCAGATCGGTGCCGACGGCGGTGGCGGGGTTGATGCCGAACCAGAGCAGTACGGGCGTCATCAGCGAGCCGCCACCCACGCCGGTAAGGCCGACGATAAAACCCACGGCAAGGCCAGCGATGATATAGGCGAGATCCATACAGACAGTCTGGGGGAAAGCCTGCCATGCTAGCCCTACAGCCTAATAATCATTAAAGACTCATGTGTTAAGATTTTATACAACTCGGTTATTTCAATTTAGCGTTGCCCGGCAGCCAGGCTGGGCAAGGCGCAGAGTCAGGGTGGCACATGAAGCTTCAGCAACTGCGTTATCTCGTGGAAGTGGCCAAGCAGGGCCTGAATGTATCGGACGCGGCCGAGGCCTTGCATACCTCTCAGCCGGGTATATCGAAGCAGATACGCCTGCTGGAAGATGAGCTGGGGGTGCAGGTGTTTGTGCGCAACGGCAAGCGGGTGGTGGATGTAACCGCGCCGGGCAAGGAGATACTGAAGATATCCGAGCGTATCCTGCGCGAGGCCAAGAACCTGAAGCGGGTGGCCGAGGAGTTCGTCAACGAGCAGGAGGGGGGGCTGGTGGTGGCCACCACCCATACCCAGGCACGTTACGCCTTGCCGCCGACCATACATGACTTCATGCAGCGCTACCCTGGGGTCAAGCTCTCGATCAAGCAGGGCAGCCCGACCCAGATCTGCGAGTTCGTGATGGATGGCTCGGCCGATATCGCCATCGCGACCGAGGGGATAGACCAGTTCCCCGAGCTGGCCATGCTCGATTGCTACAGCTGGAACCGCAGCATCATCGTGCCGGACAACCACCCCTTGCTGGATCTGAAAGGGCAGTTGCGCATAGAGGATGTGGCCAAGTACCCCATCATTACCTACGACTTTGCCTTTACCGGCCGCTCCAAGATCAATCGTGCGTTTGAATCGTGCGGGCTGGCGCCCAATGTGGTGCTGACTGCCATCGATACCGACGTGATCAAGACCTATGTGGGCCTGGGTTTGGGCATAGGCATCGTGGCCAGCATGGCGTTTGACGTGAAGCGTGATGTGGGCTTGTTTGCCATCGATGCCTCGCACCTGTTCGAGCCTTCGACCACCCATATCGGCATACGCCGCGATGCCTACCTGCGTGGCTATACCTATTCCTTTATCGAGCGCTTTGCACCGCACCTGACCCGCGCCGTGGTGGATGCAGCGCTCAATAACAAGGGCGAAGAGTGAGCCAACCCGACAGGAGGGCGTGCATTTCTGGGGTAATGGATATAACATACTAATAAGAATGTTTACCTGAGAGGAGATAGGCAATGAGATACGGCTTGTTACTGGTACTTTGCTTGCCGCTGGCGGCTTGCAGCATCAATGTCGACAACGATGAGAAGACGGGTGATATCCGCAAGGTACACGTCTCCATCGGCGGCATGGGCGGAGTCAAGGGTAATGGCGTGGTCACCAAGGAGAGCCGCACCCTCACGGTTGTGAAAACCGTGCAGTCCACGGGCAGCATGGATGTGGACGTCCGTATTGGTGATACCCCCAGCATGGTGGTGGAGGGCGATGAGAATCTGGTCAAGCTGGTGGTGACCGAGCAGGTGGGTGACAAGCTGATCATCAAGACCGAAGGGGCTTTTTCGACCGAGCAGGGGCTGAAGGTGAGCATTGTTACCCCGGCCCTGGCGAGCCTGGAAAATACAGGCTCGGGTGACGTGACGGTGCGTGGCCTGGCTGGCGGCGACCTGCTGGTGGAATCGACCGGCTCGGGCGAGACCAGCCTCAGCGGCAAGCTGGGCAAATTGACGGTGCGCATGGTGGGCTCCGGCGACCTGGTTGGCGATGGGCTGTTGCCTACCGACGTGAAGATAGACGTGCTGGGTTCGGGCGAGGCCAGGCTGGGTCGTATCGAGGTGGACAGGTTCGAGGCGGCCATCAAGGGTTCTGGCGGGGTGGAGGCCAGTGGGCTGGCCAAGATGCTGGAGGGCAATGTGATGGGTTCGGGTGAATTGGACTTGCAGGGGCTGCAAAGCCAGGAGGCCAAGCTGGACTTGATGGGCTCGGGTGATATGCGTGTCCATGCCGTTGCTTCGGTGATTGCCAATGCCATGGGTTCGGGCGATATCACGATCTGGGGCAAGCCGGCCAAGCAGCAACTGAGCGGCGAGAACGCCAGGCTGGCAGCCGAGTAGACGGCAGCAATCTGTATCTGGTTCAACAAAAAAGCCAGCCCTTGAGGGGCTGGCTTTTTTGTTGCCGGGGCTATGCCGGGTGCTGTCTGTTGCATTCATCGCATCGCCATGCCCAGAGAGCAATGCGGTGCTGGCTAAACGGGAATTTTCATATAACATACCAATAAGTATGTTTAATGATGAGGTGCGCGATGAAAAACGGACTCTGGTTGATGCTGTGCCTGCCCATGATGGCGTGTACTGTGCATGTGAATGGCGATGAAGCCACAGAGGGTGGTGGCAAGTGGCATGTCTCGGTGGGTGGCTGGGGCGGTGTGAAAGGCAATGGCAAGCTGGTGACCGAGACCCGTCAGTTGGCTGCCGTGCAAGGCATAGAGCTGCGCGGGCCGATAGAGGTGAATGTGCGTGTGGTGGCCGGCAGCGCTGCCAGCATGACACTGGAGGGGGATGAGAATCTGCTCAAGTTCATCGTGACTGAACAGGTGGGCGACGCGCTGGTGATACGTACCAACGGCAATTTCTCGTCCACGCGGCCGTTGAAGGTCAATCTGGTTTTGCCGGCGCTGGCGCGCATCAACAGCAGCGGCTCTGGCGATATGGTGGTGCAGGGCCTGGATGCGCAGCGCTTTGAGCTGGAGGCATCCGGCCCTGGGGATACCCGGCTGGAGGGCAAGGTGGCAGAGCTGCACGGCAACGTCAGCGGCTCGGGCGATCTGGTGCTGGACAGGCTGGATGCTGGCCGCGTGGTACTGGATCAATCCGGCCCCGGCGATGTGACCTTGCGGGGCCGGGCCAGCAGCCTGCAGGCGACCGTGTCTGGCTCGGGCGACCTGATGCTGGCTGGGCTGGAAGGCCCGGCGGAGCTGCGCCTGGATGGCCCAGGCAGTGCATCGGTGCGAGGCAAGGTGGCCGGTTTGCTGGTGCAGAGCAACGGCAGCGGCAGTGTGGCGGTGGATGGCATCAGTGGCGGTGCGGTCAAGGTGGATGGCAGCGGCCCCGGCGATATACGGCTGGTGGGGCAGGCTGGCAACATCAAGGTCGCGCTCACCGGTAGCGGCGATTTGAATGCCGGCGCACTATCCATGCAGGATGTGGAGCTGGAGATGCACGGCCCGGGAGATGTGATGCTGGGCACGGTGGCGGCTGAGCGCTTTCACGCGCAGATGTCTGGGTCGGGCGACCTGCAGGCTGTAGGTAGCGTCCGCGATCTGCTGCTGCAGGTGGATGGCCCTGGAGAGGCGGGCTTGAGTCGCTTGGTGGCGCAGAATGCCAAGCTGCAGAGCACGGGGTCGGGCGATATCAGCGCGGATGTGCGCAATCGGCTGGAGGCGCAATCTGATGGGCCGGGCGAGATACGGGTGCAGGGCAAGCCAGCCGAGCGCAATGTGCAAGGTAAGCGGGTACAGGTGCAGGGCTAGCGACAGACGCTCTTGCTGATGGACACCCCTAGCCCGGCTTGATGCCGGGCTATTTGCTGGCTGGTTTGCCCAGGATCAAACAGGCTTCTTGCGCCACTGCGCCAGAAACTCCGGCACCTTGTCTGCAGGGATGGGCGGGGCGACCAGAAAGCCCTGCATCTCGTCGCAGCCTAGTTGCTCCAGAAAATCCAGCTGCTCGGCGGTTTCCACGCCTTCGGCAATGACCTTGAGCCGCAGGTTCTTGGCCAGGCTGACTACGGCGCCCGCGATGGCGGCATCGTCCGGGTCGTCCAGTATGTCGATAACAAAAGAGCGGTCGACCTTGAGCTTGTCGAGGGGGAAGCGCTTGAGGTAGTTGAGCGAGGAATAACCGGTGCCGAAGTCGTCGATGGACAGCCGCACACCCATGCGCTTCAACGCGCCCAGGGTGAGGATGGCTTCGTTGACATCGTCCATCAGTGTGCTTTCGGTCACCTCCAGCTCCAGCCATTCGGGTGCCAGGCCGGCGTCCTGCAGGGCCTTGGTGGTGACGTCTTCGAGCCGCTCGGCAAACTGTCGGGCAGAGACGTTGACGGCAACAGGTGCGTGCAGCAGCCCGGCCCGCTGCCAAGCCTTGTTCTGGCGGCAGGCCTCGTGCAGTACCCATTCGCCCATGGGTACGATCAGGCCGGTTTCTTCAGCCGCGGGGATAAAGCGGTTGGGCGGGACCAGGCCCAGATCGGGGTGGCGCCAGCGCATCAGGGCTTCCATGCCGATGACTTCGCGGGTCTTGATATCGATCTGCGGCTGGTAGTAGAGCAGGAACTCCTGGTTGACCAGCGCCTGGCGCAGGTGGTTGTCCAGCAGCAGGAATTCGGCGCTGCGCTGGTTCATGTCTTGGGTAAAGAAGCGGAAGGTGTTGCGGCCCGCTTTCTTTGCGGCCTGCATGGCGGTCTCGGCGTGCTGGATCAGGGTTTCGCGCTCGATGCCATCGTCGGGGTAGACCGCCACGCCTATGCTGCCGGTGATGGTCAGGCTTTGCGAGCCGACCAGATGTGGCGACGCCAGGGCCAGCAACAAGCGACCACAAAGTGTGGAGGCCTGGTCGGGCGTATCCAGCTCGGGGTAAAGCAGGAGGAACTGGTCTGCACCATAGCGGCAGACTGTCATCTCTATATTGGCGACATCGCGCAGGCGCTGGGCCACGGCTCTTAGCAACTGGTCGCCCTGGTGATTGCCCAGGGTGTCGTTGATGGCCTTGAAGCGATCCAGGTCGATGAACAGCAGGGCCATATGGCTGCCCATGCGCTCTGCCCGCGACATGGCCTGGGCGATGCGGTCGGACAGCAGCGCGCGGTTGGGCAGGCTGGTGAGCACGTCGTAATAGACCAGCCGTTCCAGCTGCTGCTCAAAACGCTGGCGTTCGGTCAGGTCAGTGAAAATCGCCAGGTAGTGCTCTACCTCGCCTGCAGCATCGCGCACGCGCACCACGGTCTGCCAGGTGGGCATGAGCCGGCCGTCGCGGCGGCGGTAGATCACCTCGCCCTGCCAGGCGTTGTCGTATTCCAGCGCGTGCCAGATATCGGGATAAGGGTTGGACTCGTCCTGACCGGACGGAGTGAGGTGTTCGGGTTGCTCGTTCAGTACATCGCTGGCGCTAAAGCCGGTCAGGTCGCTGAATGCCGGGTTGACCAGCCGGATGCGCTTGTCTGCACCGAGTATCATCAGGCCTTCGGTGGTGTGCTCGAACATCATGACCGAGAGCCGGGCGCGTTCTTCCACCTCGGCCATTTCGGTGATGTCGCGGGCGCTGTGCATGGCACCAGCGATATGGCCGTCGGCGGTGAGGCAGGGCTCGAAGCGGAAATCAAGGCAGCGGCGGCCTTGCGACGGGATATCCCGCCAGCCGCGATTGCGGGTGACCTGGCCACCCAGCGCGGCCTCCAGAGCCTTGTTGAACTTGTCTGCATGCTCGCTGGGGTAGAGCTGCATGGCGTGTTGTTCCAGCACGTCCTGCATCTGCCGGCCCAGCATCTCGGCGGCCGCTGTATTGGCAAAGCGGCAGACCAGTTCCTTGTCGAATGCCAATACTGCATCCCCAAAGCGGTCGAGCAGCGCTTCTGCGTAAGACCAATCCGGCTTCGGGGCTTGGGGTTCGGACATGACGAGTCTGATACAAGGATGGTGTAAATACTTTAGCCGATTCTGTTGCTTCCGTCCGGTTTGCCTTGTGTGGCGCTACAATCGCTGGCGTTGGTGGAAAGGCTGCCCCATGTTTGTCTGGGCGGTGTTTTACCCGCCCTAATCTAATAGGTTCTCAATCAGGTTCTGCAAAAGGCCACCATGATCGTTACTTTTCCCGATAGCCCATACCGCCTGCATCAGCCTTTTCCGCCTGCTGGCGACCAGCCCTCTGCGATTGATGGCTTGGTCGAGGGGCTGGAGGACGGTTTGCGTTTTCAGACGCTGTTGGGGGTGACGGGGTCGGGTAAGACCTACACCATGGCCAATGTGATTGCCCGTACCGGCCGGCCGGCCATTGTGATGGCACCTAACAAGACCCTGGCGGCGCAGCTGTATGCCGAGTTCCGGGAGTTCTTTCCCGAGAATGCGGTGGAGTATTTCGTCTCTTATTACGATTACTACCAGCCCGAGGCCTATGTGCCCAGCCGTGATCTGTTTATCGAGAAGGACTCGCAGATCAACGAGCATATCGAGCAGATGCGCCTGTCGGCCACCAAGGCCATGCTGGAGCGGCCCGATTGCATCATCGTGGCCACCGTATCGGCCATCTACGGTATTGGCGACCCCAGCGACTATCACAAGATGATTCTGCACGTGCGGGAAGGCGAGAAGATGCCCCAGCCCGAACTGGTGACCCGCCTGGTGCAGATGCAGTACGAGCGCAATGAGATCGACTTTGGTCGCGGTACCTTCCGGGTGCGGGGCGATGTGATTGATGTGTTCCCCGCCGAAAACGCCGATCTGGCGGTGCGCATCGGCATGTTCGACGACGAGATCGAGCAGATACAGCTGTTCGACCCGCTGACTGGCCATATCAAGCAACGGGTGGGGCGTTTTACCGTTTTCCCTTCCAGCCACTATGTCACCCCGCGCGCCACGGTGCTGCGCGCCATCGAGACCATCAAGGAAGAGCTGCGTACCCGGCTGGAGTTCTATCACAAGGAGCACAAGCTGGTAGAGGCGCAGCGGCTGGACCAGCGGACCAAGTTCGACCTGGAAATGCTGCAGGAGATGGGCTTTTGCAAGGGCATTGAAAACTACTCGCGGCATTTCTCGGGTAAGCCGGCTGGCTCTCCCCCGCCCACGCTGATCGATTACCTGCCCGAGGGCGCGTTGATGTTCCTGGACGAATCGCATGTGCTGATCGGCCAGGTGGGTGCCATGTACAAGGGCGACAGGTCGCGCAAGGAGAACCTGGTCGATTACGGCTTCCGCCTGCCCAGCGCGCTGGACAACCGGCCGCTCAAGTTCGAGGAATTCGAGACCATGATGCCGCAGACGGTGTTTGTCTCGGCCACGCCAGCCAAGTACGAAGCCGAGCACCAGGGCAAGGTGGTAGAACAACTGGTGCGACCCACCGGCTTGGTAGACCCGGTTATCCATGTGCGGCCGGTCACCACCCAGGTTGACGACCTGATGAGCGAGATACGCAAGCGCACCGATGTAGGCGAGCGGGTGCTGGTGACCACGCTCACCAAACGCATGGCAGAGCAACTGACCGATTACTTTACCGAGCACCATATCAAGGTGCGCTACCTGCATTCGGATATCGACACGGTGGAACGGGTGGAGATATTGCGCGATCTGCGCCTGGGCGAGTTTGATGTGCTGATCGGCATCAACCTGCTGCGCGAGGGCCTGGATATCCCCGAGGTATCGCTGGTCGCCATATTGGACGCAGACAAGGAAGGCTTTCTGCGCAGCGAACGCTCGTTGATACAGACCATAGGCCGTGCCGCCCGTAACCTGAACGGCACCGCCATACTCTATGGGGACCGGATTACCGACAGCATGCGCCGCGCCATCGACGAGACCGAGCGGCGGCGGGCCAAGCAGGTGGCGTTCAACGAAGCCAACGGAATCACTCCACGAGGCGTGGTCAAGCGCATCAAGGACATCATCGACGGGGTGTATGACGAAGATGCTGCCCGCGCCGAGCGCTTGGAGCGCCAGGGCCGTATCCTGCTGGAGGATATGGACGAAAAGACGCTGGCCAAGCAGCTCAAGCAGATAGAGAAATCCATGATGGAAGCGGCCAAGAACCTGGAGTTCGAGAAGGCGGCCGAGCTGCGCGACCAGCTGCACAAGCTGCGCGAGCGGGTTTTCGGCGCCGGTTGACTGCGTTTTACCCCGAATCAGGAGCGCCCTTGCGCAAGCTAAGGGCGCTTTTTTTATGCCGCGACTGCGGGGTGGCTTGCCCGGTTTTGCCACAGCGCCGTAGTTGTCCCCAGAATTATCCACAGTCCTGCCTGGGGGCATCCGGCCTGCAAAAACGGTGGGGCTGATGCCGATTGCGGCTGGCATGTTGCGTTAGGCCCAGTATCTACGGGGTGGTAAAAACAACTGTTGCTAGCTGCGGGTCGCATCACTAGAATTAGTAGTCAGAGCAGTCAAAAAACACTACATATAGTGTTTTCCACATTTTCTACACAGAATTATGCACACCCCATTCCGGGCCTGCCGGAATGTACTTTTAGGGTGTGCGTTCAGGGTAGACGGGCTGGTCAGGCACCTCCTGCCAGCCTACGCACCATCTGAACATCCCACCCAGCTCGGGGCCTGAGCGCGCATGGCGCCCAAGGTCTCGTAGGCAATCAACACCTAGAAAAGGGGAAGTCCTCACATGTACGCCACCACCGATACCGCCAGCACCACACGCGCCTCGTACCCACAGGGTAACGACAGCGTGGGTTCGACTGCCGCTCAGCAGGTTGCCGAGTACAAAACCATACGTCGTAACGGTGCTGTCGTGCCGTTCGAACCCCTGAAGATCTCGGTTGCCGTGACCAAGGCCTTCCTGGCGGTGCATGGTGGTGCTGCCGCGCAATCGGCCTCGGTGCGCGAGACGGTGCAGCGTGTGACCGACCTGGTGGTGAACGCCCTGATGCGCCGCAAGCCTGAAGGCGGCGCCATCCATATCGAAGATATCCAGGACCAGGTTGAACTGGCACTGATGCGCTCGGGCGAGCACGATGTGGCCCGTGCCTATGTGCTGTACCGCGAGCGCCGGCATCAGGAACGCCTGGCCAAGGGTGAGGCAGAGCATGCCCCGGTGGCCGGCATCAATATCAATGACGAAGGCGTGAGCAAGCCGCTGGATGTGGCCAAGCTGCGCGCCATCGTGCAATCGGCCTGTTCGGGCTACGAGACGGTGACCGACCCCGAGCACATCATCGCCGAGACCCTGAAGAACCTGTACGACGGCGTGCCGGCCGAGGAAGTGCGCAAGTCTGCCGTGCTGTCCGCCCGCCAGCTGATCGAGAAGGAACCGGCCTACAGCCGCGTGACCGCCCGCCTGCTGATGCACAGCCTGCGCCGTGAAGTGCTGGAAGAAGAAGTCACCCACGAGGAAATGGCGACCCGTTACGCCGAGTATTTCCCCAAGTTCATCAAGCAGGGTATTGAAGCCGAGCTGCTGGACCCGGAACTGGCCCAGTTCGACCTGGCGCGCCTGGGCGCCGCCATGAAGTACGAGCGTGACTACCAGTTTGACTACCTGGGCCTGCAAACCCTGTTCGATCGTTACTTCCTGCATATCCACGGCCATCGTATCGAGCTGCCGCAGGCCTTCTTCATGCGCGTGGCCATGGGCTTGGCCATCCGCGAGATCGACCGCGAAGCCCGTGCCATCGAGTTCTACAATGTGCTGTCGACCTTCGACTTCATGTCGTCGACCCCGACCCTGTTCAACTCGGGCACCCTGCGCTCGCAGCTCTCCAGCTGCTACCTGACCACCATTGCCGATGACCTCGATGGTATCTATGAAGGCCTGAAGGAAAACGCACTCCTGTCGAAGTTTGCCGGCGGTCTGGGCAACGACTGGACCCCGGTGCGTGCCCTGGGCTCGCATATCAAGGGCACCAACGGCAAGTCGCAAGGTATTGTTCCCTTCCTCAAGGTAGTGAACGACACCGCCGTGGCAGTGAACCAGGGTGGCAAGCGCAAGGGCGCCGTGTGCGCCTACCTGGAAACCTGGCACGCCGATATCGAGGAGTTCCTCGAACTGCGCAAGAACACTGGCGATGACCGCCGCCGCACCCACGACATGAACACCGCCAACTGGATACCGGACCTGTTCATGAAGCGCGTGATTGAAGGTGGTGAATGGTCGCTGTTCAGCCCCAGCGAAGTGCCCGACCTGCACGAACTGTTTGGTAAGGCCTTTGAGGAAGCCTACGTCCGCTACGAAGCCAAGGCCGAGCGTGGCGAGATGCGCGTGTACAAGAAGATCCCGGCCCTGCAGCTGTGGCGCAAGATGCTGACCATGCTGTTTGAAACCGGCCACCCCTGGTTCACCTTCAAGGACCCCTGCAATATCCGCAGCCCGCAGCAGCACGTGGGTGTGGTGCACTCGTCCAACCTGTGTACCGAGATCACGCTGAACACCAACGACAACGAAATCGCCGTGTGTAACCTGGGTTCGGTGAACCTGGTCAACCACATGGTGAAGGGTGCCGACGGCCAGTTCAGCCTGGATGGCGACAAGGTGAAGCGCACAGTCCGCACCGCTATGCGCATGCTGGACAACGTGATCGACATCAACTTCTACCCGGTCAAGAAGGCACGTAACTCCAACCTCAAGCACCGCCCCGTGGGCATGGGCATCATGGGCTTCCAGGATTGCCTGCACATTCTGCGCATACCTTACGCATCGGACGCGGCTGTCGAGTTCGCCGACCGCTCGATGGAAGTAGTGGCCTACCACGCCTACTACGCCAGTACCGAGTTGGCCGAAGAGCGCGGCAAGTACCCCAGCTACGCCGGTAGCCTGTGGTCCAAGGGCATCCTGCCGCAAGACAGCATCGACATGTTGGCCGAAGCACGCGGCGGCTATGTCGAAATGGATCGCAGCGAGACCCTGGACTGGGCCACCCTGCGCGGCCGCATCGCCACCTACGGCATGCGCAACTCCAACTGCCTGGCCATCGCCCCGACCGCGACCATCGCCAACATCGTCGGCGTATCGGCCTCGATCGAGCCGAACTACCAGAACATCTTCGTGAAATCCAACCTCTCGGGCGAATTCACGGTGATCAACGAACACCTGGTGCACGACCTGAAGGAACGCGGCCTGTGGGACGACGTGATGATAGGCGACATCAAGTACTTCGACGGCTCGCTGTACCGCATCGACCGCGTACCGCAAGACCTCAAGGACATCTACGCCACCGCCTTTGAAGTGGAAGCCCAATGGCTGGTGGAATGCGCCTCGCGCCGCCAGAAGTGGATAGACCAGGCACAAAGCCTGAACATCTACATGGCCGGTGCCAGCGGCAAGAAGATGGACGACCTGTACCGCCTGGCCTGGGTACGTGGCCTGAAAACCACTTACTATCTGCGCACGCTGTCGGCATCCAGCGCCGAAAAATCCACCGGCCGTGGCGGCGAACTGAACGCCGTGCCCGTGGGCGGTGGCCAGATCGCCGCAGCCCCGGCAGCTGCCGCCAGCTATGCCGCAGGGGAGGGCGCCGCTGAGTCGGCAAAGTTTTGCAGCATTGACAATCCCGAGTGCGAAGCCTGTCAATGACAGGCTGAGCGCAAGGGATAGCTTTGAGGCCACAATCCCGGGCGGCCTCGAGGCCGCCGCCGACGCAGTCGGTAGTGCGAAGCTTGCCAGTGACGCAGTGGCAGGCTCGGCGAAAGCCGAGCTGACGCTGGGCGAGGTGCTGGCAGCTGCCCGCGCCGCCCAGCAGATGCCGAAATCGCCGGGCCGGCTCAAGGCTTGGCGGGCCGCCTGGCCTAAGTGGTAGTAGTCAGTAAGTAGTTTTGAAGTCGCAGAAATGAGAAAGCCCGTGATGTTGGAGCATCACGGGCTTGATCTGAACGGCATGGTGGTGTGGGAGTTCCTCTGCCACCACTAGTGCGCTAGCACAGGTGGTTGGTCTATCTCCCTTGTAATTGCTACCACGGTAGTAGAGACCATCCGCAAGCCGACAAAGAAGTAAGGTAGGAAGAAGGGTTCGGTAGAGCCCTTCCTATTAAGCAAATCAGCTGATTGTTTGGTTTGCTTAACAGGAAGTATTTAGTGGCTACGCCGCGAGTGTTTTCAGCGGGAGTGCGTCCCACAGCCGCCTTACTTTCCTTGCTTCGCCAAAGAAAGTAAGCAAAGAAAGGCGACCCAACGGTGTCACCCGGCTGCAACGGGCTCCCTGCGTTGCTCGACTGTCGTGGCCGTGGCCCAACTCGCCCGGCTTGCAGCCGGGCTCAGACAGGCGGCCACGGACTGCCCCATGACAGTCTGCGCTGCTCGGCGACGCCGACGGGAGCAGGGCGCTCCGTAGCAAAGATTCTGGATCGTTCCTGCGCTGGAGCGGTCTTATTTGAAATTGATTGAACAACGATAGAGATCGGGAGAACACGACATGCTGTCTTGGGACGATACCCCCGCACAACCCGCCGCCAAGCCGGCCGCCCCGCAAGCCCCGGCTCAGCCGCAATATGCGTTCGCCGCCGCACCGGCCGCAGCCGATTACAACACGGCCAGCGTGCAAGCGCATACCACCAGCCGTGTCAGCGCCGTGGACAAACGCATCATCAACGGGGGTACCGACGTCAATCAGCTCGTCCCGTTCAAGTACAAATGGGCCTGGGAGAAATACCTGGCCACCTGCGCCAACCACTGGATGCCGCAGGAAATCAACATGCAGCGCGATATCGAGCTGTGGAAGAACCCCAACGGCCTGACCGAAGACGAGCGCCGCGTGGTCAAGCGCAACCTAGGCTTCTTTGTGACTGCCGATTCGCTGGCCGCCAACAACATCGTGCTGGGCACCTATCGCCACATCACCGCACCCGAGTGCCGCCAGTTCCTGCTGCGCCAGGCATTCGAAGAAGCCATCCACACCCACGCCTACCAGTACATCGTAGAAAGCCTGGGCCTGGATGAAGCCGAGATATTCAACGCCTACCACGAGATCAAGTCCATCCGCGACAAGGACGACTTCCTGATCCCGTTCATCGACGCGCTGACCAACCCCAACTTCAAGACCGGCACGCCCGAGGCCGACCAGCAACTGCTCAAGTCGCTGATCGTGTTCGCCTGCATCATGGAAGGCATGTTCTTCTACGTGGGCTTTGTGCAGATCCTGTCGCTGGGTCGCCAGAACAAGATGACCGGCGCCGCCGAGCAGTACCAGTACATCCTGCGCGATGAATCGATGCACTGTAACTTCGGCATCGACCTGATCAACACCATCAAGCTCGAAAACCCCCACCTCTGGACCGACGCCTTCAAGCAAAGCCTGACCGCGCTGTTCCAGCAAGCCGTGGAGCTGGAATACGCCTACGCCGAAGACACCATGCCTCGTGGCGTACTGGGCCTGAACGCCTCCATGTTCAAGGACTACCTGCGCTTTATCTGCAACCGCCGCATGCAGCAGATCGGCCTGGAACCGCTGTTCCCCGGCGCCACCAACCCCTTCCCCTGGATGAGCGAGATGATCGATCTGAAGAAGGAAAAGAACTTCTTCGAAACCCGCGTGATCGAGTATCAATCGGGTGGGGCGTTGAGCTGGGATTGATTTGAAAGGTCGGTGATGGACACATAAAGCTGCTTTTCGGACGTATAAAGTTGCTCTGGCGGACGTATAACGCTGCTCTGTGTATGTCGTCGACTAAGGCACGTATATGCCTGTGCGATCAGTTCGGTAGGGGCTATGCTGACCGCCATATGGGTGCGTTCGGGTTTTATCGCCGTTCGGCAATACAGCTTTTGGCAAAGGATAGCGAAGCAGGATGTCGAGAAGTTGGAGCGCTTGTTGGCAAAGTACGTGACGGCGACCACCGCTAGTCGGATGCTGGGCATGCACCGATCCCATGTGCCGAACCTGGAGCGGAGAGGGGAAATCCGCTCTATTACTGTTGGCGACAATTTTCCTGTGCGTCTTTATCTGCGCTCGGATGTGGAGGCATTACGGTGAGTATGAGCACGGTTTGATCTATAGCTGGGATGAGGTGCTCCACTTCCGACGTATACGGAAGCAGAACCTCATTGAGGGGCGGGCAGCAAATAAACGACAGATCAAAGAATAATCCCGGTTGCAACGTGTCAGGTTCACTTGCAAGCCATTGCTGCTCGCTCATTATGTTCGGTCTTTGGAGGGGCTGGTCACGTGAGTTCAATGAATGACTTATTTGCGGAAGAAGCTGAGTTTTCTGTTCCTGAGCTAGTTGACTTGATCGACAGAATTGACGGGAACATAGTGAAACGACTTGTGTTCCCGAAGAAGGTTGTTAAAGCCAAATTTTCTCCTCTACAGAAAATCCCGGGCTTCGGCGGGATGAGTGATGGCTTTCGCTCTTTTGCTATCGTGAACGCTAATACCAGCTCATATCACGGATATGAGGGTGTTTTAAGGGTTCGGGATGTATCGAGCGTTGAGGTGGCTGCGCAGGGGGCGGGCAAATGGTTATTGCCTCGGCCGCGGTCCACAAGAGGACTAACCCCGGAGCAAGTCGCGGACGTTGAATGCACTCTTCGGTCATGGGAGGATGCCTTTGACCTGCGCCTAGAGCGTTACGAGGGGGTGCAACTTGTACGCCCTGGCATGCGCTTGCCTCAGGTGGGGGCTGTGAGGGCGGTACTGGCGCACTGGAGTGTTAGTAGGACTGCTGTGACGGTAGTGCTACCAACGGGTACCGGGAAGACAGAGACAATGCTCGCGTTGATGGTGATGGCGCAGATCCCTCGGCTCTTAGTCATTGTTCCATCAGATGCGCTGCGCACTCAAGTATCCGATAAGTTTCTGGGGCTGGGGATGCTCAAGCAGGCACAGTGCCTTGCTGATAAGGCGTTGCATCCCACAGTTGCAATTCTGAAGCATGTTCCAAAATCAATGGATGGATTGCTGCGGCTTGTAAATTCGGCCCATGTGGTGGTCACGACTATGAGCTTAGTGGCCGAGTTTTCAGCTGAGATGCAAGATGTTTTGGCCGACTGGGCATCCCATTTATTCGTGGACGAGGCGCACCATATCGCTGCGGCGACGTGGCGAGAGTTCAAGCAACGCTTCAGCAAGCGGATTATTTTGCAATTTACCGCAACCCCATATCGCAACGATAGTAAGCGGGTAGATGGCCGACATATATACACCTATCCTTTAAGGCAAGCGCAACAGGATGGGCTCTTCAAGCAAATTAGCTATGTTCCGGTCATAGGGCTGGACCGTACCGATGCAGATGATCAAATCATCTGGCGAGTGGGGGAGTGCTTGAGGCGTGACAGGGAGAGTGGCCGACCACACTTGGCGATGGCTCGTGTTGGGACGATTGATGCCGCGAAAGCTTTGCACCAGAAGTATGTGGCCAGTCTAGGTGAGTTCAACCCTCAGTTGATACATAGCGAGATGGGGCTACTGGCACGACGTGAGGCCTTACGGAAGTTGAGAGAAGGCGAGTCCAGCTTAATTGTGTGCGTCAATATGCTGGGAGAGGGTTTTGACTTGCCGGAGCTCAAAATAGCCGCTTTGCATGATAAGCATAAAAGCGAGGCTATTACTCTGCAGTTTGTTGGTAGATTTACACGATCTCGCAACGATTTAGGGGATGCCACTGTAATCGCAAATGTGGCAATGGACGATGTCAATGAGCGACTGAAGGCGCTATATGCAGAAGATGCTGACTGGAACTATTTGCTCAACGTAGTGGGATTCAAAAAAACCTTTGATGCAAAACGTCGCGAAGATATTATCACTGGCCTTGACGTTCCACCTGAGAAATTTCACGTTGCAAATCTTCAACCAAGGATGAGTACGATAGTTTATCGGACAACATGTGACGAGTGGTGTACCGACGATGTTGAGAGTGCAATTGGTATTAATTCAATTGTGGCTGATGGCCCAAGTATCAACCCGGATGAACGCTTACTGATACTCGTTACACGTGATGAAGAAGTTCTGCCTTGGACCAGTATGAAGTTCCCAAAAAACGTCCAGTTCAACCTTGTCATGGCGTACTGGAATGAAGAACAGGGTCTGCTGTTCATCAATACTTCACGCAAGAAGGATCTTCATTTGCCGCTTGCCAATAAGTTGGCTAATGATACTGCCGTTAGGCTTGGTGGAGATGCTGTCTTCAGGGTACTGGATGGGTTTGATCGACTTATGCTATCCAATTTGGGGTTGAGTGAGGCTCAACGCAAACCTATTCGTTATTCGATGTTTATGGGCGTGGACATTGCAGATCAGCTCAATGCTTATGCCGGTAACCGCACAAAAACACTTAATAATTTGTATGGCCAAGGTTTTGTGGACATTGAGGATGTTGACGAAGATGGAGAGGTACATGACTTCACCAGATCGCGAGCCACACTTGGTTGTTCTATCAAAGGAAAAATCTGGTCACAGACGACAACAAACAATCCGGCTGAATGGATGCGCTGGTGTGATCGGTTGGGTGGGAAATTACTTGACGATCGTATCACGACCGAAAAGATCCTGCGAAATCTAGTAAAGTCTGAGGCGCAGCAGACGATCCCGAAAAATAAGATTCCATTGGCGATTGATTGGCCGGAGGATATGCTTTTTGAAAAAGAGGAGCGATTGGTTATTTTGGTGGGTGAGATACCCATCCCCTTCTACGATTGTGAAATTGAACTGGAAGATTTCACTTGTGAGGGAGGAGTTCGTTTCCGAGTGGGGGACGATAAGACCATCGCAAAATACCTATTTACTATCGATCAAGGTGTGGCAAAGTTCAGTCAAATATCAGGTCCTGCATTGACTGTTAGGCGAGGAAAGAAAGAACAACCACTTTTGGAAATTTTCCAAGAGAGTCCGCCACATGTTTACATGGCAGATGGCGATATGTTGGTTGGATCATCACTGTTCATCGTGCCGAGCCGAGAGGATGTGCCAGTGTTTGATCTGGAACGTATTGAGACTGGGGGATGGGTTGGTGTCGATATCCGGTCGGAATCCCAAGGGCCTGAAAAGAAATCAGCGTCGATTCAGCGACGAGTAATTGAGAAGTTGCTGCAAAGTGGTGATTGGGATCTTGTGTTTGATGATGACGGAGCAGGTGAGGTGGCGGACGTAGTTGCTATGAAGCTGGCAGGCAACCGTTTGCAGGTGCACCTTTATCATTGTAAATATTCTTCAGAGACGCACCCTGGTGCGCGTGTCGCGGATTTATATGAAATCTGTGGGCAAGCGCAGAAATCTATTCGATGGGCTGAGCAACTCGGCGAGATGCTAAAGCACTTGCAGCGTCGCGAGGCCGATAGATTGAAGGCGGGAAAGGCGACTCGCTTTGAACGGGGTAACTTAGCGCTCCTTGTGACCTGGATCAACAAATGGCGCCAGCTACGAGCCGACTATGCAATAACTTTGGTGCAGCCGGGTTACTCGAAACGAGCGGCTGATCGTTCGCATTTAGAGTTGCTTGCAGCCACTCAGACCTATCTTATGGATACATATCGAATCCCCGTGTTTGCATGGTTCAATGAATAAGACGAGACAAGGGCAGATTCGAAGATGGCGCGTTTGATTGAACCGAAAGATATCCCTGAAACGCTTTGGCTGCCGAAGTCGGAATGCCTCACCCTGGCTTCGGATACGCTTGCTGCGTAGATGCATCTATTGCAACACGCGGGACTTCAGCAGGAAGCACTGCAGCCGGCGTCAGAGAAGCTCGCGGGTGGGTCTACGAAAGCTGAACCGCCCTGATTTTCATGGAGGCTGTTTGGTTCAAGTTAGGCCGATACGGCTACCCTGGCATTTCGCGGGAGTACCAATTCTCGCGTCGACAATCCCATCGCCCTGAGAACTAGAGCCGAGCACCCCTACCGCAACGGCAACTTCAGCGGCAGCGTGCGATGGCTGAAGTGCTCTGGCTGCAAAGCCCTGCCGTCTTCATGCTGGAAGCCCTGATGCCGGTAGAATCCCTGTGCTTCGGCGCCTTCCGCGCCCAGGGTGATGGCGCGGGAGTTGTTGACGCGGGCGAGTTCGCGGGCGTGGCCTATCATGGCCGTGCCTACGCCGGGGGTGCGTTGGGGGTTTCTGATGTTTCTGGGATGGGTGCCCAGAAAGCCGATGGCGGTGTTCTCGGTCTGCCGGCCTGCCCAATCCAGGTTGGTGCTTTGCATCAGCCCCTGTACCCGCCCACGCTTGCTGACCACGCTGAAGTCGGCGGGGAAGTTGTTCTGGGCTGCCATGGCGATGGTGTCGAACACGCGGCTGGATTCCTCCAGCCGGCGTGCGGTTTGTAAATGGCCCATTACGGCGGCGCCGTGGGTGGGTTGCGACCAAGTGGGTTGCATGATGTCGGCCAGCCAGGCGCGCTGGGCGGCGTTGAGCGATTTGCTCTTGCCCAGTTGGGCTTCGCGGGCCATGGAGGTTGCTGCGCGATCGACCAGGCCGCTTGCCTCGGGCGTACTGTTGAGCGTGACCGAGGTCAGCCTTTGGCCGCTGCGATTGACCATTGAGGTGCGATGGGCAACATTGGTCGGGTTGGCTGCGAATGCGCCCAGTTGTTGAGTGGCACTGCCGATGCCGCTGTTGTTGCGCTTGAAGTCGGCTAGTTGCACCCGTGTTGTGACACGGTCCTGATTCACGCTTTGTACCGTACTGGCAATGCCACGATTCCTCGCGCCCATTGATCTTCCTCCAGTGGTTTACCGTCTCTTTTTCTGGTTTGTTGTCTACCACGGCTGATGCTACAGATAGCAGGCCTGTATGCCTGGGTTGCCTACGGCCGTGGACAGCCTGGGTACTATAGGTCAGCTTGGCGCGGGCTGCGCTGCCGGCGCTGAGTGGCCGGCAGCGCGTGTTGTCTAGCTGCAGGCTGGTTTACTCTTCGAGCAGGCTGCGTAGCATCCATGCGGTTTTTTCGTGTACGTCGAGGCGCTGGGTCAGTACGTCGGCGGTGGGCTGGTCGTTGGCCTCGTTGACGATGGCGAACAGGTTGCGGGCGGTACGGGCAGCCGCCTCCTGGGCGGATACCAGATGGCGGATCATGTCGGTGGCCTTGGGCACGCCTTCTACTTCTTTGATCGAGGCGAGTTTGACGAACTCCCTGTAGGTGCCCGGTGCCGGAAAACCGAGGGCGCGGATGCGCTCGGCGATGATGTCCAGCGCGTTCCATTGTTCGGTGTACTGCGCCATGAACATATTGTGCAGGCTGTTGAACTGGGGGCCTGTCACGTTCCAGTGGAAGTTGTGCGTCATCAGGTACAAGGTGTAGCTGTCGGCCAACAGGCCGGAAAGACCTGCGGCAATCTTTTTGCGATTTGCATCCGAGATACCGATATCCATGGCCATGGGTTTGGCTTTCTTTTCCTTCATGATGGTCTTTCCTTGCTGGGTGTAGGGGATGACTGTGTTCGGGGCGAAAAGGGTGTGAGCGGGCGGCTGGCGCAGGCTAGCCTAAGCTAGCCCGCCGTGCCTGTTGTGCCTGTTGTGCCTGTTGTGAAGGCAATCGGGTTCAGCTTACCCGTACCACGATGCTCCCGGTGTTGTCGGCCAGGCCGGCACCATAGACGTGGTTCAGGTCGTCGTTGATGCAGAGATACAGCCGTCCGTTTTGCCCCGTGGGTGTGGCGGTCGGGCCGTCACCCACCAGAAACACGCCGTTGCTGCCTACCCGTGCGACCAAGGCGCCCATATTGACGCCTGTGAGGGGGTAGGCGGGTTGGGTGACGGTCAGGCCGGGGCAGCCGTTGGCATCGTACTGCTGGCCCGCATTGGTCTGTGGGTCTGCGGTCCAGGTTCCCGACAGGTACTGAATGGTTTTGCCATTTGTGGCTACATCCACGCCGGTGTCGTACCAGGCCTGGTTGGCCTGCAGTTGTACGATGCCCAGGGCGGGGGAGTCGTTGACGATGACCTCCAGCAGCACTGGCTGTAGGCCGCTGGGGCTGGGGGGCGGTGGGTTGAAGCCGATCAGTACGCCGGATTCGAAGCGGTCGGTAAAGGCGAAATTGTAGGCATTGGTGCCGCCGGCCACGTTGTACAGCTCCCAGGCCCAGGTGTTCCAGAAACTGCTGACTGCTTGCCCGTTCCACTGCTGGCCTGCCCAGGCTGCGGCGCCCCATATGCCTTCGGTGTAGGGGTTGTTGCCGACGATGAACCAGTCGTCAGGCGAGTTACCTACTGTCTTGCCGTTGGACCAAGGTGCGGGCGAGCCGACCAGCCCGGCGTTGAGCGCAGCCAGCAGATCGGCGACGGCCCAGCCGAATACATCGTTCTGCAACGATAGGACATTGCCGTTCAGGCCGGCGTTTGCGCCGGTCAAGCCGGAGATGACATAGCCGGCATTGGCGCCGTAGATGCCGGCGGGCTGCGATAGCGTAGTCCACTCGGTATTGGGCAGGAAGCTGGTGATCAGGCCGGCGCTGTTCACCTGCAGGGTGCAGCTGTCGCCGCTGGCGGGGGTGAGCAATACGGTGGCGGGCTGGGTGGTATAGGTGGCGCTGCTCAGCATAAAGGCATTACGCAGCAGGGGCGCGCCCGCCAGGGTGACGGTAAACGATTGATTGTTGCCCAGCCCGGTGGCGGCACTGGGGATGACCCACTGTGTTCCTTGCGCCATGGGGGAGGAGGTGCCCACGTCGTTGATCTTGATGGTATCCAGGCCGCCACTGCTGTTGGTGGTGATGGTCAGCACGGCGCCGCAGCTGGCTTGCTGGGTGTAGGTGGCGCTGACGGTACAGGTGAGCCCGGTGGTGCCGGTCAGGGTGAGCCAGTCGCCGCTACCGCCTTGGTACAGATCGTCGAACTGGCCGCTGAGCGGTTGGCTGTTCACGCTGTAGATCAGCTGCATCTGCGCCTGCCCTGAGGTGGGTGTCAGGGCTGCGCCAGTGCTGTCCTGTGCGGTGACATTGACGGGGCTGTAGGTAAAGCTGGGCGCGGTGGGGGTGCTGCCTTGCAGGCTGAGCCAGCCTTGCGCCAAGGCATCGTTGGCCGGAGCGATGGTGGGGTTGGCGCGTAGGGCATAGGTGTCGCTGACCACGGCCCAGGGCAGGGTGATTTCGAAGGGGCTGGCGGCGCTGCCCAGCAGGCTGGTGTAGCCACGCAGCACCAGCTGGCTGGTGGGGGTGATCTGGGTGATGTTGCCACTGGGGTAGGTATAGCTGGCCGTTTGTACTGCACTGAAGTCGATGGCAAGCGAGAAAGTCTGGGCCTGCAGTTGCACCTGGGTGGGGTTGCTGCCCACCCCGGCGAAGCTGCCATTCAGCGTGAACAGGCTGGCGTTGCTCCCCTGAGCTTGCTGCAGGTAGCTCAGGTAACCATCGAGGAACGAATAAGGGAAGGGGTTTTGGGTGGGGTCGCTGTAGTAGCTGCCGGCGGCTGCCATGGTGGGCGCTGCCACGCGGCGTGCCGAGGTGTTGCCGTCCGTGGCGGGGAAGCTGGTGCTGGGATACTGGTTGGACGGTGTATCGCCGCCGGTGGGGATCAGCAAGCTTTGCCAGATGGCGCTGCCATTGCCGCCATTGAGGCTGCTACCCGAGCCACTGCAACTGAGCGCACCGGGTGTGCCGGTAAAATCGTAGCTCCAGACTTTGAGCGTGATGGGGAAGCTGAACCAGTCCACATCGGTGATATCGGCCAGATTGCCGGCGATGGTGGTGCTGCCGACCTGCGCGCCGATATAGGGTTCGAAGATGTCGTAGACCATGTCATAGGCGAGGTCAGTCGGGGCGGCGGGGGTGGGCTCGCCGCTGGCACTCAACTGCAGGTTGCCGTTGCTGAGGTAGACGCGGCCACCTGTGTATTGGCTCAGATACAGATTGGCGTAGGCAGTCTGACCACTGGAGGCCGCCTGGGTGGTGGCCCAGTTGCTGAAGGCCTGTGCCAGGCCGGTATTGCCCACGGCATTGGTGGGCAGCAATCCGGTGATGGGGCTGGCGGCGCTGCTGAGTGGGTAGCTTTGGCCCAGGCTGACCGTGTTGCTGCTATCGCTGCTGTAGCCGTAGTACTGGTTGGCCCCAAGTTGCACGCCGTTGCCGCCCGGCAGGGTCAGGTAGAAGCTGTCGAGAAAGGCTTGGTAGCTGGTGAATGCCTGCCCGCCATAGGTGAAGACGATGGGTATGTAGCCATTGGGGTTGGCGGCGTTTGTTTGAGTCGTGTCGGCCTGGGTGCTGGGGGCAGCCTGATTCATGGGTTTCCTCCTGGGTATGTGGGTGATCAGGTAAGTGATGCAACAGCCCGTCGGTTTTCGAGTGTGTCCGCTTGGGTCGTGCTGCTATCGCCGCATCGCTTCCGCTGATCAGCGTAGCCCACAGCAGGCGTCGCCGCAGAAATGCGCTGGACGGTATGGAGGCCTCCCCCAGTTGGGTGACGTCAATGTGCCACCCCGCGAGTAGGCTTAGCGGCATAACAAAAGGTGGGTGTGTCAGGGGCAGGGCAGGGTGGCAGTGGTTTGCTGCCTGGGCGCTGATTCGGGCTGGCGCAACGCTTCAGTTATCCATGTCGTTCCGCCATAAGCACAGCAATACACCCTCCTTTGCAGAAATCGGGACCGTTGGATCTCGACCCGACGGCGTGTTGCCCACATCTTTGGGCTCGCGCGGATATCTGTTAGGCATGTACAGCCAGGAGGAATTGACATGGCAACGATGAGTTTGGCGCTGATCAAGATTATTGCGCGCTTACGGCCGCAAATCTGGGAGATCGTGGGGGGCGGGCCGCAAGGCTTGCGTATTGGTGCGGTACAACACGCGCTGCAAGCTGCACCTACGGAGATGATGCGTAGTCAGGTGCAGCAGATCGACTTTTACCGCGGCGGCGATCCGCAAGAGGCTTGGCTGCTGAATGCGCAGCTCAGTGCGGTGGATTTGAGTCGGCGCCTGGCCGACGCGGCCGCCGTGATTTACTCGCAAGGTGGCGATCCGGCAGGTTTTTTGCGGACGACGGCGGAGGAAATGCGCATTGAGGGCCAGCCGCCCGAACTGCGCCTGCCGGCCAAGTGGTGGTCGCTCTGGAAGGAGCCGCCGCCGCGGCCGAACGAGCGCGACCTGGCGTCGGTGTTGGCCACCATAGGTGTGACGCTGGCGACATTGGGCGATCAGGTCAAGGACGAGGTCCTGAGCAAGGCCTTTACCCAGACAGGGCTGCATATCGTGGACAAGGCGGCAGAGAGTGGTGGCCGCCACGGCAATGCGCCGCGCTAGCGGTTTGCCCTGGCATGAGATGTAGGCAGTTGTCTTGATGAAACGCTGGCGCGCCGATATGCAGTAAAAGCGCGCCAGTTTTTTTGTCAGCCGGCTTGGCGGGGTTGGAGTGAACTCCCCTGCGGTTTAGCTGTCCTTACTGACTGCCATCAGGTTCATGGTCATCCTTGCGCCCGGCTTGGGCAGATCGGCCACGATGACGACGGTGCGGGCGGGGCGGTGATCTCCCATGACTTCGGCGTAGGCGCGGTTCATTTCGCTGAAGTCTTCCGTATGCTTGAGAAACACGTTGATATGCATGACCTGGCCCAGGTCTGCCCCCACCGTGCCCAGCATATAGGCGAAGGATTCGACGATACGCTTGGCCTGGGAATAGGCATCGGGGCCGGCGAAGTCGCCAGTGGCGGGGTCTATGCCGGCGGTGCCCGATATCTGGATGAATGGGCCTGCCTTGGCAATGTGGCTGTACGGCCCGATGGGTGTCATGACATCGGCGGGGGTGTAGGTTTCAACCTGCATGTGGCTTACCGTTGTTGGG
The DNA here is from genome assembly GCF_030409555.1 of Chitinimonas viridis. GTDB lineage: Bacteria > Pseudomonadota > Gammaproteobacteria > Burkholderiales > Chitinimonadaceae > Chitinimonas > Chitinimonas viridis. The sequence continues at coordinate 156,653 of NZ_JAUFPU010000008.1, forward strand.
TTGATTAATCTTGCGGCTGGCGTGGCAGCTTGGGGGCGGCTTCGTCTACCCGGCTGTATTCGCCTTCAAATACGCTGCTGTCGGCACTGTGGTCTGGCCGGTAGCCCGGCTGCTCGAACGGCGTCTGGCCGAACGCCGCAGTACCCATGGGTACGCTGCGGATGCCGGGCCAAGGTAGTATCAGTATCAAGCCGATCACATCGCTGACCGGCCCAGGGAAGATGAACAGCAGGGCGGCGATCAGGGTGCGGCCTACCCAGAATAAACGGCCCAGCGGCAGCTCGCCCTGACGCAGCCCGTCTACCATGGCCCAGGCGGTGGTAAGGCGCCAGCTTTTGAGTATGCCCACGCCGATCAGGGCGCTGGCGAACAGCCAGAAGGCTAGCCACCAGCCTATCTGGCTGGCCAGCCAGATGCTGCTGACGAGCTCCAGCACAGGTAGGCCCAGTAGCAAGAGTCCAAAAAACGGTAAAAGTCTGAGTAACATGGCTGATAAATATTCTGTCTTAGTGGTACTGTGCAACGCCCCCGATGAGGGGTGCGCAAAACAACTGGCCGAGGCGCTGATCGCGCGCCAACTGGCCGCCTGTGTGAATCTGCTGGCTCCGGCTACTTCCCTCTACCGCTGGGAAGGGCGACTGGAGACGGCTACTGAGATACCGATGCTGATCAAGACCACCGCTGAAGCCTATCCAGCCCTGGAGGCGACCCTGCAGGAACTGCACCCCTACGATACGCCTGAAATCATTGCACTGCCGGTTGTCGCCGGTTTGCCTGCCTATCTGGGCTGGGTGGCGGCGGAGGTGGTGGCATGAATCGCTTCGTCTCTTTGCTGGCGACAGGGTTCCTGGCGCTGTGGGTAAATGTGGCGGCAAATGCCGAGGTAGACCCGAATGATTTGCTGCCGGTGAACGAGGCTTTCAAGCCCTCGCTGGTAAAAACAGGTGAAAAAACGGCGAATCTGCACTTCGAGATTGCCGATGGCTATTACCTGTATCGCGATCAGCTGAAGTTTACCCTGCTGCCCTCTGGCGAGATCAAGGCGGAGATTCCGCCTGGCAAGAAGAAGCAGGATGACTATTTTGGCGAGGTGGAAACCTACCGGCTTGCGCTGGATATTCCGCTGACCAGCCCGGTGGCGTTCCCGCCGGATGCCAAGCTCAAACTGGTGTCGCAGGGCTGTGCCGATGTGGGGGTGTGCTACCCGCCGGAAACCACCGAGCTGTCGCTGGCGGGGGCGGTGAGTGGCGGTGCGCCTGCTGCAGGTAGCAAGGCCGTGGCGGCGGTGCTGGGGGCTGCGGCGCCAGCGGCTGCCAGTGCGGCGGTCAGCGGGCCTTTTGCCGGGCTGGATGGCTGGACACTGCTGCTGGCGTTCTATCTGGCTGGCCTGGGCATGGCCGCTACAGTCTGCATGTATCCGCTGATTCCCATCATCTCATCGCTGATCGTGGGGCAGGGCCATAGCGTGGGCAAGCTACGCGGCTTTGTGTTGGCCATGGCCTATGTGCAGGGTATTGCGGTGGTGTATGCGGCGGTAGGGGCGGTGGCGGCACTGACCGGCTCCTTCCTGGTGGCGGCACTGCAGAATATGTGGGTGATTGGCGCGCTGGCACTGGTGTTCGTGGTGCTGGCCCTGTCCATGTATGGCCTGTTCTCGCTGCAGTTGCCGGCGGCCTTGCAGTCGCGCGTCAACGATGCGTCCAACCGTCTGGGTGGCGGCCATGTGGTGTCGGTGTTCCTGATGGGGGCATTGTCCTCGCTGATCGTGGGGGCCTGCATGGGGCCGCCGCTGGCAGCAGGCCTGGGTGTGGTGGGTGCGCGGGCCGATGTGCTGTATGGCATGCTGGCCTTCTATGTGATGGCCATGGGTGTAGGTACGCCCTTGCTGTTGGTAGGTGTGTTGGGCGGCCATGTATTGCCCAAGGCCGGTGCCTGGATGGCGGCGGTCAAGAATGTATTCGGCACCCTGATGCTGGCCGTGGCGCTGTGGATAGCCAGCCCGGTACTGCCGGCCTGGGCCTATATGCTGGGCTGGGCCATATTGGCCATAGGCGCTGGCGTGGCCTTGTCGGCACTGGATAGCCTGCCGCGCGATGCCAAACCTGCGCAGCGCCTGGGCAAAGCGGCGGGTGTGCTGCTGCTCCTGGTGGGGGCTGCACAGATTGTGGGCCTGCTGGCAGGCAACCGCGATCCGCTGCAACCGCTCAAGGGCTTGGGCGGGGCGCAGGCGGCAACCGAGGCCAAGCTGCCTTTCCGCTACGTCAATAGCAGCGCCGAGCTGGATGCGGCGATTGCCGCAGCAGCAGGCAAGACGGTGATGCTGGATTTCTATGCCGACTGGTGCGTGAGCTGCCGCGAGATGGAACGCTTTACTTTCAGCGATACCCAGGTGCAGCAGAAACTTGCTGGCATGGTGTTGCTCAAAGCCGATGTGACGGCCAATACCGACGACCATAAGGCCCTGCTCAAGCGCTTTGGCCTGTTTGGCCCACCTGGCACGATATTCTTTGGCGCCAAGGGCGAAGAGATAGGGCAGCGCCTGATAGGCTTTGAAGCGGCGGACGCCTTCTTGCAACGTATCGCGAAGCTGAACTGATGAAGAAGATTGCGCTGTATACCCTGGTAGGTGGAGCCGCCCTGGTGCTGGGCCTGGGCACGGCCTGGATGCGCCAAGGCCAGCAGCAGAGCCTGATTGCCGAAGCCAATGCGGCCACACTGCCGGCCCAGCCTGGCGCTGCCGGGCTATGGCAGTCTGGCTTCAATGATCTGCAAGGCAAGCCGCAAGCCTTTGCGCAATGGCGTGGCAAGCCGCTGGTGGTGAACTTCTGGGCAACCTGGTGTGCGCCCTGCCGCGAGGAAATGCCTGAGTTTGTGGCGACCCAGAAGAAGCTGGGCGACAAGGTACGCTTTGTCGGCTTGGCCATCGATAACCCGGCGGATGTGCAGAAGTTCGTCAAGGAATTCGGTATCAATTATCCGGTGCTGGTCGGTGAGCAAGCCGCCCTGGAGCTGATGCGTACCGAGGGCAACAAGGTAGGCGCCTTACCGTTTACGGCCATCTACGACAGCAAGGGCAAACGGGTAGCTGCCCATGCAGGGCGGCTGGATCAGGCCAAGCTGGATGCCTATCTGAAACCACTCCTCTAGGCATCCGCCATGCGCTCGCATGGCGTTTATCTATAGCAAGGCCCGGGCAGCCGTGGCGGCCATCCATTCCTCCTGGGTAGGCTCAACCACGACCTTGATACGGCTGTCGGGGCTGGAGATCAACGGGGCGTGCGCCTTGTTGGCATTGTCGTCCAGGCTGATACCCAGCCAGGCCAAGCCTTCACAGATACGACGGCGTATCTCTGCGCTACGCTCGCCTACCCCTGCGGTAAAGGCCAGCATGTCCAGCCCACCCATTACGGCGACCAGCGCGCCACACTCCCGCACGATACGCCTGACATAGAGCGCCAGCGCCTGCCTGGCGCCCGGGTGGTCGGCTTCCTGTTGCAGCAGTACACGGGTATCGGCAGAAAGACCGGACATGCCCAGCAGGCCACTGCGCCGATACAGCAGATCGGCCAGTTGGGCGGGGCTGTAATGGGCGGTATCCAGCAGGTGCAGCAGCACGCCTGGGTCCATGCTGCCGCTGCGGCTGCCCATCATCAGGCCATCGAGCGCCGAGAAACCCATGGTGGTGGCAACGCTTTGCCCTGCCTGCATGGCACACAGGCTGGCGCCGCTGCCCAGATGGGCGCAAAGCAGCCGGCCCTGGGCGGTATCACCGTGCCGTTGTGGCAGCACCTGGGCCAGATATTGGTAGGAGAGGCCGTGGAAGCCATAGCGACGTATTCCCTGCAGGCGCAGCTCGGACGGTAGTGGCAGCAACTGTTCCACCTCGGGCAGGGTATGGTGGAAGGCAGTATCGAAACAGGCTAGCTGGGGTGTATCGGGCAGCATACCCTGGCAGTGTTCGATGGCCTCTAGCGCATGGGGCTGGTGCAGCGGCGCCAGCGGTATCAGGCTGCGCAGGGCGGCCAGCGTGCTGCGGTCCAGCCGGGTGGGGGCGACATGGCGGTCGCCACCATGCACGACCCGGTGCACCACGCCAGCCAGCGCACGTGTGCCCAGGTGGCGGGGCAGTTGTGCCAGGATATGCTGCAGGGCGCTCTGGATGGCGGAGGCCTGATCCACCGGCAAGGGGTGGTCGGCCAGGCCATCCTGATAACGTGGTTGCGGCCCATGCAGGCCGCTGACCTGCCCTTGCCACAATGGGGGCATGGCCAGCGGTGTGTCTGCCAGATCAAACAGGGCGAACTTGATGCTGGATGAACCGGCGTTGAGGGCAAGCAGCGCGCTCATGGTGGGTTGAGCCGGTAGCGGTGTGCCAGCAAGACGGCCAAGGCACAGGAGGCCAGCCTTGAGGCGAGGGAGTCGGCCCGGCTGGTCAGGACGATGGGCAGACGGGCGCCGAGCACGATGCCGGCAGATTCGGCGTCGCCCAGATACTCGAGCTGCTTGGCCAGCAGGTTGCCGCTTTCCAGATCGGGCACGACCAGCACATCGGCCTGGCCTGCCACGGGCGAGACGATGCCCTTGATGCGGGCAGCCGCGATGGAGACGGCATTGTCGAAGGCCAGCGGGCCATCCAGCAGGCCGCCGCTGATCTGGCCTCTATCGGCCATCTTGCACAGGGCAGCGGCGTCCAGGGTGGCGGGCATCTTGGCATTGATGGTTTCCACTGCGGCCAGAATGGCGACGCGGGGTTCTGCCACACCCACGGCATGGGCCAGATCAATGGCGTTGCGCACGATGTCGGCTTTTTCCTCCAGCGTCGGGGCGATGTTGACGGCGGCGTCGGTCAGGATGAAAGGGCGGGGATAGCTCGGCGTCTGCATCAGGAAGCAATGGGTGAGACGGCGCTTGGTACGCAGATGGCTGCTGCGAACAATGGGACCGAGGAATTCATCGGTATGCAGGCTGCCCTTCATGATGGCTTCCACCAGGCCCTTGTCGGCCATGTCAACCGCGTGGGCAGCGGCGGCATGGCTGTGGGCGGCCTCTTCGATCTGTATGCCAGCCAGGCTGCGTCCCAGCTTGTCGGCCAGGGCTTGCAGGCGATGCAGCGGGGCGATCAGCACCGGCTCGATCAGGCCCAGCGCATGGGCATCGAGCGCAGCGTTGAGGCTGATCTCATCGCAGGGGTGCACCACAGCCATGCGTATGGCGGTGAGCGGTTTGACGAATTCCAGCAACCGGGTCGCACCGGCCCCGACATTGAGGCGTACCTCTGGCAGGGTAGCGCGGGGGCGGACGATACGTTCGGTCGGCGCAATCACATCGGCTTCGCCCTCGATGACAGTGACGGCTGTCTGGTTGATGCAGCGGCAAGCCAGGGTCAGCCGCTTGTGCTCGGGTTCGCGGGCGGTGACTTCCACGGTGATGCGCAGTGTGTCGCCTATGCGTACCGGTGCGCGAAACCTGAGGGTTTGCCCCAGGTAGATGGTGCCAGGGCCGGGCAGGCGGGTGCCCAGCACGGCCGAGATCAATGCGCCGCCCCACATGCCATGCGCGATGACGCCATGGAAGCGGGTAGAGGCGGCAAACTCAGGATCGACATGCTGAGGGTTGACGTCGCCGGACAGGATGGCGAAAAGCTGGATATCTTCGCGGGTCAGCGTCCGTTCTATGGTGGCGCTGTCGCCGATGGCGATTTCGTCGAATACCCGGTTGCGTATCAATCCCAGATCGTCGCTGGTTTCAGGCATGAGATTGGACATGGGTGGTTCTTTCCATCAAGGCTTCAGTTGAGTAGATGCAGGCCGCCATCGACATAGAGCGTGCCACCTGTGATGGCCTGCCCGGCATCGCTGGCCAGAAACGCACATAGCGGCCCCACATCGGCGATGCCCACCGGCCGATGCAGAGGGGCGCGCTGGTTGGCATCCTGTAGCAGTTGATCGAAGTGGGCGATGCCCGAGGCGGCGCGAGTGGACAGCGGGCCCGGCGAAATGGCGTTGACCCGTATGCCCCTGGCGCCCAGCTCCACCGCGAGATAGCGGGTGGCCGCTTCCAGCGCGGCCTTGACCGGCCCCATCATGCCGTATTGCGGTATGACTTCTTCCGCGCCCAGGTAGCTCATGGTAATGATGCTGCCACCGTTGACCATCAGCGGTTCGGCCAGGCGGGCCATGCGCAGCAGCGAATGGCAGGACACATCCATGGCCCGGGCAAAGCCTTCGCGCGAGCAGTCCACCACCCGGCCGTGCAGATCGTCCTTGGGGGCGAAGGCGATGGAGTGCAGCAGAAAATCCAACTGGCCCCATTGCTGCGCTATGGCCTCGAACACAGCAGCCAGTTGGGCGTCGTCTTCTACGTCCAGTGGCAGGCACAGGCTGGCGCCCAGTTCCTGCGCCAGGGGCTCGACATGGGGGCGGGCCTTGTCGTTGAGCCAGGTAACGCCCAGCTCGGCGCCCCCCTCGCGCAATGCCTGCGCACAGGCCCAGGCTATGCTCTGGCGATTGGCTATGCCGACCACCAGGCCACGCTTGCCTTGCAAATTGATCAGGGTGTTCATGCGTAAACGTCCTGGGTAATCGTCGAAAAAGTCCACCTCCCGCGATGGCGGGCGTAGGGCACGGAACGGTAACTAGCCGTTGAACGCCCTAGTGTGACTGCTTGATACGAAGGGAATGTTGCGCTGCCGCAAGAATGCGCCAAACAGTGCAACAAGTCAGCCCGTATATATCAATAGGGCAACGATGCTGCCGAGACCTGCAGCCAGCATGGGCCATAGCAGGCGCTTGCCGAAAGCAGCGCCGCCTATGCTGAAGGCCATGCCCAGCTTGAACAGCGTATTGGCCAGTATGGCCAGGGTGATGGCAGTGAGTGCGACGTCGCTGAGCAGCCGTTGCTGGTTGAACATGCGCAGGCTGGAGAGGGTAATGGCATCGACATCGGTCGCGCCTGACAGCAGCGCGACAACATAAAGCCCGCTGTTGCCGGCAACCTGGCTGAGCCAGCTGGAGGCCAGCAGGACGATGCTATAGACCAGCGCAAAGGCCAGCGCTGTCTTGAGCTCGGTCGGGTTGCTGGCGGCGGCCGCAGCGTGGGTGTCGGCCCGCTTGCGCAGCTGCGGCAGGATGACCAGCAGGCCCAGCAGCAGTCCGCTGCCCATGATGGTGGCCAGTGCGCCTGCCAGTGCCGGTGCAGCCACCGCACCCACGATGGAAAGCCGTGCCAGTACGGTGAGGTTGGCCAGTGCCACTACCGTGGCGTTGAACTGCATGTGACTGGGGTCCTGCCTGGCTTGGCGGGCGTGGGCCAGCGTGGTGGCGGTGCTGGATACCAGGCCGCCCAGCATGCCGGCAATCAAGGTGCCGGCGCGTTCGCCAAACCAGCGTAGCGCCAGGTAGCCGGCCAGCCCCACACCGGAGATCAGCACCACCATCAGCCAGGTCTGGTAGGGGTTGAACGCGGCATAGGGGCCGAAATCCTGATTGGGCAGGATCGGTAGTATCACCAGGCTGAGCACGGCGAACTGCAACATGCTGCGCAGATCGTCCATGCTCAATCGCTGGGCCAGGCCGGAGAGTTCGGCCTTGAAGTGCAGCAAGACCGTGGCGGTGATGCCCAGCATGACGGCCAGGGTACGCTGCTCATGCCAGCACAGCACACCCAGGCAGAAACACAGTACCAGCGCGATCTGCGTAGTGGTGCCGGGGTCGTTATTGCTGGTGGGCTTGAGCAGGTAGGCACTGACGATGACCAAGGCGACGCAGAGCAGGCCGGCAGCGATCAGCCAGCTATTGCCCAGCAACTGCGCTAGCAGAGCGCACAGCGTGCCCAGCATGGCGGTGAGCGCAAAGGTACGCAGGCCGGCATGCGCGGCCAGGCTACGCTCGCGCTCCAGCCCCATCAGCAAACCCAGCGCCAGGCTGGTGATGAAGGCGGGTAGCGGGGCGAGTACAGGGTGACTCAATATCGGCGTCAGTTCTGGCATGGTCGAAGTTTAGCGGGTGGCTGGATGTTTCGCCGGACCGAGGCTGCCTGTCTGTATGTCGCCGCAGACATGATTCGCAGCTCGGGACACGAAAGTCGTACTTCGTCGCATTGGCTTGGTGCGGCCTGGGTTTTGGCAAGACACTGAGGGTCCCAAACAGGAGACCTGACCATGCAGAAGAAGATATTGTGCACCTTGATTGCAACCACCATGGGCGTGATGGCCACTACCCCGCTGGTGCTGGCCGACACGGCCACGGCGCCGGTCGCCAAGCAGGCCAGGCAGGTCATCAGCAAGGCAGACGAGCTACCCCGCCGTAGCTATGTGATTTCCAAACTGCCCAGTGAACTGATTGAAGGCGCCAAGGGTGACATGGATGCGGTGCTGGCCACGCTGGACAAGGACTTGGCCGATGATCTGGCGCAATACGATATCCGCGACCGTGCAACCCGCACCGGCATGTTGTCGGCCCGTGCGCAGATAGCCACCTATCGTGGCAACTATGCCCAGGCGGCTGCCTTGCTGCGCGAGGTGCGTGAGCAACAGGAGAAGGCGGCAGACAAGCTGCTGTCTGGCGTCTCCAGCGAAGCTATCCTGCTGGCGCGGCAGCAGGGCGGAAATGACGAGAAGCAAAAAGCCGCCGTCAAGGCCAGCCTGGCCGCCCAGTGGGGCGGCATGCCCTGGGATGAGGTGGGGGATAGCCTCAAGGGGGCCAAGGGTAGCCTGGAGTTGATGTCGCGCAATGTTGTCATGGGCAGCATCAAGAACAGCCTGGACCCGGCCGCCAGCAACCTCAAGCTGAATGTGCCTGCCAGTGTGGTGACCGGCATTGTGTCGGTGCGCAATATGTTCGACCACACCCTGGTGTTCCGTGACGACATGGTGGCGGTACTGCAGCAACTGGTGGACAAGAATCAGGTGGTCAAGCAGGACCTCTGGTCGCCACGCCTGGTGAGTTTGCCGGCCGAGGCCAAGGCTAGCCCGGTGGTAGTGGGCATATGGGACAGCGGTACCGATGTGGACCTGTTCAAGGCGGCCAGCGTGCGTGGCATTGCTTTTGACCAGGATGTCAGACTGGTACCCGCGCTGGTGCGCCCCATGGGCGAGGCGGAGTCTCGCATGGGCAGCCTCAAGCAGTATATGAAGGGCTCGCTCGATATGCGTGCCGCCATCGACTCACCCGAGGCCAAGCTGCTGAAGCAGCGCATAGGGACACTGCAGCAGGGCGAGGTCAAGCAGTTCCAGGAAGATCTGGGCGCGCTGGGCATGTGGGTGCATGGCACGCACGTGGCGGGTATTGCCGTCGAGGGCAACCCGTTTGCACGGGTGACCGCTGTGGGTATGCACTGGAGCCACAGCATCGTGCCGCAACTGCCTACCGAGGAGCGCGCCAAGCGTACAGCGGCTGCCTATCAGGCGGCGGTGGACAGCTTCCGCAAGGCTGGGACACGGGTGGTCAATATGAGCTGGCGTTATGGCCCTGGCGCCTACGAAGGTGCGCTGGCCTACCACAACGTGGGCAAGACGCCGGATGAGCGCAAGCAGATGGCCAACAAGCTGTTCGAGATCGAGAAGCAGGCACTGGAGTCGGCCATGAAAGGCGCACCGGACATCCTGTTTGTGGCAGGTGCGGGGAATGAGGACAACAGCGCGGATTTCGCCCAGTACATCCCGGCGGGGCTGGAGCTGCCCAATCTGATTACCGTGGGCGCTGTGGACCAGGCAGGCACCGAGACCGGCTTCTCCAGCTTTGGCAAGACCGTGGTAGTACACGCCAATGGCTTTGAGGTGGATAGCTATATGCCGGGTGGCGAGAAGATAAAGCTCTCGGGCACTTCGATGGCCTCCCCGCAGGTGGCCAACCTGGCTGGCAAGCTGTTTGCCATCAAGCCCGAGCTGACGGTAGCCGAGGCCAAGGCGCTGATACTGAAAGGCGCAGAGCGCAAGGGGCGGGTCAACCTGATCAACCCCAAGGCCACGCTGGCCTTGCTGGGCCAGCAAGGTTGACAGGCTCTTAAGGCTTAAGCGTTAGCAGCAGCGGGCCTGGCAGTGCGATTGCCAGGCCTGCTAGCCCTTGCGCATCGCCTCGAACCGGGTTCGTAGCTCACCGTCCAGTTGCAGGGGGCGTGGGCTGCTGGCCGACAGGCAGGCGACGGTTACATCTGCCATCGCCACTGTCTTGCCATCTCGGCTGATAAGCTGCTGCAGCACGCCGTGTCGCTCGCCCAGCTCGATCAGTTCCGTCTCTATGGCCAGTGTATCGCCCAGCTTGGCAGGCCTGACATAGCGGATATCGATGCGGCTGACCACCACCATGATGCCCTGAGAGCCAAACCAGGCCAGGTCGGTCAGGCTTTGGCGGGCTTCATCCAGAAATTCCAGATAGCGGGCATTGTTGACGTGGCCGTAGGCATCGCAATGAAAGGTGCAGACGGTTTTATGCAGGGTATGGGACATGGCTTAAAGTGGTGCGCACAGTTCGGTGGCTTCCTCCAGCCAACCCTGCGCCGACAGCCGGACAAGCTCGCTGCTACTGCTGCTGAAACGATAGTTGAGGTCGCCCCCACGAAGGTGGGCATTGTTGTAGCTGCGGCTGATCGCCAGCGTGCCGCTGGGGCAGCTACCGTCCGGTCCGGGCAGGGCCAGGTAGAGTGGGTGGCCCATATAGAGCCAGTCTGGCAGGGTCTTGCCCCATTCGCACAGCGCCTGGTCGGGTGAGTAGTAGAGGCTGTCGCCCCCGCCCAGTACCACCGGGCCGGCGTGGTAGAAGCGGCAGATGGCCTGGCTATTCAGCCCCTGCGGTGCTGCCTGCCAGGCCTTGAAGCGCTGGCCGCTGGCAACCCAGCCCTGACCGGCATAGGCGGCCATCAGGTCTATTTCGGTAGTATCGATGGCAGTCAGGTAGTTGCCGGTCCGGCTGTTGACGTATTCGGTAATCAGTATCTGGCCTGGCGCCACGCTGCGTGGCAAGGTGGCATCGAGTAGCAGGGTATCGGTCTTGCCATTGGCGATACTGGCCGTTTGTACCAGCTGACTCAGTGCCGAGGTGTCGCCTTTGAGATAGGCATCGAAGAAGGGAATGGTCCAGCCGTAGATATCGTTGGCATACTCGGGCAGGTATTGATGGGGCACGTCCCGCAATTGCACGAAGTAACGGCTCCCGCGCATTTTCTCGACCGCCTTGAGCGACATGGACAGGGGCGCTACCAGATCGGCCGTGCCGGCAATGGCCATGACGGGACGGGTGATGCGGCTGGCGCTCTCTTGGCCACGGCCGAAGGCCGGCAGGAAGCTCTGGCCGGCGTAGGGGACAAAGGTGGCGATCGCCTTGATGCGGGCGTCCTGTGCAACCGGGCGGGAATCCAGATTCAGATTGCGGGTCAGCTCGGCACCTAGGCTGAGCATCAGTGCCTCGCCGCCCAGGCTGCCGCCAAAGCCGCCTATCTGGTCGGGGTGAATACGGTCGCGATAGCCAGGGCGGTTAAGCAGATCGGTAATGGCTGCGCTGATCGCGAGCGGCCGCAATGCCTGCAGCTCCACGTATTCGTCGAAGTTGAGGATCAAGTCGCCCAGATCGGAGAGGTCTTCGATTTCCACCTGCTTGATACGGGTATCACCGTGGAACGGGTTGATGACCACATAGCCGTGGCTGGCAAAGCGGGTAATGCTGCCCAGGGCATGCTCATTGAGCGGACTGCCGCCCATGCCGTGGGAGTACATGATCAGGGGGTAGCGGTTGTTGTCGGGAAACAGCGGCAGCTCACCCGCGCCATCCATATGCGGTATGGCCCTGCCATCAGGCAGCAGGTAATCCGGCCGGGGATTGTTGGCGGTGGTGGGATAGCACACCAGCGAGACCAGGGGCAGGGCAGTATTGGCAAAGCGGGGATACAGGCTGTAGTCGCCAGGAACCGCCAGATTAAAGCTGATGGCCGCCTGTGGCTGGGCCAGCACCTCGGTGAGGTAGCGCATCTGGCCGTTGACAATGGCACCATCCCAGAGCTGATCGAGGCCGACGCCGGACTGGGCGATGGCGGCTGTATCCAGCGCAAGATTGCTGCAGGCAACAGGATAGGGGCCAGTCGCAGCAGGGGTGGGCATGACACGAGCGTGGTTGCCTGTGGCGCTGGCCAGGTTGGCAAACAGGCTTAGCATCAAGGCAATCATGGATTTGATCGGCATGGGGTAGCAAGGCCAGGAAGTGGAACGGTACAGCGGTATTATCCACTGAGTAAGGCTAGGACAGTACTTTTGCCACCCGGTTCTGCAGATGCTGCCGCAGGCAGGGGAACCTGCTACTCTGCCGGGCATCCAAGTTGGGTTGTTTTGGCAGGATTGAAGAAGATGATGAAGATCAGGACGTTTTTGGCCTTGTTGCTACTGGCAATGGGCATGCTGGCCCACGCCGATGTCAGCCCCGGCGACGGCATGCCGGCATTTGCCTTGACCGACCAGACGGGCAAGCTGCGCAGCAGTGACGAATTCAAGGGCAAGTGGCTGGTGCTGTACTTTTACCCCAAGGCCGATACCCCCGGTTGCACCGAGGAGGCCTGCAGCTTCCGCGATGATATCGTGCTGTTGCGGGCGTTGGGCGCCGAGGTGGTGGGCGTGAGCACGGATGACGTGGCAGCGATCAGGGAGTTTGGTCGCAAGCATGAGCTGCCGTTTACCTTGCTGGCCGACCCAGACGGCAAGACGGCGCAGAAGTACGGTGCACTGGTGAACCTTGGGGTGATGAAGTTTGCCAAGCGGCATAGCTTTTTGATTGATCCGGATGGGCGCATCGTCAAGCGCTATAAGGATGTGGATACCAAGGACTACGCCAAGACCATACTGGTGGACTTGCGGGCGCTGAACAAAAAGAGCTGAATCTGCAGTTGATGGGCTGTCCTGCCGCCTGGGCGGGACAAGCTGTGTTGTCTACCTCACCCAAATCGTATTGCGAAGGCCGTCCTGCATGGAAATCAGTGTTCCTGCCCTGCTGTTCCCTGCCATATCCTTGCTGCTGCTGGCGTACACCAACCGCTTTCTCGGCATCTCCAGCGTCATACGCAAGCTCTACGAGGATTACAAGACCGCGCCTGATCCCAAGATCGTGCGGCAGATTGCCAACCTGCGTAAGCGGGTAACCCTGATACGGCGCATGCAGGTAGTGGGGGTGGGTAGCCTTTTCCTTTGCGTGCTGTGCATGTTCCTGATTTTCTTCGGCCTGGCAACGGCCGCCCATACCGTGTTCGGTATCAGCCTGATCTGCCTGCTGATTTCGCTGGGGCTGTCCATTACCGAGATAGGCATGTCCAGCGAGGCCTTGAATATCCTGCTGGCGGATATGGAAGAAGACCTGGCTCGCCACGATGGTGAGTAGGTGCCATTTGCTGGTGAGCGCTGCAGCATGAGATCGTTGGGTTTACGCTGTCAAAGATGAATGAGAACAGCCCCCGTGAAACGGGGGCTGTTCTACATTGACACCGGTAGAGCTGACTCGATATTTAGCGTAACGGCGCTTAACAGCCTTGGCGGAACGCGCCCAGCTCCAGCCGCTTGATGACGGCCGTCAGGCCCAGCGATTGGGCCGTGGGGCAGACCTTTTCGGGGGTTTGGCCTTCTTCGACATACTCCAGTGCAAACACCGGTCGATTGCTCTGCAGGTAGGCATTCATATCGCGGCACCAGCCCTGCTTGACGCATTGTTCGACAATGGCGAAATCGTAATAGCCTTGCAACTGGGGGGTAAGCGCCTGCACATTCTTCTGGCCCACGGCCAGGCCACGGGCATGGGCTTCGCGGGCAATCCAGCGGTTATAGGCCAACTGGTCGGTCTGGGTGATGGGGAAGCCAGTGTCCTGCAGGTAGTTGTCCAGGTTGTCGGGGTCTATGCCGTCAAAGCCCTTGCTTTTGCAGAGATCCATGCGGGCGCGCATGATGGGGGCCAGGGTGGCGTACTGGCGTATGTCCAGCCACTTTTCGCCGGCCCAGCCCGCATAGTTCTTACCCAGCACGGCGGCCGGGAAGGCATCCTTGTCGCTGCGCCAGTTTTCCCAGGCACCCACGTTGATGTAACACAGCAAGCGTCGGCCTTTGGCCTTCAAGTTTGCGATGGTGGCGGCGTCCGTATCGTATAAGTCCAGATCGTAGACCTCGGCATTGACGTTGGTATCGATCGTGCCATCGAACTGAATCTGGAAGCTGACGCCCCGGGCGGGCTTCCACCAGTTGGCTGCAGCTGGCGGGGCGGGGTAGACCGGTACCGGGTCGACTGGCTCGGGATTGGTGCCGCCGCCGCCGCTGTCGCCACCGCCACCACAGGCAGCAAGCATGAGGGTCAGTGTCAGGGGCAGGGTAACTTGGCTTAGGCTGGGCATGGGGTGGCTCAATGAATATTATCGCGGCATGATGGCTTGCCTGACCTGTACAGGCAAGTGCGCAGGATTCTACCTATGATCAAGCATTGCCTGCCTGGAGAAACAACACCATGAAGCATGCCTTGCTCCCCATTTCGATGCTACTAGGACTAGCAGCAATGCCAGCATGGGCGGCCAGCCCGGCACCACAGGCGCAAGCCTGGATGGATCTGGCTACCTATAGCGGCGGTATGCCCGGCATGCCGGGCGGTGGTGGCATGCTGGGCTCACTGTTTGGCGGTGGCAAGGGCGGTAACGTGTTTGGCAATACCCAGACGGGGCCGGCAGGGCGTTGGATGGATGTGACCCTCTACAGCCGTAGCAAGCCCGACATGCGCGAGGCCACGCAGCAGGTGCCGGACGGCAGCCGGCTGGCGCCTGTGCTCAAGCTGCTCAGCCCGGTGGAAGGCAAGCCGGTGCCTTTGGACACGCCGGACGAAGTGACCGAACAACCTGAGTATCACAAGCCCAAGGGCAAGATTTTGCTGTATTGGGGGTGTGGCACCGAGGTACGCAAGGGCCAGCCCAGGGTACTGGATATGGCCAAAGCGAACCCGGCCGAGCTGGCAAAGTTCTTCCAGAGCCGGCGAGCGACCACGCGTGGTGCCCATAGCACGCCGGGCAGGCCGATCTGGCCCAGCAAGCCGGACAACCGGCTGATACCCGAGGGTGCATCGCTGGTGGGGGAGCATGGTTTCAGTGGCGATGGCGTGCCGGAAGGATTCCGCTTTACGCTGGGTGCTGCTCACGATTTGATGCCGGCCATCGTCTTAAAGCAGCAAGACCAAGGCAACGCCTGGGACTTGAGTTGGCAGCCCATGGCGCAGGCGCAGGCGTGGTTTCTGGCCAGCATGAGCATGCGGGGCGAGGATGAGATGGTGGTCTGGACCTCAAGCGAGCAGGCGGACATGGGATTCGGTCTGCTGGACTACCAGCCCAATGCGGCTGTGCAGCGCTGGTTGAAGGACAAGGTGTTGCTAAAACCGGCCACCACTGCATGCAGTGTGCCCAAGGAGGCCATGGGTGAGGCTGGTATGCTGCGGATGATTGCCTTCGGCGAGGAATTGAACCTCGTCCACCCACCTCGGCCCAAGGATGTGAAAGCACCGTGGCAGCCGATCTGGGCGGTGAAAGTGCGGCTGAAATCGGTTGCGACCAGCATGCCGGGCATGGATATGGGCAAGATGATGAAGGATGCCGCCAAGCAGGAGGCGGAGGACACCAAGCAGGCGCCCGGTGCAATTGACTTGCTCAAGGGCATCTTCGGCAAGTAAGCTGCGAGTCCTTGACTGTTAGGACGTTGCCATAATGAGGGTGAAATACGTCAGGGGTATAAGCGGCAGTAAAATTTCTTGCTTGGCAAGAGTTTCTAACTGGTCGTATTCCGCAACATGGAAGTCGTGATAGCCGAGCTAAAATACACAGATGGATAAACTCGGGCACTACCGTATCGACGCCACCCTTGGGCAGGGGGCCATGGGCGTTGTTTATCGCGCTGTTGACGAGCGGCTCGATCGCACCGTCGCGCTCAAAGTCTTGCGCCTCAACCTGAGTGCGGAAGAGCGGGCAGAGTATGCGCCGCGTCTGCAGCAGGAGGCCAAATCTGCCGCCAGGCTCAACCACCCCAATATCATCACGGTCTACGACTGCGGTGATGTGGATGGACAGACCTATCTGGCCATTGAGTATGTGGAGGGCAAGACCCTGCAGCAGTTGCTGGAGAACGGGGTCAAGATCTCCAATGGCCGGGTGCTCAAGCTGGCTGGCCAACTGTTCGGCGCGCTGGCCTATGCCCACGAGCATGAGGTGGTGCACCGCGATATCAAGCCGGCCAACCTGATGCTGACAGCCGACGGCCGGCTCAAGATTACCGATTTTGGCATTGCCCAACTGCCTGCCAGTGATTTGACCCGTGCCGGCACCCTGGTGGGATCGCCCCGCTATATGGCGCCCGAGCAGATCGAAGGCAAGAAACTGGATGGTCGCGCTGACATCTTTGCCGCCGGCATCGTGTTGTATGAAGTGCTGACGGGTGTGCGACCCTTTGATGGCGAGCATGTAGCGACCATTGCCTATCGCATACTGCATGAGCAGCCGACGGATATCCGCAGCCTGAACCCGGAAGTTTCGCCCTGGCTGGCCGAGCTGGTGATGCGCTGCCTGGAGAAAGACCCGGCCAAGCGCTTCCAGACGGCACGCGAGGCCCGTAGTGCCTTGCGCGAGCAGGCCAATCAAGCCAAGACGGGTGCGCACCCCGAGTTGGCGGATACCAATCCGAGCGCTGCCGCTCCCGAGTTGCCCGCAGCACCCGAGGTGGCGGCGACACCGTTGCGCCGCTATGCACCCTGGGCGGCCGTGGCCACCATCGTGCTGGTGGGCGGCATCAGTGCGGCAGTATTGCTGGGCCGTGGGGCAGGTAAGGACGCGGCTGCCGCAGATGCCGCCGCGGCCAAGGCCATGGTGCAGACCGAGGTACTGGAGCCGCCTGGCGCTCCCGGCTCATTACCTGCCAAGGCAGCCATGCCGGTGATAGATCGGACGGCAGAGCAGGGCGACAACGTGGCGGCTACCACGCCGGCACCCACAGCGGCACCGGCGACGACGGTGCCTGGCAAGCCCATCGAGGTCATTACGCTGAGCGATGACGGCAAGGTCAAGACCACGGCGACCAAGCCCAAGCCCAAACCCAAGCCGGGCGATGCCACGGTGACGGAGCCTGCCAAAGTGACGGCTGTGCCTAGGCGCGAGCCCCTGCCGGACCGTGGCGACAATCGCGGCACCGAGGAGAAGCCCCGTACCGATAACCGCAGTGCGGCGGACAAGGCCGCTTGCAAGGATGGTGCAAACTGCGCTAAGCCTGCACCAGCTAAGCGTGATCGCTGAGCGGCGGGTGTTCCCGCGACATGCCGGAACCGCTACGCGGGGTTAATAGCGGCGCCTATCGCCACACCCTACAAGCAAAACGCCCCGGCATCGGGGCGTTTTGCTTTGGGGCTGCCAGCTTGGCAGCGCGCCTTATTGCACGGCCAGCGGAATCTTGCCTATGCGGGCTTGCCATTCAGCGGGGCCGGTCTTATGCACCGAGCTGCCCGCGGAATCTACGGCCACGGTCACGGGCATGTCCACCACGTCGAATTCATAGATGGCCTCCATGCCTAGGTCGGCAAAGCCCACCACCTTGGCGCCCTTGATGGCCTTGGATACCAGGTAGGCTGCACCGCCGACAGCCATCAGGTAGACCGACTGGTGCTTCTTGATGGCATCGAGGCCGGCAGGGCCACGTTCGGCCTTGCCTACCATGCCCAGCAGGCCGGTGGCGGCCAGCACCTGCTCGGTAAACTTGTCCATGCGGGTGGCGGTGGTGGGACCGGCTGGGCCGACGACTTCGTCACGTACCGGATCAACCGGGCCGACGTAGTAGATAAAGCGGTTCTTGAAATCCACCGGCAGGGCTTCGCCCTTGTTGAGCATGTCTACCATGCGCTTGTGGGCGGCATCGCGGCCGGTCAGCAGCTTGCCGTTGAGCAGCAGGGTCTGGCCGGGCTTCCAGCTGGCGACCTCTTCGCGGGTGACGGTATCGAGGTTGACGCGGGTCGCCTCGGCTGAGGGCGTCCAGGTCACTTGCGGCCAGTCTTCCAGCTTGGGGGCTTCCAGCTGGGCAGGGCCTGAGCCATCCAGCTCGAAGTGCACATGGCGGGTGGCGGCGCAGTTGGGGATCATGGCCACGGGGAGCGAGGCCGCGTGGGTGGGGTAGTCCAGTATCTTGATATCCAGCACGGTGGCCAGGCCGCCCAGACCCTGTGCACCTATGCCCAGGGCGTTGACCTTCTCGAACAGCTCCAGGCGCAACTCTTCCACACGGTTTTGCGGGCCACGGGCAATCAGGTCCTGGATGTCGATAGGCTCCATCAGCGATTTTTTGGCCAGCAGCATGGCTTTTTCGGCCGTGCCACCTATGCCTATGCCCAGCATGCCCGGCGGGCACCAGCCGGCGCCCATCAGGGGGACGGTCTTGAGTACCCACTCGACGATGCTGTCGGAGGGGTTGAGCATGACGAACTTGGATTTGTTCTCGGAACCACCGCCCTTGGCGGCAATGTGCACTTCAACGGTGTTGCCAGGCACGATTTCGAAATGCGTGATGGCAGGGGTATTGTCGCGGGTGTTCCGGCGGGCGCCAGCTGGGTCGGCCAGCACCGAGGCGCGCAGCTTGTTGTCCGGGTGCAGATAGGCCTGGCGGGTACCCTCGTTGACCATATCCTCCACACCCATGGTGGCGTCGGCCCAGCGTACATCCATACCGATCTTGACGAAGGCGCAGACGATGCCGGTGTCCTGGCAGATGGGGCGGTGGCCTTCGGCACACATGCGGCTATTGGTCAGTATCTGCGCAATGGCGTCCTTGGCGGCTGGCGACTGCTCCAGTTCGTAGGCGCGTCCCAGGCTCTGGATATAGTCCTTGGGATGGTAATAGGAGATGTACTGCAGGGCATCGGCAATGCTGTCGATGAAGTCCTGCTGACGGATGATGGTCATGGCGGGGCTCCGTGAGGGGCGATCGGGGGAATGGGCAATTATACCGGATGCAGGCGCCAGGGCCGAACGCTCACGGTTGCCGCATGGCAGCCTCGGCCCGCTTGTAGTCGGCAGAGTCGCGTACCGCGGGCAGGGCCTGCCACATTCTTTGGGCCAGCGCCTCGTCCCGGGCATAGAATGACTTGGAGAAAAGCAGGTAATAGGCGCGCTCAGTCAGCGGCGGGTAAAGCCGTTCTATGCGTGCGGTGAACTCCGGGCT
The DNA here is from genome assembly GCF_030409555.1 of Chitinimonas viridis. Lineage (GTDB taxonomy): Bacteria > Pseudomonadota > Gammaproteobacteria > Burkholderiales > Chitinimonadaceae > Chitinimonas > Chitinimonas viridis. The sequence goes on from NZ_JAUFPU010000008.1 coordinate 175,836, forward strand.
GGCGGCAATGGAGGCATCGCCTTCGCTGCTTAGCAAGGCCAAGGCTACAACCCGGCCCAGCAGGAGCTTGCGCAGATTGTCATCGGCGCTGGCCGTGCCGGTGTCCACGTTCAAGCCGGCGGCCTTGAGCTGCTCAACGATGGAGTAACCGGCCTGTGCGCCCACATTGCCTTCTATCCCGATAAAACGCTTGCCGTCCCAGCTGGCGGGGCTGCCCTTGAGCCGGAACAGGCTGTAGCTCTCGGCACGCATGCGCAGGCTGGCGTCCGGCACACCGCCGGCCATGGGGTAGACGCCCACGTCCATGCGCTCAGGCCGGAAACTGGCTGCGACGGCACCGTCATGGCGGTTTTCGCCCAGTTCCAGCAGACAGCGCTTCCAGGGCAGGGCCAGTAGCTCGAAATGCACATTGACGCGCCCTTCCAGCAGCTTGAGCAGGGTGAAATCCAGCCCTTGACCACCCTTGACGCGCCAGGGGTAGACATCTTCCTGGTCGTAGCACAGCCGCACGGTCGTAGGTGGTGCGGCCTGTGCCGTGGTCAGCAGCAGGCTGGTCAGCAGGTTCAGCAGGCTTGAATGGCGCATGGCGGGGCCGTGGAGAGAGCTCACCTCTCTTTGTAGACGCTTTGGCGGGTAGTCGGTTCGGTTTGACTACCTAATCGGCTGCCCGGATGATCGGCGGTCTGAACTGTTCCTCGATGGACAGTCGTGCAAAACATAATGAGATCGGAGTGACCTGTGTTTGAGCGAAATCGTCGTTACCTGGCCTGTCTGGCTGTCTTGAGCCTGGCTGCCTGCGGCGGAGGTGGTGGCGGTGGAGACGGGGGTGGCACTACCACCCCACCCACCACCCCGACCCGCCCAGTGCTGGATCCTACCTACCGCGCCAGCGGCCGCGCTGCCGCTGGTGACACCTTTGTCCACCTGTTTGAGTGGAAATGGACCGACATCGCCAGCGAGTGCGAAACCCAGCTGGGGCCCAAGGGCTACAAGGCGGTACAGGTGTCGCCGCCGCAGGAGGACATACAAGGCAGCCAATGGTGGACCCGCTACCAGCCGGTGAGCTACAGCATAGGCCTGAGTCGCTCGGGCAGCAGTACCGAGTTCGTCGATATGGTGAACCGGTGCAAGGCTGTGGGGGTGGGTATCTATGTGGATGCCGTGATCAACCATATGTCGGCCGGTAGTGGTACCGGCCGCATTGGTACGGTCTATGGTAAGTACAGTTATCCGGGCCTCTATACCCAGGCGGATTTCCATCCGGCCTGCGCCATCAACAACTACCAGAGTGCCGCCAATGTGCAGGATTGCGAGCTGGTAGGCCTGGCCGATCTCAAGACGGACTCCGCCACCGTGCAGCAAAGGATTGCGGACTACCTGCTGGCGCTGTCACGCCTGGGCGTTGCAGGTTTTCGCTTGGATGCGGCCAAGCATATCCAGCCGGTTGAGCTTAACGGGGTGATCAGCAAGGTCAACCAGGCGCTGGCGGCAGAAGGCCGGGCCTTGCCTTATTATTTTGCCGAGGTGATCGATTACGGCGGTGAGGGCGTCACCGCCCGCGATTACTTTGGCCTGGGTTACAGCACGGCCGGGGCCATGGATATCACCGAGTTCAAGTTCCGTGGCATAGGCGACAAGTTCCTGGGGACAGGAGGCCAGAAGCTGGCGCAACTCAACCCTAATGGTGCCAGCGGCAGCCAGTTCTCCGAGACCGCCTGGGGGCTGATGCCGGCTGACAAGGCGGTGGTGTTTGTGGAAAACCACGATAGCCAGCGAGAGGGCGGGATTTCCTACCGGGACGGCGCGGCTTACCGGCTGGCCCATGTCTGGATGCTGGCGCAGCCTTACGGCTATCCGTCGGTCATGTCCAGCTATGGCTTTGACCGTAACAGCCAGGCTGGGCGCGATGCGGGCCCGCCCGCACCGGCCGCCTGCGCCAGTGCTCTTGAGGCCGCCAGCGTGGGTAGCTGGGTGTGCGAGCATCGTGATCCATTGATTGCCAATATGGTGGCTTTCCGCCGCGCCGTTGCCGGTGCCCCGGTGGCGAACTGGTGGGACAACGGCGGCAATGCCATTGCCTTCTCGCGTGGCGACAAAGGTTTTGTGCTCATCAATCGCGAAACGGCCGACCTCAACCGCAGCTTTGATACCGGCTTGCCGGCTGGCAGCTATTGCGATGTGCTGGCGGGTGGCAAGCAGGCGGGCACCTGCCTGGGCCGCGTCGTAGTGGTGGGGGCGGACGGCAAGGCCAGCCTGAACCTTGGCGGCAATGCTGCCGTGGTGCTGCAGGCCGGTATCAGGCTGTAGTGCCGCGCCCTGCGTAGTCGAGCAGGGCGTCGAGTTCTGCCATCTCGAAGCCCGCCTGTAGGCGGGCTTCGACATTCAGCTCGCCTATGCTGCGCGAGATGTCGAAGTCCTCCAGGTATTGGCGGAAGGTGGCGATGGGGTCCAGCCCACGTTGCGCGCAGGCCCAGCGGAACCAGCGATTGCCTATGGCCACATGGCCCACTTCGTCGCGGAAGATGATGTCCAGTATGGCGACGGCCCTGGGGTCGCCTGCCGCCTGTAGGCGGGCCTGCATGCCTGGGGTGACATCCAGTCCACGGGCTTCGAGCAGGCGTGGCACCAGGGCCATGCGGGTCAGCATGTCGCCAGCTGTCTTCTCGGCCATGGTCCACAGGCCATTATGTGCCAGAAAATCGCCGTAGCGATGGCCCAGCGTGGCCAGGTGGTCTGCCAGCAGACCAAAATGGCCGGCCTCCTCGGCAGCAACCTGCAGCCAGTCCTGGTAGTACGCGCGCGGCAGGCCAGGAAATCGACAAGCCGCATCCAGTGCCAGATTGATGGCATTGAACTCAATATGGGCAATGGCATGGATCAGCGCGGCGCGGCCCGCAACCGTACCCAGGCGGCGGCGCGGTACGTCCAGCGGGGCAACCAGTTCTGGCCTGGCGGGCCTGCCTACCGTCTCGGGCGGCGCTTGGTGGGGGCCGCTGTGATCCAGCCGTCCACCCTGCCAGTCTGCCCACAATGCCTGGGCCATGCGGGCCTTGGCATAGGGGTCGGATTCCGCCAGGGCAGTGTGGAGGGCAGGGTAGAGCGATGTAGCCATCAGCCGGCCTTGGCTGCCCGCCGCTTGGCCTTGGCCTCGTCTACCGCCGCCTGTGCAGCAGCACGGTCGCCTTGCATGGCGGTGGTCACTTCGGTGGCCGAGATAGGCGTGAAGCGGCTTTCGAATTCCTGCCGGTCACGTACCCAGAGGCCTTGCTCAAAGGGCCAGAGGTGTTCGTAGACGACCACGTCGCCGGTGGTATCAGCCGAGCGGGCGTGGGCGACAAAGCGGTAGAGGCCGCCATCGGTATGGCGATAGTGCAGATGGGACATGATATGGACCTTGGGGCAAAGTGCCGCATTTTATCGCTTGCCGTGGTATATGGTGCCGATCTTGCGATAAAGAAAGGTAACTATGGGTTTGCTTGAGCAACTACAGTCCATGACCCTGGCCGAAGTGGCGGGTTTTGGACTGACCCTCTCCGCCATCTGGCTGGCCGCCCGCAACCATAGGCTGACCTGGCCGCTGCAGATGCTGGCAGGCGTGCTGTATATCTGGCTGTTCTGTAGCGTCAACCTGTTTGGCGAGGCCGCCCTGAACGGCCTGTACGTGGTATTGGCCGCCTATGGCTGGCGCGCCTGGCGCCGTGGCGATGCGACGCCCTCCCTGCCCATCACCCCTATGAACCGGCGAGATTACGCCGTGCTGCTGGGCCTGGGCGGTGCGGGTACGGTGCTGGTGGCGCAGCTGCAGCTGAGTTTTCTGCCTACCGATCTGCCCTGGCTGGATTCCACCGTCTTTGTCTTTGGCGTATTGGCCCAATGGCTGCAAGCCCGGCGCAAGTTGCAGAACTGGCTGCTATGGATAGCCCTGGATATCCTGGCTGCGGGTATCTATCTCCATAAGGATCTGCATATCACCGCCTTGCTGTATGTCCTGCTGGCGGGCTTGGCGGCCTATGGCTGGCTTGATTGGCGCAAGCGCCTGGCCCAGGGCGGCGTGTGAGCCATGCGCAAGATTGCGGTAGTGGGTGCCGAGTCATCCGGTAAAACGACATTGAGCCAGGATCTGGCGCAGGCACTGGATGCGGCTTGGCTGCCCGAGTATGCGCGGCATTATCTGGCAACACGCGCGACCGTCGCTTATGGCCTGGCGGATGTCGTGGCTATTGCGCAGGGTCAGCTGGCTGGCGAGGTCGAGCCGCGGCGTTGGCAGGGCAGCGACCGGAGCGACTGGCTGGTGTGCGACACCAACGCACTGGTTTGCATGATCTGGGCCGAGGTGCGTTTTGGGCATTGCCCAGCAACAATTCGAGCCTGCTGGCAAGCCGATGACTATGTGCTGCATGTGCTGCCCACGCCCGATATCGCCTGGGAGCCCGACCCATTGAGAGAGAATCCCGAGGACAGAGAGGCCTTGTTTGCACGCTATCGCGATGCCTTGATGCAGGCTGGCGCCGCCCATATCGTGGTACAGGGCAGCCCGGCGGCGCGGGTACAGGCCGTGCTGGCTGCGTTGGGGCTGCCATCTTCGCCAAGCCCCGTCTAAGGTTGGCAGCCCCCTTGGTGCGTTGCACAGGCTAGGGGGCTGGCCAGTAGGTTGTATCAGAACCAATAGCCAAAGCTGAGGCTGAATCCCTTGGCGTGTGGCGCGCGGATATAGCTCAGACCGCCGCGCATGCTGCTGGTGCGGGCATTGGCGGCCCGCTTGCTGCCAAAGGTGACGCTGACCTCCTGTTGATTGCGGTTGAACAGGCGGGTGCCGGTATAACGGGTATCGACCAGGGCGTATTCCCAGGTCACCGGCTCGTCACCCAGCATCATGGTGGAGTTTTGCTCGATCAGCACCCCGTTGCGGAATACCGTGTTGCGTATGTCGGGGTCGTAGGCGACATCGTTGACCTTGAGCTTGAGCGCTTTGTAGAAGCCCACCATATTGCCGATGGTGAAGCTGAAGTCCTTGCCAGGTATCACATAGCTGCTGGTAATGGTGGCATTGCCCATGGCCACGCCAGAGCCCAGATCGGGCGAGCCGGTGGCGCGCAGGCCACCCGTGAAGGCCAGATACCATTGCTCCGATATCGGGCCGCGATAGGTCAGCGACATCCCCACGTCGTAGGCCTTGGCGCCTTCCACATCGGTCTGTGCCAAGGGCACGTAGATGGTCAGCTCACGGCCAGGTGTTTCGAACTGGCGGGAGTAGGACAAGGGTAGGCTGGCAGCATCGCTATCCATATCTCGTGGATTGCTTACGCCATTGGCTACCAGCTTGGTATAGCTGGGCATGAACCCTACCAATCCACTGGGCTTGTCGGCCTTGCCACTGGCCTGGCTGGGGCTGACCAGGCCAAGACCGTAGTCTTGCGCCGCACCACGGCTCATCATGCTGTTGGGGTTGCCGGCCACCGGGTCTACCGGTGAGGTTTCGACCAGCGCCCGCTGCAGCCGCGACAGCAGATCCGGGTTCTTCTTGAAATACTCCTTCAGCAAGTCCTCGCTGGCATTGCGGCTTGCCCCCTGGAAGGTCTGGCTCAGGTTGAGCACCGGGATATCCAGTCGCAGCAGGGTACTGCCTTGGGTCGGATAGGCCAACAACATGTTCACACCACGGAAATCCAGCTTCAGGCTGGCCGTTTCGGTACCGTTGTAGCTGGCGATCAACGCGCGCATGCCGGCATCGGTGGTGGCGGCCAGGGCATCCTCGGCCGTGTCGTACTGGCGGGATTGAGTCTGGCCATTCACGGTGGCGGTGATATCGAATACCCCGGCCCAGGCGACGGGGGCTGCCAGGGCCAGGCCAAACAGGCAACTGCGGACGATATGACGGTGTCTCTCCATGATATGCCTCCTGCTGCAGTGTGGTTATTGGATAACACCGGTATGGTCGAGCGCCGACGGCGATGGCAAGGCCGATTTGGGCTTAAGGCGATGATCGGTAGTCGCTTGTTGCGCAAAAGAAAAAGCGGCCAGAAGGCCGCTTGGTGGGTTTGCAGTATCAGCGTAGCTGGTCTAGCACGGCCAGGATGGGTTGCAGCACGCCGGCCCCCAGCTTTTTCGAGCGCTCGCCGCTCCAGCCGTATTCTTCGTCTGGCAGGTTGGCGTTGTCCTTGAACGGCATTTCTATGGTGTAGGACAAGCAATCGAAGTTCTGTCCCACCCAGTTGGTCGCCAGGGTGAGGTTGCCTTCGCCGGCCTTGTCGCGCTCGTAGCCAAACTTGTCCTGGAAGTCTGGGCTGGCGCTGATCCAGGCTTGCTTGAAGGCGTTTTCCAGTGCTTCCAGCCTGGGTGTGTAGCCGGGGTTGCCTTCGCAGCCGGCCACGAAATTGTAGGGCAGGGCTTCGTCGCCATGGGCGTCGAGGAAGAGGTCGACACCGGTAGCCTGCATCTTCTGGCGTACCAGCAAGACTTCGGGCGAGCGTTCCAGCGTGGGGTTGCCCCATTCGCGATTGAGGTTGGCACCGGCGGCATTGGTGCGCAGGTTGCCACGGGCGGCGCCGTCGGGGTTCATATTGGGCACCACATGGAACACACACTGGCCTAGCAGCACCCGGCTGACCGGGTCGTCGCTGTCCACCAGGCGCTCCAGGAAGCCTTCCACAAACCATTCGGCCATGGTCTCGCCTGGGTGTTGGCGGGCAATCAGCCACACCTTCTTCTTCTGCGCCAGCGGCGTGGTGCTTTCTTCATCGGTGATGCGCAGCAGGGTCATGTCGCGGCCATCCAGCGTCTGGCCCAGGTGCTCGACCTCGACTTTGTCTGATTCGGTAGCAAAGCCGATCAGATCGAGGTGGCGCTCGTACGAGTAGGGTTCGAAATAGGCAAAGTAGACGCTTTGTGCCAGCGGGGTGAGCTGGGTGGTCATCACCTGGCCATCAAAGCTGGTGGGCAGGCGGAACCAGTGCTGGCGGTCGTAGCTGGCCACCACACGGTAGTCGGGCCACCCCTTGGGGTAGGCGCTGCTGCCTGCATTGAGAAAGCGCATGCTGACGGGCAGGCCGGCGGCGCCCTGCAGGCGGAAGTGGAACCACTGGGCGAATTCGCTGGCGTTGTCGGGCTTGATTTTGAGCTGGATATCGCGATGATCGGCCAGGCTGACCACCTCGATGGCGCCGGAATCGAAAGCGGTGGAGATATGCAGTTGGGTCATGGGCGTACTCTGGGCTATGCCGCCGCAGCGGCAGGTTGGACGCGCAGAGTTTAGCGATTACCGCGACGAATTGCTGTTTATATCGTTTGGCCCGGCGCGATGGCCATCAGATGGCATCGCTACGGAAATTCCGCCGGTATTTCACGAACCCGCGCTTGCGCTCACCATCGTAGCCCTGTGCAGCAAAGAAGCGATGGGCATCGAGGCGGCTGGCGGTGCTGAGCAGCATGATCTTGGAGCAATCGCGCGCCAGGCAACGCTGCTCTACTTCGGCCAGCAGCAAGGCGCCTATGCCCTGGCCGCGCGCGCTGGCGGCGACTACCAGGTTCTCCAGCAGGGCATAGGGCTGGCGGGCGTACATGGTGTCTGGACAGAATTGCAGGTGGACAGTTGCCAGCAGGCGACCTTGGTGCTCGACCACCAGCAGGCCCTGGTCGGGGTTGCCGGCCAGATGTTCTATCTGTTCCGGCAGCACCGTGATGGCTGGGTCGTCTACCAGTTCATGGTAGAGCGAGGCGATGGCGCTAGCATCGGCGGCTTGGGCTAGGCGTATGTGCATGGTAGTGGGGAGCGGCCAGGGGCGTATCAAGTCTAGGTGGCTGGCACGCAAGCAGGCTGTCGGCCAGCGCCTGCATGACATCGGTGCGTTGGCCTGTTGTGCCCGCCGTTGCGGAGCGCGGTATTTACTCTTCTACCTTGCCATCCAGATAGACCCAGCGGCCCTTGTAGCGGACGAAGCGGCTTTTCTCAGCCACCTTGGCGGCCTTGCCGCCTATCTTGTACTTGGCGACGAATTCCACCGTACCTTCTTCGTCATCCGGGCCGCCGGCTTCGCTGCCCTTGATGGTCAGGCCTACCCATTTGGCAGAGTCATCCTTGAGGTTGAGGTCGTCCGGGCGGGTATCGGGGTGCCAGCTATAGAGCAGGTAATCGGCCTTCTTCATGACATAGGCGCTGTAACGCGAACGCATCAGTGCCTCGGGATTGCGGGCGCCTTCTTTTTCCATATGGAGCATGAAGCAGCATTCCTTGTAGGGCTTGCCGCTACCGCAGGGGCAGTCTGTGGGGAACTCGTGTTTGGACATGATGCATTCCTGATGGGTGGTGCACGATGACGGTGCGATGGTCATCGTGTCGGGTAAAGTGGGCGTGGAGTTGGTAGGGTCGGCTTTGTCGTGGCTCAGCCTGCGCCCAGCTGCAAATAACCGTAGTTGTAGCACTCATACAGCGCGGCCAGTACCGACTCTTCATACTTGGCGGGCGGCAGCTTGCGCTGGTTGGCCAGCTGCCGGAGTACGGCGTGGGCTGCCTGGTCTGCCTCCAGGGTGTCGCCATTGATGTAGACATGCTCGTCATCGAACAGCATGACGGATTTGAGATCCAGCGCGACGCCCTGCTTGGCGACTGCCTTGGCAAATTTCGCCTCACCCAAGTCATCGTCAGGGCCATCGTAGAACACATGGGCCTTGGGCTCGCTGAAGTAGCGGCCGACAAAATCGCGCACGATGGTTTCATCCCAGCTGATGCCTTGCAGCATACCTGCGACCTGCCGGACAAAATCGGCGGGCAGGCGTGCCGGGTCGGCTGGCAGGGTCAGGCCTGGGTCGGTATAGATGCCATCGAGTTCGATACGGTCACGCAGAAAGTCGAGAAAGGCACCGCCCAGCTCCTGTGCTGTAGGTGCGCGGAATCCCACCGACCAGGTTTGCCCGGGCTCCAGTGCCACGCCTTCATGGGCATAGCGTGGTGGCAGGTAAAGCATGTCGCCATGCTCCAGCACCCATTCCTGCTCGTGCTCGAAATGCTGCAGCACCTTTAAGGGGGCATCCTCGACCAGAGTCAGGTCGGTCTGCGATGAGATACGCCAGCGCTTTTTTCCACCTACCTGCAACAGGAACACATCGTAGCTGTCGAAGTGAGGCCCCACGCCGCCACCGGCCGGGGCGTAGCTGATCATCAGGTCATCCAGCCGAACATGGGGGATGAAATCGAAGCGATATAGCAGTTGTGCCGCGAAAGGGATGTGATGGTTGACGTTCTGTACCAGTACCGTCCAGTCTGCCTCCGCCAGCTTCTTGAAGCGGGATGGCCGGAAGGGGCCGGACTCGCAGGTCCAGCGCCCTTGTTTTTGTTCGATCAGGCGCGATTCGACGTCTTCTTGTCCGGCGAGGGCAAGCAGGTCGGGCAGTTCAGGCAGCCAATCGAATTGGGTAACAGCCTGGCGTATCAGCAGCGGCTTTTTCTGCCAGTAGTCGGCCAGAAACTGCTCGGCCGTCAGATTGCCGAGTGGCGGATTGGGCATATGGGCTATATAGAAAAAAGTGGTATGGGCCGGATTATCTCACCCGGCGCCGCGCTGTGCAGCAGCAGGTGTGGGAGGGTGGCCGCATGCCCTGATGCTGTTCGAGGCAGAGGGCTTGCAGGCAAGGCACAAGCGGGGTCTGGATTGTTGTCGGCGCGATGGTTGGTTGTGAGTTCGTTCAAGACGGGGGTGCATGCATATGCTTGAAGCCGGCGGGCCTGCGCCCGATTTTGAACTGCCCGATGCCGCCATGGACATGGTCAGGCTGTCGGATTTTAAGGGTGACAAGACGGTTGTGCTGTATTTTTATCACCGTGACGATGACCCCGGCTGTACGCGCGAGGCCATTGAGTTCTCGGATCTGGCTGACCGTTTTGCCAAGTCCAATGCCGTGGTGTTGGGCGTGAGTCTGGATGACCCGCTCTGCCATGAGGTATTCCGCGACAAGCATGGCTTGATGGTGAGGCTGTTGTCAGATTCTGAAACAGAAGTGTCACGTCGATATCACACACTGCGGGAGATGGAACGCAATGGCGTGGTAAAATTCGGTACCGTACGTTCGACATTCATTGTCGATCGCAACGGCACGTTGCGTCATGCGCTCTACAACGTTACTCCACGTGGCCATGCCGCAGACGTGCTCAAACTTATTCAGCAACTCGACGCCTAGGCGTCGTCCAAGGAAAGCCCTCATGGAAATCGTCAAGAATTCGGTTGTCTCGCTGCACTATGAAATGTTCGACGCAGCAGGCGAACTGCTCGACCAGACCCAGGCCGATGAGCCCATGGTCTATCTGCACGGTGGCTATGACGGCATTTTCCCTGCCGTTGAAGAAGCCCTGCATGGCAAGAAGGTCGGCGACAAGATCGATGTCTCGATGGAGCCTGATGATGCCTTCGGCGAGTACGATGCCGAGCTGGTTCGCATCGAGCCGCAGGATGTGTTCCCTGAGGAGATCGAAGTCGGCATGATGTTCGAGGCTGATGATCCTGAGACCGGCGACGTGATGTTGTTCACTGTGACCGAAATTGCCGATGGCAAGGTGGTGGTTGATGGCAACCATCCTCTGGCCGGCAAGCGCCTGCGTTTTGTGGCTACCGTGTCGGAAGTGCGTGCTGCCAGCGCAGAAGAGCTGGACCATGGCCATGTGCATGGTCCGCATGGCCATCACCACTAAGAGCCGCGTTACGCTGGCAGGCAGCATCGCATAAGTAGGCGAGGCGAGGGCACCCGGGGAACCCGGGTGCTTTTACGTCGGGGGTACTCAGACAGCGGCTCTTCCTTGATTGAGCCCCACCCCTACGCCCGCCCGCAGGCGGGGAGCCTCGCTGCGTGCCATAGGCTTTGGCCTTTCGGTGGTCATGAGCTTATGGCGGGCGCTAAGCATTTGATGCGGCAGCAAGAAATGGCGAGCGTTGCTCGCCGTTTTGCTTTGTAGGCTGTCCGCTTGCCGTCTATTGTTCAAGACAATGGCACCCCATGCAGGGTGTAGAGTAAATGGGTGGTGGGCGAATTGCTGCAGGGCGATGGTGGCTGAGAGGGCTTCTCGTTTTATATCTTCAATACGGGAAAACCTATGCTGTATGCGGGCTTCAGAGCAAAAGCTCGATTGCCCACACTGCCGTCATGGCGCTAAAATTGGTGCGTTGCAGCAGCTTTCTACGATTTCTTGCAGGTGGTTGTCCGCCACTCGGGCGTATTTGACGACCGCTTGACGCATATCAATAGAGGCGGCGGACGGAGTTTGCATACTCCGCCTGCCAGTCGCCTGCTGATGGCCCGGTAGCCTGCGTCGCCATGGGTATTCCATGGCCTGCATTGCCGGGGTAGACAGCACCAGAGGCTGGATAACCAGCCCTTACAAGAATATGTGCCAGACCGGCGCGGAGAGAAGAACACGACGACACGTTTCGTCGTGAGCGGACCCGTTTTTGCGGTCGAACCGGATTTTTTGCGTTCTCGGAGAGTTTCATGCAGGCCAATTCTGCGCTTGAGCCCCATGGCGGGGTGGAGACCTTCAACTATCGGGTGGTGCGGCAGTTCAGCATCATGACGGTGGTTTGGGGGATAGTCGGTATGCTGGTGGGGGTGATCATCGCCGCCCAGATGGCATGGCCTGAACTGAACTTCGGTCCCTATTTCCATTTCGGTCGCCTGCGTCCGCTGCATACCAATGCGGTGATCTTTGCTTTCGGTGGCTGCGCGCTGTTTGCCACCTCCTACTACGTGGTGCAGCGTACCTGTGGGGTGCGGCTGATATCCGACAAGCTGGCGGCCTTTACCTTCTGGGGCTGGCAACTGGTCATTGTGGCTGCTGCCATTACTTTGCCGCTGGGTTACACCTCGGGCAAGGAATACGCTGAGCTGGAATGGCCCATTGATATCCTGATCACCGTGGTGTGGTTGTCCTACGCCTATGTCTTCTTCGGCACCATTGCTCGCCGTACCCAGAAGCACATCTACGTGGCCAACTGGTTCTACGGGGCCTTTATCCTGGCGGTGGCGCTGCTGCATGTGGTCAATAGCATGGCTATACCGGCCGGTGCCTGGAAATCCTACTCGGCCTATGCCGGCGCCGTGGATGCCATGGTGCAATGGTGGTACGGCCACAATGCCGTGGGTTTCTTCCTGACCGCAGCCTTTCTCGGCATGATGTACTACTTTGTGCCCAAGCAGGCTGGCCGTCCGGTTTACTCCTATCGTCTGTCGGTGGTGCACTTCTGGGCGCTGGTGTTCACCTATATGTGGGCCGGTCCTCACCACCTGCATTACACGGCACTGCCAGACTGGACGCAGAGCGTGGGTATGGCGTTCTCCATCATCCTGCTGGCGCCAAGCTGGGGCGGCATGATCAACGGCATCATGACCCTGTCTGGCGCATGGCATAAGCTGCGTACCGACCCCATCCTCAAGTTCATGATCACCGCACTGTCGTTCTATGGCATGTCGACCTTTGAAGGTCCGATGATGTCGATCAAGACGGTGAATGCGCTGAGCCATTACACCGACTGGACCATAGGCCATGTGCACTCCGGTGCCTTGGGCTGGGTGGCGATGATTTCCATTGGCTCAATCTACTACCTGATTCCGCGCCTGTTCGGCCGCGAGAAGATGTACTCGACCAAGTTGATTGACGTGCACTTCATGATGGCAACCATAGGCGTGGTGTTGTATATCGCCGCGATGTGGATGGCCGGTATCACCCAGGGCCAGATGTGGCGCCAGACCAATATGGACGGCACCCTGACCCACGCCTTTATCGATAGCGTGAAGGCAACCTATCCGTACTACTACGTCCGTGTGCTGGGTGGTGCGCTCTATCTGGGTGGCATGTTCCTGATGGCCTACAACATGGCTCGCACCATCATGCAGGGCAAGGCATTCGATGCCCCCGTGCCCGCTGTGTCGCAACACGCCCACGCCTGAGCCTAGGAATCGTCATGGATAAGATTCAGAAACTGATCGAAGAAAACGTCGCCTACCTGATCGTGTTTACGCTGTTGATCATCAGCGTGGCCATGCTGGTGGAGATACTGCCGTTGATGTTCTCCAAGTCCACCACCCAGCCCACGCCGGGTGTGAAGCCCTATAACGCGCTGCAGCTGGCTGGCCGCGATGTCTATATCCGCGAGGGTTGCTACAACTGCCACTCGCAGATGATCCGGCCTTTCCGCGCCGAAACCGAGCGCTATGGCCATTACTCGGTCGCCGGCGAGTCGGTGTATGACCATCCCTTCCAGTGGGGCTCCAAACGTACCGGCCCGGATCTGGCCCGCGTGGGTGGCCGCTACTCCGATGAGTGGCATGTAGTTCACCTGATGAACCCGCGTGACGTGGTGCCGGAATCCAATATGCCGGCCTTCCCGTGGCTGGCGGTGAACAAGGTGGATCCGGCCAAGGTGCAGGCTGGCATGACCGCGCTGACCAAGGTTGGCGTCCCCTACACCAAGGAAGAAATCGCCAAGGCGCCCGAGATGGTGGAAGGCAAGACCGAGATGGATGCGGTGGTGGCCTATCTGCAGGGCCTGGGCCTGGCGCTCAAGGGCATACGCTGAGGAGTGACGGACATGGATATCAATATCCTGCGTGAAATTCTCACCGTGGCGGGCCTGACCTGCTTTGTCGGCATCGCCCTGTGGGCCTATGGCAAGCCGGCCAGCCAGCGCTTCGATGAAGCGGCCATGCAGCCTATCAATGACGACGACCTGCCGCACGAGCAGGCCGGGAGTAAGCAATGAGTGACTTTTTCAGCGAATTCTGGGGCTATTGGGTAGCCGGTATCGTTGTCCTGTCCCTGGTCTGGCTGACTTATCTGCTGATTTCGCAGAGCGTGGTCAAGCTGCCCAAGGGACAGCAGGCAGATGTGACAGGCCATAAGTGGGATGGCGATCTGGAGGAGTACAACAATCCGCTGCCGATGTGGTGGATGGGCTTGTTCTACCTGACCATCATCTTTGCCGTGGTGTATCTGGCCTTGTACCCTGGTCTGGGTGCTTACCAGGGCAGCAAGGGCTGGACGGCCGTGGGCCAGTACGAGCAGGAGTCGGCTGCCAAGGACAAGGACGTCAAGCCCTTGTACGACAAGTATCTGAAGGTGGATGTGGCAACCCTGGCCAAGGATCCGGCGGCGCAGAAGTCGGGTCAGAGCCTGTTCCTGACCTATTGCATGCAGTGCCATGGCTCGGATGCGCGTGGTGCCAAGGGCTTCCCCAACCTGACGGATGCCGACTGGTTGTATGGTGGTAAGCCGGAGCAGATTCTGGAGACGCTGAACGCCGGACGTGCCGGCCAGATGCCTGCCTTTGGTGTCGCTTTTGGCGAAGAGAAGGTCAAGGATGTCGCCAACTACGTGCAAAAGCTGGCCAGCAAGAAGTATGACGCTGTGCGGGCCGCACGTGGTCAGGCTACCTACCAGCAGGTGTGTGTGGCTTGCCACCAGGCCGATGGCAAGGGTAGCCAGTTGATTGGTGCACCCAACCTGACGGATACGGTCTGGCTGTATGGCGGCAGTGAGCGCGCCATCACCGAAACCATCACCAATGGCCGCAAGAACCGCATGCCGGCCTGGAAGGAAGCGCTGGGCGAGGGCAAGGTTCACTTGCTGGCGGCCTATGTCTACGGCTTGTCGGACAAGCCTGAAGCAGGCACCAAGCCCTGATGAGATTGCCCGCCTGCGACCATCGGTCGCAGGCGGGCTGTTGCTGCCATCCGGCACAATGCGTTGTGGTGCAGGATAGCCATTGCACCCCTGCCGATAGCGACATCCTCGCCTGCAGACGTTTGCCGAAAGCGCCGCGCTTTCGAGAGATGTTTGAGAGCCCAAGCCATGTCCAAGACCTTCAAGACCATACCCATCAAGGTGGTGCCCGCCACCCCGGCCGATAACCCGGTCGAATTGGAGGAGGTGGTACTGTACGAGAAACACAAGAAGGTCTATCCGCGCTGGGTGACCGGTCGGTTTACCCAGTGGCGCTGGTTCTGGCTGGTGGCCACCCAGCTGTTCTTCTATGGCATGCCCTGGCTGCACTGGGGTGACCGACAGATGCTGCTGTTCGACCTAGTGCATCGCAAGTTCTATATCTTCGGTTTTATCTTCCTGCCGCAAGATCTGATCTACCTGACGGCCCTGTTGCTGGCCAGTGCCTTTGGACTGTTCGTCTGGACCTCCATAGGCGGGCGGCTATGGTGTGGCTATTCCTGTCCGCAGACGGTCTACACCGAGATATTCCTGTGGGTGGAGAAATGGGTGGAAGGTGATCGCTTGGCCCGCATCAAGCTGGACAACGGCCCCATGAACCTGCGCCGGCTGCGGCTCAAGTACACCAAGCACGCCATCTGGATAGTCATCGCGCTGTGGACCGGCTTTACCTTCGTGGGTTACTTCACCCCCATACGTGAGTTGGCCGGCAAGGTGCTCATGCTCTCGACCGGCCCATGGGAGACCTTCTGGATACTGTTCTACGGTTTTGCCACTTATGGCAACGCAGGCTGGATGCGTGAGCAGGTATGCAAGTACATGTGTCCCTATGCCCGCTTCCAGAGTGCCATGTTCGACCCCGATACGCTGATCATCAGCTACGACGCCGAGCGGGGTGAGCCGCGTGGCAGCCGCAAGAAGACAGATGATTACAAGGCTGAAGGCAAGGGCGACTGTATCGATTGCAAACTGTGCGTGCAGGTCTGCCCGGTGGGTATCGATATCCGGGATGGGCTGCAATATGAGTGTATTGCCTGCGGTGCCTGTATCGACGCCTGTGACAGCATCATGGACAAGATGGGTTATCCGCGCGGGTTGGTGCGCTACACCACCGAGAATGCGCTCGCTCACAAGTACCCGGAAAAAGAGATCGCCAATCACATACTGCGGCCTCGGGTGATCATCTACAGCGTGGCATTGTTCCTGGTGCTGGCGGCAGTGGCGGTATCACTGGTGCTGAAGTCGCCCATCAAGGTGAATATCTTGCGTGACCGTAATGCCTTGGTGCGAGAGACGGACGAGGGGCTGGTGGAGAATAGCTATCGGCTGCAGATTGAGAATACCGACGAGAAGTTGCACCGCTTTGTCATTCGTGCCGAGGGCTTGCCTGATCTCAAGGTGCTGAGCGACCAGGGCGATATCGTCGAGGTGCCGGGTAATGGTTCGGCCGTGGTGGGCATTCGGGTGCAGGTGGAGCCGCAGCTGGTTACGCGGGGCTCCAAGAAGATCTATTTTGTGGTGCAGGCGGCAGATGACCTGACGCTCAAGGTGCGCGAGAAGTCGAGCTTCATCGGTCAGTAACAGACCGGGCCCGGCCGGGTCCGGTATTTCATAGCGGGTTTTTTGCCATGTCTGATTCCAATCGCTGGTATCGCCAGCCAGTCGTACTGCTTTTCCTGGGCTTGCTGCTGGTGACGGTGCTGGCCTGCATACACCTGATCAAGGTGGCCATACAGAGCAATGATGGCCTGGTGGTTGACGACTATTACAAGCGTGGCAACGAGATAGGCATGGAGATGGCCCGCGATCAGCAGGCCAGCGCCTTGGGTTTGTCGGCACAGCTATTCATGGCCGAGGACGGCCAAAGTGTGCGCGTGCTGCTGGTGCCCTTGCCAGCAAGCCCAGCGCCCTTGAAGTTGCGGTTTGCCCACCCCACCCGATCGGGTTTGGATCAGGTGGTGACGTTGCAGCCGGTGGATGGCGCCATGCTGTCTGGCCGTCTGGCGAGCCCCTTGGTCAGCCAGCGTTGGCTGGTGCAGTTGGAAGACGAGGCGGCCAAGTGGCGCTTGCGGGCTGAAGCCAAGGTGGGGCCAGGTGCGACGCTAGGCCTGAGCAGCACGCCCGCAACGGCGGCGCCGGTGGCAGTACCCGCGCAATAACACCAGGGTGCCATCCCGGCCGGTGGGCGTTTTAGTGCTGTCCTGACCGCGCTAGGGAATGGCCTTAGGGCAAAGACTGGGCTGCTTGCTTGGCGGTTCATCCACCCAGTTGGGGTAGTAGCCCAACTTGTCCTGCACGGCAGCGTCGTGGGCGGGCACGATCTGCAGTTGTGGCATCTCGCTGGCTATCTGGGCCAGTTGGCGTATCTGGCTGGCCGTGGCGTCGCGGTCGTTATCGGCCAGTTGCCGGGCAAACCAGGACTTTTCCCTTGCCCCGTCCAGCGCCTGCGTGGTCCAGATGGTATCGCCCACAAAAAACAGGCTGCGGCCCGAAGCCAGTCGGGTGAACAAGCCGACAGAGCCGGGTGTGTGGCCGGCCATGGGCACCAGCACGGCGCTGCCATCCCCAAACAGGTCAAGACTCTGTTGGTACCCTAGCCAGGCCTGGGGGGCGAAGCTGTATTCGCGCCACTTGATTGGCGGTGTATGCACCTGTGAGGGGAAGATGGTCGGTGGTGTGCCGCTGGCAATGAACTGACGCTCCGCCGAGGTGACCCAGACCTCGCTATCGGGGAAATCGACCAGGCCGCTGACGTGGTCCCAATGAGCGTGCGAGAGGATGATGCGGGGGATCTTGCGCCCGGCCAATTGGCGGACGGCAGGGCAGGGGTGCTGGTAGCGCAGGAAAGGGCCAGTCCACCAAGGCATGTCAGCCTCCACCTGGGCGTCGACCTGGGTGCCGAGCCCCGCATCGAACAGCAGTTCACCTTGCGGGTGGGATACCAGCACGGCGGTGTACACCAGCGGCAGCTTGTCCCAGCTGCCGCCTGCCACAGCCAGCATGCCCCGTGTCTCTGCATCGGCTGTCTTGATCAGCGCGACCCTGACTGAGGGTGCAGCCTGGCCGGCCAGGCTGCAGAGCAGGAGCAGCCAGCGGATGGACTTCATGCGGCGGCCTCGTCATCGGCCATTACGGCGCGTTCCTGCGCCCATTCGCGCATGGCGGTGATACGTTCGGCCATGACCAGTGATAGGGGGCGGGTACGTGCCAGCTCAGCCAGCAGGTGTGCTTGAGTCAATGGCTGTCCTTCGGTCTGGGCTGCAAAGCGGCTGGCTACGACGGCTTGTTCGATCTCGGCGCCTGAATATCCCTCGCTGGCATCCAGCAGCCCAGACAATTGCGCCGGTGTGAGGGTTTCGTTGCGCTGGCCTAGGTGGATGCGCCAGATTTCCTCCCGTGCTTGGTGACCGGGTAGATCGACAAAGAAGATCTCATCCAGCCGGCCCTTGCGTATCAGCTCGGGAGGCAGGCTGTCGATATCGTTGGCCGTCGCTACGATGAATACGGGGTGCTTGCGTTCGGCCATCCAGGTCAGCAAGGTGCCCAGCACCCGCCGGGAGACCCCGCTATCAGCGCCTGTGCTGTCGGTGCCCAGGCCTTTTTCTATTTCGTCTATCCATAGCACGCAGGGTGCCATGCGATTTGCAGCGGCCAGTGCGCTGCGCAGATTGCGCTCAGTCTCGCCAAAAAACTTGTTGTAGAGCACGCCAAAATCAAGCCGCAGCAGCGGCAGGCCCCAGCTACCGGCTACGCATTTGGCGGCCAGGCTCTTGCCGCAGCCCTGCACGCCGGTCAGCAGGAGGCCCTTGGGGCTGTCCTTGGGGTTTTGGGTATCGCCAAAGGCATGCTCGCGCAGCGCCAGCCAGCGCTTCAGGCCGGCCAGGCCACCCAGCTCCGCAAAACGGCCAGTGTCAGCCTCAAAGCTGAGCATGCCATCCTGGTTGAGGATATGGTTCTTGGCTTGGGCTACATGGCGGAGATCGGCTTCGGTCAGCATGCCGTCATCGTCTATGACTTCCCGCACCAAGCGATGTATGTCGTCCATGTTCAGGCCGGCCAGCAGGCGTACCAGCTGCTCCAATACATCGTTTGAGGCTTTTACCCTGGTACCACCACGCAGCTTGGCGTAGACCTGAGCCTCCTGGTGGATCAGCTTGCGGATGTCGTCTGCTGACGGTGGTGACAGCGTAAAGGTGGTCGAGAAGCGTTTCAGTTCGCCTGGCAAATCGACATCGGGGCCAAAGAAGATCAAGGTGCGCTGGGTTTGATGGCGTTGATGCACCAGTGACTTGATCAGCCGGATGGTGACGGCATCGTCCAGGAAGGGGTGGGCGTCAAAAAAGACAAACACGCCATTCTGCGGCGACTTGTATAGATGTCGCAGGGCATGGTGCAACTCGTAGGTATCGGTCGGTCGCTGCGTTTCGGAGGTGATACGGCGTATCAGGCCGTCTACAGCTGTCCAAGAGAACAGAGGTAGCTCCTGGCGCCGTGCCAGTTGTTCTATCAGTGCCAGGAAGCGTGGCTCTTCGTCGCTTTCCACGGTGATGATGGGGTGTCTTGCATGCAGCAGCACGTCAAGCTGATGTTGCTCGGAAGGCTTGTCTTGAAGGTCGAGTGCGGGAAACATGTGCGTATTCTAGCCACCAGCCCACACTAACTGCAGCATATTGCGCAGCGTTGGCGGCTGATAGGTTGATGGCGGCTTCCGCGCTGCACAATAGTCGAGTAAAATAGTCGGCCTTTTTCCATGCCTCCCAGAGCCCACCGAATGTTCGCACGCCTACGTGAAAACATTGCCGTCGTGTTCGATCGCGACCCCGCAGCCCGCTCGACCTGGGAAGTGATTACCTGTTACCCCGGCTTTCATGCGTTGACCTTTCACCAGTTGGCGCATGGGCTTTGGCGTGCCAATTTCAAATGGCTGGCCAGGCTGGTATCGCATTTCAGCCGCTTTACCACGGGCATAGAAATACATCCTGGCGCCACCATAGGCCGCCGCGTGTTTATCGACCATGGCATGGGTATCGTGGTGGGCGAGACGGCCATCATCGGTGACGATTGTACGCTCTACCATGGGGTGACCCTGGGGGGCACCAGCTGGAACAAGGGCAAGCGGCATCCCACGCTGGAGCGCGGCGTGATCATCGGTGCCGGGGCCAAGATATTGGGACCGATCACCCTGCATGCGGGTGCCAAGGTGGGCTCCAATGCGGTGGTGGTGAAGGACGTACCTCCCAATGCCACTGCGGTGGGCATACCGGCCCGCATTGTGGCGGATGATGTGGCCCAGGCGCGTGAAGCCAAGGCAGAGAAGATGGGCTTCTCTGCCTATGCGATCTCCAGCAAGATGGACGACCCGATGGTGCAGGCCATACACGGTCTGGTGGACCACAGTACCAATATCGATGCCCGCATCGAACTGATACTGCGCCGGCTGGAGTCCTTGGGGGTGAATTGCGCCGAGGAACGGGCTACGGCAGACAAATTTGATGCGAACTATTTGAACCGTATTGTTGACTAATTTAGTAGGATAAAATCTTGACTAAAAAAGTCGGGTATTTTATCCTTCAGGCTCAATCAAGGTCGCTTGCCAGCCCACCAGACACCGCCTGTGCCCCGCGGCGCGCTTGCCCAAGCAGACAGTATAAACAGGTACATCCATGCGCTTGACCACCAAAGGTCGCTTTGCTGTAACCGCCATGCTGGATCTGGCCCTGCGAGAGCAGAAGGGGCCGGTGACGCTGGCGGGTATCTCCGAGCGGCAACAGATTTCGCTGTCCTATCTTGAGCAGCTTTTCGGCAAACTGCGCCGCAACAGCCTGGTGGACAGCGTGCGCGGCCCCGGTGGCGGCTATTGCCTGGCGCGGCCTGTGGCCGATATATCGGTGGCCGACATCATCACGGCGGTGGATGAGCCGTTGGACGCCACCCAGTGCGGTGGCAAGGAAAACTGCCTGGAAGACAACAAGCGCTGCATGACGCACGACCTGTGGTCTGACCTGAATCGCACTATTTATGAATACCTGGCCTCGGTAACCCTGGCCACGCTGATAGAGAAGCAGCGCACAGCCTGTGCCAGCACCCAGGCCACCAGTGAGTGCGTACTGCACGACAAGCGCAAGAGCACGCAAGAACACCAGGCCCTGGCCTGAAACTGTTGACACACAGAGGCCATAAGGCCCGCCTGACCGACTGGGCGTTGATGCATCGTATGGAGCGTAGTAAATGAAATTGCCGATTTACCTCGACTATTCCGCCACCACCCCGGTGGACCCACGCGTTGCGGAGCAGATGATTCCGTGGCTGACCGAGCAGTTTGGCAACCCGGCCAGCCGCTCGCACCCCTTCGGCTGGGCTGCCGAAGAGGCCGTCGAGGCCGCCCGTGAGGAAGTGGCCAAGCTGGTGAACTGTGATGCCAAGGAAATTGTCTGGACCTCTGGTGCGACCGAATCCAACAACCTGGCGATCAAGGGGGCGGCACATTTCTACAAGGACAAGGGCAAGCACCTGATTACCATGAAGACCGAGCACAAGGCTGTGCTCGATACCATGCGTGAGCTGGAGCGCGAAGGCTTTGAGGTGACCTACCTCAGCCCGATGGAAAACGGCCTGCTTGATCTCGACCTGCTCAAGGCTACCCTGCGCGATGACACCATCCTGGTGTCGGTGATGGCAGTGAACAATGAAATCGGCGTGATACAGCCTATCGCGCAACTTGGTGAGCTGCTGCGTGAGCGCGGCATCCTGTTCCATGTCGATGCGGCGCAGGCCACGGGCAAGATTGCCCTTGATCTGTCCAGCCTCAAGGTGGATCTGATGAGTTTCTCGGCCCACAAGACCTATGGCCCCAAGGGGGTAGGTGCCTTGTACGTGCGGCGCAAGCCACGGGTGCGCCTGGAAGCCCAGATGCATGGTGGCGGCCATGAGCGCGGCATGCGCTCGGGCACTCTGGCAACTCACCAGATCGTGGGCATGGGCGTGGCGTTCAAGCTGGCGCGCGAAGAGATGGCTACTGAGCTGGAACGTATCCGCATGCTGCGCGATCGCCTGTGGCATGGCGTGTCGGGCATGGAAGAGGTCTATCTGAACGGTGACATGGATGCGCGCGTGCCGCACAACCTCAATGTCAGCTTCAACTATGTAGAAGGCGAATCGCTGATCATGGCGCTGAAGGACCTGGCCGTGTCGTCGGGCTCGGCCTGTACCTCGGCTTCGCTGGAGCCCAGCTATGTGCTGCGCGCCTTGGGTCGTAATGATGAACTGGCTCATTCGTCCATTCGTTTCACCATCGGCCGCTTTACCACGGTTGAGGATATCGATTACGCCATCAAACTGATCCACGAAAAGATAGGCAAGCTGCGCGAACTGAGCCCGCTGTGGGACATGTTCAAGGAAGGCATAGACCTGAACACGGTGCAGTGGGCTGCACACTGACAGGTGCTGAAGGATGGCAGCCGGTAACCCAGGTTTCCCGGCTGGTAGCAATGGTTTCTAGGGTGGCTGTTGAGCAGTAGCGAGGACTTCCCGCCTCGTACTCCACCACCCCTTACAGGAGTAAACGACATGGCATACAGTGACAAGGTCATCGACCATTATGAGAATCCGCGCAACGTTGGCGCCTTCGACAAGGGTGACGAGTCGGTAGGCACCGGCATGGTTGGCGCGCCGGCTTGTGGCGACGTGATGAAGCTGCAGATCAAGGTGGGTGAAGGCGGTGTGATTGAAGACGCCAAGTTCAAGACCTATGGCTGCGGCTCGGCCATTGCCTCCAGCTCGCTGGTGACGGAGTGGGTCAAGGGCAAGACGCTGGATCAAGCCCTGAACATCAAGAACACCCAGATTGCCGAAGAACTGGCACTGCCACCGGTCAAGATACACTGCTCCATCCTGGCTGAAGATGCCATCAAGGCAGCGGTAGCCGATTACAAGGCCAAACACGAGGGCTGATCATGGGACTGTCGCTGTCTGAAAGCGCTGCCAAGCACGTCGCCAAATACATTGCCAAGCGGGGCCGTGGCGTAGGTGTGCGCTTGGCCGTCCGTACCTCGGGTTGCTCAGGCATGGCCTACAAGCTGGAGTTTGTGGACGAGGCTGCGGCTGAAGATCTGGCGTTCGAGAGCTTTGGCGTCAAGATATTTACCGATGCCAAGAGCCTGCCCTATATCGACGGTACCGAACTCGACTTCGTGAAGGAGGGCTTGAACGAAGGGTTCAAGTTCAATAATCCTAACGTCAAGGACGAATGCGGTTGCGGCGAAAGCTTCAATACCTGAGGTCTGAGCTGCACCGTAGACAAGCCGGGCACCGCCATGCGGTGCCTTGCTTTTCGGTCGGTACGCTTTGCCACGATGGCTTCCCACCATGAACCACTTCGATTTCAGCCACGACCACTTTACCCTGTTTGGCTTGCCTCGCGCCTATAGGCTCGATATGGCCAGCATGGAGACGGCATTTCGTGCTCTGCAGACGCAATACCACCCGGATAAGGCCGCCAGCCTGACCGACGCCGACAAGCGTATGGCACTGCAGGCGGCTACCCGGGTGAACGAAGCCTTTCAGACCCTGAAGTCTCCCCTGGCACGTGCGCGCTACTTGCTGCTGCTGGCTGGGGTGGATACCCAGGAGGAAACCAATACGGCTATGCCGGTGGATTTCCTGATGCAGCAGATGGAATGGCGTGAAGCGATTGCCGATGCCAGGGCCGCCAGCGATGTGGATAGCCTGGAAGCGCTGGGTCGCGAGTTGCGGGGCGTAGGGTGTGCCATGGAAACCGAGTTGGGATTGCTGTTGGACGAGCAGGCCGCACATGCCCAGGCCGCTACCGTGGTGCGCAAGCTCAAGTTCATGGAGAAGCTGGAGCAGGAAGTGGGCGATGCGATCGAGCGTCTGCTGGATTGAGCGGATAGCTCTCCAGCCTGTGACTGCACAGCTGATTTGAGTAGGAGTTGAATGTCGATGGCACAGGATGCCAGCATTCGACCCGCAAGCATTAATCGAAATGCCGGAGTAACCGGCTTTAGCCCGGTGCGCTGCTTTTGCTTGGCGTGCCAGAGTGGACTGACATGGCTCTTTTCCAGATCGCCGAACCCGGCCAAGCTGCCGAACCCCATCAACACCGCCTGGCGGTAGGGATAGACCTGGGTACGACCAATTCGCTGGTGGCGACGGTACGCAGTGGCTCGGCCACCGTACTGGCCGACGAGACCGGCGCTACGCTGCTGCCCTCGGTGGTGCACTATGCTGCCGATGGCCAGACCACCGTCGGCTATGCTGCCCAGCTGCGGCAGAGCGAAGATCCGCGCAATACCATCGTCTCCGTCAAGCGTTTCATGGGCAGGGGGGTGAAGGATTTGCCCGATTCGGCCGCAACACCCTACCGTTTTGTCGATGCGCCAGGCATGCTCAAGATCAAGACGGTCGCGGGTGAAAAAAGCCCGGTCGAAGTGTCGGCCGATGTGCTGCGCCACCTGAAGCAGCGTGCAGAGGCCAGCCTTGGGGGCGAACTGCTGGGTGCGGTGATTACCGTGCCGGCCTACTTTGACGATGCCCAGCGCCAGGCCACCAAGGACGCGGCCACGCTGGCCGGGCTGAATGTGCTGCGATTGCTGAATGAGCCTACTGCTGCAGCGGTAGCCTACGGTCTCGATAACGCTGCCGAAGGCATCTATATCGTGTACGACCTGGGCGGCGGCACCTTTGATGTGTCCATTCTCAAGCTGACCCGAGGGGTGTTCGAGGTGCTGTCTACCTCGGGCGATTCGGCGCTCGGCGGGGATGACTTCGACCAGCGCATCTATTGCTGGGTTGTGGAGAATGCGGGCCTCAGCCTGCTGGGCGATCACGACACCCGCCTGCTGCTGACCCACGCGCGCGAAGCCAAAGAGGCGTTGACCGATCATGCCGAGACCCGCATCACTGCCAAGCTGGCCGATGGCGAAGTCGTAGACCTGGCGCTGAGCGCCGAGGTGTTCCAGCAGATTACCGCCCCGCTGGTGCAAAAGACCATCAGCCCAGTACGCAAGGCGCTGCGCGATGCCAAGCTGGACATGAGCGAGATCAAGGGCGTAGTGATGGTGGGCGGCGCCACCCGCATGCCGCATGTACGCCGCGCCGTGGCCGATTTCTTTGGCCGAGAGCCGCTGACCAATCTGGACCCCGACAAGGTGGTGGCGCTGGGCGCGGCCATGCAGGCCAATGCCCTGGCGGGCAACAAGGGCGATGACGAGTGGCTGCTGCTGGATGTTATCCCGCTTTCCTTGGGCCTGGAAACCATGGGGGGGCTGACGGAGAAGGTGATTCCGCGCAACAGCACGATACCAACCGCACGCGCACAGGAATTCACCACCTTTAAGGATGGCCAGACGGCCATGGCTATCCATGTGGTGCAGGGTGAGCGTGAGCTGGTGGCCGATTGCCGCAGCCTGGCCCGTTTCGAATTGCGTGGCATACCGCCCATGGTGGCGGGTGCCGCTCGTATCCGGGTGACCTTCCAAGTCGATGCAGATGGCCTGCTGGCAGTGTCGGCCCGCGAGCAGTCCACCGGGGTGGAGGCCAGCATAGCCGTGAAGCCATCGTATGGCCTGGCTGACGACGAAATCGCCCGTATGTTGCAGGATTCCATGCAGCACGCCAGTGAAGATATGCTTGCGCGCACCCTGGCCGAGGCGCGGGTGGAGGCCGAGAGCTTGATTGCAGCGACCCGTGCGGCACTCGCCAGCGATGGCCAGTTGCTTGATGCCGAGGAGCGTGCCGAGGTGGAAGCAGCACTGGCCCGCTTGCAGGCCGCTAGCGCAGGTGAGGCTGCCACAGAGATTCGGGCGCAAACCGATGCACTGAACCAAGCAACCAGCGAGTTTGCTGCCCGCCGCATGGATGCCGCAGTAAAACGGGGCCTGGCTGGGCAAAAGCTCAGCGAACTCGGATAAATAGACCATTTACCAGCGTGGGCGGGGCTGCAAATGTTGCTGCTGCCACCCGCGCTGCCTTCGCCCCCATGCGGGACGAAGCCAACCAAGACAGAGGCGTAGCACCATGCCCATCATCACCGTACTGCCGCACGACCAGCTTTGCCCCAAGGGTGCCACCTTTGAGGTGGACACGGGCGTAACTGTTTGCGATGCCTTGCTCAACCACGATATCGCCATCGAGCATGCCTGCGAGAAATCCTGCGCCTGCACGACCTGCCACGTGATTGTGCGGCAGGGCTTCAACAGCCTGACGCCCAGCGAGGAAGAGGAAGACGATCTGCTGGACAAGGCCTGGGGTCTTACCAGCGTGTCGCGCTTATCGTGCCAGGCAGTGGTGGCCGGCGCTGACTTGACCGTGGAAATTCCCAAGTACACGATCAATCACGCCCGCGAGCATTACGATAAGGACTGGGATATCTGATATCCGCCGTACCACCCGCCTACAGCGAGAGAGCACGCCGTGAACCTGCCACTGAGTAGCCAGCAACGTGTCGAAGCCGCCCTGGCGGCCAAGGGCATCAATATCGATATCAAGGTTTTTCCGGCTGGTACCCGTACCGCCGCCGATGCCGCCGCCGCCATAGGTTGCCAGGTGGCCGAAATCGCCAAGTCCATCGTGCTGCGGGCGGTCAGCTCGGACAGGGTGGTGGTCGTGGTGGCCAGCGGCAGCAACCGGGTGGATGAACGCAAGTTAGCCCAACTGCTGGGTGAGCCACTGGCCCGTGCCGATGCGGACTTCGTCCGCCGCAAGACAGGCTTTGCCATTGGTGGCGTTGCACCGGTAGGGCATCTGGAAGCGCCCTTGCTGCTGCTCGATCAAGACCTGCTGCAGTACGAACATGTATGGGCGGCTGCCGGTACCAGTGACAGCGTATTTCGCCTGACCCCAGCCGAACTACAATTGCTGACGGATGCACCGCTGGCGGACATCAAACAGGAGAACAAAGCATGAAATGGATAGACTCCCGCGATATCGCCATCGAACTGGCTGAGAAGTTTCCGGATACCGACCCCAGGACGGTACGCTTTACCGACCTGATGCAATGGGTGCTGGAGCTGGAGGGCTTTGATGATGACCCTGCCCACTGCGGCGAAAAGATACTGGAGGCCATACAGCTTTGCTGGATGGATGAGGCGGAGTAAACCAGCACATCATTGCTGTGTTGCCTTGTTGCAAACCAGCTAAGTGACTGTTTGATAATCTGTTGCGGCTTGGTGAGCACTTGCTGGGTAGTGAAGGGCGTAGCAATACGCCCTTTTGCTTTTTCAGCAGGGCGGCTCGCGGTACGATGGTGTTACGGATAACCATAAGGAGACGCCCATGCTGATGCACCCTGATGCCTGTACTTTGCTGGTGGTAGACGTGCAGGAGAAACTGGTGGCTGCCGTCAATGATGCGCCGCGGCTGGTGGCCTCGCTCAAGTGGCTAATCAGTGCGGCCCGCCTCAATGGGGTGCCGGTGGTGTTCTCCGAGCAGTATCCACAAGGTTTGGGTGGCACCTTGCCGGTGCTGAAGGCTGCTGCTGTGGATGCCCCGGTGGTGGACAAGACCAGCTTCTCTTGTGTGGCGGCAGACTGCCTGAAGGGTACGGCTGCCGAGACGCGACCACAGGTAGTGGTATGCGGTATGGAGGCTCATGTTTGTGTGCTGCAGACCGCCTTGGAAATGCAGGCTGCTGGCAAGCAGGTGTTCCTGGTGGCTGATGCCATCGGGTCGCGTAGCCGGGACGACAAAGCGGCGGCGATTGCGCGCATGACTGCGGCAGGTGTGACGGTCGTAACCCGTGAGATGGCGCTGTTCGAATGGATGCGTGACAGCCGCGTACCGCAGTTCCGCGAGGCCAGCAAGCAACTGCTGCAAACGACACCCAGCCTTACCTTCCCGGAGGTGCTGGCCTGCCTGCCGCGCATAGACCACCTGGGCGGCATGCAGCTTTGGCGCGAGGGCAAGCTGGAGGCCATCATCGAGAACCGGCCTGGCCAGACGGGCTCGCTGGCGCTTTACCACGCCTTGTACCGCGATTTTGGCGCCATCACCCCCAAGGCGGCTCGGCTAGGGCAGTGGCTATATGCCGAGCATGCGGAGGATGCCCGCAAGCATCCAGGCAAGCATCCCAATATAGACAGGCTGTTCTCGCTGGAGGTATTGGGAGGCGGTTACGGTGTGCGCTTGATGCCGCATTGATCGTTACTGCGCTGTCATCAGCATGCTTTAACCCTGATTACGCAAGTACCCGCTGGCACCGGTTGGTGCGCTAGGCCGGGGTGGCGTGGGTGCGGCGCCTGCAGTGTTGGGAACAGGCCACCTGTGTAGGTGGCCTGTTCCGTTCAAGCCCGGTGCTTTAGAGCGGCTACCAAAACCCAGCGTAGCGGTTCTGGCTAGGCGTGCGAGCGCAGACAGTACGTGGGTACGGCAAGCTCGCGCAACAACGCCAGAAGGGTTTTGTTAGCGGCTCTTAGCAGCAAGGCAGCTCGCAGCAGATAGTCATGCCACAGCAACTGGCGGCATAGGCAAGGCTGGGCAGACTGAGTGCACAGGCGATGATCAGGAGTTTGCGTTTCATAGGATGTCCTTTCAAGTACAGGCCCATGAAGACCCGGCATGGGCAACCGGTATCACAGGAGAAGGTCTGCTGCGCCTCATATCGGTAGCTGTGCCTGGCCGTATGGCAGGCATGGCTCGGTGGCGCACGGCAATAACAAGGCGTGGCCAGGATGGGCGGCTATGGTGAGACCTAATGGTCAGACGAGGAAGGTCAGATCAGCCTGGGTGGCCGGTCGGGCGTGGGGAGGTCGGTATCGCTGAAATTGTCGGCCAGCGAGCGAGGTTGGCAGCCAGGACGGCTCTCAAAGAAATCGAACAGCAGCCCCAGGCTGCCGAGCTTGCCGCATTGATTGCCGCATCTGGCAGTACAGTCGCTGCTACCGCCAGCCGCACAGCAGTCGGACTTCTTGGCGACCTTGGGAGCGGCCTTTTGCGCCTGCTTGGCGACGGTCTTGGCATCGATATGGCAGGGTACCCGCGACTGCGTCATGGCATCCATGCGTGACGGCGGTACGCCGCGCGGCTCTGCCTGCGCCGGGACAAGCAGCATCAGCACTGCAATGAGTGCGGGCCACAGCTTGTAGACGGAAGAGAGGAGAGCGGACATGGGTGGATTTTAGCCGAGCAATTCGGGCTAGGACTAGTCCGTTGGGCGCCAAGTTCCCTGCCATGGCAAAGATGGGCGGGAAAACCACAGGCTGGTGGCCGAATTGGTGCATGACAGGGGCTGCTAGGGGTGCAATCGCGCCATGCAGGCACTAGGCTGTATGGGTTAGCCAACCTGGATGGAGTTGCGATGAAACGGTTATGCCTGATGTTGCTGCCCTTGCTGGTTCTGTTGGTTTGCGCGACTGCGCGGGCCGAGGACCGGCATGCAGACCATGAAGCGCTGCGCAATATACTGAAGACCGGCACACAGGCGTTGAACAGCGGCAAGCTGGAAGCGATGGCCCCGTTGCTGCATTCCCAGTTCACCATCATCACGGTCGACAACCAGAAGTTCAGCTCACTGGAAGCCTTCAAGGCCTATTGGGATGGCTTGTTCCAGGGTGAAAACAGGCTGCTGGACAAGCTGGAAGCTGCACCCGTGGCCGATGAGCTGACCCAGTTTCTCAGCGAGGACGTGGGTCTGGTCCATGGCGTTTCCAACGATGTTTACACCTTCCGTGATGGTAGCGTGCGCACCATGCCCACCCGCTGGACCGCAGTCGTGGCCAGGGAGGGGGGCAACTGGAAGCTGGTGAAGCTGCATTTCTCGGTCAATCTGCTGGATAACCCCATGCTGACGGCAACCAAGGAGTACGCCCTGCGAGGCATCCTGGCCGTAGGCGTGGTGTTGCTGTTGCTGGGCGTGATACTGGGATACTGGCTGGGGCGGCGGCGTAGTAGGGTGTAATCGCCGCGACAAATCCCTTTTGGCCTTAGAGCGGCTAACAAAACCCTTCTGGCGTTGTTATGAGAGCTTGCCGTACCCACGTGCTGTCTGCTGCGCGCGCCTGCTGCACGCGCGATCTCTCGCACGCCTAGCCAGAACCGCTACGCTGGGTTTTGTTAGCCGCTCTTGTTGTGCGAGCCTGCTCTACCCACGTACTGCCTGTTTGCGCGTTCAGTGAAAACCATTACGCAGGTTTGGGTTGGCGACTCCCAGTGCCGCCGGCCAGGCCATGATCACAGTTTGCGTATGCGCATATCGCCGGTGACGTGCACCTGGCAGGCCAGGCGGGCAAGCGGTTGGTCGGGGGCGTAGATATCCAGGGCCTCCCTTTCGTCGGCGCCGGCAGGGGCTATGCTGCCCTCGGCGCCTGGCTGCAGTTCTATCAGGCAGGTGCCGCATAGCCCGGCGCGGCAGCCGAATAGCAGGGGCGAATTGAGGGCGGAGAGCTGCAGCGACAGTGCGCTACCCTCGGGCAGCTGGATGCTGGGATGGGGGCTGTCGGGAAAATCCAGGGTGTAGTGCATCATGCGCGGGCGGTCTGCAGAAGGTTGTGGGTGCGCTCCAGTGCGGCTGCCTGGCCTTTGAAGCGGGCATAGGCCTGGCGGTTGGTGCGCAGATAGCGATGGGTATTGTTGCCGGCCATGTGGCGCATTTCGCGATTGCCGGCGCTCAGCCAGCTGATGGAATCGACAAACAGGCGGTAGGACGCCACCGCCTCCCTATGAGTCTGGGCGGCGGCCTGTACGCCTTCGGAATCCTCGCAGAAGCTGCGGTGCAGCATCTGCATGGCGCCGCCATGGTCCAAGCCAAAGGCCGGTGAGCGCAGTACCTGGTAGATGGGGCGGTACAGTGCCGGGTCGTACCAGAAGATGCCGTTTACCGCGCTTGAGAAGTGGTAGTGATCGCGCTGGCAGCCCGCCACCCCCTGGTTGACCACCCAGCGCTCGAAGGCGGTGGGCTTGGGTAGCACTCGGGGTACTTCCACACCCACCAGGCGGGAGGTGTGGAAATGGAAACTCTCATCCGAGAAATGGTACCAGCTGATGGCAGCGGGTATGGGTGCGTTGGCCTGGTCCGGATGGTGCTCGTAATACTGGCTGAGCTTGTGCTGCACGATCTTGCCATTGAGGGTACGCAGGCCTCGTATCAGCAGATATTGGCTACCCAGAAAGGGATTGCCGGCCATGGCGGTGAAGGCCCTTAGCTGTATGCCCTTCCACCAGGTTCTGAGGCCATTGGTATCGGCAAACACCATGGTCTCGGTCATGGGATGGCGCATGGGGTAGGTAAAGATGCGGCGGCCGAACAGACGGTGTTCTACGTCTTCGCCTATGGTCTTGAAGGCATGGATATGGGCGCGTTCCTGGCGCGTTTCCAGATCCAGGCTGTCGCAGATGGGTCGAAAATCCTCTACCGCATAAAGCCCGGCAGCCGAGACCTGGTTGAGGAAGATGGTGGCAATCTCGGCCGACATGATCTGGCTGTAATAGGCCACCCAATACAATTGGTTGAGCAGGCGGCGCTGGCTGGGGCTGGATTCATGCCAGAGCGCAGTGCCCCACAGCAAGGCGTATTGCTCGGGGTTCCAGGCGCTGTGCTGGCAGTCCTCGAAGCGATAGGCCGCAACGGCGGCTTCCATGGCCTCGGTGGCGTCCTGGGCGCGATTACGTTTGAGATTGAGCGCTACCTGCTTGCCCAGTTGTGGGTCGTCCAGCAGTGAGTGGGGCAGCGATTGTTCCAGGCCGCGATGCATGTTCTAGCTTTCGTCCGGCTTGTGATGCCAGGGGGTAAGGAGTTGTTGCCAGGCACTTTGCCGTGTCCTGGCACCATAGCGCAAGGGGTAGCCCTGTGGTGCGGCGTAGCTGCCAAACAACCTGTCCCAGCAGCTGAGATTGGCGCCGAGATTGATGGCAGTGGTACCGGCGGCGTGGTGCAGGTGGTGGCTGGCCGGGGTGATCAGCAGCCAGCTGAGCCAGCCATGGCGCTGCTGCAGCCAGTGTGGCCAGCGTATGGCGCTATGGCGCCATAAATCGAGGCTGGCTGTCAGCAGGGTGCCGGCCAGATAAGCCTGTTTGTCCTGACACAGCAGCAATAGCAAGGCGCTGGGCAGCACGTAGACAAACAGCGGCTGCAGCCACAGCGTATTGCGGGCACTGGCCCAGGCGCCCAGTTGTTGGCTGCTGTGGTGTGGCAGGTGCAGCCACCAGGCATGGCTGTGCAGGTAGCGGTGCTGGGCGTAATAGAGCAGGTCCAGACCGACAAAGCTGAGCAGGAAGGCACCCAGGGCGCCCGGCAGGATGCCGTTCAAGCTGGGTAACTGCATGGCCAGTTGCTGCCCCAGCCAGAGTGATAGCAAAGGTATGAGCAAGCCTTGCGCCAGCAGGCCGCTGCCGTTGAGCAGCCAGTCCCCGCTGCTGGCCTGGCCTGTATGCAAGGGCCGCAGGCGCTCCAGCACGAGTAGTAGTACAAAGGTGCAGAAGGGCAGGCTGGCCCAGAACACCAGCGCTGGCGACATGAGCGGAAAGGCAAGCTGACTCATGCCAGCCATGATGCCCGGTTTGCCCGGTGCGTGCCAGCGGGGGCCATATGCCCTATATTCCGGCTGTCCATCGTGCCGGGAAGAAAACCATGTTCCACCGCCTTGCCTTGTTGCTCGCCGCAGCCATTGCCCTGTTCGGTGCCGTCATCCATTTTGTTGCCCCCCTGTTCGGGCCGGGCTGGTATGCGTTTTTTGGGGCACCGCCACAAGTGGTGGCCTCGGCGTCGGCCGGTAGCTGGCTGGCACCAGTCAGCACCCTGGCGATAGGTGCCTTGATGCTGCTGGCAGGGCTGTATGCGTTTTCGGCGGCAGGTGTGATGCGGCGCCTGCCCTTGACCGGCGCGGCCCTGTGGGTGCTGGCGGTGTTGTGTACCTTGCGTGGTTTCATCCTGGTGCCGGTATGGCTGTGGGCGCCGCAGTTGCTGACGACCTTCGAGGTGGTAGCCGCGCTGGTCTGGCTGGTGGCTGGCCTGGGCTTTATCGCTGGTGTGCTGGCGGCGCGGCGCCCACTACAGCTGGCTTGATCGGCGGAATACACCTGCATGCCGCATTTTCGCTGCTTCTGGTATATCGCTGCCGAATCCAGGGCGCTGCGCCGGCAGCCCTTGCGCTGCAACGTGCTGGACGAAGAACTGGTGCTTTGGCGGGCTGACGATGGCCGTGCCATTGCCATGCCGGATCGTTGTCTGCATCGTTGTGCGCGGCTCTCCAGCGGCAGGGTGGAAGGAGGACGGTTGCATTGCCGCTATCATGGCTGGGGTTATGACGCTGCCGGCCAGGTGGTGCATATTCCCGCCGAGGGCGGCTGCCCTGCGGGCGGGCGCAAGCTGGAGAGCCCGCCATTTGAGACCTGCGAGCAGGACGGCTATGTATACGTGAGGCTGGCCAAGCCCGCCAACGCCGCCCGTGATGTGCCTCCCTTTGCCATGCCCCACTGGCAAGCGCCGGGCTGGGGGCGGGTCAGGCTGGTCAACCGTTTTGATGCCGATGTAGCGGACTGCATAGAGAACTACATCGACGTGCCACACACCGCTTTTGTGCATGCAAAACTGTTTAGGGTAAGCCAGGGCGAGCGCATTGCGGCTACGGTGATACGCGAGAACGGCATGGTACGGGTGGTGTATCACGGCGAGCGGGGCAACCTGGGTTTCTGGCGGCATTTCCTCAACCCCGGCAATGCGCCGGTGGTGCATGAGGATCACTTCTATCAGCCCAATATCACTTCAGTACGCTATCACCTGGCCAATGGCTATCAATTCATCATCACCTCGCAATCCGTGCCCTCGCAGGGTCGCCAAACCCTGGTTTACACCGACCTGAGTTATCGGTTCGGCTGGTTTACAGCGCTGGCGTGGCCTTTTGTGCGGCGTGCGGGGCAGCAGGTGATAGACCAAGACATCGATATCCTGGCGGAGCAGGGCGAGGTGGTGGCACGCCATGGGCGGCACTATCGCTACTCCGCACCTGACCGCATACACCGCTGTGTGGACGAGATACGCGATGCCATCGCCCGTGGCGAGGATGCACGTTGCCTGCCGCCGCAAACTTTCGAGATCGAGTTCTACGTATGACCTGGCGCAGCCGGATATTCTCGCTTTTCCCCACGGTTTTCCTGTTGCTGGCGCTGGCATGCCTGGTCTGGCTGTTGCTGGCGCCCGGCATGCTGCCGCTGCTGTGCCTGCTGGCGCATCTGTATCTGCTGCCCATGCTGTGCTACCGCTTGCACCAGTATTGCTGGCCGGTGCGCGAAGGGGTGAGCCGGCTGGACCTGCCGGACACCTATGTACCCTGGTGGGGTGGCCATATGTGCCAGCTGCCCTATGACGCCCTGCCTCAGCTGGAAGCCTGCCTGCGCTTGGTGCCGGGGCTGTACAGCCTGTGGCTGCGTGGTTGGGGCGCGCGTATAGGCCGCCAGGTTTACTGGACACCGCTGGTGGAGATTACCGATAGGGCCATGCTGGAAATTGGTGACTATGCGGTGATAGGGCATAAGGCGGGCTTTTATGCCCATGTGGTGTCGCGCAAGGACAATGGCGAGTTGCGCCTGTATGTGCGGCGCATACGCCTGGGCAGGGGCGCGCTGATCGGTGCGGGGTCGCGCTTCGGGCCGGGCGCCCGGGTGGCGGCGGGGGCGCAGCTAAAAGCCTTGACCGACAGGTGGGCAGGGGGCCGGCCGCCACAGCAGGATGCCGAATGAGCTGGTTGCTGCCGCCGGCACTGTGGGCGCTGACACAGCTGAGCCGACCTGCCTGGAACCGTATGCAGCAGCAATTGCAGCAGCCCGAGCAGACCCAGCGGCAGTTGCTGGCGCGCTTGCTGGCGGCGGCCGGCCGTAGTCGCCATGGCCAGCGACTGGGCCTGTCCGGCCCGGGGGCGATGGCGGCATTCGAGCAACTGGAGCCCATGGCCTATGAGGCGCTGCGCAGTACTGTCGAAGCTGATATGGCGACAGGGGGCAATAGTTTCTCGGCCCAGGCGGTGCGCTACTACGAGCGCACTTCGGGCAGCAGCGGAGCTGCCAAGGCCATACCCTACAACCGTGCGCTATTGAGCAGCTTTGACCGGCTGTTTCGCATCTGGGCCTATGATCTGCTGCAGGCTGGGCTGACGCTGAACAGTGGCAAGACCTTTATGAGCGTATCGCCACCCCTGCTGGGGCAGGGGGCCACACCGCATGGCGTGGCCGTGGGCAGCCAGGACGATACCGACTATGTCAGCGGTGCCATGGCGGCGCTGCTGCGGCCTTTTCTGGTGGCGCCGGCTGCGGCACTGAGGCTGACTGCAGCCGAGGATTTCAAGGATGTGCTGGCGGTGCACCTGCTGGCGGAGAGCTGGCTGGAGGTGGTTTCGGTGTGGAATCCGACCTTCTGGCTGTTGTTGCTGGAGCATATGAGGGAATCGCTGGACAGGTTGGCCCCCGCCCTCCTGGCCGGCAAGCTGGAGCGCGGTGGCCTGGTGTTCCGCTTTGCCCCACTATCTCCGGCAAGGCTGACGGCAATTGCCCAGGTGCCTAGGCATGGCTGGAGGGCAGTCTGGCCGCAGCTGCAACTGATTTCCTGCTGGGACGAGGCAACTGCGGCACGGCCGGCCGCCCAGCTGAGGGACCTTTTTTCCGAGGTGATGGTGCAAGGCAAAGGGCTGCTGGCGACAGAGGGGCCCATGACGGTGCCACTGCAGGGGGCACCTGCCCCCGTGCCGCTGCTGGGTGAGGTGTACCTGGAACTGCAACTGGCAGACGGTAGCCTGCGGCCACTATGGCAATGGCGCGAGGGTGACGAGGGTGAGCTGGTGGTGAGCCAGGCAGGTGGCCTGATGCGCTATTGCCTGCGCGACAGGGTGGCCGTGGCCGGCATGCACAGTGCCACCCCTTGCCTGCGCTTTCTGGGCCGGGCTGGCAGAGGCGTGGACCTGGTGGGAGAGAAGCTGTCGGAAGCGTTTGTCCAGCAACTGCTGGCGGAGACAGGCTCGCGCGCCGGCCTGCTTTGCTTGTGCCCGTTGGAGCAGGCGACCCCTGCCTGTTATGCCTTGCTGTCTGACGTGGCCGAGGCCGGCCTGGCCGAGCGCCTGGATGCCGCGTTGATGGCCACGCCGCATTACCGTCTGGCCCGCGCCCTGGGGCAGTTGGGGCCGTTGCGTGCCATCTACAGGCCTGATATGGCTGCATTGCTGCATGGCGTGCAGCAGGCACGTGGCATACAGGCAGGCAATATCAAGGATGTGGCGTTGTTGTGCGACCTGGCGCTGGCCCAGCAGGTGGCGCTAGCCTTGGCTCAGCCGTAGTAGCGCAGGCCCATCTCGGCTGGCATGGGGCTAAGCAGGCCCTGCTTGGCCAGCCAGTCGGCTTCGGCCTCCATCCCGCTATGGCTTATGTAGCGTGCCAGTTGCTGCAGTTTTTCCTCGGTTTGGGCCGGTTCTGCCAGCGCCACCAACGTTTGCAACCGCGTAGCGTCGTCGAAGCCGCCAGCCACGGCCTCCACCACACCCAGGACACTGAGCGGCCCGCAAGCCAGCATGGCGCACAGTTCAGCCAGTGCGGCACGGACAAAGCCACGCTCGGCCTCGTCCAGGCGGGCGGCATCAAAATGGGCCACCCCTGCGGCATAGTGCAGTGCTTCATCCTGGGCAATGCCATTCATGACGGCACTGACTGCGGCATCGTTGGCATGGCGGGCCAGGCGCTGATAGTGATGGATGCCCCAGCCCTCGAGAATGATCTGCAGCAGATAGGACTGGGTGTGGGGGCTGCCCTCGGCCACCAGCCGCTGCAGAAAGCGGGTAAAGCTGTCTGGCTCGGCAGCAATGGTGGCCGGGTCGGCAATGGAGCACAGCCAGTGGTAGTGGCGCGCTTCATCGGCGCCGGTCAGGCTGTAGACCTGTTTTTCCAGCGCATCCTGCGTTGCCAGTACCCGGTGAGCGCAATAGTCCATGGCGGTACGTTCTATGCCCAGGGCCTCGCGCAGCAGTGTGCTGGCGCAGTGGTACAGCAGCTGATCACGCTGCGTCGTCGTGGCCTGCTGCCAGAACGCCGTGGCTGGCAAGCGAAAGAATTCGGCCGGCCAGAGCGTAGCCAGGGAGGCAGACTGGGCAGCCACGTTGTTGGCCGGCAGGCGCGTGGCCAGCTTGCGGCAGACCTGTTCCAGCGTGCTCATGGGCGCTCCTGGGCTGGCAGGTGCAGCAGCTTGCGTGCCAGCAGGCGATTCAGTGCGACATACAGCGAGGAAGGCAGGCATGCCAGCAGCAGCCCCGCCAGGCGGGCGTCGGTCCCCACCAGTTGGCGAAAGGGCGCGCGGCGGGCCTGGGCAGTCCGTACGATTACCCGCGCGACTTTCTCGGGTGGCTGGGCGCGGCCTGCCAGGCGCTGACGCAACTGGGCAAAACGCAGGGCGGTCGCGGTATATGGCGCCGGAGCCTGCCCTACCTGCAGCATATTGGCGCCAAACTCGCTGCGCGTGGTGCCTGGCTCAATCAGGTGTACCCGTATTCCCTGGCCCTGGGTTTCCAGCATCAGGGATTCAGTCCAGCCTTCCAGGCCGAACTTGGCGGCGCAGTAGGCGCCCTGCCAGGCATAACTGGTACGCCCCAGCACCGATGAGACATTGATCACGCAGCCACGACCCTGGCGCAGTACGGGCAGCAGTGCCGCGGTCAACAGGGCTGGCGCAATCACGTTGGTTTCGAGCTGGCTGCGCCAGGCGGCCTCGTCCAGCAGCTCTACCGGGCCGCTTTGGGCATAGCCGGCATTGTTGACCAGGCAATCGAGCCGGCCGCCGTAGTCCCGTGCCAGCAACTCGACCAAGGCGGTACGGTCGGCAGCCGAGGCGGGGTCCAACTGTATATGCCGCATTCCGGCGGCAGTGGCCGGTGTGGCTGGCTGGCGGCTGGCGGCCAGCACCTGCCAGCCGGCGGCGGCAAATGCGAGGGCGGTGGCCTTGCCTATGCCGCCTGATGTGCCGGTGATCAGGACCAACCTAGGTGTCATGGTTTTCCCAGTTGATACGGGTTTGCTGCTCATAGTGGCGAATAAAGGCGATGACCGAGCGATCGGCCGGTGTGGGGTTGCGGAAGTCGAAGCGTATGGTCTGGAATACCCGTGTATCGCCCAGGGCAAAGTAACGGGCGCCTACGCGGGTGATCAGCAGGGCCAACTGGTCGCGCAA
The DNA here is from genome assembly GCF_030409555.1 of Chitinimonas viridis. Taxonomy (GTDB): domain Bacteria; phylum Pseudomonadota; class Gammaproteobacteria; order Burkholderiales; family Chitinimonadaceae; genus Chitinimonas; species Chitinimonas viridis. The sequence goes on from NZ_JAUFPU010000008.1 coordinate 213,680, forward strand.
CCAGCCCAGAGGGCCGGCGTGGCGACGGGTCAGTGCGATAGCCCAGCCCTCGGTCTTGCCCTCCTGGGTCCGGCGTAGCGCGAACATCACATGCAGGTGGAGGAAATCCGGGCCGAAACTGGCTACACCGACGTGGCCATACCAGTAGGTGGTCTCGTAGTACAGTGGGCCGCGATAGAATCGTCCCAGCAGGCGCCCCAGCCAATGATGGCGGGGTAGGGTGCCGGTATTGCGAAAATGCAGGGTGTGCTGGCCCTGAGGCGTGGCCGTCAGCGACAGGATATGGCCAGGTAGCTTGTGTACGGTCTGGAAGTGGTGCTCGTCGATGGCATTGATCATCACCACATTGGGGTGGCAGCCCTTGATGAAATGGTTGCCTAGCTGCCAGCGCAGGGGCTGCGCCGTGAGCTCTGGCGGCATGGGCAGGAAGGGGCCGGCTTGGGCGCCTGGCCAGATCCAGATCAGCCCGTAGTGTTCCTCAACCGGCCAGGATTGCGCACGTATGCCACCACCATCACGCTTGAGGCAGGGAATATCGGCACAGCGGCCATCGGCCTCGAAGCGCCAGTTATGAAAGAAACAGCGCAAAGACTCACCCATCACCCGGCCCTCAGCCAGATGGGCGCCCATATGGGGGCAGTGGGCATCGAAGACATGGACCTTGCCGCTGGCTGATCGCCAGACCGCCAATTGCTTGTCGGACAGTTCGACCGCTCTGACCTGGCCTGGCTTGAGCTGGTGCGAGGGCAGCAGCCAGTACCAGCCCTCGACCAGCAGGGGCTGGTTGAACTGCTTCAGCTCGCTCATGCCTGACATGGATTGCTCGCTCCTTTGTGCAGCAGGCGCTGTGCCAGTGGGCGCAGGTTGTCTGGGGCCAGTTCGCACAGGCAGCAGAGTTCGTGGCCCTGGGCATAGCCGGGGTTGCGCTCCAGAAAGAAACGCACGGCTGGATGGTGCTGCTCCCGTGGGTTGACCCTTGCCAGGTCATCCTGCAGGTGCCCTTGCGATTGCGGAAAACGCACAATGCCCTGCTCGGCCTGGTAGTGCGCGCCAAACCGGTCTTGCGCCAGCCTGTGTAGCAGGCTGGCTTCGAAAGCCGGCGTGGGATGTTGCCAGTGCGGATAGAAGCAGCGGGCAAATGCCGGTAGATAGCGATAGGTACGATGGCCCTTGGAAATCAGGAACCAATACCAGCTTGCCTGGGGTGCCTGGCTACGCAATTGACCTGCCAGCCGCAGCCAGTTGAAGGCCAGTCCCTGCTCGCCCCAGTGGGCTCGGTCTATCACGGTATCGCCGGAGTAGACGATACGGCAGTCCCTGTCCTGATGCGATACAGCGTAGACATGCAGCGTGGAAAAACCCTGCAACTGCGCTTGTGCATCCGTCAGCAGCAATACCCATTGCTTGGCTGCCAGATCCTCTTCGAACCGTTGCCGGTCGGTGGCGGCGTAGTGGCGGGCCAGCAAGGCATACATCTGGTCGCGTGTGGCATCGTCCAGTGCAGCGACGTCGTGTAAGCGGCAGCTCAGCATGCCAGCCTCGGCTTGGTGCCAGCCAGGCGTAGACACAGGGCAGCCACGCATAGCCCACCCAGTACATCAACGAGGCGGTGCTGTCGGGTAGTGAGTACCGACAGTACGATCAATGCTGCCCAGCCAGGTGCCAGGAGGTGCCAGATACCGCCACGGCCAGCCAGTAGCCAAGCGGCAAGGCTGGCCAGCGACACATGCAGGGAGGGAAAGCAGTTGCCTGCGACATCCAGCTCATAAAACCAATGCCATGCCTGTTGGGTCCAGCCGCCGATGGCCCGCATTTCCTGGCCCACCGTGGTGGGCCAGACCAAGAAGATGGCGCAGCTGATGACGGTGGCGGCCAGCATGGCATAGTAAGCGCGGCTGAGCCTGAGGCTGTCGCGCTCCAGCATAAAGGCCAGCGGCAGTAGCACGAACTGCGACAGGTAGAGCCACAGGCTGGCAGGCCAGGCGGGAATCAGGGCATCCAGCGCGGTGAGCGGCAAATAGCGCGCACGCGTATACGCCAGCGCATGGCTGCCCAGATAGCACAGGCAGAACAATAGATAGCCCAGGCCCAATGCGGCCAGGCGATTGCCAGGGGTGATGGCGGGCAGGGGCATCATGGCTTCACCCTGGCCTGGACACGTGCCAGCTCGGCCGCGTAGCGGCCGCTGAGTGCCAGCGCCGCCAGCTTGAGCAGGGCGTGCATGGCGCGCCATGAAAACAGCGCGTCTCGACCATCCACATGGCTGGGCTCGAAGCGGGCATGCCCAAACTGGCCCAGCAGGTTGGACAGCGGCACACCCAGCAGCCACCACGGATTCAGACTGAACACGGCGATCAGGGCCGAGCCATACATGAGGATGACGGCCAGCACATGCAACCAGATATTGGGCCAGCTTTGGTGCTTCATGACAAAGATATCCCAGTATCGCTCCAGGCCGTGGTCGTACTGCAGATCGCTGATGCGATCGCGATAGCGTTGCTGCACAGCGGTACGGCCATGGATGGGGGTACGGGGGCGTAGCAGTTGGCCGGCCTGTTCGCGGCCCAGTGCGGGCAGGGGCTTGCCTTGGTCCAGCAAGGGCTTGCCGGCAACCCAGACTGCCCTGACCGGTGGGGTCTGTTCACGGTTGACCATGCGGGGCATGCCACCCAGTTCGTCGGCTTGCTCCAGCAGGGGTTCAGGCCGGGCCTGCGCCAGGGCGGCGGGATCCAGCAGGGCCAGGTCGGCACGCTTACCGATGGCTAGCACGCCGACATCGAGATTGAGCCAGGCAGCGGGCTCGCCTGTGACACGGGCAACTGCGCGCTCGACGGGCATGAAGCCGGTTTGTACGGCTTGTCGGAGCAGCGAGACGGCACCATCGAAATAAGCCAGATTGGCGCCATGGGCGCCTGCATCGGTGAAGCCGGGCAGGATGTAGGGCTGGGACATCAGCTGCTGCCGTATGCCGGCGCGGTTGTTGGCGCCGGAGGCCTGCCAGCGGAAGGCGGTGTCGGCCTCGCTCAGTAGCTCGATGAACAGCGCCATGGCCGGCATGCCCAGCTCGGCGGCCACGGCCGCCACCGTCTGGCCCTGCCAGGCGGCCTGGGGGGCGGTGACGATAAGGATGCGGGCAAAGTCCCGGTGAAAGGTCTTGATGCCGGGGCGCTGCCAATCGGCGGCAAACTGTTCCTTGAAACCCGGTGTCTGCCATAGCGCCCGGCGTTGCTCCGGGGTATCGGTATTGTTGAGCTGCACCCCGCTGGGGAACTCTTCGAACAGCGGGGTGATAGGCCCGTCGGAATACAGGGTGAACGGCTCGGTCAGCGTCTGCATGCGCAGATTGTTGCCGAGCAGGCGGTTATAGCACCATAGCAGCGGTGCATAGAGCCGCCACAGCAGCGGCTGGGTGTCGATATCGAGCGCAGACAGCAGCGTCATGCGCAGCGGTGGCCGGCGCCAATGGCCTGCACCCAGCCGCAGTATGTGCCAGACCGATTGCTGTCGTTCCGGATTGGGTGTGACCTGGAATACGGCATCGCGCTCGCGGCAGGCATCGGCCAGGGCGGCGTATTCGGCGTAATCGGCATGGTGCGAGGGCAGGGCCCGGCCGGCCCAGGCGCCATGCACCTTGTGCCAGTGCACCATATCGACCGACAGACCGCAGAATCCGGCAGCCAAGCCCTCGTCGGCCAGGGCCCGCATGGCGCTGATTTCGGCGGGCGTGGCATGGGCGCTGACGCTGCGCGCCAGCCCCATGACCTTGACCCGCAAAGCGCTGTGGCCGAGGAGTACGGCCACATTGGGGCCCAGTGGCAGTTGCGCCAAGTGGTCGAGATAGCGGTCCAGGCTGGTCCAACTGGCAGCTTGCGCCAGCCATCGCTGAATCAGGGGCCGGGGCAGGGTTTCCACACGCTGGAAGATGTCCGCCAGGTCGGCCGGGTCGCCGCAAGCGACAGACAGGCTGCAATTGCCCATCAATACCGTGGTAACGCCATGCCGTACCGATTCGCTCAGGCCTGGTGCGACTTCCACTTCCAGATCGTAATGGGTGTGGATATCGACAAAGCCGGGCGTGAGCCACAGGCCGTCGGCATCCACCACCTGCCGTGCCGGCGCGCTGATGGCGGGTGCCAACTGGCTGATCTTGCCCGCAAGTATGCCTACGTCCAGCTTTTGCGGAGCATGGCCCCGGCCATCGAAAACCAGGGCATTACGTATCAGGACATCAAGCATGGTGGGTGGGGGCCAGGGTGGGCCTCGGATGGGAGCGCGTCACGGTGCATCCTGGCGGTATAGATAGAAGCGCTCCTTGCGATCGCCAGGCCGGTTTCCCTGCCAGACCAGTTGCCAGCCGGGCGGCGGATTGAGTGCTTCGCTGCCGCCCTGGCGCAGCAACCAGTCGCAACCATGATTGGGGTGGATTTCGCGGCGCAGGGTGGACAAGCCCAGGTAGTAATGCAGGATGGCACGCTGGCTGGCTTGCAGGTTCTCGCTGGCGATGCAGCCGGTCTTGGGCAGTGAGGGGGCAATGGCGCGGGCGAAGTCGCGGTAGCTGGTGCGGGCATTGACCCAGTTGCCAGCAATCAGCACCGCCAAGCCCCAGCACAGGGTAATGCCGGCGGCCCAGTTGGTGACTGCTTGTCGGCCCACCGGGCGGCGGCGCGATACGGCCCATAGCCAGGCCAGGGTAAAGCCCAGGCAAAGCAGCAGCGCCAGGATGCTGAAAGTGGGACTGAAGCTGGGGGCCAATTCCTGAATACGGCCGCTGAGCCGCACCGGCAAGCCGAAATGCATGGCCAGCCAGCAGACCCACAGGAACAGGGCCAACAGGCCGAAGGTCATGACCCCGAACCAGTTGACGAAAGCCGAGGCCCCGCGCCGCAGTACATCCAGCCCTACCGCACCTATCCAGGCCAGGGGCGGCAGCAGCAGCAGGGCATAGCCAGCACGGCCGCTATTGGACAGCAGCAGGCATAGCAGTGCCAGGGCGGCCGCCACCAGCGGCAGCTGGAAGCGCGGTTGCATCAGTCGCTCACGCTGCATCCACAGGGTCGCCGCCGCGAGGAACCAGGCGGGCCAGGCAAACCAGGGCAGTAACCGCAGGTAGTAGCCGAAGGGGTGGCCCAGTTGCACCTGCGCAAAGCCGCCAAAGAAGCCCAGGGCATAATGATCACGCCACTGGCCATAGGCTGCGGCGGAGGCATGGCTGAGGGCCATGGGCCAGGCAGCTACCAGCGGTAGCGCAATAGCCAGCGCGATCAACAGGACAAGGCCATAGCGGGGAAAGCGCCAGGCCCGGAAGAGCGGCAGGAGCAGGGCCAGCAGGAGCAGCATGGCGGGTTCGGCCAGGCTGCCGGCCAGACCGCAGGTGGCCAGCGCTGCACCCAGTATGGCGGCGGCCGGATAGGGGCGACGCGGCGCCAGTGCCAGGGCGTAACCACCCCAGCACCAGCCGGCCAGGACGACCACATCGGTCGTCAGCGCATGGCCTGGCAGCAGCAGCCCCGCGCAGCCTATCAGTATCAGCACGGCACTACGGCCGTGCCGGCGACCGATCAACTCGCGCGCCGTCATGCCGGTTCCCCACAGGGCCAGGGCCATAAAGCAGCCTGTGGCCAACCGGGCGCCTTCATGCAGGCTGAGCCCTAACCACTGGCCCAGCCAGGCTAAGCCTGTGGCGACCCAATAGAACAAGGGCGCGCGTTCCACCCAGGCCTCGCCGGCCAGCATGGGCAGGCTGAGTGGATGACCATCGATAAAATGCCGGACGATATCGGCGACGATGGGTTCATCAGGCTTGAGTGGTTCGAGGCCCAGCAGGCCGGGTAGCAGCCAGGCCAGGCATAACAGGAGCAGCAGCCAGGGTTTTTCGGTGGCAGGCGGCAGGTCCTGTTCGTGAGGAGGGGTGTAGGTCAGCATGGTGCAGCGGGTTGGGGCAATGTGCGCAGTCTAGCAGGGAGCACAAAGCGTGAGGCGTATCGCTTGGTGGGTAGTGGGTGTGGCCACCGTACCGATAGGCGGGGAAAACGGTATGCAAGCCGAGGGCGCAAACGTAAATGTATGCAGCAAGAGGTTGCCGCCGGTCGTAATAGCAGTACGGTCAGCTCGCGCAACTATGTCAGCAGCTTTGCCTGTGGCCGGAAAAACAAAAAAGGCAGCCTGGGCTGCCTTTTTGCATGCGTAGCAGGAATTACTTCTTGCTGTACATGGAGAACTTGTTGTTGAACTTCTCGATACGGCCGGCGGTATCGACGATCTTTTGCTTGCCGGTGTAGAAGGGGTGCGATTCGGACGAAACGTCCAGACGAACCACAGGGTAGTCCTTGCCGTCGGTCCACTTCATGGTTTCGGCGCCACGGGCCTTCATGGTGGTACGGGTCAGGAATTTGAAGTCAACGCTTGCATCAAAGAAGATGATTTCGTTGTATTCGGGGTGAATGCCAGCTTTCATTTCGGGAGTCCCTTAGCTAAAGGAGGGCCTGGGTTGTGCAGTGCCCGGTCTTACGTAGAAAAGTTCGCGATTATGCGACATAGTCCCTTGATTGAGCAAGGTAAAACTTAGCTGCGCTCATGGCGTTCCAGCCAAATCAGCTGGTTGGCGATGGCCTGCCCGATGCTGGCGGCCTCGGCGGGGTGGTTGGTGATGGTTTTGTCGTTGATGGGCCGGAAGCTATGGTCGCCAGGTAATACGTTGACCCAGGCCTGTGGCGGACCCTGTCTAAGGGCTGCATAAAGGTGGGGTAGCGGGCAGATGCCATCTTCGGCGCCCACGATGAACTGCAGTGGGCGCGTCTCACTGGCGAGTCCGGGGTAGTGCCGGATAGCGTCGCCCGGCTGCGGCAAGATCGGGGTGTAGAGCGTCAGCCCTGTCAGTTGCGGGTCTTGCTGAAATAATCGATAGGCGACGACGGAGCCCAGGGACTTGCCTGTGATGAAGATGCGTTCAGGATCAACCCCTGCTTGCTGGCGCAGGTAGGCGAGCGCGGCTTGGGCGTCTTCCATCTCTGCCTGCAGCGTCTCGCTTGCGCGTCCGCCAGCCTGGAAAAAGTGCCAGTCAAACCGCAGGGTCATATAGCCTGCAGCGGCCGCACGCTCTGCCAGCTGTTTGAGCAAGGGGCTGTCGCGATGATAGCCCTGACCAGGTGCAATCAGCAGGGCGGGCTTGAGTGAGGCATCGTTGCGAACCGCACTGGCCAGTGTAGCGTGCAGTACCTGATCCTGGGTTGTGCTGATCTTTACTGGGGTCGTTTGAATCGACATGTTGATGGGTATGGTTGGCCAATAAAAAAGCGGGTGACACTGTCACCCGCTTTCTGAACCAGCGTCGCCTTAGCGGCGCATGGAGTCGAAGAAGTCGTTGTTGTTCTTGGTCTGCTTGACCTTGCCCAACAGGAAGTCCATCGCCTCCAGCTCGTCCATCGGGTAGAGCAACTTGCGCAGCACCCAGATCTTTTGCAGCTGTTCCTGTGGGATCAGCAGCTCTTCGCGGCGGGTGCCGGAACGGTTGACGTTGATGGCCGGGTAGATACGCTTCTCGGCCATACGGCGGTCGAGATGCAGTTCCATGTTGCCGGTACCCTTGAATTCTTCGTAGATCACGTCATCCATACGGCTGCCGGTATCGGTCAGGGCAGTCGCAATGATGGTGAGCGAGCCACCTTCTTCAATATTGCGGGCAGCACCGAAGAAACGCTTGGGCTTTTGCAGGGCGTTGGCGTCCACACCACCTGTCAGTACCTTGCCGGAGGCAGGGATGACCGTGTTGTAGGCACGAGCCAGGCGGGTGATGGAATCCAGCAGGATGACCACATCCTTCTTGTGCTCGACCAGGCGCTTGGCCTTCTCGATGACCATTTCGGCAACTTGCACATGGCGGGTAGGTGGCTCGTCAAAGGTCGAGGCCACCACTTCGCCGCGCACAGTACGCGTCATCTCGGTCACTTCTTCCGGGCGCTCATCTATCAGCAGGACGATGAGGATGACATCCGGGTGGTTCGAGGTGATGGCGTGGGCAATATGAGTCAGCATCACCGTCTTGCCTGACTTGGGCGGGGCGACCAGCAAGCCGCGCTGTCCCTTGCCTATGGGGGCAATCAGGTCGATGACGCGACCGGTGATGTTCTCATCGGCCTTGATGTCGCGTTCCAGCGTCATGCGCTCGGACGGGAACAGCGGCGTCAGGTTTTCGAACAGGATTTTGTTCTTGGTGGCTTCGGGCGTGTCGTTATTGACACGGTCCACCTTCACCAGGGCGAAGTAGCGCTCGCCATCCTTGGGCGTGCGTATCTCGCCTTCGATGGTATCGCCGGTGTGCAGGTTGAAGCGACGTATCTGGCTGGGGCTGACGTAGATGTCGTCGGGGCCGGCCAGGTAGCTGGTGTCGGGGCTGCGCAGAAAGCCAAAACCATCGGGCAGCACTTCAAGGGTGCCATCACCGAAGATGCTCTCGCCTTTCTTGGCCTGGCTTTTCAGCAGGGCGAAGATCAGGTCTTGCTTGCGCATCCGGTTTGCACCGTCGATGTCGGTGGCCATATCGACCAGTTCGGACACGTGTTTGTGCTTGAGATCGGACAAATGCATGTGCGGGTAGACTTTCCAGTCTTGGTGGAGGGAGTTTGTTTTTTGGAGGTAAGGATAGATCGGCTGGGAGCCGGAATCGCCGGAATGGGTTCATCGGCGATTGAACAGGTTTGAACGCAGCTTAGTTGCGGCTTGTGCTGCTGTCAATGCTGAATGCAGGTTCTCGCAACAACGCCGCTGCTTGTGTTGCACAAGTAGCGGCGTTTGAGCCAGCTTGCGGGCATTGCGGCCACCCCATCAGAACGCGGGTGGCGGCATGTGCCTCGTTCAGGCTGCGGCTTGCAGGTGGCTGTCGATAAAGGCCGTCAGTTGCGATTTGGATAGGGCGCCTACCTTGGTGGCAACCACTTCGCCGCCATTGAACAGCATCAGGGTGGGGATGCCACGGATGCCGTACTTGGGCGGGGTAGCCTGGTTCTCGTCGATATTGAGCTTGGATACCTTGAGCTTGCCGCTGTACTCGTTGGCCACCTCATCGAGGATGGGGGCGATCATCTTGCAAGGGCCACACCATTCGGCCCAGTAGTCAACCAGCACGGGGCCGGCAGCCTGCAGGACTTCGGCTTCAAAACTGGCGTCAGAGACGTGATGGATCAGTTCGCTACTCATGGATTTTCTCCGATTCATTGGACGTGGCCGGTGCGAATCCGGCGATGGCTGCATCGTACCCGATTGGGTACTCAACCGAAAAGCAACAACTGATTGATTGTTTGTATGGAGGCGATAGTGGGGCGGGTTCAGGCTGCTTCGACGGCTAGCACCGGAGCTTCGCTGGCGCCTGCTCAAGCGTCATCACCCGGCCATGAGCTGAGTTCATATTGGGCTCGACACCGAGCGCTAGCGAGGCTCCCTCCACGCACCGTGCAACGTGGACTTCCGTCGCGGCGGCGAGGGCGGGGGGGGAATCAATCAGGGGAGCGCCTGCTGGTTCAGGTTGCTTCGATGTCTAGCGCCAGGGTTTCCCCTGGCGCCAGCTCAAGCTTAATCACCCGGCTATGACCTCAGTGCACAAAGGCGCTCAAGCCTCGCGCAGGGCACCAACCGCCTGTTCCAGCCGTTCCACCGCAATGACGGTCATGCCTGCAATGGGTGCCTTGGGGGCGTTGGCCTTGGGGATGATGGCGGTGGTGAAGCCCAGTTTGGCGGCTTCCTTCAGGCGCTCCTGGCCACGCTGTACTGGCCTGACCTCGCCAGCCAGGCCCACTTCGCCAAACACCACCAGCTTGGCGGGCAGCGGCTTGTTGCGTAGCGAGGAGACGATGGCCAGCAGTACGGCCAGGTCGGCGGCGGGCTCGGCGATGCGTACCCCGCCCACGGCGTTGACGAACACATCCTGATCAAAGCAGGCCACGCCGGCGTGCCGATGCAATACCGCCAACAGCAAGGCCAGGCGGTTGTTCTCCAGGCCCACGGCCAGGCGCTTGGGGTTGGGGGCGTGTGCTTCATCCACCAAGGCCTGTATTTCTACCAGCAGGGGGCGTGTGCCTTCCTGGGTGACCAGCACGCAGGCGCCGGGTACCGGTTCGGCATGCTGCGACAGGAACAGCGCCGAGGGATTGGTCACCCCGCGCAAGCCCTTGTCGGTCATGGCAAACACACCCAATTCGTTGACGGCGCCAAAGCGGTTCTTCTGCGCGCGTATCAAACGGAAGCTGGAATGGGTATCGCCTTCGAAATACAGCACCGCATCAACGATGTGCTCCAGCACGCGCGGGCCGGCGAGGGCGCCATCCTTGGTGACATGGCCGACCAGCAGGATAGTGGTGCCACTGGTCTTGGCATGGCGAGTAAGTTGGGCGGAGCATTCGCGCACCTGTGCGACCGAGCCGGGGGCCGACTGCAGCTGCTCGCTGTAGACCGTCTGGATGGAGTCGATGACCACCATATCGGGTTTTTCGGCCGCCAGCGTCGCCAGTATGGTTTCCATATTGATCTCGGCCAGCAGGCGGACGGGGCCGGCTTCAACTGCTAGGCGGCGGGCGCGCAGGGCGATCTGCTGCGCCGACTCCTCGCCAGACACATACAACACCTTGTTGTCCTGGCCCAGGTGGGCCAGTACCTGCAAGAGCAGGGTGGACTTGCCGATGCCGGGGTCGCCACCTATCAGTACGACGGCGCCACGCACCAGGCCGCCGCCCAGCACCCGGTCAAACTCCTCGCTACCCGTGGTGGTGCGCGGGGCTTCGGCGGTTTCCACATCGTTCAGTGCCTGTACTCCGCCGCCGGCTGCCAGTGCCTGGAAGCGGCTGCTGCCAGCGCGGGGTTCGGCCACAATGGATTCGGCCAGGGTGTTCCAGGCATTGCAATGGGGGCACTGGCCTTGCCATTTGGGGTTGCTGCCACCACAGGTGGCGCAGATATACACAGTTTTGGGCTTGGCCATCGGAGGGGAATGTCAGAGTTCGTCAAAGGCTTCGGTTTCGAGGTGGGCGATGTCGCCCCATTGCTCGATATGGAAGCGGCCGCCGCCCAGGCGTACCCGGTTGATGCTGGCGTTGTGTAGGCTGTGTTCGCGTTTTTGCGATAAAGGCATGTTCATGGCAGCACGGTAGATGCAGTCGAGCACGCCGCCGTGGGCGACCACGACGACCTGCTGGCCGGCGTGCTGTTCGCCTATCTCGGCCAGGGTATCCAGTACCCGGGCGTTGAAGCCCAGCAGGCTTTCACCGCCCGGCAGGATGTGGTCGGGCTGGCGCAGCTGCCACAGGCGGAAATCCTCGGGGTGCTGGATCGCCATTTCCTCGGGCGTCAATGCCGACAGTACGCCGTAGTGGCGCTCACGCAGGCCGGTGTGCTGTGCCAGCGGCAGGTTGATCTGGTTGATGATGGCCAGTGCGGTATCGCGAGCACGGCTCAGGTCGCTGCTGAAGACGGCACTGAACGGGGAGTCCCTGTGGTCGGCACGCAGTCGCTCGGCCAGTAGCTGGGCCTGCTGGCGGCCTGTTGCATTGAGGCCGATATCGGTATGACCCTGAAAGCGGCGCTCGGTGTTCCAGGCTGTTTCGCCGTGGCGTATCAGCCAGAAAATGGTATCGGGCATGGGTATCAGATCCGGGAGTTGGCCGATGCGTGATAGCACCAGTGCCAGGGTTCGTAGGCAATGCCGGCAGGGTTGCCGCGCGGGTAGCTCATGGCAAAACCATAGCCATGGGCGTGGCCGATCAACCAGCTGAATGCGGCGCTCAGTTCAAATGTTTCTTCCAGCACGGCCTCGCCAGGGGCGGTAATGTCCAGTGCGCAGCCGGTATGGTGTTCGCTGTAGCCGGGGGCGGCGCTGACGGCCAGGATGGCTTCCATGGATAGACCTTGATCCAGCTTGCGACGTATCAGGCCAGCCTGGTAGGCCACGCTGCGGAAGGCTGAAACCAGTTGCAGCACGATACCGTCTGTCAGGGCGGCGGCCTGCATGGTGCGCCAGGCGGCTGCGGTGGCCGGCTCGGCAAACTGATCGCGTCCCAGGCAGTCCAGACCCAGCGGCACCAGCAGCCTAGCCTCTTCCTGTACGACGAGGCCGTGGCGGTAGCCATAGTCGGTGGGTATGCCGAGTTCGGTATGCAGCAGCGCGAGGGGGTGGTCAGCGGTCATCATGACGACGCAGTGTAGCGCGTGTCCCCTCGCTTGGGGGAGGGGATGCAACTGTACTGGTACTTCGCTGCCGGGCTAGCATCCGTATGGTCCGCTGGTCTAGCTGTGATAAATCGCACTGGCGCCTTGTCCTTGCTTGCAGGACAATCCCGTGACAGTGCTGGACAGTTTTGTCCGGTCAAGTCGGAGCGTGCAGATGCAACCCTTTATCGTGGATCATGACCTGGCGCAGCCACTGGTTGAGCAGATAGTCGAACAGTTTATTGCCCGTATCGGCGACAAGAGTCTGCGGGCGGGTAGCCGCCTGCCTTCTATCCGGGGCTTTGCGGCCGAGTATCATGTCTCCAAGTTCACCGTGGTGGAGGCTTACGACAGGTTGGTGGCGCTGGGGTATGTGCAGTCGCGGCGCGGGGCGGGCTTTTTTGTGGCGACCCGCATGGAGGCGCATACCCACACCCCGATACGACGCGAGCCCCCTTTGCGCCGTTGTGTGGATAGCCTGTGGCTGCTACGGCAGGATGCGCTGACCGCAGACAACGGCATACTCAAGCCTGGCTGCGGCTGGCTGCCGGCTGATTGGATGCCGCAGGCCGAACTGGAGAAGGCCTTACGCGACCTGACGCGCCGGCCCAATGCCAGGCTGACCGCCTATGGCGAGCCGTTTGGCTACCGGCCGTTGCGCCAGCAACTGACGGTACGCATGGCCGAGTTGGAGATTGAGGCAGAGCCAGAACAGATCGTGCTGACCAACGGTGCCATGCAGGCACTGGACTTGATCGCCCGCTATTTCGTCGATGAGGGCGATGCGGTGCTGGTGGATGAGCCGGGGTTCTTCAATGTGTTTGCCAACCAGAAGCTCAATGGTGCCCGGCTTTATGGTGTGCCGCGCACGCCCAATGGCCCCGATGTGGCGGTGCTGGAGGCCTTGCTGGCCGAGCACAAGCCCAAGCTGTTCATTACCAACAGTGTGTTGCACAACCCGACTGGCACCAGCCTGAACCGGGCAACGGCGTTCCGCATCCTGCAACTGGCGGAGAAATACGATCTCACCATCGTCGAGGACGACATCTACAGCGATTTCCAGACCGGCCCTGGTGAGCGCTTGGCGGCGCTTGATCAGCTCAACCGGGTGATCTACATCGGTAGTTTCTCCAAGACGCTCTCGGCCAATCTGCGAGTAGGTTTTATCGCGGCGGATGCCAAGCGGGCGCAGGATCTATGCGATCTGAAGCTGCTGACCGGGCTCTCGACTTCCGAGGCGGCGGAGCGGGTGATACATGCCATGCTGACCGAAGGGGCCTATCGCAAGCATATGGAGCGGGTAAAGAGCCATTTGAAGCAGGCTGCCGATCTGGTTTTGCCCAGACTGGAGAAGCTGGGTTTCAGCTTGTGGGCTCAGCCCAGTGGCGGCATGTTCTGCTATGCCCGTCTACCGCATGTGGAGGACACCGCGCCGCTGGCGCAGGCTGCGCTGATGGAAGGTTTGATGCAGGCGCCCGGCGTCTTGTTCTGCCCGCAAAGCGGCGCCACACCTTGGTTGCGCTTCAATGTGGCACACATGCAGGACCCCAGGGTTTGGGGCTGGCTGGAACGTGTGGCGGCAGGAGAGCCCGCTCGCGCGCTATAATGGCTGTAGTCTATACCTCAGACGGTGGCGAAAATCACCGTTCAGCACGCCGGGACCGACACTCGGCCTGCCTCGCACGCCGCTGCTGCGAGGTGGCTAGCGCCCTCAGCGGGCTGTCGCCACTTTAGGTATGTCATCTTGTCAGTAGTATGAACGGCGGGTTACACCGCCGTTGTTCATTGGAGTTCCAACATGGCCCCGCCACGCAAACCTGCCCCCAAATCCGCTGCATATGACGGCGCTCCACGTAGTGGTGGACGCGGCCGTCCACCCCAGGGGGACGCTGGTCAGGGCCGCAATGCGCCATCTGAACCCGGCCGTGGCCGCAATGCCACCGACAGCAAGCCACCACGCGGGCCGCGCAGCGCTGCCCCGGCGGGCCGTTACGAGGAGGCGCCACGCGAAGGTCGTCGTGGTGCACCGGGCGAGCCGGGACGCGGCCGTGCCGGCAGTGATGCCCAGGCCCCACGCGGGCCACGTAGTGCCGCGCCGGCCGGGCGTTATGAAGAAGCAAGCCGTGACGGTCGCCGTGGCGCACCGGCTGAGCAGGGGCGTGGCCGTGCGGGTAGCGATGCCCAGGCACCGCGCGGACCGCGCAGTGCTGCGCCGGCAGGCCGCTACGAAGAAATGCCGCGCGACGGCCGTCGTGCAGCGCCTGCAGACAGCAAGCCCCCGCGTGGTCCGCGTGGTGCGGCCCAGGCGGGGCGCAGTGCCGATCAGCGTAATCCGGAAGGGCGTACCACCACAGGTAGCCGCGTGCCTCGCAACGCGCCTGCAGCCGCAGGCGGTGACGACTTGCGCAGCCATGGCTTCGGCAGCATAGACAAACAGCGCCATCCTGGTGCCGGCCAGCCCCAGGACGCCGAGGCGCGCCGTGAGGCCCGTAAGGCCGCCGGGCGCAAGCCACCGGTCAATATCGCCGAGCTGCCGGTGGAGCCGGCCAAGAAGCTGCGCATGCGGCACGGTAGCGAGAAGCACGAGCGCCAGGCACTGGAGCTGCGCGAGAAGCGGGTGGAAGCACGCCATATCGGCGAGCTGCGGATACAGAAGGCGTTGGCCCTGTCGGGCGTGGGCTCGCGTCGTGATTGCGATGAATGGGTGTCGGCCGGACGCGTCAGCATCAACGGTGAGATCGTGCAGCCCGGCGCCCGTGTGGCACCTGGCGACCGCGTGCTGTTTGATGGCAAGCCCATACTGATCAAGTGGCCTGATCGCCTGCCCCGTATCGTGCTGTACCACAAGCAGGAGGGTGAGCTGGTCAGCCGCGATGACCCGGCCGGCCGCACGACGGTGTTCGAGCGCCTACCCAAGGTGCAAAGCTCCGCCTGGATTGCCGTGGGCCGGCTGGATTTCAATACCTCGGGTCTGCTGATCTTCACGACCTCGGGTGACCTGGCCAATCGCCTGATGCATCCCCGCTTCGAGGTTCAGCGCGAATACGCCGTGCGCATCCTGGGGCAACTGAGTGACGAGCAGAAAAAAGAGCTGGTGACGGGGATCGAGCTGGAGGATGGTACGGCCCGCTTCGAAGTGCTGGAGGATCAGGGTGGCGAAGGCATGAACCACTGGTATCGCGTCATCCTGAAGGAAGGCCGTAATCGTGAAGTGCGACGGATGTTCGAGCATTACGAACTGACGGTGTCGCGCCTGATGCGGGTCCGGTTTGGCATGCTGACGCTGCCCTCGCGGCTCAAGCGCGGCCAGTACTATGAGCTGGACGAGCCAGAGGTGCTGGCGGTGCTTAAATGGGCCGGCCTGAGCCTGACTGGCCGGGTGCCTACCCGCTGAGGCTGCCATGAACAAGGCCTTTACCAGGGAGAGTGACGGCGACGAGCACGATGCGCTACCAGAGCATCTGCAATTGCCGCACTCGACCAAGAACTACATGACGCCGGGTGGCTGGAATCGGATGCGGGTGGAGCTGCATGATCTGGTCACCAAGGAGCGGCCGGCGCTGACCCAGATGATCAACTGGGCGGCAGGAAATGGGGATCGGTCCGAGAACGGCGATTACATCTATGGCAAGAAGCGTTTGCGCGAGATAGACCGGCGCATTCGCTTTCTGACCAAGCGCATGGAAAACGCCGAAGTGGTCGACCCGGCAATGCGGGAGGCGACTGACCAGGTGTTTTTCTCGGCCACTGTGACAGTATTGCGCGGAAACGGCGAGGAGCAGACCGTCAGCATAGTGGGCGTGGATGAGCTGGATCTGGATAGGGGCCATATCAGCTGGATATCGCCACTGGCCCGCACGCTGCTGAAAGCGCGTGAAGGTGAAACCGTCGTTTTGCGTGGCCCTGCCGGCGCCGAAGAGATAGAGATACTGGAAGTACGCTACTGCGATCTGGGTTGACGGGTTCGGCATGCCTTTGGGCGCAAGCGTGACGACCTTGGTTGCGGCCTGACTATTATGTAGTCATTCTAGGGCGTGGCGGAGGGTCTTGCATGTCTGGCTTGCGTGCGTTTCTGTTGGGTTTGCTGGCGTTGTCCTGCAGCGCCGCCGACCTTGATTTGCCGATAGCCACTGGCGAGTGGCCGCCCTTTGTGTCGCAGAAACTGCCGGGCCACGGGCCGGTGGCGCAGTTGGTCAGCGCAGTCTGTGCGGAGATGCAGATCAAGCCGCGTTTCATCTTCACCAGCTGGCCCCTGGCCGAACGCATGGTGGAGCGTGGTCAGGTATTTGCTGCCTTCCCCTATACCATGACGCCGGATCGGCACCAGCGCTTTGATTTCAGTGCCAGCCTGTTTGACACCCGCAGTGTGCTGTTCTATGACAGGCAGCACTATGCCAGCCCGCCGGTGATCAACACCCTGGACGAGTTGCGCAGCTACCAGGTGGGTGCCATCTACGGTGAGTGGTATGTGGATGAACTGCAGCGGGCCAAGGTGCCGCTGGATATGGGTAATGCCTATGAGCAGTCGCTGGCCAAGCTGCTGGCAGGCCGGGTAGACCTGGTTCCCATGAGCGACCGCTTGGGCCGCTACTACATTGCCAACCACTTCGCTTCCCAGGCATCCCGCTTTGGCGCCATCAGCCACCTGCAGGCGCCGAATCCCATTACCAACCACCTGCTGGTGTCGCGCCAGTACAGCGGGGCCAAGGCCAGGCTGGCGGCTTTCAATGCTGCCATGGCAAGGCTGCAGCAGCGTGGTGAGCTGGAGGCCCTGCTCAAGGCAGCGGGGCTGTAGCCTGCACCGATTGCCCGGTCAGGCCAGGATACGGGCCGCCAGTGTCGCTGCAATACCCCACATGGTCAGGCCGATCAGCACGTCCAGCACGCGCCAGGCTGCCGGTTTGGCAAACAAAGGGGCCAGCTTGGCAGCGCCATAGGCCAGGCAGAAGAACCACACGAAGGATGCCATGATGGCGCCGAATCCAAACGATACGCGCGCGGCACCGGCAGGAAACTGGCTGCCTATGCTGCCCAGCAGGACGACAGTATCGAGATAGACATGGGGATTGAGCAGGCTGAAGCCTAGGGTGGTGACGATCACCTTTTGCCATTGCACCACGCCTTGGCCTTCTGCCGCTTGCAACTGGCCAGGCTGCAGGGCCGCACGCAGCGAACGGGCGCCGTACCAGAACAGAAATGCCGCGCCCAGGCCGGCTGCCCAGTTGGCCAGCGCCGGGTGCGCGTTGACCAAGGCGCCAGCGCCCAGTAGGCCGGCGGCGATCAGGATGGCGTCACAGGTGGCGCAGGTGAGTGCCGTCAGCAATGGGGCGGCACGCTTGAGCCCCTGCCGTAGTACAAAGGCGTTTTGGGCACCGATGGCCATGATAAGGCCGGCACCGAGGACAAAGCCCTGCAGGGCGATAGGGGCTTGAAAGCTGGACATGGGGTGGTGACCGCAGAGTGAACAACGGACAGCCTAACCGCTGTCGTATCGTGCTCCAAGCACAGCCACGCTGTGTGCAGGCTTGGCTGGGTAGGCGCAGTGACCAGTACAGTTACCTACTCCGCTTGCGTGGCGGTGATACCGGTAACAATGATCAGGCTGCCGTTAGGCTATGTATGTCGAGAATTTCCTTTTACATCAGTAACCTGTTGCAGGGTGTGATCGCCGGCAGGGTGGCTATCAGCAAACTCACCTGGGTGCTGGCGGTCTGACAGGGGTGGGCTCTGCTAAAATAATGCTTTGGAGGAAACACCATGCTGCCCGTTGACCTGCACGCACACTCGAATGTCTCGGACGGCATGCTGCCCCCTCGTGAAGTGGTGGCGCGCGCCCATGGCCGGGGGTGCAAGCTTTTTGCACTGACCGACCATGACGATGTGCGCGGCCTGGCCGATGCGGCTGCCGAAGCCGTCAGCCTGGGCATGCGCTTCGTCCCTGGGGTGGAGGTGTCGGTCAGCTGGCGCAAGCACACCTTGCATATCGTCGGGCTGGGGTTCGACCCTGCCCATCCGGCCTTGCTGGCTGGCCTGGCCAGCGTGCGCCAGGGCCGTGATGAACGCGCCGTGCGTATGGATGAAGCCCTGGCGGCAGTCGGGGTGACCGGCGTGCTGGCCGGTGCCCGCAAGTTTGCCGACAACCCTGAGATGATAGGGCGTGCTCATTTTGCCCGGCACCTGATAGAGCGCGGCCTGGCCAAGGACATGAAAGGCGTGTTCAAGAAATACCTGGCCCGCGGCAAACCCGGCTACGTCTCCCACCAATGGGCCAGCCTGGAGGATGCCGTAGGCTGGATCAGGACCGCCGGTGGGGTGGCAGTGATCGCACACCCTGGCCGCTATGAGTTCGGCAAGCAGACCATGGGCGAGCTGATAGAGGAATTCAAGGTGGCTGGCGGGGAGGGCATAGAGGTGGTGTCGGGCAGCCATAACCCGGCAGATTTCGAACGTTTTGCCCGCTTGGCGGAAATGCATGGCCTGCTGGCATCGGCCGGTACCGATTACCACGCGACCGGTGAAGGTGCGCGCGAGCCCGGTGTGCTGCCGGATATGCCGCCTGGCCCCGTACCTGTCTGGTCACGCTGGGTGGATGCCGCCGCGCTGGCAAACTGAAGGCAGATCAATCACACAATGTCCCAATTTTTCGCCATCCATCCCGACAGCCCCCAGCCCCGCCTGATCAAGCAGGCGGTGGAGATCATCCGTAGTGGTGGTTTGGTCGTCTACCCCACGGATTCCTGCTATGCCCTGGGCTGCCACCTGGGCGACAAGGATGCGCTGGAGCGCATACGCCGGATACGCCAGGTCGATGAGAAGCACCACTTTACCTTGATGTGCCGAGACCTATCAGAGTTGGGCACCTATGCCAGGGTGGACAACCGCCAGTTCCGCTATCTCAAGAGCGCCATGCCTGGCCCCTACACGGTGATATTGCAAGCCACCCGCGAGGTACCGAAGCGCGTGATGCAGGCCAAGCGTGCCACTATCGGTCTGCGGGTGCCGCAGCATCTGGTGGCGCTGGCCTTGCTGGAAGAACTGGGTGAGCCCTTGCTGACATCCACCTTGCTGCTGCCCGGTGATGAGTGGCCGCCCACGGAGGGCTGGGAAATACGCGAGCGGCTGGAGCACGAGGTGGAACTGGTAATAGATGGTGGCCATTGCGGCACCAACCCCACCACGGTGATCGACCTGCTGGAAGACCCGGTCCTGATACGGCAGGGGGCGGGCGACGCCAGCGTATTCGGCCTGTAATGACGGCAGCCAGCTTGGCCGGTATGGCACAGATGCTGGATGCCGCCTTGCAGCGCCTAGCGGGCAAGGGCTTCGTTTATTTCGTCCTTGCAGTCTACAGCCTCAGCTTGCTGGCCAAGATCGTGATAGGCCTACTGCTGTTGCAGGCGGCGCAGGCAGTGGGTCAGCCTGTCCCACTCTATCTGGGCGACGCGCAGCGCAGCCTGTTGCACCTGTTTGTACTCAGCGTCTGCCTGGCGCCCTGGCTGGAAACCCTGCTGTACCAATCGCTACCGCTATGGCTGGCCAGTCGTTTTACCAGACGTCCCCTATGGCCAGTACTGTTTAGTGCCAGTGTATTTGGCCTGCTGCATTACCATCGTTTCCTGGCTGCCGTGGTCAATGCGGCCGTGGTGGGTGTGTTCTTGGCCGCTGCCTACTGGTATCGTGCGCGCCATTCCAAGACTGGGGCCCTGCTGGCCGTGACGGCGGTGCATGCCCTGCATAATGGTCTGGCCTGGCTGGTGGCGGCGGCGCAGCGATATGGCGGGGCCACAGGTCAAATTTAGCTTAACCAACTGGTATGAAATGCAACAACTACTTGAAATACTTACGCTTTATGCCTTGCCGGTCATCTTTGCGCTGACTATTCCAGAAGCGGCACAGGCCATGGTGGCAGACTACCTGGGTGATCGTAGCGCCCGTGCCAATGGCCGGCTGACACTTAACCCCACGCCGCACATCGATCCAATTGGAACAATCGCCTTGCCGCTGGGCATGATCGCGCTGACAACGATGTCGGGCGGTGCAGTGCCGCCCTTGTTGCTAGGCTGGGCCAAGCCTTTGCCCATAGACTACGGACAACTGCGCAATCCCAAATGGGCCATGCGCTGGTTGGCTGCTGCGATTCCGGCTGCCAACCTGGCCATGGCACTGTTCTGGGCCATCCTGCTCAAGCTGGCTTTGCTGAACCCCGAGAGCTATTTCGCCGAGCCTTTGCGAAAAATGGCCGAGATCGGGGTAGTGATGAACGTGGCGTTTGGCATTCTGATGCTGATTCCCATACTGCCGTTTCCCGGTGGCCGCATTGTATTCAGCCTGCTACCTGACAAGCAGGCATTCACTTACGCCAAGCACGAGCCCTATGGCAATTGGATCGTACTCGCCCTGTTTTTCAGCGGCATCCTGAAAACCATACTTGGGCCATTGATCGGTATCGTGGTGGGTTTGATTGCGGTGGTGCTCAATCTAGTTTGATGATAGTTCGGTGTGCCCAATAAAAACGCCCTGCAAGCCAAGCTTGCAGGGCGTTTTTCATGCCAGGACTGCGTCCTATTCGGCCGACAGCAAGGACAGCGCCTCCGCGACTTCGTCCTGGCTGATGCCATCACCCAATTGCACCGGTGCTTCGGCCAGGGCCGCTGCGCCATGCTGCTTGAGCTTGCCTACCCACTGGCCGGCATCACGGCCCTGCTCAAAGCCCTCGCTTTGCAACAGCACCCGGCCATCGTGGGCCGTGAGCTTGAAGTAGAAGCGGCCGTCAGCTTCGCGATACTGCTTGAAGATGGGCAATTGTGGCTTGTTGTGGTCGCTGGCGGCTACTGGTGTGGCGATGGCCTGGAAGCGGCGCAGGCCCACTGCTTCGCGCAGTTGTACCAGTAGTGGCGTGGCCAGTGCGCGGGCCTTGCGGGCCCCTTCCTGCAACGCGGCCTCGATACGCTCCGGGTTGGCCATCAGCTCGGCATAGTGCGCGCGCTTGGGGCCGATTTCGCGCTCTATCAGTTCAAACAGCTGCTGCTTGGCATCGCCCCAGCCCAGGCCTTCGAGCAGTGCGGTGCGGAAGGCGGCTGTTTCGTCGCTGTTGGCAAAGGCCTGGTAGAGGGTAAACAGGTGGCTGTTGTCCGGGTCCTTGGCTTCGCCGGGCAGGCGCGAATCGGTGACGATGCGAGCTATGGCCTCCTTGAGGCCCTTGCTGCCACCCTCGAACAGCGGGATGGTGTTGTCGTAGCTCTTGGACATCTTGCGGCCATCCAGGCCGGGCAAGGTGGCAACCTGCTCCTCGACCACGGCTTGGGGCAGCACGAACAGCTCCTTGCCCTGGCCGAACAGGTGGTTGAAGCGCTGTCCGACATCACGCGCCATCTCGATATGCTGGACCTGATCGCGGCCTACCGGCACATGGGTGGCGTTGAACATCAGGATGTCGGCCGCCATCAGGATGGGATAGCTGAACAGGCCCATGGTCACGCCGGCGTCGGGCTCTTCACCGGCTGCTTCGTTGGCGTCGGTCGAGGCCTTGTAAGCGTGGGCGCGGTTCATCAGGCCCTTGGCCGTGACGCAGGTCAGCAGCCAGGTGAGCTCGGGTATCTCGGGAATATCGCTCTGGCGATAGAACACCACGCGCTCGGTATCGAGCCCGGCGGCCAGCCAGGTGGCAGCCAGCTCCAGGCGCGAGCGTTCGATGCGGCGTGGGTCGTCGCACTTGATCAGGGCGTGGTAGTCGGCCAGGAAGAAGAAGCTTTCGTTGCCAGCCACTAGGCTGGCGGCAATGGCCGGGCGTATGGCGCCGACATAGTTGCCCAGGTGGGGCGTGCCGGTGGTGGTGATACCGGTCAGTACGCGTTGTTTCATGGTGGGGGATCCTCGGGCTGCTGTGCAGGCAGGAGTCTAGCGGGGATATACGGCCAGGGATACCCGCAGGCAGGCAAAAGCGCTACGCAGCGCCCTTGCCTGACCGTCACGGGGAGAGATCAGCGCTTGTAGCGATCCAGCTTGATGCTGACCTTCTGGATGGTGGTGCCCTCGACCTGCAGCTTCTCTACCGACAGGGTATGGCCTTCAAAGGTGTAGGGCTTGAAGCGTGCGGCGACCCGGGTGGCGGGTGTGGCGTAGTAGAGCGTGGCGGGCTGGTCTGCCAGGGCCTGGCTGGCCAGGTAGTTCACCAGTGCGTGCTCCATGGAGTGAAAGCCGTTCTTCCAGTGATGCTGCCGCAGCTGTGGCCGGGCATTGCCGTCGGCCGATACACTGCCCCACACCTCGCCACCCGGTGCTGCCACAAAATGCTTCAGCCACCACTGCCCTGCTGCCTGCCAGCGGCTGGGGTCGTCTCCCTCCTGTACGGCCAGCGTGGCGGCAGCCTGGTCCAGCTCGGCGTAGATCCACCAGCTCTTGTGCGGCACCGCGCTACCGTCCTGCCGCCATCTCTCTCCCCAGCTGCTGCTGTCCTGCAGCCAGGCGGCATCCAGCGTCTTGCGCATGCCATCACGGGCTAGCCTGGCCAGCTCCACGTCCTGATTCTGGCGGGCCGCCAGATAGAGCATCCAGTAGGCTTTTACGGTGTGGCCAAAGTCATTGTGGCGGCCATCGGCGCTGTCGCTGTCCGGCAGGCCGCGGGTGCCCCAGAAGCGGCCACGGTCGGCATCATGGAAGCGCTTGACCATGGCGCCAGACAACTTGCCGATATCCTCCTGCCAGCGGCGTTTCAGCGGCCCTTCAGGCAGGATGGGGGTGACCAGGATCAGGTAGGCATTGAGCTGATCCAGCGTCGCCACCAGTTCTTCGCGCTGGGCATCGCCATTGCCGCCGTCCTTGGCCTGCCAGCGTATCAAGCCGGTCTTGGGGTCCTGATGGGTGAAGATGTGCTGCTTGAGCTTGATCAGGTCGGACAGTACCAGTGGGTCGCGGGTGAGGTAGTACACCGCTGCCATGCCCAGGCCTGCGTACGATAGATCCTGTGCGTTGCGCATGCCTATGGCCGGTTGCGGCTTGCCATTCTCGAACCAGCTGGCTGCACTGCCGGTGCGTTTGTCGAGGGCGCGGGCACGCAGGTCGGCCACCCCGGCCTGGGCCAGCTTGAGCAGCTTGATGTCGCCGGTCAGGTGGAAGCCCATGGCATAGGTGTAGATCTGGCGCGACTGCATGCGGACATAGTCGCGCTTGAGCTCGCTCTTGATCCAGTCTGGTGCTTGTGCCAGCTCGTGGCAGGGGGCTGCGGCTAGATAGACACTGCCGTCATTGCAGCGGAAGGTGGGAAACCGGCCCAGTGGTTCGCCTTGTGCGGCGGCTTGGGTCCACCAGGGCAGCAGGTCTTCCTGGGCATGCTGGCGCCAGCGCTGGCCGGCGTCTTCTTCGGCCTGGGCGCCTGCCATGGTGGCAAGGGCGAGCAGGGCGGCGATAAGGGTGTGGCGTAGTGTCATGGGCGATCCGACCCGAAGGGGTGTTGGGGGTTCCGCGCAGGTGCGGCAAATCTGTTGGGCTGGTTGCAGGCGTATCAGTGCGTCTGGCGCTTGGCCAGCCAGACACCGAGTACGATGACCACGGCGCCACTGACCTGCAGGGGCGAAATGGCCTCTGCAAACAGCAGCCAGGCGGCCAGTGTGGCGACCAGTGGCTGGAACATCAAGCCCAGGGCCGAGACATGGGTGGGCAGATGGCCCAGGCCGTAGGCGATCAAGCTCTGCCCACCCACCTGGGTGATCAGCGCCAGCGCCACCAGTACCGACCAGGCATGCCAGCCGCTGGGCCAGATAGCCTCGCCCCGAAACAGGGCTATGGCGAGCATGACCATGGCGCTGATGGCGCTGCTGATGGCCATCAAGCGCATGACGGGCATGTCCTGCCTGACCAGCTTGAGTACCAGCAGGTAGCCACAGTAAAACACCGCCGCCAGGGTGGCCAGCAGGTCGCCCCGGAAACGCGTAGGTGCCAGGGCGAAGTTTTCACCGGTCAATAACAGCACGCCGACGAGGGTGACTATAAAACTCAGGCTGAAGCCGGCTGCGATAGGCTCTTTCCATATCAGCCAGCCTACCAGGGGTACGCAAAACACCGGCACGCAATTGGTCAGCAAGGTGGCGTTGGCGACGGTGGTGATATGTAGCGACAGATGCCAGACCGTGAGATCAAGTGCAAAGAATGCCCCGATGGCGAGCAGGGCCAAAGCACGGCGACGGTTGATGGGCGGGGCGGGCGTATGCAGGCTGAGCAGCCATAGCACGGGTGTGGCCAGCAGCAGCCGCCAGAAGCCGGTGGCAACCGGGCCGATGTCGGACAGCCGCACGAAAATGCCGGCAAAGCCTATACAGGCGGCACCGGCCAGCAGGGCGGGGAATGCGAAACGCGTGGGTGACATCAGCGACCAGCGGGACAAAGTGAACCGGGGGACGATTCTAGCTGCAGCGGAGGTGGCATTTGTTCTATATTGCTGGCCGGCCCCTGACGGCCGCGTCTAGTTCAATACGGAGTGCTGCTGATGCGACTCGCTGAAATCCATATCCATCCCCTCAAGTCATGCCGATCCAACCTGGTGTCGTCGGCCTTGGTCGAGGCCATGGGCCTGCAGCATGACAGACGCTGGATGCTGGTCAGCGACCGTGAGGGCTTCCTCACCGGACGGCAGTATCCACGCATGGTGCTGATTACGGCGAGCATGGATGACCGCGGTGTGACCTTCGATGCGCCGGGTATGGACAGCCTGCGGGTGGAGATCGCCGATATGCGAGAGTGGCAGGGCGTGACGGTGTGGCAAAGCGGAGAATTTGCCGCGCAGGTAGGTAGTGATGAGGCGGATTTCTGGTTTTCTGATTTTCTCGGCGCCAACTGCAGGCTGGTCTATACCGGTGCGGACAGCACTCGCCGTACCCGCAGGGATCCGGAGGTACCCGTCAGTTTTGCGGACGGTTATCCCGTACTGCTGATAGGCACGGCTTCTTTGGAGGAGCTGAATGGCAGGCTGGTTCAGCCAGTCAGCATGCGGCATTTCCGACCCAATCTGGTCGTGGAAACCAGTGTGCCGTTTATTGAAGACAGCTGGCGGCACATACGGATAGGCGGCGTGGTGTTCGAGAACCTCAAACCCTGCTCACGCTGCCTGTTTACCACGGTAGATCCGGATACCGCCACGCCAGCGGCGGATCGCCAGCCGCTGGAAACCCTCAATAACTATCGCCGCACCGAGGATGGAACGATGTTCGGCGTCAATCTGGTGGCACGCAGCCTGGGTAGACTGCAGTTGGGCGATGCGGTGGAGCTGGTCTAAGCACCGCTGACAAAGCTCTTCGGACATTGTTTTGCGGGTTTGCCGTACCCGCGTACTGTCTTCCGTGGCCTTTACTCTCACACACTAGCCAGAATCGCTACGCTGGGTTTTGTAAGCGGTTATCAATAGCGGCCAACACAGTTAGGGGCCGACTTGCTGGAGCGGTCAGGCGTGGATTACCACACGATCCCGTCCCGCGCGCTTGGCTTCGTAGAGTGCCTCGTCGGCATCCTTCACCAGGGCCTCGCCGCTGGGTATGGTGGGGAACTGCGACACGCCGCTGGAGAAGGTGGTATTGAACCAGGTCTCGTTGAAAGGATGCTTGATCTGGCCAAAGTCGCGGCGTATGCGATCCAGTATCTGGAAGGCCTGGGAGGCATTGGCGCCAGGCAGGGCGACCAGGAACTCCTCGCCACCGTAACGGCCGACGATGTCGGTCTTGCGCAGGCGCTGTTTCAGCAACCACGCCAGGCTACGTATGATCTGGTCGCCGACTGGGTGGCCGTAGCTATCGTTGACCTTCTTGAAGTGGTCGATATCTATCATCGCGACCGCCAGGGCCTCGTGCTCGTTGGCGGCGGCATTCACGGCCGCATCCAGGCGCTGTTTGGAACTGGTATGGTTTAGCAGGCCGGTCAGGCTGTCGTGGAACATGGAGCGGCGCAGCAGCCGGTAGCGCTCTATCTTGCTCTTGACGATGGCGTTGAGTATGACCGGGTTGAACGGCTTGGTCAGGAAGTGGTCGCCGCCCAGGCGCAGCGCATCGACCTGCAGGCCCACGTCGGTCTCGCCCGACAGGTAGACGATGGGCACAGACAGGAATTCCGGATGCTGGCGTATGACGCGCGCGGCTTCGACGCCTGTGCAGCCGGGCATATACATGTCCATCAGGATCAAGTCTGGCTGGTAACGCTTGAGCGCATTCAGCACCTCGCGCGGCTGGGCGATGGCCTGGCTTTCTATGCCGTTTTCAGCCAGGGTGCGCTGTATCAGCTTGCTGGCGGTCAGCGAGTCCTCCACCACCAGCACCCGGTAGGCTTCTTCTTCTTCACTGGCATGCAACTCTATGATCTTGGCCATGATGGCCGGTAAGGGGGTGCCGCGGGCAAAGCAGAAGTCGCAGCCGGCGCCCAGTGCGGCCTGCATGCTGCTGAAGTCGGCATCGATATTGAGCCCCAGCAGATTGCTGGCGGCAAAGCGGGTGCGCAGCTTCTGCATGTGCTGGCTGGCGATGCCGATGGCGATGCCCGTCATGTCCAGCAGCAGGGTGGTCGGTTCATCGTCATTGGCCGGCAGCTTGGTCCAGTTGTATCCCTCGGCCTTGATGCCGAAATAGCCCAACTGCGAGATCAGGTCGCGCCAGGTATCGAGGTCGTCGCCAATGAACCAGACCCGCCGGCCCGGCGAGAGATCGGCAGCGGGTTCGCTATCGTGACCGGCGCGTCGGTCCTCTATGGGGCGGGTACTGTGCTCGATAAAACTGGCGGCACGGGCACACAGGCCCTCCACGCGGCTCTCCAGCTCTTGTAGTGCGCCATCGGCAATCGGATGGGTGTGCTCGTCACCAAACAAGGCCAGCGATTGCTGCTCGATATCGCGGGCGATCTGGTGCAGGCCGGACAAGCCCTTGGCATGCAGGAATTCGGCAAAGCTGGAGAGGATGACCGCGAACTCGACGAACTGCTCGAAACGCGGGGTAGCCCGATAGGCGCCCCAGGTGGCGCGCATGGCTTCGTACTTCTTTTGCAGTTCGGCAGGGGGGCAGGACATCAAGGGTTCTCGAGCCAGGGTGTGTTCAACAACTAGTCTAATACAGGCGCTGTATAAGGTCTAAAAGCTTCGTGCATAGGCCAGGAGTGCCAGTAACGCTATGGAGTAGCTGAAGCCGATTCACCCGACCCTCCAAATGGGGATAACCCCGGACTCTAAAGCTGAGTGCTACTAAGTTCGGGGGACGTCGGTTTAGGCAGCTTCGCCCGTCGGACGCCTAGTCAGGCGGAATTTTGCTCGGGTACCGACGCACGCCACACTTACATGTGGCCGAGGCCACTTTCCCGGTCGCTGGCGACATTCGAACTCGGTATGGCTTTCATCGCTTTGCCCGCCATCACCAGTTGGTGGCCCTAAATCGTTGGCAAGATACCGACGGGATGCTGGACTATGTCGGTGAATGGCATACGCACCCGGAAGATCACCCCGCTCCTTCGAATGTTGATCGATCTCACTGGCGCCAAATCTCCGAACGAAGTGAGCGGCCAATGCTGTTCCTAATTGTGGGTAGGGTTACAGACTGGGTTGGTCTAGGCCATGGCAATCGAATAGACACGGTTTTTTGAGCTCCATCGCAAGTTCCTGCCCTGCTGATCATCTTTGGCTAGCCGCTTAGCCGACCTGGCCAGGATCGAAACCAGTCTTACCAACTAGGTGGATGAATCGTCCTTCATCCCGTCGATCGTGCCGAGCATTTCCTCGTCGACTAGAGGAATAGACACCGCACTGAAGTAAGGCAACTGAGAAAAAAGGCGCCTATTCGCACACGCGCCAGCTCTGCTTGGGCTCCCAGGTAAGGTATTGGCTGAACCCACCGGTGAGCATGCCTGCCACATAGCGCGCTGACACCAACACCTTGATCTTGTCCTGGTTCGCATCCTCGACGAAGCCCACGAGCTTCACGGGCGGTGCATCGCGGCACACCTTGGTACCGCGCTCGCCGATCCGAGCTTGTTTTTCCGCGAACTGGCGTTGCGTTTCAGCTAAGCGTCGAGCCGACTCCACCGGAGTTTGGTAGCCCGCTTGGGCCAATCGCAGCCGGTATTCCTCGCTCACCATACCGGGAGCGGGCTCGATGACCTCGATCGTGAAGTCTCCAGCATCGCCGCCTTCCTTGGCCATGAACAGAACCGGAAATTCCTTACTGCTATTGATACAGTACGTGCCAATCCAGGTCCCGCCTCGCGCGTTACAGATTTGCCTCAGCCCATGTCTCAACATGATGGGCTTGGCGCTACGCAGGGGTGCAATGGGCCAACTCATCCAAAGATAGGTATAGCTGTCGAATTGCCTATAACGCGTCGGCCGGCCGGGGGCATCCAAGTCGATAAACGATGCCGAGAGCTTGCGGAACTCGCGCACGTAGCCGACCACCGATGTAGATTCGTCGACAGGAATGCTCGGCGGCGTACTCGCACACGACGCCACGAGCAGGGGGAGGCAAAGGAACGCGAATAGCCGTTCGTTGCAACGGCTAGCGGTAGCAAGTGACAGTTTCATGTGGGCTTTCGACGATGCGCCGTAATGGGCAGGGTTAGAGGCAAGGAATCCATTGGTAGCGATCAACCTTGGTTCGGTCGTCGCTCTTCATTACGTACTGACGGCCAGATGCCACCTCAAAGCGCACTGCGGGCTGCGCCCTTGGCTTGAGCGGATGCTGACCGCGTGAAATCCCAACCAGGCGTTCAAGCCGCCAGCCTGATTGCTCATTGAGCCACCCCGGGCTCAGCAGCTGGGCATCCAAGGCATCCAGGCTTTGGCCGCTTGTCCGCACCAACTCGTCCAGCTGCTCGATGTAGGCAAGCAGCTTGGTCTCAACGTAGTGCTCACCATCCTCCAAAGCCATCTTTGGGCTGACGAGGAAGAAAGGCATCTGCACGGGCATCGCCACTTCGGCGCAGCTCCGGTCTTGGGTCTGGTCGTCGTTTTGTGCTGGAGATGGAATCAGGAACATAAGGAAGGCTCTCTTCGGCTACTAGTCGTGGGTGGATTGCGTCAAATCGCCATCCTTCCACGAACAAAAGTCACTTTTAGTTATCATTATTGCAACTATTCCGAGTGGAAGGCAATGGCGCGCCGCTAGATGCTTGTGCCCATGGCAACAACATCTGACTCCCCGACCCCGCGTATGATCTTCGCGCGCAACCTCCGCCGGGCGCGCCGACTCCAGGAAATGTCTCAAGAGGCGCTTGGCTTGGCGGCCGGACTAAGCAGAACCTACGTGTCGGAAGTTGAGCGTGGTGCACGCAACGTGTCGATCGACAATATGGGCGCGCTTGCGAAAGCATTGGGTGTCCCGCTGAAGCATTTGGTCGATGCCGACATGTTCAATGCAGTGGAGATGTTGCCCAAGGAATGATGAGGGTTCTTGGATGGTTGGACAGCACTGGCTGCGGAGGTGGATCGCAATCATGGGCTGCTGTTACTGGTCTCTGTGCGAGCGGAAGACTGATATCCACTATTACATAACCGGCACGCTGCTCAGATCAAGGTGCTTTGACGATGCTCTAGCTGAGCGGGTGTGGCGGGAGCTACGAGAACGGGGACACGACACCCTGCCTGCGGGATCGGGTGAATCGCCAGTTCAAGGCGGATCGGCCCAATCAGCTCTGGGTCTCGGACTTCACCTACTTCTCAACCTGGCAAGGCTGGCAGTACGTGGCCTTCGTGATTGATGTGTTCGCCCGTCGCATCGTGGGCTGGTGAGTGAGTAGCTCGATGGATACCGATTTCGTGCTTGATGCCCTGGAACAGGCGCTCTGGGCAGGACAACCCGAGCGGGAGGATGCTTTGATCCAGCACTCCGACCGAGGGGTTCAGTACGTCTCCATTCGCTACAGCGAGCGACTTGCGGAGGCGGGCATTGAGCCGTCAGTGGGCAGTAAAGGAGACAGCTACGACAACGCCCTGGCCGAGACGATCAATGGCTTGTACAAGGCGGAATTGATCCATCGGCGTGCCCCCCGGAAGACCAAGGCGTCACCGGAAACCACGACGCTGGAGTGGGTGTCCTGGTTCAATCATCAGCGGCTGCTGGCCCCAATCGGGTATATCCCGCCCGCAGAAGCTGAGGCAAACTACTATCGGCAACACGCCAATCAGGCAACCGTACCAGCCTGACTTAAACCAAACAGCCTCCACGGAAGTCGGGGCGGTTCAATAATGGTTGGAGTGAGTATGTTTAGCTGGCTTAAATCATGGAAAAAGGCAAAGACTTCACATGAGTCCCCAAGTGCTCTCAAACAGCTTGTAAGCACCAAGCCAGCTGATAACGCGGCATCCTCTCCTCCCCCTAAACAATTTGCCTCTGATGAACCTATTTCTGGCGCCGATCAGGATCGTTTTAATCGCGCGCCATTTGCCTCACGAATCGCCGACACAATTGCTCGCAGACCGGATCCATCAAGCTTGGTGGTCGGCGTCTTCGGGCCGTGGGGCGATGGCAAGACCTCTGTTCTGAAGATGATGGAGGAGGAGCTGCGACGCCATGATCATGTAGTTGTCTTGCATTTCAACCCGTGGCACTTTCAGTCTGAAGATCAGCTGATCCGAGGCTTCTTTTTAGCCCTAGCAGATGGCCTTGACAGAGAACTTAGCAACCGCCAAGAGAAGATTGGCGAGGCCCTAAAGAACTACGGCTCACTCCTTGCAGTGGTTCCGTTGGTAAGTGGCGCTGCTGACGCAGCGGCTGGCATTGGAGAAACTATGTCCAATGTCAATCTAGACGAGCTCCGATCACGCATTGAAAACTTTCTGGCAGGTAGTGGAAAACGTGTCGTTGTCTTGGTTGATGATATCGACCGCCTCGACAGAAGCGAGACTCACTCAATATTTAAATTGGTGAAACTTTCCGCTGACTTCAAGCACACTTCTTATGTTCTTGCATTTGATGATGAGGTGGTTGCCGCCGCGCTTGGTGAGCGGTATGGCTCAGGTGGTCAGCAAGCGGGCCGAGCATTCTTAGAAAAGATTATCCAGGTACCTCTGCATTTACCACCAGCCGATACAGCCAGCCTCCGTATACTAACCTTTGAAGGGGTAGAGGCCGCACTATCCATGGCAGGGATTGAGCTTAAGAAAGCACAAGCTGACGCCTTTGCTCGTCACTTTGTTGACGGCCTGGAACCAAGACTAAGTACACCGCGTGCTGCCAAGTTATACACCAATGCACTGATGTTCGCCCTACCTTTACTAAAAGGGGAAGTCAACGTCATGAACTTGATGCTGATTGAGGGAATTCGGATCCTCTACCCAGCACTATACGCGGCGATCAGAGACAATCCTTCGATTTTTCTTGAGTCTCAGCGCGAAAATAGGAGCGATGCCTTCAAGTCAGAACCAACTCCGTTTGATGAGCTGGTGGCTAAAGCCTTACCAAGCCTTACAAGCGCTGAACGCGAAATAGTCAAAGATCGCCTCCTTTACCCGCTATTCCCTAGGACTGGTCGCATGCAATATGGGGGAGAGTGGGATAATATCTGGTCCCGAGAGCAAAGTATCTGCGTAGCGAGGTACTTCAAAAGATACTTCGCATATTGTGTGCCAAATGGCGATGTATCAGACGCTAGCGTAAACGCATTGTTAGAAGATGTGGTAAAGGCCCAAGATCAGGAAAAACGGGCATTGATTGAAGAGTTCAGCAGAAAACGATCTGTAGGTCAGCTTGTCACTGTATTAAGGCAACGGTCAGAGCAATTGACGCCTGAGAGTGCAGGCCCACTCTTGAGAGCCATTACGCTTAGCGGGGCGTTCTTCCCAAAAGAGCGAGGTCTATCGATACTCACTACTAGAATGCATGCAGCCATTTTGGTTAAGCAACTTCTAAAGCAAATTCCTGCCGGACCAGCTCGTTGGACTGCCGCAGAGCGAGTCCTCCAGGACGCCACACCCCTACCATTCGCTGTTGAATGCCTTCAGTGGTTACGCCACGACACTGAAAATAATTCCGATAGGAATATCTTAGAAGCTGATGAGCATCCTCGGATGCTGAGCATCGTTGCACAACGGGTTGCAAAGGCCCACACCGAGCACCCTTCGTATATTGAGTTTGGGGACGATAGCCCATCATTGATATGGGTTTGGAACAATGTGGATTCGGAGGGGGCCAGAGCTACTATGCGGCACCGGTTCGATCTACACCCAGAAGAAGTAGATGCCTATTTGGATTGTTATGTTGGCGAAGGCTGGGAAATAGAAAGTGGCTTACCGATTCGTGACACTCTTAGACAAATGGAATTCAATGAAATTGACCGTATTGTCGGTGCAGACTACGTGATGGCTAATCTAACCAAGCGTTATGGTGAGGACCTTGGCAACACCGATGAATACCTTTCTATGGAAGGTTCCGAAGCCTGGAGAATGGCGCATAAATTTGCTCATATATATCGGCATGTTCAGTGCAGAACTTAGTGCGTCGTTCGGACCTTATCTATTTCCTACACTCGATGTTCAATCGACGAAAAGCACATAGGGCTGCAGCATTACAATGCTGCGACATCCATCCGAGCTGGAAAACGGTCGCATCGTTGCTCAATAGAGGCCTCCGGGATCAAGTCAGGGTCTAACTAGCCGGACGAAATAGGCTAACGGCGACATGCCGGACCGTGTACTTCGGCGGGCCCTTACCTATGCGCTCGTGAACAAATTTGCTCATGAAGGCAAGCCCAGGCCTTTTATCGCAATCATGGACCTCTAGATCTTCGAAGTCCGATGCACAACCTTCCAGTTCAGTTCGCCACTCCTTAAAGCGCTCAGCACACCTAGATTTTTGAAAATAGACAAGCAGCCCTCCGCAGTTGTGGCCAGGAGTAGCGCGGGCGTATCGATCAGTAAGCTGCTTGAGTCCACCCAAGATATATTTGGGGCCGTTATCCAACTTAGCCTCTCCGAGCCAAGTGAAGCGCCTATCGCTTGACTCCACATGGATATCAACGTGGCCCCCCTCGTCTTTATCGTGGCAAGCAAAGTAACCTTTCGTTGAAAGCAAACGAACAAGATGACGGTTCAGGAAATCTTCGCTTTGGCCACCTAGATCTTTTGCGTCCGCTTCCATGGACCCAATCAGGATATCGAGGTCTGAGTAAAGAACATCTATGAAATCGTCATAATCTCTAGGTTCCCCACGTCGTAGTTGGGCCAGAAGCTCCGATTTCCCATGTACCTCAAGAAGATCCCTCAAGCTTGTCACGCTATGAGTTCTCTTTCTGTACCATCCTCTTCGCCGAGTCGGTAACAATATAAAAGACCTTTACATGGTCCAGAAAGTTTGCGACTTCCTCACCCGTGCATGGGTTGACAAGCATATTTCTCTCGATCGCCTCCCTAACTTGCGCACTTGTAAGCTCACAAACGGGCTCTTCTAGAACTTCGTCAGCTACACATGCTGGCCAAAGTTGGAAACGCTTCTCAAGTATCTTAAGAGGATCTGCGCTGAGGAAATTCAGAGCGATCGAAATCGATTGCTGCCGCTCTCTGTTCGCCTGCCACCCAAGTGCACAAGCAACGGTGCCTAGCGTCACCATGTCGAAGTGCCGGCCCAGACGGGAAAGTCTATCGAAGACATACGAGCACACTACTTCCTCCGGCTGACCCGGATGAAAAATTTCATGCACTCTGGCGATGGCGCCTGTCAGGTCACGCTCTGTCATCTGATAGATGGCGTACTACGCGGTCGATACACGCTCGCGTTACAGCCTCCGAATGAGCATTCTTCAGTATAAGGTAGTCTAGCCTCGGCATTGGATTTCCTAGTTGCCGGATACTACCAGGGAGGATGACCTCACCAGGAACTCCGTGCTCGGCAGACCAGCGTATTGCTATGCGGAACGGCGTAAGTGCTCCTTGAATTGCGGCGCTCCCCCCCACATGGAAAGGTTCATCACGAAGATCGGAACCCTGCCTACGCATTTTTTCATGCTTCGCTGATCCCGTCTCTGTCGTGAAGCCAAGCTCAACGACAATTCCTTCACTTTCTGCGTTGTACATCGATCGGATAGCTGGAAAGAAGTTCACCGGTAGAGGCAGCGAGCTAGGATTGTTTGGCACCATCAACAGATGGTCCAAGGCTACTCGAACCTGATTCATCGAACCGCTGGTGTCTACGCCGGTTTTCTCCTCAACGCGAACCTCCACTATGCGGTTCGTCAAATCAAAACGCACTACTTCATAGCACTGAATGTAACGCCGGCGGATGAAAACAAACTCGTCATAGTCTTGCCAGCCGAACTGCTGTACTGCAGCGTTACCGATCTCGTCCCGGGTCCGAGGTTCTCGGTCTTCCTGTATGCGCCGCGTACAGAAAACCAGCGACACAACATCGTCCACACGGGAAACCTCACAAAGAACCAAGCCATCGGGAACAGTTGCGAGCTGGTCTTGCTCCAGCGGAGCTGGATACGAATCCATGTAGATAGAGTCTTGCTGGGTGTGTATAGCTTCCAGAAGAGGCCTGAAACGTGAAATGTCCTCTACCGTAAGGGCGTACAGTTGTACAGCACGCTCGCCTACTGGAAGGGCCTCACGGAAGATTTGCGCAAGCAGTTCATCAATCCGCTCAGGGTCATGCCGATGAAGGTCAGTAAATTTATCTTCTAACTTGTCCCAGCCTTGGGCCGTGGGTAGCTCAAGACGACTGCAGTATTCTTGCATTACAGGAAAAGGCAGCCGCGAGCGCAAATGAAAAAAATAATCCAATGTCATTCTCGATGGTTTGTTCCGGCGATATCATAGCTTGACTAATCCCTTGCTGTGAAACGCGAAAAGCGCTGGAAACCAAGATTATCGTCATTGACGGTCTGGTAGCCCTGACCTTCCCCCATGCAGGTCTACCAGGAATTAGTTAGCATGAAGGGCAAAGGAGCCCCTCATGAGGAAGTCCCGATTCACCGAAGCCCAGATCATCGCCATCCTGAAGGAAGCAGAAGCCGGTGTGGCTGCCGCAGAACTCTGCCGCAAGCATGGCATCTCGGACGCAACCGTCTACAACTGGCGAAACAAGTTCGGCGGCATGGACGTATCTGAAGCCAAGCGGCTCAAGCAGCTTGAGGAAGAGAATGCCCGGCTCAAACGCTTGGTTGCCAACCAGGCGCTGGATATCGACCTGCTCAAGGAAGTCTTGGGAAAAAACTGACTCGGCCCGCAGCTCGGTGTGCCGCAGCAAGACAGTTGATCGAACGGCACAGCATCTCCGAGCGGCGGGCCTGTGGGCTTGTGGTGGTGACACGCAAGACTTACCGGCGGGCGCCTGCACCAGACAAGGATGCAGCGCTGCGGCAACGCCTGTGCGAACTGGCTGAGCAACGCCGTCGTTTTGGTTCGCCACGGCTGCATGTGCTACTGCAGCGTGAAGGCTGGCGGATTAACCACAAGCGGGTCGAACGGGTTTACAAGGAAGCGGGGCTATCCCTGCGGCTACGGCGTCGACGTAAGCGGCCCAGCCATCTGCGCGTGGTACAGCCGCCGCCGAGTGGGCCGAACCAGCGCTGGTCCATGGACTTCGTGGCGGATATAGTGACAGCGATAACCCAGTCCAGCAGGACCGCGCGCGGGGCACTGGAAAGCGATATAAGAAAGACGGGTTCAACATGAGAAGATCCCAGTCGGCGGATTGATGCGTCTCCGCAACAAGTCGAGCAGCGCAGCAGCGGATCGCGGCACATGGGATTACCACACGCTGCTGTCGAGTATCCGAGCCATAACTGCATTTCGTACAAGAGCATGGTGCGAGAAGGCATCGGTCGTGCCAGCCCGACGAAGTTAGCCGGTATAGGGCAGATGGCCCCGGCCTCTGATAATTCCTTACGGGAAGATTTGTACCACTGTGACAGGACGGGTGAACTTAGGCGCTATGGATGCCAGTAGGGCTAAGTGATTTCAGGCCCCTTCTCCACGATTAACGCTGCGAGGGAAAGACACGTATTTACGTGTTATAAATAGCGCAGTGTGACAGCTAACCAAATTGTCTATGCCTGACGCCGTCGCATCTACACTTAACAAGCTCGGGCCGTGCCTCAGCACGGAACTCGTCGCAGCTCTCGTGCGGGACTACGGGCTGGCGCCGGCGACCGCCCGTCAACGGGTTTCCCGCTCGACCGACATCAAGAAGCTTGCTCACTTAGTGTTCCCTCGAGGGGCGCGCTTCGTCTACCTTCAGAGCGAGTACGCCTCGCCCCGCTTCTGGGAGGCTCTAATCAAGCGCCTGCTCGAGCATAGTGTCGCCTATGGCGGCGGTCTTGCCGCGCTGATGGCGCGCGGTGGCCTGATGCCGGTACCCCACTTCCTAATCGCATGCGGCGCACCTGTCGCCCAAAAGGGGCGGATTGCTGCACGAGGCGTTCTGGAACGCTTGCACGCCGCTGAGCTCGTGAAGGTGTTTAGCGCTCCCGGGATTGGCGAGTGCGTGGAGTTGGCGCAGACCGTGGACGCCCCGTCATGGGAACTCAGCCGCATGCGGGCGCGCATTAGCACCGAGGCCGTGCTACTCAATGCTGTTAAGGGCTGGGCGCGCAATCTCGGCGTCGTAAGCTATAACATGGTCACCCTCCGCGATGAAGGTGAGGCACAACCAAGGGTCGGCACCTTCAATTGGGACCTAGCTGGACCATCCTACCTTGCGCCGCTGATGCAGTGGGACAAGACGGCAAGAGGTGTGAAGCAAGGCTACTTGGTCTGCGACACGCTTCTGGGCGTCAACGTAGAGGGCTACCAGCTGCAGCCGTTTATCAACAAATGCGTGACACTGCGTAGCCTTGCTAAGGTAGGGCGATGCCTGCAGATGTTCGTCGCTGACGGCTTCTCGGCCGAGGCATTCGCACTCGCCAAGGAGAGCGGGGTCATCCCGGCCACGACGACACATCTCTTCGGTCAGGACGTGGCCAGAGCCCTTCGTGAGTTGACCGATGTGCTCAATAACGCGTTCGTTAACGAAAACACGCTTGAGATGGTCACGGCCGTCTTCAACAAGCTAAGTCACATCGAGGGGGCGGCAACAAATCTGCGCGGCGCACTCTTTGAATACCTGGTTGCGGACGTGGTTCGTCTGGGCAGTGCCCATACGTCCATATGCCTCAACGAGATCGTCAAGGATGAACAGGGGCGAGCTGCCGAAGTCGACGTTCTCGCGCACCATTTTAACCAATCTGTTCGGTTCATCGAGTGCAAGGGCTACAAACCTGGCGGCACAGTGCCTGACGAAATGGTCGAGCGTTGGCTGCGCGACCGCATTCCGGTGATTCGAAAAGCTGCCGAAGCGGACAGGGATTGGCGAAAGTGCCGGCTCAAGTTCGAGTTTTGGACCTCTGGCGTGCTGTCCGAGCGTGCCCGAAGTCTGATCGCAGACGAAGCTTCGCACGTTCGCAAGTACAGCCTGACATTGGTCGAGGGTACGAAGGTCGCACAACTGGTTTCCGCAACGAACAATACGGCGCTCAAAAACGCCTTCCGCCAGCACTTCCAGGAACACCCTCTGAACGCTGCGGAAAAGCAAGTTAAGCGTGTACGTCGTCCTCTGCCCATCCCTCCCCGGGTACGTATCGAGGGACGGAAGCCGGTGGACTATGAGTTGGACACCGGGCTTGAAGATGGTGAAGAGGCTGACGGCAGCGCAGGGTGAGAGGCAGTCAAGAGCGCCGGTTGTGCGCGTAACCACAGGCTCGGGCTGATTGATCGGCCAGGTGCGGAAGTGTACGAACTGGGCCACCCAATTGCCTACAAACTGGCCACCTAGATCGGATAACGAAGCTCCCGGCCGAGCAGGTAGCAACCTTACTCTGGCGCTAGCTGCCAGCGAACGTCCATGCCCACAGACACCTCGCCGAGCTGATCCAGGCTCCAGCGGACCTCGGCATTCCCCGTGAGATCAACGATATCGCTCCGCTGCAGGAGCTTGTTCTGCGTGTTGTCATAAAGCAGTACATACCCCGGATCAACCATACCCCGGTTCAACAGGGCTTGGTAGCGTTTGGCTGCATATATCTCCAGACGGTACTTCTCGTACTTGGGGCTCGTCGAGACATAGTCAAGGCTATCGCCCCCATTCAGCCAAATTCCGCTGCCGAGCAGCAAACCACCAACAAGTACTACGACCGCGTATAGCTTGAGTTTGGATCGTTTTGTCACCACTGACCTCACACGTCCAGAATCAAGGGTTGCGATGGCCGAAAGCGCATCAGATCGGAGAAGATCACGAAATCACCGCCTTTGCCATACTGCCGGCGATAGGCTGCGAAGTCGTTGTTCTGCACCTGGTAGTACCGATCCATCGGCACATCGTCATACTGTGCACTTAGCCCGATATCGAAGCGCGGCAATGGCGAGGTATCAAGCCCCTCCCATCCCCAGTTCCCGAGGAACTGAGAGAACCAATCCTTGGGGTCGTCATTGAAGTCGTAGGTATCCCGTAGATACAAGCCATACTCAGCAACTTCGATTCTGTAGCCTGTACCTCGCTGAGAGGCCGTGCCTGAGACTGCGAGCTTGAGAACACCGCGTCCGATGGCAGCATAGTATTCATCTACGGGGTCAGTAACCGACCCGGCCAACTTGATATTGACCTGGCACGTGGTTTCCAAATATCGGGTTGGCTGCGAGAAGTTACCTACCTGCCAGTTTGCACGCGCACCAGGAGGCTTGGCTCGGGCGATGCGCTCCCTCAGTAGGGCAAGGCCTTTTGGGGAATTCCAAGTCCTAAGCAATTCATTTGCCGCTGTCTTGACCCGACCAAAACGCATAGCCCAGGCCATCGAAACGAGCCTCTCATCTACATTGCTAGGTGATAGCGACCACGGGGCAACCTCACCATTCTTTACAGCTCGCGACATGGTGTTGGCTGGGGAGTCAAACCATCGTTGCATGAGCGCAGCCGCCACCGGCCAGTGCATCCTGCTACGCATTACGTCCGGTATGTCTGAAAGCATGAAGACTGGGCGTCGGACTATAGCGCGTCGTGAGCTCGAGCTACTTTGCTCGCCTGTTTGATGGGGCATTTCCTTCTCCTAGTGTAAGTCTGAGCGACTCTATAGGCCGCAATTTATGACTTTATCATGGAGGCTTCGATACACGCTTCGGCAAGTTTCACGTCAAAGACACCCTGCCGCAGACGTAGCAGCAAGAGATGCTGCCAAGCTTGTTCATTTCATCAATTTGGATGATTACAAGCACCGTGACAGCCTGCCAGACTTGAGGCACTGCAAGAGCAGATAACAACAAGCTGAATCGGGGAGCTCGTATGCTGAGGTATGCCTTACTGGCAGCAGTCTTGCTGGTTGCCGCATTTGCAGAAGCGAAGAACTGCACCAAGGGTAAGCCCTGTGGTAAGACCTGCATCGCGATGACGGATACTTGCCGTATCGGCAATCCTGGCTGGACACTTCCTGGCGCACCTTCGCTAAGCAAAGCAACGGCAGGTGATCGGAGTGCAACGCTGACTTTCAGCCCACCTTCCTATGCCGGCGGTGGCAGCATCACCGGCTATACCGCAACTTGTTATGGCACCACCCATACCGCCAAAATCTCAGGTACAGACTCACCGCTAGTGGTGTCAAACCTGGTCAATGGCACCGCGTACTACTGTTCTGTTTCTGCGAGCAACTGGTTAGGGTCCGGTCTCTCTTCTAGTAGCTTCGGCGTGACACCGACGGCGCCGCCTACCGTGCCGGCAGCGCTTTCCTATAGCCATGATGGCGACACACTCATTGTGCAGATCAATGGCGTTAGAACCTCGGTACGCCTGCAGGACATTGATGCGCCCGAGCTGAGTCAGCCCTGGGGGAAAGAAGCCAAGACCTGCCTGGATAGACTAATCACCAATCGCACTCTCAGCGTCGGATCAACCAGCAAAGATAGGTATGGTCGCACCCTCGCCACTGTCTACGTTGATGGCCTCAACCTTAATCTGGAGCTGGTGAAGCAAGGTTGTGCCTGGCTTTATCGGGAATACTCCAGCGAGGCGGGCTTCGATGCCGCCGAACAAGCGGCGAAGCTGGCAAAGCTTGGCCTATGGGCTCAACTGTCACCCACGGCTCCCTGGGACTATCGTCGTGCTGGCAACGCCAAGACGACAGTGACTTTCACATGGGCCAGCATCGTCATGCCGGAGTACTTCTCTGGTAGTCCAACCATCGATAGCCCGATTGCAGGTGCGGAACGCTGGCAGTTTCCACTTTCCAAGACCGCGCTAGCGTCTTACCAGGGGCGCGTGTACGTAATGGGGAGCTTGTTCAATGCAGCCGACTGGATGGATGTCGGTGCTTTGGATGACTATGCCGCACAGGCGGACTTAGCGGAAGGCAGTTATTGAGCCATGCCTAACCCCAGAGAGCGCGAGCAGTTGGTGTTCCCGAACCTCAATTGGTCTCAGGTT
Source organism: Chitinimonas viridis (assembly GCF_030409555.1). GTDB lineage: Bacteria > Pseudomonadota > Gammaproteobacteria > Burkholderiales > Chitinimonadaceae > Chitinimonas > Chitinimonas viridis. The sequence continues at coordinate 254,263 of NZ_JAUFPU010000008.1, forward strand.
GTAGATCGCCCTGGCGTGCCGGTAGAGTTCGGCGCTTGTCATGTGCGTTACGCTTGGCGTAGGCATTCCCAGTTTAAAACTCTGAAGGCAGCACTGATAGGTCAAGACTCTATCTTGACACTGTTGCAAGAGACCGGTGGGAATCGGAACGCCTGCGCTCATCCTGAACGCGGTGTCACTCTCTTCGTTGCGCTTTGGTATGCAGATACAGATTGGGCAATTCTATGCGATCCAACGCGAGCCACCCTGGTGAGAAAAACATGTCTGGGTGAGATAAAAGCGTGCCCCCGCCATGATGAGGTCATCATTGAAAAAATTCGCGCCTTATTTAATGAGTCTCCACGAATCCTAAATAAGCCACTGAACGATGCTCTTTATAAGGAAATAATTAGCGCGAATGAGATAGCTACCACTCTACCCAAGGAGGTGTAAGGCCTGCTGCCTCTAGCTTCACCACCAGCAATAAGCCCTAGTGAATAACAAGCAAACTATTAATTCCAATCAGACGCAGCACATATTTCATAGAGTTCAATACAAACCAACTTGCTGAGTAAAACAGAAGAATGAACGCCCCGAAAACTCCTGAAACAGTCTCGTTTTTCATAGTGCAACAGGGACTCATTGATGCACTGAGGCCATTTAAGGTTACATTGCCGATATTAGGCACTCTCGCCATTCCGATGGCCAGCATACTGCTATGGACCTATTTGACATCTATCGGCCGGGTCGACCTGTTTCTGCCTTCACTGAGCAACGGGTCAGGGTTGATTGCAATACTTATAGGTTCGGCACTGGTTCTTTGTGGCATTCTTTTAACCCTTATAGGCCCAGCTTATTTTTTATGCGGCCTAGATTGGATGATGACAGATCTAGGAATGACTGAAAAGGAATTAAAAGGAATCAGTTTAGCACCCCCTGCTATAGCCATTATTATGATAACCGTAATATTCCTTGCTGATCTTTGTGAGAAATTATACAAGACCTCCTTTGGTAACATTTCGTGGCTATCTCTTGCTTTGTCGTTATTTATCTCCATGGCTACGGCGCTCCTATTTATTAGGACTAGTGCCATGCCTGATCAATCACTACGGGCAAGGGTTGTTAAACGTATTTGCTGCGGATTTCTACTTTGGGCCGCGAGCGTGATAACATTGCTCCCCGCCGATGTGGCGATTCGTGGCAATTACGTAGACTCGAACTGGAGCATTCTTTTTGCATATCTATCAGCCTGTTTACTGGCGACTCTTTCATTGATTCCAGGTTATATTTACATTGGCCGTGCCAATCGAACCAACCTTGAACCCATCGTCATAAAGCACGTCACATATGCCATGCTTGTTTTCTTTGCTGTAACGTGTTTGCTGGTGCCTAAAATTTTTAGCATCGCTGTCAACTCCCTATCCGTTCAGATTGGCATAAAAGACAAAGCCTCCGCCGTTTTCTTAATACGTACAGAGGGTTATAGTCATAAAAGCTTTAAGATCGGATGGCAATCGACTGTGATTAGTGAGGCTCAGTACACTATTCGCGCGGTTAATATTTTTTCTTTTGGAGATTTATTCGTGCTGTGCCCCGAAGTTTTAGCAGAGGCCGATAGCAAGACGCTTGCTGCACAGTCTTTGCAACAGTGTCGGCCAATGAAATCACAATATGTTTCACGTTGGTCATGACTAGATCCATAAAAAGCCATGGGGATATTGAACTTCGCTGATCATCAAAGGTGCACACAAGGGGGAATTGAGGTGAAGTGATTGTCGGGCGATGCGACGTATGCACTGACGGCGCTCCTGTTTTACCACCTCACGGAATTAATTACCTCTAAAGCGCCAACGGCTTAGGTAAGGCTATTAGCTTTGTGTGGGTGCAGATGCTCATCACACGAGTCAAAGCCTTTTTGCCTTGCTTGGAAGGATGCACTTATCCAATAGGGAAATATCAGGATGACTCAGAGCCCAGGTAAAGACATAGACCGTGCTTCCTTAAGCCAGGTCTTGGCGGACGTGCATAGGCACTATAAAGATGGAGAGAGTTGGCTGGGCCATGGCAGGGGAGGCAGAGGAAAAAGATGTGCTCATCTGGATGAGTTGCTTTTACAAGGAGCAACCGAAGCGGCATTGAAGGCTGTACGTCAAACATGGAAGGATCATGTTTTTCACTTGATGGACACACATGGCTTGCTCGTTGAGAGCATTCGCAATGAGCAGAATGTGCCCATTTTCCGCTTCGCTCGTGACCAAGTCGCATTACCGGCAGGACTCTATCCTGATGAATTGTCTGATAATACAATTGGTATTGAAGGGTTGGCAATTCAGATCAGTGTTAATGCATACGAACGAGATGGCAAAGCAAGGCAAGCCTGTATTGATCACTATGGGATGAATTGTTGGGTGTGCGACATAAATTTCGGAAAAAATTATGGCCCAGATTTTCATGGACTTATTCATGTTCATCATATTATGCCTTTGAACGAACGTGGCGGCATAGCTTACACAGTCGACCCCGTTAAAGATTTAGTGCCGGTCTGCCCAAACTGTCATGCCATGCTGCATTTTTCTTCTGATATAAATATCAATATTCATAAATTGCGGGAGATCATGGGGAAGCAGCTAAAGCACCATGGTGAACCGCCCCAGGTTTGATGGGGCTTCTATCGATGCACAACGTCAAGCGCTGATCGACATGGGCGTACCGGATATTCCCAGCCGCTACAGGGCCTGTGTCGCCAGGCCAGTTGCCCATCAAAGGCTGGACGCTGACCTAGGCCCCGGCCGCAAGCGGCCGGGCTCAATTGCGTGTTCTGAAGGAACTTAGCGACGGATTGCACCTCGCGGACCGGTGTTGCGATGGCCGAGTCGATCCCGGATGGTGTCGCCATTCATGGACATGACCTCGAACTTCCGGGCAGTGAAGACTCGATCCTCTTGAGAGGTCTCGCCATCGGACAGCAGGTCGGAAGCCTGGTATCGGCTCATATGGCTAACCGAGCCCCACGACACATCAGGTGGTCAGGCACAACACTCTCTCTAGAGAAAGGTTTTGCCACCTCGGATCCCATCAATGTGCTTGGCGTATAGAGGCGACCCCCTCACTTCCTGCTCAATAACATTTATTAGTATTTGTAAGCATTTGATTTAGTTGCGCAAATTCACATTCCAATTCCTCGTGGTTTGAGTTATTTAAATTCAGATAGAAATCTCAATAAATGTTGGAAGGTTCAAAATGTCAGTGGATTCAATATTTATTGCGAATGGCAAAGACTGCGGATATCATTTTGAAATTAACTATCGAGCGCTTTCGTCATGCCGCATCATGAGATCAATCCAGAGCAGATTTTTTCGGATCGGTTGAAGTGCTCACTTCAACATGATGAAGAGCGTATGGAATTACTGCTGCTGACACGCGCTGATGTTGAGCGTGAGATTGCTTCTCTTGCTGAGAAAATTCACAAGAAGCAGTTGGTGTTGACCAGCATCGATGAATTCGTTGCAGAGCTTTCAATGCCGAAGCCTGGCAGGCGTACGGCACCCGGGCTCGCCGCTGAGATCCGAAAACTAGCGGATGAGATCCTGACCAAGCGAACACACGTCAGCACGCATGAGATCGCAGATGCGTTGCATCAACGAGGACTGAACAACGAAATGAGCGTGGATGCGTTACGCGGCCGCGTTTCTCGTACGCTATCCATCTATAAGGTAGTGAAGAATGACGGGAAGCGCGGATGGACATCCGCGGTGACTGCCGACTGAAAGGCTCAAGGGAAAATACGAGGAAAGGAGATCGCCAAACGGTAACACACAACATGTAGCACTGAGCCAGGCCAAAAACACAAAACCCAGCACCCCTCGGCAAAGGGAAAGCTGGGTGTTTACTTGTGTGCTTTCAGGCACCCATAGTATGTGTTCTTGGGGACCTGCCGTCAAGGGGGGAGGCACCCCTTTGCCCTGCGGTTCTGCCCTGGCCCTCTCATCTAACATTGCCTCACATGAGGCACGAGGGAAGCATGGTCAAAGGACAAACACACATTCTAAAGCAAGCCCGCTGCAGAGATGTAACGGCTTGGAAGATTTCAAATCTAGATGAATCCGGCGCTTTTTTCTTGTTCGGAAAGCTGAGATGGGGAAGTCACGAAACAATGCCGTGTTTTCATTGCGGCACTGTTGATTCCCATTATTTCAGACCCGATCAATTTAGATATCGATGCCGACATTGTTGCGAACATTTTTCACCAACGACGGGCACGGTTTTTCAAGACCACAAAATCCCTTTCAAGAAGATTCTGCAGGGTTGCATGGCTTTTATTCACGCAGCCAATGGAGTTTCTGCCCACGAGCTAGCTAGGCATATTGATGTTCAAGTTAAAACTGCATTAGTATTTTTGGGGAAATTGCGTGAGGCACTCTTTGCTTCGCGCGATCGGCGCAAGCTTCGCGGAGTGGTTCAAATTGATGGTGGGTATTTTGGGGGGCGGCCGCGGAGCAGGAGAATTCGCAAGCGCACTCCTCAGCAAATTCAACAGCATATTGAAGAGAAGCTAAAAGGCGATCCAGGCGGAAAAAAATTTCGATCCAAGATCAACATCGAAAATTTGGCCCGACTCAAGAATCGTCGCGTCGTGATGGTCTTGCGCGAAGTTTCTCCTGCGGAAGGGGTGGGCGGCGTGGCAACTGTGATCGCAGTAACAAAAAGCGAAAATGCGGAAGAGGCCTTGGCGCTTGCGTTGACCCACGTCGAGGAAGAGGCGCTAATCATGACCGATGAGAACGCTGCCTATAACGGACTCACGGCTGCCGGCTTTGACCACCGGACGGTCGTGCATTCAATCGAGTTCTCTTCATGGGACGGCATCAACGACAACCAGTGCGAGTCCTACTTTGCGCGCTTGCGCCGCCATGCGATTGGCGTCTCGCACCGTATTGACCCCAAATACCTTGCTGATAAGGCCCAAGAGATGGCTTGGCGAGAGGATATGCGACACAAAACGGAAGGCGAGAAGCTTCAGCACCTGATTGCTGCCATCGCACAGACCGGTATGTCTAAGTGGTGGCGTGGATATCACCAAGGGCATCACCGGCCGGGCGAGATTGTCTGGTTGTTGCACTAGACGTCTGGCTCAAGCCTAACTGATAGGTCTGGGGTGCGCGCTGGCAGTCGCCAGCGCCCCTCGAATTGGGTTTTGGCCTCGTGAAGGCGCTCGACCTTGCCTTCATTCCACAATGTCCTTAGCCGCTTCCGTACATCCAGCTTGAGCCGTTGAAAGGATCCCCCCTCTTGAGGTAGGTGACCGTGTTCGGCGACGAAATAGGCGATCTCGGAGGTAAACACCCCGTCAGGTCTCCCCTGGGCAAGGCTTCTATAGATCAGGCGCGTCAGCTCACCGTGACCAAGGTGTCGTGCTGCTTCTTGCGTACGAATCGGTGGGATATGCAAAGGATCGATCACGACCTCGTGCAAACTAAACGCAATATCGATCGCTTCGATGGCTTCTTCCATCGAACGCGCACGGCGAAGCGCGCTCTGGTGCTCCTCTCTCAGAGCCTGCAGACTTTCTTCCATCTCAATCACCCTACTACCTAGCGTTTGAGCGACCTCAGCCTGCTTGTTCAGGGAGCCCAACAGCCGTGCGCGCTTGGTAATGAGCCATTTCAACGAAGGTGGAATGTGGATATTCGACATGCTGCCAGCCTATCGAATACCCAGGCCCGCCATAATGGCATCAGCTACTCCATAGCGGCCAGTAAGTAAAAAGCCCCGCTTGCAGGCAAGCGGGGCTTGAGCCATCAGTCAAACAGGATCGATCTAGAAACCCAGTTGGAGGCTGAGGTAGTAGTAACGACCCGTTACATCATGCGCCAGGTCCACGTTGGACGAGGAATTGGACGCTGCAGCCCAGGTGGGTGCGCGGTCGAAGACATTGCGGACACCCAGTTCAACCTTGCTGTTCTTCATGAAACCGCCATAGCCGAACAACAGATCTGCTGTGGTGAAGGAAGAGGGCGAGTGCGGGGTCGATGCCGCAGCACTGGGGGAGAGGGTATCCACGAAACCGGCAATGCTACGGACGCTGACCGAACCACTCCATGGACCGTTCTCGGCCTTGACCGAGGCCACATTGCGCCAACGCTGGAAGCCAGACAGGCCCACGTATTCCGCCAGCGCCACACCGGGCAGCGGCGACTTCTTGGCGCTGATGATGTAGTTCAGGGCGTTATCGACACTGATACGGGTAGCACCGAACTGCGTACGGCCCTGTATGTTGAAGTCGAGCAGCTTGGTCGAGGTCTTGGCCAGATTGGCACGCGGCAGGATGATGGCGACGGTTTCGTCGATCAGGCCATTGGGCAGACGGGTAACCAAGTTGGCAGCGGTACCGTAGCCTGCAACGGGAATGGTGGGGTTGCTCAGTACATCTTGCAGCACCAGAGTTTCGATCTGATCCGTTTTGTCGATCTGGGTATAGTCGACCGAGAAGGTCAGGTTCTTGATGGGTGCGAATACAAAGCCTGCTGTCTTCGATTCGGATTGCTCCGGCTTGAGGGAGGCGTTGGAGGTGCTGCGTGCTTGATACTGGCGGGTGACGCACTGTGCTGGTGTTTGACCATTGATGGCGCAACCCGTGAAGTCCTTGGCCGAGGGGAAGCCGGAGGTCTGAGTGGCATACAGCTGACGCAGCGTGGGTGCCTTGAAGCCTTCGCCATAGGAAGCACGGAGCAGGAACTGGGTCACGGGCTGGTAGCGCAGCGACACGGTGCTGGTCACAGGCGACTTGAACTCGGTGTATTTGTCCTGGCGTATGGCCAGGCCCAGGTCCAGGCCCTTGATCACCGGCACGTTGACTTCACCAAAATAGTAAACGTTGTCGCGGCTCTTGTTCACCGTGGCCAGTTGCGGGTCCTGGAACAGGGCGCCGGCTACCTGCAGTGGGTCCGGGGTGTCCTTGTAGGTTTCCTCGAAGTAGCCCAGGCCACCGGCGAAGCCTACCGGGCCGGCGGGCAGTTCAAACAGATCGCCACGGGCAATGAAATCGATGCTGTCCAGCTGGGTCTCGGAGGTCCGCTTGGGGGCTTCAAGTATGCCCAGCGCCATGACATTGGCAGCTGTAAAGGTGCCGTTGAAGGGGTTGAGCGTACCATTGGCCTGCGCTGCGGCCAATTTGGCGGCATTGTAATAGCCTGAGCCGGATTCGGCGTACTCACTCTTGCCGCTGGCGGCATTCACTTCCCACTCGAAATCCTTGATGGAGCCGGACAGGGTGGCGGAGAGGCGAGTCAGATCAACTTCGATGTCCTTGTTGCGCATCAGGCCTGGGCCTAGCGGGCGTATGGCAACGGTCACGCGCTCGTTGTAGGGGTTGCCATTCTGGTTGGCATTGAAGGCCAGGGTCAGCGGGTTGGGGTTCAGGAAGTTGCCCGATTCCTTGTGCTTGTACAGCATATTGGTGCGCAGGTTCAGGTTCTCGCCGAACTTGACCATCAGGTTGGCCATCAGACCGACACTCTCTACTTCAGGCTGGATCTGGGTGGTAGAGTTGGGATCGAAGGGGCAGAACAGGCCGCGACCTACGCTGGGTAGCGGCACGCCGCCGGCTGGGGTATTGCCGGTACAGGTGGAGAGGGGCTGCCATGTGCCATTGGCACGCTGCAGGTTGCCATCCGGCGAGGACGCCAATCGACGGTCAGGACCACCCAGATGACGCAGATCGGCGGTGCGGGTGTTGTTCCGGTCACGCATGAAGATGTTGTCCACCTTCTCGTACTCGCCCGAGACCATCAGGTTCCAGCCCTGGGTTTCCAGGTTGCCGTAGCCGGCGGCAATGCTGGTCAGCAGGCGGGCACCGTCATTGCGGCTGGTCTCGCCCAGACGGGCACGCAGTTGCACTCCTTCGAGCGACTTGCGGGTGATGATGTTGATGACGCCCATCACGGCATCGGAGCCATAGATGGAGGAGGCGCCGCTGTTGAGGTATTCGACGCGCTCAATGGCCGACATGGGGACACTGTTCAGGTCGACAACCTGGCCTTGCTCCGGGTAGACCGGCATGCGGCGGCCATCGACCAGTACCAGGATGTCCGAGGTGGCCGAGAACGAACCACGCGCATTGGCAGCTTGGTAACCGGAGTCGGTGGGGCGCAGCGAATAGGTGGAGTTGTCGTCGCCGTTGATTGCCGGCAGCAGGCGCAGCACTTCGCCCGCGCTGGTGGCGCCGCTACGTTCGATCTGTTCACGATTCAGGGTAACGACCTGGGTCGCACCTTCCGCCGCAACACGCTTGATGTTACTGCCCGTCACCTGAATGCGCTCGGTCTTGACTTCGTCTGCCGCATAGGCCGCGCTAGCGGTGGCCAAGCCTATCAGGCTGATTGCGTAAGCAAGTTGCTTGAGTTTCATGTTGATTACTTCCCCTGGGGTGATGTTGTGCAGAACCGGCCTTGTTGCGGTAGCGATCTGGCCATGTGCGCAGATGGGGTCTCCATCTATTTGTCCGTGGGCGTCAAAACGGCTCTCTGGCTTATTCCCACGGCAGGGGCATCCTAAAGAGAGGATGGGTATATTTACAACAATGTATCTGTACGGACGTGCAATTGTTGGGTTATGGAAACACTTCTGCAACAAATGGCCCGTTGTGCAACGATTTTTTACAGGTATGAAAAAGCCCACGCAAGGCGTGGGCTATCTGGCTTGCCATGCGCTTGGGTAGGGATCAAATACCGCGCAACAATTCGTTGATACCCACCTTGCTGCGGGTCTTGGCATCCACCTTCTTGACGATGACGGCGCAGTAGAGGCTGTACTTGCCGTCTGCCGAGGGCAGGTTGCCGCTCACCACCACCGAGCCGGCCGGTACGCGGCCATAGCTGACTTCGCCGGTTTCGCGGTCATAGATCCTGGTGCTCTGGCCTATGTAGACACCCATGGAGATGACGGCGCCTTCTTCCACGATCACGCCTTCCACGATCTCGGAGCGGGCACCGATAAAGCAGTTGTCCTCGATGATGGTGGGCGAGGCCTGCAGGGGTTCCAGTACCCCGCCTATGCCGACGCCGCCGCTGAGGTGCACATTCTTGCCTATCTGTGCGCAGGAGCCGACCGTCGCCCAGGTGTCTACCATGGTGCCTTCATCCACATAGGCACCGATATTGACGTAAGACGGCATCAGTACGGCGTTCTTGGCGATATAGCTGCCCCGGCGGGCCATGGCAGGCGGGACTGCCCGAAAGCCGGCGTGGCGGAAATCGGCATCGCTCCAACCGGCGAACTTGCTTTCCACCTTGTCGAAGAATTGGGTCTCGCCACCGTCCATGACGCGATTGTCATTGGCACGGAAGCTCAGCAGGACGGCTTTCTTGGCCCATTCGTTGACTATCCACTGGCCGTCTTTCTTCTCGGCCACACGCAGTTGGCCGCGATCCAGCTCCAGGATGACCTGGTCTATCGCGGCGCGCAGGTCTGGCGTGATATTGGCTGGTGTGATGTCGGCGCGGTTCTCGAACGCGGCTTCAATAGTGGCTTGTAGTGGATGGGTCATGGTACGGGTCTCGATGGGCTGGGGTTTGGATACGGTGGCGGTTCAGTGGGCGTAGGCAGCGATGCGCTGGGCACCCTCGATGCAAACAGCCAGGGGGGCTACCAGGGCAAGGCGTATGCGCCCGGCACCAGGGTTCTGGCCATGCGCGTCGCGTGCCAGGTAGCTGCCGGGCAGTACGGTAACGTGGCAGTGCTGGTAGAGGTCGCGGCAGAAAGCCGCATCGTCGCCAGCATAGCGTTGCGGTATCTGGGCCCACAGATAGAAGGCAGCATCGGGCCATTCGGCGCCCAGTGACTTTGCCAGCAAGGGGACGACGGCCTCGAATTTGGCCCGGTACTCGGCCCGGTTGGCGGCCACATGCTGTTCGTCACGCCAGGCGGCGGCACTGGCTGCCTGTACCGTGGCCGACATGGCAGAGCCGTGGTAAGTACGGTAAAGCATGAAGCCCGCCAGTATGTCGGCGTCACCTGCCACAAAGCCGGAGCGTAGGCCGGGGGCATTGGAGCGCTTGGACAGGCTGGAGAACATGACTAGGCGCTTGTAGCCACGCCCCAGCTGGTTCGCAGCCTGCAAAGCGCCCAACGGGGGGGTGTCAAACCAGATTTCCGAATAGCATTCGTCGCTGGCAATGACAAAACCGTACTGGTCGGACAGGGTAAACAGCTTGCGCCAGTCATCCAGTGACATCACCGCACCGGTCGGGTTGCCGGGCGAGCAGACAAACACCAGCTGGGTACGTTGCCAGATGTCAGCCGGGACGCTGTCCCAGTCGGGCTGGAAGCGCTGCGCAGGCAGGCAGTTCAGGTAATAGGGTTCGGCACCGGCCAGCAGTGCCGCTCCTTCGTAGATCTGATAGAAGGGGTTGGGCGAGATCACGATCGGCTTTTCGCAAGCGCCGGGGTTGATCACCGCCTGCACAAAGCTGAATAGCGCCTCGCGGCTGCCGTTGACAGGTAGTATTTCGCTCGCCGGGTCGGGCCGGGCTATGCCGTAGCGCTGTGCCAGCCAATTGGCAATGGCACCGCGCAGATCAGCCGAACCCAATGTGGCAGGATACTGTGCCAGCCCACCAAAGTGCGCCTGCAGGGCAGTTTTGATCAGTTCGGGAGTAGGGTGCTTGGGCTCACCGATTGATAGGTCAATATGGCGCAGGCCATCACCATGCTCGGCACCGGCAAGCAGGGCCTTGAGGCGCTGGAACGGATAGGGCTGTAAGCGGTCTAGCAGGGGATTCACGTGGTGGCCGCCATGGGGCTGAAAGCCTTCGATTATAGGGAGCTTTGGCTTGCTGCAAAACAAAGCCTGCGGCAGGTCGCGGCAGTCGTTACACTACGCATCCCCGTTGCATGCTTACGTCATGCTGATCTGGCCTGATTGCGCTGGATCTGAGTAGATGTGCTTGCACGGCAGATTGTGCTTTTTGAATAGTTGCAAAGAGGTTGGAGTCGTCCATGCTGTTAACTCTCTCCCGCTGGCTTTTGTGTGCTGGCGTTTCAGTGGCACTGGTATTGCCGGTGCAGGCGGAATCGGTGTTGGTGCCGGTGCAGCCGGCCCCCCCTGCTGTGGCGGCCGAGGCCCCTTTGCCGGGTGATGTTCCTGCCGCAGCCGAGCCTGTGGGCAAGCCCAAGCGTGCCGTCGAGGTCAAGCGTGACCGGCGCGGCAAGGTGATCAAGAGCAAGAGTGCGAGCCGCAAGGCCAGCAAGGCCACGGGCAAGAAAAAATCGGCGGTGACGAAATCCAAGGGCAAGACCAAGAAAGTCTTAAAGAAGCGAAAGAAATAGCCGATAAGACCGGGGTAAATGCCAGGAAACTGGTCTAAGCTCAAGAGCAATTCTGCCCAGGCTGTATTGCCGAAAGGACGTTATGGATATCTCCAGTGCTGCTAGTGCGATCTCTGACCAGGCCATGTCCAAGACCCAGGCGCAGGCATCCATCCTGACCTTGCGCAAGGCGCTGGATATCCAGAAGAGCAACGCCATGGCCTTGCTTGAGGCGCTGCCTACACCCCCGAGCAACCCGGCGAATCTGGGTAACGCGATTGACGTGCGAGCCTGAGCGACGGTTATAGGCTCAAGCCATGGATGGGCGGTGATGGACAGGTCAGGCGCCTGGGAAACCAAGGGGCTGGGTGTGGCTGCGGCCTGAACCAGCCGAGTCTCCTCTGATTGAGCCTCCTGCATCTCGCCGCCGCTCGTCATTATTTTGAATGGGCAGTGATTTAAGCCCAGATTGTTAGCTCGATGTTTTAGACGCCGCCGCCCTTGCCAGGCGGCGTTTTGCATGGTGCGGGCGGGACTGTTGGAAGGGGCATGCTAGAATCGCGGCGCGATCGACTTCCCTCCTGCCTACCGTGACCACCCTAGATGATGTCTTTGCCGAAGGCGGCTTGTTCAGCCAGGCCATGCCTGGCTATCGGCCACGCACCCAGCAGGTCGAGATGGCCCAGGCGGTAGAGCGCGCCATCAAGGACAAAAAACCGCTGATCGCCGAAGCGGGAACGGGGACCGGGAAAACCTATGCCTACCTGGTGCCGGCCTTGCTGTCTGGTGGCAAGGTGATCGTCTCCACCGGTACCAAGACCCTGCAGGATCAGCTATTCCATCGCGACCTTCCCAAGGTGCGCGCTGCGCTCAAGGTGCCAGTCACGACGGCGCTGCTCAAGGGGCGCGCCAACTATGTTTGCGTCTACCACCTGGAGCGCGCGCTGGCCGATGGGCGCTTTGCCCGCAAAGAGGACGTCATCCACCTGCAGGCTATAGCGCGCTTTGCCGCTACCTCCAGCGATGGCGACAAGTCGGCCTGCTCCAACGTACCTGAGTCCTCCCCAGCCTGGCAGCACGCGGTGTCCACCCGGGACAACTGCCTGGGCTCGGAATGCCCCAGCTACCAAGATTGCTTTGTCATGCAGGCACGCCGGCAGGCGTTGGAGGCAGATGTGGTGGTCGTGAACCACCACCTTTTCTTTGCCGATGTCTGGCTCAAGGACGAGGGTGCAGGTGAATTGCTGCCGCGCTGCAATACCGTGATCTTCGACGAGGCCCACCAGTTGCCCGAAGTGGCCAGCCTGTTTTTTGGCGAAACGGTGGCCTCAGGGTCGCTGCTGGAGCTGGCACGAGACAGCCGCGCTGAAGCCCTGGCGGCAGCCAAGGATTATGTGCACCTACCGGCGGCAGCGCTGGCCTTGGATAAGGCGACGCGCGATCTCAGGCTGGTGTTTGGCCAGGATGCCTTGCGTGCGCCGCAACACCAGTTGGCCGAAAACCTAGCCTTCCACGTGGCCCTGGGCGTGCTGGAGGAAAAACTGACGGAGTTGGTCGACCGGCTGGTAGACCAGGCTGAACGCTCGGAAGGGCTGGAGAACTGCCGCCGCCGGGCTGCCGAACAACTGGGCGTGCTGCGGCGCTGGCGTCATGGCATGGAGCCGGCGCCGGCCGTACCCGTTGCAGCGGAAAAGGCTGAGTCGGACAAGGCCAAGCCAGCGGCCAGCCATCTGGACGCGGTGTTCTGGCTGGAGGTGAGCCCGCAGGGGTTTCAGCTCAATATCACGCCGCTGGATATCGCCCGCCTGTTTGCCAAGCAGATGCACGAAGAGCGCGCCTGGGTGTTTACCAGCGCCACCTTGGCCATGAATGGCAATTTCAAGCATTACGCCCACGAGATGGGTTTGTGGGAGGCAGAGCAGGCGGCCTGGGAATCTCCTTTTGCTTACAAGCAGCAGGCGGTGCTCTATGTGCCCCAGGGTTTGCCTGACCCGAATAACCGGGATTACACGGCTGCCGTGATCGAGGCGGCTTTGCCACTGATCAAGTTGTCCGAAGGCCACGCCTTCCTGCTGTTTACCAGCTTGCGTGCCATGCGGGAGGCCTATGATCTGCTTAACGCCAGGTTGCCAGCCATGGGGCTGCAGTATCCCATGCTGCTGCAAGGTGAAGGTACGCGCACCGAGTTGCTGGAGCGCTTCCGTACCCAGCCCAATGCAATACTGGTAGCCAGCCAGACCTTTTGGGAAGGGATAGACGTAAAGGGCGAGCAGCTGCGCCTGGTGGTCATAGACAAGCTGCCCTTTGCTGCGCCAGACGACCCGGTGCTGGCAGCCCGCATAGACAAGATCAACCGCGCGGGACGCAATGCCTTTATTGAATACCAGTTGCCGCGCGCAGCCATTACGCTCAAGCAGGGGGCCGGGCGTCTGATACGGGACGAGACCGACCAGGGCGTGCTGATGATCTGCGACCCCCGATTGGTGGACAAGCCCTATGGCAAGCAGATTTGGAAAGCCTTGCCGCCCATGCTGCGGACGCGGGAGTTGAGCGTGGTGGAGCGTTTCTTTGCCCGCATGAAGGCTGGCGTTACGGAATGACTCCCAGCAGCGAGACGTCATCTATCGGTATCAGCGTATTCTGGCTGCCCTTGGTAAAGCCGCTCATCTCGACGTTGTCGAAGCTGATGGCGCCAGCGCTGCTGACCGTGACTTTGCTGCAGTTACGGCAGGCTCCCTGAGTGGTCACGACCATACCGGTACGGGTGTCCACGACCGCATCCCACTCCAGCTTGCCGTCCTGAGTCTGGTAGTTGAGGGCGGTGACCTGATTCTGGTTGTTGACGGTCACAAACATCAGCGTGTTGTTGTAAAAAGTCAGGCTGTAGGTCTTGTTGCTGCCCACCGTGTTGACACTCTTGGTTTTGACAGACTGCATACCTTTGACGGTGGATGGGCCCTTGGTGGTGTATAGCGAGGCCATCTTGCCCAAGTCCTGCACTACCCCTAGTGCGAGTGTGCCATCGCTTTGCAGCAGCAGTTCCACGCAATAGGTCTGCAGGCCTATGCTGACCTCTGGCAGCAGGATGCTATTGGTGGCTAGATTGAATACCAGTGGATTGGCCGTGTCGCTGGCGGGGGCAATGGCGGTGATATGCAGGCGGTCACCTATCAATCGCAGGGTGACGCTGTATACCGCCTCGCCAACCTGTACGGAAGGCAGATCGATATAGCCTGTCTCAGGGTTGAAGGGCGTAGGATCGGCCGCTACCTTCAGGACCAAGGCTGCGGTACAGAGCAGGCGTAATAGGCGATACATGGCGCGACTCCAGCAAGATGCAAGTGACGGTTTACTGCGTATAGTGTTTGCCCGGCAGCAAGGCAAGCCGGCTGGGAAATTTCACGATAGCCGGCAAGGAGTCGCAATGGCCGTGGCCGGCCAAGGTGCCGGCCCTGCCGATTGATGGCAAACTGCCAGGCTTGGCAGTTTGCCGGCGCGATGGATATTGCCTTGGCACTGCTTGCGCTGGGGGTTGGCCGGCGGCGGGCACAATGGAATACAGGGTTGCTGGCCTAAAAAGCATAGCAACCGCGCACCGGATAACCGGTGTTTTACCAAGAGAAACTGGAAGCTGAATTGGCACGTGCTAACAAGAATTCGCCCAAGCGGGCATCGCTACTCGGCCGTTTGCTGGCTTGGCTGAGTGTATTGTTGCTGCTGGCGGCGGTGGCTATCGGTGGCTATGGTTGGCGCTACGCCCACACGCCTTTTCCGCTCGATGGCGGCCCGCGCGCCTTTGTGCTGGAGCGTGGCACCACCATGCGCATGGCGGCCAACCAGTTGGCGGCCGAAGGCTTGGTGGAATCGCCCTGGCTGTTGACGGTGCTGGCTCGCCTTACAGGTGATGCGGGCCGCATCAAGGCGGGTAGCTACGAGCTCAGTGAGCCCGTTACACCGTTGCAACTGCTGGCCAAGCTGACTGACGGCGATGTCTCCAGCGCTACGCTGACCATAGTCGAGGGCTGGAACTGGCGGCAGGTGAAAGCAGCCCTGGCCAAGGATCCAGATCTACGGCATGACACGGCGGGCATGGACGATGCTGCCATCCTGGCAGCCATCGGCGCCAAGGCGCCGTCGCCAGAAGGCTTGTTCTTTCCGGATACCTACCATTTTGGCAAGCAGAGTTCCGATATACAGGTACTCAAGCGCGCCCATGAGGCCATGCAAAAACAGCTGGCCGCCGCCTGGGAGGCGCGCGCTGCCAACCTGCCGCTGCAGTCGCCTTACGAGGCACTGACCCTGGCCTCCATTGTGGAGAAAGAGACCGGAGCCGCCAATGACAGGCCCATGATCTCGTCGGTGTTCCATAACCGCATGCGCATAGGCATGCGGCTGCAGACGGACCCGACCGTGATCTATGGCTTGGGCGAGGCATTTGACGGCAACCTCAAGCGCGTCCACCTGGAGACCGATACGCCCTATAACAGCTATACCCGTGGCGGACTGCCGCCTACCCCGATTGCCATGCCAGGCATGGCTGCCTTGCTGGCCGCCACCAATCCGGCATCGTCCAAGGCACTCTACTTTGTGGCCAAGGGTGATGGCTCTTCGTATTTCTCTTCGACCCTGGCCGAACACAATCAGGCGGTGCGCCGCTACCAGTTGGGAGCCAAGTGATGGTGCGTGGCCGGTTTATTTCGCTGGAGGGGCTGGACGGGGCGGGCAAGAGTACCCACCTGGCCTGGCTGACCGCAGCTCTGACCGCTCGTGGTGTGGATCATCTGGTTACCCGTGAGCCAGGTGGTACGCCGCTGGGAGAAAAGCTACGGGAGCTGTTGCTGCATGAACCCATGCATCTGGAGACCGAGGCCTTGCTGATGTTCGCCACACGGCGCGAGCATCTGGCCCAGGTCATTGAACCGGCGCTGGCACAGGGGCGCTGGGTAGTGTGCGACCGGTTTACCGACGCCACCTATGCCTACCAGGTGGGCGGCAGGGGGCTGGATTTGGCAAAATTCGAGGCGCTCGAGCAATGGGTGCAGGGTAGGGCGGCGGGGTTGCTGCAGCCGGATACCACCCTGCTGTTCGATGTGCCGCTGGCCGTCAGCCGTGCCCGGCTGGCGGGAGCGCGCGAACTGGACCGATTTGAGCGTGAGCAGGATGCGTTCTTTGAGCGGGTACGTGCCGCCTACCATGCCCGCGCATCGGCTTCGCACGGGCGGCTGGTGGTGTTGGATGCCAGCAAGCCGGTAGCAGAGGTACAGGCTGATCTGGCCCAGGTATTGGCCGGCATGGGAGTGGCGTGATGCTGTATCAGTGGCAGCTTGCCGAGTGGCAGGCCTTGATCAGCCAGGGGGAGCGACTGCCCCACGCCTTGTTGCTGACTGGCGAGCCGGGTATAGGCAAGCTGGCGTTTGGCCGCCATCTTGCCCAATCCTTGCTGTGCGAATCGACCGCCGCCGACAAACCGTGTGGCGTGTGTGATGCCTGCCGCTGGTATCTGGCCGGCAACCACCCGGATTTCCGCGAGCTGACCCCGGCGGTGGAAGAGGAAGGTGATGACGACGCCAAACCCAAGAAGAAGGCATCGGCCTGGATTACCGTGGATCAGGTGCGCGAGCTCAATGATTTCGTGCATCTGAGCGCCCACCGTGCCGGACGCAGGGTGACCTTGATACAGCCTGCCGAGGCGCTGAACCTGGCGGCAGCCAATGCCTTGCTGAAGACGCTGGAAGAGCCGCCTCCCGGTGCCATGTTCATTCTGGTCAGCCATCAATGGCGCCGCCTCTTGCCTACCATACGCAGCCGCTGCCGTCGACTGGCGCTGACCATCCCACCGCGCGAGCAGGCGCTGGCGTGGTTGGCGCAGCAGGGAATAAGCGACGCCGAGGCCAATCTGGCCGAAGCGGGCGGCGCGCCACTGGCCGCGCAAGAGCGCTCGGATGCGGGTGTAACGGCGGCGCGGCGCAGTTTTCTGGCCGAATTGGCCGACCCCCGCAAGCTGGACCCGCTGGGGCTGGCAGAGCGGCTGGACAAGCAAAAAGTGGAAGTTGCACGCGTCACAGACTGGCTGTCTCGTTGGTTGCATGATCTGGCGCGCTTGGGACTTGCCCAGTCTGTCCGCTATTATCCCGATGAGGCGGGCCGGCTTGCCTCCCTGGCGACGACATTGGACCCCGTACGGCTGATGCGTTACCACGATACAGTGCTGGAAGCGAAGAAACTGTCCAGCCACCCACTGAATGCTCGTCTTGTTTACGAGCAACTGCTGTTTGGCTACCAGCAGGCGGTTCGGCCGGCCAACAAAGGATAAAAAAGGATAAGCATGTCTGAAGCACCCAAACCCGCTGCTCCGGCCGCACCACGCGCCGGTGGCGTTCTCTCCCTTAGCATCAAGGAGAAGGCAGGCCTGTTTGCCGCCTATATGCCATTTCTCAAGGGCGGCGGTATCTTCATACCCACGGCCAAGGCCTACACCATCGGGGACGAAGTCTTCATGCTGCTGCAGCTGATGGATGATCCGGCCAAGATTGCGGTATCGGGCAAGGTGGCCTGGATTACACCGGCGGGGGCACACGGCAACCGTACGCAAGGCGTGGGGGTGCAGTTTTCTGATAACGAAGCAGGGCAGCAGGCTCGCAACAAGATTGAAGGCATGTTGGGTGGCGCACTGCAGTCGAACCGTACTACTCATACTATGTAGGAATCTGGTGTGTATGTGCATTAAAAGCCCGGCTTGGTTCGGGCTTTTTTGTGGCCGGTTGTCGTGCGCAACCACGCAGACCTGGGGATGAAGGTGATATCTGCAGGCGGTTGACTATGGGAAGCAATATGGCGATGGGAAAATGGGTGCGCTGGTCCTGGCGCCTGCTGCTGGCGTGCCTGGCCACGTGGTTGCTGCTGGCCTTGGTGCTGTGGCTGTTCCTGCGGGGCAGTCTGGCTCAGCTCGATGGCGAGCTGCCGGCAAGCGGCCTGACGGCGGAGGTGACAGCCTTGCGGGATGCCTTGGGTGTGCCTACGGTCAGTGGCAGTAACCGGCTTGATGTGGCTTATGCCACGGGCTATCTGCATGCGCAGGAGCGGTACTTCCAGATGGATCTGATGCGCCGCGTTGCCGCTGGCGAGCTGGCGGGGCTGATAGGCGAGGCGGCGCTCGAGAGTGACCGCGAACATCGTTTTCATCGATTCAGGGCGCGCGCGGTCAGCACCCTGGCTGCTTTGCCCGAGGCGGATAGGCAGTTGCTGCACCGCTATGCGGCAGGCGTCAACGCAGGTTTGTCGGCCCTGCGTGCCAGGCCTTTTGAGTATGGCTTGCTGCGTACCCAGCCAGCGCCATGGCAGCCTGCAGACAGCCTGCTGGTGGTATGGGCCATGTATTTTGATCTGCAGGGCCATCAAGAACGACGCGAATTGGCGCGTGGCTGGTTGAAGGCCCACAGTACGGCCGAGCAACTGGCCTATCTGCTGCCTGAGTCCAGCAGCCAGGATGCTCCGCTGGACACGCCGGATATCGTGTCGCCCCCGACAGCCACACCTGCGCAGGCTCCGGCGTGGCTGGGGCTGCCTGTCCCCGGCAAGCAGGCGGGGCTGGCCCTGCGCAGCGCAGTGGGCAGCAATAGCTGGGCGCTGGCGGGGAGCCGTAGCACGCATGGCAGTGCCATTGTGGCCAACGATATGCACCTGGGCTTGCGCTTGCCGCATATCTGGTACCGCGCGGTGCTGCAGTACCCTGACGAGCAAGGACAGACCCGGCGTATCGCCGGTGTCACCCTGCCGGGTGCGCCTTTAGTGGTGGCCGGTAGCAACGGCAGGGTGGCCTGGGGCTTCACCAATAGCTATGGCGATTATCTGGATCTGATCGAGGTGGAGCGGGACCCATCGCAGCGCTTGCGTATCAAGACAGCTGCAGGCTGGGAGACGGCCAGGGTGCATACGGAAACCTTGCAGGTCAAGGATGGTACCGCCGTGACCATGCAGATTGCCGAGGGCTCACAGGGGCCTTTGCGTGAGGTGGAAGGGCGCTGGTACGCCGTGCGCTGGATTGCCCATCAACCCGGCGCGGTCAACCTGAACCTGCGCCAGATGGAAGGCGTGGCCGATCTGGTGGCCGCCCAGGCCGTAGCCCATAGTGCCGGCATGCCGGCGCAGAATATGGTGGCAGGCGATGCCGCAGGCCATATAGGCTGGACGATTGCGGGCATGCTGCCGGGCCGCGAGGCCTTGCCGCAAGCGAGTTTTCCTTATCCGATTGCAGCAGGCCTGAGCTGGCAGGGGCGCTTGTCCCCCCGCGACTATCCACGCCTGAATGATCCGGCAGACGGACAGCTGTGGACCGCCAACAGCCGCCCGCTGGGCGGCGAGCTTTACCGCCGCATGGGCGACGGTGGGGCCGACCTGGGCGCTCGCGCTCGGCAGATACGGGATGGACTGACAGCCTTGGGCAAGGGTAATGAGCTGGCGGCCTATGGCTTGGCCCTGGACGATAGAGCACTCTACCTGGCTGGTTGGCGCGAGCGGGCGCTGGATGCGCTGGATCAGAGTGCGACGGCAACACGGCCGCAGCGGGCTGAGTTCCGGCGCCTGCTCAAGGAGGGCTGGACGGGCAGGGCCAGTGTGGATTCGGTGGGCTACCGGCTGACGCGGGCCTATCTGTATGCCTTGTATGCCGAGCTGTTTGGTGGCCTGGATGCCCAATTGGGCGCGCTGGAGCCAGGGGCTGATTTCGACCTCGCCAATCCACGTTGGCCGGTGGTGGTGGCGCGGCTGCTGGATGAACGGCCGGCAGGCTGGTTGAAGGAACGGGATTGGCGAGGGCTGGAGTTGGCCGCCATAGACCGGGCCATTGCCGAGCTGACGGCCGGAGGCCGGCCGCTCTCTGAAGCCAGTTGGGGGCAGCGCAATACCAGCCGGATTGCCCATCCCTTCGTCCAGCTGCTGCCTGCACTCAAGCCTTGGCTGGCGGCACCGGCCGATGCGTTTGCTGGTGATGAGCACATGCCCAGAGTGGCGGGGCCGGCGTTTGGTGCGTCGCAACGCATGGTGGTCGCGCCTGGGCAGGAAGCACAGGGCATATTCAATATGCCGGGTGGCCAGAGCGGCCATCCGCTTAGTCCATTCTTCCTGGCTGGGCACGCCGCCTGGGTGAGGGGCGAGGCGACCCCCTTTCTGCCGGGACCGGCACAACATACCCTACGCTTCGTGCCCAAGTAAGGGGTGAGGCAGTAGAATTGGCGGGTGTGCCAGCCGGTGCACCCACCTGCCTTGATTGAATAGAAGCTGCATGTTTATTGATTCCCACTGTCATATTGATTTCCCCGAGCTTGCCGAACGCGCGGATGAGCTGATGGCCGCCATGGTGACCAATCGCGTCAGTCATGCGCTGTGTGTATCGGTCAATCTGCCGCACTGGCCCAATGTGATTGCCATGGCGGAGCGCTATCCGCATATCTATGCCTCGGTAGGCGTACATCCTGATTATGAGGATGAAGTCGAGCCTACCGTGGCGCAATTGGTGGCGCTGGCACAGCATCCCAAGGTGATTGCGATTGGTGAAACAGGCCTGGACTACTATCGCCTGCAAGGCGACCTGGCATGGCAGCGCGAACGCTTCCGGGTGCATATCCGGGCAGCCAGGGCGACCGGCAAGCCGCTGATCGTCCATACCCGCAGTGCTTCGGACGATACCTTACGCATCATGGCCGAGGAAAATGCGGCGGAGGCCAGCGGGGTGATGCACTGCTTTACCGAATCGCAAGCTGTGGCTGATGCCGCTATTGCGCAGAATTTCTATATTTCCTTCTCTGGTATCGTCACCTTCAAGAAGGCGGAAGAGCTGAAGGAAGTGGCACGCACCATTCCGCTGGAACGCATGCTGATCGAAACCGACTCGCCCTATCTGGCGCCCATGCCTTTCCGTGGCAAACAGAACCACCCGGCGCTGGTACGCCACGTGGCCGAGCATATTGCCGACCTGCGCGGTATTGCAGTGGAGGAGGTGGCGGCGGCCACCACGGCGAATTTTGCCCGCCTGTTCAAGCTGGAGGGCAAGCTGGCGTGAATACCGAGGTCCTGATCCTGGGGTGTGGTTCCAGCGCAGGTACGCCGGCCATAGGTTGCCACTGCGCTACCTGCAGCTCGGACGATGCGCGTAATCGCCGCAGCCGGGCATCCAGCGTGGTCACCGTGGCAGGGCTGAGTTTTCTGATCGATACCGGGCCTGATCTGCGTACCCAGGCCCTGCGGGAAGGGCTGACCAAGGTAGATGCGGTGCTCTACACCCACCAGCACGCCGACCATATGAATGGCATCGATGACCTGCGTGCCTTCTGTTATGTCAACAAGGCCGCCATGCCGGTGTTTGGCAGCGATTACACCATGGCGGACATCCACACACGCTTCCACTACACCACGCTGCCACCAGGGCCGTGGTGGGAGCTGCCTTCGCTGCAGACCACGGCCGTGCATGGCGCTTTCTGCCATCGCGGGGTGGAGATCACGCCTATTCCAGTATTGCATGGCCGCTGGCCGGTCTATGGCTATCGCATCGGTAATGTCGCCTACCTGACGGATGTCTCGGAAATACCCGAGGCCAGCTTCGCGCTGCTACAGGGGCTGGATCTACTCCTGCTCGACTGCCTGCGGGAGCAGCCTCACCACACTCACTTTGGCGTGGCGCAATCGCTGGCGGCAGCAGCGCGCATAGGCGCACGCCGTACTGTGCTGATCCATATGACCCACGAACTGGAGTACCACGCCCTGTCGCAGCGCATGCCGGCCGGGGTGGAAGTGGGGTATGACGGGATGCGGCTGGTGGCCTGATGCCGGTGACCCGCTGTGTCGTCGGTCGCTAAATAGGCCGGTCGCTTTT
The DNA here is from genome assembly GCF_030409555.1 of Chitinimonas viridis. Classification (GTDB taxonomy): domain Bacteria; phylum Pseudomonadota; class Gammaproteobacteria; order Burkholderiales; family Chitinimonadaceae; genus Chitinimonas; species Chitinimonas viridis. The sequence goes on from NZ_JAUFPU010000008.1 coordinate 276,413, forward strand.
GGGTCCTGCCTAGGCACTGCCAGCAAACCCTCTTCAGTCGGTGGCTTGCACCTCGTTGCCTGTTCACGCGCTTGTGCGCCTAGCCAGAACCGCTACGCCGTGTTTTGTTCGCAACGCTAGGCCCCGCTACCGGGTAGAATGGCACTGTCCAATATATTCAACGGGGTGGTGTATGGCGGATGACAGTCGATGTCCACGTATCGTGATCGTGGGTGGTGGCGCGGGGGGTCTGGAGTTGGCCAGCCGTTTGGGCGACCGCCTGGGTAAACGGGGGCGCGCCGAGGTACTGCTGGTCGATGCCAGTCGTACCCATATCTGGAAACCCATACTGCACCAGCTGGCTGCGGGCAGCTATGACAGCCACGCTGAAGAAATTGAATATCTGGCCCAGGCACGCTGGCACCACTTCCGGTTTCGCCAAGGTCGCCTGGCAGGCTTGGACCGCGAAGCGCGGGAAATCCTGATAGCGCCGCTGCTGGATGCCGATGGCCGGGAGATCATCGCTGCCCAGCGTGTGGGGTACGACTACCTGGTGCTGGCCGTGGGTAGCCAGACCAATGATTTCGGCACGCCCGGCGTGGCCGAGCACGCCATACGTCTGGATAACCCTGATGCCGCTCGGCGCTTTCACGAACGCCTGATTGACGCCTGTCTGCGTGCGCACAACCAGCCGGTCGAGGCAGGCAGGGGGCGCATGACGGTGGCCATTATCGGCGCTGGCGCCACCGGGGTGGAACTGGCGGCGGAGCTGCATGCGGCTGCGCAGGTACTGGTGAGCTTTGGGCTGGAGCATATCGACCCAGAGCAGGATCTCAAGATCGTGCTGGTGGAAGCCAGTCAGCGCATTCTGGCCGCCTTGCCTGAGCGCCTGTCGACCGCCGCAGCCGTTGAATTGCGCAAGCTGGCGATAGAGATACATACCAATGAGCGGGTGGTGGAGGTGACCGAGGCCGGTGTGCGCATGGCGGGCGGCAGCTTTATTCCCAGCACCCTGACGGTCTGGGCGGCCGGCATCAAGGCGGCGGACTTTCTCAAGGAGATTGGCGGGCTGGAGACCAATCGCATTAACCAGCTGTTGGTGGCACCTACGCTGCAGACCACGCGCGATGAACGCATCTTTGCCTTTGGCGATTGTGCGGCCTGCCCCAATGGCCAAGGGGGCTGGGTACCGGCGCGGGCCCAGGCGGCACACCAGCAGGCTACCCTGCTGGCACGCAATATAGAGCGCGCCCTGGCGGGCAAGCCGCTGAAGTCCTTTGCTTTTCAGGACTACGGCTCGCTGGTCTCACTTTCCACCTACTCTTCGGTCGGCTCGCTGATGGGCAGCCTAGCGCGGGGCAGCCTGTTTGTAGAGGGCCAATTGGCCAAGCTGATGTATTGGGGCCTGCACAAGCAGCATCAGCTCGCGCTGTCCGGCTTTACCCGTACCTTGCTCATTACCTTGTCGGAGTGGCTGGACCGGGTGCACCGGCCCAAGATCAAGCTGCATTGATAGTGGGCCGCACAGGCAAACCGTTGATTAGCTTGCAGGGTTGACACTTTAGCGGCTAGAATGGTCGGCTTTCCACCTTGCCTTACCGTTACCGCATGACGGAAGGCTGATTAATCCGCAAGGAGATCACATGCGACACTACGAAATCGTGTTCATCGTGCATCCCGATCAAAGCGAGCAAGTGCCCGCCATGATCGAGCGCTACAAGACGATGATTACCAACGACGGCGGCAAGATCCATCGCCTCGAAGACTGGGGCCGTCGCCAGATGGCTTACCCGATTCAAAAGATGCACAAGGCACACTACGTGCTGATGAACATCGAAATCGGTCAAGGCACCCTGGACGAACTGGAACACGCGTTCAAGTTCAACGACGCTGTGCTGCGCCACCTCACCCTGAAGACCGAGCGTGCTGTTACTGAGGCATCGCCGATGATGAAGGAAGAGAAGTCCAAGTCGCTGACCACGGCTCCTGAAGCCAAGGAAGCGGCAGCAGCCTGATCAGGCCTACTGGCTTGAGCGCGCGCAACCAGGTCGTGGCCCACGGCCAAGTGCTCGATCTCCAGCCCTTGCGTTACACCCCGGCCGGCATTCCGGCGGTTGAATTCAAGCTCATGCATGAATCAACCCAGACGGAAGCCGGAGCTGAGCGGCAAATACAGTGCGAAATGCCCTGTGTATGCCTGGGTGATAAGGCCAAGGGGTTGGCGAGCCTGGCGGAGGGGTCGGAAATCCTGATCAAGGGTTTCCTGGCCGGACGCAGTCAGCGCTACAAGCACAGCCTGGTTCTGCACATAACCGACTGGAAGCGTGTCACCGAATAAATCGTGCGCGGTTCCACAGTTTTCTGAATTCAAGAGGTCATCATGTCCCGTCATCTGTTCAAGCGTCGCAAGTTTTGCCGCTTCACCGCCGAAGGCATCAAGGAAGTTGATTACAAAGACGTCAACTTGCTGAAGGATTTCATCAACGAGAACGGCAAGATCATCCCGGCTCGTATCACTGGCACCAAGGCCCGCTATCAGCGTCAGTTGTCCGACGCCATCAAGCGCGCGCGCTTCCTGGCGCTGATGCCTTACACCGACAAGCACTAAGCCGGAGCCGCCAACATGCAAATCATTCTGCTCGAAAAAGTCGCAAACCTGGGTACCCTGGGCGACATCGTCAAGGTCAAGGATGGCTACGCCCGTAACTTCCTGATCCCCCAAGGCAAGGCCAAGCGTGCAACCGACGCTAACCTGAAGGCTTTTGAAGCCCGCCGTGCCGATCTGGAAAAGCAACAAGCCGAGATCCTGGCTGGTGCCCAAGCCCGTGCCGAGAAGCTGGTCGACTTCGCTGTCACCATCTCGCAAAAGGCTGGTGTGGATGGCCGTCTGTTCGGTTCCGTCACCAACCACGACATCGCTGAAGCCATTTCCGCTGCTGGCGTGCCGGTGGTGAAGATGGAAGTGCGTCTGCCAGAAGGCCCGTTCAAGGCCATCGGCGAATACGATGTGGTCATTGCTCTGCACCACGACGTAACGGCCAACGTGAAGGTTACGGTGGTTGGCGCCTAATCAGCGCAGCTGGTAGTAAACAAGAAAAGGGATTCGGCTAGCCGGGTCCCTTTTTTGTTGCCTGCATGTTTTACCTGTCGCAGCCGCGCCCGAGATTCTATACTTCGCGAGCGCGAAAACCGGCATGGCCGATGGGGAAGCCACCACGTTGTACCCCGGCCAACCCCGACACCCCGTCGCGCCAAACACTGAAGTGTATTGATGAGCAATAAGCTGACCAATCCGACCGATATTGCGCGCGAGACGCTCAAGCAGCTCGCCGTCCGCCGCGTTGCGCCCACCCCCGAGCGCTACGAGGAACTCTATTACGAAATCTCTGACGGCAAGGCACGGCCTTCTGGCGGTGCCAATCTGCTGGTGGTGGAGATGGCGGCAGCGTTGCGCAAGCTACCCCGGCAGACACCGGAGCTGTTGCGTGACCTGGCCCTGATAGAAAAGGCTGCCAGCCAGGGCGATTGGAGCAGCATACCGCCCATGCTGATGCAGGCCATTGAATCCCAGGGTGGACAGGCCAGCCTGGTGCGTGCCTGGGCAGAGTTGATACGCGAGCTGGTGACGCAATGGGATTTGCGCAGCCCGCATTTCACTCATTCGCGAAAGCAGGAGTCGCTGGCCAAGGTTTTGCTGAATTTCGGCAACTATCCCAGCCTGTTGAACGAAAAATTGGATGCATTGGTGCGCAGCTGGGCCGATGGCTCGGGCGGGGCGGGCGATATTGAACCGGTTTCTGGCGCGCCGGCCGAAGCTGCGGCGCAGGTGGATGCGGCACCCGCCAAGACAGTGGCAGCTGCGATCGATTGGCACCACTGGCGCGAAATGCTGGTGACCTCGCTGCGGCTGGGTATTGCCGAGCGATTGCAAACCTACCCGGATCTGGCTGAAGAGGCCATGAGCCTGGCCCAGGCGGCCGAGGCTGTGTCCAGCGAGCAGGGCCTGGAGTTCCTGGCGCAGCGGCTCAAGAAGTTCTGGGTACAGCTCGAGCTCAAGAGCGAACGTGACAGCCGTATCTCCACAGGCTTGATCAATCTGCTGCTGTTGCTGACCGACAATCTCGCCGCCCTGTCGGGTGATGATACCTGGGTGCAGGGCCAGATCGCCGTGGTCCGCGATATCCTGGCCCAGCCCTTGAGTATGAATCGCTTGTACGAAGCCGAGGTGGGCTTCAAGGAAGTGGTCATCAAGCAGGGGCAGCTGCGGCACAGCCTGGACGAAACCCAGGAAGCCCTCAAGAGCATGATCTCCCTGTTTATCGACCGCCTGGGTAGCATGGCGGATACCACTGGGGGCTATCACGACAAGATCGAGGTCTACGCAGACCGTATTGAAGCTACCCAGGGCATAGGGGACCTCAAGCAGCTGCTGGACGAACTGATGCAGGATACCCGCGTGATGCAGCTGGATATGGCACGTTCACGCGAAGATCTATTGGCAGCCCGTGCCAAGGCCGAGGCGGCAGATGGCAGGGTGAAGGAGCTGGAGGCGGAGCTGCGGGCCATCAGCGAGAAGGTGCGCGAGGATCAACTGACCGGCGCCTTGAACCGGCGTGGTTTTGACGAGGCCTTTGCCACTGAGATCGCCCGCATGGAGCGGAGTGGCAAGCCGCTGTGCCTGGCCCTGCTCGATATCGACAACTTCAAGAAGCTGAATGATCAACGCGGACACCAGGCAGGTGATGACGCCTTGATTCATCTGGTGCAGGTGATCAAGGATGTGTTGCGGCCTACCGATACCATCGCCCGCTACGGCGGAGAGGAATTCGTTGTGCTGATGCCGGAGTCGGTGCTGAGTGAGTCGGCCAATGTCATGCGGCGGGTACAGCGCGAGCTGACCAAGCGCTTCTTCCTGCACAACAACGAGCGTGTACTGATCACCTTCTCGGCTGGCGTTACCCGCTTTATCAAGGGCGAGGATCAAGAAGCGGCGGTGGAGCGGGCTGACCAGGCCATGTATGAGGCCAAGAAATCCGGCAAGAACCAGGTCAATGTGGCCGAGCCTCCCAAGGGCTGACAGGTGGCTTGCTGGGTGCGGCATGGGGGCGGGGCTCAGGGGAGAGCCAACTGGTTCAGGCTGTGCTGGCGTTTAGCGCCAGGGTCGCCGTCCATCAATACCTTAAGTTCCTGACAGGCGCTAGGCATGGAAGCAGTCAATCCCTATGACAGCCCCACCAGTGATCTGGCGACTACCGAAGGTAGCCACTACACACCGCGCTTCTGGGCCCTGGGCGGCCGCTTAGGTCGGTTGCGCTATCTGGCATACAGTCTGGCGATGGGTGCCTTGGGCTTTGTGCTGTTTATTGCCAGCGTGGTGGCCTTGAGCATGATCATCAGCGGTGGCGATATGGTCATGGTGGTCATGGGGCTGGATTGGCTAGCTGGCATAGCCGGCCAGCTGGTGATCGCTGGTCGCCGGCTACATGATCTGGGACGCAGCCGCTGGTGGTTGCTGCTGTGCCTGTTGCCACTCATTAATCTGCTACTGCTGGCCTACCTGATTTTTGCCCCAGGGCAGCCCCACGCCAATCGCTTTGGCCCAGCACCGGTGGCGAATGGTGTTGGTGTGATCGTGGCAGCCTGCCTGGTACCCATGGTGGCCGTGTTGTTAGGGCTGCTCGGGGTGCTGGCCGTGCAGCAGTACCAGTCCTTGGAGCGGCATTCCCGCAATCTGCCGGCGGCGCCGCGCAACTAGTTTGTGGGGCTTTGGGTACACCGTGCTTCGGCTTCTGTGGTGCGCCGCATGCCTATGATAAATTCCCGCCTTGCCTGCGGACTGGCAGTCTGCTGGTGATATCCCTCATATTTTTCATCTGGTGTGCTCATGACGACTAACAATCCCTATCACAGCCCTAATGCCCAACTTGATCAATTTGATGATCAGGAAACCTATAGCCCGCGCTTTTTCTCGGTGGATGGCAGGCTCGGTCGCGTGCGCTACATCGCCTACACCATGGGTGCGACGCTGCTGGGCTATCTGCTGATTGCTGTGGCCGGCGCCGCCGCGATAGGCAGTGAGACCTTGGGCATCCTACTGATGGGTGTGGCGGTCTTCCTGATGCTTGCCGCAACTATCGTGGTTGTCGGCCGGCGCCTGCACGACCTGGACATGAGCCGCTGGTTTTCGCTGCTCATGCTGGTGCCCCTGATCAACACGTTGTTTGGTCTGTATCTGATGTTTGCACCTGGTACCAAGGGGCGTAACCGCTTCGGCCCCATGCCCGAGCAGAACGGCAGGAGCGTTATCGTGGTGGCGTGTATTGTCCCGGCAGTGGCTATCATCGGTATCCTGGCGGCCATTGCCATACCTCAGTATGCCGAGTACACCAAGCGAGCCAAGGCGGCACAGCAGCAAGGACAACCTGCTGCGCCAGCGCAGATACCCGAGGCCTCGGAGTAAGACCTGGAACAGGCTCTTAGGTGCCGGGAGGGGCGGACTGAGGCCAGGCCCCGTCTAAATCACCCCACCGGCAAATCCGTGCTGCCGCCATGCCTCAAACACGGTTACTGCTACTGCATTGGACAGATTGAGGCTGCGATTGTCGGGCCGCATGGGTAGTTTGATGCGGCGATCGGCGGCAAAGCCATCGCGCAGGCCTGCCGGCAGGCCGGCGGACTCCTGGCCGAACAAAAAAGCATCGCCGGGCTGGTAGGCTACTTGGTCGAAGCGGGTAGACCCTTTGGTGGTCATGGCAAAAATCCGCCGCCCGGCAAAGGCGGCCTGGCAGGCCTCCCAGTTCTCATGTACCTGCATCTGTGCATACTCGTGGTAATCCAGCCCGGCGCGACGCAGCTTGGCATCATCGAGTGGAAAACCCAGTGGCTTGACCAAATGCAGTTCGCAGCCGGTATTGGCGCATAGCCGTATGACGTTGCCGGTGTTAGGTGGGATTTCGGGCTGGAACAGGATGACGGCGAACATGGTGTGCGGATCTGGGTTGCAGGGTGGGGCATGATAGCAGTGCGCAGTCTGTTGGCACCGACGTCGATGGGCCACCACGCTGCGCTCGAGGCGTGTGGCTGACCCCATTATATCCTTCAGCTTAGCCGGCCAGCTTGCCGCGCAGGGCATCGGGCAGGCCATCGTGGTCACCTAGTGGCCGCTTGGGGTGATCTGGCCACCACAAACCACCTATCTCGGCATTACGCTCAGGATGCAGGGGGTAGTGCACCTGATTGTCGCTGCGCCGGGTATCGCCGACGACCAGCAGGCGCACAGTGGCATCGGTGTTATTGATGAAGGTGTGCGCCAGGCCATCGCCGGGTTTGAAACCGACACCGTCGCCGGGCGCCAGCCGGTGTAGCTCGCCGTCCAGCCAGACATCCGGCGTGCCTTCAATCACATAGGCAAATTCTTCTTCTGTGCTCTCGGCGTGAGGCCATGACGTGCGGCTACCGGGCGGCAGGGTTTCATGGTGTATGCCCAAACGGCTGAGGCCGAATACCCTGCCGAAGGGTGAGCCTAGGCTCAGTGATTCGGTGCTGCCGGGATAGTGGCCGGCCTCGGTTTCCTGTATCTCGGTGTAGTGCTTGATGCAGTCGGGTCTGCGCATGGTAGGTGTACTCTGGGTTGATTTTGGACGCAGGGCTAGGCGGGTGGCCGCCCCTACAGGGTACGGGCCAGTACCCAGCAGTCTACCCGCCGGGCGCCGGCTTTTTTCAAGGCGTGGGCCAGTTCGTTCAGGCTGGCGCCTGTCGTCATGACATCGTCCACCAGGGCAATATGCTGGCCTGCCACCTTGCCCTGCACTGCAAATGCACCCCGTATGGCACGTTGGCGTTCGTCGTGCGGCAAGCTGGCCTGGGGCGGGGTGAGCTTGATGCGGGCAACGGCTTGGTCGGCCAAGGGCAGTTGGCGCCATCTGCCCAACTGCCTGGCCAGCTCCTGCGATTGGTTGAACCCCCGCTCGCGCAGGCGGGTAGGGTGCAGGGGCATGGGCAATAGCATATCGGGTCGGTCTACGCCCTCGGTAGCCTGCAGCAGGCCGTGGGCCAAGGCATGGGTCAGTTCCAACTGGCTGCGGTATTTGTAGGCAGGAATCAGCCTGTCCACGGGCCAGCCGTAGCGCCATGCCGCAGTGGTCCGGTCAAACGCAGGCGGGGTCTTGATGCAAGCGCCACAGTGGCTGCCGTGCAGCGTTGGTATGGCGCACACCGGACATTGCTCGCCACCATGCCAAGGTAGCTCGGCATGGCAGGGCAGGCACAGGCTGCGCGCACCGCTGTGGTCGCCGCACAGCAGGCAGGATTGTGGCAATAGCCGGTTGACGAGGCTGGACCAGACCATACGGGCGTTTCTCTTGCTTGGCTTGCGGGCATTCTGCCGGCTTTGTGCCCGGAACAGAAGCCGCTGCAATCGCCAGGGCTTGGTAGCCACCTATCAGCCTGCTTTGCGCAAGGTCAGGTTGATGCGCTGCTCGCCCAGCACGGGGTGCAGGCCAGCCTTGAGTGGCGCCACGCCATGGTAGTGACGGCGGGCTGGGCCACCCCACACCACGATATCGCCATGGCTGAGCGGGATACGCAGTATTGGGTCGGTGCGGCGCGCGCCGCCAAACAGAAAGGTTGCCGGCAAGCCCAGCGAGACGGACACGATGGGTTGGGTGAAATCACGCTCGTCCTTATCCTGGTGCAGTGACAGGCGGGTGCCCGCCAGATAGCGGTTGATCAGGCAGGCATCGGGCTCGAACCCGGCAAAGCCCGCCAGATCCGCGGCCTGCGCTGCCAGTTGCTGCAAGGATGGCGGCATGGCAGGCCAGGGCTGGTCGCTGGTGGGGTCTTGCGCGCTGTATCGATAGCCATGGCGGTCGCTGATCCAGCCCAAGTGGCCACAATTGCTCATGGCGACCGACATGGTCTGGCCGCCCGGTGTGAGCATATGGCGCAGTGGTGCCGCCACCAGCAGTTGAGCCACGGTTGCCAGCAGGCTGTCGGCTTGCATCAGGGCTTGGCTGCGCAATACCACGGCGCCTGGTATCAGTTGTTCCTGCCAGATGGCGGGTTGATCGGCAAACAGGTCGGGTGTCATCGGTCGGTATTCGGGGGAGTGCGAAGGGTGCGCCGGGAGCCGTCATCACAAACCAGCGCAGGGTTCTGGCTAGTGGAGCAAGCCCAGCGGACAGTACGCGGGTACGGCAAGTTCGCACAATAGCGCCAGAAAGCTTTTGTCTGCGGCGCTGAGTATGACGATGCCTCCAGTGTACGCCTTGGCGTAACCCAGGTTTGGCGGATGCGCCTGCCTGGTGATTGATTTGATATTTCTGGAATTATCTTGACTTGATGTTTTTACATCTATTATTCTAGAAGTGTAGAAATAATGGCTTGGCGACTTGATGTCTATCGATTGGGTCGCCGCCCCCTCATAACCGACCAAGGAGCCTGTGATGACTTCCCCTTTGATTCAGCAATACGGTGTTGCCATATTGGGCGCCGGCCCGGTTGGCCTGGCCGCTGCGGCGCATATGCTCGCCCGTGGTATCAGGCCCACAGTATTTGATGCGGCGGAATCGGTAGGCAGCAGCATGCTTGCGGTGGCACATGTCCCGCTGTTTTCGCCTTGGCGCTACAACATCGATCATGCTGCGCGCAGCCTGCTGGAACGGGGTGGTTGGCCAGCCCCCGATCTGGATGCCTTGCCCACGGCGGGCGAGCTGCATCAGCTCTATCTGCAGCCCTTGGGTAGGGCCTTGCGCGAGCAGATCCAGCTCAATAGCCGAGTGCTGGCGGTATCGCGCCTCGGTATGGACAAGATCAAGACGGCAGGCCGCGACCAAGCGCCTTTTCTGCTGCAGATCGAGCGCGATGGCGGCGTGAGCGAGCATTTGGCCGGTGCCGTGCTGGATGCGACCGGGACCTGGGCCATGCCTAACCCGCTAGGTGCCAATGGGCTACCGGCGACTGGTGAGACAGCACACGCCGTCCGTATCCGCTATGGCATACCCGACGTGTTGGGCAAGGACCGCGCACGCTATGCCGGTAAGTGCGTGCTGGTGGTTGGTGCTGGCCATTCTGCCGCCCAGGCGCTGCTGGCGCTTGCCGATCTCGGCCAGCAGGACGAGCGTACCCGCGTGCATTGGGCAGTACGGGGCAACAATCTGCGCCGTGTATTTGGCGGGGGCGAAGCTGACCAGCTGCAGGCGCGGGGCGAGTTGGGCCAGCGCCTGCAGCGCTTGATTGAGCAGGGGCGCCTGACAGTGCATACCGAGTTCCGTATTGCATCCATGCAGGCCGGCCTGACCGGGCTCACCGTCCGCGCCCATACTCCGCAGGGCCTGACCGAACTGACGGGGGTGGATGAGGTGATCTGCGCCACCGGTTCGCGCCCTGACCTAGCACTGACGCGCGAACTACGGGTGCGGCTGGATGCCTGGCTGGAGAGCACCGAAGCCTTGGCACCGCTGATAGACCCGAATGAGCATAGCTGCGGTACGGTGCGCCCCCATGGCCACCGTGAGTTGGCGCACCCCGAACCGGGTTTCTATGTGGTGGGCGCCAAGAGCTATGGCCGTGCACCGACTTTTCTGATGGCGACCGGCTACGAGCAGGTGCGCTCGGTGGCCGCCGCCCTGGCGGGTGACCTGGCTGCTGCCGACGATGTACGGCTGGACCTGCCCGAAACCGGCGTCTGTAGCGCTGGCTTGCCTGGCACGGCGGGGCAGGACGCTTGTTGCGTTGCCATGCCGGCTGCGGCGAGGGTGGCCAGCACCTGCTGTGGTGGCGCCGCGCCGGTAAGCATCGACGCTTGCTGCGCACAGGACGCTGCCGCCAAGCAGACCGGCAAGGCGGGCTGCGGTTGCGGTGTGCCCGCCGACAAGGCTGGGCGTGCTGTGACAGGCTGTTGCTGAGTGCCGCCCGTGCAAAACACTCATTCCCGCTCGCCCGGCATGCGTGCGCTATGGTTGCTGGCGCCAGGGCAGGTGATTTCGTGGGGTACGCTTTACTACGGTATTACCTTCCTGGCGCAACCCATACAGACCAGTACGGGTTGGAGCCTGCCGGGTATATTCGGCGCGTATTCGGCGGGCCTGTTGCTGGCGGCCTTGTGTGCTCCGCTGGCTGGGCAGCTACTGGCCCGCCATGGTGGCCGTTGGGGGCTCAGCCTGGGTTCTGTCCTTGCCAGCCTCAGTCTGGCTGGCCTCGCGGCGGCATCGGGCCCGTACACTTTCCTGTTGGCCTGGTTACTGGCTGGCGTGGCCATGGCGCTCACCCTCTACGAGGCGGCCTTTACCGCGCTGCACGAGTTTGCGCATACCGAGTTCAGGCGGGCCATGACCCTTCTTACCCTGGTGGGCGGTTTTGCCAGTACGGTGTTCTGGCCACTCTCCTACTGGCTGGAGGGGCTGTGGGGTTGGCGTCTTACCCTGCTTGGCTATGCCGCATTGCACGTTTTGGTCTGCTTGCCCTTGCATCGTGCGCTGCCCAGGGTGGTGCCCGCAGCGGCTGCCACCGTGGTCTCGCCCGCTGACATGCCATGGATGCAGATGCTGCGCTCGCCGGCTTATTGGGGGCTTGCCGTTGCCATCGGCATGACGGCCTTGCTAGGGGGTACCTTGTCGGCACACGCCGGCCTGCTGTTGGCTGATCGTGCGGTGAGTCCCACGCTGATCATGCTCAGTGTCACGCTGTTTGGCCCGATGCAGGTGGCAGGACGCTTGCTGGACATGCTGCTGGCACAGCGTCTGTCGGTGCGCTGGAGTGGCTATGTGGCCCATCTGATGCTGCCGACGGCGATGGTGCTCCTGCTGCTGGCCAAACAGGCGCCTTGGCTGGCAGTGCTGTTTGCCTGCCTCTATGGCGCCAGCAATGGCGTGCTCACCATCGTGCGCGGCATGGCGCCAGCTGAGTTGCTGGGCAGTGCCAACTATGGCGTGGCGCTGGGCTGGGTATCTGCACCAGGGTTGTTTGCCCGAGCCCTGGCACCTGCCATGGCCGCCTATGGCCTGGCGCAGTGGGGCGGCTCGGCTACCTTGCTCGGCCTGACCTGCCTGGGTGTACTGGGCTGGGCTGCCTTCGTCTTTGCCTATCGGGCCAGGCCCGCTACGGCGCCACTGCACCGCGTTCAAGCCAAACAAACTTAAGCGAGATCATATGGAACACGTTGACGTCATCATCATTGGTGCGGGCCAGGCTGGCCTGGCTGCGGGCTATCATCTGCAGCGGGCAGGTTACCGTTTTCTGCTGCTGGAGGCAGGCACCCAGGCCAGCGGCGCATGGCGGGGTTATTACGACAGCCTGACGCTGTTCTCGCCTGCCCGCTACTCCGCCTTGCCCGGCTTGGCGTTTCCGGCTGCGCCGGGCCACTATCCCAGCCGGGATGAGGTAGCAGGATACCTGGAGGACTATGCCCGTCATTTCGACCTACCCATACGGTATGGTCAGCGTGTCAGCACGGTCAGGCGGGAAGGTGGCGGTTTCTGGCTGCAGACGGCCGAGGGTAAAGGCTATTTCGCCCGCGCCGTGATTGCCGCTTCCGGTGCTTTTGGTACGCCCTTCATGCCGTCGATTCCCGGTCTGGCCGATTTTGGTGGCCGTGTGCTGCACAGCGGCAACTATCGTGATCCTGCCGATTTTGCCGGCCAAAGGGTCGTGGTGGTGGGTGGGGCCAACTCGGGCGTGCAGATTGCCTGCGAACTGGCGGATACGGCCGATGTCAGCTTGGCTACGCGCCGGCCTATACGTTTTTTTCCGCAGCGGGTGCTGGGGTTGGATTTTCACTTCTGGCTGGCTGCTACCGGCTTGGAGCGCACCCGCTGGCTGGATGACCAGAGTACGCCAGTGCTGGATGATGGCCGTTATCGCCGCGCTATCAAGTCTGGTAAGCCGGCCCGCCGGCCCATGTTCCGCGAGGCGGTGGCTGATGGGGTGGTTTGGGCCGATGGTCAGCGGGAGCGAGTCGATACCCTGCTGTTCGCTACCGGCTTCCGGCCTCATATGCCCTATTTGGCTGACCTGGGCGTGGTGACGCCAGCGGGCTTGGTACGTCAGTATCAGGGCATTGCGCTGGATGTGCCGGGTTTGTATTTTGTCGGGCTGTCGCGCCAACGTAACTTCGCTTCGGCCACCTTGCGCGGGGTAGGACCGGATGCAGCCCGGCTGATGCCGCACCTGGCAGCCTATCTGCAATCGACCAAGCCCCAGTCTGCTAGGGCGTGGCCCGCCTGAATACCCCATAGAGGAATTGCTGGGTCGTGCCGAAAGGTGTTTGATGCGGCTCAGTAAAGCTGTCGAGCAAGGTGAACCGCGGGCCCAGCTCTCGCTGCAGGCTTGCTGCATCGTAGCGGACGATATCCAAGCCGCTGCATTTCAGCGGGCCGTCGGGACCAAAGGTCGCCATGATGGCATGGCCGCCAGGCTTGAGTGCGTGGGCCAACTGGCGGACATAGGCCTGCCTGGCCGCCGCTGTGGTCAGGAAGTGGAACACTGCCCGGTCGTGCCATAGATCGTAGTGCGCTGCGTCCAGCCCGACTGACGCGATATCGGCCACCAGCCAGTGTACCTGTGCGCCATGCGCGCCCAGCCTTTGCCGGGCTACATCAACAGCTGCTTGCGAGATATCCAGCACGCTCACCTGCGTGTAGTCGTCGGCCAGCAGATCATCCACCAGCGTGGCTTCGCCGCCGCCGACATCAATGATGGCCGCGTCCTTGCTCGGCGACAGTTCGCCGATAAGCCGCAATGAGGTGACCAGATGCGGGCTGTACCAGCTAACCGCATCAGGCGCCTTGGCCTGGTATACCGATTCCCAATGCAGTTTGATGTCTGTCATGGCTAGCGCCGCTAAAAACCCTTCTGGCGTTGTTGTGCGAGCTTACCGTACCCACGTACTGTCTGCTGCGCACGCTATCGCTCACACGCCTAGCCAGAACCGCTACGCTGGGTTTGATTAGCGGCTCAGAGGGCGCTGGGTACTTGTTATGTCGTGGGTAGCGTGTATCGCAGCCAGCTATGCCGGCAAACCCGAGCAGCCGTACACCCACTTTTTTCATCTTGCCCTTTCAATTCCGTAATTCCCTCCTACGATACCTGTTGGACGGGTGGCGATGTAGTCTGCCGGGCTCTGATGGGCGCCAACAGGCGCCGTATTGGGGCTCAAGTCATCGTACCGTTGCACTGATTCAGCCCCAAGACCAGCCGCGCCAGTAGTTCATAAAAAGCGGCGGTTCTATCCATATACAAGGAGGAACGGCAAAGATGGCATCCATCGACACCGTCAGATACGACACCTGCAGCATTCCCGCGCCTGAGTACAGGCCAGCCATCTTCGCTAGCCCCACTACGGCGTCGCGCCGTCCTGGGTCAGTTACTACCCCGTAAGCTTTCGCTACTGCCTAAACCTATCCCCGCCTCCAAGCGCCCAATCAGGCTGCATGGGGCGCAAGGGTGGGCACGGCGCAGGCTGGCGGGCGCGCTTTATCCGCCGCAGATCGCACCCAAGAGGCGAGCAGCAAACGCACGACGCGCAAGTGTCGGGCACCAGTAGAGCACCGGCGAACGCCGGATTCATGTTCATAGAGGAGGGCAGCATGACCAGTAGTTTTTCCATACACCCCAAGGTGGGGGTCGCGCGTATTGGCAACAGCCAGACTGATTTCTACCTTGGCCCGGAGACCTTGGGTGGCTTACCCATAGCCTGTCACGCCAACGGTGATCCGGTCGTCGTTGATGGCGAGATCCAGTATGTCAGGCAGTTCAAGGACGCTATCGGCGGTATCAAGCGGCAGGCCGCACGGTTCAAGATTTTCGAGCACAGCGACGGCAAGGCCGCAGAGATCACCCTGGCCGATCCGCGTATCGAGAAGATCGTCTGGACATCGCATATCGCCAACAAGAAACCAATCTGGTTTACTTTTTCCGAGCTGACCGGTGACCTCGAGTTTGGTGATTGGAACAACTACGTTGATCAGCATGTACCGCTCAACAACGGCAGCGTGACCAATCCGGCTGATCGCAAGGCGCTGATGATAGACCCAGGCCCGCGCAGCATAGCCAAGCCTGGCGAGCAGGTAGCGTTCTCACGCTATAACCCGCCGGCCGACTACCCGCATTTCTCCTTCCCGCCTGATAGCCTAAACCCGGCCATCAATTCGCTGGGCGAATTGCGCATGGATACAGCGGGTCGGCTTATCCTGCTGGGCGGTTTCGGCAATTCAGCCGGCACCACCACGCTATCGAGCTTCCGTGGCGCCAGCGATTGGTGGGATGACGTTTCCGATGGTTATGTCCAGGCAACCCTGTATTTCAAGGACGGCAGCAAGGTCGAGCTAGAGCCCGCCTGGGTGATCGTAGGCAGCCCCAAGTTTGCGCCGGAGCTGGTCAATATCGTGACGCTGGACGACACCGTCTACGATATTTCGGTGCGCTTCCTGAACTATGCACCCGACATCTACGACGCCAAGAAGTGGCCTATCCCTGCCGATCGCTACGACCCGTTTGCCGGCTTCAACCCGGACTATCGGCCTAATTTCGAGCGCGATATCCTGCCCATCATCAAGCGGCCAGAAGGGTATCGCTGGGTGGCGCAAACCCCATCCATGGTGGACTTCGTCAACCCGCCATTCGATATCCGCGATGCATCCGAGGGTAATCGCGCCCATCGCGAGAACTACTTCGCCCACTATCGGGTGCCGGTGCCGCCGCAGTCCTACCGCTTCATGGATCAGGTCAAGAACGGCCCCAATACGCTGTTTGCAGAGGACGGCGTACCGCTGATGCCGCTCAATTCCGGCGACAACTCGGTGACCAATCAGCTGATCTACAAGTTCATGACGCTGAGCCCAACCCAGTATTTCTTCCTGCATCAATGGTCCAAGGGCAAGTTCGACCTTGGCTGCGCGCCACCCGATCTGCGCCAGGGTGTGACCGAACTGGACCGCGCGGTGATCGGCAACCTGGTGGGTGCGCCGTTCTCGCCCGGTATCGAGACCACCTGGATAGTTCGTACGCCACAGCTCTACCGTACGCCGTATGCCTATGATATTGCGCATTGGACAGGTAGCGAGGCGGCATTCAGCGAGTACTACCGCACCAACGGCCTGTCGCTGACCAGCGATCCGCAAAACGGGGATGGGGCCGAGCCGGGCGACCTGACCAAGCGCATGGCCATACCCTGGCAGGCTGATTTCTTTGACTGCACGGTGCAGACGCCCAACGTCAACAACCCGGCCATCAATCAAAGCCCTGCCGATGACGGTGTCGAAGTGCCGCCCGCGTTCTACGTTTACTGGTGGCCGCCACAAAGCCCCATGCACGTCATTGCAGGGGATCTGGACCCCGGTAACCAGGTACTGGATGGCTATGTCAGCAGCCAGCCGGCGCAGTTCTCAGGCGTCAATGGCCTCACGCTCAATGTGCAGTCGCAAGGGGGCTTCAGCATCACGGCCGCCGGCCAGCCTGTGCTGTATGCGCGGGGGATCAATTCCTTCAATCAGATGACGGCTGCCTGGAAGGACCTGGGCTTCATCGTCAATGTCGGCCCGCAGGACTACCGCTATTTTGTCGAGAAAGAGCGCAATACCACCTATCTCGCCCAGGGTGCGGCGTTGGGCAACAAATAGGGCTAAGTATGAACAAGACGTTCGACATCGCCGTGGTAGGCGGCGGACCTGCCGGTGCGGCTACCGCGCTGAGTATCCGCCGACAATCCGGCCTGACGGTCGCCTTGGTAGAGAAGACAGATTACGGGCAGCCGCGCGTGGGGGAGACCCTCTCGCCCGGCGCCCGTTCCCTGTTGGAGTATCTGGAGGCGTGGCAGGCGTTTGAACAGGCCGGCCACGCCCCTGCCTATGGCAATGCAGCTGCCTGGGGTAACGATGCCATCTATCAGCGCGATTTCATGTTCACCCCATTTGGCCATGGCTGGCATCTGGATAGGCGCCGGTTTGATGCCGACCTGGTGGCCACGGCCGAGCACAAGGGTGTGGTGGTCTACCGCAATACCCTTCTGGAGCATGTAGAGCGCGAGGACGGTGGCTGCCGCCTGCGCTTGCGCCAAGGCGAGGACACGATGGGCCTGACTGCTCGATTTGTGGTGGATGCCAGTGGCAAGGGTCAGGTGGTAGCGCGCAAGCTGGGGGCGGAACGCCAGCTGATCGACAATATGGTGGCATTGGTGGCCGAGTACCCGGCCATGCCCGATGCCGACACTTTTACCCTGGTAGAGCCCTGCGCTCAGGGCTGGTTCTATTCAGCCTGCCTGCCGGCTGAGGCGGGTGGGCGAACCTGGTGGGTCGCCTTGATGACGGATGCCGACCTGATACAGCAGCATGAACTGCGTGCGCCAGAGGTATGGTGGCGCTTGCTCAATGGCGCCCGGCATACCATGGCGAGGCTGGCCGGTGCGCAGGCACCAGTGCGCCTGCAGGTGGTGAGTGCCCACTCTGCCTTGCTTGAGCCGCTGTATGGGCAGGATTGGGTGGCGGTGGGGGATGCGGCAGGCAGCTATGACCCACTTTCGTCCAGCGGCATAGTCCGGGCGCTGGATGCGGGCATCCATACCGGCATGGCGGTTGTCCAGGCGCTGGCGGGCAATAGGGCCGCGCTGGCGCAACTGGCAGAGCGCCATGTGGGCGCCTATCAGCAATACCTGGGCACGCGGGCAAGTTACTACCAGATGGAACAGCGCTGGCCCGATAGCAATTTCTGGCGCCGGCGTCAGGCAGTGGTGACGCTGGCGCCGGACTGCCAGCTGGTGTCGGTGCCCAAGGCTGTCGATACAGTGGCCTGGCCCGCTGATCTGCAGCCCCTTGAACCTGCCAGCCTGCTCAGTGCCTGCAGCACGACCACCGCTGCAGCAGCCGTGGTGGCCGCCCATCCACAGCGCACCGAGGTGGGCGATGAACGCATCATCCTGGGCCTGCAATGGTTGCTGCAGGCCGGCTTGCTGGCCATTGCCAAGCCAGGTACGGCTTGAGGAGGGGGCGTGCAGCAGGCAAGCACTACCTGACGCGCCGCCCCTGTTCGTCAATCACGACTTCGCCATCTTCCTTGGTAAACGGCCCCAGTTGCGGCAAGGGCAGGATATCCAGCACGGCTTCTGATGGCCGGCACAAGCGTGTACCGATGGGGGTGACCACCACCGGCCGATTGATCAGGCTGGGGTGCTGCAACATGAAGTCGATCAACTGCGCATCGGTCCAGGCCGTGTCATCCAGATTCAGCTCGGCATAGGGCGTGCCCTTCTTGCGCAGCAGTTCGCGTACCGGTATGCCCATGGCTGCAATCAGGGCGACCAGGGTTTCGCGGTCGGGTGGGGTCTCCAGATAGTGCACCACCTGGGGTTCTATACCGGTATTGCGTATCAACGCCAGGGTGTTGCGCGAGGTGCCGCAGGCTGGGTTGTGATAGATCGTGATCTGGGTCATGGGTGTACTGTCAGTCGAGGGGGTGCTGGTGGATTAGCAGGCAGGGCTGCCATGGCTGATAGCTTTTGGTGAAGGCGTCTTTCCGAAGGCTTACTTCAGGGGGTGCACCGGGCGATCCTCGCCGGCATTGGCCATCAAGTCCAGCGACAGGGCGGCCTTGTCGCGCAGCAGCCAGCCAAAAACCAGTGTCGCGGTCACCGCGCCTACCAGTTGCGCGACGATAAAGCCGGGTGCATCCACGGGCCGTATGCCAGCAAAGGTATCGCTGGCTGCGCGTGCCAAGGTGACTGCCGGGTTGGCAAACGAGGTGGACGCGGTAAACCAGTAGGCACCGACGATATAGGACGCCACCGCATACGGTACTGCCTCTGGCCGGCTGCGCGAGCAGCCAAAGATCACCGCCAGCAAGCCAAAAGTGGCAATGAATTCGCTCCACCATTGTGCCGGGCCGGTACGCACATGCTGTGACGCGAAAAACAAGGCCTCCCCAAACATGCCATGGGCTGCAGCCACGCCGCAGAATGCGCCGGCAAGCTGCGCCAGCACATACAGCGAGGCATCCCGGCTGCTCAGTTCACGACGCAGTGCCGCTGCCAGGGTAACGGCGGGATTGAAGTGTGCCCCGGATATACCGCCAAAGGTCAGTATCAGGGCAATCAGCCCGCCACCGGTTGCCAGGGCATTGGCCATGAGCGCCACGCCCGTATTCCCGCCAGACAGGCGCTCGGCCATGATGCCGGAGCCCACAACCACCGCAAGCAGAAAGGCAGTACCCAGCCACTCGGCAAATAATCGACGATGCAAATCCATGACTTACTGTTCTCCCAGCTTGCGCAGCTCATGCTGCAAAGACATCCGGTCTATCTTCTCCAGCGGAAGGCTCAGGAAGATACGGATACGGTTGGTGATTTCCATCAGGGTCTTGTTGAAGGCCTGCCGCTTTACCGCGTCATCGCCTTCCACTTGTGATGGGTCGCTAAACCCCCAGTGTGCGGTAATCGGTTGCCCTGGCCAGGCAGGGCAGGCTTCGCCCGCCGCCTTGTCGCAAACGGTAAAGATGAAGTCCATGGCCGGGGCGGTGGGGGTGGCGAATTCATCCCAGCTCTTGCTACGCAGATTAGTGCTGGCGTAGCCATGCAGGCGCAAGGCCTCAAGCGTCAATGGGTTGACTGCATCCTTGGGGAAGCTCCCCGCACTGAATGCCTGGAATTGCCCCTTGCCCAGATGGTTCATGGTGGATTCGGCCAGTATGCTGCGTGCCGAATTACCGGTGCAGATGAAGAGGACGTTGTAGACCTTGTCCGACATGGTGGCATCTCCGTGTTGAGGGGCTTAGGGCTGGGTA
The DNA here is from genome assembly GCF_030409555.1 of Chitinimonas viridis. Taxonomy (GTDB): domain Bacteria; phylum Pseudomonadota; class Gammaproteobacteria; order Burkholderiales; family Chitinimonadaceae; genus Chitinimonas; species Chitinimonas viridis. The sequence goes on from NZ_JAUFPU010000008.1 coordinate 296,156, forward strand.
AGCTGGCGCAGGCGCTCAAGCCCGACCGGCTCTTGGACCTGCAGCGGAACCACGGCATAGCGGCTTGCATGCTGACTGGCGACGGCAGCCAATTGTGCTTGCTCATTGGCGGCCCGTTGCTGCAGTAGCGGCGATGTGGGCTTGGCGGCCGCAAGGCTCTGGTTTACTACCCAAGCCCAGGGCTCTATGCCAGCACGGCGCAGATCGGCCTGCAGATTGGCGGCTTCCAGTACTGGCGTGGTTTCGGCCAGGGTGGCGATCAGTACCTTGGTCTGCCTTGAATCCTGCAACTGCATCATGGGCGTGGTGAAGTGCAGGCCGCCGCCGGCCATCTTTTTACGGATTTCCCTGTCATAGGCGCCGGTGGCATCCAGCAGCATCAGGGTGTGCCCGGTTGGCGCAGTATCCATCACCACAAAACGCCGCCCGGCCTCACGGATCACGCGCGAGAACGCCTGGAAGACGGCGATCTCTTCGGTACAGGGTGAGCGCAGGTCCTCCGCGAGCATTGCCCGGCCGGCCTCGTCGAGATGCCTGCCTTTGCTGGCCAGTACCTCCTGACGATAGCGTTCGGTTTCGGCCTTGGGATCGATGCGCGATACCGCCAGATTGTCCAAAGTGCCTGCGACCATATCGGCCAGATGGGCAGCAGGGTCTGACGTCGTCAGATGGACTAGCAGGCCCCGCTCGGCCAGTGCCACGGCTATCGCGGCTGCCAGTGTGGTCTTACCCACACCGCCCTTGCCCATGACCATGATCAGGCCGTGCCCGTCAGCCGCCAAGCCATTCAGCAGCCCTGCCAGCTTGGGTAGTGGCGGCATCGCTTTGTTGACCTCCTGGGTCGTTGCCATACTTTCGTCCATGGCAAACAGCCGGCGCAGTGCTGACAACCCCACCAGATTGTCGGCTTTTAGCGATAGGCGATCTGTCGGCAAATGCGCCAGGGCGGGGGGAAGCTGCGCCAAGGCTGCGGCCTCGCGATTCGCCAGTGCATGGGCGAGCGGGTCGATCTGCCCCTCGGTCTCTGGCATCAGCCCGTTGATCACCAGGTGCTGGCGCTGAAAGCCAATGGCAGCCAGTTCTGCCTGTGTGCGGGCCGCCTCTGCCAGGCTGGAGCGCTGTGCGCGTGCTACAAGCACCAGGCGGGTGCGAGCGGGATCGGCCAGTGCTGCCACGGCATCGTGATACTGGGCTCGCTGCTTTTCCAAACCGGCAAGCGGTCCTAGGCAAGATGCCCCCTCGGGGTTGTGTTCAATAAAGCCACTCCACGCACCAGGTAGCTGCAGCAGGCGGATGGTGTGACCGGTCGGGGCAGTATCGAACACGATGTGGTCGAAATCTCGCACCAATGCTGCGTCGGTGAGCAACTGGGTAAATTCATCAAAGGCGGCAATCTCGGTGGTACAGGCACCTGACAATTGCTCCTCGATATCGCGAACGACCTTGTCAGGTAGGACCCCACGCACGGGGCCGACTATGCGGTCGCGGTACTGCTGAGCGGCGCCTTGTGGGTCGATCTCCAGCGCGGACAGCCCTGGTACGGAATCGATGGCGACAATCTGGTTGCCTATGGCCTGGTTGAGCACCTGACCCACATTGGATGCCGGGTCGGTACTCACCAGCAGTACGCGCTTACCCTGGTCTGCCAGTTGCACCGCCGTTGCACAGGCGATTGATGTCTTACCCACACCGCCTTTGCCGGTAAAGAATAGATGCCGTGGTGCATTGAGCAGGAATTGCATGGCTATCCCCTTGGTTAACAGCAACCTGGCCCAGAGCAACTGCCGGTAGCAGGTTGGACTTGCACCGCCAAACTGCTGATACCGGCCCAGCGTGCCAGTTCGGCACGGCGTGGGTAGCGACCGGCCAGGGCTATCTCGCCATCGACCAGAATCAGTGGCAGGCCTTCCTGGCCCGAACGCTCCAAAAACTGCTTCACGGCTGCCTGCTGCGCAAAGACCAGCGGTTGCTGTGCCAGGTTGAAGCGCTCCACCTGGCCTCCTTGGCGCTTGAGCCAGTCCAGGTCTGCGGCAAAGGTGAGCAGCGCCTGATCGACATCTGTGCCACATACGCCGCTGCTGCAGCACAGCGCTGGATCAAAGATTTGAATACTTGGCATGCGATCTCCTCAAGCCCCGATCAGACCGATGCGATCCAGCTCGGGCTTGAGCCTGGCCTTGTCGGCAAGCAGATCAGGAGGAAGGGCGAGGAAGGCTTCGATTCGGCCACGCAGAATGCGGTAGGCTTTTTCAAAGGCGGCATCGATTTCGGCATCGGTACCGGTCGCATGGGCTGGATCTTCCACTCCCCAATGTGCACGCAGCACCGGGCCCAGGTAGGCAGGGCAGGTTTCGCCGGCGGCGCTGCCACAGACGGTAATCACCACGTCCGGTGTCATCGGCAGGTTATCCCAAGACTTGCTGTGCAGGCCTTGGGTCGAGATGCCTTCACGTTCCAACAGTGCCAGGGAGCGCGGGTGGACATAGCCGGCCGGCTTGCTGCCAGCGCTGATGGCGCGGATGCCTTCTGGCGCCAGGGCATTGATGGTGGCCTCGGCCAGGATGGAGCGGCAGGAGTTACCGGTACAAAGTATCAGGATATTCATCTAAGGCTCACAGCAAGAAGGGGAAGCGTTGGCACTAGTAGCCGGTGCGGCCAGCTCAGCACATTGTTCGGGATGCCCGCCGCAGCAGTGGTCTGTCAGAAAACCGGTCACTTGCCGCATCAGGGCCAGGTTGGCGCGATAGCGCTGAAACCGCCCCTCTTGTTCCACCGTCACTAGGCCGGCATGCGCCAGGTTCTTCAGGTGAAAGGAGAGATTGGATGGCGCCATATCCAGCCGGCTGGCCAACTCGCCGGCCACAATGCCGGTACCGCCTGCGCCCACCAGCAGCAGATAGGTATCCAGGCGGGCGCTGGAGGAGAGCGCCTCAAAAACCTGCAGTGCGGAGATTTTGTCCATGGTGGGATATTGTTTCAAATTTTATTGAAATATTGAACTGCAAAAAATCAACCACAGCAGCTGTTCTCTTGCACGGCAGCACAGGACGCTGCCGTGCAGCAGTTTTCAGTCATGTAGCGCAGCAGGTCGTTCATGGTGTCGAAATTGGCGGCATAGTGGATAAACCGCCCTTCCTGCCGTGCCTGGATCAGGCCGGCACGATTCAGCTCCTTCAGGTGGAAGGAGAGGGTGGCAGGCGCCACGGCAAGCATCTCGCCTATCTTGCCCACTGTCATGCCTGCCGGGCCTTGAACCACCAGCAGACGGAAAATCGCTAGGCGGGTGTCCTGGGCGAGGGCGGCAAGCAGGTTGACGACGGTTTTACTTTCCATGATTCTATGTTAGTGGAAGTGTTGTAGGGTGGTCAAGCCCATGCGCGTAGGCGAGACCGAAATCGAGCAGCCCATATGGTCACAGCACCACTCATTCCTACCGGGCTGGGAGCGGCCTCGGTCAGTCCGTCAGCAGGCTGCTTAGGTGGCTGGCGGCCATGCTGGGTACAAACTCAATGATGTCATAATCGGCGATTTCTTCCCGCCAGAACGGATCCAGGCGAACGATGGCCTCTACTTCGTGCTTGCTGCCTGCCTGGGCCAGGATGATGCCGCCGGTGCGTGGCTGCTTGCGGCCAGACAGCAGGAAGTGCCCCGAAGCGTAGTGGGCTTCCAGGAAGCGTTTATGTTCTGCGACAAAGGCATCTACGGTATCGAGCGGTTTCTTGTAGCTAAGGATGATGGCGAACATGGCTAGTCTGTTGGCGGGGTGGTGGTGTTGGCGACGACAGTACTTGCCGCGCGCCTCGGCATCATAGCGCGGTGGGGTGCTGGCAGGGGGCCATCCATTGCCCTGTGGCCGGCTCCATTGTTGCTTGTGGAGGAGCCGGCCATTCTGTATCAGCTTGGCAGGCTGACGTCAGCAGGTTCCAAAACCACGGTCAGGGTGTCTATGTTTGCGGTATCAAGGCTGGCGAACACTTTGGCGAAGCGGTCGGAGTAGGCGAAGTTATACGCTTGCGACAGCGGGGCCAGCGTAGCAGCCCATTGGTTGTAGTTAGGGGTGGATTGCATATTGGCAAAGAAAAAATTGCTGGGGATATTGAACCAGAGTTGGCTATTGATGGCGCCGACCATGGTAGGCAGTGGCACGCCAGTGACGCCACCCACCGTGGCGGTACTACCTACTGCGCCTATGTTGAGGCCAGAAAGCAGATCACCGCCTACCCAGCCGTAGACGTCATTACCTGGGTTGGTGGCCGTGGTGGCGCCGTTAAGGTAATACGGCACGTTACCGCCATAGATGCCCGAGGGATTGGTGAGATCGGCCTGCTTGTACAGCATGCTGGTGGTGCCGGCCACGCCACTCAGGGCGCCGCTCAGGGTGATGTTCAGATGGCTGTCTATGGTGGCCTCCAGCGTATAGCTCTGCCTGCTGAGCGGGCCGCTGCTGGGTACATTGGGGCCCACGCCGGCAAACTGCCCGGCGATATGGGCAAACACGGCGTTGCCCAGGCCAGGTACGATCGAACCTACGGCTGTGCCGGGGCCAAAATTATCAAGCAGGTAGGCCAAGTAGCTGCGTAGCGTGTCGTAAGGCATGACGGGTAGGCCGACGGTGGGCGAGATCGATGGATAGGAGGTTGGTCCTATCACCCTGGCGAAGCTGCTGCCAGGTGCTGGTCCCGTACCATACTGCTGGAACGCCCCTGGCACCGTGGCTGGTAGTGGCTGCCCATCAATGCCACCAGGCCCGACTACACCCGAAACGGGCGGTGTAGTGAGTGCATTGAGCGCCTCGAATACGCTTTGCGAATTGGCATTGCCCAGCAAGCCAGATACGGTCTGAACCACGCTGCCATTGAGCGAGGTGGCCAGCGTGATCGGGATGCTCCAGTAATCAATGCTGGTGAGGTTGGCCACATCGGCGGGCTGACCATTGAAAGTCATTTCCAGCTTGTCATAGCGTAGAAAGAAGTTCGGGTCGGTCACGGCTTGGGCGGGCTCGTAGGCTGGCGACTGCACAGTCCATGCTCCGTTGTAAGCGACATAGATGCGGCCGCTGAATGCGTTGACGGTAACACCATCGCTCAGCTGATCGAGCGTGTACCAGTTGCCGGCAAACGGATAGGTGCCAGTGCCGGAGATGTTCAACGGCTGCAATGCAGCGTGGTTGCAGGCGTTGATGATGTGAAAGGCGGCGTTCGATGCGCCGGGTACGAAGCCGATGGACACCGTAGTCGGATCGATGCCGCTGTGGTTGAAGAACTGCAGATTGAGGCTGGTGGGGGGCGGGGTGGTCATGGCTTTCCTCTGGCTGACTCGTGGGGGGAGCCGTTGAACTTGCACGGCTGCATGCACAAGACGTTTGCGAGGCGCCGGTTGTGATGACCATGTGCGCTTGGAGCGGGCCTGCCAGCGATGCGTTGCGGTTACCCACAGTCTGAATTTTGGAGCTTTCAGCAAGCTCTCAGCCGTCGCAATACGGTGTTGCGCGTATGGAACTGGAGTTATGTGTGTGTTCCCTATGTCGCGTGCTATCGTTGCCGCCGGTGACAGATGACTGGGTAAGGAGGGGGCTGATGCTGCGAAATAACCAAGCATTTCCTGATGATGAAAATGGTGATGTTCTCTGGCGAATGCACCAGCAGGGGGATAATTTGACAAAGGCACGAGAAATTGATTTCTCGGTTATATTTTCCAATAAGGAGATGGCGTTGAAATTTGCTGTGCATTTGCTTTGTAATAACCAGAAGGTTTCATTCTCCCCTTATGAAGAGCATGAAACTATGCCTTGGCAGGTACAGGCACATCCCATTCTTACGCCAACACATGAAAATATCGGACATTATGAAGAGTGGCTGGCACAGAGTGCTGCGGCGCTAGGCGGATGTAATGACGAATGGGGTTGTTTTGCGCAGCAGTAGCTGAGCTTGCAATTTTACCGATGGCAATCGATTTGGCGAAGTAATAATAAGATCGAGAGTATTAGCTCTGATGGAAGCGATGGCTTTTTTCATGATCGCACAGTTGGCATTGCTGGTTTGTGCTGTGATAAACCTTATGTGCTCAGTTTACATAAACCCACAGGGGCTGATGGATAATGTCTACTTGGCAGTGTCTTTGCTGCAATCGGGTGCATCTGTCTTGTTGCTGTGCGTGGTGCTGGATGTGCTTGGCGGTTCGTTTATGGACATGTTGGTGTTTGCCATGCCCGCGGCTATCATACTGATATTGTCTTGTCGACCTGCGATTAAACCCATTTATAGATTGATCAAGCGTTAAGGTGAATTTCCTGGTTGCTACTTTGGTTGCTACTGTGGTGGCAGTGTACAAGGGGCAATGGCGGTGCGGATTGAGGATTGATTGGCAATGATACTTGCGGTAGATGTGGATTATGCTGAAAGCGGTGCCCGTGTGGCGGGGGTGATGTTCAAGGAATGGCAAGATGCAGTGCCTGATGCCATCTATGTCAGTGAGGTCGCAGACGTTGCTGAATATATACCCGGGCAGTTTTATAAGCGGGAACTACCTTGTATATTGAAATTGTTGGAGGAGTATGCACTTTTTCCAGATTTGATCGTGATAGATGGCCATGTCTATCTGGATGGCGAAGCAGCGCCGGGTTTGGGGGCGCATCTCTATCATAGCCTGCAGGGTGCGGTACCCGTGGTTGGCGTCGCCAAGACTGCCTACGCAGGCATAAGCCCGGAGTGTGAGGTATACCGTGGCGAGAGCGGCAAGCCTCTGTATGTAAGCTGCGTAGGCATGGCAATTGAGGAAGCCAAGCAGAAAGTGGCTAGCATGCATGGCCCGTACCGGATACCTACCTTGCTGAAAAAGGTGGATCAGGTCTGCCGGGGACGGGGCTGACGCCCTGCTACGTGCAAGTGTTAGCTGGCAGCTTGCCTTGCAGGGAAACTGAAGTTTCGGGGCGCTCAAATGGTGTGCGCTGACTGGGCGGCACGAAATCTCCTCCTCGGTCACCCGAGCATCTGGGACGCGAAGCCGGCTTCGTCAGCGAGGCTTCGCGTGCCTGGGCGGCAGGCCGATGGGGTTCACCATGCCAAGGTGGAACAATGACGAGCCCTATAGGCTGGACAATTTCCGGTTGTTATCCTCATGAACCTTCTTGAAAACCAAACTACGAACCGTATCCACCGCGACCTTGAACCCCGTTACCTCGTTGTTGTTGCCACGAATGAATCTGATACCCCTCAGGAAGCTTTTATCCCCGGAAAACATATTGGGGCTGAGAGGCTTGAACTTGATAGTGCCTGAACGGATATTGCTGGCGGTTAACACGCCATTGTTTACATCGAAGACGAAGGATGAATTGAGTTCATTCGAATAGAATGTTCCAGTGAATTGGGTCATCTCGTTATTAGCGTATGAGGTTGGCTTGTATGATTCAAAAACAACAGAATCACTATCGTTAACGGTATAGTTCATATCCTTTCCTCCTGCTTTGTCGATAAACTTTAGCAAGATTTTGTCGTCACCTTCGATGGTTATCTGGAAGGTTGAGTTGCCTAGTGGAATCAGTGCGTTGCCGTCTGAGCCGTCAACTCTGCTGTAATACAGTACATCATCCTTCAAATGGACTCTTGCGGAGAGGGCGCGTATTGGGTTCCAGTAGCTCCCCACAAATTGCTGCAACTGCTGCCGGCTTAGTTTTACGCCTTCAATCTTGGTGTAATCGATGGTCTCTGGTTCGGGGAAGTGATTGTTCATGAAGAGGTTGGCGATCTGCATACCGTAGCTACCATTGTAAGCAAGACCGGAACTCAATACGATCACCGAGAAGTCCTGTTCGGGGAAGCGGAACAGGGTACTGGAGTATCCACCGGAGATCCCACGTAGGTAAACCTTGGGAATCCCTCTCTCCTTACCCACGTGCTGCTGCCCATAGTTCGAGATGCTGGCGACGTCTTTTATCATTGCACCACCGTCCAGTTTTATAGGCGAATTCATCTTTTTCACCAGTGAATTTATGCCGGGCGTGCGTAACGAAATGTGCGATCGCCAGATGGATAGGTCCCGGATAGAGGTGTAAAGATTCACCGGGCCTGGGGCAGTGGTGTCGCCATAGTCCCGTTTGTAGGTTCCGTTACTATCACTGCGATACGGTACGGCGGTGTTGTCTGGTGCCTGATTGCTGTCATAGAGAAATACGGTGTTGGACATTCCCAGGGGTGCGAATATCTGGCTATTGCAGTAAGCGTCAAACGATTGTCCGGTAACCGACTCCACTATTCTTGCCAGTAGGATCAGCCGTGTGTCACCAGTGGGTGAAAATGCCTTCCCCGGTTTGAAGTTCAATGCTTTTTGACTCTTTATGACTTGCAGGATGGATTTGTGTTGTTCGGGATCTTTCGTTTCCCAGCCTGCTAATGACTTCAGGGTTTTGTACCCATAGTAGCCGTCCGTCGAGCTTAGTAGGTGATCGACGGTGACTTTTTCGCCTAGGTCAGGCAACTCTGGCAGGTATTTCCTGATGTCATCATCCAGCTTTATCTTGCCCTGCGCTTCCAGCGTTAACGTGGCATAGGCGATGAATTCCCAGGCAAATGCATCGACCTGAAATTTTGTGTTGACGGTTGCCGGGGTTTTGTACTCCAGGTTGGCGCTGCCAAAGGCCTTTTCGTATATGGGTTTCCCTTCCTTGATGACGGTGACAGCCAAAGCTGGTTTGCCAGATGAGTTGAATTCGCTGAGTATTTTTTCAATGGCTTGATTGGTGGCCGGGTCTATGCCGATGTTAGCGCTAGCCGTAAAGGAAAGCGAGGCAAGACATCCCAGTATTGCGTGCTTGACAGTATTGTTCATTGGGGGCTCCGTTCAGTTTTTCTGGATGGTCTTGATGACTTGCTGCGCCACAGAGGCGGTGGCTGAGGGGTCTTGGCCCGTTACGATGTTGCCATCGGTAATGAAAAAGTTATTACCAAACTTCTTCGAATAAACGAAATCGCCACCGTTTCGTATGATTTCCTTGTCTATGGAGAAAGGGAAAGTCTTGTAATACTCGGCGTTGGTATTCTCGAAAATATCGGGGAAGCCAGTGATCTTCTTGTTTGAGAAGATGGATTTGCCACTGCTATCCTTCAGGTTGACTATGCCGGCAGTACCGTGGCAGATGGCTGAAACAACTCCGCCGTTCCCATATATCTGGCCGACGATGTTTTGGATTTCCTTGTTGTCGGCGACACCAAACATGGCCGAGCCTCCACCACTGTAATACACCGCTTTGTAGTCGCTTGCGTTGATCTGCGTGGGCTTGAAAGTATTTTTCAGCATGCGCATGAAGTCGGTGTCGTATAAATGCGCTTTCTGTATGCTGTTCGATGTTTCGATATAACCAAGGGGGATTGCACCACCTTGGGGGCTGACGAAGTCTACTGTGTAGCCATTTTTCCTGAAAATGTCATAGGCGATGACGATTTCCGCAAAATGATTGGCCGCATTAAGATTCGTGTTGCCGTAGGTGTGCTGGTTGGAGGTGACGAATAATATCTTGTTACCCTGTTTGGGGATTTCTTTCCAGGTATAGCTCTTCTGTACGATCTTCCAGGCACCTTGATACTTCATCAGCATGAAGTAATCAGTGTATTGCCTTTGATTCTGCGCCAGCACTTCCACCTTCGCCATGGCGGCATTGTTTTCGATGTCGATGGATAATATCCGACCAACCCGGTTGTTTTTCTTGCCATTGTTGAAGTTCATGATGTACTGCTCACCGGAGCGAGTGACTAATTCATTGGCTTCGTTGACGACATAGAGCTTAAAGTCGGGGTGAAAAGCCCTCCGCAGCTTTTCTGGTTCGCTATTCGCCGTACCTTCTAGGTAATCCGTCAGCGTTCTGGTGACTTGCTCCGTATCAGTGTAGCTGCTCCCCGCTTGGGTTTTTACTTCGGTCGCTGGGGTGGATGATGCAGCGGAGGCGATGGCTTGTTCAGGCACACCGAGAACAAGGCAGATGTTGAGGAGGATGACGCTGAGAGAACGATGTGGGCTCATAAGTTGACCTAGACTTGGACATGTACCTGTTTACCGCAGGTAAGTACGGTTGTGCGGCAGCGATGAAGCCTCGCTTTGCCGGATGCCAATGTAGTCTGGGTGCAGATACCTGAAGTCTCGAACCATGATTTCGGACTCCGGATACATAATTTCGTAGCGGGTTGATGGGGAAACAGCTAGGTGCAGGCCGCCAAAGCGGGTGAAGCAGCCGCAGTTAGCGCGGGCGCACGCGGCAGGCCGAGGGAGGGATAGCGCAAGCCTAGGGGAGGTCGGTGCTGAACCGTAGGCGAGGCGTATGCCAAGCGCTTACCGTCGGCCTGCAAGGTCTGCTTGGGCGCGACGGTAAGGAGAAGAAACAGCGATGAAGCGGCTCTCAGGGGAGACTGGAAACCTGGTGGTTTTGTGGCGATGCTGACGGGGTGTCGAGACCTGTTGGCGAGGCTGAAGATGGCGCCGACGCTAATGCAGCGCGATAGCTTGCAGGCGTCTGCCCGGTGATTTTCTTGAAGGCGGCAAAAAAAGTGGAGCTGGAATTGAAACCGCTGCGTTCGGCAACGAGTTCCATGTTCAAGTGAGATTCGTTGATCAACAGGTTCTTGGCATGTTGAATGCGAAACTCATTGATATAGAGATTGAAGCTTTTTTTCAGATGCTCATTGAGTACCTGGGAAACGGTCGTTTGCAGATTGCCAACCTTCTTGGCCAGCAGCGTTAGGCTCAGGTTGGGGTTCAAGTATAGCTGCTGCTCATGCATTGTTTGATTCAGCAATGCCAGTAATGCAAGCGCGTCTTCTTCGATCAGTTTTCGATTTTGATACCTTTCCTTTTTACTTGCATCAACTTTGGCGTCGTTCTGCAGTATAAAGGTCAGCGCCGTAAGGTGTATGCTAAAGGTAAACGACAGTGCACCGACAATATACGATGTAAATGGGGTGCTCATATAGGCGATGAGAATCACGCAGCTGCTAAAATAGACGCTGAGCAGTAATAGGGCAGGGCGAGATACCCAGCCTGTTGTGTTGGTCAGTAAAATACGTGATTTCCATAGCTGCCTTCCGGTCAGCAGTAAATAGGTGAGCCAGTAGACATGTATCCATCGCATGACATGGTGCCAGATGTACGGATATTGGGAGTATGGGAAAATAAGCCCAATGACGATGATAAACAGCGATAAGGGAAGATGCCAGCGCCAGTGTTTTCCTGGGGCGCTTTGTCTTAAATCTGCGAGATGGAAACCGACATATAAATAAGTCAGTGGCCCGATCAATAAACAGGCCGACATTCCGATCTGAAGGAACTCGACTGCGATGTCAGGGTAGAAATAATAGAATGTTGATTTTCCTGTACGGAAACCTATGGCGAGTAGTAATGCACCCAGCATGCCATTCGTCAATCGATGCGATTGCCGGGTGAAGAGGTAGAGCGCCAGGAAGATGCCATTAATCGAGCCAAGGGCGCTGAAGAGAAATAGTAGTTGGCTCGAGATCACGGGTAATGTGGAGTGAAAAGGTTTAAATTTAGGACTGGGAAACTGCGAAGCGCCAAGCCCTTTTTGCAGCTATCAGTTGACCGCTATCTTGTCTTGGTGCCCAGCACCGCATGAGCCAAAGGGGGGATAGAAGCCCCGTTCTCGTTCCTTCCAAGTCTTCTCGGCGCCGCTAACAAAACTCTCTGAGGTTGTTGCACGCACCTAGCCAGCACGGTTGCGCTGGGTTTTACTGGCGGTTTTTGGAGATCGAGGTTTCTGAGATTTCCCCAGATGCCATGGTGACAACACCATGCCATCTTCGGAGGCGATTTTCAAGGCTCGAGTTTGGGCGGCTTTGCCGGATACCACCGGTAGCGCCTGAACAGCTTCTTGCCGGATCAGGACGCTGCCTGAACCCTTACGGTTGCTGCAATTTGGCGAGTTTCTCCTTTTTTATCAAACGGATGCTAGATAGAAATTTGCCTATCGTGCTCTGCTTCACCACGGGAGCTTAGGTTACTCGGCAGCGCCCTTGCCTATATTTGTAAGTTGTCGCAGATGCCGGAATTCCGGCACCTTGCATTTCAATGGCTTACAGATTAGTGATGAGCCAAAACGCCGAACGAAACAGAGCCAATAGGCTGTATTTGCTACGGTTGGGGCCTATAGCCTGAATTTCCGTAGATCGAGCCGTGTGATGATGGGCTCGACGTGACCTGCCATGCTTAGCCTCACTGTGCGTACAAATCTACAGCTGCGCACCTTTGATGTTGAGAACCAGCAGCTTGCATGACTGAACCAGTGAACCGAACGTCCCATGCCGTGAAGTGGCTTGGGTGCAAGCCCCGTCATCATGTCGGCACCTGCGTACCCCGACTGGGACTCAAGCTTTGCTGATGACGAATTGGCTGGCTGCCTGATCCAGTAACGCCGCTGTTCCAACCAGTTCCTGGGCATCCTGCAGCGTTTTGGACATGGCCAACACGTTGCGTTCAGCCAAGTTGTTGATAGCCGCGACTTCGATGGCAATCTGCGAGGCGCCCTTGGCTTGCTGCACCGTGGCTTCTGCGATACTGAGCATGAGGGTTTCAACCTCGCTGACTGCTGCCTCAACGCCCACGCTCATATCGACTACTGCCGCAATCTGCTGGGCTTCCGTGCGTGTCTTCTCCAAGGCAATATCCATTGCCGTGCGGGTCATGCCCATGCTGGACGACAAGCGTTCCAGTTGCTGATTGATCTGTGTGGTGGCCTTGGCAGTACGTTCAGACAGCGAGCGCACCTCATCTGCAACCACGGCAAACCCGCGTCCTGCCTCGCCGGCACGCGCGGCCTCGATGGCGGCATTCAAGGCCAGCAGATTGGTCTGGCTGGCGATCTCGGTAATCAGGCTGCTGACCTGGGTGACTTCATTGATTGCGCTGCTCAGTTCACCCAGCGTCGTGCTGGCGCTACCGATGTCATTTGCCAAGCTGCCCATCTGTTTCATGGCTTGCTGGGTATGCTGGGCCACCGATCGGACCAGGGTGACGGAGTAGGCCGATTTATCCGATGCCCCTTTGGCAAAGCTCGACACGCTGTCAATTGCGGTACTCATTTGCTCTACGGCGGCGCCGATGCTGGTCACCTCATCCGACTGCAGTTGCGTGTTATGCCGTACCGCTTCGGCATGCTCACTCAGCTGCTCGGACTCATGCCTCAAGCGCTGGCTGGCTTGCTTTACCTCGCCCAGCAGGTGATTCAGCTGGCTCACGAACTGATTGATCGCGCTGGATATGGCACCCAGCTCATTTCGGAACTCGGGCAGGCGGAACGACAGGTCTCCGCGTCCCAGATGTCTGGCGGCAAGGCTGGTCTGCTGTACTTGTCGATTCAGGCTGCGTGCGAAAAGTAACTGAAAACTGATGACAATTGCAGCGGCAAGCATCAGTACAACAACGACCACCATCACCACCTGAGAAAGCTCGTTGTCGATATCCGCCTTGCGCCGTTCTGCTGCTTTTTCCTGTTGTACCACCAGGCCATCCAGCAGGGTGATGGCGGGCTCCAGGGCACCTTTGTAGATCTGTTCGGGGATGGAGAGGGCATCCTGTGGGCTCGTTTCGGCAATCTGCACGGCGCTCAGGAACTGCTTGAGGTAGTCCTGCCAGGCAGGCTGAAACTGCTGCGCCAGCTGTTTGACCGCGTCAGCCTCCATGCTGTCCAACAGCGCTGCCGTGCTGGCAACAATCTGCCGATTCGCCTCATCCAGGCGTTGCTTGGTCTCCGGCATGACCGGGTCGGCACGCGAGACTGCCAGTGCGGTGGACTTGATGGTGAGAAGCCGGGTCACGATCATTTGCCCCTGTTCCAGCTGCTGTACCTTGGCACGCAAGCTAGTAACGCGCTGTGCCGTCATGAAGATCGCTACCGCCAGCACGGCAACGGTGACAAGGCTAACCAGCATCAGCTGCTTGGAGAGTGACCATTTCATCGCTATCGCCAATTTGCATATCAGCAGCTAATAATATTTAGGATGTATTTCAAATTAGTGACATGTGGCTTGTTTTTCCGGTACCCAGGCGCATGCCGCTGCACGCTGATGCGGGTTTCGCGCAGGGGGAGAGCCACCGGGAAAAGCGGCAGCTACCTGTCGTTTTCCATCAAAAACAGGGATGAAAGGCCTGGTATGGGCTTATACGGCACGCCGACGGACGGCCGTACCGCCATCAAATGGCCTGTGAAAGCGGCTTTGCCGTACTAGCTGAGTCTGCTGGCGCTGTCCATCTCCACCTTGCTAGTACGGCCATCGTAAGCACCATGTTATATTGCATTGCAGCATGTCTGAGGAGAGGTGCGATGCAACCAGAACAGTATCTGCAAGCGGTCAGTACGCTGATGAAGCGGCCACTCAGCATGCAGGATGAGACGGTGGTGCTTTTTCTGGGCGGCTCAGATTTCTCGATACAGGACTGTGCCCAGGTGCTGGATGGCCTTGAGCGCGAGCGACAGCATGCGATGGTCAGCAGCCTGATGGGGCGTCCCCTCACAACGAATGAAGCGGATCTTGCTTGGCAGCTGTCGGAGCAGGGGGTGCAGCCCGAAGCCATCTGTACCCGATTGCAGGCAGCCGTCCATCGACCCAGCAACCTGTTCAAACGGCTTCAGCACAAGCTGAGACGGCGGTTCTAGCGGTGCGATGAAGGATTTTTTCTTCTGCGATCAACAAGCCCAGCGCCGCCAATGCATCGGCAGACGCTGCCAGCAAACGAGCCTGTATGAGGTCGCAATTCGCGGCTTCCTGCGCGCCCAGCCTGCCTTGAATCTTGGGCCGCAAAGCCAGCCAGTCTCTTAGTTGCCCCAGTGTGGATTGCACGGATCCGGCCCGTTTCTGTAGCGCCGACATCGCCTCGAATTGACGAGGGTAGCCCGCGATCAGATAGCGTAGCCGCTTGGCACGAATCCGGGTTTGGTGCCAATGGCCACTATGCGCAAACAGGGCCATACCCAACGTGCAATCTTCGTAGAGCTGAGCCAGCAAGCTACCCATCTGCTGCTCCAGCGCTGCCCTCAGATCCACCTCTCGCGTCTTGGACAGTCGCTGGCGGCATACCTTGCGAAGCCAGCGATATCCCGCCAACAACCGCTTGTCGTCGGCATCCTGTACCAGCTGACGGTGGCTGGCGGCTACCCGGGCCGTTTCTGCGTGGAACCAATCTTGTAACCGTAGCGGCCACGGCGTGGGCAGCAGGGCTTGTAGCAGGGCCAGTTGCGCCTCGATATCACGCAAGGCGTTGTACTTGCGGGACCAGCGCCTGAGGGGGGCAAAGGCCTGCCTCACCGGCTTCATCCCTGGCAAGCGCCACACTGGCGTGAGCACGCTATCGACGGTGCGAATACCCACCCTTATGTCGTGCAAAGCCTCGATATCTCCCGCATGTAGCCTTTGGGTGGCCAGTTCGGCCGCCAGCCTTGCTTGCTTGACTTGCCGTCCAATACAGCGTCGTAACTCTGACATCCGCTTCTTCTCCTGCCTCACAGTAGCCAACATTGGCTGGTTTAGCCGATTTTCGGTCACCGGTGTATGTGATCAAGTTGAGCCTGAGCGAGCAAGGCGTGGGCTTGCTGGTCTGCCGACTATCCGAGCCGGACAGCTGCGCCAGGAACCGCCATCGTGGCACCGGGAACTTGATATTGCGTTTCACAAAAGCGCCATATGGCCAGACCAGAATAGGTCGCGGCCCCTTGGCCCCACAGAAAACGAGAAATCAAGGAGAAACATAGCAATGAAACTCGCCCGTCTACTGGCCGGTGTAGCAGTAGCTTGTTGTCTCACCGCCCCAGTCCATGCCTTCTCGCAAGAGACCCATCGCCGTATCGTTATTGATGCCGTGGCCTATATGCAGGCCAACCCGGGCACCACCAACTTCGCCAAGCTCCAGTCGGGTGCTACCCGTGCCGGCTACACAGTCGATCAGTTCGCGGCCGCGTTAGGGCAGGGCGCCTACGATGTGGACGATTTTGCCGATACTTATCTGTGCGGTGCCACGACCGGTGATTGCCAGATGGCGCCGGTTTGGGGTCTTGGTGCAGGCATCGTCAAGTACACCAGCTACCTGCACTTTCAGAACCATACTGGCGGTCCCGACGTGCATGGCAACGACCTGGGCGGCTACAACTATAACAAGCTGACTGTCTGGGGCGATATCGACAATATGGCCTCGTCCTGGCTGTACGGCGACCATCTGGACGATGGCCGTGGTGGTATGAAAGGCTGGTTCGGTGATGGGTCCAAGTACAATAGCTATGGTATTACTGAGGCCAACTACCGCTTGGGTGGCCATTCAACCCCCGCCATGTATGCCGATTTCGAAACCATGCCGTTTCAGCCTATCGACAATCTTGGTCAGTACTGGTTTCAGCAGTTTCTAGCCCGTCCTACCGCTCAGTCGCTGGGCTTTGTGTTTCACACCACCGACTTGCTCCAGCCACACCATACCTGGACCACCTCAGCGCTCAACCACGCGCAATGGGAAGGCTGGGTCAAGGACTACTACGATAGCGAGCGGTTGAACGACCCAGCGTTGGTCAAGAACGCCATGGCCAGCTTTACCCCATTAGCCAGCACAGCAACGGATATCCGCCCATTGCTGACGCAAGGTGGCAGCATTTCCTACTCACGCGGCGGCGCCGTATTATCGGCAACCGATCATGAGACCCGCCGTACTGTCGGCAAGGTGGTGGTGCCGCACGCCATTGCCATGGTGGTGCATCTGCTCAATCGCGCAGCAGAGCGCTTCTGATGATGCGCCAGCCTTGCTCCACATGGCTGGCGCTGATGGCAATGCTGATCGCCAGCCTGGCGGTCAGCGCTGTCAGCCGAGATAGCCTCAATGACCCCGGTCTGGCCGCCCGTGTGAACGGTGAGCCTATTCCCCTGGCCGGTCTGACCGTACTGCATAGCATTGCCGTCCACAGCGATAGGCATACACCGCTCAACAAGGTTCTCGCCTCGGTGATAGATAACCGCTTGCTGGGCGAGTACGCGCTGCGGCATTACGACGATGCCACCTTGTTCCCCGGTACGGGCGTCGCCTTCAGCCGGGCGGCGGCAGTAGAGGATCAGCTCGTTGCCACCTTGCGACGTGCCTACAAAACCCAGCTGGATTTGGCATTGGACAAGGCGGGAGGGCTGGACACCCTGGTGAAGCGCCGCCATGTCCCGGCACAGGCCATGCTGGAGCAGGTGTTCCCGCCCAAGCGGGGGCTGCGCTTGAACTCGGAACTCAGCACGGCGCAAATGGCGGCGGCCCGCCAGATCGTGCTGCTGTCGTATCGCCTTCCCGGTGGCGAAGCCGGACAGATTTCCCTGGCCGATATCTGGTTGAAGCAGAACATCCAGGGCAAGACCCAGCTTGTGGGTGGGGATGCGGGCTATCGGGATCAGCAGGCCATGCAGTTGCTGGCGAGTCGATATGTACTGGATTGGGCAAAACACGCCAGCGGACTGGCACCGGCAGACCTGGCTTTACTGCAGCGTGCCATCGAGGATCGCGACCGCCGCGGTGCGCTCTTGCAACTGCTGGGTCTTGCAGCAGACATGCACTACAGCAGCGAGCACTTGAACAGGCTTATCGCTACCGTCACTCCAGCTGAGATACGTGATTACTACTATCGTCACCAGCAGGAGTTCCGGCGCATAGAGCGGGTGCGGGCCAGCCATATCCATTGCAAGGAGGAGGCTGTCTGCCAGCGCGCCTATGCAGCGCTGGGCAAGGGCGTACCCTTTGGCGAGGCGGCGCGCAGGTTTTCAGATGCCGCCAATGCTGCTGACGGTGGCACGTTGGGATGGCTGCTGCCCAGAGACGGCGCGGCACCCTGGCTGCACGAGCTGGCCTTTGTCCTGCCGCCCGGCAAGCCCTCCCGCTTGATACGCGAACCCAACGGCAGCGGCTGGCAGATAGTGCTGGTTGAGGCACGCGAGGAGGGCATGCAAGCGCCAGAGAGTGAGGCCGTTCGCTATATCGCCAGTCAGGCGATAGGCAAAAAGAAAGCCTTGGCCGAGTTCAAGGCATTGCGCGAAAAGCTCTACCGGGATGCTGACATTGCGATTAATCCCACGGCCCTGGGTTTTGGCCAGAGCGCACTGAATATCCAGGAGCAACCATGAAGCGTAGAACTGGACTGGTGGTCGCGGCGCTGCTCACCGTCTGCGCCTCCGTCATACTGCTTGATTGGCAGCGCGAGGTAGCGCCGCCACTGCGATCAGCTGATGCTCCCTCTGTGACAGCGCCCTTGGCGCAAACTCGTGGGTTGGATGATCATCCTGCGGCCGGGGCGGCAGAAATGCCTCAGGCCTTGGCCGGCGAACCAGCGGTGATAGATCAATCAGCGTCCGCCATCCTGAGCATGACGGATGCCCGTGAGCGCGGCGATGACCGTGCACCACCGCTGGTACGGATGGACGCGCAGTGGCGCGATCCGCCTAGCCAGTCTGAGCTGGCAGACCCCGACCAATACCAGCGTTACGCCGAGCGACAGCAGGCCAAGCTCTATCGCGCCTATGTCGCAGCCGCTGATCAAATGCTGCCGCAACTGGATGCCGACATTGCGCGCGCCAAGGCAGAAGGGCTGGTGACTGCGGCCCAGATTGCCCAGGCGGAGGAAAAGCGTCGCCGCATCGCCGAGATGCAGGCCGCCATCAGCATCAAAGCCGGAGAGCCCTGAAACCATGGCCGGACCTTGCTTTCAACAGGCTCTCAGGGTTCGATCACCAGCTGCACAGCCGTGCTGTTGAAGCGAGAGATGCCGTATTCGATAGGGCTGCCAGCGGCATCGACATAGATGGTCTCGACGTAAAGTATGGGTTGTGCGGCTGGTTGGTCCAGCTGCAACGCCACTTCACGCTCGGGCAGCCTGGCGCTTGCACGACTCAGCTTGCGCTGGAACTCCGCCACGCCGAAATGCGCCAGGGCCAGGTGGGTTTTTCCCAGGGTCTGATATACCTGGGCAAAGCCGGCAAAGCGTGGGAGGGGGAAATACTGGGTACATACGCCCACGACTCGCTCATCTACCACGTCCAACGTATCGATCTGGATCACACTGCTTCCCGGCGGCAAGGCCAGCAGCTCCAGTACATCAGGGCTGGGAATCAGTTCGCGATGGCCTTGCACGCGGCTGACGCCCACGCGACGGGCTTTGTCCAGGCTGTGGGCTAAACGGGTTCGGCGACCCAGCTCATAGTCAATCAGGTTCTCACGCACGAACGTGCCACGACCATGTACTACTTCGACCAGGCCACGTTCTGCCAGGGCCTTTGCCGCCTGGCGCACCGTATGGCGGTTTACGCCAAACTGTTCAGCCAGTTCGGTTTCGTTGGGTAAACGGCCCTTGCGTACACCCGACAGAATGTCGCTGGCCAGGGCTTCTTCTATCTGCCGCCAGATAGCGGTACCGGCGCGGCGTACCAAGGGGGTCGGGGGTGTTGCGGAGGAGGGGGTTGCTTGGGCCATATTATGAAGAGAGTACCCGTTCTGCCAGCGCCAGGGCGATACTCATACCCACGCCAGCCGTGATCGTGACCAGTTGCACACCTGTTTCGGGCTGCATGATTTCATAGGGGCGTGGTCCTTTGGCATAGACGCCTTGCCACCTCGCCCGTACTTGCAAGCGCCGTTCCAGCAGATTTTCCGCCAGATCCAGCAACAGCCTATCTACTTCAGCAGAGCTGAAGGGCGTGATGTCCGAGCCATAGTGGTGAGAGTCGCCGATGATCAGATCGCCGTCCAGGCCCACCTGCTGGATGATCAGGTGTATGCCATGCTCAAGCAGTTCTGGCTGCTCGCAAGCAAGCTGTTCATGCAGCCTGGCAAGCGGTTCGGCCAAGGCCGCACTCTGGGTGAAAGCCCCGTAATGCAGGGTGGACAAGCCTGTCATCAGTGCGGGGCCTAGCGCAATACCAGGGTTGGCTACCCGCAGCATCTGCAACCCGCAGCGCGCCAAATCCAGTGCCGAAAAATGTGCGGGATACAGTGTCTGGAAATCGTGCCCGGTACAGACAATCACTCTATCTGCATGATGGCGGCCTTGGCTGGTG
Organism: Chitinimonas viridis; assembly: GCF_030409555.1. Lineage (GTDB taxonomy): Bacteria > Pseudomonadota > Gammaproteobacteria > Burkholderiales > Chitinimonadaceae > Chitinimonas > Chitinimonas viridis. The sequence continues at coordinate 316,210 of NZ_JAUFPU010000008.1, forward strand.
TGTAGCACCGGTAATTCAACTGCGTTGATCTGGGTGCCGTAGTGGAAACGCACGCCATGCACCTGGGCCAGCCAGCCTGCCAGCGCTGGAACGACCTGGCGCGATTCGAAGGCGATCTCGCTGCCGCTCTGCAGTGCGCCCAGGCCTAAGGCGTGATGTGTGCTGAGCGCCGCAGCATTCAGCAGCCGGGTCCCATACTGCTGACCCAGCTCCGCCTGGAATGCCTCTAGCACCGCCCATTCGGCTGCGTTGCGAGCCACTACCAGGCTACCCTGGGCCTTGTACCAGCAGCCCATTGCAGGCAATAGCTCCAGCCACAGGTTGCGGCTATGCCGGGCCAGCTCATAGAGGTCACCCTGGGGTTGCCCCAGCAGCAGGCCCAGCCCGAAGTTGCGCACGGAGGCGCCAGAGGCGAAAGCATCACGTTCGAACACCGTGACGTCATAGCCCAGGCGTGCACCGGCCCAGGCATGGGCCAAGCCCACCACGCCGGCCCCCACCACAGCCAAGCGGGGGCGGCTCATGGGCGTTCGCCACGCGCCAGTCGCAGCGCAATCGCGGCCACCACGGCCGGCAAGTCGGCAATACTGTCTATCACGTAGTGCGCTCCCACCTGAGCCAGTTTGTTGGCGGCGCGGCGGCGACGGGTTTCCACCTCGGCAGCAGGCAGGGCCTGGACTTCGTCCAGGCTCAGCCCAACCTCATTACCAGAAAGCGATAGGCCCACGGTCCACATGCCGGCAGCCAAACCTTCCTCTATGCCTGGCACCGTGTCATCCACCTTGATGCAACTGGCCAGTTCGCTCACGCCCAGCTCGATCACATTCGCCAGTGCCATCCAGGGGCCGGGCCTGCCCCCTGGTTTCAGATCATCGGTGGCGACCGCATGATCCACTTCCAGCCCCTGCGCAGCTGCATGTGGCAATAGCTTGTCCATCACTACGCGCGGGTAGCCCGAGCAGGAGCCTATCTTGATGCCTCGTTCACGCAGGCTGGCCAATACGGGTAGCGCGCCAGGTATGACCGTGGAGTAATGCGCGACGCGCTCTACCTGCAAGGGCATAAAGGCCGCATAGAGACCATCAACGTCCTCGCGGCGCATGCTATGGCCAAATCGGGCACGCCAACGGGCATCGACTGACGGCAGTTGTCCCAGCGCTGCTATGTGGTCCCACTTGGCCAGGCCCATGGGAATGCGGGCCTCAGCCAGCGTGATGTCTATGCCGAAGCCTTTGAAGGCATCAATCAGCACCTGAGTAGGCGCAAAAGAGCCAAAGTCGACCAGGGTACCTGCCCAGTCAAACACAACGGCTTGCACCGGGCCGTGATAGTGGCGGCTGTGGCGGTAGGGCGTTTGCAGCATGATGTTTTCCATAGGGATAAGGAATCAGGCGCGTATGCGCATTTCGGTCAGGGCGCGGGCAATGGCATCGACCGCCATCTGTATCTCGGCCTTGCCTATGGCGCCTATGCAGCCCACGCGGAAGGTCTCCAGCTCCGTCAGCTTGCCTGGGTAGAGCACCACCCCCTGGGCTTTGACGCGTTGATAGAACTCGCCGAATTGCCAATTGGCATGCTCGGGTGCCTGTACGGTAACGATAATGGGGGCCTGTATGGCAGCAGGGAGAAATGGACGTAAGCCGAGGCCATGCAGGCCTTCGATCAAAGCCGCACAGTTGCTGCTGTAGCGTGCAAAGCGTGCCGGCCGCCCGCCTTCGGCCTGGTATTGATCCAGTGCTGAGGCCAGGGCTGCCACGACATGTGTGGGTGGCGTGTAGCGCCACTGACCCGTCTGTTGCAGATAGCGCCACTGGTCGTGCAGGTCCAGTGACAATGAGTGGGCGTTGCCCTGCGCCAAGGCAAGGCTGCGCTGGCGCACCAGTACAAAGCCCATGCCCGGCACCCCCTCCAGGCATTTATTGCTACTGGCTATCACCGCATCAAATGCCGTCTCGCGCGCAGACAAGGGCAGGGCGCCCAGCGCACTCATGGCATCAATGATCAGGCGCCTGCCTGCCAAGGCGACAACCTCGGCAATGGCCTCCAGCGGGTTGAGTATGCCGGTGCTGGTTTCACAGTGGATAACACCCACATGGGTAATCTGTGGGTCGGCGGCCAGGCGAGCGGCTACCCGCACCGGGTCGACCGGTGAGGTTTCGCCGAAGTCCAGTATCGAGACCGCACGCCCCATGACCTCAGTCAGCCGCGCCATACGTTTTCCGTATGCGCCATTGACCAACACCAGCAGCTTGCCGTCCCGGGGTAGCAAGGTGCCGATCGCAGCCTCCACCGCAAAGGTGCCCGAGCCCTGCAAGGGCACGCATACAAAGTCCTCACCGCCATCAACCAGGTCAACCAGCCGTTGGCATACGCTAGCGGTCAGGGCATTGAAACTGCTGTCCCAGGAGCCCCAATCGTTCAGCATGGCCATCTTGGTTGCCAGCGTGGTGGTCAGGGGGCCTGGGGTGAGCAATAGGGGATCACGCATAGAGTCAAATCCAGTCAGGAAGTAAATAGATAATCAGGCTGTCCGCCAAGCCTGGGCATGGCGGTTCAACCACCAGCCCAGAAGATTGATCAGCAGCGTGGCCAACAGGGAGCTGGCCACAATCAGGCTGGCCATCGCGGCGGCAGGGGCGGTATCTCCTGCGTCATCCATGTTCAGCACCGCCACCGAGGCCAGCACGGTATCGGGGGTGTAGAGAAAGATGACGCAACTGACGGTAGTCATGCTGGAGACAAACAGATAGCGCGCGACATCGAGCAAGGCAGGCAGGCTGATAGGCAGCGTGACCCTCAGGCAGGCAGTCCACCAGGGGCGACGCAGGCTGCGCGCCACAGCCTCGATCTCCGCATCAATCTGCCGCAATGACGTCGCAACGGTGAGGTGGGCGGTGGTGTAGAAGTGCGCCACCGTGGCCGCCACCAGAATGGTCATGCTGCCGTAGAGTCCGTGCAGAGGATGGGCGGGGTCATTGAAGCAGAAGATGTAACCCAGCCCCAGGACCAGGCCCGGCACTGCCATCGGCAGCAACACCAGGCTACGTATCAGGTTGGCGGGCAAACGGGGTGCCGGGGTTTTGCTAATCAGGTAGGCGGTGAAAAACACCACGGCGGTGCCGACCAGGGTAGTCAATGCGGCCAGCTTCAGGCTGTTGTAAAACGCCAGCCAGCCACCGCCATCGACCTGATCAAAGTCGAAATGATCAAGCGTAAAGCTGAGGTCATAGGGCCAAAGCTTCATGAAGGCCGCAGCGATTGCCACCCCCAGCATGGCCAGGAGAAACAGGCATATTCCGCTACAGCACACGCCTAGCAGTACATCACGCACATGATTGCGACCTGGCTGGTAACTGACTGAGCGGCCACTCATGGCGGCACCATGGCTGCGCGCCAGCCAGCGCTCCACCGAAAAGCTGAGGACAGCCGGCAGGAGCAGCAACAGGCCGATCACGGCCCCCTTGCCGAAGTTCTGCTGCCCGATGACCTGCTTGTAAGCTTCCAGTGCCAGCACATTGGTCTGCCCGCCGATCACCTTGGGCACGCCAAAATCCGTTACCACCAAGGTGAATACCACCATGCCGGCCGATAGAAGACCATAGCGAGCATTCGGCAAGGTGACCGTCATAAAACGTCGTAGCTTGCTGGCACCTAACACCTCGGCCGCTTCGTACAGCCGGGCATCCGCCACCGATAGTGCCGTCGCCAGTATCAGTAGTGCATGGGGAAAGGTGTAAAACACCTCGCCCAGGACGATGCCCAAGGGGCCGTAGATGCTGCTGTCTCCCAGCCAGTCCTTAAGCACGCCCTGGTTGCCAAACAGGTAGACCAGCGAGATGGCAGGCATCAGGGACGGTGCCAGCAGGGGGGCCAGCGCGATCAGGCGAAACACCGGGCGCTCCCATAGGCGCGAGCGGGTCAAGGCAAACGCGAACGCCAAGGCCATGGGCAGAACCAGGGCCAGCGTCATGAGGGCCAGGCGTATGCTGTTCCAGGAGGCCTCAAGCAGGCGGGGTTCGGTCAGCAAGGCTAGCAGGTTATCCAGGCCAACAAAGCTGCCGTCACGTGCCTCTACTGCCTTGATCAGGATGCTGGCCAGTGGCCAGGCCAGGAAGACCAGCAGCAGGGCAGCCAGCAGCCATACCAGCGCGACAGCCAGTTGCTCATCCGCGCTACGCCTTATGTTCAGCCCCACAGGGTGGAATCGTTGCCAAGCCCAGGCCATCATAGAACCGGCCCCTGGAATAGCCGCAGGCGGTCGGCGGGAAGCGTGACGGGTACTCGCTGCCCCGGCACAAGCGCACTGAATCCGGCATCGTTTGGGCTTACATCCGCCACCAGCACGATCTCGCGCGCTGCGCAAAGCGACAGGCTGGCCCGGCGCAGGCCACCGAGGAAATCCACCCGCTCCACTACCGCCATCAGGGTGTTGGTAGCTGGTTGCCAGTGCGGTTCGACCCGCACATCCTCTGGTCTGCAAAACAGCGTAGCCTCTGCCGGCGCCATGCCTGTCGGCAATGCCAAGCTGCTGGCAAGCGGTACGCCAGCCAGCCTTAGCGTACCCATATCGTCACAATGCACGGGCAGCCAGTTGGCATGGCCGACAAATTCGGCCACAAAGCGGTTGGCGGGTTGCCGATAGATCTGCTCGGGGCTACCTACCTGCTCAATGCGACCGTGGCGCATGACCGCAATCGTATCCGCCAGGGCAAGTGCCTCTTCCTGGTCATGGGTCACCATGATGGTGGTCACCCCCAGTTTTTGCTGCAGCAGGCGCAGTTCTGCACGCAGGTGCTCCCGCACCTGGGCATCCAGCGCCGAGAGCGGTTCATCCAGCAGCAGCAGGCTAGGTGAGGTAGCCAGTGCACGGGCCAATGCCACGCGCTGCTGCTGCCCGCCGGATAGCTGCGATGGGAACCTGGACTCGGAACCGGGCAAGCCCACCAGATCCAGCAGCTCGGCGACACGGCGACTTTGCGCCTGCCTGCTTGTACGCAGGCCGTAGGCAATGTTGCCGGCGACGGTCAGGTTGGGAAATAGCGCATAGGACTGGAAGACGATGCCGTAGTCCCTTGCTGCAGGGGGCAGGCGGCTGATGTCGCGCCCGGCCATGTGGAGGCTGCCGGCATCCTGGGTCTCGAGCCCGGCCAGAATGCGCAGCAGGGTGGTCTTGCCACAGCCTGACGGGCCAAGAAGGCACAGGAATTCTCCCTTGCGTATGCTGAGGTCTATGCCATCCAGCGCTTTAAAGCTGCCGAAGCGCTTGTGAATACCAGTAAAGCGCAAGCAGTCGGCAGACGGGTGCCCTTGCTCGGCTGGTGTAGGAAACTCCTGGCGTTTCATGGCCTACTCACTCGCCAGCGCCGCGAGGCGTGGCAGGAAATAATCAATATCCGGAACGACCCAGCCCACTCGCTTGGCCGCATCGTCATAACGTCGTAGCGCAATGGCGCGCCCTGCATGGGGCTGCGCGGCAAAGCGTGCGGCCGCCCCCACATCCATGGCGCCTCCCTGCAAGGCCAGGCTCAGGCTGGATGCTTCGGACAGTCGGTCCTGGTAGCCGGGCTCGGTAGCACAGAGGTAGCGCTTGGCATCCACATGCAATCCGATGGGCACCACGACCTCGTCGGGCAGCCAATGGCGCAGAAAAGGCAGCAGCCTGTACTGGTGCAGATCGTCCTTGCCTTGCGCCAGGTCTTGCTCTCCCTGCTCAAACAGCAGGTGGCCCAGGTCATGCAGCAGGCAGGCCGCGATCAGCGCATCGTCCTCGCCGGCCTGTTCAGCCAGCCAGGCCGCCTGGCATGCATGCTCTGCCTGGCTGATGGCCTCACCGCCATAGAGTTGGCTACCGTGGCTGGCAAACAGGGAGGCGATGGTGGGTATGGTCAATGACATGGCGTGAGCTGCAGATGGGTAGGGATAGCGGCGTGCCATGCGCCAGCTTGCTGGCTTATGGCACGCCAGACGGCTTTACTTCTTGGGTTCAGACTTGCCGTCGTAGCGGCGCGTCCATTCAGCGAGGATGCGATCGCGATGCTTGGCAGACCAGGACAGATCCTGTTTGACCAGCAGTTGCTCATAGTTGGCCGGGATAAAGCCATTCGGCTTGGCGACACCGGGATAGGCGACGATAGCGAAGTTCTTTTCGTACAGCTCATTGGCCGAGCGTGAGGCGGACCAATCGGCCAGCTTGCGGGCCGCTTCGAGATTCTTGGCCCCCTTCATGATGGCAGTCGCTTCCACATCCCATCCCAGGCCTTCCTTGGGAAAGACCAGATCAAGCGGTGCGCCGCCTTCCTTGAGCTTGGCGGCGCGGTACTCAAAGGAGATACCGATGGGAAACTCGCCAGCAGCAGCCTGCTTGCATGGCTTGGAACCTGAATGGGTGTACTGCGCGATGTTGTCGTGCAGCTTGTCCATATAGGCCCAGCCTTCCTTCTCGCCAAACAGGGTCAGCCATGCCGTGACATCAAAGTAACCGGTGCCGCTGGAGGCTGGATTCGGCATCACGATCTTGCCCTTGTATTCCGGCTTGAGCAGATCACGCCATGACTCAGGCTTCTTGATGCCCTGCTTGGCGGCTTCGACGGTGTTGAAGCACAGGGTGGCTCCCCAGACATCCATGCCTACCCAGCTTGGTACCTTGGCGGTATCCACATATTGCTTGCTGAGCTTTTCCACGCCCTTGGGCGCATACGGCTGCAGCATGCCTTCCTGAGCCAGTACCAGCAGGGAACTGGCCGCCACGCCCATCACGACATCTGCCTGTGGGGCCGCTTTTTCGGCCAGCAGCTTGGCGGTGATGATGCCGGTGGAATCTCGAACCCACTTGATTTTGACATCGGGGTTCTCTGCTTCGAACTGCGCCTGGTAGGCTTTGAGCTGGTCTGCTTCCAGCGCGGTATAGACAGTCAGGGTGGTATTGGCGTGCGCAACGCCTGCCAGCAAGGCGACGAGCGTGGCAAGCGGCTTCAGAATGTGGCGAACCTGCATGGAAACTCCTCGTGGGTGGAAAGGCAGGTCGTTAGTCGACCAGCCGTGGCACTTTACGAGGTCTGCATTACGTCATCGTGACGTCTAGATGACTGTGCGAGGTTGGCAGCAACCCCTACCGCCGGAAAACAAGAAAGCACCGGTTAAACCGGTGCTTTCTGGCTATCCAAGTTGCTTCTCAGGGCAGTATTTCGAAGCGCTGATAGGCAGGTAGATAATTGGGATTGCTGAAGCGGAACAACAGCTGATGCTGGGGGCTCAGGAGAAAGCCATGCCCCAGATCAGTCGCCTGCACCGGGTAGGTGTAGCCAAAGCCGTAATCTGGCCGGGCTTGCCAACGCTTACCGCTGGGGTCAAGCAGGGTAGTGGTCTCGCCGAACAGCATCAATTGCCAACCCAGCTTGCGAGCTGCCGCTGCCAGCTCAGCCCGATCAAACCAGGTGGGCAGCAGCTGCTGGCGCTGACCGCTGGCCGATAGCAGCTGAAACCCCCCGTTCTCCATGGCAATGGCTGGTGCGCCTGCTGGCGTGGCGGCAGTCAGCGTCAGGGCAGGTTGGGCCATGTAGCTCATGCCCTGGTGGTAGATACGCAATAGCCCTGTCTGGCCTACGGTCAGGCTGGCTCCGGGCAGGGTTGCCAGCAAACCTGGCACATCATCCAGTGCAGGGTAAATGCGGTAACGTACACCTGCCACCGTGAGCAGATAGCCGCCGTCGTCCTGAACTGCGAAAGCGTCGCTGGCACCATGGACTATCTCGAAGCGATCAGCGAAAAATGCCCGGTAGCGTTCCGTACCGGCATTGACCTCCACCACCCCGTCAGCGCGCTGCACGATGCTGGCGCCCAGTGCCTTGCTCAGGCCATCTACCAGGCTGCCCGTGCGAGCAGGAAGATTGCTGCCCTTCAGCCGAGGTAGCTGCCAGGGGTAGTCTGTCACCCCGGCAGGACGTTGCAGGACAAACGTATCGCCCACCTTGCCGGCACTGCCGCTGACCGATCCCAGGTAGATACCGGTCAGCTTGCCAAGGGCATCAAAACGCGCCACTTCACCCGCTTGCAGCGTCATGGTCAAGCGTGTGCTGGTGCTCCGATCCAGGCTGGCAGTCCTGGCGGATGCAGGCATGTTCAGCCTGATCTCGCCGTGCTCTGCCGACACTGCGGCCTGGCCGTCGGCGCTGCGCTGCATGCCTGCCTTTGCAGTGCTGCTGCCGGCTTGCACGGTAAGCAGGGGGCCGGCACCATCGGCGGACAGGCTCATGCCACCCAGCAGGGCGCCCATAGACCCAGTGGTCGCATAGGCTTGGCCCAGCAAGAGCCGCACGCCTTGCTGCACGGAGCCATCGTCACGCGGAAAACTGGCTGTCGCCAGCAAGGTGTCTCGCTTGCTGCTGTCGGATTCCGGGTTGGTTTCGAGGGTGACCAGGCCACCGGCTACACTAAGTGCGACGGGGGCCTTGGCCGGCAAGGAAAGCACGATGTTGTCGGGTGCGCTGCGGCTGAACACGACAGGGCCCTTGGGAGGCGAGAGCACCACAAGGCTGCCGTTGTCGGCTATCCCGACCTGTCCGGCCAGTGCGCCTGCATTGTCCAGGGTATCGGCCGTCGCTGGGGTGCCAGTAACCCCCAGCAGGCTGGTAGGGTTGGGTTGCTCGGTAACACCGCCATTGAAGGGATTGCTGGGTGTTGGCGGCGCGACATCCGTGCCCAGTTTGAGGCCGACAATAACGGGATCATGATCGGAGGAGCGGTAAGCATTCGGCTGGTACAGCCCGGCTTGTTGTGCCGGCGATTTGTCCTCGAGGTTGTAGTCCAGGAAGACAGGCTCATCGGCATTCACATTCCAGTGCGCTACCCCCACTATCTTGCTGGCCAGGGCGGGTGTCGCCAGCGCATGATCCAGTGATCCCGTCAGTCCGCCGAACTGGTAGGACTCGGTCGCCGCATGCTGCAACTGGTAGCCCGCAGCACGCAGTATGTCGATGGGGTCTTCCTCGGCGTAGGCATTGAAATCCCCTAGCAGAATGACCTCGTCCAGGCCACTTTGCTGCCGCAGCGTCACCAGCCAGGCAGCCAGCCGTTTGGCTTGCTCACGACGCTTTTCGGTATAGCAGCCCTGACCATCGCCCTGGTCGGCATCCAGGCCCTTGGCGCTGCCACAGCTCTTGGATTTGAGGTGATTCATCACCGCCATGAAGCGCTTGCCACTGGCCTTGTGCACAAACACCTGGGCGAGTGACGGCCGCTCGAACATGGCATCCGCCAGAAGGCTGGGCTTGCCGTCGGGCTGGACTACGGCGGGCTTGTAGAACATGCCTACCTTGATGGCATCGCTGGCCGGATAAGCAGCAATGCCGTCCTCAAGCCTGGCATAGCTGCCAGCGCCTACGGCGGCGTTCAACTTGCCCAGCAGCACATCCTGCGCGCCCTGGTCGATGTTCTCCAGTTCCATCAGGCCCAGTACGTCAGCATTGATACCCTGCAGTTCGGCCACGATCTTGGCATTCTGACGGGTGAACTCGGCTGCGCTGTCGGCACCTCGGGCATTCTTGTTGGTGGCGGTCAGCGTGGTGAAGTAGTTCAGCACATTGGTTGCCGCTACCCGCAGGTCTGCACCCGCCAGGTCAGGCGCGGCCGGGCGGGCGGCATAGTTGAAGGCCGGGGCACCATCACTGGGCTGTAAGGCATAGACATTGTTGCCGTAGTGCAGCACCCCGCTGAGCTGGCTCACGGTACTGCCCAGTCGCAGGCTGCTGCTGCTGGCCTCGACATACGGTACCGGGTCAGGGTACTGCTTGCTGAAGCCATCATCGAGCACGATGGCGCGGCGCATATTGGCATTCGCCATGGCCTCGATGGCGGCCTTGTTGCTGTTGCCACTGCTGCTGGTGCCCGAGGGGTCTGCGTCGTTGGGGTCAAGCACGTTTGTGGGTTGCAGCAGACGGCCACCGCTAGACAGGGTGACCTTGCCATACTGCCCCAGCTCGAAGTTATTGCTGACGGTCAGTGTCTGGCTGAACTGCAGCCGCATGCCTTCATAGCGCTCCCAATCGGCGAGATTGGCGACAGGTAGCGTCAAGCTGGTGGCCTTGGGTAGCGCCTGGCCTTGGGCCAACACGGAAATCACCAGCGCAGGCGTGTTGGTCAGCTCAGTCAGGCCGTTGAACTCGACCACCTTGCCCGTCACCCTGACCTTGTCCCCCTTGCTCAATGCCGGCATCGATGCACCGGTGTAGACAAACAGGCCTTCGGAACTCAGAGGGTCGGCATCCGTGTCGGCATCTTCTTCTTGCAGGTAGAAGCCCTGCAAGCTGCCAGTACCCTTGAAGACACCGGTGACGATGGCCTCCACCGACACCACCTGGTTGGCGAGTGGCGAGGCTGCACCGGCACCCTGTATCTGATGGATGCGGGTGATGGTAGGCGTAGTGGCCAGCGTAGCCGCCGCGACGGCAGAGCTGACCCCCCCGCTATTGACCACGAAATACACTTTGTAGGCCGTGTCGGCTGCCAGGCCATTGATGACCAGCTTGGCCGACTGATCCTTGGCCACCGCGAGCTGGCCCGCGCGCAGCGCGCTGCCGCCGGTGGCATCCTGGCCAGCCAGCACCTGGGCTGCTGATGGCGGTACTGCACCGGCTGGCAGAACCACGTAGTAGGCCATGCCGGCCAGACTGCTACTGACACTGATTTCGGCACTCTCACTGGTCGCATCCAGCACAACTGGCGGCGCCAGCACAGGCAAGCCCAGGCTGCTGTTCACCTGGACGCCTGCCAGGCTGCCGATCTGCTGGAGCGTCAGGTTGGCGGCATTGCCGGCTGCGTCCACCAAGGTTGCGGCGTTGCCGCTCAGGCTCAGCAAGGCCAGGCCATCAGAATCTACGTCACCTGCTGCCACGGTATAGTCAAAGTGATGCGTACTGCTGATGCTACCGTCCAGCAGTGTGGCTTGACGGGCCGTGCCGCCCACATCGAGCTGCAGGTAGGGCGAGCCATTGATCGTGACAGGCTCGCTCCAGTTCAGGGTGAAACGCAGTACCTGGCCTGCCGTATAGGTAGCCGCAGCAGGCACGGCTACGCTGGAGACCGTGGGGGCCGTCGTATCATCGTTGTCGGCAATCGTGATGCTGACAGACTTGTCTGCACCCAGGGTCAGCCCGCTGCTGGGATGCTGCAAGGTCAGGGTGGCCACTTCCTCGCCTTCTTCAGCCGCGTCATCCAGCACCGTGAAACTGACGCTTGCCGACAATTGCCCGGCAGGTACGGTTATCACAGCGCTGCTCAGTGCATAGTCACTGGCATCGATCTGAACGCCGCCTACCTGCACGGACACGGTTTGATCGAGTACGGCCGGTGCGGAAAGCGTGGCGCTTAGGGTAATGACAGTCATGCCTGCCTCACTGGCTTGTGCAGTGGAAGCGCTTAACTGCACGGTGGGCTTGACAGTCGTGGCTGCCGGCGCAAAAGCGACGCCCCGGAAGGCTGTATTGCTGGCTGCCGAGGCGAGCACGGCGGGCGTACTGAAGCTTGCGCTGGCGCCACCTGCGTTGGTGTCGCTCAGGCTATACAGCTTGCTGCCGCTGGAGGCCAGCAGGGTGGCGGTATTGCCGTTCACCCCTGCCGCCAGCCCCACCACCCCGCTCAGGGCCACACTGCCGGAAGCCACCCAGCTACCAGCGCTGAAGCTGAACCTGCGCACCAGGTTGGCGCCGTTGTCTGCGACATACAGCGTATCGACGCCAGGTGTGCTGCTGTCGGCATCCAGCAGCGCAAAACCATAGGGGCCATTTACATAGGCCGGGTCGCTGGCGGTGCTGCTGATACCGGCAAGATTGGTGATGGCACTGGCCGCCGCAGTGGGCAGGCCAGTGCCCACACTGGCAATGCGCACACTGCCTGAGGCTGTGCTGATAAAGAGCTGGCCATCGGCAATCACCACCGAGCGCAGATTCGTGGTCGCATTGGCCACGACGGTCGGGGTAGCCCCCAGGCCCGGTAGGTAGATCACACCATCCTTGCCACCGGTAATCCAGGCGCGGCTGCAATCATCGCTGGCGACACCACGCGGATTGGTGGCGCTGAAACTGCCACTGCTGCCAGTGCCCAGCACCGACCGGGTATCGACACTGCCGTCGCTACCGACCACACCGACAACCCGCTGGACGCTGGCTGAAGTCGTCGCCGCCAGCCCGGTGGTGCCTGGTACGGCGGCATAGCCCGTCAGCAGCAGGCATTCACCGTTGCTGGAGCGACTCAGCAGGCCCTCTGAACTGGCGCTGCCTGCTGCGCTAAGGGGCTGATTGCTGCCATTGGCTGCCGTGGGCAAGGGCAGGCTTTGTACCAGGGCACCGGCTAGCGTGTATTCGTCCAGGAACACCGCAGCGCCTGTGCTCCCCAAACTGCTGCTGCCATCACCCACGCGGTACACCACCACATTGCCGGCAGTAAAACCCGCTGCAATGGCGGGTGGGGCAAAGGCTGCGGCCACCAGGCCGGCCAGCAGGCACAGCCGGTGCAGTCGCGATCGGTCATGTGCCTGGTTGGCCCTATCTGCTTGGTTGGCTCGATGCATCTCGCTATTCCCTTTTATCGTTGTGGCTGCGCGGCGGCGGTGGCAGCGCAAAAGGGCAGAACGCTAGCGGTGGACGGTTACGGGCTTTTTACAGTGAGGTGACGGCAAGGTACTTGGCATCAGGATGCAACACTATTGTCAGCATCGCTGGCTAGCATGGCGTTTGTCCACCCTATAAATGGAACCCTGTTGACCATGTCCATTACTCCATCCAGCTATGGTTCCGATCAGGTCGGCCTGGTCAGCGGTTTCCACTTCAAGGCTGGTGAGCCAGGGCGGGAAATCGATTCGGCGGCGGCGCTCTCATGGCTGCACCAGGGCGGTGAGAGTGGTGAGTTCATCTGGCTGCATTTCAATCTGACCCACACCGCGTGCGAGCGCTGGATGCAGTCACAACTCGGATTGCCCGACGATTTCTTTGCATCCTTGCGGGAAGGATCCCGCTCCACCCGCATAGAGCAGGCTGACAGCTACCTGCTTGCTGTCATCAATGATGTCGCCTTCAGCTTTGGCATGGCCTCATCCGATGTGGCGACCATGTGGACCTGCGCCAACAGCCGCATGCTGGTAACGGCAAGGGCCAAGCCGTTGCGCTCGGTCGATCAGCTCAAGGCATCCGTCAAGCAAGGCGAAGTGTTCCGCTCGCCACTGGCTTTGCTGGTGCATTTGCTGCAGGACCAGGCGGATGTCTTGCTGCGCATCGTGCGTGATACCAGTGCCAAGGTGGATGGCATAGAGGATAGGCTACTGGCGCTGCGCACCCACGACAGCCGCGCCGACCTTGCCGCCATGCGGCGTACGCTGGTGCGCCTGCAGCGATTGATGGCTCCAGAGCCCGGCTCATTGTTCCGCCTGCTCAACCATCCACCTGTATGGGTGAGTGCGCAGGACATACAGGCACTGCGCGTATCCACCGAGGAGTTCTCGCTGGTGCTGAATGATCTGATTGCGCTAGCGGAGCGCATCAAGCTCCTGCAGGAGGAATTGGCGGCACAGCTCAGCGAGCAAAGCAATCGCACGCTGTTCACTCTGACCATGGTCACCGTCCTAGCCCTGCCTATCAATATCACGGCGGGTTTCTTTGGCATGAATGTGGGGGGTGTACCGCTGGCAGATCACCCCAGTGGATTCTGGATATTGGTCGTACTGGTGGCGACCTTTACCCTGCTGGCAGGCTGGTGGGCATTTCGCAAGCGTGCTTCCCTTTGAATGGCAACAACGGGAGCGCGTTTGAGCTCCCGTTGTTGCCATGGTGCGCCGGCCAGCTATGACGTACCAAGCGCCACTACTGCACGGCCAGGCCTGGCCAGGTCGACTGGTTCACGGCCTTGGGATATCCACTCTCGGCGCGATCAAGCGTGATGTTGTAGCGTATGTAACGCTTGCCGCTGAGGAAGAAATAAGCACGGGTATCATCCCACTTCATGGTCGACTCGATCTGCCCTGCATAGGCGCCCAGCCCCGGCCACAAGGCGTCGGTCACCGGCTTGGGGTAGCCGGCATCAACCTTGTCCAAGGTCAGGTTGTAGCGAAGGTAGCGACCATCGCGCAGGAAGAAATACACGGTACTGCCGCTCCAGCGCAAGGTGGCGCGAATCTGGGTGGCGTAGGCGCCCAGGCCGGGCCAGGTGCTGTCGTTGATCGCCTTGGGATAGCCGCTATCGACCTTGTCGGCAATCTTGTTGTAGCGCAGGTATCGGCCGTCGTTCAGGAACAGATAGGCCACCCCAGCATCCTTGCTGAAGCCGGACACCAGCTTGCTGGCGTAGCTACCCAAGCCTGGCCAGCTAGTGTCGCTAGTGGTGGCCGGGTAGCCGTTGTCGGCCTTGTCCAGTACCTGGTTGTATCGCACATAGCTACCATCATCGAGGAAGAAATAGCTGCGGGTCGCATCCCAATCCAGCGTGGCCTGTATCTGCCGCCGATTCAGGCGCAAAGCAGCCGGTGTGCCGTTGTAGATCAGGTTGTAATCGGCCATCCCCATGGGGGCTGCGCTATCCAGCCAACCCTGTTGGGCTGCCGGTACGGTTGCCACGCTCTGGCCATTGCGCTGGATATCCACCATGCCGCCAGCGGTGCTGTACCAATTCAGTGTCGCTTGGTTGGTCGATGCTGGAAGCAGCTTCTGTACGCCTAGTGCGCCCTTGAGCGGTATGCCATCCAGCAGCCACTGCGGCTGTGGCTCTATGCCCAGGTGACGCAATAGGGTGGGGGCTATCGAGGTATGGGCCGCATAGCCGTACAGCCCGCTAAAGCCCTGATTGGACACATTGCCTACTGGCTGGCTGAACTCAGCATTCAAAGGCTGGTTGCTGGCAATGAAGATGGTCTTCTCAGACAGCGTCTGGTTGCCATGGCCATAACCCAGCGTGGCCTCGCGGCCGTGATCGGTCGTCACCAAAACCAGCCAATCGTCACCGGTGCTTGCCCGCTTGGCCTCTACCGCGGCCATGATCTGGCCCAGGCGGGCATCGCTGTCGCGTATAGCCTGGTTGTAGGCCGGACCAAAGCCGCTGGCATGGCCAGCATGATCCGGATCATCCAGTGCCACGAAGATGAAATCGGCCGCTGTGTTTCGTATCTGTTCAACGGCTTTGTCCGTCACGGCCTGGTCACTCAGGCCGCTGGCGTTGAAGTTGTTTCCAGCCACATCCTGCGTCAGGAAGCGCTGGTTGATACTGGCCCAATTGGTGATGCTGGCGATGTAGGCGCCTGGTTTGGCTTGCCGAATGCGCTTGAACACACTGGGGAACTGGGCGTTGGCCAAGCCCGATTCATTGGATGTGACACCATGCTTGTTGGCCCATACCCCGGTGAGCATGGTGGTCCAGCCCGGCCCGCTGACAGTAGCCTGCTCGCTACCGCTCCCCTGCACGCCCCCTGTGTAGGCCTTGGTCTGATAGAAGCGGCTGATGTGCGGCAAGTTCAGCGCCTGCAATTTTTCGTACTGGGTTCCGTCCATGCCTATCAGTACCGCCTTGGGCGCGGCCTGGCTAGCCAGGCTCAATCCCACCAGGCCCGCCAGTAGTAGGCGCTGGGTAAACTGTTTTCGATGCATTGTTGCTCTCCCTTGTGGCGCAAGGATCATGGCTCCCTGCAAGCAGGCCTCATTGCCCGTGCTGCCGGGCCAACGAGGCTGCCCGCAGCTTAGGGAGCTAGCGCGACAGGCTGATTGCCATAGGCACAAATCTACCGATACCCATATCAGCCGATTTGGCAGCGGGTGATGGCTTGGGTGTGCGGTGCTGCAGGGGGGGGGGGG
>NZ_JAUFPU010000008.1:332163-389881 GCF_030409555.1 Chitinimonas viridis
GGTTGTGCGCGCGCGTACTCAAGATGTAAAGATACTCATGCAAGACGGGGATAGGCTCGCGCAAGGAGCAAATGGCCAGGCCAGACTGTGTAGGCACCTCGCCACGCGGCATCAGACTGCAGCCCATGCCCAGCCTGACTGCCTCGCAGATCGCCTCACGGCTGCCTATCACCATACAAGACGCCAGTTTGATGCCGGCACCTTGCAGGGCCTGCTCCGTCAGCTTGCGGGTCATGGAGCCCGGCTCGCGCAGCAGCAGGTTGCAATCGGCCAGATCGGCCAGGCAAATGTCCGCAAGAGCGGCAAGCCGATGCCGCTGCGGCACGATCAATACCAAGGGGTCGGCTGCGATGGTCCTGCGCTCCAGCCTGCTGTCCTCGACCTCGTGCGATGAAACAGCCAGGTCGATTTCATATTCATCGAGCGCCTCCAGCACAGCCTGGGAATTACCCACCTCTATGCTCACTTCAACAGCGGGATACTGCTGCCTGAAGGCGGCAACGCTGGGCAGTATGTAATAAGGCCCTGTGACCCCTATGCGCAAACTGCCACCACGCAGTGCGCCTGCGTTCCGCAGCAAGAAGTCGATATCCCCTTCCTGCTGCAGCAGCTGATCAATCAAGGGTAGCAGGCGGGTGCCGATATCGGTCAAATCCAGCCTGCTGCCTCGACGGTGGAACAGCTCAACGGCGTAGCGTTCCTCCAGCTGCCTTATTCGGGCTGTGATCGTGGGCTGACTGCAGTCGAGCTGCCTGGCTGCCGCCGTCACACTGCCCTGGCGGGCAACTTCCTTGAAGGCGATCAGGAGCGGAGCGAGCATCATGCCTACCTGAGCCGGTCGCCCCATCACAGCCTTGCGCAACCCCGTTCAATTGCCCCCGAGAAGCCGGGACGTGTCCTTGTGCTTCTGGAACAGCACCTTGAACTTTGCATCCTTTTGCTCGGAAGTGAGCGATTCATCGTTCATCAGCGTGTATTGCTCATTGAATGCTTCCAGATCAGCAATTCGGCTCAGCAGCTTGTTGTTGGCCCGGGCAAACCCCACCAATTCATTGGCCTGCAGCAAACGCGCCTTCTGCTGGGCAGTCTTGCCATAGGCTCTGAAGAAGCCGGCAATCCGCTGCTTGAGTGGTGCATTGAGGCGCTTGTCCATCACCATAGGGTCCAGCCCTATCGGCTCCGAAGTCCAGATTACCTTGACCTTGGCATACTCCGAAGGATGCTTGCTGCGGAAGTTGTCGAAGTCATCGGTATTGTTCGTGGCGATATCCACCTTGCCATTGGCAACCGCCAGGAAGTTGTCTTCATGGCTACCCGTCTGAAGGCGGCTGAAATGGGTCTTCATTTCCAGCTTGTTCTTGGTGATCACGTTGTAAATAGGAATGAGAAAACCCGAGGTCGAACTGGGCTTGCCCATTGCCAGGCTATATTTGCCGGGGCTGGCGATGACCTCATCCACGGACCTGATCGGGCTGCTCTTGGCCGCCAGCAAAAGCGATGAATAGCCTTTGCTACCATCTGCCTTCACATGGTGGGCGAACACCTCGCCATGCGCATCGGTGATGGCCTGTAAGGCCGATTTCTGACCAAACCATGCAACCTGCACCTTACCATCTGCCATACCCTTGATCAGGGCGCCATAATCCTTGGCCGGCATGCCGACCACCGGCACCTTCAGTTCTGCGGCCATGTCATCAAGCACCGGTTGCCATTTCTTGAGCGTTTCCGCCTCGTTGGTCGGTGCAATCAGCCCAACCGTAATGGCCTTGGGGTCTGAAGCGTGTGCTGGCAGGCCAATGGCCACGGTGCAGGCGAGGAGACAGCTAAAAAGTGCGGAACGACTCATGACAAATCCTTAGGGTGGAACTTCAGGCAAAGGACGTTCATATCATGGATTTGTTACAAATCATGTAGTTGTGAACTATTCACCATTTGGGGAGGCCACTTTCGACCGTACCGTTGCAGGCTGAAGCGGGTGTCTTGGGAATCAACCGTCAGCGCTATCTCGTTCTGATGGGGCATATCCCGCCCGCAGTGGCGGCGGCTAACTACAACCGCCATACGCCAGTCAGGCTGCTGAGCCTGCCTGACTTAAACCAAACAGCTTCCACGGGGGGCGGGGTGGTTTACTAGTCAAATTTTGCTGCGTTGAATATTTGACAAGTGCGGCGGTAGGCCCAAAAATTAGCATAACGATAACGAGACATGCTTCCCCGCCATGAACCAAGCCGCTGCACCCAACGCTGTTGTCTTCCACAAGAAACCCGTACCACATGCCGAGGCCAAGAACTGGTCGGTAGAGGCTGTGGCGGAGTTGTTTGCATTGCCTTTCAATGACTTGCTGTTCATGGCGCAGACGGTGCATCGCGAGCATTTCGATGCCAGCAAGGTGCAGCTGTCCACCTTGCTGTCGATCAAGACGGGGGGCTGCCCGGAGGATTGTGGCTACTGTCCGCAGTCGGTGCGCTATGACACCGGTGTCACCAGCCAGGATCTGATGCCGCTGGATGAGGTGCTGCAGGCGGCACAGGCAGCCAAGGCTGCTGGTGCCTCGCGCTTCTGCATGGGGGCAGCCTGGCGTGGCCCCAAGCAGCGTGATCTGGACGAGGTGAAGCAGATGATAGCCGGGGTCAAGGCCCTGGGGCTGCAGACCTGTGCCACCCTGGGCATGCTCAAGCAAGGCATGGCGGGGGAGCTGAAGGACGCTGGCCTGGATTACTACAACCACAATCTGGATACCGCGCCGGAGAAGTACGGCGATATCATCGGTACCCGTGGCTACGACGATAGGCTTGATACCCTGCGGCAGGTGCGGGAATCGGGCATGAATGTCTGCTGTGGCGGCATTGTGGGCATGGGCGAAACGCGCGAGGAGCGTGCCGGCCTGCTGGCCCAGTTGGCCAATCTGGATCCGCAACCCGAGTCTGTTCCCATCAACAACCTGGTCAAGGTGGAGGGCACGCCCCTGGCGGAGCAGGAAGGCATAGACTGGAGCGAGTTCGTGCGCACCATAGCCGTGGCCCGCATCACCTTGCCGCGCAGCTTTGTGCGTCTGTCTGCCGGCCGCCAGCAGATGCCGGAGTCGGTGCAGGCCTTGTGCTTTTTGGCCGGCGCGAATTCCATTTTCTATGGGGATAAGCTGCTGACCACCGGCAACCCGGAGGCGGATCGCGATCGCCAGTTGTTTGAAAAGCTGGATCTGCAGCCCCTCTGATACGGCCTGGTTTGCTGCAGGGCTGTGCCAAACAAGTAGCTGCTAATGTGCAGACTACGAAAAACGCCAACCACTTTGTGCTTGGCGTTTTTTTGTTTTTAGATTGGCGCATGCCGGCTTGTATGACGACGAAGCCCGTTGCAGCAAGGTTGTAAAACTACTTGTCATACCTGTCTTGTCTTGGGCGTTGACCTCGCGCCAGTCCTGGGGCACAAATAACCGAGTGCAGCAAAAAGTTGTGTAGTTTCAGGACTTTGCTTACCCGTAGTTACGCTGCACCGCACAATAAACCAGCCAGCCGGGATACCCGGCGGCGAATAAACCGGAGTGATGACCCATGCAATACCTTAGCGACTCGGGCCGCTGGGCCCGGCTGCGCCTGTTTGGCGCGGCGCTCGCCGGCAGCTTGCTGATCACCGCCTGTGGCGGTGGAGGCGGCGGCAGTGACGGCGGCGGCACGACTACCCCACCCACGGCTGAAATCAAGGCAGGCCATCTGCGCGTCAATCTCTGGCGCAAGGATGGTGTTTACAAGGACTGGGGTGTGTATTCCTGGTCCGGCCCCAAGACGCCTTCTACCGGCTGGCCCGGCAACCGTTACCTGTTTGACAAGACCAATGCCTACGGCGCTTACACCGATATCGAGGTGGATGTGGCCAAGGGCAAGATGGACTTCCTGATCACCGTCCCGACGGCCGATGGCAAGGATGCCACCAAGCTGTGCGGCAGCGATCAATTGGCGACCTTTGCGGCAGATATCGCCAGCAAGGGCCAGCAGGTATGGGTGAAGGATGGTGATTGCACGGTCTATAGTAGCGAGCCGGCTAAGAGCAGCGCCAATCTCTCGTCGGCCAAGGCTGTGTGGTTGACTGCTGATACCCTGGTCTGGCCTGGCGCCAGCCTGAGCGCCAGCTACAAGCTGCATCATGCTGCCAATGGCGGCATGGTGCTGGGGGCCAGTGGCATCAGCGGTGCCGATGGTGTGATAGACCTGGCGGCGACCACCTTGGCTGATGCCCTCAAGGCCCGCTACCCACACTTGGCCGGTGCGCCTGCGTTCAAGCTGGCGGCAGGTGCCAATGCCAAGAGCCTGGTCAAAGGTCAGTTGGTGGTGTCGCAGACGGTGAACGGTGTCGTAGTCGATGGCAGCCAGGTACAGACGGGGCCGGTGCTGGACGATCTGTACGCCAGTGCCGCAGCCAATGCGGCGCTGGGCGCAGTGATCGAAGGCGGCAAGCCGGTGTTCCGGCTGTGGGCGCCGACAGCGAGGTCGGTGGATGTGCAGCTGTTTGATGGCCCGACCAGCCCTAGCGCCGGCTCGTTGACCATGCAGCTGGATGCCAATACGGGTATCTGGAGTGCCAATGGTGAAGCGGCTTGGATCAACGCCCGGTATTACGCTTACCGGGTGGAGGTATATGCCCGCAGTACCGGCAAGGTCGAGATCAATACGGTAACCGATCCCTACTCGCTGGGCCTGTCGGCCAATAGCACCCGTAGCCTGATCACCGACCTGACGACAGCAGCCACCAAGCCGGCAGGCTGGGATGGCCACGCCATACCGGCACTGGCTGCGCCCGAGGATATTGCGCTGTACGAGCTGCATGTGCGTGATTTCTCGGCCAATGATGCGACTGTGCCTGCCAACCATCAGGGCAAGTTCCTGGCATTCAGCCATGGCACCAGCAATGGGATGAAGCACCTGAAAGCCTTGCAGCAGGCGGGCTTGACCCATGTGCACTGGCTGCCGGTGAACGATATCTCCAGCGCCCCCGAGCTGGCCGCAGACCAGAAAGTGCCAGCGATAGACACCGCCGCGGCGGGTGATGGCGAGAGCCAGCAAGCTGCCGTGGCAGCCGTGCGCGACAGCGATGCCTTCAACTGGGGCTATGACCCGCTGCACTACACCGCACCGGAGGGTAGCTATGCTACCGACCCCAATGGCTTGGCCCGCACGGTGGAAATGCGCACTGCGGTGAAGGCGCTGCACGATAGCGGGCTGCGGGTGGTGATGGATGTGGTCTACAACCATACGCCGGCATCGGGCCAGGACGGCAAATCGGTGCTGGATCGCATCGTCCCCGGTTATTACCATCGTCTAGATGGCAATGGTGCGGTCACCAACTCCACCTGTTGCTCCAATACCGCGACCGAGCACGCCATGATGGCCAAGCTGATGATCGACTCGGTCAAGGTCTGGGCCAGCCAGTACCAGATCGATGCCTTCCGCTTCGACCTGATGGGCCACCAGCCGCTGGACGTGATGCAGCGGCTGCAGACCGAGGTAAATGCGGCCGCCGGCCGAGAGATCTACCTGTACGGCGAGGGCTGGAACTTTGGCGAGGTGGAAAACAATGCCCGCTTCAAGCAGGCCAGCCAGCTCAATCTTGCCGGCACGGGCATAGGCTCGTTCAGTGATCGCCTGCGCGATGCCGCCCGGGGTGGTAGCCCGTTCGATGGTGGCGAGTGGCTGGTACGCAACCAGGGCTTTATCAATGGCCAGTGCGTGGACAAGAACGACGCTAGTGCTTGTACTGCGGATGAGCGCAATAGCGCCCTCAAGGCGCAGGACCTGATACGCCTCGGTCTGGCGGGCAACCTGAAGGATTACACGCTGGTCGATTACACCGGTGCCAGCAAGAAAGGCAGCCAGATCGACTATAACGGCCAACCGGCCGGCTATACGGCGGACCCGCAAGAGCTGATCAGCTATGTCAGCAAACACGACAACCAGACGCTGTTCGATATCAGCCAGTACCGCTTGCCTCGCGCCAGTAGTGCCGCTGATCGAGCCAGGGCGCAGGTGGTCGGCTTGTCGTTGGTTGCGCTGGGACAGGGGGTGCCGTTCTTCCACGCGGGCGATGATCTACTGCGCTCCAAGTCGCTGGATCGTGATTCCTACAACTCGGGTGACTGGTTCAACCGCATCGATTGGAGCGGCACCAGCAACAACTGGGCGGTGGGCTTGCCCATACAGGACAAGAACGGTGACAACTGGAGCATCATGAAGCCCTTGCTGGCCGACGCTGGCCTCAAGGTCGGCAGCAGCCATATTGCCGCCAGCCGTAGTGCCTTCCAGGATCTACTGCGCATCCGCAAGAGCACCCCGCTGTTCCGTCTGCGTACCGCTGCCGACGTGCAGGCACGGGTCAGCTTTCCGGATGCGGGGGCGGCGCAACTGCCGGGCTTGATCGTCATGAAGCTGGATGGTGCCGGCTACGCCGGGGGGGTCTACAAGACGGTGTTCGTGCTGTTCAATGCAGACAAGGTGGCGCATACCACCACGGTGGCAGGCAGCAGCGGCAAGACGCTGCAGCTGCACCCCGTGCTGCAGGCCGGGGCGGATGCTGTGGTGAGGGGAGCTGTCTTCAGCAGCGCCGCCGGCAGCTTTAGCGTGCCGGCCAGGACTACCGCCGTGTTTGTGGAAATGTAAACTGTCAGGCCGCCCGAGAGGGCGGCCTTTTTTCAACCCCAAGCCGGCTGCAGCATGGCCAAGGAGTTGCCGCAACAGACCATAACGACGGTACGGCCTCAACCCAACAAGCACATAAAAAATCAAACCGGAGTGACGACATGAAACTGCAACACCTTCTGCGTGCCAGCCTGCTGGCAAGCGCAGTGGCCGCCGCCTTGCCCGCGCTGGCCGCAACCGAACAGGCCAAGTCCAGCACTGCTGTGCTGTTCCAAGGCTTTCACTGGAACTCGGCCAATGGTCAGCTGTATGGCGATCTGCAAGCCAAGGCCAGCGATCTGAAAAACCTGGGCATCACCCACGTCTGGTTCCCGCCGCCATCCGATGCTGGCTCGCGCGAGGGCTACCTGCCGCGGCAGCTCAACAAGCTCGATTCCAACTACGGCAACGAAGCTGCGCTGACCGCTGCTATCTCGGCACTGAACGGGCAGGGCATACACAGCGTGGCCGATGTCGTGATCAACCACCGTATCGGCACCACCAACTGGGGGGACTTCACCAACCCGACTTGGGGCTGCAATGCCGTGGTCAGTAGCGACGAATGGACCGGCAAGTGCGGCAACGCCGATTCGGGCGATGGCTATGCCGCCGCGCGCGATCTGGACCATAGCCAGACCGTGGTGCAGAACGATATCAAGACCTGGCTATCGTCCCGCCTCAAGGGTGTGGGCTTCAAAGGCATACGTTACGATTATTCAAAAGGCTATGCGCCGGGCTATGCGGCGCTCTACCACGATGCCATGAACCCCAGCTTTTGCGTGGGCGAGGTCTGGACCGACCTGAATTTCAACAACGTGGACGGGCATCGCCAGCTGCTGGTCAATTTTGTGGACGGCACGGCAGGCAAGTGCGGCGTGTTCGACTTCACCACCAAGGGTTTGCTCAACCAGGCACTCAGCTACAACGAGTATGGCCGCCTGCGCGATGGCAGCGGCAAGCCCGCTGGTGGCATAGGCTGGTGGGGGCAGAAGATGGTGACCTTCGTCGACAACCACGACACCGGCCCCAGCGAGAGCTGCGGCGTGGGCCAGAACCACTGGCCTGTGCCTTGCGACAAGGTCATGCAGGGCTACGCCTATGTGCTGACCCACCCGGGCATCCCCAGTGTGTACTACGCCCATGCCTATAACTGGGGGTTGAAGGGGGCCATTAAGGCCATACTCGATGTCCGCAAGGAGCAAGGCCTGAGCTCGACCTCTGCGGTGGCCATACAGCGCGCCGAGCAGGGTCTCTATGCGGCTATTGTCGACGGCAAGGTGGCGATGAAGATAGGCCCCACCGACTGGAACCCCGGCGCAGGCTGGACCTTGCGTACCTCAGGCAACCAGTACGCCGTCTGGAGCAAGAGCACAGGCGGTGGCGGTTGCACATCCGTGCCGGTGGCATTCAGCATCGCCAATGCCAGCACCGTTAGCGGCCAGCGTGTCTATGTGGTCGGCAACCAGACTCCCTTGGGCAACTGGACGCCTGCCAACGGCTATGCCCTGACGGCACAAGGCAGCGGCAGCAACGCGACCTGGAGCGGCACCGCCAACCTGCCACCAGCAACGGCCACGCAGTACAAGTACGTGAAGTGGAATGGCAGCAGTGCCACCTGGGAGAGCAACCAGGCCACGGCCAGCGGCAATCGCGAGTTCACCACACCTGCCTGCGGTGGTTCGGTAACGCGGAGTGATGGGAGCTTCCGGTTCTAAGCTGGGTAGTGCAAATCAAAACAGGCCGCATGAGCGGCCTGTTTTGTTGCTGCCCATGGCTGAAGCTACCGTGGTTCTTTCAAGCGCGACCGTACCACTTCATCCGGGTCTTGGGCCAAGCGTTGCCTGGCCGTATCCACCAGATCGGTCTGTACTGCCATAGCGCGGCGTACCCGGCTTTCCTGATCGCTGGCCAGGGCCAGTTGCAAGGCCTCTGGCAAGGCGGTCTTGCAGGCGTAGCGGCCATAGGCCAGGGCGGCGCGTACGTCGGCGTCTTCGTCGCCGGCCAAGGCGGGCCACAGCGCAGTCGGGCAGTGTGCATTGAAGGCCGCTTCGGCGCGCACGGCGGCCACCGGGTCTGACGCCAAATGGGCGAAGAGTGTATCTGCCCCCTGGGTCAGGCGTGCGGCAGTCCGTGCCCGGATGCGTGGCTCGGGGTGGTGGCCGGCTTGTTCAAGCAGCGCAGGTGTCCAGCAAGGTGCGGGCAACAGGCTGGCAATCTGCCAGGCCCAATCGGGGTCGGCCAGTTTGGCCTGGGTTTCTTCCGCGGTCAGGCTACCTTCCACGATACGCCGTTGCCAGGCTCGCGCTTCACCGTGCTGCTGCACACGTGCTTCATGGGCAGGCGGGGCGGGGTAGGGCGAGCGCCCGTTGGCGTAGGCGCGCCGCAGCACATTCATGCTGGCCCCGCCACGTTTTTCCGGGTTCAGACCGGCCCAGTACATCGCATGGTCAGACAGCTGATTGTCAAAACCATAGCTGTTGTAGTGGTAGTCCAGCACGGTCTTGTGGGCACCAGCCGACTTGTCCTGGACGATGAAGCCACGGGCCGATAGCGTACCCACCACTTCAAAGGCCCAATCGTTGTAATACTGGTAGACGGTGTCGCCAACGATGGCATCGCCCCAGACAAACAGGCCATAGACCGAAAAGACCTGCTGGCAGCGTAGGTCGCCCAGGATCAGGACCGTGCATTCGCCCTCATCGCTGTACACGTCGCAGATCAAATCCCCGGTAACGATCAGATTGAGGTCAACGATGGTCTCGCCATCGGGCAAATACAGATCACCCTCGTGGATGCGCCAGCCGGAATCCATCGCTAGATAGGTGCGCGCCATTTCCGTCCACTGCCTGTCTCCATCCGGCATGGCGAGGCCACGGTCGATCAGTGCCTGGCGCTCCTCTGCCTCGGCATAGCGAAAGCGAAAAAAGCTATCGGATAGCTGGCGACGGGGCAGGACGATATCTTGATCGTTCTGCTGCAGTTGTCGTTGTGCCAGGATATGGGCGGCCAGTGCTGAGAAGTCTGCTGGCAGTGCCAGCAGATGGGCGGTGCTCCCCCCACTGTCCACCAGCCTGTGGATGGACGCAACCAGTGCTTGCGCATTGCCACCCACTTCATCCAGCATTTGCGCCATCAACATAAAGGCAGAGCCGTGGTTGCCAGTACACGTGCTGGATGGCATAAGTTCCACGGCCTTCTGTGCCAGCTCCAACGCTTCAAACTCATCGTCATCCCGCGCCTGTGCGCGCGCCTGCGTCATATAGCTCCAGCGCAAGGCATCGCGTAAAGGCTCACCCGCCTCTGACATGTCCTCGGTCAGGTCTACCCTTTCCAATACCTGTTCCAGCTTGATGGCAATCTGGAGGGCAGCCGGCTGGGTTTCTTCATCATCATCGCCATCGTCATCGTCATCGATGAAAAGGGTGGGAAAAATTTTGGCATCGATACCGGCATCGTGTGGCTGCAAGGCCATACCAATCTGGTGCAGCCATAGGGCATCGTCGCGGTTGCCGCATAAGTGTTTATCGAGCAGCGATGCGAGGTCATCGGCGTTATCGGTGAAGCTGGGTTGGCTGGTGAAGGTGGCGGGGTCTGGGTAGGGAAGGGGCATGGTGCGTTTGGTGAAGGAGTGGCGAGCGCTAGGGGTGGCGCAATGGTGTTTGAATATTACATAAGCATATCTTGCCCATTGCATATGGGTAAGAGGGGGGGAGTATTCACGGTTACGCCGAGGTTCGCAGGCGCAGGTGTCTGTATCACGGGCTGCCTAAGTCCGCACTTTAGGGGGCTTCCAAACCCCACTTTCGTCGCAATACAGCGTTGCTGTAGAGCGATATTTTCATTGTCTATCCAATGTTTGTGGCGTTGAGATTGGTGACTCGCACCTTGTCTAGCCTAGAAGTGGGGGGCTGGGGGGGCCGCACTCATGCCTATGCTACCGGACCGCCCTTGCCGTAGGCGACAACACCGCCACGGCTGCGCAGACCATGGCCAGTGCGATACCGCAACTGGCAGCCAGCAGGCCCAGCGATGCACCGGCCGATAGCAGCACCGAGCTGATGCCGTAGGCCAGTGGGGTCAGGCCCAGCGATGCCATGCTGTTGAGGCTCATGACGCGGCCTATGCGTTCGGGCGGGGTGTGTTGCTGCAGCAGCGACAGCATGGGTACGTTGTTGCAGGCGATGCAGAAGCCGATGGCGAACTGGGTGGCGGTGGCGGCGGTGGCGCCCAGTTGCGGCAGTGCGGCCAGCAGCAGGCCTTCCAGGGCGATGATCCAGCAGATGAATTGCAGCCGCTTGTAACGCGGTGGGTAGAGTGCCAGCAGCACGCCACCGCCCAGCATGCCGGCGGCGAAGGCGCTTTGCAGCTGTGCCAGCAGGCCTGCGCTGGCCCCCGGCAAGCTGGCTGCCAGCAGTGGCGGGGCAAAGCCCATGGGCCCCATGAACAGCAGATTGGCAATGGCGTAGATGATCAGCAGCAGCCGCAGCACCGGTGTGTCGTGCACGCAGGCCAGGCCTTCCTGCAGCTCTGCCCAGAGGGCACGCGATTGTCGGGCCGATCTTGAGGGCTCGGCAATGCAGGCTGCGGCCACGGCACCTGCCAGCATCAGGCCGGCAGTCAGGCTAAAGGCACCGGCAAAGGGCAGGGCCGCCAGCAGGATGCCGCCGATGACGGGGCCTGCCACCATGCCCAGCTGGTTGGTTGCCAGCATCCAGGCGTTGGCTTGGCCCAACTGGGCTGGCGGGATGATGGCGGGCAGTATGGCGTCGCGTGCGGGCCAATACAGGGCATCGAGCATGCCAAAACCTGCTGCCAGCAGGATCAGCAAGGGCAGGGTCAGCACCTGCTGGTAGGCCGCGAGGCCCATGGCCAGCAATAGCAGGCTGCGGGCCATGAAGCTGGCCGCCATGATGCGGCTACGCGGCAGGCGATCAGCCAGTACGCCACCCAGCGCCATCAGGGCGATGCGGGGCACGGTGCCGGCCAGCATGACATAGCCCAGTTCGGCCTTCAGCTGCAGCACATTGACGGCATACCAGGTCTCGGCCAGCAGTGCGATGGCGAGGCCGAAGCTGGAGGCGACACTGCCCAGCCAAAGCAGCAGGAAGGCGGGTTGACGGTAGAGGGGGAGATCGGCCATGGGCCGCTATGTTATGCGTGTCCAGGCTGGAAAAGACGATTTGATACCGGTATGCACAGGGGGTAAGTGTTCCCCAAGGGCAGGCTGGCGCCTCCGCTTGGGGAGGCGCCAGGGTGGTATGGCATGGCGCTCGCCATCAGGGGAAGGCGGGTATCACCGGGTCCAGGCCGCGGTCTTCTGCTTCCGGGTGCATGCGCTGCAGCATGGATTCAATTTCGGCGACACGACCTATCGGTACGTCCACCATCAACAGGATCTTGCCATTGGCGATGTCAGCTTCGAACGGCTTGATATGGCTGTTGGGAAGCGAGCTGCCCACCATGCTGGCGACCCAGCAGCCGAACACCGCGCCGAACAGGAAGGTCACCAGGGCTGCCGCGCCATGGGGTATGCCTTCTATGGGGGCGAAGATCATGCCCAGGCCGATCAACAGGCCGGTCATGCCGCCCCAGCGCAAGCCTGCGCCTGCGCCGTGCAGGATATCGGAGCTCTGCAGCAGATTGGCCTCGTGCAGGCCAGTCAGGTTGGTGCCGTCGCGGGCCATGAAATGGATGTGCTTGACCTCGATACGGGCGAGCAGCAGTTCGTCCATGGCGCGCTTGGCGCTATCGTGGTCAGGATGCAGGAAATACAAGCGTTTGCGCATGATCCTATCCTCCGGCTTGGGGTGTGCGGTCAAATAGCCGCAAGGGTTGGACATCACCCTGCCGGGGGCGGTTCGGCTGCGGGCCTGCGCGCGTAGCGCTAGCGGGCTGATTTCAGACCAACGGCGCGCGCAGCCCTGGCTGCCGGGCTGGCTGCGCTCAGGCTGCCAGTGCCAGGCTGAAGTGGGCGCTGCCTGCCTGTTCTTTCACCAGGGTAAAGCCGTGGCTTTGGTAGAAGCGCACAGCATCTTGCCAGTGCGCGGGCGTTTCCTGCTGTACGGTCTGGTAGCCCAATGCGCGGGCTGCATCAAGCAGGCTCTGCAGCAGGCGGCCGCCCAGGCCATGGTGGCGCCATTCTGGCGCCACCACCATACGCACGATACGGCCACCGCCGCCGGCTTCGGCTACCAGGGCGCCGCAGCCTATGATGCGATCACCGGCTTCGGCCACCAGGAAGATGCTCTGGGCGTAGTGATCGAACAACTGTGCCAGGTCGGGATGGGCTGCAGCCTCGACCTTGCCCCAGTGTTCCATCAGCGCAGCCTCGATCAGCTGCCGCACGGCAGGCGCATCGATACGCCTCAGCCGGTGCAGCTTGATCGCATCCAGCATCTGGTGGGCCGCGCCACTCACGGCTTGATGCCCAACTGGTTCATGATGAAGGCCTGATCGAATGCGACCTCCTTGATGCGGTCAAAGCGGCCACTGGCACCACCGTGGCCGGCGCCCATATTGGTCACCAGCAGCAGGGGGTTCTGGTCGGTCTTCAGCGTGCGCAGCTTGGCCACATATTTGGCGGGCTCCCAGTACATCACCTGGCTATCGTTCAGCGAGGTCTTCACCAGGATGGTGGGGTAGGCCTTGGCGGCCAGGTTGTCATAGGGCGAGTAGGCGCGCATCCAGTTGTATTCGGCCTTCTTGTTGGGGTTGCCCCATTCCTCGTATTCGCCCACGGTCAGCGGCAGGCTGGCGTCCAGCATGGTGCTCAATACATCCACGAAGGGGACTTCGGACAGCACCACCTTGAACAGGTCTGGGCGCATATTGGTCACCGCGCCCATCAGCAGGCCGCCAGCGCTGCCGCCTTCGATGGCCAGTTTGTCGGCACGGGTATAGCCCTGGGCGATCAGGTGCTCGGCGCTGTCGATGAAGTCATTGAAGCTGTTCATCTTGTACTGCATCTTGCCGGCGTCATGCCATTTCTCGCCCAGGTCGCCACCACCACGTATATGGGCTACGGCAAAGATCACGCCGCGATCCAGCATGGAGAGGCGGTTGGACGAGAAGTACACGTCGTTGGGCGAGCCATAGGCGCCATAGGCCTCCAGCCACATGGGGGCGCCGCCGGCCACCTTGGCACCTTTGCGGTAGACCAGCGAGATAGGCACTTGCACGCCGTCGCGGGCCTTGGCCCAGATACGCTCGGTGACGTAGTTGGCGGGGTCAAAACTGCCCAGCACCGGCCGGCGCTTTTTCAGCACTTGCTGGCGGCTGGCCATGTCGTAGTCGAATACGGTATCCGGCGTGGTCATTGATTCGTAGCCATAGCGATAGACCTGGCTGTCCCACTCGGCATTGGCCTCGGTGCTGACGCTGTAGGCGGGCTCGTCAAAGGCCACATTGTGGCTTTGCTGGCTGGCCAGGTCGGTAATCACCATCTGGTTGAGGCCGTTGACCCGCTCGTGCCGCACCATGAAGCGCTTGAACAGGTCTATGCCCTCCAGCATGACGTCAGGGCGCTCTGCCAGCAGTTCTGTCCAGTTGGCCTTGGCGGGATCGCTGACGGGGGCTTTTACCAGTCGGTAGTTGCGGCCGGTATCGTTGATGCGGATATAGAAATCATCGCCGTGGTGGTCCACGTTGTACTGCACGTCGGCGCGGCGACGTGCCAATACCTTCCAGCGGCCATTTGGGGCATCGGCCTTGAGATAACGTATCTCGGTACTGGTATGGCTGCCCACCTGTTCGATCAGGTAGCCCTCGCTACGGGTCAGGTAGACATCCAGGCCAAAGCGCTCGTCCTTCTCTTCGTGCACCAGTTGGTCTGTCTTCTCGCCCAAGCGATGGCGCCAGAGTTGGTTGGAGCGCTTGGTCTGCTTGTCTTCGGTGCTGTAGAACAGTGTGCCATTATCCAGCGCCCAGGCGGCGGAGGTAACCCGTTCGCGCTTGAAGGGCAGCAGTTTGCCGGTTTCAAGATTCTTGATCTGCAGCTTGTATTGGCGGAAACCGGTGGCGTCGGTGGTAAAGGCCAGCAGCTTGCCGTTGGGGCTGACTTCAAACTCACCCACATCCATGAAGCGCTTGCCACGAGCCAGTTCGTTCACGTCCAGCAGTATCTGTTCGGCCGAGGCCTCCCAACTGCCGTCGGCTGCAATTGGCTTGCGGCAGAGTATGGGGTACTGGTGGCCGGTTTCGAAGCGCGAATAGTAGTAGAAACCGTCGAGCCGGTAGGGCACCGAGCTGTCGTCTTCTTTGATACGGGCTTTCATCTCTTCGAACAGGGTGTTCTCAAACGCCTTGATCGGCGCGGTTACGGCTTCGGCATAGGCGTTCTCGGCCTGCAGATAGGCAATGGTGGCCGGGTTCTGCTTGTTGCGCAGCCAGAAGTAGTTATCGACACGGGTATCGCCGTGGATACTGAGCTTCTTGGGTTGCATGGGCGCTTTGGGTGGTTCGGCAGCCAGAGTGGCGATGGACAATAGCGTGGCAGTGGCCATAGCAAACAGTTTCATAACGGGATTCGGAAGTCGGAAAGATAGCAAAGCCGCGCAGCATACGCTGCAGGCAACGCCTAAGCACCTAGCATGCGACGATTTGCGACTATCGGCGATGACTGGATGGTAAGACAGGCCTCAACTGGCCTAGTTTCCGGTTACTGGGGCAGGCAACCAAACCTGATCTGGTCTAGCCTGTCTGCAACGGCGGACAAGCAATCTACCTGAAAGCGCATGGCGTGCCCTCCCTGGATAGGGGAGAGCCTATTAATATCTGCCTGCATGTTGCAGGCTCTTATAACAACGCGGCAAGGGGCAGGCCCGTGCCGACAATAGTTTCTGGAGGTAGGAATCCGATGCACACACTCAAGGGCAAGACGGCGTTGGTCACCGGGTCGACCAGCGGCATAGGCCTGGCGATAGCCAGCGAACTGGCCAGCCAGGGCGCCAATATCGTACTGAATGGCTTTGGCGATGCCGATGCGGCGGTCAAGCAGATAGCGTCTTACGGCGTGGCGGTGCGCTACCACGGTGCCGATATGAGCCAGCCTGCCGAGATCGAAGCCATGATGCGCTATGCGGCTGCCGAGCTGGGGGCGGTGGATATCCTGGTCAACAACGCGGGCATACAACATGTGGCCGCCTTGGAGCACTTTCCGCCGGAGCGCTGGGACGCCATTATCGCGATCAACCTGACGGCGGCTTTCCATACCAGCCGCTTGGCGATTCCGGCCATGCGCGAGCGCAACTGGGGGCGTATCGTCAATGTCGCTTCGGTGCATGGTCTGGTGGCTTCGCGGCAGAAATCCGCTTATGTGGCGGCCAAGCATGGGTTGATAGGCCTGACCAAGGTGGCGGCGCTGGAACTGGCCGAAACCGGTGTCACCTGCAATGCCATCTGCCCCGGTTGGGTGCGCACCCCGCTGGTGATGGAACAGATCGAGGCACGCGCCAGGGAGGAGGGGGTTAGCGTGCAGGAGGCCCAGCGTGAGCTCCTGTCCGAGAAACAGCCATCGCACGACTTTGTCACCGCCGAGCAGCTGGGCCAGTTGGTGGTGTTTCTCTGCAGCCCAGCGGCCAGCCAGATACGTGGGGCTGCGTGGAATGTGGACGGCGGCTGGGTAGCGCAGTAGCGACGTACCGCCACCTCCTGACGGCGGCATCGCATCGGGCAGTGCCATCAACGGCCCCAAAGGGGCGCGCAGCGGCGCTGGTGGCGTGCCCTGACGAGGTTGACGCCAGAAGGTGGATCTAGCGCGCCCCCTGCTGGTGGCTTACTACCTGCTCGAAGCTGACGCGGCCGCTGCCCTGGCGATCTATCTCGGCGAAATGCTGCACCACATAGCCCAGCCCGGCGGCTTTGGCCTGGGCCAGGCTGATGCTGCCGGTCTTGAGCGTATCGGCAGCGGCAAAGCGCTGCTGCAGCTTGGCGCGTGCTTGTGCCTGTAGTGCTGCCCCAGCCAGCGGTGGGCGCTGGGCAGGCTTGCGGGCGGCTGGTGGCAGATAGGGGTCGCCCAGTTGTGGCAGGTGGCTGCGATCCTCGGGCTGTGTGCCTGAGTCGCCGTTGCCGGGCGCCGCCTGTACGGCAAGTGCCAGCAGGGCGGCGAGCATGGGGGCGAGGTGGCGAAGGGGCATGGTGGCGTCCTCAGTTCAGCGCGCTGGCATAGAAGGTGACCAGGTCGGCCTTGGTCCTGACGCGCGAGGCGTCATCCAGATACATCATATGACCCCCTTCGTAGTTATGAATTCGCAGGCCGGGCACATTGCCCAGGCGTGCCAGATCCAGCTCGGTCTGGTGGAAGGGCGTGGCGAGGTCGTTATAGCCATGCAGCACCATGATCTTGAGATTGGGGTTCTGCTGCAGCGCGGCGGCCAGGTCGGGCAAGGTATCAGGCAGATCCTGGCCATCGTGCTGCCAGTTCCAGCTCTGTATGGCATTGCTGCTGATGGCATAGCTGGTCTGGGCGGTGTACTTCAGCTGGCTGGTCAGGTAGCTGCGTATTGTGCTGGCAAACGAGCTGGTGATGAAGGTGGACGAGGGGTCGCCCTCGCTGGCCAGGGCGCTGCCCTGTGGTGCCGTGACACGGGCATCGTAGCGGCCCAGTACCGTGCCGGTAATCAGCTGGAACTGATAAGTATTGGGGTGGAGGCTGAGATTGGCCTGCCATAGATTGGCACGCGCGCCGGTCAGGCCGACCAGTTGATCGACCAGGCTGTTGCTGGGCGGCAGGCGACTGCCCAGCCAGCTGGCGACAGCGGGGCCATAGGTGCTGGCGGCATAGCTGCGCATCTGCTGGGCGTAGGCGGCGTAGTCGGTCTGGGCCGGATTGGTTAGCCTGAAATGGGCGCCGGTATTGGCGTAGGTGGGCAAAAACCCGGTGCAGTTGGCTTCGCCAGGGCTATAGACGGCGCAATTGCTATAGTAGTTGAGTATGGGGGAGAGCAGGATCACACCGTTCATGCGGGTGCCGGCCGCTTCCAGCAGATCGGCCAGAACACTGCTGCGCACGCCGCCATAGGATTCCCCCAGGATGAACTTGGGCGAAGCCGTACGCTGGTTGACCGCCAGGTAGCGGGTGACAAAGTCGCGGAAGGCTTCGGCGTCGGCATCCACCCCCCAGAATGTCTGGTTGGTATGGGGCGCGATGGCCTGCGATAGCCCGGCGCCGATGGCATCGACGAATACCAGATCGCTGGTATCGAGCAGGCTCTCCTGGTTATCGACTAGCGGAAACGGTTGTGGCTGGCTGGTGGCTGGGTAGCCTACCTGCAGGCGCTTGGGGCCATAGGAGCCCAGGTGCAGCCAGACGCTGGCAGAACCCGGCCCGCCATTGTAGAAAAAGGTGACAGGCCGGGTACGCACATCCTGGTTCTTGGCGGTGTAGGCCACATAGAAGAAGGCTGCCTTGGGCTGGCTGGTCTGTGGATGGCTGGCGATCAGGTGGCCGGCCGTTGCGGTGTAGTCGATTACCCGTCCGCCCAGGTTGAGGCTGTGGTGGGTCAGGGCGGCACCCTCATTGGCCACGCTGAGCGAGGCATTGCCACTGCTCGAGTAAGCCAACGGGTCGCTAAAGCCCCGGTCTGCCGGGTTGCCCGGCTGGGTGGGTTGGGTAGGTGTGCTACCGCCCCCACCGCCACCACCGCAGGCAGCCAATGCCAGGGTGATGGCCAACAGGTAGCTGTGCGTACGCTTGAGGGATACCGGCATGATGGGCAGGGTAAGGAGCTGCGATAGCTGAGTGATAGCCCGGCAGACCAGTAATATCAATCAGCTCGCGGGCTTGGGCTCGGCCGGCTTGAGCTCGCTGATGATGACGGCCACCACCACCATGGCGCCACCGATGCCTGCCTGTACGGTCAGCGATTCGCTCAGCAGCAGCCAGCCAAACAAGGCGGCAAAGACGGGCTCCAGCGCGTAGATGACGGCGGCCTTGTCGGCCGAGACATTGCGCTGCGCATAGGCCTGCAGCATCAGCATGCCGGCCGTGGCGACCAGCCCCAGATAAACCAGAGTGCCAATATGCGGCATCAGTCGTTCGGGCAGGCTGGCCAACGCCGCTCCCCCACCGCTGGCGCCACTGCCCAGCACCCACAGGCTGGCAAACAGCGCCATCAGGATGATCTGCGTGGCGGCCAGCTGGCGGGCATCATGCCGGCCAGCACGCTGCGACAGCATGATGGTGTAGAGGGCATAGGCCAGGGCGCACAGCAAGGTAGCGCTGTCGCCCAGCAGGTTGCCGCCGCCTTCCCATGACATCAGCCCTATGCCGCTGCAGGCCACAGTGGCGGCCCCCACCATCAGGATGGAGAGCCGGCCACCGAACAGCAGGCCGATAAAGGGCACCATCAGCACGTTCAGGCTGGTCAGGAAGGCACTGCGGTTGGACGAGATGTGCTCCAGCCCGTAAGCCTGCGCCACATAGGAGGTCAGCGCCAAAGCGCCCAGCAGAGCGCCATCCCGCCAGGTTTCGCGGCGTGCCTTGAACACAAACGGCAGCATGCAGACGGCGGCAATGACAAAGCGTATGGCCGATATCTCGACCCCGCTAAGGCTGCTGGAAGCCGACTTGAGCAAGGGGAAGGTGGTACCCCAGACCAGGGTGACGAGGAGCAGAAGGAGGACGCTGAAGTTCATGGGAGCGGCAATGACGGGGCGAGGAAGGCAGCATTCTAGGGCCTGGA
This sequence comes from Chitinimonas viridis, assembly GCF_030409555.1. Lineage (GTDB taxonomy): Bacteria > Pseudomonadota > Gammaproteobacteria > Burkholderiales > Chitinimonadaceae > Chitinimonas > Chitinimonas viridis. Next base: position 351,509 of record NZ_JAUFPU010000008.1, read on the forward strand.
GGCCACTTGCAGAAACCGCGTGATGCCGCACCCGCTCTGAACGTGGCGCTGGGCTGGGTAAACGGTGCTTGATAGCCAACTGGCGGCAAGCTCGCTGCTGGCTCTAGAATGTGTTTTTGTTGCATTGCCGCGAAAACTGCCATGTCATTAACGCCTGCCATCCATATACAACACTCCGCGCCCCTGGTTTGGCGGGCGGGGCATCGTGCGCTGCAGCATATCCGGCAGCGTGGCCTGGCGCCGGCCGATATCGGCCTGTTGCCCGGTGCCGCGGGCGGGCCGAAGGCGTTGGCGCTGACCGGGCTGGATCAGGCCTTGTTCGGTGACTGGCTAGCGCGCAGTCCACGCCAGCGGCAACTGATAGGCAGCTCCATCGGCGCCTGGCGTTTTGTCTGTGCCATGCAGGACGACCCGGCACGTGCACTGGGGAGGCTGGCGGAGCGCTATACCGAGGAAACCTATGCCAAGGGCGTGACGGCCAGCCAGGTGGGCACCGCCTTGCGGTGCATGTTGGCGGATTTGTTCCAGGGCGATCCGGCCAGCCTGCTGCATCACCCCAGCTACAGCCTGACGTTGACGACGGTGAAAGCCCGGGGGCTGTTGGCCTCCGAGCATGGGCCTACCCAGTTGGCCGGGGTGCTGGCGGTGGCCACCGCCAATCTGTTGTCGCGCAAGCTGTATGCCAAAGGCTGGGATCGCGTCTGGTTTGCCGACCCCCGCCATCCGGCACCCCCATTGGCGGGGGATTTTCCCACCCATATCGCGCCACTCAAGGCCGATAATCTGCTGGATGCGCTGCATGCCACGGCAGCCATCCCCTTGGTGGTTGCGGGGGTGAACAACCCCAACCACGCACCCGCAGGCCGCTATCGTGATGGCGGCTTGATCGACTACCACCTGGACCTGCCCTATACCCAGCTCAGTGATCTGGTGCTCTATCCACACTTTTACCCGCACATCGTGCCGGGATGGTTCGACAAGAACCTGCCCTGGCGCCGGCCGTTGCCACAGCGACTGGAAAATGTCGTGCTGGTTGCCCCCTCGCCAGACTGGGTGGCAAGGCTGCCACACGGCAAGATTCCCGACCGTAACGACTTTCGCGACTTCGACGACAGTACACGGCAAAAATACTGGCGCCAGGTCAGGGCCGAAACGGCGCGCCTGGGTGATGCCTTTCTGGCCGAAGTGGAGCGTGAGGACCTGGTGAGCCGAGTGGTGCCGTTCTAGTTGCCACCACCCGGCCACAACCAGGCCTGTCAGCTGCAGAGCGTGCCTACGCCCTTGAGCGCCAGCTTGAAATACTGCAGCGAGTAACGATTGCGCTTGGCATCGGCACACCAGTTGGTATTGGGCGTGCTGCGGTATTCGGCAATGAATATGGGTTTGCCCATGGCAATAAAGGTCTGGTAGACGCCGCACTCGCGGTACTTGTAGCAGCTTTCGTTGATCGCAAAATCAAACTTGCCCACCAGGTCGGGCGCCAGTTCCACCGTGTTCTTCAGCCCGATCAGCAGGCCCTTGGCGTGGGCCGTATCAGCCAGGAAGCGGTTGTAGTCGAGCTGGTGCGCAGCGGTCAGTGGCAGGCCGGTATCGTTGCTGTAGCCGTCCACATTGTCGGGGTCCACCCCATCACAACCCTTCTGCTTGGCCAGATCCATGCGCTTTCCCATGATGCTGCGCACGGTGGCATTGCGTATATCCAGCCAGTTCTCGCCTTCCCAGCCATCCAGCGGTTTGCCCAGGGCAGCCTGGGGGAACTGGTTGGCATCGGGCCGCCAGTTTTCGTAGCTGCCGGCACTGAAATAGCAGATGACGGTACGGCCCTGGCTCTTCAGCTGGGCGATGGTGGTGGCAGGCATATCAAACAGGTCGATGTCGTACAACTGGCGGTTCGGCTTTTGCAGGGTGCCTTGCAGTTGCAAGTGCCAGCTCATGCCTACCGTCAGGCCCGCCGCCGTGCCGGCTTGGCTGGCAATCAACAGGGTGATGAGTGCAAGGCGTGGCAGCTTGGAGGACATGGCGGACTCCTGAAGGGTTATCGGTTTGGTGGCGACAAAACCAAGGCTAGGCTATTGATTTGTTAATGGCAATATAACGAAATACTAATTTTAAGTTTGACCGATAAGCGGCAGTTGAACCGTGCTGCCCAAGGTGATGCCTTGCCAGGGCAAGGCGTGCGCAAAGCCTTGGCAGCAGGGCTGCGTGCCGGGCAAGCGTTGTGCAGGAAGCGTTGTGGTGCTGGATATATTCGGGAATATTCACCCAGGGGTGCGACAATGGCGCCGCCTTCCTGCCGCCATTGCTTAGCCTTTGTGAATAGCCCTATTCCCACGCCCGGTACGGTCACCCATATCGCCAGCACCTCGTCAGAGACGCTGGTGGCTGCACGTTTGCCTGGCTTGCCCGATGTGCTGGGAGCGCTGGAGCGCGGGACGCTGGCACCCCATGCGTTCGACCATAGGGCCCATGTATTTGCAGCCTGGGCCGCCATGCGCCAATACGGCCTGGAAGAGGGGGCGACACGGTTTCGCCATGCCTTGCGTTGTTATTGCGGCCACCTCAAGGCCGATGACAAGTACCACGTCACCATCACCGAGGCGCTGTTGAAGCTGATCGCCCTGTACCTGCCCGACGATGCCGGGCAGCACCTGCGCTGGCAGCAACAATGGCGACGGTTTGAACGGCGTGCGGCCGGGCTGATGCTGAGCAGCCGCGATGCCTTGAGCCATCACTACAGCGAAGGCCTGCTGGCGCAGGAGTCATCGCGGCAGGCATTCATCGCGCCCGATCGTCTACCGCTGGCCGCGAGATAAGCCACGCCACGCAAGGTGTGGCAGCTACATGGTTTTGAACAGGGCCATGAAGGGCTGGCTGATGCTCAGCAATTCGGGACGTTGCTTCAGTTTGAGTGCGCCCTTGCCGCTGTCGTCCCGGCTGATGGAGGCAATGGCCTTGAGATTGACGATGGTGGCACGATGAATCTGCTTGAACAGATTGGTATCCAGCAAGGGCAGCAACTCCTTTAACGGCTTGCGTAGCAAGGCTTCACCTTCGGCTGTCATGACCACCGTGTATTTATTGTCAGACTGAAAATAGACCACGTCTTCCACCAGTATCAGCCGCGTCTCCTTGCCGGCGCTGGCCGTCAGCCACACCAGCGGGGCTGGCTCTGGCGTGATGAGCTTGCGCTGGTTGAGCTGGCCCAACAACTGCACCAGGGTGGCGTGGTCTATGGCACCGGCGGCTGCGCGGGTCTGCAGCCTGTGCATGGTGCTGGCCAGCCGCTCCCGGCTCACCGGCTTGAGCAGGTAGTCCACGGCGCCGCGCTCAAAGGCATCGATGGCGTATTGGTCGTAGGCGGTAATGAATACCACCTGGGTCGCCGGGCTGACCTCGGCGGCCGCAGCGGCTACCTCCAGCCCGGTCAGGCCAGGCATGCGGATATCCAGCAGGGCGACGTCGGGCAGCAAGGTGCTGATGGCTTCCAGCGCTTCGCCACCTTCTTCGCATAGGGCGACGATTTGTGCCGAGGGCCAGGTCTCGCTCAGCAGCACTTGCAGTGCCTGGCGCAGCAGGGGCTCGTCTTCGGCAATCACACACCTAAGCATGTTGCTGCTCCTGCAAGGCCAGGGTGGGCAGGCTGCTGCCGGGCAGGGTGAGGGTGGCAGCCACACCCTGCGGGAAGTTGGCGACGATGGTAAACGAGGCGAGATTGCCATAGGCCAGGCGCAGGCGCTCGCGCAGGTTCTTCAAGCCTATGCCGGTGCCGCTGCTCTCTGCATTGAAGCCCTGACCATCATCTGCCACCGTCAATGTGATCTGACCGGCGCTGGCGCGGGCCAGTATCCAGATGGTGCCACCGCCGGGCTTGGGTTCCAGACCATGCTTGATGGCATTCTCCACCAGGGTTTGCAGCATCATGCTGGGCAGGGGGAGCGCCAGCAGTGAGTTGGGCACCTCGATCTGCAGCTTCAGCCTGTCGCCCATGCGTATGCGCAGGATATCGAGGTAGGCACGGGCCCGTTCCAGCTCGTTGCCCAGGCCGGCAAAGGCGTGGTCGGTGCTGGGGAGGGAGCGGCGCAGATACACGATCAGATTGCCCAGCATCTCGTCTGCCAAGGCCGGATTGCTGCGGGTCAGGTACTGGGCGCTGGTCAGGGTGTTGTAGAGAAAATGCGGCTCCACCTGCGCCTGCAACAAGCTGAGCCTGGCAAGGGTGAGCTCCTTTTCGGCCTCGCTCTGGCGTGCCTGCTCCTGCTCAAGCTGGCGGAGCGTGGTTACCCGGCGGCGGATGGCGCGGGCGATGGCTTCGGCATTCTCCAGATTGGTGGCATCGTCCATCTTGAACCAGTCACCCCAGGCACCGCCTTCCGGCTCGCAGATCAGCGTCACACTGCCTGTGCCTTCGCCCGGCATCACAGTGGCCAATATCTGGTTGCGGCCGGTGCGGAACATGCCGAACAGGATGCGGCCAGGCAGGCCCTTGCCATAGGGGTCGATACGCTGCACCTTGGCCCGTACCTGCAGGCTGTCAGCGGTGCTCTCGATTTCCTCGACCCGTGGTAATTCCCGGATCGCTGCATCGACCAGTTCGAAGGCCTCGCTGGCTGGCAGGGGGATCTCGATCTGTCGCCGTTGCCGATTGGACAGCGTGCTGCCATCAAGCCTGCCTGCAATTAGCCGTACCCGGCGCTTGTGCGAGGCGGCGCTGATCACAAGGCAGCTCATCACCAGGCCGATGGCTAGCACCCAGACCCAGTGTGGGTCGCCATGGCCGGGTGGCGCTATGGTGCTCCAGAGCACAATGACAACCCAGAAAATGGCACCCCAGGTGAGGAGCAGGCGAAAGGTGAATAGCAGGCTGCTGAGCATGATGGCGTGTCCGTCGTGGCAGGAATGGTGTGCAGCATAGCGGGCAAGTGGCGCCGCCGTGTTGGCCTTGGGACGAAACCCGGCCGGTAGGGACGGAAGGGCAGGCTGGTGGTGCGAAACCGGGCACCGATAGCCCGGCGACCGCTCACAACCCTCGGCGCTCGGCCTGAACGTAGCCGATAAGCTGGGGGAAGAAAACATCGAAACCCCGCGCCAGCGCCACTTCATGCGATTGCAGGTCACCCAGGCAATCGACCAGGCGGTCACCATTGCGGGAAAGCCGCGTGGCGATACGGCGTATGGCATGGTCCACGCTTTCGCGCTGGCGATAGGCGCCCAGCCAGTCATGCGCCATCATGTGCGGGGCGATCTCTGCCAGCCGCTCAGGCCACTGGTCTTGCCTGGACTGCAGGGCGGCATAGAAGCGCTGGTTGAACTGATCCAGCGGCGTATCGCTGTAGCGCGACCACTGGCGAGCCAGCAGATGGTCGTAATAGACATCGAGCAAAATACCGGCGTAGCGGCGCCGACCATCTGGGAAACACTGCCTGGCAGCCAGCACTGCAGCATGGCTGTCGGTATAGCGGTCTATTTTGCGATGCAGGCGGATTTCCGCCTGCAGCGTGGGGCTGTAATGATCGAGCTTGTCCGAGCCGACAAAATCCCCCAGCAAGGCGCCGACCATGGCTTCGTCGTCGTGCTGGGCAAGGTAGATATGGGCGAGGTAGTTCATGGCACCCAGTGTACCCGCCCGGTGCAGCGCCGTGTACGGCACTGGCCGTGCCCTCGCTCCGCCTGTCTTGGGCATGGTGAGCAGTGACAGCAAAGTCAGGAGGGGGCGTCTGCAGCGGAGTCTTTCATGTATTACAGACCCAGTTGGCTCAGCCCTGGGTGATCTTCCGGCCGTTTGCCTATCGGCCAGTGAAACAGCCGCTCGGTTTCAGCGATGGTCAAGTCGTTGATGCTGGCGTGGCGCACTGCCATCAGCCCTTGTGCATCGAATTCCCAGTTCTCATTACCATAAGAGCGGTACCACTGACCTGTGTCGTCATGCCATTCGTAGGCAAAACGTACGGCGATTTGGTTGCCGGTATAGGCCCATAGCTCCTTGATTAGTCGGTAGTTGTGTTCGCGCTGCCATTTTCGGTGCAGGAAGGCTGCAATTTCTTCCCTGCCGTTCAGGAACTCGTTGCGATTGCGCCAACGGCTGTCTGCTGTATAAGCCAGCGCAACCTTGGCAGGATTACGCCCGTTCCAGCCGTCTTCAGCTGCCCTGACTTTGGCTAGTGCGCTGTCGCGGTCGAAAGGTGGCAGGGGCGGGCGGCTAGTGATCTGTTGGTCTGTCATGATGGTTTACCGTATTTTGGGGTGGTTTGCTGCAACTGGTCGGCTGCTATGCATGGAGAGCCGGTTCAATGCTTTTCGACGAGGCGAGAAGACGTTGAACAGGCTCATAGACCTAGCAGAGGATCGAGAGCGCCGCCCTGATCAAGTCGAACCAAGTCATCAAACCCACCTATGTGCTCGCCGTTGATAAAGATTTGCGGCACTGTGCGCCGGCCGCTGCGGGCGATCATTTCGTCACGCAAGGTGGCCGACTGTTCAATGTTGACCTTGTTTATGGCGGTGATGCCCTTACGGCCCAACAAACGTTCAGCCTGTACGCAATAGGGGCAGGTGGAGGTGTGGAACAGAGTGATGTCGGTCATGGCGCTTCCTTTGGTTGTGGGTGATCGAATAGCGAACAGGCACCACTTTGACCGTGTTGCAGGAAGAGTAGAATCCTCTCTGTGGGGAAATGATTGTTACGACAGGTGGAATAATTGGGCTTTGTTTGTATGCCTGGGGCCGCCGCCGTGACCGGCACTTTATGTCAGCAAAGGTGCCCACTCGCTCAGCAGTGTCTGTAGCAGACTGGTATCGGGCAAAGGTAGGCTCAGGTTGCCATGGGTTTTACCCACATGGGCTGCATGCAGGCCACTGCCTGTCTGCTGCCACTCATAGCGCGCATTGCAGGCCGGGCAATCGGCATGCTCTCCAGGCTGAGTAGCGCGATAGCGTTGGATCACCGGACCGCAGCTGGCACAAACACCGAGTGGAATTCCCTCGTCGGTATGGCCGACGATATGGTCAAAGGCGCCCTCCCGGCCCAGTGCCACAAAACGGCTCGCCAGTTCGGCGTCAAACTGTCTGCCTGCGGCGCTGCTGATGATCTCCAGCGCGGCGGCGATAGGCATGCCCTTGCGATAGGGGCGGGTACTGGTCATGGCATCGAAGGCGTCGCAGATGCCCACCAACCGCGCGTCCAGTGGAATGGCTGTGCCAACCAGACCCACTGGGTAGCCGCGGCCATCTGGTGTTTCGTGATGGTGGAAGACGACGTCCATGACCAAATGTGCCAGCGGATGCTCGGCCAGAATGCGCTGGCCTATGGCTGGGTGGGCCTTGATGACCGCATATTCGTCGTCGTCCAGCTTGCCCGGCTTGCGCAGCACGGCATCGGGAACGCCGATCTTGCCAATATCGTGCAGGAACCCGGCGAGGGCAATGCGGTGGACTTCCTTGTCCGGCATGCCCAATGATCGTCCCAGTTCCTCGGCCATGCGTGCCACGCGCCACAAATGACCACCGGTGTAGGGGTCGCGCGCTTCGACCATCCAGGCCATCAGCATCAAACTGCGAAGTAGGCCCTGATTGTGTGGCGTCTGATGGACGTCAAAAGGGGGATTTGACATGGTGGGTGCCGATAAAGAGTGGATGGAGGCAAACCGGGGTTTTCACACCAACACGATAGTTCAGTGTTTGGCTGTGCGCTTGAGCTGCCTGCCGGCCGGTGCCTATAGCCGGCTCACGATTTACACCCGGGCGCGAAAAGAGCGTGAACTGGCTCTGTGTGTCAACAGCCAGGCAAGAAGAGTACGAGGCGCATGAAGCGCCTCGTCAATGTGGCCATTCCAGCGCCATCATCAGTTTTCCCGCAGGGCTGGCTTGCCAGCCGTAGCGGCAGTGACCCTGCCTTAGGCAATGCAGCTGCAGGCAGGGTGGGAAGGATTACTTGGTCATGTCCACGTCGTACCAGGGCGTGACATTGATGGGGCAGCGGTAGCGGAAGCCATTGGCCGTAACCGTGACACGGGCCGTCTTGGTTTCGTTGGGGTTCAGGCCAAAACCACCCAGCAGCTCATGGGTCTTTTGATCCTGCACATTGAAACCGACAAACTTGCCCGCCTTGTTGGTGACGACAAAATCGTACTCGCCGGGCTTGAGGTCAGTCAGGGTTTCCTGCGCAGCGAAGTAGCCGTTGTACTCCGTCAGGTGGATGGTGGTGACACCGTCCTTGGTCATGGGTGCTGCGGCAAAGGCCGGGATGATCATGGTGGCGGCGAGTGCCAGTTGGGCGATGAATCGGGTGTGGGCGACTTTCATGTGGATTCCTGAGTGAGTGGAGAGGGTGGTTGGCGAACTGGCTTACTTGGCCGAGACCTTGGGGAAGTCGATATCGGTCTGGGCGACGTTGTTGACGTAATTGGTCAGCACATTCAGGGCAACGACCAGAACGATTTCCACTACCTCGGCCTCGTCGAAGCCGGCCTGGCGCAGCGCGGCCAGATCGGTATCACTGACCCGGCCGCGCTCAGTGGCAACACGGTAGGCAAAGCGCAGGGCGGCGGCAGTTCTGGCATCGCTGCTGTGGTGGTCACGGGCGGCGGCAATGTCGGCTTCGCTGAGCTTGGCGACATTCAGACCCAGGTAGGTATGCGCCGACAGGCAGTAGTCGCAGCCGTTGTACTCGGCTACCGTCAGGGCGATCCGCTCACGCAATGCGGCGTCCAGCTTGCCCTTGTTCAATGCGGCATTAAGCGACAGATAGCCTTCCAATGCGGCGGGGCTGTGGCCGATCAGTTTCATCAGGTTGGGGACAACGCCGAGTTGTTGCTTCACGGCTGCCAGAAGCGGCTTGCTTGCTTCAAGAGATTGTTCGACGGTAGGGATGCTGATACGGCTCATGATGGTTCCTTGGTTGGGTGGCTTGCAGTTCGCAGCGCCCAGTGCGGTGCGAGTGACGCCACTTTGCCAAAGTTCATCGAATAGAAGAATGGATGTAGAATGCAATAGATTATTCCAATTAAAGGAATGAATGTATGGACAGACTGCACCTGATGACGGTGTTCGTAGCGGTGGGCGAGGAAGAGAGTTTTGCAGGTGGTGCAAGGCGATTGGGCATGTCGCCGCCGGCTGTGACGCGCGCCATCTCGGCCTTGGAAGCCCGTTTGGGGGTCAAGCTGCTGCAACGCACGACTCGCTATGTGCGGGTGACAGAGGCAGGTCAGCGCTATCTGGACGATGCCCGCCGCATCCTCGGTGAGGTGGATGAGGCCGACGAGGCGGCGGCAGGTATCAATGCGGCGCCACGCGGCCATCTCACGGTGACGGCGCCAGTACTGTTCGGCAAGATGTTTGTCATGCCCGGCATCATTGATTACCTGAACCGCTACCCTGAGGCTGATGTGTCGGCGCTGTTCCTGGATCGGGTGGTGAATATGCTGGAGGAAGGTGTGGATGTGGCGGTACGCATCGGCCCCTTGCCTGACTCCAGCATGCGTGCCATCAAGGTAGGCCAGGTCCGGCGCGTGCTGTGCGCCTCGCCTGAATACCTGGAACGGCACGGCATTCCGCTAACCCCCCAGGTATTGCGCGACCGGACTATCATTGCTGCGACCGGGGTGTCGCCGGCGGTGGAGTGGAAGTTCGGGCCGGAATCCGGTCCCGCCAATATCAAGCTGAAGCCGCGGCTTACGGTGACCAGCAATGATGCTGCGATCGAGGCTGCGCGCAGCGGGCTGGGTATTACCCGCCTTATGTCGTATCAGATAGCTCCGCACCTAGCGACGGGTGAACTCAAGATCGTGTTATCCGAATATGAGAACGCGCCTTTGCCCATACACATCGTGCACCGCGAGAGCAAGTACGGCTCGGCCAAGGTGCGCAGTTTCATCGACCTCATGGTAGATCGCCTGCGCGCCGACAAGCACCTGAACTGAGTGTGAGTAAATGCTCAGCCAGCGGGTTCAGAGCTTTAAGACAATGCGGGCAGCCTGCTCGCTGCTACGGGCGGGTACGGCGCAGCACGGCAAGACCTCACCCTCGGCCAATGGAAATGCGGGCCGTTGAGGATAGGTAACGGCACCCTCCAGTAGTGACACCTTGCAGGTACCGCAGCTACCACCGCGGCAGCTGAATTCCGGTGTCAAGCCGCGTTCCTCGGCCAGTTCGAGCAGGCTGGCGCCACCGGCCTGCCAGCGTGCCTCTTTGCCTGATTCGGCGAACAGTACCTTGACGTCGTGATCGGCGACAGGCGCGAGTGCAGGCACCGCAGGCGCGCTATCCTGCCGCCGCGCCAAAGCTGCCGGACCAAAGGCTTCGGCATGAATACGGTCATCGGCAATCCGCAGATCACGCAGACCGTCATACAGGCTTTGCATGAACGGTGCCGGGCCACAAAGGTAAAAGTCGTAGTCATCCAGCGGCAGAGCCGATTTGATCAAGGCCAGATCAAGGTGGCCCGCAACTTCGTAATCGTGACCATGTACGCGGTCGGCTTCGGGTTGACTGCTCAGACGCACGACCTGCACGGCATTGCTGGCACGACGGAGCAAGTCGTCGATTTCAGCATCGAACGCCCGCTCGCTAACCGTGCGGGTGGCATAAAACAGGTAGGTCGGCCTTATCCGGCGGGTGCGTAGTCCCTCAAAGACGACATGATGCAGCATCGCCAGCATGGGCGTAATGCCGATACCACCGGCCAGAAGCACCAGCGGACGCCGCTCGGCTGCATCGACCACAAAGTCACCTTGCGGGGCGCGGGCCTCGATCAGGTCGCCGACCCGGAGCGTGTCGTGTAGATGCGCTGAAACAGTACTGCCGCGCTTGACGCTGATGCGGTAGACGCCTTCGGACGGCCCGAGTGACAAGGTGTATGTACGGATTACCGGTTTTTCCTGTCCCGGCAGGGACAGGCGTATCGGCAGATGCTGCCCCGCACGGAAGGCGGCCAGACCCACGCCATCGGTCGGGCTTAGATAGAACGAGCGTACCGCCGAACTCTCCTCAACGATCCGCTCGATGCGGAACGGTCGCCAAGCGTTCTCCAGTGCCGCCGCAGCTCGCCTGGCAGCAGCCTGTTCCCAGGATCCGGTCATCAAAGAGTTAGGTGAGAAGTCCCTGAGTTGCCAGCGCAAGGCCAGCACGGCGCGGCGGCGTACAACCCGTTCGACCTGGAAGCGCCACAGGCGCTCGGCCCCCTGAAAGGCGGCAATGTCCTCGCCAGCAAACTGGATTTCGGTACTGCCGCTCAATTGCAGCATATCGCCGCTGGCGAAGTCGATGAATACCAGCCCCGCCTTGGGGTGAACCAGCAGGTTGCCTAGCGTATTGAAGTGCATATTGCCGGCAAAGTCGGGAATCGCGAGCGTGTCACCGTCGACCAGGACAAAACCTGGTTTACCGCCACGGTGCGATACATCGACCTGGGGGCCGGGATTGTCAGCGTCGCCGGGAAAGTAACTGGCAACAAAGAAAGTGTCGGCAGCGACAATGGCTTCCCTCGCCGCTGCATCGAGCCCGCTCAACTGCTCGACGGCACCGCTATAAGCTTGCCCGGGTGGCTGGGAAAAAGAGAACTGCCGATCCTGGATATATTGCGGACAGTTGCCGAAGGAGTGGCCAACTTGCACCGCGATATCACCATCCTGCTGCAGGTGGATCTGTCCATTCATGCGGTTGCGGCGACGGGTATGCAGCTCGATACCCAGTAGTCCGACGGCAGCGCCATCCTGCAGACATTCTAGCAATGGATCGCCAGTTGCAGGCTTGGTGCGAATCAGCAACTGACGCGGGTCGGGTGAGCGGATGAAGCCAGGGTTACCCTCCAGGATGCTGGCCCAAGGGTAACCTTGCTCATCCACGCCACCCGCCACAATAAAGGGCAATTGCTCATAGAAGGTGCGGTGCTGGTCCGGCATGTAGTCTCGGATGACCCGCCTGCCAATGGCCTCCATCTGGGCTGCAGTGCCCATTTGCTCATGGATCGCCCGTTCACCGCGATGCCAGGGGGAGGTAGTGCCGGTGTTCGGGGAGCTCATGATTTTTCCTTAGTCGATGCGCTGTTGCGCGGACATGCATAGTCCTGGCCTTGCCGGGCGAGGCGCTGATAGCTGAAATCCCGCAAGCGACAAACAGGTTTTCAAGGGCAGGCAGCTTGCCTGCCCTTTGCAACTGGCTGATCAGGCAGCCAGGCCGACGGCTGTTTTCTGCATGCCTACAAAGCCGGGCAGAGCTTCAATGCGACGCAACCAAGCGCTGACTTGGGGGTATGCACCGAGTGCGACATTACCCTCGGGTGCATGCGCGATATAGGTGTAGTTGGCGATATCGGCAATGCTGGGCTTGCTGCCGATCAGGAAGGGACGATCGGCCAGTTCGGCATCCATCACTTTAAGCAGATTATGCGAGCGGTTGATGACTTCGTCAGCGTTGAAACCTGCACCAAATACTGTCACCAGCCGCGCAGCAGCCGGACCAAATGCCACCAGCCCTGCAGCAACCGACAGCCAGCGCTGAACAGCGGCTTCTCCAGCAGCGTCGGCCGGCAGCCAGTCGCTGTTGCCGTACTTGCGAGCCAGGTACACCAGGATGGCATTGGAATCGGCAATCACGGTGCCGTTGTCGTCAATGACCGGTACCTGGCCAAAGGTATTCAACTTGAGAAAGTCAGGCTGCTTATGCTCCGCCTTGCGTAGATCCACTTCGATCAGCTCGGTAGGCACGTTCAGCAGCGACAGCGCCAGCCGGACACGGTGGGCATGACCGGACAAGGGGAAGGTATAGAGTTTGACGGGTTGTTTGGACATGAGAGTGCTCCTGTATGGGTGAGTCGAGGGTTAGTAGGTACAGTGAAGCTGTAAGGCCAATTCGAGGTGATCGGCTCCGTCTGCCAGAGCCAGCAGATCGCGGCCTTCGGCAATGGGGCTGCGTTGTGGCGTATGGCCAGCGAGCAGCAGCCAGCTCAAACCGCTTGCGGATGTTGAGGCGGAAAAGGGGTGCCCGTGGCGGCCAGTGCGCAAGAAAGACATGAGTCTGGAAATCATGTTGTGGGTGCTCAGTTCAGCGTAACCAAGGGGAAATCAATATCGACCTGGCTCACTTTGCTCATCAGATTGCTAAGGAAATTCAGCCCGGTATGGCTAATGACCTCGACAATCTCGGCGTCGCTGTAGCCGGCATTGCGCATGGCCCGGAGCTCATCGTCATCCAGATCACCGCGGTGTTCGATCAGCTGGCAGGCAAAGCGGACAGCCACAGCCGCCTTGGCATCGTGACTATCGCCCAGCCGGTTCGATTCCATCTCGGCACCATTGAGTCCGGCCTGGCTGCCCAGCTGCGCATGTACAGAGAGGCAGTAGGTGCTTCCGTTCTTCTGGGCTAGCGCAATTGCAATCCGCTCCCGGGTGGGGAGGTCTAGGCTGCCATCACGGGTAAGGCTGTGCAGATCGAGAAAAGCACGTAGCGCGGCGGGCGAGTTGGCAACGATCCTCAGTAGATTGGGGATATAGCCTTGCAGCTCGCCAACGCTGTGCAGCAGAGCGTGCTGTTCACGCGTGGCAATGTCGGCGGTGATGAGCGCAATGCGGCTCATGGTGGGTCCTTGTCTTCAGTAGTGTTGGCATCCGTGTTGCGATGCAAGTGACGCTACTTTGCCAAAAACCGATTGGAGGAAGAATGGCTGATTTGGTGAATTGATTGTTTCTTAAGGTGGAAGAATTGGTGTCATTCATCTTGCTGGGTGGTATCAGCGCGGGCGGGGACTGTATAAATTCATCGGGAAGTACGCTGTCTCAGGCTGCGCTGATAGCTGGCGCCAGGGGAATGCTGCCTGGTGGCCAGTACGGCCGAGTGGCTGTCGGTATAGAGGTCTATCTTGCGATGCAGGCGGATTTCCAGCTGCAGTGTGGGCCAGTAAATGATCAAGCTTGTCCAGGCCGACAAAATCCCCTAGCAGCGTGCCGACCATGGCTTCGTCGTCATGCTGGGCAAGGTAGGCGTGGGCGAGGTAATTCATGGCGCCCAGCGTACCCGCCTGCTGCAGCGTCGTGCAGGGGGCTGGTCGCGCCGTTTGCAGTGGCATGGCAAGCGGTTACCGCAATGCCAGAAGTGCCGTCAGCGGTGGATGCTGTCGTACATGATCTCCTACGCTGAAGGCTTGTGAAGATCATAGGGTTCGCATGCATGGCGTATTGGGTGCATCAGCAGCAACAACTTGTCAGCTGATCGGCCTAGGCGGTCGTCCGAGATTCCGCTTGGCAACGCCTTTTCCCATCCACTAGATTTGAGCAGCACTAACAAAGAACACGCCTAGCTATAGTTGGGTAGTTCGGATCTGTTCCGGCTATCCGCAGCCTCACGCTAAAGTTAGCGCTACAAAAATACATGCCAAAGGGAGGGTGCTACATGCACATCGAATTCGTCGAGATCGCGAATTTCAGGAAGCTATTGTCGGCACGCGTGGATCTGTCGCCCAAAACGACATTGTTTGTCGGTGCGAATAACAGCGGCAAGACCTCGGCCATACTGGCCCTACGGCGATTCCTAACGCCGCGACGCTGTCCCTTCGATATTCATGACTTCACATTGTGTCACCTGAGGACCCTCGTTGACATCGGCGAAGCATGGCTGCAGGCGAACCAGAAAGGTGACGAGAAAGGTGGCGTGGCAGAACTCACCCTGGATCCCTGGGTGCACGCGCTCCCAACCTTAGATTTATGGCTACAGGTCAAGGAAGAAGAAGTCCATCGTGTTCGAGATTTGGTCCCGCTCATGGAATGGACTGGCGGACGGCTGGGAGTGAGATTGCGCTACGAGCCCAAGGCCCTCAATGCACTTTTCAAGGAGTTCATCACTGCAGTCACCGAAGCCAATACCATGCGCACCGCAGCTGCGGTTGCTGCCGCAGCCAAGGCCGCCGATGCAGCGTCCACTTCCAAGTTGACGGTCTGGCCCGAAACGCTGGTCGACTTCCTCACCAAGCGACTGAGCTCGATGTTCACGATTCGGGTCTATCCGCTGGATCCAGCGCTACTTGCAAACCCTGAAAAGCTTCGTGCTGTGCCGCAGGCGCTTTCGGCAACAGCACTGCCGATTGAGGGCGATCCTCTCAATGGTCTGATTCGAGTGCATGACATTCCCGCGCAGCGCGGCTTTGGCGAGATCCCGAGTGGGGCCGAAGAAGAAGGTGAGCTGCAAACCTCGGCAGGCGGAACACGGCTGTCGGAACAACTCAGAAGCTACTACGCCAAGCATCTGGATCCAGCCAAGGGGCCAGACCCCATGGATCTGGAGGCTCTCCAAGCCATGGAGGCGGCTGAAGATGCATTCGACCTGAAACTGACAGAGAGCTTCAGCGAATGCTTCACCGAGGTGGAAGGCCTGGGCTATCCAGGTGTCAGCGACCCGCGGCCGCGCGTATCGACACGCTTACGAGCGATCGATGGGTTAAACCACAGTGCTGCGGTCAATTTCGAGGTTGACGTGATTTCAGATGCGGGCGCAGTAGCGCCCCTCCTGCTGCTTCCGGAAGGTAGCAACGGACTCGGCTATCAGAACCTCATTTCGATGATCTTCCGGCTGATGAGCTTCCGCGATGCCTGGATGCGCGTCGGCAAGGCGTCCAAAGGTGTCGAAGCTACAAGCATTGAGCCGCTTCACCTAGTCCTCGTGGAGGAGCCTGAAGCTCACCTGCACGCGCAAGTGCAGCAAGTCTTCATTAAGAAGGCTTATGAGGTGCTACGCAGACGCCCAGAGCTAGGCGAGAGCGACGCACTACGCACGCAGCTAATCGTCAGCACACACTCGAGCCACGTTGCGCACGAAACGCCCTTCGCAAACCTGAGGTATTTCCGGAGACTGCCGGCCGGCATGGTGGCCAAGGTACCTGTGTCGACGGTGATCAACCTGTCGCAGGTGTTTGGGGAGGGGGCGGACACCGAGCACTTCGTTACCCGGTACTTGCGTGCGCAGCACGCCGACCTGTTCTTCGCTGACGCAGCGATCCTCGTCGAGGGACCTGCTGAGCGCATGCTCATACCCAACTTCATTCGGGCGCACTACAAGGTGCTGCATCAGAGCTACCTCACGTTGCTGGAGATTGGCGGTAGCCATGCCCATCGTCTGCGCCCGTTGATCGATCATCTTGGCCTGTTGACGCTGATCATCACCGATCTGGACAGTCTGACGGGGACAGGGGGCTCATCAGTCCAACCTGCTTTGGGCGCTAGCCAGAAAACCAACAACGTCACCCTCAAGACCTGGGTGCCAGCCTTGGACGATGTAGACGCCCTCATCGGCGCACCGCCGGCGGCCAAGACGATCACGGATGCCAGCGACACGCTGTTCGCCGTACGCGCGGCATACCAGACACCTGTTGAGGTCACACTGCCGGGTGCCACAACCAAGGAGACCGCCTATCCCTATACTTTTGAGGACGCGCTCGTGTTCGAAAACGTGGACTTCTTTGCTGCGTTTGCCGGCCCCGGATTGAACGCCAAATTTCGGAATGCCATCGCTAATGGTGGTGGGGCGACCGCGATCGGTACTCGCATGTACAACGAGCTGAAGGGCGGCAAGAAGGCGGAGTTCGCGCTCGAAGTCTTGATGGCGGACAACTTCCACAATCTGAAGGTGCCTCAGTACATCGCCGAAGGTCTGGAATGGCTACAGGAGCAGTTGAAGAAAAAACAGGTGGAAATCTTAACGACAGCGGCGGCTACAGCCGTTCCAGTAGCTGCCGCTGCTGGTCTTGGGCCGGGAGGCACGCCATGACGGCTGCCGATGATCAATTTGATGCCGATGCCGACGCAACGATCATCGAGTGTCTTGACTTGGGCAAGCCAAGAAGCTTCTTTCTGTATGCAGGTGCTGGCTCAGGAAAGACGCGGTCCTTGGTCAGCGCCGTCAGAAAAACGATCGATGGAGAGCATGGCCGGCATCTGACGCTCACTGGCAAGAAGATTGGCATCATCACCTACACCAACGCCGCCTGCGAAGAAATCAAGCAACGTCTCGAGTTCGATCCACGGGTCGAAGTCATGACGATCCACGCTTTCGCGTGGTCGCTGATCGAGGGTTTCAACGCTGACATCCGTCAGTGGGTCGCAAAGAATCTTGAAGAGGAGCTTGCTAAGCTCGAGGAGCAGCACAGGAAGGGGCGTCTCAGCACGAAATCAGGCGCTGAACGGCTTCGATCTATGGAGAGCAAACGTCGCCGGCTGGCGCGTTTAGATTCCATCATCAAGTTCATTTACAGCCCGACTAGCGACAACCGCTCGCGTGACTCTCTGAATCACTCGGAGGTCATCGCCATGACCGCCGCATTCCTGACCAGCAAACCAGGCTTGCGGCGGATGTTGGTCAGCAGGTGTCCGGTCTTGCTCATTGATGAAAGCCAGGACACGAACACGGCACTCATGGACGCCTTCTTGCATCTGGAAGAAGAATTTCATGGCCGGTTCAGCCTGGGACTGTTCGGCGACATGATGCAACGCATCTACTTGGACGGGAAAGAACGGCTGGACAAGGTCATCCCGCCCAGGTGGGCTTTGCCTCGGAAGCGGATGAACCACCGGTGCCCATCCCGCATCGTTGAGCTCACCAACAGCATCCGCCGTGATGTCGACGGCGAACAGCAGGTCTCGCGCAGTGATGCTGAAAGGGGCGTGGTTCGGTTCTTCATTGCTCCTCAGGTAGGCGTTGACCCCTCCGCTATCGAAGCGGCGGTACGTCAACGGATGGCGACAATCACCGGTGACCCAGACTGGCAGAACTCTGACACGGTGAAGACACTTGCCCTTGAGCATCTGATGTCTGCGCGACGATTCGGCTTCGTGGAGTTCTTCGAATCGCTTTGGGGTATCGACAACTTCAGGACGAATTTGCTCCAAGGCACCGGTGCAGGTCTTGGATTCTTCACGCGGGACGTTTTGCCTCTGATCAAAGCGCTTCGCGCTAACGACCGGTTCGGGGCCACGGCGATCATCAAGGCGTCGTCGCCGCTCCTGGATCGAGCAACGCTTCAAGAGGCTGGATCAAATCAGGTTGCGCAACTCGGCAAGGCCAAGGCAGCGTGCGACGGGCTTCTGGCGCTGATCACGGAACAGCCAGATGTCACTGCGCAGACAGTGCTCGAGTTTGTTGCGCAGACGAATCTATTTGTCGTTCCGGACACATTGGCCCCCTTTGTTCTAGGTGACGCCAGCGCTGCGGCGGCCGAGGACAACGCCGATCAGGGCGATCAGGTGGAAGGCTCTGATAATGGAGAGGCCGACGACATCAGCCCTGAGTTGAGCGCGTGGAGCAAAGCTCTTGAAGCCCCACTGAGCCAGATCGAACGTTACGACTTGTACGTGCAAGGACAGTCGCAGTTCGGAACGCACCAGGGCGTCAAAGGGCTTGAGTTCCCCCGTGTGTTGGTGGTGATCAACGACGACGAGGCGCGAGGCTTCCTATTTGCCTACGACAAGTTCTTCGGCATCAAGGAGAAGTCAAAGACGGATCTTGAAAACGAAGCCGCTGGCCGAGAGACCGGTTCGGACCGCACCCGCCGCTTGTTCTACGTGACCTGCAGCCGAGCAGAGAAGAGCTTGGCAGTCGTCTACTACTCGCCCGATCCAGAGTTGGCTTGCGATGCCGTACTTCAATACGGTTGGTTTGAACAAGTCGAGGTTGAGCTGCTCAATTGATAAACGCATCCCAGCCGGCTGGTTGAGGCTACGCAAACGGTGAGCACCGGGGGGGGCGCCGACCACTCAATCCGCCATCCATGAATTGAGCCCATACCAGCCCCTCACTCCAGCACATCAAACGCTGCATCCTCCGGCCCCAGGTGCGGTGGGTGGCGCCAGTTGCAGTCGCGCAGGGCGTGGGGCACCTGCTGGTCTACCCCCAGCAGCTGGGCGAAGATGGCCATGCGTACCGGAATGCCGTTATCGGTCTGGCGGAAGATGGCCAGGCGGGGGTCGGGGTTCAGGTCGATGGCCAGGTCGTGGGCATCGGGGCGGCTGTCGCGGGGGAGGGGGTGCATGATGACCGTGTCGGGCTTGCACCAGTTTTGCACGGCGGCCAGATTGATCTGGAAGTCAGGGCTATAGCCTTCGAGCACTTCGCCGCCCATGCGCTCTTTCTGCACGCGGGTGGCGTAGATTACGTCGGCACCGGCCAGACCCTGGGCCAGTTGTTGGCTGCAACGCAGCTGATTGCCATTGCGGCTGAGCTGATCCATCAGTTCGCTGGGGAGTTCCAGCCCGACCGGGGCGACCAGGCTGATGGTGAGTCGCTGATACAGGCACAGCAGCTTGACCAGGGAGTGCACGGCACGGCCGTGTTTGAGATCGCCTACGATGGCGATGTGGCAGCCGTCGATCAGCTTGCCCAGGCGCGAAAATTCCCGTTCCAGTGTGTAGAGGTCCAGCAGGGCTTGGGTGGGGTGTTCGCCGGGGCCGTCGCCGCCGTTGATGACGGGTATATGGGTTGCGCTGGCAAACTCGGCCACAGCACCCTGCTCGGGGTGGCGCACGACCATGGCGTCGACATAGCCGCTGATAACGCGGCTGGTGTCATGGATGGATTCCCCTTTGGCCATGGACGAGAAAGTAAAGCCGGTGGTGTCGCAGACTGCGCCACCCAGGCGGCAGAAGGCGGCGCCAAAGCTGATGCGGGTGCGGGTGCTGGCTTCGAAGAACAGGTTGGCCAGCACGGCGCCTTCCAGCACCCGGCAGACCTTTTGCCGCCGGGCTACCGGCTGCAGCAGGTCGGCAAGCCGGAACAGGGCCTGTACGGATTCCCTATCAAACTGGCTGACTGAGAGCAGGTGTGGGCTGCCTGCGACGATGTTGCTGATTGGTTTGTGTACGCTATGTGTATATTTTTCGGGCTGCTGTGCTGCCATGATCTCGCCAATGAAGCGGGCAACCACGGTGGGCATGCTGCGCTGCTCATTGGAATCATCGGGGAGTAGCCAACTGTCCAACGCTCTGCGGCTCACGCCAAGCCTCTCGCAGAGCGCATCGCGGGTCAGGTTGAGGCTACGCATGGCGTCGCGCAGCAGGGTCTGTTGTGGCAGAGTCATGGTGTTATCCGTTTACGCATTGCGTATATTATTCACTGGCTTGTATCAGTTTGTAAATACGCATTGTGTTGCGTGCGCTGTTTGTGCGGCACCCTGGCGCAGGGATGTGGCAGAACTTGCAAACGTCATGCTTGCCCAAGCGGGGCGACATACAGCTAGAATGGCTTGAAACCTTACTGCAACAGGATAGTGCCGTGCCCGCCATCATTGCTTTCAGCCAGCAGAACACTGCGCCCGAGTATGACCATCCCAGGGAGGAGCGTCGTGTAGAGGGGAATCCGCAGCGCACTACCTGGAATCACTACACCAATGAGAGCGGCGAGGTGTATGCCGGTGTCTGGGCGTGTGAGCCGGGACGCTGGCGTATTGCCATGGGCGATACCGAGGATGAGTTCTTCTTTGTCACCGAAGGGCGCTGCCGCCTGATCGACGAGGCTGGCCTGGCTGTGGAGGTGGGTGCAGGGGAGTCGCTGGTGATACCGGCGGGTTTCAAGGGCGAGTTCCACGTACTGGAAGCCATGAAGAAGCACTATATGATTGTTGAGCGCAAGCCATGAACGGGGAGATGACCATGTCCAGAGTAGCGGTTGTACTGTCCGGTTGCGGTTATCTGGATGGCAGTGAAATTACCGAAGCAGTCGCTACCCTGGTGGCGCTGAGTCAGCATGGCATGCACTACGACTGCTATGCACCCGATAGGCCGCAGCGCCATGTGGTGGATCATCTCAGCGGCGAGGGAACAGAGGAGAGTCGCAATATTCTGGTCGAAGCCGCCCGCATTGCCCGTGGCAATGTCAGGGCGCTGGATCAGCTCAATCCCGATGAATACGACGCCATCGTGTTCCCCGGTGGGTTTGGGGCGGCCAAGAATCTCTGTACCTTTGCCGAAGAGGGCGTCAATGCCCGCATGCATGACGATGTAAAGGCCGCCATCATGCCGTTTGTGCTGGCCAAAAAGCCGGTGGTGGCCATCTGCGCCGCGCCGCTGCTGCTGGGCCTGGCCGCCCGCGAGGCGGGCTATAGCAAGGCACAGATCACCGTGGGCTATGGCGGCAACCCCTTGTCCGATGCCATCGAGGCCTGGGGGCAGTTCCATATGCCGTTGGCGGTGGACCAGGCCTGCCTGGACCGTACCCATGCGTTTATTTCAACCCCGGCCTATATGTTCGACGAAGCCAGCCCGGCGGCGATTTTTGCATCGGTACAGGCAGCAATTGCTGCATTGCGCGAAATTTTGGGTTAAGCTGGCCCCAACATCTACTTCAGGCAGCCGTAACCGTCATGCGTCGTTTCACCGCTTTCTTCTCGTTTTATTATTTTCCGATCACGAGTTGACGCGGGCTGCCCTGTTACACCCTGAAGCAAGTAAAGATTCAAGAAGGCGGGCCCAAAAGGCCCGCCTTTTTCTTTGTCCATTTTCTGCCATCCACCCCATAGAAAGACCGCCATGATCATCGTAATGTCCCCCGAATCGACCCAGTCCGAGCTTGACGCCGTTGTCAGCAAGATCCGCGCCTCTGGCCTTACCGAGCATGTTTCGCGCGGTAGCGAGCGCACCATCGTGGGCGCCATCGGCGACGAGCGCCCGCTCAACGAGCAGAGCTTCGAGCAGATGGCGGGCGTCGAGCGTGCCATCCATATCGTCAAGCCCTACAAGCTTGTGGCACGTGAAGGACACCCGGCCGGCAGCGTGATCGATATCCGTGGCATCAAGCTGGGCGGCAAGCAGGTGCAGGTGATAGCTGGGCCGTGTTCGGTCGAGACCCAGGAGCAGATGCACCTGGCGGCGGCAGGCGTGCATGCGGCTGGCTGCAAGATGATGCGGGGTGGCGCCTTCAAGCCGCGTACCAGCCCCTATGCTTTCCAGGGTTTGGGGGTACAGGGTCTGGAATTCTTCCAGGCGGCGGCACGCGAGTACAACATGCCCATCGTGACCGAGCTGATGGATGTGCGCATGCTGGATACCTTCCTGGAGCACGATGTGGACGTGATACAGATCGGTGCCCGCAATATGCAGAACTTCGATCTGCTCAAGGAAGTCGGCCGGGTCAACAAGCCCGTCATCCTCAAGCGCGGCTTGTCGGCCACGATTTCGGAGTGGCTGATGGCGGCCGAGTACATTGCGGCGGGTGGCAACAACAACATCATCCTGTGCGAGCGCGGCATACGTACCTTCGAGACGGCTTACCGCAATGTGCTGGATGTGACGGCCATCCCGGTGTTGAAGAAGGAAACCCATCTGCCGGTACTGGTGGACCCTAGCCACGCCGGTGGCAAGGCCTGGATGGTGCCGGCGCTGGCTCGCGCCGCCGTGGCTGCCGGTGCCGATGGCCTGCTGGTAGAGATGCACCCCAACCCCTGCGATGCCTGGTGTGATGCCGACCAGGCACTGACACCACAGGAGCTCAACGACCTGATGGCCTCCCTGCGCCTGATTGCCCAGGCGGTAGGCCGGGAGCTGTAAGAGCACAGCGATGTGGCAGGCGTGATCAATCCTGGCCGCGCCTTTGGTAGTGGGCGGCCAGATCAAGCGCTACCTCGTAAATACGGTCGCTGGTGGTGATGACATTGCGGCGCAGTTGCGGATCAGTATTGCGCTTGGCTAGCTCATCGATGGCCTGCTGGAAGAAGAACCACTGGCTATCCATCAAGGCCAGCTTGGCCTCTAGGGCGGGTGTGTTGTCGGGGCGGGCCTTCAGTTGCTGGCTCAGTTGCAGAAAGGCTGCGCGGCTTTCGATCAGGTCGCGCTGCAGGAAGGCAACCTTCAAGCCATATGCTTGCAAGAGATAAGTCTTGGCCAGTCGCTGCGACAAAGTGGCAATATCGCCGGCTATCCGGTTGGGCTGTGGCTTGTTGCCCGCGGGCCGTGCCAGTCGATCGCTCGCCTTGCGGGCTATCCAGGCCAGCTCCTCCGACAGTTCGGCCAGTCGTGCCGCTCCTTCGCGTGTCACCGGGGCTTGGGTGAGTGCGTGGTAGTCAGCCCAAAGCTGGGCCAGCAGGGCATAGTCGTCTGCCAGTTCGGCGTGCTCCCGGCTGCCCGCACGTAGCTTGGCCAGCTGCCGCTCGAACTGTGCAGAGGCGGCTTGTTGCTGGCGGCGGGCTTCGGCATTCTCTGCCTCCAGCCCTCGCCAGACATAGGCCCGGGCGATACGCTCGCTCAGCAGGGCCTGGCCGGCTGCATCATCCTGCAGGCCAGGCGCGGGTTCTGCCGCAAAGGTGGTCAGGCTGCACAGCAGGGTCAGTAGTATCAGTTGTCGCATGATGGGTTCCGGGCTGGAGATGGGTGGCGCTCTGGCACCCTTGGTCGCTTGAATGGCGATAGGCTTACAGGGTGACCCCGATGCCGGGAAAATCTGGCTGGCGGCGCAAAATCTAGGAGTGGGATGTGTTGAGCAAGCTGGTGGTAATCGGTGTGGGCCTGATAGGTGGATCGTTTGCCCTGGACCTGAAGCGGGCGGGGTTGGTGGGCCAGGTCGTGGGTGTGGGGCGTTCGCCCGAGAATCTGGCGCGGGCCATGCAGCTCAAGGTGATTGATCTGGCTGAACAGGATGCCGCAACGGCTGTCCGCGATGCCGATCTGGTCCTGCTGGCGACACCGGTAGGCCAGATGGACGCCGTCCTGGCGCGTATCGCACCCGCCTTGCCGCGCCACGCTTTGGTGACCGATGCGGGCAGCACCAAGCGCGATGTCGCGGCGCTCTACCGCAAGCATCTGGGCGATAGCCTGGATCGCTGCCTGCCGGCCCACCCGATTGCGGGGTCGGATCTGTCTGGCGCTGCAGCAGCACGCTATGGCCTGTATGAGGGCCGCAAGGTGGTGCTATGCCCGCTGCCGGAAACCAGTGCCGATACCTTGGCCAGGATAAGCGCCTTATGGCAGGCCTGTAGTGCCCATCTGGTGGTGCTGGACGCCGCCGAGCACGACGCAGTCTTTGCGGCAGTCAGCCATATGCCGCACCTGCTGGCTTTTGCCTATATGAACACGGTGCTGAATCGGCCCGATGCCGATACCTGCTTGGCCTTGGCAGCCAGCGGCTTCCGCGATTTCAGCCGTATTGCGGGTAGCCACCCCGAGATGTGGCGCGATATTGCACTCGCCAACCGCGATGGCTTGCTTGAGGACCTGCGTGCCTACCGGGCGGAACTCGATAGCTTGATTGCGCAGTTGCAACAAGCCGATGCGGACGGCATGACGGCAAAATTCGAGCGCGCCAGCCAGGCACGAAGTGCCTGGGGCAAGGGCTAGTTTGCTACGGTATCCATGACATTGCTGTAGCTGCCCGGCGCTGCGGCAGGGAGTGTCTGGCGGCCGATGGCATTGAAGGCGGCAAGCATGTTCACGGCCACGCTCTGGTCATCGCGGCACAGGCAGACATAGGCGTAGGGCAGGATCATCAACGCGCGGTCGGGCGAGACCACGGCCAGTGAACTCCAGTCGTTGAAGTCGTGAAACGTGAGGTTGACCCAGAGCCAGTCGAACTGGGCGGTCAACTGCTCTCCCCAGATGGTGCCCAGCACGATATGCAGGTCTTCGGGCTTGACCTCGGCGGCCTTGGGCGGGCGACCTTGCTGCCACTGGCTGACAGCCTGCTCGACTGCGCCAACCAGCTCAGCCGTGCTACGTCCGGCCAAGGTGATGCCCAGCGGACTGGCCATGCGTGCCACCCATTCGCGTACAGGCCTGAGCTCGGTGGGGCTGATGAGGGTTTCGCTGATGTTCATGGGTATTCCATGGCGCGTTGGAACGGGTAGGGCGGGGCGGGGAGGCATCTGGTGCAGTTGCAACCCCGCGTGTGTGATTACAGTTGGCCGTACCAGCTATCGACCAGCTCACCGGCATCCACCTCGGCGACCAGGGGGTGTTGGCGGAGGAAGGCGGTAAAGGCATCGCGTTGGGTGTCACTGACCGAGCCGTGCTCTGCCACCACAAAACCGTCGGTTTCCAGGGCTGTCATGCCGCTGCTGAAACCGCCCACGATCAGGTGTGTGCGCTCGGCTTCATCGCAGATGGCGTTGATCCAGGATTCTAGTTCGGATTCAGACAGCAGCTGCTTGAAGCGCAGCGTCAGGTGAAAGCCCAGTTCCACGAATTCGGCCAGATGGTACTTCTTGCGCTGACGCTGGTTGAGACGGCGTATGCGGCTATTGGAATGGCGATTGAGCCAGTTTTTCATGGTCCTGCTTTCGGTGTGAGACACGTAAGCCGCCATTGTACCTTGTCGGTCGCCCCTGTCTGCCGGAGCAGGCTTTTCGCTACACCATGTCAGTTCTATCACCGGCGCAAGCCAGGCCCCCTGGCGCCCCATCTTTACACAATCTTTATACCCGTTCCGCCTATCTCGACACTGTCTTTACGGCGATCTCCCTAGCATGGGCACTGTCTTTTCCCATTCATGGAGTCGGCTGTGGAAATGCTGGTGTTGTCGTTGATCGCGGTGTTTGGCGGGGCCATTCTGGGCCTGATTGCTGCCTGCCGCAAACTGGAGGGGCAAGCAAAATGAACCCTGGATTGGTATGGATTTACTGGCTGGCCGGTGGTGTGTCCATCGGCCTGTTCGCCTACCTGCTTTATGCATTGTTCAATGCGGAGGAGGTGGCATGAACCAGTCCGCAGTTGTGCAAACGGGTTTGTACCTGTTGGTATTGCTAACCCTGGCCTGGCCCTTGGGGCGCTATCTGGCTGCCTTGATGTCAGGGGGGCTGGCCCAGCGGCTGGGCTGGATGGGCAAGGTCGATCGTGGCCTGATGAAGCTGATCGGCGCGAATGGCGAAGAAGACATGCCCTGGTGGCGCTATGCAGCGGCCATCGTGCTGTTCAACCTGGCAGGCCTGCTGGCCGTGTATCTGCTGCAACGGCTGCAACTGAGTCTGCCTTTCAACCCGGCGGGCATGCCTAATGTGGAGGCGGCCTCGGCCTTCAACACAGCCGTCTCCTTCGTTACCAACACCAACTGGCAGGGCTATGTGGGCGAAGCCACCATGAGCTACCTGACCCAGATGCTGGCATTGACGGTGCAGAACTTCCTGTCGGCGGCTACCGGTATTGCGGTGGTGGTTGCCCTGGTACGTGGCTTTGCCCGCAAGCATGCCCAAGGTCTGGGCAATGCCTGGCTGGATCTGAGCCGTGCCACGGTTTGGCTGCTGCTGCCCTTGGCATCACTGTTTGCCGTATTCCTGGTGGGCCAGGGCGTGATACAGAACTTCTCGCCCTATGTTGAGGCACAGCTGGTGGAGCCAGTGAGCTACCAAGTGGCCAAGACAGATGAGGCAGGCAAGCCGCTGGTGGATGCACAAGGCGCCGCTGTGATGGAAACGGTGACGGTGCGCACCCAGACGCTGGCGATGGGGCCGGTGGCATCGCAAGAGGCCATCAAGCTGCTGGGTACCAATGGTGGAGGTTTCTTCAATGCCAACTCCGCCCATCCTTATGAGAACCCCACGGGCGCCAGCAACTTCCTGCAGATGCTTAGCATCCTGCTGATACCGGCCGCGCTGTGCTTCATGTTCGGCCGTATGGTGGGCGATGTGCGGCAGGGCGTGGTGGTATTGGCATCAATGACCCTGATCTTTGTCGCCATGGTGGCGGTAGTGGTCTGGGCGGAATCGCATGCCAACCCGCTGCTGGTACAACTGGGTATGGATGCCGGCCTGGGCAATATGGAAGGCAAGGAAACACGCTTTGGCATCGTGGCTTCCAGCCTGTTTGCCGTGATTACCACGGCAGCCAGCTGCGGTGCCGTCAATACCATGCACGATAGCCTGATGCCACTGGCTGGCGGCGTGACTACCTGGCTGATGCAACTGGGCGAGGTGGTGTTTGGCGGTGTGGGTTCGGGCCTGTACGGCATGCTGCTGTTCGCCATGCTGGCTGTCTTTCTGGCTGGGCTGATGATAGGCCGCACGCCGGAGTATCTGGGCAAGAAGATCGAGTCGTTCGAGATGAAGATGGTCTCCATCGCCATCCTGATTACCCCCTTGCTGGTGCTGGGCGGTACGGCTGTGGCGGTGCTGCTGCCCCAGGCGTTGACTAGCCTGTGGAACCCTGGTGCCCATGGTTTCAGCGAGGCCCTGTATGCCTTCAGCTCTGCTGCCAACAACAATGGCTCGGCTTTTGCCGGCCTCTCTGCCAACACCCCCTACTACAACCTGGCGCTGGGTCTGGCCATGTGGTTTGGCCGCTTTGGCGTGCTGATCCCCGTGTTGGCCATTGCCGGCTCGCTGGCGCGCAAGCCCAGGCTGGCTGTGTCGGTTGGCACCATGCCTACCCACGGGCCGCTGTTCGTCGTGCTGCTGGTGGGCACGGTGCTGATCGTCGGCGCCCTGACCTATATCCCCGCCCTGGCCCTGGGGCCGGTGGTTGACCATCTGCAACTGTTTGCTGGCCAAGGAGGCTGAGATGAATGACAGACTAAAGACAGCCACGCCAGCCAAGGGTGTGGACTTGCAGGAAAACAAGCCGATGAATCAATCCTGGCGTTTGCTGGACCCTGTGCTGCTCAAGCCGGCCGTGGTGGAGTCGTTCAGAAAGTTGTCGCCGCAGGCGCAGTTTCGCAACCCCGTGATGTTTGTGGTGTGGGTAGGCAGCGTGCTGACTACGGTGCTGGGTATCCACGCCCTGGGGGGCGAGGGTGAGGCGGGCGCCGGGTTTATCCTGGGGATTGCTGCCTGGCTGTGGTTTACCGTGCTGTTTGCCAATTTTGCCGAGGCATTGGCAGAAGGCCGTGGCAAGGCCCAGGCTGCGGCCCTGCGGGGTAGCCGCCGTAATGTCGTCGCCAAGAAGCTGTCGGATGCCAGCCGTGATGGCAAGGTAACGGTGCTGGACTCTGCCAGCCTGCGGCGGGGCGACATCGTGCTGGTGGAAGCCGGTGATACCGTACCGGCCGATGCCGAGGTGCTGGAAGGCGTGGCGTCGGTGGATGAGTCGGCCATCACGGGCGAATCTGCCCCGGTGATCCGTGAATCGGGGGGGGATTTTTCGGCCATCACTGGCGGTACGCGGGTCCTGAGCGACTGGCTGATCGCCCGTGTGACGGCCAACCCGGGCGAGGCCTTCCTGGACCGCATGATTGCCATGGTGGAAGGCGCCAAGCGCAAGAAGACGCCTAACGAGATTGCCCTGACCATACTGCTGGTGGCACTGACCCTGGTGTTCTTGCTGGCGACGGCAACCCTGTTGCCGTTCTCGATGTATAGCGTGAGTGCGGCAGGTGCTGGCAGCCCGGTGAGCGTGACGGTGCTGGTGGCGCTGCTGGTCTGCCTGATCCCGACCACCATAGGCGGCTTGCTGAGCGCGATTGGTGTGGCGGGCATGAGCCGGATGATGCAGGCCAACGTGATAGCCACATCAGGCCGTGCAGTAGAAGCCGCCGGTGACGTGGATGTGCTGCTGCTGGACAAGACCGGCACCATTACGCTCGGCAATCGCCAAGCCAGTGCCTTTCTGCCGGCGCCGGGCGTGAGCGGTGGTGAATTGGCGGATGTAGCCCAACTGGCTTCACTGGCCGATGAGACGCCCGAGGGACGCTCCATCGTAGTGCTGGCCAAGACCCGCTTTGCACTGCGTGGCCGCGAATTGCACGACGCCCAGTTTGTCCACTTTACGGCGCAGACGCGTATGAGCGGGGTGGATATCGGCGCCCGCCAGGTACGTAAAGGCGCGGCCGAGGCAGTCAGGGCGCATGTATTGGCCCAGGGCGGTCAGTGGCCTCAGGCGGTGGTCGAACTGGTTGAGCAGGTGGCACGCCGTGGTGGTACGCCGCTGGTGGTTGCCGACGGCAATCTGGTGATGGGGGTGGTGGAGCTCAAGGATATCGTCAAGGGCGGTATCAAGGAGCGCTTTGCTGAGCTGCGCCAGATGGGCATCAAGACGGTGATGATCACTGGCGACAACCGCCTGACCGCAGCTGCCATCGCGGCCGAGGCGGGTGTGGACGATTTTCTGGCAGAGGCAAGGCCAGAGGACAAGCTTAAGCTGATACGCGACTACCAGGCTGAAGGCCGGCTGGTTGCCATGACGGGCGACGGTACCAACGACGCCCCGGCGCTGGCCCAGGCCGATGTGGCGGTCGCCATGAACAGCGGCACCCAGGCTGCCAAGGAGGCCGGCAATATGGTCGACCTGGACAGCAATCCGACCAAGCTGATCGAGATAGTCGAGACCGGCAAGCAGATGCTGATGACGCGCGGTGCCCTGACCACCTTCTCGGTGGCCAATGATGTGGCCAAGTATTTCGCCATCATTCCGGCAGCGTTCGCGGTGACCTATCCGCAACTGGCAGCACTGAACGTGATGGGTCTGAACAGTCCTGCCTCGGCCATACTCTCGGCGGTAATTTTCAACGCCTTGATCATTGTCTTCCTCATACCGCTGGCACTGAAGGGCGTGGCTTACCGCGCGATGGCTGCCGGTGCGCTATTGCGCCGCAACCTGCTGGTGTATGGCCTTGGTGGCCTGCTGGTGCCATTCGTGGGCATCAAGCTGATCGATATGGTGCTGGGCGGTTTGGGCCTGGCTTAAGCGCCTGATCACGACTTTTCACCCCGGCGAAGAGATCGTGAACAGGCTCTAAGACAACAGGCCGGTGCAGGGCATCGCCCATGGCACCGGCCCACAAGGAGTAAACATGATGAAGAACCTGATACGTCCAGCCTTGACGCTATTTGTAGTGCTGAGTGTCATTACCGGTGTGCTTTACCCGGCCGCGATTACCGGTGTGGCGCAGGTGGTGTTTCCGGATCAAGCCAATGGCAGCTTGATACAGCGGCAAGGCCAGGTAGTGGGCAGCAGCCTCATAGGCCAAAGCTTTAGCGGCCCAGGCTATTTCTGGGGGCGGCCATCGGCCACGGGGCCAGTACCAAACAACGCGGCTGCCTCCAGCGGTTCCAACTATGGCCCGCAGCATCCGGCCTTGGCTGAGGCGGTGAAGGCGCGGATAGAGGCGATGCGTGTCGCTCATCCTGATCAGGCCGGCCCGGTACCTGCCGAGCTGGTCACCAGCTCGGCGTCGGGGCTGGATCCGCACATCTCGCCTGCCGCAGCGTATTACCAGATAGGCAGGGTAGCGAAGGCGCGCGGCTTGAAGCCGGAGGACGTACAGCGGCTGGTGGATGCCCATACCGAGTACCCCAGCTGGCGGATTTTTGGCGATCGCACGGTGAATGTACTGAAACTGAATATGGCGTTGAACGCGCAGGGCAGGGTTTGAGCCCAGGGCTTGCGCAGCCGTGTTTCGCAGCTTGAAACACGGCTGAAGGCAAGTCTGGCAGGCTGTTGCCAACGCGGGCTCATCGCCCGATCTCCTTTCGAAAGACCGGTGGCAGTGGCCGTGCCATGTTGGTTGTGCATACGAGGTGTATGGTCAAAGACCATGCACCTCGCCTGCATTCTCGCCAGGCTGCCTGGCGCCACCGCATAATGGCCTGATGACAGGCATCGAACCATGACCGAACAAAGACCTGATCCAGACCGTTTGCTGGAAGCCTTGCAGGCAGAGGCGATGGCCGCTGCGCGGGGCAAGCTGAAGATATTCTTTGGCGCCTGTGCCGGCGTAGGCAAGACCTACGCCATGTTGCAGGCTGCCAGGCAAAAGCTGAGCGAAGGCGTGGATGTATTGATAGGCATAGTCGAAACCCACGGCAGGGCTGAGACGGGGGCGCTGCTGGAGGGTTTGCCCCTGCTGCCCTCGCGCAAGATGCAATACCGCGACAAATTGTTGGCCGAATTTGACCTTGACGCTGCACTGGCCAGCAAGCCTCGCCTGATCGTGGTGGACGAGTTAGCCCACAGCAATGTGGAGGGTAGCCGCCATGCCAAGCGCTGGCAGGATGTGGAGGAGTTGCTGGCTGCAGGGATTGATGTCTACACCGCACTCAATGTGCAGCATCTGGACAGCCTGAACGACGTGGTGGGATCGATTACCGGGGTGCGGGTACGTGAAACGGTGCCTGACCAGGTTTTTGATGGGGCGGACGAAGTGACCTTGGTAGACCTGCCTCCGGATGAGCTGCTGGCGAGGCTGGCGGCCGGCAAGGTGTACTTGGCGGATGCAGCCGAGCGCGCAGCGCGCAACTTCTTTCGCAAGGGCAATCTGATTGCCCTGCGCGAGCTGGCCTTGCGCCGTACTGCCGACCGGGTGGATGCCCAGATGCGGGCCTATCGCGCCGATCGGGCCATTGCCAATGTCTGGCAGGCCAAGGAGCGCTTGGTGGTGTGCGTGGGCATGGGGAGCAGCGGCGAGAAGCTGGTACGGGCGGCGGCCCGGCTGGCAGCTAAACTGCAGGCCGACTGGATTGCGGTGTATGTGGAGACACCATCCCTGCAACGGCTACCGGCAGAGCGACGGGCGCGGGTATTGGAAACATTGAAATTGGCCGAAGAGCTGGGGGCCGAGACGGCGACATTGGCGGGTTCCGATGCAGCCAGAACCCTGGCCGCCTATGCCCGCAGCCGTAATGCCAGCAAGCTGGTGATAGGCCATAGGCTGAAGGCCGGCTGGCGCCGCAAGCTACTGCCCGGTCTGGCCGACCAGTTGGCAGAACAGGCAGTGGAGCTGGATCTTTACCTGGTGGGGGGGGATGACACCAACGCGCTGGGCGAGCGGGACGCGCGCGGCAGACCAGCGCGACCAGACTGGCGCGGCTATGCCTGGGCAACTGCCTATGTGGCGGTGACCACGCTGCTGGCCACGCCGCTGCTGTCGGTTTTTGACCTGGCCAATGTGGTGATGGTGTTCCTGCTGGCTGTGGTGGGCGCCGCGCTGCGGTATGGGCGTGGGCCGGGTGCCTGGGCGGCGCTGGCGGCAGTGCTGAGCTTTGATTTTTTCTTCGTGCCGCCGCGTTTTACCTTTGCGGTGAGTGATACACAGTATGTACTGACCTTTGCCTTGATGCTGGGGGTGGCCCTGGTCATCGGCCAACTGGCTGCCAAGCTGCGCTTCGAGGCCGATGTGGCACGTCAGCGCGAGCGACGGGCGGACGAACTGGCCGGGCTGGCTCGTGAGCTATCGGGTGCGCTGACGACAGAGCAGATCGTGGGCACGGCACTGGAACGGTTGCAAGGGGTTTTCCATGCCCGCTGTGCAGTGCTGCTGCCGGATTCACACGAGCGGGTGCGCTCCACGACGGTAGGGCCGCATACGCTTGGCGAGCGAGAGGGCTTGCAGGCCGATAGCGAGATTGCCCAATGGGTGTATGACCACCAGCAAGCTGCGGGGCAGGGTACCCAAACCCTGCCAGCCAGCCCGGCGCACTACCTGCCGCTCAAGGCACCCATGCGCACGCGCGGCGTGCTGGCACTGCAGGCGACCGACCCCACGCTGCTGGACGAACCCGAGGACAGGCGCCTGTTGGAAGCCTGTGCCGCCCAGGTGGCATTGGCACTGGAGCGGGTACATTTCGTGGAAGTAGCGCAGGATGCGCTGGTCAGCATGGAAGGTGAGCGCCTGCGCAATGGGCTACTGACCGCCGTCTCGCATGATTTACGCACCCCCCTGACGGCATTGGTGGGGCTGGCCGATACCCTGGGGCGCGAGGGATTGAGCGAGGCCAGCCGCCAGGAGCTGACGCTGGCGGTGGGCGACAAGGCCAGGGGCATGGCCGAACTGGTAGGCAAGCTGCTGGACATGGCGCGTTTGCAATCGGGAGCGGTAGAGCTGCGGCGGGATTGGCACTCGCTGGAAGAAGTGCTGGGTTCGGCACGGCGCCAGTTGGACGCGGTGCTGGCAGGCCACAGGGTGGTGAGTCAGTTGCCGCCTGATCTGCCGCTGTGCGAGTTCGACCCGGTATTGCTGGAGCGGGTGCTGGTGAACTTGCTGGATAATGCTGCCAAGTACACCCCTGCCGGCAGCGAAATCTGCATACGGGCGCAGCACCGTGGCGATCTGTTGCGGGTGGTGGTGGAGGACAATGGCCCAGGCCTGCCAGATGGGCGCGAGGAGCGCTTGTTCGGCAAGTTCGAGCGTGGCGACAATGAATCAGCACTGCCTGGTGTGGGGCTGGGCCTCGCCATTTGCCGCGCCATCATCGAGGCACATGGCGGCCGCATCCATGCCGAGAACCGCTCGGAAGGCGGTGCCCGTTTTGTTTTCACCTTGCCACTTGGCACGCCGCCGTCGATGGCGGAGGCCGAGCTGGCCCCACATTGAGCTGCCCATGAGTGCGCAACGCTTGCTGATCGTCGAAGATGATCCCCATATCCGGCGCTTTGTCCGTACCGCGCTGGAAACCGAAGGTTTTACCGTGTTTGAGGCAGAGACCGTGGCCAGGGCGCTGATCGAGGCGGCCAGCCGCCAACCCGAGTTGTTTATCGTGGACCTTGGCCTGCCGGACCGTGACGGCCGCGAACTGATACGCGAGCTGCGCAACTGGACGCAAGCGCCGGTCATCGTGTTGTCGGCACGCGACCGCGAAGAAGAAAAAGTGGCGGCGCTAGACGCCGGTGCCGACGACTACCTGGTAAAACCTTTTGGCGTGCCGGAACTGCTGGCCCGCGTGCGGGCGCAACTGCGCCGTAATAGCGCCAGTATCCAGCCCAGTAGCGCCGTGGTGTGCTTTGGCGAGATCAGCGTGGACTTGGCAGGCCGCGAAGTCAGCCGTGGCGGCACGGCAGTCCACCTGACACCTATCGAATACCGTTTGCTATCGGCCCTGATCAAAAGCCATGGCCGGGTCATGACCCATCACCAGCTCCTGATGGCGGTTTGGGGGCCGAATGCCAGTGGGCGCGATCATTATCTGCGCGTCTATATGGGCAATCTAAGGCAAAAACTGGAAGCGGACCCCAGCCAGCCCAGGCATTTTGTGACTGAGCTGGGGGTGGGGTACAGGCTGGTGGGAGTGGGGCATGAAGGCACGGGTGCCCACGATACCTCACGCTCTCAAGCAGCTTAGCCGCAGCTGCTCCCTAGCGTGTTTGGCGCACTGTGGCGCGCTCGCCGTGGGTGCGCCATCGGGCAGTCGGATCAAACCCACTTTATGCAATCTTTAGCTGCGTGGCACCGCTCTATATGCCTTCTTTACGTCCAGCCACATAAACTTTCCTGGCGATACCGGATATAGCAACGCTTGCAAGCACAAGCACAAGCACAAGCACAAGCACAAGCACAAGCACAAGCACAAGCGCAATCCAGGCACTTCTCTCATCCGGTATCGCCCCGCTGTGGCAATAGAGCCTGTTCAATGTTTTTTCGCCGTGTCGCGGCCCGCTGGGTTCGCAACCTTGCCGGATGAAGGGCAAGGCGCAAGTCGCGCAGCGGTACGGGTACCGTCAGCGGCTTGCAACGCCGCCATTCGCCGGCAAGGCTGCGAACGACACGACGAAAAGACATTGAACAGGCTCTTGGGGCGCGGGTTTGCAAGCCCCGGCCGGACGTAGGGAATAACCATGAATACCTTGGCCCGAATGTGTCCTGTAGAGGACATCCTGCTTGATGCGAAGGTGCAGAACAGGCACCAATTGTTTGAGTATGTGGCGCGGCACCTGCAGCGGCGTTATGGCCTGGCAGCCGAGCCCATCATCGGTAGCCTGGAAGCGCGGGAGCGCATGGGTTCGACCGCATTGGGGCAGGGGGTGGCCATACCCCACGCCCGCTTGTCCGATCTTTCCGCCCCGCTGGCGGTGTTCATCCGCCCCGAACTGCCCATAGCCTTTGATGCGCCAGACGGCAAGCCGGTCGGCGAGCTCATCCTCTTGCTGGTTCCCCAGCATGCCAGCCAGGATCACCTGCAAATTCTCGCCGATGCGGCCCGGCTATTCTGCGAGCGATCATTCCGCGCCTTGCTGCGCGCTGCTGCCACTCCCTTCGATGTGCGTCGTATTCTGCTCGAAAGCCAAGCATCATGACTCCCAATGTCCGTCATTTCACCGGTATGGCGACACCCGCCAAGGCAAACGCCCAGACCTATCTGCAAGGCCTCAATGCTGATCTGCTGGCGGGATCGCTACCCTTTGTCCAGGCCTTGCAACAGCAGACGGTGGTAGTGGTCTTTGCTGGTACGGCCAGCTACGACCCCGCCATACGGCAGACCTTTGCCCAGGACATCAGCCTGCTTGCCATGATGGGGGCGCAGGCCGTACTGATACATGGTGGCGCCCCTGCCTTCCATGCGGCAGGGGGCGCCAGCCTGGTCGAGCGGGTGGCGACCCAGGTGACGAGGACGGCCTTGGCTGAAATCAATCTGGAACTGGTGCGGCTGATCAATCAGGACGGTCCGAGAGCAATTGGCCTTGCCGGGCAGGATGGTCAGTTGCTGCGCGCCGCCCCGCCCGCAGCGGCTGGCCGGGCCGCAGAAGTTGCCACGCTGGATGCCAGCCTGCTGCAGATCATGCAGGCCAATGGCTTGCTGCCTGTGATCATGCCGATGGCGCCCGACGCGGATGGCAACGATCAGTTATTGGTGCCGGAACAAATCGGCAGCCTGCTGGCCCAGCGCTTGAAGGCCAACACACTGGTACTGATGGTGAACGGCGACGTGCTGCATGCGGTGGATAGCCATGATGGCTTGAACAGCCGTGCCCAATTGGAGGTCTGGCTGGGCGAGCACTCAGAGGCACTTGGTGCGACTACGGTGCGTGCTGCCCTGGATGCGCTGAGCCATGGTGTGAGTACCGTACATCTGGTGGAGGCGGGTGTACCGCATACCCTGCTTGGCCAGCTGTTGACGGAGGAGGGCTGTGGTATGGCCCTATGCCACCGCAGCGGCGCCAGCCTGTTGGCGGACAGCTCGCGGTACTTTCACGATTGCGACAGCTTGCTACGGCCGGATTTCCAGGTTGAGCGCAAGCGTGTTGTGCGTTTCTGAGGTGCCGGGCATATACCGTGACTTGCACGAGCGACACGCGACACGACTAGAAATAGTCACGCAGCCTGTACCAGGCCATGCCTAGCACCAGGCTGGGCATGCGCAGCAGTTTGCCGCCTGGGAAAGGGTGGTGGTTGATCTGGCTGAACAGGTCCAGTCGCTCATTCTGGCCGGCAATGGCCTCGGCGATCAGCCGGCCGGCGAGGCCGGTCACGGCAACGCCGTGGCCGGAGAAACCCTGGCAGAAATAGACATTGGGAGACAGCCTGCCCCAGTGCGGCGCGCGGCTCATGGTGATATCAACAAAGCCACCCCAGGCATGGTCTATCCGGACATCGGCAAGCTGGGGGAATACCCGCAGCATGTCGCTGCGCATGGCGCTGGCCAAATTGGGTGGGGGCAGGCCGGAGTAGCTGACCTTGCCGCCAAACAGCAGTCTATGGTCGCGGGTGAGGCGGTAGTAATCCAGTACGAACTGGGTGTCGGCCACGGCAAAGTTCGGGTTGATCAAGGATTGCGCGCGGGCTTCCCCCAGTGGCTCGGTGGTGATGACATAGGTGCCCACTGGCATGATCTTGTTGCCCAAGGGGGGCACCAGATCGCCCATGGAGACATTGGCCGCCAGGATCAGCTGCTTGCAGCTCACCACGCCGCTGGCGGTATGGACCTTGGCTTGGGCGCCTTGCTCGATACGGATAACCGGTGTGTTCTCGTACAGGCGGGCACCGGCGGTATGCGCTGCACGGGCCAGCCCAAGGGCGTATTTGAGCGGATGGATATGACCCCCCAGGGCGTCGTACAGTCCACCGCAATAGCGTGGGCTATCCAGATGCTGGCGCAGCTCGGCTTTATCCCACAGCGTGTAGTGGCGGTAGCCGAAGCGACGTTCGGCCTCGGCCTGCCACTGCACCAGTTCCTCGAACTTGGCCGGTTTGACGGCGGCCAGGGTGTGGCCGCGCTCCCAGTCGCAATCGATCTGATGGCGCTGTATGCGCTCCTCAATGATGTCTATGGCTTCCAGCGACATGTCCCACATGGCCTTGGCTGCAGTCTCGCCAGCTGCCCGGCTGAGGGTATCCATATCGCATGCATAGCCGTTGATGACCTGGCCGCCATTGCGGCCCGATGCGCCATGACTGAGGCGGGAGCCCTCCAGCAGTACCACGCTATAGCCACGTTCGGCCAGGTTCAAGGCGCTGGACAGCCCTGCCAGGCCACCGCCAACCACGCAGATATCGCACTGCATGCTGCCGTCCAGGGCGGGGTAGCTGGGGATGTCGGGCGTGCTGGCGACGTAGTAGGAGTCGATATGAGGCTGGCGATCGTACTTCAGCATGGTGGGTTTCCGGGCGTGGTCGGCGTACTGGCAGCAAGCTAGCACTGTTGAATATGCTTTACAAGCCGATGCGGATATCGCACGGCCGGCAAAACGGATGTCGCTTATCTACACTGTTTGCACAAGCACAAACCCGGAGGTCTCCATGAGTAAGGCCACACGCGCCATCCCTGATGGCTATTACAGCATCACGCCCTACATCACCGTCCATGACGGCCATGCAGCGTTGGATTTCTACCAGCGTGCCTTTGGTGCAACAGTGGTCCTGACCATGCCGGACGAGGCCGGCAAGATTGCGCATGCCGAGATACAGTTGGCAATTCCAGGGTGATGCTGTCGGATGAATTCCCCGCCTGGGGCGCCATCAGCCCGCATACCCTCAAGGGCCGCACCAGTACCCTGATGTTCTATGTGGAAGACGTGGATGCCATGGTGGCGCAGGCAGTAGATGCCGGTGGTAGCCTGGACAGGCCGGTGGCCGACCAGTTCTATGGCGACAGGGTGGGTAGTGTGTCCGATCCATTTGGGCATAGCTGGCATATCGCCACCCATCTGGAAGACCTGACCGAGGCCGAGCTGCAGGAACGCATGAAAACCTGGTCGGCCGAGAACCCCTGAGCCGCATGCGCCACAATGTTCGGAGTGCCCATCTTGTCCAAACGATTAACTGCTTTGCTGATTGCCGCCATGAGCCTGACCTTGAGTATGACCGCTACTGCCGCTGAATTGGACCCCAAGGCCTTGCAAGCGCAGGTGGCTGACGCCGAACGGGCTTTTGCCAAATCCATGGCGGATCGTGATCACGTGGCTTTCAGCGGTTTTCTGTCTGATGAAGCCGTGTTTTTTGGAGGCGGCAAGGTGCTGCATGGCAAGGCACAGGTGGCTGCGGGCTGGAAGGGTTTCTTTGAGGGCGCGGCTGCGCCGTTTTCCTGGGAACCCCAATCGGTAGAGGTGCTGGCCTCGGGCACACTGGCGCATAGCAGTGGGCCGGTGCGCGACCCTGCTGGCAAGATCGTGGCGACCTTCAATTCAGTCTGGCGGCAAGAGGCGCCCGGTGTCTGGAAGGTGGTGTTCGATAAGGGCAACCCGGTGTGCGATTGCACCAAACCCTAAGGTGATCACTATGAAATCGTTGTCATTACTGCGTGGCTGCCTGCTGGTGCTGCCATTGCTGAGCTGGGGGGGGGGGGGG
>NZ_JAUFPU010000008.1:390034-548459 GCF_030409555.1 Chitinimonas viridis
GTTCGGTCGAAATCTGGTCACAACCCGCGGGCGGCATGCTGCTGGGTGTATCGCGCATCGTGGCCAAGGGCCAGACGCGGGAGTTTGAATACCTGCGCATCCATGTGGCGGATGGTCAGTTGGCTTATACCGCCAAACCTTCCAACCAGGCTGAGACCACGTTCAAGTTGCTGAGGGCAGAGGGGCGTTCGCTGGTGTTCGAGAATCTGGCGCATGATTTTCCGCAGCGCATCCTGTACCGCCTGCAGCCTGATGGCAGTTTATTGGCCAGGATAGAGGGCCAGATCAAGGGGCAGGAAAAGTCGCGGGATTTTCCCATGACCCGTACGGCCTGTGAGGCGCCAGCAGCGTCTTGAGCCGCCTGACTTTCACCCATCTGTCTCGCCAGCCGGGCGGTGTGCTGCCGCTCTATCGTTTCTAGCTTGTCTCGCCGGGCCGGGCGATGACCAGTTGGTCGCGCCCCTGCTGCTTGGCCCGATACATGGCGGCATCTGCGCGTCGCATCAGGCGCTCGAAGCTTTCGCCAGGCTGGGCCTCGGCTGCGCCCATGCTGAAGGCTATGATCAGCTCGGCAGGCAGGTCTTCATGTTGCGCTTGAAGGTGTTGTCGCATGCGCTCGAACACCAGGGGGACTTCGCTGCTATGGGTGGCGGGCATGATCAGCAGCCATTCTTCGCCGCCCACCCGGCCCAGCCTGTCGCCGCGCCGTAGCGTGGGCTGGCAAACCTGGGCGAAGCGCCGCAGTACGGTGTCACCGACTTCGTGGCCGTAGCGGTCATTGATGGATTTGAAATGGTCCAGATCAATCACCGCCAATGAGAAGCGCAGGCCTTCTTCGCGGCAAGCCTGCAATTGTCGCTGGCCGTACGCTAGGATATGCCGGCGATTAGGTGCGCCAGTCAGTTCATCATGCATGGCGAGGGCCGCATAGCGCTGCTTCTGCCTGACCTGCCGCAGCAATACAAAGGCCAGTGTGGCAATGGCGATGACGCTGCAAAGCAAGCCCAGCAGCAATAGCAGACGGCGGCTTTTGCCTGCTTCCAGTTCGGCGGCCTGGCGGCGGCGTTCGGATTTCAGCAGAGCGTTGTCGGCCTCCTTGCGCTCGCTGTCGAACCGCGCCTGCATCTCGGTGGTCAGCTTGCGGTTGAACTGTTCGTCATTGGCCTTGTTCGCCTGTATCCAGGCTTCCAGCTCGGCCAGCGCCTCCCGGTAGCGGCTTTGCTGCTTGTAGACCAGGCTGCTGGTTTTGTGCAGCATCAGCTTGCGGGGGGCGGTGGGGTTCTGCTTGAAGATAGCCTCGGCCTCGGCCATCGCCGCCATGGCGGCACGGACATCACGCCCCGCCAGTGCTTCGGCTCGCGCCAACTGAGTGCCAAACAGCATGTCTTGAAGGTGGGTGCGGCGGAATTCCTGCAAGGCGAGGTCAAGCTGCTGCAACGCGGCATCAGTTCGCCCTTGCTTCAGGTCGATGGCACCCAACCTGAAGCGGGCATAGGCTACGCCGGTCGCATCATTCAGCGCTTCGGAGTGAGCCAGCGCTTCGCGCAAGGTATCGCCAGCTTCCTGCCACCGCTCCAGGCGCAACAGGCTGACGCCGATATTGTATTGCCGTACCGACAAGGCGTGGCGATCCCGCGCCGGGTTCAGGCCCACCAGGCTGCGGCGGTAATAGTCCACCGCCTGGCCCTCATCCCCCAGCGTGCTGTAGGCATTGCCGATATCGTTGAGTACGCCGCTGACGTCTGCCGTCAGCTTGAGGCTATCGAACAGGGCGTGGGCGCGAAACAGCAGCGGCAATACCTCGTTGAACCGACTCTCACCTTGCAGCAACCGGGCTTTTTCCTGCAGGGCAGAGGCCAGTTCGCGCTGCCGCTTGTTGCGTTCGGCCAAGCTGATGGCAGCGTCGAGATCCCTCATGGCCTCGGCTTGTTTGCCGCTTTGTGCCAGCAAGCGCCCACGTAGCGACAACATGGTGGACTCACTGCCGGCCTGGTTCAGCTCACGTGCGAGCATCAGGCCGCGTGCCAGCACGATATCCAGATCGGTATAGTGCTCCATCTGGGCCGAGGTGATGGCCAGCAGGCGCAGCGCTGCCAATTCCTCCTGCTTGTCGCCATTGGCCTGTAGTTCGCGGCTCAGCTTGAGCGTTTCCTCGCGAACCTTGATGGGGTCGTCGGCCGCACGCTGTTCCATGGCGGCCCAATCCACACCGCCTTGTACCCCAAGGCTGGCAAGGGTAAGCAGGCCGGCAAGAAGGTAGTCCAGACAGTGTTGGCTGCGTTGATAGGGCATGGTTGCAGGGTGAGGGGGCACACACTAACCATATGACACTCGATGCGGGCTTGCTGGTGCGAATCTGCTTGCCATGCCAGCGCGGTATGCGTGCCGATGCCGATCAGGGAAATTGAGCTTTCGGGGCGTACCCTTTAAGCTTCGCCTGCGGGCCTTGTCGGCCTGCGCAGCCTTCACGCGTCGGCTGTTGAAAGATGGATGGGAGTCGTCGGCGGAGTGCCAAACACTCGTACGGCGCATGGGTGCTGCCAGTGTCCGCTTCCCTATGCACAGGACCGGCAATACCCTTATCGGAGAGATGTTGCATGACCCAACCGATCTACGGCGACGGCGCTATTCGTCGCGATGGCCTTTATGGTTCCAGTATCGAGAATACCTATGCTGGCGTACTCAGCTTCATGCGCCG
The DNA here is from genome assembly GCF_030409555.1 of Chitinimonas viridis. Classification (GTDB taxonomy): domain Bacteria; phylum Pseudomonadota; class Gammaproteobacteria; order Burkholderiales; family Chitinimonadaceae; genus Chitinimonas; species Chitinimonas viridis. The sequence goes on from NZ_JAUFPU010000008.1 coordinate 392,733, forward strand.
CAAATACACCCGCGATCTGACCGGTGCGGATGTGGTGATCAGCGGCGTGCCGCTGGATCTGGCGGTGACCTTCCGCCCCGGCGCCAGACTCGGCCCTGCGGCAGTGCGTGCCGCCAGCGTACAACTGGCCGAACTCAAGCCTTTTCCATGGGGTTTTGACCCGTTCGATGACCTTGCCGTGATTGACTACGGCGATTGCTGGTTTGATGCCCATAACCCGCTCACCATCACGCCTAGCATTGTCGAACATGCCCGTACCATCTTGGCCAGCGGCGCCAAGATGCTGACCTTTGGCGGCGATCACTACATCACCTACCCCTTGCTGAAGGCCCATGCCGAGAAGTTTGGCAAACCCCTGAGCCTGATCCACTTCGATGCCCATTGCGATACCTGGGCGGACGATAGCCCGGACAGCTTGAACCACGGCACCATGTTCTACAAGGCGATCAAGGACGGCCTGATCGACCCCAAGCGTTCAGTGCAGGTGGGTATACGGACCTGGAATGACGACTTCATGGGCATGAACGTGCTGGATGCACCCTGGGTGCATGCCAACGGCGCGCAGGCTACCCTGGACCGTATTATCGAGATCGTGGGCGACAATCCGACCTACCTGACCTTTGATATCGACTGCCTGGACCCCGCCTTTGCACCAGGCACCGGCACCCCGGTGCCGGCAGGCCTCAGCAGTGCACAGGCCTTGCACATCATACGTGGCATGGAGCCGGTGAAGCTGATAGGCATGGATGTGGTGGAGGTCTCGCCGCCGTTTGACCAGAGCGAAATCACAGCATTGGCAGCAGCCCATATTGCAGCTGATTTACTCTGCGTGCTGCGAAATCAGAAGCTCAAGGGCCGTTTCTAAGCCTTGGGGCAGACGAAGTGACAAGAGGGCGGCCTTGGGCTGCCCTTTTTTGTTGCGCTACGGCTTGACGAGGCGGGTATTGACAGAAGGGCTTGACTCCAAGCCTCTGTATTCAAAACAAAATTCAGGTTTGTAATCTGCGTGTTTTTTGCAACATTTTACGAGTGGCGCATTTTTGCAACGAATTGGCTGTTTTAGAGTGAACGCTTTAATTCAAATGGTTGAAACAAAATAGGTTTTCAAAAAATAGCGGCGTGTTTTCATGCGACGCGGGTAAGTGCGCTTCGCTTCGGGCGATAAGCTTATGCGGAAATGAAGTGATTTTGTAACAAATGGTAACGAGAATGCCGGGGTCTCGCCGCAATCAGCTTACACGAAACTTTCGTGTGAGTGCGGCTGCTATTTTTTAAACCAGGGCTAGAACATGTTTCCTTTCAACAATTTCTCGCGTACCGCCGTCAGTCTGGCAGTTGCCGCGTTGGTAGCGCCGGCATTGGCGCAGAATACCTCTTCCTCGGTGACCGGCCTGGTGACCGGTGCCGATGGCAAGCCGGTTGCCGGCGCACAGGTGGTAATCAAGCACATGGAGTCCGGCTCCACTGCGACGGCCACCTCCGGCGCAGATGGCCGCTATGTGGCGCGTGGTTTGCGTGTGGGCGGCCCCTACACCATCGTCATCAGCAAGGACGGCGCCAGCGAGAAGGCGGACGATATCGTGCTGCCCCTGGCTGAAACCTTCAACCACAGCGTGACTCTGGGCAAATCGGGCGCCGAAGAAATCAAGGTGACCGGCCGTAGCCGCTCCAGCAAGTTCAGCTCGTCCTCCATGGGCGCGACCACCAATATCAGCCGCCGCGATCTGGAAGCCCAAGCCTCCATCCAGCGTAACCTGCAAGACTATGCCCGGGCTGACCCACGCCTGTCGCAGTCCGACAAGGAGCGCGGTGAGATCTCGGCCGGTGGCCAGAACAGCCGCTACAACTCGGTGACCATTGATGGCGTGACCATCAACGACACCTTTGGCCTTGAAGCCAATAACATGCCGACGGCCAAGCAGCCGATCTCGATCGATGCCATCCAGTCGGTGCAGGTCAATATCTCCAATTACGATGTGTCGCAGACCGGCTACACCGGCGCCAACATCAATGCAGTGACCAAGTCGGGGACCAACGAGTTCCACGGCAGCGCCTACTATGTGTACCGCGATGAGAATGGCGCCGGTGATCGTTACAACCGCAGCAATGACAGCTATACCAAGGCACCGGGCTTTGATGAAACGACAACCGGCTTTACCTTGGGGGGCCCCATCATCAAGGACAAGCTGTTCTTCTTTGCCAACTACGAAGAGATGGAAAGCAGCCGTTCCTCGCCCGACTTCGGCCCGCTGGGCAGCGGCCTGAACAATGTCGGTATCACTCCGGCCACCATCAATGCAGTGCAGGAACTGAGCCGCAGCCAGTACGGCATGGAGATCGGCGGCTGGGAAGCACCCACCGGTACCAAGCTGAAGGTCAAGGACAGCTTGTTGAAGCTGGACTGGAACATCAACGACGACCACCGCGCCAGCTTCCGCTACACCAAGACCGAGCAGAGCGAACCGTTCTACAACAACTTCGGCACCCGCTCGCTGTCGCTGTCCTCGCACTGGTATACCCAGGAGAAGGTTATTGAGACCACGGTGGGCCAATGGTTCGCCAAGTGGACGCCGGATTTCTCTACCGAATTCAAGCTGTCGCAGCGCGACTATGACAGCGTGCCCAACAAGAACAGCGAACTGCCCGCTATCAAGCTTGATTACGCTGGTGCCTTACCTGCCGGTTCGCCTGATGGCGTAGCGGGTGGTACCCGCTCGCTCAACTTTGGTACCGAGCGCAGCCGCCAGTTCAACGAACTGCGTACCAAGACCCTGGATACCTATGTCGGTGCCAACTGGCAGCTGGGTGAGCATGAAGTCAAGTTCGGTATGGACTACACCGATAACGACATCTTCAATGCCTTCCTGCAGAACGTGAATGGTGATTACACTTTCTCCTGTGTGAACAGCAGCGCTACCTATACCTATAGCTTGGGCGCAGTCAATTGCTCGCGCGATTCGGCTGAGCGAGTTGCTGCCGCTGTGCTGGAGAACTACCGCATTGGCCGCCCAAGCTCTTATCAGGTGCAGGCCCCGTTGGCTGGCCGTACCCGTGCGGATGGCGCTGCCAAGTTCACCGTGCAGAACACCGGCCTGTTTGCCCAGGATACCTGGAAGATAGACCGCAACCTGAGCTTGGTCTACGGCCTGCGTCTTGACCGGCAGGGTTTGCCGGATACACCGCTGGCTAACCCCAATGTGGCCAAGCCCATGGTGGCAGGCAATGTGGCTGGCAATGTGCGCCAAACCGGCGGTTTCGGTGTGGACAACACCTACACCATGGACGGTGAAGTACTGGTGCAGCCGCGCGTCGGCTTCAACCTGAAGCTCGACAACGCCCGCCCTACTCAGTTGCGTGGCGGTTTTGGCCTGTTCCAAGGCGCTGCTGCCAATGTATGGATGGGCAACCCCTATGCCAATAGCGGTATGGCAACCCAGATTGTGGGTTGCGGTATCTCCGGCTTTGCTGCCTGCCCGACCTCGGGCGGCGTGTTCAGCGCTGACCCCAACAATCAGCGCACCAACTTTACCGGCGCGGTGCCGGCAGTCAATGTGGATCTGATCGAAGACGGCCTGACCCAGCCTTCGGTGTGGAAAGCCAACTTGGCGTTCGACCATGAATTGCCATGGGGTGGTCTGGTACTGGGGGCTGAGTGGGTCTATACCAACACCCGTACTGGCATCTACTACCGCAACCTGAACCTGGGTGCGCCTACCGCCACCGGTAAGGATGGCCGTGAGCTGTACTACAACGCCCAGGGCTACAACCCCAACTGCTGGCGTGATGACGGTAGCAGCAACACCTCGGCGACGGGCTGTAATGGCCTGCGTGCCAAGGCGCTGAGCAATGAGAAGTTCAACAATGTGCTGATGGCCAGCAGCACCAGCAAGGGTAGCGGCAACGCGACCACGCTGTCGCTGAGCCAGCCGGCACGCGGTGGCCTGGGCTGGTCGCTGGCCTTCACCCGTACTTCGGCCACGGAAGTGAGCCCGCTGAATTCGTCCACCTCGGGCTCAAACTTTGCTGGGCGCTCCATCTTCAATCCTAATGAAGAAGTGGCCGCCAACTCGGCCTACCTGACCCGTGACCGTGTCAATGCTTCGCTGAACTGGGAGCGCAGCCTGTTCGGCGGCCTCAAGACCAGCGTTGGCCTGTTCTACGAAGGCCGCAAGGGCAAGCCCTACAGCTGGACCTTCAAGAACGACTTGAACGGTGATGGCCTGGCCGGTAATGACTTGATGTATATCCCGTCGCGCCCTGGCTCGGGTGAGGTGGTATTCCTTGGTGATACGGCCACCAGCCACACCAATGAAGAGCGCTTCTGGAATGTGGTGAACCAACACCAGGAGCTGCGCAATTCGACCGGCAAGGCCACCCGTCGCAATGGCAGCTTCTCGCCCTTCGTCAACAGCTTTGACCTGCGCGTCAAGCAGGAGCTGTTTGCCTTCAGCAAGCACCACAAGGCTTCGTTGACGCTGGACTTCCTCAACGTCGCCAATATGCTGAACAAGCGTTGGGGTCGTATTGATGAAGTGGGTTTCCAGACCAATGGCGGACAGGCGCGCAGCTTCGTCAACTATGTCGGTATGGACGCACAAGGTCGCTACGTGTACGCCATGGACGATGTGGAGAACCTGGTGACTCGCCAATCCAAGGGTGAGTCGCAGTGGGCGGTACAGGGCACGCTGCGCTACGAGTTCTAATCGTCGCAGCAAAGCCCAAGCTGGCGCCGCAGACCGCAAGGTCTGTGGCGCTTGTTCCATTTATGGGGGGCTTCCATCCGGCCTGGTTTTGTTTCACGCTTCCGGTCTGTCACGAAGTGGGCAAGGCAGACCTGCCGTATGTCCCCTTAGGCCCCCGCAGCGCGCTGCGCTGCTCTTGGTATGAGGTTGAAACGCATGCTGAAATCCCTGTATTCCCTGGCATTGGCCAGCCTGCTGGCAGCACCTGCCTACGCAGCCGAGCTGACCGCCGGACCCATGGCTGGGCCACCCACGCTGCGTGGTGTGACGCTCTGGCTACAAGCCGATGGTGCCAGCCGCGCCACCGTAGAGTACTGGCCCGAGGGCACCCAGGGCGCCAAGCGCCGTACTGCGCCATTGGCCCTGACGGCCGAGGCGCAATATGCCGGCCATATCACCGTGTTCGGGCTGGAGCCGGGCCGTCGTTACAGCTACCGGGTGGTCCTGAACGACAAGCCGGCGGCGGGCGGTAAGGTCTATGGCTTTGCTACCCAGGCGCTGTGGCAGTGGCGCACCGACGCGCCGGATTTCACCGTGCTGGCGGGCTCCTGCAACTATGGCAACGAGCCAGGCTATGACCGGCCGGGTAAGCCCTATGGTGATCGCCACCTGAGCATCTTCAAGACCATGGCGGCGCAAAAGCCGGATCTGACTGTGTGGCTGGGCGACAATCTGTATTACCGCGAGGTTGATTACGATAGCCCGGCGGGCATGGCCTATCGCTGGCAGCGCGACCGCAGCCAGGGTTATCTGCAGGAAATCCTGCAGGTGGGCGGCCATGCAGCTATCTGGGATGACCATGACTACGGCCCCAATGACAGCAACAAGAGCTTTGTCTTCAAGGGCGAGGCGCTCAAGCTGCAGCAGCGCTACTGGGCCAACCCCAGCTACGGCCTGCCGGATGTGCCGGGGGCTTTCAGTACCTTCAGCTACAACGATGCCGATTTCTTTTTGCTGGATAACCGCTGGTATCGCGATGACTATCGCCTGACCGACAGCAACCGCGCCATGTTCGGCCCAGCCCAGATGAACTGGCTGAAGAATGCCCTGTTGGCCTCCACTGCGCCATTCAAGGTGATTGCCGGCGGTAGCCAGATGCTGGGCAGGAGCCCGCGCGGGGATAGCTGGGTGGATTACCCAGCCGAGCGGGAGGACTTTCTGAAGTTTCTGGCTGATGCAAAGATAGACGGCGTGATCTTTCTGTCAGGCGATGTCCATCGTAGCGAGCTGGGCAAGCTGGAGCGGCCGGGCAGCTATCCGCTGCATGATTTGACTTGCTCGGCACTGACCTCGGGCGTGTATGCTGACGAGAAGCTGCGTAACCGTCCTGGCGTGGTGCCGGGTACCGTGGTCATGGGCGAACGCAATTTCTGCCAGCTGCGCTTTGAGGGCAGCAAGAAGGAGCGCCGGCTGGTGCTGAAGGTGATCAACGACTTGGGCGAGCAAAAATGGGAGCAGGTGCTGGAAGCACAGGCCTTGCGTCATCCCAAGTCCTGATGGTGTAGTGGCATGAATAGGCCAACAGCCAGGGCGATGCCCTGGCTGTTGGCCTATGGGCACACTATGCCGGCGAGGCCAATTCTGTTCCATAGGCCCGGTCCACCCTGGCAACCCGCACGCTGAACGCGGCATACCACTGCGCCCGGCCACGTTGCCGTGCCTGGGTGTGCTCCGCGTTTCGGCGCCAGTCGGCGATGGCGGCCTCGCTTTCCCAGTACGACACGGTAATGCCGTTGCCATCGGCATCACGTACCGATTCCAGTCCCAGAAAGCCCGCTTGCTGGCTGGCGAGCCTGACCATGGCCTCGGCGGTGGCGGCGTAGTCATGGTCGCCATCGTTGCGTCGACTGCTGAAGATCACGGCATAGTAGGGTGGGGTAGTGGCGATCATGCGGGCTGCCCCGCGTGCTGTGCCTGCTTGAGCTGGCAGGCACGCACAAATGCGGAGACCAGCGCCGGCAGGCGTCCTTGCAGTGCGCCACGCTCGGCCTGGAACAGGGTGGCAATATAGAAGGGGTGATTGGTCAATTCGACGGCCCGTACCTCGCCCGCAGCATCATGCGCCACCGCGACCAGCGGCCCCGCCAGTAGGCTGGCTTGCAGGGCTGGGTTGATGCCATAGCGGCAGTGGTAGCTTTCCAGTGCATGGGGGGTGCCGTAGGCAGCAGCCAGCCGGCTACCCGCTCGCAGTTGTACCAGGCCGGTCTCTTCGACCAAGGCGCAGCTCAAGGGGCTGATGACTGCCAGCTCAGCCATGGGTGCCGTCTCGGCATGTTCTGCCGCATGCCAGCCCAGTACATGCCGGGCGTACTCCAGCACGGCGTGTTGAAAGCCGCCACAGGTACCGAGAAACGGTGTGCCGGTTTCGCGGGCGTGGCGTATTGCGGTCAGTGCGCCTGCCGTGCTGCGGTAGGGGCTGGCGGGTACGCACCAAATGCCGGCATAGCCGTCCAGATCGCTGGCCTGGCGCAGTGTGTCGGTGGGCAACCAGACGGGGGCCAGATCACAGTCCAGTGCCAATGCAGCCAGTTCGAGCGCTCGGGGAATGGCCTGGTGGGCGAGAACCTGGCCATGGTAGTCGCCTACCAGGGCAATGCGGAGGGGCGGGGTATGCAACATGGCTTGTCCTTGAGAAAACGCCGCTTGCCAGCGTGATGTGGCCCACTCTATATTTGCGTGGGTGCAATGAATATTGGCGTATATGCAAAAAGAGATTGCGAATGTGCAATGCAGGTGAGTCATGACGACCTGATGCTGGTGTTGGCGCTGGTGCGCGGCGGCACCTTGGCCAGGGCGGCAGCATTACTGCAGGTGGATGTGACCACGGTGTTCAGGGGCATACGCCGGCTGGAGCAAGGCCTGGGTAGCAGCCTGTTCGAGAAAGGCCGATCGGGCTACCTGCCGGGGCAGATGGCCCTGCGTTTGGCCGAGCAGGCAGAGCGGGCCGAGCAGGCGTTGGCGGCGGCCCAGCTGGCAGTACTGCAGGAGAGGGATATCGTCAGTGGTACGGTGCGGCTGACCTGTACCGATACCGTCTTGCATGGATTACTACAAGCAGCGCTGGCGCGCTTTATGCCGAAGTATCCGGCGCTGAGGCTGGAGTTGATTGCCTCCAACGATTTTGCCAATCTGAGCCGGCACGAGGCCGATGTGGCGCTACGCCTGACCCGTACACCTCCCGAGCATCTGGTGGGCCGCTGCCTGGGCGAGGTGCCCTATCAGCTATGCGGACATGCCGATTATCTGCGTGCCCAAGGTGACAGGCCTTGGCCGGAGATGGACTGGATAGCACCGGATGACTTCTTACCTGACCACGCGTCCGTCCAATGGCGGCGCCAGCACTACCCAGGCGTGCAGCCGCGGTTTCACTGCAACAGCCTGCTGTCGGCCGCCAGTCTGGCGCGCGCGGGCCTGGGCCTGACCGTGCTGCCGGGTTTTCTGATCGCGCAGGACCTGCAAGCATTGACGCCGCCATTGCCCGGCTGCACGACTCAGCTTTGGCTGCTGACACGGCAGGATTGCCGGGCGCTGCGCTCGGTATCGGTGCTGATGGAAGCCTTGGCTGAGCACATGGTACTTTCCTACCACCATCTGGTGGTCAATCGCCACTGACATGGTTGTTTGGGTGTCGTTGGCACAGCTGGGCAGAACGGCTAGGCTGGGGTAACGGCACCAAGCAGGCGGTCTTGGGCTATGACGATGCGATGCCTAGCTTGGAGAGGCGCCATATGCGCAAGCTGGAACCGGAAGAAAGGCTGTCCACCCCGCCGAAACCCTTGCCGACTGAGGGGCGCGTCCTGCTTGGTGTGCTAGTGGGTGGTTTGGGTGTGTTCATCATGCTGCTGTACTGGGGTGTTGTGCCCTGGCGGCCATCCCGGTACTGCACCGCGATTTTCTGTGACCCTTACCATTGGCAGGTCTTGAGTCTGGGTGTGGGGTTCTTCTGTGTTGGTTTGTGCTTTCTCATTCCCCGCCGCTGGCAGGTGCTTGGCCGCTTGGCAAGTTGGGGCGTGTTGCTTGGCTTCCTTGTCGGCATCGTTGGGGCTTTCTTGTTTGAATGATCGCTGCCGGGCTTGACTGGCAGGTGCTACGCTAGGGTCTTGTGATGGATGGAGCCTCTCATGAATCACCCCCACCCGCTGATCAGCCGCGGCCTGCTTTTGGCGGGCGCGTATAACATACTGGGCGTTCTGGTTTTCTCTGCTGGGTTTAGCAATGCCGGCTTGAGCGAGCCGGACCCCGAGGTGTTCTCCACATTGGGGCTCTTTGCCATCATGCTGTGGGGGGCGGCCTATGCCTCCATCTGGCGCCAGTATGGGCAGGTGCCATGGCTGCTGCTGGTGTTTGGCGTCGAGAAGCTGCTTTATCTGGGCAACTGGTTGCTGTGGCTGTCCAACAATGGGGCAGATTTGCCGGTACTGTTTGCCCAGGCGCCGTTGACCGGGATGTTCTATGCCGTCTATGGTGCGGGGGATGGCCTGTTCGCTGTGTTCTTCTTCTATGCGGCTTATCTGGTACTGCGCGGCGCCAAGCGGGTTTGATGATGCTCAGGATGGTTTGTCCGTCAGCTTGAAGCGCAGCAGCAAGGCATGCAGGTCGTCTGCACGTGCATGCAACTGATGGGCAATGGCGGAGAGTTCCTCCGAGGCCGAGGCGTTTTGCTGCGCGCCTTGTGACAGCTGGCCCAGGGCAGTTTGCGTCTGTTGCAGGCTGCCACGTTGTTCGCTGGTATCTTGGGCAATGGCGGAAACCAGCTTGGCGGTCTCCTGGCTTTCTGGCACCAGTTCGTCCAGCACCTTGCCGGCGGATGCTGCCTGCTCCACGCTATGTTCAGCCAGTTCGCCTATCTCGCGGGCGGCCTTCTGGCTGTGTTCGGCCAGCCGGCGTACCTCACCCGCGACCACAGCAAAGCCCTTGCCCGCGGCCCCTGCGCGGGCGGCCTCTATGGCGGCATTCAATGCCAGCATATTGGTCTGGTAGGCAATCTCGTCGATAACCTTGATCCTGTCGGCAATGGCGCGGATGGCCTCCAGGCTTTGGCGCACGGCATCACCCCCGCTCTGTGCTACCTCGGCTGTGCGCAGACCAATACGTGCGGCCATCTGTGCCTGGTCATCGCTGTGCTGCGAGGTGCTGCCGATCTCGGCAATGGCGGCGCTGGTCTGCTCCAGACTGGCGGCCTGCTCGCTGGTGGCGCTGCCTACCATGGAGGCGGCTGCGCCCACCTGGCTGGCGGCGTCGGCCAGTTGCTCTGCCGATTCTCTGACCTCCAGCAGCAGGCCGTTGAGCGTCGTCTGCATGTCCTGCATGGCTGCCAGCAGGCTGGAGCCCAGTCGCTGCCCGGGCGAGCCGATCTGCTGGCTCAGGTCGCCTGCGGCGATGGCATGCGCCACGCGCGCTGCATAGGCAGGCTCGCCACCCAATAGCTGAAACAGCCAGCGACCTATCCAGACCAGCAGCAGGCTGATGCCTGTTGCACCCAGCAGTGCCCACCAGAAGTATTGCATCCTGGCTGCTGCCGCGCTGCCGGCGATATCCCGCCGACCCTGCTCAAGCTGCTGGTTGAAGCGGGCTTCCTCCCTGCTGACCAGTTCAAACAAACGTTGGGTCAGGGCACGGTCAACACCGACCAGTTGTTGATCCAGCAACTGCCCATTGAATGGCTGGGCGGGATCCTGGGCTTGCAAGGCCTGCAGGTAGCGTGCCTCTACGCTGCGCTGGCTGCTGATCAACTGCTGGATGGTGGCTGCCTCGCGTCCCTGATTGCGCCAACGTTCCTCCAGGAGTGCCAGCAGCTTGCGGGTCTGCTCGCCTTCCTGCATCAGTTGGCGGCGGTAACGTTCCAGCATCTGCGGGTCGCTACCCCTGAGCAGGATGTTCTTCCACTCCTGCACCTGAATCTTGAAATGCACATGGGCGTTCTCGAGCAGCAGCAAGCTTTCGTTGGCGGCCAGGTTGCGTGCCAGGCTGGCATCGATGGTGGCGGACAGGCTGCGCATATGCCATAGGGCCAGGCCCAACAGACCGCAGGCCAGCAGGCTGACGCAAAGGCCAACCAGCCAGAAGCGCCGGCGTAAGGAGGGAGACTGCATGATGGCGACCTGACGGGAATATTTAATCAGTCTGGCAAACGCTGGCGCGAAGGCAAGGCTTTCCTGTTCTTTGCATGCATGCAACACCTTGTGACATTGCGATGGGAGTTTGTGTCGGAAGGCACTGAAAAGTCAGCAAAAAATTAATCCTCGCGCATGCTGATTTGATAACCAAATCAGCCGTGCGGGTGGCGGCCTACCGTACTTGTGCCAGGCAACCTGATCCGGGATGGCGTGGCGGCAAGCAGGGTGCCAGGAAGGACCTTCTCTGGTGCTACTTACGCAGTGCAAACAACAAAGGAGAAACGCAATGTCGTACAAGAATATTGCATGTGTCGCTGCTGTCCTCGCCTGTGCTGCGCCCCTGGCTTCGGCGCATGACTCGGCTGCAATGGGGCAGGGCTTGCGCGTGCTGGACATGCTGGAGGAGGATAAATCTGCCGGTAATGTCTATGAGGCCCACTTTCCCTCGCTGGAACTGGCCCGCAAGGCGGCTATCACCTTCCACCATGCGGTACTGGAGGCCAACTACGAGAGTGGCTTCCTGGTGATGGAGCTCAACCGCGAGGACATCGGCAAGCTGCGGCAGTTTGGTTTCCGTATCAAGCCGGCCGAGCGGTTCATGTCGCAGCGCAAGCAGGTGCTGGGGCAGGTGCAGAACCTGATGCGCCAGCGTATGGCCAAGGGACAGCCGGCCGATGATGTGAACCTGTTCGCCATACCCGGCTACAGCTGCTATGAGACGGTGGAGGAAACCTTTACCGCAGCGCAGGGCTTTGTGGCGAGCAAGCCCACGCTGGCCAGCTGGAGCGATATCGGTGACTCCTGGCAGAAGAAGAATGGGCTGGGCGGCTACGATATGCGCGTGCTGAAGCTGACCAATAGTGCCATGACGGGCAGCAAGCCCAAGCTGTTCATCAATTCGGCCATCCATGCCCGTGAATACACCACCGCGCCGCTGGTGCTGGAATTCGCCCGCTGGCTGGTCAACGGCTATGGCACCAATGCGGATGCCACCTGGCTGCTGGACCACCACGAGATACACATGCTGCTGCATACCAACCCCGATGGCCGCAAGCGGGCAGAGACGGGTTTGTCCTGGCGCAAGAACACCAACCAGGCCTATTGCGGGGCGACCAGCAACAGCCGTGGGGCCGACCTCAACCGCAATTTCACCCACAGTTGGAACTCCACCGGCGGCACGGGCTCCAGTGGCAGCCAATGCAATGACACCTATCGTGGGCCTGCACCGGCGTCCGAGCCGGAGACCCAGGCGATTGAGGCCTATGTGCGCACCCTCTGGCCGGATTCGCGTGGACCCAATGTCGGTGATGCCGCACCTGCCACCACCAGCGGCATCCACCTTGATATCCACAGCTACAGCCAGCTGGTGTTATGGCCATGGGGTGATCGCTCCAGCGCTGCGCCGAACGGGACGGCCCTGCAGACGTTGGGACGCAAGTTTGCCTACTTCAATAACTACACGCCGCAACAGTCGGTGGGCCTCTATCCCACGGACGGCACCAGCGATGCCATCAGCTACGGTGAACTGGGGGTGGCGGCGTTTACATTTGAGCTGGGTACATCGTTCTTCCAGAGCTGCACGACCTTCAACAGCACCATCAAACCGCAGAACCTGCAGGCTTTGATCTATGCCGCCAAGGTAGTGCGTACGCCTTACATCACCCCGGCAGGGCCGGATGTGACCACGGTGGCGCTGAGTGGGACGGCGGCGACGACAGGGGTGCCTAGGGGTACCCAGGTGACCTTGACCGGTTCGGCTACCGATATCCGCTTCCGCAACAGCAATGGTACTGAGGCCACCCAGAATATCGCGGCAGCCGAGTATTACATCGACACTCCACCCTGGGCACCGGGGGCGGTGCCGCTGGCCATGACGGCAACGGACGGCAGCTTCAATGCCAAGACCGAGGGTATACGCGCCACCATCAGCACCAGCAGCCTGAGCCTGGGCAAGCATCTGGTGTATGTGCGTTCGCGTGATGCTTCGGGTAGCTGGGGCGCAGTGACGGCGACCTTCCTGCAATTGAACTGAGCCGGAGAGTAGTCTGGACATGCCCGCTGTGTGAACGGCGGGCATTTCTTTTGGCGGCTTGCCTGCCGCAGCCTTGCCGGCGAATGGCGGCGTTGCAAGCCGCTGCCGGTACCCATACCGCTGCGCGGCTTGCGCCTTGCCCTTCATCCGGCAAGGTTGCGAACGACGCGGTGAAAAGACTTTGAACAGGCTCTTATGGCGGGATATGGATGGTGCCCGATTCCTTGACCTCTTCCATCACAGCATAGGTATGCGTCTCGCGTACACCGGGCAGGCTGAGCAAGGTGCCGGCCAGGAAATCCCGGTAAGCCTTCATGTCGCGCACCCGTGCCTTGACCAGGTAATCGAATCCACCTGCCACCAGGTGGCATTCCTGCACCTCTGGCCGGTCTGTCACCGCCAGCTTGAAGCGTTCGAATACCTCGGGCGTGGTGCGGTCCAGCAGCACTTCTACAAAGACCAGCAGCCCGGCGCTGAGTTTTTCCGGATTAAGGCGGGCACCGTAGCCCAGGATGTAGCCGTCGCGTGTCAGTCGCTTCACCCGCTCCAGGCAGGCCGTGGGCGACAGGCCAATTCGCTTGGCAAGGTCTACATTGGCAATGCGGCCGTCATCCTGCAGCTCGCGCAGTATTTTGCGATCAATCCGGTCGATATCGAGGTTCAATGGTGGATTATCCGGTGAAAAGTCATATGGCCGGATTTTATGCGGATTTATGTATTAAAAATAGCGGCACATTTGGTCGGTAGCTCAGTACGATGCGCTTCGTTCTTCTTGCCCCTTGCCAGCCAGCGAGGGGTAGCAGGGACAGGCAGCGTATCCACAAGAACGCGAGACCCACCGGTCTCCGCCCGTGCCCAAGCCGACCCGCGTACCGAGACCACGGTGCGCGGGTCTTTTCAAAGGCAGACAGGTTTCGTTTCCATGACCCCACTTTATTCCGATCTTCCCCAGAGCCTGCCCAGCTTCGCTGGCATACGCGACAATCTGTTCCGCGACGAGGCCGAGGCCATCAACAGCCTGCTGCCCTTGGCGCGGCTGGATGAGCAGGGCGAAAAGGCGGTGCATGTGCGTACCCTGTCGCTGGCCCAGGGTGTACGCCAGGCGGTGAGCAAGAATCACTTTGAGGCTTTCTTGCAGAGCTATGGCCTGGGCAGTGAAGAGGGCGTGGCGCTGATGGCGCTGGCAGAAGCCCTGCTGCGCATACCGGACACCAATACCCAGGACGTGTTGATACGCGACCTGCTGGAAAGCCGCGACTGGCGTCGCTCGCAAACAGCGACCTGGCTGGTGAGTGCCGCCAGCCGTGCGCTGCTGTTTACCGACAGCTGGATTGAGGCCAGTGAAGGCCGCCATTGGTTTGACCGGCTGTTGCGCAAGATGGGCGAGCCTGTGCTGCGCAGCGCCATGAAGGCAGGCATGAAGGTTATGGCCAACCACTTTGTGGTAGGCGAGACCATAGAGGAGGCGCTGGATAACGCGGACAAGCGCTGGCGCTACTCCTACGACATGTTGGGCGAAGCAGCACTGACCAATGCCGATGCCGAGGCCTATTTCAAGGCCTACCACGAGGCCATTGCCGCCCTGGGGCGCCGCAACGATCCCGAGACGGGTTTTGCCCGGCAATCAATCTCGGTCAAGCTGTCTGCCATTCATCCCCGATATGAACTTGCCCAGCTCGATCGGGTGCAGAACGAACTGTACGGCCGACTGCTGGACCTGGCCCAGGCGGCCGCTAAGGCTGATCTGGTATTCAGCATCGATGCGGAGGAAAGCGAGCGGCTGGAGATATCGCTGTGGCTGTATGAGCGCCTGCTGCGCGAACCCAGCCTGAAGGATTGGCGTGGTCTGGGACTGGTGGTGCAGGCCTATCAGAAGCGCGCGCCTTTTGTCATAGACTGGCTGGCCGAGCTGGCCGCTGACACCGGCAGGGTATTGCCCATACGCTTGGTGAAGGGCGCTTATTGGGATAGCGAGATCAAGCGTGCCCAACAGAATGGTTTGCCTGGCTACCCGGTCTATACCCGCAAGCACCATACCGATGTGGCTTACCTGGCCTGTGCCCGCAAGCTGCTCAAGTACGGCCCGGAGCGCTTCTACCCGCAGTTTGCCAGCCACAATGCTCAGACACTGTCTTGGATCATGGAGGCGACTCGCAATACCACGCGGCAGTTCGAGATACAGCGTTTGCATGGCATGGGTGAGGCCCTGCACACCCAGTTGCACGAGCGCGAAGGGGTGGCCAGCCGGGTGTACGCGCCGGTAGGCCGCTTCCATGCGCTGCTGCCTTACCTGGTGCGCCGACTGCTGGAAAACGGCGCTAATTCCTCTTTCGTACACCAGTTGGCCGATACCCGCGTGCCGCTGGAAAGCATAGCCGACAACCCGGCTCAGACCGTTGCCCGCCAGCCCGTAACGCCTGGTGTAAAGGCACCCAGCGAAGTCTTTGCCCCCCGCCGCAACAGCCAAGGATTTGCCATGACCGATATCGTCGCCCTCGAACCGCTGCGCCAACGCCTGGCCGCATTGGAAACCCAGTCGTTCACCGCTGCTGCCATTGTGGGTGGCGAACGCCGCCAGGGTACTGCCCAGGCCCGGTTCAGCCCGATAGACCTGAAGCGCCAGATAGGCACCCTGGTGGCGACAGACGCTGCTGCGGTCGAGCAGGCCTTGAACTTGGCCGATGCGGCCCAGGACGATTGGGCTGCCACCACTGCCGCCAGCCGCGCAACCTTGCTGGATAAGGCTGCCGACCTGTTAGAAGCACGGCAGGATGAGTTCCTCTGGCTACTGAGCCGCGAAGCAGGCAAGACCCTGCCCGATGCCCTGGGCGAGTTGCGCGAGGCGGTGGACTACTGCCGCTTCTACGCCCACGAGGCGCGCCGCCTGATGGGTTCGGCGATTGCACTGCCAGGCGTGACGGGTGAGTCGAACGAGCTGCGCCTGACCGGCCGTGGCCCCTTCATTGCCATTGCCCCCTGGAACTTCCCGCTGGCCATCTTCCTGGGCCAGGTGACTGCCGCGCTGGCTGCAGGCAACACTGTCATTGCCAAGCCCTCGCGCCGTACGCCGCTGATTGGCATGCGTGCCATCGAGGCTTTGCTGGATGCCGGCGTGCCGGCCAATGTGCTGCATTACCTGCCGGGTGAGTCGGGCGGCTTGTCCGACAAGCTGCTGGGCGATCATCGTGTCGCTGGCGTAGCCTTTACCGGTTCGACCGGCGCTGCCTGGAAGATCAACCGCACCCTGGCCAGCCGGGATTCCTCCATCGCCAGCCTGATCGCCGAGACCGGTGGCCTCAATGCCATGATTGCCGACAGTTCTGCCCATGTGGAACAGCTGATCATCGATGTGCTGATGAGTGCCTTCAATTCGGCCGGCCAGCGCTGCTCGGCACTGCGTATCCTGCTGGTGCAGGACGATATCGCCGATCAGGTGATCAGCCGCCTGGGTCTGGCCATGCAGGAATTGCGCATGGGTGACCCGCTGCAGCTGTCGACCGATGTCGGCCCCACCATCGATACCCTGTCGCAGCGTGACCTGAAGGCCTATTGCGACAAACTGGCCGGTACTGCCAAATTGATTGCCACCACGCCCTTGCCGGCCGAGCTGGCCGGTGGTTGCTACTTCGCCCCGCATGCCTTTGAGGTGTCGCTGGATCAGCTGCCTACGGTGGAAACCTTTGGCCCGGTACTGCATGTGGCACGCTTCAAGGGCGATGCCCTGGCCGATGCGGTACACCGCGTCAACAAGCTGGGCTTTGGCCTGACCATGGGTGTGCACACACGGCTGGACAGCACGGTGGACGTGGTACGCAAGCTGGCCAAGGTGGGCAACCTCTATATCAACCGCAATCAGATCGGCGCTGTGGTCGGCTCGCAGCCTTTTGGTGGCGAAGGCCTCTCCGGCACCGGTTTCAAGGCGGGTGGCCCGCATTACCTGCTGCGCTTTGCCTGTGAACGCACCCTCACCATCAATACGGCGGCTGTAGGTGGTAATGTGAAGCTGATGGCAGGTGGCGAGGGCGAACACGCCTGATAGCTAAGAGCCGCTACGCTGGGTTTTGGTAGCCGCTCTAAGTGATAGACCGAACCCGTAGTACCCAAGCGTTAGAAAAGCCCTAGAGGCGAATAAGGAAATAGGCGTGGTGCGCGTCCTGGTTGATGGATCAGGGCGTGCCCGCGCCTTATTTCTTTGCTGTCTCCGCTTGCCAACCCGGCGTGCGTCGTTGTTTCAGGCAGCATAGCTTGTGGGCAGCGTGCATTTATATTTGGCAGCCAACGTGCGTAGGCTAGGATGAAGCATTATTCGTCGCTACTCAGGGCCGCTTCGTGTTCGATTTCAAAAGCATCAGTCTCAAGCTGAACCTGATCTTTGTCGCCATCGTCACTCTGGTGCTGGCGGCATCGGGTGCCTACAACTACCAGCAAACCCGCAAGGAATTGCTGGGGCAGCGGCAGGTGGCCATCACCAGCATACTGGATAGGCTGTCGCTATCCTTGCCGGTAGCGGTATGGAACTTCGATGCGACCCAGGCGGAAAGCATCGTGCGCTCGGAAATCAATCGGAGCTTTGTGCGGGGCATTGCCGTCAGTGCCGAAGACAAGGTGTTCCTGAGCCTGCGGCACGATATGGGCGGCAAGATAGAGCAGGGGGCCATCAAGCATGCGGATGACGATGTGCGGCGCGTGGGTGACTTGCGTTACACCGCCAACGGTGCCACCCGTACCGTGGGCAAGGTGGAGCTGGTGATCTCGAATGCCGATATCGTCGAGCAATTGAATTCCCGTTTGTTGTTTATCATCGGCCAGATCGTGGTGCTGGATTTCCTCATGGTGATGGCCTTGCTGTTCACCTTGCGCCGTTACGTCATACACCCCTTGCAGAAGGTCAATACCGCCTTGTCGGCGATTGCGCAGGGACAGCTCAAGACGAATCCGGGGGTAAACAGCCGTGATGAGATCGGCCAGTTGGCCGCTGCGGTAAGCCATATGAGCGATACCCTGGCGACCGTGATAGGCAAGGTACGCAATTCGACTGAGCTGGTCAGCGATGCTGCGGCACAGATCAGCGGCGCCGCCATGTCGTTATCGGCGTCGAGCAGCAGCCAGGCTGCCAGTGTGGAGGAAACCAGTGCCTCCATGGAGCAGGTAACCGCCTCGGTTGCGCAGAATACCGACAATGCCCGGGCCACGGATGGCATTGCCATGCAGAACGTGGAGCAGGCCGAGTCGGGTGGTGACGCGGTGCGGCGCACGGTGACGGCCATGAACCAGATCGCCCAGAAGATAGGGGTGATAGACGAGATTGCCTATCAGACCAATATGCTGGCGCTGAATGCCGCCATCGAGGCGGCCCGAGCAGGCCAGCATGGCAAGGGCTTTGCCGTGGTGGCGCAGGAGGTGCGCAAGCTGGCCGAGCGTAGCCAGAATGCGGCGCGCGAGATTGGTGAGCTGGCCAATGAAAGCGTGGGATTGGCCAACCAGGCAGGTGAGCTGTTTGTGGTGATGGTGCCCAGCATTCGGCGCACGGCTGCGCTGGTGCAGGAAATATCGGCGGCCTCCAGCGATCAGACCAATGGTATCGAACAGATACATTCGGGTATTTCGCAGATCAGCCTCTCCATGCAATCCAATGCGGCAGCGGCCGAGGAATTGTCTGCCACGGCCACGGCCATGACAGACCAGGCAGCGGAGTTGCGTGAGATGGTGGCTTACTTCAAGACTTGATGTGCTTATCCAATCAGGCCCGTGCCCTGGCACGGGCCTTTTGCTTTTGAGGTGGAAGATGGCGTTGGCAATACAGTTCAAGCAAGTGGGCGGTCCCGAGGTGCTGAGCCTGGCCGAGGTGGCCATAGGCGAACCTGGCCCAGGTCAGGCCAGGGTCAGGCACCATGCCATCGGCCTTAATTTCATCGATACCTATCACCGCTCTGGCCTCTATCCACTGAGCCTGCCATCGGGATTGGGCATGGAGGCGGCGGGTGTGGTGGAAGCGCTGGGCGCAGGCGTGGACTACCTGAGTGTGGGCGACCGGGTTGCCTATGCGGGCGGCCCCTTGGGTGCCTATGCCAGTGTACGCATCATGCCGGCCGACAAGCTGGTTCGCCTGCCGGACAGCATCAGCTTTGAGACGGCCGCTGCCATGATGTTGCAGGGGCTGACAGCCGAATATCTGTTGCGCCGCACCTATGCGGTGCAGCCGGGTGACGCCGTGCTGATCCATGCAGCTGCCGGTGGCGTGGGGCAGATTGCTGTCCAGTGGGCCAAGGCGCTGGGGGCTTTTGTCATAGGCACGGCAGGTGGGCCGGACAAGGCAGCCTTGGCTGGCAGCCTGGGTTGCGATGTGGCGATAGACTATCGCAGCGATGATTTCGTTGCCGCGACACGCGCCGCCACCCAGGGCATGGGCGTGCGGGTGGTGTATGACGGTGTGGGCAAGGATACCTTTATGGGCTCGCTCGATTGTCTGGCGGCACGCGGCATGATGGTGACCTACGGCAATGCCTCTGGCCCGGTGCCCGACATCGCGCCCTTGTTGCTGTCGCAAAAAGGTTCGTTGTTCCTGACAAGACCTACCCTGGGCCACTACACGGCAACCCGTGCTGAGCTGGTGGCGGCCGCCGAGGCCTTGTTTGCGGTGGTGGCAAGTGGACAGGTTCGCATCCAGATTGCACAGCGCTATGCCTTGGCAGATGCTGCACAAGCCCACCATGAGCTGGAGGCACGCAAGACGGTTGGCTCGACCATATTGTTGCCCTGAGCTTGCTGCAGCTGGTGTGCAGGGCAATCCGTGTCGCACCGAGTATTGGCGTGAGCAGGCATCTGAGATTGCGCTAGGTTGCCTGAGATGCTTACTGACTCGCTAAGGTGACTGTTCCCCTGCATATCGCCAACTGTGCCGGGCTGTTGTGCCGGGGTGCCGGTACACTGTCTGACTTTGCCAACCAGGCTGTCTCACCATGTCGTCCACCCATACCGAACCGTCGCGTGCGGGCTTTGTGCTGCTATTGGCTGGGCTGGCCATGTTCGGCCCATTCAGCATCGACACCGTGTTCCCCATGTTCCCGCAGATGCAAAGCGCGCTGCATATCGGCCCGGTGCAGATGCAGCAGACCATCAGCGTCTACCTGCTGGCCTATGCCCTGATGTCCTTGCTGCATGGCCCGCTGTCCGATGCGCTGGGGCGGCGCTCGGTGGTCATGGCTGGGGTGGCCGTGTTCGTACTGGCCTCCATAGGCTGTGCCTTGTCCACCTCGATCTGGCAGCTGCTGTTTTTCCGTGCCTTGCAGGGGGTATCTGCGGGTTCTGGCCTGATTGTTGGCCGGGCCATCATACGAGATCGTTTTCACGGGCCGGAAGCGCAGCGCGTCATGTCGCGCATCACCATGGTGTTTGGCGTGGCACCGGCCATTGCCCCCATCATCGGCGGCATCATCGGCACCCGTTTCGGTTGGGAAGCCATCTTCTGGTTTCTGGCCGTGTTTGCCCTGGTGTTGCTGGCCACCTGCTGGCGCTGGCTGCCAGAGACCCATCCGAAGGAAGCGCGCCTTCCGCTGGAGCCCATCCCTCTCTTCAGCCGCTATCTCGACATGCTGCGCAATCCACGCTTTGTGTGGCTGTGCCTGTCCGGGTCATTCAATTTTTCGGCGCTGTTCATCTATATCGCCTCGGCGCCCGCATTTGTGCTCACCCATCTCAAGCTGGGGGCCACCGATTTCGGTTACTTCTTTGTGCCAGCCATCATGGGCATGATGACTGGCGCCTACCTGTCAGGCCGCCGTGCTGGCCGTCACACCCCGGAATCGAACGTCAAGCTGGCGTATGCGGTGATGTTGCTGGCCGGAGTGGGAAATGTGGTTTATTGCCTGCTTGCGCCAGCCGTTGCCTGGCCCTGGGCGGTGATACCCATCATGATCAACGGTGCTGGCATCTCGTTGGCTTTTCCTACACTGACGCTGCTGGTACTGGATATCTACCCGCAGGAAAGAGGTACGGCTTCATCGCTGCAGGCCTTTATCCAGCTGACATTCAGCGCCATTGTGGCCGGTGCGATCTCGCCCTGGCTGTCGCTGCGGCCTTCCGGATTGGCCATGGGCGCCGTGGCAGCCTCGTTGCTGGGCCTGGTGGCCTGGAAGCTGGCGCAAAGGGCGGGGGTCAAGTCCTCGCCCGAGATGATGGCAGGTTGATACACAGCATGCCCTAGGCCGCCGGTTCGTCGCCCGCCTTGGGCTTGTCGCGCGGTTTGAGCGCTGCCAGACTGGCCTGCTGCAACTCCAGTGCCTTGATGCTCATCTGCAGCATGCCCACCTGCATGGCCAGCCACTGCTCCACCGTGCGTAGCTCGGCTATCTTGCGCGCGCATTCCTCCTCTGTCATGGGTGGCATGAAGGCCTGCATGCCTTCCATGGGCTTGAAGAACTGCTTGAACATAGCAAACGGGTCGGGTGGGGTATGGGCTTCGCTCATGGGGGCTCCGGTTGTCTTCAATACTGCATGGTGCCTCCTGAAACCCCGATTCCCAAGCGGGACAACGGGAGTTCCTAGGGGGCTACAGCCTAGCACGTAAAAACGCCCCAATTAGCGGGGCGTCTTGGTATCGAGAATAACGGCTTGTTCTTACTGACAGGATGCTGCCGCCAGATAATTGTTGGCGTGGCCTAGTGGTGATATCACACCGTCCGTGCCGAGGAAGGTAATCTGCCCATCCACGTTGGCAGTACCCAGATAGTTGCGTGTCTCTGGGTAGTATCGGAAATAGTAGCCATAGTCGTTCTGCGACTTCATCCCGGCGGGTGAGAACAGTTCGGGGTAGGTACGTTCTGCCCAGTCAAACAGGCAATCCGATTTGGCCGTCTGTACGGCAGTCTTTACCGTAAATGTTGCGGTTACGTATTGGCTGCGGGACATGTTGACTGTGCAACTGCCGGTTCCAGTACACGCGCCACCCCAGCCGGTAAAGCTGTAGCCCGCTGCAGGCAAGGCGGTCAGGGCTACGGAGCTAGTGCTCGGGAATCTTCCCACGCAGGCGCTACCACACTGGATGCCGATATCGCTAGAGCTGACCAGGCCTTGTCCAACTTTTTCCACCGAGAGCACGTTGGCGGCCTTGGTGCCATCCAGCCATTTGTACAGGCTGTCTTTGTAGGTAATATCAAATCGGCCGTAATAGTTAGAGCCGGAGGGATTCTTACAGCTGGACGAGCCACCATAAAGCGTGCCAACCAGATAAGGTACACCTTCACGCTCCATCCAGACACCCGAGCCGCTACTGCCACCTTCTGTGGTGCCACGCGTCCAGGCGACATTCAGGAAGTTGCCATTGAGGCTGCTGCCTAGCTGGCAACTGAACTTGTCATCGACCGTGGCATAGCAGGAGGCGAAGTTTTTGAGCGTGCCAAAACTGATCTTTTGCCAGTCACTCTTGGGGTGATGTATGCCGGTCGCGGGCTTGAATTGCTCAGCAGTGTAGCTGGACCAACCGGCAAAGGTTGCCTTGGCGGGAGCGTTGTCAAATAGCTGCAGCAGAGCCATATCTGTTTTTTCTGTGGCATGCAGCAGTAGGGCGCCGTTTTGCAAGACGGTGTAGTCTGTATCCCGTTGCGCGCTATCGCAACTGGCAGAGCGATAGAACCAATACGTCCACAGCGTGGAGGCGACAGCCTGGCTGGATATACAATGATTTGCTGTCAGGAAGTAGGGTGTATAGGTCGTGCCACGGTCATTCATCAGGGTGCCGGTGCATGTATAGGTACCGTTATCCTTGTCATACAGCATGCGGGCAACCGAGCTGGACTGCTTGCCCCAGGTGGTCTTGCTACAGGTGGCGTCCAGGTTGCAGACGTCGGCATCACCTCTAGCTGCAATAGCTTCAGTGAATGTCGGTGTGGTGGCGTACAGATGTGAGATGCGAGGGATGGAGATTTGTACCTGATCAGGACGGATGCCGGCAGGTAGTTCGATCTCCAATACGGCTTCATTGCTTTCAAATACCGGTGACCAGTATGTGCGAGCGAAGTCACTATGGTCGCCACTGGCTTGATTACGGCCGATAACCTCTTGGACGGTACTGCCTGCCACTTCAATAGTCTGATTCAGGCGTGAGCTGTAGAAACGCAGCTTGGCTTCCGAAGGCAAGCTTTGCACCTGCACGGCCAAACGCATTCCTTGTGCGTTGGGCGATTGAATGCTGATGGCGGCCAACTGCCTGCCATCATTTTGTGGCTGCCATTGCAGCTTGCTGGCCATGGCAGAGACCGAAGCAAGGGCTGCGACGGCGCGGTGCAAGCCAACTTGTGTGGGAACGCCTGGCGCCGCGGCTTTGGGACGTACCATGGCTTGTTCATCAGCCAACAGATTCTCCAGGCGTATGCGCACGGGTTCATTCACCTGGCGGACAATGGCCTGTGGAATGGCCTTGATTGCCGTCCCCTGAAGATTAAGTGGCCTCTGTGCGGGCTCAACCAGGATGGACTTGCCATCGTGTGTCGTCGCAACGGCAGGCATTGCAACCGCCAGTATCAAGGAAACCAGCATGCCTCGTGTATGGATAGACTTCATTACTTCCCTCTGAATTTCTCTTACTTTCGCACCGCTACAAAAATTAAATCAATCAAGCGTTTGATCTGCTATGAGTAGGGAAATTGTAACCGGTATTGCGCTCGTTTTGGTGTGGATATTTACGAATATCCTTTGTTTTCAGTTGCTTGTGGAATCTGCTTTTCTGTGGCCCTGCTCGTGACGATGTTGTATCCAGTAGCTTGTTCATCGTATGGTGGCGTAGGCAACATGGGGGGCAGATAGCCTGCGGGTTACTTTCTTTACCTTGCTGGAATAACGGCACACGGCATAACGGAAAACGGCGCCCCATTGCGGAGGCGCCGTCTGCTTGCTACGGAACGATAGGTCAGGCTTGCTGGCCAGCCTCAACCACTGCCAGGGCCGTCATATTGACGATGCGGCGTACCGAGGCGGTGGGGGTGAGGATATGCACTGGCTGATTCACGCCCAGCAGCATGGGGCCGATGGTGACGCCGTCGGCTGCACTGGCCTTGAGCAGGTTGAAGGCGATGTTGGCGGCATCCAGGGTAGGCATGACCAGCAGATTGGCATCACCCTTGAGGGTGGAGTCCGGCATCACCATATCGCGTATCTGGCCCGATAGCGCGGCATCACCGTGCATCTCGCCGTCCACTTCCAGCTCGGGGGCGCGTTGGCGCAGCAGCTCCAGTACTTTGCGCATCTTCAGCGAGGTCGGTGATTCTACCGAGCCGAAGCTGGAGTGCGACAGCAGGGCAACCTTGGGGGCGATGCCGAAGTTGCGTACGGTCTGGGCAGCCATCAGGGTGATCTCGGCCAATTGCTCGGCGGTCGGGTCCTGATTCACATAGGTGTCGGTGATGAAGACGTTGCCCTTGGGCAGCATCAGTGCATTCATGGCGCCATAGGTGTGGCTGTCGGCCTTGCGGCCGATGACCTGGCAGACGAAGTCCAGGTGATCCTGATAATGGCCGTAGGTGCCGCAGATCATGGCATCGGCTTCGCCGCGGCGCATCATCAGCGCACCGATGAGGGTGGTCTTGCGGCGGACTTCGCGCTTGGCGAACTCCTGGCTGACGCCATTGCGCTTGCGCAACTGGTAGTACTCGTTCCAGTACTCGCGGTAGCGTGGGTCGTTCTCGTTGTTGACCAGCTCAAAATCCACACCGGGGCGGATGCGCAGGCCCAGCTTCTCGATGCGCATATCGATGACGTTGGGGCGGCCGATCAGGATGGGACGGGCCAGGCCTTGATCGACGATCTCCTGTACGGCATGCAGTACCCGTTCGTCCTCGCCTTCGGCGTAGACCACCCGCTTGGCGGCCTTTTTGGCAGCCGTGAAGACGGGTTTCATGAACAGGTTGGACTTGTACACGAACTGCATCAGCGATTCGTGGTAGGCGGCGATGTCGGCAATCGGGCGGGTTGCCACGCCGGATTCCATGGCGGCGCGGGCCACGGCTGGCGCAATCTTGACGATCAGGCGCGGGTCGAACGGCTTGGGGATGATGTAGTCCGGGCCGAAGGTCAGCGACTGGCCGCTATAGGCGTCGGCCACTACGTCGTTCTGCTCGGCCATGGCGAGGTCGGCAATGGCGCGTACGCAGGCTAGCTTCATCTCGTCGTTGATGGTGGTGGCGCCGACGTCGAGCGCACCGCGGAAGATGAAGGGGAAGCAGAGTACGTTGTTGACCTGGTTGGGGTAATCCGACCGACCGGTACAGATGATGGCATCGGGGCGGGCTTCCTTGGCCAGCGGCGGTAGGATTTCCGGCTCGGGGTTGGCCAGGGCCAGGATGAGCGGGTGGGCCGCCATGCTGCGGACCATGTCCTGGCTTACCAGTTTGGGGCCGGACAAGCCCAGGAAGATGTCGGCACCTACCATGGCATCCTTGAGGGTGCGATGGGGGGTGTCCTGGGCGTAACGCTTTTTCGATTCGTCCAGCTTGTCCCAGTCTTCACGCGCCTTGTGCACCACGCCCTTGGAGTCGCAGGCAATGATGTTGGCTGGATTGAGGCCCAGCTGCACCAGCAGGTTGAGGCAGGCAATGGCGGCAGCACCAGCGCCGGACACCACCAGGCGCACCCGGCCGATGTCCTTGTCGACGATGCGCAGGCCATTCAGTACGGCAGAGGCGGTAATGATGGCGGTGCCGTGCTGGTCGTCATGGAACACCGGAATCTTCATGCGCTCGCGACACTTTTGCTCCACGTAGAAGCATTCGGGCGCCTTGATGTCTTCCAGGTTGATGCCGCCGAAGGTGGGTTCCAGCGCACAGATGATATCGACCAGCTTGTCGGGGTCGTTCTGGTCGACTTCGATATCGAACACGTCGATACCGGCGAACTTCTTGAACAGGACACCCTTGCCCTCCATCACTGGCTTGCCGGCCAGCGGGCCGATATTGCCCAGGCCCAGCACGGCGGTGCCATTGGAGATCACGGCGACCAGGTTGCCGCGGGCAGTATATTTGTAGGCGTTCAGCGGGTCTTCGACGATGGCGTCGCAGGCGGCGGCGACACCCGGAGAATAGGCCAGGGCCAGATCACGCTGGCTGGACAGCGGTTTGGTCGGGGCGACCTGAATCTTGCCGGGTTTGGGGAACTGGTGGTATTCGAGTGCGCTCTTGCGCAGTTCTTCATCCATCGTGGGGCTCCAACATCGTCGTTTTGTTATGCGGGTAGCTCACGATTATAGGCCTGCCGGGCCGAGAGGCCGAGGGGGAAATCCCGATTGGGCGCATGCACACAATGCGGCGCCGCTGGGGTTGAAATTCAAGCCCTTGATTCCTCGTCGGAAACAGGCGGCGGCCTGGCTTTGCCCTGGCCGGGGAGAGCAGTGTTGCACTTGTGGCAAGGCGGTGGGCGGCGCTGTTTTGTGCAACTTATCTGATTCGCCACACCTAAACCACTTGCGCGTACCGTGCCGCGCAGCCAGACTACAGCCCCATTTAGAGCGGCTAACAAAACCCAGCGTAGCGTTTCTGGCTAGGCGGGCGAGCGCAGACAGTACGTGGGTACGGCAAGCTCGCACAACAACGCCAGAAGGGTTTTGTTAGCGGCTCTTAGGCAGGCTGGGGTTGGCGGGGTCGCACTTCGCTACCTGGCTGATAGTAAAATTGCCGCTCCCCTCGGATGAGGGCTGCCACTTGCGCCGAACCTGGGTATACCAGGTGTACGGCAGTATCGAGTTGGATGTTTTCTGGCAACCCTAGCGGGCTGCCAAGGTGTCCCGGTAGTTTGTCAGGAAAGGATTCTGCAGTGCTTCAACCCTTCTATAAGACCCTTGCGCGCCTTGCGCTAATCCTGCCCTTGCTGGCCCTGGCGGCCTGCGGCGGAGAGTCGGCCCCTGCCGATGCGCCGCAAGCGTTTACGGCTGTTGCAGGTGATGGGCGGGTTACGCTTACCTGGAACCAGGATCCCAATATGACCTACTGGGTGTTTGCTGCCCAGGCAGATAGCGTGACGCCCGACAATTACAACAAATTTCCTGAATCCGTACTTCAGCGAGGCGTTTCATCGCCGTTTACCCTGACCGGCCTGACTAACGGCAAGACCTACTCGTTTACCATCAATGCTACCCGGAACGGTAGCCCAGCCGGCCCGGCTGCTCCCTCGCAGGCGATAGTGCCAAGGCCTGCCGGCACGACCTGGACGCCAGGCGCACCGCTGGGTTCGGCAGACCTGAACAAGATAGGTGCGGGCTCCAGCCAGTATGTTGCCGTTGGCAATGCGGGTAGTATCTATACCGTCGGCACTGGTAGCGTGGGGCTGTGGGTAAAGCAGAATGCCAAGACCACGGCAGATCTGTACGCCTACCTCTTCAATGGCACCAACCACATGGCCATGGGTAGTGCTGGCACGCTGATATACAGCACCGATGCCAGCACTTGGACTGTGGTTGATACAGGCGCCGCTGCAAAGGCTGAGCGCTTCAATGCATTGGCAACGGGCGGCAACATTTACCTGGCGGTTGGGCAAGGGGGAGCGATCTATACCGGTGCTACAGATGCCTTGACTGCGCCTAAGCCTTGGGTCAAACAGGTTTCGAATACCACAGCCAATCTCAATGCCTTGATATACAACGCGCAATGGAAGCTGGAAAACTCGGTGGCCATTCCGCGCTATGTGGTGGTCGGCGACAGCGGCACCATCCTGGTGGGCGAGGTAACAACGACCACTACAGGCAGCACGGTGAGCTACTCCACGACCTGGACGCAGAAAACCTCGGGCACCGATGCCAATCTATACGGCGTTACTTACAACAGTGTGCTCGGCAGCTATTTCGTGGTGGGTAGCGGCGGCACCTTGTTGATGAGTACCGATACTGAAACCTGGACCAAGGTAGCCCTGCCGACCACGCAGAACCTGCATGCGATCACCATTGGTAGCCGCGTCCTGGCCGTGGGCGCCAATGGCACTACCGTGTTGGCTGCCTACACGTCCAGCAAGGGCACCGATGGTAAGACGGTCTGGAGCTATGCCTGGTCGGTTGGCAGTGCTGGCGCGATCAGCAAGCTCAACGATGTGATCGCTGGCGATGGCAGCTATCTGGCCGTGGGGGCATCGGGCACCAATACCCGCTCCTTCTGATCCAGGCAGACTGCTTGCTCATACGTAGACAAAGGCCCCTGATGGGGCCTTTGTCTTTGGTGCTACGCGATGAGATGCAGGTTATTCCTTGATTGCGGAGTCCCAGTGCTCTGCGATCTTGCCCTGTTCTATGCGGAACATGTCGAACCAGGTGGTGGTGTACCGTTTGCCAGCTTCCTTGGGGTCGGCCACGGTACGGACAAAGCTCAATATCACCTTGTCCCCCTCGGCGCTGATTGCCACCAGCGGAGCTTTGATCCTGGTGTCTACCGGCTTGGCCTTGCTGAATTTGCTGAAGAACTCGACAAAGGCGGCGCGGCCGGTCGGTACGTTGGGGTTGTGCTGGATATAGTCTTCGGCCAGGTATTTGTCGGCTTGATCCAGCCTGCCGGCTTCCAGCACCTCGCGCCAGAAGTCGTATACCAGCCGCTTGTTGCTAGCCAGCTTGGGGTCGGCACTGGCAAGCAGGCTGTCATGATCGGTTGCCGCTGTGACGGGAACCTGGGCGTGCACCGGATAGGCCAGTAACAAGGCGCCCGCTAGGGCAAGGGTCTGCAGCTTCATGATGCTCCGATAGAGGGTGGTTAGCTCGCAAGCAGGCTGTGCCAGTCTCGCACGAGTGTTGCCAGCTCTGCCAGTGTCAGTTCGGCGGGCGGTATGGTTTCGTCGTACACATTGGCGATAGCGGCGCCCTGTGTGGACAGGCAGAGTTCGTAGAGATTGCCGGTGCAGGACCAAGCCGGTGTGGTGCCCTGCTGTATATCGGTAATGGCGGACAATATCTCCTCGCATCGCTCGCTGCTGCGGCGGACATCGGTGTTCAGGAAGTCCGCCACCTGGTCGATCTCGCCTGCGAGACTGGCGTGCGGCTGGTCTGTTTCGTCCAGTTCGAATTGGTAGCTTGGTCGTGTCATCTTGTTGCTCCTTGTCGAGATTGCAGGCGCGGGTGGCAACCCGCCGGCAAGGCCGGCGCTCGCGGTATCGCAGCTCTGCCGACACCGATGGGCCTAGTCTACACAACGGTGTATGCCCCAGCGCGCCAGGAGAAAAACCCATGCACCTTGCGGCACATGGGCAAAGCGCTCCCACAGGGTGGTGGCGCCAGGGAGTCGGTAGTGGGCCTGGAGCGGCGAACAAAACCCAGCGTAGCGGTTCTGGCTAGGCGCGCGAGCGATGACAGTACTTGGGTACGGCAAGCTCGCACAACAACGCCAGAAGGGTTTTGTTAGCGGCTCTTAGTAGGGGAAGGCGGTATTCACCGCGCTATTCAACAGCCCCATCCGTATCTTGAAGTGCTTGCCATCGCTATCCATACACTTGCCACTGTCGCCATCCGTGCCGGACCAACCCCACACCCCCCAGGGCTGCGCGGCACCCTGCTGGTTGTTGGCGGCATAGACGATGGAGGCCAGTATCTGGTCGTAGCTGCAGCTGTCGGGAAAGAACGTCGACATCTTTTTCTTGCCGTTGTCGAAGGTGACCGTAGCATCGTAGATGCCCTTGCGCAGATTGGTGATGCCGCTGATGCTGCTGATGGGGGCGCTGTCCTTCATCTGGACGGAATGGAAGCCCACGACCTTCTTGCTGCCCTTGATCTCGCCGCAGAATACATGCTGGATATTGACCGGGGGCGTGGTGGTGCTCCAGTCAAAGTCAACGCTGTTGCAGTCTGCCGCCCATGTGGGCTGCGACAGGCTGGCAACCGTGCAGAGCAGGGCGAGCGCAATGTAACGGTACTGTTGTGTCAGGCATGACATGATGTTTTCCTCCGGGCAGAAGTCGATTTATTGGATGGAGATGCTGCGTACCCAGGCACGGCGGCTCTCGTCGTACAGGCTGATTCGGCCGGTTAGGGGAAAGCGGGCGGGGGTGCCTGTGATGCCTTTGGGCAAGGCGGGAGTCCGCATGCTGCCCTGCGGTGTCGCCATGATCTGTGCAATCCAGTAGCGTGAGCTCGGGGCTAGTAGGGGGCGCCGGGTGGATGCCTGCATGGGTAGCGTCGGTGCGGCACTCAGTGGTTTGATGAACCACAATCCCTGACTGCCAGGTTCGATGCCGCTATCGGCCCATAGGCTGGTCAGCAGCCGTGTCAGGCCGCCGTTGGAGTCGCCGGATACATCGGCCGGCCGGCTGAGATTCCAGCCATCCCGCGCTGCAGCCTGCATCAGGGCTTGGGATTGTGCGTTGAGGGCATCGCGGGAAGTGGCCGTGGGCGGGCTGGCCAGAATGTAAGCGCCTGCCAAACCCATGGCGCCATCTACATCCTTGCCGTGAATGAACAGGCTGACACTCACGCTGGTTGACGGCCCTTGTGGGTTGTTGAGGGTGACGTTGTAGACATCGATCTTCCAGGCGGAGTAAATCGTCGTCTTGATGTTGCCGTTGGGCGTGCTGTCGGTCACCTGGACAAAGCGGGTATCCACGGTCGGCAGATCGATCGGTATGCCCAGGTAGTCGGCGGCCTTGCCTATGGCGACGGTGCTGCTAAAGGTAGGTGGGACGCCCGCGTCGCGCCAGGTCAGGGTGCCGGCAGAGAACAGGGGATCGGTGGCAGCCAGGGCCAGGCAGCTCAGCAAGCAGACCAGGCTATGGCGCACATAGTGATGCCATTGATATCGGTGCATGGTGGGAATTCCTCTCTAGGTAGATGGCTGGGGCTAGTCTTCGGCGTACCAGGTACGCAGGGTGTTGGCTTCATCGCCCTTTTCTACATGGCCGTTGGCGGCTTCAGGCAGCGACTGGATGGCCAGAGGGGTATCGGCATAAGCCACGCCTCGCCTGACCTGGGCCGCGGATACCCGGTTTTTGCTGGCGAGCGTGCCGGGGATGTGGTCCGCAGGCGGGTTGTTGGCTTCTGCGGTGAATTGCGCTTTCATGAAATTCACCGTGTCGAACTGGTTCCAGGGCACGGTTTTGTAGATCACGCCATCCCTTAGCCATTCCACCTGGTTGCCATTGCGCTGCTGCACATAGAGCGCCTCGGCTGCTGGCGCGATGTCTTCGCCCAGTTCCCACTGGCCATTTTTGTCCCGAAATTCCCAATAGACCTTGGCGCTGGAATTGCCGCGCTTGCCCCAACCGCCCTGTATCCAGGCAATGTCGGCACCACGGCCGTCGTCTATGCCACTCCAGACGGCCACGTCCACCACTACCACGGTGTCCTGGTACTGTATGCGTGCGCGGCTGCCGTCATACCAGGGTGCATTCCCCAGTTGGTCCTGGTAGCCCTCGTAGCCTCTTGCCAGGGCTGGGGGGCTGCACAGCAGCAGCAATAAGGCACAGGCGCCGGCGCGCCGTTTCCAGATGTTCATGTTTTCCTCCTGTAATCACATTGACGTTATGGGGGCGGGCCTTGCCGGCTGGAGCACCTTGAGGTGCTGGTGCGGCCAGGCATGCCACCGGGGCAGCGGCTGGTCTGCTGTCGTGCAGGCAGACCAATGCGCTGGTGGCAGGTAGAAGACGAGGCAGGGGGCTAACTTGTGAATTGCATGTCAGGCCTTGAACAGGCGCTAACAGGGCAGGGGCAATACCTTGGGGGAAGCCGCCTCCAGGAAAGCGGTGTGCATTGCAGGCAACGTAAATCTATAGAGCAAGCGCTTGGTATTTTGACGTAACCCCCTCCCGTCCCGCATCATTCGGAAATTCTTCTTCCCGCGGCACCTGGCAGAGTCGGGGTACACCGTCCCAGCGCCAGGCCGATAACAATAGCGAGGTCACACCCCGTGGAACGCGAATTCATGGAATACGACGTGGTTATCGTCGGCGCTGGCCCCTCGGGCCTGAGCGCAGCGATACGCCTCAAGCAACTGGCAGCAGAAAAAGGCTCGGACATCAGCGTCTGCGTGCTGGAGAAGGGCTCGGAAGTCGGTGCTCATATCCTCTCGGGCGCGGTGATTGATCCGATCGCCATGAATGAATTGTTCCCGGACTGGAAGGAGCGGGGCGCTCCGCTCAATGTGCCAGTTACCGAAGACCGCTTCCTGATACTGGAAGAAGACGAGAGCTACCGTATCCCCAATTTCCTGTTGCCGCCCTTGATGAACAATCATGGCAACTTCATCGTCAGCCTCGGCAATGTCTGTCGTTGGCTGGCCAGCCAGGCAGAAGCGCTGGGTGTGGAAATCTACCCAGGCTTTGCTGCCGCAGAGGTGCTCTACCACAGCGATGGTTCGGTCAAGGGTGTGGCAACCGGCGATATGGGCGTGGCCAAGGATGGCAGCCACAAGCCGGAGTACGCACGCGGCATGGAGCTGCATGCGAAGTACACGCTGATCGCCGAGGGGGTGCGTGGTTCCCTGTCCAAGGAGCTGCAAGCACGCTTCCATCTCCGTGATGGGATAGATCCGCAGAAATTCGGCATAGGCATCAAGGAGCTGTGGAAGGTCGACCCCAAGCAGCACCAGCCTGGCCTCGTCATGCATTCACAGGGCTGGCCGCTCAACAGCAATGCGGGCGGTGGTTCATTCCTCTATCACCTTGACGATAATCAGGTGGTGGTGGGCTTTGTGGTCCACCTCAACTACGAGAACCCCCATCTCAGTCCCTACGATGAGTTCCAGCGCTTCAAGACCCACCCTGCCATCCGTGGCTTTTTCGAAGGCGGCAAGCGTATTGCCTACGGTGCCCGTGCCATCAACGAAGGCGGGCTGCAGTCCATTCCCAAGCTGACCTTCCCCGGCGGCGCGCTGATAGGATGTTCGGCCGGTTTCGTGAACGTGCCCCGTATCAAGGGCAGCCACAATGCCATGAAGAGCGGCATGCTGGCTGCCGAGGCAGCTTTTGATGCCATCGCCGGCGGCAGCAATGGGTCGGACGAGCTGGTGGCCTATCCACAAAAGATACGCAGCAGCTGGGTGTGGGACGATCTGGATTCGGTGCGCAATATCAAGCCGGCACTCAGCAAGTTTGGCATGTGGGGTGGCACGGTTTATGGCGGTTTCGATATGTGGTGCCACAGCCTGGGCATACGCCTGCCGTGGACCTTCCGCCACAGCAAGGCTGACCATGAATGCCTCAAGCCAGCGGATGAATGCAGCCCCATCGATTACCCCAAGCCCGATGGCAAGGTCAGCTTCGACAAGCTCAGTTCGGTGTTTATCTCCAACACCAACCATGAGGAAGATCAGCCCAGCCATCTGCGGCTCAAGGACAGCAGTGTGCCGGTGGCCTTGAACTGGCAAGTCTATGCCGGCCCGGAACAACGCTTCTGCCCGGCGGGTGTGTACGAATACGTGGGCTTGGAAGAAGGTAAACCACGGTTGCAGATCAATGCGCAGAACTGTGTGCACTGCAAGACCTGCGATATCAAGGACCCCAGCCAGAACATCAACTGGGTGGTGCCAGAAGGTGGCGGCGGCCCCAACTATCCCAATATGTAATACAGCAAACACAGCCGGGCGATTGCCCGGCTTTTTCTTGCCCAGACCACCAGCAGCATGGGGCACCACTGGCGTCAGTCATCCGGGTCATACTCCGGGTCGAATACAAAATGCCAGGCGTGTCGCTGGTAGCGGATATCGACCCTGAGTACGGTACAGTCGAGCGGAATGGGGCAACGCGTCATGTCGGTAAAGGACTGCACGGTATAGGTGCCGTCGCCGACCTGCTCTGCGGCCACCATAAAGAACAGGGTGGGTTCGTATTCGAAAGTGCAGGTCATGCCCTGGTCGACATCAGGCACGGTGACCATGGGGCGGCCGCCCACATGCCAGATGCAATCGATGGTGGCGGGCGGCAGGGTCTGATTGCGTACGCCTACCTGATTATGCGTCAGGCGCGCGTGGGCGTTGCCGGTGGATGCCATGCTCAGCTGGGGCGACAGGCCAGAGGGGCGGGTTGCGAGGGCCAATTGGCCAGGATGCAGCGCCATGAGGCCGGAGCTGGTACGGGTTTCGTTCCGATGTTGCATCACTTGCAAGGAGATCGCCGGGTTGAACTCGAAGACACCGTGTGCACCTGCCGATAGCGCTAGCGTCTGCCAGGCGTGAATACGGATGTTGCTCTCGGCTCTCATGGGGCGTAGGAACACCAGCACGACCTTGCCCCGCATATTGTCGATGTCGGCAGTTACGATGCATGTGGTCATTTTATCGATCCAGCATGAGATATAGGGGGGCCAACCCGCCATGCTCTGGCGGGTTGGCACTTGGCACCGTTGTGTCAGCGCGGGTGCCTGGGGGCGGGCTTAGCTTGCATCAAAGTCGAAGGTCCACAGGCCTTGATCGCGCGTTACCCCGACATCGACGCTGGTTGCGGTGATGGGCATGATGTACTCGGTCATGTCGGAGAAGTTCTGCACGATGTAGGTCTGGCCCACCATGGGTGGCGAAGCGACCATGAAGTAGAAGTGCGGCTCGTACTCGAAGCTCACGGTCATATTGAGATCGACATAGGGCATGGACACTACCGGTTTGTCGTTCACATACCAATTGCTCTGGAACTGGATGAAGGGGTTGGTCTGGTTGATCACGCCACACTGAGCTGGCGTGAGCTTCTCTTGGGCCATCGAGGTCGGCGCCAGTTGCAGCGATGGCGACAGGCCGGCAGGGCTGGTTGCCTGCAAAAGCTGGCCGGGGTTGATGATGCTGCGACCGGAGATGATGACATTGCTGGCGTTCTCGCCGCTGCTGGTGACGTCGGTGGAGATGACGTCCACATACTGGAACGATTCAGTCGAGCCGGCAGAGCCGGTTAGGACTTGCCAGGCATGAATGCGGTAGTTGCGCTGCGGGTTTTGCGGTTTCAGGAATACCAGAACCGTTTTGCCCTGCATGTCGGGGGCATTCATGTGTACATTGAATTGGGTACTCATTGCTGTCTTCCTTCTCGTCAGGCTCTGGTTGGAATCGCAACACTGGGTGAGCCAACCCTGTGCTGCGGTTTGGGATCGAGTGATCCCGGCTAGGAACCGCTAGCAAAACCCGTCTGGCGAGGCTGCTGCCCCGGTATTGCTCTGGCCATAACTATTAGCCGGCTTTTGTTAATGGTCCCTGCCATGCTTAGCTGGCGATGAAGCGATATCGGACCCCCAGCGGGCGGGTTGGGTCGGGGCTGGCAACGACCTGGACCAATCTGGCAAAACTGGGTATGCAGTAGGCGGATGCCTGTTCCAGTTGCTGCTCCGTTACCGGCATGGGGGCGTAATCCGGCGGCATGGGTAGAAACAGCAGTTCCTGTCCAGGCGCATAGCGACAGCTGCTGCCGGGTTGTAGCCCCTCGTTACGGCCGACCAGGTTGTCATCGAGATACCAGTCGACGGCCATGGTGGCGTCGTTTACCTGGGCCGGTGCACACACCATGGTGCAGGCAGGGTCTTCGTTGCGCTCCACCCAGGCGATCAACACATCCTCGACTTGCGGTACCAGCAGGTAGGCATTGGTTGGCCGCACTGACACGCATGGGCTGCTGTACTCTGCGCCCCCGCGCCGTGCCCAGGCCTGTGCCGATACCCGGCCTGTCCAGCGAAAGCATTCGCGCGCATTGCGTGAGGGGTTGAGCCTTAACCAGGGCATGGGTTTGAACGGTGCTCCAGCGCTATCGGTACCCGTGTGTACCATCGCGCCTGGGTCGTACTGCTGGCTGACAAAAACCCAGGTAGCCTGTTCGATGCCGGTGTTGGTGAATTCGAACTGCACATTCATGCTTTTCCTCCGGGCCGCTACAGCGGCTTGTCTTTGTAATGAAGACGAGGCTTACTCGGGGTTTGTGACGGCCTGTGGCTATTTATTTCCTACGCCAGCGGGTGGGCGGTAAAGCGGATCAGGAAATTGGCGTAAATGTTCTTGACGGTGGTCTCCGGTGCCGTGCGCACGGTAATGCTGGGGGTGTAACCCGATGGCGGGGCGATGCCGGTGGTCAGGGCCTCCGGCGTCATATAGCTGGAGAACACCGGCGCCCCGGTGCCGCCAGTGCCTGCGGCAATGGCTTGCTGGTAGTTGTGCTCGTGGGCTTGCAGGGCATCGTCCTGCACGGAGCCCACCTGATTGCCCGACCAGCCGCCCGCTGCACTGGCGACGCGCTCGGTGGCCTGTGGGTCGCGCATCAGGCCATCTGGCCCCTGTGCCAGATAGTTCACCCCGCGCAGGAAGCGGCCACGGTAGTCGGGCAGGTTGAAGTGCCCGGAGCGAGGTTTGCCGTAAACATATCCGATGACCAGGAAGAGCTCGTGGTATTGGGCCAAGCCCAGGGCGCGTCCGTCGCATACCAGCCAGCCCTCGCGTCGCAGATGCAGGTCGTAGGCCTTGCTGGCAGGGTTGGGAAAGGTGCCGCTACCACCCTGGGGATCGTTGACAGGCCCGGCATACGGCACGATGGCGCCGACCGGAAAAACGGTATCGCGCATCAGCCCGCCTCGCCGCACTCGCGGACCAGATTTGGCAGGTCTGCACCCTGCTGCAGCATCAGTTGCGACGTGGCGATCTCGACTTCCCAGCAACTGCTGTCAGGTAGCGGGTGCTGGGTCTCGGGTGATTTGAGCGCGTTGGCCAGCAGCAGATCGGCCTTGAAAACCGGGGTGAGGTTGGCGGGGCCAAACCAGAAACTGCCTTTTGAGCTGAGATAGTAGAGCAGGGCCAGGCCATGTTGTGCCGGTGCAGCGACCAGTACCCGGGCGCTTCCTGCTTCCAGGAAGGCGGTGAAGTCGCCCTGCTCGTTGGGTAGTTGCGTCATTTGCAGCCAGGCTGGACGTTCAGCGTCGTCGGCCGAGAAATAACGGCCGTAGTAGGTGTAGATCATGTCCTCCCACTCCAGCGTGGTCTGGAAGAAGGGGATCAGCTGGAACTGCAAGACGTCCTGTTGCCAGCCTTGATTACCGTGGCGCGCCAGGAAGGGGGTCATCAGGCCTTCTATGGCAGTCTGCCGCAATGCCGTGCGCTCAATCTCGTCGCGTCGCTCGTGGTTGGCGGTTGCCCATTGTCCCGCCAGCACACGCATGCTTTGCAGGTACTGGTCGCGTTGGACGGCATAGGCGGCCAGGATGGCTTGATAGGTACTCATCTGCCACTGCAGGTAGGCGGGCGCGTCGTTGTTGCAACTGCACTGCAGGGTAACTGACACGACAAAATTGACGCCGCTGGCCAGCGCCGCGAGGTTCAGCGTGGTGCTGCTCTCCGGTGCCGTGGGCAGCGTCAACTGGCCTGACTGTGCACCCGCAGTCAGGCTGATGGCCTGGACGATATTGCCCAACGATACGGCCAGTATGGCGCCTGCCGGCGGGCTGGCTTGGCCATTGCTGGCCGACCAGGCATAGGCCAGGGTAGCCTGGCTGATGGTATAGCCAGCCGGGAGTGACTGTACGCTGCTGGTCATGGGCGGGTCGTTGCGCAGCAGCGTATCCAGTACCAACTGGGCAGGTGGCGGGGCAACCACGTCGTCGGCCAGGTAGTAGTTGGCCAGGACCGCGTAGTTGCCACGATTGATGTCGGCCGCGCTAAGGATGGGGCCGGCAGGACTGGTGGTGGCATCCAGCAGCCAGGGCGGCGTGGGTTGGGTGCTTTGCATGCCGTGCAGGGCATTCTGGCGCGCCACATAGCTGGCGGCTGGTTGGGCAAAGACACACTCCAGCACCAAGCGTACGCCGCGATGCCGCAGGTCTACTGCATGCACCTCGTCTATCCAGCGGTAAACGGCGGAAAGATGCTGCGGATTCCCGGCGTTATCGAGCCGCCGACTGCGCCGCTCGATGATTTCCTCCTGGCTGCGGTAGCTCCGTTCGGTACTCACCCGTCTGGATACGCGATTGCTGGCCTGCTGCAACTGCGATTGCGCGTGGCGCCTGGCCTGCTCGGCCAACTGGCCGCTGCTGCTGGTGCTGTCGGTCCAGCTGCCGGTGGTGGTTTCTGACAGGCCATCATCGCTGTAGCTGCGGCTGAGATCGTCGAATTCCCTTTTCAGTTGGGTGATCGGCGGATTGGCGGTGCGTATCCTGCCATTGGAATCGCCGCGGCTCTCCTGGCGATGGTGTTCGCTATCCTGGTTGACCTGTTCTGTGTGCTCCAGCTGTTCGCGCTGGAGACGATGCTCCGAGCCGCGTTCGGCTGTCTCGCCACGCATCAGGTTTTCCACGTGGGCCAAGGCGCCCAGCTTGTAGCGCAACAGGCGCTGCCGCAGGGTCATCATCGCTGCCAGGCCCAATGGACGGCAGTAACCCGGCTGGGTCTGG
The DNA here is from genome assembly GCF_030409555.1 of Chitinimonas viridis. Classification (GTDB taxonomy): domain Bacteria; phylum Pseudomonadota; class Gammaproteobacteria; order Burkholderiales; family Chitinimonadaceae; genus Chitinimonas; species Chitinimonas viridis. The sequence goes on from NZ_JAUFPU010000008.1 coordinate 430,911, forward strand.
CTGCCAGGGCTGCTGGTGGGCACAGGTATGGCGTCAGGCAACATGATGCTGGCGCATAGCAGTGACTGCAGGGTGCTGGCATCGTTGCTCCAGGGCGGCTGGCTGGCAAGCGCAACGGCAATATGGCAGGCCTGCAGTGCCCGTATCAGCGCATCCCTGTTGTCTGTCTCCGGTGGCGGACCAGACAAGCCCAGCAGTAGTAGCGCCGTCAGGCTGTCCTGCATTCTGGGCAGGCTGCTGACATAGGTGGTAGAGGCTACAAACTCTGTCAGTGGCATGCCCAGCAACAGTTCCAGTGCCTGCTGCAGCTGGCTGGCATGGTCAGGCCGCATATCCAGCACTGCGAGCAGGGCGGGGCCGCTCAGCTTATCCATGGGCGGGGGGAGTTGTGCCACTGCGGCCACGTAGGCGCCGGGATAGTGCTGTGAATTGGGGGAGATATAGTCGGTGGCGATGGCTTGCGCATCGGCCGGGGTGGCCAGTAAGGCGGACTGAAAAGCCCCCTGATTACTGATGGCGATAAAACGGGTCGCCAGGTCGATGGCGCAGGCCGGACGTACGCCACGCGGGTAGAGCAGGCAGGCAAAGTCGTGGGCAGAATCGAACAGCACGCCGTCGGGTGGCGGGTGATGCGGTAGCAACGGTTCGGGCGCCGGTGCGTCGATCGGCAGGCAGGCTAGTTCCAGCTCGTCGCCCAGGGGGCAGCTCACCAGCCAGACCAGTTGCAGCCTGGCTTGGCCATTGGCTTCCACCTTGAGCACCACCGTGATTTCCAGGCAGATGCCGCTGGCTTCGATACCACTGGACCAGATTGGACAGACAGGTTGCAGGATGGCATGCGATGCCAGCAGGGTGCCATCCAGCCTGGCTGACAGCGTCACCTGCAAGCGGCTGTAGTCACTGCCCGCAATGTCCCAATCCAATGCCAGTTGCTGGCCGTTGGGCAGGGGTAGGCAGATGCTGTCCTCACGATGGGCTATGCCTGCATGGGGCAGGCTGATGTGCCAGTCTGCCAGGACATGGGTTTCTTCCTGCGGTTTGCCTATGCCGTGCAGCATCATCAGGCGCCAGGCATGGGGCGCCATTGCCAGCCATAGCCTTACCCAGCAGCGCTCCTCACCATCGCAGAGTTGTAGCAAACAGGTAGGGTGCTCGGCATTGAGCCAGGCCAGCTGAACGTCCTGCCCCAGCCGGACGGTGCATTCCACCCGCCAGCCGCTGCCTACCGGGTGGGCATGCCAGCTGATGTAGAGCGGGCCACATTGCTGCTCACCCTGCATGGGCTCGCATAAAACAGGGACTGGCGCTGTCATTCTTCCACTCCGTCGGCGCTGGCATAGCAATTGGCGGTAAGGGACGAGACACCATGGAATATCTGGTTCAGGGTGTGCCGTACCATGCTGGTGTCGGTGGGGACCAGGGAGATATCGAGATAGCTCTTGAGGGCACTGACCAGATGGCGCCTGGCTTCCTGCACACGCTTGCGCGCGTTGACCTGGGAGATATCCTGCCAGTGGGCGATTTCTTCATACGAGAGATTGTCGACAAAGCGCAGCGTGGCGACGGACCGCAGGCGGTCTGGCAGCGCGGCAAAGGCGCGCTGTATCTGGCGTGCCAGTTCATCGTCCAGCAACTGCTGTTCGGGCGAGCTGGGGCTGCTCTGGCCAAGCATGATGTCCATGCCTTGCAGCCGCTGGGTTTCGGCGATACGGCAGCGCTGCTGGTCGATGAACTTGTTCTGGGCGACCTGGCGCAACCAGCCGCCTAGATGTCGTATACGGCGCAAGGCATCGGGGGATTCGGTGTAGATGCGCAGGACGACTTGGCTGAACAGGTCATTGGCGTCGTCGGTGTTGCCGCCGGACAGGCGGCGGCAGTGATACAGCAGGTAGGGACGGTACTGCTTCAGGAAGTTTTCCAAGGACCTGTGCTCTCGCAAGGCCAGACTTTCGATCAATTGCTGTTCGGTGCGTGAGCCTGACGGCCCGTTCAAGGCGTGCTGATTCCCCACAATGATTTCCTCCGGCTTTTTTTCGTATCGGCTGGTATTGCCGTCCAGGACGCGTCAAGGCGCCTGGGCTACTCACGACGAAGAGCAACGGTGCGAGCAACTCAAAGACGAGTGGCCGTGGAGGGTTGTGAAGTATTTCTGGTGAGGGCGATCAGCAATCGCTGGGGTCGTGGCCTAAATCGGACGCTTGGCCGGGGCTGTGCCGGCTATCTTGCTGCCAGCGCTTGCTGGCAGGGGGTATCACTGAGTAGAAAGAGGAAGGTTGCCTGCAAGAATTGGCAGGGTGGTGATGGCATGCTTTGTGCCTGCCGGATACGATAGGGCCGCTTGACTGGGGCGAGGAAGTGGGCCGGTATGCTGTGCAAGGCGTTACACTTGCGGCCCGTCAAACCAGTACCTCGGCTATCGTATTGGCCATGCGATGTAATGCCGATCATGCCCTTGGATGCACTTCCGTAAGCATGCCTGTTACCTGTTGCCACCCCTGTTTATCGCCTACGCCATCGTTGCATGGCGTGTCTGCTGCCTGTCCACCATGAGTGAGATCAAGCAACCCACGCGAGCGGGCCGTTATACCGTGGCGGAACGGGTGACCCAGTTTTCTCCGGGGGTGGCATTGCGGCTACGTCCGGCCGTGTTGCAAGCGGGCCTGCAGTACCCGCCACGGCACCTGGCCTACCTGGCCTTCAAGGCTGAACGCAAGCTGTGGGTGTATGGGCGCGATGAGGCGCAGGGGCCGTGGCGGTACATCAAGACCTACCCGGTGCTGGCCGCCAGTGGTGAGGCCGGGCCCAAGCTGCGTGAGGGTGACTGGCAGGTTCCGGAAGGTTTCTACCAGGCGGAGCTGCTGAACCCCAATAGCCGTTACCACCTTTCGATTCGGCTGGACTATCCCAATGCATTTGATCGGCAGATGGCCATGCAGGCTGGCAGAACGCAATTGGGTGGAGACATCATGATTCACGGTGACGCCCGTTCGACGGGCTGTCTGGCCATGGGGGACGAGGCCGCCGAGGATCTGTTCATCCTGGCAGCGCTGGCGGGCAAGGCGCAGTTGCGCATCCTGGTGGGGCCATGGGATTTCCGGCGTAAGCCTGTGCTGCTGCCGGATGCCGCACCGGATTGGTTGCCGGGTTTGTATGCGTCCTTACATACGGCACTGGCAGAGTATCCGTTGCAGGGCTGAGCGTTTGGCGGCATGCAGAACCGCATAACAAACCCACATCAAAAAACCAACATCAAAAACCATATCAAAACCAGCATCCCATAGAGAGTAGGAAGGAAACATGTTGAAACTGAATCGGCGCAACCTTTTTGGGGGCGTGCTACTGGCCCTGCTAATCAATGTGGGCACTATGGCGGCGGACGTCGGCCGGCAGCCGCAGCCCCTGCTGATAGATGCGCAAGCCATTGATGCCCACCTCAACCAGTGGCTGCAAGCAAGGCAGATACCTGGCGCTGCACTGGCTATCGTGGAGCGGGGCGAAGTCCGATTGCTGCGCAGCTATGGTCTGGCCAATGTGGAGCACCAGGTGCCGGTCAGGCCGGAAACGGTGTTTCAGTCGGGGTCGGTGGGCAAGCAGATGACGGCCATGGCAGTCATGCTGCTGGTGCAGGATGGCAAGCTGAAGCTGGATGACAAGCTTGCCCGCCACCTGCCGCAAGCCCCCGCCAGCTGGCGCAACATGACGGTGCGGCATCTGCTTACCCATACCTCGGGCCTGCCAGCAGATTGGCCGGAGAAATTTGACTATCGGCGCGACTACAGCGAGCCGGAGCTGGCGCGCTACATCATAGGTATGCCGCTGCAGGCCAAGCCAGGCGAGCGCTGGCAATACAGCAACCCCGGCTATGTCCTGTTGGGGGTGCTGGTCAGCAAGCTGGCAGGGCAGTTCTATGGTGATTTCCTGCAGCAGCGGGTATTTATGCCGTTAGGCATGGATACCGCCAGGGTGATCAGCGAACGCGATATCGTGCCGCATCGTGCTGCCGGTTATCAGCTGATCGATGGCCGACTGAAGAACCAGGACTGGGTGTCGCCTACGCTCAATACCACGGCAGATGGCTCGCTCTATGTGGGCCTGCAGGACATGATCAAATGGGATGCCTCGCTGCGCGATGCCACCCTGCTGTCACCTGAGCACCTGGCCGAGCTATGGCAGCCGGTGCGGCTCAATAGCGGTAAGCGTCACCCCTATGGGCTGGGGTGGGAGCTAGGCCAGCGCAGCGGGCGGGAGTGGCTCTACCATGACGGTGCCTGGCAGGGCTTTGAGTCCTACGCCGCGCGCTACCGTGACGGCGGCCTGAGCCTGGTACTGTTGCTCAACCGTAGCGATGCTGGTGTGGTTGAGCTGGCCGATGGCCTGCTGAAACTGCTGGAGCCCGTAACTACGCCATAGTGCCCAGGTGATGGTTGAAGGGTGGCTGCCTCTGGCTAACCGGCAGGCAGATGAGTGGCCAAGGCTTGGCGCCAGCCATGGCCTATCTCTCTTGCTGCCTGCAGCACCAGCTCGCGGGCGGCATCGGGGCGCTTGCCTGCCCGGTAGGCCATCATGACCTCCCATTCCCACTGCGGCAGGTCGCTGAGTTCCAGCACCTTGAGCTGTCCCCGCGACAATTCGCGCAAGGCGGCGATGGCCGGCATAAAGACGATGAAACCGTGCTCCAGGGCCAACTCGCAAGCCGTCGTGGCGGGCTGATTGGTATGCAGGGGCAAGGGCGCTCGGCGGTGCTGGCGCAACAGCCTGACCAGTGCTTCTGCATCCTGCCCCCACCATTGCGGCGAGATACGGGCATCGGCAATGGCCGCCAGGGGCAGGGGGCCAGACTGCGCCAGCGGATGATCTGCCGCCACCATGGCGACGATGGGGGAGCGTGCCAGCAGTTCCAGCTGTATGCCGGTAATGGTGGGGCGGTTGAACACGAAAGCCACTTTAAGCCGGCCTGCCAGCACACGCTCCATCAGTTCGGGTGAATGATCGGTGTGGCAGAACAGCTCTACCGGTTGTTCGGCCAGGGCGGCGACCAGGGGGCTGAAGACCAGCGAAGCCAGCGAGGGAGGGCAACCCACGCGCGCCTCAGGCAGCACTGCGGCGCCTTGTATGGCCTGTCGGCCCAGGCTCAGCTCGGACAGCGCCCGCCTGACCGACTCGAGATACACCAGGCAGGCCGGGGTGGCGACTGCGCCGCGACGATGGCGCTGGAACAGCTGGGTGCCCAGGCTGGCCTCCAGCTGGGCAATGCGCTGGCTGACCTGGGGCTGCGACCAGCCACGGGCGGCGGCGGCCTGGCTGAAGCTGCCACGCTCGGCTACATCACGCAGCAGTTCGAGATCGCTGATCAATAGAGACATAATTATTTCTTATAAGAACTATAAGTGATGGTGGTGTTCCTGCATGGCAGGATAAGCCAGACAATACGGCCATCACAAGACCCCTGTCTGACACGCCATGCCTACCCAACCGTCATTTGCCCGTATCGAGACTGAACGCCTGCTGTTGCGTGCGCCGGTGGCGTCGGATGTGGCGGCGCTGTATGAGATATTCGGCGATGCGGCGACCTGCCTGCACAACCCTGCCGGCCCGCTGGCCAGCCCTGAAGCAGCTGCCGATGTGCTGTGGCGGTGGCAGATGCACTGGGCACGCCATGGTTTTGGTTTGTGGGTGATCTGCCTGCGCGACGCGCCGCAGGTGGTGCTGGGTTTTGGTGGCTTGTCCTGGCGGGAATGCGGCCAGCAGCAGCGCCTCAATCTGGGTTTCCGCTTCCGGCCATCGGCATGGGGGCAGGGTTATGCGACCGAACTGGGCCGCATGGCCTTGAGCATGGCGTTCGATAACCTGGCTGCAACCGAAGTCTGTGGCCTGGTCCGGCCCGGCAATACCGGCTCCCGTCGGGTACTGGAGAAGCTGGGTATGCAACCGCACGGCGAACTGCGCGATTTCCCCTGGCTGGATGCCAGCCTGGTTTACCGTATACCGGCTGAGCGTCGGGCCAGCAACGAAGCTGACCTGCAAGCGATGGGCCGCCCTGAGCGTGTGGTGGCTGAGCGCCTGGCTGCTTAGCCTTGCGGCCTGGCCAAGTGGGCCAGTGGCAGGGCGGTGGTCTGCTTGATGGCTTGCAGCACAAAGCTGGATTTCACGTCCACGACCCCTGGGTGCTGCAGCAGGGTATCCATGACAAAGCGCGAGAAGTGGGCGAGATCCTCGAACACCACCCTGAGCAGATAATCCATTTCGCCTGCCATGGCATGGCAGGTGACCACCTCTGGCCAGCCTTGTACGGCCTGGGCAAAAGCGGCGAACTGCCGTTCACGTTTGTCCAGCATCACCCTTACAAAGGCTTCCAGCCCCAGGCCTATCTTGGCCGGCTCCAGCAGCGCCACGTACTGCGCAATCACGCCTTCCTGTTCCAGCCGTTTCAACCGCCTGAGGGTAGGTGAGGGCGAAAGATTGATTGCCTCGGCCAGCTCCAGATTGCTGAGGCGCCCTTCCTGCTGCAGCACTGACAGGATTTTCAGGTCGGTTTTATCCAGCTCAATCATTTTTTTGCTCGAATTGGTTCAATATTGGCATTTTATGCCAATGCTGCGCTGCTTCCGAGCCCAATTTGCTAGCACATTGCGCGGCAGAATTCGTATCCTGTCGGCACAGACAAACTAGGATGCGCAGGCTATGTGCGTCCATTTCCCACACTGGATAGAGGGCAGCAGCAATGGCAGATCTTTATGAAAACCCGATGGGTCTGATGGGCTTCGAGTTCGTGGAATTTGCGTCGCCCACACCCAATGTGCTTGAGCCGCTGTTCGAGAAGATGGGCTTCACACTGGTGGCTCGCCATCGCTCCAAAGATGTGCTGCTCTATCGTCAGGGCGATATCAACTTCATCGTCAACCGCGAGCCCAGGAGTGTGGCTGCCTATTTCACCGCCGAGCATGGACCATCGGCTTGCGGCCTGGCTTTCCGGGTCAAGGATGCGCACAAGGCATACAACCGCGCGCTTGAGCTGGGGGCGCAGCCTATCGATATTCCCACTGGGCCGATGGAACTGAAGCTGCCTGCCATCAAGGGTATCGGTGGTGCACCGCTGTACCTGATCGACCGCTTTGAAGAAGGAAAATCGATCTACGATATCGACTTCGAGTTTATCGAAGGCGTGGATCGTCATCCCAAGGGACATGGTTTCAAGGTGGTGGATCACCTGACCCACAATGTCTATCGCGGCCGCATGAAATTCTGGGCCGAGTTCTACGAGCACCTGTTCAACTTCCGCGAGATACGCTACTTCGACATCAAGGGTGAGTACACCGGTCTGACCTCGCGGGCGATGACTGCACCGGACGGCATGATACGCATTCCGCTGAACGAAGAATCCTCCAAGGGTTCGGGCCAGATCGAGGAATTCCTGATGAAGTTCAACGGTGAAGGCATACAGCATATTGCCCTGTTCACCGATGACCTGCTGCGCAGCATAGACCTGCTGCGCGAGGCCGGTATCCCACTGATGACCGCGCCGCGCGATACCTATTACGAAATGCTGGAAGAGCGCCTGCCGGGCCATGGCGAGAATGTCGAGGCGCTGCGCACGCGCGGCATCCTGCTTGATGGCACTACCGAGGGCGACAAGCGCCTGCTGTTGCAGATATTCTCGGAAACCGTGCTGGGCCCGGTGTTCTTCGAGTTCATCCAGCGCAAGGGTGACGATGGCTTTGGCGAAGGCAACTTCAAGGCCTTGTTTGAATCGCTGGAGCGGGACCAGATACGCCGTGGCGTACTGAAGGCGGAGGCCTGACATGAAGATAGATCGCATCCATCACGTGGCGTACCGCTGCAAGGACGCCAAGGAAACCGTGCTGTGGTACCAGAAGATGCTGAAGATGGATTTCATGCTGGCGATCTCAGAGGACTATGTGCCTTCGACCAAGGCAGCTGATCCGTATATGCATATCTTCATGGATGCAGGCCAGGGCAATGTGCTGGCATTCTTCGAGTTGCCTACCCAGCCTGAGATGGGGCGCGACCCCAATACCCCGGCGTGGGTACAGCATATCGCCTTCAAGGTGAAGGATCGCGAAACGCTGCTTGAGTATCGCGCCCACCTGGAAGCCAATGGGGTCGATGTACTGGGGGTGACCGATCACGGTGCTTTCCATTCGATCTACTTCTTTGATCCGAACGGCCACAGGCTGGAACTGGCCTGCCCGGACCCCGATGAAGAAAACATGCTCAAGCGCCTGGATGAAGTGAAGTGGGACATGCTGGAGGAGTGGTCGCGTACCAAGCGTGCACCCAAGCAAGGCGCCTTCCTGCATGAGCGTGAATTCCGGAATTGAGCGGATCATGAGCACTTATACCGATTCTGCCGCAGCACCGGACGAACGCGTCAAGCATGGACTGGCGGCGGGCGATGTCGTACCGCCCAGCCCGGATTGGACCATAGACCAGGGTTGGGAGAACTACACCGCTGAAGAGCATGGTGTCTGGAAAACGCTGTATGAGCGGCAGACCAAGCTGCTGCCTGGGCGAGCCTGCGATGCCTATGTGGAGGGCATGCGCGACCTGCCCATGGGGCCGGACGAGATACCAGATTTTCGCAAGCTGTCCGAGACCTTGATGCGCAAGACGGGCTGGCAGATTGTTGCCGTGCCTGGCTTGGTGCCAGACGATGTGTTCTTCGAGCACCTGGCCAATCGGCGTTTCCCGGCTGGCAACTTTATCCGCAAGCCGCACGAGCTGGACTACCTGGAAGAGCCGGATGTGTTCCACGATGTGTTCGGCCATGTTCCCATGCTGATGAACAAGGTGTTCGCGGATTACATTCAGGCCTATGGCGCGGGTGGCTTGCGGGCGCACAAGCTGGGTACGCTGAAGAATCTGGCGCGGGTGTATTGGTATACGGTGGAGTTCGGTCTGGTGCAGCAGGCCGACGGCCTGCGTATCTATGGTGCGGGCATTGCCTCGTCCTATACCGAGAGCATCTTCTCGTTGGACGATGCCTCGCCCAATCGCATCCGCTTCGATCTGGAAAGGGTGATGCGTACTAACTACCGCATCGATGATTTCCAGGAAGTCTATTTCGTGCTGAACAACCTCGACGAACTGCTGGAGCTGGACCGCATCGACTTTGCACCGCTCTATGCGCGCATCCAGTCGCAGCCTGAGCTGCAGCCGGGCGACATACTGCCCGTCGACGAAGTGCTGCACCGGGGTACAGGCGTCTATCATGGCGCGAAGCAAGCATAAGGGGGCTGCCGAAAACCTCAACTCGTCGGAGCAGGGTGTCGCCCGCGAAGAATGTGCATCGCCATATCAGCGATATGCCGCGTTGAAATTTTTCGCTCGCATCCTGTCTTGCTCGGAAGCTGAGGTTGCTGCCCATCCCCATAACATAGGAACTCAAGCATGAAACTCGCTAGTCTCAAGCATGGCCGTGATGGCCGACTCGTCGTGGTCAGCCGTGATCTCAAGCACTATGTGGCTGTCCCGGACATTGCACCCACCATGCAGGCGGCGCTGGATGATTGGGCACACATTGAGCCGCAGCTCCGCAAGGTATCGGAGCTGCTGAACAGCGGCCATGAGGGGCGCGCCCAGGCATTCGACCCTGCGCAGTGTGCGGCGCCGCTGCCGCGTGCGTATCAATGGGTGGATGGCTCGGCCTACCTGAACCATGTGGAACTGGTACGCAAGGCCCGCAACGCGGAAATGCCGCCCTCGTTCTATACCGACCCGCTGATGTATCAAGGTGGCTCGGACGATATGCTGGGCGCCCGTGATCCCATCTCCATCCTGGACGAGGCCTGGGGAACCGATCTCGAGGCCGAGGTGGCCGTGATTACCGACGATGTGCCCAAGGGCACCAGCGCCGAGGATGCAGTGCGCCATGTGCGGCTGGTGATGCTGGTCAACGATGTCAGCCTGCGTAACCTGATACCGAACGAGTTGGCCAAGGGTTTTGGCTTTGTGTTATCCAAGCCGGCCAGCGCATTCAGCCCGGTGGCCGTGACCCTGGATGAGCTGGAAGGCCATTGGCAGGACAATCGCCTGCACCTGCCGCTGCGGGTGTGGCTTAATGGCGAGTGGTTTGGCGAACCCAATGCCGGCGAGGAAATGACTTTCAGTCACGCCGACCTGATCGCCCACCTGGCCCGTACCCGCAAGCTGGGCGCGGGTTCCATCGTGGGCTCCGGCACCATCTCCAACAAGGATCGCGCCCGTGGCTCCTGCTGCCTGGCGGAAGTCCGCATGATAGAAACCATAGAGCAGGGGGCACCCAAGACGCCTTTCCTCAAGGCGGGCGATACCGTCAAGATCGATATGTGGGATGGTGCAGGCAAGTCCATCTTTGGCGCGATCGAGCAGACCGTCGTACTGGGGCAGTAGGCCCGACTGGTAGTGCCAATCAGGGCGGGTGGGCAGGGTGCGCAAGCGTGCCGGGCCTGCCTGCCCTGATTGTTTCTGCGGCTGGGCGCAGGTGTAGTGATATGGCCGGCGCATGGCATACACTATCGTTCTGACCGTTGCGAGTGGGGAACGCTATCTATACCGCGGCGGTCTTACCCCACGTACAGACCAAATATGCCAACTACACAAGCTCATACCATGACCATGGATCGCAAGCTGTATACCTATTTCCGTTCTTCTGCAGCTTGGCGGGTGCGCATTGCCCTGGCGTACAAGGGGCTGGACTACGAAGCAGTGCCCATCCATCTGTTGCGTGATGGTGGCCAGCAGCGAAGTACCGACTATCTGGCGCTCAACCCGCAGGGGCGGGTGCCTGCGCTACTGGACGATGGCGTGGTGCTGACCCAGTCGCTGGCCATCTGCGAGTATCTGGAAGAGCGCTATCCAACGCCAGCGCTGTTGCCAGCAGACCTGCTGGGGCGCGCCAGGGTACGCTCGCTGGCGCAACTGATAGCCTGCGACATCCACCCACTCAACAATCTGATCGTGCTGCAATATCTCAAGGGGACGCTGGGCCAGAGCCAGGAGACCGCAGATGAGTGGTACCGCCACTGGATAAGGCAGGGATTTGCTGCCCTGGAGCAGGAGCTGGTTCGCCTGGGCAGCGAGCGCTATTGCGTAGGCGACAGCGTCACGCTGGCCGATCTGTGCCTGGTGCCACAGGTATTCAACGCCCATCGCTTCAAGGTCGACATGGCCAGCTACCCGCGTATTGCTGCAATCGATGCGCATCTGAGCAGCCTGCCGGCTTTCAGCCAGACGCATCCTTCCAAACAGGCCGACGCCGAGTAAGGTCACCCGACGGTAGTGCTTACTTCTCTGGCGGGCCCTGCCCAGTGCGGGGTCGTACCCGCTATACGCTGATTGGAAATGGATGACTTCTTACCCAGACCAGAATATTACTGGTCTAGCCTTGGCACGCAATGACTGGATAGATGTGCTGCGCGGCTGGGCTGCCATTGCCGTGGTGCTGATGCACCTGAATATCCGGGTCCCGTTCCGGGATTTTGAAGAGGCAGCCTGGCTATCCAAGCGTGCCTACAATTTTCTGTTCTCCAGCGGCTGGCAGGCGGTCATGGTGTTTTTCGTGATTTCAGGCTTCCTGATCACGCAGGCCATGCTGGCCCGCTGGCACAGCCTGGAGAAAGTGCAGCCGCTGCACTTTTACGGTTTTCGCGCTGCCCGACTGCTACCCTGCCTGCTGGGTTTCATCGTACTGCAGTCCTTGTTGCAGGCGTGGCAGGTGCCGGGTTTTCATGATGCCGCAAGCACTACGCCGTTATGGCGCGCCGCCGTCTCGGCACTCACCTTTCACCTGAACTGGCTGGAAGCACAGTATGGTTATCTGCCGGGTGCTTGGGATGTGCTGTGGTCCTTGTCGGTGGAAGAGGCGTTCTACCTGGGCTTCCCGCTGCTTTGCCTGTTGGTGCGCTCGCCGCGCTGGCTCTTGGTCATCTTGTGTGCTTTCTTCGTCATCGGCCCCTATGCCCGCGTGGGCATGGGTAGCAATGAGATTTGGGCTGACCATGGTTATCTGTCGGGTATGGGTGAGATTGCCCTGGGCTGCATGATGGCCATGCTGGCCCGGCATTGGCTGCCAACCGGGCACCGTGGGATCTGGGTGCTTGTACTGGGGCTGGTGTGCATGGCCTTGCCCCTGTATTTCCGTGGCTGGGTTTACAAGTCTGGCCTGACTGGCTTGGGGTTGGACATGACGCTGCTGGCGCTGGGCGCCGCCCTGGTGCTGATTGCCACCCACGCCAATCCAGCCTGGTATCGCTATGCGAGCTTGCCGGGCATAAGCTGGCTGCGCTGGGTGGGGCGCAGCAGCTACGAAATCTATCTGTGTCATATGTTCGTGGTGATCGCCCTGGTCGAGGCCTTCCGTGCCTGGGGTGGCGGGCCGCAGATGGTGCCGTGGCTGTATGGCGGCGCGCTGGGTTTGTCGCTGCTGACGGGCCATCTGGTGGCACGGTATTTCTCCGAACCACTGAACCGACGGATACGCAGCAGACTGGTGCGTGGGCGCAGTGTGGTGCCAGCGGTTGCCACGCAGAGCTAGGGACTGTGCGCCATGGTAGGGTGCTGCTCTAACCCAGGTGCTTATTCCCGGTACTCGCGCTTGCCATACCCCGTCAAACCCAGCAGGCCACGCACCAGCTGGTAAGCCAGCCAGGGCAGCACACGGCGCCACCAGGGGGCGGCCATGATGCTCTCGGCGGGTACCGGTTGAGCGGCTTCATTGATGTGCCGCTGGATATCCGCCCTCAGTTCATGGGCCAGGGGCGCGTACAGGGCGACGATATTGGCCTCGCGGGCCGTCAGCAGGCTGAAGGGGTCGATATTGGACGAGCCCACCGTCAGCCAGGTTCGATCCACCACAGCCACCTTGGCGTGCATGAATCCTGCGGTGTACTCATGTATCTCCACCCCGGCCAACAACAGGGGGCGGTAGAGTACGCGGGTGGCGTAGTGCAGCAGGGCATGGTCCAGACGCCCCTGCAGCAGGATGACCACCCGTACACCCCGGTTGGCGGCCGCCAGCAAAGCTCGCCTGAGGGTAATGCCTGGCAGGAAGTAGGCATTGGCCACGACGATCTCTTCACGGGCCTGCTTGATGGCCTGCAGATAGGCGGCTTCGATGGCCCGGCGGTGACGCAGATTGTCACGCCGCAGCAGCTTGGCGGGCATCCGGCCTGTCGCAGGTGGCGTGTGATGGTGATGCGGGATGGCGGCCCATTCGTGCTTGAGCTGGGACCAGCAGGTCTGGCGCCACTGGCTGGCGGCGATGTGGCGCATCTCGGCCACCAGCGGGCCCTCTACCCGGGTGGCGTAGTCGTAGCGCGGTGGGAGGCCTGGGCCATCCAGGTCTTCCAGAATATTGATGCCGCCGATGAAGCCCACCTGACCATCCACCACTGCCAGCTTGCGGTGCATGCGCCGCAACCGTTGGCGATCGAGTGAGAAGCGGGTGGACTCGGGTCGAAAGAACAGCAGGCGCACGCCTGCCTGCAGCAAACTATGTCGCAGGTCTTGGGGCAGGTAACGGGCACCGAATCCATCCAGCAGCAGATGCACCTGTACCCCTCTGCGGGCTGCACGCATCAGGCTGGCAGAAACCTGTCGGCCTATCTTGTCGGGTTCGTAGAGATAGCTCTCGAGGAACACCTCGCGTCGGGCTGCAGTAATGGCCGCAAGCAGGGCGGGGAAATACTGCTCGCCATTGCGTAGCAAGGTGAGCTGGTTACCCTCCTGCCAGGGCATCAGTAGGGGGCTTCCTGTCCGGGCGAGCGTTCATTGCCGAACTTGAACTGCCCGGTTTCGCGCGCGAGCAAGTGTTGCAAAGCCTGGCCTTCGAGCCTGCTGGCCTTGAGCTGAAAGCTGGCTGCTGCCTTGCCGGACAGGGTTTTCACCACCCGGCCATGAGCGCGAAGCTGAACGCTGCCGTTCTTGCAAGCGAGGAAATCGAAAGGGCATTCGGCCAGGCGGCCGTGTTTATCCTGCATCAATTCAACCTGACAGTGGCGGTGAGGGGCGCATGGTCGCTCAGCTGGCCCCAGCTCTTGCCGCTGTGGGCTTCGGCATGTTCTACATGCATGCCACGTAGATAGATGCGGTCCAGGGCCAATAAGGGCAGCCGTGCTGGAAAACTGGCTGCCACGCGGCCATGCAGGCTATGAAAGGCTTCGCGCAGATCCAGTGCCTCGCGCAGAAAGCCGCAGGCTTCTTGGCGCCAGTCGTTGAAGTCGCCAGCTACCACCAGCGGTGCATCGGCAGGGATATGCGCCACGACGTAGTCGGCCAGCGCGGCCAGTTGCACGCGGCGGTCGTTAGCGCGCAGGTTAAGGTGTACGCATAGCGCATGCAATGGCAGATCGCGCCCCGGCAGCAATACCTGGCTGTGCAGCAAGCCCCGCCGCTCCAGCTTGCTGAGGCTGATATCGTGATTGTGCCAGCTGCTGATGGGATGGCGGCTCAACAGGGCATTGCCATGGTGGCCGTGCTGATACGCCGCATTGGGGCCGTAGACATGGTGCAGTTGATCGTCGGCCAGAAAAGCATGCTGGGGGTGCTCTGGCCAATCGTGATGGCGTTGCGCCCTGGCCTGGTGCTCTCCCTGGACCTCTTGCAGAAACACCAGATCGGCCGTCAGCCCACCCAAGGCGTGCTTGAGCGCAGGCAAGACATGGCGGCGGTTAAAGGCCGACATGCCTTTGTGGATGTTGTAGGTTGCGATCCGCAATGTTTTTTTGTTTGATTCCGTCACTTGGGTGCCGTCCGTGCGGGGCGGTGAGGGCCTGCGCGTGAGGGTTAGCCATATCAGGAATCATATAGCCATCTCACGGCGTTGGTGGCGGAAAAATGCACGCTTGGGAAGCGCTATGGCGGGTAGGCATTGCCGTGGGGCAGGCTTGTGTCGCTGCCATTGGGTAGGGCGTGGTGTCGCTGAGATGGTGCAACGGGCGGCCAGTTTGCCTTGGGGTCGTACGGCTGGTCAGCTTGCGGCTAGAATCCGGCTTTATTGACACCGCACCGGGGCACCGTGCCTGGTATCTCCATCATGTCCAAACTGTATCCACGGGGTTTCCTGCTGAGTCACCTGAGTGGCGAAGCCCGATTGTTTTCAGCCTGGTGGGTGTTTTATGTGCTGGGCAAAGTCATGCTCTATCTGCCGGCAGGGGGATTTTTTGCCTGGGTGCTGATCAGCAAGCGGTTTCATGAACTGGACATGGTGCTGTTCAAGCAGGTGGCATTGGGCTGGTTCTGCCTGTTGGTGCTGCATGGGTTGCTGGCATCCTGGGTGGTGTGGCGCTGCGCCAGCAACAGCAGCAGCCCGGTATGGACCTGGCTGGCCAGAGGGGTGGTGATCCTCAGCCTTCCCAGCCTGGCCGGGGGCTTGCCGGAGTTTCTGCATTGAGCCCCTCTGGGGACACCCTGCTGGTTGAGCTGGCCGAGCTGGACCTACTGACCCTGACCCAGCACACTGAGGCGGCCGGCGACACCATCAGCCTGGAGCAACGCATGGTTCAACTGGCAGCGTCGCAGCAAGCTGGCCACCCCTTTGTGCTGGTGCGGCGCGAGGGCAGGGTGGTGGCTTATGCCAATTATTCGCCCCATGAGTCGGTTTGCTGGTTTGTCCTGATGCTTAACATTCACCCTGCTTGGCGCACGCCTGCAGTGCTGGGAGAGCTGGTGCGCTATTCCCATGCTTTGTTTGCAGAGCGTGGTGTTGAGCGTCTGGTATCCCATGTCTACCGTACCAATGCGGCATCGGTACGTTTTCATCGCCGCCTGGGATTCACGGTAGCAAGGGAAAATACGCGTGGCTTTGAGTTTCAGGCCAGGGTGGATGATCTGATATTGCCTGAGCGCTTGGGCGGGTTGCAGCAAGCGCCGCTACGCGGGGTGGAGCCAGCGGCGCCAAATCCAGCCATAGGCTACGGTGCGGTGTAAAGCGGTACGATGGGCGCGCACCGTGACGGGTGTAACGGTATGGTAGTAAAGCAACGACATCGGCATACTTCGCCTGATTCCAACTCTTGATGGCAAAATCATGAAGCAAATTTTCGCCCTGGTCCTGTTACTGCTGCCAGCCACTGCACTGGCTGAATGCAAGGAACTGCTGGACCGTGCGACGCCGCAGATACAAGCGGCCTACGATGCGGACATGCGCATGCAGGGCCGACTCAAGAGCCTGGCCAACAGCACGGTGGAACAGCTGTGCCAAGCTGCCCCCACCGTCCAGGCCGAATTGAGCCAGGCCTGGTGGTTGGCCACGCAGGTGGAGGTGGTGCTGAGTGAGGTGGTGAACAACGCCAGTTGCAGCGAGGGTGTGCGCAAGCAGGCTGAAACTACGCGCAGCAGCTACAGTGCGGCTGCAAAACGCCTGGTGCTTGCGCGCAATGGCATGGAAGACAAGGCGGGTCTGCACTGCAAGGCAGCGGCTACGCCAACTGCTGCTCCTTGAGTTGGCGGCCCAATGTGGCCGGCCTTTGCGTTAGGCCATGCTGGCGCTGGCCAGGCTGATGGTGCGGGGCGCTTGCGTGACTCAGGCGTGGCCTTGGGGAAGCATGCTGGCGCCAAACTTCTCGGCCATCTCGGGCAGCATGCGCAGGGCATCGGCATTGGAGGGTGAGAAAACCGCCTCGGCCGCCACGTTCCAGTCCCGCCACAACCAGCCTGTATGCTCGCGCGGTGCCAACTGCGGCTCAAAGCGTTCGCTCACCAGCAGGCCGAATACATGCTCGGTATTCATGGTTACACCCGGTGCGTAGCGATGGCGCCAGATCTCGAAGATTTCCCACTCATTGGTAATGCCCCAATCCTGCAGTTCGTGCTGGCTGGCATCAATGCCAAGCTCCTCCTGCAGCTCCCGTATCGCAGTCTGGCGAGGCGTCTCATCGTCTTCCAGGCTGCCCGTCACGTTCTGCCAGGCATCCTTGTAATCGGTGCGTTCAATGATGAGCGATTGCAGTTCAGGGGTGTAAACCACCACCAGGACAGATTCAGGGCGCTTGTAGGGCTTGGTCATGAGGCGGACGATCGGGCGTGGGAAGTGGCGCTATTCTAAGGCATGTTGAGGACTAGGGTTTGTTGGGCCACCTGGATTTAGAGCAGCTTTTAAAACCTAACGGGTGTTGTTGCCCTGGCTTGCACTACCCACCTACTACTTGGTCACAAGCGCCTACTTGTGTCAGCCAGAGTCACTATGCCGGGTTTTGTCAGCGCTTGCCCAGCGCAGCCTCGATCTTCTTGTCGGTCTTGTATTGCGACAAGGCATAGGCGGCCCAGATGGCTGCCGGTATCCAGCCCAGCACCGTCAGTTGCAGGATCAGGCAGATAAGGCCGGCAATGGGGCGGCCTATGGTGAAGAACAGCAGAAACGGCAGAAAGATGGCGATAATCAGGCGCATGCTGGGGGTCCTGGTCAGGCGGGTTTGTAGCGAGCTTCGATTTGCTCGAACACCGGCATGAAGCTCGGCTGTACGTAGGGCTTGAACAGGGCCAGTACGTGGCGGGCACCTTGCTTGCCGGTTTCTTCGCTGATGGGGCGGTCGGGATGGATGGTTTGCTGGAAGGCAAACCAGAACTTCACCACCATCCAGGTATTGGTCGCCAGCGGCATGATCTCATCCGGCTTGATGTTAATGAAGCCGATGGCGGCAAATTCGCCAAAGGCCTTGGCCAGGATGGGAGCAAGCTCGTTCTTGACGTAGCTGTGGTAGTCGGTCTGGAGCTGCGGGCTGCGGCTGAGCAGGCCGGGCAGGTCGTAGAACATGAAGCGATACTGCCACATGGCGGCAAAGGCGGCATCCAGGTAGCGGCCCAGATCCTCAGGCTCCAGTACCCGGTGTTCCGGCACCTGCAGGTGCTTGCGCATGTAGTCGATATAGAGCTGGAAAATCTGGTAGACGATCTCTTCCTTGTTGCGGAAGTGATAGTAGAGATTGCCAGGGCTGATACCCAGGTGGGCCGCGATATGGTTGGTGGTAATCGGGCGCTCACCATGCTCGTTGAAGAGCATGAGGCTTTCCTGGACGATGCGGTCGTAGGTCTTCATCACGATAGGTGGTGGCGTAAGGATGACGTAATCTTACTAGGTTTGAGCTGCAGCTCTAGAAAAAGCTGCACAAACAGGCATCGGGCGACGCAATGGCTGCGTGAGGATGGCTGTTAAAACTTGAGAAGGGGAGGTGGCGAGCCCGACCCCCGGCACTTGCCTGCACCGCTGTGGCTGCTTCCTTCCGGACCTGACCAGATTCACGACTTGGCAATGCGGGGAGACCCGCCATTGAGACAACATTCGGCGCCAGCGCGACGAACAGACAGCATTCTACACACTGCCGGGCCGTACGTCGAATTCGGAAGGGCCCTGCCATAGCAAATCGCCGCAAAGCACATGCTGCTGGCCGTGCAGCGTAATGCCCAGCGATAGCGTTACGCACTGTTCTTCGCCCACGATCGATAGATAAGGGCGTGAAATCTGTAGCTCGCCAAAGCGCTTCATGGCTTGACGAAAATAGTGCCGGCGTGACCAGATGGCGCCGCGGGCATCGTCCAGTGGCGAAAAGCGCGGGGCTTTCTCGCTGGTTGGTGCGGTGGGAGTCAGGTTGGCGCCCACCTGTCGGCCCTCTGCATCGAGCAGAAAACAGCGTATGGCGGCGGGCTCATCCATGAACGGTTGGGCGGCTAGGCCAAATGCATCGCCATCGGCCAAACGGGCCGCGCCTTTCAGCAGGGCGGTCCGATAGGGGGCCAACTGCCGTTGCGTCTGGTCTATTTCCTCACGCACATGGGTGTTGAAGTGTTGCCAGAGGGTATCGAACACTGGGTTGGCAGGCTCGGCGGAGAGAATGCTGGGGCTGGGGCGAGCGAAATAGTAGCCCTGAACCAGATCACAGTCGGCCTCCAGTGCCAGCAGGGCTTCCTCTTCGGTTTCAATGCCCTCGGCCAGGACCAGGGAGCCGGCCTCATGCAGCAGGCTGACCAAGCCTGGCAGTATCAGCCGCGCTTCGCGGTTTTCCGAGGCATCGGCAATCAGGGTGCGGTCGAGCTTGACGATATCGGGGCGCAGGCGCCAGACGCGATCCACATTGGAGTGGCCGGCGCCAAAGTCATCGATGGCGATAAGGCAGCCCATGTCGCGGAAGTAATCTACGGCACGACTGAGGGCGCGGTTGTTTTCTATCGCGGTTTCCAGCACCTCCACTACCACCTGCTGTGGCGGCAGCTGCAGCTTGTCCAGCATCTCCGGGAAGAAGCGGCCGTATTGGCCTGCATGGGCAAAGGCATTGGGTTCGGCATTCAGGAACAGCCAGTGCGCTGGCTCCTGGCAGGCCTGCATCTGGGTGACAAAGTTGCGGGTATGCAGCAGGCGGGAAAGCCGATCCAGTGTCACCAGCTCGGATTCGGAACGGGCGGAGGCAAACACGGTGTAGGGCGACAGCACCTTGCCTGCATCGGACCAGGCTCGCATCAGGCCCTCATGGCCGACTACCCGGCGGTGGGCGAAGCTGTAAATGGGCTGGAAGTGGCTATGCAGCACGAAGCTGGCATGGCGGGCAATATGCTGCTCGCCCTCGACCTGGCAAAGGTCGAGCAAGGTATCGAGCTGGTAAGGTGCATGGATGGGTGGCATGGACAATGACGGTTCTATCCCAATCAGCTTGCTGACAGTTCACCACGTAGATTGACTGGTAGGGTGTCCTCCCAGCCTAGCACGCCGCGTGGCTGCGATAGCAGGAAGTACAGCTTGGCTAGTGCGGCTTCGGGTGTGAGATCCTGACCTGAGATCAGGCCAGCGCGGCTGAGGGCCGTGCCGGCGGCATAGCTATCGCTGACCTTGCCCGAGATGCACTGGGTGACATTGAGCAGCACGGTGCCACGCCGGGCTGCGCTGGCGAAGGCTGCCAGCAGCGCCGTATCGGCGTCGGGCGCGTTGCCTGCGCCAAAGCTTTCGAGCACCACGGCAGCGAGGGCGGGTTCGGCCTGTAACAGGTGCTCCATCATTCTCGCCGTATTGCCCGGGTAGAGCTTGAGACCAACGATGGCGAGGTCCGGGTTAATCTGATGTGCCTTGAATGGCGCGGCAGGCTTGGGCAGGCATAGTGCCGGGTTGAATTCATGGTGCCCCTGCACCCGGCCCAAGATGGGGTAGTTGGGCGAACCAAAGGCGCCGATCTCGGCTCCCCATAGCTTGCGTGCGCGGTTGCCGCGTAGCAGCTGGCGATTGAAGGCCACGCAGACTTCATAGAGCTTGGATTCGGTAGCCCAGTGGAAGGCATCCACCAGGTTCTGCTCGGCATCGTTGGGCTGCTCGGCCAGCGGCACCATGGCGCCGGTGACGATGACCGGCTTGGCCAGGTTCTCCAGCATGAAGCTGAGTCCCGAGGCGGTGTAGGCCAGCGTGTCGGTACCGTGGATGATGACAAAGCCGTCGTGGCTGTCATAGTTGGCAGCGATATCGGCTGCCATGGTGTTCCAGTGGGCCGGCTGAAGGTTGCTGCTGTCTATCAGCGGGGCGTATTCCTTCAGCGTATAGGCGGGGAAGCCTGGGGTGCGCCCGGCAATGCGGGCCAGCTCCTGCGGCAGATAGCCGGCGACCGGGGCATAGCCGCTGGCGGTGGATTGCATGCCGATGGTGCCGCCGGCATAGATGACAAATAGGCGCTTGTGGGGCATGGCGTTGTCGATTCAGTTAATATCGGCGCTTTGAATTGTTATGCGCGGAAGTGCGCAGTCGTCCACGGTGGCGACGGCGGGACTTTACCGCGCTCTGCAGAACGCATCCAGCCATGTCCATAGTTGATAACCGTAAAGCGTTTCACGATTACTTCATTGAAGAGAAGTATGAGGCCGGCCTTGTGCTCGAGGGCTGGGAGGTCAAGTCCATTCGCGCCGGCAAGGTGCAGATCAAGGAAGGCTACGTCATCTTGCGTAACGGCGCCTTTTATCTGGTAGGCGCCCATATCTCGCCGCTGACCAGCGCCTCCACCCATATCGTGCCGGACCCGACCCGCAGCCGTAAGCTGCTGCTGAACCAGGCCGAGATCAATAAGCTCATAGGTCGGGTGGAGCGCTCGGGTTATACCCTGGCGCCACTGGACATGCATTTCAAGGGTGGCCGCATCAAGCTGTCTGTGGGTCTTGCCAAGGGCAAGAAACTGCATGACAAGCGTGATAGCGAGAGGACCAAGGATGCCCAGCGCGAGATACAGCGGGCGATGAAGGTGCACAAGCGTTGAGAGCCTGATGTGAGCATACAAGCGTCATAGGGTAGTTACATGCAGCTCGTGCAACCGGGCAACCCGGGTGCTTGGCGTTGGCCGCCTTTCAAGTAGCGGCTCTCCCAGCTCTGGCCACACCTCTACGATCCCCGCAGGCGGGCTAGCACGCCTTGGCGTGTGTGTGGGCCGTTAGATTGGTGTAATTGTTCATACCGGTGACGGGCTGATTTTGGCTATAACACCGGCATGAACCTTGTATTACACCCCTTGATCAAGCCGCTTGCCGGTACCTGCCGTCCATGAGTTTTCTCAGCATCCCCACCTTGCTGCTGGCCGAATCGTTGATGCTGCTGCAGCTGGCAGCGTTGGTCTATGTAAGCGGTATACGGGTACGCAGCATCATGAGCGGGCCGCGTATCTGGGCGTTTGGGCTGTTGGCCTATGCCGCTTCGCTGTTCACGTTTTCCCTGGTGCTGACCAGCCTGCCGCGTTGGGGGGCGCTGCCGGATTTTCTGGCCAGCCTGGGTTGTGCCGGTATTTTGCTGGGTATCGATGATTTCTTCGAACGACCCAGGCGTTGGCGATTCGTGCTGGCGCTGTTGGCGGGCAATACCCTGGCGCTGTTGCTGCTGGGTGTGGTCTGGCCCGATTACCACGCCCGCCTGACCCTGTTCTCGATTACCCAGGTCGTGTTTGGCATCGCTGGTGTACGCGCTCTCAGGCAGCCGGTGCAACCGCAGCGCCGGTTGGGGCATACGCTGTTCCGCGGCATTATCTACGGCTGGTGCCTGGTCAATCTGCTGCGGCTGGTACTAGGGGTGATCTACCCGACCGAGACCGGGGATCTGCATGCCTTGCGGGAGTTGGTGTTCTATGTGCTGGTGCTGTTCTTCGGCATCTGGCTGGCGCTGGGTTGCATGCTGCTGATACATGAGCGCATAGCGGCCGAGCTGATGTATGCCACCAAGCAGGACCCCCTGACCAACTGCTTCAATCGGCGAGGCTTTGGCGAGATCGTGCAGGCGGAGGCCCGGCGCATAGAGCGCGCCTGGTCGCCGACATCCATGCTGCGAGTGGATATCGACAACTTCAAGCATCTTATCCAGCGCTATGGCATGAATGCGGGTGACGAGGCCTTGCTGCAGTTTGTCCGGGTGGTGCGCGAGGAATTGCGCGATGTGGACAGCTTTGCTCGCCTGGGCAGCGATGCCTTTGCCATTCTGTTGCTCAATGCGCCCAGCGATGGTGCCCAGAAGGTGGCGGAGCGATTGCGGCGACGGGTGGAGGACCTGGTGATCTACACCCCGAATGGCCCCCTCTGGTTTACCGTGAGCATTGGTGTGACCAGCCTGGCAGAAGGGCAGAACGATGTGGACCTGTTGTTGGTGACGGCAGAGAAGGCGCTGGAGGCTGCCCAATCGACAGGGCAGAACAGGGTGCAGATATTGGCGATGTCGGTCTGAGCCGGCTGGTTGCGAGGCGGCATGCCGGCGGGTCTTGGCAGGGGGATGGCCCATGTTCTCAGCGTCATCCGGGCGCTTGCCTGCCTATGCCCTGTGCAATCCGCCCTTCGCTTGCTCGCCGTGCTCCTGTAAAATCCGGTTTTTGCACGGAAGGCCGCCATGGACAAAATCCTTATCCTCGACTTCGGCTCGCAAGTCGCTCAGCTGATTGCCCGCCGCGTCCGCGAGGCGCATGTCTACTGCGAACTGCATCCCTATGACATGCCCTTGGCCGATATCCAGGCTTTCAATCCCAAGGCCATTATCCTGTCTGGCGGCCCCAACTCGGTGTATGAGAGCGACTACCAGGCCGATGCCGGCCTGCTGCAGTTGGGTGTGCCCGTGCTGGGTATCTGCTACGGCATGCAATGGATGGCGCAAGTATTGGGCGGCAAGGTAGAGGCAGGCGCCAGCCGTGAGTTTGGCTATGCCGAAATTCGTGCGCGTAGCCACTCGCAGCTGTTCAACGGCCTGCAAGACCGCACCAACGAAGCAGGCGATGGTCTGCTGGATGTATGGATGAGCCATGGCGACAAGGTGACGGCCATGCCCGCCGGCTTTGGCCTGATTGCCGAGACGGCCTCGTGCCCCATCGCGGCCATGGCCGACGAGGCACGCAAGTTCTACGCTGTGCAGTTCCACCCGGAGGTAACCCACACCAAGCGCGGCACCGATATGCTGCATCGCTTTGTGCTGGGCATTGCCGGCGCCCAGCCTAGCTGGACCATGCCTAACTATATTGACGAGGCGGTCAAGAAGATACGCGAGCAGGTTGGCAGCGAGGAAGTGATTCTGGGTCTGTCGGGCGGCGTGGATAGCTCGGTTGCGGCGGCGTTGATACACCGCGCCATCGGCGATCAATTGACCTGCGTATTCGTTGACCACGGTCTGCTGCGCCTGAACGAAGGCGATATGGTGATGGAGATGTTTGCCCGCGGCCTGGGCGTGAAGGTAATACGCGTGGACGCCAGCACCGAGTTCATGGGCTTCCTGGAAGGGGTGACCGACCCCGAGCAGAAGCGCAAGATCATCGGCCGCGAGTTTGTGGAAGTGTTCCAGCGCGAGTCGGTGAAGCTGCCGAATGCCAAGTGGCTGGCCCAGGGCACCATCTACCCGGACGTGATCGAATCGGCGGGCTCCAAGACCAAGAAGGCCCATACCATCAAGAGCCACCACAATGTGGGAGGCCTGCCTGAGACCCTGAACCTCAAGCTGCTGGAACCTTTGCGCGAACTGTTCAAGGACGAGGTGCGCGAACTTGGCGTGGCGCTGGGGCTGCCACACGACATGGTGTATCGCCATCCTTTCCCCGGCCCCGGCCTGGGGGTGCGGATACTGGGCGAGGTGAAGCGCGATTACGCTGAACTGCTCAAGCGCGCTGATGCCATCTTTATCGAAGAACTGCGCAATACCCGCGACGAGCACAGCGGCAAGACCTGGTATGAGCTGACCAGCCAGGCGTTTGCGGTGTTCCTACCGGTGAAGTCGGTAGGCGTGATGGGCGATGGCCGCACCTATGAATGGGTGGTGGCCCTGCGCGCGGTGGTGACCAGCGATTTCATGACGGCCCATTGGGCTGAGCTGCCGTATAGCCTGTTGGGACGGGTATCCAACCGTATCATCAACGAGGTGCGTGGCATCAACCGGGTGGTGTATGACGTTTCGGGCAAGCCGCCGGCAACCATCGAGTGGGAATAAGTCTGGGCTGGGTAACGGCCTAGGCTCTCAGATAACGGCTCGCTGCATTGCGGGCCGTTGTTACGTGAGGACTGCATGAATAAAGCGCGCCAGATGGCCGAGCAGGGTATGGGCCTGCACCAGCAGGGACGCCTGCGCGAA
The DNA here is from genome assembly GCF_030409555.1 of Chitinimonas viridis. Classification (GTDB taxonomy): domain Bacteria; phylum Pseudomonadota; class Gammaproteobacteria; order Burkholderiales; family Chitinimonadaceae; genus Chitinimonas; species Chitinimonas viridis. Next base: position 455,449 of record NZ_JAUFPU010000008.1, read on the forward strand.
GCGACCGCCTTGTACCAGCAGGCGCTGGCCCTGGAGCCTGGCTGTGGCTTGGCGCTGCACTACCTGGGCCTGTGCATGGCCCAGCAGGGTATGGCCGATATGGCCAGGGTGATGCTGCAGAAGGCGTTGGCGGCTGGCGAGGACACGGCAGCCTTGCATGACCATCTGGCGCAGTTGCTGCAAGGGTTAGGCAAGCTGCAGGAGGCATTGGTGCATCGGCAGCGTGCAAGCGCCCTGGCCCCCGGGGATCTGGCCTATGGGCAGGCATTGGCCGCCCTGTACCAACGCATGGGCGATCTGGGCGGTGAACGGCAAGCCAGACTGCAGTTGCTGCAGCAGCACCCGGGACATGTACCGACACTGATGGCGCTAGCCCTGGCGGCTTACGACCGGGACGATGCCGCCGAGGCCATGGATTACTACAGGGTGGCATGTGTGGCCGACCCTTGCCTGCCTGAGCAAACCTATATGGGTTTTGCCTCGCCCTCCGCGACGGTGGCGGTGGGTGATCCCTTTCCATTGCTGCAGTTGGGCGAGACGGCGGAGGAGAAGCAGGTGCGCACGGTGTTGCGTGATGCGGATCTGCATGTGCTCGATGATTTTCTGCCTGATCCTGATGCGGCCAGAGCCTGGGCTGCTGGGCTGCAATATGGCGTAGCCAGAGGCAATTATCCTGGGTCACAAACCAGCCTGCTGCCTTGCGAGGCCATCATGCAGGCACTGGCTGACCGATTGGGGCGCCGGCTCAAATGGTTGTCGCCCGACAACGGCGTGATGCGCCTGACGTTGGCAGATGCCACGGCACGTACCGATATCCATGTGGATGATGAGCTGGCGACGGAGACTCGCCATTATGCTGCCGTGCTCTACCTGACGCGGCCTGAGCACTGCCAGGGTGGCACCAGTTTTTGGCGCCATGCCGCCACGGGCTGGCTGCGCCGGCCGGCCGATACGCTGCTGCAGGCGGCTGGCTATGCGGATTTCAAGACCTTTCTACGACGCGAAACCCCCTTGGGTGAGCCGCGTGCCTTTGCCGGTTTTACGGCTCAGCGCGACCGCTGGCAGCAACTGTTTACCGTGCCCATGCGCTACAACCGGTTGGTGCTGTACAAGGGCAATCACTTTCATGCGGTGGACAATGTGTTTGGGGAGGGTTTCGACAACGGTAGGCTGACCCGCCTATTCAGTTTTGAAATGCTATGAGCCACCACCTGCCGTATCGCCAGGGCTAGCCAGACAAGCTGCCGCTGAACCACAGATAGAGCAGTGCCCCACCCAGGATGACGGCCAGCCAGAATCCTGCCCCAAAGCGGCTTTCGGCCACCTGGCCCGAACCTAAGCGGGGCTTGCTGCTGGCCGGCGCCTTGCCCGATTGATGGCGCTCTACCAGATCCTTGGCGTCTTTCAGGCCCAGGCCTGTTTCGGCCCGTACCTGCTTGATGGCTTCGATGATGTTGCCCTGGCTGAGTGCGGCCAGGGCAGCGGGGGACAACTGGTCGCCGAACTGGGGTGTGGGCGAGCCAGGCTGTAGGCTGCCCACTAACGGTTTGCCAGACCGATACTGCTCGACCAGTTCCTTGGCTTCCTTCAAACCCAAACCGGTATCCCCCCGAACGATCTTGATGGCTTCAAGCAGATTGCCGTTCTGGATGGCGCTTATCGCCTGCGGCGACAGTGTGGTGTGACCTGTGGGCATGGTGCACTCCTTGTCGGGGGGGGCTCACGGTAGGGGGCTGCCAGCCACCTTGATATCGTCGCAATACTGCGTTGCGCGAGAGGGACTTCTCCTTGCATATCAAGTATATGCTGCTCTGAGGTTTACACGCGCGCCTTGCCTGGAAGTCGAAGCTTCGGAGAGCCCCCTATCGCCCTTCGGAGCGTATGCTGCCTACCACCAGGCGGCCGGATCATGTCCCAGCGGTACGGCCGGCAGTGACCAATGTGGCAGCAACCCACTCAGCACGGCCGCATGGCGTACTGTGGTCAGTTGGCCGAAGCCTGATGGCGCGGTCTCGCAATAGGGCTGCGCTTCGGCAGCCGAGATGTCAGGCGCCTGCAAACCACCAGGCAGGCGGCCCAGCTGTCGCAGCCAGTGGGCAGTTTGTGCCAGTGATACCCGTACATGCCAGCTACCACCGACCGTAGCGCGGCGATGCAGTGCAGCCATGGCGCCCAGTGCCATCAGGTAGCCGCTGGCATGGTCCAATACCTGCATGGGCAGGGGCTTGGGGGCTGCCTCACCAGCAGCTGAGGACTCGGCATGATTGAAGCCCATGGCGGTTTGCACCAGCGAATCGAAACCCCGCTTGTGCGCCCAGGGACCTTGGTGACCATAGGCGCTGAGCGAAACATAGACCAGGCCAGGTCGCAAGGCGGCCAAGGCTTCCGGCCCCAGCCCCATATCGTTCATGCCGCCGGGGCGATAGCCCTGCATGAAGATGTCGGTATGGGCCAATAGCTGTAGCAATTGTGCGTGCTCGGCGGCTTGGGTCAGATCTAGCGCGGCACTGCGTTTGCCCCGGCCGGTGTCCATCACCAGCAAGGGAATGGCCGGCAGGCGCGGCGAGGTGATCATCAGCACGTCAGCGCCATGGGCAGCCAGGGTACGGCCGCACACCGGGCCTGCTATCACACGGCTTAGATCGAGCACCTTGATGCCAGATAGCGGCCTGTCGCCAGCGGGCAGGGCTTGCACAGGTGCGTCGCCTATCTGTTCCAGGGTAAAGGTGGGTAGGGCAGCAATGGCAGCGGCCTGCGGGTGCGCATCCCATTCGGCAAAGCTGCGCATGGCCGCCACTACCATGCCGCGTTCGCTGGCTGCGGTTTCAAAGGCTTCGGCCTGCCAGTTCAGCAGCGCTTCTGCCACCGAGGTGCGCTCGTTGGCACAACCCAGCAGCGCCAGCAAGCCGTCGCGATGATGTGGAAAATTGGTATGCAACCTTACCCAGCGGCCATCGCCACAGCGATAGGCGCCAGCCAGCTTGTCCCAGGGGTCGGGCGGCGGCGCGCCATCCACCAGCAGGTAGCGTTCGCTGCGGCATTCAATGGCAGCGTGGCGCATATTGATGCGAACGTCGGGCCAGTTGCCCTTGCGTTGTTGCCATAGCGTGGCTGCGGCCAGCGCACTGGCTGCCAGGCTGGCCTGGGCGGCGCTGCCTACGGCAAAGGTGGAGGGGAGTATGGGGTCTTCGCCCTCGAGGTGGATATATTCGAGTGCCTGCTGCGGCAGGCCGGTCAGCGTCCAAAGCTGCGCCAGGGTGTGTTGGGGATGGGGAGCTTGCATTGGCAGCCTTGTGCCTGAGGCTAAACCTCGAATTTTACACCCTGGGCCAGTGGCAAGGCTGTGCCGTAGTTGACGGTGTTGGTCGTGCGACGCATATAGTTGCGCCAGGCATCAGAACCGGATTCGCGGCCGCCGCCGGTATCCTTGTCGCCGCCAAAGGCGCCGCCTATCTCGGCACCACTGGTACCGATATTGACGTTGGCGATGCCGCAGTCGGACCCGGCTGGCCCTAGAAAAGTCTCGGCCTCACGCACACTGTCGGTGAAGATGGCGGAACTGAGTCCCTGCGACACCGCGTTGTTGAGGTCGATGGCATCCTGCAGCTCGCTATAGGGCATCAGGTAGAGGATGGGAGCAAAGGTTTCCTCCATCACGATGGGGAGGTTGCCGGGCACCTTCACCAGGGCGGGCCGCACATAGTAGCCATGGTCCGGTACACCTTGTTCCAGCCGATTGCCGCCAGCCAGACGCTGACCACCTTGCTGTTCGGCAGCCTGCAGGGCTTGCTGCATGGCCCAGTAGGCCTCGGCATCCACCAACGGCCCTACCAGCGTGCCTTCCGCGCCGGGATGACCTATGGGCAGGCTCTCGAAGGCCTGGGCGAGGCGTTGGCACAGGGTATCCACCAAGCTCTCATGCACGATCAGCCGACGCAGGCTGGTGCAGCGCTGGCCAGCGGTGCCGGCGGCCGAGAAGACAATGGCGCGCAAGGCCATTTCCAGGTCGGCGGTCGGGGCGACGATCAACGCGTTGTTACCGCCCAGTTCAAGCAGGGAACGCCCCAGGCGTGCCGCTACCGCTTGGGCGACAGTGCGGCCCATGCGGGTGGAGCCGGTGGCGGACAGCAAGGGCAATAGCGGATGGGCTGCCAGCCGCTCACCCGCCTCGCGCTCGCCCAATACCAGTTGGCAGAGGTGGGCGGGTACGCTCTCGGTCATCTCGTCTATGGTCGATTCGACCAGCCGCTGCAAGGCGATGGCGCACAGGGGCGTCTTCTCCGAGGGTTTCCAGACAACTGCATTGCCGCATACCAGGGCCAGCATGGCATTCCAGGCCCAGACTGCCATGGGAAAATTGAAGGCTGTAATGACGCCTACCGCGCCCAGCGGCTGCCATTGCTCCATCATGCGGTGGCTGGGGCGCTCGCTGGCGATGGTAAGCCCATGCAACTGCCGCGACAGGCCCACGGCAAAGTCACAGATATCAATGCATTCCTGTACCTCGCCTTCGGCCTCGCTGCTGATCTTGCCGGCCTCCAAAGTAATTAGGCTGGCCAGGGCCTGTTTGCGCTGGCGTATCTGCTCGCCTATGCGCCGTACCAGCTCGCCGCGCAAGGGTGCAGGTACGGTACGCCATTTGAGAAAGGCACCATGTGCTGCTTCCACTGCGTGGTTGACCAACCCGGCCGAGGCGGGGGCATAGCTGCCGAGCAGGGCGTGGTCGATGGGGGAACGCATGTCACGTGGTGCACTATCGGCATAGTGGGCTGCACCGGCGACCAGGGCAGAGGGCCAGAGTGGCTCGGCCGCAAGGTCTGAGAGACGCAGGTCGGCAATCAGGTCTGGGGGTAGGCGCATGGCAGTTCCTGGGGTGCTGTTCGCACAGGGTCGGTGATGCGGTTGGGCCGAGCGGTATGCCCTCTGCGGGGGGCTTGTATCAATTATTCAAAAGGTAGCTTATAGAGCGCAAGCAAGTTTTGCAGGCTTATCTGCAATGGCCTGTTTGTCCACGTCAGCCTGGGGTAAGCCTGTGGGCGGCATGTTGATAAGTATGGCAACTGCTTGAAGCATGGCGCTTTCTCAGTGCTGCCTGTTTTTCGGGCAAGTGGGCCAAACCTGCGCTTAAGTTTGGTTTAAGCAAGCCTGTGTCTAATGCGGGCTCCGGGATCATTACTTCTGGGAACTTGCCATGAGGCTCTCTGTTTGTTCTGAGGGGCAGGAACAGCGGCAGGCCGAGGGGTATCAGGTCAAGTAGTTCAAGTTGGGATAGGCACAAGGCGCTTGCAGGCAGCCGGCCGGCCATGGTGCCCTTGCATGCTATGGTGGCCGTGCCTGAAAGCAGCTGGGAACGCGATAACCTGGATGCAGCAATGCTCCATGGCGACAAGCAGGTCAACCCAGCACCGGCTACGCTGGGTTTTGTTAGCCGCTCATAACTATCGAGGTAGCTTGCTGAATGCGCATATTGCTGGTGGAAGATGATGCCCTGCTGGGAGATGGCCTGAAGGCGGGATTGAGCCAGGCAGGCTTTGCCGTGGATTGGGTTTGCGATGCGATGTCGGCGGATGCAGCGCTGGCTGCAGAACCGTTCGCGGCGGTGGTGCTGGACTGGAATTTGCCACGTGGTGATGGCCTTTCGCTGCTGAAGCGCTTGCGGGAAAGGCGTCTGTCTACGCCAGTACTCATGCTGACCGCCCGCGATGCGCTGGAGGACCGTATTACAGGCCTGGATGCGGGCGCGGATGACTATCTGGTCAAGCCTATCGCCCTGGGGGAGTTGGCTGCCCGTTTGCGGGCTTTGCTGCGCCGTGCGGCCGGGCGCAGTGACCCGCTTTATCAGCATGGCGAGCTGGTGTTGAATCCGGCTACCCACACGGTGACGCTGGCTGGCCAGCCGCTGGCCTGTGCCGGGCGCGAGTTTGACCTGCTGGCGCTGTTGATCAGCCAGCCGGGCAGGCCCATGTCGCGCGAGCAGATTGAAGCTGCGTTGTATGGCTGGGGGGAGGAACTGGAGAGCAATGCTGTGGAAGTCCATGTCCATCATTTGCGTAAGAAGCTGGGGAGCGACTGGATCAAGACCCTGCGTGGTGTGGGTTATATGCTGAACCCTGCCAAAGCGGAGGCAGCCCCATGATGGGCAGATCGTTGCGTGGACGGCTGATACGGCTGTTGCTGGGGGTGTTGGCGCCCGTCTGGTTGCTGCTGGCCGCGGCGTCCTATCTCTATATGCTGCAAGAGGTGGACGAGCTGTTCGATCACCAACTAGAGCAGGTGGCTGCTACCTTGTTTTCGCTGGACATGGGGCAGATACAGGCGGCGGTCGATGCGCCTGGCTTGCATGCCTTCAATGATGATGACGCCTTTGCCGCCTGGGCCTGGGATCTGCAGGGCAGGCCGGTGTTTCGCAGCCAGGCTGCACCGGCACTGGCGTTCCGGCAATCGGGTGAGCGGCTGCAAACATTGGAGATAGGCGGGCAGCGTTGGCGCGTGCTGTGGGTGAAAGAGCCCTTGCGTGATCGCTGGCTGGCTGTGGCCCGGCCCTGGTACGAGCGGGATGAGTTGGCTGCAGGGCTGGCTGTCGGGCTGGGGTCGCCGTGGTTGCTGTCCCTGATGGTAATGGTGGTGCTGATCTGGATGGCGGTGGGCCGTGGTCTGGCCCCGCTGGAAGACCTGTCGCGCCAGATTGCCGCCAGGCGACCGGATGACTTGTCTCCGGTACTGGCAAGCGCCATCCCGGATGAAGCGCAGCCCTTGATGGCGGAAATCAATCTGCTGATGACGCGACTGGAAGCCGCGCTGGAAAACGAGCGGCGCTTTACGGCGGATGCCTCGCATGAGCTACGTACGCCATTGGCGGCTATCAGCGCCCAGCTGGAGGTGGCAATGGCAGAACCGGTTGCTGCTGCGCGGCAGCATGCGCTGGCACAGGCTCTGGCCGGCGTGAGCCGTGCAACGCGGCTGACCGAGCAGTTGCTGTTGCTGGCGCGGTTGGATCACCTTGCCGCTGTGCCGGATGCTGGTGTGTTCGATTTACTGCTGCTGGCGCGGGAAGAACTGGCTGATTGCGCCTGCCAGGCCATGGGTCGGGGTATTGAGCTATCGCTGGACGGTGAGCCTTCAATGCTGTTTGGCTCGGCCAGCCTGCTGCGCTTGGCAGTGCGCAATCTGCTGGACAATGCCATCAACCATGCGCCGTCTGGCGGACATGTGGCTGTGTCGCTGGAGACAATGGCGGGACGGCTGAGTCTGTCGGTGCAGGATAATGGCCCTGGTGTACCCGATGCCGCCTTGGCGCGCTTGGGTGAGCGCTTCTACAGGCTGGATAGCGTATTGCCGGGGAGTGGGCTGGGTCTGTCCATCGTCCGGCGGGTAGTGGCCTTGCACGGGGCTGAACTTGATTTCAGCAATCGTGGCGGCCTCTGTGTCAGTTTGGTGTTTCCGGTAATCGCATCCACAGCCTGAGTGGGACAAGCCTGTGGGTGTCCTGTGGACAGCTGCAACAAGCTGCTGAAAGCAGCCGGTTTTTGGTGGCTGCCTGTTTTTTGTGCAGAGCGGTGCCGGAATACCCCCAGTTCACAGCGGCAAGTCATGCTGCCATCATTGGCTGATCTGACCTATATAACAAGTTGCCATGACAACCGATCTGATTGAATTCATCAAAAGCATCCTGCTGGTGTTGACGGCCCTGCTGCCCATCATCAACCCACCGGGTGTGGCGCCCATCTTTCTGACCTATACCCATGGCGCCAGCGACCAGGAGCGACGGCTGATTGCCAAGCGCATCGCCATCAATGGTTTCTTCCTGCTGCTAGGGGCCATGTTTGTCGGCAACTATGTGCTCAAGTTCTTCGGCATCTCGCTGGCGGTAGTCAAGATAGGTGGCGGCCTGGTGGTGGCGGCGGCAGGCTGGAAACTGCTGGAGGCAGACGACCATAGTAGCGAGGCGGCTGCCACCAAGCCTACCGGGCCGGCCATCATACGACGGGCGTTTTTCCCCCTGACTTTCCCGTTCACCATCGGGCCGGGTTCGATTTCGGTGGCGATTACCTTGGGAGCGGCACTGCGCACGCGCAGTGGTATCGATGAGTTGAACCTGGCGGGCGGGGTGATCGGCATCGTGTTGCTGACGGCCGTGGTGTATTTCAGCTATCGCTATGCTAACCGCTTGCTGGCAAGGCTGGGTGAAACCGGCATTACCGTGTTCCTGCGCCTATCGGCGTTTATCCTGCTTTGCATCGGCGTGCAGATTTTCTGGAATGGCGCGTCGGAGCTGCTGCGTGGCTTGCTGGTTTGAGTGGAATCACCCACAGCGGCACTGGAAAAGCTTGTGGGCGGCTTGTGGATAATTGCATCAAGCGCTTGAAAGGGCAGGGTTGGTGCTGGCTTGCCTTTAATTTGTGCAAACTGGCCAGCTGTGGCGCAAATGCTGGGGGTGGTGGCAAGTCATGAGCTTGGGGTGGGTGCTGAAAAAACCCGATTTTTTGGGGGATTTTTGCGTAATCTGCCCGAATGGCCTGCTGGCAGGTAAACTAGCGGCTTCGCCACAACCAGTTATTCCATAATGGAGATTGCCCTTTTACTCGGACTGATCATACTCAATGGCCTATTCGCCATGTCCGAGATTGCCCTTGTCGCAGCTCGCCGTGCCCGTTTGCAGGTACTGGCGGAAACCGGTGATACCGGGGCGATTGCAGCCATCAAGCTGGGCGAAAATCCCACCCGCTTCCTGTCTACCGTGCAGATCGGCATCACCTCCATCGGTGTGCTGAACGGTATCGTTGGTGAAAGCGCACTGGCTGGCCCGTTCTCTACCTGGCTGGAAGGCTTTGGGCTGGGGGCGGAGGCCGCCGACCTGCTGGCGCTGATCCTGGTGGTGGTCAGCATCACCTATGTGTCCATCGTGCTGGGTGAATTGGTGCCCAAGCGCATAGGCCAGTTGAACCCCGAGCCGATTGCTCGCCTGGTTGCCCGCCCCATGAACTGGCTGGCGGCCCTGACCAAACCCTTTGTACGTTTGTTGACGGTCTCGACCGAGGTGGTATTGCGCGCCTTGAGTGTGCGCACCGATCAGACCAATACCGTGACCCAGGAAGAAATTCACGCTCTGCTGGCCGAAGGTTCGGAATCAGGCGCCATCGAGCAGCATGAACACGAGATGGTGCGCAATGTGTTCCGACTCGATGATCGGCAGATTGGCTCGCTGATGACGCCACGCTCGGAAATCGTGTTCCTGGACGTGGAGGATGAGCGCGCCGTCAACCTGGAGAAGATTGCCGAGACCGATCACTCGCGCTACCCGGTCTGCAAGGGTGGCCTGGATGAGGTGCTGGGCATCGCCACTGCCAAGCAGATATTGGGGCAGACTTTGCGTGGCCAGCAGGCCGACTTTGCTACCCATCTGCAGCAAGTGGCTTATGTGCCGGAAACGCTGACCGGCATGGAACTGCTGGAGAATTTCCGGACTACCTCGGTGCAGATGGCACTGGTGGTGGATGAATATGGCGAGATTCAGGGCCTGGTGACCTTGCAGGACTTGCTGGAGGCCATTACCGGTGAGTTCAAGCCGCACGATATAGAAGATGCCTGGGCTGTTCAGCGCGAGGATGGCAGCTGGCTGCTGGATGGTTTGATACCGGTGCCCGAGCTGAAGGACCGACTTTCCCTGCGTGATGTGCCGGAAGAGGACAAGGGCCGCTACCACACCCTGGCTGGCATGTTGATGCTGTTGCTGGGGCGCCTGCCGCAGACGGCGGACAAGCTCGATTGGGGTGGCTGGATTTTTGAAGTAGTGGACATGGATGGCAAGCGCATCGACAAAGTGCTGGCCACCCGCGACCCCAGCGCCGATGACTCTGCGCCAGTGGAACCTGGGACAGACTGATGAATGGCATGGCCGAACCGCTGGCCTTGCTGTTCGGCCAGCCGGTTACCGAGCTGCCGCAGGATCTGTATATCCCCCCGGATGCGCTGCGGGTAATGCTGGAGCGTTTCGAGGGGCCACTGGATCTATTGCTCTACCTGATACGCAAGCAGAATCTGGACATACTTGATATTCCCATGGCGGTGGTGACCCGCCAGTACATGGACTATGTCGAGGTGATGCATGCGCAGCAATTGGAGCTGGCTGCAGAGTACCTGCTGATGGCGGCCCTGCTGATAGAGATCAAATCGCGGATGTTGCTACCCCGGCCTGCTGCGCAGGAGGGTGAGGAGCATGACCCACGCGCCGAATTGGTCCGCCGCCTGCTGGAATATGAGCAGATGAAGCTGGCGGCCTTCGAGATAGACCAGTTGCCCCAGGCGGGGCGTGATTTCAGCTGGGCTGCCGTATGGTTTGACCGCGAGATGGTGGTGCGCCTGCCCGAGGTCACCCCGGTAGACCTCAAGACGGCCTGGTTATCGCTGCTGGCGCGTGCCAAACACACTCGCAGTCATATGGTAAAGCCGGACGAATTGAGTGTGCGCGAACAGATGGGCGAGATACTGAAATTGCTGGCCGGTGGCCGCTATCTGGAGTTCTCCCAATTATTCGATACCAGCCGGGGTATCCCGCTGCTGGTTGTGAGTTTTATTGCCATGCTGGAGTTGACCAAGGAAGGCCTGATTGCCGTTACCCAGGCAGAGCCCTACCAGCCCATCTATGTGCGGTTGGCAGGCAGTGAGGCCTTGGAGCCGGCGCATGGCTGAATCACAGGAATCGGCCCTGCATGACAGGCAGCACCTGCAACTGGTGATGGAGACCGCCTTGCTGGTCGCACAGGAGCCGCTCAGCCTGCACGATATCAAGAAGCTGTTCGCCGAAGAGCTGCGCGCCGAACTGCTGAACGAGGTGCTGGAGGCGATACAGTCCGCCTGGGTGGGGCGTGGCGTGGAACTGGTAAAGCTGGCCAGCGGCTGGCGTTTTCGGGCCCGGCTGGAGTTCCAGCCCTATCTGGACCGGCTGAGCCCGGAAAAACCTCCAAGGTATTCCCGTGCAGTGATGGAGACACTGGCCATTATTGCCTACAAGGGCCCACTGACACGCGGTGAAATAGAAGAAATACGTGGGGTTGCCGTCTCCAGCAATATCGTCAAGACCCTGGAGGAGCGGGGTTGGATAGAGGTGGTGGGGCACCGCGAGACACCTGGGCGGCCCGGTCTGTACTCGACCACGCGTGCCTTCCTGGATGATATGGGACTGAAGAGCCGCACTGAACTGCCGCCGTTGGCTGAGTTGGGACGGCTGGTGTTGCCTGAGACGGTGGAAACGCCCGAATAATTGACCGTTGGTGGCTTTCTTGGCTGCCTCTGCTACGCTCGGAATATAATTTAATTCGAATACCCATGACCGATCCTGAGATTGGCATGGTCACCACTGGGCGTGGCATGGACGAGACCGTTTATACCCTGATTGCCGACGAGGGCGGTGTTTGGCATGCGCAAGGCGAGGACGGACGTCCTGCCTTGCTGGTGCCGGATCCTGGCCTGGATGCCGAGTTGTCCCCGCAGGATGCAGGCCATGCGGTCATGCTGCCATTGGATGGGGCTGCCGAGATTGATGGCGAGCCCTGGCTGGCATACCGCTGGGGCGAAGGCCAAAGCCTGGCGTCCCGCTTGCAATCGATGCCGCTGGAGCGAGGGGAGGCGGTGCAGCTGGCACTACGTCTGCTTGATGGGGCGGCGCATGCCCGCCTGATGGGCTATTCACTGGGCTGGATAACCGCCGAGCGTGTGCTGCTGGATAGGGATGGCCGGCCCAAGCTTGCGGCGCTCCTGCCCAAGGGCGAGGTCAGCGAGGATGCGCTGCGGGGCATGGGCGAGCTGCTGTTCCATATGCTGACCGGGCAGTTAGCTGTGCCGAATGAGCGAGGTGAGCTGCCAGCACTGGCTGATCTGATTGTCGACCTGGATCCACGGTTGGAATTGATAGTCCAGCGTGCGCTGGGTGAGCCGGGTGTGCCACCCTTCGAGCACCTGCTGGCGCTGCGAGCGGCCCTGACCGACTATCAAACCGAACTGGCCGCGCTGGACGGTGTGCCGGAGGAGGACGAGGGCCCGGCCGGCCTGCTATTGCGCCGTATCGAGCGGACGGAGGATTTTCCGGCGCTGTCGCGGGCGATAGGGGCGATAGGACGGATTGCAGATGGCGATACCGAGCGGCTGCAGTCTTTGGCCACGGTGATACTGCGTGACTTTTCGCTGACCAACAAAGTGCTGCGTCTGGCCAATTCGGCCAGCTACGGCCAGTTTGGCGGTGCCATCAGCACGATCTCGCGGGCGGTGATGGTGCTGGGCTTTGGTACGGTGAAGTCGCTGGCCATGTCGCTGGTGCTGATAGAGCAGTTGAGCAACCATACCCATGCCATTGAGCTCAAGGATGAGGTGGCCAAGGCCTTCTTTGCCAGCCTGCTGGCGCGCAAGCTGGCCGAGAAAAGTGGCTACCGTGATGTGGAAGAGGCCCGCGTATCGGGCATGTTTCATCTGCTGGGCCGTTTGCTGACCCTGTTTTACTTCCACGCCGAGGCGCTGGAGATACAGCAGTTGGTGCGTGAAGGTGAGCGTGATGATATTGCCGCCCAGCGTATTCTGGGTATCAGCTATGAAGAGCTCGGCATGGGGGTGGCCAAAGGCTGGAATCTGCCCGGCAAGCTGATCAGCAGTATGGCGGCCGAAGACCCCAAGCCCAAGCCACCCCGCCATGATGCCGATTGGCTGCGCCTGTTTGCCAATGCCGGCAGCAGCCTGATGCGGGCAACACTGGCCGAGAGCGAGCCTGAGCGCTTCAAGGGTTTCTTGCAGGTGCGTGATCAGTTTGGCGAACCCATGCGCCTAAGCGAGCGTGAACTACGTGTTGCTGTGGATGATGCAGCGCGCGAGGCATTGCGCGAGGCGTCGATTTTTGGCCTGGAGGCACAGGGTTCGGGCGCGCTGGCCCGCTTGCGTCAGTTGGCAGGATTGCCGGTCGCTGGTGCGGCGGGCGCTGCTGCCGGGTCGGGGCAGCCAGCTGCGGCGGTTGCCACGGCCGCGGAGGCGGCAGCGTCACCACCCCCTGCGCCAGACCGCCCCGAAGTGCTGGAAGCGCTGGCCAGTTGTGTGCAGGACGTGACGGAGACGTTGGTGGCTGATTTCCGCCTGAACGATCTGCTGCGCATGATATTGGAGACATTGTTCCGCAGCCTGGCAGTGGACAGGGTGTTGATCGCAACGCGCAGCGTGCAGCGCAATGCCATCGTCGGGCGTTTCGGCTTTGGCGAGAACATAGAGGATTTCCTGGCCCGTTTTGCCTTGCCCCTGGATGAAACGGCCGATGTGTTCAGGGTGACGCTGTCGAAAAATGCCGATGTGCTGATTGAGGATGTGGACAGCAGCAGCATACGGGAGCGTATCCCCGCCTGGTTTCGCCAAGCGGGGGCGGGCAAGACCTTTTTGCTGATGCCGGTGGTAATAGACAAGAAGATAGTTGGGCTTTTTTACGCTGATAGGGCCAAGCCCGGCAGCCTGAGGCTGGGCCAGAAGGAACTGGCCTTGTGCAAGACTCTGCGCAACCAGGCGATACTGGCCATCAGGCAGAAGACACCCAGTTAGAACGGTTGTACCACTGGCGGGCTTTGGGCAGACGCGCAGGACGCGGTTTGGCTGGTTTTGACGCTGTTGTTTGCACGATGCAGTGCGCCGCCGCATTAGTTTTTTTGCTCTATTTTTTAAGGTGTTGTTTCAATTAAATAAAACACTGTTGTTAAACATTTGTGCAGCGCACAAAAAGTGCTTGACTTGGCGTTTGTGGCTCACCATAATGGGTTCATGCTGCAGCGCAAAATTCTGTTGACTGCGGCGCATACACCGAATGAATAGTTAGCCAGGAGAAGACCATATGTTCGCTACTTCGGATTTCGCCGCACTGGGCCAGGCCCAGCTCGAAAAGTCGATTCGTCTGTCGTCCATTGCGCTGTCTGGCGTGGAACGCTTTGTTAACCTGCAGCTGGATCTGACACGTGACCTGCTGTCCGACAACACGGCGACCGCCAAGGCGTTTGCTGACGTGAAGGATGTGCAAGGCTTTATCGCCCTGCAGCAGCAACTGTCGCAGCCCGTGATCGACAAGGCTTTGTCGGTTGCCAAGAATGTGTATGAAGTCACCAGCTCCACTCAGGCTGAACTGGGTGCCTTCGTTGAAGAGCAGGTTGTCGAGTTCAACAAGGGCTTGGTTTCCACCCTGGATAAGGCCGTGAAGCAAGCGCCTGCCGGTTCGGAAATCGTGGTGTCGGCTGTCAAGACGGCTGTGGCGACCGCTGCTTCGGCCTACGATACCGTGGCCAAGACAGCCAAGAAGGTCACCAGTGATTTCGCTGAAGCTGGCGTGGCTGCTGCCGAGACCTCGGCGAAGGCTGCCGCAGGTGTGGCCAAAAGCACCGCCCGCAAGACTGCCTCTGCTGCTGCTTGATCTGCTGTTGCTGGAACCGTAGCAAGAAAAAACCACGCCTCGGCGTGGTTTTTTGCTTTTGGCGGCAGTGATGAAACTGCGAGCGGGAAGTGGGGGACGGCGCTTTGTGTGCAAACAGCGCCGGCCGGTGCTGCCGCCAGTGTCGATAGGCCCCGCTTACTTTGGTGGACTGGCGTTCTCATGCAGCCATACCAGCAAGCAGGCAAGCTTGCGGGCAGGGGAGTCGGTCTCTGCGCCATTGGGTGGCGTCAGCCCAAACAGGGGAGGTAGGGGGAGGTGGGGTTGATAGTGTTCGCCCTCGCTGGCTGCCAGATAGTGACCTGCTTGCTCGGCAAGCTGCGCCAGCAATGCCTGCTGGCCTAGCCAGATGGGGTTGAAGCCGGTGGTGGCCGTGGTCGCCATCAGGCTGGCAAGGCCGGCCATGCCACTACCTAGTTGCTGCATCAGGCTGGCCAGATAGGCCGGCGCGCCGTGACCGCCGGCATGCAGCCAGCCGCCAGGTGCGGGGGATAGGGCGTCCAGCACGGGTTGCGCGCGCTGCAGGCCGGTGGGTGAGCCGCCAGCCGCCAGCAGAAAACCGTGTTCCCCAGCATAGGGGCTGTCCTGCCAGTGGATGCCTACCCAGCAATCCGCCGCACAGGCGGGGGCTGCCTCGGTAGTGAGCAGGAGATCATGCTTGCCCAGCTGCACTGGAGTGACGCCATTGCTAAGCCAGCAGCGCGGCCCTGGCAGGCTGGCTGCGGCTGCGGGATCGGCCAGACCGGCCCAGCCCGGTGGGGGCGGTGCCGCCACGACGTGGCCAAACCAGCCTTGGCGTTGCAGCCGCTGTGCCAGGCTGGGAGGGGTGCCCAGCAATATCAGCTGCACAGGCTGCCCTGACATAGGCGCTGCCTGACTTCTTCGCTTGCCAGGTGATCAAGAAACCAGCGCAAGGCATTGCCACGCGATTTGGAGGGCCAGGCGACGTAAAGCCTGGCCAAGGGCTTGTCTTCCTCTACCTGCAGTTGCACCAGGGCCCCGCTGTTGAGGTGGGGTTGCGCCAGGCGGCGGGGCATGAAACCGACGCCCAAGCCTGCCAGTTGGGCGGCCAGCTTGTCGCGTTGGGTGGAGACGGTCAGGGTGGGCTGGCCGGTGAGCAGGCCGGAGGTGCGAGGCGCCAGGCTGCGTGAGCTGTCTGCCACGCTGACTGCGCGGTGTGCCCTGATGGTCTGCATGGGTATGGGCTGTGGCTCTTGGGCCAGCGGATGATGCGGGGCGACCACCAGCATGAACTCCACATCGCCCAGCAACTGGCTCTTGTATCCCCCACCCGGTGGTGCGTCGTCCGGCGCGCCGATGGCAAGATCCGCACGGCCTGTATAGAGCGCATCCCAGGCGCCGCCATAGGCCTCGTGCGAGAAGCGTAGCCGGGTTGCGCCGCCTACCCGGTCAAAGGCGCAGACGGATTCCAGCAGCACATCAAAATCGACCAGATCGCCCACGGCAATGCGCAGCTCTGGTTCCCAGCCGGTGGCAACCCGTTTGACCCGCGCTTCCAGTGCCGCCGCCGCGTCTAGCAGGGGGCGGCCTTCGCGTAGCAGCTCCTGGCCAGCTGGCGTGAGGCGGGCGCGATGGCCGCTGCGGTCGAAGATCAGCACATCCAGATCCTGTTCCAGCTTTTGTATGGTGTAGGTGATGGCTGAGGGGACGCGATGCAATTCGGCTGCAGCGGCGGCAAAGCTACCTTTGCGCTCAATGGCATCGAGCACGATCAGGGCATCCAGCGAAAGGCGCATGTCAAGGAATCCGAAGGTGGGTGAGCGGCCCTATGGCGGGCTTGGTTAGCGAATTATGGTGCAAGCGAGGGGGGATGCCGACATATTCGCTCTATTTCTCTGAAGTAGTGGACGAAAGTATGCTGCGTTGCACCAAGCGGGACCCACCTAGGGTATTGATCAATAGGGGGTTTTCGCTGCTCTGGGGCTGGAGTAGGATGCGTTGTATGTCCGGCGTTAGACCGGCAAATGGAGACATAACGCATGAAACTGAAGTCCATCCTGGTGCTTTGGCCGTCCTTTCTGGTGGCCGGTATCGTCAATAGCTTGTTTTTTACGTTGTTTGATCCCCTTGAGATGACCATGGCCGGGGAGCCCCTGTTCGACAGTCGTGTGCTGGCTTACTCGGTTGGGTTCTTTGTGTGCTGGCTGTTTGCCGGTCTGTCCAGCGGCCTGACTTTGTTCTTTGAGCGTGATCGTGAGCAGGTAAACCGGTATTGCCCTGTGGATTTCAGCAAGCCGGAAGGCGAGCGGGATGGCGGTACGCTGGCACATTGAGTTGTGGCCAGGCCTTGATGGAAACAGGCGACCCCAAGGGGTCGCCTTTGCTTTAGAGCCTGTTCACGATCTTTTCGCCCCGGCGTTCCGGGCCACGTCCGGAACCCGAAGGGCCGGACCGGAAAAGGGTCATGTACTGCGTTGGACTCCTTGGTAATAACCCGTTATTGCCTGCGTCGTCCGCCTTGTACTTGACCCTTTTCCGGTCCGGCGACGGGGTGAAAAAAACGTGAACAGGCTCTAAGCGCCCCGTTCATGAGCGCCCCGTATCAATCGGTGGCATGGACGGCGATGCTAAACTGCGGGCATGTTTGAACAGACTTTCTATCTGACGCTGGCTGCCTGGTGGCTGGCAGGCTTTGTGGGCGGCATACATTGCCTGGGCATGTGTGGCGGATTGACAACTGCGCTGGGCTTGAACCTTGCCGGTAAGCAACAGGCGGTAATGCTGCTGGCAGCCAACCTGGGGCGCCTGCTCAGCTATACCTTGATAGGCGGTTTGTTGGGCGGGGTGTCTGGGGTGGTGGCGTGGCTGCCACGAGCTGCCCTGCTGCAGACAGGGCTTTACCTGGTCTCCTTGCTATTGATTGTGCTGCTGGGCTGCTATCTGGCCGGCTGGTCTGGCTGGCTGCTACGGCTGGAGCGCCTGGGCGGCCCCTTGTGGCAATGCTTGCAGCCCCGATTTGCGGCATTGCTGCCTTTGCGCTCGACAGGTGCTGCCCTGCTGGCTGGTGGCTTATGGGGATGGCTGCCGTGCGGTTTGGTCTATACCGCGGCTACGGGCGCCCTGACCAGTGGTAGCAGTGTGCGGGGCGGGGCCATCTTGCTGGCGTTTGGCCTGGGTACCTTGCCTAACCTGCTATTGATGGGCGCGGCTGCAGGCCGGCTGCAGCGCCTGCGGGATAAGGCTTGGGTGCGCCGGCTGGCCGGCGGCGGCCTGGTGGCCTATGGCCTGGTGGCGCTGGGGATGTGGCTGATGGCTCGCTGAGCCATGGAGAGGAGGATGGGGCAATGAGCGATATACGATTCGAGACACTGGGTGACTATCAGCAGCAGCTGGGCCTAGCCTTGGCAGGCGCGACACGCCGGGTGGACTGGTTTGATATGACCATGGCCGAGGTGGGGCTGGAGCTGGCCGATAGGGCAGAAGGCTTGCGCCAAATGCTGGCTGGCTCTGCCTTGGCCAGGGTGCGTTTACTGGTGTTCGAGGATGACTGGTTCTGGCGACATGGTGCCGGGGTGGCCGCCTTGATGACGACCTACGGCCATGTCATGGAGCTGAGAGTGGCGGACGAGTGCGACCGTTTGCCGGGTGAGCAATTCCTGCTGACCGATCAGGTGGTGGTGCGGCGTTTCCACCCTGATGCGCTCAGGGGCGTGGCCAGCGATGATGCTCGTAGCCGTATCCTTTGCCAGCAGCAGTTCGACAGCATGTGGCCAAGAGCGCAGCCGGCTGCCAGCGGACGTAGGCTGTATATCTGAGAGCTTGTTCACGATTGTCTCACCCGGGGCGAAAAGATCGTGAACAGGCTCTGAGCGGCAGCAGGCACAAGTGGTTGGTGGGTAGGCGGGTCTGTGCAAGGGGTTTTAGGCTTGCGACTTCGACACGAGTTCTTCCGCATTGACCTGCTTGCAAGCCGTACCTGAAACCCCGGCAGATCGCTGATTTACTGCGATTGTGCTTGCGGTGGTGGCATGTGTGGCGCCCTGTATTGTGGCTGCCGATGAGGCGGCATTATTTACGTGTCGGCGCGAGAGCGGGAACTTGTGCCGGCAGGCTCGAATAGCGCATGCAAATACTGCATGTTGCAATGCAAATTACCCCTAGTTTTTTCCTTAAAAGCTGCTAGAATTTTCCGGTCGGTCGCTTTTGATACGTCAAAGGTTTTTCAAAGCCCTCGATCAACGATCGATTGTGCTTAAACTCGTGTTGAACTCACACTACTAAAGGTAAAAAACCATGATCAAGAATCTGCTCGTTGCTGCTCTGTTCGCCCTGGGTCTGGCTGCTTGCGGCGAAAAGCCTGCTGAAGCTCCTGCTGCTGAAGCCGCTCCTGCTGCTGAAGCCGCTCCTGCTGCTGCTCCTGCTGAAGCCGCTCCTGCTGCTGACGCTGCTGCCGCTCCTGCTGCTGACGCTGCCGCTGCTCCTGCTGCTGACGCTGCTGCCGCTCCTGCTGCTGACGCTGCTGCTGCTCCCGCTGCCGCTCCTGCCGAAGCTCCGAAGCAGTAATTGCTCGGTTAGCTTTTGCTAGCGAAGAAAGCCGACCTCCGGGTCGGCTTTTTCATTGCCTGTCGTTTTCCCCCGATTGTCTCTCTGATCGGGGCGGGGCAATAAGAGAGGACGCCTGGGCGTCCTTTTTGCGTTTTTACTGCAGCAGCTCGCCATGGCGGCTGCAGTGCTGTCTTCCCGCCGCAATTACCCGATATGCCCTGGTATGCGCGGCGTACTGACGTGTACATCGGCGTTCTGGGCACGGTGGCGCAGGGCGTGATCCATCAATACCAGGGCCAGCATGGCCTCTGCAATAGGGGTGGCGCGTATGCCCACACAGGGGTCATGCCGCCCGGTGGTTTGCATCATGACCGGCTCGCCTTGCTTGTCGATGGAGGCGCGCTCCTGCGGAATACTGGAGGTAGGCTTGATGGCCATGCTGACGCGGATGTCCTGCCCGGTGGAGATGCCACCCAGCACACCGCCGGCATGGTTGCTGGCAAAGCCCTTGGGGGTCAGTTCGTCGCCATGCACGCTGCCACGCTGGGCAACCACACCGAAGCCATCACCGATTTCCACGCCCTTGACGGCGTTGATGCTCATCATGGCATGGGCGATATCGGCATCCAGCCTGTCGTAAACCGGCTCGCCCCAGCCTACGGGGACATTCTCGGCCACGACGTCGATACGGGCGCCGATGGAGTCGCGCTCCGCCCTGATCTGATCCATATAGTTTTCGAGCTGCGGCACGATCTCGTCATTGGGGGCGAAGAAGGCGTTCTCGCTGATGTGTTGCCAGCCCTTGAAGGGGATGGGGATTTCACCCAGCTGGCTCATATAGCCCCGAATGACGATGCCGAAATGCTGCTGCAGCCACTTCTTGGCGATGGCGCCTGCCGCAACCCGTACGGCGGTTTCGCGGGCCGAACTGCGGCCACCACCCCGGTGATCGCGGATACCATACTTGTGCCAGTAGGTGTAGTCGGCATGACCAGGGCGGAAGGTCTCAACGATCTTGCCGTAATCCTGGCTGCGCTGATCGGTATTGCGTATCAGCAGGGCGATGGGGTGGCCGGTGGTCAGACCCTCGAAGGTGCCTGACAGTATCTCTACCGTATCGGGCTCCTTGCGCTGGGTAACGTGGCGGCTGGTGCCGGGCTTGCGCCGGTCCAGTTCTAGCTGGATATCTGCTTCGGTGATGGCGAGGCCCGGAGGGCAGCCATCAACAATGCAACCTATGGCTGGCCCATGGCTCTCGCCAAAGGAGGTGACAGTAAACAGCAGGCCGAGCGTACTACCAGACATGGATGCATCCTCTTGCGTCGTGCGGGGGGCAAGCAAACGGCCTCGCTGGGAGGCCGGGTTGAACCAGATAGCTGGCAGTCTATCACAGCGGGGCTGATGCCCAGCGCAGTGGCCGCGCCTCGTGCTAGAATCAGCAGTTGACGTTAACGTCAATTGCACTGGCCCGGTATTGCACCTGCTGGAGCCTGCTGCAGTCGGCTGATTGCTGCAACGCCTTACAATGGCGGGCCTGACTCGCCTTCCTAATACCAGGAGACAACACCCATGTCCGGGTTCAACAAAGTCGTACACAGCTATGAAAATGCGCTGGCCGGCTTCCAGGACGGTATGACCGTCATGGTGGGCGGCTTTGGCCTTTGCGGCATACCAGAAGGCCTGATACGCACGGTCTATGAGTCCGGTCACAAGGGCCTGACGGTGATTTCCAATAATGCCGGGGTAGACGGCTTTGGCCTGGGTCTATGGCTGGAGAAGCGCCAGATCAAGACCATGATTGCTTCCTATGTGGGTGAGAATGCCTTGTTCGAACAGTTGCTGCTGTCGGGCGAGATGGAGGTGATCCTGACCCCGCAAGGCACGCTGGCTGAAAAGATACGGGCGGGTGGCGCCGGGATACCGGCTTTCTATACGGCTACCGGCTTCGGCACCAAGGTGGCTGAAGGCAAGCCCACGGCGGAGTTTGATGGCCGCCAGTATGTGCAGGAACGTTCCCTGACCGCTGACTTTGCCCTGGTACGTGCCTGGAAGGCCGATGAGTATGGCAACCTGGTGTTCCGTAAGACCGCCATGAACTTCAACCCCATGATGGCAACGGCGGGGCGGATCACGGTGGCCGAGGTGGAAGAGATCGTACCTGCCGGCAGCCTGGATCCGGAGCAGATACATACGCCGGGCATCTATGTGCACCGGGTGATCAAGGGCGCTTTTGAGAAGCGCATAGAACAACGCACCGTGCGCAAGGGCTGAGGAGAGACAGATGGCACTATCCCGCGAACAGATCGCCATGCGCGTGGCGCAGGAGCTACGTGATGGTTATTACGTCAACTTGGGCATAGGCATACCTACCCTGGTGGCCAACTACATCCCCGAGGGCATGCAGGTCATGCTGCAGTCGGAAAACGGCCTGCTGGGCATGGGCCCGTTTCCTACCGAGGATGAGGTGGATGCCGACCTGATCAATGCCGGCAAGCAAACGGTGACCACCATCGCAGGTGCAGCCTTTTTCAGCTCGGCAGAGAGCTTTGCCATGATACGGGGGGGCCATGTAGACCTGACCGTGCTGGGCGCCTTCGAAGTGGATGTCAATGGCAGCATCGCCAGCTGGATGGTACCAGGCAAGCTGGTCAAGGGCATGGGCGGCGCCATGGATCTGGTGGCAGGCGCACAGAATATCGTGGTGACCATGCAGCACACCGACAAGGCCGGCAACTCCAAGCTGTTGCCAGCCTGCACCCTGCCTTTGACGGGCGTGAGTTGCATACGCAAGGTGGTAACCGACCTTGCCGTGGTCGAGATACGTGATGGCAGCTTCCATCTGCTGGAGCGCGCACCAGGTGTAAGTGTCGAGGAAATCCAGGCCAAGACGGCCGGCGCCATGGTGGTGCCAGCGCATGTGCCGGAGATGCGGGTATAAGCATCCCTGCAGCCAACAACAAAGCCACCGTAAGGTGGCTTTGTTGTTTAGGGTGACATGCTGTGTTGTTGGGACTTGAAACAGCGCTCAGCGTATCAGTTCGCCAGTGGGGCCAATGACGGTGACTTCGACGAACCTGGAGGCTACGCGCTGGTTGGGCCCGAAGGTGAGGCGGAAGCCGCCAAGATTAAGGCTACCCAACGAGTCTATGGCCGTCATCAGGCCCTCGCCAGTGATATTGCCCTTGTCTATCTTCTTCAGGCCTTCGGTCAGCACCCGTGCCGCGATGTAGTACTCGAACTCGATATAGCCGAGCTTGAGCTTGTTGCGTTTGACGAAGGCGCGGTAGTCCTTCACCAACTGGGATGAATCGGTATAGATGAAGGGCATGACCTGGCTGATGCCGGTGCCACGGGCGGCCTCCACACCGGCCGAGGCGATCAGCTCTTTGGCGCCCACCACCGAGACTGTGTACATCTGCGCTGTGCCACCAGCCTTGCGGTAGGCTTTGAGAAAGGCACCGCAGGCGTCATCGGTACCCAGCATCAATACGGCTGTGGGGTTCTGCTCGAGGATGGCCTTGGCCGCTGCCTCGACATTCATGCTGTTCTTCTCGTAGCTGCCCGTGGCAACGACTTCCAGATTGCTCTTCTTGGCTTCCTGGCGGGAGGCAAACAGGCCGAACTTGCCGTCCGGATCATTCTGGTAGAACACCCCTATGCGCTGGTGTCCCAGTGAGGCCATCTGCTGGCCCAGTTTGTTCATTTCTTCTACCCAACTGGCGCGCAGATGGTACATCCAGGGGTTGTTGCGCAGGGCAGGGGCGCCCGATATTGGTGCAATCAAGGGTATCTTGGCGTCGGACAGGATATTCTGCTTGAGCAACTCCAGCGGGCCGGCAGAACCGCCAGCACCCAGCATGGCGATCGGGCTGGTTTCCTTGATGATGCGGCGGGTCTCGTCGGCATGCTTCTGCGGATTGAAGGCATCGTCGCCATAGGCCATCTTGACCTTGATGCCATTGACGCCGCCCTTGGCGTTGATCTCCTGGAAATAGGCATTGAGAGTGTCTTCCGCGCTGACCGCCAGCTCCCTGAGCAGGCTGGACACAGGGCCGACGTGGCCGACCGTGACGGTCTCGGCCTTGCCGGGCACCAGTAGCAGGGCCGCGATAAGAGGGAGTAGATGACGTAGGGTGGTGCGCATGCGGGGAAGTCTCCAGGTTAGCCTTGTCTCGGCATCGATTTCATGAATTCGATCAAGCGCTTGAGGTGGTAATTTTATTGAAATGCACCGAAATGGTCACGGCATTTCGAGCGAAAGCTCCACATCTGTCACTTTAGGCGACAAAGCCGGTCCACCAAAGCGTTTCCTGGTAGCTGGACGGCCAAAACCCCTGTCTGGCGACAGGGGTTGGTGGGGTGACCGAAATGGTGGCTGTTAGAGCCTGTTCACAATTTTTCGCCCCGGCGTTCTGGGCATTGCCGGATAGCGGACAAGGCACAAGCCGCGCCGCGGTACGGGCACCGTAAGCGGCTTGTAACGCCGGCGGCTGCCGCGGCGGTCGCTACCGGCAATGCCCGGAACCCGAAGGGCCGGACCGGAAAAGGGTCATGTACTGAGTTAGACTCCTTGGTGCTAACCCGTTATTGCCTGCGTCGTCCGCCTTGTACCTGACCCTTTTCCGGGCCGGCGCCGGGGCGAAAAGATCGTGAGCAGGCTCTTAGGCTGCAATGGCCTCGAACTGCCCTGCAATCTGGCGGCGCGCGTGGGTGAACGCAGCCTCGCGGGCATCTGGGCCCATGCTCAGACCGTGGGCGTGGATGACGGTGACGTTGCTGATGCCGACAAATCCCAGTACGAACTTGAGATAGTCCTCATGCGCGGCAGCCGTGGCTTGGCCTGCGTGCATGCCACCTGCCGTGGAGATGATGATGACGCGCTTGTCGCCTGCCAGTCCCTCTGGGCCATTAGCGCCATAGCGGAAGGTCTTGCCCGCTACCACCACCCGGTCTATCCAGGCCTTGAGCTGGCTGGGTATGGCGAAGTTATACATGGGGGCACCTATGACCAGTGCGTCGGCAGCCAGGAATTCGTTGAGGATGTTCTCGGACAAGGCGGCCTCGAACTGTTGCGCTGCATCGCGCAGTTCGGCCGGTGTGCCGCTGGCCGCCAGGGTGCCGCCGCTGAGCTGCTGCACATTATCGGCCGCCAGATCGCGGTAGCTGATTTCGATACCGGGTTGGCTCGTCTGCCAGGCGGTAACGACTTCGCGGCTCAGTTGGCGGGAGGCGGATACATCGCCGAGGACGCTGGAATCCAGATGCAACAGTTTCATGGCTATCTCCAATCAATGTGGCCGTCACGTTGGCGGCTGTCTTGGATTGCATATTATGGATGGCGCTAATTTTGGACTAGATAGCTAGAATATGACTCATCGTCTCATTGGTAGGACAGTGCTATGCAAGATCTGAATGACCTGCATTACTTTGCCAAGGTGGTGGAGGCCGGCGGCTTTGCGGCGGCTGGCAGGCTGCTGGGGATACCGAAGTCGCGTCTGTCTCGGCGGATAGCCGAGCTGGAAGCGCGGCTGGCAGTCCGGTTACTGCAGCGAACCACCCGCAAGCTGGCCTTGACCGAGGTGGGGGAGCGTTACTACCGGCACTGCCAGGCGATGCTGGTGGAGGCTGAGGCGGCTGATGAAGTGGTGGCTGCCGTTAGCGCCATCCCCCGGGGCCGGTTGCGGGTGTCTTGTCCGGTCGCGCTGGCACAGTCGGATCTTTCTGCCATCGTGGTGGACTTCCTGGCTGCCTACCCGGAGGTCATGCTGGAGCTGGTATTGACCAACAGGCGGGTAGACCTGGTGGAAGAGGGGCTGGATGTGGCGCTGCGGGTGCGCTCGCCGGATGATGAAGACCCGTCGCTGATATCGCGGCGGCTGCGGCCGGCAGCCGCCATCCTGGTGGCATCACCCAGCTTGTTGCAGCAGCATGCGATCACGGTGCCGGAAGACCTGCATGGCGTGCCTATCCTGGGTGCTGTGGAGGCAGACAGACGGGTACGCTTGCGGCTGGAGGGCGCCGCTGGGGTGGTCAAGGAGCTGGCATTTGAGCCCAGGCTGAGCGTAGAGGATTTCGAGCTGCGCAAAGCGGCAACCTTGCGTGGGCTGGGGGTGGGCACGCTGCCCCACCCCTATTGCACGGCAGAGCTTGCCAGCGGCGAACTGGTACAGGTGCTGCCGGACTGGGAAATACCGGGCGGCTTCCTGCAGGCGGTCTACCCTCACCGCCGGGGGCTGCTGCCTGCTGTCAGGGTGTTTATCGATTTTTTGGTCGAGGTATTTGGTCGTGATGCCCAGCGCTTGGTGTAGAGACCGGAGGCATACTAAAACTCTGACCTGCATACTGTCCCTTGGATGCCGGTCTATTGCCCCCTATCGCTGAGCGGCTGAACCCTGCTTTCCACATGCCATGGCGTGCAGCGGGCTGCAGGTTCCCACCACCCCGCCAGCAGGGTATTGTTAGCGGCGCCAGACCCTGGCTTGCACTGCCCCTTACCGGAAAGAGCCCCATGATCATTGTGCATCACCTGAATAATTCGCGTTCGCAACGTTTGCTCTGGCTGCTGGAGGAACTGGGCCTGCCCTATGAGATCAAGCGCTATGAGCGTGACCCCAAGACTATGCTTGCGCCACCTGCGCTACGCGAGGTGCATCCGCTGGGCAAATCGCCAGTGATCAGCGATGGCGAACTGGTGCTGGCCGAGTCTGGCGCCATCATCGAGTATCTGGTGGACAAGTACGGTGGCGGCCGCCTGGTGCCGCCAGCGGGTACGCCGACGCGGCTGCGTTACACCTATTGGCTGCACTATGCCGAGGGGTCGGCCATGACGCCCTTGTTGCTGAAGCTGGTGTTTGATCGGGTGGAGAGCGGCCCCATGCCCTTCTTCGTCAAGCCCATCGCGCGTGCCATCGCCAGCAAGGTCAAGCAAAGCTATGTGCTGCCGCAGATTACCCAGCACCTGGATTATCTGGAGGCCGAGCTGGCCCAGGCAGACTGGTTTGCCGGCGAGGCATTCAGTGCGGCCGACATACAGATGAGTTTTCCGCTGGAAGCGGCAGCAGCGCGCGCGGGCCTCGACCAACGCCGGCCCAGGCTGATGGATTTTCTGCAGCGCATCCATGCACGCCCGGCTTACCAGCGGGCGCTGGAGCGGGGCGGCGAGTATGCCTTGTTGGGCTGAGGCGGCAGGGGTAGTTGTACCTGCCGGTATCTCTTAGAGCCTGTTCAACGTCTTTTCACCGCGTCGCGGCCCGTTGGGCTCGCAGCCTTGCCGGATGAAGGGCAAGGCGCAAGACGCGCAGCGGTACGGGTACCGTAAGCAGCTTGCAACGCCGCCACTCGCCGGCAAGGCTGCGAACCCGAAGGGCTGAACTGGAAAACGGCCACTCACTGCGTTGTGGCGCTTGGCAATAACTTGTTATTGCCTGCGCACCACGCCTTGTGCCTGGCCATTTTCCAGCTCAGCCCAGCGGGCCGGCGCACGGCGAAAAGACGTTGAACAGGCTCTTATGCCTGATAGATCAGGCGGGCGCGCTTGACGTTGCAGAACAGCTCGTAGTCTATGGTGCCGGCCGCTGCGGCTATCTCGCTGGCCGGCAGGCCCTCACCCCATAGGCGGACAGCGGTGCCGACGACCGCTTCGGGATGCTCGCTCAGGTCCACTACCAGCATGTCCATCGAGACCCTGCCCAGGATGCGGCTGCGGCGGCCGTTGATCAGCACGGGGGTGCCGGTGGGCACGATGCGAGGGTAGCCATCGGCATAGCCGCAGGCCACCACGCCCATACGCGTGGCTTGCTCGGTTACAAAACGGGCGCCGTAACCGATGGCTTCACCGCGGCTCAGCTCGCGTATGGCAATCAGCTGGCTATCCAGCGCCATGACGGGCAGTGGCCAGTCGGGCAGCACGCGATCGGTGCCGACGCCGCCATACAGCATGATGCCGGCGCGACCCCAGCCGCCATGGGTGGTGGGCCAGCCGAGGATGGCGCCGGAGTTGCAGAGGCTGGTTTCCAGCCCCAGTCCATCGATGGCCGCCTGAAAGAGGCTGGCGGCTTGCGAGGTGGCCTCTACGTCCAGTTCGTCGGCACGGGCAAAGTGTGTCATGGCGATGACCTTGCCGACCTTGCCGCTGGCTTGCATGCGGTCATAGGCTGCCTTGAAGGCGGCAGGCTGCAGTCCCAGGCGGTGCATGCCGGTGTCGATCTTGGCCCAGATGGTGAGTGGCCGGCTCAGCTCGGCAGCTTCGATATCGGCGATCTGTGCCTCGCTATGCAGGGCAGTCCAGAGATCGTACTGGTCTATCAATGCCAGCTCGCTGGCTTCAAACCAGCCTTCCAGCAGCAGTATGGGCTTCTTGATGCCTGCCTCACGTAACTGCAGGGCTTCTTCGATCGCTGCCACGCCAAAGCCATCGGCTAGATCTTCCAGCGCCTGTGCGCAGCGTACGGCGCCATGGCCGTAGGCATTGGCCTTGACGATGGCGAGCACTCGGCCGCCATGCAGGCGATTGGCCAGCAGATAGTTGTGGCGCAGGGCGGATAGCGAAATGGTGGCGGTTAGCGGGCGGCTCATGGCGGGCAGGCGTGTGGAAAGCGTAGGGAATTATGGCGCAAAGCCTGCCTGCCGGCCCGGTACAGCCGGATGGGCGGCAGGCAGTGCTGTGCGTATGGGCTGCGGGACTAGGCCGTGGCGGGGTGCAGGCCTTGCAGGTGGCTGGCTACGGCGCGGCGACCGTAGCGGTCTATGGCCAAGCCATCAGTGCTGATTTCAGGGCGCTGGCCGATCACGATGTCAGCCAGCAATTTGCCCGAACCACAGGCCATGGTCCAACCCAGGGTGCCGTGACCGGTGTTGAGCGACAGGTTGGCATAGGGGGTGCGGCCGACGATGGGGGTGCCGTCCGGCGTCATGGGGCGCAGGCCGGTCCAGAAATTGGCGGCCTTGACGTCGCCACCTTCAGGGAAGAGGTCGGTGACCACCATTTCCAGTGTTTCGCGACGGCGTGGGTTCAGGCTCAGATCATAGCCGCCCAGCTCCGCCATGCCGCCGACGCGGATACGGTCGTCAAAGCGGGTGATGGCGATCTTGTAGGTTTCATCCAGCACGGTGGAGACCGGTGCGCCATCGGGATTGGTGATGGGCACCGTGAGCGAATAGCCCTTGGTGGGGTAGACCGGCAGGCTCAGGCCCAGGTGCTTGACCAACTGGCGGCTGAAGCTGCCCAGGGCCACCACATAGTGGTCGGCCACCAGCCGCTCACCGCCAGCCAGGCTCACGGCAGCGATGCGGCCTCGTTCGACTTCCAGCGTGTCGATTTCGGTGTTGAAGCGGAACTTCACGCCCATCTGCTGTGCATGGCGAGCCAGTTCGGTGGTGAAGCGCTGGCAGTCGCCGGTTTCGTCGTTGGGCAGGCGCAGGCCGCCGACAACACGGCCGGGCACCTTGGCCAGGGCGGGTTCGGCGCGCGCACAGCCTGCTTCGTCCAGCAGTTCGAACGGTACGTTACAGGCTTCCAGCACCGGGATGTCGCGGGCAGCGCCATCCAGCTGCTTCTGGCTACGGAACAGCTGCAGGGTGCCTCCGGTGCGTGCTTCGTATTGCAAGCCTATCTCCTGGCGCAGGCTACGCAGGCAGTCGCGGCTGTACTCGGACAGACGCATCATGCGTTCCTTGTTCACTGCATAAGCAGCGTCATTGCAGTTGGCCAGCATCTGGGCCATCCACTGCAACTGGAACAGGCTGCCGTCTGGCCGCACGGCCAATGGGGCATGCCGCTGGAACAGCCATTTAATGGCCTTGGTGGGAATGGCAGGGGCAGCCCACGGCGTGGAGTAACCGGGGGAAATCTGACCGGCATTGGCAAAGCTGGTTTCCAGGGCGACATCGGACTGTCGTTCCAGTACCGTGACATCGGCGCCGGCGCGGGCCAGATAGTAGGCCGTGGACACACCAATCACACCGCCACCGAGTACGATTACCTTCATGGTTTACCTGTCTGAATATGCAAGAAGAGAATTCGCGCAGTGTATTGATCAAATACCAAAAAGTGCCGCCAAGTTGTCGGCGTTCAGCAGGAAAAAATCTGGTTTGATATGATGTTTGCCAGATTTAATCTGGAATTGCCCTTATGCGCGAATTGGACCGTGTGGACCGCAAGATATTGACCCTGCTGCAGCAGGATGGGCGTATGGCGCTGACGGAGCTGGCCGAGAAGGTGGGCTTGTCCACCACGCCGACGTCGGAGCGGGTGAAGCGGCTGGAGCGTGATGGCGTGATAGAGGGCTATTACGCTCGGGTCAATCCGCGCGCCGTGGCCTGCGCCCAACTGGTATTTGTGGAATTGCGGCTGGCGGCCAAGTCGGCCGAGATATTCGACCAGTTTCGGCGCGAGGTGATGAAACTGCCCAATATCGTGGAATGCCACCTGGTATCCGGCGACTTCGACTATCTGGTCAAGGCACGTATTTCCGATATGTCGCAATACCGTACCTTGCTGGGCGATATCTTGCTCAATCTGCCCGGCGCAGTGGAATCACGTAGCTATGTCGTGATGGAAGAGGTCAAGGAGACCTTGGTGCTGCCTGTACTGCCCAGCTAGGGCATTGCTGCCCCTAGCCAGGATTGCTGCGAGGATCATTGTGGGCAGCCTTACTCCTTCAGGTATTTGTCGTAGATGGCCTGGAAGCGGCCACTCTCCTTCAACTGCTTGAGTCCGGCGTTGAAATCGTCACGTACCACGGCATCGCGGAATACCGGACGGTAGTCCTGTGGATTGACTGTGGTGAAGCGATGCTCTTGTACGGGCTTGGGCAGAAAGCCTTCGGTTTTCTTCATCTGCAGGGTGAAGTAGCGGAAGATGCTCCGGTCACTCAGCACGACGTCGTAGCGCCCTTTGTCCAGCGTCAGTACCTGGACTTTCTGGTCGTTCTGCTCGTAGTAGTTGCCTTCCTGCTTGACTGGATTGAGCCAGTCGGGATAGCGATTGATGGCCCCCTGGAAGGAAATGACCGACAGACCCTTGAGGTCGCTGGGCTGGCGTAGATGCAGATTGCGTGACTTGAGCGTGATCAGCACGTTGTCGTAGATCACTGCCGGATCGCCATACTTTGCACCGTAGGGAGTCAGGTCTTCACCCAGATCGGTCATGGCGGCGTTGACGTGGCGATTCTTGAAGGCCACCGGAATGCGTGCAAAGGGGAAGTAGACTGGTTTGAGCACATGGCCGCGATAAGCCAATGCCTCGCCAATGACCTCCAACTCTATGCCTGAATTGGTCTGTGGAAAGCAAAACGGCGGGATCTTCTCGCCGAAGGCCATGGTGACTTCCTTGGCATGGGCGGGTGAGAGCAGTATCAGCAGGAGGGTAAGTTGTTGTAGCTTCATGATTATTTAATATATTGAAGTTGATAAGAAATCCACTGACGTGGTCTCAGCTGTTGCATTCGGGGCTGGCGATGCTGTTCCTGCATGGCCGCTGCGGCAACTTACCGGCGTGGCGGCTTGGCGGGCTCTGTGTACCACTGCTCGGGCGGTGTCAGCACTGGCTGGCGCGCCCGGTCAAAGTAGTGAGGTGACATGATCTGTACCCCATGGCGATTGAAACTATCCTGCACGTTGGCATTCAGGGCTGACAGCACAAACGGCAGGCGCTCTGGCTTATCGGTATAGACGTTCAACTCGTAGCGCACATAGAAATCGTGCAGCTCGGTCTGCAGCACAAAGGGGGCGGGGTTCTGCAGAACCTCAGGCGTTTGCGCTGCGGCCTCCAGCAGAATGGCGTGCACCTGTCGCCAGGGGGTGTCATAGCCTATCGTTACCGCCGTGGTCACCAGCGCACCACGATCTGCGCCACCGGATGAGAGATTGGTGACATGGCCTTGCAGTATCACGGAATTGGGCAGGGTGATCTCCTGATTCCGTATGGTGTAGAGTTTGGTGACCAGGAGGGAGTGGCTGACGACGACACCTTGCACCTCGCCTATGCGTACCAGGTCGCCAGCCCGGTAGGCACGCATATAGGTAAGGATGACGCCGGCCACGATATTGGAGATTGCGCCAGTGGAGCCCAGGGAGAACAGGACGCCCAGAAACAGCGATACCCCCTTGAAGGCGTCTGAGCTGGAACCGGGGATATAGGGGTAGGCCACCATCAAGGCAAAGACGATCAGCAGGAAGCTGGCGATCTTGCGGCTGGGATCGGCCCAGTCCGGATAGAAGCCCTCAATGCGCAGGCGTCCACGTTCTATCTCCAGGAATACATAGCGGATGACACGCAACAGATAGCGTGTGGCGATGACCAGTACCAGCAGGAAGAGCAGCTTGGGCAACTGCTCGGCCAGTGTCTGGCCCGCTGCTTTTAGCGGATCGAGCATCCAGCCCAGCAGCTTGCCCGCCAAGGGGCGGGTGGCTTCGAAATAGCTGAGCGTCAGTTCCAGCGTCAGATAGAACAGGCTCAGCCACAGCAGGAGCTTGCAGAAACGCAGTAGGAAGACTTCCAGCCGCAGAAGTGGCTTGGCCTTGAGTACCCGGTGGGTACGCCGTTCCAGTTGTCGGGCGCTGAGCCGGCTGCGTTTCACTATCCAGGCTTGCAGCCTGCGCCATAGCCGGTTGAGTACGACACCCAGGATGACGGCGCCAAACAAGGTGAGTGCGGTGTAGACGGTGCTCAGCCAGACTGGGTGGAGGCCGGTATCAAACGCCAGGGCCAGGGGGCTGAGGACAAGCAGGAGTAGGGCGCGCATGGGCTTCGATGTTGGGAGGGCTGGCGCTATTATGGGAAGCCTTTCCGTTGCCGACAAATCGGGAGATCCAATGAGTGAACAGTTTGACCGTGGCCTGAAGGTGAGGCGCGAGGTAATGGGGGATGCTTTTGTCGATAAGGCCTTTGCCGATGCAGATGCCTTTACCCTGCCATTGCAGGAGTTTGTGACCGAGCATGCCTGGGGTACGGTATGGAATCGCGCGGGGCTGGATCGCAAGACCCGCAGCTTTATTACCCTGGCCATGTTGGCTGCGCTGGGCCGTAGCCAAGAGTTGAAAGGCCATGTGCGGGGTGCGCTGAATAATGGCGCCACGGTTGAGGAAATACGCGAAGTGCTGTTGCATTCGGCCATCTATGCGGGCGTGCCGCTATGTGTTGATGCCATGCGTGCGGCGGGCGAGGTGGTGCGGGAGGTAGCAGGTGACTGATGCCGACGCACTCAGCAGCATGCTGGCGCAGCGACGGCAGCCCGGCGCTGACAAGGCGGCAATAGAGCAGGCCATCTTTCAGCGCTTTGGTTGCCAGCGGGCGGTAATGTTCACCGACCTGGTGGGGTTCTCGCGCATGGTGGAGGCGTTCGGGATTGTCCACTTCCTGCAGGTGATACAGGAGTCGGAGGCTTTGTTCCTGCCCTTGCTGCAGCAGCATCAGGGGGTGTGCCTGAAGCGTGAGGGGGATTCGCTGCTGGTGCTGTTTGAGCAGGCAGCAGACGCCCTGCATTGTGCCCTTGACCTGCAGGCCGCCTGCACGGCCGCCAATGCCGGACGGGTGGCCGAGGAGCGGATAGAGGTTTGCATAGGCCTGGGCTACGGCCCGGTGTTGCTGATCGATGACAAAGAGGTCTGGGGCGCGGAGGTCAATGCGGCTTCCAAGCTAGGCGAGGAAATGGCCAAAGGAGGCGAGATACTAGCGACCGATGGCTTCCGGCTGGCACAGCCCGAGGCGGCCTATGCCGACCATGGGTACCTGTTCGGTAGCCGGCCGGTGTATCGCCTGCTGGGCTGACAGCAAGAATCGGGTGGGCGGGTGAGGGTTCCCCTGCCTAGGATGCCGCCATGGATACCGCTACCTACTCCCACGATGATCTGCCAGCACGCGCCGAGGCCTATGTGACAGTGGCTGCGGCCTTGGACTGGCTGCGCACCCATGCCGACGAACAACCCGAGCTGGCAGAGCTGGCCCGCCATGTGGGCTTGTCCGAATCGCATCTGCAGCGCCTGTTTGCACGTTGGGCTGGTCTCAGCCCCAAGCGTTTTCTGCAGCACCTGACGGGCGAAAAGGCCCGGGCGGCGTTGCTGGCGGGTGAGGATGTGATGGGCGCCAGCCTCTCGGCGGGGCTCTCCGGCCCTGGGCGTTTGCATGATCTGATGCTGAGTTTTCAGGCGGCGACACCCGGTGAGATCAAACTGGGTGGCGCGGGCTGGGTGTTGACCTGGGGGCTGGCAGCGACGCCCTTTGGTTTGGCCCTGCTGGCGCAGGGACCGCGTGGGGTGGTCAAGCTGGCCTTTGTGGACGATGGCCATGCGCAGGCATGGGCTGAGTTGCAACGCGATTGGCCGGCGGCACGCCTGCAGCGCGATGACCAGATGATGCAGTTGCTGGCTGAGCGCGTGTTTGGCGGTTTTCAGCGATTGGAGCCGGTGCACCTTTTTGTCAAAGGTACGCAGTTTCAGCTCAAGGTCTGGCAGGCGCTGCTGCAGGTACCCGAGGGGCGGTTGACCACTTATGGCGAGCTGGCGCGGCGGATAGACCAGCCTGGGGCGGCCAGGGCCGTGGGCAGCGCGGTGGGGGCCAATCCCATTGCTTTGCTGATACCCTGCCACAGGGTCATACGGGGCGATGGTGGCCTGGGTGGCTATCACTGGGGCGAAACCCGCAAGCGGGCCCTCATCGGCCTGGAGCTTCAACATCGGCAGGACCTAGCCAGCGTCGAGGTAGTGCGTGGGTAGGCGGGATCTGGCTGAGCTGGTATTGCTGGCCGCACTCTGGGGTGCGTCCTTCCTGTTCATGCGGGTGGCGGCACCTGTGTTTGGGCCTTTGGTACTGGTCCTGGTTCGTGTGGGGCTGGCCACGCTATGCCTGCTGCCCCTGGTATGTTGGCGCGGCGAGTTGCGTGCCCTGATAACTCATTGGCGCCCCTTGGCAGTGGTGGGATTACTCAATTCTGCCCTGCCTTTCAGCCTGTTTGCCTGGGCGGCGCTCTCGCTTTCGGCTGGGTTTACTGCGGTGCTCAATGCCACCACTCCTTTATGGGGTGCGGTAGTGGCGTGGCTGTGGCTGGCGACGCAACTGCCGCGTGGCAAGGTACTGGGCCTGGCATTGGGTTTTCTTGGGGTAGTGGTGCTGGTCTGGGGCAAGATCAGCTTCAAGCCTGGCGGTGATGGCTGGGCGGTGCTGGCGGCCATGCTGGCACCTGTCGCCTATGGGATCGCCGCCAACTACACCAAGCAAAAACTGGCCATGGCCTCGCCCCTGGTGGTGGCTACTGGTAGCCAGCTTGCTGCGACCTTGATGCTCTTGCCGCTGGCTGTACCGCTATGGCCTGAGCACCCTATCAGCCTGAATGCCTGGCTTGCTGCCATCGCCTTGGCGGTGGTCTGCACTGCATTGGCTTTTCTGCTGTTCTTCCGGCTTATTGCAAAGGTTGGGCCGGGCAAGGCGATTGCAGTGACCTTCCTGATTCCGCTGTTTGCCATTGTCTGGGGCGGGATATTCCTGGGCGAAACACTGACTGCAGCTATGGCGGCGGGCGGCGGCATCATCCTGCTGGGCATTGCGCTGGCATTGGGCCTGTGGTCACCGCGCTGGCTGGTACCGGCCAAGATGGACTAGTGCGTCTCGGCGGGGCGCCGCAGCGGGGTAGTCCGCTGTTTTTGCCATACCCGCCGCAGATCGCGGGCCGAGCCAAAGCCGCCGGCTTCGGCGATACGCTCCAGCGACCAGTCACGTAGCGTCAACAGGGGTTCGATCTGTGCAAGCTGTATCTGCTGGTAATAATCCAGCGGGCTGACGCCCGCATGCTGCCGGAACAGCCGTGCCAGGTGGCGCGGGCTGACGCAGGCGACGCTGGCCATGGCCTCCAGCGGCCAGTGCCTGGCTGGCTCGGCGCTGATGGCGTCTTGTACGCGGTGGACTGCCGGATGCAGGTGGTTGCGGTAAGCCAGGAACGGCGAATGCTGCGGCGTGGCGCTGTCGCGTCGTAGCCAGACGACCATCTCGCGGGCCACTGCCAGCGCCAGTTGCGGGCCGCATTGCCGCGCGATCAACTCCAGTGCCAGGTCTATGCCGGTAGTGATGCCGGCCGAGCTGGCGACTTCGCCGTCTAGCACAAACACCCGGTCATTCTCCACGCGGGCGTTGGGCGCGATCTGCTGCAGTTTCTCCACCAGGGTATGGTGGGTGGTACAGCGGCGATGATCCAGCAAACCGGCGGCACCCGCCAGCAGGGCTGCCGAACAGATGGTGATCAGTTGACCATGTGGCCAGGGCTGCCCGGCGGGGCATAGCTGCTGCAGCCAGGCCACGGTTTGCCGGGCTGCAGCGGCCGATTGTGCTGCCATGGCACCTGCCAGGCCGGGGATGATGACCCAGCCCTGGGGTGGCAGCTGGCCGGGCAGCGCCTCGACACCATCCAGCGCCATCCCCAGCGAGCTTTGCGGCATGGCATCTGGCCCGCAATAGTGCAGCTCGAACCGACCACCATGTTGATTGGCAATGCGTAGCGCTTCGGCTGGTCCGGCGAAGTCCAACAACAGAAAGCCGGGCAGCAGGATGAAATGAACCGGGATGGTGGGGGGCTGGGTCATCTGCTCATGCTAGTTACGGGGTTTATGGATACGTTCCGTGCTGGCGGGATACTTGATCAGCTTTTCAGCTGGCCGGCGCGGACGTTGCAACAATTCTCCGCCACAGTTGGGACAGACACCAGCCAGCCTTGCCTGGGCACAGTCGCGGCAGTAGGTGCATTCAAAGGAACAGATAAAGGCGTCAGGGCTGTCGGGTGGCAGATCCTTGTCGCAGCATTCACAGCTGGGGCGCAGGGCAAGCATGGTGTGATCCTTCGCTCAGGCTGTCAGCGGCAACTGATCCAGGACAGCAGCAACGCTGCGCACGGTGGCAAAGCGGCCTGCCAGTACCAGTTCGGTGCGTTCCTTGATTTCGGCAGGACTATAGAGGCGGTCATTGGCATGGCGCATGGGGAAGGTCATCGTCGCTTCGGTCACATAATCCACGGTGTAGCCCATGTCTGAGGCGTTGCGTGTGGTGGTTTCACAGCATTGCTCGGTGCGTATGCCGGAGATGATCAGGTGGTGTATGCCCTGCGCCTTGAGCCATGCGTCGAGGTCGGTGCCGACCATGGCACTGTGGACATGCTTGACGACGGTGTGGTCCGCCTGCGGATCGCTTCCTGCCAATGGCGTGATATGGCCGGAATCCTGAGCAAAGGCGGGATTGCCGTCGATATCGACATGAAAGACACGGACAATGGGTAGACCGGCTTCGCGGCAGCCGGCGATCAGTTTGTTCTGTTGGAGCAGATACGCATCCAGGTCGTCGGCTTGCCAGTAGGTGGTATGGCGGAACGATTCTTGGACATCGATGACTAGCAGGGCGGCGGACATATCAGGACTCCAGCGGGTTGGGATGTCGCTACTTTAAGCAACATCCACTCAAGCCACAGTGCCGAAACCCGACCAGAATAGGACAGATATGGACAAGCTACATGGACGCTCCTGAACAGGTTCTTAGAGCGGCGAACAAAAACTAGCGTAGCGGTTCTGGCTAGGCGTGCGAGCGCTGGCGCTCGCAGCAGACAGTACGTGGGTACGGCAAGCTCGCACAACAACGCCAGAAGGGTCTTGTTAGCAACTCTTAGAATGTCTTGGCCCGATTGAGGCCTATCATGGGCAGATGAGTGTAGACCTCCTGCAGAATCGCATCGGCCTGGGCATTGTTGCTGGCTTTTGCCAGCGCTTCACGCAGGGCTACCAGCGCCAGACGCAGTTCCTTCTCGTCATCGCAGTGGCTGATGCGGCGCTTGAGCAGCATGGCCTTGAGTCCCAGGTGTTTCTCTACCAGCTGGCGCATCAGTGCTGCCACCGGGCGCAGGTGTTCGGGCAGCTTGCTGGAAACCGGGATGTCTTCAAGCTGGGTATCGTCGACAGCGGCTGTTGCAGGGGGCGCTACCGGCGCTGTGGTTTGTGCAACAACGGGTGCTGTAGATACGACAGGGGGTGCGGCAAGGGGGGGCGTTGGTGCCGCCGGCTTGATGGTGACGGCCACGGTGGCCATGGCGGCTGCGGCTATCTCGCGTTGACTGGGGGCTGGGGGTGCTGGTGGCTCGACCACGCTGCCGGGCAAAGGCTCGATCAGACCTAACTCCAGCAGTTTGTCGACTGTTTCGGCCGGGCTACCCAGCGACACGGCCAGTTGTACCAGTTGCTCGCTGTTCTTTTGACCGTCCACCTGCAGCAGCAGGGTGCGCAGGCGTACCGGCAACTTGGTACCACCTTCGCGTGCCTGCAGCGCCTGCTGGCCGGCTTCGGTCTTGCGCATAATCGCCATCATTACAGTGTTTCCCTCGTGTCATGTCTCGCCGCATCGCCTGCAGCGGGGCAAAGTTAGCACAAGAGTACAAGCTCTGTGTTTTAGATGAATTTCAGCATTTACTTACGTTCTATCAGCCGTGCAGGGTATATCGATATCGGGTATGGCTATATCGCAGGATCGGACACGCCTACTGCACCACTGTCTTACACCACCTGGGATTGTCCCGGCAGGGCAGGCCCAGGTTCATGGTTAGGCCAACTAATAATAGGCTAGCCAAACATGGGTGTGCCAGCAGATCAGGCCTGCATCTGCAGTCTGTCTTGCCGCTTGATTCGGTAAAGCAGGTGGGGTCGCAGGGGGTGGCCTGCCTCCAGCCTGGGGTGGTCGAAGTCATCGGCCGGATTGCGCTGCATGCCCAGACGTTCCATTACCGCATGCGAGGGGAGATTGCCCATGGCCGCCAGGGCGACGATTTCTTCGATACCGGGCTGTTGAAAGCCCCAGTCCAGGCAAAGCTTGGCAGCTTCAGTTGCGTAGCCCTTGCCCCAATGGGCACGAGCCAGGCGCCAGCCTATTTCGACACAGGGAGTGAAATGGGTGGGGTAGGGGGGGGCGCAGCAGGCCGGTAAAGCCGATCAGCTCGGCTACGCCGGGCACTTCCACTGCCCAGAAGGTAAAACCCTCACGCTCGGCGTGTTCACGCATGCGGCCTATCTCTGCATCACTCTGTTCACGGTTGAGCACGGTAGGGAAAAAGCGTCGGACTTCGGGGTCGGCGTTGAGGGCGGCGTAGGCTTCCAAATCGCTATCGCGCCAGTCGCGGACGATGACGCGTTCGCCGTGGAGGGAGAAGGCCATTGCAGTTTTCCTTTCTAAGTGTTGTTGCAGACAAAGCCGCCGGATGTAGTTAGGCAAACCCGCTATGCCCTGGTTTGCTGGCAGGCCACTGGTGGGCCGTTGCCCTTTTGCGGCAGACAGGTTTCAACTTTGGCTGATATTGTTGCGCAGGTGAAATAGCTGCGCAGAGTGTACCGCGCTCTGCCCCTCGGCCGCCGGGCCGGGTCAATCTGCAGGGATAGTGAGAATATGGCAAGGCAATCGATACCCCGCCTGGGGGTGGTGGCAACGCGCGCCTTGGCAGAAATGGCGCGCGGCGTGCTGGCTGGAGCAGGGCAGCGCTATGAACTGCAGCTGATAGAGATGCCTGCCGACGAGGCGGTGGCCAGCGTGCGTGAGCTGGTCCAGGCGGGGCGGCTGGACGCGGTGATTGCTGCGGGCCGCGGTGCAGAGCTGCTGCGTGGAGCGCTTGATATACCGGTGGCGCAGATCAAGGTGACCGGTTACGACATATTGCATGCGCTGGTTGCGGCGCGCCGGCTTAATCCGCGAGCGGTCTTGCTGACGCGCCGACGCCTGGCGGATGAGTTTGAGTCGTTGAAGCCGATACTGAATCTGGAGTTGGTGCCGCTGATCTATGAGGGCGACGATGAGGCACGTCGACACCTCGATACCTTGTCACGGGCTGCGCGGCCGGTCGTGGTGGGCTCTAGCCAGATCGTGCATCTGGCGGGCTTGCATGGCTTGCCTGCGGTTTTGATCTACTCGATGGATTCCATCGTGGCGGCGATTGAAGCCGCGCTGGAGCTGACACGGGTGGCCAGGGTGGAGGAGGCCAAGCGGGAGCGGCTCGACCGCATACTGGAGAGCCTGGCCGAGGGGGTCGCTGCGGTTGATATGGATGAGCGGGTACAGACCATCAATCCGGCGCTGGCCGCCTTGGTTGGGGTGGCTGGGGAGTGGGCCGAAGGCAGGCGGCTGTCAGAGCTGGCCCCTGAGCTATCGCTGGCCAGTGTGCTGAAAAGCGGTGAAGGGCGGCGCGACGAGGTGGTAACGGTGGCCGGTCGCAGGCTGGTAAGCCAGCGCCTGCCCTTGATGGAGGCTGGGCTGCAGGTGGGGGCGGTACTGACCTTGCAGGAATCGACTGCCATTGAGCGGGCGGACCGCAAGTTGCGGGCTGAAGCGCGCCGCAGCCCATTTCGTGCGAAATACAGCCTGGCCGATGTGTTGGGTGATGCACCGTTGATCAAGGAAGCACGCGAGTTGGCCCTGCTGTATGCGGGTACGGATTCTTCGGTGCTGATTGGTGGTGCTTCGGGCACTGGCAAGGAGTTGTTTGCCCAGGGCATACATCAGGCCTCAACGCGGGTGGATGGCCCTTTTGTTGCGCTCAATTGCGCGGCCTTTCCCGAGAACTTGCTGGAATCGGAATTATTTGGCCACGAGGAAGGGGCGTTTACCGGCTCGCGTCGCGGTGGCAAGCCTGGTCTGATTGAACTGGCGCATCGCGGAACCTTGTTCCTGGATGAGATAGGCGATATGCCCCTGCCCTTGCAGACGCGTCTGTTACGAGTGCTGCAGGAGCGGGAGGTCTTGCGGCTGGGGGCATCGGAGCCAATACCGGTGGATGTGCGGGTGATTGCGGCCACCCATGCCGAGTTGAAGGAGGTGATGGCGGCAGGTCGATTCCGCATGGACCTATATTACCGTCTCAATATCCTCAGCCTGACCTTGCCCGCCTTGGCGCAGCGCGGTCAGGACGTGGTGTTGCTGGCGACGCGGCTGGCTGCTGATGCACTGCAGCGGCTAGGCGCAAAGCAGCCCGCCGATGCCTTGGTCGTACCCCTGGTCAGGGCGAGCCTGGGCTATGGCTGGCCTGGCAATGTGCGCGAACTGCAAAACCTGGTGGAGCGACTGGCGGTGTTTCTGTGCGCGCATGGTAGTTTGCGCGATAGTGATATACGGCGCTTGGCACCGGAGCTGACCGCGGCAGATGCGGCGGATGCATCTCTGGCCAGGACTGCCGATACCGCGAGGCGCCAGCGCCTGCAGGCCGTCCTGGCGGAGTGCGGTGGCGACAGGGCGTTGGCGGCGGCGCGACTGGGTATTAGCCGCACCACGCTGTGGCGGATACTGCGCGAGGCCGAGTAATGCCTGCGGAGGGGTGGCAGGCGGACTGGTAGGCAATGAAAAACGCCCACCTGGGAGGGGTGGGCGTTGGCAGGCAAGTGTTTGCTTACCCTTGGTGCTGTCAGATTCAGGCGCCGTTGCGATCCAGATGCGGTAGCTTGTTCTTCACTGTGGACCACTGGTCGTGATCGGGCAGCGGGTCTTTCTTCTCAACGATGGGTGTCCAGGCCGGGTTCCGGGACAATTCTGCGTTGATCTGGATATAGGCTTGCTGATCGGCGGGCACATCATCCTCGGCGTAGATGGCCTCGACCGGGCACTCGGCCACGCACAGGGTGCAATCTATGCACTCGTCCGGGTCGATCACCAGGAAATTGGGGCCTTCGCGGAAGCAGTCCACCGGACAGACATCCACGCAGTCGGTATATTTGCACTTCACGCAGGCATCGGTCACCACGTACGTCATATCGCTCAGTCCTTTAATTCTTGCGACGCTGAAATTTTTGACGATTGTAACAGAAGCGCTCAAGACTCCCCGCACAGCATGGTTATTTCCAAAGACGCCCCTATCATAAGCCCCCCCTACACCGGGCGCTTTGCGCCCAGCCCCACTGGTCCGCTACATGCCGGCTCGCTACTGTCGGCGGTAGGGAGCTATCTGGAGGCGCGCGCCCGTGGCGGACGCTGGCTGGTGCGGATGGAAGACCTGGATCCGCCGCGTGAGATGCCGGGGGCGGCAGATGACATTTTGCGCACCTTGGCGGGCTTTGGTTTCGAGTGGGATGGCGAGGTGATGTATCAGAGCCGCCGGCTTGAGCGCTACCGCGAGGTGTTGGCTGGCCTGCAGCGTGATGGGCAGTCCTATGCCTGCGCCTGCACCCGACGCGAGATTGCGGATTCCAGTGTGCGTGGCATCGACGGGCCGGTTTATCCCGGCACCTGCCGTGCCGGGCTGCCGGCCGGTAAAACCGGTAGGGCATGGCGTATAAAGTTGGCCGATAATGTCACCGTAACATTTACCGATGCGCTACAGGGTTTGCAGCGGCAGAATCTGGCCCGCGACTTGGGCGATTTTGTACTTTTGCGCGCGGACGGCTATTTTGCCTATCAGCTGGCTGTGGTGGTGGATGATGCCGATCAGGCAATTAGCCATATAGTCAGGGGGGCGGACTTGCTGGACTCAGCCCCGAGGCAAATCTATTTGCAGCAGGTGCTGGGATATCCGCAACCTCAATACGCGCACCTGCCGGTATTGATCAATTCCGCAGGTGAGAAACTCAGTAAACAGACCCGCGCTGCGCCCCTGGATATGTCGCGCAGGTCGCTATTGTTGTGCCAGACGCTGGATAAATTGGGACAGATGCCACCCGGTGCTTTATTTTCGGCTAGTCTGACCGATATCTGGTCTTGGGCCTTCACGAATTGGCGACTTGACAAAGTGCCTACGTGCAGGGACTTGGTGGAACCGTTGTGCGGCAGCGACGAACCGGTTTAACGCCAATGTCATGTATCCCATTGAAATGTAA
The DNA here is from genome assembly GCF_030409555.1 of Chitinimonas viridis. Taxonomy (GTDB): domain Bacteria; phylum Pseudomonadota; class Gammaproteobacteria; order Burkholderiales; family Chitinimonadaceae; genus Chitinimonas; species Chitinimonas viridis. Next base: position 497,201 of record NZ_JAUFPU010000008.1, read on the forward strand.
GCGGCAAACTTTTTTCTTTTTATTTGCCGCAATCGCTGTCTAAACTCAGGTGGCACGCGAGCTTGCGTGCATAACCCCATGATGTTAATTTATTTGTCGGAATTTTGACTCCGCAAAAAAGGTGGGAGCCGTGCGAATCAGATCAAAACTTAAGGCCACTGTCGCGGCTGTTGCCTTGGCGACGTTACCCGTTGCCGTTCATTCAGCAGGCCTCGGGCGCTTGAATGTGCTGTCGGGCCTGGGCCAGCCGCTACGTGCTGAAATAGACCTCGTTGCCGTACAGGCAGCCGAGATCGAGTCCTTGCGTGCCGGGTTGGCCGCCCCCGATTCCTATCGGGAGGCCCAAATCGAATACCCTTCATCCTCGCTGGGCTTGCGCTTCAGCCTGGATAAGCGCTCAAACGGGCAGTACTATATCTCGGTCAATTCTTCGCAGAGCGTCAATGAGCCTGCACTGAACTTCCTGATCGAGCTGAAGTGGGAAGGTGGCCGCGTATTACGTGAATACACCGCGCTGCTGGATCCGGTGGGTTACAACGCGGCTACTGCCACGGCACCCGTGGCCGCCAGCCGGCCGGCGACGCCCGTGCCGCAGCCTGCAGCGCAGCCGGTGCAGGCAACCGCACCCAAGCCTGTCGCCCCAAAGCCTGAGCCCGCCAAGCAGCCTCAACCTCAGCCTGCAGCCGAAGAAGCATCCGGCGATGCCGCTGCCTACACGGTGCGGACGGGCGATACGCTGGTGGGCGTAGCGCGCATGAACATGGTTGAGGGTGTGAGCCTGGAGCAGATGCTGGTTGGTATCTATCGTGCCAACCAGGGTGCTTTTGATGGCAAGAACATGAACCGCCTGCGCAAAGGCAAGATACTCAACATCCCCGACAGGGATGCCCTGAGCAACATCTCGCCATCGGAAGCTGCCCAGGAGATACGGGTGCAGGCCCAGGATTGGCGTGCATACCGCGCCAAGCTGGCCGATAGCGCTGGTGCCTCGCAGGCGGAAGCCACTCCTGGTGCCGGCAAGATTACGGCCAAGGTCGAAGACAAGGTCAAGGCGCCAGAGTCTGCCGGCAAGGACACGCTGAAGCTTTCCAAGGGCGAGGATGGCAAGCTCAAGGAGCGCGTGCAGACGCTGGAAGAAGAATCGACTGCACGGCAGAAGGCCTTGGCTGAGGCCAGCCAGCGCGTCAGCGAGCTGGAGAAAACCAACAAGAAGCTGGAAGAATTGTTGGCCCTGAAGAGCAAGCAAGGTGCCGATCTGCAAAAGCAGGCTGAAGCTGCCAAGGCTGCGAAGCCCACTGCAGTGGAGCCGGCCAAGCCCGTCGTAACAGCCCCGCCTTTGCCCACCCCCGTACCAGCCGAGCCGACACCGGCACCAGGTGCCGTGACTGCCGCACCTGCGGTGGAGGCCCCGCTGAATCCGGAGACTGGCGCACCCGTTGTGGCTGAACCGGCACCGCCGGTAGTGGCACCTGTTGAGCCGCCCAAGCCCAAGAAGAAGCGTCCGCCTATCGTGATGCCGGAGCCGGAACCGGAGCCGTCCTTGCTGGAAGACCCGATGGTGCTGGGTGCGGGTGGTCTGGCACTGGCACTGTTGGCCGGTGGTGGCTTCTGGTTTGCGCGCCGCCGCAAGAAGGGCAGCTTTGAAGACAGCGTGATTACCGGCTCTGACCTGAAATCCAACACCATGGTGGGCAACACCGGTGGTGCGGTCATCAGCACGGGTGTGACGGAGAACTCCTTCCTCACCGACTTCAGCCGTGCTGGCCTCGGCACCATCGATACCGATGAAGTGGATCCGATTGCCGAAGCCGAGGTGTACATGGCCTATGGCCGTGATGCCCAGGCCGAGGAGATACTCAAGGATGCCTTGACCCGTGATGGCACCCGGCAGGAAGTACGCCTGAAGCTGCTGGAAATCTACAGTGCCCGCAAGAATGCTGCGGCGTTTGAGGGCACCGCACGGGAACTGTATTCCGGTACGCAGGGGCAAGGTCCGCTGTGGGCGCAGGCGGCTGAAATGGGCCGTGCCCTGGATCCGCAAAACTCGTTGTATCAGCAGCAGGCGCCAGTTGATACCGGTGCGCTGGACAAGACCATGATTCTCTCGGCGGGTACGCTGGGTGAGATGGCGCAGGAAACTGCAAGGTTTGCCCAGCCTGCGACCGAAGCACCGGCTGCTGGTCTGGACCTGGACTTCCAGCTGGATGCGGGCGAGGCGGCTGCGCAGCCGGTCGCTGGCGATTCGCTGGATTTTGATCTGGGTTTGGGCGCCGAGCCTGCTGCGCCTGCCGAGGCACCGCTGGATCTGTCGGCCGGCATGCCGGACATGACGCCTCCGCCGGTAGCGGCTGAGGCCGAGATGGACTTCGACATCGGTGAGTTCAACCTCGATGCGCCGGCTGCGGCTGCTGCACCCGAGGCGGCTGCCGATGATGGCATCCTCTCGCTGGATATTCCGCTAGACCTGCCCAATGAACCTGCAGCAAAGGCTGCGGCGCCGCTGGATCTGGGTTCGGACATGCCGGACTTTGCCCTGCCTGTTTCGGATGAGCCGCTGGCTGAACTGGATACACCAGATTTGGCCGCAGGCCTCGACTTCAACTTCGACATGGGTGAGGCCCCTGTGGCATCGCCTGATGCTGCCTCGGCAGATACGCTGGATATGGATGGTATGGGTTTGGACTTGGATATTGCGCCCGAAGCGGCTAACGGCACGGACGTGATGGATTTTGGCGCGGAACTGGATGATCCGGTTACCACCAAGATTGATCTGGCCAGGGCCTATATCGACATGGGCGACAAGGAAGGTGCGCGTGAAATACTGCAGGAGGCCATGAGCGAGGGTAATTCCGAGCAAAAGTCCACTGCGGAGTCTTTGCTGGCACAGCTGTAATTGCTAGGGGCCTGGCCCCGCTTGAGGCAAAATGGAACGTGGGTCGCTTAGCGACCCACGTTTTGTTTTGTACTGGGATTTGAGATGGGTTGGTGTCATGCGTATTGCTCTGGGTATTGAATATGATGGCCGTGCCTTCTGTGGCTGGCAGGCACAGCCCAGCGGCAGGAGCGTGCAGGATGCGCTGGAGGCGGCGATAGGGCGTATGGCCGGTGAGAAGGTACGCTTGCACGCAGCAGGCCGTACCGATGCGGGGGTGCATGCCTGCCAGCAGGTAGCCCATTTCGATACTGGAGCCAGGCGACCCGTAACAGCTTGGGTACGCGGCGTGAACAGTTTTCTGCCTGAAGGTGTGGCCGTGTTGTGGGCGCGCGAAATGGATGAGCGATTTCATGCCCGTTTCTCTGCCACAGCGCGGCACTATCGCTATCTGTTGCTGAATCACCCGGTCCGGTCGGCCATTCTGGCAGGGCGGGTGGGTTGGCACCATGCGCCGCTGGACGTGGAGGCTATGCGCGAGGCGGGTGGCTACTTGCTGGGCGAGCATGATTTTTCCAGCTTCCGTTCATCGGAGTGCCAGGCAGCCAGCCCGGTCAAGCGCATGACCCGTTTTGAGATTGTGCGCGAGGGCGACCTGCTGCGCCTGGATGTCTCGGCTGGGGGCTTTCTTCACCATATGGTGCGCAACCTGACAGGGGCGCTGATCCATATCGGCAGGGGTGCGGCACACCCGGCCTGGATGGCGGAGTTGCTGGCGGCGCGTGATCGCACCGTCGCGCCACCGACCTTTATGCCGGATGGCTTGTATTTTGCCGGTGTCAGCTATCCGGCTGACTTCGGCATTGCCAGCGAGCCCGCCTTCCGCCACTATCTGGTTTAGTCTGATTTCGCCATTGCTCCCCCATGACAGCAAGAATCAAGATCTGCGGCCTGCGTGATGTCGCGACCGCCAGGGCCACTGCCGCTCTGGGTGCCGATGCCATAGGCCTGGTGTTCCACGAGGCCAGCCCGCGCCATGTGTCCATCAATACGGCGCACGAGATTGTGGCGGCCTTGCCACCCTTCGTCAGCACCGTGGGCTTGTTCGTGGATGCCGACCCCAGCCTGGTGGAAGGGGTGCTGCGCACCCTGCCGCTGGACCTGCTGCAGTTCCATGGCGATGAGCCACCGGAATATTGCCGGGCATTTGGGCGGCCCTATATCAAGGCGGTGCGGGTAAAACCCGGCCTTGATTTGTTAGAATTGGCAGACCGCTATGCGGATGCCAGAGGATTGCTGTGCGATGCCTACTCGCCATTGGCGCATGGTGGCACGGGTGAGCGCTTTGACTGGAACTTGTTGCCAGCGTCGCTGCCCTTGCCATTGATACTGTCTGGCGGCCTGGATTCCGCCAATGTGGCTGACGCGATCAGGGCGGTGCGCCCGTGGGCTGTGGATGTCTCTAGTGGCGTTGAGTCTCAGCGTGGCATCAAGGATCTCGACCGTGTGGCGCAGTTCATTGCAGCCGTCCGGCAACATCATTAAAGCCAGTTTCAACCGGAAAACCGATGCATATCAACGATCTACCTGTTCCTGATGTTTACGATCTGCCCGATGCCCGTGGCCGGTTTGGCGAGTATGGCGGTATCTATGTAGCCGAAACCCTGATGGCCGCGCTGGACGAGCTCAAGCAGGAGTACGCCCGTGCCAAGGCCGACAAGGCCTTCATGGACGAGTATCGCTATGAGCTCAAGCACTATGTGGGCCGTCCCAGCCCGATCTACCATGCCAAGCGCTGGTCCGAAATGCTGGGTGGCGCACAGGTCTATCTCAAGCGGGAAGACCTGAACCACACAGGTGCGCACAAGATCAACAACACCATAGGCCAGGCACTGCTGGCGCGCCGCATGGGCAAGAAGCGGGTGATTGCCGAGACCGGGGCGGGCCAGCATGGCGTTGCCTCCGCTACGGTGGCTGCCCGTTATGGTATGGAGTGCGTGGTCTATATGGGCGCCGAGGATGTGCAGCGCCAGGCGGCCAATGTCTATCGCATGAAGCTGATGGGCGCTACCGTCGTGCCGGTGACATCGGGCTCACGTACCCTCAAGGATGCGCTGAATGAGGCCATGCGCGACTGGGTGACCAATGTCGACCATACCTTCTACATACTGGGTACGGCAGCAGGCCCGCACCCCTATCCCATGCTGGTGCGCGACTTCCAGGCGGTGATCGGCGAGGAATCCAAGGTACAGATGGTGGAGATGGCGGGGCGCCAGCCCGATGTGGTGGTGGCGTGCGTGGGTGGTGGCTCCAACGCCATCGGCATGTTCTATCCCTATATCCAGGTTCCTGGTGTGCGCATGATAGGCGTGGAAGCGGGTGGCGATGGCGTGGAGACCGGCCGCCACGCAGCGCCGCTGTCTGCAGGGCGTCCGGGCGTCTTGCACGGCAACCGTACCTACCTGATGCAGGATGCGCATGGCCAGATCATTGAGACCCATTCCATCTCGGCTGGGCTGGACTATCCTGGTGTGGGACCAGAACATAGCTACCTTAAGGACATGGGCAGGGTAGAATATACGGCTGCCAATGATGATGAGGCGCTGGCCGCCTTTCATGAGCTATGCCGTACCGAGGGGATTATCCCGGCGCTGGAGTCCAGCCATGCCTTGGCCTATGCCAAGCGCCTGGCGCCGACTCTGCCTCGCGATCAGATCATCTTGGTCAATTTGTCCGGCCGTGGCGACAAGGATATTCCGACTGTCGCCAAGCTGTCCGGTATCGAACTGTAAGCCTTTACCTAAGCCGGCCGCGATTGCGGCCGGTGCGAGTCTTCTGACCTTATGGCCCGTATACAGACTGTTTTCTCTCGCCTGAAATCCCAGCAAAAGCAGGCGTTGATACCTTATATCACCGCTGGTGACCCGCACCCTGCTGCCACCGTGGGCCTGATGCATGCCCTGGTGGCCGGCGGTGCTGATATTGTTGAACTGGGCGTACCTTTCTCTGACCCCATGGCCGATGGTCCGGTGATCCAGAAGGCGTCCGAACGGGCTTTGGCGCATGGTGTCAGCCTGACCAGTGTACTGGACATGGTGCGTGACTTCCGCCGCCGCGATGCAGAGACTCCCGTCGTACTGATGGGCTATGCCAACCCGGTGGAAGCGATGGGGTATGAAGTGTTCGCCAAGGCCGCCAGCGAGGCTGGTGTCGATGGTGTGCTCACTGTTGATTTGCCGCCCGAAGAGGCAGCAGCGCTGTCCGACATCCTCAAGGCACATGGGCTGGACCCGATTTTCCTGCTGGCGCCCACGACCCCCGATTGGCGTGTGGCGGAAGTGGCCAAGCATGCAGCCGGCTATGTCTACTATGTCTCGCTCAAGGGCGTGACAGGCGCCGCAACGCTGGATATCGACAGTGTTGCCAGCAAGCTGGCGCACCTGCGTGGCCAGTTGAGCCTGCCCATAGGCGTAGGTTTTGGCATACGCGATGCTGCATCGGCACAGGCTGTGGCAAGGATTGCCGATTCGGTGATCATAGGCAGCCGCCTGGTGCAGGAGGTCGAGGAGCACGGCGCTGATGCGGCGGTGAGGCTGACAGCCTTCCTGCGCGAGGTGCGTAGCGCCATGGATGCGGCCCGACAATAATCCCAAACAGGGCCGCCCATGCGGCCCTTTGATTTTTCAAGCGCTTGGTTGAGACGACCAAACAGCGTAGGAGATATGCATGAGCTGGTTGCAGAAACTGCTGCCCCCCAAGATCAAGGCCAAACCTACCGGCCCCAGCAAGTCGGTGCCGGAAGGTTTGTGGAGCAAGTGTTCGGCCTGTGAGGCCGTGCTGTACCGTACTGATCTTGAGAACAATCTGGAAGTGTGCCCGAAGTGCGGCCATCACAATGCCGTAACAGCGCGCCGCCGGCTGGATTTGATGCTGGACGTGGAGGGCAGGGTAGAAATAGGCGCCGAGGTGCGTCCTACCGATTTCCTCAAGTTCAAGGATTCAAAACGCTATCCAGAACGGTTGGAAGCGGCCCGTGAAAACAGTGGCGAAGAAGACGCCATGGTGGTGATGCAGGGCGCTATCCATACCTTGCCGGTAGTGATAGCCGCGTTCGAGTTCAAGTTCATCGGTGGCTCCATGGGTTCGGTGGTGGGCGAGCGCTTTGTGCGTGGTGCGCAGGCAGCCATCGACAATGGCTGTCCCTTCATCTGCGTATCGGCCTCGGGCGGTGCACGCATGCAGGAGGGCCTGATGTCGTTGATGCAGATGGCCAAGACCAGCGCCATCCTGACTCGCCTTGCGGATAAGGGGCTGCCCTTTATTTCGCTGCTGACCGACCCCACCATGGGTGGGGTGTCTGCCTCGTTTGCCTTCCTCGGCGATGTGGTGATAGCTGAACCGGGCGCGCTGATCGGCTTTGCCGGCCCACGCGTGATCGAGCAGACGGTGCGGGAGACCCTGCCAGAGGGCTTCCAGCGGGCGGAATTCCTGCTGGAAAAAGGCGCCATTGATATGATCGTGGACCGCCGCGAGCTGCGTCAGCGCTTGGCGGCCCTGATTACGCTATTGAGCAAACAGCCCGCAGTGGCGGTTTGATTGCAAGACTAAGGCTTAACCAGACACGGCCGCGCGATGCGGCCGTGTCTGTTATCGGAATGGATAAGCATGCGCTTTGATGCGAAAACCCTGCCGGAATGGCTGCAACATCTGGAGCAGCTGCATCCCAGTGCTATCGACATGGGGCTGGCCCGCGTGGCCCAGGTACGCGATTCCATGGGGCTGCGACCTGCGTTTCCCGTCATCATTGTGGGTGGCACCAATGGCAAGGGATCGACCTGCGCCATGCTGTCGGCCGCCTACCGGGCGGCGGGCTTCAAGGTGGGCACCTATGCCAGCCCGCACCTGCTGCATTACAACGAACGTGTTGCCATCAACCTAGTGCCGGCCAGCGACGAAGATATTGTGGCGGGCCTGCGCGCGGTAGAGACGGCGCGGGGCGACACGTCGCTTACCTATTTCGAGTTTGGCACCTTGGCGGCCATGCACCACTTCATGGCGGCGAATGTGGATGTCGCTGTGCTGGAGGTAGGCCTGGGTGGGCGCCTGGATGCAGTGAATGCCTTCGAGCCCGATGTGGCGGCGGTGGTCAGCGTGGATCTGGATCACCAGGGATTTCTGGGTGATACCCGCGAGGCCATCGGATTTGAGAAGGCGGGTATCTTCCGAGCAGGCAAGCCGGCGTTCTGTGCCGACCCCAGGCCGCCGCAAAGCCTGCTGGACCATGCAGCCGCCATCGGCGCTGACCTGCAGGTGATAGGACGCGACTTCAGCTACGTCAACGAAACCACGCAGTGGCGTTGGCGCGGCCGCCATGGGCAGAAGCCAGGACTGCCTTTTCCGGCCCTGCGCGGCGCTTTCCAGCTGGGTAATGCCAGCCTGGTGATTGCCATACTGGATGCCTTGCATGATCTTGTACCGGTAGGCATAGGTGATATCAAGCGCGGCCTGCTGGAAGTGACGCTGGCGGGGCGTTACCAGGTGTTGCCGGGGCGTCCCTCGATTGTGCTGGATGTGGCTCATAATCCCCATGCTGCCGGGGCGCTGGCGCAGAATCTGTTGAACCAGGGTTTCTTCGAGACCACCCATGCCATCTTCAGTGGGCTGGCAGACAAGGATATTGCAGGTGTGCTGGCGCTGTTGCACGACAAGATCGACGTCTGGCATGTGCCTGCTCTGGACGTACCGAGGGCGGAGTCGCCCGAGGTCATCGCCGGGCTGATTGCAGCCTCTGGCGCACGTGGCCGCGTACATATTTATCCCGATGTTGCAGAGGCTTATGCTGCGGCGAGGCTGGCAGCCGGGGAAAATGATAGAATCGCGGCCTTTGGATGTTTCAAGGTCGTGGCCGATGTACTTGCACTGAAGCCACGCTGAAGACAGATATGGCCGACGCCCCGATCAGCGAAGAACTCACTACCCTCAAGAAACGTGCGCGCCGCCGCCTGGTGGGGGCCGTTGCCCTGGTGCTGGTGGCGCTGGTGGTGTTGTGGACGGTAATGGATGACAAACCGCCACAAAGCCTGGCGAGCGAGCCCGTGGCCATCGTCAGCACGACGCCGGGGCTGGCTGGGACGGTGACACCGACGCCAGCGCCAGCACCGTTTCCGCCGTTGCCGCAAGTCGAGGCAACCAAGCCGGCACAGCAGCCGATGACGCCTCCGGTGGTCGAAACCACGCCTGTTACCAAGCCCGAGCCACAGGTCAAGCCGGTGGCTAAGCCAGAGGCCAAACCAGAAGCCAAGCCAGTAGAGAAAAAGCCCGAGAGCAAGCCTGCCGAGGTGCACAAAGACCCTGCCAGGATCCTGGCTGGCATGGAGGAAGAGGCCGATACTGCAGCCAAGCCCAAGCCGGCCACCGATACACGGTTCTTCTTGCAACTGGGTGCCTTTGCCGACAAGGACAAAGCGTTGGGGCTGGTCGCCAAGGCCAGAGGTACCGGGGTGACAGTACAGACCGAGGCTATCAAGACCGACAAGGGGGCGCTGACGCGCTTGCGGGCAGGGCCGTATGACAACCGGGATGCTGCCGAGAAAGCCCATGCCAAGCTGGCTGGCGCCGGCATATCCAGCAGCATTGTTGGCAAATGACAGGGTTTGACTACGCGGTTCTGGTGATAGTCGGGATGTCAGTCCTGCTGGCGGTGTTGCGCGGCGGGGTATCCGAGATACTGTCGCTGGCCGCCTGGATACTGGGTTTCTGGCTGGCGCAGCGGTATGCCGCTACCGTTGGCGCCTTGCTGCCGGCGGATGTGCCCACGACCGAACTGCGCCTGATTGCGGGCTTTGTCGGCATATTGCTGGGTGTATGGTTTGTCTCGGCTATCGTACGCATTACGGTGGCCCAGTTTCTGAAAGCCAGCGGCATGGCGCCGCTGGACCGGTTTATCGGGGCCTTGTTCGGCTTGGCCCGGGGGGTGTTGATCGTGCTTGCTATGGTGATCGTGGCTGGCCTGACTAGCCTGCCGCGCGAGAACATCTGGCGCGATGCCATGTTCAGCCCGCCTTTCGAGGCCTTGGCGGTCACGATCAAACCCTGGTTGCCGCCGCAGTTGGCGGCCTATATTAAGTTTGAATAGAGGGACATCAGGGACCACTTTTCGTCGTGATGCGGTGTCAACAGGAGAGCCCCCGTTCGCCTAGCCTCATGGGGCTAGGCCGGAATGGTTCCAATATACGCCGCCTTCACCCGCAAACAGCGGTGTCTGGCGATCCTCTACAGGGTCTGTCTGGTCGGGAGTACCCGGGGCAGGCCGTACTGGTTTGTAAAGCAAGGAAGCATCATGTGCGGCATTCTCGGTGTGGTGGCAAAGACGCCTGTTAACCAACTGCTCTATGACGGTCTGCTCGTCCTGCAGCATCGCGGCCAGGATGCCGCAGGTATCGTTACGGCGGAACAGAGCGGCGTGATGCATATGCATAAGGGACAGGGCCTGGTAGCGGACGTGTTCCGCACCCGCAATATGCGCTCCCTGATGGGCAATATCGGCATAGGCCATGTCCGCTATCCCACGGCAGGTTCGGCATCCAGCCTGGCGGAAGCACAGCCGTTTTACGTCAACAGCCCTTTCGGCATTGTCCTGGCACACAACGGCAATCTGACTAACCACAAGGAACTGAAGGAGGCGATGTACCGCAATGATTTGCGTCACATCAACACCAATTCGGATTCCGAAGCCCTGCTGAATGTCTTTGCCTACGAACTGCAGAAGCGAGCCATTGGTTTCGCGCTCAAGCCCGACACCATATTCGACGCCATTGCCGCCGTGCATCGCCGGGTCAAGGGTGCCTATGCCGTGGTAGCCATCATCGCCGGTTACGGCCTGGTGGCTTTCCGTGATCCGCACGGTATCCGACCATTGGTGCTGGGTGAGCATGAGACGGCCGAAGGTACGGAATACCTGGTGGCCAGCGAGTCGGTGGCGCTCGATACCATAGGCTTCAAGATGGTGCGCGACGTGGCCCCCGGTGAAGCCCTGTTCATCACCATGGATGGCCAGTTCCACAGCCGGCAGTGTGCCGACAAGGCGACGTTGATCCCGTGCATTTTCGAGCACGTCTACTTTGCCCGCCCCGATTCGGTCATGGACGGTATCTCGGTGTACCAGGCACGCCTCAATATGGGCGACAACCTGGCGGAGAAGATACGCCGCGAACTGCCTGAGATGGATATCGATGTGGTGATCCCCATCCCCGATACCAGCCGCGCCAGCGCCCTGCAGTTGGCCAATCACCTGGGCCTGCCTTATCGCGAGGGCTTTCAGAAGAATCGCTATATCGGCCGGACATTCATCATGCCGGGCCAGGCTACCCGCAAGAAGTCGGTGCGCCAGAAGCTCAATGCCATAGGCGTGGAGTTTAAGGGGCGCAATGTGCTGCTGGTGGACGACTCCATTGTGCGCGGCACGACCTCCAAGGAGATCGTGATGATGGCGCGCGAAGCGGGCGCCAACAAGGTCTACTTCGCCTCGGCGGCGCCACCGGTACGCTTTCCGCATGTGTACGGCATTGATATGCCCACCCGTGCCGAACTGATTGCGACCGGCCGTAATGATGCCCAGATCGCCAAGGAGATCAGCGCTGATGCGGTGTTCTACCAGGATCTCGACGCGCTGGTGCAGGCAGTCAGCGATGCCAGCCAGGGCAGCATCACGGTGTTCGAGACTTCCTGTTTCTCTGGCGAATACATTACCGGCGATGTGGATGCCGCCTATTTGGATGAGATGGAAAACCGTCGGGCCAGCCCTTTGTCCAAGGACAATGACGGTGGTAGCCGCGTGCTGGACATGAATGTCGGTGTTGCAGAGCAGAATCTGATCTAGCACCGGTACAGCCTGCCTGACGGAATGCCTGCGCTTGGCGCGGGTCAGCCAGAACCCACCGCGAGGTGGGTTTTGGCTTTATACAGTTTGTCTCAGGATGATTGCGCTGTAGGGACTCGAGTTCATCTCCGGTCACTGGCATTCGGGTTCTCTCTGCAATCGGATATCACCTAAAGCTTGGTTGCTGAGACTGTTGTTGGAGATGAATTGTACGAGGCCTCCCCGTGCGCCGCTGTGCAATATGGGCAGACAAGCAAAAGCCCACTGAGCGTGGGCTTTTGCTGTACTGGTTGAGGAGGAGGCAGGATCAGGCAAGATCCAGATCGGCCTCGTCTTCTTCCTGCTGTTCGACTGGCAGCGGTGCGCTGATGCCTACTGCCGCGCGGATCTTGCCCTCGATTTCGCGGGCGATGGCCTGGTTTTCCTTCAGGTACTCACGGGCATTGTCCTTGCCCTGGCCTATCTTGTTGCCCTGGTAGGCGTACCAGGCACCGGACTTGTCCACGATCTTGTGCAGCACGCCCAGCTCGATGATCTCGCCTTCGCGGCTGATGCCCTGGCCGTAAAGGATATCGAAGTTGGCTTCGCGGAACGGGGGCGAGACCTTGTTCTTGACGACCTTGACGCGGGTTTCGTTGCCGGCGACTTCTTCGCCTTTCTTGATGGCGCCGGTACGGCGGATATCGAGCCGGACCGAGGCATAGAACTTGAGCGCGTTACCGCCGGTGGTGGTTTCGGGGTTGCCGAACATCACGCCTATCTTCATGCGGATCTGGTTGATGAAGATAACCAGGGTATTGGTGCGTTTGATATTGCCGGTCAGCTTGCGCAGTGCCTGCGACATCAGGCGGGCCTGCAGGCCGACATGGCTGTCGCCCATTTCGCCTTCGATTTCGGCCTTGGGTACCAGGGCGGCGACGGAGTCGACCACGATGATGTCCACGCCACCGGAGCGCACCAGCATATCGGCGATTTCAAGGGCCTGTTCACCGGTATCGGGCTGCGAGATCAGCATGTCGGCCACGTTGACGCCAAGCTTGCCGGCGTAGACGGGGTCGAGTGCGTTTTCAGCATCGATATAGGCGGCAACGCCACCCAGCTTTTGAATCTCGGCAACAACCTGCAGGCAGAGGGTGGTCTTGCCCGAGGACTCTGGGCCGTAGATCTCCACTACACGGCCACGGGGCAGGCCGCCAACGCCAAGTGCCAGATCCAGGCCCAGCGAGCCGGTGGAAACCACCTGCAGATCGTTTTCGATCTGTGCTTCGCCCATCTTCATGATGGAACCCTTGCCGAACTGCTTTTCGATCTGAGCCAGCGCGGCCGCGAGGGCCTTGCTCTTGTTGTCGTCCATGGTGTTTTCCCTTTGCGTGGAGAACGTTCGTTCACCGATAAGAATGGGCGGAATATAGCACATGTGCCGATGCTGTAAAGCACCTGTGTGCAGATATTCAGGTTGGGCGGCCTGGGCCTGTTGCAAATACAAAAGGGCAGCCCTGGGGCTGCCCTTTGCTAACGGCTCGGAAGGCTTAGGCGCGCTTCTTGAACTCGTTGGTGCGGGTGTCGATTTCGATCCTGTCGCCGATTTCGATGAAGGCGGCAACTGGCAGCTCGAAGGTGGTGCCCTTGAGCTTGGCAGGCTTCATGACCTTGCCCGAGGTGTCGCCACGCACGGCAGGTTCGGTGTATTCCACTTCGCGCACGATGGTGGTGGGCAGTTCGACCGAGATGGCGCGGCCATCGTAGAACACCACTTCGCAGACGTCATCCATGCCGTCGACCAGGAAATTCATGGTGTCGCCGAGGTTTTCGGCTTCGACTTCATACTGGTTGAACTCGGTATCCATGAAGACATACATGGGATCGGCGAAGTAGGAGTAGGTGCATTCCTTCTTTTCCAGCACGACCACGTCGAACTTTTCATCTGCCTTGTAAACGGATTCGGAGCCCGAACCGGTCAGCAGGTTCTTCATCTTCATCTTCACGACCGAGGCATTCCGGCCGGACTTGCTGTATTCAGCCTTCAACACGACCATGGGCTGACCATCGACCATGGCCACATTGCCGGCGCGGAGTTCTTGTGCGGTTTTCATGCTGGTAGATCCTGCGAAAAAGATAAGCGTTTGATAAAACGCAGCATTATAGCCGCCCACGGGCTGTTAGCGCCACCTCGCCGGAAGGCTTATTGCGGCAGGGTACTTTTTTCTGTAGCAAATGCGGCCAGTTGTTGCATCAGGTCGGGCCGTTCGGTCTGTTGCGCGCACCAGCGTAGCGCCTGCTGCCGCAAGGCCGGGCCGTGTGCGGCAAGGGCCGGCCAGGCGGCGCTGCAGGCCTTGCCGTCGCCATGGTTCCAGGCGCGCCAGAATGCCCTCAGGCTATCGGCGGCAGGGGCTGCCAGTGTCTCGCTGTAACGGTGCATGAAGGCTTCCAGCTTGACCATGTGGGCGGCATCGTCCTGCGGGTAGATATGCCAGACCAGGGGCTGGCCAGCCCACTGTGCCCGTACAAACGAATCCTCCCCCCGCACGAAATTCCAGTCGCAGGCCCAGAGCAGCTTGTCGTAGTCGGGCTGTGGCAGAAATGGCAGGGCATGCAGTAGCAACCGACCCTGGCGGATGCTACTACCCACGGTAAAGGGCCGTTCCAGCCAGGCTTCCACCTGCTGCCTGGGTTTGCCATCAGCCACCAGCAAGGTGAGTTCCTGGTTCAGGCGCCAGTGCTGCAGCATTGCGGGCAGGGCAGGGTTGTCGTAGCAGAACAGGGAAACCAGCGGCTGTGCCGGCTGGGGTGGGCTGATGCCCAGTCCTTGCAGGAACTCAACCTGGTCGAATGCCGCCCGCTGGGTGAGCAGGCCGGCCTCGCGTAGCAAGCCACCGGTGGCCGGGGTAAAGCCAGGGAAGAAGAAGTAATGGGTCAACGGCAACCTGGGGTGGCGGGAGCCCAGCCTGTGGCAGCCCTCGACCCAGTCTTCGGCTGAGAGGTAGTCGAGATTGATCCAGACGGGCTTGGGCTGGCTTGCTGCCATGGCAGCGAGAAAAGCCTCCGGCGGGTTGCAGGCAAACGCCTCGATCACCACCGCGTGTGGCGCCACCGCCACCCAGGGGCTGCACCAGTGCCGTATTTCCACGCCATCGCAGTGCTGCTGGGTTGCCGAGCCATCTATCGCCGGATTGAGGCGGGCGAATGCGGCCAGGTCGTCCACCCACAAGCGTACCGGCTCCTTGCGCTCCTGCGCCAGTTGGCGTGCCAGGCGCCAGCAGATGCCTATGTCCCCATAGTTGTCTATGACGGTACAGAAGATATCCCAGGAGAGTCGCATGGGTCGATTTTACCTTGCTCGGGGTAGTGGTAGGCCTGCTTTGCGTGCGTACTGTACAAAGCATTGACATAAATTTGATGCCAGCCTAGAGTGAAGGCATGGAAACCACTCCCCACCCCTTGCCTGAAGGCGCCAGCATTGCCGTTGTCGGCGCTGGTATTGCCGGCCTTGCATCTGCCTGGCTGCTGGCCCGGCGCTATAGAGTAACGCTGCTTGAGTCTGGCGATTATTTCGGTGGCCATACCAATACGGTGGACGTGACCCTGGAAGGCCAGACCTACCCGGTGGATACCGGCTTTCTGGTGCACAACGAGCTGACCTACCCCAATCTGATTGCCATGTTCCAGCATCTGGATGTAGCGGTGTTTCCCAGTGACATGTCTTTTGGCGTGTCCATCAGCGACCCTGATATCGAATGGGCTGGCACCAGCCTGGCTACAGTGTTTGCGCAGAAGCGCAACCTGTTGCGGCCTGCCTATCTGGTCATGCTGGCCGACATCATGCGTTTCAATCGCGCCGCGCCGGCATACCTGCAAGAAGCCAGCCAGAGAGGCTGGACGCTGGGTGAGCTACTGGCCGCACACGGCTATGGCAAGCCCATGCGGGATTGGTATCTGCTGCCTATGGCGGCGGCCATCTGGTCTTCATCCGTACAGGACATTCTGGGTTTTCCTGCAGAAACCTTCCTCCGCTTCTGCCTGAACCATCGCCTGCTGCAAGTGGCTGGTCGGCCGCAGTGGCGTACTGTGCTGGGGGGGGCGCGGGAGTATGTAAAGAAGCTGCTGGAAGGCGTACAGGATGCACGCCTGGCCAGCCCGGTCAGCAAGATACAGCGGGACGAATCCGGCGTAAGCCTCACCTTGCCCGCTGGCAAGGAGCGGTTCGATGCAGTGGTGTTGGCATGCCATGCACCGACCAGCCTGGCCATGCTGGATGCAGACGACGCCGAGCGTCAGGTGCTGGCGGGTTTCAGCTACCAGCCCAACCGCGCCTTGCTGCATACCGATCGTCGCTTGCTTCCCCGCCGGGAGAAGGTCTGGTCTGCCTGGAACTACCTGGCCGCAGCGGGTGATGCACAGTCGCGGCCGGTGGCTGTGAGCTATCTGCTCAACCAGCTGCAACCCCTGCCGTTCAAGACCCCCGTGGTGGTCACGCTGAACCCGCATACCGAACCTGCGCCGGAATCCTTGATTGCTAGCTTCGACTATGAGCATCCCGTCATGAATCAAGCTGCGGTAGCGGCGCAGGCGCGATTGCCACAGATACAGGGGCGCCGCCGTACCTGGTTCTGCGGTGCCTGGGCTGGCTATGGCTTTCATGAAGATGGCTTGAAGTCTGCTCTGCGGGTTGCTCGCGACCTGGGTGTTACGCCGCCTTGGGAGGCGGTCTATGACTAAGCCGGCGGAACAAGGGGCGGTACAGTTTTGCCGGGGCAGGGTACTGCATGCACGCAGCCGCCCGCGCCTCAATCGCTTTGTCTACCCGGTGTTCTTTCTGCGCTTGCGGCTGACCGACCCGGCAGGTTTGCGGGCTGCCAGTGGCCCCTGGTTTGGCTACCAGCGGGCAGGTCTGTTGAGCTTTCATGATCGCGACCATGGTGGGCGCGATGGTGGCGATCTGTTGGCCTGGCTGGACGGCCGTCTTGCGGCTGCGGGAATGCAGCGGCCTGATGGCGACGTCTGGCTGCAGACTTTTCCCCGCCTGATGGGCTATGCCTTCAAGCCGGTCAGCTTCTGGTTTTGCCATGACCGCAGCGGTGCCCTGACATTGCTGCTGGCCGAGGTAAACAACACCTTCGGCGAGCGACACCAGTATGTGCTTATCCCGCCCAATGGCGGGGTGATCGATAACGATACTTCGCTGAGCTGCAGCAAGGTGTTCCATGTCTCGCCCTTCTGTGAGGTCAAGGGCAGTTATCGGTTTCGGATTCGCCGGCACGGCGATCTGCATAGCGCTGGCATCGACTACTACGACGGCCAGGATCAAGCACGGCCCCTGCTCAAGACGGCGTTATGGGGCAGGGCCGAGCCCTTGCGCGCTGGCCGCGTGCTGGCCGCCGTGCTAGCCATGCCCTTCATGACCCTGGGCGTGGTGGCAAGGATACATTGGCAGGCGCTGCGCCTGTGGGGGAAGGGTGTGCCTTTCTTCCGCAAACCCGCTGCGCCTGAGCGAGAAGTCACCCATAACATCGAGGTAATACGATGAACCGCAATGATCTGGCACTGCCATACCGGACTGAAGGGCTGCCACTGGGTGCCCGACTTTTTGTGGGCATGCTGCAAAAGCTGTCAACGGGCTCTCTGACACTGGTGGACCCCCAGGGCCAGGTAGCCCATTTCGGCATGCTGGGCGCCTGCCCCCATGCCGAGCTACAGGTGCATGACTGGCGTGCTGCCACCGCCATACTGCGGCAAGGCGATATCGGTTTTGCCGAGAGCTACAAGCAGGGCTGGGTGGACAGCAGCGATATGCTGGCCTTGTTTACGCTAGCCCTGCGCAATGAGGCTGCCATGAGCCAGGCCGTGAACGGTCGCTGGTGGGCACTGCTGCTCAAGCGTCTGGCGCATCTGGTCTTGCGTGACAACAATCGTCGCGGTAGCCGCCGCAATATCTCGGCCCATTATGATCTGGGCAATCCCTTCTACCAGCTGTGGCTAGATCCCTCGATGTCTTATTCGGCCGCGCTGTTCCAGCCTGGCGCAGAGCAGACGCTGGAAGCGGCTCAATGGGCCAAGTACGACCGCATCCTGGATCAACTGAATGCTGCGCCGGGGCAAACGGTGCTGGAGATTGGGTGCGGCTGGGGAGGCTTCGCCGAACGTGCTGCCCAGCGTGGCCTGAAGGTGCATGGGGTGACCCTGTCGACCGAGCAATTGGCCTGGGCCCAGGCACGTATGGCACGCCTGGGGCTGAGCGAGCAGGTCAGCCTGACGTTGACCGACTATCGCGATATCGAGGGGCAATTCGACCACATCGTCTCCATCGAGATGGTGGAGGCGGTTGGAGAGCGCTGGTGGCCGACCTACTTTGGCAAGCTGGCCAGTTTACGCAAGCCCGGTGGGCGCGTGGTCATACAGTCCATCGATATCGTGGACGAGCGTTTCGAGAGCTACCGTAGCGGCACAGACTTCATCCAGCAGTACATCTTTCCTGGCGGCATGCTGCCCAGCCCGCAGCGCTTTGAGGCGCAAGCCCGCGCAGCGGGTCTTTTGGTCCTGGATCAGCTGGAGTTTGGCCTGGATTACGCGGCAACCCTGCGCCTTTGGCGCATGCGCTTTGAAGAGGCGCTGGAGACGGTACGTGCCCAGGGTTACGACGAGGCGTTCATCCGGCTTTGGCGCATGTACTTCATCTACTGCGAGGCGGGCTTTCGTGAAGGTAGAACCGGGGTGAGGCAATGGACACTGGGTTGATGCGACTGCTGCTGGTGCTCTTGCTGTCGGTTGCCGCCCAGGCAAGCTGGCGCGATGCCTTGCCTGGTGCGCGGACGGTAGGGCAGGGGGAGATGCGCTGGTTTGGCCTCAAGCTCTATCGTGCCGAACTGCTTAGTCACAGTGGCAAATACGATCCCCAGCAGGGCCATGCCCTGGTGCTGACTTATGCGCGCAGCTTCAAGGCGGATCGCATCATTGATGCCAGCCTGGAGCAGATGGCTAGGCTGGGTGCGCCCCAGGCACGCTTTGATGATTGGACCGCGCATATGCGACGCGGTTTTGTCGATGTCAGCGAGGGCGATGCCCTGGTGGGCGTGCTGCAGCCGGGCAAAGGCATACGCTTTTATGCGGGCGAGCGGCTGACGGCCGATATTGATGACCCGGAGTTTGCCCGTTGGTTCTTTGCCATCTGGCTGGATGCGCGTACCAGTGAGCCCGGTCTGCGCAAGCAGTTACTGGGCGGCGCGCCATGAAAACCACTGGCCTGCTCGCCTACGCTGCGTTGGGGTGGCCGCTGGCCATGGCGGCCTTGCCGGTCTATGTGACTGCGCCTCAGTTCTATGGCGCAGAGCTGGGGCTCAATCTGGCCAGCCTAGGCTTGGTGCTGTTTCTGGCGCGCCTGGTTGATACGGTTCAGGACCCCTGGCTGGGCCGCTTGGTGGACGCCTGGCAGCACAAACCTGCTGGCTGGCGGCGACTGATGCTGCTGGGCGGCGCTACGCTGGCGGCCAGTCTGTTTGCCTTGTTCACGCCGCCGCAACTGGCCAGCTGGGGTCTTCACGCCTGGCTGGCTGTCTGCCTAGTAGTGGTGTACACCGCCCACAGTCTGGTCAATATCTGCTACCTGGCCTGGGGTGCCAGGCTGACCGACGACGTGGATGCGCGCTCGCGGGTGACCGCATGGCGTGAGGCAGCGGGTCTGGCGGGGGTGCTGCTGGCCTCGGTACTCCCGGTTTGGCTGGTACAGCAATATGGTGCGCGACTGGGTTACAGCTTCTACGCGCTGGTGTTTGCGGTCGTGCTGTTGCTGGCCCTGGCCTACACCCTGCGCTGCTCCCCGCCGCCATTGCTGCCACCGAAGCGGGCAGGCTCCAATTGGCGCCTGCTGCTGCAACCGCCGGCCATACGACGGTTGATGCTGATTTACCTGATCAACTCCCTGGCTGTGGCACTGCCCGCCACGCTGGTGCTGTTCTATATCGCCGATGTGTTGCAAGCACCTGCTGCTGCCGGCGGCCTGCTGCTGGTTTATTTTCTGGCCGGTGCCCTTACCTTGCCCTGCTGGGTAATGCTGGCCGACCGCATAGGCAAGGCCAGGGCCTGGTTGGTGGGCATGGTGCTTGGCAGTTGCGCATTTTTCTGGGCGGCTAGCCTGGGGAGCGGCGATGTCTGGCAGTTTGGCCTCGTCTGCCTGCTGTCGGGCATGGCACTGGGCGCTGATCTGGCATTGCCGCCCGCCTTGCTGGCCGATCTGATTCCGTCTGGGATGCGCCAGGATACCGGGCTTTACTTCGGCATCTGGGCCATGCTGGGCAAGCTGGCATTGGCCCTGGCTGCCGGCCTGGCGCTACCGCTGTTGCATGGCCTTGGCTATGTGCCGGGCAGTCCTGCGGCTGCCGGGGCGCTGGCCATGATCTATGCCGGCGTGCCCTGCGTGCTCAAGCTGTTCAACGGCTTGCTGCTCTTGGGGTCGAGCACCGCATTCAATCCTCAACCTCTGCCGGAGCCTACCCCATGAAGCGCTTGCTGGTCATGCTGATTGCCTGTTTCTTGTTGGGCTGCGCCGGGGTGGATGTCAACCACTACGCACGCCAAGGGCCGACCCTAGATCTGCCCAGTTATTTCAATGGCACCATTGATGCCTGGGGTGTGTTTCAGAAGCGAAATGGAGAGGTGGCCCGCCGATTCAAGGTGGAGATGCGCTGTAGCTGGGTGGGCGATACTGGCACCCTGGATGAACGTTTTGTCTATGACGATGGCGAGACGCAGCGGCGCGTCTGGACCCTTACCCGGCAGGCTGATGGCAGTTGGCAGGGCCGTGCTGACGATGTGTTGGGCGTAGCGGTGGGCCGTGTGGCCGGCAATGCCCTGCACTGGCGCTACACCATCAAGCTGCCGGTGGATGGGACGGTTTATGAGGTGGCTTTCGACGACTGGATGTGGCTGCTGGACGAGCAGACCATGTTCAACCGCTCTACCATGTCCAAGTTCGGCGTGAACCTCGGTGAGGTCTCG
Organism: Chitinimonas viridis; assembly: GCF_030409555.1. Taxonomy (GTDB): domain Bacteria; phylum Pseudomonadota; class Gammaproteobacteria; order Burkholderiales; family Chitinimonadaceae; genus Chitinimonas; species Chitinimonas viridis. The sequence continues at coordinate 517,939 of NZ_JAUFPU010000008.1, forward strand.
CTGTTCTTTCGCAAGCGGTCGTGATTATGGCCAGCATGAACCGACCGATACAGGACTGGCGCACGCAGCGGGTGTGGCTGGTAGGTGCCTCCAGCGGGATAGGGGAGGCCTTTGCCCAAGCCTTGCTGGCCGCAGGGGCCAAAGTGGTCTTGTCTGCCAGGCGGGAGAGCGAACTGCGGCGAGTGGCGGGTGCGCATGCGCTGGCGGCAGTCGTGGCTTTTGACGCTGCCGCCGAGGCAGAGTGGCCGGCAGCCCATGCCAAGGCGGAGGCAGCCTTTGGTGGCCTGGACCTAGTGGTGTTCCTGGCGGCGCGCTATGAGCCGCAGCGTGCCTGGGAGCTGGATGCCGCTGCCGCGACGCGTAGCTTTGAGCTCAATGTGCTGAGTGTGTATCGAGGCTTGACGCTGGTACTGCCCGCCATGCTGGCCAACGGCTGTGGCGGTGTCGCGCTGGTTGCCAGTGTGTCGGGCTATACCGGTTTGCCCAAGGCTTCGGTCTATGGCGCTACCAAGGCGGCGCTGATCAATCTGGCCGAGACGCTGTACTTTGACCTGGCACCCCGTGGCTTGGCCATCTACCTGGTCAATCCTGGCTTTGTCGCCACCCCCATGACCCGTGCCAACGATTTCAGCATGCCTGAGTTGATGACGCCACAAGCGGCTGCCCAAGCCATGCTGGCGGGCATGGCGGCCGGACGCTTCGAGATTCGTTTTCCCCGTCGTTTCACCAGCATGCTGTGGTGGCTTAGCAGGCTGCCCTATAGCTGGCGCTTTCCCTTGCTGCACAAGGTTACCGGACTATGAAGCCCCGTTTTGAAGAGATCATCCGCTGGTTTGAATCGCTGACGCCAGCCAGCCTGACCGGCATTGCTCACTATTACGCCCCCCTGGCTCGGTTCAAGGATCCGTTCAATGATGTGCGGGGCCTGCCCGCCATCGAACGTATTTACCAGCATATGTTCGACACGCTTGCGCAACCCCGCTTTGTGGTGGAGAGCAGTATTGTCGAAGCGGAACGCGCCTTTGTTGTCTGGCGCTTCGAGTTTGGCTTGCGTGGGCGTGCCATGGTGATACGTGGTGGCTCGCAGCTGGAGCTGGATAGCCAGGGCTTGATCGTATTGCACCACGACTATTGGGATGCCGCCGAGCAGCTCTATGAGCATGTGCCGGTGCTGGGTGCGGTGTTGCGCATGATCAAGCGAAGGCTGGCAACATGAGTGCATCTGGTCAAGAGGAGCGCGGCTTGCAGATGCCGATTGGGGCGGTCGAAAAGGAAACCAGGGTATCCAAGGAGCTGCTGCGGATGTGGGAGCGGCGCTATGGCTTCCCTTTGCCCGACCGCGATGAGAGTGGTGATCGGGTCTACAGCCGCGAGACGGTGGAGAAGCTCAAGCTGATACGCCTGTTGATAGACCGGGGATACCGCCCCGGCCGCTTGATGAATATGCAGCTGGCGGCCTTGCGAGACTTGCAGGCAGGTTCGCCACGGCAGGGGGTGCCGGTGGCTACGTCCCTGCCCGTGGGGCCGGGGGATGAGTTGGTTGCCCTGCTGCAGCAGAACGATGTGAACGGGATGCGGCGCTGGTTGAGCCAGCAGCTGATAGACCATGGCTTGCGCAGGTTTGTGACGGTCAGCCTGCAGCATGCCAACCAGGCTGTTGGTGCGGCATGGCAGCGAGGAGAGTTGGCCATCCATGCTGAACACCTCTACACCGAGCAAGTACAGATGATGCTGCGCCAGGCGCTGCTGCAACTGTATCCGATGGGGCAGGCACCTCGCGTCTTGGTGACCACGATGCCGGATGAGCCGCATCAGCTTGGTATGCTGATGGCGGAGGTCATGCTCTGGCTGGAGGGGTGCACCATACTGGCCATGGGCACCGAACTGCCGCTGGCAGATATAGCCGCTGCGGCCATTGCCCACAAAGTGGATGTGGTGGCCTTGTCCTTCAGTGCTGCCTATGGTGAGCAGGCGGCACGCCAGATGCTGAATAGCCTGGCTGGCCGGCTGCCTGATGGCATGCAGATTTGGGCAGGGGGCAGTGGTGTGCGCCCAGACGACGGGCTGGCCAGCAGCATTCGTATCGTGGCCAGCCTGGACCAGATAGGTGCTGTGGCCAAGGCGTGGCGTACGGGACGATCCCTGTAGAGCGGCTAACAAAACCCTTCTGGCGTGGTGTGCGAGCTTGCCGTATCCACGTACTGTCAGCTGCGCGCGCCTGCTGCGCGCGCCATCGCTCGCATGCCTAGCCAGAACCGCTACGCTGGGTTTGGGTAGCCGCTCTTAGCGGCTTGGTTTGAGGCGAGGGCTTGAGCCTGGCATTCAGCCCCTTGCGCTCTATCCCCCGGCGGGTAAAGCCAGCGCCTTGGGCCACAGCAGCCACACTTGTCCCTGCTGTTTCATGCGTCCTGCCAGTTGGCCGGCATCATGGCCATAACCCCAGAAGAAGTCTGCACGTATGGGGCCGCGTATGGCGCCACCGGTGTCCTGGGCTTGCATCAGTCGGGCAAGCGGCTTGCTGTCGTTGGGCCAGGTGGTGGCGAGATAGATGGGGCTGCCCAGCGGGACGAACTTGGGGTCTACCGCCACGCTGCCGCCGTCCGTCAGTGGGACGTTCAGCGCACCAATGGGGCCGCCATCTGCGTTGGCCAGGAGGCGGAAGAAAACGAAGCTGGGATTGGTATCGAGCAATTCCTTCAATCGTAGCGGGTTGGCCCTTGCCCAGGCTTGAATGCCCTGCATGGAAGCCTCGTGCGATTTCAGTTCTCCCTGGTCTATCAGCCAGCGGCCTATCGACTTATAGGGATGTCCGTTCTGATCGGCATAGCCCACCCGTATGATGCTGCCATCCTCCAGTTTGATACGGCCGGAGCCTTGTATCTGCAGGAAGAAGGCTTCAATGGGATCATCTGCCCAGGCCAATGCCAGGCCGGCTGTCGGTGCCTTGCCGGCATCGATATCACTACGGCTCCAATAGGGTACGACCTTGCGGCCATCCAGCCGGCCACGCAGGCGCATGCCCTTCAGCTCGGGATAGAGTTCGCCCATGTCTATGGTCAGGAGATCATCGGGTACGCCATGGATGGGGGCGCTGCCCGGCTTGGCTTGCCTGCTACCCGCCAGCAGGGGTTCGTAGTAACCGGTGATCAGGCCGCTCTGGCTACCGTCACTGCTTTCCACTCGCCACGGCTGGAAGTGCCGCTCATAGAAACTCCGTACCGTTGCATCATCACGCGGATTGAGGGTCTGTGCCTCGCTGCAGATTTCTTTCCAGCCGGTACGGTTGGCCAGCCGCTTGCAGGAATTGAGCCAGGCGGGCCAGTTCTCCAGCAATCTGTCGCCAGGCCAGCCGGGCAAAACGGACCAATCTGCAGGCTGATAGCGGGCGATGATGGGCGCGGGCTTGCTGGTAGCCTCGGGGCACTGGCAGTCGACAGACTTGGTCGGTGTGGCGGTGACGGTTGGTGCGGGCGCTTGGGTGGCACAGCCAGCCAGCAAGGCTATCAGGCAGGAAACAGTAAGGAGGCGGCGCATGGCGAGTCGCGTTCTGGACAGGGGTTTGAGCTTACCGCAACTGGCCGGGTTATAGGGTACTTAAGCGCCACTAACCGGCACGCAAGATTGGTGCGGGCGTGCTGTGGCACGGCAATGAAAACAGGGTGCCGAGGCACCCTGTTTGCTGTTTTCGTTGAAAGCTGAGGTTCATCGGCTCTGAAGCCAATTCAAGACAACTAACAAGTGCCCGCGAGGCTCCCTCCACGCACCGTGCAACGTGGACTTTCGTCGCGGCGGCGAGGGCGGGGGAGTGGAATCAATCAGGGAAGAGCCTACTGATTCAGGCTGCATTGGCGTCTAGCGCCAGGGTTGCCCAGGCGCCAGCGCAGTACGTCATCAACTATCCAAGACTTGAATCAATAACAGGCTCGACAACGAGCACCCTCGAGGCTCCCTCGCTGCGGCGAGGGCGGGGGGAGTGGAATCAATCAGGGAAGAGCCTACTGATTCAGGATGCATTGACGTCTAGCGCCAGGGTTGCCCTGGCGCCAGCGCAGTACGTCATCAACTATCCAAGACTTGAATCAATAACAGGCTCGACAACGAGCACCTTCGAGGCTCCCTCGCGGCGGCGAGGGCGGGGGGAGTGGAATCAATCAGGGAAGAGCCTACTGATTCAGGATGCATTGACGTCTAGCGCCAGGGTTGCCCTGGCGCCAGCGCAGTACGTCATCAACTATCCAAGACTTGAGTTGATGACAGGCTCTTTAGAAGTTGTGGTTGATGCCGACCTGGAAGCTGGTCGGATCGGCACCGCGGGAGGTGTACTGCGCGCTCTGGATATCACCATTGGGGTGAGCCGCACCGCTAACATAGAAGTTGTAGGCCGCTTCGCTTTCGTTGGCGACCTTGGCTGCTGTGGCGAACAGATTGGTGCGGGGGCTCAGTGTCACGATACCGGTCAGCTGGGCGTAGCGGGCACCCGAGTTGGCCTGCTTGGCACCGTGCATTTCGGCATCCAGGGCCTGGGCGTAGGTGGCGATCAGCTCGATCTTGGGGGTGACCTTATGGCTACCGGACAGTACCCAGGCGTCGCGTACATTGTCGCCATAACCCAGCGCGCCGTTGTATTTGTTGACCTGGCGCTCGAACACCAAACCGGCGCGCGTTTCTGGGCTGAAGTACATGCCGTAGGCGGCCTTGATGCCGTACGCACTATCGAGAGCGCCACCCATGGAGTACGGGTCGTTGTCGCGCATCATGGACAAGCTGGCGAAAACGCCCTTGTTCATGTAGTGGAAGGTCAGCTCTGCGCCCCAGGAGTTGAGCTTGCGCTGGGCGGCCGAATTGGTCAGGGTCTTGTCCAGTGCGTACTCGACACCCAGTTCGTCCTTGTTTTCACGCGTGTGGACGGCACCCAGCACGGTCAGGCCGTTCATGGCTGGGCTGCGGTACTGCACCACGTTGTTGTAGCGGTGGCCGACGAAGTAAAAGCCGTTCTGCACGGTGTAGGCACGGGCTTGATTCAACACCTGGGTGTTGAGTGCGCTACCTGGGGTAAATACCTGGGTCGCGGCCGTGCCCAGTGCGGCCTGCAGCGAAGCGCCGGCTTGAACTGGGTTGACGCCGGAAGCAATCAGGGCGCTGGCGATCTGCGGGTTGCTCAGCAGTGCTTGAACACCACCGCCAGCCTGAGCCAGGATTTGCGCCGGGGTCAGGCCCTGTGCATAGGCTGCGCCTATGCCATTGCCCAGTGTTGCGGCAATGGTGGCGTTGACCGGCGTGCTTTTGCCGATGGCAGCATCGACGATAGGGGCCAGGGTGGTGCTGAAAGTACGCTGGGCCACCACGGTATCGTTGGCGCCTACGGCCAGCGACAGCTGGTTGCTACCCAGTACGGCCAGGGCGGTGGTGTTGAGGCCAGTACGCAGCAGGTGCAGTTCGTTCGGCACATGCTTTTCGTAGTACATGTCCATCCGGCCCATCTGGATTTGGCCCCAGGAGCCCCGCAAACCGACAAAGGACGGGCGGTTGGCAAAGCGCGACGTACCGGTATGCGGTGACGTGATCGCGGCATAGCGGTTGTCTTGTGGTCCCAGGGCGGTGATCTTGCCCACGGTGGAGCAGCCACCGAAGCCGCAGCCGTCATCGGGCTTGATCTGGGTTTCGATCTGGAAGTAGGCGGTCAGATCGTCATTGATCTCCTCACTGCCACGGAAGCCAAGGGTGGAGGCACCGTCGGTAACCCGCATGCGGCGCTCGATATTCTGGTTGGCCAGGGTGGCGCCGGTTGCCGCAATGCTTTCGACGCCTAGCGTCATCTTGCCATAGACGGTAACGGGTTCTGCCGCTTGTGCCGAAGCGGCAAAAGCGCTGGCAAGGGCGAGTGCAAGCAGACTGCGTTGCATGGTGTTCTCCACGTAATTCATCAGAGTAGACTGAGGGTAGTTTGAATATTTACTCTCGATTGTCTCAAGCCGAGCGCTTGCTCAGCAAGCTGCTTGTCATATTGTTGCTAAAGCGCTGCAATACTCTTTTGTAGTGCATTGAATCAAAAAGAAATAGCTGTTCTGTGAAGTTGTCCGTCTGCTGCAGTGCCTTGCCTCCACCCGCAAGCGGTATCTGTGCGGATGCCTGGGGTTACGCCTGATGAAGCAGCACGTCAGCCTGGGGCTGCCTCGGACTTGGGCGAGGAGGGGGTGGATATACGCGAGGCCAGCCTGGCGCGGGCCTTTCGCATTTTTGCGCTGGGCGGGCTATAAAGAATGCAGGCTAATGCACGGGGGTGGCAATGCACGATACCAATCTGCTCAAGAACCTGTACACGTTGCTGAATGAAGGCAAGCTGGATAGAGCTAAGTTCTTCCAGATGCTGGCGCGCGTGGTGGTGCAGGAGGTGGGCTGCAGCCGTGGTAGTTTCTGGTTCTATGATGGCGCTTTGCAGGACAAGATCATCTGCGAGAGCCTGTATGACGCCAGCGACAACCAGTGGAGCAACGGCATGGTCCTGAGCGAGGACGACTATGCGCCATATTTTGAGACCATGCGCGATATGCGCATGATAGTCGCTGGCGATGCACGCCAGCATGCTGCAACCAGTTGCTTCAACGAGGGCTATTTTGAGCCCTTGAATATCTATTCGCTACTGGATGTAGGTATTGAGATGGATGGCAGCCAGATCGGCATCGTCTGCTGCGAGCAGACGGTGGAGATCAAGGAATGGACACAGACCGATGTGCAGTATCTCAAGCAGGTGGTGGCCATGGTGAGTCTGGCGCTTAAAAAGCTGGGCTGATAGGCTCCGCCCCTGTTGTTGGCTACGCCGCCTCTGGGCGGCGTTTGTTTTGCCGGTGCTGCCGGCCTTGCTTAACCTCGCTGTTTTCCTCGCTAATGCAAAAGAATCTCACTCGCCTTGGTGGTGGCCTGCTGGCTGCCTTGTTGTTGTCTCCCGCACAGGCTGCGGGTATTGCCACCTGGAACCTGGCCTGGTTGCTGGATCAGGCCAGCCATAGCCGCTGGGTTGCCGCCTGCAACAGCGTGCAATGGCGTACAGCCAGAGAGCTGGAACAGGAGGGTAAAGCCATGCCCGCATCCTTGCAGGGGCTGCCGTACTGCGATGTACACAATGGCCTGGAATATGGCCGCGAAGCCAAGTGCAAGGCGGAACTGGGCGAGGTGTACTACCAGCGTCCCAACCAGCAGGCCTCTTCCTGCCGGGTAGCGCCCGACCTGGCGGACTGGAAGCAGTACGAGCGCAAGCTGCAAGGCCTGCGCGAGGGATTTGCGGCACTGGACAAGGCCGGCGTGACCTTGGTAGCGCTGCAGGAAGTCAGCAACGATGCTGCCGTGCAAGCCATCCTGCCTGAGGGCTGGAAGGTTCGGACCACGGCGGACATGCCCGGCGTGCCTGCCATGCCGCAGCAGATAGGGGTGGCATGGAAACCGGCCGGCATCAAGCTGGATGTGGCATCGATCAAGCCGTTGCTGGAATTGACCCTTGAAGGTGAGCGGCCGCTGCGGCCAGGCCTGACTTTTAGCGCCAAGCTCAATGGTAAGGCTACGGGTTTCCTGCTGGTGCACCTCAAGGCCGGTTGCCGGTCGCAGCCCATGGATCAGACCCGCGGGCAAACGCCAAACCAGGCGTGCAGCGCCCTTGCAGAGCAGACCACCTTGCTGGAACAGTGGATAGACCAGCGTGCGGGCAAGCGCTTTGTGGTGATGGGCGACTTCAACCGTAGCCTGTTGCGGGAGCGGGATAGCTACGGCACCAAGCCGCTGGCGCAGTTTGGCGCGCGTGAAAATGCGGTTGTCTCGGCCATGCTGCCGGAGTGGAACGACAACCAGCCTGAGGGCAGCACCGTCGTGGTGCTGGATCACCTGCGCAAAGAGGGTGAAGGTGGCGACGGGCTGGTGGCGGGTAGTTGGCACTGTGGTTACACCAAGGGCATAGACCATGTGGTCATCAGCGGCGCACTGGCGGCCGACCTGGGCGATGGCGAGCGCATTGTTCGGCCTATGGGCTTTACACTGGATGGCAAGCCTCTGGCAGTGCGTGATCCTTCTGTGGTGGCGCCGTCCGATCACTGTGCCCGCTATGTAAGCCTGGACTGACAATCAACCCTGGGCCGGTACCTGCGCTGACTTGAGCGGGCACCGGCCCCGTTTTTAGCGACGCAAGCGTACTTGATAAATGAACGAATGTTCGTTCATAATTTGATGAGGGGGCCATCAAGCATGAGTACAAAACAAAAACTGCCGCGCTCGGACAAGACCGAACTACGGCGTTTGCACATATTGGACGCTGCACTGACCTGCTTTATCCAGCAGGGCTTTCACCAGACCAGCATGCGCGACATCGCCATGGCAGCCGGGGTCAGCCTGGGCAATCTGTATAACCACTTCAGCGGCAAGGAGGCCTTGATCATTGAGATTGCGGCGCTGGAAGCCGCCGAGTTGCAACTGTTGATCGAAGGCTTGAGAACAGAGCCCGACGCTATTGCCGCACTGGACGTATTTGTACGGCGTTACCTTGCCAATAGCATGCAGCAAGAGACCGTGGTGCTGACCATAGAGGTCATGGCCGAGGCCGTGCGTAATCCTCCGGTGGCGCAGCACTTTGCCGAAAACCGCCGCTATCTGGCCGCCGCCCTGGCGCATGTGCTGCAGCGTGCCGCCGATACGGGCAGTGCGCCTGGTATCTGGCAGGCGGCGGAGGCTGCCGAGGCAGTGCTGGATATCATAGAGGGTGCGGCTTTTCGTACGGTGCTGCTGCCAGCCACAGCCGCGCCTGCCACGGTGGAAACGGTGTTGCGCACCGTGCAGGCGCTGTTGGGAGTAAGGAGCCGGCATGCGTGATAGATCTGAGTCAGTACGCCTGGAAGGCTTGGATCTGGCGCGCTTCCTGGCATTTGCCGGCATGCTGCTGGTGAATTTCAGGCTGGCCATGATGGGCCCGGTAGCAGATCAGGGCTGGAGTCACTGGTTTGACCTGCTGGAAGGGCGTGCATCGGCCACCTTTGTCACCTTGGCCGGAGTGGGCCTGAGCGTTGCCGCCGCACGCGGTGCGTTTGACACACTGCGCCGGGCCACCTGGCGTCGGGCTGCCTTCCTGCTGGTGCTAGGGCTGCTTAACTACAGTGTGTTCGTGGCCGATATCCTGCATTACTACGCCTGCTACTTTGCCCTGGGCGTATGCTGCCTGGGCTGGCGCAACCGTAGCCTGCATATCCTGATTGGCCTGCTGGTAGCGGGGTTTGTGGTGCTGGTCTGCCTGCTGGATTATGGCAAGGGCTGGGATTGGACTACCTTGGGCTATGCCGACTTCTGGAGCTTTCCTGGGTTTGCCCGCAACCTGCTGTTCAATGGCTGGCATCCCTTGCTGCCTTGGCTGGCCTTCTTCGTGCTGGGCATACGGCTGGGGCGCCTGCAACTGGGCGACGCGGCCACACAACGTCGATTGATGATCTGTGGTGCGCTGGCCATGTTGCTGGCCCATGGACTATCAGTCGGTTTGCGTACCCTACTGGCGGCGCATCCAGGCTTGTATGGCTTACTAGGTACGGCACCAATACCCCCTGTGCCGCTGTATATGCTGGCCGGTGGCGGGGCAGCTTGTTTGGTGCTGGGGGCGTGCCTGTGGCTGGGGCAGCAGTTGGCGCGGCGGCCGGGTATGTCGCGCCACTGCCTGGCCGTGTTCACGCGTGCTGGCAGACAAACGCTGACCCTGTATATCGCACATATCCTGTTGGGCATGGGCGCTCTGGAGGCCCTGGGCATGCTGGGTAGCCAGTCGCCGCAGTTGGTGCTGCTGGCATCCTTGCTGTTCTGCACTGGCGCCGTACTCTATGCCAATCTATGGTCGCGCTGGTTTGAGCGTGGACCCATGGAGATGCTGATGCGCAAGGTGGCAGGCTAGCGGCGTATGATTGCGGTATCGACTATCCGCTGGCCAGAGCACGCTATGCCTCACGATTTTTCTGATGACGAACTGCTGCGCTACAGCCGCCATATCCTGCTGGATGAGGTGGGTATCGAGGGCCAGCGCAAGTTGGCGGATGCCACCGCCTTGATTATCGGGGTGGGTGGGCTGGGCTCGCCTGCCGCGCTCTATCTGGCTTCTGCCGGGGTAGGCCATTTGATGCTGGCCGATGCGGACACGGTGGAACTGACCAATCTGCAGCGGCAGATCGTGCATCGCCAGGACAGCCTGGGCCTGAGCAAGGTGGATTCTGCCCGCCAGACGCTGGCCGGCATCAACCCCCAGGTACGGGTAGAGCCCATGGCCCAGCGGCTGGCTGGCGAGGCCCTGATGGAAGCCGTGGCCAGGGCTGATGTGGTGCTGGATTGCTCTGACAACTTCCCTACCCGCCACGCGGTCAACCGGGCTTGTGTGGCGCAAGGCAAGCCCTTGGTGTCAGGGGCGGCGGTGCGTTTTGATGGGCAGTTTGCGGTGTTTGATACGCGCGTGGCGGATAGTCCCTGCTACCGCTGCCTGTTCCCTGAGGAAGGCGAGGCCAGCGATGGTCCGTGTGCCACATTCGGCGTATTTGCTCCCTTGGTCGGCATTATTGGCGCCATGCAGGCGGCCGAGGCGCTGAAGCTGTTGATAGGCATGCCCGATATCCCGCTCGGCAAGCTGGTGACGCTGGATTTGCGCAACCACAACTGGCGTACCTTACGCTTCAAGCGCGATAGTGCGTGCCCGGTCTGCAATGTTTCGTGCGGTTAGCCAAGCCGCGCTACGATTTAACGTCAAGCGCAGGCGGTAGTCGCGCAATGGGGTATGGGTACGAGGCGCTGGCGAATCTAAACAAACTCGCCGACCGGTTGTACCGGCTGCGCGCCCCGAGCCGGCACGATGGTCAGTCGGCCTCGTTGTAATTCAAGCTGGCCTTGGCGGCCTGGTATTCGTTGGAGTCGCGCGCCTGCACAAAGGCCTGCCAGATGGCTTTGACGCGCTTGGGATCGGCCTTGTAGCGCTGGTGCGATACCACCAGATACGTGGGGTATTCCTGGAATGAGATGGGCAGCCGCTCGATGGTGGCGCCGAAATCAGCAACCTCCTTGAGCAGGGGGTCGGCTACAGGTGCCTGCAGTATCGCGCCATCGACCATGCCGGCAGATACCTTGCGCAGTATCTGGTAGGGTTCCTTGTCGGTCTCGTCTACCTGAGCACCCATCTGCTTAAGCATGCGAGCTGCGACAAAGCCCGGCTGCACGGCAATAGGCTTGCGCTGGCCGATCACCTTCTGGCCGTCCCAGCCTAGCGTGCTGGCGCGGTTGCGGTAGAGCGGAAAGCGGTCGATATACAGTCTCTGGGCTGTGTCAGGCTTGCAAGGCTCGCCTGGGTACACGCCGATCTCGCAACGCTCCTGTAGAAAACCTGCGCCCACCACCCCATCCATGATGCCGTTTTTGACGTCGGCCAGGCAGCGCTTCCAGGGTAGCCACACCAGTTCGATACGGGCATCGGCACGCTTGGCTGCCAGTTTGGCCATGGTGGCGTAGAGGCCTTCACGGTCTTTCATGATCCACGGGTAGGTTTCGTTATCCTCGTGGCAGAAACGCCAGGTCGCCTCGGCCGCCGAGGCGCCAGACAGGGTCAGGCAGCACACGATAGGCAGCAGCAGGCGTGAGAGTGGCATGGCGTTCTCTAAGATGTTTGAATTTATATATTAGCCTAATCTTTCATAGCTGGCAGGTCGAGTACCGCTCGTGCATTTTTGCTGGTGGCCTGGGCCAGGCTGGCGGGGTCCATGCCCCGCAGTTCGGCCAACAGGCCGGCTATGCGCGGCAAGTAGGCGGGTTCATTGCGTTGCTGATAGGCCCACTCGGGCGAGATATCGGGGGCGTCGGTCTCCAGCACGATGCTGTCCAATGGCAGGGAGGTAGCCAGCCGGCGGATATTGAGGGCGCGCTCGAAGGTAAGGTTGCCGCCAAAGCCCAGTTTCATGCCCTGCGCTATATAGGCATCAGCCTGTTGCGGGCTGCCGTTGAAGGCATGCGCTATGCCGCGCCGTATGCCAAAGCGCCGTAACTGCTTCAGAACCTGATCCTGCGATTTACGTATATGCAGCAGCACCGGCAAGTCGAAGTCGCGGGCCAGCTTGAGCTGGGCGGCAAACAGCTCGGTCTGGCGGTTAGCATCCAGGCCCGGTACAAAAAAGTCCAGGCCTATCTCGCCCACGGCGACTGGACGCTCGGCTTCGATCAAGGCTTGTAGCGCAGGCAGATGAGCATCCCGGTGGCTGCGCTCGTAGATGGGATGAAAGCCCAGTGCAACCGGGCAGCCATAGCGCTGCCGCATGGCGAGTGTGGCGGGGATGGTATCCAGCGAGATGGCGGGCACTACCAGCGTATGCACGCCACCATCACGCGCCCGCGCCACCACGGCGTCGCGGTCAGCGTCGAACTCGGGGGCATCCAGGTGGCAATGGGTATCGATAAGATCGAGCATGCCGCTACTGTAGCGCGGCTGGCTGGCCTTGGGCAGCGGACGGTGAAAGTAGGCACGGGTATTGATGGCGGCGCAGGCTTGGTCGGGCCTAGAATGAAACGACCTTATAGCGCTTTACCTAACGACCATGTCACAAGCCGATACCAGCCTGAAAGCCCTGAAACTGGATGCTTTCGACCTGCTCAACACCCCCAGCCTGCGCGCCAAGCTTGATGTGAGCGAGGCGCTGACTGAGTTGGATGGCGCCGAAATCGGCCATCTTGCCACCCAGCTCAAAGCCTTTGCCCTGCCGGCAGGTACGGTGCTGTTCAAAGAGGGCGAAGCCGCCGGCTATATGGGCATGGTGCTGGATGGCCGCTTGATCGTGACCAAGCGCAACGATGAGGCCTCGGGCAAACCGCTGTACAGCATGTCGGCCGGCAAGGTGTTTGGCGAGATGGCCATACTGGATGGGGAGCCGCGCTCGGCCACGGTGATGGCGCCGGTGGATACCCAGATTGCCCTGTTGTCTCGCGAGGCATTTGACCGCTTGTGTGTTGAGCGGCCCGTCATTGCGCTCAAGATACTGCGCCGCCTGGGCCGCTTGCTGTCTCAACGCCTACGGCGCACCAGCGGCCTGCTGGTCGATTATCTACCTTAGCGCCTGTTCGCTGTGCGGTACTGGTGCGTAAGCGGGCTGGCCATGCACCTTGGCAGCGCCAAATCTCCCTGGCATTCCCCAAAAACCGCCTTATTCAGATGGCACGGCCATTGCTGTGTAGTTGCTGCCATCCACAATAAGGAGACAAGGCATGAGCTACACCCGGCTGCTGAAGGCCATGACAAGCAGCGACCCGCGCGATCTGAATCAGGATGAAGCACGCAGCCTGTTTGCGGCCATGCTGGATGGCGGCATACCCGATTTTGAGCTGGGTGCCTTGCTGATGGCCCTGCGCCTAAAGGGCGAGCATATCGATGAGCTGGATGGCGCAGCCGAAGCCCTGGCGGCGCGTACGGCTAAGCTGACGGGGGTAGAGAAGCCGGCCGTGGTACTGCCCACTTATGGTGGTGCACGCGGCTTTCCCAACCTGACCCCGCTGCTGGCCTTGCTGCTGCGACGGTTTGAAATACCGGTGCTGCTGCACGGCGAACTGGATGGCCACGGCCGGGTAGCTACTGCCTATGTGTTGCGTGAGCTGGGCATCATGCCAGTGGCGAACCTGGCGCGTGCTGATGAGGTGTTGGCCCGCGAAGGACTGGTGTTCTTGCCTGTTGGGGCGCTGGCGCCGGGGCTGGCTGGTCTCCTGGCCCTTCGCGCCCGCCTGGGCGTAAGGCACCTGGGGCATCAGGCGGCCAAGTTGTTGCAACCATTTGACGATGCACGGGCGCTGACCGTGATAGGCGCCACCCATGCTGACCGGCTGGAACGCTTTCGGCTGATCTGCCTGGGCCGCCGGCGTCGTGCCCTGGTGCTGATGGGCACAGAGGGTGAGCCCTTTGCCGACCCGCGTCACCGACCTGAGATAGACCTGCTGCGCGATGGTGAGCAGGAAGTACTGTTCCGCGCTGAAAATGGCTCGTTCAGCCCCACCGGCATGCTGCCTGCCAGCCTGGATGCCGCTGCAACGGCGCGCTGGATACAGGCCGTGCTGGCGGGCGACGTGCCAGTGCCCACACCCATTGTGAATCAACTGGCCTGCTGCCTTTATGGCATAGGATATGTCGACGATATGAATCAGGCCAAGGCCATAGCCGCGGTGGAGGTTGGCGTGCTGGCGCAGCGGCGGCGCGTAGCCTGAGGGCTGGGTGGCATAGGCTGAATCGGTGCTGCGGCAGCACCCGGGAGCCCGGGTGCCTACCTTGGCGCTGCCAACAATAGCCAGCGAGCGTTTCTGGTGGTGCGTAAGCCTAGGCGCGCGCTGCAAGCCGTATGCGGGTACTGCGAGCTTGCACATCAGCCCAAGAAGGGCTTGGTTAGCGGCGCTTAATCGATGTACTCGAACAGGGTGACAACCTTCTCCACCCCGGCAGTCTGGCTGGCGATGTCGGCTGCGTCGCGGGCTTCCTGCTGCTTGACCGAACCCATCAGGAACACCTGCTTGCGCTCGCTGATGACCTTGACGTGCATGGGCGAGAAGCGCTTGGCATCCATCATGCGAGCCTTGACCTTGGTGGTCAGCGCGGTATCCGAGCCACGGGAGGTGATGCTGGATGGCAGCATCACGGCGATCTCGTTGTAGACCTGTTTGACGTCCTGGGTCTCGCGGGCCATTTTTTCCACCTCGGCGCGGGTGGTGTCGTCGGGTACTTCGCCGGTCAACAGCACGCTGCGGTTGTAGCTGGTGATGTTGACGTGACTGAGCGTGCCGAACTTGGCCGCGATGCGATCAGCAATCCGGCCTTGTATCTGCTGGTCGTTCCAGATGACCGAGGTGGGGCGGCGATCCTGCGAGACAGCCACGCCGGTGGCGGCGCCCGCTACCACCAGCGGGAAACATGCGGTCAGCTGGCTGGTGGCCAGCAGGGCTATCGTCAGGGCGGTCAGTCGCTTGGTCATGGGGCTTATTCTCCGTCTAGCAGTATGCAGTCTATGGCATCGCACAGGCTGTGGATCAGCAGGGCGTGGACTTCCTGCACGCGTGCAGTACGCATGCTGGGGACGTTGAGTTGGATATCGTCGCCGGTCATCAGTTCGGTCATCTTGCCACCATCCTTGCCAGTCAGCGCAATCACCGTCATTTGCCGCTCGTGCGCGGCGTGCACTGCTTCTATCACATTGACCGAATTACCCGAGGTGGTGATGGCCAGCAGCACATCGCCCGGTTGGCCCAGTGCGCGCACCTGCTTGGAGAACACCAGGTCGTAATCGTAATCATTGGCGATGGCGGTGATGGCCGAGGTATCGGTGGTGAGCGAGAAAGCAGCCAGACCGGGGCGCTCCTTCTCGAAGCGGCCCACCATTTCGGCCGCAAAGTGCTGGGCGTCGGCAGCCGAGCCACCGTTGCCGCAGGCCAGAATCTTGTGATCGGCCATCAGTGCCGCCACCATGCGCTCGGCGGCTACAGCCACAGGGGCCGAGAGCAGCTCACGAGCGTCTTCCAGCGTGGCGATGCTGTCGAGGAAGTGCTGGTTGACGCGGTCTATCAAATCCATATCGGGGAATCTTTCGCTACGGTATTGCGGGGGTTAGAGCTCGATGATGTGCTTGAGCCATTGGGGCTCAGCTTCGCCATCGATCAGTATGGCGTCGAAGCGGCAGGGCGGAACGCGCTTGAGGGTGGCGAGATAGTGCTGGGCAGCAGCCACCAGCCGGGCCTGCTTGCGGGCAGTGATGCTGTCGGCCGCCGAGCCGAAACGGCCGCTGGCACGGCTGCGCACCTCGACAAACACCAGGGTACTGCCGTCGTGGCAGATCAAATCGATCTCGCCCATGCGGCAGCGCCAGTTGCGCGCCACGATGCTGACCCGCCGAGCGGCCAGGAAGTTCGCCGCCAGCGCTTCGGCGGCGGCGCCTTTGTGCTGGGCCGGCGTGGGCGCGGCCATTATTCTGCTGGCTGGGTCGTGGCCGTGATGCCCTCTTCAGCCGAAGGGGCTGGTTCGGGTGGTACTTCCAGCTTGGGTGGGGCAGGGGTGCGCGGCTGGCCGCCTACTTCGCCACTCATCAGCTCGCGGCTGAACTGGCGGTTGGCCGAGAGCTTGAGCACACCGCTGACACCCTGCACCTCGATGGCGGCACCCGGGGCCGAAACCAGCAGCAGCAGGCTGAGCCGGTAGGCATCTATCCCCAGCGCATACAGGCGCTGCATATCGGGGCCCAGTGGCTTGTCGGCCTGCTTGTAAGCCAGCACATCGGGCTGGTAGGGTTCCAGCAGCCAGGGCATGTCCACAAATTTCACGCCCAGCAGATCGACATTGGCGCCGGCCTGCTTGCCAAACTTGCCGCTCCATACCTGCGAGGTGGCATAGATGGGGCGCTCTGTTCCGATATAGGGGCGAATCAGGCGAGCTTTCTTTTGGTCTGCCGCCATGAACAGGGCGTCGGCCCGCAGGGCTGCCACGGTTTCCTTGAGCTTCCAGACCGCATCCTTGTCCGTACCCAGGGCAATCACATCGGGCGCCTTGCCGGTAAGCAGCTGCCATTCGGCGGTAAACGCCTCGCGCATGCGCTTGGCCAGCAGGCCTTCCGTCTCGATCAGCACCGGCATCTTGCGGCCGTCGCGCTGCATATTGCGGGCGATCTGGCGGGTTTCCGCCTCAATGGATAAGCCCAGCGCAAACAGATTGGTCGGCGGGGTAATCGTCTCGTCCAGGGTGTTGAGTGCCAGTACCGGCACATCCAGCTTGCCAAAGGCTGCCAGCTTGGCAATGGCGCCACGGGTAAGCGGGCCGATGACACCCACGGCCCCCCGAATGGCCGCCTGGCGGTAGGCCAGTATGCCTTCCTCGTCACCCGCGCCGGTGGGATAGAGCCTGACCTTGGGGGTGTTGTCATCGCCCAGACGGGCTTCTGCCGCCATCACACCCTGCCGGACAATATCGGCAGGTGCCGCCAACTGCTTTGAATCTGTTGGCAATATCAGCGCAATATGGGGGCCGGGTGCATCGGCCTCGGCTACCGGCGGGGCAGGCGCAGGCTCCTCGGCGCTGGCAGGGGCCGGGGTGGCAAGGTAGAGTAGTGCCGCTGTCGCCATTATCAGCCTATACAGGCTGGGCAGCCTGTGCCCGTGGCTGCCCGAGCCTAGCGGGCGTTTTTCATCCCGCCTGGTCTCTTGCAACATAGCAAGGGTGGCAGGCAGCGCCACTGGGGCGCTATTCACTTCAAGGTGAGCAATACCGTGCATGAGGAGCCGTATCCGATAGATCGTCCCGCATTATATGTGGTGGCTACGCCCATCGGGAACTTGCGTGATCTAACGCCGCGCGCGCAGGCCATTTTGGCCAGTGCCGATCTGATCGCCGCCGAGGACACCCGGGTGACCGGGCAACTGTTGAAACACTTTGGCATCGATACCCGCATGATGTCGCTGCGTGAACATAATGAACGCGAAGCCGCCGAGAAATTGATCGCCCGGCTGGCAGAGGGCCAGGCCGTGGCCCAGGTATCGGACGCCGGCACGCCCGCCGTCAGCGACCCCGGCGCCCGCCTGGTGGCTGCCGTGCATGCCGCTGGCTACAAGGTTGTGCCCATACCTGGCGCATCGGCCCTGCTGGCTGCGTTGGCCGGTGCTGGCATGCAATCGCCTCGGTTCCAGTTCCATGGTTTCCCCGAGCCCAAATCAGGTGCGCGCCGTAAGGAATTCGAGACCCTCAAGGCCTTGCCGCACACCATCGCCTTTTTTGAGGCACCGCACCGTATCGCCGAAAGCCTGGTCGACATGGCCGAGGTATTTGGCCCAGACAGGGTAGCCGTGGTGTGCCGTGAGCTCACCAAGACCTTCGAGACCCTGCGTCGCGCCCCATTGGCGGAACTGGCAAGCTGGGTGGCGGCAGACAGCAACCAGCAGCGCGGTGAGCTGGTGGTGTTGGTGGAGGCTGCACCTGAGCAGGCTGCAGACGATGCCGCCAGCTTTGATAGCGTGCTGGCACCCCTGGTGCGGGAGTTGCCCATGAAGCAGGCGGTGAAGCTGGCAGCCGAGATTACCGGCGGCAATCGCAACGCGCTGTACGAGCGGGCCTTGCAGCTAAAGGGTGATTGACCGCAGCGCCCGGCTCGGCCATAATCCGCGCCTTCATGACCTGCCCGGGTGGTGAAATGGTAGACGCAGGGGACTCAAAATCCCCCGCCGCGAGGCGTGTCGGTTCGAGTCCGACCCCGGGCACCAAATACTCTTCCTAACTAGTCTTAGGGGACAAAAAAACCCGCACCGCTCTTGGCGTTGCGGGTTTTTTTGTTTCCTACGCCGTCCGACGGATTCCTATTGAATCCTACGGTAAGAGGGGGGTAGCTTTAGGGGTAGGTCTTGATTCGATTTTGAAGATACCCCCAAATGGCTCTGTCAGACAGACAAATTCGGGCGGCCGTACCAGGTGAGAAGCCCATCAAGCTGGCAGATGGTCAGGGACTATTTCTGCTCCTTAACCCAAACGGCTCACGCTACTGGCGATTGAAGTACCGAATTGCTGGCAAGGAGAAACTTCTCTCCCTTGGAGTTTATCCTGAGACCTCACTCAGCGAAGCACGCAAGAGACGGGACGAAGCACGCCAATTGATTGGTACAGGTATTGACCCCAGCCAGGATCGTAAGGATCGCAAAGCAGCAGCGATTCAAGCCACTGAGTACAGCTTTGAGAGCGTAGCGCGGGAGTGGCATCAACGCAGTTCCGGCAAGTGGTCTGTAGACCATGCTGCGCGTATTCTGCAGCGCCTAGAGGTTGAACTCTTCCCGCACCTTGGTGCTCGACCTGTCGCTGAACTGAAAACGCGAGATCTATTGGCGCCCTTGCGCAAGATCGAAGAGAGAGGGGCGCTGGACCTAGCATCACGCGTACGTCAGCACATCGACGGCATCATGCGCTACGCCGTCCAGACGGACCTGATTGATACCAATCCAGCCAGAGACATGACCGGCGCCTTGGCCGTCCGTAAGACAGTCCACCGTCCGGCACTACCGTTGGAGCGTATCCCCGAGTTGCTTCAGCGCGTCGAGGCAGATCAAGGACGCCCGTTAACCAAACTAGCCCTCAGGTTTGCGCTGTTGACCTTTGTCCGATCGAGCGAATTCCGCTTTATGCGCTGGGATGAGATCGACCTGGCAAGGGCTACGTGGATCATTCCCGCTAGCCGTGAAGTCATCAAAGGTGTCAAGCACTCCCATCGCGGCGCCAAGATGCGAGAGCCCCACATCGTCCCGCTATCCCGCCAAACCTTGGCAGTCCTAGATGAGATACATAGGCTGACTGGGCGATTTGATCTGGTGTTTGCGGGAGATCACGATGTATTCAAACCCATGAGTGAGAATACCGTGAACACCGCACTACGCCGCATGGGATACGACACCAAGAAAGATGTATGCGGGCACGGCTTCCGGGCCATGGCCTGCAGCGCATTGCTTGAATCAGGCCTCTGGAGTGAAGATGCCATCGAACGTCAGATGAGCCACAAAGAGCGAAATGGGGTTCGGGCAGCCTACATACATAAGGCTGAGTTTCTGACGCAACGTAGGCGGATGGTGCAATGGTGGGCAGACTGGCTGGATGCAAATCGACTACTGTTTGTTTCACCGCATGACTTGGCCGAAGCAGGGAAAGCGTAGCGCGGCTTGGCAGCGGCAAACCTACTCAATACTCTGATACCTTGGTGTCGCCCTGGCCTACAGACAGCAGTCTGTAGGCCCCTTAACCACGGTTTCTTTTTTGTCACCTGCTGGCGTTCATGCTGATCGGCACCATCGTCTAATCTAAGGTATCTGAAGCCACCGCACAGATTGAGAATACAGGGGGAGCACGATGGCAGAACCAGCAAAGCCCAGACCTTTGATACGCCTACCGGAGCTCATGCAGCGTACTGGCCTCTCACGCTCCGCGATCTATGATCGGCTGGACGAGAAGTCACCGCGCCATGACCCCAGTTTTCCGAAGCAGTTCTCATTGGGCGGGAGTGCTGTCGCTTGGTATGAAGAAGAGGTAAGTGCTTGGATCAGTCAATGCGCGGATGCTAGTCGCGCTGTCGGCCAAGCGACTAGGCAGGCTTCCAAGAAAACAAGGCGTAATAACATCGGCAAGCAGGCAGATACCGTTAGGGCGGTCGCCAGTAGTGCCAATAGCACAGCCCAACTGGGTGACTTGATACTAGACGGCGTACAGCAGAGTCGTCAGCTTGCAAGCTATCTGAAGCTTCCTGAATGGACACCTGCCATGGGTGTACTCCTCGTTTCCGGCATCAAGGCATCGCTGGGATGCGAAACCATACCAGAAGGCGGTGTGGGTCTGGACAACAAGCCCTTACACGTGAACAGTCCAAGATTCCGCGAGGCACGTAGCTTGTGGATGGACTGGGAAGAGTACTGGGAGGACAAAGAGGAGCAGGCCCCCAAGCAAGTTATGCCTCTAGATTTCCTTTCTTGGTGCCGATTCTGTGATGTTAGCGGCGACTGGCCTAGCGTTTTTTACGATCTGGCTGGCATTTCCAATGCGGAAGAACAGGCTACAAAAGCGGCCAGAGTAGGCATGTTACTAGCGCCAGAGCCATTGATGCTATCGAAGAAAGAAAAGGGACGTGCCGGAGACTAGATCCCAATAGCACGCAAGTGGATCTGCAAATTAGCCGTCCCGGCATTGGCTATCTGAAATTGTCGCATCCCGGATGATCACCTAAGCCAACGCTTCTGGAAACTAGGCATTGCCCACGAAGGAATGGCCAAACTGATTGCTACCCTTCAGGCGACTGCCACATGGTCATCCGTCTCCACAAACCAGCCCGTATGGGCAAGGAGTCTCTAGGTTCGGCCGCTCGGTTGGCCCGGAGGAGATTGATGCTAGGTGGATTTTCGTAAAATCCCTTATTTTATAGACACTTAGAGTTTCTTGTGTATATAATACAGCCCTTTGTCTTCCCTCCGGATCGTCGGCTTGACCCTGTCTAACCTCCCTGCTCAGTGGCTTTTTTACCTGCGCCGCCAGCTACGTCTGCAGCCTTGGACTACTGCCGTCTTGCTGCTGGCATTGGTTAGCCTGGGGGCTGCTGCCGCGTTTTACGCTCGCAGCAGCCACATGCTGGACAAGGCCGAGCACGAGCGTCGCGCGCTGAGTACCGCCCCCAAGGCAGCGCCTGTGGTTGCCTTGCCTGGTTATTCGGTGCCGGTTTTCCCGGTATTCAACAGCGCGCAACTGATGGGTGATCTGCAGCAGGCTGCCGATGCAGCCAAGCTACCGTTGGATGAAGTGACCTTTACTCTTGATGACAAGGGCAAACTACCTTATCTGCGCTATCGCGCCAGCCTGTCGGTATCGGCGGACTATCCTGCAATACGGCGGTTTGTGGATGGCCTGCGCATCGGCATGGCGAACGTGACACTGGATGGTATTCACTGCAGCAGAGAGGATATCGGCGTGGCGGAACTGAGCTGCGACGTATCGCTATCGGCATTTTACCGTCAGGTTCGCCGTGATTAAGGCAGAGCAAAAGCGCTGGGCGCTTTGGCTGACCTTGCTTGCGGGGACAGTGGTTGCCATGGTTTACCCGGTAGAAGATGTTGCCGTGGCAGAAGTGGCGACACCGTCGTCGACGGTAGAAGTCGTTGCTGCGCCTGTGAGCAGCCAGCCGGCCACGCCACCGCTGCGCACGGCGGTGGCCCCTGCCGGCCAACATAGCCAGGTAGCCATGCCGGCCATGGCGGCCAATCCGTTTGCGCCTCGCAACTGGCAGGCACCACCGTTACCCGTGGTCACCCCCGCGCCCGTTGTGGTGGCGCCGGCCTTGCAGGTTGAGCCGGCCGGGCCGCCACCGTTGCCGTTCAAATTCATGGGGCGCTTGCATGATGGTGGTGAGCAAGTGGTGTATCTGAGCCAGGGCGAACAAACCCTGATCGCCCGAGTGGGGGAAACCCTGGGTGCGACATATAAGGTGCTGGGCCTGGATGCCCAGCGTATCGAATTTGAATACTTGCCGACGGGCGACAAGCAGCAGCTTGCCCTGCCTGCATCGGAATAGTCGATTGCCATGCTGTTATCTGATTTCTTGAGCGCTGTACGTACTGCGATGCCCACGGCAACGCAAATCAACCCTGCACCAGCCGTTGCTGCCGGGGTATTGCTGCTGCTGAGCAGTTGTGCGGCGGACTACCATCATCGCTCCGGGCTGGAGGCGATGGACAAGGGTCAGTACGATGAGGCGGTGACAGAGCTGGGCAAGGCTGCCGAACTGGACCCCGAGGACGTGATCTACCGCAAGGACTGGCTGCGCAACCGCGAAGTGGCAACGCGCCGCTTGCTAGCGCAGGCCGAGGTGGCGACCGCGGAGGGGCGCTTGGATGATGCTGCCCAGCACTACCGGTTGATCTTGAAGTATGAACGGGACCACGCCCGTGCCACGGCTGGGCTGGAGAACTTGCTGCGGCTCAAGCAGGCCGATGAGCAAGCGCTGCAGGCGCGCGAAGCCCTCAAAAAAGGCGACAGCAGCCAGGCAGCGCAATTGCTGGGCAGGGCGCTGGAGAATCATCCTGGTCATGCGGATGCGCTGGCATTGAAGCGCGAGCTGGATGCGGCCCAGGCCAAGGATCTGATCACCTCCCCCAGCTTGAGCAATCTGTACAAGAAGCCCATCAACCTGGAGTTTCGCGATGCCAGCCTGAAGATGGTGTTCGAGGCCCTGTCGCGCACGACAGGGATCAATTTCATCTTTGATCGAGAGGTCAAAAGCGACCAGCGCACCACGGTGTTCCTCAAGCAGACCACGCTGGAGGACGCTATCGATGTGATCCTGACCACCAACCAGTTGGACAAGAAGATACTGAACAGCACCAGCGTGCTGGTCTACCCCAATACCTCGGCCAAGACTAAGGAGTATCAGGATCTGGTGGTGCGGGCGTTCTATCTGTCTACCGCCGAGGCCAAGCAGACCGCAGGCTTGCTGAAGTCCATGCTCAAGATCAAGGAAGTGTTTGTCGACGATAAGCTCAACATGCTGATGTTGCGCGAAACGCCCGACACCATCGCTTTGGCCGAGAAGCTGATTGCCCTGCATGATCTGGACGAGCCGGAGGTGATGCTGGAGGTCGAGGTGCTGGAGGTCAACCGCACTCGCATGCTGGAACTGGGCATCGACCTACCCAAGTCGCTCACAGTGCGGCCCTTTGCCAATAGCGGCAACTCGACCGGCGATGGCTCCGAATCGTCGCCCATACTCTACAAGTTGAGCGAGCTGAAAAACCTGAACTCCAGCAATCTGGGCGTGACCTTGCCCAGTGTGACGGCCCGTTTCGAAAAGAACGATGGTGATGCCAATCTACTGGCCAATCCACGTATCCGGGTCAAGGATAGGGAAAAAGCCAAGATCATGATTGGCTCCAAGGTGCCCGTGGTGACGACGACTTCTACGTCGGATGGTTTCATCTCCGAAAATATCCAGTACCTGGATGTGGGGCTGAAACTGGAAGTCGAGCCGGATGTGCATATGCGTGACGAGATCGGCATCAAGGTCGGTCTGGAAGTCAGCAATGTCGTGAACTCGATCAAGACGGCCCGAGGGGCCTTGGCCTATGAGATAGGTACCCGTACCGCCAATAGCGTGTTGCGCCTGAAGGATGGTGAAACACAGGTGCTGGCAGGGCTGATACGCGATGAAGATCGGTCTTCGGCCAGCCGTATCCCGCTGCTCGGGGATGTGCCACTGTTGGGGCGCTTGTTCTCGTCGCAGTCCGATAGCGGTAACAAGACCGAAATCATTCTCTCGATCACGCCCAGGCTGATACGCAATGCCCAGCGCAAGGAGCCGGCTGCAGAGTCGTTCTGGTCGGGCACCGAGGCCAATCTGCGGCTGAAGCCCTTGCAACTGCGCAGTCTGGAGACCGCCACGACGAATTCTTTGCCCGCTAAGCCTCCCGAGGAAGTGAAACCGACGACCGTAGCCCCGGCCACACCCGGTGCGCCGCCGAGCGCCGAACCCGCACCGGCTGTTGTACCGGGCGTCAAGCTGCAGTGGAAGGGACCTGCCACTGCCAAGGTGGGCGAGCCGATGACGCTAATGTTGCACCTGGATAGCGCTGAGGCCTTACGTGCGGCGCCGCTGCAACTGGCTTACGACAAGACGCTGTTTGAAGTGGTGTCAGTCAAGGAGGGCGAATACTTCAGCAAGGCTGGGAAATCCAATTTCAGCCAGTTGATAGACAAGGCCAGTGGCCGTGTATCAGTCGGTACGGCCAGCGCGGAAGCCGCGGGCGCCAAGGGCGAGGGTGCGCTATTGATGGTGGTGCTCAAGCCCCTGCAAGCAGCGCAGGAGGCCGAGATCAGTGTCATCGGCATGACGCCCATAGCCAGTGGCGGCAATGTGGGTCGTCCAGCCTTGCCCTTGGTTCATCGACTGAGCATTGCGCCCTGAGCATGTCCAAGCCGCGTCGACGTACTCGCCAGGCGGGTTTCAGCTTTATCGAGCTACTTGCTTCACTGGCCATATTGGCCTTGATGGCTGCTGTAGCCATGCCGCTGGCCGAAAAAACGGTACAGCGCAGCAAGGAGCATGAACTCCGGCGATCGCTGCGTGATATGCGACAGGCCATCGACGCCTACAAGGCAGCGGCGACGGCAGGGCGTATTGAGGTGGGCCTGGATGGGTCGGGTTATCCGCCGACCTTGCTGGATCTCGTCAATGGGGTGACAGACAAGAAGAACCCCGATGGTGCCAAGCTCTACTTCTTGCGCCGTCTGCCGCGCGACCCATTCTTTGCGGATGACGAGGCCCCGAACGAGGCTAGCTGGGGCCTGCGTAGTTTTGAGTCACCCCCCGAAGCACCGCGCAGTGGAGATGATGTTTTCGATGTGTACTCGCTATCAGAAAAAAAGGGCTTGAATGGCGTGCCCTACAAGGAGTGGTGAGCATGCGTAAACAAGGCTTCACCATGATCGAGCTACTGGTCGCCATGGCCATTATCGCCACCTTGCTGTCCTTGGCTGCGCCCAAGTACTTCAACAACCTGGAGCGCACCAGAGAGGCGGTACTGCGGGAGAACCTGTACCTGATGCGAGACGCCATAGACAAGTACTACACCGACAAGGGTAAGTACCCGAAAGAGCTGGATGACCTCGTCAAGGAGCGCTACCTGCGGGCTATTCCCATCGATCCACTCACCGAGAGTGCGGCGAGCTGGAAGTCAGTAGCCCCTGAGGATACGACCTTGGGGGGCGTTTACGATGTACGTAGTACGGCGCCCAATAGCAAGAGCGGCACCAAGTATTCCGAGTGGTAGTGGCATGCATCGGCAGCGTGGATACAGCTACCTGATTGCTTTGTTTGCTGTGGCAGTACTGTTGGTGGTCAGCCTGCGGGCGCTGGAACACAGCAAGACGGCAGGCAGGCGGGAGCGCGAGGCGGAGCTGCTGTTTGTCGGCCAGGCCTACCAGCAGGCGATCAAGGATTACTACCAGTTCTCGCCTGGCACCAGCAAGCAGTACCCGCCGGACTTGCAGGCGTTGCTGCTGGATAATCGCGCAACCCGTACCCGCCGGCCCTTGCGTCGGCTATATCGTGACCCCATGACAGGGAGTGCCGATTGGGGGCTGGTCAAGACGCCGGATGGTCTGGTGAAGGGCGTGTATTCGCTCTCGACGGAGCAACCGATCAAGACTGGCGGCTTTCCTGAGGCCTTGCAGGCACTGGAAGGTGCCAAGCGCTATCAGGACTGGAAGTTTGTGTTTGAACCGACCCCGGGCTGAGCATGAAGCAGTCCGATGAATCACCCTTACCTCTGGAGAGGAAGAAGCACCATGAGTAAGTCGCAATATCGCCAGCAGGGCTTTACCTTGCTGGAGTTGCTGGTTGTACTGTTGATCATTGGCTTGTTGGCCGGTTTTGTCGGCCCCAAGTATTTTGGCCAGATTGGCCGCTCTGAGCAGCAACTGGTCAAAGCCCAGATCGATGCCTTCGACAAGGCCTTGGATCAATACCGTGTGGATACCGGTAACTACCCGACCACTGCGGAGGGCTTGGCCGCATTGTTTGCCAAACCGGCAGATGCTGCCAAATGGCGTGGCCCTTACCTGAAGAAGGCGGTACCGGTGGACCCATGGGGCAAGGCCTATGTCTACAACTCGCCCGGTTCCAATGACCGCGAATTCGAGATCATCTCGTACGGCAAGGACGGGGTAGCGGGTGGCACCGATGACAATGCCGATGTGACCAGCTACTGAGCCAGGACCAGCAGCGATGCGTTTTCGGGCCAAGGTGTTGAACGCCAGCATGGCGGTGGAGTTGCGTGAGCTGGATGCCGCCAGCGAGGAAGAGGCACGCCGATTCATTGAATCGAGCGGTGAGCGTCTGCTGGCATTGAACACCATCAGCGCAGGCCTGGCTCGACGGCCAAGAGCCTTCAACATGACGGTGTTCAACCAGCAATTGCACTCCTTGCTGGAGGCAGGCCAGCCCATCGTCGATGCCATCGAGATACTGGGGCGCAACGACAGGGCAGGGCGCCACCGCGCCATTTACGACACGCTGTTGCAGGGCTTGCAGCAAGGTAAGCAGCTCTCTGAAGCCATGGCCAGCCTGCCGTCGGTTTTTCCGCCGCTGTATGTGGCCATGGTGCGTGCCAGCGAAACGACAGGCACGGTCAGGGCGTCAATACGACGTTTCATGCACTACCAGAAGCAGTTGGACGAGATACGCGGCAAGCTGATCTCGGCGGCCATTTACCCCGGCATCCTGGTGAGCGTGGGCTTTCTGGTGATCGCTTTTCTGATGCTGTACGTTGTGCCGCGCTTCAGCGCGGTATTTGACGATGTGGCCGCCAGGAAGAATGCGACCGCCGGGTTCGTGCAGATATGGGGCAGCTTTGTACGGGAGCACACGGCGCTGGCCTGGCTGGGTGTGCTGGGCCTGTTTGTTGGGCTGGTCGTGCTGCTTGTCCACCCAGGTTTGCGTGGCTGGCTTGGGCGCAGGATGTTGTCCACCCCTTGGCTGGGCGAGAAGGTGTGGATACTGCAGTTGGCGCGGCTCTATCGCACCTTGGGCATGTTGCTGCGTAGCGGGGTGAGTGTGCTCTCCGCCATGAAGATGACAGAAGCCTCATTACCCCTCGCCATGCAAAGCGACTTACGTCTTGCTGCCCAGGGTGTCAGCGAAGGCAAGTCGATTTCCCTGGTCATGCTGGAAAACAAACTGAGTACCGAAGTGGCGCATAGATTGCTGCTGGCAGGTGAATCGTCCGGCAATCTTGATGAAATGATGGAGCGCATTGCCGATTTCTACGATCAGGAGGTCGCAGGCTGGATAGATATGGCCGGCAGACTGGTCGAGCCTATCCTGATGGTTGGCATCGGCTTGGTCATCGGCGCCATCGTCATGATGCTCTACACCCCGATATTTGATCTGGCAAATGCACTGTAACCGGCGGCCTATGTGATGTTGACGCTACAAGAACTGAACCTGGCCCAGCAGTCTGCCGGTATGACGACAGATTGGCTTAGCCTGCTGGCCGATCAGCATGAGCTGCCACGCGACGAGCTGTTGCTTGTGGCAGCAGAGCTGGCGGGCTACCCGGCTTTGACTGTGCAGGCCGATTGGCCTGTGGTGCCGGATTTCGAGCTGGTGCCCTATACCGACATGGTCGAGCGTTTGCTGGTAGTCGGTAGAGACACGCATGGGCAGCTATGCGCGGTACTGGGACGGCCGCTGGATAGTAAAGTGGGTGCCTGGCTGGCCAATCTGGGCCTGCCTTTGCACGAGATCTACCTGGCCGACCCGCATGCCTTACGTGGCGAGCTGGAGAAGCACGAGTCGGCCTTCAGCGCAGTGGCCGAGGCGGTTGGCTTGGATCAATCCATCGAGTTGGCACGTGACGACAGCGCCGACCTGACACTGACCTCTATCCAGGGCGAGGCCAGCCCTGCGGTCAGGCTGATCAATTCCACCGTTTTTGATGCGCTGCGTTTTGAGGCCAGTGATATCCACTTGGAGTCGGTACCGCAGGGTTTGGTGATCAAGTTCCGTATTGACGGCGTATTGAACCGAATTGCGACGGTCAATAACACTGCCCTCGCAGAACAGGCGATTGCCCGTATCAAAGTCTTGGCAGAGTTGGATATTGCAGAGAAACGCATCCCACAGGATGGTCGTTTCCGTGTGGCGGCCAAGGGCCGCGACATTGATATCCGCGTTTCCATCATGCCCAGTATCCATGGCGAGGATGCCGTGCTGCGTATCCTGGACAAGCAGGCCCTGATCGACCAGGTGCAGCGCCTGACGCTGGACTCGTTGGGCTTCGATGGGGAAACCATACGCCTGCTGCGCCGTCTTGCATCAGAGCCCTATGGCATGATGCTGGTG
Source organism: Chitinimonas viridis (assembly GCF_030409555.1). Classification (GTDB taxonomy): domain Bacteria; phylum Pseudomonadota; class Gammaproteobacteria; order Burkholderiales; family Chitinimonadaceae; genus Chitinimonas; species Chitinimonas viridis. The sequence goes on from NZ_JAUFPU010000008.1 coordinate 546,342, forward strand.
ACCGGCCCCACCGGTAGCGGCAAGACCACCACGCTATATGCCGCGATGACCGAGATCAACCATGGCGAGGACAAATTCATCACCATTGAAGACCCGGTGGAGTATCAGCTACCCGGTGTGCTGCAGATACCGGTGAATGAAAAGAAGGGCCTGACCTTTGCGGTCGGCCTGCGCTCCATCCTGCGCCACGACCCAGACAAGATACTGGTGGGCGAGATACGTGACCCAGAAACGGCGCAAATTGCCGTGCAATCTGCCTTGACGGGGCATTTGGTTTTTACCTCAGTCCACGCCAACAACACTTTTGATGTGATCGGCCGCTTTATGCACATGGGGGTCGATCCCTATAACTTTGTCTCATCGCTGACGGGGGTAATAGCTCAGCGACTGGTGCGGCAGAATTGCCCGAACTGCACCGAGGATGTGGTGTTGGACGAGCTGTTCTTGTCGGACTCCGGCATCCGCGATCCCGAAGCCTACCGGTTCCGGGCAGGGAAGGGCTGCACGGTATGCCGTGGCACTGGGTACAAGGGCCGGCGCGCTGTGGCAGAGGTGCTGCGGCTGACAGATGAGATACGTGAAATGATCATTGGTCGTGCGTCCATCCGTGCCCTGAAAGAACAGGCGCGCAAGGAGGGCACCCGATTCCTGCGTGATGTTGCGCTGGAACTGGTGCGTGATGGCCATACCACTTTGCAGGAGGTCAATCGTGTCACTTTTGTGGCCTGATCGCGTGCATGTGGGCTTGTTCTCCGGGCATTGCTGGTTGCAGCAAGGCAAGGCCAGCACAGAAGCGCCAATCGCCTGCCCGCAGCCGGATGACTACCTGCTTGCGCTGGATGCCTTGCTGGATAAGCCATCAAAAGCATTACCACCCGGTAGCCGGGTGGCACTAACGGTATCGGACGGCCTCGCTGCCAGTATCGCCTTGCCTTGGCAGGCAGAGCTGACCGAAACGGCAGAGCTCGAAGCTTATGCGCGCATCTGCTTTGAAAATGCGGGTATCGAGGTGGGGGCGGATTGGGTCTTGGCAACCTATTTCCGCCATTATGGCGCCCAGGGCCTGGCTTATGCCTTGCCGGCTGGGTGGTTGGAGCAGCTTGGTGCCAGCCTGCAACGTCGCGGCTTACGGCTACAGGGCGTGTTGCCAGTGTCAGCGGCGGCCTATTCGCTGCATGCCTGCCCGGTCAAGCAGACCCTGTCGTTATTGCTATTGCGCGAACCGACACGTATCACCGCCTTGGTCTATGTACTGGGCAAGCTGCAAGCCTGTGATGTCGAACCGGTGACGCGGAGCGAGCAAGAGGCGGGCACCCGTCTGCTGCGGCGCTTGAGCGTTCAGCACGGCGATTTTGCGCGGGTGGACACCTGGTCGCCACTTGGCCCAGAAGCCGACATCCCCGCTAGGTATATTGCAGCCAGTTGGCCGACGGCCGAAATACGAACCTTCGCCAGAATGGCTTGGTGTTGAATCATGAAATCGACTTCCGGATACCTTGAACCGCGCAGCCGTTATGGCACCCAGCTAGGGTTATTGGCCTGTGCCCTGCTGATTGTGGCGGGGATAGTGGTATGGCAAGCCCAGGTGCAACGGCAGGCAGCAGACAAGCTGGCGCTGCGTAACCAGACGTTGCGCGCAGCACAAGCCGTAGCACCTACCCAGGTATCGCGGCCAGCCGCAGCAGAAGCCAAGCACTGGGAGGCCCTGCGGGTTGAACGCGAGTTTCCGTGGCCTGACGTACTGGTGGCGATAGAGCGTGCAGCCAAGGCCGATGTGGAGCTATTGGAGTTTGTGCCCGACAAGCAAAACCGCCGTGTGGTCCTGAGTGGCGAAGCCCGAGATCGCAAAGCGCTGGCCAGCTATCTGGAGGCCTTGTCTGCCCAACCGGCGCTGCACCATGTACACCTGACGCATCAGCAGTCCTTGTTGCGAGACCGGCTGGAGACGGTGGAGTTCGAGATCAAGGCTGGGTTGTAGGGAGGAAAAAAGTGGCCCTTGCCTTATAGGCCGCTATCCCCCGAAACCCGCCCCCAGCCTCATTCCTGCTGCTTTGCAGCAAATCTATCAATAACAATGACTTGCCACCATTCACCCGCCTCGGGTAGAGTGCCGCCCTT
>NZ_JAUFPU010000009.1:0-126335 GCF_030409555.1 Chitinimonas viridis
CCGGCTGGGCAGCCTGGTGGCCATCACGGGCGCCGACGGCAGCCTGAAGGACAAGCTCGCCTACGACGCCTGGGGCAAGCGCCGCAACCTGAACGGCAGCGGCATGCCGGACGAGCTGGGCGACGGCAAGGTCATCGACCGGGGCTTTACCGGCCACGAGATGCTGGACGAGCTGGACTTGGTGCACATGAACGGGCGTATCTACGACCCGCTGGTGGCGCGATTCCTGTCGGCGGACCCGTTGATTCAGGACCCGGAGCATAGCCAGAGCTACAACCGCTATACGTATGTGTGGAACAATCCGACGAATATGACGGATCCGACGGGGTTTGCGGCGGATGATGTAAGACGTGAAAAAGAAGGTGATGATGACGATGATTGGATCAAGGAGGTTCAGAAGAAGGTACGCGCCTACTGTAGGGGCAGTGCAGACTTATTGTGCAATTACCGCACTTCGGTAACGGGATATTTTTACCACGCGGCAGGTGAAACCCATATGATCTCCGCTGCAACTTATGGACATTTGGTTTGGGCTGGCAATGCTCTATTTAATCAAGGAGGGCAGTCCTCTTCCGTTAGCAATGGGATAACTAGTCACATGTTGGCGGAGCAAGAATACATGCATACCACTGGCAGTGGATTGCCATTTTATGCTGTGGTGCCTGTATTTAATTTGCATGCAATTAGTATTGGGATTGCTGCTCACGCTGAATTTTCTAATTTGGTTCGCGGCAGAGGAGGTTTGGGTAATGTTTTTGTTAGATATCCAGATGGAATAAAGTGGGGGTTCATTGATGGTGTAATTGGTCATTATGCGGCAGAGCTGAAGTCAAATGCTTGCTTGGCTGGTGCAGCTTGTCTACTTGCAGCTCAGATGCAGTTGGATAAGTATACGACCGGTACAGGTTTTGCAAAGATGAATGTAATGAGTGAATTTTTTTCTGGAGAGCCATTTTTAATGGCGACTGGTACGACGTTTCTTGGGCAGAGATATGAATTTACGTATAATCCCGGTCCGTCGCTGGGATTGGTGGGGTACTCCGCAAGATTGCTTGATACTGCTGCTCAGCGTGAGGCGAGAAGCATTGCTGGTGAGAAGAGCAGAGAGGCTATCTTACGTGAAGGTGGTGGGGAAAATTATGGGGCTCCACCACCTTCATGGGTTTATGTTTTGCCGTGAAATTGAAAGGGGGCTGTTTGGATGAGTAAATATAAGTTAGGGCAGGAGAAGCACTCATACCTAGCGCAGAAGTTTGCTAGTGAAGGAGGGGGTGCTTTTGAGCTTATTGAATTTTTAAAGGAGCGAGGGATTGCTGCATTTATGCCGCAGCTGGAGAGTTTGTTTGATAGGTGTATATCCGATCAAGAGAAACGTGATCTTGATTTGTACTTGTGTGAGGTTGTAAAAGAACGAATTGGTAGCATGCATTACAATAGACCAACCGGTTGGGGTGGGGGGCCTTGGCCTGGTTATAAGTCAGAAATTTTAGAACGTTTTCGGCGTGGTGAAATATACAAGCCGTTGGACTATGATTTTTATCCTGAGAGATGGGGTGAGGTTGAAGGAGAACACCCCGTATTCTATAGGCGAAGAATAGAGATGATGGAGGATAATGGAAGATTTAAAGAGCGGGAGCGAATGTGGGAGGGGGGGAGAGATAAGAGACTGAAGGAAGAGGCATTTGCTCTTGGTGGAGAAGGGAGGGCATATGACCTTAGTGGTAAATGCGATAGGTTGGAGTTTTACCAGATGATTCTGGCGGCGGAAACTAAGGTGCTGGGTTTTTCATTTGATGAAAAATCGTCGGGGCCAGAATACCCGGTATTTTCTAAGCAGTTGACTGAGAAGTGGAAGATTTCTTGGGTGCTGAATGACTCTAGTTATTTAGCACCATTCCATGAGCAAGGATCTTTGGATGCTTTGCTACAATTAAGGCCGGTGAAATCTCCAAGGCAACGGAGTAGGTTGAAGGATGAGTATACGTCTTTATATTTGAATTATGCAATTCCAACTTTTCACTGCTATTTACCTTTTAGGTCGCTAGAGAACTTTGAGGTTTGTATTAAGGCACACGTGAGGGTGTTTGAGTTTTTTTGGGTGAGGCTGGAAAATATAATATGTGAGTGCCTTGGCGATTGACTGTACCCCGTCGGTTCGTTGCCCTGTCCGCTCGTCCGCAACAGCTAGGGTACGCATATTGCAGTTCGCGCCGACCTCGGCCGTATCGAATACAAAACCGACCCCCTGGGCCAGGTGCCCTGTCCGCTCGTCCGCAACAGCTAGGGTACCCATAGCGAGCGGGCTTTTCACTAATATCCCGTCACTTTTCAGGCCACCAGACCGACAGCTTGTCTGCGCCAGCCGCGCGATAGCTGCCGGATTGCTTAAGTTTTGTGCAATTCGGCAGTGCTGGACGCGTTTGTTCCCGGACAGCCTTCCGTTGCCTGTGCTGCTTCCAACGGCTGCGGTGCACTACCTGCGCAAATAGACGCCTGCCAGCAAGCCATCCCAAGCCTGAAACAGATATGCCCCCTTGGGTATCTGCTGGTAGGGATCCATCCCTTGCCAGGCTTCGAGTGGCGTACGCCCGTTCACGTGACGCGGGGTCAAGTCTTGTATTTTGCGTGACAGTCCATTTGTGCGTAGCCCATTGGGCCGCATGTCGTAGTGCACAAAGCCGGTACCGGTTCACGCCGTATCGGCTTTCTGCTGCCTTCACTGCTTTATGCCCGTTCTATATCTGTTCGTGGCCTGTTTCGGGCTGTTCTGGACGCCAAGCACGGCCTCACTCTGTTCGCCCCCGGCGCAGTGGCAATGGCCTGCCCTCGAGTGTCAATGAACGCAATGGGTGGATAGGCTTTCGTATCGCCCGCACGCGTTGATTTGACGTTCTCGCACGCCAGGCCTGGTAAACCTGCCTGGTGTCGCTGTTGCGTATAGACAGCGCCGCCGGTGCCGTCCTCTTTTTTCAGGTGCCATGGCTGCCGCCTGCACAATCGATCCGAATCGGCCAGATGGGGGCATCAGCTTGCCGGGACTTCTCCCGCTTAGGCCTGCCAAGATTAGGCCTGATTGCTGGCTTGGGCACGTATAATCATTCCCTTTTATAAGTGCGGGATACCATGTCTTTTGCCGATCTGGGCCTGACTGAACCGCTGCTGCGTAAGCTGGCGGCCTGTCAGTATGCTGAGCCCACGCCCATACAGCAGCAGGCGATTCCGGCCATTCTGCAAGGGCGTGATGTGTTGGGGCTGGCGCCGACGGGATCGGGCAAGACGGCGGCTTACTGCTTGCCCTTGCTGCAGCAGCTTTCTGCCTTGCCCGAGAGCAAGGTAAGGCGTTTGCAGGTGTTGGTGCTGGTGCCGACGCGCGAATTGGCCATACAGGTGGATGAAACGCTGGGGCAACTGAGCCAGGGCACTCGGCTGAAGCGGGTGCTTGCCTACGGTGGCGTATCAATCAACCCGCAGATGATGGATTTGCGGGGAGGTGCCGATGTGGTGATCGCCACCCCAGGGCGCCTGCTGGATTTGCTGGGGCAGAATGCGCTGAGCCTGGGTAGCTTGAGCACCCTGGTGCTGGATGAGGCAGACCGTCTGCTGGATATGGATTTTGCCGATGAGCTGGGCCGGTTGCTGGCCTTGATGCCCACGCAGCGGCAGAACCTGTTTTTCTCGGCGACTTTTCCCGCTGCTGTGATGGCGCTGGCCGACCGCTTGCTGCGGAACCCGGTACGCATTGTGCTGACGACGGAACCCGCTGATGCGCCAGCCATCAGCCAACGCGCCATACAGGTGGACGACAACCGCCGCACGGCTTTGCTGCGCCATTTGCTGCAGCAGGCGCAATGGACTCAGGTGCTGGTTTTTGCCGCATCCCAGCATGCTGCCGAGCGGTTGGCCGACAAACTGGGCAGTGCCGGCATTGCCGCTGCTGCGCTGCACGGGCAGCTTAGCCAGGGCAGGCGAGGGCAGGTGCTGCAGGATTTCAAGGCAGGCCTGCTGCAGGTGCTGGTAGCGACCGATATTGCTGCGCGCGGCATTGATATCGTCCAGTTGCCGGTGGTGGTGAACTACGATCTGCCGCGTTCGGCGGTGGATTACGCCCACCGCATAGGCCGTACGGGGCGCGCGGGGGCGGATGGCCTGGCGGTGAGCTTTATCAGCGCTGATACCGAGGCACATTTCCGCCTGATAGAAAAACGCCAAGGGCTGCGGGTTGGGCGCGAAGTGGTGGCGGGGTACGAGCCAATACAACAGGCCTGGGCGGTGGTGGATGCCAGCGGCAATGGTGGTATCAAGGGCAAGCGCAAGAGCAAAAAAGACAAGCTGCGCGAGGCTGCAGCCTATGCCACAAAAGAAAAACCGGGGGCATAGGCATGGTGACCGTCGAAATCCTGCTTGCTGAGCGGCACACCCTGGTGGCGCAGGATGGCGTAAACCATGCTGAGGTGGAAGAAGAAATTGGGCAGGGTGTAGTGCAGCAGATAGTCGTGCCGGTTGAACTGGCGCTCGGCCTGGCCTGCCTGGGTGGTGATGGGCAGTTCGGGGGCAAGCGCTATCTGTTCGCGGGTCAGGCAGTGCAGTAAGCCCTGCGTCTGGCTCAGGCAAGCCTGCAGCCCTGCAAAGCTGCTGCCGGTATCTTGCAGGTTGGGAATGGCCAGGCCCGCCAAGGGGTAACAGGCGCGCAGGCTGAAGCCAGCGGTGATGCCAACCTGCTGCGCCAGATTGAACATATCGGGAGCCAGATGCGCGTTCAGCAGCTTCTCGGCTGCATACCCATCATTTTGGGCATGCATGGCGGCTTTCGCCAGCATGTGTGCCAGTTGTTGCAGATAGTGGCTGAACACGGGCACCGAAGCGTCGTAGAGGTTGGTTTGCATGATGACCGAGTCGCTTGTGGGGCGGCAAATCTAGCTGATTCCGGCGGATTTGGGGCGCTGGCATCACGAACAAGCTCCCGTGTAGCGGTTGGACAAGCGAGCGGTGCTGCGGGGTGATGCTTGAAAGCGGAGGCGGTCGCCCTGATGTAGAGCACTGCTGCTGCATCTACTTCCACTCATCAACCGGTGTGCAGGCTGGGCCTGCCCCGAAGGATAGACATGATTGACCTCTCGGCTTTCCCCATCACCCAGAAGTGGCCCGCAACCCATCCCGACCGGCTGCAGCTGTATTCCTTGCCCACACCTAATGGTGTGAAAGTCTCGATCATGCTGGAAGAGACGGGCTTGCCTTACGAGGCTCACCTGGTCAGCTTCGAGACCAACGATCAGATGTCGCCGGCGTTTTTGTCCTTGAACCCGAATAACAAGATACCGGCGATATTGGATCCCCAAGGCCCTGGCGAACGGCCCCTGGCCCTGTTTGAGTCGGGCGCCATCCTGCTGTACCTGGCGGAGAAGACGGGGAAGTTCCTGTCGGCTGATCCTGCCGAGCGTTACGAGACGATACAGTGGCTGATGTTCCAGATGGGGGGAATAGGCCCGATGTTTGGCCAACTGGGCTTCTTCCACAAATTTGCTGGCAAGGATTATGAAGACAAGCGTCCGCGTGATCGCTATGTGGCGGAATCCAAGCGTCTGTTGGCGGTGTTGAACCAGCGCCTGGCGGACAGGGAATGGATCATGGGTGAGCGCTACACCATCGCCGATATCGCGGTGTTTCCCTGGGTGCGCAACCTGATAGGCTTTTATGGCGCGGGCGAGCTGGTAGGGGTTAGCGAATTCCCCCATGTGTTGCGGGCACTGGATGCTTTTGTGGCACGGCCAGCCGTTGCCACTGGCCTGGGGATACCGGCCAGGAGCTGATGCAGCCGCTCGGTCAGCTGAATAGATCGAGCTGGCCATCGGGCCGGGGTGGGCGGAACAGACTAGTATCCAGCCCACGGTGGGCTGGTCCAGCCCCAGGCGTTGGCGTGCCAGCTTGAAGCGCTGCGACAGCATATCCGCAAACACCCCTACGCCGCGCATACGCTTGCCAAAGCGGGCATCGTTGTAGCGGCCGCCGCGACTTTGCCGCAGCACACTCAATACATGATCTCGCTTCAAGGGGTAGTGCTGGGCCAGCCAGTCATCAAACAGCTGGGCCAATTCCAGCGGCAGGCGCAGCAGGACATAGCCAGCGCGGCTGGCACCTGCTGCCTGGCAGGTCTGTAATATCTGTTCCATCTCATGATCATTCAGTGCCGGAATCATCGGCGCGGCCAGCACTCCTACCGGTATGCCGGCCTGCGCCAGCCTGGCAATGGTCTCAATCCGGCGCAGCGGCTGGCTGGCACGGGGCTCCAGCTTGCGTGCCAGTTCCCTATCCAGGGTGGTAACGCTGATCATGACTTGCACCAGGCCGTCTCCGGCCAGGTCGGCCAGCAGGTCGATATCCCGCTCTATTAGGGCATTCTTGGTCAGCAGCATGGTGGGGTGGCGTGTTTCGGCCAGGACTTCGAGTACCGCCCGGGTCAGTCCCAGCTCCCGTTCTGCAGGTTGATAGCAATCGGTGTTGCTGCCTATGCAGATGCTGCTGGGCTGGTAGCCGGGCTTGGCCAGCTCTGCCCTGAGCAGCGCGGCTGCATTGGGCTTGGCGATAATTCTGGTTTCGAAATCCAACCCCGGCGAATAGCCCCAATAAGCATGGCTGGGGCGGGCATAGCAGTAGATACAACCATGCTCACAACCCTGATAGGGATTGATCGATTGCTGAAAGCGCACATCCGGCGAGCTGTTGCGGCTGATGATGGACTTGGCTTCGTGCAGCGTAATCACCGTACGTGGCTTGCCATCCGCCTCCCGTAGCCAGCCATCGTCCACCGCCTCGCGGGCATGGGCCGCGTAGCGGTTGTCGGGATTGCGGGCTGTGCCACGGCCGTGTAGAGACTGGTCCATGGTCGCCATGATAGCACCGCGGAGAACGTTCGTTCTCCATTGGCCATGCAAAACGATAAACGGCCGGGCACTTTCCTGCCGCTCGTCAGGTCGGCACACTATGTCCATGCAGACCTCATTCATACCGCGCATCGTGATTGCGCCTGATTCCTTCAAGGGAACCTTGTCCGCTGCACAGGCCGCCCATGCCATGGCAACGGGCCTGAGCCGCATATGGCCGGAGGCCGACCTGCATCTGCACCCCATGGCCGATGGCGGCGAGGGCACGCTGGAGGCGGTAGCCGCAGCCATGCCGGCGCAATGGCAGCACGCGGTAATGCCTGATCTGGAGGGCAGGCTCAAACCTGCGCGGTGGTTGCGCCTGCCTGATGGTTCGGCGGTGATCGAATCGGCTGAGCTGGTGGGGATAACGCTGGTGGGCAGCAGCCAGGTTGCAGACCGTAGCACCCTGGGGCTGGGCCAGTTGCTGCTGGCAGTGCTCGACGCGGGCTGTGCACGTGTGTTGCTGGGCCTAGGGGGGACAGGCACCAATGACGGCGGCGTAGGGCTGCTGGCAGCCTTGGGGGCACGTTTTCTGGATGGCCGTGGTTTGCTTCTGCCACCCACATTGGCGAGCCTTGCCGATCTGGCGGTGGTGGATTTGTCGGGCCTGGACAGCAGGCTGGCGCAGACCCGGCTGGTAGCCCTGGCTGATGTTGCCAGCCCCCTATGCGGCGCAACTGGGGCCACTGCGGTGTTTGGCCCGCAGAAAGGTGTGCGCAGCGAAGAGGTGGATCGCTTCGACCGGCGCTTGCAACGCTTGGGCGAGTTGGGCGATGCCGTGCGCGGCCAGGATTTACGCGATCAGCCAGGGAGTGGTGCGGCAGGTGGGCTGGGCTGGGCGCTGCGCCTTTTAGGGGCGACGCTGGAGCCTGGCGCCGAGGCAATAGCCGATCTGCAGAAGCTGGATGCCAGCCTGGCTGGCGCTGATTGGCTGCTGACGGGAGAGGGGCGGTCGGATGCGCAGACGCCCTTGGGCAAGGTGCCGTGGCGGGTGGCGGGTCGCGCGGCTCGCCTTGCGGTGCCGGCCAGCCTGCTGTCGGGCGATATCGACAGCGCTGCGCTACCTGCTTTGCAGCAGCGTTTTGATCACTGCCTGGCTTTGGTGGGCGGTGCGGTAGACCGGGAAACCGCGCAACGCGATGCGGCTAGTTTGCTGACCGATGCTGCTGAAGCCATGGCCAGGCAGCATTGCGAGCGGTTAGCCAAGCGTTGATGCAGGAGCTTCCTGGAACCGCGCGGTCGTTGCATGGCGCCGTTGCAGTTGTTACGCAGGCCTTGTCTTGCTTGGAAATCGAAACGCCTGGAAATGCCACCCGGTGAGATGGATGCCATTGAGTGTTGCACCGTGCTGTTTTCTGGCTGCGTGCTTTCTATACTGCTGAAGTTCTTCCCATCGCCTGCCCGGAGGCTCTACCCATGTTGAAACTCAGTATCAACGGCAAGACCCATGAGGTCGATGCCGATGCAGACACGCCCCTGTTATGGGTGTTGCGAGACGAGCTTGGCTACACCGGTACCAAGTATGGTTGCGGCATGGCCTTGTGCGGTGCCTGCGCGGTACTGCTGAACGGGCAGCCTACCCGATCCTGCAGCTTGCCGGTATCGGCGGTCGGCAAGGGCAAGGTCACCACCATAGAGGGTATCAGCGGTGCGCCAGCGCGTGCAGTACAGGCCGCTTGGCAAAAACTGGATGTGGTGCAGTGCGGCTACTGCCAGTCTGGCCAGATCGTGGCGGCGACTGCTTTGCTGGCGCAAAAGCCCAAGCCGACGAATGCCGATATCGATGCCGCCATGTCGGGCAATGTCTGCCGTTGCGCCACTTATCACCGCATCCGGGCTGCCATCCATGAGGCTTCGGCCATCATGGCTGGCAAGGCTTCAGACAAGCTGGAGGCCTGATATGGACAAGACTGTGGAGATATCGCGCCGTGGCTTGCTCAAGGCGGGTGCACTGGGTGGCATGCTGGTGGTCGGTTTTCAGTGGTCGGGAAAGGCCCGAGCCGCTGCCATGCCGGCCAGCTTGGCGCCGAATGCCTTTGTCCGTATCGCCAGCGACAACAGTGTCACCATCATCGCCAAGCATCTGGAGATGGGGCAGGGCAGCTATACCGGCTTGGCGACCATACTGGCTGAAGAACTGGATGCAGACTGGCGCCAGGTTATGGTGGAAGCAGCGCCGGCCGATGCCAAGCGTTACAACAATCTGATGTGGGGGCCAACCCAAGGCACCGGTGGCAGCAGTGCCATGGCCAATTCCTGGAAGCAATTGCGCCAGGCAGGGGCAACGGCCCGAGCCATGCTGGTAGCCGCAGCGGCCCAACAGTGGCAGGTGCCTGCGGCGGAGATTGCCGTGGCACAAGGCAAGCTAAGCCATGCCAGCGGCAAGCAAGCCAGTTTTGGCGATCTGGCGGCGCTGGCCGCCACCATGGAGGTGCCCAAGGAACCCAAGCTGAAAGACCCCAAGGATTTCAAGCTGATCGGCAAGCAGAAGTTGCCGCGCAAGGACAGCAAGGACAAGATTACTGGGCGCGCCCAGTTTACCCAGGATGTAAACCTGCCAGGCATGCTGACGGCTGTGGTGGCGCACCCGCCGCGCTTCGGCGCCAAGCTGAAGTCCTTTGATGCCACGACGGCCAAGCAGGTCAAGGGCGTGGTGGAGGTGGTCGCCATACCCAGCGGTGTGGCCGTGTTGGCACACGGTTTTTGGGCGGCCAAGAAGGGGCGCGATGCGCTCAAGCTGGAGTGGGATGAGACAGCGGCTGTGCCCCAAGGCACGCCAGAACTGGTGGCCCAGTACCGGGCACTGCTGGATCAGCCAGGTGCCGTGGCCAGCAAGACGGGCGATGTGGTAGGGGCCTTCAAGGGGGCCGCCAAAGTGCTCAAGGCCGACTACTACTTTCCTTATCTCGCCCATGCCGCCATGGAACCGCTCAATTGCGTGATGCGGCAAGACAAAGATGGGGTAGAAGTCTGGAACGGCGAGCAGATGCAGACGGTGGACCAGGCCATGATCGCCAGCGTGTTTGGCATCAAGCCAGAGCAGGTCAGCATCAACATGCTGTACGCGGGGGGCAGTTTTGGTCGCCGGGCCAATCCGGCTTCCGACTATCCTATGGAATGCGCCCATATCGTCAAGGCCACCGCTGGCCGCCACCCGGTCAAGCTGGTATGGACGCGCGAGGACGACATGCGAGGCGGTTACTACCGGCCGCTTTATCTGCACCGGGTGGAAGTGGCACTGGATGCTGGCGGCCAATTGCTGGGCTGGCGCCAGCGGGTGGTAGGCCAGAGCATCATGACGGGCACGCCGTTCGAGGCATTTGGTGTGAAGGACGGAGTGGATGCGACCTCGGTCGAGGGCGCATCGGACCTGCCTTATGCTGTCGCCAATCTGCAGGTAGACCTGCATTCACCGCGACTGGGCGTGCCGGTGCTGTGGTGGCGTTCGGTAGGGCACACCCACACGGGCTATGCCGTCGAAACGATGATAGATGAAGCGGCCAAGGCCGCTGGACGTGACCCGGTGGCGTATCGTTTGGCCTTGCTGGATAAGCATCCCCGCCACGCTGGTGTATTGAAGCTGGTGGCCGAGAAGGCTGGCTGGAATCAGCCGCTCAAAGCGGGCAAGAAGGGCGAAAAACGGGGCAGGGGGGTGGCCGTGGTGGAGTCTTTCGGCACCTTCGTGGCTGAAGTGGCAGAAGTCACTGTACGGCCGGATGGTAGCTACAAGGTAGTCCGGGTAGTTTGCGCCGTCGATTGTGGTATTGCCATCAACCCGGATGTGATTCGGGCGCAGATGGAGGGTGGCATAGGCTTTGGCCTGTCTGCCGCCATGCACAGCGCAATTACGCTCAAGGCCGGTGCGGTAGAGCAATCGAACTTCCATGATTACCCCGTGCTGCGCATAGGCGAAATGCCCAGGATAGAGGTGCATATCCTGCCCAGCGATGCGGCTCCGCGTGGGGTGGGTGAACCCGGCGTGCCGCCGATTGCACCCGCCGTGGCCAATGCCATTGCCGCCGCCACCGGCAAGCGCCTGTACGACCTGCCATTCAAGCTGAGCTGAATGTGAAGGGCAAGCTCCCGGTCGAGGAGCGGGAACACGCTGCCAGACGCATTATCCCTGGGTACTGTGTTTGGCAGCCATCTGGAGTTGGAGGTGTAGTGATGGTTGCCTGTCTGGATGCGCTTGGCGGCGCGTGCGGCTTGCTGTGGCTGGCGAGCGGTGTTGCGGTTGTAGCGCCATGAGGGCGCGCCAGCCTGCCTTTTTAGGGTGGTTGCTGGGCTTGTTGCTATGTCTTGTGCCGCCAGTGCTTGCCCAGGCCGAGGTGCTGACGGTGGTGGGTGAACATGCGCCACCGTATCGCATCATGCAGGATAAGGCGTGCCGCGGCCTGTATTGCGACACCATGCAGGCGATAGCCCGGCGTGCCGGATTCGAGGTGCGTTATGTGCAAGTACCCATGGCACGCGCCTTGATGATGATGGAGCACGGCCAGGCGGATTTGATGCTCGGCCCCAATCGAACGCCGGAGCGTGAGCGCTATATGGTGTTTCTGGAGGCGGCGTTCCCGCCGGCACGCAAGGTGTTCTATCAACGGTTGGACAAGCCTCTGCTACGCGCCTATGCCGACCTGGCTGGCAAGGTTGTCTCGGTCGAGCGCGGCAAGCGGTTTTTCGAACCTTTCGACAGTGATACCGCGCTGGTGAAGGATCTGGTGAGCGATCCGCGTATTGCGCTGCGCAAGGTTGCCATGGGGCGGAGTGACGCGGCCTTGATACCGGAAGAACTGGGCGACTGGCTGCTGCGGGAGGATGCCATAGAATTGGTCAAGGCACCTTGGGCGATAGAAGGACGCCCTTCGCATATCGCTTTCTCGATCGCATCGCCCCGGATCAAGTGGCTACCCGCGATAGAGCAGGCCTTTGCCGAGATGGCGAGAGAAGGGGAATTGCAGGCGATTTATGCCCAGTATCGTTAGGGCGGTGACTGGCCACTCTGGTGGCGAATAAGAACGGATAGCAGGAGTCAGGCTTGGACGCATTGGATCTGGCGGTATTGCAGCGTGCCCGTTGTTGGCATGAGGATGGTCATGCCTTATGGCTGGTCAGCGTGGTGGAAACCTGGGGGTCGGCTCCCCGACCGGTAGGTTCATTGCTGGCGGTGCGCGATGACGGTGCCGTGGCGGGCTCGGTATCAGGTGGCTGTGTCGAGGATGATCTGGTCAGGCGCGTCAGTCAGGGCGAGCGGCCGTCGGCCGCTGGCTTGGTCTGTTATGGCGTGAGCAAGGAGGAGGCCAGCCGCTTTGGCCTGCCCTGTGGCGGCACCTTGCGCCTGCTGGTGGAGCCCCTGTTGGCAAGCACCTGGCTGGAGGATCTGCTGCAACGTGCCAGCCGGCACGAGTTGGTGGCACGCACGGTAGAGCTTGGAACCGGTACCGTTACCTTGGCCGCGACCCAGCGTGGTGCAAGGCCGACATTTGACGGTGAGCGATTTACCAGTATTTTTGGACCGCAATGGCGTCTGCTGCTGATCGGCGCTGGCCAGTTGTCGCGCATCGTGGCCCAGATGGCCCAGCCATTGGGTTTTAGCGTACACGTCTGCGATCCGCGCAGTGAGTACCACGTGGACTGGGATGTGGCCCATGTCCATTTTGAAGTGGGTATGCCTGATGACGTGGTGCTGGCCATGGAGCCTGATGCCCATACCGCCATCGTGGCACTGACGCACGATCCCAAGCTAGATGATATGGCCTTGCTGGAGGCGCTCAAGTCTCCAGCCTTCTATGTGGGGGCGCTGGGCTCACGCCGCAACACACACAAGCGGCGCGAACGCTTGGCACTGTTCGACCTGGCGGATGAGGAGATACAGCGGCTGCACGGCCCGGTGGGGCTCTACCTGGGTAGCCGTACCCCGGCGGAAATCGCCATCTCCATCCTGGCGGAGATTGTGGCAGTCAAGAATGGCATACCTGTAGTGCAGGTACCGCCCGCATGGTCGGAGGAAACGCCGGAGGCGGCCAGGCATGCTCCCTGAAAGGGGCCAGCTTGCCGGTTTGCTACTGGCTGCTGGGCGCAGTAGCCGTTTCGACCCGACGGGCAGGCAGAGCAAGCTGTTGCAGCGCTTGCCTGATGGCAGGCTGGTGGCGGTGGCTGCTGCACAGACCTTGCTGGCAGCGGTACCGCGTGTCGTCGCCCTGGTGCCGGACAATGCGCTCCCGACTACCGTGCAACTGATACAGGCCTTGCAACAAGCGGGATGTCACATCGTGCCCTGTCCAACGGCGCAGTCTGGTATGGGCCACACGCTAGCGGCCGGGGTGGCTGCAACCCAGAACGCCGCCGGCTGGCTGGTGATGTTGGCGGATATGCCGGCAGTGGCGGCCAGTACGGCGCAGGCGGTAGCAGGTGCGCTACAGCAGGGTGCCGCAGTGGCAGCGCCTGTTTATGCAGGCAGGAGGGGGCACCCTGTGGGTTTTGCTGCTGTGTGCCGGGATGATTTGCTATTACTGAGTGGCGATCAAGGCGCAAAAGTCGTTGTTGAACGATTTACCGTCAAGCAAATACCGATAGATGATCCTGGGGTACTTATTGATATTGATCGCCCGAGTGATATTGCGTAGGCGCACTCGCCATGCACGGATTGATTGGCGTTAGGAAATATTTCTTTTCATGACGTCCATCATTACCTTGGGGTGCGGCTTATTTACTTCGGTTGGTTGTGCGTGGACGGTAATTATCTTTGATTTTGAAAGTTTCAGTGCCGTATATATAGGGTAGCAAGCGTGCAATATTGCGCGCATCGTCGATGCCACGGTGATGTTTACCCTCAAACGTAAGGCCGGATAGTCTGATGGCCTCACCAAGTCCCGGCTTTCTCATTAGGTTTTGCTTCTCAGTAATCAATTTTTTCAGGTCGACATGCTGCGCCGAAACAGGGTTGGGGACTTTATTGAATAGACAATCTTGCTCAAGCTGCTTGTAGTCATAATCACCCCAGGAGCAAAAGATGAAATTGGGGTACTGGTACAGCCACTTCTTGAACGCGAGGACGGCGTCGTGAAACAGTGGAGCACTGTCTACCTCGGCTTGCTGTATGGAGGTAAGTGACTTGCAAAAGGGAGTGAGGTTTGGATGCCTGACAGGCCGGATGAAGCTTTGAAATTCGCTGATGATTTCAAGATTATGGGCGCTTGCCATAACGGCACCAATCTCGATGATTTCCATGTGTTCTCGGGAAACTGATCCCTGGTCGCAGCATGTTGCTTCAAAGTCGATGATGAGATAATTGTCTGGTTTCATATCCTTGTTTTTATTGTTAAGTGGCTGTTGTGATTAATATCCCGCCTTGGCTGGCGGGATATTATCACTTATCGTGTCGCTGCGCTTTCCTTGATCCAGTCATTGACCCGACGCTCCAGCAGATCCAGCGGCAAGGGGCCGGCAGCCAGTATCAGGTCGTGGAAGGCTCGCAGGTCGAACTTGGCGCCCAGCCGGGTTTTGGCGGTTTCGCGAAGTTGCAGTATCTTGAGCATGCCCACCTTGTAGGCGCAGGCCTGGCCTGGGTCCACCATATAGCGCTCTATTTCCACCACGGTGTCGCTTTGGGGCATGCCGGTGTGTTGGCTCATGTAATCAATTGCCTGCTCCCGGCTCCAGCGTTTGCCATGGAGGCCGGTATCCACCACCAGCCGCACGGCCCGGAACAGCTCGTCGCGCAGGCGACCCAGCTGATCGTATGGGTCGGTTTGCAGGCCCATCTCCCAGGCCAGTTGCTCGGCATAGAGCGCCCAGCCTTCGCCGTAGGCTGTGTACCAGTTGTAGCGGCGAAAGCTCGGCAGGTCGGATTGCTCGCGTGCCAGGGCACTCTGGAAGTGATGGCCAGGTACGCCCTCATGGTAGGCCAGCGTCCGCATGCTCCAGCGTGTGGTGGCCTTGATGTCATGCAGATTGGCAAAGAACACGCCGGGCCGGCTGCCATCGGTGGCGGGTGGCTCGTAGTAGGCACCGGGTGCAGTTTGCTCGCTGAAGGCCGGTATGCGCTGCACATCGAGCTTGGCAACAGGCAGGTGGCCAAACGCCTGGGGCAGTGCGTCCTGTGCTTCGGCCAGGATGGCTTTGTAGTCGGCCAGTATCTGGGCGCGGCCCGCGTCGGTGTCCGGGTAGAGGAAGCGTGGATCGTCGCCCAGCTTTTTCATGGCAGCGCCGACATCGTCGGCTTTTTCGCCCTGGGCCTGCAGTATGCGTTGCATCTCTCCCTGGATGCGGGCGACTTCGCTCAGCCCTATGCTGTGTACCTGCTCGGGGCTCAGCTCGGTCGTGGTGTGGCCGCGCAGCTTCCAGGCATAGAATGCTGCGCCGTCCGGCAGGGACCAGGCACCCAGGTTCTGGGTGTGCTGCCGGGCCAAGGCCTGGGTGGCGGTAATCAGTTGTCGATACGCGGGATAGACCTGTTTCTGCAGCGCTGTTTTGGCCTGGGCCAGCAGCAGTTGGCGTTCTTCGGCGGAGATGGATTCTATGCCGCTGGTTTTGCGTGCCAGGTTTTCGTAAAGCGGGTTGCGCTCCTCAGGTGTGGCAATAAAGCGTTGCATATTGGCGACGGATTTCACCAGGGCGAAGTGCGGCGCCACAATGCCACGGCGTGCGCGCTCTGTCTGTTTGATACCCAATTGCCCCAGCGTGGTCGGCATTGCCTGCAGCCGGGCAATGTAATGCTCGGCGTCAACGCGGTCGTTGATCTGGTGCGTGCTCAGCAAAAAATTGGGTAGGCTCTGCTGCTCGCCCCATAGCTGGTTGACCGGGAAGTCGTGATAGCGAAAGCGTTCTCCTGCCAGCTCGTACTCCAGCACAGTCTGCATGGTGTCGTAGGAGAGTTGGTCGGCGGGGCTCAGGCTGTTGCGATCATACGCCTGCAAGGTGGCAAGGTTCTGCTTGCTGCGGGCCAGTTGGCGCGCTTCCTGGGCGTCGGAGTTATCGTCCAGCCTGGCGTTGTGCCCACGCAGGCCCCAGGGTTCCAGCAGGCGCAGGTCGGATAGCGCCTGCGGCGAATCCAGTGCCTGCTGCAGCGATACCCGCTCAAAGAAGACCCGTATCGACCACGGCCGGAACCAGATGGCATTGATGACCACTGCGCTGACGAGCAGTGCGGCCAGTATCAGGCTTAGCCAGATTTTGCGTTTCACGACACGATCTCCGAATGGGCATGGGGCAGGTGCGGCGAGCGCCATTGTGCCAGCCTATTATTGTGTCAGGCTATTGCAGCGCTTGCGGTGTTACGTCGGGGCTATGACATCGGCTACCGGTCATCCACCAATCCTGTTTGCTGGAGTATCGATCAGCTAATACGTACAAGGGGGCGCCGCAATGGTGCCTCAATATATGGGTGAGGGTGGCACGACGCAGGCCGGGCACAAGCCCATTCGGCGCATTGATCGCCACCCCGGAGGGCCTTGGTCAGCCAAGGGGGAGGTACGATGGGAGTTCGCCGTGCATCGCATCTTGGCAACGGGCCTGCTGGTGCTGTTCGCAATGTCCTCGTCGGCATCTAACCTGCTGCGCCTGGGCCGTAGCGAGCAGCCTTCGGAATTGACTGACCGTGCCGAGGCCGTGCTGCGAGTGGCTTACCTGCGCCTGGGTATCACCCCCCGGTTTGAACCCTATCCCTTGCGGCGCTCATTGGCACTGGCCGCTAAGGGCGAGCTGGATGGCGATACCATGCGCGTGGCCGAGCTGGCTGATGAGATACCCAGCCTGGTAAGAGTCGCCGTACCCGTGGTCAGCCTCAGCGTGGTGGCTTACGGCCATGGGGGCTGCCCCAACCAGATCAGTTGGGCGCAACTGCTGGCAAAGCGGCTGGTGCATGAGCGCGGTGTGCTGGTGCTGGAGCGCAGGACCCGGCAGGTCGACGTGCTGAACTCTGCAGGCAATGACGATGCTTTGCGCATGGTCAGCGAGGGCTTGGCCGACTACGCAGTAGGCGTGGGTGTGGAACTGGATGCGGCCAGGGAGCGGCATCCGCGTTACCGGCTCTGCCGGGTGTCCATGCCGGTTGAGCAAGTGCCGCTATATCACTACCTGCATGAGCGGCACCGTGGCCTGGCAGCCCGGTTGACGGGTGTACTGGAGGACATGCAGCGCAAGGGCGAGTTGGCGATTTCCCCAGCACCCTGATGGTAAGGCGATACGGCGTGTAAGATAAAGCCATCCTTGCAACCAAGCCTTTTCCGCCATGAGCAATCGCGTTTGGGTGGCCAGCGCCATCCACAAGATCGAGGCCGATTTCAATCGTTCGGCTGATACCCATCTGATCCCGCTGGATTTGCCGGGCTACCCTGGCATACAGGTGTACTTCAAGGACGAATCCAGCCACCCGACCGGCAGCCTCAAGCACAGGTTGGCACGCTCGCTGTTCCTCTACGCCTTGACCAATGGCTGGTTGCACGCCGCTAGCACGGTGATCGAGGCGTCCAGTGGCTCCACGGCGGTATCGGAAGCCTATTTTGCGCGGCTGCTGGGCTTGCCTTTTGTGGCCGTCATGCCGGCCAGTACCTCGCCGGAGAAGATTGCCGCCATCGAATTCTATGGCGGCCGCTGTCATCTGGTGGATGATCCGGGTGCCATCAACGCCGAGTCGGAACGGTTGGCGCGCGAGACCGGTGGTCACTTCATGGATCAGTTCACCTACGCAGAACGGGCAACCGACTGGCGAGCCAATAACAATATCGCCGAATCCATCTTCAAGCAGATGGCCGAGGAGCCGCATCCCATTCCGGACTGGATAGTGTGCAGCCCGGGTACGGGAGGGACCAGCGCCACGCTGGGCCGGTTTGTCCGCTACCGGCGCTATGCGACCCGGATACTTTGTGTCGATCCTGAGACTTCGGTGTTCTTTGACTACTACCAAAGCGCCCTGGCGGGCAAACCCGATAACCAGCTGACCTTGCCGTGTGGCTCCCGCATTGAGGGCATAGGCCGGCCCAGGGTAGAGCCCAGCTTTATCCCGCATTGTGTCGAGGCCATGCTCAAGGTGCCGGATGTACTCAGCCTGGCGGCCATGCGCTATGTCAGCGAACGTTTGGGGCGCAGGGTAGGGGGCTCGACCGGCACCAACTTCGTCGGTGTGCTGTCGCTGGCGCAGCAGATGCAGGCTGAGGGCCGCAGCGGCTCCATCGTGACCATACTGTGCGATAGCGGTGAGCGCTATGCCCACAGCTATTACAACTCGGCCTGGTACACAGAGCGGGGCATGGATATTGATTCAGCTGACACATTGGTGGCCGCTGCCGTGCATGGTGCGGCCTTGCCTGCTTTGGCTGCCGCGGGTATGCGCTGAGCGGCTGCCATGGCTAGTGCCTGGGTTGCCCTGGGTGCAACTGCAAGTACATACACTGGAATGCCTGCAGTGGGTAACAGGCGCTAAACGCTGACATGCAATACCCTGCTGCCTTGCAGATACACCTGGTAGCGGGACCGATAGCGTTCACGCAATTGGGTTCCCCATTTTTCGCGCATCAGGGCCGCTTCGGCTTGCCATACCGGGTCGTCGTTTGCCGTGCTGCCACGGGTGGTGGAGGCGTCGTGGGTGAGGCGGGCGTCCACGGCCTGGACGATGCGCCAGCCGGCCTGCCGTACGGCCAGGCAGAAATCCACATCGTTGTAATTGACGGCAAAGCGGCAATCGAAGCCGCCGGCAGCGAGCAGGGCGTCGCGCCTGACCAGCAGGCAGGCGCCGGTGGCGGCCGATACATTGCGGTTGAGCAGGCACTCGTAGCGCTCGCCCCAGCTGCGTAGCTCGGCGGCAATCCATTGTGGGTCGGTTTCTATCCCGTTGTGCTGCAAGCTGCCATCGGGGAAGAACAGTGTCGCCCCCACCACGCCTACACCGGGCAGGCGCATGAAGCGCGCCATGCGTTGCAGCCATTCGGGGTGCCGTACGGTGACATCGTCGTTCAGGAACAGCAGCAGGGGCGCCTGGCTGCGCTCGGCAACCCGCTGATTGATGGCGGCCCAGTTGAACGGGCTGTCGTCACGCTCCCAACTGATACGGGCATCGCTTGCGGCCAGCGCCGCGACGGCGGTCAGCATGGTCTCGGAACAGCGGTTGGCAACGATGGTGATGTGCAGCTGCGGGTAGTCTGTCGCCTGGAGCAAGCCGGCCATGCAGGCCTGCAAGCCCTCCATATTGCTATGTGTGGGGATGATCACGTGCACCAGCTCGCCGCTGGCTGGCCAATCGGCCAGTATGCCAGGGTAGCTTTCGTCCCAACCGACCTGGGCATCGTCTATGCCCAGCCGTGCCAGGTTTTCCTGCACGGCGGCCAGCGCGGCATCGTGTGCCCAGGGCTTGGCCGCGCGGCTATGGGCAAGCGAGCCTGCTACCGCGCGCCAGTCGTACAAGACCTTGGGCAGGTGGGCTATTTGGTCAGCCGCCAGTGCCGAACTGGCGCGCAGCAACAGGTCGTAATCCTGCGCCCCGTGGCTGGCCTGCCTGTAGCCACCCAGCGCCAGCACCCGCTCACGGCGGTATAGCGTCAGGTGATTAGGATAGTTGATCGAATGCAGCAACTCTGGCGACCAGTCCGGCTTGCGGAAGACCTGCAAGGCGCGGCCAGACTCGTCTATGGTCTGGCTGTCGCTATAGATCAGTTGCAGCTCGGGCTGTGCCTGCAGCAGCAGTGCGACCTCCAGCAGGGCTTCCGGGTATAGCAGGTCATCATGATCAAGCGGCACCAGCCACTCGCCCTGCGCCATCTGTATGCCTTCGTTGCTGGCAGCCACAATGCCGCCCTGCTCACTCCGCCTGCGGCAGCGTACCCTGGGGTTGCCTGCCTGATCGCGTGCAAAATCGTCCAGCACGGCTAGCGTCTCGGCCCGGCTGGAGCCGTCGTCGATCAAGCACAGCTCCCAATCGGCCAGATGCTGGTTCACCACACTGGCCAGCGTTTGGGTCAGGATGGCTGCTGTCGTGTTGTAGACCGGCAGGATGATGGAGAAGCGTGGCCGGCCTTGGGTCAGCACCAGACCGGCCAGACGGGCAGCGCTCTCCGTCGTGCCGGTCGGCAGACCCAGTGCAGTCTGGCTGCGGGTCTGCCAGGACTGTGCCTCGCGGTTTCTCTCAAGTGCGGTGGCGAGCTGCTGCTGCTCATGCCTGGCCTCGGCTAGGGCCGCATCCTTGGCATCGCGCTGCTGTTCCAGGCCATCGACCAGGCTGGCGATGGCTGCCAGTTGCGGCCCGCTCAACTGGCCAGCTATCCGGGCTTGCACCACGGCTTGCCAGGGTTGGTAGCCCTTGGCTTGGTGGTTGCTGCGCTGGTCGCTCTCCAGGCTATCGCCCAGCAGGCGGTATTCGCAGCTGATGCTATCCAGGTGGGTGAAGCGCCTCCCTGCCAGTACCAACCGGCTGAACAGATCCCAATCCTCGTAGGCCCCCAGTTCGCTGTCGAAGCGCTGGGACTTCAGCAGGGCAGAGCGCCAGACCAGGGCGTGGATGGGGATGTAGTTGCCGACGAGAAGCCGCGCGGCATTGAAGGGGCGGTTCAGGGTGGCCACCACATGGCCAGTCTGCAGCGTGTCGCCTTGCAGCACGCAGGGGCGCAACTGGCAGCCGGCATAGGCGGCATCGACATTGCTGTCCTGCTGCAACTCGGCGATCAACTGGGTGTAATGGTCTTGATAGACCACGTCATCTTCGTCGAGTATGGCCAGATAATCCCCTCTGGCCGAGGCGATGCCCAGGTTGAGGTTGTCACTGCGATTACTTACACCGGGAACGATGCGTAGCTCCAGCGTCTGGAAGGCTGCCAGTGCCGGTTCGTCGTCGCCAAACCAGACCAGTACGACCTCCAGCATGGGATAGCGTTGTCGCTGCAGACTGCTGAGCGCATGTTGCAATAGCGCATTGCGGCTGGCGCGGATAATGACCGACAGCAGGGGTGGGTGTTCGAAGAAGCGTTGGGGCGTGCCATCCCAGTCGAATTGCAGGAAAGCTTCGGCATGGGCTGCGCCTGCTGCCAGGCCACGCAGGCTGGCCAGGCTCTCCACATGCCGCAGGTAGTCGTACTGGCACAACTGTGAGGCATGGCAGCGCAGCGCGGCCAGCTTGCTGTCCATGTCTTCAAGCACCAGCAGGCGGTTGATGCTGGGGTTGGCCTGTATGGTTTCGTAAAACCACAGCTCACCTTGCCAGTGGCCTGTCAGCGCGGCCAACAGGCCACGGCTGCAGCGGCGGTGATCCTCGTGCTGCTCCGATGGTGCCGGCAACAGTAGCCGGTGGGGCCGGAAAACCTGTACTGCATCGCGATAGGCTGCTTGTATGGGGCCGGACATCGGTACGGCGCCATCCGGGTAGTGCCAGAAAACAATGTCGTCCACCCCCAGCAAGGCGAGACCGGCACGGCATTCGGCCAGCCTGTCATGGTGCTTGCCTGTGGGGGGCAAACCCGCTTCGCCATCGCTCATTACGAC
This sequence comes from Chitinimonas viridis, assembly GCF_030409555.1. Taxonomy (GTDB): domain Bacteria; phylum Pseudomonadota; class Gammaproteobacteria; order Burkholderiales; family Chitinimonadaceae; genus Chitinimonas; species Chitinimonas viridis. Next base: position 21,384 of record NZ_JAUFPU010000009.1, read on the forward strand.
GACCCGTATCTTGCTGCCCTTGCGTACGGCTTCGGCCAGCAAGCCACCGCAGCCCAGTACTTCGTCGTCGGGGTGGGGTGCAAAGACTAGGATGCGATCAGCCATGGCTGGGTGTCTCGTTCAGTGGTGCCAGCCGCAGCAGATGCATATGCAGCCTGCTGGCCGGCCATTCGCTGGCATCGATGGCATAGCGATGCAGATCCAGCCGCTTGCCTTCCGGCGTCGTGATTTCTGCCTGCAGCACGCCCTCTTGCCGTAGCGCCAGTCTATCCAGCAGGGCCAATACCCGGGTGTTCTCGGCTGAGACCAGGAAGATCAGCTTGTACAGGCCCAGGTGATGGAAAGCGGTGTGCATGGCGTAATGCCAGGCCTCCCAGAAGGCCCGGCCGGCGCGATGCATATAGATGGCGAACTCCGCCTTGCCATTGAGCAGGTCGATGGCGGACAGACTCATCAGGCCTACCGGTTCGGCGGTGAGGGCCGACTCTATGAGGATGTCCATCTCTATCGGCGGGTCGATCCGGCTCAGCCACTCGAAGCGGGCCAGGCGGCTGGCAAAGTCGGGGTAGAGCGTCTGGCACTGCGGTTGATAGTGGCAGAAGCCAGGCAGGGACATGGCTTGCTGCAGCAGCGCGAGGTCAGCCGCGCCGACACGGCGCAGACGCGCATGCCTGCCCTGGTAAAGGGGCAGGCCGTCTGGTAGCAGTGCGGAGGTAGGCAATTAGGGGGCTGTGCAGCTGTCCACCGTGATTTCATCCAGCTCTGAATAGCGGAACTGGCTCCAGTCCGAGCCGTCTGCCGATTTGGGCCAGACCATGGCCTGTAGATAGAACTTCGTGCCCTTGATCCCTACCAAGCCTCGACTGGCCAATTCCGTCAGGTTGATGGAGAAGGTGATGCTAGCTGTGGAAGTGGAGGTAGTGGCACCTACCGGTGCTGCCAGATCGGTACCATCGTGGCGGAACTGTGCCAACAGGGTGAAGTTCTGCTGGCCCACGCGGAGCTGACTGTTCAGTGCCAGGAAGGCCGGGTCGTCCTTGTCGCTGGAGGCCGCAATAAATACCTGGTCCCCGCGCTGCACACCTGTCACCACCGTGGACATGGCGGTGGCGCCCGCATTCACGCAAATAGTGGGTACGACACCATATGCGGTCGATTCCAGCTGGAACTTGCCTGCCTGGGGTAGTTCCACCAGGGTGAGTACACCGGTCGTGATATCGGTATAGCTGGGGGTGACAGGGCCGTTGTTGGCCATGGCTTCTTGCAGCAGCATGGGCAAGGTGGCGGCCTTGCCCGAGATCAGGAACGTCGCAAAGCGCTTCTTCATGATGTACTCCGGTTGGCTGAGTGGCCGCCAGCGCATTCGCGGGCGTGTTATTTGGGATAGATGATGCGGGCCAGCCGGTCAAAGCCTTCCGTCGCCATAATGCCTTGTCGTACTGCTGTCATCTTTTGGGGGTAGCGTAGCGCCTGACACTATTCACCATGCAAACAGGGAATTCACCATGCAAGCCCGTCTAGCCGCCGCCGTGGCATCGCTCTTTACTGTTGCCGCCCAGGCTCAAACTGTCGAGATCAATCCGGTTGAACACGAGGTGGTGAGCACGGTGGAGCGCTATGCCCTGCAGGTGCCGGCAGCCGACTACATCCCCTATGGTGGCAAGTTCAAGGCCGAGTTTCCGCAGGGGCTGCACTTGGCTGTGGGTTCGGGTCTGCGGTTCAAGGGTTACGAGAAGGATGCCTCCCTGAGCTTCTGGGCGCTGACCGACCGCGGCCCCAATGGTGATTCGCCAAAGGTCAAGGCAGGCGAGAAGGCTGCGCCGTCCAAGGTATTCCTGGCGCCCGATTTCTCACCGCGCATCGCCACCATCAATGTGCAACTGGCTGAGGGTGCCCGGGTGGTCAGCACCATGCCGCTGAAGCAGGATGGCAAGGCCATCAGTGGTCGCCCCATTGCGCCGGAGAACAGTGGCTCGTCCAAAGAGGTGCCGCTATCCGATGAGCTGAAGCCGCTCAAGTACGACGATTTTGGCATGGACCCTGAAGGCATCGACTTCGACAAGCAGGGCAATCTGTGGATAGTCGATGAATATGGCCCTTTCCTGGCACAGGTTGACGCCAAGACCGGCGAATTCATGCAGCAGTACATGCCCGGTGCAGGCCTGCCCGAGATATTGGGCGAGCGCCAGCCCAACCGTGGCTTTGAGGGTGTGGCCGTGACCCCGTCCGGCAAGGTGGCTGCTATTGTGCAAAGCACGCTGGATATCAAGAAAGAGACACGGGGCAGTGCGCAGTTCCTGCGCCTGGTCGTGCTGGACCCCAAGACCAACAGCACGCAGATGTTTGCCTACCCCCACGATGTAAGCGAGTACAAGAAGAGTGGCGATGCCAAGATAGGCGACCTGGTGGCCATAGACGATACCCGCTTCCTCTTGATTGAGCAGGGTAGGGACAAGAACAAGACCATGCGCAATGTGGTCTACCTGATAGACACCAAGGGTGCGCAGGACCTGACCGGCCTGAGCTTGCCTGACGGCAAGGCGCTTGAATATGCCGACGCCAAGGCACTCAGCCAGTTCCAGGCTGGCGGCGAGGTGACAGGTAGCGGCAATATCGTGTCGGCCAGCGCCAGCAGCAGCTTGAAGATGATCAGCAAGACCCGCCTGTTCGACCTGCGCGAACTGGGCTGGAACGCCGAGAAGGCCGAAGGCCTGGCGGTGGTGGGAGAGCTGGGCAAGTTTGCCGATGCCAGCGAGCTGGCGGTGATCAATGACAACGATTTTGGCCTGAAGGGCGATGTTGCTGCCTCCGAGCGTGACCCGGAGGCCTACCTGGTGGACACCGATGGCAAGCTGGCAGATGCCAAGGGCAATGCGGTGGAGGCCAGCTACCGCGTTGCGCAGAGTGATGAGCGCGATACCCAGTTTTGGGTCCTGCATCTGAAGAAGCCCTTGAAGGACTACTTCCCCAAATAACCATTGCCTCTCCGCCGTAGATTAGCCCCGTGCAAACGGGGCTTTTTTATGTGGCATCCGTGGCGTCGCATATAGAAATAGCCAATGCGGCTTTATGGCCGGGCTGGCCCCCTGGGTACAATGTGCGATCCCCTGGAGTGTAAGCATGTACCCAACACTGGAAGACTTTGTCGGCAATACCCCCCTGGTCAGGCTCAAGCGCTTGCCGGGCAAGAGTAGCAACGTGGTGCTGGCCAAGCTGGAAGGCAATAATCCTGCCGGCTCGGTCAAGGACAGGCCGGCGCTGTCGATGATACGGCGGGCACAGGCGCGAGGTGATATCGCGCCTGGCGACACCCTGATCGAGGCCACCAGCGGTAACACCGGCATTGCCCTGGCCATGGCGGCGGCCATGATGGGCTACCGGATGCGGCTGATCATGCCGGAACACCTCAGCATAGAGCGGCGCCAGACCATGAAGGCCTTTGGTGCCGAGATCGTGCTGGTGACCCAGAAGCAAGGCATGGAGGGGGCACGCGATCTGGCGGAACAGATGCGGGATGCGGGCGAGGGCATCATACTCGACCAGTTCGGTAACCCCGACAACCCGCTGGCCCACTATGAGGGCACCGGTCCCGAGATATGGCGCGACACACAGGGCCGCATTACCCATTTTGTCTCCAGCATGGGGACAACGGGCACCATCATGGGCACCGGGCGTTACTTGCGCGAGCAGAATTCCGCCGTGCAGATCATCGGTGTGCAGCCGGTGGATGGCGCCCAGATACCTGGCATACGTAAATGGCCTGCCGAGTATGTGCCGGGTATCTGCGATTTTTCCAAGATAGATCGCATCATGGAAGTCACCCAGCAGGAAGCCGAGGCCATGACCCTAAGGCTGGCGGCAGAGGAGGGCATCTTCGCCGGTATCAGTTCTGGCGGTGCCATGGCGGCGGCGCTCAAGCTGTCGGCAGAGCTGGAGCATGCCACCATCGTCAGCATAGTCTGTGACCGGGGTGATCGTTACCTGTCCACCGGGGTGTTTCCAGCTTGAGTTCCTGGCGGGGCAGTAGGGGCGACTGCCCCGCCCGCCGTCAGGACAGGCCGACGCCAGCCAGGGCCAGCAGGCCCAATATGGCGAATATCCCTGCGGCAACCTTGTGCACCAGGGCAACCGGCAGTGCTTTTGCCGCTTTGTCACCCAGCCACACCACGGGCGCATTGGCCAGCATCATGCCTACGGTGGTGCCGGCAATCACCCACCAATAGTCGCTAAAGCGTGCAGCCAGCGCCACAGTGGCCACCTGGGTCTTGTCGCCCATCTCGGCCAGAAAGAACGCTACCAGGGTGGTGCCGAACACCCCAAGGCGCTCGTTGAGGCGGGTGTCGTCTTCGAGCTTGTCAGGTATCAGCATCCAGCCGGCCATGGCAATGAACGAGATGCCCAGTATCCAGCGCATGGTAGTGGGGCCGATCAGCGCCATCAACCAGCTGCCCACAGCACCGGCCAGCGCGTGGTTCACCAGGGTGGCGGCCAGGATGCCAAGCACAATGGGAATGGGTTTGCGAAATCTGGCCGCCAGCAACAAGGCCAGCAGCTGGGTTTTGTCGCCAATTTCGGCCAGCGCAACAATGCCGGTCGATACCAGGAAAGCTTCCATGATTGATTTTCTCCGGGGCCGGCAACAAGAACCATAGACGCATGCCGCCGCGGCCCCTTGCCGGTCGGATGCGTCTGTGGTCTTGCCAGGCAGGATCAGGCGATCCTGTTGCCTACGCCATGGCCATGCGGGCCAAGTATGTTGACGTGGGCTTCCGCCGGGGCGGCGGAACGGCTACTCCCCAAAGACGGGGCGGATTATAGGAGGCATCCCGTACATTGTCACCTGCTCAGGTTTTTATCTGGCTAGGATGAGTGTTCTACTAAGCGATAGGTCGATAGATCGTTGGCCGAGTTCATGACTAACTCCTTACTGTTCGCGAACTCTATGCTTGTTTCTGCACCATACTGCACTGGATCGTAGCGCACTTTGACCAAGGTGACGCCGAGCAGATCAAACTGTGCAGCGAGATCCACGGGTTTCAACAGGAAGCCTTCTTCCGGTGGCTGCGTAAGGGGTAAATCAGGCGCATCCGATATTCGCCAGTGAATGATGTGCCACTGAAAATACAGCTTATGCCATTGGCTGTTGATGCAGATGAACAGAGTGTGCAGCGGTTCGACCAAGCGGCCATCTTCCCAGGATTCCAGGACGACCAACCCTTGGCAGATTCTGCCTGCTAAGGGTGGCTCATCGCCTATGAATTCCAGCTCAAGGTCTTTCACGGGCCTCTACGCTATCGGATACGGGTTGTGGCACAGCCCTGGGCAGCAACAGGTTCAGCAATATCGCCAAGATGCCACACAGGCTGACGCCCGAGAGGCCAAAGCTGTCGCTGAAATTGACTGCCAGCCCACCTATGCCGGTGACCAGCACGACAGAGATGATGCAGAGATTGCGCGGGTCGCCCAGGTCGACCTTGCCTTCCATCACGGTCTTGAGGCCGATGCTGGCAATGGAGCCAAACAGCAGCAGCATGATGCCACCCATGACAGGCAGGGGTATGGTGTTGAGGAAGGCGCCGAACTTGGCCACGAAAGCCAGCAGGATGGCAAAGCAGGCTGCCCAGGTCATGACGACCGGGTTGAAGTTGCGGGTGAGCATGACGGCGCCGGTGACTTCGCCGTACGTGGTTACCGGCGGGCCGCCGAACAGGCCCACCACATTGACGGCCAGGCCGTCGCCCAGCAAGGTGCGATGCAGGCCTGGACGCTCGGTGAAGTCTTTGCCGGTAACCGAACCGATGGCCAGGATGCCGCCCACATGCTCGACGATGGGGGCGATGGCCACCGGTATCATGAACAGGATGGCGGCCAGGTTGAACTCCGGCTTGCCAAACTGGGGCAGGGCGAACCAGGGGGCGTCGATGACGGGCTGGAAGTTGACCGCGCCCATGAATAGCGCTGCGATATAGCCTGCTGCTACGCCAGCCAGAATGGGGACCAGCTTCATGATGCCACGCGCCTTGATGGCCACCAGCATGGTGGTGAACAGGGCAATGGCTGCCAGGCTGATGGCGGTGGCGTAGGGCACCACCTGGTTGGTGCCGGCCTTGCCGCTGGCCATGCCTACGGCGACCGGGGCGAGACCCAGGCCGATGACCATGACGACCGGGCCGATTACCACGGGCGGCAGGATGCGGTGGATGAATTCCACCCCCCGCCATTTCACCAGCCCGGCGGCGACGTAGTAGAAGAAGCTGGCGGCCGCCAGCGCACCCAACGTGGCGGGCATGCCCCAGGTTTGTACCGAATAGATGATGGGGGCGATGAAGGCAAAGCTGGAGCCCAGATAGATGGGTACTTCGCGATGGGTGACAAACTGGAATATCAATGTACCGATGCCGGCACCCAACAGGGCCAGGCTGGGGTTGAGCCCGGTCAGCAGCGGCACCAGTACGGTGGCGCCAAATGCCACAAAGAGTATCTGTGCGCCGCCTATGGCGGTCTTGAGCGTATCGTTCATCGTCTCCCCTTGTGTTAGCCGTGTTTGGTGCCGAATATCTTGTCGCCAGCATCGCCCAGACCAGGAATGATGTAGCCGTGTTCATTCAGGTGGCTGTCTATGGCGGCGGTGTAGATGTCCACATCCGGGTGTTTTTCCGTCATCAGCTTGATGCCTTCCGGCGCGGCTACCAGGACCAAGGCCTTGATGTGGCTGCAGCCGTTGCGCTTGAGCATCTCTACCGTGGCAACCATGGAGCCGCCGGTCGCCAGCATGGGGTCGATGATCAGTGCGGTACGCTCGGCCAGATCGCCTACGAACTTCTCGAAATAGGGCACGGGCTGCAGGGTTTCCTCATTGCGCGCCAAGCCGACTACGCTGATCTTGGCGTTGGGCACCATGTCCAGTACGCCATCCAGCATGCCTATGCCGGCCCGCAGTATCGGCACCACCGTTACTTTCTTGCCCTTGATGCGCTCCACTTCCACCGGGCCGCACCAGCCGTCCAGCATGACTTTTTCCAGAGGAAAGTCCTGGCAGGCCTCGTAAGCCAGCAGGCGGCCTATCTCGGCTGTCAGCTCGCGGAACTTCTTGGTGCTCATATCGGCTTCGCGCGCCAAGCCTATCTTGTGGCGAACCAGCGGATGGCGAATCTCATGTACGGCCATGGTGTAACCCCCCTTGTGCAAGGCAAATAACGGCGCGGAGCTTAGACGATAGGCTGGGTGATTGCACGGTGGTTTCGTCTATGCTGTCTGCAAGCCCTTGAAGTAAAGCAGTTTCATCGCTACCCTTCGCGCCTTTTCAAGCTTTGGGTAGGGTGCAGGAGATGGACATGAACATGAAGGACGAAATCGTCAAGGTGATGGCCGAGGCCGATTGCCTGCACAGCGATGCCGAGGTAAGCGCGGCGCTGGATCGCATGGCTGCAGACGTGACCGAGGTGCTCAAGCACGCCAACCCGTTGGTCTACGTAGTGCTAAACGGCGGCATCATTGCCGCTGGCCAGTTGCTGCCGCGCCTGCGTTTTCCGCTGGAGGTAAGCTATCTGCACGCTACCCGCTACGGCGACAAGACCCAGGGCGGACGGCTGAACTGGAAGGTCAAGCCGACCGAGGACATGCATGGCCGGACCGTGTTGATCGTCGACGACATCCTGGACGAAGGCAATACCCTGGCAGCCATCATCGAGTACTGCCGCGAGCAGGGAGCGACCGAGGTGCTGACGGCCGTTGTCGTCAACAAGTCGCATGACCGCAAGGCCTTCCCTGGCATGCATGCCGATTTCGTGGGCCTGGAGGTGGAGGACCGCTTCTTGTTTGGCTGCGGCATGGATTACAAGGGTTTCTGGCGCAACACCCTTGGCATCTATGCGGTGAAAGGGCTGTAGAGACCTCAGCCGGCCTGGCTGGTGATGTCAAGACAGGGTGGTGCAGTGCGCCAGGGTTTCCATGGCGCCTGCCACCCGCTCACCGCTGAGTTTATGAGAGGCGCTCAGCGCGACTCCCTCAGCAACTGCAGGCATTGCCACAACCACCAGCCCATCCAGGCCCAGGCAACGAGCATCAGCAGGGCTCCGCTCCAGTGCGCCAGCGCAGCCAGGCCATGGTCCCATTCCAGCAGGCCCAAGGGTTCCAGCAGGTTGTGCCAGTCGTGGCGTTCGCTGCGGAACTCGACCATTTCCTCGTTCCATTCGCCTATCAGGGGCAGGTCCATGGCGCGGGCGTCGCCGACATAGGGTGCGAGGTCGATAAAGTTCTGGCCCAGCCACCACAGGCAGGCTGCGGCAGCATAGGGCTTGCCTTCGCGCAGCAGGAATGCCCCGCCCAGTATCACGGGCACCAGGCATTGGAACAGACTACCGCCCAGGAACATCATCCACTCTCCCAGCGGCCGGAACAGCAGATGCCCGAATTCGTGAAAAGCCAGGTTGGCGCCATGCAGCAAGGAGTTGCCCGCATCGCCGTTACGCCAGTCGCCAGCAATAAACCACATGCCCCAGACCACCAGGACCAAGGTAAGCAAGGCTTCACTCATAAGCACGGAAGGCTGCGCCTGTGCCGGCCGGTGAAACAAGCGCGCCAGCAACAGGTGGCGCCAGCCTTCGGTTTCTGCCTCGGTGCTACTGGCTTGTTGCTGAGTGGGCAACTGGCCTGACTGCCGTTCGATCAGGTACTGGGCATACTTGGCGAAGACCACACCGCAGCGCGGACAGGCGTTGCCAGTAGTCGCATCGGTGGCTTGGCGGGCATAGCCGCACTTGGGGCAGACGGGGCGTTCCATGGGCCTAGTTTATAAGATGAATGGGGCGCACGATGAATATGCAATCCATTCAACTGGTTCATGTCGCGCGACATGGTAAAATACCGGTCTTTACTCCCCCCACCTTCCTACGGAAGCCCCGCCATGTTCAAGCCGCTGTCCATCGCCCAATACGATTCCGAACTGTCTGCCGCCATTGAAAGCGAAGTCGTTCGCCAGCACGAGCACATCGAGCTGATCGCCTCGGAAAATTACACCAGCCCGGCCGTGATGGAAGCGCAGGGATCGCAACTGACCAACAAGTATGCCGAGGGTTACCCAGGCAAGCGCTTCTATGGTGGTTGCGAGTATGTGGACGTGGTGGAGCAATTGGCCATAGACCGTGTCAAGAAGCTGTTTGGCGCCGAGTACGCCAACGTGCAGCCCCATTCGGGCTCCCAGGCCAACCAGGCGGTGTATTTCAGCATACTCAAGCCGGGCGACACCATCATGGGCATGAACCTGGGTCACGGCGGTCACCTGACGCACGGTTCGCCGGCCAACCTGTCGGGCAAGCTGTTCAAGATCGTGCCCTACGGCCTCAATGACAAGGAAGAGATCGACTACGACGAGATGGAGCGGATTGCGGTTGAAACCCAGCCCAAGCTGATCATCGGCGGCGCCTCGGCCTATGCACTGCGCTTCGATTTTGAGCGCATGGCGGCCATCGCCAAGAAGGTAGGCGCCTACTTCATGGTGGACATGGCCCACTATGCAGGCCTGATTGCCGCTGGCGTGTACCCCAACCCGGTGCCGCATGCCGACTTTGTCACCTCGACCACCCACAAAACCCTGCGTGGTCCCCGTGGCGGCATCATCCTGGCCAAGGCCGAACACGAGAAAATGCTGAACAGTAATGTGTTCCCCAGCCTGCAGGGCGGCCCGCTGATGCATGTGATTGCGGGCAAGGCCGTGGCTTTCAAGGAAGCCCTGCAGCCTGAGTTCAAGAGCTATCAGGAGCAAGTGCTGAAGAACGCTGCCATCATGGCCAAGACCTTGGCCGAGCGTGGCCTGCGCATCATCTCCGGCCGTACCGAGAGCCATGTGTTCCTGGTGGATCTGCGGCCCAAGGGCTTGACTGGCAAGGCGGCTGATGCCTTGCTGGGCCAGGCGCACATTACCGTCAACAAGAACGCCATCCCCAACGACCCGGAAAGCCCCTTTGTCACCTCGGGCATCCGTATCGGCTCGCCCGCCATCACTACCCGTGGCTTCAAGGAAGAAGAGGCCATCATGGTGGCCAACCTGGTGGCCGATGTGCTCGACAAGCCAAACGATGAAGCCAATATCGCTGCAGTCAAGGCCAAGGTACATGCGCTGACCAGCCGCTTCCCGGTTTACGGCAAGTAAAGCCCGCTGGTGGTACAAAGAGAGGAGCGCTTCGGCGCTCCTTTTTCGTTTGGAACACCTGCCCATCGCACGCTACGCGCAGGCAGGCACACAATCAGGATGCACCATGCCCTTGTTTCTGGACAGGATGGACGCGGCGGTAGATGAAGTATTGGCGCGCTTGCCAGGGGATATCGTCTTGGGGACACCCCTAGGCATAGGCAAACCCAATCCCTTCATCAATCGGCTTTATCAGCGTATCAAGGCCACGCCCGCACGACGGCTCAAGATCATCACGGCCTTGTCGTTGCAAAAACCGGTGGGCGGCAGCGAGATAGAGCGGCATTTTCTGGCGCCGTTTGTTGAGCGGGTTTTTGGAGACTATCCCGATCTGGACTATGTGCTGGATTTGCGGGCGGGCAAGCTGCCAGCCAATGTCGAGGTGCTGGAGTTCTTCCTCAAGACGGGCGACTACCTGGGCAATGCCGAGGCTCAGCAGAGCTATATCTGTACAAACTACACCTTTGTGGCGAGAGACATGGCGCTGCATGGGGTCAATCTGCTGGCCCAGGCGGTTTCGGTGCACGGCGATGGCGATCGCATGCGCCTATCGCTGTCGAGCAACCCGGATCTCACCTTCGAGGTTTTGGAGCGCCTGCGGGCGGCAGGCGAAAACAAGGTTCTGACCGTGGCGGTCTTGAATCAGCATTTGCCTTTCATGCCGCGTCAGGCCGAAGTGGCGCCGGACTTTTTTGACTTGGTGGTGACGGACGCGGTGGGCACCCACGCGCTCTTTGCGCCACCCAATATGAAGGTCAGCGTGCAGGACTACGCCATCGGCCTGCATGCAAGCAGCCTGATCAGCGATGGCGGTACCTTGCAGATCGGCATAGGCGCCCTGGGGGATGCCATTGCCCAGGCTTTGATACTGCGCGAGCAGCATAACGATGCCTACCGACGTTTGCTGGCGACACTGAGCCGTGGCCAGTTGGGCGAGCGCCATCTGGGTGAGTTCGAGCAGGGTCTCTATGGTTGTTCGGAAATGTTCGTCAATGGATTGTTGCGCTTGATTGAGGCAGGCGTGGTCAAGCGTGAAGTCTATGACGACGCGGTACTACAGCGTTTGCTCAATCACGGCCATATCAGCCAGGTAGTCAGCGGCCACACGCTACGCCGCCTGCATGAGGCAGGTCGTATCGGCAATAGCCTGTCGGCCGATGACGTGGCGTTTCTCGTCCACTTCGGCATCTTTAAACCCGGTGTGCAATGGCGTGATGAGCAACTGCACCACGAGGGCCAGGTATGCTCGGCAAGGCTCGATGATGCCGACGCCTTCCTGCATATAGAGCGAGCGCTGCTGGGCGAGCGCTTGCGGGGTGGTGTCTGCCTGCACGGTGGTTTCTTCCTGGGCCCCAACGACTTCTATCAGCGGCTACGGCAGATGTCTGAGCAGGAGCTGGACCGTATCGAGATGCACCGCATCGACTTCATCAATCAGCTGGATGTACAGCATGCGCTCGCCAGTGTGCAGCGGCAGCGTGCCTGCTTCATGAACACCACCATGATGGTCACCCTGCTGGGAGCGGCGGTATCGGATGGATTGGAGAACGGTCAGCTGGTTTCCGGTGTTGGTGGTCAGTACAACTTTGTCGCCATGGCACATGCCTTGCCTTGTGCTCGGTCCATCCTGATGTTGCGGGCGACGCGCGAAAGCCGGGGCAAGGTGAGTTCCAATATTGTCTGGAACTACGGTCACACTACCATCCCTCGGCATTTACGTGACATGGTGGTGACTGAATACGGCGTGGCCGATCTGCGTGGCCAATCCGACGCTGAAGTGATCAAGCGTTTGCTGGCAGTAGCAGACAGCCGCTTCCAGGATGAGCTGATGGAAACCGCCAAGGCCAATGGCAAGCTGGAGCAATCCTATCAACTGCCAGATGGGGTACGTCGAAACCTGCCTGAGGTACTGGTGGCGGGGATGGTGCCCTGGCAGCAGGCCTACCTGCCGGACTTTCCTTTCGGCACAGATTTCACTGCCGAGGAGCTGGCGATCATCGAGGCGCTGCAGAGAATGCGGCAAGCCAGTGAAAATCCGCTCGAACTGGTGGCAGCGGCGCTCAAAGGCCTGTTCACCGACAAAGAGGCACCGCCAGCTTGGCTGGCTCGCCTGGGCCTGGATGAGGCCAGCGACCTGAAGAACCTGCTGCTGCGCAAATTGTTTGTCGGCAATCTGTAGGACTGAGCGTGTCGGCGCGTACCGCCACTCATCCACCCTAAGGCCACTTCGTCGCAGCATATTCTGTCGGTTTGGCGGCTATGGCATGATGCTGCGCCAGTCGGGTCGGGGAGAGCTATGCCACCCGCTTGGCAAGATAGCCATACAAAGGAGTAATAACAATGAAGTGGAAAACCCTGCTCGCAGCCGGAGGCTTGGTGTTCGGCCTGGCGGCTGCGCCGGCCCACGCCCTCACGGCCGATGAGGTGAAGACCTTTACGCTGGGCAATGGCATGAAGTTCTTGGTGCTGGAGAACCGTGCCATACCCAATGCGAACTTCTACACCTTCTGGAAGGTGGGATCGCGCAACGAGGCCCCCGGCATTACTGGGCTGTCGCACTTCTTCGAACACATGATGTTCAATGGTGCCAAGGTCTATGGCCCCAAGCAGTTCGACCGCGTGATGGAATCCAAGGGCGGCTCCAACAACGCTTATACCTCCAATGACCTGACGGTTTACCAGGATTGGTTCCCCGCTTCGTCGTTGGAAACCATATTTGCGCTGGAAGGCGACCGTATCGGCAATCTGGCCATCGACCCCAAGATGGTCGAGAGCGAGCGCGGTGTGGTGGCGTCCGAGCGCATCACGGGGCTGGAGAATTCCAACTGGCGCATGCTGAGCGAGGTGGTAGAAGCCGCCGCATTCCGCGCCCATCCTTATTCCTGGCCGGTCATCGGGCATGAGTCCGATATCAAGGCCTGGACCCAGGAAGACCTGCGCCGCTACTTTGATACCTACTACGCCCCCAACAATGCGGTGGCCGTGATCGTGGGTGATGTGAAGTTCGACGAGGTGAAGCGTCTGGCTGAGCAATACATCGGCCCGGTACCCGCTCGCGCAGCGCCCCCTGCGGTCCGCACCGTGGAGCCCGAGCAGGTGGGTGAGCGCCGTGTGTTCGTGCGCAAGGAGTCGGTGACCACGCCCAACCTGATGGTGGCGTACAAGGTGCCGCAAACCAACCATCCCGATCACTACGCACTGGATGTTTTGCAAAGCCTGCTGGTCAGCGGCAAGACCTCGCGCCTCTATAAGGCGCTGGTGGACAAGCGCCTGGCCAGCGACGTGGATGCCGGGCAAGGCGATACGTTTGACCCCGGCCTGATGCAATTCTATGCAGTGGCTGCCGATGGCGTTGCTGCGGGCAAGCTGGAACAGGCCTTTACTGCCGAGCTTGATCGCGTGGTAAAGCAGGGTGTGACCGAGCAGGAGTTGCAGAAGGTCAAGAACCAGAAGGTGGTGGAGTTCTATCGCAGCCTGGAAACCATCAACGGCCAGGCGGCCAGCATAGGGCACTATGAGGTGTTCGGTGGCGACTACCGCAAGCTGTTTGATGTGCCTGCTGCCTACAAGCGGCTCACGGTTGCCGATATCAAGACGGTTGCTGCCAAATACCTGAAGAAGTCGCAACGCACGGTTGGCGTGCTCGCGGCCAAGGAGGATTGATGATGCTGAAGAAAACCTTCCTGGCTGGCTTGATTGCGCTGGCCGGTTCTGCCCTGGCAAGCGAATTCCGCTTGCCGGCCTATGCCACGGCCAAGCTGCCGAACGGTCTCAATGTTTACCTGATGGAGCGCCATGACGTACCGCTGGTGGCGGTGCGTGTGATCAGCCGTGCTGGCGGCGCGCTGGATGGCACGCAGGCTGGCCTGGCCAATCTGACGGCAGATGGCGTGCTGCTAGGCAGCAAGAAGTACAGCAAGCAGGCGCTGGATGACGCCTTTGATTTCCGCGGCGCCGATATTGGCGGTGGCAGCGGTGTGGAGTTCAGCATGGTAGCCGCCAGTTTTGCTCGCGATGATGTGGCGACCCTGCTGCCCATGCTGGCCGATATCGTCCAGCAACCGAGTTTTCCAGAGCATGAGTTCGGCAAGCTGCGGGCACGCACCATGGATGAGCTGAAGCAGGCCAAGGAAAGCCCGCGCAACGTCATACGCAGCTATTACGCCAAGCTGCTATATGGCGAAGGTGTCTACGGCAATCCGATAGAGGGGACAGGCAGCAGCCTGGCCAAGCTCAAGCGCAGCGATCTGGCGGCTTTCCATCGTCGCTACTATCGGCCTGATACCTCGGCCGTGGTGGTGGTAGGCGATTTCAAGACCGCTGAAATGCGAGGCCAGATCGAGAAGCTGTTCGGCGGTTGGCGCGCCGAGGGTGCGGCACCGGCGGTATTGCCGGCGAGCCCCATCCAGGCCAGCAAGGCGCGGGTATTGCTGGTGAACAAGGAGGATGCGCGCGAGACCACCTTCCTGTTTGGCGGTGCGGGTATCTCGCGCGGCGACCCGGACTATGTACCCTTGCAGGTGATCAATACGGTGCTGGGAGGACGCTTCACCTCCTGGCTCAATGATGAGCTGCGGGTGAACTCCGGCCTGACCTATGGGGCTGGCAGCGGCTTTACCACCTATGGCCAGAACGGCACATTTGCGGTGTCCAGCTTTACCGCACTGCCCAAGACCGAAGCGGCGCTGGCGCTGGCCACCGAAACCTATCAGCGGCTGTGGACGCGCGGCATTGATGCCGAGACGCTGGAATCGGCCAAGGCCTATGTGAAGGGACAGTTCCCACCCCGGTATGAGACGGGTGCGCAGCTTGCCGGCTTGCTGGGCGAGATGTTCATCTACGGTTTTGGCGATGAGCAGGTCAATCAGTTCAGCCAGAAGGTGGATAGCCTGACGCCGGAGCAGGCGCGTGTCCTGATAGACAAGCATTTCCCCAAGGACAAGCTGCAAATGGTGCTGGTCGGCAAGGCCGAGGCCATACGGCCCATCGCTGCCAAGTATGGCGAGGTGCTGGAAGTGGATATCAAGGCGGATGGTTTTGCCGCCAAGGCAGCCAGATAAGCCGTTGCTGCAAGCTTGCGGTCACGCAAGAAGAAGTACCCAGAACGCCACGGTCAGCCGTGGCGTTTTGCTGGGCGGACGGGGCGACTGTGTCGGCCACTGGCCATCAGGTGTACCGGGCTTGCGGTACATGGGCTAGTCTATTGTCTGGCTGTCCCTAATTGCTGGCGCCCCCTGACATGTACAAGCTGATCCCCCTGCCGTCACTTGCTGCCGGTTTCATCACCGTATTGGTGGGCTATACCAGCTCGGCGGCCATTATCTTCCAGGCGGCCCGGGCGGCTGGCGCCACGCCGGCTGAACTGGCTTCCTGGCTGATGGTGCTGGGTTTTGCCATGGGGCTGACCTGCATAGGTCTGTCGTTACGCTACCGTATTCCTGTCTCTACCGCCTGGTCCACCCCTGGCGCAGCCTTGCTGACCACCAGCCTGGCGGGCTACAGCATGGGTGAGGCCATCGGTGCGTTTGTCTTCTCGGCGGCCTTGATTACGCTGTGCGGCATAACGGGCTGGTTTGAACGGGCGATGAAATACATTCCGCTGTCCATTGCGGCGGCCATGTTGGCAGGGGTGTTGCTGAAATTCGGCATCAATGCCTTTACTGCCATGCAGGGGCAGTTCTGGGTAGTGCTGCCCATGTTCCTGGCTTATCTGTTGTTCAAGCGCTTTTTGCCCCGCTATGCCGTGGTGGCCGTGCTGCTGGTGGGTGGCCTGCTCGCTGCCTGGTTCGGCCTGATCAAGCTGGATGGAGTGAGCTTTGCCATTGCCGCGCCAGTCTGGACCACACCGCAGTTCAGCTGGACTGCCATGATGGGCATAGGCCTGCCGCTGTTTATTGTCACCATGGCCTCGCAGAACATCCCCGGTGTTGCGGTGCTGCGCTCCTCTGGCTATGAGCCGCCGGTTTCGGCCCTGGTGGGCTGGACGGGCTTCACCAATCTGCTGCTGGCGCCGTTCGGCTGTTTTGCGCTTAATCTGGCGGCCATCACGGCCGCCATCTGCGCCGGCAAGGAGGCGCACGAAGACCCTGCGCAGCGGTATCGCGCCAGCGTGGCTGCTGGTGGCTTCTACCTGTTGTTGGGCTTGCTGGGCGGTTCGGTCGGGGCCTTGTTTGCGGCCTTCCCCACTGAGTTGGTCTTGGCCATTGCCGGCATTGCCTTGTTCGGTGCGTTATCCAGCGGCCTTGCCTTGGCCATGCGCGAGGACAACCAGCGTGAGCCGGCCTTGATCACCTTTCTGGTGACGGCATCGGGCGTCAGCCTGGGTGGCATAGGCTCTGCTTTCTGGGGGTTGGTGGCTGGCGTGCTGGCATTGGTGGTACTGAATCTGCGGGCTGCCAAGCCCAAGGCGGCCTGATGGCTGCGTGGCTGGGGCGGCTGCTGGGGTTGTTGTTCTGCCTGGGGTTGTCGGGCTGCGCCAGCGTGGCGTTCGTTGGCCAGGCGGCAACCGGGCAGGCAGAGGTCATGAATAAAGCCAGGGCTATAGACGAGGTACTGGCCGACCCGGCGACCACGCCCGAGACGGCGAACAAGTTGAGGCTGGCGCAACGGCTGCGTGAGTTCGCCATACGCGAGCTGAAGCTGCCCGACAACGCCAGCTACACCCGCTATGCTGATTTGGGCCGCCCCTATGCGCTGTGGAACATCGTCAGCACACCGCCGTTGTCGCTTAAACCGCAGGAAAGCTGCTTCCCTATCGCCGGTTGCCTGAGCTATAGGGGCTATTACAGCGAAGCCGAAGCCCAGCAATATGCCGAATCACGCAAGGCACTGGGCGAGGATGTATTCCTCTACGGTGTTCCCGCTTATTCCACCTTGGGCTGGTTTTCGGATCCCTTGCTCAATACAACTCTGCGCTACGACAAGGCTGTGCTTGCCAGGCTGATCTTTCACGAACTGGCCCATCAGCAGCTCTATATCAAGGACGACAGTGGTTTCAACGAAGCTTTTGCCACGGCCGTGGAGTTGGAGGGCTACGAGCGCTGGCTGGCACAGGAGGGCGATGTGGCGGCGCGCGAGGCTTATCCCAGGGCGGAGCAGCGGCGGCAGGCCTTCAGGCGGCTGATGGAGCAGGGCAGGGCATTGCTGGAGGCGGTCTATGCCAGCGAGCAGGCCGATGACGCAAAGCGTGCTGCCAAAGTCGAGATACAGACTGAACTGGAGCGTGGTTATCAGGCGCTGAAGGCAGAGTGGGGAGGCTATCTGGGCTATGACGCCTGGTTCCAGCCCCATCCCAACAATGCCCATATGGCGTCTCTGGCGACCTACCACGAGAAGGTACCGGCATTTCGGGCCTTGTTCAGGCAGCTGGGGGGCGATTTTTCGGCGTTTTATCTGGCGGTGCGCCAGTTGGCAGAAAAAAATCGGGCCGCCCGCGATGAAGCGCTGGCGGCCCTGAGAAGCGCTGCTGTCATAGGGGAGACGCAGCACGGAGCAACAACACCGTCCACAGCAGCACCCTGAGCGTATGGTCAACATCAGGACGCTGCCCACCCCCCATGCCCTCGGGGAGAGGAGGAAGGGGGAGGGCACAAGAAGGCTTTCTGTCCCGGAACAGCCATCCTGTTGCGAACCCATTCATCATGCTGCGCTGCGACAAGCCTAGCCATTGGCGGTTTCGGCATTCGGGAAAGCCGCAGTGCGGGGCTTTACCCGGCGCCCGCGCAGCCCTTTATACCCATCAATGACTTGCGTCCACCAACGGGCGCTCAATCGTCCACGGTGGCGCAACGCCAGGCCATGGCCAGCAGGGCAAGCAACAGAAGGCCTAGCACGTCTATCAGTCGAATGCGCAGGCCTGGCTGGCGCGGTGGCGCAGCAATCAGCGGCTCAGCCAGCATGGCGAGTGCCTGCTTGGGCCAGCACCGGCGAATCTGGCTGGGTAGGGGCGGCGGGCCGAGGGTCGGACACCAGTGCGTAGGTAAACAGCACGGTGACTGCGATGGTCAGCAGCGGTTCGGCAAATAAGGCAAACGGTTTCTGATGGAGCGGTGAGTAAGGCATGGTTAGCTTTGCGAGGTGATTTGTGCGTTGCAGCATAGGTGGCGTTTGTTACGTCTGATCGAAATCGGCATGACAGACGTATTTCTGCGCTGACCGCGCCCAGCTACCTGTTGACCGGTTTTAGCCCGCTGCAGGCCGCGCCACGGTTAGAATGCGTGCTATTCAAGTAGCGGAGCAGCGAGATGAAATGCCCGTTCTGTGGCTCGGCCGATACCCAGGTGGTCGATACCCGCCTTTCGGAAGAAGGCGATAGCATCAGGCGACGGCGCAAATGTGCCGGGTGCGACAAGCGCTTTACCACTTTCGAGACGGCCGAGGTCAGGCCGCCACAAGTGGTGAAGGCCAATGGCAGCCGTGCCGACTACGACAGCGACAAGGTAAGGGTAAGCTTTCACCGTGCCTTGCATAAGCGGCCGGTGCCTACCCAGCTGGTGGATGAAGCTATTGCCCGGATAGACCAGAAAGTGTTGTCGCTGGGCGAGCGCGAAGTTGAGTCGCGGCGTATAGGCGAGATGGTGATGGCCGAACTGGCCAAGCTGGACAAGGTGGCATATATCCGCTTCGCCTCGGTGTACCGCAGCTTTCAGGATGTGGATGATTTCCGCGACTTGATACGAGAGGTGAGCAAGAAATGAAGTTGAGCCGCCAAGATCTGACGCATGCCGAGACACAGGGAGTACTGCAGGCGGGCCAGGCAGATGCCTTGTGGCAGTTCCTCACTCAAGCCAATCCGGATGATCACGCGCAATTCCGGTTTGCCCATGTGCTCTATTACCTGGGCGGGGCAATCGCCATAGCGGCCATGAGCCTGTTCATGACCGTGGGCTACGCTACCTGGGGACCGGTTTCTCTGACGGTTTTCGCAGTTGCCTATGGTTTTCTGGCCTGGCGCCTGGGTGTCTGGTTTCTGGAGTCCAAGCAGCTGCGCATCCCCGCTGGCATTCTGCTGACGCTGGCCATTGTGCTGGTGCCCCTGGCGGTTTATGGCGTAGAGGCTGCCATGGGCCACTGGGACGATGGGGGGCAATACAGCGATTTCCATGTCTGGATAGATTGGCGCTGGCTGATCATGGAGCTGGCCACGCTTGTGGCCGCTGCCGTCATGCTGTGGCGCTACAGGCTGCCGTTCATGACCATGCCCGTGGCCGTCACACTCTGGTATATGAGCATGGACGTGGCGGCCTGGATCGCTATGGGCTTGGCCAATTCAGACGACTACAGTAGCTATTTCGCTTCGGTGTGGGATCTGCGCAAGTTTGTCTCACTGGGATTTGGCTTGCTGATGCTGGTCTTGGCACTGGTGATAGACCTGCGTACCCGGATGTTGAAGCAGGACTATGCGTTCTGGCTCTATTTGTTCGGGCTGCTGGCCTTTTGGGGGGCGCTGTCAGCCATGGATTCGGGTAGCCAGTTCGGCAAGCTCATCTATTGCGGCATCAATCTGGGCTTGATCTTTGTCGGTGCAGTCCTGTCACGCCGTGCCTTTGCCGTTTTCGGCGGGCTGGGGGTGGCGGGTTATCTGGGCTATCTGGCGTACGATGTCTTCGAGGATAGCCTGCTGTTTGCCTTTACCTTGAGCCTGATCGGCCTGGCTATCGTGTTTGCTGGGGTATGGTGGAACAAGCATGGCGCTGCGCTGGGTAGCCGCTGGCGGCGCCGCATCTCTCCCCAGTTGGCGGAGTTGATCGAGGCCAGGCAGGCATGAGTTTCAGTGCAGCTGACCATGGTTTTATGGCGCAGGCCTTGCGCATGGCGGAGGGTGGGCGGTGCATCACCACGCCCAACCCCAGCGTGGGTTGCGTGCTGGTGCGTGATGGCAGGCTTATCGGCCAGGGCCATACCCAGATTGCTGGTGGCCCGCACGCCGAGGTCATGGCCTTGCGTGATGCGGTCGCCAGGGGCGAGACCCCGGCGGGCGCCACGGCCTATGTCACCCTGGAGCCCTGTGCCCATTACGGCCGTACGCCACCCTGCGCCAAGGGTTTGATCGAGGCGGGCGTTGTCAGGGTGGTGGCTGCCCTGGTCGATCCGCATACCTTGGTGGCGGGCAAGGGCTTGGCCATGTTGCGAGAAGCGGGCGTTGCGGCCGAGGTCGGCCTGATGGCGACGGAAGCACGTGAGTCGCTGAAGGGTTTTCTGTCCCGTATCGAGCGGCAGCGGCCTTGGTTGCGGCTAAAACTGGCAGCCAGCCTGGATGGCAAGACAGCGCTGGTCAACGGCGAATCGCAATGGATTACCGGGCCGGCGGCCAGGGCCGATGTGCAGAGACTGCGTGCCCGCTCCTGCGCCATGTTGACGGGTAGCGGCACGGTGCTGAAGGACGACCCCCTGCTGACGGTGCGTGAGCTGGATGGGCTTGCCTGGGGCGGCCGGCAGCCGCTACGCGTCGTGCTCGACAGCCGTGCCCAGCTGCCGGTCAGTGCACGCATGCTGACGGCGCCGGGCAAGACGCTGGTGATTACTGCAGATGCGCCGTCCAAGCACGCTGATGCCTTGCGGGAGGCCGGGGCCGAGGTGGTGGCCCTGCCGGATGGTGCAGGGCGGGTTGATCTGGCCGCTACGCTGGCCTTGCTGGGGCAGCGCGGTATGAATGAGGTGACGGTGGAATCGGGTGGGCGCTTGAATGGCGCCTGGCTGCAAAGCGGCTTGGTGGATGAGCTGGTGCTGTACCAGGCGCCTGTCCTGCTGGGGAGTGCCGCTGCCCATATGGCGGATTTCAGTCTGGCACGGCTGGCCGACAAACTGGCGCCAAGGCTGGTGGATAGCCGCCAGGTGGGGGCAGATATGCGCTACACCCTGCGCTTTGATTGAGGAGAGTGCTGCATGCGGATAGCCATCGTTACGTTTGACGGTTTCAACGAGCTGGACTCATTTATTGCGCTGGGCATGCTGAATCGCCTGCGCGGGCTGGGTTGGCAGGCGGAGATCGCCGGATTGGCGCCGCAACTGACCTCCATGAATGGCGTTGGCATCAGCAGCCAGCAGCCGCTGGAGTTTGCCAACGAAGCCGAGGTGGTGCTGTTCGGTAGTGGCATCAAGACCCGCGAGGTCGCTGCCGATGCGGCCACCTTGGCACGATTGAAGCTGGACCCCGCGCGGCAACTGATCGGTGCCCAGTGCTCCGGCACCTTGTTGATGGCTCGCCTGGGCCTCTTGGGCAGCTTGCCGGCCTGTACGGATTTGATTACCAAGCCCTGGGTGCAGGAGGCGGGTGTCCACGTGGTGGACGCGCCTTTCCATGCCGAAGGCAATCTGGCGACTGCCGGGGGCTGCCTGGCCTCGCAGTACCTGGCCAGTTGGGTGATGCTGCGGCTGGCTGGCGAGGCTGCAGCAAAGGAGGCGCTGCACTATGTGGCGCCGGTAGGCGAGAAGGATAGCTATGTGGCCCGACTGCTGAGCGTGGTGCTGCCCTTCGTGACGCAGCCGCAAGGAACAACGGTTTGAGCAATAGCCCGATAATACGCCCACGCAAATTACGTCGTGGCGATCGCATTGCGGTCGTGACATCGTCCTGGGGCGGGCCGGCAGCCTGCCCCGAGCGTTACCGGCAGGGGAAGCAGCAACTGGCTGCGGCATTTGGCCTGGAAGTGGTGGAGATGCCGCATACGCTGAAGCCGGCCGACTGGCTGGCGCGCAACCCCCAGGCACGGGCCGAGGATCTGATGCAGGCTTTTGCCGATCCTTCTGTCGCCGGCATCATCTCTGCCATCGGTGGTGAAGATTCGATACGGCTGTTGCGGCATCTGGATTTCGAGGTGATACGCAAGCACCCCAAGGTGTATATGGGCTACTCCGACAGTACGGTCAGCCATCTGGCCTGCTACAAGGCGGGTCTAGGCAGCTTTTACGGGCCCAGCATCATGTCCGGTTTTGCGGAGAACGGGGGGTTGCATGAATACCTGCGTCTGTCGGTGCAACGCCTGTTGTTTGAAGACGGCCCGGCGGGGGAGATACGCCCCAACCCGGACGGCTGGGTGGTAGAACAGTATGACTGGACTGATGTGGCCAGCCTGACCCGGCAGCGCCCGCTCAACGTCCCCTTACCGTGGCGCTACCTGCGTGGGCAAGGGGTGGTGCGGGGACATCTGCTGGGCGGTTGCCTGGATGTGCTGGACATGCTGCGCGGCAGTCGCTGCTGGCCCTCGCTGGCGCAGTGGCAGGGGGCCATCCTGTTCCTGGAAACTTCTGAAGATGCGCCAGCCGCCAGCATGCTGCGTTACTTCCTGCGCAATCTGGCTGAGCAGGGCGCGTTGCAGGGGCTGCAGGGCATACTGCTGGGGCGACCGGGTGGCAAGCTGGCGCCCAGCCGCTTTGTCGAATACGACGATGCCCTGTTGCAGGTGCTGGATGAAGAAGGATTGACCGAGCTGGCTGTGGTGACCCATATGGACTTTGGCCATACCGACCCCATGTGCGTGCTGCCCTATGGCGCGATGGTCGAGATAGACTGTGATGCCCGTCGCATCAGCCTGCTGGAGTCGGCAACCCTGCCATGAGCTTCCAGGATCACTTCTCGACCCAGTCTGCCGCCTACGCGCAGTTCCGGCCCTGTTATCCGGCCAGCCTGTTTGCCTGGCTGACCCAGGTGGCGCCCGCTGCCGGGCTGGCCTGGGACGTCGCCACCGGCAACGGACAGGCGGCGCTGGCCCTGGCGGAACACTTCCAGCAGGTTGTTGCGACCGAACCCTCGGCCGGGCAGCTTGCAAATGCACCATCCCACCCCCATATCGTCTACCGGCAGGAGGCGGCCGAACGCAGTTCGCTGACTGCCGGCACTGCGGACTTGATCACGGTGGCGCAGGCGCTGCACTGGTTTGATCTGGACGCCTTCATGGCCGAGGCTGATCGCGTGCTCAAGCCCGGTGGCGTGCTGGCTATATGGTGTTACGAGGTGTTCGCCACCGAGCCTGCCATCGATGCCATCGTGGCCGACTACTATCACCATGTGGTCGGGGCATATTGGCCACCCGAACGGCGTTGGCTTGAGCAGGGCTATGCCAGCTTGGCCATGCCTTACCCCCGGCTGCCTGTACCTGAACTGGATATGGCGTTGATGTGGACCTTGGATGCACTGATCGGATATCTGGGCACCTGGTCGGCTACCCAGCGCTATAAAGAAGATAAACAGCATGACCCCCTGCTGGCGTTGCGCAAGCAGC
This sequence comes from Chitinimonas viridis, assembly GCF_030409555.1. Lineage (GTDB taxonomy): Bacteria > Pseudomonadota > Gammaproteobacteria > Burkholderiales > Chitinimonadaceae > Chitinimonas > Chitinimonas viridis. The sequence continues at coordinate 44,793 of NZ_JAUFPU010000009.1, forward strand.
TTGCGCCGCTCTGGGGGGATGCGCCCAGGCGTGTGAGCTGGCCACTGCGGCTGCATGCCTGCCAAAAACCGGCATGACGCATGCGTCGGCGCCCCCCAATCGAGAAAGGATAGCCATGTTCACTGGCATCATTGAAGCCACCGGCAAGATCGCCACCGTACAACCACTGGAAGGCGAAGGCCTGCGTGTGATGGTGGTCAGCGAACACCTGGACCTGCGTGACGTGGCTATAGGCGACAGCATCGCGGTCAACGGCGGCTGCATGACGGTGATTGCCAAGACGGAGCACAGCTTCAAGTACGATATCTCGGCCGAATCGCTACGCTGCACGGTAGGATTGGAAGACCCGGGCCGCGAGGTAAATCTGGAGAAAGCGCTGCGGCTGGGCGATCGCCTGGGCGGGCACCTGGTGTCCGGCCATGTGGATGGCCTGGGGGAGGTACTGAAGTTCGTCGAGGTGGGCGAGAGCTGGCAACTGGTGGTGCAGGCGGACAAGTCCCTGGCCAAATTCATTGCCATCAAGGGCTCGGTGGTCATCAATGGCGTGTCGTTGACCACCAATCAGGTCAAGGACGTCAATGACCGCTGCATCTTCTCGGTCAACCTGATACCCCATACAGTGGCAGTCACCTCGCTCAAGCACCTGAAGGCCGGTGACAAGGTCAATCTGGAGATAGACCTGATCGCACGCTACCTTGAGCGCATGCTGCCCGAAGCCGATCCGTTTGAAGCGCTGAAGAAGCGCAAGGGCTGAGCCGCCTGCTCACCCGCTCCCTTTGAATTCTGAAAGTACCCGTTACATGTCCATTGCTATTTCTCCCATACCCGACCTGATTGCCGAGCTGGCTGCCGGCCGCATGATCATCCTGATGGATGACGAGGACCGCGAGAATGAGGGCGATCTCGTCATGGCAGCCGAGCATGTCACCCCGGAGGCCATCAATTTCATGGCCAAGCACGCGCGTGGCTTGATCTGCCTGACCCTGACCGAGCAGCGCTGTCGGCAGCTGGAGCTGCCCTTGATGGTGACCAAGAATGGCGCCTCGCATGGCACCAATTTCACGCTCAGCATTGAGGCCGCCGAAGGGGTGAGTACCGGCATCTCTGCCGCAGACCGTGCACGGACGGTGCGGGCTGCCGTGGCACGCGATGCCAGGCCGTCCGATATCGTCCAGCCTGGCCATATTTTTCCGCTGATGGCGCGCGAGGGCGGGGTGCTGGCGCGTGCGGGCCATACCGAGGCAGGTTGCGATCTGGCGCGCATGGCAGGCTGCCTGCCGGCATCGGTGATCTGCGAAGTCATGAATGACGACGGCACCATGGCACGCCTGCCCGAGCTGCTGCCCTTTGCTGCCCAGCATGGGCTCAAGATCGGCACCATTGCTGATCTGATCCAGTATCGTAGCCGTACCGAATCGCTGGTGGAGCGCGCTGGTGAGCGCATGGTGCAGACACCGGCAGGTGAGTTCAAGCTGGTGGCATTTCGGGAGCAGGGTTGCACCAGCACCCATCTGGCATTGGTCAAGGGCGATTTCACGGCCAGCGATGAAGTGCTGGTACGGGTGCACGAGCCACTGAGCGTGATGGACTGGATGGACGCGGGCCAGACCCGCCACAGCTGGGGCATCTATCAAAGCCTGGCCGCGATCAGCGAGGCGGGCCGTGGGGTGGCGGTACTGCTGCATCGCGAGGAAAGCGGCGAGGATCTCCTGGCCCGTGCCTTGCCGGAATTGAAGCTCAACAACCCTACCAAATGGGATCTGCGCACGTATGGCGTAGGTGCCCAGATGCTCAAGTCCCTGGGGGTGGGCAAGATGCGCCTGCTGTCGCCCGCCCGCAAGATGCCCAGCATGGCTGGCTTTGGTTTGGAAGTGACGGGCTTTGTCGAGCCTTGATTTCTAAGGCTTTTTGACCGCCATGGCGGCTTGGTGCTAAGATATACGGCTGTATATACGAAATACGGAGCACGCCATGAGCCAGGTCTCGCTACGCAAGGTTGGTTCCAGCTTTGTCACTACCATACCGGCCGAGCTGGTCAGCAGCCTGCATCTGGCGGAGGGGCAAAAGTTCGAGATCACCAGCGAGAATGGACGCTTGCTGCTGACGCCGGTAGATGAGGCCTTTTCCGAAGGCTGGCGTGCCTATCAGGAGGTGCTGGAGCAGTATCGCCCGGCGTTCCAGAAACTGGCCGACCTTTGATGGCGGTGCGTTTTCTGCCTGAGTCGCTGGTGCTATTGATGCACGAGGATCAGATACGCGCCTTTGGCGGCATGCAGGGCATCAGGGGTATTGATTTGATGCGCTCGGCGTTGAGCCAGGCACAGCAGACACTTGATGACACCGGCGACCTGTTCGAGGCCGCGGCAGCCTACGCGCATTCGCTGGCGAAGAACCATCCCTTTCTGGATGGCAACAAGCGCACCGCTGCAGCCACCGTGACCACCTTTCTGGTGCAGAACGGTTGGCGGCTCTGCTTCAGCCAGGTGGATCTGGTGGACTGGATAGTACGTATTGCTGTCAGCGAGCTGGATAGACCGGCACTGGCAGCCTTGTTGCGACAACATACTGAATTGAAAGCATGATATGGCCCGTTTTGAATCCATACCGGAAATCGAATCCAACTTTGACGGCAAGGGCTTGCGCATCGGCATCGTCACCGCCCGTTTCAACAACGATGTGTGTGGCGGCCTGTTGTTGGCCTGTCGCGACGAGCTCAAGCGCCTGGGCGTGCAGGATGCCGACGTGCTGCTGACCACTGTGCCGGGTGCGCTGGAAGTGCCACTGGTACTGCAGACCATGGCCAAGTCTGGCCGTTTCGATGCCCTGATCGCCCTGGGTGCCATCATTCGTGGCGAGACCTATCATTTTGAGCTGGTCTCCAACGAATCGGGCTCGGGTGTGACCCAGGTAGGCCTGGACTTTGGCATCCCCATCGCCAATGCCATCCTGACCACCGAGAACGACGACCAGGCACTGGTGCGTATGCAGGAAAAGGGTAGCGATGCGGCCAAGGTAGCCGTGGAGATGGCCCGCTTGCAGGCAGCGTTGCGCGAGCGTTTCAAGATGTAAAGGCCTTGCTGCCACCCGCTGCCTGATGTGTAGCGGGTAGGCAGTAAGTACCAAGCCGGCTGCGGGCAAGCCCCCAGCCGTCAAGAACCCCCCAAGAGCGCGGCTTGCAAGCCGCGCCTGCTCTTTGAACAGGACACACCATGAGCCAAGCTGAACAACCCCAAGAAGCCAAGAAGACCCCGCAGAAATCCTCCCGCCGCCGCTCGCGTGAGTTTGCCGTACAGGGGCTGTACCAGTGGCAGCTTACTGGCGACGGCGTGGCCAATATCGAGCGTTTCCTGCGCGACAGCAGCACCAGTTTTGTCCGGGCTGACGAGACCCTGTTCCGCGAGCTGTTCTACAACGCCCTGCGCGATGCCGAGGCACTGAAGACAGCCCTGGCGCCACATCTGGACCGTGATGAAATCGATGTCAGCCCGGTGGAGCGGGCGGTGCTGCTGGTGGCCGCATTCGAGTTGATCCACAAGCCGGAAACCCCCTACGCGGTGGTGATCAATGAGGCGATCGAGATAGCCAAGACCTTTGGCGGTACCGATGGTCATCGCTTTGTCAACGGCGTCCTGGACAAGCTGGCCGCCGAAGTGCGCACTGCTGAGGTTGAAGCTGGCCGTAACCGCCGTCGCTGATACGGGTAGTGCTTGGCCATGCGCTTCGACGTCTTTGGTAGATACCAGCTGGAAATACGCCGTGTCGGTACTGAGTGGGTGGCCTATCGCCCAGGTACCGGCACCTTGCTGGCCTTGCCTGATCTTGTGATTCCGCCTGAGCTGACGGAAGCGCAGCTTGCGGGTTATCTCTTCGACCTGCTGCACGAGTTGAGCGAGCCCGGCCGCAGCCTGCGCCGGGTGGACTAACGCCCCGCCATGCCGCTCGATGAATTTGATCTGATACAGCGTTACTTTACCCGGCCTGTCGGCAATACCGTACTGGGCGTGGGGGACGATGCCGCACTGATCGCGCCGACACCGGGCATGCAACTGGCAGTCTCCGCCGATACGCTGGTGGAGGGACGCCATTTCTTTGCCGGCTGCGATGCTGAGGCGCTGGGCTGGAAGTGCCTGGCCGTCAATCTGTCGGATATGGCGGCCATGGGCGCCAGGCCGCGTTGGTTTACGCTGTGCCTGAGCCTGCCACAAGCCAACCCGGACTGGCTGGCGGCGTTTTCGCGCGGCATGTTTGCCCTGGCCGACGAGCACAATGTGGCCTTGATCGGGGGTGATACCACGGCCGGCCCCTTGACCATCTCCATCCAGATCATGGGCGAAGTCGCGCCCGGCTTTGCGCTGCGGCGCGATGCGGGCCAGGCAGGTGACGATATCTGGCTATCAGGTTGTACCGGTGCGGCCGCCATGGCGGTGGCGCAGCGCTATGGCCAGCTCCAGCTGGACGCGAGCGACCTTGCCTACTGTGCGGAGCGGCTGGACAAGCCGCAGCCCAGGGTGGCTCTGGGCTTGGCCCTGGCGGGGCTCGCCCGTGCTGCCATTGATGTGTCCGATGGCCTATTGGCCGATCTTGGGCATATTGCAGCCCGCTCGCAGTTGGCGGCAGAACTGCGGCTGATGTCTTTGCCGCTGCCGCCGCTGAGCGACGAGGCCATGGCCCTGCCTGCGTTGGATCGCTGCTTGCTGGCTGGTGGCGACGATTACGAGCTGTGCTTTACGGCCGCGCCCACGGTGCGGGCACAGATTGAGCAACTGGCAACGGCGCTGGCGCTGCGCTTGAGCCATATCGGCCAACTGAAGGCAGGGCAGGGCGTGACGGTGCTGGACGCCAACGATCAGCCTGTTAGGCTGCCTTATACCGGCTTCAACCATTTCGCCTGACTTATGCCTGCACTGCGCCAACCAGATATCAAGCTGCTGCTGTCTCACCCTGCGCACTTTCTCGCCTTGGGCTTCGGCAGCGGTCTTGCTCCCAAAGCGCCGGGGACATTTGGGTCGCTGGCTGCGATCCCTCTGTATCTGCTGCTGGCCCAGCTGCTGTTACCATGGCATATCGCCCTGCTGGCTATCCCATTGTTTGTGCTGGGTATCTGGGCTTGCGGCAAGACTGGGCAGGCGCTAGGCGTGTCGGATCACGGCGGCATCGTCTGGGATGAAATCGTGGCGATGCTACCCTTGCTGGCCATGGTGCCGCAGACTGTCCTGGGCTGGAGCGCCGCGTTCCTGTTGTTCCGCCTGTTTGATATCAGCAAGCCCTGGCCTATCAGCTGGTTTGATGCACGCATCAAAGGCGGCTTCGGCGTCATGCTCGACGACGCACTCGCGGCGCTGCCGGCAGCCGGCCTGCTCTATCTGCTGTATCCCTGGCTATCCTAGCCTGCGCATCGATTTTGCTGTGAGCCTGGCGGATTCGCGTCATGGCAGCGTGGCCTGAATCCGCGGGTTCTTTCGCATGCCACGCAAGCTCATTCTGTTTTTTTGATCAAACTACTCAGATCATTCCGCTATCAGCAAGCTAGTTCAAGGCATAGCATGGCAATTGTTCATTCAGACTTTTGCAAGGAGTTGTCATGCTTACGCTACGTCGCAGTGCAGACCGGGGTTATGCCGACCACGGCTGGCTGAAGTCCTTCCATAGTTTTTCCTTCGCCGAGTACTACGACCCCAAACACATGGGCTTTGGCCCCTTGCGCGTCATCAACGAGGATAGGGTGGCGCCTGGAGCGGGATTCGGTACCCATGGCCATCGTGATATGGAAATCATCAGCTATGTGCTGGAGGGGGGGCTGGAGCACCGGGACAGCATGGGCAACGGCTCGGTCATTCGGCCGGGTGATGTACAGCGCATGAGTGCCGGCAAGGGGGTCATGCACTCCGAGTACAACGGCTCGGTGGATCACAGTGTGCATTTTCTGCAGATATGGATCATGCCCAGTGCGACCGGTATTGCACCAGGCTACGAGGAGAAGCATTTTGATGCAGCCCAGAAGCGAGGTCGGCTGTGCCTGATCGCCAGCCCGGATGCGGCTGAAGGTTCGGTGTCCGTGCATCAGGATGCGCGGCTGTACGCGGGCTTGTTCGATGCCGAGGAGCAGGGGGCGTTGACCATCGACCCTGGCCGCCTGGCCTATGTGCATCTGGCGCGGGGTAGCCTGCAGGTGAACGGGCAAGCGCTTGAGGCTGGCGATGCCCTGCTGCTGCACGGGGAGCCCCTTGTCACCTTGGCGCAAGGGCGGGATGCCGAAGTGCTGGTGTTTGACATGGTGGCTTGAGCTGACGCCCAGGAACCGCCATGCTCGCGCCTGGGACGGTATGGAAGCTGCTGGTATTGCCGGCCCGGGTGTACGCTGGATAGTAGAAACAAATATCAGGAGAGAAAAAGATGACCGTCGTAGCAAGCAAGGCCGAACAAGGCCATTATCTGACACAGCTGATAGCAGACCAAGCCCACTGGCTGGCCGATGCGGACGGCGCACAGGGTGAGGGGACCGCCCCCGATCCGCATCAACTGCTGGATGCGGCACTAGCCGCATGTACTGCCATTACCGTGCGTATGTACGCTGAGCGTAAGGGTATGGCACTGCAGGACGTGGTGGTGACCATCCGCCACAAGGAAGAGGGCGGTGTTTACCAGATGGAGCGACAGTTGCAGTTCATTGGTGACCTGACCGAGCAGGAGCGTGCCCGGCTGACCGAGATAGCCGGCAAGTGTCCGGTACACAAGACGCTGTCTGGCCGCTTCGAGATCACGACCCAGGCGCAATGACAGCGGCAAAGGAGAAGGCGATGAGTGCACGCATACTGGTTTTTGCCGGCAGTGCCCGGCGGGCCTCACTAAACAAGCGCCTGGCTGCTGTTCTGTCGGCATCGATCGTTGCAGCTGGTGGTGAGGCTACTTTGATTGATCTGGCCGACTATGAAATGCCGCTGTATCACGGCGACTGGGAGGCGGATAACGGTCCCCCCGAAGCCGCCAGGCGATTGAACGCGCTGCTGGCGCAACACGATGGCTTGGCACTGGCTTCGCCGGAGAACAATGCGTCGATTTCGGCCCTGATGAAGAACACACTGGACTGGCTATCGCGCATCGATGGCGGTGCCACGCTGCAAGGCAAGGCTGCCTTGCTGACGGCGGCTTCGCCAGGGGCGCTGGGTGGCCTGCGTGGGCTGAACCACCTGCGCGACATCCTGCACACCCTGGGTGTAACCACGCTGCCGCAAACGCTGGCTGTCAGCCGCGCGCATGAGGCGTTTGCAGAGGATGGCAGCCTGGTCAACGAGCGGCAGCGCGGGCAGGTCGATCAACTGGCTACCCGCTTGATCCACCTGGCGTTGGCCCTCAAGGGCTGATGGCACTTTCCGGCTTGGGCATGGTCTATAACGCAGACGTTAGGACGAAGATCGGCCGTGGGCGGCCTGTTCGTCTGGATAGTGTTCTGTACTGGGAGATACATCATGCGTCGTCTGACTTGTGTTTGGCTGGCGGGTGCCTTGTTGCTCTCGGCCTGCGCCACGCTACCGCCGCAGGTTTCGGTGGATGAGGCACTCAAGCTGAGCCGTGAGGGCGTTAGTGCCGATGCCATCATCGCCATGATGCGGGAGAGCCGCTCCAGCTATCAGCTGACAGCCAGCGATATCGTTCGCCTGAGCAAGCAGGGACTGCCTGATCCGGTGCTGGACTATATGCAGCAGACCCAACTGGATGAGGTACGCAAGCAGGAGCGCATGAACGACTGGGCCAGCCGCCCGCCGGTCTTTTGGCATGCGTGGATACGCTGGCGCTAGGGTAGGTAGCGAATAGACCCTATGCGCTGACCACGGCTGTAGTTATTTGCTGCAGGTTCAGCTAAAGGCACGGACAGGCCGCCCGGGAGGGCGGCCTTGCTGTTTTCAGGTACGGAAGCGCTGTACCAGTGATTCCAGCTCTGCTGCCAGGCTGGCAATCTGCTGGCTGGTGTTGGAGGCTTGCTGGAGGGCGACATCATTCTGGGCGATGGCCGAGGTGATCTGCTCCACATTGTTGGCCATCAGGTTGGAGGCTTCGGATTGCTCGCGGGTGGCGACGGCGATGTCGCGCATACCCATGGCGGTGATGCGTGTCGTATCTGCGATACCGGCTATTTGCTCGGCTGCGCTGCGCGAGCGTGCCACGCCTGCTTCGACCTGGCCGAGTGTCGTGCCTATGCCGCTGACTGCCGTGTCCGTCTCCTGCTGGATGCTGCTGATCGTCTGGCTGATCTCCAGCGTGGCGGCGGCGGTGCGCTCTGCCAGCTTGCGTACCTCGTCGGCCACCACGGCAAAACCGCGCCCCTGTTCTCCAGCGCGGGCGGCCTCGATGGCGGCATTGAGCGCCAGCAGATTGGTCTGCTCGGCTACCTCGCGTATGGTGGCGACCACACTGCTTACGGCCTGGGCGCGTTGTGCCAGCTGGGCCATGGTCGAGGCCTGCTGCCTGACCGCCTGATCCACCTTGCCTATCTCGGCGGCAGTCTGCTTTACCTCTTCCACCGCACTCAAGGCGTCCCGCTCAGCCTGTTCGCTGGTCTTGCCGGCATCGCCGGCATTCTGCGCAATCAGGCTGATGCTGGTGGACATTTCTTCCAGTGAAGCGGCCGACGAAGCCGCTGCCGACGATTGCTGCGCCGAACTGTCCGATATATGCCGGGTATGCCCCGCCAGCTCATTGATACGGCCATTGAGATCGACAGCGTTGTCTTTTACTGCCCGTACGATGTCTGCAAGGCTGTCGATAAAGCGGTTGAAGGCCTGCGAGGTCTGGCCGATCTCGTCCTGGCTGGCTACCTGCAGGCGCCGGGTCAGATCGGCCTCGCCGCCTGCCAGTTCACGCATGGCATCGCGCAGGCGTGCCAGCGGTTGTGCTACCTTACCGATGGCGATACCCAGCACGATGGCCAGCAACACCAATGCCACGACACCGATGGCGATATTGACCATCAGCATATGGTTGGTCGGGGCCATGATACGGGCAATCGGGATATTGACCGCCAGCACCCACTGGGTGGCGCTGCTGCCGATGGCGACAGGTACCAGGAAGCGGGCGTATTCGTCCTGTTCAACCACGATGGCCTTGCCGCTGCGGGCGGCCTCAAAGGCATCCTTGGGAATTTCCTGTGGGTCGAAGGGCTTGTTGATGCGGCCGGCATCGGGGTGGCTGGCATACACGCCGGCATGGCTGATGAGGCTAAGAAAGCCGGTTTCGTAGGGCTTCTGGGCATTCAGGGTGGCTTGCAAGTCACGCATGGGTACGTCGGAGCCGATGACGCCGATAAACTGGCCATCAGCCACCACAGGTGCCACATAGGACATCATCAGCACATTGGTGTCAGTATCCAGGTAGGGCTCTACCGCTGTATCACGCTTGGTGTTCTTGGGCTCGATGTAATAGGGCTGGCCATAGTAGTCCTCGTTCCACTTTTGCTGTTCCTCCGGCGTCATCTCCTTGTCGGCATGGTCGTACTCGAAGAACTTAGTGGCCGCAGCTTGCTTGGCGTCCGGCCGCAGCAGCCAGGGGGCATAGGCACCGCTGGCGTAATAGAGCTTGTTCTTGGTGAACTCGGCATCGCGCCCATCGAGGGCATTGGGCTCGAAAATCACCCAGAGGTCGTAGAGCTTCTCCTGCCGCTGGAAGGTGGCCTCCAGCATGCCGTCCATCACCTTGCGGTCAGGTGGGCCATGCTTCTTGAAACCGGCGAACACCCCGGCCATATCGCGCGCCGTATTGGCTGGCGCACCAAACGCGGCGCTGGCATAGCCGGCATAGTAATCCGCCAGGGAGCGGGCGCTGTCGTAGGCTTGCTGACGCGACAGCGCGCGGGTTTGCAGTGATACCGCCGTTACAACGGCTGCCAGTGCAAGCGTGGCGCAGAGCAGGGCCACGATCAATATCTTGGTGCGGAAGCTGAGTGCTGCGGGCATAACCATCCTTTAAGCAAGCGTTAAGTCGGTATAGCACTTGTACTGGTCTGTTACGCTACAAGGAGGGCTTGGGACCAAGATATATTGTCGCCTGTGTTGACCTAGGTCAAAGCCGGTTCAAGGGAATGCGCAAATAACGGTGGCCGTCAGCTTCTACGGGGGGCATCTCGCCCGCCCGGATATTGATCTGTACCGACGGCAGCAGCAGGTTGGGCATGTCCAGCGTGCGGTCACGGGCTTCGCGCAAGGCGACGAATTCGTCCTGGCTGATGCCTTGGCGGATATGGATATTGGCGGCGCGCTGCTCGGCCACGGTGGTTTCCCACTGCACCTTGCGCGATGCAGGCGGATAGTCGTGGCACATGAACAGGCGGGTGCTGTCGGGCAGGGATAGCAATCGCTGTGCAGATTGATACAGCGTGGCGGCATTGCCACCGGGAAAGTCGCACCGCGCGGTACCCAGGTCCGGCATGAACAGGGTGTCGCCCACGAAAACGGCATCACCGACCAGATAGGCCATATCTGCCGGCGTATGGCCCGGTACGAAGAGGGCCTGGGCGGACAGCGTCCCAATCTGGAAGGTTTCGCCATCACGGAACAGGCGGTCGAATTGACTGCCATCGGCCTCGAAGCTGGACTCGAAATGGAAGATGCCGGAAAAAATGGCCTGCACCTGCCGTATATGCTCACCGATGGCCACGGTGCCGCCACATTGCTGTTTCAGATAGGCCGCCGCTGACAGATGGTCGGCGTGGGCATGGGTTTCCAGTATCCATTGCAGCTTCAGTTGCTGCGCCTGCAGAAATCCTATCAGTTGATCGGCATTGCGCGTGCTGGTACGGCCTGCCTTGGGGTCGTAGTCCAGTACGGGGTCGATGATGGCAGCGTGGCCGCCGCGATGGTCATACACCACATAGCTGATAGTGCCGGTAACAGGCTCATGGAAGGCTTGAATCTGGGCGTTGGCGGGATGCATACGTATGCTCCTAATCAATATTCTTGAAAACATAATGTAAAAAAGTATAATGTGTCAACCATCAGTCTGTCATGAGAGGTTGAAACGATGACACCAGAACAGCTGGAAGGCTTGCGTGGCGCGGCAGGCCAGGCCGCCGCGCTGCTCAAGGCGCTGGCCAATGAAGACCGCTTGCTGCTGCTCTGCCAACTGGTGGAGAGGGAGAGAACCGTGTCTGAACTCGAATCCATGACCGGGATACGCCAGCCTACCTTGAGCCAGCAACTGGGCGTGCTCCGTAACGAGCAGCTGGTCAGTACCCGCCGTGAAGGCAAATATATCTATTACAGCCTGGCCAGTGACGAAGTCAGCCGGGTACTGGGCTTGATGTACGAACTGTACTGTCCGCCAAATCAGAAGGAGACTACGCATGCAGCTTGATACCTTGCACTTCACACCGCTGGCGTCATTGTCTGGGGGCGCGCTGATAGGCCTGGCTGCGGGCGGTTTTGCGCTGCTGCTGGGACGTATCATGGGCGTCTCAGGTATTGTGGGTGGGCTGTTGAGCCGAGGTGGCCAGGGCGACCGTGCCTGGCGCCTGAGCTTTATAGTGGGTCTGCTGGCGGCCCCGCTGGTATGGCAGTTGGGTTGGCGCCTGCCCGATATCCAGGTGGCAGCAGGCCCTGTCACCTTGGTGGTTGCCGGCCTGCTAGTGGGGTTTGGTACACGCCTGGGGTCGGGATGCACCAGTGGTCACGGCGTCTGCGGCCTAGCGCGAGGAACCCTGCGCTCGCTGATCGCCACCATGACCTTCATGCTGGTTGCCGTGGTGACGGTTTACATCATGCGTCATGTATTGGGAGCTTGAGATGAAATCGTCACTGACCGCGGGCCTCTTGGGGCTATTGTTTGGCTTGGGCTTGTTGCTGGCCGGGATGGCGAACCCAGCCAAGGTATCTGGCTTTCTGGATATCGCCGGGCTTTGGGACCCTAGCCTGGCCCTGGTGATGGTTGGCGGGATTTGCGCAGCGACGGGATTGCTGGCCTGGGCAGGGCATCGCCAGCGCAGCCTGCTGGGCTTGCCGATGCAACTACCCAAGCCCGGCAAACCGGATTCTAGCCTGCTGCTGGGGGCTGCCTTGTTTGGTCTGGGCTGGGGGCTGGCGGGTATTTGCCCTGGCCCGGCACTATTGGGCCTGGCGACCGGTGAGACGGCCTTCGTGCCATTTGTACTCGCCATGCTGGCCGGCATGGGCTTATATACGCTGCTGCCCACACCTCGCTCCTGAGTGCCGCCATGCCTGATTGGCTTAGACATTATCGCCGTGGCGATCTCCCTCACGATCTTTTGGCCAGCCTGACATTGTTGGTGCTGTTGATTCCGCAGGGGCTGGCCTACGCCCTGTTGGCCGGCTTGCCACCCCAGGCGGGCTTGTACGCCAGCATCGTCCCGGTGGTGGTGTATGCCTTGCTGGGTTCCAGCGCCACCCTGTCGGTCGGGCCTGCTGCCTTGCCCTCGCTGATGACCGCTACCGCGTTGGCAGGCATGGCTGCACCGGGCAGTGCCGCCTGGATGGCCCTGGCGGGCATGGTTGCACTGCTGTCAGGTGTCTTGCGCATGGGCCTGGCCTGGCTGCGTTTCGGCTTTATCGCCAATTTTCTGTCGCACTCGGTGGTGGGGGGCTTTGTCAGTGGCTCGGCGCTGTTGATCGTACTGAGCCAGCTGCCGCAACTGCTGGGCATCAGCGCCCATGGCGCTACGGCCTGGCAGATTGCCACCGAACTGGTGCGGGCATTGCCGCAGACCAATCTGCCTGCACTGATGCTGTCCGCAGCGGCGCTGGTCTTGCTGCTGGCCGGCCGGCGCTGGATCAAGCCCTGCCTGCAGAAACTGGGTCTGAGTGCACAGGCAGCCGATCTATGGGGCAAGGCTTTCCCCATCGTGGTGGTGGTGGCAGGTGCCGTCGCCAGTAGCCTGCTGGCTTTGCCGGTGCGCTCTGTAGGTGTGTTGCCGGCCGGTTTACCGCCATTGGCCTGGCCCGCCATGGATATCGCCAGTGCAGGCGCCATCGTGCCGGCCATACTGGCCATTGCTCTGGTCGGTTTTGTCGATAGCTATTCGATTGCCCAGTCCCTTGCACTCAAGCGCCGCGAAAGCGTGGACCCGGATAGGGAGCTGTTGGCGCTGGGTGCTGCCAATACGGCGGCTGGCCTGACCGGGGGCTTTCCTGTGTCTGCCAGCTTTGGCCGCTCTGCCGCCAATGAGCTGGCCGGCGCCCGTACGCAGTTGGCGGGGGTGCTAACGGCGGCCTGGATAGCCCTGATCCTGCTGTTGTTTACCGATCTGTTCGCCAGCATGCCGCTGGCGGTGTTGTCGGCCACCATCGTGGTCGCAGTCTCGCAGATGATCGATCTGTCCATCTTCAGGCTGGCATGGCGTTACGACAGACGCGATGCCTTGGTCTATCTGGCGACCTTGCTGGGTGTGCTGGTGCTGGGGGTGGTTGATGCCATCCTGCTGGGCGTCGGCCTGTCGCTGGCGCTGTTTATCTGGCGTACCAGCCAACCCCATCTGGCTGTGCTGGGGCGGGTGGCCGGCACCGAACATTACCGCAATGTGCTGCGCTACGAAGTCGAAACCGAGCCCGAGATACTGGCGGTGCGGATAGATGAAAGTCTGTACTTTGCCAATATCCGCTTCGTGCGAGCCGGCCTGGTGACCATGCTGGGACAGCGACCCAGGACACGAGAGCTACTGCTGGTGCTGTCGGCCGTCAATGCCATTGATGTCTCGGCGCTGCAAGGTTTGCGTGAGCTGAACCGGGTATTGCTGGAGCAGGGGGTGAGGCTGCATTTTGCGGTGGTGAAGGGGCCGGTGATGGACCAGCTCAAGCAGAGCGGCTTTCTCGACGAACTGTCCGGACAGGTGCATCTGTCCACCCATGCGGCCATGCAGGCGCTCAAGGCCAGCCATGGCCAGGACTATGTCATCTAGCCCTGATGAGAATGCCTGTTTGTGCTTGATGGTGATAGTGTTATTGCTATCGTTACATGAGAAATGTTTGATTTTTTCTTGGGATGGCAGGGCGCTATGATAGGGCCATCAACTTAAGCGCCATAGCACCAAGGAGTCCATCATGGCCAAGACCGCGACATTTGCCCTTACCCACTTTGGGGTGGCCTTCAGCGTGGCCTATATGCTGACGGGCAGCATAGGTATCAGCAGCACGCTGGCCTTGGTGGAACCCGCAGTCAATACCGTGGCCTACTATTTTCACGAGAAAGCCTGGCTGAGATTTGGCCGAGGGCCCGATGCCGCCAAGCCAGTACAGCACTTCGGCCATGCTCATGCAGGGTAGATGGCGCCCAGTAACCTGGGGCCTGCTGCACCCGTCACGGCGGGCAGGTTGCCCGGCTGCCCAGCCAGGCATTGCTTAGCCAGCCAGGCAAAGGCCACTGCTTCAACCCAGTCAGGATGCAGGCCCAACACCTCCGTGCTGTCCAGCCGGCGCGGGGCCAGCAAGGCGGCCAGCCTGCGCATCAGCAGGCTGTTGCGTGCGCCGCCGCCGCATACATAGACTTCACTGGCTTGCGCAGCGTGTCGGTTGATTTCATCAGCGATGCTGCGCGCTGTGAATTCCAACAGGCTGGCCTGCACATCCTGTGGCGGCATGGCCGGCAGCTGGGCCAGGATGGCATCCAGCCAACGTAGATGGAACAGGTCTCGCCCGGTACTCTTGGGTGGATGCTGGGCCAGATAAGGCTGGGCCAGCAGGGTCGCCAGCAAGACGTCATTGACTGCGCCCGTGGCGGCCCAGCCGCCATCGGCATCATACGCCCAGCCCTGGTGGCGGGTGGTCCAGCCATCCATCAGCACATTGCCGGGGCCAGTATCCCAACCGCGCACTTCGCCGTGGCTGGGCAGATCGGTCACATTGCTGATACCGCCTATGTTGACGATGGCACGATGCGCAGCTGCGCCGAACAAGCCACGATGGAAGGCGGGCACCAGCGGTGCACCCTGGCCACCGGCGGCGACGTCGCGGCTGCGGAAATCACTGACCACCGTAATGCCGGTCTGCTCCGCCAATCTGGCTGCGTTGCCTATCTGCAGCGTGTAGGCCAGCTCGGGCCTATGCCGTATGGTCTGGCCATGCATACCGATGGCACGCACCTGCGCGGCCGCCACATCGGCCTGGGCCAGGGTATCGGTGATCGCGGCTGCATAGGCGTCCGCCAGTGCGTTGGCTGCTAGCGCAGCCTGGTGCAGCTCATCCGTCTGCGGGCTTTGCAAGGCCAGCAACGCGGTACGCAGGGCAGATGCAAACGGCTGTAGCGTGGCATGCAGCAACCGGGGGGCGGTGCCTGCGTAGTCCACCAGGGCACAGTCAATACCATCCAGGCTGGTGCCGGACATCAGGCCGATATAAAGCTGGGGAGTGGGCATGGCGCTTGGGGGGGCGAAGTCGGGAGGCAATAGCCTACCAGTCTGTGAGACTGTTCAGGATCTTTTCCCGATAGGTGACGAGGCGAAATAACTTTGAACAGGCCCTGAGGTCCTGCGCCAGGTTTGCTCCCGCGCCCGCGTGGCCAGCGCCCATCCATGGCTTGAATTCATGACCGGCGCTGATGCAATGACTGTATAGGATGTGGGTAGTACCCCGGTTTGCGCTAGAATCACCGGTTCCGATTTTTGCGGCACCGTGTCGGTGCCTTGTTTGCCCTGTGGAGAGTTCCTACATGTCCCAATCCAGCCTTATCCAGGATCTGCAAGATCGTGGCCTGATCGCACAAGCGACAGATGCTGCGGCGCTCGACGAACTGCTGGCCAAGGAATCGGTGACCCTCTATTGCGGCTTCGACCCGACGGCGGACAGCCTGCACATTGGCAGCCTGGTACCCATCCTGGTGCTCAAGCGCTTCCAGCAGGCTGGCCACAAGCCGATTGCCCTGGTGGGTGGCGCCACCGGCATGATAGGCGACCCCAGCTTCAAGTCGGCAGAGCGCAAGCTCAATACGCCCGATGTGATCGAGGGCTGGGTAGCCAAGATACGTGCTCAAGTGGCGCCTTTCCTCCAGTTCGACGGTGCCAACGCCGCCATCATGGCCAACAACCACGATTGGTTCGGCCCCATGAGCGTGCTGGATTTCCTGCGCGATATCGGCAAGCACTTCTCGGTCAATGCCATGATCAAGAAGGAGTCGGTGCAGCAGCGCATCAACCGCGACGATCAGGGCATCTCCTTCACCGAGTTTGCCTATAGCCTGCTGCAAGGTTACGACTTCACCGAGCTGAACCGCCGCTACGGTTGCCGTCTGCAGATAGGTGGGTCTGACCAGTGGGGAAATATCACGGCCGGTACCGACCTGACCCGGCGTCTGAACCAGCAGCAGGTGTTTGGCCTGACACTGCCGCTGGTGACCAAGTCCGATGGCACCAAGTTTGGCAAGACCGAGACCGGCACCATCTGGCTCGATGCAAAGAAGACCTCACCCTACGCCTTCTACCAGTTCTGGCTGGGCACGGCCGATGCCGATGTGTACACCTTCCTGCGCTATTTCACTTTCCTGTCCCCTTCCGAGATCAATGCCATCGAGGCGGCCGACAAGGCCCGCGAAGGTAAGCCTGAGGCACAGCGCATCCTGGCGGAGCAGGTGACGGCCATCGTTCACGGCCCAGGTGCGGTCGAGGCGGCGCAGCGTATCAGCCAAAGCCTGTTCAGCGACAGCCTTGCGGCCCTGACCGAATCGGACTTCGAGCAACTGGCCCAGGATGGCATGCCCGGTGTCGTATTGGAGCGGTCGGTGACCGGCCTGATCGATGCGCTGGTGGCCGCCAATCTGGCCAAGTCCAAGAGCGAAGCGCGTACCTTTATCCAGAGCGGCGCAGTCAGTATCAATGGCAATCGGGCCGCTACGCTGGAGCATGGCTTTGTTGATGCAGAACGCCTGTTCGGCCGTTTTACACTGCTCAAGCGTGGCAAAAAGAACTATGGTCTGATCAGCTGGCAGTGATGCGGCCCTAAAGAAAAAAACGGCGCACGATGCGCCGTTTTTTTGCGTCCCGCCGGCCTACCGGTCAGCGATCCCGTTTCCCTGATTGCGTCCCATCCGGCACGGGCTCGCTGGTTTCTTCGGGCTCGCCTTCCTCGGTTGGGATTTCCTCGCCCTCCAGCAGCTCGATTTCTTCTTCGGGCTCTGGCATGGCGACGCCGCGCATGCCTATGCCGGCGACAAAGCCATTGCCCCGGGTGAACTCGTCAAAGTACCACTCGCCTCCCTGCTGGCTAACGCCGGTGGGCTGCGGCATGGTGTAAGTGGGTAGACCCTTGAGCATGGGCGTCATGAAGCGCATCCACTGCGGCAGGGCCAACTGGCTGCCAGCCGAGCTGGTGCCCAATGAGCGTGGCTGGTCGAAGCCCATCCAGCTGACGGCTACCAGGCTGTTGTGATAACCGGCAAACCAGGCATCACGCGCCTCGTTGGTGGTGCCGGTCTTGCCGGCAAGGTCGGTACGGCCCATATCGTTGCTGCGGTAGGCTGTGCCGTGCTGAGCCACACCTTGCAGCAGGTTGTTCATCAGGAAGGCATTGCGCGGCGAGATGGCACGGATGGCGTTCTGATCGGCAATCCTGGGCTGCGCCTGGAGCAATAGCTTGCCTTTGCCGTCGCGCACCTCCCGTATCAGGTAGGGGTCGACACGGAAGCCGCCGTTGGCGAACACGGTGTAGCCCCGTGCCAGTTGCAGGGGGGTGACCTGGCCTGCGCCTAGAGCCATGGGCAGATAGGGGGGGACTTGGCGTTTTTCAAAGCCGAAGCGGGTGACGTAATCACGCGCATAGGGCACGCCAATATAGTCCAGTACCCGCACGGCCACGAGATTCTTGGATTTTTGCAGGCCGCGCCGCAAGGTAATGGGGCCGGACTGGCTGTAGTCGTCGTTCTTGGGCTCCCAGGCTTTTTCGTCTTTGGGGTCCAGCTTGATCGATAGGGGGGCGTCGTTGACGATGGTGGCAGGGCCGACACCGCGCTCCAGCGCAGCCGAATAGACAAATGGCTTGAAGGTGGAGCCCGGTTGGCGCCAGGCCTGGGCGGCGCGGTTAAAGTTCTGCACCTTGAAGTCGAAGCCGCCAACCAGTGCCCGAATGGCGCCATCCTGGGGGGCCAATGCCACCAGCGCGCCCTGCACCTCAGGTAGCTGGGCGATCTCGGGCTTGCCCTGAGCATTCTGTATGACGCGTACGATGCTGCCCGGCCTGATGCGCAAAGCATCGTTGGCGCTGCTGCGCAACCCCGCGGCTGCAAAGCGCAGGCCGTTGCTATTGATGACCAGTGCTTCGCCCTCGCGGGTCTGCACGGTCACTTCACGGGGGCTGGTTTTCAGCACTACTGCAGCGATCATTTCCTCGGCATCGGGGTGGGTCTCCAGTGCCTCTTCTATCGCGTCATTGCGATCCTCTTCCGCCGGGGGCAATAGCATCTGCCCTTCGGGGCCGCGATAGTTGCGACGTCGGTCGTAGTCCAGCAGGCTGGTGCGCACGGCATCCCAGGCGGCCAGCTGGGCGGTGTAGTTGATGGTGGTGTGTACCACCAGCCCCATGCCATAGGCTTTCTCGCCATACTGGGCGACCATCTGCTGGCGCGCCATCTCGGCGGCGTATTCCGCCTTGGGCCGGGGCTGGTAGGTTTGCATCTCACCTTCGGCCAGCTTGAGTGGCTCGGCCAATGCCTGCTCGTAGCTGGCCTTGTCGATCAGCTTCAGTTCCAGCATGCGCTTGAGGATATACGCCTGGCGTATCCGTGCCCGCTTAGGATTGACCACCGGGTTATAGGCCGCAGGTGCCTTGGGCAGGCCTGCCAGCATGGCGGCTTCAGCCAGGGTAATGTCCTTGAGTTCCTTGCCATAGTAGATGCGGGCGGCACTGGCATAGCCGTATGCGCGCTGGCCCAGGTAGATCTGGTTCATGTACAGCTCGAGCACCTCATCCTTGCTGCGGACGGATTCGATCTTGTAGGCCAGGAGTATCTCGCGCAGTTTGCGGGTGTAGGTCTTGTCCTTGGTCAGGAACATGTTGCGGGCAAGCTGCATGGTGATAGTGCTGGCGCCCTGGCCGCGGCCGCCGCTACCCAGGTTGGCGAGCCCGGCACGCAGTACGCCTTGCAGGTCAACAGCGCCGTGCTCATAGAAACGGGCGTCTTCAATTGCCAGTACGGCATGCTTGAGCTGCGCCGGCATCTCGGCCAGCTTGACCAGGCTGCGCCGCTCCTTGCCGAATTCACCTATCAATATGCCGTCGTCGGAGAACACCCGTAGCGGCACCTTGGCTTGCAGGTTGTCCAGCTCGGCCAAGGAGGGGAGGTCGCGCAGCAGCCACCAGCCGGCACCGATAAAGGCGGCGAGTATCAGCCCTGCTGTGGCCCAAAGCAGTTTGCGATAGCGTCGTAGCAAGGCACGCAACTTCTGCAGGCGTTTTTTGGGAGGGGCAGGCGTCTGGGTGTCGGTCACGTTGGTGGCAAACGGATGGAAGCGTTGAGGTGTGAAATCAGCCTAGCTCTTGCAGCGAGGAGAGGCGGCGTTTGCAGCTACCGTCCATCGCGCGGCGCGTATTGTGCCCGTTTCAGGGCATCATGGCTTGCTTATACGCCGATGACGGGCAACAAAAAAGGCGAGCCAGGGCTCGCCTTTCGCTGCAGGGGTGAAAATCAGCCCAGCAGATGGGCCACGCCTGCGCGCTCTTCTTCGAGCTCGGCCAGGGTGAAATCCATGCGTTCACGCGAGAAGGCATCGACTTCCAGGCCGGTCACGCGGGTGTACTCACCGTTGGCGCAGGTAACGGGCACGCCGTACATCACGCCTTCGGGGATACCGTAGGAACCATCCGACGGAATGCCCATGGTCACCCACTTGCCATTGGTGCCCAGTACCCAGTCACGGATATGGTCAATGGCGGCATTGGCAGCCGAGGCTGCCGACGACAGGCCACGGGCTTCAATGATGGCGGCACCGCGCTTGCCCACCTTGGGGATGAAGGTGTCTTTGTTCCAGGCTTCGTCGTTGATCTTGGTCTTGAGCGAAGCGCCGGCAGCGGTAGCGAAGCGATAGTCGGGGTACATGGTCGGGCTGTGGTTGCCCCAGACGATCAGGTTTTCGATATCGGCAACGGCTACGCCAGCCTTGTCGGCCAGTTGGCTCAGGGCGCGGTTGTGATCCAGGCGCAGCATGGCGGTGAAGTTCTTGGCCGGCAGATCGGGAGCCGACTTCATGGCGATGTAGGCATTGGTATTGGCGGGGTTGCCGACAACCAGCACCTTGACGTCACGGCTGGCGACCTTGTTCAGGGCGGCGCCTTGGGCGGTGAAGATCTTGGCGTTTTCGAGCAGCAGGTCCTTGCGCTCCATGCCGGGGCCGCGAGGGCGGGCGCCAACCAGCAGTGCCACGTCGACATCCTTGAAGGCGACTTCAGCGTCATCGGTGCCGACTACACCGGCCAGCAGCGGGAAGGCGCAGTCTTCCAGCTCCATGATCACGCCTTTGAGTGCGGCCTGGGCCTTCTCCAGCGGCAGTTCCAGCAGTTGCAGAATGACGGGCTGATCCTTGCCCAGCATCTCGCCAGAGGCAATGCGGAACAAGAGGCTGTAACCGATCTGGCCGGCAGCGCCGGTAACGGCAACGCGAACGGGTTTCTTCATCGTTGGAACTCCTGGAGAGCTTTAAGTAGGGAGAGGCGAGTGTGGCCACCAGTTGCAGCAATCGTTCACTTCAAAGTGTCAGCGAGCGAGAGAGGCAAGGGTTTTCATGTGGCAGCACAGCAATCAGGACGAGTCTAGCATCTCAAGCTGCTGAAATCACCCGGAATACGGTTGAAGGGTGACTTTGTTGCATTGCAATCTTGTGTCTTATATAAGACCGGGATGGACAGCGGCGCGGCGGTGGCGTATAAAGCGCGAAATCCCGCTTCCCGCGAGTCGTCCATGTCCGCAGCATCCGGCCGTCACCCGGCCGAACTCCCAGGTCGCCAGCCTCTGTACACGCAAGTGCGCGGGCGCATCCTTGCAGGCATAGAGCAGGGCGAGTGGGATGCCGGGTCGGCCTTGCCCAGTGAGTTTGAATTGGCTGACCGCTTTGGCGTCAGCCAGGGAACGGTGCGCAAGGGGCTCGACAGCTTGGTGGGTGAGGGCGTGCTGGTGCGCCGCCAGGGGCTGGGAACCTTCATTGCCCAGGCGCAGGACGACTGGGGGCGGGCGGGATTGCCGGGGTCGGACCGGGCGCTCGAAACCTCGGTGGAACTGCTTGCCTGCGCCCGCAGCAATGCCGGCGATGAGCCTGCTGCAGCATTGGGATTGCGGCGCGGTGCCATCCTGATCGCGGTCAAGCGACTGGTCAGGGTGTCGGGTGAGCCCTATGCGGTGATCGAAAGTTTTGTGCCGGCAGAGCGCTTCGATGGCTTGGACGCTCGCCGTATCAAGCAGGCCAATTGCAATTTGCGAACCGTCTGGTGGCGTGAATTCGGCTTGCGCGTGGTATCCAATCCGCCGCAGTTCAGAGCGGGGCTGGCAGGGCGCGAGGAGGCCAGATTGCTGGGGGTCGAGGTCGATAGCCCTGTCCTGGAAGTGGCAAGGACCGCGGGTGGTTTGAGTAGTACGCCGGTGGAATGGTCGGTGTTGCGTTGCCGCACCGATCATTACGTCTATCGTGTCTGATATGACACGGTAATGTAGTCGGGACGGTTTTATAAAGGCCAAGCTGGACGGTAATGGCAAATCCGTTTGCTACAATCGAAAGGCTTTGCCACAGGCGTTGCTGCACTGGCCGGTTTTGCCGGTGCCGACAGCGCCACCCGCGGGTACTGCCGCGGGGCAACGGTGCAGCGGCTTGCACTGTGACTCAAACAAAATAAGGAATCGCGTCATGGAGAAAAAACGGCCCAAGCATCTTGATCTCCCGAAGATCAGGCTGCCTATCCCGGGCATCATCTCGATCCTGCATCGTATCAGCGGTGTGGTCCTGTTCCTCGCCATCCCGGTGGTGCTCTGGCTACTGCATGGCTCGCTCTCCAGCGAGACGCAGTTCGATGCCTTCAAGTCCTTCATCGCCTATCCGGTGGTCAAGCTTGCCTTGATTGGTCTGCTGTGGGCCTATCTGCATCATGCCTGCGCCGGCATCCGTTTTCTCTTCCTGGACGTGCACAAGGGCCTGGAGCTCGAGACTGCGCGTAATACTGCCAAGGCTGTGCTGGTTGTCAGCCTGGCGCTTACCGCCATCATCGGAGGTGTCCTGTGGTAAATCGCCATGTCGTCGGCGCGCACTATGGTTTGCGCGACTGGTTGTTGCAACGCGTTACCGCCGTGGTGATGCTGGTTTACACCGTAGGCCTGCTGGCCTTCCTAATCTTGGCCGCGGGTGCCAGCTACGATAGCTGGAAAGCGTTGTTCGCCTGCACCTGGGTGCAGGTGCTGAGCACCGTCACTATCCTCGCCTTGCTGCTGCACGCCTGGGTTGGCGTGCGTGATATCTGGATGGACTATGTCCAGCCTCTGGGGCTGAGGCTGACCCTGCATGTGCTGACCATCCTGTATCTGATCGGTAGCTTTGTTTATGCAGTTAAAGTGGTGTGGGGTGTCTAATGGCGAACGTCGCTAAACGTCAATTCGATGCAGTGATCGTGGGTGCTGGCGGTGCCGGCATGCGCGCAGCATTGCAGCTTTCCGAAGCCGGCCTCAAGACGGCCGTGCTATCCAAGGTTTTCCCTACCCGCTCGCACACCGTGGCGGCGCAAGGGGGCATTTCCGCTTCGCTGGGCAACGTCCAGGAAGACAAGTGGGAATGGCATATGTACGACACGGTCAAGGGTTCCGATTGGCTGGGTGACCAGGATGCCATCGAATTCATGTGCAAGACTGCACCTGAGGCGGTGATCGAGCTGGAACACTTTGGCATGCCGTTTGACCGGGTGGAATCGGGCCGCATCTATCAGCGCCCCTTCGGCGGCCATACTGCCAACTTCGGCGAGAAGCCGGTGCAGCGCGCCTGTGCCGCTGCCGACCGCACCGGCCACGCGCTGCTGCATACCCTGTACCAGCGCAATGTGCGCGCTAATACCCAGTTCTTCGTCGAATGGATGGCGCTGGACCTGATTCGCGATGCCGATGGCGACGTGGTGGGCGTGACCGCGCTGGAGATGGAAACCGGTGAAGTCTATGTGTTGCATGCCAAGGCAGTGCTGTTTGCCACCGGCGGGGCAGGGCGTATCTATGCGGCCTCCACCAATGCCTTCATCAATACCGGCGATGGCCTGGGCATGTGTGCCCGTGCCGGTATCCCGCTGGAAGACATGGAATTCTGGCAGTTCCACCCGACTGGGGTGGCCGGTGCAGGCGTGCTGATCACGGAGGGTGTGCGCGGCGAGGGCGGTATTCTGCTCAATGGCAATGGCGAGCGCTTCATGGAGCGCTATGCGCCCACGCTGAAGGATCTGGCGCCGCGCGACTTCGTGTCGCGCTGCATGGCGCTGGAAGTGCTGGAGGGACGTGGTGCCGGCAAGAACAAGGATCATGTGCTGCTCAAGCTGGATCACCTGGGCCCGGAGGTGATCAATCACCGCCTGCCGTCCATCCGCGAAATCGCCATCAAGTTCGCTGGTGTCGATCCCATCAAGGAACCGATCCCGGTCATTCCGACCACTCACTACCAGATGGGTGGTATCCCTACCAATTACCTTGGCGAGGTGATGGTGCCCAAGGGCGACAACCCGGAAGTGCGTGTCAATGGCTTCTATGCTGCGGGCGAGTGTGCCTGTGCATCGGTGCACGGCGCCAACCGCCTGGGTACCAATTCGCTGCTGGATCTGGTGGTGTTCGGCAAATCGGCCGGCGACAGCATGATCGACTTCATCAAGCGCGAGCGTCCGGTGCACAAGCCGCTGCCGGAGAACGCCGCCGACTACAGCCTTTCGCGCATTGCCCGCCTGGAAAACCAGACCGGCGGCGAAGAGGTGAACGACGTGCGTAGCGCGATGCAGAAGACCATCCAGCTGCGTGCCGGTGTGTTCCGCAATAGCGAGAACATGGCCTTGGGCGTGAAGGAAATCGCCGAGGTGGCCGAGCGTGCCAAGCGCACCCAGATCAAGGACAAGTCCAAGGTCTGGAACACCGCCCGTATCGAAGCGCTGGAATTGGACAACCTGATCGAGGCCGCCGTGGCGACCATGATCGCCGCCGATGCCCGCAAGGAATCCCGTGGCGCTCATTCGCACGATGACTTCCAGAAGCGTGATGACGACAACTGGATGAAGCACTCGTTGTTCTTCAACCATGACCGTCACCTCGATTACAAGCCGGTGCATACCAAGCCGCTGACTGTCGACTACATTCCGCCCAAAGAACGTACCTTCTGAGCGCGCGCCGGAGAACCAACATGAAGATGCAATTCAAGATCTACCGTTACAACCCGGACGTCGACGCCAAGCCTTATATGCAGGATTGCGAAGTCGAGCTGGAGCCTACCGACAAGAAGCTGCTGGATGCGCTGGTACGCCTGAAGGTGGTGGACGACACGCTGTCGTTCCGTCGCTCCTGCCGCGAAGGCGTATGCGGTTCCGATGCCATGAACATCAATGGCAAGAACGGCCTGGCCTGCGTGACCGATGTGGCTGGCCTCAAGCAGCCGGTTGAAATCCGTCCCTTGCCTGGCCTGCCGGTCATCCGCGATCTGATCGTGGATATGACCCAGTTCTTCAAGCAATACAATTCCATCAAGCCCTACGTGATCAACGACACGCCGCCGCCTTCGCATGAGCGGCTGCAGAGCCCCAAGGATCGCGAGGAGCTGGATGGTCTGTACGAGTGCATCCTGTGTGCCTGCTGCTCGACCTCCTGCCCGTCGTTCTGGTGGAATCCGGACAAGTTCGTCGGCCCGGCTGGCCTGCTGGCTGCCTATCGCTTTATTGCCGATACCCGCGATACCGCCACCAATGAGCGGTTGGATAATCTGGAAGACCCGTACCGGCTGTTCCGTTGCCACTCCATCATGAACTGCGTGGATGTGTGCCCCAAGCACCTCAACCCCACCAAGGCCATAGGCAAGATCAAAGAGCTGATGGTGAAACGGATAGCCTAAGTGACCTATACCCAAGCGGACAAGAACCGACTCCGCTGGCGTTCCCGCCGGGGTCTGCTGGAACTTGATCTCGTGTTTGAACTCTTTCTCGAACACGATTTTGATCAGCTGACCCCTGCGGAGTTGGACGTCTACCAAGACTTGTTGATGCTGCCGGACATTGATCTGCTAGAACTGGTGGATGGCAAAACCGACACCACCGATGACCGCCTCGTTCCTATCCTGACGCGGTTGCGGCACTGGCAAGTCGCCAAGAAACAATAATAATGCGCTTAGTTCGAGGGCCGGGAAGGGCGTAATAAGCGGCCTTCTCTGCTTCACCCGACATTCAATCAGGAGCATTTTCCATGGCTGAAGCCTCCAAAGTAACGCTCTCTTACAACGACGGCCAAAACAGCGTCGAACTGCCCGTGCTCAAGGGCACCCTGGGCCCCGATGTGGTCGATATCCGCGCCTTCGGCAAGACCGGCATGTTTACCCATGACCCCGGCTTCCTGTCGACTTCCAGCTGCGAATCCAAGATCACCTTCATCGATGGTGACCTGGGCCAGCTCTACTACCGCGGCTACCCCATTGAACAGCTGGCAGAAAAGAGCGACTACCTGGAAGTCTGCTATCTGTTGCTGAACGGCGAACTGCCGACCAAGCAGCAGAAGGAGCAGTTTGATTACACCGTCATGCGCCACAATATGCTGCATGACCAGATCCACAATTTCTTCCGTGGTTTCCGTCGCGATGCCCACCCCATGGCCGTGATGGTCGGTGTGGTCGGCGCCTTGTCGGCCTTCTACCATGACTCGCTGGACATCAATGATCCGCGCCACCGCGAAGTGGCGGCCTTCCGCCTGATCGCCAAGGTGCCGACCATTGCCGCTCAGGCTTATCGTTACAACAAGGGGCTGCCGCTGAGCTATCCCAAGGCGGGCCTGAGCTACGCCGAGAACTTCCTGTACATGATGTTCTCGACCCCGGTCGCCGAGTACACGGTCAACCCGATCACCGCTCGCGCCCTGGACCGTATCTTTACCCTGCATGCCGATCACGAGCAGAACGCCTCCACCTCGACGGTGCGTCTGTCGGGCTCGTCGGGTGCTAACCCGTTTGCCTGTATCGCTGCCGGTATCGCCTGCCTGTGGGGCCCGTCGCACGGCGGCGCCAATGAGGCCGTGCTGAAGATGCTGGATGAAATCGGTGATGTCTCCAAGGTTGCCGACTTCATGCAAGGCGTGAAGGACAAGCGCTACAAGCTGATGGGCTTTGGCCATCGCGTGTACAAGAACATGGATCCGCGTGCAGCCATCATGCGCGAGACCTGCCATGAAGTGCTGAACGAACTGGGCCTGCACGATGACCCCAAGTTCAAGCTGGCCATGGCGCTGGAAAAGATCGCTCTGGAAGACCCATACTTCATTGAGCGCAAGCTGTACCCGAATGTGGACTTCTACTCGGGCATCGTGCTGAGCGCCATCGGCATTCCGGTTTCCATGTTCACGCCGATCTTTGCCCTGGCACGTACCGTGGGCTGGATCTCGCACTGGAGCGAGATGATCGCTGATCCGACCATGAAGATCGGTCGTCCGCGTCAGCTCTATACCGGTGCACCGCGTCGCGATTACATCGATATCGAGAAGCGCGGCTAAGTACCGCAATACGCGCCCGGTTCCTTGGAATCGGGCGCGTATTTGCAGCTCTACCGAATTACCCAGTTTGTCGAAATCGTCTCGCCCAAGCGAAAAGCAAAAAACGCCATAGGCCACATCACCATGATGCAAGCATTCCAAGCCCAGTCCCACTTGTTCGGCGGCAATGCGCCGTTCATCGAGGACCTGTATGAGCAGTACCTCGCCGATCCACTCGCCGTGGAGCAGGAATGGCGGGACTATTTCGACAAGCTGCAGCAACAGCCCGGCAATACCGATCGCGACATTCCACGCGCCGCCATCGAAGAGTCATTCGTGCAGATGGCCAAGCAGCCACGCGTTGGCGGCATCTCCGCCGCCGCCCAGCAGGAGGCCATGAAGAAGCAGGTGGCCGTGCTCAAGCTGATCTCGGCCTACCGGGTCCTGGGCGTGCGTTATGCCTCGCTTGATCCGCTCAAGCGCCTGGACCAGCAGCCTTTGGTTGAGCTGGATCCGGCCACCCATGGCTTGTCTGATGCCGACATGGCGCTGACCTTTGACTGTGGCAGCCTGATCGGCCCCGAGCGCGATACCCTGGCCAACATCCTGGCGCGCCTGAAGCAGACCTACTGCGGCAGCATCGGCCTGGAATACATGCACATCACCAACTCGACGGAGAAGCGCTGGATACAGGAGCGTTTTGAGTCGACGCGCTCCACCCCCAGCTTCAACCGCGACAAGAAGCTGCGCATCCTCAAGCAGATCACCGCTGCCGAAACGCTGGAACGTTATCTGCACACCAAGTACGTGGGCCAGAAGCGCTTCTCGCTGGAGGGCGGTGAAAGCATGATCGCTGCGCTGGATCATCTGGTGCAGACCTCGGGCGAGCATGGCGTGCAGGAGATGGTAATCGGCATGGCCCACCGTGGCCGCCTGAATGTACTGGTCAACACCCTGGGCAAGCAGCCGCGCGACCTGTTCTCGGAGTTCGAGGGCAAGTACAGCTACGATCTGCCCTCGGGCGACGTGAAGTACCACATGGGCTTCAGCTCCGACATCCCCACACCAGGTGGTGCCGTGCACGTCTCCCTGGCCTTCAACCCTTCGCACCTGGAGATCGTCAATCCGGTGGTGGTGGGGTCGGCTCGTGCCCGTCAGCAGCGCCGTGGCGACCGCACCGGTGGCCAGGTGATGCCGGTGCTGCTGCATGGCGATTCGGCCTTTATCGGCCTGGGTACCAACCAGGGTACCTTCAACCTGTCGCAGACCCGTGGCTACGGCGTCGGCGGCACGGTACACATCGTCATCAACAACCAGATCGGTTTCACCACCAGCGACACGCGTGATACGCGCTCCTCGCTGTACTGTACCGATATCGCCAAGATGATCGAAGCACCGATCTTCCACGTCAATTCCGACGACCCTGAGGCTGTCTGCTTCGTGGTGCAGGCCGCGCTGGACTTCCGCCGGCAGTTCCGCCGCGACGTGGTGATCGATCTGGTTTGCTTCCGCAAGCTGGGCCACAACGAGGGCGATGACCCAATGTTGACCCAGCCCATGATGTACAAGAAGATCGCCAAGCACCCCGGCACCCGCAAGATGTACGCCGATCGCCTGGTGACCGAGGGTCTGTTGAGTGCAGATGAAGCCGATGGCTTGATCAAGGCCTATCGTGCCGCCCTGGACAAGGGTGAGCATGTGGAGCAGACCACGCTGACCGATTTCAAGCGCAGCTTTGCCATTGATTTTGGCGCGTTCAAGGGCACCCACTGGGCGCACCCGACCGATACCACCCTCAGCGCTGCCGAGATCGGCCGTCTGGCCGACAAGGCGACCAAGACCCCCGAGGGCTTCAAGCTGCACCCGACCGTGGACAAGGTGCTGGCTGCACGTCGTGACATGGCTGCCGGCAAGCAGAATATGGACTGGGGCATGTCTGAAATCCTGGCCTATGGCTCGCTGCTGGAAAAGGGCTACGGCGTACGTATTTCGGGCGAGGATTCGGGCCGGGGTACGTTCAGTCATCGCCATGCCGTGCTGCACGATCAGAACCGCGAGAAGTGGGATGACGGCGCCCACGTGCCCTTGCGCAACCTGAGTGAGAACCAGGGGCACTTCCTGGTGATCGACTCCATCCTGAACGAAGAGGCCGTGCTGGCCTTTGAATATGGCTACAGCTCCTCAGCACCGGATGAACTGGTGATCTGGGAAGCCCAGTTCGGCGACTTCGCCAACGGCGCGCAGGTGGTGATTGACCAGTTCATCACCTCGGGCGAGACCAAGTGGGGTCGGTACTGCGGCCTGACCATGATGCTGCCGCACGGTTACGATGGCCAGGGCCCGGAGCATAGCTCGGCTCGCCTGGAGCGCTACCTGCAGATGTGTGCCGAGCACAATGTGCAGATCGTCATGCCGTCGGAAGCCAGTCAGATGTTCCACGTGCTGCGTCGTCAGCAACTGCGTCCGTACCGCAAGCCGCTGATCATCTTCATGTCCAAGCGTCTGTTGCGCTACAAGGACTCGATGAGCCCGCTGGAGGCCTATACCAATGGCAGCTTCCGCCCGGTGATTGCCGATCCGGACAGCCCGGACGCCAAAAAGGTGAAGCGCGTGGTGGTGTGTTCCGGCCAGGTTTATTACGACCTCGCCAATGCCCGCAAGGAGCGCGAACAGAAGGATGTCGCCATCGTTCGCGTCGAGCAGCTCTATCCCTTCCCCACGGATGAACTCAAGGCCGAGCTGGGTAAGTACAGCGCTGCCAAGGAAATCATGTGGGTGCAGGAAGAGCCGAAGAACCAGGGCGCATGGCACCAGATTCGGCATCGGCTGGAAGCCTGTATGTCGGCCAAGCAAGCCTTGCTGTACGCTGGCCGTCCGTCGTCTGCCTCGCCAGCGGTGGGCTATATGAGCAAGCACACTGCGCAGCTCAAGGCCTTCCTGGACGAAGCCATGACGGTAAGCAAGTAAACCGATCTGTAGGGGCGGCCACCAGGGTGGCCGCCCATTGAATTATCAACATCCCAAGCCAGGCTATTCCCAACGGAGCCGAAAAACATGCTGATCGAAGTCAAAGTCCCCCAACTGCCCGAGTCCGTCTCCGAAGCCACCCTGGTTTCCTGGAAGAAGAAGGTCGGCGATTACGTCGAGCGCGACGAAAACCTGATAGACCTCGAGACCGATAAGGTCGTGCTGGAACTGCCGGCACCGCAAGCCGGTGTGATCGTCAGCCTGGTGAAGGGCGATGGCGCCACCGTGGTGAGCCAGGAACTGATCGCCACCATCGATACCGAAGCCAAGGCCGGTGCTCCTGCGCCTGCAGCCACGGCAGCGGCGCCAGCCGCACCCGAAGCCAGCCGCGTTGCCGCAGCCGCTGCTGCAGCGGGTGTGCCCGAAAACGCCATCGGCTTTGGTACCGCCGTGATGCCGGCTGCCAAGAAGGCAGCTGCCGATGCCGGTATCGATGCCAGCAAGATTGCCGGTTCGGGCCGTGATGGCCGCGTGCTGAAGGAAGATGTGGTAGCAGCTGCCGCCAAGCCGGCTGCCAAGGCCTCCGCCCCAGCCGTTGCCGTACCGGCAGGCGACCGCTCCGAGCAGCGTGTACCGATGAGCCGCCTGCGCCAGCGCGTGGCCGAGCGCCTGATCGAATCGCAATCGACTGCTGCCATCCTCACCACCTTCAATGAAGTGAACATGAAGCCGGTGATGGACCTGCGCAACCGCTACAAGGACCGTTTCGAGAAGGAGCACGGCATCAAGCTGGGCTTCATGGGTTTCTTCGTGAAGGCTGCTGTGCATGCGCTGAAGAAGTACCCCATCGTGAACGCCTCGGTAGATGGTAGCGATATTGTCTACCACGGCTATTACGACATCGGTGTGGCCGTGGGTAGCCCGCGTGGTCTGGTGGTGCCGGTGATACGCAATGCCGATCAGCTGAGCCTGGCCCAGATCGAGAAGCAGATTGCCGACTTTGGCAAGCGTGCGCAGGAAGGCAAGCTGACCATGGAAGAGCTGAGTGGCGGTACCTACACCATCTCCAATGGCGGCACCTTTGGTTCCATGATGTCCACCCCCATCATCAACCCACCGCAATCGGCCATCCTGGGCATGCATGCCACCAAGGAGCGTGCCGTGGTGGAAGAGGGCGTCGTGGTGGTTCGCCCCATGATGTATCTGGCCCAGTCCTACGATCACCGCATCATCGACGGCCGTGAAGCCGTGTTGAGCCTGGTGGCCATCAAGGAAGCCATCGAAGACCCAGCCCGCCTGCTGCTGGATATCTGATGCGCCAGGGCGAGGCGCAAGCGCGGGACACCGTCCTGCCTTGCCCCTCGCGGTAATGCAACACAGCGCCGGACATGATGCGTATTCCATGCCCGGCGCCCAACACCTCACATAGGTTCTGAACCATGTCCCAACAATTCGACGTTGTCGTTATCGGTGGTGGCCCTGGCGGCTATGTGGCCGCCATTCGTGCCGCCCAACTGGGCTTCAAGACTGCATGTATCGATGCCACCAGCAGTGCTGATGGCAAGCCCAGCCTGGGCGGTACCTGCCTGAACGTAGGTTGCATCCCTTCCAAGGCACTGCTGCAATCGTCCGAGAACTACCATCACGCTGTCCACAGCTTTGCCGATCACGGCATCAGCACTGGCGCGGTCAAGATGGACGTGACCCAGATGCTCAAGCGCAAGGAAGAAATCATCGCCAAGAACACCGGCGGTATCGCCTTCCTGTTCCGCAAGAACAAGGTCACCTCTTTCCACGGTACCGGCAGCTTCAAGGGTAGGAACGGCGACAAGTACGTGCTGGAAGCCAAGCTGGCCGACGGCAAGCTGGAAGCGATCGAGGCGACCCATGTGATCGTGGCAACAGGCTCCAGCGTGCGCCAGCTGCCCGGTGTGACCATAGACAACAAGCTGGTGCTCGATAACGAAGGCGCGCTGGCTATCCCGGCCGTGCCTAAGCGTCTTGGCGTGATTGGCGCCGGCGTGATTGGCCTGGAAATGGGTTCGGTATGGAAGCGCCTGGGCGCTGATGTGACCGTGCTGGAAGCCATGCCCACCTTCCTGGGCGCGGCTGACGAGCAGGTAGCACGCGAGGCGCTGAAGTTCCTGACCAAGGAAACCGGCCTGGTCATCAATACCGGTGTCAAGATCGGCGAGATCAAGGTCAGCAAGAAGGACGTGACGGTGAACTACACCGACGCGGCCGGTGCTGAGCACAAGGTGGTGTACGACAAGCTGATCGTTTCCATCGGTCGGGTGCCCAATACTGCAGGCCTGAATGCCGATACCGTTGGCCTCAAGCTTAACGAGCGTGGCCAGGTTGAAGTGAACGACGACTGCCAGACCAGCCTGCCCAATGTCTGGGCTATTGGCGATGTGGTACGCGGCCCCATGCTGGCGCACAAGGCGTCGGAAGAAGGCGTGGCCGTGGCCGAGCGCATTGCCGGCCAACATCCGCACGTCGATTTTGGCACCGTGCCCTGGGTGATCTACACCAGCCCCGAGATTGCCTGGGTAGGCAAGACCGAGCAGCAGCTCAAGACTGAAGGCGTGGAATACAAGAAGGGCCAGTTCCTGTTCTCGGCCAACGGCCGTGCGCTGGCGCTGGGCGAAGCCAAGGGCTTCGTGAAGATGCTGGCCGACAAGAAGACTGATCGTATCCTGGGCGTGCACATCGTTGGCCCTTACGCTTCCGAGTTGATTTCGGAAGCCGTGGTGGCCATGGAATTCTCGGCCAGTTCGGAAGATATCGCCCGTATCGTCCATGCCCATCCGTCGCTGTCCGAGGCCTTGCATGAGGCTGCTCTGGGCTGCGATGGCCGGACGCTGCATAGCTGATTACGTGTGAGGGGTGGGGAGCAAGGCGTGAGTTGTTGCACGCTGCGCTTTTCTCCTCACGCCTCACTC
Organism: Chitinimonas viridis; assembly: GCF_030409555.1. Classification (GTDB taxonomy): domain Bacteria; phylum Pseudomonadota; class Gammaproteobacteria; order Burkholderiales; family Chitinimonadaceae; genus Chitinimonas; species Chitinimonas viridis. The sequence continues at coordinate 77,342 of NZ_JAUFPU010000009.1, forward strand.
CTCACACCTTAGACAAAGGAAGTTGCAATGAACCTCCACGAATACCAAGCGAAAGACCTGCTGGCCAAATACGGCCTGCCGGTTCAAAAGGGCATCCTGGCCACCACGCCGGAAGAAACCGCCAACGCCTTCCGTTCCATGGCTGGCAAGTTTGCTGTTGTGAAGGCCCAGGTACACGCTGGCGGCCGCGGCAAGGCCGGTGGCGTGAAGGTGGTCAAGAGCGCCGACGAAGCTGCCGATGTGGCCAAGTCGCTGCTGGGTAAGCGCCTGGTGACCTACCAGACGGACGCCAAGGGCCAGCCTGTCAACAGCCTGCTGGTGTGTGAAGACATGTACCCCGTACAGCGTGAGCTGTACCTGGGCGCCGTGGTGGACCGCTCCACCCGTAGCATCGTGTTCATGGCCTCGACCGAAGGTGGCGTGGAGATCGAAGAAGTCGCCCACAACACCCCCGAGAAGATCATCAAGACCGTGGTTGACCCGCTGGTCGGCCTGCAGCCTTACCAGGCTCGCGAAACCGGTTTTGCCCTGGGTCTCGACGATACCCAGATCAAGCAGTTCACCGGCTTGATGATGGGTGCCTACAAGGCATTCGTTGAAAACGATTTCGCCCTGTTCGAAATCAATCCACTGGCCATCCGTGGCAATGGCGAGCTGTGCTGTGTGGATGCCAAGATCGGCATCGACAGCAATGCCGCCTTCCGCCTGCCATCCATCGTGGCACTGCGTGACAAGTCGCAAGAGAATGACCGTGAACTGAAGGCTTCCGAGTTCGACCTGAACTATGTGGCGCTGGAAGGCAATATCGGCTGTATGGTCAACGGTGCGGGCCTGGCCATGGCGACCATGGACATCATCAAGCTCAAGGGCGGTCAGCCAGCCAACTTCCTGGACGTGGGCGGCGGCGCCACCAAGGAGCGCGTGATCGAAGCCTTCAAGTTGATCCTGGCCGATGAGTCGGTCAAGGGCGTGCTGATCAACATCTTCGGTGGCATCGTCCGTTGCGACATGATTGCCGAGGCCATTATCGCTGCCGTGAAGGAAGTGAACGTGACCGTACCGGTCGTGGTTCGCCTCGAAGGCAACAATGCGGAGCTGGGCGCCAAGATTCTGGATGAATCCGGCCTCAAGCTGACTTCGGCCCAAGGCCTGAATGATGCTGCCGAGAAGATCGTGGCTGCCGTCAAGGCCGTTGCCTAATCACCCGCACGAACAAAGGAAAAAACCATGAGCGTTTTGGTTAACAAAGATACAAAAGTGCTGGTGCAGGGCTTTACCGGCAAGAACGGTACCTTCCACGCCGAGCAGGCGCTGAAGGTAGGCACCAAGGTTGTTGGCGGTGTGACCCCGGGCAAGGGCGGCAGCAGCCACCTGGGCCTGCCGGTGTTCAATACCATGCGCGATGCCGCCCGTGAGACCCAGGCAGATGCCTCGGTGATCTACGTGCCGGCACCGTTTGCCAAGGATTCCATCTTGGAAGCCATCGACGCTGGTGTAAAGCTGGTGGTTTGCATCACCGAAGGCGTGCCGACGATAGACATGCTGTACGTCAAGCGTGCCGTGGATGAAGCCGGTATTCGTCTGATCGGCCCGAACTGCCCCGGTGTCATCACCCCGGGTGAGTGCAAGATCGGCATCATGCCTTGGCACATCCACAACCCTGGCCGCATCGGTATCGTGTCGCGCTCCGGCACCCTGACCTACGAAGCCGTGGCACAAACCACCGCCCTGGGCCTGGGCCAGTCCACCTGTATCGGCATTGGTGGCGACCCCATCCCCGGCACCAGCCATATTGATGCACTGAAGCTGTTCCAGGACGATCCGGACACTGACGCCATCATCATGATCGGTGAAATCGGTGGTTCGGCTGAAGAAGAGGCCGCTGAGTTTGCCAAGGCCTATGTGACCAAGCCAGTCGTGGGCTACATTGCCGGTGTGACTGCCCCCAAGGGCAAGCGCATGGGCCATGCTGGCGCCATCATCTCCGGCGGCAAGGGTACGGCAGAAGAGAAGTTTGCTGCCTTCGAGAAGGCAGGTATTGCCTACACCCGTAGCCCGGCCGAGATCGGCAAGACCATGTTCGATCTGCTGAAGAGCAAGGGCATGATCAAGTAAGCCTGATCAAGCCGCGGTAGACAGACGCCACCTTCGGGTGGCGTTTTGTTTTTGGTGCAGTGCTATCTTGTATCGTTGTGTTTGCGTTGCGGCCTGCCGTGCGCTAACAAAAAGCAGACTTATAACAATGGGGGAAGACACATGGGCGATTACAACTATGGCCTTGGCGCACCGCCACATCGCCGATGGCCTGTGGCCTGGTATAACCCAGCCGTGTTGTTACGCTCTGCCCGCGAGATTGTGTCCACGGCCGACCAGAACCGCAATCTGGACCGGCGCGAGCTATACAGTGGCGACTTCGCTGCCTTCGACGCAACAAGCCTGGCGGAGGACGATACATTCTGGTGGGATTTCGTCTCAGATACCGGCGATAGCGGCAATGCTACCTACACGGTGGCCAAGGCGGTGCTGGCGCCGGAGATGCCGCTGCCAGGCGCTGATGCATTGCGCTTGCCGGCTGGCAGGCTGCTGGTTCTGGGGGGCGATATGGCCTATCCCGGTGCTGGCACCGAGGAGTACCAGTACCGTTTCAATGAGATGTGGGAGGCAGCGAGGCCTGCGCAGGACGAAGCGCGACGGACTGTGCTGGCGATCCCGCAGAATCATGACTGGTTCGACAATATCTCCAGCTTTCAGCGGCATTTCGTCGACGATCATGACGATGGCTTCCTAAACGCCCATACGCCACAGTCGCGCAGCTACTTTGTGGCACGGCTACCTCACGGCTGGTGGTTATTTGGCCTGGATTTCGCCTTGCTGGGGGATCTGGATCGCGAGCAGTACGAGGTGCTGCGGGACCTGGTGCGTACACAGGTTCAGACCGGGCAGAACGTGATACTGCTGTACCCGGAACCGTATTGGACCCGCCCCCTGGGCGATGCCGCCCGACCCGGCTATGCCAAGCGCTACCAGCGGCTGGAGGCGCTGCTGCTGGCACAGGGGGCACGCGTACGTCTGCGTCTGGCAGGGGATCTGCATCACTATGTCAGGGAAACCGCCGCGCAAGGCGAGGGTGGCCTGGACTTTGATGATGCGCTGATTACCTGTGGTAGCGGCGGCGCTTTTCTGCACCCCACGCACGCACGCAAGACTTCGCAGGCTAAGCGCATGTGCCTGGAGGTGGACGAGCAGGCCATGACCGACGACCTGCGTCAGCGCGTCAGGGTAGGGACGGTAGACACGCCCGATGCAGCGGAACTGCGCGGCTATCAGGCTCAGTGCAGCTACCCCGATCCAGCCCAGAGTCGTTGCCTGTCCTGGCGCAACTGGCGGGCCTTGTTTCAGTCTGCCGGTGGCCTGCACTGGTCAGAATTGCTGGAGAGCCCGGCTGCGCTGTGGCAGAACATCGTGCAGGGCAATATGTTGTTTCCCTTGCTGCTGGGCGTGCTGTATTGGGCTGCGGTCTATTGCAACGCCTTTGTTTTCTCCCATTCCTTCCATGCCGACGGTTTCCTGCCACCTGCGGCGTTTGCCAGGCTGGACTATGGATCGTTTCTGGCATTGTGGGTGAAGGCGCTGTTCTTCAGCCCGCTGGCGTTTGCCGTGCATGCCGTGCTGCTGGTGCTTTGCTGCGCCATTGCCAGAGAGGACGGGCCCAGGGTGGGGGTGTTGACCGGTGTGCCCCACGCCCTGTTGCATATGTTCTGGGCGGCCAGCCTGTACTGGCTGCTGAGCCGCTATGGGCAATTCCACCTTCTGGCCGGCAGCGTGGCCGCGCCGCGCTATCCCTGGGCAGATGTGGCCAGCATGGGTACCGCCTTGTGCCACTATTTGCTGCCTGTCCTGGCGGGCTTGCTCAAGGGCGCCATGCTGATCGTGCTGGGCGCTGCCATAGGCGGGCTGACCTTTGGCTGCTACTTTGCCCTGATGGCACGCTGTGGCTATCTGGGCAACAATGCCTTTTCACCCCTGGCCTGGCAGGGTTACAAGGGTTTCCTGCGTTTCTGTATCGATGCCCAAGGCAATCTGCATGGCTATATGTTGGGCACGGACCAAGTACCGCAACGCTGGCAAGCTAACCCGGATGCTGCGGCAAAGCGACCCATCTGGGTAGAGGCGGCGGGGCAGAAGGCACCGGAGTGGCGCGTGTGTGACCAGTTCATGCTGCGTCGCTAGAGTTGGGCAAGTATCTGAATTAACGTGAGATTTGTGGTACTTGCGTGCTGTTTTCCTGCTTGCTGGTGTTGGATTGGTTTGTTTATGCCATACCATTTTGACTAAGTGGTGTTGGCCATATCTGCCGTTCGTCGGCTGCCTTAAAATTAGGCAGTCTTTCCATATCAGCAAATAAGATATTTCTGTAGCTTGCCGACTTTGCTAGGGAAAACCCGCATAGATGGGCTTTGCTAGCGTCGGCGGATGACTGGAGGACGCATACGCCCCTGGGGTACTGGATATCCATCCTGTCGTGACGCGACGGTGGCGCTCCCGATAACCTTGCTTTCCCGGTCACGCAGCGCTGCCCGTGAAAATATCGCCTTATATGCCCTGAGTGTGGGGCGCCGATATTTGTCATCCGCGTCTTGCTTGGCCTGGGGGTTGAGGCTGTTGGAGGGTTCCGGCAAGGAGGAATTCAGCGCCATGCAGAACAAGCCGCTTGCAAAGGATACGGCGTGGGGAATGCGCGAGTTCGGCCCTCCGATATACAGATCGGACAGGCCTTGAAATGGGATGTTTGCGATAGCAATGGGCGCTTGCTGCTGAGCAAGGGCCACGTCATCAGCAGTGATGGTCAGCTGGACAGGCTGGTGCGGGTTGGGCTTTATGCCGATGCGGAAGCACTGGCACGTACGCGGGCCGAAGGACCGACCGAGCCTATTAAGCCACCCTCGGTGACGGCAACTCTGGCCGTGGCGCGCAAGAAGCTGGATTACCTGGTGGGCAATGTCGAGCAGGTGATACGGCAAGGCGTGTTCCTTCGGGGGATTGAAGAGATCACCCAGCATATCGATGCCGCCTGCAGCCATGATCAGAACGTGGCCATGGCCATGGTGCTGTTGCGCCAGGAGGGACGCTATGCAACCCGCCACATGATCAATGTGGCGACGGTGGTGCGCCTGGTTGCCCGCGCCATGAATATGCCCAAGGACAGGGAAGGCTCGGTGGTAGCGGCTGCGCTGACCATGAATCTGGCCATGGCGGACTACCAGGATGAACTCAAACAGCAGGCGGAACCGCTGACGCCCACCCAGCGCGCCCGGCTAGACAGGCACCCGCTGGAAGCGCGCGAACTGCTGCTGCGTGCCGGGGTGACGGACCCGCTCTGGTTGACTGCCGTCGAACAGCATCATGAGCATTTTGATGGGTCGGGCTATCCAGGCAGATCACGTTGCATCGTCGAGGCTCAGCTACTGTGCCTCGCAGATGTCTTCTGTGCCCGTATTGTGCCCTGTGCCTATCGCCCTGCAGTCGCCTCCAATGTGGCGCTGCGGGGCATCTTGCTGGAGCGCGGCAAGGCATTCGATCCCACCGTTGCTGCCGTCTTTATCAAGACCCTGGGCATATACCCACCGGGTATGCTGGTACGCCTGGTCAGTGGTGAAGTCGGTGTGGTGTTGCAGCAGGGCAGCAATGCGCAGCAACCGGCGGTGGCGACCTTCATCAGCCCCCAGGGCACACCCACCAGCCTGATACTGCGCCGAGATACCAGCCAGGATTCCTATGCCATTGCTGCCGCCATCGACCCCAAGTCGTTCTCAGCCTATGTCAATATGGAGGCGATCTGGGGCGCCACGGCGGCGGCCCATGGGCCGGAAGCCCATAGTCGCGCCAAGCACGCCGTGCGCGTAGCCGCGGCATTGAGCGCCAATGCGGCCGTGGAACATGGCCGTCCTGGGCTGGCTGCCTGATGCACTAGGCAGGATGCTGCGGGCCGGCATCCTTGACCAGAGCAATGAAATCGCTCTGCGCCATGGGTTTATGGAAGTAAAAACCCTGGTACTCACCTATGCCCAGCTGGCTCAATACCGCCAGTTGGCTACGGCTCTCAAGTCCCTCGGCCACGGTCTCCATATCCAATGCGCGGCACAGATCCACGATGCCAGCCAATAGCTTGGCCGAGCGCTCGTCACGATCGATGTCGTGCAGGAAAGCCCGGTCTATCTTGATCACGTCAAAGGGTAGGTCGCGCAGGTAGCTGAGCGAGGAGTAGCCTGTACCAAAGTCGTCCAGCGCCAGCACGAAGCCATGCGCCTTGAGGGTATGCAGCAGCAAGCCGGTGACCTGCTTGCTGTCGAGAAAGGCGGATTCCGTCAGCTCTATCTGTATACACATCGGCGAGATATCTGCTTCCCGGCAGGCCGACAGTAGCACTTGCTCCAGTTGCGGATCCCGTATCTGCAGGGGTGAGAGATTGATGGCGACCGAGATCTGCTGGCCAGTCTGTTGCAATTGCCTGGCCAGCAGGGCGGCTTCCCGTATGGCCTGATGGCCTATGGTGAGAATGATGCCAGTCTCCTCGGCAATGGGAATGAAGCTGACGGGTGAAACGGCGCCGAACTCCTTGGTTGTCCAGCGCACCAGCAACTCGCAACCCACTACTCGGCCATCGGCTTTCACCTTGGGTTGGGCTACAAAGGTAAGCTGGCTGCGCTCGGCAGCCTGCCGCAAAAGGCTGGTGAGTTTGATACGGCTCAGTGCGTCGCTATCCAGCTCGGGCCGATAGCGGTCTACCCGGTCCCGCCCGCTTTGTTTGGCGGCATACATGGCCGAATCGGCATGGCGCAGTAGCGTGCCCGAGTCGTAGCCATCCTGCGGTGCCAGGGCTATGCCTATGCTGGCGCTCACGCTCACCTGGTGCCCTCTGACAGATATAGGCATGCGCATGGCCTCAAGCAGGCGTGCGGTCAGTTCTTCCAATTGCCGCATGGATGCCGTATCACCCAGCATGGCGACAAACTCATCACCCCCCCAGCGCGCCAGCGTGTCGGCGGGTGACAGCATGGTGAGCAGCCGGCCAGCCACAATTTGCAGCAATTCATCGCCTGCCTCATGTCCCAGCGAGTCATTGATGCGCTTGAACCCATCCAGGTCTATGAACAATACGGCGAGCGGGTTGTACTCGCTGGCATGAGGCAGGCGCAGTTCCAGTTCCTCCTGAAAGGCATTGCGATTGGGTAGCTGGGTCAGCGCATCCTGTCTGGCCATGCGCTCCAGCGCTTTGACTGCTTGCTTGCGCTCACGTATGTCACGCAAGGTGGCAATCAGGTAGGGCGCGCTGCCGTTACTTGAGGCAAAGCTGCTGATGCTGATCTCCACCGGCAGTTGTTGTTCATGGGTCAGTTGCAGCAAGCTTTCTGCCTGGGCGTGTCCCAAGCGCTGCAGCCGTCTGAGCATGGTATCGGGCAGGTCAACAAAGCGACTCAGTGATTCGCCCACCAACTGATGGAGCTTTAGCTTGATCAGGTCAGTAAAGGCGCTATTGGTCTCGATGATCTGCCATTGTTCGGTCAGCACCAGCATGGCATCGCGCGAGCTGGCAAAGGCAGAGGCCATCAAGCGCAGCGACTCTTCGGCCTCGCGGTAGCGCGTAATATCCTTGACCGTACCGACCATCCGCAACGCCCGTCCCTCATCGCTGCGCGACACGGCTTGCCCGCGTATGCGGAGCCAGCGGATATTCCCCTCCATGCAGGCCCTGATGGAGATATCGACGGCATCTGCATTGCCGAGCACATGCATGCTCCAGGCGAGGCGCGCCTGTTCCAGGTCGTCTGCTTCCACGCGGGCAAAGCAATCCTGGCTATTGAGAACGACGATGTCGGGTGGATGGTTAGCGACGATGAAGGTCCGGATGGTAACGGTGTCAGACGCTGCCTCCCATTCCCAAATGGATTCTCCACTGGCCCATAGTGCCAGTTCCAACTGGTGCTGCGCCTCAGAGGCTAGCCGTAATGCTTCATAAAGATGCTGGCTGCCGCCCTCGCCAGGCGGGCGATCTGCAGCATGCTCGGTTGATAGCGGGTTGGCCAAGTGCTCGGGAATGATTGCGTCCTGATCGAGCGACGCTGACGGTAGGGTTGTCATAGCCGCTGAATGTTGCCAATGACATCAGCACACAGGCTTTGCGTGTACGCCAACATGGTTGCCTTGTACAACACTGTGATAGCCAGCAACCGCATGGCAGTTTCCTTGTACTTACGCCCCGTTTCTTGGTTATATGAGATAGGCGAGGCACCTGCCAGTACGGGGCGACCAACGTACTGTGCAGGTTTGGTAGCAGGACAATCACTGACGCGGTAATCTGTTTCGGTCTTTAATTTTTTGTCTGGTTACGTCATGAAGAAAATCAGCCTGCTCCTTGGTCTTTTACTCAGCCTGAACGTATACGCAGGAGAGCAACCTTATAACGAAGCCGCAGATGCCCGTGCCGACGTGAAGCAGGCGCTGATCGAGGCACGCAAGGCGCAGAAGCCTGTGCTGCTGGTGTTCGGCGCCAACTGGTGCAAGGATTGTGTCGCATTGGATACGGCCTTGAAGACCGAAAAGAATGCGGCCCTGATCGCCAAGGAATTCAAGGTGGTCAAGGTTGATGTGGGTCGCTTCGACAAGAATCTGGATATCGATACGGTTTATGGCAACCCGATCAAGAAGGGGATACCTGCCGTGGTTGTGCTGGCACCGGATCAGCGCGTGCTGTATGCCACCCGCGCGGGCGAACTGGCCAGTGCGCGCAGCATGAACGACGAGGGTGTGTATGGCTTTTTCCGCAATGTGGTGGAGCAGGCTGGCAAGCAGGGTAGCTAGTCCTAGGTGGCAGCCGCAGGCAGGCGGGGGACTCATGCACCCAGCACAACACGCCGCAGTGGCAAAGACTGGCGGGCTTGGCAATGGCAAAGCACCCGAGACAATGTCAGACCTTTCAGGCTAGGGGGTTGCCTGCCACCCACTGCGCCTTGTGTGGCCGCTTGCTGCCGGAAGGCACGACGGTAGACGAGCATCATCTGATACCGCGCAGCCTGGGTGGCAGGGAGACTGTGCGCCTGCACAAGATTTGCCATCAGACACTGCACGCAGTGTTTACCGAGCGCGAGCTTGCCGAGCATTTCCATACTGTGGAAAGGCTCCAGGCGCATGCGACGATTGCCAGCTTTCTCGCCTGGGTGCGCCGACGGCCACCCGAGTTCTACGACCGACCGCGCTTTAGCCAGGATCGGCGCGGGCGCTAGGCGCGGCTGGTCCGGTACTGGCGCTAAGGCAAATCGAACCCGGCTGGCGGCAAGCCAGCCAGCTGGCGTGCCCATATGGCCTCATAAGCGCGTTCCAACGCTGCAATGCTGGCCTGGCTGTCGAACAGGGGCCAGTTTTCCCGGTTGTCCGCCAGTCTGGCTCGCAATGCTGCCAATTGTCCCGGCTCGGTCGCGAGTTGGCGGGCCAGTGCCTGGTAGGTGGGCAAGGAGGTAGTGACCAGTTCAGGCAGGCCAATGGCTTGCAGGCAACTGGCGGCAACCCGACTGGCAAAGCTATCAGCCACACAGGTCAGCAAGGGTACACCTGCCCACAGGGCATCGCTGGCCGTGGTGTGAGCATTGCAGGGCAGGGTATCCAAGGCCAGGTCTGCCAAAGCCAGGCGTGCCAGGTGTTCGCCTTGGGCAAGGGGCGGTGCAAACACCAATCGGTCGGCGGCAACGCCGCGCTTGTGGGCTTCTTGTCGCAGTCTTTCGCAATTGTGGGGCGAGGTGGCCAGTAGCCATAACACGCTGCCGGGTACTTGCTGTAGCAACTGCATCCACAAGTCGAACATCGCTGGCAACAGTTTGTAGTGCTGGTTGAAGCAGCAGAAAACAAAACCGGTTTCAGGCAGGCCTACCGCTTGCCGGCCAGGGGCGGGGCTGGCGTTGGCTAGCCTTGCGTTGATCTGATAGCAGTGGGGTAGCCGGATCACCGCCTCGTTGTAGTATTGCTCGGCACCGGGCGGGATCACCCGTTTGTCGGCGATAAGGTAGTCGCACCAATTCGCGCCCAGCGTACCGGGATAGGCCAGGTAGTGCACCTGCACCGGTGCGGGTCGCCAGGCCATGACCTGGCTGCGGCTGTTGCGGGTCCAGCCTTTCAGGTCGATCAGGATATCAATCTCATCGTCTCGCAGGCGTTGCGCCAGCTGTTCGGCATCCAGCGTGTGTACCTGGGCGAAGTGGTCAAAGCTGTTGCTGATCTGGCCTCGCACGGCGGAGTTGTCATCCAGGCCATAGTCGTAGCCCCAGACCTCGAAGCGAGTGCGGTCGTGTCCGGCAAATAGGCCGGCAGTGAGCCAGCTGGTGGCATGGGCAAAGAAATCGGCTCCCACATAGCCCAGCCTGATGCGTTTGCCCGGTGTGACAGCGCGGCCAGGCAAGGGCTGCGGCGTATAGTGGCTGGCCCATCGCTGGGATATCTGCTGCTGCGTGGCTGGGTTGCTATCCACAGCCATATGCACGAATGGCGAGATGCGTGCGGTCTTGTCATGCTGCAAGGCGGTGCTCAGGCTGCCCAATTGCTGTGACAATCCATCCCATTCCAGCAGGTTCAGCCGCATATACAGGCTGCCCGAGATGGCATCGGCGTAATGCAGGCGGTGCCGCACAGCCTGGTCATAGGCGTGCATCGCTTCGGCATAGCGCCCTTGCTCCTGCAGAATGCTGCCGTAGTTTTTCCAGGCGACGGCGTAGCCAGGGTCCAGCTCTATGGCCAGCCTATAGTGTTGGCTGGCCGCATTCAGATCACCCGCCAAGTGGCGCAATGCGGCGTAATTGTTATGTGCCAGGGCCAGGTCGGGTGCCAGTGCCATGGCCTGCAGATAGGCTGCCTCGGCCGTTGCATTGTCACCGCGCTCATGGGCATTGACGCCTAGGTTGTTCCAGCCCTGGGCATAGTCGGGTTGTGTTTCAACAGCACGCCGATAGGCCTTGCCTGCCTCGGCGTGCTGACGCTGGCTACGGTAGAGGTTGCCCATATCAGTCAGGTAGGCGGCAGAGGCCCCCAGGCTATGCCGCTCCACCTTGGCCAGTGCAGCGGCCAACTCTTCAGCCTTGCCCCCCAGTTCTGCTAATTGTGCCTTGAACAGCCAGGCTTCGCGGTAATCAGGATGCTTCTCCAACACCATATTGCTGAAGTTCTCGGCAGCCAGTAGATCGCCGGCCTGACGGCGTTGGTGGGCAATGGCAAGCAGGGCTTGTGGTGTCAGCTGGGTCATGCAGGGGATTCTAGGGCCTACAGGACATGATTTCATCTACTGTAGCCCGCAGTGGCGCTGGCGGTGGCCCGGCGGCATGGCAGTAAGCAACAAAAAGCCCCCGACGCTGCGGGGGCTCTGTTGTCTGATCGAACGATCAATCCACGTGGTAGTTCGGTGCTTCCTTGGTGATCTGCACATCGTGGACATGCGATTCGCGAATGCCTGCCGAGGTGATCTCGACGAATTCGGCCTTCTCGTGCACATCGTTGATGGTGGCGCAGCCCAGGTAACCCATGGAGGAGCGCAGGCCGCCGACCAGTTGGTGGATCACGGCGGTCAGCGGGCCCTTGTAGGGGACGCGGCCTTCAATGCCTTCGGGTACCAGCTTGTCGGCATTGTTGACGTTGTCCTGGAAGTAGCGATCACTGGAGCCCTGCTGCATGGCGCCGAGCGAACCCATGCCGCGGTAGCTCTTGTAGGAGCGGCCCTGGAACAGCTCGACTTCACCGGGGGCTTCTTCGGTACCGGCAAACAAGCCACCCAGCATGACCAGGTTGGCGCCTGCTGCAATGGCCTTGGAGATATCGCCGGAGAAGCGGATGCCACCGTCGGCAATCAGCGGAATGCCCGTGCCCTTGAGGGCTTCGGCCACATTGGCCACGGCGCTGATCTGCGGTACGCCGACACCGGCCACAATACGGGTAGTGCAGATGGAGCCAGGGCCGATACCGACCTTGACTCCGTCGGCGCCAGCCTTGACCAGTGCCAGTGCCGCTGCAGCGGTGGCGATATTGCCGCCGATGACCTGGACCTGTGGAAAGTGTTGCTTGACCCAGCTCACACGGTCCAGCACGCCTTGGCTGTGACCGTGTGCAGTATCGACCACCAGCACGTCCACACCCGCTTCGACCAGCAGGGTAACCCGCTCATCGGTGTCGCCACCCACGCCTACCGCAGCGCCGACGCGCAGGCGGCCCAGGTTGTCCTTGGAGGCATTGGGGTGTTCCTTGGTCTTGATAATGTCCTTGACCGTCACCAGGCCACGCAGCTGGAAGCTGTCGTTCACCACCAGCACGCGCTCCAGTCGGTGGGTATGCATCAGCTCGCGAGCTTCGTCTATGCTGGCGCCTTCGCGCACGGTCACCAGACGATCCTTGGGGGTCATGATGCTGGATACCTTGGCATCCAGGCGTGTTTCAAAGCGCAGGTCGCGGTTGGTAACAATGCCGACTACCTGGCCATTGGCTTCCACGACTGGCAGGCCGGAAATGCGGTGCTGCCGGGTCAGGGCCAGTACATCGCGCACCAGCATATCGGGGGTGATGGTAACCGGGTCTTTGACCACGCCGCTTTCGTAGCGCTTTACCTTGCTGACTTCCTGCGCCTGTGCCTGCGGGTTCATGTTCTTGTGCACGATGCCGATGCCGCCTTCCTGTGCCATGGCAATGGCAAGGCGGGCTTCGGTAACCGTATCCATGGCGGCCGAGACGAGCGGAAGATTGAGGCGAATATCGCGCGTGAACTGCGTCGAGAGATCGACATCGCGCGGCAGGACGTTGGAATGAGCGGGGACGAGCAGGACGTCGTCGAAGGTCAGCGCTTTTTGAATGACACGCATGGCTAAGTCCTTGGCGGCAAAAATCGATTATACCCTAGTTCAATCAAACTTCCGATAGCGAGAGGGTGTTTGGTATATGCAGCTTTGCTGCAACGGTTTGTTTACGCTTTGTTGCGGCAACGCATACCGATGCGGTTGTCTTGCTCTATGCTTCAAATAGCCGGGTTAGACCCGCGCCTATAAGAATGAGGAGACCATGTCTGATACCCGCTCTCCATTGATTGGACTCATCATGTCCGGCGGCGGTGCCCGTGCCGCCTACCAGGTCGGGGTATTGCGCGCCGTCGCCAAGATGCTGCCGCACAATGCGCCCAATCCTTTCCAGATCATCTCCGGCACCTCGGCCGGCGGCATCAATGCAGCGTCCCTTGCATCAGGTAGCCATAATTTTCGCAAGGCGGTCTGCAAGCTGGAATTCGTCTGGAAGAATCTCAGCGTGGAGCATGTCTACCGCACCGATCTGCGGACCATGATAGGTAACTTCTTCCACTGGGTTGGACCGCTGTTCACCGGTGGTTTTGGCAAGTTCAATCCGAGATCGTTCCTGGATAACGCACCGCTGAATGATCTGCTGGACAAGCTGATTGACTTCAACGGTATCCAGTCCGCCATCGATGGCGGCCATCTACGGGCGCTCAGCATCACGGCATCGGGCTATAACTCGGGCCAGTCTGTGTCTTTCTTCCAAGCAGCTGAAGACATCAAAGGGTGGAACCGGGTGCAACGGGTGGGGACGCGTGCCCGCATCGAACTGCGCCATCTGCTGGCATCGGCTGCGATTCCCTTTGTGTTTCCCGCCGTGCAGATCAATCGGGAGTGGTTTGGTGACGGATCGGTACGCCAGGTGGCACCGATCAGCCCTGCGCTGCACCTGGGGGCAGAGAAGATACTGGTGATCGGTGTATCGCCAGCGCGGGAAGAACCGCTGGAGCGGCTGTATGCACCGGATTACCCCACGCTGGCGCAAGTGGCCGGGCACTTGATGAATAGCATCTTCATCGATGGCATGGAGGTGGACTTGGAGCGTATCGCCCGGGTCAACCGTACGCTCAGCTTTGTGCCGGAGGAAGTGAAGGGCCGCCGTGACGTACAACTGAGAGAGGTGGAGATGCTGATCATTTCACCCTCCAAGCCGCTGGAAACCATTGCATCACGCCATACAGCGCGGTTTCCCTGGACCATGCGCTTTGTCCTGGGTGGGTTGGGGGCGCTCAAGCGGCAGGGTTCGGTATTGGCATCCTATCTGCTGTTCCATCGTCGTTACGCCCGTGATCTGATCGAGCTGGGCTACACCGACGCCATGCGGCGGCGCGGCGACATCATCCGCTTTCTCGGCTATGATCCAGCGGCGTTGCCGCCCACAGAGGATTGATGCCGTGCCGAGGAGAGTTGCCGTGTTACGCCGCCCTTTGCTGTTGAGTCTGGTCCTGCTGCTGGCTGGCTGTTCCTTGATGCAGCGTCTGCGCGAGTCCATGCCCACACGGGCGCCAACCTTTGGCTCCGAAGAAGTCGCCCAGCCGGGCAAGACGGCCAAGCCGGTGGATCCGGTTGCCAATGTCAAACTGCTGCGTGCACCTGCAGACTGGGGGGAGCTAGCCCGTGAGGCGGCCTTGCGCATGTCGCAGCGTGCTTCGCAGGTCAAGGAGCTGGGCAGCCGAACCGTCTATGTGAATGAGCCTGCGCTGCCTACGCCGTTTGCCCGCGCCCTGCGGCAGTTCCTGCAGAGCGATCTGACCCAAATGGGCTTGAGCGTGGCACAGCGCAAGGAGAAGGGTGAAGTCTGGCTGGATGCGGAAGTGCAGTCCGTGCGTTTGAGCAGCGGCCTGCAGATCGTGGTGACGACGGCCATCAGTGACGGTAACCGCTTCCTGTTCCGGGAGACCGATGTCTATATGGTGAACCAGTCAGATGTCCGCCTCTATGATGAATCGATGCTGCCGCCACCCCCACAGCCTCCAGCTCCCCCAACGCCCACCAAGACCATGTCGGTGACGGGAGGGTGAGCATGCGCAGACTGTATCCACTTATGCTGGCGTTGCTGCTGGCCAGTTGTGCCCAGTACCAGGCAGGTAGCCGCAACCCCTTGATACGTACCAGCTACGATGCTGCGGACCAGTTGGTGCAACTGACCCAGCCGACGCTGCCCAAGGATGCACCGCTGATCGTTGCCACCTTTGTGCATCTGGATCACCTGACCGAGGCGGCGACGCTGGGCCGCGTATTGTCCGAGCAGGTGGCAACACGTTTTACACAAATGGGTTACCCTGTGGTCGAACTGAAGCTGCGGGGCAGCGTGTTTGTGCGTGAGGGCAAGGGTGAGCTGCTGCTGTCGCGGGAGGTCAAGGACATCAGCTTGGCCCATAATGTACAAGCCGTGGTAGTGGGCACCTACGCCACTTCTCCCGACAAGATTTTCCTCAACCTTAAGATCGTCCGCCCGCAGGACAACCGCGTGCTGTCGGCCCATAGCGTGGCCATCGATCTCAATGAAACCACCCAGGCCCTGCTGTTGTCCGAGCCATCCTGATACAAACTTCGCTACCCTGATATGAACTGGTTATTTACTCGACGCATGGGCTTCTTGGCCCTGGCGCTGGCTTGCGCCGGCATGATGGCCTTCGCGCTCTACCTGCAGTATTACAAGTACCTGAATCCTTGCCCACTGTGCATGTTCCAGCGCGTCTTCGTGGTGGGCGTGGGCGTTGTGGCCTTGCTGGCTGCGCTGCATGGCCCAGGGCAGCGGCGCTATCGCTACTACGGCATGGCTACCGGCATTATCGGTCTGATCGGCTTGGTCGTGGCCGTACGGCATACCCTGCTGCAGTATTTTCCGCCTGCCGATCTAGGCAGCTGCGGTGCCGGCTTGATGCAGATGTTTGAAACCATGAATGTCATGGAAGTCATCATCCAGGTGATGGCCGGTGGCAGCGAATGCGCTGTCATAGACTGGAGTCTGCTGGGCCTGTCACTGCCCGGATGGTCGGCAGTGGGTTTTGTCGGCTTGACTGCAACGGCGTTTGCACTGGCATTCCGGCGCCAGCGCTGACATAGAGCTTGCTTTGCTGGTTGCAGACAACAAAACAGGGTGCCATGGCACCCTGTTCTGTTAATCCATCATTAGTTGGCGACCAGGTTTAGCAAGTCTGCCGTCCCGATTTGCTTCTGTAGTTTGCTGGCGGCTTCCGGATCGTTGGCCAGGAAGTAGAAGAATTCCCGAGCCAGGCTGACGAAGACATGCCAGCGCTCCTGGTGGGGAAACAGGGTCAGTACCTGGTCTACGCCGGTCCGATAGCTGTCAGTGTTCTGCGCGACGTCGCGGATGGTGAACAGCAGCAGCTTGATCAGCCGGAGGCGGGCGTTGATGTTGCTCTCTTCCATGCCGGCCTTGCGCAGCTCTTCCACGTATTTGTTCATGCTCTTGATCTGGTGCGCCTGCCGTTCCAGCTGTATCAGGGTGGCTTGCGACCAGGGGTCGGCATGCATGCGGCTCAGTGCGTCCTGCAAGGCCGTATTGTCGCCGCCCAGGCTGCTGGCACCAGGCATGGGCGTGGCTGCCGGGGGCGCTGCGGGGCGTCCAGGTGGTGGTGCGGCGACTGCCTCGCCGTTCCAGTGCGGAAAAAACTCCCGTATCAATTCGACAAACTGGCCATCTTCGGGGAAATTGCGCAAGGTCAGCTCAGCGGCTTTGCGATAGCCCGCTCCATCCTGCGGCAGGTCTCGCAAGGTGGAGAGCAAGTGGCGCAAGAAATGGCGCGACAGCGTCATCTGCTTGTTCGCTATACCTCGCCGCTTTAGTTCTTCCAGGTATTGTTCCAGTGCTTGATCAGGCTGGGGACGGCTCATGGTCGGCTGTGGGTTGGGTTAGGCAGCGTGGGCTAGCGGTTTGGGCTCGCCGTGGTTGAAGCCATTCCAGAAATAGAAGAATTCCCGCGCCATCTCTATGAACAGGCGGCGGGTATCTTCCTTGGAAAACAGGGTCAGCATGGCATCCACGCCGGCTCGATAGGCTGTGGGCGTGGGTTCGGCATGGCGTATGACATAGAGCAGCAAGGTCAGCAGGCGCTCCCGGATATCGACCCCGGCATCGTGGGTGCCCTGTTCAGCCAGCCGCACCAGGTACTCCTTGAGGCAGGGCTGCTCATTCTGCGACCAGGCATCGGCATCGAGGCGCTCGAACATTTCCACCAGGCTGCCGCGCAAATCCACCGGCGAGTGTTCCAGCGACAGGGCATCGGCCGCATTCAAACGGGCAATGGTCTTCAGATCGCCTATCCAGAATGGGTAGAATTCACGCGAAGTGGTGATGATTTCCACTTGCTGGTCATCGGGAAACTTGGCAACGGTGCTGTCGACAGCCGAACGGTAGCCGGCGTCGTCGTCAGTCAGGTGGGTATCAGCCTGCGACTCCAACGCGCTCAGCAAATGGCGCAGGAAGTGCTTCCGGCGCGTGATGATGCTGGTTGCAGCCCCCTTGTTTTTCAACAAATTGAGGTAGGCGGTCAACGCAGTATCGGCGTGTTGTGCATCAAAGGGTGGCATGAGCGGGAGGCTTTAGGACCGTCAGTTCATTCTAGTCGATTTCAGGCAAAGCAGAATGCCCCTCGGCGTCTGGTAAAATTGCGGCATGATCCGTTTATCCTCCCTTACCTTAAGACGCGGCACCAAGGTGCTGCTTGATCGAGTCGATCTCATCCTTCACCGTGGCCAGCGTGTCGGCATAGTTGGCCCCAATGGCGCCGGCAAGTCCAGCTTCTTCGGGCTGTTGCGCGGCGAATTGCACCCTGATGCAGGCGATATAGATTACCCCAGCAACCTGGTGGTGGCATCAGTGCGCCAGGAAACACCCGCCTTGACGTCCAGCGCGCTGGATTATGTGCTTGATGGTGATGCCGAGTTGCGGCATATCCAGGCCCAATTGGCCAACCCCGACCAGGATGGCAATCAATTGGCCGAATGGCTGGGCCAGCTCGAAGCCGTGGATGGCTACTCGGCTGAGGCGCGTGCCAGCAAGATGCTGTTTGGCCTGGGTTTCAGCGCGGCTGATTTGCAACGTCCGGTGGCCAGTTTCTCGGGCGGTTGGCGCATGCGGCTCAACCTCGCGCAGGCCTTGATGTGCCGGTCCGATCTGCTGCTGCTGGATGAGCCCACCAACCATTTGGATCTCGACGCGGTGATCTGGATGGAAAACTGGCTGGCCAGCTATCCTGGCACGTTGCTGCTGATCTCGCACGACCGGGATTTTCTGGATGCCACGGTCAATGCCATTGCGCATCTGGCCAATAGCCAGATCACGATCTACACCGGCAATTACGCAGATTTCGAGAACCAGAAGGCTGAGAAGCTGGCCCAGCAGCAACAGGCTTTTGAAAAGCAGCAGCGTGAGATGGCCCACCTGCAGAAGTATGTGGATCGCTTCCGCGCCCAGGCCACCAAGGCCAGGCAGGCACAGTCGCGTATCAAGGCGCTGGAACGGATGGAAATCATCTCGGCCGCGCATGTGGATTCGCCATTCGATTTCAGCTTCCGCGAGCCGGTGAGCAGCCCCAACCAGTTGCTGAGCATAGAGGAAGGCGCGGTGGGCTATGGCGGCAACCGACTGCTTGATGGGCTGGACCTTGCCGTGGAAGCAGGCGCGCGTATCGGCTTGCTGGGCCGTAATGGTGCCGGCAAGTCTACTCTCGTCAAGTTGCTGGCGGGCGAGCTATCCCTGGTTGCAGGCCACCGGGTGGAAGGCAAGGGCTTAGAGATAGGCTACTTTGCCCAGCATCAACTGGAGCATCTGCGGCTGGATGAAAGCCCGCTCTGGCATTTGCAGAAGTTGAGTCCGCAGGTGCGTGAGCAGGAGCTGCTCAATTTCCTTGGCGGCTTTGATTTCCGTGGCGATATGGCCCGTAGCCCTGTGGCGCCTTTCTCGGGCGGTGAGAAAGCCCGTTTGGCGTTGGCAATGATAGTTTGGCAACGCCCGAACCTGCTGCTGCTGGATGAGCCGACCAACCACCTGGATCTGGAGATGCGCCACGCGCTGACCATGGCCTTGCAGGACTATGTCGGTGCCATGATCGTGGTATCGCATGATCGCCATCTGCTACGCGCCACGACTGATCGTTTCCTGCTGGTCGAGGGGGGGCAAGTCAGCTACTTTGACGGTGATCTGGATGACTACAAGCGCTATCGCAAGGAAACTGAAAGTAAGCCTGCGGTGGCGGCCAACGCTGGTGTGGTGGTGGAATCGGATCGCAAGCAGCAGAAGCGGCAGGAAGCGGGTGATCGCAGGCGCATGTCGCAGCTGAAAAAGCCGCTGGAGAAGGAGCTGGGCCTGCTGGAGAAGCAGATGGCTGCCTTGACCGAAGAGAAGGAGGCCTTGGTAGCCGAGTTGGCAGGCGAAGCCATTTATGCTGCAGAGGCCAAGGAGCAGTTGAAGGACAAGGTAAGGCGCCAAGCCGAGCTTGAACTGACCCTGGGCGAGCTGGAAGTGCGCTGGTTGGAGTTGCAGGAAGAGCTGGAAGTGCTGGCGGACGACGCGAGCTGAGTTTGCCTATACCGCCCCATGCAACCTGCTGGGGCGGTAGTTTTATATTTGTAATTTTCGTGCAAGTTTTGCGCCTGTATCCAGTAGAGTAGCGCCAGTGCTTTCTACTGTGCCTTTCGTGTTGTTCCTGGTGTCTGTATGTCATCCGATTTAGCGCTTACTTCCCCCCCCGAAAGCACTGGCCGCTGGCAACAGGCGGCCATCCCGGTACTGTTCCTGCTCTTGGGTATGGTGTACGCCAGCTGGGCTTCACGCATCCCGGCGGTACGTGATGCCCTGCAACTGGATGCCGCCACGCTGGGTACCGTCCTGCTGGGCGGTGGTCTCGGTGCAGTGCTGTCGTTCCCCCTGGCTGCCTGGCTGATAGGCCATTACGGCGCCCGCAAGGCGGCACTGTTCTCAGGTGTGGGCTTGTTGACGATACTGCCTTGCCTGGGTTTGCTGCCAAGCTGGCCGCTGCTGATGCTGGGGGTAACCTTGATCGGGGTGGGTAGCAGCTGCTTTGACGTTGCCATCAATGCCCTGGGCGCGGAGGCCGAGCGGGCTGCGGGTCGTTCCATCATGTCCATGCTGCATGCCTGGTTCTGCGTGGGCACGTTTGGCGGGGCGTTGCTGGGGAGTGGTGCAGCCAAGCTGGGCTTGTCGCCCGCAATGCACTTTGCCTTGGCTGCGCTGCTGCTGGGGCTGCCACTATGCCAGGCCTACCGCGTGCTGCCGTGCGACCGACCTGACCCGGAGGCTGGCCGCAAGCATTTTGCGCTGCCCCACGGTGCACTGATCTGGCTGGGCATGATTGCCTTTCTCGGCGCAGTCTCCGAGGGTTCGCTCACCAGTTGGATTGCGCTGTACCTGCACGACCATCTGCATGCCAGCGAGGCAGTGGCACCATTGGGCTACGCTGCGTTCGCCGGCTCCATGCTGGTGGCACGCATCGTGGGTGACCGCCTGAAGGAGCGCTTCGGTGCACGTGTGCTGGTGGCGGGCAGCAGTTTGCTGGCCGTGGTGGGGTTGTTGATCGCCATCTTCGCGCCCACCATACTGGTGGCCACGGTGGGGTTCGCCCTGACTGGGCTGGGTGTGGCGGCAGTGTTTCCCTGCCTGTTCAGTGCCGCTGGCCGGGAGGGCGCGACTGCTCTGGCTGGGGTGGCCACGCTGGGCTACAGCGGCTCGCTGATGGGGCCTCCTATCATGGGCTATGTCGTACACGGCATGGGCTTGCAGGCGGGCCTGGGTTTTCTGGTGCTGGCCAGCCTGGGGGTATGCGTGGCAGCCATGAGTGCACGCTTGCTGCGTTAGGCCGTACCCATCTGATTCTTGAAGCTGATGATTTAAAATGACAAAGCCCGCCGCTATAGCGACGGGCTTTTTCTTGCGGCAAGCGAAACCAAGCTTACAGCTTGGCAGCATGCTCCCGGGTGGCATGGAAGGCTACCTTGGGCCAGCGCTCCTGCGCCAGCTGCAGGTTTACACGGTTGGGTGCCAGGTAGGTCAGGTTGTCGGCGGCATCGCGGGCCAGGTTCAGGATCAGGCCCTTTTCGAAGTCGGCCAGCATGCGATTGTCGTCGCAGCTGACCCAGCGCGCGGTATGGATGGCACAGTTCTCGAATACGGCGTCCACTCCGTATTCATTCTCCAGCCGGCTTTTGACCACTTCGAACTGCAGCACACCCACGGCGCCCAAGATCATGTCTGCACCCGACAGGGGCTTGAACACCTGTACGGCACCTTCTTCGCCCAGCTGCTGTAGGCCTTTCTGCAGCTGCTTGAACTTGAGCGGGTTCTTGATGCGCACGCTGCGGAACAGCTCAGGCGCAAAGTAGGGGATGCCGGTGAAGGCCAGCTTTTCACCTTCGCTGAAGCTGTCGCCTATCTGGATATTGCCGTGGTTGGGCACACCGATGATATCGCCGGCGTAGGCTTCTTCCACCTGCTCACGGGTGGAGGCCATGAAAGTCACTACCGAGTTGGCGGCCACATCGCGCTCCAGGCGCAGATGCTTCATCTTCATACCGCGCTCGAACTTGCCCGAGCAAACGCGCAGGAAGGCGATACGGTCGCGGTGCTTGGGATCCATATTGGCCTGGATCTTGAACACGAAGCCAGAGAACTTTTCTTCGTCCGGCTTGACGTCACGTACCGTCGCATCCCGGTACTGGGGAGCCGGCGCCCAGTCGATCAGGGCATTCAGAATTTCGCGTACACCGAAGTTGTTGATGGCCGAACCAAAGAATACCGGTGTTTGGGTACCGGCCAGGAAGGCCTCAAGGTCAAACGGATGCGAAGCGCCACGTACCAGCTCCAACTCCATCCGGGTCTGTTCGATTTCCAGCGGGAACAGTTCATCCAGGCGCGCGTTGTCTATGCCCTTGATGACCTCGACATCCTCGATATTCCTATCCTCGCCGGGCGAGAACAGCAGGATTTCGTCCTTGAGGATGTGATACACGCCGCGGAAGGTCTTGCCCATGCCTATGGGCCAGGTGATGGGTGCGCACTGTATCTTCAGCACGCTTTCCACTTCGTCCAGCAGCTCCAGCGAATCACGCACTTCACGGTCGTACTTGTTCATGAAGGTGACGATGGGCGTATCACGCAGGCGGCAGACATTGAGCAGCTTGATGGTCTGCTCTTCCACGCCCTTGGCTGCATCGATCACCATCAGCGCGCTATCCACGGCGGTCAGCACGCGGTAGGTATCTTCCGAGAAGTCTTGGTGGCCAGGTGTATCGAGCAGGTTGATCACATGCTCGCGGTAGTCGAACTGCATCACGCTGGATGCGACCGAAATACCGCGCTGCTTTTCGATTTCCATCCAGTCGGAGGTGGCGAACTTGCCGGTCTTCTTGCCCTTGACGGTACCGGCCATCTGGATGGCGCCCGAGAAGTACAGCAGCTTCTCGGTCAGCGTGGTCTTGCCGGCATCGGGGTGGGAGATGATGCCGAAGGTGCGTCGACGGGCGACTTCCTGAGCGATGGGCGACATGGTCAAGCGCCTTGAATTCTTTGAGAAAAGGGCGCGATTGTAGGCCAGTAGGGCATGAAAGTCGATGTGCCGTGGATGGCAAGGCCATGGCCCCAATATTTGGCCGGTTCTTGCAGCGGGCATCAGCCCCAGATGCTGTCTATGTCTACATAGGCATTGAAGGTGGCCGGATCTATAGTTTCACCAACACCATAAAGCGGGTTATGGGTGTCGCGCTGCACCGGCGGGGAGAGCGGCAGACCATCGGCGCCAATCAGGCTGACCACCAGGGGGTGATTGGGTGAGCTGCCGGGCCGCACCACTACGCCTTTCTCGCCATTGGCCAGCCGGAGCTGCAGGCCGGGTGGAAAGATACCGACGGCACGTATGAACTGGGCCGCCAGGGTCTGGTCCACCGTCTTGCCGCGCTCCAGCAGGATGCCGCGCAATGCAACCGTCAGCGGAACAGCAGAGCGATACTCGCGGAAGGTGATACGGGCGCAATAGATATCCGCCAGCCGCAATATCTGTCCTTCCGGGCTCAGTTCATGACCCGCCGTGCCATTGGGGTAGCCGGTGCCGTCAAAGTGCTCATGATGCTCCAGTACGGCGCGCAACCAGATGGGATCATTCACGCCCATGCTCTTGAGCCTAGTGGTGGCTTCCTCCGGGTGCTTGTGTAGACGTTCTTTCTGCTCGTCGGTCAGCGGTGTGCTCTGGGCCTTGATTTCATCCTGGAAGCAGGTGGTGCCCAGATTCATGGTCAAGGCAGCGCAGATCAGACCGAACTCACGGGCCGGGGTCAGCTTGAGATCGCGCGCGGCCAGCCGTGCGATGGTGGCGCTATCCAGCAGGTGACGGCTGCTGTAACGGCCATCCTGGCGCAGGCTGATGATCGCCTGTGCAAGCTCGGGCTTGGCACCGCACAGGCTGTCGACACAACGGGCAATCTCGGTAATGCGGGAGATGAACTGACCGCTTTGTATGGTCAGGTCCACATTCTCGTACAACAGCTCCATTTTCTTGCGCAGATCCAGCCACTCCTGTGCGGGGCTGGCTTCTGGCTCGCTGTCCTCGGCTTCGACCTGTGCGATACGTGATTGCCGCAGGGCGTTGCTGTCGGCAAACACGCCGACCGCAACCAGCCGGTCTACCTGTCCTTCGCTATTGATGAGATAGCCCTTGCGCAGCAGCAGGGTGCCTTTCTCATCGTAGACGTCCCAAGGCAGGGCCTTACCTACCTCGATATCCGAGTGTCGAACCCGTGATTGGCTCATGATCTACCCCGTTATCGCCGGTTCTAGATCGTGGCTTTGAGCAGGAAAATCACGGTGCCGGGTCGGGCCGCATCCTCTATAAGGCGGTAGGTCAGGGCTGCCTGTGCGTCCCGTGCGATGGTTAACAGGCCCAAGCCCGCCCCTTTGCTGCCGTCTGGCGTGTCCTGCCGGATGGCTTGGGCATAGGCTTCCTTGATCTCGGCATGGGTCATCAGGCGCAGGGGTTCTATACGCTCGCGCAGGGTGTGGGCCTGGGCGGCATCAACCCGGTTGGCGCACTCGAGCAGGTAGTGGCCCTGTGTGAGCGTGACGGAGATGCTGCCCCAGCGCAGCTGGTGGTCGTCTTGTTCGCTGGGGGTCAGGGTGTCCTGGGCGTAATGAATGATGTTCTGCGTCATTTCGACCAGGGAGGACAGCAGCCGGCGACGGATAGGGTTGCTGACGCCGTCCCTGTCCAGCTTGACCTTGAAGCCCTCCACCATGGCCGTCAGCAGTGGCTGCGACAGGTAGCCACTGTAGAAGAAGCAGACATTGCCGGCGGTAAACAACTCGCCATATTCCTCAAATACATCGTCGAGCATGGGGCTGTGCTCCCAGTAATGGCTGCCTGGGTGGCCAGGCAGCAGAAAGAGATATGGCTAATCGGTATTCACCGGGACATCGGTAAACCTGAGGGCAGGGTAATCCTGGTGGATCTCCTGGCCGAACTCGAAAAGTGTCTCGTCGTCCTCATCATGAAACCAGTTGAGGCTGACTTCATTGCCTGCCAAAGCTGCTTGGTTGAAGGCATCGAACATGGAAAACAGCAGCTTGGTACTGGAACTGTTGAAGTAGGCCAGGGAGACGTTGATGCGAATCTCGGTGCCTGTACAGCCGGCCAGGTACTGCCGTACCCGTTCCAGCACGCCACCATAGAAGGACGTTGCGTTCTCGGGATAGGACTCGCCCTTCAGGCTCAGCGTGTGCTGATCGAAACGGAAGTCCACCTCGGGTGTACTGGGGGTGGCGGCAATAAACAGGTTTTCCATCTTTTCATCCTCGGGTACGGGAGGGGCTCAGGGTCTGAAGCACAAAAAAGTAAGGTCATCGCGGCGGGGCTGGTCTGCCTGCCAAAGACTATAGGCATTGAGTACCGACATGCTGATTACATCGGCACGTTCATTGCGCTGGGCGATGATGGATTCCCGGATGCGGCGTTTGCCGAAGGCGGTTTGCTTGGGGCCGCCTATCTGGTCTACCAGGCCGTCGGTGGTGACGAACATAAGGGTGCCCTGTGGTGCCGCAATCACCTGATTGCTCCAGCAGAAGTCCATGGGCGTATCGACATAGCCTACGCCCATGCGATCTCCATCCAGCTGTACAAAATCCTCGCTGCTTTGATCCAGTACGAACAATGGTGTCTTGGCTGCGGCATAGGTCAAGGTCCGCTTGGCTTCGTCGAACCAGAAGAAAGCACCGTCGAGTCCATCGTCCGATTGCCCAAAACCGGCCCTGGGCCCGGTCTGCCCCAGCAGGAGCTTGATGGCACGGTTGAGTTCGGACAGCACGGCAGCAGGATCGCGTGGATTGCTCTGTTCTATGGCCTGCACCAGCAGCGACGAGGTAATCAGGGTCATGAAGGCACCCGGCACACCGTGGCCGGTGCAGTCGGCCACCGCACCGAACCAGCCATCCTGGAACCGGGCAAAATGATAGAAATCGCCGCCCACCACGTCACGCGGCTCCCAGACCAGCTCGCTGTCCTGCAGGGTATGGGCCAGTGCCTCGCGTGCAGCGCGCATCATGGCTTGCTGTATCACCCCGGCGTATTCAATGGAGTGGCGTATCTGGCGGTTCTTTTCGGCTTGCAGATTGGCGATCATGCGCATCAGCCGCAAGCAGGAGCCCACACCGGCATAGAGGCCATCACGCGTGACGATAAAACCGGCTGCCAGGGTCTGCTCGCCGTGTTCCACCACCCGGAAGGAGAGCGCTTCCAGGTTGAGTTTCTCGTCAACGATCAGCGGGTCTCTGTCCATGAAGGCGGTGCAGCCCTGCGGCCCGTAGCGCTCCTGGTTCTGCGGCGAGGACATCTCGGACATGAAGGCATTGCGATTGATCAGGCCTATGGGCACGCCGCTTTCCACGACAGGGAGGCTGACCAGATCACGATCGCGGGCAAAGCGGCTTAGCACCGTGACATTGGTGGTGTCGGGAGCGACAGGATCAACCTCGCTGGAGATACCACCAGCGGAGGGGAGTCGATGTACGGTCTGTCGCCTGAAATGATCGACGCTGAGGAGATCCATGCTGGCCCGGGGTCTAGTGCGTTTGCAACAACTGCGGCATCTTGCTGGTACAACACCAGTGCCGCTTGTGCCGGCGCTGTCTATTCCGTATAGCCCAGGCCGTGCCTAAACGCCAAGCCCGGATACCGGCAGGGTCCAAAAGCTGGCTGACGGCGATGGCTGGCTGCACTACCCTATAGCCATGTGTAAATTCTCTGGCCTGTTGCCAATACTGTTGCTGCTGAGTGGGCTATTGCTTGCGCCCACCTGGGCGGGAACGCGGCTACAACTGATTACGACCGATTACCCTCCCTATTGTGCAGCCGACCTGCCTGAGCAAGGGGTTTTTACGGCCCTGGCAAAGGCAGCGTTCAAGGCGGGGGGGTATGAGACCGATGTGGTGTTCAAACCTTGGGCGCGTGCGCTGGCCGAGATCAAGGCCGGCAAGCACGATGCCATCCTGGCCGTTTGGTTTCAGAGCGAGCGCAATAAATTCCTCGCCTTCACCGACCCACTCTGGCTTAACCGCATCGGCTTTATGGGAAGGGTTGGCGAGCTTGTTGATACCCAACACCTATCCACGCTGAGGGGGCGCAAGATAGGCGTGGTGAGGGGATATGCCAATCCGCCCGAGTTCGAGGCTGCCAACCTGACGGTGGACGAGGCGGTGGACGATGAAACCAACTTGAAGAAACTGCTGGGGGGGAGGGTGGACCTGGCCTTGGTGGACAAGGCGCTGGCGGAACACCTGATACGCAACCGTATACCCGAGGCGGACGGGAGGCTGGAGTGGCGCGAGCCACCCATCGCTACCATGCCTCTCTATGTGGCCTTGTCACGTAGCAAGCCGGGCTATGAACAACGCCTGCTTGCGTTCAACCGGGGCCTGGCCGAAATACGCCGTACCGGTGAGTATGAACGCATACTCAAGCGGCACGGCATAACGCAATAACAGGTGGCAAGGCAGCTTGTGCCTTCCGCCTGGCAGTCGCTCAGCTATCGCCCAACTGCTTCTTTTCCAGGGCTTCCCAGCGCTCCATCTTGCTGAGGACCAGCATATCGATCTCGTCGATGCGTGCCTGCCAGGCGGCGGCATCGGTGGGGGCGTTGCGATAGATATTGGGGTCCAGCAACTGCTCCTGCAACGTGGCCTGTTCGGTTTCCAGTGCTTCAATCTCGGCCGGCAAGCGTTCCAGTTCGCGGGTTTCGTTGTAACTCATCTTGGCGGCGCGTGCAGCGCGGGCCGGTGCTGCAGCGGCGCCCGGTTTCTCGGCGACCGATTTCTCCTCGGGCTTGGCTGGCGGGTTCTTGGCAGCAGCCTGCATGCGGGCCTTGGTCGCCATCCAGTCGTCAAATCCGCCGGGGTTTTCTATCAGTTTGCCGTCGCCCTCAAAGGCAATCACTTGCGTGACCACATTGTCGAGGAAGGTCCGATCGTGGCTGACCAGGAACACGGTGCCACTGTAATTGGCCAGCAGCTCTTCCAGCAGTTCCAGTGTGTCGATGTCCAGGTCGTTGGTGGGTTCGTCCAGTACCAGGATATTGGCAGGCTGGGTGAACAGCCGGGCCAGCAGAAGGCGGGCACGTTCGCCGCCGCTCAATGACTTTACCGGGCTGCGTGCACGCTCGGGGGCAAACAGAAAGTCTTCCAGGTAGCTGATGACGTGTTTCTTCTCGTTGCCGATCTGGACGAAGTCGCTACCTGGGCTGATGACATCGCAGATGGGGGTGTCTTCAGGCAGAGCGGTACGGAACTGATCGAAGTAGGCAATTTCCTGCTTGGTGCCCTGGCGAACTTCGCCGCTGTCTGGTGCCAGTTCGCCCAGTATGAGCTTGAGCAGGGTGGTCTTGCCGGCGCCATTGGGGCCGATCAGGCCTATCTTGTCGCCACGCAGTATGCGGGTGGTGAAGTCACGCACCAGAGTACGGCCGTCGTAGCCCTTGCTGACGTGCTCCAGCTCGGCCACCAGCTTGCCCGAGCGCTCACCGGCATCGAGGGCAAACTGCACATTGCCCACCCGGTCGCGCCGTGCCGCACGGTCGCGCCGCAGCTGTTCCAGCCTGCGCACCCGGCCTTCATTGCGGGTGCGGCGTGCCTCCACGCCTTTGCGTATCCAGACTTCTTCCTGGGCCAGGAACTTGTCGAACTTGCGATTCTCGGTGGCCTCCTGGGCCAGCATGTCTGCCTTGCGGGCCTGGTAGGTGCTGAAGTTGCCGGGGAAGCTATTGATATGGCCACGGTCCAGTTCAATGATGCGGGTGGCGACATTGTCCAGAAAACGCCGATCGTGGGTGATCAGCAGCACGGCGCCGGCAAAATTGCGTATCAGGCCTTCAAGCCATTCGATGGCGGACAGGTCCAGATGGTTGGTGGGTTCGTCCAGCAGCAGGAGCTCCGGCTCGGAGACCAGGGCGCGGGCCAGCGCCACGCGCTTCTTCCAGCCACCGGATAGTTCGCCAACCTTTTTTTCGGCAGGCAGGCCCAGGTTGCTCAGGGTGCTCGAAACCAGGCTATCCAGCCGCCAGCCATCACGTGCCTCCAGATCGTGCTGCAGCGCCATCATGCGGT
Organism: Chitinimonas viridis; assembly: GCF_030409555.1. Taxonomy (GTDB): domain Bacteria; phylum Pseudomonadota; class Gammaproteobacteria; order Burkholderiales; family Chitinimonadaceae; genus Chitinimonas; species Chitinimonas viridis. The sequence goes on from NZ_JAUFPU010000009.1 coordinate 105,830, forward strand.
CCAGCGCGGCGGGGTCGTGCTCGGCGGCTATGGCAGCAGCGTGGTAATCGGTCAGCAACTGCTTGACCTCGCCCAGGCCGGCTGCGACGGCTTCGAAAACAGTGGTGTCGGGGTCGAAAGGCGGTTCCTGTGGCACGTAGGCCACGCGGGATTCATTGGCGATGCGGATATAGCCGTCATCGAGCTTAGCCGTACCTGCCACTGCCTTGAGCAGAGACGACTTGCCTGCACCGTTGCGGCCGATCAGCCCGACGCGTTCACCGGGTTCCAGTACGAAGTCGGCATGATCCAACAAGGCTACATGGCCAAAGGCAAGGCAGGCATTCTCTACTATCAGGACAGGCATGAGACTTATCTATGAAGGCGCGTAACCCGCCATTATACCGGTCAGTCCTGGCAGCTTAGGGGTCTATCTTGCCGTAGAGAGTTGAAGTCACTTGAATTTGTGTCGATAAGAGGTTGAAGCAGCAGATACATAAGCGGTCTATGATGTAATTAATATAAGTTCGTCCGTCAGGCGTAGCTTGGGCAGGCGGACGAGATACGAGAGGCAGGGATATGAGCGAAACGGGTACTGGGCTAACGATCAGCCTGGATGCAGCTAGCCGTAACTTGTGCGCGCACTATGTGCCTGGCGAGGGCATTGCTCCGCCGACCAAGCCGACCATACTGGCTGCGCTGGAAGCATCGGGCTGGGCGGACTGCGCGCTGGATGAAAAGGCCATTGCTGCTTTCGTGTCCACTTGCGGCAAGGCGACAGAACCGCAGGACGCTATCCTGGGGGCGCAGCAGGATGGAACCTTCGAAATCATGATCTCGCCGAGCCGGCTATGCGCCTGGCTGACGGTGACACCACCGCGTGGCGGCAAGGCAGTAACGGCGGAACAGGTGCGCGAGGCCATCAGGGTGCGTCATATCACCCATGGCATCAAAGAGGACGATCTGGCTGAGGCGATGGCTGCAGGCCAGTGCAGGGATCTGGTCATTGCCGAGGGGGAGGAGCCGGAATCCGGCATTCCTGCACGCTTCGAAAGCCTGCTCGACAGCCTCAAGACCCAGAAGCTGGAGACTGAAGAGGGGGATGTGATCGATTACCGTGACCTGGGTAGCCTGGTCGTGGTCGATCCAGGTACGCCGTTGATGCGCCGCACTCCCGCTGTGCAAGGCAAAAATGGCGTGGATGTATTTGATCGTCCGGTGCCTGCCAAGCCCGTACCAGACCCGGCCTTTGCCAAGGGGCTGGCTGGGGCTACACCCGACGAGAATGACCCCGACCTGTTGCTGGCCACCATTGCGGGCGCGCCCTCGCTGGGCGAGAACGGGATTTCGGTGAATCCCTTGGTCGATGTGCAGGATGTAGATCTGAGTACCGGCAACATTGCCTTTGACGGTACCTTGCAGGTCAAGGGTGATATCAAAGCGGGGATGACCGTGCGGGTGGCGGGTGATGTGGTCGTGAGTGGCACCATAGAGGCTGCGGAAGTCGTCGCGGGTGGCAATGTCGTGGTCAAGGGTGGGATCATCGGTAAGTCGGAATCCACCAGTGGGGGGACAGATGGCCCGGCGGAAACCGCCCGTATCCATTGCAATGGCACGGTACAGGCCAAGTTCATCGAGCATGCGGTGATCGAGGCGGGCAAGGCCATACAGGCTGACGGCGGTATACGGCAAAGCGAGCTGACGGCGGGCGAAAGCATCATGGTGGGCAAGCCAGGTAGCAATCAGGGCAGCCTGATTGGGGGGCGGGCACGCGCCCACCTGTTGGTACGGTCACCCGTCATTGGGTCGCCCTCGGGGGTGCCCACGGTAGTGCAAGTAGGTTTTAACCCCTATCTGAATGCGGAACGCAGCGGCGTGGAAGTACAGCGCAAGCGCAAGATGGAAGAGCTCGCCAAGCTAAGGCAGTTGCTGACCTTCTTTGAGCAGAATCCGGCCAAGGCAGTGGGTGGGATGCGTGAGAAGGCGGAGCATACCAAGGAGACATTCGAAGGCGAGATCAAGGCCATGGATGCGCGCCTGGCCGAGCTGGCCGAGCAGATGGAGCTGGCCGATGGCGCCTATATCGATGCGCCGCGCCGCATACATGGTGGGGTGAACCTGCAGATAGGGCAGAAACTGCTGCAGATAGTTGAAGACAAGAATGGCGGTCGGGTGCGGCTGGTGGACGACCAGATCAAACTGGCATGAGCCTCAGCCACGGCAGGATTGGCTATTAGGAAGTGAGCAAGCGCCATGAGGCCAAGCCGGATGGCTGCGCTACACTGTGCGGCCATGATCGATGGACGCCTGTCTTATGCTCGGTATTACCGACTTTCCCGCTTTTCTGGTGGCTTCCACCCTGCTGATACTCTCACCTGGCCCCGGCACCCTGGCCATACTGGGTTCAGCCACCGCCTCGCGCCGGGCAGGCTTTGCCGCGTTGGCAGGCACCAGCACTGGTGATGCCATCCTGCTGGCGGCGGCTGCCATCGGGGCGGCTACCCTGCTGGCCTCCAATCCCATGGCATTCAACGTGCTCAAGTATGGCGGCGGGGCCTATCTGGTTTGGCTGGGTATCAAGAGCCTGCTGTCTAAGGAGCAGGGCCTGGCCGTCAGCGGCCCGGGGCAGGGTAGTCCATTTCGTCGCAGCCTGCTGGTGACTTTGCTCAACCCCAAGGCGGTCGTTTTCTTCATGGCGTTTTTCCCCCAGTTTGTGCCACCGGGTGCCAGTATCTGGGCCTTTGCCGTGCTGGGCGCTGTCTTTATCGGCCTCAACTGCATCTATCAGGCCATGTTGATCGTCGGTGCCGGCTTTATCCTGCGCCATCTGGACGAGGCTCCGCACTATGCCCTGTGGGTGAACCGCCTTCTGGGCGCCGTTTTCATCTTGTTTGGCGCCAAGCTGGCCGTGGGTTAGTGCTGCCGAGGACGGACAGTCGTCACCTCTTTTAATCAACCGTGCCTGTTGTTTGCGCAGCCATGGCGCGATAAAAAAACCATCACCTCAGGAGCCCAAGCACCATGACCGATGATTTCGACTATCAACTGGAAACCCTGGCCATACGTGCGGGGCAAGAGCGCAGCCAGTTTGGTGAACATGCCGAGGCGCTCTATCTGACTTCCAGCTTTGTGGCCGACAATGCAGCCCAGGCTGCAGCCCGCTTTACCGGGGCCGAGCCGGGTTTCATCTATTCGCGCTTTACCAATCCGACCGTGACGCTTTTCCAGGACAGGCTGGCCGCATTGGAAGGGGCAGAGGCTGCGGTGGCGACGGCCAGCGGTATGTCGGCCATTCTGGCGCTATGCATGGGGCACCTCAAGGCGGGGGATCATATCCTGGCGTCCAGCGGTATGTTTGGCGCCACCATTCAGTTGTTTTCCAACTGGCTGGCCAAGTTTGGTGTGACCAGCAGCTTTGTGCCGCCTACCGACCCGGCCGCCTGGGATGCCGCCGTGCGGCCGGAGACCAGGTTGTTCTTCCTGGAAACCCCATCCAACCCACTGACCGAGATTGCCGACATTGCTGCCATTTCGGCTGTTGCACATCGGCACGGTGCCATCATGGTGGTGGACAACTGCTTCTGCTCGCCGGCTTTGCAGCGCCCCATTGCCTTGGGGGCCGATCTGGTGATCCATTCCGCCACCAAATACCTTGATGGGCAGGGGCGGGTGCTGGGCGGTGCGGTGGTGGGGAGCAAGGCTTTGATCGAGCCTATCTACCAATTCTTGCGCACTGCCGGCCCCACCCTGAGTGCCTTCAATGCCTGGGTGCTGGTCAAGGGATTGGAAACGCTGGGCCTGCGCATGCGTGCCCACTGCGAGAACGCGCTAGCCTTGGCGCAGTGGCTGGAGACGCAACCGGCCATCGAACGTGTGTACTACCCCGGTTTGCCTTCGCACCCTCAGCATGAGCTGGCCAAGCGGCAGCAGTCTGGCGGCGGTGGCATTGTCTCGTTCGAGGTCAAGGGTGGGCAGGAGGCAGCGTGGCGCCTAGTGGATAGCGTGCAACTGCTCAGCCGCACGGCCAATCTGGGCGACGTGAAGACCACCATCACTCATCCCTATACCACGACCCATGGCCGCATCTCGCCCGAGGTCAAGGCGGCGGCAGGCATTACCCAAGGCCTGATACGTATCTCGGTAGGGCTGGAGCATATCGACGATATCAAGCGCGATCTGGCTCGCGGCTGGTAATAAAAAAGCCCCCCGGTACTACCGGGGGGCTTGATCGACCTGCTTGTTGCGCTGCTTAGGCAGCCAGGCGGTTGCGTATCTCGCGCATAGCGGCGGACAGCATGGCCAGGTCCGGCGTGGCGACACGCAATTCCTCGAACATGCGGCCCACGTGCTCCAGCGCCACTTCGCGTGCCTTGAGCCAGGCATCCACCCGCTTCTGTACCGTGCCCGTGCCTGCCAGTACCCGAGCAGTCAGGCCGGCGTGTTCGCGGTAAAGCTCATCGCGCAGCGCCATGCGGGCCAGGGTTTGCCAGCGGTTGTCGCGTGGCAAGCCGTCTACCACCTCGCGCAGCCAGTCTATCTGCAGTGCGCCTTCCAGCTTGAAATAGGCCTGGGCGACATCCTCCACGCTGGCCTTGCTTTCGCGGGCCAGGCGGGCGATGTCCAGCAGGGCCAGGACAGCATCCAGATACACCACGCGGCCAGCCAGTTCAGCCTTGACGCCAGCTGCCTTGAGCCGTTCGCGGGCACTGGCGAAATTGGCCTTGTCGGCCACCCACTTGTCCAGCTTGGGCAGCAGGGTGGGGATTTCGTCGGTGAGCTGCACCAGGCGCTTGTCGGCGTCGGCTTCGGTCAGTTGCACACGCAGTACCCAGCGGGCTACGCGTTCCAGCTGCTTGCGCACTTCCAGCATCAGATCGTATTGGGTGTTGGTCGGCACCGTATTGTCCAGTGCCTCCAGCTCAGCCCACAGCTTGTCGGCCTGCATCAGACGGCTGGCAACGCTCCAGGCGTGCACGATTTCGGCGGGCGTGGCATTGGTTTCCTCGGCCACCCGGAATACAAAGCTGATACCCATACGGTTGACGCACTCGTTGGTGAGTACGGTGGCCACGATCTCGCTGCGCAGCGGATGGCTGGGCAACTGCTTCTTGAACTTGTCTGCCATCTTGGTGGGGAAGTAGCCCGACAGCAGCTCGTCCCATTCCTTCATGGCGGGCAGGGGCGAAGCCAGTAGTTGGTCGAACAGGCCCAGCTTGGCATAGGCCAGCAATACGGCCAATTCCGGGCTGGTCATGCCCTGGCCGGCAGCCTGGCGCTCGGCCAGCAGTGCATCGTTGGGGAGATACTCGATACGGCGGCTGAGCCGGCCTGCGCGCTCCAGCGACTGCATGAAGCGGCCATGCACGCTCAGCAGCGACTTGGCCTGCTTCAGTTCCAGGCTGATGGCGGCGGTCTGCAGGTAGTTGTCGCGCAGTACCAGTTCACCCACATTGTCTGTCATCTCTGCCAGCAGGGCATTGCGCTGCTTCAGCGTCATGTCGCCGGCCTGTACCAGGCGGCCCAGCAGGATCTTGATATTGACTTCGTGGTCAGAGCAATCCACGCCGGCCGAATTGTCGATGGCATCGGTACAGATATGGCCGCCGCTGAGTGCGTATTCCACGCGCCCCAGTTGGGTAAAGCCCAGGTTACCGCCTTCACCTATCACACGGGCACGGATTTCACGGCCGTCTATGCGCAGTGCATCGTTGCTGCGGTCGCTGGCCTCGGCGTGGCTCTGGCTGCTGGACTTGAAGTAGGTGCCTATGCCGCCGTTATACAGCAAGTCCACCGGTGCCTTGAGGATGGCGCGGATCAGGTCGTTAGGCGCCAGTGCTTCGTCGGTGATGTCGAGCACCTTGCGGATTTCCGGCGACAGCGGGATGGATTTGGCGCTACGCGAGTAGATGCCACCGCCCTTGGACAGCGTCTTCTTGTCGTAGTCCTCCCAACTGGAGCGGGGCAGGGCGAACATGCGCGAACGCTCCTTGAAGCTCTTGGCGGTATCGGGATTGGGGTCCAGGAAGATATGCAGGTGGTTGAAGGCGGCGACCAGCTTGATCTGCTCGGACAGCAGCATACCGTTGCCGAACACGTCTCCCATCAGGTCACCGATGCCGACCACGGTGAAGGGTTGCTTCTGGGTGTCGTGGCCCATTTCACGGAAATGGCGCTTGACCGATTCCCAGGCACCCTTGGCAGTGATACCCATCTTCTTGTGGTCGTAGCCAACCGAGCCGCCGGAGGCAAAGGCATCGTCCAGCCAGAAGCCATATTCCTGCGATACGCCATTGGCGATATCGGAGAAGGTGGCCGTGCCCTTGTCTGCTGCGACCACCAGGTAGGGATCATCAGCATCCAGGCGATGCACGGCCTTGGGTGGGACGACCTTGCCATCGACCAGGTTGTCGGTCAGATCCAGCAGACCACGGATAAAGGTCTTGTAGCAGGCGACGCCCTCGGCCTGATAGGCCTCGCGTTCGGTCGGCGCCTGCTTGAGCACAAAGCCGCCCTTGGAGCCTACAGGGACGATAACCGTGTTCTTGACCTGCTGTGCCTTGACCAGGCCCAGCACTTCGGTGCGGAAATCTTCCTTGCGGTCGGACCAGCGCAGGCCGCCACGGGCCACCTTGCCGAAGCGCAGGTGGATGCCTTCCACGCGTGGCGAGTAAACAAAGATCTCATACAGCGGCACAGGCTGCGGCATGTTGGGGATCTTGGCGCTTTCGAACTTGAAGCTGATGTAGTCCTTGACCTCGCCCGCCGGGCCCGGCTGGAAGAAGTTGGTCCGCAAGGTGGCGGAAATGGTGTGGAAGAAGCCAGACAGGATGCGCTCGTCGTCGATGCTGGGCACCTGGGCCAAGGCCTCCTTGATCTTGGCGCTGAGCGCAGCAACCTGCTTGACCTGCTTTTGCTTGGGATCGTGCAAGGACAGGAACAGCGTGGCCAGGTCGCGGGCGATCTCACGGAAATGCCCCAGGCGCTCTGCAATGTGATCCAGGCTGTAATTGAGGCCGATCTGCTTGAGGTATTTGGCGTAGGCGCGCAGCAGCACGACTTCGCGCCAGCCGAGGCCAGCCAGCAGGATCAGCTTGTTGAAGCGATCATTCTCTGCATGGCCCTCGAAGATGGCAGCAAAGCCCTGCTGGAAGGCATTGCGGGTCTCGTCTTCGTCCAGCAGGCCGGATATCGGCAGCTTGATAGCGATGTCGGTTACCCAGGCGCGGCCGCCGTCGGCGAACTTCAGCGTGTACGGCTGTTCCTCTATCACGCGTACGCCCATGTTTTCCAGTACGGGCAGGCTGTCGCTGAGCGCAATCGGGTCTTCGCGGAAAATCTTGAAGCGATGCAGGGTGGGGTCGGCCAGGCTGGCATCCATCAGCTTCATGGTCAGGCTCTTGCCTGCCAGTGCTTGCTCAATCTTGTCGATATCGCTGACGGCGGTGCGGGCGTCATAGTCGGCGTAGTAGGCCGCGGCAAAGGCACGGGCGTACTTGGCATGCAAGGCCATGCCTCGCTCTTCGCCGGCATGGCTGGCGAGGTTGAGCTGCAGGTCGTCGGTCCAGCGACGGGTGGCCTGGGCGATATTGGCTTCGATCTCGCGCGGGTCGTAATCGGGCAGGCTGGAGCCCGTTGGTGTGCGGACGATGAACTGGATGCGGGCCAGTACCGAGTCCGACAGCATGACGTTGAATTCTGCCGAGGTGCCGTTGAAGGCATTTAGCAGCAGTTGCTGCATCTTTACCCGCACATCAGTGTTGTAGTTGTCCCGCGGCAGGTAGACCAGGGCCGAGACATAGCGGCGATAGAGGTCCTCGCGGATGAAGGCGCGCACTTGGTTGCGCTCCTGCAGGCTGACGATGCCCAGCGAGATTTCGCTCAGGGCCGATTCACTGATCTCCAGCAATTCGTCGCGCGGGTAGGTTTCCAGCACGTTGAGCAGGGTCTTGCCCTTGTGGCTGCTGGCGGCAACCTGGCTGGCGGCCATCACGGCATCGATCTTGCGGCGCAGAACCGGGATCTGGTGCGGTGGCGTGTTATAGGCCTTGGCCGTGTACAGGCCCAGGAAGCGCCGCTCGCCCGTGACATTGCCCTTGCTGTCATAGCGCTTGAGGCCGACGCAGTCGAGGTAGGCGCCACGATGCACGGTGGAGCGGGAGTTGGTCTTGGTCAGCAGTAGCGGGGTCTTGTCACGTGCCAGCGCGCGGATATCGGCTGGCAGGGCGGCAAAGCTGGCCGAGTGGGCGCCACGGGTCTCGCCGCGCAACAGGCCCAGGCCAGAGCCCTTGACGATGGTGAGCTGTACGCCTTCCTTGCTGTCGGTCAGGTCGTAATCGCGATAGCCCAGGAAGACGAAATGGTCATCCTGCAGCCATTCCAGGTAGGACAAGGCTTCTTGCCATTCGGCCTTTTCTACTGCCGGCTTGCACTTGGTCAGCTCGCTGTGTACTTCGGCGAGCCGTTTGGCCATGCCGTCAAAATCTTCCACGCAGTCCTTGAGCTGGCTCAGCACCTTCAGCAGCTCAGCCTTGATCTCGTCCAGCTTGGACTTGTCGCTGATACGGTCGATCTCCAGATGTATCCACGATTCGGGTTGGCCTGCGCCCAGTTCGTCCAGCTTGCCGGCCTTGTTACGCGTGACCTTGAGCACCGGGTGGATGATCAGGTGTATGCCGTAGCCCAGGCGATTCAGCGCCAGGCTGACGGTATCAACCAGGAAAGGCTTGTCGTCATTCACCAGTTCGATCACGGTATGGCTGGTCTGCCAGCGGTGGTCGTCAAAGCTGGGGTTGTAGACGCGTACCTGCGCCTCGCCCGCCTTGCGCGTGGCCGCCAGTTTCAGGTGGGCGAGCACGGCACCGTACCAGTCCTGCGCATCGCGGCGGGCAAGATCATGGGCATCGGTATCGGCGTAGTAGTTCTGGATCAGCGAGGTGAGGTTGACCGGTCCGGCCTCTCGCGCATCGGCATGGCGCTGGATGTCTGCTAAGAGGCTGGCGTGGAAGGTTTGCATCTTGGGTTGTCTCCTGTTGGACTGCGAGCGATGCGCTTTTTGAGCAATCGCTTGTTTGATTGCCGCTCCCTTGCAAGGGATTCTTGGCAAGCGCGACGACATTGTAGCGCCGACGCGACGATTACCAGTATTAGGGGATGCGACACTTTGTTATAGCCGCGCCCCGTCGCAGGGCAATACTGGGGCGCTAAGACTACCTTTTGCACCGTTTTGTTGCACCTGTTTAGGGGTATTTGCACTGCTGTACGAAGATGTCGCATTCCAGCAATGGTGTAGGTCCAAATGGCGGATTACAATCAGCGCCGGTTCCGGTTTCTCCGAGGCCGCAATGTTGGCTTCGCCGGTTTCCACACTCATCCAAGAACGAGGAGTAAGGCAATGAAGAAAACCGCGCTGTTTGGTGCGATCGCACTGGCGCTGTCCGTGGCCGCTTCGGCCAAGGAATGGAAGGAAGTTCGCGTTGCTATCGACGCTACGTACAAGCCTTTCACCTACAAGACGCCCGATGGCAAGCCCACCGGTTTCGATGTGGATATTGCCAATGCACTGTGCGCCGAAATGAAGGCCAAGTGCGTGTTCGTTGAGCAAGCCTGGGACGGCATGATTCCTGGCCTGAACGCCAAGAAGTACGACGCCATCATTTCCTCGATGTCCATCACTGAAGACCGCAAGAAGGCCGTGGACTTCACCGGCAAGTACTACAACACGCCTTCGCGCATCGTTGTGAAGCTGGGCACCATCAAGAACGTGCCGGCCGAACTCAAGGGCAAGAAGATCGGCGTGCTGAAGGGTTCGACCCAGGAGAAGTACGCCAAGGGTGAACTGGAAGCCTCCGGTGCTGTGATCGTTCCCTACGAGGCTCAGGATCAGGTCTACCTGGATATCAAGTCCGGTCGCCTGGATGGCACCGTGGCCGACAGCGTGGAAGTGTATGAAGGCTTCCTCAAGACCGCTGATGGCAAAGGCTGGGGCTTTGTTGGTCCTATCCTGAACGACAAGAAGTATTTCGGTGAAGGCGCCGGCATCGCTATCCGTAAGAGCGATACCGATCTGCGCGATGCCTTGAACAAGGGCATCAAGAATATCCGTGCAAACGGCACCTGGAAGAAGATCAACGACAAGTACTTCAACTTTGAAGTCTGGGGCGGCTAAGCCCATACGCGTTTGATCGCAAGGACGGCGCAATCAGAAGGGGGCTTTACCGCTCCCAGGTTGGGATTGCGCCGTTTTCGTCTCTCGTCCTATCCTTGATTCTTGCGGCACGCCCGCATACGGGTTTGTCCTGACGTCGTTTTGCTCGCCGTAGCACCGCGACAGGCATACCCTTGGTTACGCCCCACCCCCAAAGCCGCATTCCCGCAAGCGGTACAGAGATCAATCGATGGAAGAGTACATAGTCAATATTCTCAAGGGTTCGGTGCTCACGATGGAAGTGGCACTGGGCTCGCTGGCCGTGGCCGTGGTATTGGGCCTGCTTGGCGCAACGGCCAAGTTGGCGCAGAGCAAGCCACTGAACTGGCTGGCAGGCATTTATTCCACAGTGATACGCGGCATTCCCGACCTGGTGCTGATGCTGCTGATCTTCTACGGCGGCCAGATACTGCTGAACAAAGGCCTGGAGCTGGTAGGTTACGAGGAATACATCGAGATCAACCCCTTCCTCGCTGGTGTACTTACGATAGGCTTCATTTATGGCGCCTACATGACCGAGACCTTTCGGGGCGCCATCATGGCCATACCCAAGGGGCAGATGGAGGCAGGCTACGCCTTCGGCATGAGCAAGTCGCGGGTGTTTTTTCATATCACCGTGCCGCAGATGATCAGGCTGGCCCTGCCCAGCTTCACCAACAACTGGCTGGTGTTGATCAAGGCCACCGCCCTGGTATCCATCCTCGGCCTGCCGGACATGACCATGCTGGCCAAGCAGGCCGCTTCGGCCGCCCGTGATGTGACGCCACTGGCGCCCATGCTGTTCTTCCTGTTCACCGGTGCCATTTACTTGGCGATCACAACCGTGTCGCTGATCGTACTGAAGCAACTGGATAAGCGTTACTCCATGGGCGTACGCCGGGGAGAGTTCTGATGCAATTCGAAGTCATTTTCGAGCCGGCTACGCTCAAGCTGTTCGGCCAAGGCATTCTGGTCAGCCTCAAGCTGCTGTTTATCTCGGTCACCATCGGTGCCGTGCTGTCCATTCCCATGGCCATCATGCGGGTCTCCCGCAACAAGTGGCTGTCCACCCCTGTGTGGCTGTACACCTATGTGATGCGTGGCACGCCCATGCTGATCCAGGTCTACCTGATCTACTACGGCGTGGCGCAGCTGGAGTTCGTCCAGTCCAACTGGGATACGGTGCCGCTGCTCATGCCGTTCAAGGATGCGCTGTTCTGCTGCGTGCTGGCATTTACCCTCAATACCTGTGCCTACACCACCGAGATGCTGGCGGGCGCCATCCGCGACACCAACCACGGCGAGATAGAGGCGGCCCGCGCCATGGGCATGAGCCGACGGCAGCTGATGTGGCGCATCGTACTGCCATCGGCGCTGCGCCGTACTCTGCCGGCGTATTCCAATGAGGTCATCATGATGCTGCACGGCACCTCGCTGGCCAGTACGGTGCCGGCATTGATGGATATCACGGGTGCTGCCCGCAGCGTGTATTCGGATTTCTATCTGCCGTTTGAGGCCTTTATCACGGCGGGCGCCATCTACCTAGTGCTGACTTTTACCCTGGTCTGGGGCTTCAAGCTGGCAGAGCGCCGTTGGCTGGCCTATCTGCAACCGCGAAAGGCCTGAGTCATGGAAATCAGACGTCATGCCTTGCTTTCACCCAGCGTGGGCACGCGCCGTGAGCTGCTGAGCTTTCATTACGGCACGCCTGGCACCGGGCAGAAGGTGTACTTGCAGGCCAGCCTGCATGCCGATGAATTGCCCGGCATGCTGGTACTGCACCACCTGAAGCAGCGCCTGGCGGTGCTGGAATCACAGGGGCAGCTGCGCGGTGAAGTGGTGGTGGTGCCGGTGGCCAACCCCATCGGGCTGGACCAGACCCTCATGCATGGGCAATTGGGGCGGTTCGAGTTTGCCAGCAGCGAGAATTTCAACCGCCACTATCCGGATTTCCTGGCTTTGCTGGGTGAAGGCATAGTCGCCAGACTGGGTCCGGATGCCGAGGCCAACAAGCGGGCCATACGCGCCGCCATGGGCGACGCGCTTGGCCGCATCAAGCCGGCAACGGAGTTGCAGTCGTTGCGCCACATCCTGGTCAGCCTGGCCTATGACGCCGATGTCGTGCTGGACCTGCACTGTGATTTCGAAGCCGTGTTGCATGTGTATACAGAAACGCCTTGCCTGGAGCAGGCCGAACCCCTGTGTCGTTATCTGGGTGCGCAGGCCGTGCTATTGGCTAAGGGCTCGGGTGGCGCTTCATTTGATGAGGCGCTCAGTGGCCACTGGTGGCAACTGGCTGAACGCCATGCGGGCCGCTACCCCATTCCACAGGCCTGTTTTTCGGCCACGGTGGAACTGCGTGGCAATACCGATGTTTACCACCCGGTGGCGGGTCAGGATGCGGACAATCTAATCGCCTTCCTGCGGCATCGTGGCGTGGTGGCTGGCGATCCGCCTGCCTTGCCGACCGCATTGTGTGAGGCAACGCCCTTGGCGGGGTCGGAGACCTTGCACGCGCCCCATGCGGGTGTAGTGGCCTTCCACCGCCAGACTGGCGACTACATCGAGGCGGGAGAGGTGGTGGTGGACGTCATTGACCCGCTGACCGACACGGTGACCTCGGTGACTGCTTCGGTGAGTGGTGTCCTCTATGCCCGCGGCATTGTGCGCTATGCCACCACCGGCATGGACCTGTGCAAGGTGGCCGGCAAGGTAGCCTTCCGCAGTGGCTACCTGCTGAGCGCCTGAACCCCCATACCCAGGGTCGGCGCAGCTAGCGCGCCGGCCCAGATCATCTGCGACGGAGACAACCGTGAGTATCAAGCTTCAAGTTGAAGACCTGCACAAAAGCTATGGCAGCCACGAAGTGCTGAAAGGTGTGTCGCTGACAGCCCATGGCGGGGACGTGATCAGCATCATCGGCTCCAGCGGATCGGGCAAGAGTACCTTCCTGCGTTGCATCAATATGCTGGAACGGCCGCATGCCGGCCGGATCACGGTGGCAGGCGAGGAAATGAAGCTGGTGACGGCCAAGGATGGCATGTTCAAGGCTGCCGACGAACGCCAACTGCAGATGATGCGCGCCAAGCTGGCCATGGTGTTCCAGCATTTCAATCTGTGGGCCCACATGACGGTGCTGCAGAACATCATCGAGGCCCCTGTCAATGTGCTGGGGGTCAGTCGGACCGAGGCGGTGGAGCGGGCACGCAAATACCTGGACAAGGTCGGCCTGAAGAACGTTGAAGACAAATACCCAGCCCATATGTCGGGCGGACAGCAGCAGCGCGTGGCCATAGCCCGTGCGCTGGCCGTCGAGCCTGAGGTCATGCTGTTTGACGAACCCACCTCGGCGCTCGACCCCGAGCTGGTGGGTGAGGTGCTGCGTGTGATGAAGTCGCTCGCAGAGGAAGGTCGCACCATGGTGGTGGTGACACATGAAATGGCCTTTGCCCGTGAGGTCTCCAACCATGTGATCTTCCTGCACCAGGGGCGCATCGAAGAACAGGGGAATCCCAAGGAGGTGCTGGTCAACCCGACCAGCGAGCGCCTCAAGCAGTTCCTGTCTGGCAGCCTCAAGTAGCCCTCCATGTTTGACTATGCCGATAAGCCCGCCACGCAGACATTGAGTGTGCTGCTGCTGCCCGGCTTCTCGGCCAGCGAGCTGGGCCTGCTGCTCGATTGCAGTGGCGAGATCAACCGCCTCACCGGTAGTGTGCTGTACCAGGTCAGGCTGTTGTCGCAGGATGGCAATCCAGTAATGTCACGACACGGCCGCCTGCAGCCGGTGGACGCCGTGTTTGATCCGGCACAGGCGCTTGCCGTACTGTTCGTGGCGGCATCTGACCTACCTAAACCATTGAGCATGACCGACCCCGTGGTCAGCGGCCTGGCCCAGCTTGGGCGGCAGCGCTGCCTGCTGGGGGCATGGCATGCAGGCGCTTTTTGGCTGGCGGCCGCGGGCTTGCTCAATGGCTGCCGGGCGACCTTGCATTGGTCGCTGCTGGAGGTGTTTTCTGAGCGCTACCCGCAGGTCGTGGCCTCGACAGCCTTGTTCGAGGTGGACCGTGATCGCGCCACCTGTGGTGGTGGCGTGGCAGTGGTCGATCTGTTTCTGCACCTGGCCGCGCGGCAACACGGTGCTGATCTGATGGCATCGGTGGCGGAGAACCTGCTGCTGGAGCGTATTCGCGGCCGTGATGACCGGCAGCGCATACCGTTGAAAAACCGGGTGGGCAGCAATCAGCCCAAGCTGGTGCAGGCCGTCATGCTGATGGAGGCTAACCTGGAAGAGCCCCTGACGACGGATGAGATCGCCCAGCATGTCTGTGTTTCGCGGCGGCAGCTGGAGCGCCTGTTCAAGCAGCACCTCGACAGCGTGCCATCGCAGTACTACCTGGAGCTTCGGCTCAATCGCGCCCGCCAGATGCTGCGGCAAACCGCCAAATCCATCATCCAGATAGGCCTGAGTTGCGGTTTTTCCAGCGGCCCGCATTTTTCCAGCGCCTACCGTAATCATTTTGATACCACCCCGCGCGAGGATAGACAGCGCGGTACGGTAAAGAGTGAGTCGCAAGATACGCCCAGCAGCCCATAATGGGCCTGAACCCATTACGAAGATGTCGCAATACCGGAATCCACGCCGCCGCGACTTCCCTAGAATGACTCCCATATCCGCAAAAGCCTGAAAGGATGCTCCCGTGAGCCAAACCGTTAGCCGTGCCGATTTCGACCAGTTCATGGTGCCTAACTACGCACCTGCCGATTACATTCCCGTGCGCGGCGAAGGGGCTCGCCTGTGGGATCAGCAGGGGCGTGAGTATGTGGACTTTGCTGGCGGCATCGCCGTGAATGCACTGGGCCATGCCCACCCGGCATTGGTGAAGGCGCTGACTGAGCAGGCCCAAAAGCTCTGGCATGTCTCCAATACCCTGACCAACGAGCCGGCATTGCGTCTGGCCCGCAAGCTGGTGGACGCTACCTTTGCCGACCGGGTGTTCTTCTGCAACTCCGGAGCTGAAGCCAACGAGGCCGCGTTCAAGCTGGCGCGCAAGTGGGCGATCGATACGGCTGGTGCCGACAAGCACGAGATCATTTCGACCACCAATTCCTTCCATGGCCGGACCTTCTTTACCGTAACCGTGGGCGGCCAACCCAAGTATTCAGATGGCTTTGGTCCGCGCCCCCAGGGAGTGACCCACATACCCTACAACGACCTAGCAGCACTCAAGTCCGCCATCTCTGACAAGACCGCTGCGGTGGTGATCGAGCCCATACAGGGCGAGGGCGGGGTGCTGCCGGCGACCGCCGACTATCTCAAGGGCGTGCGCGAGCTGTGCGATCAGCATAAGGCGCTGCTGGTCTTCGACGAAGTGCAGACGGGTGTGGGCCGTAGCGGCTCGCTCTATGCCTATATGGAGTACGGTGTCACGCCCGATATCCTGACTTCGGCCAAATCCCTCGGTGGCGGTTTCCCTATCGGTGCGATGCTCACCACCGAGGCGGTGGCCCAGCATTTTGCCGTGGGCACCCATGGTTCCACTTACGGTGGCAATCCGCTGGCCTGTGCTGTGGCAGAGGCGGTGATTGATGTGGTCAACACCCCGGAAGTGCTGGCCGGTATCCGCGCCAAGCATGAGCGCTTTGTCAGCCGCCTGAGGGCCATGGGCGACAAGACCGGGGCCTTCCAGCAGGTGCGTGGCATGGGCTTGCTGATTGGCGCGGTTCTGGCAGAACCCTACAAGGGCCGCGCCAAGGATTTCATGACGGCAGCCGCCAAGGCCGGTGTGATGGTGCTGCAGGCTGGGCCGGATGTGGTGCGCTTTGCCCCCAGCCTGGTGATCGCCGACGCCGATATCGACGAGGGCCTTGACCGTTTTGAGCAGGCGGTAAACGAGGTTGTAGGGCGCTAAGCGCATCATAACGACAAGGAGCGGCCCACACTCGCAAGGCTCAGGTGGTGCTTGTGGGGAGCCGCTTTCGACCAGGGGCGGCTGACTAAACCGTTCCAGCGTTGTCACTCTAGCCCTGGTGCAGCACTGTTGCGCACACCAGGCCAGAGCCGCGATGCGGGGTTTGTTGGCAGTTCCAGATGAGGAGACCGTAGGGTGCTAGTGCTTCGTTCCAGCCGATTGGCCGATTTGCCCGGTGTTGAGCTGCTTGCCCAGGAAAGCCCGGTAGGGGTGACCTCGCTGCCCGCCAATCGTGATGCACTCTATCGTCGTATCCAGGCATCCATTGATTCCATGGCGGCTGACGTGGGTTTCCATGGCGAAGAGAGCTATCTCTTCGTACTCGAAGATACCGACAGCAAGGCCTTGGTCGGGGTCTCCGGCCTGGTGGCATCGGCTGGTTTCAGCGAGCCGTTCTACAGCTATCGGAACGAGACCCTGATCCACGCTTCGCCCGGCCTCGGTATCCACAACAAGATACACGCACTGTCGCTATGCCATGACCTGACAGGCAATACGCTACTGACGGGCTTTTACTGCCGCGATGAGCTGGACTTCAGCCGCTGGAGCGATCTGCTCTCACGGGGTCGCTTGCTGTTCCTGGCGCAATGGCCGGCGCGGTTTGCCGAGGGCGTGGTCTCGGAGATGCTGGGGGTGAACCGGCCCGATGGCACCAGCCCATTCTGGGATTCGGTAGGCCAGGTGTTCTTTGGTATCGGCTACCAGGATGCCGAGTTCTACTGTGGCGTGAAGGGACGCAAATTCATTGCCGAGCTGATGCCGCAGCATCCCATCTATGTGCCTTTGCTCAGCGATGAGGCACAGACTGCCATGGGGCAGGTCAGCACGGACTCGGAAGTGCCTTTTGATGTACTGCTGCGCGAAGGCTTCGAGACCGAGAACTATATCGATATTTTTGACGGCGGCCCGACGCTGCATGCCCGCACGTCCAGCATACGCACGGTGGCCCAGAGTCGGCTGGCGCAGGCCAGGGCCGGTGCCGGTGGCAGTACGCCCTTCCTTGTGGCCACCACCCGCCTGGAGGATTTCCGCGCCACGGTTGCCGAGGCTGAACTGGCGGGTGACGAAATCAAGCTGCCTTTGGCCGTGATGACGGCCCTGGCACTGCAAGATGGAGAGACGGTGCGCATCGCGCCGCTGTGAGGATACAGACTATGCTGGTACGTTCCATACGCCGCGAAGACCTCGCGGCACTGATGCAGCTGGCCCGCAGCACCGGGGTGGGGGTGACGACACTGCCGGTCAATGAAGAGCGACTTACCCGTCGCATAGACAGCTCATTGCAGGCCATCGCTGGCGAGCCGGATCCGGCGGAGTCCAGCTTCGTGTTCGTGCTGGAAGACGATACGGCGCAAGGCCATGTGGCGGGGATCTGCGGTATTGAAGGCGCGGTGGGCGGCAACGAGCCCTGGTACAACTATCGTGTCGGCCTGTCGGTGCATAGCTCGCGCGAGATTGGCGTGTATCGAAAGCTCGATACCCTGTTTCTAACCAATGACCTGACGGGTGCGGCTGAGCTGTGTTCCTTGTTTCTGCAGTCGGAATACCGACGCGACAACAACGGCAGCCTGCTGTCGAAGAGCCGTTTTCTGTTTATGGCCGAGTTCCCCGAGCGGTTCAATCCGCGCGTGATTGCGGAGATGCGGGGGGTATCGGATGAGGGCGGGCGTTCACCGTTCTGGGAGAGCCTGGGGCGGCATTTCTTCAAGATGGATTTCTCGGAAGCGGATTACCTGACCGGCATAGGCCAGAAATCCTTTATCGCCGAGCTGATGCCGCAGCACCCGGTCTATACCGCTTTTCTGAGCGAGGAGGCACGTGCCGTCATCGGCAAGGTGCACGACAACACCCGGCCAGCCCTGGCCATGCTGGAAGGCGAGGGCTTCCGCTATAACGGTTATGTGGACATCTTTGATGCCGGCCCGACTATCGAGTCCGCCCTGGGCGATATCCGCGCCGTGCGCGATAGCCAGATACTGACGGCCAAGCCGGACGACGAGACCCGTGGCCGCAACTGGTTGATATCCAACCGGCAACTGGGCGACTTCCGGGTGTGCCTGGCGCAGACTGAGCCCACACCAGCGGGCCTGCCGTTGACCCGCGAGGTAATCGCGCGCCTGGGTATAGAGCCTGGGGCGAGCGTACGCGCTGTGCCCTTGTCCGCCAAGCTGTGAGCCGACGGATGAATACGATGTCGCTTTGCCGGTGGGAGCACCTGAGCCAAGCGCAGCGCCAAGCCGTGGCCGAACTGCGTATCAGCGAGGCGCAGGTCGAGTTTTGTGGCGCTGTGGAGAAGGCGATAGCCCTATGCCAGGAGACCGACCCTGAGCTGCTTCGCGGTGTGGCCTTCCTGTCTGAGGGCAGGGTAGTTGGCTTCTGCCTAGTACGGCGCGGCGCAATGGCAGCACCTTGGGTACCCGCTGATGCGGTGGCAATTACTGGCTTGAGAATGGACATCTGTGCGCAGGGGAAGGGGCTGGGCCGACAAGCACTGCTTGCCTTGCCGGCATGCGTGCTCGCTGTCTGGCCCGAGACGGCCAGGTTGGTACTGAGTGTCGACGAGCATAACCCGGCTGGGATTGCCGCTTATGAGCGGGCCGGATGGGTGGATGATGGCCCGCGCTACCAGGGCAGGATAGGTATGGAGCGCCGGATGACGAAATGGCTTGAGGCCATGACCAAAGATAGAGAACAGGATAAGCACCATGACGCAGCAATTCATTAATGGCCATTGGGTGGGCGGCGAGGGGCAGGCACTGACATCGAAGAACCCTGTCAGCCAAGCAACCGTGTGGCAGGGGCAGGCTGCTACGGCCGAGCAGGTGGACGTTGCCGTCAAATCGGCACGCGCCGCCTTTCCCCGCTGGCGCCAGCTGGGTTTTGCCCAGCGTGAAGTGATTGTGCGGCGGTTTGCCGAGCTGCTGAATGAAAACAAGGCGGCGCTGACGGACGCCATCGGTCTCGAAACCGGTAAGCCGCGCTGGGAGGCGTTGACCGAAGTGCAGACCATGATAGGCAAGGTCGATATTTCGGTGAAGAGCTACCACGAACGTACAGGCGAGAAGGAAAGCACCATGGGCGATGCCCAGGCGGTGCTGCGGCATAGGCCGCACGGGGTGGTGGCCGTGTTCGGGCCGTATAACTTCCCTGGTCACCTGCCCAATGGCCATATTGTGCCGGCCTTGCTGGCGGGCAATGCTGTGCTGTTCAAGCCATCGGAGCTGGCCCCCATGGTGGCGCAGCAGACAGTCGCCTTGTGGGAAAAGGCTGGCTTGCCGGCTGGGGTGCTGCAATTGCTGCAGGGCGCCAAGGATACCGGCGTGGCACTGGCTGGCCACGCGGGCATCGATGGCCTGTTCTTCACCGGCTCCAGCAATACCGGCCACTACCTGCACAAGCAGTTTGCCGGCCAACCCGACAAGATCCTGGCATTGGAGATGGGCGGCAATAACCCGCTAATTGTGGCGCAGGTTGGCAATATCGATGCCGCCGTCTTCCAGACCATACAGTCGGCCTTTATCTCAGCCGGGCAGCGCTGTACCTGCGCCCGCCGCTTGATCGTGCCACGCACTGCCGAGGGCGATGCCTTCCTGGCACGATTGGTGGATGTGGCGGCCAGGCTCAAGGTCGGCCGCTGGGATGATGCCGAGGCGCCCTTTATGGGGGCGGTGATCTCGCTGGCGGCGGCCGATCACCTGCTACAGGCGCAGGAGGCCCTGTTTGCACGCGGCGCCAAGGCCTTGCTGCCCATGCGCCGGCTTGAAGCCGGCACGGCCTTGCTGTCTGCCGGCATCATCGATGTGTCCGAGGTGAGCGACCTAGGCGATGAAGAGCATTTCGGCCCCTTGCTCAAGGTACAGCGCTACCAGCACTTTGAAGAGGCTATTGCCCTGGCCAACGCTACCCGCTATGGCTTGGCAGCTGGACTGCTGTCCGACAACAAGGCCTTGTACGAGCAGTTCTGGCAAGAGAGCCGCGCCGGCATCGTCAACTGGAACAAGCAGCTGACAGGGGCTTCCAGCGCAGCGCCGTTCGGTGGAGTGGGGGCCAGCGGCAATCACCGGGCCAGCGCCTACTATGCGGCCGACTATTGCAGCTATCCGGTGGCCGGGTTGGAAACGCCAGAGCTGGCTCAGCCCGCCAGTCTGCCTGTTGGCATGAGTATGTAGGTTGGGCAGGGCTGGATTTGCGAATCCAGTTGGCTTAGAGCCTGTTCAAAGTCTGTTCGCCGTGCGCCGGCCCGCTGGGCTGATCTGGAAAATGGCCAGGCACAAGGCGTGGTGCGTAGGCAATAACAAGTTATTGCCAAGCGCCACAACGCAGTGAATGGCCGTTTTCCAGATCAGCCCTTCGGGTTCGCAGCCTTGCCGGCGAA
>NZ_JAUFPU010000009.1:126424-234189 GCF_030409555.1 Chitinimonas viridis
CCGCTTACGGTACCCGTACCGCTGCGCGTCCTGCGCCTTGCCCTTCATCCGGCAAGGTTGCGAACGACGCGGTGAAAAGACTTTGAACAGGCTCTTAGGCAGGCACGATATGGCTGGCGATCCAGGCGGGGTTGGTGGAAGCAGCACGATTCTGGAGTGCACGCGTGTTGAATGGTCAGTATTTTGATGGCATGGCGTACGGTGTGCTGCGCGAGGCGGGGCCACAGCGCCACCCTGATGGTTGGGCGACGGCACAGACCGACATGGTTGTTGAAGCCTGAATGAACACAAGGACAGAGCAATGAGCGCATTTGAAGCGAACTTTGATGGCCTAGTCGGCCCTACCCACAACTACGCCGGACTCTCTTACGGCAACGTGGCCTCCACCGGCAACCAGAACGTTACCGCCAATCCCAAGGTGGCGGCCAAGCAGGGCCTGGCCAAGATGAAAGCCCTGCATGACGCCGGTTTCAAGCAAGGCGTGCTGGCGCCGCACGAGCGGCCCAGCGTGGCCACGCTGCGTTTGCTGGGTTTTGGCGGCAGCGATGCAGAGGTGATAGCTCGTGCCGACAAGGAGGCGCCAGCCATTCTGGCAGCTTGCTCGTCGGCGTCCACCATGTGGACAGCCAATGCGGCGACGGTATCGCCCAGCGCCGATACGGCCGATGGGCGGGTGCATTTCACCCCGGCCAATCTGAACAACAAGTTTCACCGGGCCATTGAGCACCCAACGACGGGGCGGATCCTGCAGGCCATGTTCCGTGATGAGCGGCATTTTGCCCATCACCCAGCCTTGCCAGCACAAATGCATTTTGGCGACGAGGGCGCGGCCAACCACACCCGTTTTTGTGCCGAGTACGATAAGCCCGGCGTGGAGTTCTTTGTCTTTGGTCAGGCTGCATTCGACAGCCGCTATCCCAAGCCGGCGCGCTTTCCCGCGCGCCAGACACTGGAGGCCAGCCAGGCCATTGCCCGTCTGCATGGCCTCAAGCCGGAACAGGTGGTGTATGCCCAGCAGGATCCCGAGACCATAGACAAGGGTGTGTTCCACAATGACGTCATCTCGGTGGGCAATGGCAATGTGCTGTTCCACCATGAGAAGTCCTTCCTTGATCAAGCTGCCGTGCTGGACGAGTTGAGCCGTAAGTTGTCCGCAGTGGGCGGTCAGTTCATAGGCATAGAAGTGCCGGAGTCGGAAGTCTCTGTGGAGGAGGCGGTCAAATCCTACCTCTTCAACAGCCAGTTGCTGAGCAAGGCCGATGGCAAGCTGATCATTGTGGTACCAGAGGAATCGCGCAATATCGAGCGGGTCTGGCACTACCTCAGCAAACTGACCCAAAGCGGCGGCCCAATAGACGAAGTGCGGGTGTTCGATCTCAAGCAGTCCATGCAGAATGGCGGCGGACCGGCCTGTCTGCGCTTGCGCGTAGCCATGAGCGACAGGGAGCTGGCTGCGGTAAACCCAGCCGTCCTGATGAACGACACACTGTTTACCACGCTCAATCACTGGGTGGATAAGCACTACCGCGATCGCCTGGGTGCCGATGATCTGGCAGACCCGCAATTGCTGCTGGAGTGCCGCACTGCGCTGGACGAGCTGACCCAGATACTGCAACTGGGTTCGGTCTATCCCTTCCAACTGGGCTAGAGGCCGGCTGATGGACTACCTTGCCGATCTGCTTGCTGGCCGCTTACCCCAACTGCCGGCCAGCCTGGCCCAGGGCGCCAGGCTGAGTCTGCTGGGCGAGGGCCTGTTGGCGATAGAGCCCGTCGCCCCGGTGTTTGATGTATTGATCTCCAGTGGCATACACGGGAACGAGACAGCGCCCGTCGAATTGATGGCCAAATTGCTGCAAGCCTTGCTGGATGGCCAATTGCTGGCACAGGCACGGCTGTTGTTTGCCTTTGGCAACCCTGAGGCCATGCGGCGCAATGAGCGCTATCTCGACGACGACCTGAACCGGTTGTTTGGCAAGCCTGCCAGTGTGACCGGACAGGGGCCGGCCGCTTGCAGGGCACGCGAGCTTGAAGGGGTTTGCCGCGATTTCTTTGCGGGCTCAGCCGATCGCTGGAAGCTGCATTACGATCTGCATACGGCCATCCGTGGCTCCAGGATAGAGAAGTTCGCCATCTATCCGTATCCGCACGAGCAGGTCTTTGACGCCGCTGAGATTGCCCGCCTGGGCGCTTGCGGCATTGAAGCCGTCTTGCTGCAATCGACCGCCTCGCCGACCTTCAGCTACTACACCCGTCGTCACTGCGGCGCCCACGGCTTTACGCTGGAACTGGGCAAGGCTAGGCCCTTCGGACAAAACGCCTGCGTCAACCTGGATAGGCTGGAGGCCGAGCTGAGGCGCCTGATCCAAGGCCAGCGGCTGGATCACTTCGGCGCTGATGGCCAACCGGCCTTGTTCAAGGTGGCGCGCGAAGTCATCAAGCACAGCGATGCCTTTGCACTGTACCTGGAGGATGCGGTGGAGAACTTCACCGAGTTGGCACCGGGTTATGTGTTGGCCGAGGATGGCGACTATCGCTTTGTGGTGGAAGAGCAGGGCGCACGGATCGTATTCCCCAATCGCAAGGTCAAGAACGGCTTGCGCGCTGGCCTGCTGGTCGTGCCGGCGGCCTTACCTTAGGTGCCGCCAGCCTAGCCGAAAAGGCTTGGGTTGTGGCGCTTACTCGCCCTTGCGCTTGGTTGCAGCGTTCAAGATGCCGCGCCAGATGTCCACCTCCAGCTTCTCCAGCTGTATCCGGCCAAACATGCGGCGCAGCCGAGGCATCAGGCGCTTGGGATTGTCCGGGTTGAGGAAGGATATCGCCACCAGGGTCTGTTCCAGATGGGTGTAAAAGCGCTCGATATCATCGTGGCTGGCCAGCTCAGGTTTTTCTTCCAGATGGCTGATATCGTCGTCTACCCCGCAGCGTAGCTCGTAAGCCAGTATCTGTACTGCCTGTGCCAGATTGAGTGAGGAATAATCCGGGTTGGTGGGAATGGTGACCAGGCGGTTGCACATGCGCACTTCATCGTTGCTGAGGCCGGACATCTCGGTGCCGAACACCAAGGCGACTTCTTCGCCCATGGCGGCGCGTTCCAGTACGACTGACGCAATTTGCCGTGGCGTATGCCGGGGGACACTCAATTCATGCACCCGTGGGCAAGTCGCCACGGTCTGGGTGCAGCCGGTCAAGGCCTCCTCCAGGCTGCTGCAGACGACGGCACGGTCAAGAATGTCGTCGGCCCGCGAGGCCAGTGTGACCGCTTCGTCATCGGGGAAGCGTTTGGGATTGACCAGGTAAAGGCGGCTCAGGCCCATGGTTTTCATGGCGCGGGCGACGCTGCCGATATTGCGGGGCAAGCTGGTGTGCGAGAGCACGACGCGTACGCGATCCAGGTGAGAGATTTCCGGTTTATTCATTGTCTGACTTCGCGTAGAATTACGAATGAAAGCGGCGTCGATTCTGATCGGCGCCGTTTATATTTGATCTTTGCTTCCTGCCGCATCGTGTGCCTGTTGCCAACGCCTGTTGGCCGCGTGGTCTATTGTTCCTCGGTGGGAAGTCTATTACCGTTGCCCAAGGAATTGCCATGCACCCGATGCTCAACACGGCCATCAAGGCCGCACGCCGCGCCGCTTCCGTCATACAGCGCGCCTCCAACAACCTCGACGTGCTGCGCGTAGAGCGCAAAGAGCACAACAGCTTCGTGACCGAGGTGGATCGTGCCGCCGAGAAGGCCATCGTCGAGACCTTGCTGGAAGCGTATCCCAAGCACGCCATTCTAGCGGAAGAGAGCGGCGCACATGGCGAGAACGAGTACACCTGGATCATCGATCCGCTGGATGGCACCACCAACTTCCTGCACGGCGTGCCGCAATACTGCATCTCCATTGCGCTGGAGCACCGTGGTCAGATCAGCCAGGCCGTGATTTACGATCCCAACCGTAACGACCTGTTTACGGCCACCCGTGGTGCTGGGGCTTTCTTGAATGATCGCCGTATCCGGGTATCCAAGACCCGCGAAATGGCCGATTCCCTTATTTGCACCGGCTTCCCTTATTCGGATTTCTCCAAGCTCGATGCTTACATGCATCAGTTCCGCGACGTGGTGCAGAAGTCGGCCGGCGTGCGCCGTCCTGGCGCTGCAGCGCTGGACCTGGCCTATATCGCCTGCGGCCGCTACGATGCCTTCTGGGAGCTGGGCCTGTCGCCCTGGGATATCGCCGCAGGTAGCCTGCTGGTGCTGGAAGCCGGTGGCTTGATCACCGATCTGAGCGGAGAGGCAGGATTCATGGAAAGTGGCAATGTGGTGGCCGGCACCCCCAAGGTGTTCGCCCAGTTGCTACAGACACTGCAAGCCTGATCACGACGCTTGCCGAAAAACGCCACCGCATCACGGTGGCGTTTTTTATGATTCATCGATAAAGGCAACCTTGTCTTTGTCCGCCAGCGGCCAACGAAACTGCCAGAATAGGGCCAGAGTTAGCACCAAACCGGCGTCTCGCCTCTATAATCGCAAGCCCGGCCAATCTTGGCCGGGCTTTGCCATTCTGAATTGCCCTGTCCATGTCGAATACGCCTGCCCACACTCCCATGATGCAACAGTACCTGGCGCTGAAGGCTCAGCACCCGGACAAGCTGATGTTCTACCGCATGGGCGATTTCTACGAGCTGTTCTTTGACGATGCGGTCAAGGCCGCACGCCTGCTGGACATCACGCTGACGTCACGGGGGCAGACGGCCGGGATACCCATCAAGATGGCGGGCATACCCTACCATGCGGCGGAGCAATACCTGGCCAGGCTGGTGAAGCTGGGCGAGTCGGTCGCGATTTGCGAGCAGTTCGGCGACCCGGCTACCAGCAAGGGGCCGGTAGAACGCAGGGTGGTACGTATCGTCACGCCGGGCACCCTGACGGATGCGGCCTTGCTGGACGACAAGCGCGACAACCTGTTGCTGGCGGTGAATGCCATCAAGGGGCGCCTGGGCCTGGCTTGGTTGTCGTTGGCATCGGGCGAGTTCCGTCTGATGGAATCGGCCGTCGATGCCTTGCCCAGTGAACTGGAGCGGCTCAAGCCGGCAGAGGTGCTGCTGCCAGATGACCTGCACCTGGAGTTTCCGGCAGCAGCGGGTTACGCGGTAAAACGCATCGCCAACTGGCAGTTTGATGTCGAGACCGCCGCGCGCAATCTGGCGCGGCAATTCCAGACCCAGGATTTGAGCGGCTATGGCATAGACGAGCCCGGCGTGG
The DNA here is from genome assembly GCF_030409555.1 of Chitinimonas viridis. Taxonomy (GTDB): domain Bacteria; phylum Pseudomonadota; class Gammaproteobacteria; order Burkholderiales; family Chitinimonadaceae; genus Chitinimonas; species Chitinimonas viridis. The sequence continues at coordinate 131,673 of NZ_JAUFPU010000009.1, forward strand.
CTGTGGGGAGCGCGGGGGCGTTGCTGGAATACGCGCGCCAGACCCAGTGCGGTGCCTTGCCCCATGTAACCGGGCTGGTGCTGGAACAATTAGGCCAGTATCTGGCGCTGGATGCGGCGACCCGGCGCAATCTGGAGCTGACTGAGACCATCCGGGGCGAGCCTGCGCCTACCCTGTACTCCTTGCTGGATGTGTGCGCCACCTCCATGGGTAGCCGCCTGCTGCGGCATTGGCTGCACCACCCATTGCGTAATCAGGCCAAGGTTGCCCGGCGCCGCGATGCGGTAGGAGCCTTGACCCAATCGCAGCTGCTGACCGACCTGCGCGAGCGTCTTGCGGGCATACACGATATCGAGCGGATATCGGCCCGGGTGGCGTTGCGCTCGGCCCGGCCACGCGATTTTTCCAGCCTGCGTGATAGCTTGCTGGCCTTGCCGGCGCTGATGCCGCTGTTACCGGCCGACCCGTTGCTGGAGGAGCTGGGCCGGCAGTTGCATGCGCCTTTAGAGGCGGTCGATCTGCTGCGCCGCGCGGTGATGGATGAACCCTCTGTCGTGATACGCGATGGTGGCGTGATACGCGCGGGTTTTCATGCTGAACTGGACGAATTGCGTGCCCTGCAGACCAATCATGGCGATTTCCTGCTGGCGCTGGAGACCCGCGAGCGGGAACGTACCGGTATTCCCAACCTCAAGGTGGAGTACAACCGGGTACATGGCTTCTACATAGAGGTCACCAACGCCCATGGCGACAAGATTCCGGACGACTATCGCCGCCGCCAGACCCTGAAGAACGCCGAACGCTACATCACGCCGGAACTGAAAACTTTCGAGGACAAGGCACTGTCGGCGCAGGAGCGTTCCCTGGCACTGGAGAAAGCGCTGTACGAAGGCTTGCTGGATGCCATGGCGCCTTTTGTGCCATCACTGCAGCTCCTGGCCCAGGCCGTGGCAGGGTTGGATGTGCTGGCTTCGCTGGCAGAGCGGGCCAAGCTATTTGATTGGGTGGCGCCATCGTTCCGCGAAGAAACCGTACTGCAGATCGAAGCTGGCCGTCATCCGGTGGTGGAGCAGCAGTTGCGCGACACCACGGGTGATGCCTTCATCGCCAACGATCTGCGCTTTGATGCCAGCCGCAAGCTGCTGCTGATTACTGGCCCCAATATGGGCGGTAAGTCGACCTATATGCGGCAGGCTGCCCTGATTGTGCTGATGGCCCACATCGGTAGCTTCGTGCCTGCCAAATCAGCCACCATAGGCAGGCTGGATCGCATCTTTACCCGCATAGGCGCAAGCGATGACCTGGCCGGCGGGCGTTCCACCTTTATGGTGGAGATGACCGAGACGGCGAACATCCTGAACAATGCCGGTGACCATGCGCTGGTGCTGATGGATGAAGTGGGTCGAGGAACATCGACTTTCGATGGTCTTGCGCTGGCCTGGGCTATTGCCCGTGCGTTGATAGAAAAGAATCGCAGCTACACGCTGTTTGCCACCCACTATTTCGAGCTGACCCGCTTGGCGCTTGATTACCAGCAGGTGGCGAATGTGCACCTGGACGCGGTGGAGCATAAGGACAAGATTGTTTTCCTGCACAGTGTGGAAGAAGGGCCAGCGAGCCAGAGCTACGGCTTGCAAGTCGCCCAGCTGGCGGGTGTTCCGCGCGAGACCATCAGGCAAGCGAAGCGCTATCTGACCGAGCTGGAAAACCAGCGCGTCAGCCATGGTGGCCAGGGTGACCTGTTTTCTATGCCAGTGGCACTGGAGGCGGAACCAGAACCACACCCGCTGGTCATTCAACTTGCCGCTATCGACCCGGATGAGCTCAGTCCACGGGCAGCCCATGACATGCTGTATGAATTGATACGGCAAGCACGGACGGATTGAAAAAATCAATCATTAGCGTCTTGCACGACGTCTATAACTCTGTGGAACTCAGGTTTAGTACTGCTAGCAAGGCCAGGCGCAGCGTTCTTGCCAGGCGTGCGCAGCAGGCAGTATGAGCGGCTAGCAAAACGCCGCGTAGCGGTTCTGGCTAGGCGTGCGAGCGTTGGCGTGCGCAGCTGACAGTACGTGGGTACGGCAAGCTCGCACAACAACGCCACACCCTTTTCGCTGGGCCTTGTTGGCGGCACGACGGCCGATATGGGGCTCTGCTGACATTGATATATTTATATTTGGGAGAAGCAATCGAATGGTAGCGTTGAAGGACAACCGGCTGGATGAAGGTCTGGCCCGCATCTTTGGCATTGCGACTGATCAGGCTGGCGTCCAGCTGGAAGCCATACGCAGCAAGGCAGCCGCCAATCTGGCCGCTTACGGCAAGCTGATTGCCGAAATGTTCGACAAGCAGTCGGTTCCGGTTCCTCCCCCGGTGCATCTGCAATGGTGGCCTGAAGGAAGCCGTATCCAGGTGGTGGGCTCCCATCCCGATCGAGAGCGTATTGAGGTGTTGCTCAATGGCGATGGCGAGATGGTGGAGGAGTTCAAGGAGCTTGAGCTACTGCATGAGATAGTCCGCAATACCGAGCTGGCAGGCGAGGGTACAACCCAGGGCCAGCATTTCAATATCGGCATTACCAGCACCGGCCCGCTGGCTTTCTACACCGAGTAGTCGTCGGCAATACGGACGGGTACGGCTGTAAGAGCCTGTTTAAGGTGGGCAGTGACACCGTATGCCGTAGGCACCCTGTAAAAGCCGATCCTTCGCGAGAAGGAATCGGCTTTTCGCATTATCCAATTGCGGCTCAGGCAGGTGCAGTTACCTCATATTGCAACGCAGCCAGGCGATGCCGGCGCTGCCAAAAAGGTGAGCCTGTCCAGCGCTGTTCTGCGCCATACCAGTAGGCCAGGTGCTGCTGATAAGCCTGCATGATGCGTGCTACTTCAGTCGCATAGCCTTGACAGGCGGTGATATCGCCAGCCAGGCTGCGGTCGCAGGCCTCAGCTGCGGCCAGGCCGGTATAGAGTGCGTTGAACAAGCCTTGCGACGACAATGGATCGAAGCTGAGCGCTGCGTCACCCACTGCAAACCAGCCCCGGCCCGCCGCTGGCATAGTGAGCGCAGAGTGAGCAGCCGTGAGCGCTGGCCCGGTGTCCGCCACAAAGCCGCTGCTGCATAGCAAGGCACCCAACTCGGGCAGCCCGGCCGCAGCAGCCGCCAGCCAGCCGGGCGTTCGCATCTGGCGGGCAGCGGGTAGGTCGGCATCGGTATGAAAAGCCAGTACCCGCTGGCGATGAGGGAGGGCGGCGCTGTACCACCATCCATCCTCGCAAGCTTCTATGCGTGATAGGCCATCGGCAGGTGCATGTTCATCGTGACCATGCACCCAGCCGCAGACCAGCCTATCTTTCTGTTGGCGGGTGGCGCCCAGCTTGCGGGCCAGGGTAGCCGCACGACCGCCTGCGTCGATCACGATGCGGGCATGTGCATGGCAGGGGCCATGGGGGCCTTGCAAAGTCAGTTGCCAGCCATCGGCCACACGTATGGCAGTGTCGGTATGCGCTGGCGCTAGCAGCACTGCACCACGCCGTATTGCATGCTGTCTTAACCAACGCTCAAACCGTGCTCGATCCAGGTGCCAACCGTGCCCGTCCAGGTCGCGCAGAAAATCCTGCTCGGCGGCCGTCCCGCCCCAGACAGATCGATTGCCATGCCAGGGGGTATGGCCCTGCAGGAGGAAATCCTCCAACAGACCCATATCGCTCAATAGCCGCCGGGCGGCTGGGGGCAGCGACTCGCCGATACGGCGCAGCGGCTGCACCTGACGGTCCAGCAGCAATACCCTGTGATGGGGCGCCAGATTGAGCGCGGCGCAGGCACCGGCCGGGCCTGCTCCTTGTATCAGTACGTCGAACTGCTGCATGCTCAATTGCGATGTCGGCTGGCAATACGCTGTACCTTCTCAACCACGCTCAGGTCCACGTCCTCGAATGTCTCTGCCGGTGGGGCAGACATCAGTAGCCTCTCGGCGACGATGTGTGGTGGTAGTTGCTCCACTTCCAGGGTGTGGGGAAAGCCCGCGCCATCGCGTGGTCCTTCACGTACCTCAACGATACCCATCTGGGCGATATCGGCGATCATGTTATTGATCTGATCCTCGTAGCTGATATTGCCCAAGGGCCGTATCCAGGCCGCGCGGCGGGCGAAGGCACTCATCCGCTCATCCAGCGGCTGGCTTTCATCCATCACGATATGGTAGGCCTGCTGGCTCATGACCTGATTGGGTACCCTGGCCGGCCAGAAGGTGGGCAGGTAAGGGTCATAGCTCTTCTGGTAGCCGGAGCGGCAGCTGGCAGTGTCGGTCTGCCACGGGACAGCCATCCAGCGACTCACGCCACCTGCTATCTGTGCGCCACAGGGCCCGGAGATATTGTCAGGAGTCAGCACTGCGCCGTAGTCGGGCTCTATCCAGCCAGGTGGCCGGTGCGCCAGCCGGAAGGGCGACATATACATGCTGCTCTGGCGCATGGGCCAGGTCATTTCGCAGCCAGGGTGAAAGGCGTCAGCCAGGCAGAATTCCATGGCAGCCTGTATCAGCATGTCCGGCTGCTGGGCCAATGGGAAATCCTCGATGCGCTGTGGTGGCACGGCGCTCGGATCGTAGTCGGCAATGAACTCGCCAGCGGCCCAAAGGCGCAGATGCGTGAGTTGCAGATCGCTGAGGGCCGCATTCTGGCGGGGTGTTTCGGCCGGAGGAACGCTCATGGCATCGCCATACAGCCAGGGCCAGGGTGTGGGTGCCCAGGCATCACGCTTGAACTGGCGGAACTCGTTGAACAGGGTCAGGCGCCATTCCTTCAGATTGGCGCTGGGATCGGCCAGCTTGCGCATCCAGCCCTGATCGCTGAACGGTGTGCTGCCACCCCAGCCAAAAGCAGCGGCAAAGCCGGCGTTGACCCACTGCAGGCGCGACAGGCGCTCGAAGATGGGGCGGATATCCTGCTGGAACGAAGGCTGTACCGGTGCCTTGAGGCTGCCTTTGGCGACGAACAGGTCGCGCATCAGGTCCCACATGGTCCGAACCGACTTCTGCTGTGGGGCATAGTTGGGTGGCGCCACCACCACCCAGGCTGGGTCAACGGGGATGTCGCGTCCCTGGTAACGCACACTGGCGGTGACCGGGCCGTCCGCCACATCATCGTGCCAGCCCTCGTTGTTGGCGAAGGTGATGGCACGTGCCCCATTCCAGGAGGCCGACTTGCCGTGGCCGCCCAGTACCAGCAAGCGGCCTTGTGGGTCAGTTCTCAACTCGCCGAGGTAAACCGGTGTACCCATGAACTTGCCGCTGTCAAAGGCGTAAGCGGCGCCATGCTGGTCGCGTCCAACGATCTTGCGCTGGCCGGGGGTAATGCTCAGCGTGGCACGGTCTGCCACGGCCATATTACGCAAGAAGGAGGGGGGCGCAGTAGCGGCCTCGGGAATATCCAGCGCTATCTGGAACTGATACCAGGCTGCCTTGGTATTGGCCAGGGTGGCGGCCCACTGTACTTCGGCATTGTCTGCATTCAGTTCAGCCACCACTTCGCCAGCCGAATTAAAGCCATAAACACGGAAGCGGGCCGCCTCGCGCTTGATAGCGCCGCTGGCATCACGGTAGAAGCCGGGCGCCTGCGGTGCCGGCTCGGGCACCTCTGGGCCGATGTAATAGGCTTCCTGGCTATTGCCGACCCGGGCAATGCCGATGGCGGGATAGATGGCGGCCTTGACGATATGGTTGTCGCCCGATGGGGAACCGGTTTGCATGCTTCCTCCTCCTGTTTGCTTTGTGTATATGTCCCTCAACACCTGTTTGTTGAACAGGCTCAAGCTAAGGGACACGCCTAGCCAGCTTAGTGCAGGCCAAACGGGGCAACATCATTCAAACGGGGGAGGACGTCAGCAGCTGACTAATGCATTTAGCCGGCAGCCGGACAAGGACCGCCAGCATGTCTATCGACGTTTCTTCTTGCTGCTTTTCTTCTTGGCTTTCTTGACCGGTTTTTTGGACTTCTTCTTGCTGGGTTTGACTTCGCGGCCTTCGCTCATCAGCTTTTGCAGCTGCGGGCTACGCTCGGCCACGCTTTCCTGGGTTACGCGCCGCGCGCCGTTATAGCGCTTGGCCCAGTAGGCGTCGGTCAGTCTCACCACCTGCACCTTGCTGCCGGAGGACGGCGAGTGGATAAAGCGATCATCACCCAGATAGATGCCGACATGGGAGAACTTGCGGCCCAGGGTATTGAAGAACACCAGGTCGCCTGGCTTGAGTTCTTCCTTTTCCACATCATTGCCCAGGCGGCTGATGGCAAAGGCGTTGTGAGGCAGGGCAATATTCATTGCCTGCTGAAATACATACTTGATGAAACCACTGCAATCGAGCCCGCTTTCGGGCGTATTGCCGCCCCAGCGGTAAGTCACGCCAATCAAACCCAGGGCTTGCAACATGATGTCCTGGGCAAAGCGGTTGCCATCTTCGGCTTCGCTCGCGGTCTGGACTTCATCCTCGGGTTTGTCGGCTGAGTATTCCCTGGGCGAGGCTAGCGCCAGGCAGGCCAGCGGCAATAGCAGCAGGTGTCGGAACTTGAACGTCATGCCGGCACTCTTGGTAATGGGTTATCGGTAAAGCGCGCCATGATGCCGAATTCCAGCGGCGGGCGTCTAGCCCTGGGGAATTCTGCAACCTGTACAAGGCGAGCGCGAAATAGTTGCGGACAGGCCTTACAATCCAGCCATGCTACGCGAAACTATCAGCCTGATGCGCGACCTGCCGCGCATACGTGAAATCATCGGCGTGTTGGCCAGACACGGTTTTGGCGATTTGGTTCGCCGTCTCAATGTACAACGTACTTTCGAGCGGGCCGGTGAGTCGCTTGATCTGCCTGAAGAGGAAGTGCGTAACGAGCAGGATGCGCCGGTGCGCGCGCGCCGTGCGTTGGAGGAACTGGGGCCGACCTTCATCAAGTTGGGGCAGGTCATGGCGACACGGGTGGATGTGTTTCCGCCTGACTGGATAGCCGAGTTCGAGCAACTGCAGTCGAATGTCCCGGCCACCCCGTTTGCCGAACTGGAGGCGGAGCTGGAACGGGTATGGGGTGTGCCGCCACGCGAGATGTTTGTCGAACTGGACGAGACGCCCATAGGCTCGGCTTCCATCGCCCAGGTTCACCGCGCCAGGCTGCCGGATGGCCGCGAAGTCATCCTGAAGGTGCGCCGTCCGCATATCGTGGCCAAGATAGAGGCCGATCTGCGCGTGCTCCATCACCTGGCCAGCCTGGTGGAGTTTGAATTTCCCGATGCCCGGCAGTATCAGCCCGTACGCATTGTGGAGCAGTTCGCCAAGTCGCTGCGGCGAGAGCTGGATCTGGCGCAGGAGGCCCACCATCACCGCCGCTTCGCCGAAAATTTCGCCAGCGACAAGCATATCGTCATCCCCGAGATCTTCTGGGACTACACCAACGAGATCGTCAACGTACAAGCCTATGTCGGTGGCGTACCGGGCAACGAGCTGAGCCTGCTGGAGGCGGCGGGGCTGGATCGCAAGCTGCTGGCGCAGCGTGGGGCGGACGCCGTGCTCAAGATGGTTTTGATCGACGGCTATTTCCACGCCGATCCCCATCCCGGCAATGTGATCTACCTCCCGGATAATCGTATCGCCTTCATCGACTTCGGCATGATAGGCCGCCTGCCCGCACCCCGGCGTGATGAAATCGTCGACCTGCTCGCCGCGCTGGCCGCCAGGGATGAGCGTGGGATACTGAATGTGCTGCTGGACTGGACCGCCGATATCGCGGTGGATGAGGAGAAGCTGGCGGCGGATCTGGCCGAGTTCATGTTCAACTACGAAAATCTGGCGCTGAAGGACATCCGCTTCGGCCAGCTGCTCAATGACGTGATCGCCATCATGCGTGAGCACGCCATTACCCTGCCGGCCGATCTGACTTTGCTGTTCAAGGCGCTGATCACGCTGGAGGGCCTGGGACGACAACTGGACCCGGAATTCCAGATGGTGCCCCACCTGACGCCCTTTGTCCGCCAGGTGCTGCTCAATCGCTATTCTCCCAGGGCGCTGGTCAAGAAAGGGCGGCGCAACCTGTGGGAAATGCTGACGCTTGCGGGCGGCATACCGCGTGATCTCTCACGACTCGTCAAGGCTGCCCGGCGCGGCAAACTCAAGATAGATCTTGATCTCAAGCGGTTGGATCAGTTTGGCGCGCAGATAGACCGTGCCGCCAATCGGCTGACATTGGGCATCGTCACCGGTTGCCTGATCATAGGATCAAGCATCGTCATGACCGTACCGGCAGGGCCACGTATCTTCGGTCTGCCGGCATTTGGCTTCATTGGCTTCCTGATTGCCTTCCTGAACAGTATCTGGCTGATCTGGTCGATCTGGCGCGCAGGCAAGCGTAATTGATCAGTACACCCGTCGCGCCAGGTTGAATTTGTGCACGATGGTGGAAGCCAGTTCCTCGATCGACTTGCTGGTGGTGTTGAGATGAGGAATGCCGGCGGCACGATAGATGGCTTCTGCTTCGGCAACCTCGTAACGGCAGTTGTCGATGGACGCATAGCGGCTGTCCGGCTTGCGCTCGGCGCGTATCTGCGACAGGCGTTCCGGCACGATGGTCAGGCCGAACAGCTTGTGCTTGCTGGGCAGCAGGGCCTTGGGCAGACCAGGCTGGCCGAAGTCGTCCGGGGTCAGCGGATAGTTGGCGGCCTTGATGCCATATTGCAGCGCCAGATAGAGACAGGTTGGCGTCTTGCCTGAGCGTGAAACACCCACCAGTACGATGTCGGCGCTATCCAGGTCAGACGGTTTGATACCATCGTCGTGCGCCAGCGCATAGTTCACGGCCTCGATGCGGGCATTGTATTCGTGGAAGTTCTCTATGCTGTGGCTCTTGCCCACGGTGTGCGAGGATTCCTTGCCCAGCTCCGCTTCCAGCGGCTCGATAAAGGCCTCGAAGAAGTCCACCACATGGGCTTCCGGGATATGGATGATGTCGCGGATATCGTTCTTCACAAAGGTGGAGAACACCAGCGGCCTGGCGCCGTCGTTGATGCCGGTCTGGCGTATGCGCTCCGCTACCAGTTCGGCTTTTTCGTGGGTATCGACAAAGGGCAGGGTGACGCGCTTGAATTCTATCCCCTCGAACTGGGTAATCAGGCTGTGGCCCAGCATTTCGGCGGTGATGCCGGTGCGGTCGGAGACGAAGAAGACGGTGCGGTGGGCTGACATGGCTTGGGTATCCGGTTTCGGTATCACGTAAGGATGGCAGGCTACACTGGTGTGCAGAAGCTGGCTGATGCAGCCATGTTGCCACAGCGCAGGCCAGGGCTGCGAGGGGTTGCGAGGCTGCAACATCAGGGAAAACGGCCTTTTTTCGGTCTATAGCCTGTAATGCCGGGTGTGCGACTACATTTTTGTGATACAAGCCTGACCGTGTTGTGTTGCATTGCGCAAAATAAGGTCGCTGCGACATCGCTTGTGTGGCTGCGCCGATGCCGCTAAACAAGTTAGAATTACCGCCTCAGATTCCCCAAATCCCCTGCAAGGAAACAAGCAAATGGCAGAGAACAACGTCATCTGGTTTGACGAACTGCGCATGACCGACGTCGAGCGCGTGGGCGGCAAGAACGCCTCGCTTGGCGAAATGATCAGCCAGTTGGCCGCTTCGGGCGTGCGCGTCCCCGGCGGTTTTGCCACTACGGCTGAGGCCTACCGAATTTTCCTGGCTTATGACGGCCTCTCTGCCCGCATCGATGCAGCCCTGACGGCGCTGGATGTGGACAATGTTTCCGAGCTGCTGCGTGTGGGCAAGCAGATACGCCAGTGGGTGGTGGATCAACCCTTCCCGCCAGCACTGGATGCCGACATCCGTACCGCCTTTGCCAAGATGGAGGCCGATTCCGGCGCGACCATCTCGGTGGCAGTGCGCTCCAGTGCAACGGCTGAAGATCTGCCTGACGCCTCGTTTGCCGGTCAGCAGGAGACCTTCCTCAATATCGTCGGTATCGACAATGTGCTGCACGCCATCAAGGAGGTGTTTGCCTCCCTGTATAACGATCGCGCCATTTCCTACCGCGTCCACAAGGGCTTTGCACATGCCGATGTAGCCTTGTCTGCCGGTATCCAGCGCATGGTGCGCTCGGACAAGGGGGCAGCCGGCGTGATGTTCACCATCGACACCGAGTCGGGCTTTGACGATGTGGTGTTCGTTACATCCAGCTATGGCCTGGGCGAGACGGTGGTGCAGGGGGCGGTCAATCCTGACGAGTTCTACGTCTACAAGCCCAATGTGGCTGCTGGCAAGCCGGCCATATTGCGCCGCAACCGTGGCTCCAAGCAGATCAAGATGGAATTCACCACCGAGGCGGCTGCCGGTAAGTCGGTACGCACGGTGGATGTATCCGATGTCGACCGCAATCATTTCTCCATCACTGATGCCGAAGTCGAGGAGCTGTCGCGCTACGCACTGATCATCGAAAAGCACTATCAGCGTCCGATGGATATCGAATGGGGACGCGATGGTGTGGATGGCAAGCTGTATATCCTGCAGGCCCGTCCTGAAACGGTGAAGTCGCAGGAAGCTCGTGTGGATACGCTGCGCCGTTACCGGTTGAACAGCAAGTCTGCCGTATTGGCCTCCGGTCGTGCCATCGGCCAGAAGATAGGCCAGGGCGTGGTACGCCTGATCAAGGACGCCAGCGAGATGGACTCGGTCAAGCCGGGCGATGTGCTGGTGACCGATATGACTGACCCCGACTGGGAGCCGGTGATGAAGCGTGCTTCGGCTATCGTGACCAATCGTGGCGGCCGTACCTGCCACGCTGCCATCATTGCACGTGAACTGGGCATCCCAGCCGTGGTGGGCTGCGGCGATGCGACCCGCTCATTGAGCGATGGCCAGTATGTGACGGTTTCCTGTGCCGAGGGCGATACCGGTAATATCTATGATGGTCAGCTGGCCATCGAGATCATCGACCTCAAGCTGGACTCCATGCCCAAGAGCCCGGTAAAGCTGATGATGAACGTGGGCAATCCTGAGCTGGCATTCGATTTCAGCCACCTGCCCAATGAAGGTGTTGGCCTGGCACGCCTGGAATTCATCATTAACCGCATGATAGGCATCCATCCCAAGGCGCTGCTGGCTTACCCCAATCTGCCCTGGGATCTGAAGCAGCAGGTGGATGAGCGCATTGGCGGTTACGCCAGCGCAGTGGATTTCTACGTGGAGAAGCTGGTTGAGGGTATTGCTACCCTGGCGGCCGCCTTCTATCCGAAGAAGGTCATTGTTCGAATGTCCGACTTCAAGTCGAACGAGTATTCGAACCTGATCGGTGGGCAGAACTACGAGCCTCACGAAGAAAACCCCATGATTGGCTTCCGCGGGGCGTCTCGCTACATCAGCGAATCCTTCCGCGACTGCTTCGAACTGGAGACCCGTGCCTTGAAGAAGGTACGCAATGAAATGGGTCTGACCAATGTCGAGGTGATGATTCCCTTTGTCCGTACCCTGGATGAAGCCAGCAAGGTGGTGGAGCTGCTGAAGGAAAACGGCCTGGAACGCGGTCGCGATGGCCTGCGCCTGATCATGATGTGTGAGATTCCTTCCAATGCCATCCTGGCGGATCAGTTCCTGGAATACTTCGATGGCTTCTCTATCGGTTCTAACGATATGACGCAGCTAACCCTGGCGCTGGATCGCGATTCCGGCGGCCCCATTGCCAGCCTGTTCGACGAGCGTAACGATGCAGTGAAGGCTATGCTGTCTATGGCCATCAAGGCCTGCCGTGCCAGGGGCAAGTACATTGGTATCTGTGGTCAGGGCCCATCCGATCACCCCGATTTCGCCAAGTGGCTGGTGGAGCAGGGCATCGAAACGGTATCGCTCAACCCCGATACCGTGGTGGAAACCTGGTTGTACCTGGCCAAGGAGCTGGGTAGCGGAGCTGCTGCCTGATATCGAGCCAGCAGTTTGCAATCAGCAGTCAGCAAGTAGAACAAGGCGCCTATGGCGCCTTGTTCTTTTCTGAGCGCACGGGCCAGACCCAGCGCAGTGGTACTTGGCTGCTACCTGCTCAGAATATCTCCTGTGAGAACGATATGCGCCGTGGCAGGCACTTTGCCTTGAGTTCGGTGGCAAAGGGCGTTGGACCGCAAAAGAACATCCTTGGGGGGTGGCTGGGATGGGCCAGCAGTATGCCATCCAGCTCTTGTTCCCAATCAGGACGGCCCCAGTGGAGCGGATAGCGGCAATCCGTCAGTGCGTCGCGCCCATGCCGCAGGTGATAGTGCTCGCTGGCCAGCTGCAAGGCCAGATCGCCCAGGTCTCGCTGTACAGCGCTGCAGAACAGCTTGATGCTGACCCAGCTGGCAGCGGGGCTGTCTGCCAATTCATCCAGCAATGGCCTGATCCAGGCTATGGCGTCGGGCGTACGGCATATCCAGTAGACATAGACATGCTGCTTCACCGGCCGCAAGCCTGCTTGCGACTGCAGGGTGATATGGCGCAGCAGTGAGGCAAACGGTGTGATACCTATGCCGCCTGCTACCAGTATGGTGACATCGTGACGCATGGCGATGGCGCTGGGGGCGGAATAGGGGCCATCCAGCTCCGCAGGCATGGGCAGGCTGGCGCCACCCGTCTGGCGTGCCAGTGCATGTAGCTGTCCAGTCCACAAGCCGGCATTGCGGATGTGCAGGGTCAGCTTGTCCTGGCCTGGGGCAGAGGACAGGGTAAAGGGATGCCACTGCTGGCGGTCGATTTCGGGCAGGCGCAGATAGACATAATCGCCGGCACGAAACTGAAAGCCGCTAGGGCGTTGCAGTTCCAGGATGGTGATCTGTTCGGCTGCTGCTTCCATGCCGACCACGCACGAGAGCTTGGACTTGCGCCTGGCCTGGAATAGGAGATTGATGCCGAATAACAGGCCGGGCAGCAGAAACCATAGCCAGAACTGCGGGCTATGCCACAGCATAAGGCCGAACCAGGCCCAATACAGCTTGTGGCTGAACTTGAACCAAGCGTAACGGCCTGGCTTGCGATAGAAGCGCTGCCTACCCAGGCCGGCCATGATGGCGATGACCACCAGCAGGATGACGCCCGTGATGCCCAGCGCGGTTTGCCAAAGAAAGGCGGACAGGGAATGACCCAGCGCTGCCTGATGGGCCAGTTGCCCTGCAATATGGATCAAACTGAAGACAACCAGCGAAACACCCACCAGCTTGTGCAGGCTGCGCAGGGCGCCATAGGGCATCAGGATATGCGGTAGGCGCCGGTGCAGGGTGGTGGTCAGGCTGCGTAGCATGGGCAGGCAGATCAGTGCTGTGCCTAGATTGACACACCCTGCTGCCCCGCGCGCCAGCTGTATGGCAAGGTCAGCACCGGCGGCGCGGTAGCTTTGTGCCTGCAGGTAGAAGACCACCAGGCATAGCAGCAAATAGCTGGCCGACCAGAACAATAGCTGGCGCTGTTGCGGGGCGCCTAGCCATTGCTGCACGGTGCTGGCTTCGGTGCGCCGGCGCAACTTGCCCAGCCAGTTCACCTGCTTGCTGTTCAATTGTCCCGGCAAGGTATGCAGAGCACGAAAGCGCTGGCTGAAATCCTTTGCATCCAGTGCAGCTTGGGCCACGGTGCCGGTATCGGGTTGGTAGAAGCTATAGGTCAGCCGTCGGCACACCAGTTTCCGCCGTTCGGGTTCCAGCATGCTCAGCGTGCTGAACAGCAGCTTGCTGAACTGGCGCTGGGTCAACTCTGCTGCGCTGCCTCTCAGGGCCAGGAACGCTGCGGCCTCCTTGTCGTCCAGCAACTCGCTATCAAGTAAGGTAATGAAATGCGCCAGGCGCTCTGGCGGCAGCACGGTGGCACCTGCGCCGGCCAGGCCTTCGAACAGCACACGGCCTATATAGCTGGAACGTATACCGCTGATCTCTTTGAACTGCTGGTAGTTGATATGCCTGCGCCGCCGCAGTGCTGCCTGTGCCAGCCGATAGGTGCGTGGGCCATAGGCCGCCTGGTTGACCGGGTCGTCGTCCAGTGCCTGTAGTACGGGGATGCTGATGCTGCTCATGCCAGGTAAATACCAATAAAACTCAATGACTTATTCTTGCATATGCAATGCGCATAGAGCGTTAAGCGTACCGACAAGCAAGTTCTTGTCGGGCTTAAACACGGCTGCATGCCGCTGCCCGCAAGGGCTTTGTAACCATCCGGCTTTCATTGGGAAGTGAGAGGTAAATTAGATTTTCTGCATTTACGCCTCAAGTATCGTGCTGGGCTGACGATATCCAGTTCGCAAGTGCAGGCAGTGGCCGGGCGGCAAGGGATGTTCCGCTTCAGCCCAGCAGCAATGAGCTAAATCGACTTTCGCTAAAGTTTTCTCAGCGCAGGCCGATAAGTGAGTCAGGATTCAGCGCTGCGAGGGTTCCGCGGGCCTGAAGAAAACGCAACCTCCCATGGAGATAGACGACCATGCAAACGATCAACACCAACATTCCCTCGCTGAATGCGCAGCGCAATCTGGGCAATACGGCGAATACGCTTAACACCTCCTTGCAGCGCCTGTCTTCAGGTTTGCGCATCAACAGCGCCAAGGACGATGCTGCCGGTCTCGCGATTTCCGAGCGCTTCAGCTCGCAGATCCGCGGTATGGATCAGGCCCGCCGCAATGCTAACGACGGTGTGTCGCTGGCACAGACCGGTGAAGGCGCCCTGCAGCAGATGGGCGATATCCTGCAGCGTATCCGTGAACTGGCTGTGCAGTCGGCGAACGCCACCAACAGCTCGTCCGACCGTCAGGCACTGAATTCCGAAGTGAACGAGCTGGTTGCCGAATTGGACCGCTTCGCCACCACGACCGAGTTCAACGGCCTCAAGATGTTCGACGGTTCCTTCTCGTCCTCCATCTTCCAGGTCGGTGCCAACGCCAACCAGAACATCACGGCGACCACCCGTAATCTGCGTACCGACCAATACGGTACCTACCAGGTCGGTAACAGCAGCCGCGCTTCGGGTTCGGACAAGGTGGCGGCTTACGATCTCTCCGGTACTGGCCATATCTCGGGCGGTACGGTGCTGACTGCCGGTACTTTCGAGCTGCGCGGCTTCGCTGGTGCGGCCACCATCTCGGGTGTAACGGGTGATACCGCTGCCTCGCTGGCCACCAAGATCAACGCGGTGACCGACAGCACCGGTGTGACGGCAACCGCCAAGACCACGGCCAGCTTCAAGTTCAGCGGCGACACCGCCGGCTCGGGTGCCTACTCCCTGGAAGTGCTGGGTAACCAGGCCAAGGAACAGGTCGCTTCGGTCAGCTTCACCATCTCCAAGAACGAGAACGGCACGCTGAACCTGCAAGAAGCTGTCACTGCCTTCAACGACAAGTCCTCGCTGACCGGTATTACTGCCAAGCTGTCGGATAGCCGTGAAGAACTGGTGCTGGAAAACGCAACCGGTGGCAACATCACCGTGAAGCTGACTTCGCTGTCTGCGGCACAGGTCATCAGCGGTGGCTACATCTCCAGCGGCGGCACCTTCGTGGCCGATGGTGAAGTGATCGATACGGCAGAAGACGCCCGTACCTACGGTGGTCAACTGACCTTGAACTCCACCTCGTCCTTCTCGGTCGAATCGGATGCAACGCTGGAACTGAACCTCGGTGCCATCGACGACGACGACACCCAGGGTTTGCAGGCCAGCACGGTGCTAGCGTCTGATCTGGAGGAAGTGTCGGAGATCAACATCTCCACCGTTGAAGGTGCCACCCAGGCCCTGCGTACGGTAGACGGTGCGATTGCTGCGATCACGGCTCAACGTGCCAAGTTCGGTGCCTTGCAGTCCCGCTTCGAAGCGACCATCTCGAACCTGCAAACGTCGTCGGAGAACCTCTCCGCCGCCCGTAGCCGGATTCGCGATGCAGACTTCGCCTCGGAAACTGCCAACCTGACCAAGGCGCAGATTCTGCAACAGGCTGGTACTGCGATGCTGGCACAGGCCAACGCGCTGCCGCAGCAGGTGTTGAGCCTCTTGAACGGCTAAACTAAGCTTTAGTGCTTAGCCTGTGAGTGCCCCGCCAGGCTTTATGCCTAGCGGGGCGTTTGCCCAAGGAGCGATTCATCATGCAAATCCAGACACTGAGTTCTGCCACCACCCTGGTGAGTGGCGCCAGCACCACCGATGCCCCTGTGGCCCGCAACCAGTACGCTGCCTCTGCGGGGCAAGCGGTAGAGGCGGTACGCGTCAGCGCAGATGCAGTCCAGGCTGTGCGCGCCAGCATAGACCCGGAAGACGTCAAGAATGCGGTAGAGAATCTGAACAAGACCTCTGCTGTATTCAATAACTCCTTGCAGTTCTCCATCGATGACTCGACCAAGCTGACCGTGGTCAAGTTGATCGACAAGGAGTCGGAAGAGGTGGTCCGTCAGATTCCTACCGAGGAAGTCCTGGCGATCGCCAAAGCCATCGACAAGCTGCAGGGCTTGCTGATCAAGGAAAAAGCCTGAGGGTGATTTCACTCTCAGGGTATTGCTGGGTCAGGCTTGAATATTGCTTGAAGCCAGGTTCAGCAATCAGTCGTGTAAGGAGTTTGCCATGGCCATCACCACGTCGGGCGTAGGATCTGGTCTTGATATCAACGGTCTGATCACCCAACTGATGACCGCCGAGCGTATGCCTGAAAAGCAGATGGCGCTCAAGAAGGCAGAGTTCGAGGCCAAGCTGACGGCCCTGGGTTCGGTCAAGAGTGCGCTATCCACCTTTCAGGGGACGGTGGCCGGGCTTACCTCCACCAGCCAGTTCCGCAAGATGAGCGCAACGCTGGCTGACACCACAATAGGGACCGTGACGGTATCGAGCATCGCCGCGGCTTCCTCCTATTCGCTCAAGGTCGACCAGATCGCCCAGAGCCATAAGGTCAAGTCAGGCAGCTATTCGAGCATCGATTCGGTGGTGGGTAGCGGCAAGCTGACCATACAGTTCGGCACGCTGGAGCAGATTGACCCGGCTGATCCCTCAAACCTGAATCCGGATGGCACTTACGAGCCTACCGATACCAAGTTCACGTTGAATGCCAAGCAGGCGGCCATTCAGGTCGATATTGGTCCAGGCAGCAATACACTGTCTGGCATACGCGATGCCATCAATGCCAAAAAAGCAGGGGTGACCGCCTCCATCATCAACGATGGCGGCGGCTTCCGGTTGGTTCTGTCGGCCACCGAAAGTGGTGCCGATGCGTCGATGAAGATCAGCGTGACCGATGATGACGGCAACGCGACCGATGCCGCAGGCCTGTCGCAACTGGCCTATGACGCTACCCAGGCTGTGGGTTCGGGCCAGAACATGACGCAGACCCAGCAAGCCCAGAGCGCGGTTTTTTACCTCGATGGCATCAAGATCACCAAGGCCAGCAATGTGGTGAGCGATGTGCTGTCTGGCGTGACCCTCACGCTGCAAAAAGCTACCGAGGGCAAGACGACTTCTCTGAGCATCAGCCGCGATACGTCCGGCGTGGTCGACAAGGTGGGCGAGTTCGTCAAGGGCTACAACGAACTGATGGCGCAGCTCAAGGAGCTGACTGCCTACAATGACAAGAGCAAGGAAGCGGCTGTCTTGCAGGGGGACCAGGCCATACGGTCGGTACAGACCCAGCTGAAAGGCATATTGAATGGTGTGATGGCAGGATCGGGCGACTTGCGCCGGCTCACGGACGTGGGCATCAGTTTCGACAAGGCTGGCGTCATGACCTTTGATACCGACAAGTTCGGCAAGGCACTGACCAGCAACCCCGACGCCGTGGCCTCCCTGTTTGGCGCCTATGGCTCCACCACCGACCAGCAGGTGAAGTACATCAGCAGCAAGGCCGCCACGCAGGCTGGCAACTACCCGGTCATCATTACCGACCTGGCAACCCAGGGCATAGTGCGGGCCAATACTGTCAGCAACACTAACTTCGACCTGACGGGGCTTAGCACCAGCTTTACCATAGGCATCAATGGCAAAAGCAGCGGCAATATCACGCTGGAGGCCAAGAATTATGGCTCCATGAGTGCATTGGCCGCTGAAATGCAGACCAAGATCAATGGCGATACCGGCATCAAGGCATCCGGAATTACCGCTTCGGTGGTGTGGAATAGCGTCACCGAGCGCTTCGAATTCTCGTCCACCCGTTTTGGCAAGGAGTCGAAGGTCGAGATTGGTACCGCCAGCGCCGATGCCCAAACCATGCTGGGCATGACTACCGGCAAGCAGGCAACCCTGTTTGGCGGCACCTTGATGTCGTCGACCATTACTGCTGGCGTCAATGACAGCCTGACGCTGAAGGTCAACGGCGGTGCAGCAACGGCCATCACCCTTGATGCAGCGGCATACGCTAATGGCAATGACCTGGCTTTGCATATCCAGTCCAAGCTGGATGCCGAGCCAGCCTTGGCCGGTGCCAAGGTGGTTTACAATAGTGCCAATAACCGCTTGGAGTTCTTCTCGGCCAATACCGGTACCAACTCGGCGATCGAGATTACCTCGGCCAATCCCTCGGTGCGCGAAACCTTGGGCTTGTCGGTACGTGCCGGGGTGACAACGGGCCTGGATGTGGCGGGTAGCATAGGCGGGGTGCAGGCGCAGGGGGCGGGCCAGGTGTTGACCGGGCAGGGTGAGGCGACAGGCCTGGCGTTGGAGGTTGGCGGCGGTTTGGCATCGCCCAATGGCGCAAGCCGGGGCATGGCTACCTATAACCGTGGCTTTGCCTACCAGCTGGATCAGTTGTTGACCTCCATACAATCGAAGACTGGCACCCTGGCAGGCCGTAGCGATAGCATCAACAAGGCGATCAAGGGCGTGGACGACCAGAAGGAGCGGTTTGAGCGGCGCATGGTCACCACCGAGGCGCGTTATCGTGCCCAGTTCACTGCGCTGGATGTACAGATTGCATCCCTGCAGAACACCAGCAGCTATCTCAATCAGCAGCTCGCGGCCTTGACTGCGAACAATCGCAGGTAGAATCGGCATTGGCACTGAGGAAACAATAGATGGCAACCCCGATACGTAACGCGCTTGATGCCTATGGCAAGGGTGGCCTGGAGTATGAAATTGATACCGCCAGCCCACACAAGTTGATCTGCATGCTGTACGACGGTGCGATCAAGGCCATATTGCAAGCCAAGGCATTCATTGGCGGCGAAATGATTGCTGCCAAAGGGTCAGCAATCTCCAAAGCCATCGCTATCATTGAAGAAGGACTGCGTGTCAGCCTGGACAAGACGGCTGGTGGCGAGCTGGCAGAAAACCTGGACGGTTTGTACGAGTACATGTCCGCCCGCTTGCTGGAAGCGAATCTGCGTAACGATGTGGCTGCGCTGGATGAAGTACACGGACTGTTGAACCAGTTGAAATCAGCCTGGGAAGAAATCGAACAAAACCGTGTGGCGACGCTGACGGCAGCTGCGCCGCAGGTGAATGAAGGCAAACCGGAGCAACGGGTGCCACTGAGTTATGGTCGTGTCTGAGCTACTGTCGCGCCTGGAAGCGCTGGCTGCAACCACCCAGCAACTGCTGGCTCTTGCCCGTGCCGAGCAGTGGGATGAGGTTGTGGATGCCATACAGGTGCAAACAGCGGCAACGGAAGCGTTTGCCCAGGTGAATCCACCGGCCGCGCAGCTACCGGCAACGGTGGCGGCAGAACTTGCCGCTCGCTTGACTGCCGTGCGTGAAGCGCACGAGGAAGCCTACAGCCGTATCGATGCGTGGCGGGACGAGCTAGGTCGGATATTGCAGGACATAGATGGCGCCAAACAAAAATCCAACCGCTTGCTGAGGGCTTACGGCGGTTAGCGAGTTTATGTTGTGGCCGTTCTGACGGAGCAGGCTCATGAATGGCATCTTTCTTAGCTGGCAATCACTGCTGATCGCGGGCCTGCTGCTATTGGCGGCGGGTTTGTCCGTCGTGTTGCTGCGGCTGCGCCGTGAACAGCATAAGCCTCATTTGACCCATGCACTGGAAGCCGAGCAGGAATGGCTGCGTGACGAAATGGTGGCGCTCAAGCGTGAGGTGGCCGGATTGCGCGCCAGGCTGGAGGAAGATGAGCCGGTGACCGCACCACCGGAAAGCGAATCTGCCTATGGTCAGGCGCTGAAGCTGGCCCAGAAAGGGCTGGATTCTGCCGCCGTAGCCGCCAGTTGCGGCATATCGCGCGGGGAGGCAGAGTTGATTGTTGCCTTGTATCGCGCCTCTCAGCGACCTTGATGACATCGTGATGCCGGCTTTCTCCAGGCACCCCAATTCGCATCGGGAGCCAACATGATTCCCGCCAATGCTGTCGCCAGCCAGCTGCAAGCCTATATCCGCGCGCCAGAGCAATCTCTGGTGCAGGTGGTCGATGCCATACAGGAGATACAGCAGCTATTCACCGTGGGTGAGCAGGTGCGTGCACTGGTAACCAGCCAACTGCCTACTGGCCGATTTGCCGTGCTGGTGAAGGACCAGTTGCTGGATTTGAATCTGCCGCGCAATACGGAAGCGGGCGAAGAGTTGGATATGCGGGTGGTGAGCAACTCGCCTCGCCTGAGTTTTCTGCTGCAGCGTGGTAATGCCGAGGCGGCGCCGCTGCCGCAGCCTGTTGCCAGCAACCAGTCGGTCGATGTGGAACTGAGCCCGACCGCCCGGTTTATTGGCAATCTGATTACCGGTACAGGCAATCAGGACGAGGCCACCCAGGATGCCCAGGCGCTTGCCCGCGCCAATCCCTTGTTTACTGAAGCCAAGCCAGACACTGTGAAGCTGGCCGAGACCCTCAAGCAGGTGCTGTCGGCCAGTGGCTTGTTCTATGAGTCGCATGTGGCTGAGTGGGCCGGTGGAAAAAGACCTTTAAGCCAGTTGCAGCAGGAGCCGCCAGCCAAATGGCTCGAAGCAGGCGCTTCCAGGCCCGAGGTTAAGGTAGAGGCTGAGCGCTTGGCCAGGCCTGTACTGGAAGGCCGGACCAATACCTTGGCACTACCCGAGCAAGAGCAGGAACTCAATCGAACAGGGGCTGAGCTGCTGGCGCAGGAGGCCGCAGAGTCCGGCAATAGCGAGCTCGACAACATGCCTGCCGCAGCACGCCAATTGGTGCAGCAACAGTTGCAGGCGCTGGATCAGCGCCAGGTGGTCTGGATGGGGCAGGCGTGGCCGGGCCAGCCGCTGCGCTGGGAAGTGGAAGAAGACGGCGGCAACCGCAGCCAGGAGGAGGGCGCCCAGGGCAAGATCTGGCATACCCGGCTGGAAATGGTGCTGCCGCACCTGGGCCATGTGGATATCCTCATCAGCCTGTCGGACAAGACCCGGGTCGAGGTGGGCTTCAGGGTGGCAGAGGTGGCGACGGCAGAACGCATCAGGGGAGCGCAGTCGCAGTTGCAGGCCCAGCTTGATGCCGCGGGGCTGGAACTGACTGCGAATCAGGTGGCGTTGGAGACGGACGATGGAAGTTAGTCGGTTCCGTCGGGCGCCGCAGCAGGAAGCGGTTGCACTGGCATATCGGGAGGGCAGTCAAGCGCCTAGGGTGGTCGCCAAGGGCCGTGGCCTGCTGGCAGAAACCATCATCGAAAAAGCCAGGGAGGCCGGTGTTTATATCCATGAGTCGCCTGAACTGGTAACGCTGCTGATGCAGGTGGATCTGGATCAGCATATCCCCGCCGAACTATATCGAGCGGTGGCGGAGTTGCTGGCTTTCATCCATATGCTGGAGCAGCAGGTGGAGAGCGGACTGGCGCCAGAATCAGCTGCGGCTTTCTTGCCGCCTGGCGGGCTATAGCGCGGCAAACCCTTGAAATCAAAGCGGCAAATTCTTGCCGCCAGGACATATGAAACCGGCAAGTGCTTCCAGGCACTTGCCGGTTTTGCTTTGAAGCGACGGGCTTTCACCATCTGAGCGGCAAGCATGTCTGCTTTTCTAGCTGCTCAAGGCCCTGGGGGCGATGTGGTTGGCATGCGTGGCACCTTGCGCCCTCAGTCCTGCCGGCTGAGCAGAGGGCCTGTGGCTATATGGCGGGGGCCGCAGAAAAAGCGTGCTGCGAGGCTGCGACCAAGTTGAGGTGTGGCTGCAAATGGCGTGCTTGCTGGGTTTGCTGGAGCAGGCCGTGCTGGCCCCCATCTTGCATTGCTGTGTGTGAAGGCCTTTCGATTCGGGCTTTTGCAAGGTTGCCAACAAAGCTGGCACACCCTTTGCTGTTACTACTACGTCCAAACCGTCATTGGTGTCCGCGATGAGCAGACCGAGACCGAATCAACAGGTAGTTCGCCATTCTTGCCGCAATGTCGGCAGCGATGGGGATTGGGCGGGACGTGAAAGCGGGGTGGGGTATGCATGCTGATTAGCGTATGTACTCCCCGCGCACGGGTGAATGAGCTTGTCTTGTTTTGAGTTATTCAGCTGTTGCGTCTTGACAGTCGGTTTGTTGCCCGGGGGCATGGGTAGCAATCGTGGGGAAATGAAAGCGATCAAAAAAAGCGACGTTTCCAATCGGTGGTCTAGCGACTACGTCCTGCTACCCAGGACAGAAGGCTAAGGAGAGCAATCATGCAAGTTATCAATACCAACATTCCCTCGCTAAACGCGCAGCGGAATCTGGATACTTCGTTAAACAGCCTCAACACCTCGTTGCAGCGGCTGTCTTCGGGTTTGCGTATCAACTCCGCCAAGGATGATGCGGCAGGCCTTGCGATTTCCGAGCGCATGACCTCGCAGATTCGCGGTAGCGACCAGGCACGACGCAATGCCAATGACGGCGTGTCGCTGGTGCAGACCGCCGAAGGCGCCATGCAGCAGATGGGTAATATCCTGCAGCGGATACGTGAGCTGGCCGTGCAGTCGGCCAATGCCACCAATTCGGCATCCGATCGCGCTGCGCTGAACTCCGAAGTCAACGAACTGGTGGCGGAGCTGGATCGTTTTGCCAGTGCGACCGAATTCAACGGTCTCAAACTGTTCGATGGCTCGACTACCTCGTCCATCTTCCAGGTGGGCGCCAATGCCAATCAGACGATTACGGCGACCACCCGCAATTTCCGCACTGATCAATATGGTACTTACCAGATCGGCAATAGCTCACATGTCTCGGGTACGGCGGTCTCGGCCGGCACCCTGACGGGTGGCCATGTGCCGGGTGCCTTGATCACCCCTAGCGGTACCTTCGAAGTACGGGGTTTCGCTGGCACCGTGACCATCTCCGGCGTGACCGGTGATTCGGCTCGCAGCCTAGCGGACAAGATCAACGCAGTGACTTCGCAAACGGGTGTGACGGCGGCAGCACAGACTGAAGTTGCGTTCCGCTTCAGTGGTGGTGCGACACAAGGCTCCGGTACCTATACGCTGGATTTGCTGAGTAACAACTCCACGACCAACCTCGCCAATGTGTCATTTGCGATCACCCGCAATGGTAATGGTTCGCTCAATCTGCAGCAGGCGGTAACGGCGTTCAACGACAAGTCGTCGTCCACAGGTGTTACGGCACGTATCTCGGACGATGGCCAGGCCCTGATACTGCGCAATCCGGATGGCGGCAATATCTCTATCGGCGCCTCGGTGATGCCTGCCGGTGCCAACGTCAGCGGCGGCTTTGTATCGAGCGGTGGCACCTTTGTCTCGCAGACGGGCGCGGCCGCAGCCAATGTGCTGTCGCAGGCCACACTGGGTACACCGCCCCAGGGCAAGTTCACCTTTGGCGGCCAGTTAACGCTGAACTCCTCGTCCAGCTTCGCGCTGACACCGGGCACCACGGTCCACTTCCGTGAAGGCGTACTGGGTGGTACGGCGGCCGATGCCACGCTGACGCCAACAGTGGCGTCGGACCTGGAAACTGTCGCGACGCTGGATATCTCGACCGTAGAGGGGGCAACCCAGGCGCTGCGCACGGTGGATGGGGCACTCTCGGCCATCAACGACCAACGTTCCAAGTTTGGCGCGCTGCAAAGCCGGTTCGAATCAACGATTTCCAATTTGCAGATCACCTCGGAAAACCTGTCAGCCTCCCGTTCCCGGATACGCGATGCGGACTTTGCATCGGAAACGGCCAACCTGACGCGAGCCCAGATTCTGCAACAAGCGGGTACTGCGATGCTGGCCCAGGCCAATTCGCTACCCAATCAAGTCCTGTCACTGCTGCAAGGTTAAGCCCCCGGACACCAAGCAGCAGATCTTCGAGCTAGCGGCTAACCCCGCTGGCTTTTTTTGCTTGCTAACCGGCACGCACGGCAGGGCTTGAACTCAGCCTGCCAGTTGTTCCAGTTGGAAGCTCGCCCCGATGTCCTGCGCCAGGGCCTTGGCCAGTATGGGCAAGGTGGTCTGCAGCTCATCATGCAGCAGCCAGGGCGGGTTGAGGATGAACAGGCCGCTGCCATGCATGCCGAAGCCGTCGGCACGCGGGCGATGTACGGTCAGGCTGGCATGCAGCCAGCTCTTGACCGGCAGTTGCTTGAGTTTTTCTGGGAGTAGCTGCGAGTCGCTACGCTGCAGCATCGGGTACCAGATGGCGTAGACACCGGTGGCAAAGCGCTTGAGTGCCTCTTCCATGGCGTCCACTACCCGGCCGTAGTCGTCCTTCATTTCGTAGGGGGGGTCGATCAGGGTCAGTGCCCGGCGAGTAGGCGGGGGGAGCAGGGCCTTGAGTCCGGCAAATCCATCGCCTTTTTGCAGCAAGGCCTGGCGCCCACTGCCGGCCATGTTTTCTTCTAGCAGGGGGAAGTCGGTGGGATGCAGTTCAAACAGCCGGAGTTTGTCCTCTGGCCGCAGGCAATGCTTGGCGACCAGTGGCGAGCCTGGGTAGTAGCGCAATTGCCCGTCTGGATTGAAGGATTTGATCAGGTCAACGTAGGCGGCAAGCCCTTCCGGCAGGTCTTGCCGGTTCCACAGCCGGGCGATGCCGGCAGCGAATTCTGCATTACGGGCAGCAAAGCCTGTATCCAGCTGGTAGCAACCGGCGCCTGCGTGGGTATCTATATACCAGTAGGGTTTGTCCTTCTGGTTGAAATAGGTCAGCAGGCGGGTAAGCAGGTAGTGCTTGAGCACGTCGGCATGATTGCCGGCATGAAAGGCGTGGCGGTAACTGAGCATGGCGGCGCCGCAAAGTGGTCAATGCCGGATTTTACCCTTCCCTACCAGCTCTGGATAACGATATGACTATTCGGTTTTTCTGTACCAGCCTGGCTTCTGGTAAAACAGCTGCTTCGATGGCCGGATTGACGGGCCTCCACCTATCGAGATTGCAGAATACCGTATGACGCTTCCCGAACATCGCCTGACCCACCTCAAGCAGCTTGAGGCCGAGTCCATCCATATCATCCGCGAGGTTGCCGCCGAATTCGACAACCCGGTGATGCTCTATTCCATCGGCAAGGATTCAGCCGTGATGCTGCACCTGGCAAAGAAGGCCTTCGCCCCTGGCAAGCCACCTTTTCCGCTTATGCATGTCGATACCACCTGGAAGTTCAGGGACATGTACGCGCTACGCGACAAGCAGGCCAAGGAAGGGTGGGATCTGCTGGTGCATGTGAATGAGGACGGGGTTAAGGCCGGCATCAATCCGTTTACCGCCGGTTCGGCCAAGCATACCGATGTGATGAAGACCGAGGGTCTGAAGCAGGCGCTGAACAAGCATGGCTTCGACGCCGCCTTCGGTGGCGCCCGGCGCGATGAGGAAAAGAGCCGTGCCAAGGAGCGGGTCTATTCCTTCCGGGACAAGCACCATCGCTGGGATCCCAAGAACCAGCGGCCAGAGCTCTGGAATATCTACAACTCCAAGATAGACAAGGGCGAGAGCATACGGGTGTTTCCGCTGTCGAACTGGACCGAGCTGGATATCTGGCAGTACATCTATCTTGAGAGCATCGAGATCGTGCCACTCTATTTCTCGGCAGAGCGGCCGGTGGTGAACTACAACGGCACGCTGGTGATGATAGACGACGACCGTATCCTCGAGTATCTGACGCCTGAGCAGAAGGCCAGCATCACGACCCGGTCGGTACGTTTTCGTACGCTGGGTTGCTACCCGCTGACCGGGGCGGTGGAATCCACGGCGGCCACGCTGCCGGAGATCATCCAGGAAATGCTGTTGACCACGACCAGCGAGCGTCAGGGCAGGGTGATAGACCATGATTCGGCCGGTTCGATGGAAAAGAAGAAAATGGAAGGGTATTTCTGATGTCGCACCAATCTGACCTCATTGCCAGCGACATCCTGGCCTATCTCAAGCAGCACGAGAACAAGGACCTGTTGCGCTTTATCACCTGCGGGAATGTGGACGACGGCAAATCCACCCTGATTGGGCGCCTGCTGCACGACTCCAAGCTGATCTTCGAGGATCAACTGGCGGCCATCCAACGTGATTCCAAGAAGTACAACACCACTGACGAAGAGATTGATCTTGCCTTGCTGGTGGATGGCCTGCAGGCCGAACGCGAGCAGGGCATTACCATCGATGTGGCCTATCGCTACTTCAGCACGGACAAACGCAAGTTCATCATTGCCGACTGTCCGGGCCATGAGCAGTACACCCGTAATATGGCGACGGGGGCCTCGACCAGCAATCTGGCCATCATCCTGATCGATGCCCGTCGCGGTGTGCAGACGCAGACACGCCGGCACAGCTTTATCGTGAGCCTCCTGGGCATACGGCATGTGATCGTGGCGGTGAACAAAATGGATCTGGTGGATTTTGACCAGTCCGTTTACGAGCGCATACAGTCGGAATACCTGGCCTTTGCCGAGCAACTGGGTATACCGGATATCCGCTTCGTGCCGATTTCAGCCTTGCGTGGCGACAATGTGGTGAGCGAATCGACTCAGGCACCCTGGTATACCGGGCCGACGCTGATGAAGCTGCTGGAGACGGTGGAAATAGATAGGGATGTGCATCTTGATGCCTTCCGCTTGCCGGTACAGTACGTCAATCGTCCCAACCTGGATTTTCGGGGCTTCTGCGGTACCGTCGCTGCGGGCGAAATCCATCCGGGCGATGCCGTTGTGGCGCTGCCGTCGGGCAAGCAAAGCCGGGTCAAAGCCATAGTGACCTACGAAGGCGAGCAGCCGCGTGCATTCAGTGGCCAGGCGATCACCCTGACCCTGGAGGATGAGATCGATATCTCCCGCGGCGACATGATAGTCAAGGCCAGCGAAACACGCCCCAATGTCTCCACCACGCTGGACAGCCATATTGTCTGGATGAGCGAGCAAGCGCTGGTGCCGGGCAAGGAATATGCCTTCAAGCTGTCGGGCAAGCAGGTGTTTGGCCGGGTTGAGCGCATTCTGCATAGGGTGGATGTCAATACATTGGCAGAGATGGAGACCCATCAGCTGGGCCTGAACGAAATCGGCCTGTGCCGGATTACCCTCAATGCGCCAGTGGCGTTCGATGCCTACCGCGAGTGCCGTGGCACGGGCAGCCTGATCGTGATAGACCGCCTGAGCAATGCGACGGCCGGTGCCGGCATGGTGGTGGCCGCTGCGGTGGCTGAGAGCGGGCAGGCCGACCTGAACGAACTGGAGCGGTTGCGGGCCTTCGAGGTGGAGCTCAATGGCCTGGTGCGCAAGTATTTCCCAAGCTGGGAGGCCAAGGACATCAGCGGTCTGCTGGGTAAATAGGCAACGCCAGTCCTCTCACGCTTTTCAGCCAGAACAGGCCAGCCTTTGCGCTGGCCTGTTTGCATTTCGCATCCCTGGCGGCAGTTGCCGCTAGCCCCAGGCGCCAAGCGGCAAGGCTTGCCGCCTG
Source organism: Chitinimonas viridis (assembly GCF_030409555.1). Classification (GTDB taxonomy): domain Bacteria; phylum Pseudomonadota; class Gammaproteobacteria; order Burkholderiales; family Chitinimonadaceae; genus Chitinimonas; species Chitinimonas viridis. The sequence continues at coordinate 159,383 of NZ_JAUFPU010000009.1, forward strand.
GCCTCTTGCCGTACCCCGGTTAGATAGGCAAGGGATTGATTTCATGGTGAATCTTGGCTTGGCATGCTGCGTGCTTTGCTGTTATCCGACAGGACCATAAAACAGCAATTCACCCCGTGAGGCCGCCATGATATCCAGGCTGAGTAACCACCTTGCTTTCAATGAAGCCGCGCTCAAGCTCAGAGCGACGCGGCAGGAAGTGATCGCCAGCAATATCGCCAATGCTGATACCCCGGGCTACAAGGCCCGTGATTTTGACTTTGCCCAGGCACTGGGCAATGCGGTATCGGCACAGCGTGGCGCTGGGCAGGGCGTGGGGCTGGCCAGGACCGATAGCCGGCATCTGGCGGGTAAGACCAGCAGCACGCTGGAGGCCGAACTGATGTACCGCAACGATATACAGCCGTCGATTGATGGCAACACGGTGGACATGAACGTGGAAATGAGCAATTTCACCGACAACGCCATCCGCTATCAGGCTGGGCTGACTTTTCTGCAGCGCCGCATCGAAGGCTACAAGTCTGCATTGCAGTCGCAGTAAGCGCAGCGAGCAGCATCCAGCGTAGCGCCGCTAAACGGCCAGGCAGGAAAACAGGAGTAGCACACCATGTCTTTGTTCCGCGTGTTTGATATTGCCGGGTCGGCCATGACCGCACAGTCGATACGGCTGAATGCGACCGCCAGCAACCTGGCCAATGCCGAGAGCGCCACCAGCTCCACGGGGCAACCCTACCGTGCCAAGCAAGTGGTGTTTGCCGCCACCCAGCTCAATGCCGGGCAGCCCCAGGCAGTGGGGGTGACGGTTGCGGCCGTGTCGGAAGATCAGGCGCCACCCAGATTGGTGTACGACCCCAAGAATCCGCTGGCAGATGGCAACGGCTATATCGCCATGCCCAATGTGAACGTGGTGGAGGAGATGACCAATATGATCTCCGCCTCGCGCTCCTACCAGACCAATGCCGACATGATGAATACCGCCAAGACCCTGCTGCAGCGGACGCTGCAACTGGGCCAGGCCTGATAGGGGACCGTCGCCATGACCACCACCACCGGCGTGACCAATAGTGCAGACCTGTTCGAGAGCATCAACAAGGCGCGCGACAGCAAAAACAAATCGCAGGAAACCCAGGATCGCTTCCTCAAGCTGTTGATTACCCAACTGCAGAACCAGGATCCGATGAACCCCATGGATAGTGCGGAAAGCACCAGCCAGATGGCGCAGATGAGCACCGTCAGTGGGATAGAGAACATGAATGCCAGCATCACCAGCATGATGGCGACCTTCAATGCCGCCCAGAGTTACCAGGCAGCGGCGCTGATCGGCAAGACGGTGATGGTGGAGGGCGACACCATGCAGTTCGACGGCAGCAAGCCCGTCACCAATGAGATTGATGTGCCTGCCGAGGGCGGCGTGGTGACCGTTGCCATCTACGATGCCAGCAACAACAAGGTGGATGAGATACAGCTGGGTAAGCAGCCCGGTGGCCGCCAGGCGGTGGAGTGGGATGGCAAGGGAGCCAATGGCAATAACCTGCCGGCCGGCAAGTACTACATTTCAGCCTCGGTGGCGCAAGCCAACGGCGGCAACAAGCAGATATCAAGCTACACCTACGTCAAGGTCGATAGCGTGGCGATGACTGGCGGCACGGTCAATCTGCGGCTGACCGATGGCCGTGTGCTGCCGTTTGGCGATGTCAGCAGCATCATGTAATGCCCGCCGGCTGCAGCCGGTAAAGAATCAAACAGCGTAATCCGCAAGCGATATCCAGGAGTAACACCATGGGCTTCCAGCAAGGTTTGAGCGGTCTGAATTCCGCCTCCAAATTCCTCGACGTGGTCGGCAACAATGTAGCCAATGCCAACACCGTCGGCTACAAGGGATCGCGCGCCGAGTTTGCCGATATCTATGCCAACACCCTGGCCAGCACCAGTGTGCAGGTGGGCATTGGTGGCCGCACGTCGAACGTGGCCCAGCAATTTGCGCAGGGCAATATCAGCAGCACCAACAATCCCCTGGATATCGCCATACAAGGCAATGGCTTCTTCCGCCTGATAGACCCTTCCGGTAGCTATAGCTACAGCCGCAATGGTCAGTTCCAGCTGGATCGTGACGGCTATATCGTCAACAACGGCCAGAAGCTGGCCGGTTACATCGCTAACGAGAATAACCAGCTACTGACCGGCAGCTCACCCGAGGCCATACAGGTGCGCACCTCGAATATTGGTGCCCGTGCTACGGGCGGCTCTACCCTGGCCAATGCCGGCCTGACGGTGGGGATGAATCTGGACGCACGGGAAGACCTGATATCACGCGGCACCCAGACGGTATCCGTAACAGGAGCTCAGTTGCAGCAGGGGGCTGGCGTAGGAACCCAGATCGACTATCAGACCCGGGTGGCGGATCCCATGGGGCAGTTCCATTTGCTGAATGTGCGGCTGATCAATGTGGGGCCAGCCACCTGGAGTGTGCAGACCCAGCTGGATGGGGCGGGCTCGTTCACCAGCACGTCTACACCACTGGTCTTCACGCCTGGCGGCCAACTACAATCGGGCGCTACCCAGTCGGTGTCCTATCCCATAGGTTCGCCTGCTCCGGCATATGGCTCGACACCGTTCAACTTCAATCTGAATTTCTCTGGCATCCAGGAGACAGCTGCGCCTGTCAACGGCACCATCAGTGTCAGCGATGTGGGATCGAGCACCACGGTGGCGGTCTACAACTCCAATCTGGATGCCAATGACCCGGTCACCACGCCCCATGTCTACAACACGACATTCCGCGACCCCAATGGTGTCACCCATACGCTGGCCATTACCCTGACCAAGGCGGCCACCAATACCTGGACGGCCACCTATGATATCGATGGTGCTGGGCCGGTCTCCACCTTGCCTGACGGCGTCACTCCTATTCCAGCCGTGGTGTTCAATACCAACGGCCAGATCATTTCTGCTCCCATCATCCCGGCAACCTATACCTACCCGCCCGGGCCTTTTGGTGAGCCCGGCGGCCCAATGAACTTCAATCTCAGCCTGCAGGGTGTGACCCAGCGTGCGGGGGTGTTCACCGCCGGTTCGGTGGAGACTCGCAGCTCACCGGCGGTGAACCCGACGGACCCCAATACCTTCACGCACTCGACCTCGGCGGATGTGTATGACTCGCAAGGGGTCAGGCATACCTTGACCTTCTATATGACCAAGGTAGGGGTGAATGCCTGGGAGGTGCAGACGAGCTTTGATGGGGCAACGCCGGTACTGCAACCGGGCTATGTCACCTTTGATTCCGCCGGCAAGATGAATGGTGGCACGAGCTTTGCATATACCTCTCCGATACCGTCACCGAGCGGTGCGCAGACGCCTTTGGCGTTTACCACCTTCCTGACGGGAACAACACAGTTCGGCAACCAGTTCGGTGTGAATGAACTGAGCCAGGATGGTTATGCAGACGGCAATATCACGGGGCTGTCGATAGGCAAGGATGGTCTGATACTAGGCCGTTACTCCAACGGCCAGAACCGCACGATAGGCCAGATAACGCTGTTCAACTTTGCCAACCCGCAGGGTTTGCAGCCTTTGGGCGATAACCGTTGGGCAGAAAGCTACGCGTCCAACCAGGCGCGGATTGGTACGCCGGGTACGAGTGACTTTGGCGCCCTGCAGTCGGGCGCGGTCGAGGATTCCAATATCGACCTGACCAAGGAACTCGTGGACATGATTACCGCGCAACGGTCCTACCAGGCCAATGCGCAAACGATCAAGACGCAGGACCAGTTGCTCCAGACCATGGTCAACCTGCGTTAACGCCTCAGAGCCAACCTAGCGCTCTCCGCGCGGATCGTTAAACGACCGGCAAGGTTTACCGGGCAACCGGCGAGCTTTGCCGCTCTGGGAGAGTTGCATGGATCGGCTTATCTACACGGCCATGACAGGGGCGAAGCACGCCAGCCTGCAGCAGGCCACCGTCGCCAACAACCTGGCCAACGCCACCACGCCTGGCTTCAAGCAGGAGCTGGCGGCGTCTCGCGCCGTGCAAGCCGTCGGCGGCACCGGATACCAGACCCGCAGCTATACGCTGGAACAGACAATAGGTTCGGATTTCAGCCCTGGTTCCCTGCAGACCACCGGGCGTGAGCTGGATATCGCCATCACGACCGAGGGTTTGTTCGCAGTCCAGACTGGCAATGGCGAGGCCTATACCCGCAACGGTAGCCTGGAAATCGACGCGACCGGCCTGCTCAAGACCCGCGAGGGCTATCCCGTACAGGGAGATGGCGGTCCCATCGTCATTCCCGAAAACAGCATCGTGACTTTTGGCAAGGACGGCACGATCACTGCTGCACCGGCCAATGACCCTGCGCAGAGCAATGAGATAGGCCGCATCAAGCTGGTGAGGCCAGACGAGCTGCAGCTGGAACGTGGCAGCGATGGATTGTTCAGGCTGCGCGATGGTCAGCCAGCCCAGGTCGATGCCAGCGTACAGATGACCAATGGCGCGCTGGAGGCCAGCAACGTCAATGCAGTGGATCAGCTGGTGAAAATGATTGATTACCAGCGCAACTACGATCTTCAGGTACGAATGTTGCAAACAGCTGATCAGAACGCCAAGGCTGCCGCACAGATCATGGCCGTAAGCTAAGTCGCCAGCCACTACCCGCAAGATACGAATAAAACGACAGGAAAGACGAAAGGATAGCCGCCATGATGCGCTCTCTGTGGGTTGCCAAGACAGGCATGGACGCGATGCAGATGAACATCGACGTCATCTCCAATAATCTGGCCAACGTCAATACCAACGGCTTCAAGCGTAGCCGGCCAATTTTTGAAGATCTGCTGTACCAGACGCTGCGCCAGCCAGGCGGCGCGACCAGCCAGCAGACACAACTGCCCACGGGGCTGCAACTCGGTACCGGGGTCAAGCCTGTTGCTACAGAGCGCATCCACACCCAGGGCAATCTGCAGCTGACCGACAATCCCTACGATATTGCCATCAACGGCCGCGGCTTCTTCCAGATCGAGATGCCGGACGGCACCATAGGCTATACCCGGGATGGTGCCTTTCAGTTGAATAACCAGGGGGTGATCGTCACGGCCGAGGGCTACCCCTTGCAAGGCAACATCACCGTACCGGAAGGTGCTTTGCAGTTTGGTGTCAGCCGTGACGGCATAGTGACCGCCTTGCAGGCTGGGCAGACCCAGGCTACCCAGATAGGCACGATACAACTGGCGACCTTCATCAACCCGGCCGGTTTGCAGAGCGTGGGCGAGAACCTCTATCTGGAGACCGCGGCATCTGGTGCGCCGCAGGCCGGAACGCCGGGACAGACAGGCCTGGGTGTGCTCAACCAGCAGTATGTTGAAACCTCCAACGTCAACATCACCGAAGAGCTGATCAATATGATCCAGGCGCAGCGGGCCTTTGAGATCAATTCGCGCTCCATCCAGACTTCGGACCAGATGTTGCAGAAGCTGACACAGCTGTAAACCACGTACGTGAACCAATGGCATAAGCAAAATACTGACAGGAGCCTGGCCATGATACGTAACACCTTCAGCCTGATTGCCGTGTTGTTGCTGAGCGCTTGCGCCAGCAGCATCCCACCGACCATCGTCACCCAACCGACCAGTGTACGGCCCATGGCGCAGCCGCAGGTTGCGGCAGGGCGGGGCAGCATCTACCAGGCGGCAACGGCCCGCTCGCTGTTCGAGGACAGGCTGGCCCGGCATATGGGCGACAACCTGACGGTGCTGATTGAAGAACAGATCAACGCCAGCAGCAATTCTGCCAATAAGGCCGAGCGGACCAGCGAGAACAGTACCGAGGTGGATGTCAATGCCAGCTCGAACTTCTTCCGGGGCATATTGGGCGGCCTGGCGCTCGATACGCAGTCAACCAACAAGCATGATGGCAAGGGCACAGCCAGTTCCAGCAACAGCTTCCGTGGGCAGATCACTGCACAGGTGGTGGATGTGCTGGCCAATGGCAACTTGGTGATAGCCGGCGAGAAGCAGGTCAATATCCGTGGCGAAATCAGTTATTTGCGAGTATCGGGCATCGTCAACCCGGCCGATGTGAAAGCAGGCAATGTGGTATCCTCAAACAAGATTGCCGAGGCCCGCATAGAAGAAATGGGCAGCGGTACGATTGCATCCGCCGACCGTGCCGGCTGGCTGCAGCGATTCTTTTTCAGCTTCCTGCCATTCTGACCCGATGCTTCTAAACCGTACCGCAGTCCGCCTGATAGCCTGTCTACTCCTGGCCCTTGGCTGCAGTACGGTTTACGCCCAGAAAATCAAGGAGCTGGCCAGCATAGGCGGGGTCAGGCCCAACCAGTTGATAGGTTACGGCATCGTGGTGGGCCTCGATGGTAGCGGCGACCAGACCACACAGACACCGTTTACCGTGCAGAGCGTCATCAATATGCTCACCCAGCTGGGGGTGCAATTGCCCCCAGGTACCAGTCTCCAGCTCAAGAATGTGGCGGCAGTGACCGTAACCGGTACCTTGCCGCCCTATTCACGTTCAGGCCAGGCCATTGATGTCACCGTGTCATCGATAGGCAATGCCAAGAGCTTGCGCGGTGGCATGCTGCTGATGAGCCCGCTCAAGGGGGCGGATGGCCAGGTTTACGCCATTGCTCAGGGCAATGTGATCGTGGCGGGTGCGGGCGCATCGGCCGGGGGCTCCAGCACCCAGGTCAACCAGCTGGCGGTAGGACGCATACCCAATGGTGCCACGGTGGAGCGCGAAGTGCCTGGCGGCGTGGGCGAGGGTGACTACATCACTCTGGCACTGCACGATGCGGATTTCAGCACCGCCAGCAAGGTGGCGCAGGTCATCAATACCGGCATGGGGGCGTCTACCGCCCGTGCGCTGGATGCCCGCACCATACAAGTTCGTGCGCCACAGGACCCCGATGCCCGTGTCAGCTTCATGGCCAAGCTGGAAAACCTGAACGTGATCCCGGCAGATGCGGTGGCACGGGTAATCATCAACGCCCGTACCGGGTCGGTGGTCATGAACAAGGCAGTAACGCTGGAGCCGTGTGCGATATCGCACGGTAACCTGACGGTAACCATCTCGGCCAAGAATGAAGTCAGCCAACCCAAGCCGCTATCCGGTGGCGAGACCCAGCCGGTACAGAATGCCGATGTGGAAGTGAAGGCGGAAAAAGGCGGCGTGACGGCTGTGCCTCGTAGTGCTTCGCTCAACGAAGTGGTGCGCGCGCTTAACCAGATAGGCGCCACGCCGCAGGATCTGCTGGCCATACTGCAGGCCATGAAATCGGCTGGTGCGCTGAAGGCGGATCTGGAAGTGATCTGACCCCAAAACCGCGTAGGAGAGGAGGGCGCCTTGGCGCCCTTTTTTGTTGCCTTTTGCTGCAGGTGGCAGTTCTTGCCGCCCACCCGGACTGATGATCGGAATTGCCCACTATTTTCAATTCAAGTTATTGAATTGTATGGGTAATATGGTCAGGCATCATCCTTGCTTTGTTTGGTTCGAGCCTACTCGAAACCGACAAGCGCCATGCAACTCACTGCCAACCCCACTGATGCCAGCCTCAACGCCAAGCTCGCGATAGATGCGCAGGCTGTGGGTGATCTGCGCGCCCGGCTAGCCAAGGACCCCAAAGGGGCGGCACGCGAGGTGGCAGGTCAGTTCGAGAAGATGTTTCTCGACATGGTGATGAAATCCATGCGTGACGCGACCCCCAAGTTCGACGAGCTGGAAAGCAGCACAGTGGGCATGTTCCAGTCCATGTATGACCAGCAGCTATCGCAGAACATGACCAGCGGTGCTGGCCGTGGCCTGGGGCTGGCGGATTTGATCGCAGCCCAGATAGAGCGGATGAACAACCCCGACAGCCTGCAGGTCATGCAGCGCAGCCCGGCGCGCGGTAGTTGGGGTGGCAATGGGACAGCTACTGTGGCGGCAAAGCTTGCCGCTCCGGTTGCGGCAGTGGCTGGCGATGCCGGCGAGTTCATAGGCGACATCGGCCAGTCTACCCTTGCCGCGGCGCAATCGCTGGGTTTGTCCCCCCATTTGATGCTGGCACATGCCGCACTGGAAAGCGGCTGGGGCAAGAAGCCCATAGTCGATGCCCATGGCAACAACAGCCACAACCTGTTCGGCATCAAGGCCGGCCGGGGTTGGGAAGGCAAGACCACGGACATTACTACCACTGAATACGTAGATGGCGTGGCGCAGAAGCGGGTGGAACGTTTCCGTGTCTACGACAGCTATGCCGAGGCCTTTGCCGATTATGCCCGCCTGCTGTCTTCGCGCTATGGCGATGCGGCGCAGGCCGGTGCAGATGCCAAGGTCTTCGGCAAGGAACTGCAAGCAGGTGGCTATGCCACCGACCCGGCTTATGCCGACAAGCTGGCCCGCGTGGCTGAGCACCCAGCGCTGAAGGCCTATAAGGCTGCCTGAGTAATAACGATAGACGTGCCGACATATGGGCGGCAGAGGTAGGAAATCATGGGTAACGGTATCTACGGCATTGCAGTATCGGGTCTGAAGGCGGCGCAAATTGGGCTGACCACCACCAGCCACAATATCGCCAATGCCAGCACACCCGGCTACAACCGGCAGGTAATAGGCCAGAGCGCGGTAGAACCCACGCCCACCGGCGGTGGCTTCCTGGGCCGTGGCGCCCAGGTCGATACCATTACGCGTATCTACAACGAGTTTGTTGGCCGTCAGGTGCAGACCGCACAGGCGCAGGCCGGTTACCTGACCAACCTGAAGTCCCACCTGGCCGATCTGGACAATCTGCTGGCCGACCCTTCGGCCGGTTTTTCGCCCTCGTTGCAGGACTTTTTCACCGGTGTGCAGACGGTGGCCAATAACCCGCAGGATGTGACCGCAAGGCAATCGCTGTTGGGCTTGGCCGAATCCATGATCACCAAGCTGCAGACGGTGGATTCGCGCATGCAGACGTTGCGCAGCGATGTGAATACCGAGATTCAGGCCACGGTAGGCAATATCAACTCCATCACCGGCCAGATTGCCCACCTGAACGACCAGATCATCCTGTCCACCACGGTGGGCAACAACCTGCCCAATGACTTGCTGGACAAGCGTGACCATCTGGTCACCCAGCTCAACCAGTACGTCAAATCCACGGTCATCAAGCAGACCGATGGCAGCTACAACATCTTTATCGGCAATGGCCAGAACCTGGTGGTGGGCAACCGCTCGTTCACCTTGGGCGCCGTGCAGGCGGTGGATGATCCATCCCGCCTGGATGTGGCCTACCAGCAGTTTGGCGTGACCGCTGTCATTCCTTCCGAAATGATTACCGGCGGCTCCCTGGGCGGCGTGCTGGAATTCCGCAAGGAAGTGCTGGATGTCTCGCAGAACTCCCTCGGCCGGGTGGCGCTTGCGCTGGCGCAGACCTTCAACGAGCAGCACCGCAAGGGGCAGGACCTGAATGGCCAGTACGGCGGCAATTTCTTCCAGTTCCCCACCGAACGCATCAGCGCCCAGCCGCGCGTAGGCGGCAACCAGGTGAGCCTGACGGCCGAGCTGACATCGGTACGTCCCTTCGTGGAGAGCGACTACAACATCGCGCTGGACAATACCGGGACCAACTACACCATTACCCGGCTGACCGATGGGCAAACCGCCACCATCAGCCTGGCATCGGGCGAGTTGACCAGTGCCACCGGCTTTACTGCCTTCGGTGTCCGCTTCAAGCTGGAGATCAACCCCAATGTGAACCCGCCTACCGGCCCTGATCTGCTGGCTGGTGAGAATGTAGGCATCAGCTTCAGGCCCGCCGCCTCCGAGGTGATCGCCAATGGCAGGAACCAAGGCAATGCTGACCTGCAGGTCTCGATATCGGATATCAGCAAGCTGGGCACCAGCGATTACGAGTTCATCTTCGACGGCCCCGATTACCGGGTGGTGCGCAGGGAGGATGGTGCCCAGTTCAATATCAATGCTTCGGCCTGGGCCAACCCGCCCATCGAGATTGATGGCCTGTCCTTCCGCATCAACGCCGGCAATATGGTGGCGGGGGATCGCTTTACGGTATTGCCTACCCGTGGCTTTGCCGATGAGATGACGGTGATGATCAAGGACACGGCCAAGGTGGCGGCAGCAGCCCCCATCCGTACCTCATCCGATACCTTCAGCATCGCCTCATCGGCCAATGCCGCCAATACTGGTGGCGCGCTGATCAGCAGCGTATCGGCTTCAGTGGCGGCACAGGGTGGCGTGGCGGCCAAGAAGATCGAGATACTGTTTACTGCTGCAGGCACCTTTGATATCCGCGATGCCAACACGGGTACCGTGCTGGCAGCCAACCAGACCTACACCTCCGGTAACAACATCAGCTACAACGGTTGGACCGTGCAGATTACCGACGGTGGCGGCCCACCTGTTGCCGGTGACCGCTTCGTGATAGACCCGCGCAAGAACACCGGCACGGCCAATATATCGGCTGGCGTGGTCACCACCATGCCCATCAACACCGATATGAAGACGCCGGTGGCGATACGGTTCGAAACGGCGACCCGCTTCAACCTGGTGAACCCAAGCACTGGCGAGGTGATCGACCCGGCAACCGGCAACCGCTTCCAGCCTAATACCGGCAATATTGTCGATCGCAGCGGCAATATCGTGTCGGGCGGCAACAGCCTGGACCCGGCTACCGGCAATGTGGTGGATGGCGGCATGACCGTGCAGTTCAGCTCACAGGCCTATACCTCGAACGGCAATATCTCCTACAACGGCTGGACAGTGCAGATCACCGGCGTGCCCGCAGCCAGGGATACCTTCCTGGTCGAACCCAACACCGGCGGCAAGGCCGATTCCCGCAATATGCTGGCGCTGGGCAAGCTGCAGACCACCAATATCCTTAGCGGCGGCACGGCCAGCTATCAGGGCGCATACAGCAAGCTGGTAGCCGATGTGGGCGTGCGCGCCAACCAGGTCAATATCAACGAGGCGGCCCAATCCCAGCTGTTGATGCAGTCGCAAACCAAGCTGGCAGAAGCGTCAGGGGTCAATCTCGATGAGGAGGCATCAAATCTGCTTATCTACCAGCAGGCCTATCTGGCATCGAGCCGGGTAATCCAGATTGCCCAGAAGGCATTCGAGGAAGTCCTGAACATAGGCCGTTAAGCAGCGATTGATCTGCAGGAGTAAATAGCATGCGTGTCGCCACCAGTTCCATCTACAACCTGGGCGTGTTCAATATGAACAATCGCCAGGTTGATCTGTTCAAGCTGCAGAATCAGCTATCGACTGGCCGCAAGATATTGACGCCTTCGGATGACCCGGTGTCCTCGGCCCGTTCGCTGGATCTGACCCAGGCGACACGGCAGAACGAGCAGTACGTCACCAACGTGAAGTACGCCAATGACACCATGGCACTGACCGAGGCCAATCTGCAGCATGCTATCGGAGTCATACAGGATATCCAGCAACTGGCGGTGCAGTCGGGTGCTACCACGCTGACCAATGCCGAGAAGCGTATGGTGGAGGCCGACATCCGTGGCAAGTACCAGGAGTTGCTGGGGCTGGCGAATACGACGGATGGCAACGGGCTGTACCTGTTTGCCGGCTTCAAGGGCGATACCAAGCCATTCAATGAGCAAGGCTACGGCAATGTGCGCTATGACGGCGATCAGGGCCAGCGCGCCGTGCAGGTGTCGCCATCGCGCCAGATACCGGTGTCGGATTCCGGATCGGATATCTTCGTCAAGATCAAGAATGGCAACGGTACCTTTACGACTGCGCAGACCCAGCCTGAACTGCCGCGTACTGTCAGGGTGGGCGATGGCGGTTCCATCCAGTTCTCGCGTGATCCGGCGGGGGGCTTTGTGGCATCGGACTACCGGGTGGACTGGGACAGCGTCAGTGGCAACTACACCATCACCCGGGCCGATGGCGCCACCACGGTGGCGTCGCACGCCGCGCTGGTGGGCGGTGTGTCCGCCCTGGGCATGGTGATTACGGCGCAAGGCAACCAGCCTACCGCCGTGAACGGTACCGCCACCTTCGATGCCAAGCTGCAGGCCAACGGCGGCACTGGGGTTGTCAGCCCCGGTGTGGTGGCCGACCCGGTAAAGTGGGCCAATCCGCTCAACAACCAGAACTACCGGGTGCAGTTCCACTCGGTGCCGGACCCGAACAATCCGGCCAAGATGCTGACCAGCTACGACATCATCGACAACGATACGGCCTCGGCCAATTACAACACCTCCTTGATTGACGGCTGGAATTACACCACCAGCACCGCCAGTGCCGCCAACCCGACGGCAACCCGCACCGACAGCGCCGGCAACCCCAATAGCTTTCCGCGCAAGTATACGGCTGGTTCGGACATCATTTTTTCCCAGCAGACCGGTGAAACCGGTGCGCTGTACCCCGGCTGGGATTTTGGCGGCAAGATATCGGTGGATGGCGTACCCAAGGATGGTGACAGCTTCAGCCTGGAAGCCAGCCGCGACTATGACCTGTTCAGCACCATAGGCGACTTCTCGGCCGCGCTGGAGCGCTACGAGGAGACCAATCTGGGCGGCGCCACTTTCCAGAACAAGCTCAATACGACCTTGTCCAACCTGGATAATGCCCTTACCCGTATCCTGACCATACAGGCGGGCATAGGCTCGCGGCAGAAAGAGGGCGAGTCGGTGCAGGGCACCAATGAAGACCTCAATGTGCAGTACAAGACCACCATCTCCAAACTGACCGACCTAGACTACGCCCAGGCTATCAGTGACTTTACCCAGACCCAGACCTATCTGGATGCAGCACGCAAATCGTTCTCATCGATACAGAATCTGTCGCTGTTCCAGTACATCAGCTAACTGATTGCCGATACAGGCAAAAGCCGCAGCACCGTGCTGCGGCTATTGCTTTTGTACATCGTGCTGCCGTGGTCTGTGGTCTAGAACTGTACTTTCACGGATTCATCACCCAGCCAGCCACGGAGTTCAGCCAGCAGCTCGTCCCGCAGCGTGACCCGCCATTCCTCGCCCAACTGCAAGGCACAGGCGGCGGCATTATTGCGGTAGTCGATACGGATGGGGCAGTCACCGCCAGCAAAAGGCTCCACCAGTTTGCGCAGGCGTGCCGGGTCGGCATTGCCATTGACGCCCAGCCTCAAGGCTTGGGCAAAACGGCTACGTGCTTCGGCCAGATCGAGTATGCGTTCGGCAATGATACGAACGCCGCTGCCACCACCGTAGCTGTCTTCACTGACCTTGGCCTCGATTACCAGCAGGCTGTCCACACTGAGCTTGTGACGGGCATCGTCGAATACCTCGGAATAGACCATGACATCACGCTTCATGGTGGCGTCGTCCAGCGTGATAAAGGCCATCTTGCCGCGCTGGCCTATCTTGGTACGCACTTCCAGCACGATGCCGGTAATCCATTGCGGGCTTTTGCTGGGCACCAGCCTTGCCAGCTCGTTCTTGGCGAAGGGGCGGACGAACCTAGCCTGGGCAGTAAACGGATGCCCGGAGAGGTAGAAGCCGATGGCAGTCTTCTCTTCGGTCAGCTTGACCGTCTCGTCCCAGCGCGGCACCTCCACCAGTTGCATCAGGTGTTCCGGCTCAGGCTCGAACGCATCGAACAGGCCACCCTGATTGGCGTTGGCCGCGGCCTGCTCGGCGGCTTCCAATGCCAGGCCCACGGTGGCCAGCAGGCTTGCGCGGTGATCGCTGAGGCTGTCGAATGCACCGCCCCGTATCAGGGATTCAATGACACGGCGATTGACGATGCGCTTGTCGGTACGGTGGCAGAAATCGAACAGGTCCTTGAACGGGCCATTCTTTTCGCGCTCGGCCACGATGTATTCCACTGCAGCTTCGCCCGTACCCTTGATGGCGCCCAGAGCGTACCGTATCTCGTTACGAGAGACGGGCAGGAAGCGGTAAACGCTGTGATTGACATCGGGTGGCAGGAATATCAGCTTGTTGGCCAGGCAGTCGTCATAGAAGAACTGCAGCTGATCGGTGTTGTCCAGTTCGGTGGACATGGTGGCAGCCATATAGGCTGCACAGTGGTGGGCCTTGAGCCAGGCCGTGTGATAGGCCACCAAGGCATAGGCGGCAGCGTGCGACTTGTTGAAACCATAGCCGGCGAACTTCTCCATGTAGTCGAAGATTTCGTTGGCCTTGGCCTCGTCTATGTTGTTCTTGCCGGCACCCTCCACGAACATGGCGCGCTGCGCCACCATCTCCTCGACCTTCTTCTTACCCATGGCACGGCGCAGCAAGTCGGCGCCGCCCAATGAGTAACCGCCACAGACCTGGGCCGCCTGCATCACCTGTTCCTGGTACACCATGATGCCGTAGGTGGGTGCCAGTACAGGTTCCAGCAGAGGATGCAGGTATTCAAAGCGTTCGCCGTGCATACGGCGGGTAAAGTCCGGAATCAGGTCCATCGGGCCAGGGCGGTACAAGGCGACGAAGGCGATAATTTCTTCAAACTGCTTGGGGCGGGCGTCCACCAGCATTTTCTTCATGCCGCTGGATTCAAACTGGAACACGGCCGTGGTATTGCCGCTGGCAAAGATCTTGTAGGCGGGCGCGTCATCCAGTGGCAACTTGGCGACGTCCACGTCCTCGCCGGTCAACTGCTTGATATAGCGTTGCGCCAGTTCGATGATGGTCAGGTTACGCAGACCCAGAAAGTCGAACTTCACTAGGCCGACCTGTTCCACATCGTCCTTGTCGTATTGCGACACGGGCGAGGCATCCTCGCCACTGGCTATATAGAGCGGGCAGAAGTCGGTCAGCTTGCCAGGGGCAATCAGCACACCACCAGCGTGCATACCGATACCGCGTGTCAGGTCTTCCAGCTTTTCGGCCAGTTCCAGCAGCTCGCCAGCGTCTTCGGCATCGATCAATTCCTTGATCTGCGGTTCCATCTCCATGGCCTTGGAGAGCGAGACGGGCTTGTTGGCCTCCAGCGGAATAAGCTTGGACAGGCGGTCACACAGGCCAAAGGGCAGGTCCAGTACCCGGCCAACGTCGCGTACCACGGCCTTGGACGACATGGTGCCGAAGGTAGCTATTTGGCTGACGGCCTCCACCCCGTACTTGCGACGGGTGTATTCGATCACGCGCCAGCGGTTTTCCTGGCAGAAGTCCACATCGAAGTCGGGCATGGATACCCGCTCCGGATTCAGGAAACGTTCGAACAGCAGGGCGTACTTGAGTGGATCGAGATCGGTGATGTTGAGTACATAGGCTACCAGCGAGCCTGCACCCGAACCCCGGCCTGGCCCCACGGGGCAGCCATTCTGCTTACCCCAGTTGATAAAGTCGGCCACGATCAGGAAGTAGCCAGGGAAGCCCATCTTGATGATGGTGTCGCACTCGAACTTGAGGCGGGCATCGTATTCCGGGCGGCGGACAAGGCGCTCCGCCTCGTCGGGATACAGGTGCAACAGCCGCGCCTCCAGCCCCTGCTTGGCCTCATGCACCAGGAAGTCATCGAGAGTCATGCCCTCGGGCACCGGGAACAGCGGTAGGTAGTTCTTGCCCAGCACCACGGTAAGGTTACAGCGTCGACCTATTTCTACCGTGTTGGCCAAGGCTTCCGGCACATCGGCAAACAGGGTGGCCATTTCGTCCGGGGTCTTGAAGTACTGCTCTTCGGTATAGAGTTTGGGCCGACGCTTGTCGGCCAGGACGTAACCTTCGGCAATACAGGTACGGGCCTCGTGTGCCTTGAAGTCGTCCTTGTCCAGAAACTGTATGGGATGGGTGGCCACCACCGGCAGATCCAGCTCGCTGGCCAGCAGCAGGGCGCCCTGTACGGCGGTTTCCCACTTGGGGTCGCCTGTGCGCTGCAGTTCCAGGTAGTAGCTATCGGGGAAATACCTGGCCCACCAAGCCACCAACGCCTTGGCGCTATCGAGGTTGCCGTTCAGCAGGGCCTGGCCGACATCACCGAGGTGGGCGCCTGACAATGCGATCAACTGGCTATTGTCGCCACTCTCCAGCCAGGAACGCTTGAGTTCGGCGCGGCCCCGGTACTGGTTGTGGCGATAGGCCTCGGTAATCAGCTCGCACAGGCGGCCATAGCCATCACGGTTCTTGGCGATCAGCAGGGCGCGGAAGGGCTTGTCGCGATCTTCCTCGTTCTCGATGAATACATCCACGCCGGCTATGGGCTTGAGGCCACTGCCACGGGTTGTCTTGTAGTGCTTGATCATGCCGAACAGGTTCATCAGATCGCTGATGCCCAGGGCTGGCATATTGTGTTGCTTGGCCCGCTTTACCGCGTCATCGATACGGACAATGCCATCGGTGACGGAATACTCGGAATGCAGGCGGAGATGAATAAATGCAGGAGACGTCATCCCCCAATTTTACCTGCCGGGGGGAGGTCAGTGATGGTCTGGGCCGGAAAAAATAGCGGTTGACGCAAGTGGCATCAGGCCGTGGGCAGGCGCAGAAAGCGGGTTTCGTGAGTGGGGGAGGTGTCGGTGACCTCTACCTTGCTGACCTGGGCATGGGCTGGGCCACGATGTGCCCAGTCTACCAAGGCCTGCACGGCATCGGCCGGGCCTTGCGCATGGGCTTCCACCGTGCCGTCCAGGCGATTGCGCACCCAGCCTGCCAGGCCCAGCAGTTGGGCCTGGTCTTCCATGGCATAGCGATAGCCGACGCCTTGTACTCGGCCATGCACGCGCATCAACCGGGCGATCATACGCCTTGCTCGCTAGGGGTATAGCGCGCCTGCAGCAGCGCGTGGGCATCGGTCAGGGAGCCGACGATGCGGTGTCCCAGTGCGATGACCTCCGGGCCGGGGGACTTGAGGTCGGGTACTTGTATGGGGGTCATGCCAGCCGCGAGGGCGGCACGCACGCCGGGTTCGGAGTCTTCCAGCACCAGGCAATGCGGCGGCGCAACGCCCAGCAGGCTGGCTGCCTTGAGGTAGATATCGGGCGCGGGCTTGGGGTGCTCGATATCGCTGCCAGTGACGACGACCGGGAAAAACCGGATCAAGCCGCTGCGGTGCAGCTTCTGGTCGGCCCGCTCACGCCGGGTTGAGGTGGCCACGGCGCGGGGGACGCCCAGATCCGTCAGCCATTGCAGTAGCTCGATGATGCCAGGCTTGAGCGGCAGGCCTTGTTCGACCTTGTCGTGGTAGAGGCGATCGGTGGTCTCACCCAGGGTGCGGATATCCAGATCAGGCCGGTGCTCGCGCAAGAGGGCTATGCAGAGCTTTTCATGCAGACCCACCATGGCATGCAGCAGATCCTCCTCCAGCGTGACACCGTGGATATCGGCCGCTTCCAGCCAGCAAGCCATGACCGCCTTTTCGCTATCTATCATCAGGCCGTCCATATCGAACAGCACGGCGGCTGGAGTGAAGTCCAATTTCATCATGGTTGCGATGCCTGTCTGACAGCCGGCCAGTCATGGGCCAGCAGAGAGTAGCTATCAAGGTCGTGGAACTTGCCGCCCCAATAGCCTTGCTGTCGATGCCGGCCTTCGTATTGAAAGCCCAGTCCCCGCACCAGCCTGACCGAGGCATGGTTGTCTGGGTGTATCTCGGCCTGGATACGATTGAGTGCCATCTGGTCCACGCCGTAGCCGAGCAGGGTTTGTAACGCTTCCTGCATATAGCCATGACCCCAGTAGGGGCGGCCAAGTTCATAGCCCAACACACAATTGCGCCAACCACGGTTCCAGCGGAACAAGCCTGCCGTACCCATGAACACGCCGCTTTGGCGATGCACTATGCCCCAGCGGGTGCCTGGATTGGGCTGAGTGCGCCAGTTCGCAAACATCTCGATCAGCTGCAGCGCCTGCTGGCGATCCTGCATGGGGTCGGCACCAAACCAGCGCATGACCTCGGGGTCGCTCTGGATGGCGAAGAGGGCATCGGCGTCGCGGACGGTGATTTCCCGCAACAACAGGCGTGTGCTGCCAAGAAGAGGGAATTGCATAGGCTTGCCTGCCCGACAGGCCGGCTCCATGGTGTTGCTGTTGAGGCTTCACAGTCAGCCTGCCATCGCCTTGGTGGGCGGTGGCAGGCTGCGGTTTGGCTGTACTAGCTGACTCGCATGCCTGGCTGTGCACCACTATCCGGGCTCAGCAGGTAAATGCCGGGGTTTTCACCGCTGGCAGCCAGTACCATGCCTTCAGACAGGCCAAACTTCATCTTGCGCGGCGCCAGGTTGGCCACCATCACCGTCAGGCGACCCACCAGCTCTTCAGGCTTATAGGCCGACTTGATACCGGAGAACACATTGCGGGTGTGGTCGCCCAGGTCTAGGGTCAGCTGCAACAGCTTCTCGGCGCCTTCGACATGCTTGCAGTCGATGATCTTGGCGATGCGCAAGTCTATCTTGCCAAAGTCGTCGATGTTGATGGTGGGGGCAATCGGCTCAATGGCGGATTTGGCGGGTGCGGCCGCTTCGGTGGCAGGTGCCAGGCTTTGCTTGTTTGCTTCTACCAGGGCCTCGACCTGCTTGGGATCGATACGGGTCATCAGGTGGCTGTAAGGCTTGATCTCGTGGCCCAGCAACAGAGTCTGGGCATCGTGCCATTGCAAGGGGGACACATTGAGGAAGGCCTCAACGTCAGCCGCCAGCTTGGGCAGGATGGGCTTGAGGTAGATGGTCAAAAGGCGGAACAGGTTGATCAGTAGCGAACAGGCAGCATGCAGTTCGGCATCCTTGCCCTCCTGCTTGGCCAGCTCCCACGGCTTGACCTGATCGACGTACTGGTTGACCTCGTCGGTCAGCGCCATGACTTCGCGCAGCACGCGGCTGTATTCGCGAGCCTCCAGCCCCTCTGCCAAGTCGGTGGCGGCAGCCTGCAGGCGGCTAACCAGCGGGCTGTCTGGCAGGCTGCCGGCCAGCTTGCCGCCAAAACGCTTGCTGACAAAACCGGCAGCGCGACTGGCGATATTGATGTATTTGCCGACCAAGTCGCTGTTGACGCGCGCAACGAAGTCGCTCAGCGACAGATCGGCGTCCTCAATGCCACTGCCCAGCTTGGCGGCGTAGTAGTAGCGCAGCCATTCGGGGTTGAGGCCGACATCCAGGTAGCTCTTGGCGGTAATGAAGGTGCCGCGCGACTTGGACATCTTTTGCCCGTCCACCGTCAGGAAGCCGTTGACATTGATGGCGGTGGGCGTGCGATGACCCGAGTATTCGAGGATGGCAGGCCAGAACAGGGCGTGGAAGTAGAGTATGTCCTTGCCGATGAAGTGGTACAGCTCGGCGCTCGAATCCTTGCCCCAGTAGGCGCCAAAATCCTCGCCTATGCGATCGAACAGGTGCTTGGTGGCGGCCATGTAGCCAATAGGCGCATCCAGCCAGACATAGAAGTACTTGCCTGGCGCATCGGGAATCTCGAAGCCGAAGTAGGGCGCGTCACGGCTGATGTCCCAGTCCTGCAGGCCAGCCTCGAACCATTCGCCCATCTTGTTGGCGGCCTCCTTTTGCAAGCGGCCCGGTTGGCGTGTCCAGTCAGCCAGGAAATCGCGGCAATCGGACAGCTTGAAGAAATAATGCTCGGACTCACGCAGCTCAGGTGTGGCGCCAGAGACGGCCGAGTAGGGGTTTTTCAGTTCGGTAGGGGCATAGGTGGCGCCGCAGACCTCGCAGTTGTCACCGTACTGGTCGCGTGCGCTGCACTTGGGACACTCGCCCTTGACGAAGCGGTCCGGCAGAAACATCTGCTTTTGTGGATCGTACAACTGGCTGATGGTCTTGACCGCGATCTTGCCGTCGGTCTTGAGTCGGCGGTAGATGCTGCCAGCCAGTTCCTTGTTCTCCGGCGAATTGGTGGTGTAGAACTCGTCGAAGCCGATATGGAAACCGGCAAAGTCGGCCACGTGCTCGTCATACATCTTGGCGATGAAGTCTTCGGGCGTCATGCCCTGCTTCTCTGCATTGATCATGATGGGCGTGCCGTGGGTGTCGTCGCCGCAGACGTAATGCACTGTATTGCCTCGCATCTTCTGGAACCGCACCCAGATGTCGGCCTGGATATAGCCGACCAGGTGGCCGAGGTGGATGGCGCCATTGGCGTAGGGCAAAGCATTGGTGACGAGTATCTTGCGGGCGGACACGATTCAATCCTGTCTATCAAAACGTACACGGAAGCTGGCGATTATAGCTGAACGGCTTAAAATACCCGGCCTGCTACATCACATAAAAGCGTTAAACCTGCTCCATGAATGTTCAAACCGTTGATTATTGTGCCCATGATGCGCCGGGCCGCTTTGTACAATCCCTGCGCGAAACCGGTTTTGCCGTGCTGGTGCGCCATCCGCTGCCGCCTTGGCTGATCAGCGGCATCTATCGCGACTGGCTCCAATTCTTCGAATCGGGCGAGAAAGAACCCTGGCGCTTCAGCCGTGACACGCAGGACGGCTGGTTCCCGCCCGATGTCTCCGAAACGGCCAAGGGACGCAGCCAGCGCGACCTGAAGGAGTTCTACCACGTCTACACCTGGGGCCGCATACCGCCAGAGCTGCGCACCGATGCCTTGTCCTATCACGGTACTGCCAACGCCCTGGCCGCCGAACTACTGGGGTGGATAGAGGCAGCCTTGCCGACCGAGGTGTCCGGCAAGCTGAGCGAACCCTTGTCGACCATGATAGATCGCAGCCCTAATACCTTGCTGCGGGTACTGCGCTATCCGCCGCTCAGCGGCGACGAGCCGGCAGGTGCATTGCGCGCGGCCGAGCATGAAGACATCAACCTGATCACGCTGCTGCCTTCGGCCACCGGTCCGGGCCTGGAAGTGCGCGACCGCCAGGGCAACTGGCATGCCGTGCCGTACGAGACGGGCGCACTGGTAGTGAACGTGGGCGATATGCTGCAAGAGGCGACGCAAGGCTGGCTGCCTTCCACACCGCACCGGGTGGTGAACCCGATGGGCGCGGATGCGGCCGAATCGCGTATTTCGCTGCCGTTGTTCCTGCACCCGCGCGACGAAGTGGTCTTGTCTGAGCGTCATACCGCCCGCACCTATCTGGATGAGCGGCTGCGTGAGTTGGGTATCAAGCGCGCATAAGGGCTGGCTGGATACGCAGCGCGAAGTTTGAGGGGACGCGGGCATGGATGCCCGTTCCCGATATTTGAATGGAAGAAGGCAAGCAATGACGACCGAAACCGACCTGCTCGACAAGCTGAAAACCTGCGTCGATAGCGACACGGGCCGCGACTATGTCGCTATGAAGGCGGTGCGCGATCTGCGGCTGGAAGGGGGGCAGGTTAGCCTGACCATCGCCTTGCCCTATCCGGCACGCAGCCGGCATGCCGAGATTGCGGCTCAGGTGGAAGCGGCGCTCAAGACGGTGCCGGGTGTGGTTGGTGTCGCCGTCAAGGTCGAAGCCAGGATAGAGGCCCACACGGTGCAGCGCGGCCTGACGCCGCTGCCAGGGGTCAAGAACGTGATCGCTGTGGCCAGTGGCAAGGGCGGAGTGGGTAAATCCACCACGGCCGTGAATCTGGCGCTGGCCCTGGCGGCAGAAGGTGCCCGTGTGGGTTTGCTGGATGCCGATATCTATGGCCCCTCACAGCCCCTGATGTTGGGCCTGCAAGGGCAGAAGCCGGAGTCACCGGACGGCAAGTCCATCCTGCCCATGCAGGCTCATGGCATACAGGCCATGTCCATCGGTTTTCTGATTGATGCCGAGCAGCCCATGGTCTGGCGCGGCCCCATGGTTACTCAGGCCTTGATGCAGCTGCTCAACGATACCCGCTGGGACAATCTCGACTACCTGCTGATCGACCTGCCGCCGGGCACCGGCGACATTCAGCTGACCTTGTCGCAGAAAGTACCGGTGACTGGCGCCGTCATCGTGACCACGCCGCAGGACATCGCCTTACTGGATGCCCGTAAGGGGCTGAAGATGTTCGAAAAGGTAGGCGTGC
Organism: Chitinimonas viridis; assembly: GCF_030409555.1. Taxonomy (GTDB): domain Bacteria; phylum Pseudomonadota; class Gammaproteobacteria; order Burkholderiales; family Chitinimonadaceae; genus Chitinimonas; species Chitinimonas viridis. The sequence continues at coordinate 181,255 of NZ_JAUFPU010000009.1, forward strand.
CGGTGACAGGCGTGGTCGAGAACATGGCCATGCATATCTGTTCCAACTGTGGCCATGTGGAGGCGATCTTCGGTGAGGGCGGCGGTGGCCGTATGGCCGTCGAATATGGTGTGGAGCTGCTGGGCCAACTGCCGCTGGAGCTGTCGATACGCCTGGCCACCGACCAGGGCAAGCCCAGCGTGGCGGCGGAGCCGGACGGCAAGGTGGCGGCGCTGTACAAGGCGATTGCCCGTAAGGTGGCGGTCAAGGTGGGCGAAAAGGCCAAGGATTTCTCCGCCAAATTGCCGAAGATCGTGATCCAGAATACATGATGGACCTGAGCCAATCACTGGTGGATGCCACAGCGATGATTTTCCATCGCTTTGAGGGCGTCGTGCGCGACAGGGGCGACTACCTGTGCATCACCACGCCTGGCAATCCCACCTTTTACTGGGGCAACTATCTGTTGTTTGCCCAGGCGCCAGGGCTGGGTGTGCTGGCGGATTGGGAAGCGCTTTTTATTGCTGACATAGCAGCAGAGCAGCCACAATCCCGCCATCGCTGCTTTGCCTGGTTGGGCGGGGCGGGTGAGCAGGCGCAGTTCCTGCAGGCGGGCTACAAGGTCTATGCCTCGCAAGCACTGGCTTGCAGCCAGCCTAGCAAGGCGCCAGGCATGAATCCGCAAGTACAGGTGCGCCCCCTGGTGAGCGAGATGGACTGGCAGGCCGCTATCGCGGTGCAGGTGGCCAGCCGTGATGAGAGCCAGGAGCAACAGGCTTACGAGACGTTCAAGACCGCCCAGTTCGCTACCTATCGCAGCATGGTGGCGGCAGGGCTGGGGCAACGCTATGGGGCCTTCGCCGGCGACACCCTGGTGGCTGAGCTGGGGATATTCATGGGTGAGGGTGGTCTGGCACGCTATCAGAATGTCTGCACCCACCCGGACTGGCGCCGCCAGGGCATAGCAAAACGCCTGGTTTACGAGGCGGGGCACCAGGCCATAGCTGAATTTGGTGCGACTAAGCTGGTGATCGTGGCCGATGAAGAAGGCCCCATCCAGCTCTACCGCAGTGTGGGTTTTGCGCCGGTTGGGGTAGCCTATGGCGTGGATAAGGCGCCGCCTGCGGCGCAGGACAAGGAAAACTAGAGTATGAGCATCAAATCCGACCGCTGGATACGCAAGATGGCCGAACAGCACGGCATGATAGAGCCGTTCGAGCCGGGCCAGGTGCGCTATGTGAACGATCAGAAGATCGTTTCCTATGGCACCTCCAGCTATGGCTACGACATCCGTTGCGCCGACGAATTCAAGCTGTTCACCAACCTGAACAGCACGGTGGTGGACCCCAAGAATTTCGATGAGAACAGCTTTGTCGATGTTTCTGGCAAGGGCTATTGCATTATTCCACCCAACAGCTTTGCGCTGGCGCGCACGGTGGAGTATTTCCGCATTCCCCGCAATGTGCTGACCATCTGCCTGGGCAAGTCGACCTATGCCCGTTGCGGCATCATCGTCAATGTCACGCCTTTCGAGCCGGAGTGGGAGGGGTATGTGACGCTGGAGTTCTCCAACACCACCCCCTTGCCGGCCAAGATCTACGCCGATGAAGGTTGCGCCCAGGTGTTGTTCCTGGAGGCCGATCCTGACGATGTATGCGAGACGTCGTATAAGGATAGGGGCGGCAAGTACCAGGGCCAGGTTGGCGTGACGCTGCCGAAGACCTGACGTGGCAGGGTGTTTGGGTGTAAGCTTTTTCTCCAATGTCTCGTGAACTTTGATAGCTAAATACTATCGAAACATTCCGCTTTTTAAATTGGACGCTGTAGGGCTTAGCGCCTACAGTTGATCGTCTTTTTGCAACCCATTTCCGGAGAACCTCTATGGCCGTCCTCGTTAACAAGCAAGCCCCCGATTTCACCGCAGCTGCCGTCCTGGGCAATGGCGAAATCGTTGAGAACTATAGCTTCAGCGCCGCCACCAAGGGCAAGTACGCCGTTGTGTTCTTCTACCCGCTGGACTTCACTTTTGTCTGCCCGTCGGAACTGATCGCCTTCGATCACCGCCTGGAAGAATTCAAGAAGCGCAATGTGGAAGTGATCGGCGTGTCCATCGACAGCCAGTTCAGCCACAGCGCCTGGCGCAACACCCCGGTGGACAAGGGCGGTATCGGCCCGGTTGGCTACACCCTGGTGGCCGACATCAAGCACGATATCGTCAAGGCCTATGATGTCGAGCACGCTGATGGCGTGGCGCTGCGCGGCTCTTTCCTGATTGACAAGCACGGTGTGGTGCAACACCAGGTGGTCAACAACCTGCCGCTGGGCCGCGATATCGACGAAATGCTGCGTGTGATTGATGCCCTGCAGTTCACCGAAGAGCACGGCGAAGTGTGCCCGGCTGGCTGGAACAAGGGCAAGGCCGGCATGAAGGCCGATGCCGCTGGCGTGGCCAAGTACCTGGCTGAGAACGCTGGTCAGCTGTAAGACATTGCTTGGGCTTGGGCTGGCCGGTGCCAGCGTCGCAAGCGCAGCAGATAACCCCGCTTAGGCGGGGTTTTTCTTTGCCCGTCGCCGCTTGCCCCCTACAGTAAGACGTAGTGGCTTTGATCTGGACTACGAAAATGGACGGGCGGCAAAGATGAGATGCATTGCAATGGCAACCTTCGCCTTGTGCAGCCTCGCGGTGGCGGCACAGGAGCTACCACGGGGTGGGGCGCTGCAATCCTTGGGCATGAGCATCAGCTCGTTGGAAAACCCCTTCTTCGTGGCCTTGGTCAAGGGTGCCGAGCAGCAGGCGCGGCGCTACAACCCCACCGTCAAGGTGACCACACTGGCCAATGAGTATTCACTGGATAAGCAGATTGCCCATCTGGAGCGTTTTACAGCCGAACGGGTGGACTTGATCCTGTTGAACGCCGCCGATGCCGTTAAGGTGGAGCCTGCCGTGCAGGCAGCCAGGGCAGCCGGCATTGTGGTGGTTGCCGTGGATGTGTCGGCTAACGGGGTAAATGCTACGGTAATGACAGACAACCTGCAGGCAGGGGAGCAGGCTTGTCAGTACCTGGCCCAGGCCTTGTCGGGGCAGGGCAAGGTCATCATCCAGAGTGGTCCACAGGTGTCTTCGGTCATAGACCGGGTAGCGGGCTGCCATATGGCCTTGAAGCATTTTCCCGGTATCACGGTTCTGACCGACAAAGGTGACGGCAAGGGGTCACGCTGGGGCGGGCAGCAGCTGATGCAGCAGCATCTCAAGCAATATCAGAGGATCGATGGCGTGTTTACCATCAACGACCGTCAGGCTATCGGCACTGATCTGGCGGCCCGCAAGGCAGGCTTGAAGCGGCTGCTGATCACCTCGGTGGATGGCGCTCCCGATATCGAGCAGGCCTTGCAGCAACCGTCCTTTATCGTGGCGTCTGCTAGCCAGAGCCCCCGGCTTATGGCCGAGCGGGCAGTGAGCGTCGGCTATGAGCTGATGCAGGGCAAGCGCCCGGCCAAGTCGCTGATATTGATGGAGCCTACCCTGGTAACGCGTGAAAACCTGGCGCGCTACAAGGGCTGGAACGACGCCGGGAAGTGAGCAGCGGCCCCTTGTTGGATAGCGGGGCCCGGCGACCTATTCAAGATTTCGGTTGACGATATCGGCCAGCGTGGTGAGCTTGCCATGGAAGAAGTGGCCCGTGCCTGGCACCACTACCACAGGCAAACCTTGCGGTCTGGCCCAGTCGAATACGGCTGCCAAAGGGGCGACATCGTCTTCTTCACCGTGTACCACCAAGGTGTCTGCAGGGACGGTGGGGAAGTTCCATTTGGCTGTAGCAGGGCCGACCAGCACCATGCGGGCTATCGGGCCGTCGCCCAGCCGTTCGCGCAGCTGGCTCTGCACAAAGGTGCCGAAAGAAAAACCGGCCAGTATCACGGGGAGACCAGGATAAGCCGCCTGGGCATGTGCCAGCACTGCTGCCATATCGTCAACTTCGGCCGAGCCGAAATCATGCTCCCCCTCGCTCTGCCCCACACCGCGCAGATTGGGGCAGAAGGCAACATAGCCCTTGCGTGAGAATACCTTGGCAAGGGTTTGCACGACCTTGTTGGTATTGGTGCCGCCCTGGGTGGGGTTGGGGTGGGCGACCAAGGCGATGCCGCGTGGGCCGTCGTCCCATGCGCTATCAAGCAGCAGGGTTTCCAGCCGGCCCACCGGGCCGGCCACGGTGATGGGCTGGAACTGGGGTGATTTCATAAGCGGGGTCAGATCTTGAGCCGGGCAACTTCGCGTCCGTTGAGCAGATGCTCCTGGATGATTTCCTCCACGTCTTCCTTGTCGACGTACTGGTACCAGACATTGTCGGGGTAGACCACCATGACAGGCCCCAGGGCGCAGCGATCCAGGCAGCCCGCCTTGTTGGTCCGTACCTTGCCTTCGCCTGCCAGGCCAAGCTCCTTGACCCGGTTTTTGGCATAGGCATGCATCTCGCTCGCGCCAAAATCAGCACAGCAACTCTCGCCATTGGGGCGCTGATTGGTGCAAAAGAATACGTGGTGCTTGAAGTAGCTCATGATGGCTCGGTTCAGTGGCGGGTGGCGGCGGAAGGCAGCTCGGTTGGCAGGGGAAAGTAAGGCAGATCGTCCTTCACCTGTGGCAGCAGGTCGGGCAGCACGCGGACATCGTCATGGTGGCACTCGCGTAGCAGGCTCACCATCATGTGCTGCAGGCCATCGACTCGATCTTGTGGGCCCAGTGGCCAGATAAAGCCGGCCCATTCTTCGCCATTCTTCTCGGCACCCAGTGTCACCCGCAATTCATTGCCTTCGTGGCAGGAGAACACTGCTACCGGGGTTTCACCGGCCTCGCGCAACTTGCGCAGCGTATTGCTGGCAAATACCTGGAAGCGTATTTCCTGCTGGGCAATGCGGCCATCGTCCAGTGCCGGCAGCCAGGCATGTGGGCTGCGCGGCAGCGGGAACAGCGTCATGGCATCGTGCTTGAGCTGCTCGCCCAGCAGCTTGGTCAGGGCCATGGCCCAGGTGCCGGGGGGGGCATTGAGCTGTACCACGGGGTCGGCATCAGCAGGTTGCATGGCTACCCCCACCAGATAGCGCAGGTAGACGCCATCACCATCCACGGTGATGGGGCTTTCGCTGAATTCGTGCGGTAAGCCGCCGGAAGCGTACTGCAGGGCATCGCGCCAACGGGCCAGCGAACTGGACGGTATCGCCTGCAATTGCTCGCGATCCAGCAGGCGCCCTGATAGCTGGATATCGCTGCCGGCCTTGAAGATGCCATGTTCGGTCAAGAGGGCCTGTACAGCGCTCACATCGGGCAGGCGCCCGGCAATCACATGCTTGCCACGTACGCCCGCGACCAGGACCAGGGGTAAGGCAAAGATCACGGCATGCATGGCACTGCCGGGGGCTGGGTTCTCGACCGCCACACGCAGGCGTTCGCTCAGTATGCGCAGCACGGCCGGGTTGGGCGGTGTGGCGAGCGCTGCCTGGATAGCCGCGTCGTCATTGGCAGTCAGCAGCCGTGCCAGTTCGGCATCCAGTGCAGCCTCTGCTGCGACCAGCCTGCCCAGGTCGCGTTCGTCCAGCAGTACTTGGGCCAGGCTGTGCAGCGGGCTGGTGGCGGTGCCGGTGTATTGGCGCGGATCGGGCAGTAGGGGCAGGGCTTGCATGGGGAGTCGGTCGTGAGGCTAAAAGCGGGATTATACCCTGGCTATGAGTAGCCCAAGCAGGCGCAGATAGGTTGGACGCAGCTTGCGCTGATCGAGCGGTACCACCATGTAGTAGCGGGGAAATGATGTGGCCGGCCAGCAAGGCAAGGGCAGTGATGGAAAAATTAGACAGTTGTACAATTAAAAATTGACACAGATGTACCAATATAAGAAAATCAACATATCGAATGGGTGCGCAAGTGCTCGCTCGATGTTTCTCCTCTATTCTCCTTTGTATTTTTCATGGCCCAACCGCAACGTTGGGCTATTTTTTTGACTGCTATAACGGGTGTGGAGCAAATACTTTAGTCGCGGTTAGTGCAAGCGCTTGCTTGTGTAGAATGCCCCTAAGTCATACCTAAGCTTGTCAGCGCCAGGAGATGCCACCGATGTCCATCAGCCAGACCTTCAGCAGTGTTCTTGACTGGTTCATTCCTGAATCCATCCGCCAAAGCCCGCTGGACCTGAGCCGTGCCCGCAACATTGTTGGCGCCACGTTGCTCGCTGCTGTTTTTGTGCCTATTTTCGCCCTCAACTACTTCAAGTTGGGGCATGGCGCCATGGGCTGGGGCATCGTGACGGCGGGCTTCCTGATGTTGACGGCAGGCTTTTTGCTCAAGCTCACTGGTTTGCTACCCTTGGTGCGGGAGTACGCGATTGCCGTGTTCTTCGGCATGGTGGTCTGGATGTGTTACGTCAACGGCGGGATAGAGTCGTCGTCATCCCCTTGGTTCCTGCTGGTGCCGGTGGCGTCGATGTTCATCGGCGGCAAGAAAAGTGCGACGTTCTGGAGCGTAGGTGCGCTGATCGCCATCGTGCTGTTCTTTGTGGCGCACAAGCATGGTTGGGCCTTGCCCAAGAGCCCCCTGGGCGCCGAACTGCACCCTCAGCTGCAAACCCGTTCGCTGGTTGGCCTGACCATCGTGATCTACGCCCTGGCCATGGTGTTTGAGTTCGGCAAGGTCAAGAGCTTCGAGAAGACTGAGCAGGCCAGGCAGGAGGCAGAGCGGGGCAATGCTGCCATGCAGCAGTTGCTGGCGCAGGTAACGGGTGCCATCGGCACGGCTTCGGGCCAGACCGCGCAGATTAGTGAGCGTACGGCTTCGATCAGCCAGACCATGCGTCACCAGGCTGGCGAGGCCGCCGAGATGGCCCGCATCGTGGATGAGATTGCGGCCTTGACCGTAAAGAGCGCCGAACAGTCAGGCCAGGCTGCGAGGGAGGCACAAGAGGCGGGACGGCTGGCCGGCGAGGGCGGGCGGGCCATGAACCTCACGCTCAGCAACCTGGGCAAGGCATCTGAAGTGGTTACCCACTCGGCAGCACGCATTGAGGAACTGGGCCGGCGCAGCGACGAAATAGGCGGCATTGTGCAGGTGATACGGGAAATCGCCGATCAGACCAATCTGCTGGCGCTGAACGCGGCCATTGAGGCTGCCCGTGCGGGCGAGCAGGGACGGGGCTTTGCGGTGGTGGCGGATGAAGTCCGCAAGCTGGCGGAGCGGACCAGTACGGCAACCCGTGAAATAGAAGAAAAGATAGGCGCCATTCTGGCAGGCACCAATCAGGCCATGGAAGCCATGCGCGAAGGCACCCAGCGCATGGGCGAAATCAACCTGAGCGCCGCCCAGGCGGGGAATCGTCTGGACGAGATCATTTCCGGCGCGGGCCGTGTTGCCAGCCTGATCGGCGAAGTGGCAAAAAATGAGGAACGCCAGTCGGGCCAGTTCCAGACCATCGCCACCGATATTGCGGAGCTACGGGTGGATATGCAGACGGCCAGCCATTCGGCGGAGGCCATCGACCAGGCTGTCAGCAAGCTGGATACCACGGTTCGGGGTCTGGACGAGTTTATCAGGGCGTAGTAACCAGGCACCTGGATTGCAGGCTGGCTTGCTACGCGAGTCGCCTGCTTGTGGGCGAGCCAAAACACTGGCTGCCCACATTGGTAGCAGACGGCGCTACTGCCTGAAAGCGATCTTGCGTAGCCGTAGCGCTACACCCGACTGGTCTCCCCATACGGGCAGCAGATCAAATGGCGCGTTGAGCTGACCCAGTCTGAAGCAGGGTGTGGGGTTGGCCAATATCTCCGTCATCGGCAGGGAGAAGCGTGTCCAGACACCTGCCTGGGGCCGGCCTATCCGGTAGTCATTGCTGTGGCAGCCTTGACCTGTACTTTCCAGCTTGATGGCCAATCCCTGCGTATTGCCACCCCAGCTTTCTACCAGCAGCTCAAACTCCAGTTTGCCGTGGTCAAATGCCTGCAGATCCAAGGGGCCGCCGGTGACATAGAACAAGCCATTGCCGGGGGCTGGATGGGCCCAGCGCAGTGCCAGCTCACCATTACCCGCTGCGGCCATGCCGACTACGCCGGCCTGGCTGGACCACAGACTGGGTTGAAGCCCCGCCGCAAACTGGCCCCCCTCCAATACCGTGTAATAAGGTCCTGGCTTGGCTGCGCCCGCTTGCAATTGGTCACAGCGTACCGCGTCGGCATCCGCACCGGCACCCGCTTGCCAGCGCACATGGGCAAAGGCTGCGCTGAATGGCTGATCGGTATAGACCAGGAAGGGTACGTTGATACGGCTGAAATCACTGCCGCGGGCGGCAAAGCAGGACAGGGGAAGCTTGAGTGTCTGGCGTGTTCCCAGCGGCAGGCGCTCGAACAGCGCCGTTACATCGACTTCGCCCCGGCAAGGATAACCGCAGTCTATGGCCAGTTTGACCGCTCCCCGGGGCAACTGCAGGGTCTGCACATCGAACAGCAGCGCACCCTGTTGATCCAGGTAGCTGCGCAGATCCTGTGGCTGGCTGCTTGCAGCATAGAATTGGCCCGCAGCGCGCCAGGTCAACAGCTTGGCATCCTGTTGCACATTCAACTGGGTGGTGCTGAGTAGCAGCGAGGGGTTGCTGGCGGGCAGGGCCAGGCTGGCATTGAGGTCATTGCCTACCGGCACACCGGCCCAACCGTTGGCTGCGGTACTGATCTGCAAGGCGAACGGTGCTTGGTCGGTCTGGCGGAAAACCAGCAGTTCAGGTGGGGTATTGCCATTGCAGGGCTGGTTGCTGCCGCGCTCATCCAGCGCCCCCAGGTTGCCGGTCTGCGATACGCTCAAGCCGTAACCGTAAGCAAACAACGGCGGCGTGCCGCCATCGCCACGGTTGACCGTAGTCTGGCAGGCGGTGGCAGGCCAGGAGAATGACAGCCGGCCACTGAAATCGTAAGCCACGGCACCGTCTGACCGACGGAATAGTAGATCGGCCACACCCGCGCCTTCGGTACCCGGTAGCCAACCGGAGATAAAGGCACTGGAGCGGTTCAGCAGATCGTTGACATGAGCGGGCCGCCCACTGAGCAGAATGGTCACGACCGGCACACCACGCCCGCTTACCGCATTGAGTACGGCCAGGTCTTCCGGGTAGCGCCGGCTATGGCTCAGATTGCCGGCCAGGCCAATGTCGCCGCTGCCTTCGGCATAGGGTGTCTCGCCGATGACCGCGATCACCGCATCCACATCGGCCAGGCTCACGCCCGAGGCAGTTTCGCTATAGCGTACCAGTGCCTCACCCAATGTCTGCTTGATACCGGCCAATACCGTATCACCTACGGGGAAATCGGCGTTGCTGTTGCCAGTGCCCTGCCAGCTGAGTGACCAGCCCCCGGTCTGGTTCTGTAGGCTGTTGGCGCTCTTGCCCACCACCAGGACCCGGCTGTTGCGCGCCAAGGGCAGCAACTGCTGCTGGTTTTTCATCAATACCAGGGATTTGCGTACTGCCTCGCGCGCCAGGGCTCTCGCTTGCAGGGCTGCCTGGCTGCCGGCCTCCGGGCGTTGCGATGGGCGTTTGCCGTCGAATAGCCCGGCACGCAGCTTTACCCGGAGTATCCGCCTGACAGCATCATCTATCCGTGCCTGGCTGATCTGCCCATTCTGTACCTGCGCCATCGTATTGCTGATGAAGGCGCGCCATTCATCGGGCACCATGATGATGTCGATACCGGCGTTGATGGCTTGCGGACAACTGGCATTGCTACAGCCCGGTATCTGGCCTATGCCGTTCCAGTCCGAGACCAGCAGGCCATCAAACCCCATGCGGGTCTTGAGCACACCATTGAGCATGGCATGGCTGCCATGCAGCTTGCCTACCGGCTCGCCGTTGAGGGGCTTGTCCCAGCTGTTGAAGCTGACCATGACGGTCTGTACTCCTGCAGCCAAGGCACTGTAATAGCCCTGCCCATGCCGATTGATCAGCTCTGCCTCGCTGGCGCGGTTTACCCCCTGGTCAATGCCGGCTTCCGTGCCGCCGTCTCCGATAAAATGCTTGGCGGTGGCCAGTACATTGGCCTCACCCAGATTACCCTGCAGCCCTAGTACATAGCTGCGGCCATAGGCGGCCACGATTTCCGGGTCTTCCGAGAAGCCTTCGTAGGTTCGGCCCCAGCGATCATCGCGCACCACGGCCAATGTCGGTGCGAAGGCCCAGTGTATGCCGGTTGCCCTGACCGCACGGGCCGTGGCCGTACCGATGCGTTGCACCAGATCGGCGTCATTGGCTGCACCCAGGCCGATATTGTGCGGAAACAGGGTGGCGCCGTAGACGTTGTTGTGGCCATGCACGGCGTCTGTCCCCCACAGCAAGGGTATGGGAACGGCCATATCGGTACTCATGGCGGCAGCGTGGTAAGCATCGGCCAGGGTCAGCCAGTCGCTAGCCTGGGCGTGCTTGTTGTTGCCTGGCCAGGAGCCGCCCCCATTCAAGACCGAGCCTATGTAATGACGCCGTACCTCCTCGGGGCTGATGCTCTTGATCTCAGGCTGTGTCATCTGGCCTATCTTCTGCGCCAGGTTCATGCCGGCCATGATTTGGCTGATACGTGCTTCCATGCTTGGGTTGATCGGAATGGCGCTCTGGATGGCCGGCCAGTCGGCATAGGTGGGCAGGGCGCTGCTGGTGGCGGTCGCATAGCTGTGCTGGGTGGACTTATGGCTGATTGGGGATTTCTTGCTGGCTGGCTCGGTGAGGGCTTCGTCCGAGCATGCGCCCAATAACAGGCAAAGCGCGGCCGAGGCTGCCGTGGTGGCGACCTTGAATGTGGGCATCTGTCTATTCTCCATGGGTGGATAGTTTCAACGTGGATAGCATTACTTACGCAATACTTTCCTGTTTCTGTCTCGAAACTTACGTTGAGCCTGCAGTATCGGTATCTCTCCTGGCAGAAAGCAAGCTAGGCTTGGAGTGCGTTGCATAAACCCATCCTGCCTTGCGCTTCCGCGATTGCCTGCTGCACCCGGAGGCAGGGGATGGCGAAGTCCATGACAGACTCAAAAGCTGGAAGTCTGATCCAGCGCAAACCATAGTGCAGGGCAAGGCTGGCATGCTCTAGGCAGGCAACTGGGAGCGAGATACGGTGCGAAAACACGGCTGGTGGCTTGCGATACTGCTGGTAGCTATCGTGGCGGGAATAGGGTGGTACTGGCGACCAAGGCTGGTTCAGGTAAGCAAGCCTGCCCAGGGTACGGCGGTGGAGGCCATCTATGCCAGTGGCCAGGTAGAGCCCGGTGTGCAAGTACCGATCACTACCCGCAGTGCGGGCCAGGTGACTGCTGTGCTGGTGCAGGAAGGCGAGGCTGTGAGGCGTGGGCAGATCCTCATACAGTTGCAGGATGATGATCTGGCCAGCGGCGTTGCAGAGCTTGCCGCCAGGGCGGAACTTGCCCGGCAGCAATTGCAGCGAGCGGAGGTGCTGTGGCGGCAAGGTTTTGTGGCGGCCGCCGAGCGCGATGCTGCCGCCAGCGCCAATAAAGCCGCCCAGGCAGCCTTGCTGCGTAGCCAGGCGCAGCGGCGTTTTCTGCAACTGGTGGCCCCGGCCGATGGCGAGATACTCCAGCGCGATGTGGAGGTAGGGCAGGTTGTCTCGCCCGGCCAGGCCTTGCTCTATCTGGCCTGCTGCGCACCCATGCGGGTGGTTGCCGAGGTGGATGAAGAAGATATCGGCCGGGTGCAACAGGGCCAACCGGTAGTGCTGGGGGCGGATGCATTGCCCGGCAAGACATTTGATGGGGTTGTCAGCAGTATTACGCCCAAGGGCGACCCGTTGACACGCAGCTATCGGGTGCGGATTGCCATCGATCAGCCCGAACGCTTCAGGGTAGGTATGACGGTCGATGCCAATGTGATCCTTGCCCGCCGTGAACGGGCGTTGCTGCTGCCCCGTAGCGCCGTGCGCGAAGGCCTGGTATGGCGGGTGCAGGATGGGCGGCTGACACAGGTGAGGGTGACGACCGGTGCGAGTATGGGGGACCAGGTCGAGATACGTAGTGGCATAGGGCCGGATGACTTGATAGTCAGCGTGCCCGATGAGCAGTTAGCGGTGGGCCAGGTGGTAAGGATCCGCCAGGCCGAGGCTGGGCCGGCCAGAACGGGCTCGGCGCCATGATCGCGCTCAATATTGCCTGGACCCATTTGACCAGCCGGAAACGGCAGACGGCGGTATCGCTGGTGGGGGTGGTGCTGGGTGTGGCTTTCTTCCTGGCGGTATCGGCCTTGATGCGTGGGTCGGAGAAGGACTTCATTACCCGCCTGATCGATAACAGCCCTCATATCACGGTTTCGGACGAATTCAGGACGGCTCGTTTGCAGCCCGCGCGCTTACGTTGGCCTGATGATCTGGTGGAAATTGCCGGATTGCGGCCCAAGAACGAAACGCGGGGCATACGTGGCTGGCGCTATAGGCTAGGGCAGATAGACTCACTGCCTGGGTTGAGAGCGGCTCCGGTGCTGGTGGGGTCGGCCGTGTTGCTGTTTGCGGGGCAGGAGCAGGGTATCAGTCTGTCCGGCATCCTGCCGGCCCGCATGCGGGGGGTATCGACCATAGAAGAAAAACTGGTCGAGGGCTCGCTGGATGACCTGGAGGCGAATCCCGGCGGCATCATTATCGGTGCCGGACTGGCCGAGAAATTCAGCCTGCGCCTGGGGAGCACCGTCAATCTGGTGGCTGGCGGTGGGAGCAACCGCAGTCTGACGGTAGTGGCGATTTTCCGCACCGGCAATGCTGGTTACGACGAGAGCCAGACCTATGTACTGCTCAAACGTGCGCAACTGCTGCTGGGGCGGCCGGACAGAGTCAATCGCTTCATCATCAAGCTGGCGGATGCCAGCCAGGCGCTGCTTGTGGCCAACCGTATAGAGGCCATGGGGACCTACAAGGCAGTCAGTTGGGCAGAGGCATCGGAGGATATCCTCAATGTGCTGTTTGTCCGTAATGTCATCATGTACAGCGTGGTATCGGCCATCCTGCTGGTGGCCTCCTTTGGTATCTACAACACGCTCTCCACCATCGTGATGGAGAAAACCCGCGACATCGCCATCCTGAAGTCGGTTGGTTTTCAGGCCAGGGATATACGCCACATCTTTGTGCTGGAGGGCTTGATTGTGGGCACACTAGGCAGTGTGCTGGGGCTCGCGGTGGGGGCGGGCTTGATGCAACTGATGGCCAGCGTGCAGATACGTCCGCCAGGGGGAACTGCCATGGTCAATCTGCCGGTCTGGTGGGGTGGGGAGCAATTTCTGATGGCCGCAGGGTTTGCCCTGCTTTCATGCCTGCTGGCGGCCTGGCTACCCGCCCGTAAAGCCGGCAGGCTGCATCCGGTGGATATCTTGCGGGGGGCGACATGAGCGTGGTCCTACGCGCACAGGGATTACACAAGATACTGGCAGGTGATGTTCCCACTACCTTGATCAAGGGCGTCGATCTGGAGATATCGGCAGGAGAGTTTGTCTGCATCATGGGCCCCTCGGGCTCCGGCAAATCGTCCTTGCTCTATCTGCTAGGCCTGCTGGATGTGCCTACCCATGGCACCATCGCGCTGGATGGCGTCAATACACAGGGTTTTAACGATGCTCAACTGACCCAGCTAAGGCTGGAGAAGCTCGGGTTCGTGTTCCAGTTTCACTTCCTGCTGTCGGAATTCAGCGTGCTGGACAATGTCTGCCTACCCATGCGGCGGTTAGGCCGATGGCCGGAGGCGCAGTGCCGCGAGCGGGCCATGTCCTTGTTGACGCGGCTGGGTGTGGCGGCACAGGCGTCAAAGCTACCCAGCCAGCTATCGGGCGGGCAGCGCCAGCGGGTGGCGGTGGCGCGGGCATTGGCGAATGATCCGCTGATACTGCTGGCGGATGAGCCCACAGGCAACCTCGATACTGTGGCGAGCGCGAATGTGCGGCAAATATTGCATGATCTGACCCGCGAACTGGGCAAGTCGGTGATTGCTGTGACGCATGACCCCAAATTTGCCGCTGGCGCTGACCGGCGCATCAATGTGGTTGATGGCCAGATAGACCCGGATTGGCAACCACTGTAGCAGTGTCAAAGCGTACTGCTTGTCGTTGCTCCATCGCGACGGCGCCTTGGCGCTGTATCTGGCCTGTAGCATGACGCTTGGATGCCCCTGGCACAGGGCTCATGATGGGTACGGTGCCTGGAGACATCTATACGGATTAGCGCAGGTCGGCTGGGTCACCCAGGCCGAGTACTGCATCCCGTTCCTCTGACGTAAGCAGGGCATCCAGCCCTAATTTCAGCAATTCACCAGCCTTGGCGACAATATGGGCCCAACTGCAGCGATTGGCATACAGCATGCCAGCGGTATCCAGGGTGCCGCCTTGATTTAGGAAGCCCAGACCCACGGTATGAGCAGGCCCGGTATCGATACGTCGCATGGCGCCCAGCAGGGGGCCGGGGCGGGTATGGCCCACGATGATGCGTAATGGGCTGTGATGGGGGAAGGCGCTTGCCAGTTCGGCATCTGCCAGTAGTCCGGCGTTGGCGGCGAGCCCCTGGTGACTCCCTAGCCTGGCCGGTTCGTAGACATACACCACGGCATGCGGGATATCGTGCTCGTCCAGGCGGCGCGAGGCGCGCAATGTCTCGGTCAACTGATAGCTGCCTACTGCCACCAGTATCAGTTTTTCGTCCGCCTCACCTTTGCCGACCAGCCGGAGCCACCCCTGCTCAGTCAACTGGCGTGCCGACTCCGGTGGCAGGCGGACAGGTACGGCGCGCTTGGGCGCAACCACACACCAGAGTTGGCCCCGGCTGCGATAGCAGGCATCCAGCGTGGCGACCGCGCTGTTCCAGTCGGGCGGGAACACCAGCCGGGCATGCCTGCTGGCTTCGGCCAACCAGGCTTCCGCCAGGGTTGTGTCCTGGTGTGAGAGTTCGTTCTTGCCATTCTCCCAGGCGTGGGAAGACAGCAGCAGTGGGACAGACAGCCAACCGGGTGGGCGGCCAGCCTCGGCCTGATTGCGGGCGAAATTGGCTTCCTGTCGCAGTGCGCCCAGCATTTTCACAGCAAAGGCCTCGTAGCTGACCGCCAGATTGAGTCCACCCTTGTTGGCCAGGGCGGCGCAGATGACAGCCTCTTCATTGAGTGCGGTGATCACACCGCCGGTCAGTGATTCCGGATTGCCTGGCTCGGGGTGGGTGACCCGGTGCTTGAACCGCTCCAGCGTATTGCCCATGCCATTGCTGCGTAGTTCGTCTGGGTTGGCCACCCGTACCCTGAGTTGCGGATTGGCCTCGGCGATGGCGCAGAAGGTGGCATCAAACGCCGCCATGGGCGATACCAGCGGCGATGCCATATCGTCCCGCCAGGGCAGGCTGGGGGCATGGTAGTCCGGGTGTCGCTGCGCCATGGCGTGATCGCGCTCGGTAGGCCTGCCTTGCACCGCATGGGTGCGGAACCTCCGGCGGGCGTCCTGCCAGGCCGAGGGGTGGACCCAGAGCTGGGCTGCAGCATGGTTGAACCGTTGGCGGCAGCTTGCATCAAGGCTGGGGTTGCCGCCCAGCGGCAGATTGTGGGCCAGGTTGGTGCCAGCACCGGGGAAGCCAAAGCCCTTGGGGGCATGGGCGATGGCGTAGGGCATACGTACCGGGTACTCGGCACGGCCCTGTGCAATCTCGGCCGACTGGGCTGCCAGGCTGGACTCCATATGCAATATGGCCCAGGCAAAGGCTGCCGGGTCGGTGCCATCAATCTCCATGGGCTCGAAGCCATTCAGGCGCAAGTGCTCGATAAACCACGCCACGCCGCCATCCTGCTCCAGTCCGCTGCGCTGCTCAATGCGGCGGCCATTCAATATCATCACGGGGAGGGCCGCTCCGCAGTCTTCTGCCCGCCACCAGCGGGGTATCCAGTCGCTGCCGCGTTGCTCTTCGAAGGCGCCATCGCTGAGGAAGCTGACCAGCGTCTCTCCCGGTAGCGGCATGTGCACATACTGAAGCTCGGCAAAGCCTAGGTAGCCACCTTCGATCACGCCCCCCGCAGTATGGGCGTTGACATGGCTACCCAGTGGCGCCTGAGGCCGTCCGCTGGCATGGAGGGCATAGCTGTAGAAGTCCTGGCAGAGCTGGCTTAGCCCTGCATCATCACAGGGGTAGCGTTCGGCCTGCTCCGGGTATTGGTTGCCCAGCAGTGTGTTGACAGCTTCGATTGCGGCGACGCAGTGGCCTTGCCCCATGAGCCAGCTACGAGTCTGTCCGGTCAGGGCGTTGGCCAGCAGATAGCCAACATAGGCCGGCACCATATTGAGTGCACCACCGGTATGCCCCTCTGGTGTCGACTTGAAGTCCGTTGCAGCCGGGGGGGTGCCATCCAGCCTCACCTGCTTGCAGTAGGTCATGTGGGCGACCAGCCACATGGCCTGGCTACAAAGCCGGTCGGCGGCGTGCAGCAGGGGTGCCACCAGGGTGCTGTCGCCACCATGCCAGGGTATGGCGGCTGACTCTATCAGCTGCGCCCAGCGCGCCTGGGTATGCGGGTCGTGGTGGATTACACCATATCCCTGTGCCCAGGCATGCAGCTCAGGTGGGGGTTGAACGTCTGCCGGGGTGGGTGTGGGTTGGTAGGCGATAGCCGTGCCGGCCTGCAGCTTGCGGTAGGGGAAGCCTCTGTGGCCGTCCTGCATGGGCAGTCCGGCATCATGGGCGGCGGTATGGAGCAATTGATCAAGATGGTTCAAGGCTTCCTCCTGTG
Organism: Chitinimonas viridis; assembly: GCF_030409555.1. Classification (GTDB taxonomy): domain Bacteria; phylum Pseudomonadota; class Gammaproteobacteria; order Burkholderiales; family Chitinimonadaceae; genus Chitinimonas; species Chitinimonas viridis. Next base: position 197,981 of record NZ_JAUFPU010000009.1, read on the forward strand.
GGTCTAACGCCTGTCATGAACGTCAATCTTTGAAAGCTGAAATCAATTCCCGCAAGCAGCTCAACTTGATGACGAGTGCCAGCAAGGCTCACTCGCAGTGGCGAGGGAGGACCCAAACTGAGGGGAGCCTGCTGGTTCAGGCTTACCCGGCGCTTGTGCTAAGTAGCACCTTACCCCCCGCAGCAAGGTTGGACGTTGATGCGGATCAAGCTCGCATTGGTGGCCAAGGTTTACTGCACTTTAGTGCCTGTTCAAGGCCTTTTCCTGTGCCAGATCGGCGGAGAGGCGAAAGATCGGATACAGGCTCTTTTGTCATACTGGCGCCCCATCAAAAGAAAACAGGGGAGGCTATGCCTCCCCTGTGATGCTGTACTGCAAACCGTTTATTTGGCCGGCTTCAGGTAGCGCTCAAAGAACTTCAGTGTATGGCCTATGCTGGCCACTTGGTTCTCGCGCTTCTGTGCGCCGTGGCCTTCGTCGGCAAACAGGATCAGATCCGAGGGCACACCTTTCTTCTGGGCGGCCTCATACATCTGCACTGCCTCGCCTACCGGTACGCGGGGGTCGCTGGCTCCCTGGATGATGAGCAAAGGATCCTTCAGCTTGTCGATATGGGTGATGGGCGAGAGCTTGATCAAGGCCTCGCGGTCAGCGACCGGGTCACCATACTCGGCTACGCGCAGGGCGCGGCGGTAGGGGGCGGTGTTTTCCAGGAAGGTCAGCAGGTTGGAGATGCCAACGGTGGAGACGCCCGCATCGTAGCTGCCGGAAAACATGGTCATGGCGGCCATGCTGGAGTAGCCCCCATAGCTGCCACCCATCACGCCTATCTTGGGTGCAATGCCGTTCTTGCTCCAGGCCTTCTTCATATAAATGGCGGCATCTTCGATATCGGTGACCACCTTGAGGCGCTTGGCACCATTGTCCATGTTCAGCCAAGTCTTGCCATAGCCGTCAGAGCCACGGACATTGGGCTCGACATAGATGAAGCCGGCGTCGACGAACAGTTGAGCATAGGGCGAGAAGCCAGCATCTGACTGGGCTTCCGGCCCGCCATGGAAGTGTACGACGACAGGGCAGGGCGCGGGGTTGCATTGAGCCGGGCGGCGTACAAACATGGGGATCTGGGCACCATCACGCGTCGGATAGGTTTCCAGTGTGGCGACCGCGAACTTGCTGGTGTCGGTCTCCGGTGATGACGGCAGCACCCACTGGGTCAGCTTGCCGCTGTTCCAGTCCAATACATAGCTGGTGCGGGGGGCCGTGGCCGTCTCCACGCTGACAATGATCTTGCTGCCATCGCGCGTGCCACCGCTGACGGTAACGTGATCAGCACCTTGGAACTCGGGGAGCTTGATGGGCTTGAGGGTTTTCGCATCCAGCGCGAAGGTCTTGGTGTACCCACCCTCGTTGATGGAGTAGAACAGGCGGCTCTTGGGCTTGTCCAGGCCAAAGCCGGCGACATCCCACTTCAGTTCCGGGCTGATGGCCTCGAACTTGCCGGCTACCCATTTGTACAGGCGGCGGAATTCGCCGAACTTGTTGGTTTGCACCAGCAGTTCACCATCACGCGCACCGTAGCGCACATCGTATTCTTCCTTCTCGGCTTGGCCGATTATGGGCTTGAGCTTGCCATCCTTGGGATTCCATTCCCATACCTCGGTCGCCACATTGCTGAGCGCCTTGCCTGCCAGCAACGTGCCATCGGGCTTGTGATCGATGATGCTCCAGTAGCCCTTCTCGCCAAACAGGCGTTCCTTCTTCTTGCCCTGCAGATCGTAGCGGTAGACGGTGTAGCTGTCGCGGCTCTCGTCATTGCTGCGGAAGTAGATGTAACGACCATCATCGCTGATGAATTCAAAGAAGGTTTGCACGCCAGGAATGTGCTGAATGACCTGCAGTTCGCCGCCACGGGCGGGTTGCAGATAGAGCCCCGGATTCTCCTCGCCCTTGCGGTCGCGGCTCAGGACCAGCCATTTGCCGTCTGGGGTGATGTCGGCAATGCTGGTGGCATCCTCGCCACCGGTCATCTGCACCGGAAAGGCCTGCGGGCCATCTATCCGCCAGACCTGTGCGACACCGGTGACCCGCCAGCCGAAGTACAGCGATTTGGCATCGGGTGACAGCAGGCCTGCACCGGGTGCGCGCAGATCCAGCACGCCCTGAACCTTGCGGCTCAGGTCTGAATCCAGTGGTTTGGCGCGGAATTTCTCCAGCGTATCGGCGCTGACGCTATCTGCACCCAGACCCTTGTAGGTGGTGTTCTCAGCGGCCTGGGCGGCAAAGCCGGCTGCTATCAGCGCGGCGAGTAATGCATGTTTCATGTGTGAGTTACCTATTGGCTTGAAGTTAAACATGGGTACCAAGCACCCGCTTGCGCAGTTTGAAGGCGCTGTATAGTCAGTCCATCTTCCAGTCGGCTATCTTCAGTTCATTGCTATCCTTGAACTCGCCAAACAGGATGATCAGCAGGTCTATCATTGCCCAGATGCACAAGCCACCCAAGGTGAGTAGCTGTATCACGGCGGAAATGGTCCGGCCTGCATAGAAGCGGTGGGCACCGACCCAGCCAAACAGCAGGCACAGGATCAGCGCCAGGGACCGGTTCTTATCGCTCATCAATCTCCCCTAAGGTAATGCGTTGCAGTGCGGCGGTATGCTTCCGCCTGTCTTCTGCACATGCTGGCATAGCCGACCCAAAACTGAACGCGCAGATGCATAGCGTGGCAGGCGAGGGTCAACCATGCACTGCTTGCCGGGCCGGCAATAGCGGTTATTCGTAGCGCAAAGCCTCGATAGGATCAAGGTTGGCGGCCTTGGAGGCAGGCATGATACCGAACACCACGCCCACCACGGCACAGAAGGCTGCCGCCCCCAGGCTTGCCCACAGCGGCACGGATGCCGGTGGGAAGTTGGGTATCAATGCTGCCACGCCATGCCCTAGGCCGTAGCCGATGGCGATACCTATCAGGCCACCGATCAGGCTGAGCAAACCGGCTTCGATCAGAAACTGCACTAGAATGTCGCGTCGGGTTGCCCCCAAGGCTTTCAGGATGCCGATCTCGCGCGTCCGCTCCGTCACCGATACCAGCATCACCGTCATGATGCCTATACCGCCCACCAACAGGGAGATACCGACGATACCGCCCAGCACCAGGGTGCCCATGCTGGTGATCTTTTCAAAGGTCTTGGCAATCTGATCCGGCGACTGGATCTCGAAGTCATCTTCCTCATCAAACTTCAGGTTGTGGTTGATACGCAGGGCGCGCGTCACACGGGCCTTGACCGCTTCAACCTCGTCGAGTTGGGAGATCGTGAAATTGATCTCGAAATCCACCTTGGCCTTGTTGCCTGTCAATGCCCTGGCCGTCTCAAAAGGAATCAGGGCGTAGTTGTCCTGGTTGAAACCAAAGACCTCACCACGGGATTCCATGACGCCCACCACCTTGAACCATTCACGGCCCAGCTGGATGTAACTACCGACTGGATTGTCCGGCAGCTTGAGATCCTCGCGCACCTTGTCGCCGATGACGACGACCCGGCGACGGGTGTCATTGTCAGCTGGCACCAGAAAACGACCCAGACGGGTAAAGCGCCGTTCTATCATCTGGTATTCGGCGGTAATGCCCAGTACGAATGGCGTGGCCGTCTCGGCACGATGGCTGGCGGTACCCAGCGGTGCTGCCATGATGGGAGCCACATGTCCTACGCCTTCCACCCGGTAGCGCAACAGATCCAGGTCGGAATCCTTCAGGTATCGATAGTCACCGCTCAGCCGGTTTTCCCGGGTGTTGAGGGCTTCCACCTTGAGCGAACCGCCGCCCAGATCGGCAAACTGGGCCGAGATCGACTGGGCAAAGCCCTGCATCAAGGCCACTACGGCGACCACAGCGGCGGTGCCGATCAGGATACCCAGGGTAGTGAGAAAGCTGCGCAAGCGATTGGCCAGGATATTGGCCATGGCGGCACGCAGTGATTCAATCATGACGATGATCATGCGGCCACCTCGCTGACAGTGGCTTGGGCTGCGCTGTCAAAAACGATACGCCCGTCATTGACGCGTACGGTGCGCTGACAATGGGCGGCAATATCAGGTTCGTGCGTGACCAGCACCACGGTCTGGCCATCCTGGTGGAGGGCATCGAACAGGGCCATGATTTCCTCGCTGGTACGGGAGTCCAGGTTACCGGTCGGTTCGTCGGCCAGCAGCAAGGACGGATTGCCTACCAGCGCCCGGGCCACAGCCACGCGTTGGCGCTGCCCCCCTGACAGCTGGTTAGGCCGGTGTTGCAGCTTGTCACCCAGGCCAACCCGGCGCAAAGACTCTGCCGCCTGCCGTTCACGCTCCTTGAGTGGTATGCCCCTATACACCAGCGGCTGTGCGACATTGCCCAGCACCGTCATGCGCGGCAGCAGGTGAAAGCTCTGGAACACAAAGCCGATTTCCTGGTTGCGTATGGCTGCCAGTTCATCATCGCGCAGGGTGCCGATATCGCGATTGTTCAGCGTGTAGCGCCCAGTGGTTGGGGTATCCAAGCAGCCCAGCAGATTCATCAGGGTGGATTTGCCCGAACCGGATGGTCCGACCAGTGCCACGTATTCGTTACGCTGTATCTGCAGGTCCACCCCGCGCAGGGCCTCAAACTCGGTGTCGCCCATACGGTAGCGCTTGACGATGCCCGACAGCTCTATCAAGGCCCGACTCATTCGGCTTCATCCTTGTTCTTGCTCTTCTTATCGGCCTTCTTTTCATTGGCCTTGAGCGGGTCGCCATTCTTCAGTTCATTCAGGGTCTTGCCTGGGCCTGTCACTACACTGTCACCCACCTTCAAACCCTTGGTGATTTCCTGCCAGCGGTCATCGGACGTACCCAGTTCGATTTCCACCCGCTTGGCCTTGCCATCCTGCGCCAGTACGAGGAAGCGCTGGGTGGTCTTGGCATTTTCCTTTTCTTCGGTGATGACGGCCTCGACCGGCACAGCCAGGCGCTTGCTGCCATCACTCAGAAATATCTCAGCCCGTGCGCTCATGCCCGAGCGTAGCTTGAGGCTGGTGTCCGGCTTCAGGCTGACGGTGACCTTGTAGGCTCGGCTTTGGCCTTCGGTGGTGCTGGCCAATGCGACTTTCTCCACCAGGCCCTTCAAGGCGGTCTCGGGATACGCTGCCGGGTAGATGTCAACGGCCTGGCCAACATTGACCTTGGCGATATCACCCTCATCCACCTTGATTTCCGCCTGGATGGCCGAGGTATCGGCAATAGTCAGCAACTGGGCGCCGGCTTGGCTTGAAATGGAAGGAATCGCAGTCTCGCCGACCTTGATAGGCAGATTGACAACGCGGCCAGCCATCGGGGCACGGATTTCGGTCTTGCCCAGTTGCTCGCGCGCCTCCTTCAGCACGGCATCGGCGCGGCGCAAGGCCTCCTTGCTGGATTTCAATTCCACTTCGGCCAACTGCAACTGGTTCTTGTCCTGGTCGAATTTGGAATGGTCAACCATGCGGGCTTCAAACAGCTTGCGGGTACGCTCGAACTGGATACGGCGCAGTTCCAGCGCGGTGCGCTGCTGTTCTATGCTCAAGCTACTCTGGCGCAGCCCGGCCTCTTCGCGTTCTATGGCGTTGCGATAGCTTTCCGGGTCCAGCCTCAGCAGCAATTGCCCAGCCTTTACATCGTCACCTTCCGCCACCAGGATTTCCTGCACGCGCGCCGTGACTTCGGAACGGAGGTCGACCTCGGTACGATAGGTCAGGCTGCCTGAGGCCAGGATGGTGGGCTTGATCTCTTGCTGTGCTGCAATCGCGATGTCCACCGGCTTGCCGTCACCGCCAGATTTGGATTTGACCACCAGGGGAACCGCAATGATGCCGATGACGGCAATCAGGCCCAGCCACTTTTTCTTGAACGGAAGCTTCATGGATGTCTCGGTAATAAATGCGGGCAAAAATGCAAACAGAAGTGGTGCAGGCTTTTGCCTGCACCGCAGGTAGGGGGCTTACATCACGGCGACGACCACGGCCCAGATGCCATAGATGACCACAGAGGGCAGGGCGGCGACGATGATGGCAGACGTCCAGCTGCTACCTGTCCAGCTGCGCAGTCCGATGGCGGCGAGGCCCATGGACCAGATGCTCAGCAAGTCCACGCTGGTAGCCAGCGAGTACCAGCGGCTGTCGCTGGGCAAGTCCAGCAGCAAGGGCGACAGATGGGTCAGGTTCAGCGACTGCAGCGTGGTTTCGGGCGACATGCCGAAAATGCCTACCAGGGCGACAAGACCAGATAACAGTTGCGGCATGGATGACCAGAGCGAGAATGACAACCAGGCGAGAAAGCGCTCATCCTTGCAACCCAGCACCTTACCGGCCAGCATGTAGTAGACCGCCATGATCAGGTAGACCACCGGTATGCCCAGCGCAGCGCCAATCAGGCCGCTGAACATCATGATATTGCCGCTCATGTGCTCTTTGGCGGCTTCTATCTCTGCCGGCTTCATGTCCTCATTGGCCGAAAGGGTTTGCATGATCATCCAGTCGACGTCCACTCGGCTGAAGTAGAAGAAGATGACCAGGCAACTGACCAGGATGAACAGGCCCATGGGAAAGAGGACATCGGGCTTTTCCTTGAGTCGCTCGAACAGCTTGCCGGGTTCGGTAAAAACGTTGATCAGTTGCATGATGTCCTCTATTGCCTTTGTTATGGGGTGATCCAGGCCGCGCTATCTGGCAGTGCCGGCAGCAGCATCAGGAACGGGCTGGATGTTAGCGATAGACAGCTATGCCGTGAGATTGAATGCGATGGAACGGCGGAAAATGTACACGAATGACGACAGTCCAGGATTGAGTGCGCCCTCCGCGTAGGAGGGCGCATACGCTCAATCAGCGGCCGCTGCCTGGTTGCTCGGCCACCTGCAGCTCAACCGGGCCATGCTTGCCATCGGCAGGCTTGACGAAGAAGCCTTTCAACCAGCTGACCATGTCATCGAGATAGGTGTAGAACACCGGCACCACGATCAGGGTCAGCAGGGTGGAGGTAATCACCCCGCCTATGATGGCGTGCGCCATCGGCGCCCGCGACTCCGACCCTTCGCCCAGAGCCAGGGCCAGCGGCAGCATGCCGCCTATCATGGCAAAGGTGGTCATCAGGATGGGACGCAGGCGTACCCGACCCGACTCGACCACAGCGTCGAAGCGCGATTTGCCGTCCTCACGCAGGCGATTGACGAAGTCCAGCAGCAGGATGGCGTTCTTGGTAACCAGCCCCATCAACATGATGATGCCGATGATGGAGAACAGGTTGAGGGTGGAGCCCCAGACCTTTAGTGCCAGGAATACCCCCAGCAGACTCAGTGGCATGGACATCATGATGGCCAGAGGCTGCAGGAAGCTGCCGAACTGCGAGGCCAGCACCAGGTAGATGAACACGGCGCCGATCAGCATGGCAATGCCGGCGTAGCCTGCCGATTCCAGCATGAACTCGTTGTCACCTTCCTGTACCTGACGGTAGCCCGGTGGCATCTGTATGCTCTCCAGCACCTTCTTCACTTCACCCTGCACCGAACCCACCGGCACGCCTTCGACTTCGGCGCTGATGGTGACGTTGCGGTACTGATCACGCCGTTCGATCAAGGTCGATGTGCCGCTATCCTTGACCGAGGCTACCTGACCCAGGGGGATCATGATGGGTTGGCCGGTACGGGCATCCACATCGTGGCTGGAGATGGGTAGCTCAGCCAGATCCTCCGCGATGCGGCGATTGGACTTGGGCAATTTCAGTATCACGTCGTAGTTCTCACCGTCTGGCGACTTCCAGGTGGTGATTTCGTCGCCGGCAATCAGTGGGCGCAAGGCTTGTCCGATCTGGCCGACCGACAGCCCGACCTGGGCCGCCATCTCGCGGTTGACTTCAATATCGATGGCCGGTTTTGCGGCCCGCAGCGAAGTCTGTACCTCGGTCAGATGAGGTATGCGCTTGAGGCGCTCAGCGATGGTTTCGGCAATGCGCTTGAGCTCATTGAGATCCTTACCTTGCACCTGTATCTGTACCGGCGCGCCGCCGCCGCCGCCGCTAGGCCCACGCACGCTGCGTACTTCGATACCCGCGATACGCTCGATACGGGCACGGATGCGCTTGACCATTTCTTCCTGGCTCGCTTCACGCTCCTTCTTGCTGACCAGTTTGATATTGGATCGGATGATGTGCTTGTTGTTGCTGCCTATTGTGGTGTAGATCTCTTCGATTTCCTTGAACTCGGCCAGCGCGGCCTCTACCTGCATGGCCTTGCTGGTGCTGTAGTCTAGGGCAGTACCGATGGGGGTACGGAAATCTATGTAGACGCGGCTTTGATCGGACTTGGGCAAGAACTCGCCGCCCACCCAGCCCATGACAGGGAACATCAAGGCCACGATCACCGACGACAGGCCGATCAGCGACACCACGAAGCGATGCGACCAGGTGGGCTTGCCCCTGAAGCCGGACATCACCCAGGCGCGTGCACGCGGGCGGGTGATCAGTGCCAGCAGCGTGATGGGGAAGGCCGCCACCGCAAGCAACAGCACCAGCCAGCGGGGCAGGGCAAAGCGGTGCTCACCCAAGGCCCAGCGTATGACCCGGCTGTAGAGCGCCGATACCTTGTCCATCCAGGCCTCGAAGCCATCCAGTATGCGGCCTAAGAAGCCCTTGTGGCGCATGCCGTGGGCGTGCGGATCGTGCCATACCGAACTCAGCATGGGGTCGAGGGTAAACGACACCAGCATGGAGATCAGCACCGAGGCGCAGACAGCAATGCCGAACTGGTAGAAGAACTTGCCTATGATGCCGCCCATGAAACCAACAGGCAGGAACACCGCCACGATGGTCAGCGTGGTGGCCAAAACGGCCAAGCCGATTTCCTGGGTGCCTTCCATCGATGCCTGGTAGTGCCCCTTGCCCATCTCTATGTGCCGCACGATGTTCTCGCGCACCACAATGGCATCGTCCACCAACAAGCCTATGCACAGCGACAGGGCCATCAGCGTCATCACGTTGAGCGAGAAGCCAAAGGCCTGCAGGAAGAAGAAGGTACCGATCAGGGCTACAGGCAAGGTCAGACCGGTAATCACGGTCGAGCGCCACGAGCCAAGGAACAGCCAGACGATCAGGATGGTGAGCAGTGCGCCCTCGAACAGAGTGGCCTTCACATCAGCCAGGGAAGTACGTATACCCTTGGACGAGTCGTTGATCACCATCAGGCTCAAGCCTTCTGCCGCCAGCTCTTCGTTCAGCTTCTTGGTCATGGCCTTGACGCCATCAGTGACCTCGATGGTATTGGCGCCATCCACCTTGCGAATGTCGATTGACAGGGCACGCTTGCCGTTCACCAGCGACAGGGAGGTTTCTTCCTCGGCGCCATCAATCACGGTCGCCACATCCCCCAGTACAATGACCTGACCATCACGACGGCTCAGGACCACATTGCGGAAATCCTCCGCATTCTTGATGCGGCCCTTGAGCTGAACCACCCGCTCGGTCTTGTCAAATTCGATGTTACCGACGGGTACTTCCTGGTTCTCGCTACGCAGTGCGCTGATCACCTGATCGGCCCCCACGCCCAGCGCCCGCATCTTCTGCGGGTCCAGCTCCACCCGTACCTGTCGGGCTACGCCGCCGACGATCTCGGCTGAGCCCACACCCTTGAGTGTCTGGAATTGCCGACGGACATACTGATCGGCCTTGACCGTCATCTCCCGCATGGTCAGCTTATCGCTGGTCAAGGCTATCGAGATGGCGGCCTCATCATCACTACGCTCCTGAATGACCTGCGGCTCGGTGATCTCCTCGCGGAATTCGACCTTGGCCTCGTCGACTTTCTCGCGTACGTCACGCAAGGCTTTTTCGGTGTCTATGCTGAGCTCGAACTCGGCGACCACCACCGACTGGCTGTTATAGGACGATGACGAAACATGTTTGATGCCCGACAAGGTCGCAATCTTCTCCTCTATGGGCCGAGAGATTTCGTTCTCGACGATTTCAGGCGATGCACCGGGGTAGCTGGTCACCACCACCACAAAGGGGAACTTCACGTCGGGCATTTCTTCGACGGGTAGTTTCCAGTAGGCGGCAAGGCCGAGCACCACCAGCGCCACCATCATCATGGTGGCAAATACCGGGTTCTGGAGGCTGATACGGGTGAACCACATGGGTGGGGTTCCTTCCTTGATCTGGGATTAAGTGCAGGCAGGCTAGCTTTGCTTGCTGCTGGTAACCGGCTTGGCGGCCGGTTTATCGCTCTCGCCGGGCAACTTGACTTGCTGGCCGGGCTTGATGTTTTCCAGTTTGGCAATGATGACTTGCTGTCCTGCCTTGGTGCCGCTGGCAATGGCTGCTGTCTTGCTGAGCTGGTTGATCAAACCCAACTGCACCTTGCGTTCGACGACCTTGCCGCCTTCAATCGTGTAGACGAAGGGCTGCTTGCTTTCCAGGCCGCGGATGGCGGACAGGGGCAGCATGTCGGTATCGCTGGCGGTGGCAACGGCCACTTCACCTTGGGCAAACATGCCGCCCTTGAGGATGCCGTCAGTGTTCTTCAGCCGCACATACACCGACACCATGCGGGTGCCGCTATCGGCCACAGGGGCAATACGCTCGACCCGGCCCTTGAACTGCTGGGTGGTGAAGCCTTCTATATGCAGGACGACATCCTGTGCAGGCTTGATCTGGGGTAGCGCAGCCATGGCGACCTTGGCCTCGAACTCCAGTTCGGCCAGATCGACCAGGCTGAACAGCTTCTGGCTAACGCCTACACGGGCGCCAGGCTCTATCGACCGCTCGGCGATCACGCCGGAGAACGGTGCGCGCACGGTAGCGTCGCCCAGTGCTTTACGGGCGATGGCGACCTGTGCTTCCTCTGCCTTGACCTGGGCCAGTGCCACAGCGTATTGATTCTCGGCTGCATCGTGGCTATTGGGAGAGATGAAGTTCTGCTTGAGCAGATCGGCACTGCGGGCGCGATTCTTCTCCGCCAGCTTCAGTTCAGCACGGGTGCGGTCCAGGTTGGCCGAGCGGGCAATCAGCTGGTCATTCAGTTCACGGGTATCGAGCTTGGCCAGCATTTGGCCTGCCTTGACGGTTTCGCCAGGGCGCACCATGACCTCGGCCACTACGGCCTCGACATCAGACGACAGAACAGTCTGGCGCACGGCGCTCAGGCTGCCCGACAAGGGCACCGGTTGCTTCAACTCGCCGTGAGCGACGATAGCCAGGTCAGACGAGGACAGTTCGAATACCTTGGGGGCTTCGGACTTCTTCTGGCTGTCAGGCGCAGCACGGCCCGTCTGGGTAGCAACAATGCCGCCCAGGGTCAGCGCAGCGACGACGCCGATGACCAGGGTACGGCGATTAAAGCGGGGGCGGAGAGCTTGCATGGCTTTACTCCTTCTCAATAGCAGGGGATGACGTGAATTCGGGAGCGGGAGCGAGGCCGTGCCAGAGCATGTCCACCATGCGCGGCATCAGGCTGTCGAGTTGTATACGCTCGGGGTTGACCAACCAGGCCATGATCAGACCGTCCATCAGGGCACTCCAGAAGATGGCCAGCAACTCTGGATCGGCCGGCGGCTGCTGGCCACGCAGCTGATGCTGATGGGCAATGAGACCGGCCGACATACGCCAGGAATCCTGATAGGCCGTGGCCAGGCGGTTACGTACATCAGGGTCGCGCGCTTGGCCCATGAACTCCAGGAACAGGCGGGGCCAGTCCGGATCTTGCTTGACTCGGTCTACTACACCACCCAGTAGTTCCTTGAGGCCGTCCTTGGGGTCGGTATGGGCAGCATCACGTGCCAGTGCGGCTGGCAGGTGCTCGTCGTATTCCTGCTGGAAGCGGCTGTCGAGCAGGGCAAAGAACAGATCGCTCTTGCTCTTGAAATGCCAGTAGACGGCACCCTTGGTCAGGCCGGCATCGGCTGCCACTTCATCCAGCGATGCGCCAAGATAGCTCTTATTGGAAAATACCCGAGCGGCTGCATCCAGGATGCGATCACGGGTATCAACCAGTTCCGGCCCACCACCGTCCAGCAAGGCAGTGAACTCTTCCCGTGGGCCTAGCAATCGCTTGACGGTCTGCCAGGGGAGACCAGCTTCAGCCGCGATCTCGCCATAGTTCACCTCCGGTGCAGGGCGGGCCTGGCTCAGCTGGCGCAAGGCCGCAATAGCGCGTTGGCGCGCCTCGTGTATATCCAGCTCGACAGCGGCAGGGGTGACAGATCGGTTCAAGGCCGGTACTCCAATAAGCATACTGATCGGTATTTTATGGTTTGATGTCCCGAAATGTAAAGCACCGCTTGGCAGTGCATGCCGAAATACCGGCCATTGCACGCTTGCGTGACAGATACCTACTGCAGGCGATAAGGCTGGGAGAAACCCTGTGCATCGCCACCTATACTGCAATGTACAAGAATCGAATATATAAACAGTCTATTTGCCCGGATTGGACGGATGCTTCCTGATACCACGCTCTCAGCACGCAGGCTGTGGATGCGATTGTTTCTTCGCACTTTCGTGCCCTTGTTGCTTTTGGCGCTGCTGGCGACGCTTTGGCTTTGGCGTACGGAACGCGAGCAGGCACTGGAGGATCTTGCGCGGCAGGCAGATGTGCACTTGGCGGCAACCCAGCGTGACCTGTATGGGACAGTGACGGCGGCAGCGGTTGATTTGATGCTGCTGGCCAATGACCCCGAGCTCGCCATGCGGGTTGAGCGTCCCGCCTCGGAATGGGGTTCACATGCCGAGCACTTTCTCAGCTATCTCAGCTACAAGCCGGTTTATGACCAGATACGACTGATTGACCTGCAAGGGCGCGAGCGATTGCGGGTCAACCTGAATCGCGGCTCCCCGATGGTCATGCCGGAAGAGGCCTTACAGGATAAATCCAATCGCGATTATTTCAGGGATAGCGTCGGGCTAGCACGGGGCCGTATCTACCTCTCCGGCCTGGATCTCAATATCGAGCATGGACAGATAGAACGGCCCTTCAAGCCCACACTGCGTCTCGCGACACCTTTCTATGATGCAAGCGGCGTCAAACGCGGTGTTCTGGTAGTCAACCTGCTGGCCAACCAGTTCCTGGAGAAGCTGGGCGAGGGCGGCGGCGGGCGCGTAGCCTTGCTCGATGCCGCCGGGCAATGGCTGCGTGGCGGGCAAGAGCATGACAACTTCGGTGCCATTACAGGTGAGGGCAGGTTGCTGAGCCAGTTACGCCCTGGTTTATGGACGGCCATCAGCAGCGGCACGGCTGGCTATTACCGGGATGAGGGAGGCCTATGGAGTTTTCGCAGGCTGACGCCAAACGACCCCGGTAGCCAGGCTGACCTGTTGCGTTTACGCCTGCCTTTTGCGACGGGCTCGGGGCCGCAGCATTGGTGGTTGCTCAATCATTATGATGCTGCCGCATTGAAGCAGGCACAAGACGCTGCCATACGGTTGAGCCTGCTATTTGGTGGCGGTGCGCTGGCGCTGGCGCTGATCGCCGGAGTGCTGCTTGCCAGCAGCGCCTTGAAGGGTGAGGCACGGCAGGCGCGTGAGCAGGTATTCCTGGCCTTGCTGGAGCAGGCGCCGCTAGGCGTAGTGGTTCTGGATCAGGCGGGCGAGGGGTATTTCTTCAACCACAACTGGGTCAGGCTCACAGGCATGAATCCAGCACTGGCCAAGGGCCAGGGCTGGTGGAGTTTGCTGGAGCAGGCAGACCAGGTGCGCCTGCAAGCGGTAATGGCAAAGTTTCTCGAGGACGGGGAGGCACCCAACCTGGAGATGCAGCTGCGCCTGGGCGATGGCAGCCGTCGCTGGGTATCCTGCATGGTATCGCAGGGCCCAGGGCCAATGCTACGAGCCATGGCCTGCATTCTGAGTTTTGCCGACATTCAGGCCAGCAAGGATCACGAGGCGCAACTGGCCAATGCCTTGCAACTGGTTCAAGGGGTGGTGACGGGCAGCGGCGACCCTATCCTGGCACTGGATCGCAGCTTGCGCGTGACGCTGACCAATCCCGCGCTGGGGCAGGCCTTTGGCGCCATGTACCGGGATGTGCCGGCCGTAGGAACGCAGCTATACGAATGGATGGCACGCTCCCCTGCAGACCAGACCAACCTGATGAACCAGTTTGCCCATGCCTTGCAAGGCAGGCAAACGCAGGTCCGCCTGACTCTGGGCCCATCGCGCCGGGTATTTGACGCCTCGTTTGCGCCACTGCGTGACGACGAAGGCAATCTCGATGGTGCCATCCTGTTTGCCCGTGATGTGACCGATATGGCCCGCATACAGGCGCGGGTTGCGCGTAGCGAAGAACTATTTCGCGCGGTGTTCAGTGGCAGCCTTGATGCGGTTTTCGTGCTTGAGGCTGTCAAGGACGAAACGGGCCGTATCGTCGATTTTCTCTATGTGGAAGCTAACCAGATCGGCCTGGGCGCAGTCGGCATGCAACGAGAAGCGTTTATTGGCAAGTTACAGTCACAGATCAATCCGGAAGCCCGCGAGCTTGGCTATTTCGACCGTTACGTCAGGGCCATGGAGTCGGGCGAGCCCTTTGTCGAAGAGGACTACCTGCAGCATGCCGGCCTCAAGCCTGGCTGGTATGAGAACCGGGTGGTGCCCATGGGGTGGGGCATTACCCTGACCAGCCGCAATATCACGGCCCGCAAGCAGGCGGCGCTGGATTTGGCCAGTAGCGAGGCCTTGCAGCGCAATATCCTGGATTCGGCCCCGTATATGATCGCGGCGACCGATGCCAGCGGCAAGATCAGTCTGCTCAATCGCGCGGGCGAGCAGATGTTGGGTTACGCCGCTGACGAACTGATAGGACGCGCCACTCCCATGCTGTTCCATGAGCCGGCTAATATGAGTCGGATGGCTGCCCAGCTTAGCCAGGAGCTGGGGCGCACCATACAGCCGGATGCCAGCCTGTTCGAGGCAGTCTCGCTACTCTCCACCGATGGTGTCAGTACTCGGGAGTGGACCTATGTCGCCAAGGATGGCCGACATATACCGGTACTGCTGACGCTGACCGTCAGGCGTGATGCCGAGGGCAGGGCGCTGGGCACCATGGGTATCGCCTACGACATCAGCGAGCAGAAGCGGTTGGAGGAAGAGCGGGACAGGCTGCATGCCGTGGTCGAGGTATTGCCCGACATGGTGGGCATGAGTGACCTTGATGGGCAGTTGATCTATCTGAACCAAGCGGGACGGCGTATGCGGGGTATCGCGCCAGAGGCTTCGCTGGAAGGCATTACCATCCGTTTGGGTTGGGCTGAATGGGCCTACCAACTGATCAGCCGCGTGGGCTTGCCGCAGGCGCTGGAGGGCAGGCCATGGAGTGGCGATACCCAGATGATCCTGCCCGATGGCCGCACACTGGAAACGCGACAACTGATAGTGGCGCCCCGCATGGGCGGAAGAGAGCCGAACTTCACCGCGACCATCGTGCACGATCTGACTGAGATGCGTGCCATGGAAGCCAAGATGATAGAGGACGAAGCCACCCTCAATTCAGTCCTGGAGAGCGTGCAGGACGCCATCGTGGTGCTGGACGACAATGCGATTGTCCAGGCACTCAACCCTGCGGTCAGCTCAGTGTTCGGCTATGGCCTGCACAAGGTCATGGGGCGAGAGATATTCATGCTGTTGCCGCAGGTGCTGTCCGAGCAGTATCGCAACAGCTTCCGCCAGTATATCGAGACAGGTACCCACAGCGGCAAGGTGATCGGGCAACGGGTCGAGGTCGATGGTCAGCGCGCCGATGGCAGCTCCTTCCCGTTGGAATTGACTATCAGCGAGGTAAAGCTGGGTGATAAGCGGCTGTTTACCTGTGTGATGCGCGATATTTCGCAGCGCAAGGCATTTGAAGAGAAATTGCTGGAAAATATCGACGAGCTGCAGGCCACCCAGGACGCGCTCAATGCGGCCAATGAGCAATTGATGGACGCCAATATGGAGCTGGGCCGCATGGCCCAGCAGGATGGGCTGACCGGGGTGGGTAATCGGCGGGCATTTGATCAGCGGCTCCGGGCCGAGTGGGGGCGTGCAGCCCGTAGCGGCAAGGCCTTGGCCTTGCTCATGATAGACGTGGATCATTTCAAGAAATACAACGATGGCTACGGTCACCAGCTGGGTGACGAATGCCTGCGCAAGGTGGCCGAGATACTGCGCGGCGCGGTCACCCGCGCCAGCGATTTTACGGCCCGTTACGGCGGCGAGGAGTTCGCCATCCTGTTGCCCGATACCGATGAGGCCGGTGCCATGGAGGTGGCGGTACATATCCGGCTCAGGCTGGCCGAGGCGGCCATCCCTCATGCCTTCTCGCTGACCAGCCCGCATGTGACGGTCAGCATAGGCTTGGCCTCGGTCGTACCCTTGCTGGGGGTGGCGCCAGACCATCTGGTGGCCGGGGCAGACCGTGCGCTCTACCGTGCCAAGGATGCGGGGCGGAACAGGGCGGTGGGGGTGTCTTCTCCGGCATGAGGCGGCCGGCGCAAAGCTTTGGCACCGTACTGTCATCTGGCTGAGATAAACCAGGCCTAGTCTGGCGTGTGTCTATCTTGCTGAAACCAGAGGCCTGGCATGCGCGTCTTGATGGTGTCCGATGTGTATTTCCCTCGGGTCAACGGGGTCTCCACCTCGATACAGACCTTTCGTGAGGCATTGGCTGTGCTGGATGTGCAGGTAGATCTGATCGCGCCGGCCTACCCCAATGAACTGGACGAACCTGGCGTATCGCGGGTGCCATCACGTTATCTGGCGTTTGATCCGGAAGACAGGATGATGCGGCGGGGGCTGATACGGCGCCTGCTACCGCAGTTGCAGGCAGCCCAATACGATCTGGTCCATATCCAGACACCCTTCATAGCCCATTACGCCGGTATGGCGCTGGCACGCCAGCTTGGAGTGCCGGTAGTAGCGACTTACCATACCTTTTTTGAAGAGTACCTGCACCACTATGCCCGCTTGCTGCCTGCCGTGTTAACGCGCGCCTTGGCCAGGCGATTTTCACGTAGCCAGTGCAATGCACTGGCAGGTGTCATTGCCCCCTCCAGCGCCATGCACGATGGCTTGCGGCGCTATGGCGTGACGGTGCCGATAGCCGTGATACCTACCGGTATACCCTTGCGGCAGTTTGCCGAGGGGGATGGCGCAGGCTTCAGGCAGCAACATGACATAGCGCCTGACCGTGAGCTGGCCTTGTTTGTAGGCAGGGTGGCGCACGAGAAGAATATCGACCTGCTGCTGGAAGTGGCAGCCAGGGCCCGGCTACAGCGCCCACGACTGCTGCTGCTGATCGCCGGGGAAGGGCCGGCACTGGCGCACCTGCAGGCTCGCGCCACCCAACTGGGGCTGGGAGAGCATGTGCGCTTTCTGGGCTATCTGGACCGGGCCAAGGCATTGCCAGACTGCTATCGGGCGGCCGATGTGTTTGTCTTTGGTTCGACCACAGAAACCCAGGGCCTGGTACTGCTGGAGGCCATGGCCATGGGCGTGCCGGTACTGGGCATTCCAGCCATGGGGGCGAGGGATATCTTGGGGCCGGGCATAGGGTGTGTCTGTACCAGCGACAATGCCGATGACTTTGCCGCCAAGCTGGTGGCGCTGTTGCAAGATCCGCAGAAACGACAGCAACTGGGCATGGCTGCCTGTGACTATGCGCAAGGCTGGAGCGCACCGGCGACGGCGGAGAGGTTGCTGGCGTTCTATCGACAGACCGTGTTGCCACAAGCGAATGCGCTGCCCGACGGGGCAGTGCAACCCCAAACGGCCACAGGCCGCTAATGACGCAGATGGATACTCAGCGCGTGTGATGAACTCAAGCAACTGAGAAGCGGCTGCTCGACCTTCCGCAATCGATAGCGCCAGGGTTTCCCTGGCGCCAGTACAGTCCGATCCCACCTCTCAATGGCGTGGGCTCGCAACAGGTTTTCGCACCACTCTAGCGCCACTGCACCCTACTGCAAGGCGTCTCGCCGATGTACTCCCCCACCTGACTTGTACTCTCGCGTTGTGGCGATGTTCACCGGGCCATCAGTTCTCGCAGCACAAAGGGCAAGATGCCACCATGCTTGTAGTAGTCCACTTCTATCGGAGTATCGATGCGGCATAGGACGCTGACTTCAAAGCGGCTGCCATCATGGCGGGTGACGCGCAGGCTCAGGTCCTGCTGCGGTCTGAGGGCCTCGTTCACACCCAAAATATCAAAGGTTTCGTCGCCCCTGATATTGAGCGATTCAGTACTATCACTGCCTTTGAACTGTAGCGGCAGTACGCCCATTCCTACCAGGTTGGAGCGATGGATACGCTCGAAGCTGCGCGCAACCACCGCCTTGATGCCAAGGAGTTGCGTACCTTTGGCGGCCCAGTCCCGGCTGGAGCCGGTACCATATTCTTCGCCAGCAAAGACCACGGTGGGAGTGCCGCGGCGGATGTACTCCATCGCAGCATCAAACACGGTAGCCTGCACACCATCCAGCAGGGTGTAGCCGCCCTCTACACGGCTACCATCATCCTTGGGCGGCAGCATCAGGTTCTTTACCCGCACATTGGCAAAGGTGCCCCTTATCATGATGTCGTGGTTGCCGCGCCGGCTGCCGTAACTGTTGAAGTCGGGCTTTTGCACGCCGTGCTCCAGCAGGTAACGGCCCGCTGGTGTGGTTTCCTTGAACGAGCCCGCAGGCGAGATATGGTCGGTGGTCACCGAATCGCCAAGCAGCAGCAATGCGCGTGCGGCAACGATATTGCCTATCTGTCCCGTGCTCATGCTGAATTCGTCGAAGAACGGTGGGCGGGCGATATAGGTGGAGTCCGGCCAGGTATAGACCTGCCCTGTCGGTGCAGGAATAGCATTCCACAGGTCATGGTCGCGAGTGAAGTCGCCATAGAGCCGGCGGAAGGTTTCCGGGTTCATAGCATGGTGCATAAGCGCGGCGATCTCATCACTGCCAGGCCAGATATCCCGCAGGAACACGGGTTGGCCATCCTGGCCCAGACCCAGGGCTTCCGTCTCCATATCGATATTGACGCGGCCTGCCAGTGCAAAGGCCACCACCAAAGGGGGGCTGGCCAGGAAGTTGGCCTTGATATTGGGGTGTATGCGTGCCTCGAAATTGCGGTTGCCCGATAGTACGGCGGCTGCGATCAGGTCATGGTCGAGGATGGCTTCGTTGAACTCGGCAGCCAGATCACCCGCATTGCCTATGCAAGTAGTACAGCCATAGGCGGCCACATTGAAACCCAGGTGGTCCAGATAGGGCTGCAGGCCGGTTTCGTTCAGGTACTCAGTCACTACGCGCGAGCCTGGCCCGAAGCTGGTCTTGACCCTGGGGTGGACCTTGAGGCCCTTCTCTACCGCTTTCTTGGCCAGCAGGCCGGCGGCAAGCAGCACGCCAGGATTAGACGTATTGGTGCAACTGGTGATGGCTGCGATCAGTACGTCACCATGCCCCAGGTCGATGCCGTCCTTCTTGCTCGCTACCCGGCTGGCTAGGTTAGCGGCGGGCTTGTTGAAGCCATTTTCGGCCAGAGGTTTGCTGAACAGGTCGTTGAAGGTATTCGCCATATCAGGTAGCGCAATGCGATCCTGCGGGCGCTTGGGGCCAGCCAGGCTGGGGACAATGGTGCCAAGGTCCAGTGATAGCGTCTTGCTGTACTGGATATCGCCAGCACGCGGCATGCCGAAGAGCCCTTGTGCCCTGAAGTAGGCCTCAAATGCCTCGACCTCTGCATCATTACGACCTGTGCCCTTGAGGTAGGCCACGGTTTTTTCATCCACGGGAAAGAAACCCATGGTGGCGCCATACTCGGGCGCCATATTGCCTATGGTGGCCCTATCCACCACGCTTAGTGTGGCGGCGCCGTCACCAAAGAACTCCACGAACTTGCCGACGACCTTCTCGCGTCGCAGTATCTCGGTTACCGTCAACACCAGGTCGGTAGCGGTAATGCCGTCACGCAACTGGCCCTTGAGCTCTACGCCCACCACATCGGGAGTAAGAAAGTACACCGGCTGCCCCAGCATGCCGGCCTCGGCTTCTATTCCTCCCACACCCCAGCCGACCACACCCACGCCATTGATCATGGTGGTATGGCTATCGGTACCCACCAGGGTGTCCGGGAAGGCCATGCCGTCGCGTATCTGCACACCACGGAACAGGTATTCCAGATTGACCTGATGGACGATACCAATGCCAGGAGGTACCACCTTGAACGTGTCAAATGCCTGCATGCCCCATTTCATGAACTGGTAGCGCTCGCTATTGCGCTGAAATTCAAGCTCCATGTTCAGGCGCAGGGCATCGGCGGAGCCGTAGTGATCTATCATCACGGAGTGATCGACCACCAGGTCTACCGGCACCAGCGGCTCTATGGTCTTGGGGTTCTTGCACAGCTTGGCGGCGACATTGCGCATGGCGGCCAGATCGGCCAGTAGCGGGACACCGGTAAAGTCCTGCAGCACAACGCGCGCCACCACAAAAGGAATCTCATCCACCCTAGGTGCCGATGCCCCCCAGTTGGCTAGCTGCCGAACATGTTCCTCAGCCACTTTCTTGCCGTCGCAATGGCGCAGTACCGCTTCGAGCACTAGCCTTATCGATACCGGCAGCTGGCTGATTGGCCCCACACCAGCAGCCTCCAGTGCTGGCAGGCTGTAATACTGCAACTGGGTGCCCGAGGAGAGTGTCAGTGACTTGAGGGTATTGTGAAGATTGTGGGGCATGGTGCTTCCTCCGAACGGAATGCGGGTATTTCGATTAGGACTGGGCGGCAGTCTGGTGGTTCGTCAATCTCCTTATCTTCGACCATGCCCGGCAGGATGCAAGCCATTGCGATGTGGGTGCTGAACATAGGCTGGCGGCTATATCAGGCCAAGGTGGCTGCACGTCCCTCCAGCCATTGGCAAAAAGCAGTAATGGCGGGGTCGTTCATCATGGCGCGTGGGGCGATCCAGCAATAGCCCCGCACCGGTACGATAGGGCCACGCAAGGGGGCAATCAGTGTGCCGGCCTCGATTTCGGCCTGCATCATAGGTAAAGGACCCAGGGTGACGCCCAGGCCATCCATGGCCGCCTGCAGGGCCAGGTAGAAATGGTCGAATTGCTGGCTGGCGGCCGGTTTCAGATCAGGGACGCCGGCTAGCGTCAGCCAACGCTGCCAGGCCGTGGGACGGGTATCGGCATGCAGCAGCGTGTGGTGCATCAGGTCTGCGGGTTCGCGTATCGGGTGGCGCTCCAGCAAAGCAGGGTTGCACAAGGGGATCTCCCATTCATCTAGAAAGGGTTTGCTGATATAGCCTGGCCAATCGCCGGGCCCACGCCGTATGGCAAGGTCAAACGGCACATCCAGACGGCTGATGTCGCGGTCGCTGGTCATCAAGCGTAGCTCTACGTCAGGATGCTGGCGCTGGAAGTCGGTTAGCTGCGGCAGAAGCCAATGCATGGCCATGGTGGGGGTGGAATTGATCACCAGCCGGCGCTGGCGATTGGGCTGCATCAGCTGCGCCGTGGCATTGGCGATGATATCGAGGCCATCCTGCACCTGCACCAGATAGCGCCAGCCCACTTCAGACAGCTTGACGCGGCCGCCCACGCGTTCAAACAGCTTCACCCCTAGCCATTCCTCCAATTGCTTTATCTGTTTGCTCACAGCACCATGGGTAACAAACAGTTCGTTGGCAGCAGCTGAAAAGCTTTCCAGTCTGGCTGCAGACTCAAAGGAGCGAAGGGCGTTGAGTGGGGGGAGGTTGGGCTTCATGCTGTGATGTTAACTCACAGTGTGTGTAGCAAATACTCGTTTGTGCCTTGTGCCGGTTGGGCGTAATCTTCGGCCATTCGCAAAAACCGCCTCGCCGACATGGGAATGATCCCGGCAGCCAGGCGGTATAAGCCGGATCTGTGGCTGCAAGCAGCCACGCCGCTTCCCAAAAATCGCAACCGCAAGCAAAGGTTCCCCATCATGCTAGAAGCCTACCGCCAGCACGTCGCCGAACGCGCCTCCCTGGGCATTCCGCCGCTCCCGCTCACCGCCCAACAGGTGGCCGACCTGGTCGAGCTGCTGAAGAACCCGCCGGCCGGCGAGGAAACCACCCTGGTTGATCTGATCACCCACCGTGTTCCGCCGGGTGTGGACGATGCTGCCAAGGTCAAGGCCTCCTTTCTGGCTGCCGTGGCTGAAGGCAGCGTGAAGTCGCCGCTGGTTGACCGCGCGCTGGCGACCAAGCTGCTGGGTACCATGCTGGGCGGCTATAACGTCAAGCCTATGGTCGATCTGCTGGCTGACGCTGAAGTGGGCGGTATCGCTGCTGATGGCCTGAAGAAGACCCTGCTGGTGTTTGACTATTTCCATGACGTGAAAGCACTGGCCGATAGCGGCAATGCCAACGCCAAGGCAGTGTTGCAGAGCTGGGCTGATGGCGAGTGGTTCAAGAGCCGCCCAGAGGTGGCCGAAAAGATCACCGTGACCGTGTTCAAGGTGACGGGTGAGACCAATACTGACGATCTGTCTCCTGCACCGGATGCCTGGTCGCGCCCGGATATTCCGTTGCACTACCTGGCCATGCTCAAGAACGCCCGCCCCGGCATCACCCCGGAAGAAGACGGCAAGCGCGGCCCCATGCAGTTCATTGAAGACCTGAAGAAAAAAGGCCATCTGGTCGCCTATGTGGGCGATGTGGTGGGTACCGGGTCCAGCCGCAAGTCCGCCACCAACTCGGTGGTCTGGGCGACCGGCCAGGACATCCCCTTTGTGCCGAACAAGCGTTTTGGTGGCGTGACCCTGGGCGGCAAGATCGCCCCCATCTTCTTCAATACCCAGGAAGACTCCGGCTCCTTGCCTATTGAAGTGGACGTGTCCACATTGGAAATGGGCGATGTGATCGACATCTATCCCTACGCTGGCAAGATCGAGAAGAACGGCGCTACCGTGGCCGAGTTCAAGCTCAAGAGCGATGTGATCCTGGATGAAGTACGTGCCGGTGGCCGTATCAACCTGATCATCGGTCGCGGCCTGACCGCCAAAGCACGAGAAGCACTGGGCCTGCCGGTCAGCACCGAGTTCCGCCTGCCCAAGGCGCCGGTGGATAGTGGCAAGGGTTATTCGCTGGCCCAAAAGATGGTGGGTCGTGCTTGTGGTTTGCCGGAAGGCCAGGGCGTGCGCCCGGGTACTTATTGCGAGCCCAAGATGACCACCGTGGGTTCGCAGGACACCACGGGCCCGATGACCCGCGACGAGTTGAAGGATCTGGCTTGCCTGGGTTTCAGCGCCGATATGGTGATGCAGTCGTTCTGCCATACCGCGGCTTATCCCAAGCCCGTGGATGTGAAGATGCACAAGGAGCTGCCGGCCTTTATCAGCACCCGTGGTGGTGTTGCCCTGCGCCCCGGCGATGGCGTGATTCACTCCTGGCTGAACCGTCTGCTGCTGCCTGATACCGTAGGCACCGGTGGCGACTCGCACACCCGTTTCCCTATTGGTATTTCCTTCCCCGCAGGTTCCGGCCTGGTCGCCTTTGCGGCGGCTACTGGCGTGATGCCGCTGGACATGCCCGAGTCGGTGCTGGTGCGTTTCAAGGGCGAGATGCAGCCCGGTGTCACCCTGCGTGATCTGGTCAATGCCATTCCGCTGTATGCCATCAAGGCTGGTCTGCTGACGGTAGCCAAGGCAGGCAAGAAGAACGTGTTCTCCGGCCGCATCCTGGAAATCGAGGGTTTGCCTGATCTGAAGGTCGAGCAGGCATTCGAATTGTCCGATGCCTCGGCAGAGCGCTCTGCTGCTGGCTGTACCGTGCATCTGGACAAGGCGCCGATCATTGAATACATGACGTCGAACATCACGCTCATGAAGAACATGATCGCTAACGGCTATGCCGATGCCCGTACCCTGGAGCGTCGCATCAAGGCCATGGAGGCATGGATTGCCAAGCCTGAGCTGCTCAAGGGCGATGCCGATGCCGAATACGCTGCCGTGATCGAGATCGATCTGGCCGATATCCACGAGCCTATCGTGGCCTGCCCGAACGACCCGGATGACGTGAAGACGCTGACCGAAGTGGCAGGCGCTACCATTGATGAAGTGTTCATCGGTTCGTGCATGACCAATATCGGCCACTTCCGCGCCGCTTCCAAGCTGCTGGAAGGCAAGCGCGACATCCCCGTCAAGCTGTGGGTGGCTCCACCTACCAAGATGGATGCCGAGGAACTGACCAAGGAAGGCCACTACGGCACCTTTGGCACTGCCGGCGCGCGCATGGAAATGCCAGGCTGCTCCTTGTGCATGGGTAACCAGGCTCAGGTGAAGGAAGGCGCCACCGTGATGTCTACCTCCACCCGTAACTTCCCCAACCGCTTGGGCAAGAACTCCAATGTCTACCTGGGTTCGGCCGAGCTGGCCGCCATCTGCTCCAAGCTGGGTCGTATTCCGACCAAGGAAGAGTACATGGCCGATATGGGCGTGCTGAGTGCCAAGTCCGGTGAAATCTACAAGTACATGAATTTCAACGAGATCAAGGATTATCAGGACGTGGCCGACACGGTTGCAGTCAAATAATCACTGCGAGTGCTGCAAACAAACAGCCCATCGGAAACGATGGGCTGTTTGTTTTCATGGGCTAGGCAAGATGGGGGCCGTCAATGATTGATCAACTCCACCCCTTGCTACTGAGGATGGGTTTACACCCATCCTCCTTGCTCA
This sequence comes from Chitinimonas viridis, assembly GCF_030409555.1. GTDB lineage: Bacteria > Pseudomonadota > Gammaproteobacteria > Burkholderiales > Chitinimonadaceae > Chitinimonas > Chitinimonas viridis. The sequence continues at coordinate 222,672 of NZ_JAUFPU010000009.1, forward strand.
CTTACTTTCCTGATGCCTGCTTGATCGTCAGCGTGTAGCTGGCGTCGCGGTAGCCATCCACCATCAGGTAGACGTCGCCACTGTAGCCTACCGGGCTGCTGCAGCTTTCCTCGCTGTCACCACGATAAGGGCGGCAGTCCCATTCCATCTTGGTGGGGGCGCTACCGGCACGCAGGTAGATATCCGCATCACCCTGGCCGGTGAGCTGGGCGGTCAGCCTGGCGCCTGCGGTAAGGCGGTAAGGGCCGTAGGCCAGGTTTTGGCCTTGCTTCAGCGAGCCGGTCTGGGTCTCAGTCTGGCCGCCGCCGTTGCCTGGGCCGCTGGCGTCGCTACCCAGCTCTACGGCGTAGGCGGTGGCGAGTTGGGCGAACTTGAGCGCGTGCTGTGCTTGGCTACCCATGTTCTCGAAAGTGTCTTCCGCGGTATGGATGCGTTTGTTCATGCCGCTGAAGCTGGCTTCAAATGGCATGGAGGCCGGATAGCCTTGGCCAGTCCAGGAGGCGTGGTCCGAACAGCCATAGCCACATTTGTCCTGGCCTACCTTCAAGGTGGGCAGGTAGGTCTTGATCAGGTCTGCCAGGAAGGTGTTTTGTGCGGCGTCGGTGTAGTCGGTGTAGAGGTAGATGTCGCTATCTGAGCCCTTGTAGTTGGTCATGTCCAGCTGCATGACGCCCACCACATTGGTGTTTTGGGACTTGAAGCGCTGGGCGATATCCTTGGAGCCGCGCAGGCCGCCTTCTTCGGCGGCATAGCCGATGAACTTGATGGTGCGGTCGGGCTTGTAGCCCTGGGCGATCAGGACGCGCAGGGCTTCGGTCATGCTGGCGATACCTGATGCGTCATCATCAGCGCCGGGGGCGCGGGTGTCCTCGCCCATGGTGCCCTTGTGGATCGAGTCGAGGTGGCCGCCGATGACGATGACTTCGGACGGCTTGGTCTGGCCCTTGATGGTGATCATGACAGACTTCTGCGGGTAGTCTGCATGCGTGATCTGCTCGGCGACGATGTCGTTACGGCCCTTTGCCAGGCTTTGCCAGTGCTTGAGCAGCCAGTCGGATGCGGCGACGCCATGACGGCTCTTGAAGTGGCGGTTGGTGAAGGCCGACAGTGTGACGATGGTGCTGGCGATATGGCTTTCCTGCAGCATGGGCAGCAGGGGCTGGACCTGGGCTTGATTGTCGATGGCGTAGCTGGGGCGGGTGATGGCGGCTGGTTGTACTGGTTGCAAGGCGCGCAGTGCGTCAGCGTAGCTATTGTGGGCGATGAAGCCACCGCAGCGGTGCAGTTCCTCGTGCACGGCTTCGGACAGCGAGTGCAGGCTGGACTCCTCGACTTCGACAACGTGTACCTGCTCGGCAAACAGGCCTTGATCGCCACGGCCGGCTGAGATGGTGCGTGATTGCTTGGCGATGCTTTGTGGGGCCACGCGCTGCAATTGGGCGTAGGCGTCGTCGCCTACGGTGATCCAGATCTTCTTGGCGGGGGCGGCTTGGGCGGTGTTGAGAAATGCTAAGGTCAGCAGGGATGCGAGCAAGGTGTGACGCACGGGGTTCTCCATCTGTATTTTGGGTCCACTGTCGGGGCGCAAAGGGGTTTGCGTGGACGAGGAGACTATCATGACAAATGAATAACCGCACTTAAGCCAGCCTTAGCGCTTGGTTAAGCAAGGCTGGTGTGTGGTGGGTGGGATACGATATCCGGCCTTGAATAGTGCGTTTGCATGGATTTTGTTGTTGTTTGAATGATTATGTCATATTGCCTTGTGGTGTGCGGCCCAGAATGCTGACAGGACGATAAGGGCGCCGCCTAGCCAGGCGATGGGGCTGAGTGTTTCGCCCAGCCAGAGGACGGCAAACAGGGCACCGAAGACGGGCTCGCTGCCGGTGAGGAGGCTTACCCGTGTGGGGGAGCTGTGGCGCAAGGCCCAGTTCTGGGCGAAGAAGGCAAAGATGGTGCAGCCCAGTACCAGGTAAGCCGTTGCCAGCCAGAAGCCAGGATGCGCAGGCAGGGCCGGTAGGCCTTGTGGGCTTAACCAAGCCAAGAGCAGGCTGCCACAGCCTATGACCCCTGCCTGCACTGCGGTCAGTGCCAGTGGGGCGACCTGGCGGCCCTGGGTGAGCTTGCTGGTGAGGCAGACCGTTATGGCGCGCAGCAGGGCTGCACCCAGCATCAATAGATCGCCCAGGCCGAAGCGGGCCTCCAGACCTCCGCTCAGCAGCAAGGCACCCAGCAGGGAAACACCGGCGAAGACAAAAGCCGGTGTTGCTGGCCGGCGGCGCAGCAGCCACCACTCCACGAAGGGTGTCATGACGATGCACAGGCTGATCAGGAAGGCGGCATTGGCGGCCTGGGTCATGGCGACGCCGAAGGTCTCGCAGATAAAGATACCCAGCATCAGGGCGCCCAGTGGCAAGCCGGCCAGCAGCGCATCGCGGCGGGCTGGTGTGCTGATGTTCAACAGCGTGGGGGCCAGCAGGGCAAAGGTCAGCAGGAAGCGTATGGCCAGGAAGCCCAGTACCGGATAGTAGGCGAGGGCGCCTTTGGCTATGCCATAGCTGGTACCCCAGACCATGGCGACCAGAAGCAAGAGGAGATCGGACAGACGCAGCAATCCGGCGGGCTGGGGAAGGGTAAGTGAGGACATGGCGTCAGCCTGGAGAGAGTGATGCCGGATTATCAATTTATCCGATTGAGATGATAATCTGCCGTATTGGAACAGGATTTGTGCGCCATGAGAACAAATGAGGAGTTTGAAAGCCTGCCTGAGATGGCGGTGTTCGCCAGGGTGGTGGAGGCGGGTAGTTTCTCGGCTGCGGCCAGGCAGCTTGGGCTGACACCCTCGGCGGTCAGCCGTTTGATAGCCAGGCTGGAAGCGCGCCTGCAGCTACGGCTGCTGGAACGGACCACCCGGCAGCTGCGTTTGACCGAGGCGGGCGAGGCGGCCCTGGCCTGTAGCCAGGACATGCTGGCAGCGGCCGGAGGGGTTTTGGCTTTGAAGGATGCCTACGCTGCAGCACCGAGGGGGTTGATACGGATCAGTGTGCCCAAGGCGGTGGGGCGGCAGGTGGTGCATCCGTTGATGGCCGAGTTCCTGCGGCGCTATCCGGAGGTTGATGTGCAGCTGGTGGTAACTGACCGGACCGTGGATCTGTTTGCCGAATCGGTGGAACTGGCCATACGCATGACGGACAACCCGCCGCCCGGGCTGGCTGGCCGGCCATTGATGACGATCAGCCATATGCTGTGCGCCAGCCCGGACTACCTGGCGGCGCATGGCACGCCTGTGCACCCCAGGGAGCTGGCAGGGCATAGCTGCCTGTACCTTGGGGAGGATGAGCGGGACCGGCACTGGCGATTCAGACTGGGTGGCGAGCTGTGTACTGTGGCTGTGCGTGGTCGCTATGTGGCCAATCACAGTGAGATGCGGCTGGAAGGGGCATTGGCGGGTCTGGGGATTGCCAGCCTGCCCGCATTTGCGGCTGCCGCCAGCTTGGCACAGGGCCTCCTGCGGGTGGTGTTGCCTGATTGGGAGCACCTGACAGCATATGCCGGGACGGCCTGGGTGTTGTACCCGTCCAACCGCTTTGTACCACCCAAGTTGCGGGTGATGATTGACTTTCTGGTGGCGCAGTTGGGTGGTGATCAGCAGGCGCAGCAGGTAAAAAAACACCCCGCCTGAGCGGGGTGTTTTCGGCAGCGTCGGCTTGCGCCGATGTAGCGGGTACGGCTTAGAACAGATGGATGATGCCAGTGGTCCAGGCGCTGTTGTTGCGCTTGGTGCCGGCGGCGCCACCTTGACCAGCCGAGGTTTCCAGCAGCGAGACGTTGTTCTTCTCGTTGGTGGCGCGGCTGAATTCGGTGTAAACGATGGTGCGCTTGGACACGGCGTAGTCCACGCCCAGGGCCAGGTAGTCGCCGCCGGAGCTGTCCACACCGTCCAGATCGCCCACGTGGGTGTAGCCGATACGGGCAGTAGCGTTGCCGAAAGGCTGGCTGACCACACCGATGATGGTGTCGCGGTCGGTATCGACTGGGCCAAGGCTGAAGTTGGACTGACGGTAGGCCAGCTTGAAGTTGGTGCCAGCTGGCAGGGTGTAGCCTGCGCCCAGCAGGTAGTTCTTGATGCGGGCGCCGTCCATGACAGGCTTGGTGCCATCAGCGATGACGGGGGCCAGATCGCGTTGCGACTCAAAGGCGCCGATCAGTTGCAGCGAGCCCACGTTGTACTCCAGCGAACCGATCACGGCCGATGGGGTCACGTTGTTGGTCTTGCCTTCCATGTCGCCGTACTGCAGCTTACCAACGAAGCCGCCCAGGTTGGGGGTTTCGTAGGCGATGTTGTTGCTGGAGCGGTAGTAGACGCCATCGATCAACAGGCTGTTGATCATGGTGGAGTTGCCGTTGAAGCCGTCGAAGTTCTCTTGGGCCAGGTCGAAGTAGGTCTTGCCGCGACCCAGCTTGACGGTACCGAAGTCGCCCTTCAGGCCAAGCCAGCCTTCGCGGTTGGCGAAGCCGCTTGCGCTGGCGTCGTCAAGGCGAACCTTGCTTTCGATCTTGAAGAAAGCGCTGAGGCCGTTGCCCAGGTCTTCTTCGCCCTTGAAGCCGATGCGCGAACCGGTGTCTTCAATGATGGTCTTGGTGACATCGTCGTTGTTGACGATGCTGACGCCGGCTTGGGCGATACCGTAAACGGTAACGTTGGCGTTTTCGGCGTGAACCAGTACAGGAGCAGCAAACAGACCAGCAACCAGTGCAGCGATGCGAGCGTATTTCATGCGGGATTTCCTTTTCTTCTTAAGTTAGGCCAAGGGCGCATAGCACGCCCGTGGCAGGCGAACGCATTGTGATGAGAGTGGCGGATAAATGCATTAGGGAAAACGGTTAGGGAACTATTTCACCTAAGGGGCTAAACACACCGGTCGGTATGTCTACTTTCTTAATTAAAACAATGCGTTGCGCTTGTATTTATATCTGGCTTTGGCGCGTTTAATAAAAAGGCCGGTAATAATATTACCGGCCTTTGTAGCGCGCACGCTACAACTACATTAGATAGTTGACAGCGTTTGCGGGTAATGAATATCAGTAATTCACCATTTATTGGGTATTCAATCCCTTGGGTAAAGAGAACACAATGCCTTCAATCGTGCCTTCCATTTCCTCTACCGATTGAGCGCCGAATTCCTGAATACGGGCTATGACTTCCTTGACCAGTATTTCGGGGGCTGATGCGCCAGCGGAGACACCCACGCGGGCCTTGCCGGTAAACCAGGCGGCCTGCAATTCGCTGGCATTGTCGACCAGGTAGGCATCGAGACCGGCGTTGGCCGCCACTTCGCGCAGGCGGTTGGAGTTGGAGCTATTGGTGGAACCGACCACCACCACTACATCGGCCTGGCTGGAGAGCTTTTTGACGGCATCCTGGCGATTTTGCGTGGCGTAGCAGATATCGTCCTTCTTGGGGCCAACGATGGCGGGGAAGCGCTGCTTGAGTGCATCCACCACTACGGCCGCGTCATCCACACTCAGGGTGGTCTGGGTGACGTAGGCCAGCCGGCTTTCGTCTTGCACGGCCAGCCTGCCCACATCGGCAGCGTCTTCGACCAGGTACATGCCACCCTGGGACTGTCCCATGGTGCCCTCCACCTCGGGGTGACCCTTGTGGCCGATCATGATGATCTCGAAGCCTGTCTCGCGCAGCTTTTTGACCTCCATGTGGACCTTGGTCACCAGTGGGCAGGTGGCATCAAATACCTTGAGGCCACGTGATTCTGCTTCGCGGCGTACTGCCTGGGATACCCCGTGGGCGGAGAAGATCAGGGTAGCGCCAGCGGGCACGTCGTCCAGCTCTTCGATGAAGATGGCGCCTTTCTGCTTGAGGTCTTCCACCACGAACTTGTTGTGCACCACTTCATGGCGGACGTAGATGGGGGCGCCGAACTGATCCAGCGCGCGCTCAACGATGGCGATGGCGCGGTCTACGCCAGCGCAGAAGCCACGTGGATTGGCGAGTACGATTTGCATGATGGTCATGGCAATTCCTGTTTGATCAGGTGGTCTGGTCGGCCGGCTTCTTGAAACTGTCCAACACCATCAATACGGCGCCGACGCAGATGGCCGAGTCGGCGATATTGAAGGCGGGCCAGTGGCTGGTGCCCCAGTAGACATCGAGAAAATCGATGACGTGGCCGTAGAGCAGGCGGTCTATCAGATTGCCTACGGCGCCACCGAGGATGAGCGACAGCGCCAGGGCAAAGCGGGTTTCGCCGTGGTGCTTGCGCAGCATGGCTACGATGGCAACCGAGACGACCAGGGCCAGCAAGGTGAAGAAATGCCGCTGCCAGCCCCCGGCGGTGGCCAGGAAGCTGAAGGCAGCGCCCTTGTTGTAGGTCAGGACCAGGTTAAAGCCGTTGAAGATGGGCAGGACATCACCGAACTCGAAGGCCGACTCAATGGCCAGCTTGGTGGCCTGGTCTACCACCATGATGATGAAAGCCAGTAGCAGCCAGCGCGCCATGCCTTGCTTAAGCATGCTTGCGTACCTCGCCCGTGCCAAACAGGTTGCTGACGCAGCGGCCGCAGAGGCTGCCGTGCTCGGCATGGCTGCCTACGTCGCTGCGATAGTGCCAGCAGCGCTCGCATTTGGCGGCCGTGGCGGGTGACACGCTGACGCGGGTTTCGTCGCCGCTGACCAGACTGAGGCTGGAGACGATAAGGATGAACTTCAGATCGTCGCCCAGTGCGGCCAGCAAGGGGTAGAGCTGGGCATCGGCTGTGATGGTCAGCTCGGCCTGCAGGCTGGAGCCGATGTTGCCGGCTTCGCGCAGGACTTCCATCTCCTTCTTGGCCTGTGCCACCACGCTACGCACAGCGGACCAATCTCTTGCCAGTGCTGCCGCATCGGCGGGCTGGGGTAGCGTGTACCAGGTGTGCAGCAGGGTGTTGTCGTCGCTATTGCCTTCCAGTGTGTTCCAGACCTCGTCGGCCGTGAAGCTGAGTACCGGTGCCAGCAGCAAGGCCAGGCTGCGGGTGATGTGGTACAGGGCAGTCTGGGCAGAGCGGCGGGCCGGGCTGTTGGCCGCGGTGGTGTAGAGGCGATCCTTCAGGATATCGAGGTAGAAGCCGCCCAGGTCGTCCGCACAATAGTGGTGGACGGACTGCATGGCCGTGTGGAAGCTGTAGCGACCGTAGTCGGCCGTGACGGCATCCTGGAACTGCTGTGCCATGACCAGGGCGTAGCGATCCAGCGTCAGCATCTGGTCTACGGCGATGGCGTCGGTGGCGGCATTGAAGTCGCTGAGGTTGGCCAGCAGGAAGCGCAGGGTGTTGCGTGCGCGGCGGTAGCTGTCTGCCACTCGCTTGAGGATCTCGTCCGAGATGCTCATCTCGCCCGAGTAGTCGGTGCTGGCGGCCCACAGGCGCAGCATGTCGGCGCCGTATTGGTCGATGACCTTCTGCGGCGCAACCACATTGCCCTTGGACTTGGACATCTTCTCGCCCTTGCCATCCACCGTGAAACCATGGGTCAGCAACTGCTTGTACGGGGCGCGGCCCTGGGTGGCGCAGCCGGTCAGCAGGGACGACTGGAACCAGCCGCGATGCTGATCTGAGCCTTCCAGGTAGAGATCTGCCGGCCAGGCCAGTTCGGGCCGTTGGCGCAGCACGGCGAAGTGGGTGGAGCCGGAGTCAAACCACACGTCCAGGGTGTCGTTCAGCTTGTCGTAGTCCTTGGCCTCGTCGCCCAGCAGCTCGGCCGGGTCGAGCGCGAACCAGGCGTTGATGCCGCCGGTTTCCACACGCTTGGCGACGGCTTCCAGCAGCTCCAGCGAACGGGGGTGCAGATCGCCGGTCACCTTGTGGGCAAAGAAGGTCATCGGGGTGCCCCAGTTGCGCTGGCGTGAAACGCACCAGTCCGGGCGGTTGTTGATCATGGATTCCAGCCGTGGGCGGCCCCAGTCGGGGAAGAACTCGGTGTCATCGACCGCCTTCTGCGCCACGGCACGGAGCGCCTGGCCGGCGTGGCCGGGTTTTTCCATGCTGATGAACCACTGGGCGGTGGCGCGGAAGATGATGGGCGTCTTGTGGCGCCAGCAGTGCGGGTAGCTGTGATTGAGACGCACATTGGCCAGCAGCAATTCGCTGGCGGCCAGGTTTTCGATGATCAGCGGGTTGCCTTCCCATACCGACTTGCCTTCGAACAGGGCGACACCGGGTTTGAAGCGGCCGTCGTTACCCACCGGGTTTTCGTCGCTCAGGCCGTAATGCTGGCCGACCAGCCAGTCGTCCAGGCCGTGCGCGGGCGCGGTATGCACCAGGCCGGTACCGGCGTCAGTGGTGACATGGTTGCCCAGGATGATGAAGGATTCGCGCTCGTAGAAGGGGTGTTGCAGCTTCAGGTGTTCCAGCTTGCTGCCGTGGGCCTGCGCTACCACCTCGACCGATTCGAAACCGTAGCGCTTGATGGCGCCTTCGGCCAGTTCGCGCACCAGGATCAACAGGCCCTTGGGGGTTTCGACCAGATCGTAGGTCAGTTCGGGGTGTACGCAAACTGCCCGGTTCGCTGGTAGCGTCCAGGGGGTGGTGGTCCAGATCACGGCATAGGCAGGCACGCCGGCAATGCGATCGGCCGGCAGACCGAAGGCAGCGGCCAGGGCGGCGGTATCCTTGACCGGGAAGGCAACATCGATGGCGGGGCTGTTCTTGTCCTCGTACTCCACCTCGGCCTCGGCCAGCGAGGAGCCGCAATCAACGCACCAATGCACGGGCTTTTGGCCCTTGACCAGATAGCCCTGGCGATGTACTTCGCCCAGGGTGCGGATGATGTTGGCCTCGGTCTCGAAGGCCATGGTCTTGTAGGGGTGCGCCCAGTCACCGATCACCCCGAGGCGGACGAAGTCCTTCTTCTGGCGCTCGATCTGGATCTCGGCGTATTCGCGGCACAGCGTGCGGACGAAATCGACCGGCAGGTGGGTGGCTTTTTCGTCCAGGCCGTTTTCCTTGCGGAAGGCCACGATCTTGGCGTGGATGGCCGGTGCGGCTTCGATGGCCTTCTTGTCGCCCTTTACCAGCTTTTCGATCTGATGCTCGATAGGCAGGCCGTGGCAATCCCAGCCCGGAACATAGGGTGCATCAAAACCCGACAGGGTCTTGGTCTTGACGATGATGTCCTTGAGTACCTTGTTGACGGCATGACCGATGTGGATGTCGCCATTGGCATAGGGGGGGCCGTCGTGCAGGATGAACTTGGGCCGGCCCTGGGCGGCTGCGCGGATGCGCTGGTACAGCTTCTGGTCTTGCCAGCGCTGCAGAAAGCCGGGCTCGCGGCGTGCCAGATCGCCCCGCATGGGGAAGGGGGTATCCAGCAGGTTGACTGGGTATTTGCTTTGTTCGGACATGGTGGTAACTCGATGAATTCAGTCTCTTGACCGGTGCTTTGCACCGATCAGCGTGATTCGTGCAGCCCCCGCCCGCTCACGGACGGGGGAGGCTAATTCGTTCGCGGTAGAAGGCGCGGGCGTTCTCCACATCCAGCTTGATCTGGGCGATCAGGGGTTCCAGGCCATCGTACTTGGCTTCGTCACGCAATTTGTGCAAAAAATCCACCTGCAGATGACGGCCGTACAGGTCGCCACTGAAATCGGGCAGGTAGACCTCCAGTGCGATGCGGCCGCTGTCGTCCACCGTGGGGCGCTTGCCCAGGCTGGCTGCACCCAGCAGGGGCTGGTCGGCCGCGCCGTGGACTTCGGTGACAAAGATGCCGGTGAGGGGCGGGCGGTTATGCTTGACCTGGATATTGGCCGTGGGAAAGCCTATCTGCCGGCCCAGCTTGGCGCCATGCACCACACGGCCGCTGATGCGATAGGGGCGGCCCAGCAACTGTTCGGCCAGCGCCAGATCGCCGCTGCCCAGGGCCTCGCGCACGGCGGTGCTGGAGGCGCGGCGGCCGTCTACGGCTATCTCGGGCATGGCCTCGGCCAGGTAACCAAATTGCTGGCCATAGGTGGCCAGCAGGCTGTTGTCGCCAGCACGGCCTTTGCCAAAACGGAAATCGTCGCCCACCAGCACGTAACGCGCACCGATCTGTCTGGCTACGATCTCGCCCGCAAAGGCCTCGGCGGTAAGCGAGGCAAAGCCCCGATTGAAGTGGGCCAGGTAGACCCTGGCGATGCCGGCATCGCGCAGCAGCTCGAGCTTCTCTCGCAGGCTGGAGAGGCGGGCGGGGGCGGCATCGGGGGTAAACAGTTCGCGCGGGTGCGGCTCGAAGGTGAGCACGGCGGGCGGCAGGTTGGCGCGGCGTGCTTCGGCCACCAGGCGATCAAGCATGGCGCGATGGCCGCGATGCAAGCCATCGAAGTTGCCTATGGTCAGGGCACAAGGCCCGGCCTGATGAAATGGGACGCCGCGAAATACCTGCATGGAGTAGAGAGAATGCACTCGCCGTGGGAAGAACCGGCAATTCTACTTGTGGGGGGGCTGGGGGTCTAGGCGCGAATGGCGCAATGCAACAAGAATCAGTACTTTATCTCGACCGTGCCGCCTGCGCGGGCGATGCCTTGCACCACGGCACCGCTGACCATCTTGACGCTGACCTGTTGGCCTTCGTTGGCATTGCCCATGGCGCGGCCCTCGCTGGCCACTTCGAAGCCGTTGCCGACGGCCACTACCTTGACGAAATCGTTCACCTTGACGGCGAAGGGGGCGCGCAATTGATCGCTACGCAAAGGGGCGCCTGCGGGGGTGCCCCCGACCAAGTGGCGGCCGACGGCTTGCACGTGGTCGACCACCACGGCGGGGGGCAATTGGGATAGATCGCCGGTGCGGCGCTCGATGTCGGATTCGGTAATCTCGTGGCCGGAGGGTAGGGCGCGTGCAGCAACCCAGTAATCGGCCTGTATGGTGATGGCGGCCGGCAGGTTGACTGTCCACTTGGCGCCCTTGCTGCAGCGTATTCGCAAGCTGGTGTTGCCCAGCAGCCGGTTGCCCTGCGCCAGTTCCACATCTATCTTCTGGCAGGGTGCAAGCGTTAGCCGGCTATCCAGCCTGCCCAGCTGGAAGGTGGCCCGATCGCCGTGGCTGGCAAGTTGGGTGGTGAGGTAACGATTGGCCGCCTCGTACAGACTCTCCAGACCCTGCCGAGCATCGCCGGCAGCAGCAAGGGAACAACTCAGCAAGATGAGGATAAGGCAGCGGTACATCGCGGAGCAGCTATGACAGTGGGTTTTCAAGTGTGGAACCGTCGAGGCTGAAACGCAAGGTCGGCGTGGTTTTGCGTGGGCTCAGGGTGGTGCTTATGAGCGGCTTGGGGCGGCACAGCAGTGTGAGTTGCAAAATAAGGCATGTGAGAACCAATACGTAAGGAGAAGGACAGGCCGGCTATTTCACGCGACTGAGTATCCGCATCCCCTTGAAGCGGTTATTCCCCCGAAACCCGCCCCCAGCCTCATTCCTGCTGCTTTGCAGCAAATCTATCAATAACAATGACTTGCCACCATTCACCCGCCTCGGGTAGAGTGCCGCCCTT